>NZ_CP112884.1:0-4165505 GCF_051013555.1 Sulfitobacter sp. TBRI5 | reverse complement strand
CCGCCTTTGGCAAGGGTTGATTTTGTCCTGTTGCGGTGATCGGTTGCTTTCATATGTCCGGCCTGTTTGTGCAGCTTGAAACGATCTGCTGGCCTTGATGGAAATCCGCTGGAGAGGTCCCTAATCAACCTGGCGCGCTTGTGAGGCGCGGTGAATCAGACGGGTTTGTCTCGCCGTTGGCTCGATCGTTACGCATCATTGACTGCCTTTGCCAATTCGGATCGGGCTGCGCAATTAGGCGGCAAGCCCAAAAGGTCTATAGGTTTCTCCTCGGGTGAGTACCGCCCATGCGATGCGCGCCAGTTTGTTTGCAAGAGCCACAGATACAAGCCGGAAGGGCTTTTTCTCCAGCAAATTATTGACCCAGTCTGTCATGGGTGTCGGATTGCGCTTCGCGTGCCGCATCACTGCGGTCGCCCCGACAACAAGCAATCTTCGCAGATATCGATCGCCTTGTTTCGAGATGCCGCCCAAACGGGTTTTGCCGCCTGTTGAGTGCTGTTTTGGGGTCAGCCCGAGCCAAGCCGCAAATTGCCTTCCCGAGCTGAACTGATCGGGGTCAGTCACGGTGGCGGCGATGGCGGTTGCTGTGATCACGCCGATACCAGGGATAGCTGCAAGTCTTCGGCTTGCTTCGTTGCTGGCGTGCCAGGCCTTCAGTTCTTGGTCGAGTGCACAGATCTCGTCGGTCAACTCAGCCATGCGCCGGATCCGGATTTCAAGGGCTCTGTGGGCGTAAGGTGGTAGTGTTGCATCTGCAAAAGCTTTATCAGCCACCTTCACAAGATTTGCGATGCCGGGATTTGCGACCAGCCCAAACTCCGCCAAGTGTGCCCGCAGCGCATTCGCAGCCATGGTTCTCTGGCGCACGATCAGCGCCCGGGTTCTATGTGCCATCAGAATGCTTTGCTGTTCGACCGTCTTCATAGGGACAAACCGCATCGTGGGCCGCCCCACTGCCTCACAGATTGCCTCGGCATCAATCGCATCGCTTTTTCCACGCTTCACGTACCCTTTGACGTATGAAGGTGGCATGATCCGAACGTCATGTCCCATCGCACTCAACGTGCGCGCCCAATGATGTGCTGTGGCACACGCCTCCACACCGATCAGACAGGGCGGTAATTTCGAGAAGAAGGGGATCATCTGCTTGCGGTGAAGCTTCTTGACCAGAACCGCATCGCCCGCTTCGTCGATGCCGTGAGCCTGAAAGACGCTTTTCGCCAGATCAAGGCCGAATGTTTTGATGTGCATTTGGTACGCTCCTTTTTTTGCTGCACTCACTTGCAGTACCATTCTAGGCACTGCGGTGGCAGCGGCGTCCACATCATCAAACTTCCAAAATGGAGGTTTGAATGAACGAGCAGCGGTTTACGGTGTCGGACATTTTGTGGCAGCGGCTTGAGCCGCATCTACTGGGTAAGGTCAGTGATGCCGGAGTCACTGCAAAGGACAATCGCATGTTTCTGGAAGCGGTCTTCTGGCGGGTGCGCACCGCGCCGTCGAAAGGCTGGACTTCGGCTATTTGAAGCGGGTGGGAGGTGCTGGTGCGCATGTATGGGCCCCCTCTGGGCAAGGGTTTGAGTTCAATGTGTGGAGAATGCCCAACCAAGACCGGGAGGCTTTTTTTAGTAGGCAACGGCGATCATGCACAAGTCCACTCGACAGATAAAATCAAAAAGGAGCCATCTTTTAGGCGCATTGTGATGCTACCGCTTAGAATGCTGATGCCCCCCCGCCTCAGCAAAAAAGAACGGCCCGTCGCATCTATTTCTCCCCAAAGCAGCGGCGGGCCGCTTTCTTTTTAAAAAAGCGATAGTGACTGTTCGTTGTAGAAGACTGCAACGCTTTGGCTGCGCAATGACCTGCTGGATCGCGACATCACTCCGGTCATTCCGCCGAAGTCCAACCGTAAGTTCCCGGCGGAGTTCGACAAAGACACCTACAAATGGCGGCACCTGATCGAAAACTACTTTGGCAAACTGAAGGAAAACAGAGGGATAGCTATGCGCTCGTGCAAAACAGACCCCAGCTTCAAAGCATTCATCTCGATCGCCGCTACAATCATTCACATCAGGTGAACGTCAACAGCCCCTAGTAGTTTGGCGCGAGGACACGGCCATTTGATCCCTATATGCTGCGCTATAGAGGTTCCATGACCTCGGTCAAAGAATGGAGCTTGACTCGGGCGGAGCCATGCTGTGGCAAGCAGGTTGAAGCCCTACAATTACTGAAATCTGATTATGAGCGAGCAAAAAAGTTTCGCTGATTAGAGAAGCGGAAAGTCCGCGTAGACGAGGGCATGGTCGCTGGCGTGGCTATGATTTTTCAATTCGTCATGAACAGCCATAGAGCCGAGTTCATAGAAGTATCGGGTCATTCCTGTTCGTACGATCTGGGGAACAGTTTGCGGATACTCCCTTGCCAATCGTGTGGACAGAAAAATGCGGTCTGGTCGTGAGTGAATATACGTGTCCGGCACTTCGAAGGTCCAATCTGTGCCGAGTGGCAGACGATCCAGAATATCCTCTGAAAAGCCCTGCTTTAACGGTGTGAGCGCCGTCGTTTTATTTTCGTTGCCCATCGACGACTCATTAAAGTCTCCTACAATCATCCAGCGTTCGGTTTCAGGCTTTGGAAAGCGGTTCTCGACGATAGTTCTTACAGCGCGCGCCTCGGCCTCACGCACAATCTGCGCCTTACCTTCATCCGGATAGGGCGCTTTGAAATGGCAGACAAACAATGTGAAGGTATTAAAGTCCAATTCGAGGCAATCGCGGCGAAAAAGCGGATGATCCCGAAGCTCTTCAGGTAAATCTATTAGCCCTAGGTCCGCTCCAGTGAGGTCCGCGTGGCTTTTGACTCTTAGCGGTTCCATTTTCGAGAGCACCGCCACGTCGAGACCGCGCCCGTCATTTCCTGGTAGACAAATACGGGTGGGGTAGGCAGGCGACCCGGCCGGAAGCAGAAAGTGCGTGTAAAAGAACTCAAGGGTCTCTGCATCGAATACTTCCTGCAAAGCAACAATATCGGCCTTTGCTTCCGCAATGACCTTTGCAGTCATGTGCCGGTCAGCAATATCCTGTTCGACCGATCGAGGCTGGTCGTCAAAATCCTGATCCATCGCGCCATCAAGAACGAGGTTCCCCTGCCTCTGGCGCAGTCTTAGATTTTGTACGTTGAACGTAGCCAGTCGCATTTATGGAACCTTTGGTCATTCAGATTTGCCCAGATTAGCCGAATTTGCCGACACGACCACATGTGACGCAATATCGGGATATTCAATGCTATTTGACGCTTGGTAGGAGAAAATAGGAGACCTTCTAGCTCGTACGAGTAAGCTCACATTTCTTAAGCCTGCGATGAATTGTTACCCCGAGGTCGACGATGCTATCAACACCAACAGCCTAGATAGCAGAACTTCGTGTCGTTCAGGCCAGCTGGCGCATTCGGCCCTCACCGGACATTGACCGATTTCGACGGCGCTACAGCACATTTCTAAAAGCGGACTTTGGCCAGTGTCCGTCGTCAGGTCAGATCTCCTCGGACCGATCTGTTGCTGGGGGTGGTGTTGGGGTGAGTGCGGTAAGCCGCGCGTAAGTTGCATCATCCATCTGATATTCGATTGCGTTGAGGGAAGGTTTTAGTTGGCTGGATTTGCTGGCGCTGAGAATTGGAGCCGTGATATTGGGATTGTGGGCGACCCAGGCAACGGCGAGAGTAATGGCGGAAATGCCCATTTCTTTGGCAACGTCAGAAAGAGCGCTTGCAGCAGCATGCATCCAGCTTTGGCCATAGCGCGCCTTGTACATTTGGTCATGCGTCAGTCGCCCCTCATCGCCGACACTGTATTTGCCAGTTAGAAGGCCGCCACCAAGCGGAGAATATGGCACAACGGCGATGCCTTCTGATGCGCACATAGGCAATATTTCAACTTCGGCCTGACGTTTGACCAAGCTGTACATGGGTTGCAGCATCTCAATCTTAAGGTCCAATGATGCCGCGACCCGAGCCGCTTTCATCACCTGCCAAGCCGCATAATTGGAAACACCGATGTGACCAACGCGCCCTGCATCCACCATTTTAGCCAACACCTCATATGTCGCTTCGAGCGGAACGTCATCTGACCAGCGATGCATATACAGCATGTCAACGCGGTCCATATTCAGACGGGTTAGGCTTTCTTCGACATCCTTCGTTATCGCTTCGGGACTGCAGTCGCCGGTCGACGCACATTTCGTGGCGATGAACAGGTTGTCTCGATCTGTGGCCGCAAATTCGCCAAGCAAGGTTTCGGACTTGCCGCCAGTATACCCATGGGCTGTATCAAAGAAATTGATGCCCGCCTCCCGTGACGCATCAAACATGGCGCGGCTATCAATGGCGTCAGCCTTACCGCCCCACTGCATTGTGCCAAAGCAAAATTTGGATATCGGGGTGCCGGCGGGGGTGCGAAGTTCAGGTTTCATGCAGCAACATTGGCATGATCTGTCTGAGAACAACAGGCATTCTGAGACGCTGGCAAGTGGCATGTCTGGTCGATATTGTTTGTGGCTATCGATTGAAGGACTTTAGCGAGGTTGGAGCAGAAGACAAAAACCGCTTGATCGCGGAATGTGAAGAGAAGATCGCCGACTATATTGAACGCCGGGGCAGCAACATCTGGCAGCATCGGTCTAACGCTAAGGGGTATGTCCCTGGGTCGATCCGCTACGAGGTTCTGAAACGTGCCAAATACCGTTGCGAACTATGTGGCGCATCTGCGGAAGAGGTAGCCCTGCATGTCGATCACATCATTCCGCGCAACAAGGGTGGTCAAGACGACCTCAGCAACTTTCAAGCGCTCTGCATCACGTGCAACATCAACAAGCGTGACCTTGACGATGCAGACTTTCGCGGAGTCGCGGAAGCTTATGGGTATCGCGAGGCAGAATGCGTCTTCTGTGAGGTTTCTGCGGATCGGATAATCGCCGAGAACGAGCTATGCGACGCGATCAGGGACGGGTTGCTTGCTCACTCTCCGTACCACCAGTCGAAGCAACTCTTTGTGTGACAGCGCCGTCCGTGCTTAGCAGCACATTGAGATTCATCAGCAGTCCCTTGCGACTTAAAGATTCTTGATCTGCCTACGACTTTTGCCCATGGCTGCGCAAATTAAGAGGTGGTGGCAGTGACGCTCACAAGATTCATGAACGGATGGACGGTGGGAGCCGCCAGTTCACTTACCCCTACCCAGAAGAACTTGTTGCTCAATACGTCACTACCACTATTGAGTGTAAGCGAAGGCTTTTGTCTCTTATAGGGGGAGCGGGTGCGACTTTTTCCCCATACTGCGTTCTCGATAGCACGCAGATGTGTCCCGCGACTGTCTGGACATTCTCTTTCTGCCGGATGGTGAGCGGCTACAGTTGCCCAATACAAGCGACGGCGATTATGACCTGACGTAAAATGACCTTTATGCTTCTAAGCATTTCGCTGTGACGTGGTCAGCCCATCGATCCATGACGGCGCGGCGCTGTTCAAGCAGGTCTGACCGATTGTAGGAGCGTTCCGTCTTGCTGCCGATCTTGTGCGCCAGCGCCGTCTCTGCGAGGTGCCAAGGTTCTTGCGTTTCTTCGGCCCAAGTGCGGAAACTGGACCGAAAGCCATGCGGGCGGGCCTCGTATCCTTCTCGCGCCAGATAGTGGGCCATGGCCGCGTCGCTGATGGGCTTGCCTTTATAGGCGCAGAACAGGAACCCCTCCCGCGCGAGGGGCCGCGCCAATTCAACAACCCGCATCGCTTCGTCAGACAGAGGCACGCGAAACTGGGTGCTGTTCTTCATGTTCGCCGCCGGGATGGTCCACACGTCGCCATCGAATTGATCGACATGCGCAAAACGCACCGGGGCCGAACGGGTCGCGGTTAGGATCAATAAACGCAGCGCCAGTTCAGTTGGGGTGTCGCCCAAGGTCGCGTACAGCGCAGGCACTTCGGCCCACGGCATCGACGGGATGTTCTGCACAACGTGGCGCTGATTGCCCAGCCGCGCCCGCACACGCGGAACTATGCGCACGTCAATCTCAGGCAGTTCTGTTTCAGCATAGCGCAGCACTTTGCCCAGCCGATCCAAGGCCTTCGCGCTGGCAGATGTCTTGGTGCGCCATATAGGGTCAAATGCCGCGTGTATGTCCTCAAAGGTCAGTTCACGAACGTCACGCCGCCCCAATGCGGGCAGCACATGGACCTTCACAGGCGACAGCCAGCGGCCAGCGCGCCCGCTGTCTTTCAGATCGTGGCGGTTCGCCTTGAGCCAACGACCAACCCAAGCGCGCATCGTGTGGGATCGCGCGCCCGACAGCTTGCCCGGTCCTGCATCACGACGCTTGCGGGCCTCTTCCAGACTAACGGCGGGATATACCCCCAGCGATTTCTCACGGCGACGACCGTCAGCATCGGTGAAACGCAACGACCAAGATTTGCTCTTTCCACGTACGAAAAAATACAGACCCTCGCCGTCTCCGTGCTTGCCATCACCTAACTTTTCGACCATTGTTTTGCTTAACTTGTGCTTCATTTGTCTACCAATATGTCTACCACTTAGTTGTTGCGCTGTGTTACATTCTGGTACATGAAAAGCTACTAGAATGATATAAACAAGGCGAATTGTGTCACGGTGATACGGTGCGTTACACCTCATAGGTGTTTCTCGACCGCACCAATCCTTGCAGGGGAAGCCGGATTTTATGAAGAAACCCTTGCAAGACCTGTCTGCACTCGAAATCGGTTTATACGTGCTTTTGGCCGGCGTTCTGGCTGCCGGGGTCGCGATCGCGGCCTATGATCCTGTGATGTATGTAAACTGGTATGTTCCCGAAGACGGCGTGATCGAATATGCAACGGCAGGGTTCCTGCTGGCCGTGGCGGGTATCAGCCTGTGGCGTTTGCTGGTGTGTCGGGGCGCAAAGACCGGCTGGTTCAGCGCGATGATGGTCTTTACCACCGTTCTGTTCATCTTTGGTGCGGGCGAAGAAGTGTCCTGGGGACAGCGCATCTTTGGCTTTGAATCAAACGCGTTTTTCCAGGAAAACAACGATCAGGCCGAAACAAATCTGCACAATCTGATGGTGGGCGAGGCGAAAATCAACAAGATCATATTCGGCCAGTTGCTGACGCTGTTTCTGGTGCTGTTTTTTCTGATCGGGCCGTTTTTCTATGCACGTTCCAAACGGCTGCGCGTTCTGGTGGACTGGTTCTATATTCCTGTCCCTGCATGGCATCATTCACTGGGCTTTGTTCTGGCGCTGATCGCAACCGTTCTGATCGCGGACGGAAAGCGCGCGGAGTTAAGCGAATTTGCCCTGTCGATCCTGTTGTTTCTGATTGTTCTGCGACCGCGCAATGCGGCCCTTTTTGCCCGCGCATGACGGGCAGGCTGGCGCTATTTGTTTTGTGTTGCGCCCTTGCGGGGCTGGGGCTGGTCTTGCGCCCGGCGCTTGAATGGCGCTTTGCGCTGCCTGATGTCACGCCTGATCCGCGCCCGCCCGCCTTTGAAATAGTTTTTGACTACACTTCACCCGTCGGTACCGCACACGCACCGGCGATAGACGTGACAGAAGACGGGTTTGATCTGATCTGGTTTGACGGATTGCGCGAATCTTCGAACGACACGCAGATTTTCCGCACGCGTCTGCGCGAAACAGCAGCCGGATGGCAGGCTGACACGCCGGCACCGGTGTTCAGCCGCCAATCGCTTACCTCGGTGATGATGCCGCCGCAAACGGTACTGACGCTGGGCAACAGCGTCGAGTTTCATGCCAGACCGGGCGATTTTCTGGCGACAATCGTGTCTGTGGGCGGCTGGGCCATGTCATCGGTCGCCGCGGTGGACATGGAAAACGGTGTGCCTGTTTCCACGCGCAAGCTGAACCTGTCGCCACTTCTGAACCGGTCCTATCTGGTCAAGTCGCCCATGGTGGAGTTCGCCGATGGTATCGACGGGTTGCCGGTTTATTTCGAATTGGGCAATGCCTATGGCGCGCTGGCGCGTGTAACCGCGTCGGGACGGGTGCGCGGCAAAAGCCGGATGGCCGGCGGTGTTGCCAGCATCCAGCCCATGATCGTATCGCAAGATGCCAAAAACGCCGTGGCCTTGCTGCGCAATTTCGATCGCGACAGCGACAGGTTGCTGGCCGCGTGGACAAGCGACGGCGGCCAAAGCTGGAGCAGGCCCGCGCCTTTGGCACTGCCCAATCCCAACTCTCCGGTGGCGGCGCTGGGCCTGCCTGACGGGCGTATCCTGATGGCCTTTAACGATCACGCGCAGCTGACGGATACGATGCGTCTGGCGCTGTCAGCGGATGGCGGGCGGACATGGACGAAAGGCAAAACACTGGAACAGGGGGCAGGGGCGGTACGCTACCCGATGATGCGCTACCTGCCGGACGGGCGAATTGTCCTGACCTATTCGGTGGATGGCAAGACCGGCATACGTGCGCATGTCTTCACCCAAAGCTGGGCCGTGGCGCAATGACGGCGGTCTATGAACTTTGCGCGGCGGCGGTGGTATTCGGCTGGTGCATCAGCCGCATTCTGGGGTTGGTGGTGTCGCCTGCGCGGGCGACCGCCTTGGGCTACGGGCTGTCTGCGGTTATTGTTCTGCTCAGCTATTCCAGCTTTCTGACGGGTATGTTTACCGCACTTCTGGCCCCTTACGGTGTTTTATTGCCGGCCCTGGCTCTGCAGAATTCGGCGCACGGTCTGGGGTTTCAAACGAAACCTTACAGCATCGCGGAAATGCTGGCGGCCTTTGGTCTTTACCTGTTTTTCCTGATGGCCTCGGCGGGCGTATTCGAATGGGATCCCTACAGGTACGGATACGGCGGACAGGGCGCGGCGATTGTGGCGGTGCTGCTGTCGGGCTATGCGCTGTGGCGCGGCCATATCGTGTTGCTGGGCGTGGTCATAGTGGCGCAGGCGCTGTGGTTGCTGGATATCGCAAGTTCCAACCTGTTCGATCACCTGAGCCATGTCTTGCTGGTGTTCATACTGCCGATCACAATCCTAAGACGCGCCACCCAAAAGCCCCAGCCAGACCCAGACAGTGAAAATCGACGCGCCGGTTGAAATCAGAACCGACGAGGCAGCAACGCGCTTGGCGCGGCCGTACATATTGGCGAAGATATAGGCATTAAAGCCCGGTGCCATGGCCGCTGTCACAACACCCGATCGAAACGCGTCAGCAGGAAGCGACAGGGCGGTGCCAAACCCCCAGACCAGCGTGGGATGCAGCAGCAACGCGAAAACGCACACCATCGCAATTGTTTTCAGATCGCCTTCGGGCTTGTACTGAACCAGAACACCCCCCAGCGCAAACAGGGCCGCAGGCAGGGCCGCGCGGATCATCAGATCCATGCCATCGGTCAGGGGCACCGGCAGGGTAAAGCCCGAAAGGTTCACCACAAATCCAAGGGCAATTCCCGCGATCAGCGCATTGCGGAACATGGCCTTCAACGTGGCGCGCGCCATGGTCCAGCCGCTTTGCCCGCGGTTGCGGGTGATTTCCATGACGGTGATGCCCAGCCCGTAGCAAAACGGTGAATGCAGCGCGACGATGGCGTAATTGCCCTGCAATGCGCCAGCCCCATAGGCGCGTTCCATGATGGGCAGGCCCAACAGCACGGAATTGGAAAACAGACAACAGAACCCGATCACGATGCAGTCTTCCCACGGTCGGGCGAACAGCAACCGCGCACCCGCTATACCGGCAGCAAAACAGATGGCCGCGCCGGCATAGAAACTGATCAACAGACGCGGATCGAAAGACGCGCCCAGATCAAGCGTGGAAATGGCACGGAACAGCAAAAGCGGGATGGCGAAATTCTGGCTGAACCGCATTAGCCCGTTGACGTTTTCAAAGCTGAAAAAACCGGTGCGCGTGGCACCGTAGCCGGCGCCGATTACCAGAAAAACCGGCAGGATGACTTGGATCAGAGCATTCATGTCGGATAATCCGCTTCCGTCAGGTGCGGGGGGCGCGGTGTGCGTGCCATATCAATCGGCAAATGTCAGGGTCATGCCGTCATAGGCGGGGATGATGTGATCGGGGGTTTCGGCCGCAACCGTGTCATAGTCCAGATCGTTGTGCATATTGGTCAGGACCGCCCGTTTGGGGGCAACGCGCCTGATCCACTCCAGCGTTCTGTCCAGATGGGCGTGGGTCGGATGCGGCGCGCGGCGCAGGGCATCGACGATCCAGCACTCCAGATTTTCCAGAACCGGCCAGGATTCCTCGTGGATTTCGGCGGCATCCGGCAGATAGGCCACATCGCCCATGCGAAACCCCAGTGAATCGATCGCCCCGTGATTGACGGTGAACGGCGTAAAGGTCAGCGCGCCGCCCGCGCCCGTTACGGTCACATCGCCATCGATGGTGTTCATGTTCAGGATCGGCGGATAGGACGACCCTTTGGGCTGCACGAACGCATAGCTGAACCGGTCATAAAGTGCCTCTTGGGTCGGGCCATCGGCCCAGACGTTCAGGCGTTCGCGCATGTTGAACACGATCATGCGCAGATCATCTATGCCATGCACGTGATCGGCATGATTGTGGGTGTAAAGCACCCCGTCAAGCTGCCCCACATCCGCAGCTAGTAATTGGGCCCGCAAATCGGGCGAGGTGTCGATCAGAACGCGCGTTGTGCCGCTTGGCGTGATCCGCTCTACCAGCAGCGAACAGCGTTGTCTGCGGTTCTTGGGGTTGGTGGGATCGCAATCCCCCCAATGCCCGCCCAACCGTGGTACTCCGCCCGATGATCCGCATCCCAATATGGTCAGTTTCATCTCGGCCATCAGGCATCCGCCTTGTATCGGGCCGCTTTGGAGAACAGGCGGTCGAAATTGCGTTCGGTCTGTGCGGCGAATTCGGCGTAGTCCATTCCGAACACCGCAGCGCCCGCGCGCGCGGTGTGGGCAACATAGGCGGGTTCGTTGCGTTTGCCGCGATGGGGCGGCGGGGCAAGATAGGGCGCGTCGGTTTCCACCAGAATGCGGTCGACCGGGGCGGCGGCAAAGATCGCGCGCAGATCATGGCTTTTGGGAAAGGCGGCAATGCCCGACATCGACAGATAGAACCCCAGATCAAGCGCCGCGCGGGCCAGTTCCGCGCCCGATGAAAAACAGTGCATCACACAGGAAAAGGCACCGTTGCGGTATTCTTCGGTCAGGATGCGCGCCATATCATCATCTGCATCGCGTGCATGAATGATCAGCGGCAGGCCGGTGTCGCGCGCGGCCGCGATGTGAATGCGCAGCGAGGCGCGCTGAACGTCCGCACTGTCGGCCGTATAGTGGTAATCCAGCCCGGTTTCCCCGATGCCGACAAATTTCGGATGTGCCGACAGCGCGATCAATTCGTCTGCCGTTGCCAGCGGTTCTTGTGCGGCACTCATCGGGTGGGTGCCCGCGGCGTAAAACACCGGATCATGCGCTTCTGCGATGGCGCGCACACCGGGTTCCTGGCGCAATCGTGTGCAGATCGTCACCATACGCATAACGCCCGCGTCCAGCGCGTTCTGAATAAATGCGCCGCGATCTGCGTCAAAATCGGGAAAATCAAGGTGGCAGTGGCTGTCGGTAATCGACGGTGGTTGTGTCATCTTACCCCTGTGCGGGGACTAACCCGCGGCAATGTGCTGGATTTTGAAAAACGTATCTAGGACCAGCGCGGCGGGGTCAAGGTTAACCGCCCGCCCATGTTGCAGACGTGCGCCGATTTCCTGCGCGGCGCTGGCCCATGCGCGTCCCTTTTGCGCCGAGGGGGCCAGCCGCGACAGGATCGCGGCTTCGTTTGCAATCGCCTCGGGCGGCGGGTGGCCGGTGACGCCTGTGCGGGCCAATCGTGCCAGTGCCAGATCAAGCAGGGTGATCAGCAGGTCAAGCTTGTCATCCGCCCCGCGCGTGGCCGCAGCTTCGGCCAGTTTCAGGGCGCGGGGGCGATCCAGACGGGGCAGGGTATCCAGCAGGGCCATCAGTTCCGTATAAATCTGGACACCACCCAGATTAAGCAGGCGGATCGCCTCGCCAACAGAGCCACCGGACAGTTGGGCCAGCGCCTGTGGCGATGCATTCGCATCCGCACCGGCCTGCGCCAGTGCCACGGCCATGTCGGGTGCGCTGAGCGGGCCAAGCCGCACTTCGCGACAGCGCGAGCGGATCGTGGGCAACAGCCGCGTTGGCTGATGGCTGACCAGCAGTAATGTCGTGCGCGCGGGCGGTTCTTCCAGCAGTTTCAGCAATGCGTTGGCGGCGCTTGTGTTCAATTCATCTGCCGCATCCACAATCACAACGCGGCGGCCGCCATCGGTTGCGGACAT
This sequence comes from Sulfitobacter sp. TBRI5, assembly GCF_051013555.1. NCBI lineage: Bacteria > Pseudomonadati > Pseudomonadota > Alphaproteobacteria > Rhodobacterales > Roseobacteraceae > Sulfitobacter > Sulfitobacter sp. TBRI5. Next base: position 4,153,152 of record NZ_CP112884.1, on the reverse strand, counting down.
CGAAAAAAACGATTTCAGGCGGCGTACTTCGTCCACGGTGATCTGCTGGCGCAGTTTTTTGGACTTTTCATCATAGGGACGGCGCAGCACTAACAGGCCCGGTTCGGATCCCGCAGCCATGCGCCGGGCCACCGGATGATCCGGGTCAATGCGCAATGATGTCGGCGCGGGCGGCGCGCCGAACATGTCATCCGCATCCGTCAGAGGGGTGGCCAGCAAGAACCGCGCCATCGCCCATGCCAGCGTCGCCTTGCCCACCCCGCGCGGACCGGTCAGAAGCCAGCCATGATGCAGCCTGTCGCTGCCAAAGGCAGTCAGAAATTCCGATTGCGCGCTGTCCTGACCAACCAGTTGCACGGTATCGCGCGGATGCGGCGCGCCATCGACGCGATCAGGTTCAGGATAGACATCATCCGTCATGCAAAGACGGTTTCTGTTGCGCGGGCGACCGCATCGGCCACGACATCAATGTCATGCGCGCCGTCAATCACGCGGAACCGTTGCGGAAATTCCTGTGCAAGTGCCAGAAAACCGGCGCGCATCCGGTCCTGCAAATCCTGCCCGAACTCCTCAAACCGTTCTTCTGCTGTTTCACGCGCAAGCGCACGGCCCAGTCCGGTGGCCGGATCCATGTCGATCAGCAATGTCAGGTCGGGCTCAACCCCGATCATCAGATCGTGCAGCGTGTCGACAATCGCGCGCAAATCGCCGCGAGACAGGCCCTGATACATGCGGGTGCTATCGGCGAAACGGTCACAGATCACCGTTGTTCCGGCCTTCAGCGCGGGCAGGATCGTGCGTTCCAGATGGTCGCGCCGCGCGGCGGTGAACAACAGAATTTCCGTTTCGGCCGACCACCTGTCGGGATCGCCCTGCAACACCAGTGCGCGAATTTCCTCGGCCCCGGGCGACCCGCCTGGTTCGCGGGTCAGGATCACATCGTGGCCGTCGGCGCGCAAGCGATCTGCCAAAAGGCGCGCTTGCGTGGATTTACCGGACCCGTCGATGCCTTCGAATGAAATAAACCGGCCTTTGGCGCTCACATTGCACCCTCGGGGCTTTCGATGATGCGGCCCAGCAAAATCTGGCCCGCCGTGCTGACCCGCGACAGAAACCCACCGTGAGGCACGGCCGTTTCGGCCACCAGCGGCACCCGTGTATCCGGCAGCCCCTCGCGCGCGATCACCAGTTCGGCAATCGGCTGGCCCTGCTGGATCGGGGCGGTGATCGGGCCGGTATAGACCACTTCACCAGATACTTCTTTACCGGTCAGAATGGGCATCAGCACCGATACATCCTCGGCCGCCACCAACCCAACATTTGGTTGTGCGCCCATCCAGACATCGGCCACCGCAAAACGCGTTCCTGCCGGTGCCAGCGTGCGTTCGGCAAACTGGCGGAATGACCAGTTTACGATCGCTTCGGATTCCTGTGCGCGCAGGGCAACCGACTCCAGCCCCGACAGAACAAAGATCACCCGCCGGTCACCTTGCACCGCCGATCCGACCAAACCGTACCCGGCTTCCTGGGTATGGCCTGTTTTAAGGCCGTCGGCGCCGATATTGAGGTTCAGCAACGGATTGCGGTTGCGTGAATTGCCCGGCGCACGCCCGTCAAACGCAAATTCGGTTTCCGCGAACAGCGGATAGAATTCCGGAAAATCGACGATCAGGCGGTCGGCTAGCAAGGCCAGATCGCGCACCGACATCAGATGCCCGACCTGCGGCCATCCGTTCGAGTTGGTGAAGGTCGAACTGGTCATACCCAGTTTTTGCGCACGCTGCGTCATCAGACGGGCAAATCCGGCTTCGGTGCCATCGGGGCTGATCGCTTCTGCAATCACCACGCAGGCATCATTGCCCGACAGCACCACGATGCCGCGCAAAAGATCCTCGACAGACACACGATCCGTCGTGTCCAGAAACATGGTTGATCCGCCATAGCTCATCGCGTGCTGCGACACGGGCAGTTTCTCGTCCAGCGTCAACCGCCCCTCGCGCAACGCCTCGAACGCCATGTAAAGCGTCATCAGTTTGGACATCGACGCCGGCGGCAACGGAATATCCGCGTTTTTGCTGAGCAGAACCGTATTGGTTTTCTGGTCAATCACAAACGCAGCACTCGCCCGCGTTTCAAAGGCCTGCGCGCCAGTGGCGCTGACACTCAGGAACAGTGCGGCAAGGATCGCGCCGGTTTTGATCCAGCGGCTAGTTCGTAACAGCGTAAGCATCGGAAAATCCTTCAGCTTTGATCTTTTTCAGCAGTTCGTTCAATTCACCCTTGGTCGAGGCCGGCCCCACCAGAACCCGCCAGAACGGTTTTCCGTTGGTTGACTGTTCCTTGACGGTCGGCACCATGCCTGCGCTGCGCATTTGGGTTGCGGTCCGGTCGGCATTCGCTTCGACGCTGAAAATACCGATCTGGATGAACGGTTTGGCCAGCGACGACTTGACCGGCGCTGGCGTCGGGGCAGGGGCTGTTGCCGCTGCGGGTGCGGCCGCTGCGGTTTCCACAGCCGCAGGATCAGACGCTTCTATGGCGGCGGCAGCCGCCGAGATCGGATCAAGTGATGTTTCCGAAATTGCGTCAGGCGCGTCAACTGTGGCCGTTTCATCGACGGCAACGGCGGGTTCTTCCGGCACGGTTTCACGGCGCAATGCCGTGACATTCAATTCAGACGGCGCGCCGGCCAGCATCCCAAGGGCCGCTGCCGCATCCGACGAGATTTGCAGCCGTGGCCCGGGAATATCGCGTTCCCGCCGGAACAGCGCCCCGACGACGAATTTGTCATTCGCCGAGTTGCGGATGATCACCCGTTCGGGATCAACCACATCAGGGTGCGCCACCCAGACCCCGCCCAGCGACGGTCGCCCGTCCCAAAGCCCGGCTTCGGTCACCTGAAACACATCGGGCGCTTCGACATCGCGTTCGGTGCCTGTGCCGCTCGCCTCGGTTGCGCTGGTGCTGCTGTTGTTTTCGGGGCTCAGCGCCCCCATCGAAAACTGACCGTTTTCGTCACATCCCGCCACGATCAAAACCAGCACACCAATAAATGCCGCCTGACTGGTCCGTTGGAGTATACCACTGCCCATTTCCACGCCCTTTGCCTGTTTTCGCGGGTCGCCAAGCCTTGACGTACCGCGATCTGCCGGTTGTCCGGTCCTGATAGAGCAGGCTTTTTCAGCCTGTTTGCGCCGACTCTAGCGCGCTCGCGGTCGCAAGAAAAGCCATCTGCGCCCATGTCGGCAAAAAAGCCCCGTCTTTTGCGGAAATTTTTATGGTTTCAGAATCAAACCCGCCCCGTTACGAGGGCATGTCAGGAGGGCTGGCAGAGTGGTCGAATGCACCGGTCTTGAAAACCGGCGTGCGTGAGAGCGTACCGTGGGTTCGAATCCCACGCCCTCCGCCACAAACCATTCGCGAACCCGAGATGAGGCCCCAGTGTGGGCCTTTTTTCTTTTTGTTTCAAAGGGGTTTAGCGACGCCACCCGACTTTCAGAGACTGGCCATTGATCCAAAATCGGTCTCCGAACGCCCCGCGTCTCTTTCCACCCGCCCTTCACCCAAATCGAGACGCATTCAAAAATGGTTTTCTTTTCAGGTGCTTGCCGAAAATAGGTTGCGCCGCAGTTGAAGCAGGTTCGACCGCTATCGAAACGGTCAGAGACACCCGAAGGCGGCGTGGTCGTGCGGGGTGATGCGAAGGCTTGAGTGGGTTGGGCCGCACCTTGGTTGGAAGAAGTTGTCCCCGCGATTGTGGCCCCTGGATCCTGAACCGGTCATTCGCTGCAGCCTGCAGCAACAACCGAGATGCGGACCTTCCAGCCGTTCGCCGCGACCGCGAAATCTCAGGGCTTGCTAGCGCAGCATTTGGCACTAAGGGCGGATTGCGGACTTTCGCCGCAAGTGCGAAATCGAAAGGGCAGCTCGAAGAAAGCGGACGCTCAGGGCATCGACCAGTTTTTTTCTGTCGTGCAAACGCAGCGAAGGTCGGCAGTGAGTATTCAATGCAAACCACCAAATAACTTTGCTCACCGGCGCCCCATAATTTTCCCCAGCAGGCGGTCTGACTAAGCTGGCCAACTGAAATGTTCACGATCTGAGCCGACTTGCATTTCTTTTCAATTCAATCCAGACCGTGATAAACTTATCTAAGCACGCAGCATTCCGCTTTTCGGCGGAAGCTGGCAACGACTACTAACTTGGGGGAAAAAAGATCATGCGAATTCGTTTTCTGACCTGCTCAACAGCCATAGCGATACTTGTCGGCGGCGCAGTGTTTGCACAAGAATACCAAGCAAATGAGGAGCAACTTGAAGGGCTCTTTCCAGCGGGCACGCCCTATTCCCCATATGTTGATCGTAACTTTCCAGAACGCCCGATGTGGGGCGATAGCCATCTGCACACCGCCCTTTCAATGGACGCTGGTGGCTTTGGTAACCGGTTGGGCTTGCGCGAGGCCTACCGCGTGGCGCGCGGAGAACAGGTCACAGCCTCATCTGGGCAAGACATTCGCCTCAGCCGCCCGCTGGACTGGCTTGCGATCACAGACCACTCAGATGGCATGGGATTGATCACTGACATTTTGGCCAAAGCGCCGATTGTCACTCAGTATGAGCAGGGTGCGCGTTGGGCCGAAGGTTTTGGCGCCGGAGGTCAGGAAGCTGTAGAAGCCACTCTCAACCTCATTCAAACTTTTTCGCAGGGTGAAATGGACCCTGAAATGTTTGCCAACTATTCTCCCGGCGCGCGGCGCTACGCAACAATCTGGGATGATGTGATCAATGCCGCGGAAGAATTCAACGAACCCGGTCGCTTCACTGCATTTATCGGGTTCGAGTGGACGTCTCTTGAAAAAGGGGCAAACCTGCACCGCAACGTTATCTTCCGCGACGGCCCGGATCGGGCGCGTCAGGTTGTCCCCTATACAACTCAGGCACCCGTGGGCAGCAATGACCCTCTGGATTTGTACAAATACCTTGAGGAATACGAAGCCAAGACCAATGGCTCGACGATGACATTCGCGCACAATGGCAACCTGTCCAACGGCATTATGTTCCCGATGGATGCACAGTTCACCGGCAAGCCCATCGACAAATTCTATGTCGAGCAGCGCGCCAAATGGGAACGGATGTATGAAGCCACCCAGATCAAGGGCGATGGCGAAACGCACCCCTACCTGTCACCAGACGATGAATTTGCGGATTACGGCACATGGGATGTGGGTAACCTTGATCTGTCCGAGGCCAAGACCGAAGACATGCTCCAGTACGAATATGCGCGGGAAGCCCTCAAAAACGGCATGGTTCTGGAAGAAAAATTCGGCACGAACCCTTACAAATTTGGCATGGCGGGCGCAACGGATTCCCACACATCCTTGCCCGCGATCGAAGAGAACAACTTCTTTGGCAAACACGCAGGGTATGAGCCCTCTGCCGAACGTCTGACACACCCCTTCATGGAAAACGAAAACGGCAAACTCGCCAGTTGGCAACAGGTGGCCTCCGGCCTGACCGCTGTCTGGGCGCATGAAAACACGCGTGCCTCTTTGTTTGATGCCATGGACCGCAAGGAAGTCTATGGCACAACTGGCCCCCGCATGGCCGTTCGTTTCTTTGGGGGATATGATTTCAGCGACGCAGATTTGAAGCGCCGGGAAGTATCCGCTGTTGGATATGAAAAGGGCGTGCCCATGGGCGCTGATTTGACAGCGCCCCCCGAGGCGGGCGTGGCTCCCAGCTTTCTTGTAGCAGCCCTTCGTGATCCCATTGGTGCAAACCTTGATCGCGTTCAAATCATCAAAGGTTGGCTGGATGCAGAGGGCAAGACCCACGAAAAGGTCTATGATGTTGTCTGGTCCGGTACACGTGAGATCGCAGATAACGGCAAACTGCCCCCGGTTGGCAGTACGGTCGATCCTGCAACCGCAACTTGGTCCAATACAATCGGTGCGTCAGAACTGGTCACTGTCTGGAGTGATCCGGATTTTGATGCGAACGATCGGGCGTTCTACTATGCGCGCGTTCTCGAAATTCCAACACCTCCATGGTATTTGTATGATGTCGTGAGATTCGGCCTTGAGGTCCCAGAAGGGGCGCCGCTGGAGCAACAGGAACGCGCCTACACCTCACCAATTTGGTACACTCCAAAAGGGTAAGCTCAATCGGTAAATGTATGATCAGGCGTCTGAGCAGTGTTCTGCTCAGATGAATTTGGAGCAACTACCAACTATGGAGAAATTCAGCCATCTTCGCTGAACACTCTATTTTGGCTCAATCCGAAAGTTCATACGTTTAAAACTACAATTACCGTTTTGCCCGCACTCTGTGAGTTCAGTTAGGTGCGTGTTTTGCAGATGCAGCGAGCGGCTGGTTCGACGGGCCGCATCGCAGCATACAACACGTCCGGCGAGCGGCAGCTACACGCCCAGAAACGGGTAACGCGTAACCATCCACACATTGAAGGGGCTTGTTCTGCAGGCCCCTTCACATGCCAAGAGACCTCAATGACGCGACCAGCACCACAAGGTGGCCACTTGGCCCTATAACTTCAGACGTTCAAGGTGAGCAAGATCAATGGTTATTGACCTAAAGAAAGCCCTTCGGGAACCGATGCTGCATTTTCTGGCGATCGGGGCGGGCATGTTCATCGCTTTTGGGGCGCTGAACCCGTCTGAAGCGGACAACCCGGACCAGATTGTAGTCAGTTCGGGGCAGATCGAACAGCTGGAAGCGGGGTTCACCAAGACATGGTCGCGCCCTCCGACACCTCAGGAACGGCAGCGCCTGATCTCCGAATACATCCGGGATGAGGTGTTTTATCGCGAAGCCGTCAATCTGGGTTTGGACGAAGGTGACGGGGTGATCCGTCGCCGTCTGCGGCAAAAGCTGGAATTCATTCTTGAGGATGTATCTGCCCTGACATCCCCCTCGGACGAGGACCTGCAACAGATTTTAACCGCAAACGAAGACCGGTTTCGTCTGGACCCCAAGCTGTCCTTCCAACATGTCTATCTCAGCCCGGACAGGCGCAACGATATCGGCCAAGATGCCAGGGATATCCTGACGAGATTGCAGGCTGGCGAAGACGCTCCAATGCTTGGTGATCCGATTTTGCTGCCCTCATCATACGAGCTTGCCTCTGTTGCTCAGATCAGGCGTGATTTCGGCGGGGAGTTCGCTGGATCACTCGCCTCCGCCCCGGTGGGCACATGGGTGGGGCCGGTTCGATCCGGCTTTGGCGCGCATCTGGTTCTTGTCAGCGACAGGGTCCCGGGACGCTTGCCCGATCTGGCCGAAGTCCGCGATCTGGTCGCGCGGGAGTGGCAGCTTGAACAAAAAAAGGCCCTGGAAGAAGAGACCTTTCAAAAACTGCTGTCCAGATATGATGTCACTGTCATGCCGGTAGAAGAACAGGCCCAGCCCACAGGGGAGAACTGAGGATGGTGCGAAGCCTGCATTTTCTTGCCGTACTGCTGACGGTATGTGCGGTTCTTTTTGGCGGCGCGGCGCGCGCGGATGACTCGACGCCCGGCTACCTAGAATTTACTGAAGTTTCCGAGGGGCGTTACAGCGTGCTTTGGCGCAGCCCAAAGCTGTCTACCCCGCTGCCAGCGTTGGTCTTGCAACTGCCCGAGGCCGCGCAGAATCTGACCGAACCTGTGACGACGGAGTTGCCGAGATCAATTGTTGAGCGCCGCCTGATCGAGGTCGACCCCGCGCAGTTTCTGGGCAGCCGCATCGAAATTGCCGGGCTGCGCGAAACCAACACGGATGTGCTTGTGCGGATCGCATTCGCCAATGGAGCCGCGACAACAAATCTGTTGCAGCCGTCACAGCCCTGGATGATCGTGAAAGGCCCCCGAAGTGCAGCACAGGTCACGTGGGACTACACCGTTTTGGGTTTCGAACACATTCTTGGCGGGTTTGATCATCTGTTGTTCGTGTTGGCCCTGCTTCTGATCGTCGGACCAAGCAGGCGACTGTTGTGGGCGATCACATCCTTCACCCTCGCGCATAGTCTCACTTTGGCCGCAGCGACGTTGGGCTTGGTATGGGTGCCCGGACCACCGGTCGAGGCGACAATTGCATTGTCCATCTTGTTCCTTGCAGGCGAGCTTTTGAAGGTCGAGCAGAACAAGCCCAGCTTAACAGCAACCTACCCGTGGCTGGTTGCATTTACCTTTGGCCTCTTGCACGGTCTCGGATTTGCCGGTGCGCTGGCGGATGTGGGCCTGCCCGAACACGAAATTCCTCTGGCTCTGCTGATGTTCAACGTCGGTGTCGAACTGGGGCAGCTCACCTTTGTGCTGAGCGTGCTTGCCTTCATGTTCCTGCTGAAGAAGTTCTTTCGCGAGATGCCGAACTGGGCGGTGCAAATGCCGGCTTACTTCATAGGCTCCACCGCTTCTTTCTGGCTGATCGAACGGGTCAGTGGGTTTTGAACCCGGTTGTGCGCGTTGCGCAGCGCATTGGCACTTTGTCCGCGCTGCGGTCATTCGCTTCTCGAAAATGCTGTGCCATCGACGAATGTCCGGTCTGGGCAAGCTGGTGAGTCAGCATCGAGCATCGCTGAATGTCGGGAATGGGCCGGTCGTTTCGCTCGACACAAGGGGCGGATTGCGGACATTCGCTGCACTTCGCACCAAGGTCCGCAAAGCGGAAAATGCGATTGTACGCTGCGCTCACGCGTGAAAAGTTCTTGATCGGGGAAACAGCAGCAATAATGTAGGATAAAAGGTATTCCATGTAGAGAATGCGAGCTGGAAGGAGCTGGAAATGACAATCGAGACTTGGACTGCATTGTTTGGATGGATGACTGTGATTAATTTTGGGTTCCTTGCTGCCACAGGTATTGCTTTGACCGCATTCCGCCCAGCTGTGGCTCGCATTCACAATGCGTCTAACTGGACTAGATGAAAAAACCTTAAACGAGCCTATTTCGGTTACCTATCCAATTATAAAATTTTGGTATTGGTTACCAATTTTGTGCCCTACCTTGCCCTAAAACTGTTGTGAGAACTTAGGTTCTCAGCGGCAAACTGAAACGGGCGCAAAGTTCGTTTGCGCCCGTTATTCCGCGATTAACACGAGAGCTTTTAGTAGACCGATCAGCCGGGCGTGTACCAAATTGGCGAGGTGTAGGCGCGGTCTTGCTGCACCAAAACAGCATCGTCCTGAAGCGTAATGGCATTGCCGTAGAGGGCCTTGTCATAGGCCAACCAGCTTGGAGTTGGGATTTCCAGAACACGAACGTAGTAGAAAGCGCTCTCGGAAGCGTCAAAATCGGGGTCTTCCCAGTAAGCGCCCAGAACTGCCTCACCAATGTCATTTGTATAACGCGCGCCGTTTACCGTGTTGCCTACGGGAGGAAGTTTTCCTTTGGCGTCCGCTACGCGCTCGCCTGCCCATGCAGCGTCATAGACTTTTTCGTGCAGAGTGCCGTCGGCGTCTCTCCAACCTTTTACAATCTGGATGCGATCAAGGTTTGCGCCATCTGGGTCACGCAACGCGCGCACCAGCAATTTCGGCGCGGCTCCTTCTGCCGCAGCAGTCAAATCGCCGCCCATTGGAACGCCATTGGCATAACCGTGTGCGGCAAAATCTGGACGCGTGATTTCATCGGCTGCAAAATCCCATCCAGCAAAGACGCGCACTGTCAGGCGGGTACCGGTAGAGGCGTAAACTTCCTTGCGCTCCATTGCGTCCCAGATTGACTCGCGGGTGTTTTCTTTGGCCCAAACGGCAGCAAGACCAGAGGCCACAGTTTTGTAGTTCTTGATTCTGACGTCCACACCTTCGACGTCAATGACACCGGTGATCAGTTCGTCATAGCGCTCTTGACCAGAACCGGGTTCAACAGGTGTTGCTTTCCCAAAGAAATTCTCTTCGCGGCTTGTCGCCAAAGACGTGTGGCTATCGGTCGAGCCGATCATGCCAAACTTGAAAGGATTGACTCCAAGCTCTGCCTCTTTCTCCAACCCTTGTTTCAGGGCCTCTCGCGCATATTCCCGAGGCAACATATCTGGGGTTTTTTCGGCGAGTCCAAAATTGCCCTTATCCCAAGTATAATAATCTGCGAACTCATCATTGGGGGATAAGGCTGGATGTGCTTCGCCGTCACCCTTGATTTGGGTTACTTCATAGAGCGGTTCCCACAAGGCGCGGCGTTCGGCGTATTCACGTGTCAGCGGTGCGCCATCCAGCGTCACATCGTCAAACATTAACCCATTAGATAGGTTCCCGTTGTGCGGGATTGCCAGAACTTGTCCGCCGGTGCGTCCTTCGTAGGCATCCATCCATTCCCACAGTTTTTCCGGGTCGCTGGAATCGTAGTTAGAGAAGGGCACCAGGTCTTCAACCTCATCCGCGTCATCGCGGAAAACCACGACCCGATGCAGGTTGTTGGTTCCAGGAGATGACGTCCACTCAAAGCCATGCAATGCTGTGAAAACGCCGGGTTCATTGTACTGCTCTGCAGAATCAACAATTCGGTTCCAAACCGTCCGAACCAAGGCATCGTCCTGAAGTGGGTCAATTCCTTTGCCCATTTCCAAGCCCCAGAGGCCGTAGGCCTCAAATGGTTTCCCGGCTTTCACAAGGTCATGAACCTGCTTGCCCCACGGATTGCGCAGAAGTTGTGGGTTGGATTCTGCGATCAGATCAGCAAGACCAAGGTTCTCTGAGTGATCCGCGACGACCAGAAAATCGAGCGGGCGGATCAAGCGGGCACGCTGCCCCAGTGACGCCGTGACGGTTTCCCCCCGCGCAAAACGAAACGCTTCGTCCGGCCCGAGGTAGTTCCCGATCATGCCTGCGTCCGTGGAATAGGACGTGTGAAGGTGGGTGTCGCCCCACAGAACCTGGTTGGGGTAGGCCTGATGAAGATACGGTGAGTATTCTTCTTTGATGTCGCCTGCGGATGCAGCGGGCGCGTCTCCGGCATAAACTATGGGCTGTTCCTGCGCTGCTACAATGGATGGAATAATGACAGCAACTGTTAGGCTTAACGCGACGGAAATCTTCATGGGAAAATCCTGTTAGGCAAAATTTTGATCAGCTTGCATTGTAGCGAAGACCTGTACCGAAGCAACCGGACCTTCGCTGCAATGACCACCAAGGTCGGCAATGGGCCGTTCATGTTGGTCGGGGCGAGATCGTTTGGCAGGATCGCTGCGATGCGGCTAACGGCAGCAAGGAGCCCGGAGCAGACGGTCAACCGAAAGCACTCCTGTTGCAATCAAATGGTTTCACGGCCTAGGTTTAGCAATCAAAGCGAATCTCACGCCCGGGTCACTTCGGCAATGTACAAACGGTCCTACGTCACGGTATTTTTCATTTTTCTCCTGCACACTATCGCCAATGCAAGTGGAGAGCCTTCTATACCGTTTGTGGACGGTCGCTGGAGCGGGGGCATCGAAACCGGTCCTGGTAGCTCAGGTTTTAAAGAGTGTTGGGCCAGCACAACGTTTAGCGATGGAACCACGTTTGCGCTTGCGAAAAGAGACGATGGGAGTTGGCACCTGCGACTGTCAAATCCGGGTTGGCGCTTGCCGCCTTCCCACCGGTACGACATGATCGCGCTGGTCGATTTCTATCCCCAAAAAGTCCGCACTGCCGCCGAAGCCAAGAGCGAGACACGCCTGGAGATTGCAAATCTTGACCAGGTCTCCCTCCTGGGGCTCATCGAGAATGGGCACACGATCGACCTCACATCCAACGGCTTTAATGAAAAGTATGACCTTGAGGGTAGCGCCAAAATCATCCAAAGGATTCGAAACTGTTTCGCCGAACGCAGCTAGCGTCTGAAGGCCCAGCGACGGTCGATGGGCCAAGAGAATAGTCCCTTATTTGCAATGACCAGTTTTGGTAGACGTTTCCCAAAGCAGCTATCAAAAATGCCGAGGTGAATGGCTTGTAAGTCCGCACACCGACGTTTTAGCCGACAAAAATGCTGCGCCATGCACGAATGGCCGCAATGCGAAAGCTGCACCGCAGTGTTGTATGGAGAGGCCAAAGTCCGGTGTGGGCCGGGCGTGTCGCTCGACACAAGGGGCGGAAAGCAGACCTTCGCTGCGACTTGTGCCAAGGTCTGCTATGCGGGTAAGGCGCTGAGACAGCGCGATTGAGATGTAGAGGAACTTGCAATGCTGAATACGCGGAACACTTACAGGTGTATGCTGGGAATCTTTCTGTCCTTGGGGATGTTCCTGGTTTTGCCAGTCGCAGCACAGGAAACAGGGGCCGAAACGCCAGTTGTCCAAAGCGCGTTTGACTCTGTGCAAAATCAAGAGTTAAGCAAGTTGGATCTTGCAACTCTTATGGTTCCATTGACGTCGGATGAACTCGCAGAGGTAGCGGAAGTCTGGCAGGGATACATTCGTGCCGCATTGGAAAAGAGTGCACATTTAAATGTAGCGCTAAATAATGCGTCGAAAAGTGACGCAGAGCTACTGCGGGAGCAGTTGGCAGCGCTGGTGTCGGTAAGTCGTGACTTGCGAGATTCGTATTCTTTGGTTCTGGTGACGTGGGAGCGTAAAGGCGCGGATGCGGACGCCCTAAAAAAGCATAAAGACTATGTGCTGGCGGTGCACGCCGCAACGGTGCAGACATTGGATCCCGTGACCCTGTTGCGGGCATTAGGAAGATGGTCGGTGTCGTCCGATGGCGGGTTGGGCGTTCTGCTGAAATTGGCCGGGCTGATCGTTGCCGTTTGGGCCATGTTCTTCGTGTCGCGCATGGTGCGCAAGTTCGCTGCGCGAGGCCTTGAGCGCGTGCCCAGCCTGTCGCGGCTCTTGAAAACATTCGTTCTTGGAGCCGTGTACTGGCTGACATTTTCTTTGGGTGTCATGATCGTTTTGGCGTTGTTTGGCGTTAACGTGACTCCACTTTTTGCGGTCCTTGGTGGCGCGTCGTTTATTCTGGGTTTTGCCTTGCAGGAAACGCTTGGGAACCTGGCCAGTGGCCTGATGATTATGGCGCTCAAGCCTTTCGACACTGGAGACTACATTCAAGTCGCCGGAACCTCTGGCGTCGTCGATGATATGTCGGTGATATCAACAACGATCCGCACCTTTGACAATCAGGTCATCACGGTTCCCAACAGCAAGATTTGGGGTGACGTCATCACTAATGTCAGTGCATCTGCAACTCGACGGGTCGATCTGGTTTTTGGTATCGGGTACGGGGATGATGCCACTCATGCCATTAAGGTTCTTTCGGATCTCGTAAATGCAGACGAGCTTTGCATGAAAAATCCATCTGCAGAAGTATTTGTTGGCGAACTGGGTGAGAGTTCGGTGAACATTTTCTGCCGCCCATGGGTGAAATCCGAAAACTATTGGACAGTCTATTGGGGACTGACTGGGAGAGCCAAAGAACGGTTTGATGCCGAGGGCATTTCCATACCTTTCCCTCAAAGAGATGTGCATCTTTATCAAAGCAGCACCGGCTCTTCATAGTGCCGGATGTCAGCCGGTCCACGATCGGTGCAACAAAGCTATGACAACGCTTCCGGGAGTGGTACTGTCGCAGCAAAGCTGGCGGTTCGGGTGACTGTCTCTGTCATCTTGGCCGTGCGCCAAAGCCGATAATCGCCCCGTGAAGCAAGAAAGACTGCTGAGGGCCGGAAGCCGACCGTGATGGAAAATGGAAGCGGCCCGAATGCCGCACCATGCACATTTCGGTACTATGGGCGGAAAGTGTGCTTTCGCTGCGGGATGGACCAACGTCTGCTATGGCGTATACCAGATCGGAGAAGTGTATGCCCGATCCTGCTGTGACGGCGGTACGCCTTCAGGCAGATCGACGCCGTAAAAGGCCGCATCATATGTTGTCCAGCGTGGCGTCGGAATCTCAAGAACCCGAACATAGTAGAAGGCACGCTGGGTTGGATCGAAGTCAGGATCTTCCCAGAACGCCATCAGAAGTGAATCGCCAATATCGTTGGTGTATGTGGCAGCCTCAATGTTGACAGTATTGCCGACGGAGCGTTCACAACGGGCTTCAATGATTTCTCGGTCGTCGGAGCAAACGACATCATAGACAAGCTCTTGCGCCTGGCCGTTTGAATCGAGCCAACCCTTGACAACTTGAACGCGATCTAAGTTCGCTCCGTCCGGGTCACGCAGTGTGCGGATCATCAGTTTTGGGGCCATGCCGCCAGGCGCGTTCTGCAAATCACCGCCCATGGGTACACCGCCCAGATAGCCCGTCTTGGCAAAGTCTGGCCGCAGCACATCGTCGGCGTCATACTCCCAGCCGCCGAACACCCGGACCGTCATACGGCTACCCGTCGTTGCATATGTTTCTTTGCGTTTCATCGCATCCCACAACGCCTCGCGCGTGTTTTCCTTTGCCCAGACACCTTGAAGCCCCGACGCTATGGTCTCAAATTCATACGTACCTGTGCCCGCATTCTGCGGATCGGGGACGATCTCTCCTTCGAACCGGTCGAGACCGGGTTCCATTAATGACACTTTGCCAAAATAGTTGTCTTCTCGACTGGTGGCCAGCGAGGTGTGTGAATCGGTTCCACCGATCAATCCAAACTTGAATGGGTTGATGCCGAGTTGTTCTTCCATTTGAAGGCCGACCTTCAATCCACCCCGGGCGTATTCATGTGGCAACATTTCCGGTGTTTTTGGCTCACCGGCCCAATTTCCACGATCCCAATTTTCATAGTCGGCGAACTCGTCGTTCGGTGACAGGAACGGATGCGACTCTCCATCACCTTTCATTTGAGTGACCTCATAGAGAGGTTCCCACTTGGCGCGACGCTCGGCGTAGTCTTGGTCTATTGGCTCTCCAGACTGGGTCTCGACTGAGAACATCACACCATTTGAGATGTTGCCGTTGTGGGGGATAGCGAGAATCTGCCCTCCGGTTTTTTCTTCGTAGATTTCCATCCAATCCCACAGTTTCTCGGGGTCGTCGGACTCATAGGCAGCGAACGGTAGAACTTTTTTCGCCTCCGCAGCACCATCCCGCGTTATGACTATGCGGTGCAGATTATTGCCACCTGGCGCTGATGACCATTCGTAGCCGATGAAGGCCGTAAACTGCCCGGGGGTATTGTGGTTTTCAGCGTGGTCTATGATCTCTTCCCAGACAGTGCGGGTCAGCGCAGGGTCTTTGAGCGGATCATTGCCCCCAACGATGACATTTAGACCCCAGTTTTCAAAGGCTTCGTAGATCTTGCCTTTTTTGTACAGGTCATGCGTCGTCCGGCCGACTTCGCTTTTTAGAATGGCGGGATCTGAACGCTCGATAAGTACAGCGACACCAAGGCTCTCTGCGTGATCAGCTACCACCAGCCAATCCAGAGGTCTGACCAGTTTGACCGGCTGTCCAGAGCTTGCAATAACCTGCTGACCTTTCGCAAAGCGATAAGCCTCATCCGGGCCTAACGTATTGCCTACCAATCCAGCATCCCAAGAATACGAAGTGTGCAGATGTGAATCTCCCCAGAAGACACGATCAGGTGCCTCGAAGTTTACGAAAGGGGAATAATTTTCTGTCTTCTCGACAATTTCGTTTTTCGGTACGGAAAAATCAGGCCCGCTCGCTTGTTGGGCAGCGGCCGATGACGGCAGGACTGTACTCAAAGTGAGCAGTGCGCCAGTTAGCGTTTTTCCAATAGGCATATTCAAATCCGCCTTCCAATATTTCTACTGTTATCCATCTGGAAGGGCGTTCGCTCCAGAGGCTCATATTATGCATAAAACTACATTCAGTCGGCTGCGGCAACAATGACTTGGATCAAGTTCAACGGCTTCCCATAGTGGGACCTTTGCCGTCCTTCGCTGCAAAGAGCACCAAGGTCGGCTTTGGGCCGGTTCTATCGGGCACGTTTTTCTGCATGTGCAAAAACCTTCCAGGCGCGAGGCGGTAAAATCGGGCTCTCAACAGTCATTAGCTGCAGAAGGCACGAACGTCCGCTCCATCCGAAACAGGCACGGTGCCTGGGTCGTTTGAGGCCAAAGGCCAGCTGCTAGTCGAACACGCGCTGCTCTTGTTCCCCCCAAGCCTCCCCTGCCAAAAAACACAGATCATAAAGGCTGACCGCCGATGGCTCGCGCCCGCAGGTCAGCCGCTTCAGGACCTCCGGGGCAAGGTTGGCCATGTCTCGATCATAAGGGATTCAAATACGGCTGGGTACCAAACAGATCCCCGCGCCGAGCGGCTCGCTCTAATTCATAAGCGGCGGCAGAGGTTTCGACCAGGGCGTAGGCATACTCCAAGTGGTCGCGGATAAAGGTCCTCGTGCGGGAATCAAGTGTAAGCGAACCGCTCGCGAACAGGGGCAGTTCCTCGGCCTTTAGCGACGGGATCACGAAACGGTTTGCCACGTAGACGCAGAACTGGTCGCCTGACAGCCTGCCGCTAGCGTGGCTGTTTAGGCGGGTGACCAAGCCGTACTTCTTGGGCGCGGCCTTGCCCTTGCTGTCGATCTCTCGCCCGGACATGCCGCAATAGATTAGTTCGTTATCCTTCCAGATCGCATAGACGCCTGCGGCGACCGCAGGGACGTCTGGGTTTGGCCAATCTGCGAAGGGAAATCGCGGGGTAAACCGATCGCTGTTCATCCTAATACGTCTGCTTCTCAGGAATGACCCCTCGCACGCCGCCGCGGGGATCGGCAACGTCGCCCTTCCGACGCGGGATCAGGTGAACGTGGACATGGAAGATGGTCTGACCGGCATCGGCCCCGGCGTTGATCCCGACATTGAATCCTGTGACGGAGGGGTCTGCGGCAAGAATTTGTTCGCGCTGTTCCTTGAGCAACGTCTGGATCGCGTTCAACTCGGGCTGATAGAGGTCGAAGTGATCGGCCACATGCCGCTTGGGGATGACCAGCGTGTGCATTGGGGTAACGGGAAATCCGTCACGGATCGCGTAGCAAAGCTCGTTCTCGGCGATGATCCTGTCTTCGCCGATTGTGCAAAATATGCAGGCTTGATCTCTGATGCCGTAGGATGCCAGCACGTCCCGAAAATCGGTATCGTCCCTGTCTCGCTTGTTCGTGTTGCATGTGACGCAGAGCGCCTGAAAGTTGCTCAAGTCGTCGCTTCCGCCTTTGGCGCGTGGCACGATATGATCGACATGCAGCGCGGCTTGGTCTTCATGGGCCCCGCATAGCTCACAACGGTGCTTGGCGCGCTTGAGCACCTCATACCGGACCGAGCCAGGAACGTAGCCATCCGCAATGCCGCGATGCCCCCAAATGCCATCGCCTCGCTGACCGATATAGGCGGACAGACGTTGCTGGCAGAGTTCAATGAGTGCAGCGATTTCCTGTTCAGACAGATCGCTGGCCACCAGCCTGTATCCGACAATGCGCCGTCCATCTTTGACCGGCTCGATCACGCCATTTTGCGTGAGTACCTTGCCGACCATGTTTTTTGTTCGGATTTCATAGTACTCGACCTGCGAGCGATCATAGCTCAGCAGAGCCTTGGCAACGTCCTCGGTCGATGCGGAGCCACCCTTTTCCAGCAGAACCTGAAGCATGACCGGCTGATAAACATGAGACATCCGCATCTGTTCGCGGATGTAGGTCTCAAGCTGTTGAAAGGATTGGTTTGCGCTCATGGGCCGAAGGTGGCCGATAAGCCAAGGAAAATCTAGCCTTGGTAATGCTTTGGGGCATCTGACGCTCCGCCAAACACCACCCCCGCCTGGCCCTGCCACGGCAACGCCGCGCATTCAGTCAGCTGCATGACCGTCACCGCTATGACCTCCCGCTTGTAGACCAGCCGCTTCAGCACCTCGGGCGCGAGGTATGCCAGCCGCAACTGACGGCTGACATGACGCTCGGCCAACCCAACAGCCTCGGCCAATTCCTGGATCGTGCTGAATTCGCCTGCCTCCATCCGCCGCCGCCAGCCCCATGCCCGGCCTATGGCGCGCAGGACATGCGGGTCCTGCATCTGATCTTCGCTGGGCAGGTAGTCGGCGGGCGGCATGATTTTTGGCCGACCGTTCTTCTTGCGAATCTTCAACGGGATCACGATGCGGATCGTGTCATCGGCGTTCGTCATTCTGCCGCCTCCAGATTGCGCGGCGCGACCATCTCACGGATGACGCCCGTGATTCCCTCGCGCCGAATGTCCACCTCAAGACCTGCGGCGGTGACAGTAACGCGCCGGATTAGGAGCTGGATGATCCTTGCCTGCTCGGCCGGGAACAGTTGCGCCCAGACCGAGCAAGAGGCACGATCGGTTTGGCGATATAATTGTAGGAAATGCCACTTTCGACCCCATTGAATTTACGTGACTGCAGCAATATGAGATCCAAGTTGAGGGACTGTAGGGGCCCAAGAAACTGAATGCCTGTTTCGATACCGCCTTCCAAGAATAGCCCCGGCTCTTCTCCTTCGAACCGTGATTCAGGCTCAAGAGCCTCTTCCTGTCCGCCGCGGATGACCGCCAGTGAAAGACGGGCCCGTTTTCCTGGGAAACCAGTGAAGCCGAGCTGCCATTGGAGCCGGGCATTCCGGGAGCCATCCGCGGCCGTGGCAGTCGATTTCTCCCACGTTTCAAAAGCGTCGAGCGCGGCTGCGACTACGCGCTCCCTGAGCTCGTTCGCGGCCCAGAGCTTGCGTAGCCAGACGGTAGGTCCAGTGGGTCCATGAGAGGTCATCCAGTCATGAACTAGAAGGACCATCTCCGCCTCTGGGACAGGATCACCCGGGACGAGATCGTAGGACTCGAAAAGGCCCGAAAACCGTTTTCGGTCGGCATCTCGCACCAGGGCTTGGGATAAGGCATAGCTCGCGTACTGCCAGTGGCTGACCAGTGCCTTTGCAGTAGGTCGACCCAGTAAGAAGTCACTCTCGGAAAGCCAAAGATTTAGAGCTCGCCAGAATTGGCGTGTACTTTTTGCGTACTGCTTGAGTTTTTGTTGGTCAAGGGCCTCTGGCTTGATCAGTTTCGATGGCTTCTCTGGGCCGTCGCTGAAAAGCAGTAACCGGCCGTCTACGGTTGGCTTCGTGAACAGCGTCCGTACCTGCGGCTGGGCCTTCAGGGGCAAACGGACGTCCCGTTCGTTCGCCGCATGAACAGCCAATGGACTGGATGCCGTTGCAGCAGATGTGACGATAAAAACTCGACGTGTAATCATAGCGGTCTCCTCGTTCGAGACCGGCAGGACAATCGCTTGTGGATGAGGCCAACCCATTCGTTGCCGATCTGGCCGCATCCCCTTTCGGGCGACCACCTTGCCGGGTTTGGCAGGTTGGCGGAGGCGTAGCCTCACTCTTGATGCACCGATTTATCTAACTGCAATCGCACCGAATTTCAATGGTCGAGTGCTGATCTAGGAATTTCTTTCCGCAGCTTTTCGAAAAGATACGCAGTAGATGACACTGTCACCGGAGAGAGTTCGCTACTAGTTCGTTTCCCTCCGCCACCATATACTTTATGTGAATTTCCTTGGGTCGCTTTGAGCGGCTATTTCCCTTTATTTTGTTGGATTTTGGGGCTTGGTATGTTTGCGCTGGTTTTCTTTCGATAGTGTGCGTATTCTTTCCTTGAGTGGTATGGAATGTGGTATTTTGCGATGGCCTTATCTGGAAAGCTGACCAGAAAGTTGGTGGAGAATCTCGGTGCCGGGCGACACGGCGATGGCGGCGGGTTGTATCTGGTCGTTGATCCATCAGGCGCACGGCGTTGGATCGTGCGTGTCGTCGTCAAAGGGCAGCGCAATGCCAAGGGCGCACCACTTCGCACCGACTTTGGTTTGGGCGGTGCAGATATTGTCACACTTAACCAAGCGCGGGATCGGGCCTTGGAGTATCGGCGCATGGCAAAGCAAGGGTTGAACCCTCGTTTTAATGCCAGCCGCGAGATACCTACGTTTGAGGAAATCTCCCGTCAGGTTCATATAGACAGGATGCCAACTTGGAAAAACGAAAAGCACGGCAAACAGTGGATCAACACGTTGCGCGATTATGCTTTTCCCAAGATCGGGCGTATGCCGGTTGATAGTATTGGCCAGCCTGAAGTGTTGATGTGCCTTTCGCCAATCTGGACCGACAAACATGAAACCGCGCGACGACTGGCGCAACGGATCAAGATCGTACTGGATGTGGCCAAGTCTAAAGGGTTTCGATCCGGCGAAAACCCAGTGACTGAAATCAAGGAAGGTCAGGTCTTACCAAAGGTCAAGGTCAGGCCAAAGCACCACAAGGCGATGGCGTGGCAGGATGTACCAGCCTTCTATGCTGACTTGAAAACCCGTGATGCTATGGCCGCCAAAGCATTGATGTTCACCTGCCTGACCGGATCCCGCACGAGCGAGGTTTTAGGGATGCAGTGGGGCGAAATAGATTTTGATGACCGCCTTTGGACCTGCCCGGCGGATCGGATGAAGGGGGGCGTGGTGCATCGCGTTCCCCTCACAGATGAAATGCTAGCAATAATCAAGCCACTAGTGGCGATGAAGTCAAACTATGTTTTTGAGGGGCAGAAGCGGCATAGGCCCTTGTCCAACATGGCGATGTTGATGCTCTTGCGTCGGATGCAGATCGAAGGTGTCACTGTGCATGGATTTGCGAGGTAAAGGTTGTTAGAGACGCACACATCTCCAAAGCACTGATTTGGTCGATCCCCCAGCCAAATTCTTCCACTGTCGCTCTATGGTGAAGTTTTTCACCATTTCTTACAGAAAACAGAGTTTTTCAACACAATCAGCCCATTGCTGACCATTCCTCATTAGGTCCATGCGGTTCAGAAAGAGGTGGGTGTCGACATTTTTCCGCTTCTATTGACGACCCACTCTTCGAACTCACGTTCCTTAATTGCCGTGATCTACGTCAAACAACAAAGTTGGGCTTCGTGGTATTCGATCGTACAAAGACTCAAAGGGAGTAGAAATGCCGACACCTGTCAACGCAGGTCCAAAGGACTTTCGGTCTGGAGTGATTCCGATGATCGCAATTTTCTTCGTCACCTTGTTGCTCTTGTGTCTCAACGCTCCAGTAATAGCCGAAGAAGCCCCGATTGTTGACCCAAATCGCATTGTTGTAAGCTTGCTGCAAAACGGTCAATGGGACCTGCACACTTCCCGGTTCGACGGAACGAACCGCAAGCAACTTACGAACGACGATCTCCGCGAGATCAATCCTCTGTGGTCACCCAATGGTAAGTTCCTAGCATTTTCCCATGGTGTTCCCTTAGGCGCTGGAGTGTCCGTCGGTGGTGACGGGTTATTCGTCATCCGAGAAGATGGGTCTGGTCTGCGAACTATCTCAAGCGATCGGGTCATTGCCCCTAGCTTCAGTCCAGACAGTCGACTTGTTTCATATTTCACTGGGCAAGAGCCTTGGGTTTGGTTTTTCTGCAGTTACGAAAAGTTCGAACTTCACATCGTAGATATCGAGAGTGGTCGCGAGATCATACATGTTCCCAACCTCATTCACGCGACTTGGCTCAACGCCAACGGTACTGTGTTGTGGTTAGATCAAGAAGGAAATTTTGGTGTGACCGACCCAATCGGGGGAGAAACTCGTGCCCTCGCTGATCCGCCAGAAAGTGAATGGTCGGAGTGGCCTTTTTCGATGTGGCCGCTTGTGTCGTCGACGGATGGAAGTCACATCTACTGGCTGGCGACATCCATTGACCGTGATGTCAGTTCCTTTCGTCAAACTAATTCTGAGGGAGGAGAAATCCGTGAACTTTTTGCGTTACCATCGGGACTGGCACGACTCTTGATCAGTGATTACTGGGGTTGCTATGCACCGCGCCGGCTTGTTGCTGATTGGTCCCCATCCGGTTCAAAATTGCTGCTAACAAAACTCGCGCCAATGACTCCACAGACCGAGTTTCCAAATTCGGATCTATTGAACTATGAAATTGGTATGTTCAACCTTTCTATTGTCGAAATTACTGAAACAGAGACATCCGCTAAGGATATTCCATACACAACCCTGTTGGTCCAGCCTGTTCATTTAGAAGGAAAGCGGTCGGTAGCAAAGACGAGGGAAGAGTTGGGTGGAGAGATACGGGAGTCCACAATAGGAATTGCCGACGCCTATTGGTCTCCTGATGGAAAGAGCATTATTTACGCGATAGAGTGGGGAGGGAAATGGAGTCTGCTGTCCTATGAAATTGAAACAGGCCGGAAAACCCACCTGTTCCCTCAAATTGATCCAAGTAATATCGCCTTTTTGGGTTGCTGTGGTTGGTAGATGTTCCATCCGGATGATCATATAGACTCTCGCCGCTGGGCCTTGTTTGTGGCAAGATCGATCCTGGCGGAATTCTGGGACGGGTGATTTCAATCTTCGCGAAGGGCCCATAGTCGAGCCGCTTTTGTTCAGGTATTATCGCTGACGCTCTCATGCGGCTATGCGCCTTAACAGACATTGGAGCAGTTTGCAGCGACTGGACGCTATCCGCCCTTACTGTCGAATGCTGCGGATTTCATGTAGGTCTTGATTGGGCTGATTGTGTTGAAAAACTCGAAAAAACCGCCCTCTTATTTTTCTGTCAATTTCCGTTGCGTTGGAAAAGTTGGCCCTATTTGAGTGTCGATGGTTGTTAGAGACGCGCACATCGCCAAAGCTCTGATTTGGTTGAGCCCCCAGCCAAAATCTTCAAATGGCGCTCTATGGCGAAGCTTTTCACCATTTCTTACAGAAAACAGAGTTTTTCACACAATCGGCTCGATCCGGACCTTCGCCGCGCATCGCATCAAGGTCTGCAACGCGGGACGAGCCGCCCCGCGCGCTTTTCAACATAAACTGAATATCTGACTTTTATTTGGATGAAAGGTTCATCCACGTGAGCGTTGCGAGAAATCTAGCGCCGTCATAGTCTGCCCGTGCTAAAGGAGTTGTCCCAAGGAGGGACGCGCATGATGCCAAAAACGCAATATACCAAGAGCGACGATGTGCATATCGCATATCAGGTTTATGGACAGGGGCCGAAAAACCTTGTTTTGGTACCCGGCTTCATTTCACAGATCGAAACATATTGGGAGGAACCCAATTTTGCGAAGTGGCTGAAGCGCTTAGGTCAATTCGCTAAGGTGGCAATGTTCGACAAGCGAGGCACGGGCCTGTCTGACCGCGGTGTAGCTGTTCCCGACATGGACAAAAGAATGGACGACATCCGCGCGATCATGGACGCGGCTAGCATGGAAACAGCCTTTGTTATGGGCATCTCCGAAGGGGGCTCTCTCGCCTCGGTGTTCGCGGCATATCAAGCACAACGGTGCGAGGGTTTGATATTGTATGGCGCCTTTGCCCGCTTTGAATCTTGGTTCCCAAGCGATGAGGCGTTGAGCCAGTTGTTTGACTATGCAGAAGAACACTGGGGGAGCGGCGCAGCACTACCGCTCTTCTGTCCAGAGACTGGAAATGATCCCGCATTTCAGGAGTGGTGGGGAAAGTACGAAAGAACTGGAGCCTCGCCACGCGATCTGATCGAAATCATGAAAGTTAACAGTCAGATCGACATCACCGACATCCTTCCATCCATCAAGGCTCCAACGCTTGTGTTGCACAAGACTGAGGATGCGCTGATTGATATCGAAGGCGGAAGAACGCTGGCGCAGATGATCCCGGGTGCTCAGCTATGCGAGTTTTCTGGCAGGGATCATTTTGCATTCATGGGAAATGAGCGAGACGAGATTCTCGGAGAAATTGAGGCCTTCGTGACGGGTTCTAAACCCAAACCGGTCTTCAATCGCGTTTTGGCAGCAGTGGTATTCACAGATATCGTTGACTCAACCTCATTGGCCCAACAACTCGGCGATGACGCATGGCATTCAACACTCGAAAAACATAACAGTATTATTCGTGAGCAATTTCGTCAGTTTCGTGGGCAGGAAGTTAAATCATTGGGCGATGGTTTCCTCGCAACCTTTGACGGTCCAGGACGTGCAATCCACTGTGCGAAAGCAATAGGCGATGCTTTATCCAATTTGGATTTGAAAGTACGCATTGGTGTCCACACGGGTGAAGTTGAAATTTCGGCAAATGATGTGCGCGGAATCGCTGTAAACATAGCCGCGCGCATAGCTGAATTAGGTGGAGGCGGCGACATTGTCGTTTCTCGAACGGTGAAAGATTTAGTTGCTGGCTCAGGTCTTGATTTTGAAAGTCTTGGGTCGAGAGAACTAAAGGGCCTTCCAGAAGCATGGCATGTCTACAAAGCTATGTAATAGCGATTTTGGAAGGTTCCCCTTGGGCTCAAAGCGGAAGTTCACAGGTTTTTGGCGAGTGTCTGCTGTGTCGCGTCAAGCCGCCGTTGGCGACTGGAAATTCGAAACTTTGGTTCCGAATGGCTGCTTTCACCGGCACCAGACGTTCGCTGCACTCTGTATTTATGACCGCCTTGCGGACTTTCCAGACCTTCGACCAAGGGACTTGAAAGAGTGCAAACGGGCCTAAGCGGATGAGGTGGGTGGCTCCTGCTTCACCGGCATCGAATGTGCCAAAGTGCAGTTGTCATGAACTGCTAGGAAAGCAGCCACCCAATGACAGTAAAGACCGTAGGCATTGATCTGGCCAAGGATGTTCTTCAAGTGTACGGTATTTCGGAGAGCGGCCGTGTGATTTTCAATTTTCGAACCTGAGCATCCGGACTGCGCCAATAAATCAAGATATGCTTGAAAAGATTAGATCTTTCTTCGATGCGCTTGCCTCATTTCATCCGATCCATGGCGATCGAACCCAGAACGATCTGGGCCGGATTACACAAGCCTCAATTGAAGGTTGTCGACTTGTTTACATCCACCAAAAGTTTATGGCCACAAATGGCCCTCAGCCCGGCGCGATTTGATCTCCGGTTCAAACTTGTATCGGTTCGGTTTGCGGGACAACTTGAAGTCTTAAGCTGATTCGTGGGCATCCGACGACACGCGCTGAATATCACCTGAACGCCAGCCCAGCCAAAGCGTCTTGCAGGCCGCATGTACGGGTTATACGCCTTCCTCGCATGCCTTGGGTGCTGTCACCGAGGACCTCCCCGAGAAAACAGCGAGGGCACCATCAAAACCGCCATAAGCGACAGCAGCCAGATGACACGTGATTGATAACGCTCCACCGGAGCGCTCAGCCCCCCAAAGATAACCGCATTCGCCAGCAGTCCGGATAGGACGATCAGAAGCGTGCCGCCATGCCTGCGGCGTACACGCGGGAAACAAAGACAGCCGAGGCAGATTGCTGCACTTATGGCCGACGTCCACATGACCAGAGTATCGTATCGTTGCAAGGCACGCAAAGCCGGCGCATCTGGCGGCAACCTTTCGATTCCAAACTCCTCGGTCGCAAGCCTCCCGGAGATATTTCCGGTTCCGATCTTGACGCTCTGCTTTGCAGCGTTTCCAAGCAGCGACGTAGTTTGCGCGATCGGATAGGCCCTGAAGGCGCGCCACAGGATGGTGAACTCTTCTTCTCGAATTTGTGCCATTTGCTCTCGCGAAAGCTTGCTGATCCCGTCCTCGTCCCAAAGGAAACTGCCCACATACGCCGGGATATCGTCGCCGAAGGCATCGCAGAAGGCGAGATTGGCTTCCGGACAGGCCTCGGTGAGGTACCATAAGGCCGGCCCGTCCTCCAAGGAGCGCGCGAGAAGGATCGGAAGCCTGAGTGGGGTCGCGCTCGGGTTGTCAAGAACAGCACTGCTTGCGGCAAGGTTCAGAAGTGGCGCAAAGACGACCGGCAGCAATGCGGCGAAACCCAGCGCGGGCGTAAGCGACCCTCTGACCATCAGACAGAGTAGTGCAACTGCCGTTACCCCGGCCATGAGAGGCGGATAGCCATAATGAAAGCTCACGGCCAATGCCGAGAGCGCCGCAAAAAACCAACGTTGCCAGCCAGTCGTTGCGGAAAGGGGGCCAATGAGCAGGATCCCGAACAGAATTGGCACGGCTGCGAAAATGTCGGGCATCAGGTAAACGACGAACCACGGGAGCGTCGTGGCAGTTGCAAGGGCGATCAGCCCAAGGAAAAGAACAAGTGGTCGTCGAAGCAACGCGTCATCGATCAGAGCGAAAATGAAAAGCGAGACAAAAAGACCCTGAGTAAACGACACCAGCCCGTAGCCGCCTATGGCGTGCAGCGCATAGACCCCAGCTGAATAGGTGAAAGACCGCCCGACGGTCGATTTGTTTTCAGCATCTGCGACCAGAGTGGTTGCAGCCTCAGACGGCGCGGCCATGCTCCCACCACTGGTTGCTGTTGCGGGCTTGCCAAAGAGATCAAAAAATGTTTGCCATATGGAGCCGCCACCCCGAAAATATGAAGCTGTGTCAGCGAATACAAAAACAGCGTCGAAAAGCCAAATCGGCCAACACAGCAAAACTGCCAAAAGGACGGCCGCGGCAAATTTTGGCCACGTCAACAATTGAGGCGTTGAAAATCTGATGAGAGCGACCTCCGAAATAGATTACGTCCCTGCGTCCATGTACCTGCATCGGGCCTCAAGTTCCAGACCCCTTGCCTTAGGAGTGAATTGATGTCCCGTCCGCGCTTACTTTTTGTGTCGCGCGCGATGCCATGGCCGCTGCATGGAGGCGCTCGTATCAGAGACTACAATATGCTGCAGGCTCTCTGTGCCGAGTTCGAAGTGGATTTGCTGACCGTTGGGGAAAGCAACGCGCGCATCGACAGGTTGTGTGACCGGATCATTTTACCCACACGCCACTACGGGGATGAGACGGCTTTGTTGTCACTCGAACGCTGGGTCTTTGCCTGTTTCGAAAGCTTGAAAAGCCGCGATCCGCTTTGGCTGACATCAAAGACCAACGGAAAGCTGCGGCAGGCCATGCGCGGTGCCGCCAACAGCGGCGAATACGCCGCCGTGCACGCGTCGGAACTCAGTTCAGCGGCGACACTGGTCGGCCACACGAAAACACCAGTGGTTTATGATGCACACAACTGCGAATGGAAGCTGCTGGCACGAGCCCTCGACAAGTCATCAGGCGCGATGCGCATGGTGCTCAAGCGCGAAGTCCCACGCTTGCGTGCCACGGAACGAAGTACGGTCATGGGCAGTCAAATGCTCCTGCTACCCTCCCAGAGCGACCTTGAAGATCTTGAAGAACTTGCCGATCAGCCCCTGCCAAATGGCCATGTGATGCCGAGCGCTATTGATCTGGAGTTGTACGCGGAAGCGCGCAGGCGAGAACCGGAGCCCTACACGATACTCGTCCCAGGCAAATTCGACTGGCGCCCGAACGCGATGGGTCTGGAGTGGTTTGTGAAAGAGGTCCTGCCGCGTCTACGCGAAAAGCTTGCAGGCACTGCGTTCAAAGTAATTGTGGCGGGGCGTCTGACGGAGCAGGGCCGGTCTCGGCTTGCCGAAGTGCCGGAGATTGAAGCGGTGCGCAACCCTCATGATATGGTCGGTTACTTTGCGCGGGCCACCGTGGTCGCGGTTCCGGTTCTTGTCAGCAGCGGCACGCGTCTGCGGATGGCCGAAGCGATGGCTTGTGAAAAACCCATTGTTGCTACCACGCCCGGCGCTGCAGGTCTTGAGCCCGGCCCTGGACGTCCTTGGCTTACGGCAGACGAAACAGAGGACTTTGCTCAGGCGCTGAGTGACATTCTGCGCAACGATGACCTGCGGCATGATCTTGCTTCGGACGCTTGGAACCGTGTGCAGGAGCTTGACTGGAGGCGTATGGTTGGGCCGCTCACGGCCGCATACACCGAGTTGCTGGACGGCGGAAAGTGACAGCGGCCAACAAAACATATCTCGCCGGGGCGGCGGCCGTTGGTTTGTCCTCGGCTCTCGGTGCAGGTGCAGGCTTTGTTTCGTTGTTTCTCCTTACTCGGATCCTGACCAAGGAGGACGTCGGCGGCTACGCGTTCGCCTTCAGCCTGCTGCAACTACTTAGTTTCATCACGATCTGGGGCAGCGACAGATACATTTTGCTCAACGTGGCTCAGTATCCGCCGCAACAGGGTGTCCTACTAGAGGTGCGGCTTGCCCTGCGTTTGGCATTGATCGCAAGTCTTGCGGCTTTCGGAACTGGCATTGGTTTGTGGGTTGCGGCTGATGCGCTCGTCGCTGCAGGTGCCATTGAAACGGCTGCATTTTGGGTGCCCGCGCTTGCTTTCGCGCTGGTGCCGATGTCGGCGTCGACCATCTTCATCGCCTGGTTTCGGGCAAATCACCGGGCCGCCCTATCGAGCCTTATGTACGGTTTAACGGACGTGTCCCGTGCCATTCTATTCGCTTGCATCTTTCTCCTTGGGGCGGGATCGAAAGCCATCGCCGCAGTGGTGGTCTTGTCGAGCTTTACCCCGCTTTTGGCTTTGGGCCTTGTGGCGCGCGGGCAAGCTCATGCGGATCTCTGCTCAACAGAAAACCCCACGAAAACGCGTCCGCTCTTCAATGTTCTAGGAAAACTGGCGACTTATGGCCTGAGGATTTTCGACATCATTCTGGTTGGCATGTTTTCCGATGCAGAGACCACGGCGATCTATGCGGTGGCGGCGCGGTTGGCTGTGTTCTGCGCGTTGGGGTCCGAGGCGATGCAACCGTCGTTCGCGCCGCGTGCCAGAGGTCACATCGTACGGGGAGATGCAACGCAATCGCAGCTAGAGCTTCACCGTGCCCGTGCCGCAGCACTATTGTTGACGTTGACGGTCGCAGGATGCCTGACGCTCGTGGGGCCAATGCTACTGGGCCTCTTCGGTGGATTTGAGGCGTCTTTTGCGCCACTGCTCGTTTTGATGGCAGGTTATGTGCTGGCGTCGGGCGCGGGACTGCTGATTTCAATGCTTTCCATGTCCGAAGAAATTGTCGCGTCCACCATGATCCGGCTTGCCGCGCTTGGCGTTTTCTTCGCCACAGCAGTGCCGCTCATCCAATGGCACGGCGCGTCCGGGGCAGCCGCCGCTTTTGCGGTTGCGCAATTGGCGGTGATCAGTAGCACGGTCGTCTTCTCGCGGGCAAAGCTGGGGTTTTGGGCGCTCGACATCGTGTCGGGGTCTATCACATGCATGGCAACTGCGGTGCTATTTCTCGCTGCAGCTGGCCATCTTTCGAGCCTTGCCGCGGGCGTTTTGGTGCTGGCCGCAATACCTGTTCTGCTCGTAGCCGACAGTCATGCGCGCGTGTTGCCAGGCGCCGCGTTGCGCGCGTTGCGCGGGCAGTCTTGAAGGAATGATCCGGCTCAGTCCAAGGGGCAGTGTTGCGCGTAGCGGTTCAGGAATGCCACGCTGTCGATCAATTGGCGGACTCGTGCGACGTCCGCCCGAGACCACTCTGACGCACTGAAACTGCGTTTCGGTTTCTCAAAGCAGAGAGCCGCGCAAGCAGCGACATAGTCTGACTCCGGCGCAAGTCCTAGAAACCGAATAATCGCCGCAATTTCCCGCTGCGGGTCATGTAAGTGCGCTTCATGCGCAACGGAATGCACACGCTGCGCACCGAGGCGGTCGATAACCACCTGCTGAGCATGCATCGAGTTTTCCACGAGCCCGATCGCTGCGCTGATGTCGGTTGGCCCGCGCCCGCTCTCCCTGGCGCGCCGCACGACGGACGAAACCACATCGAAAGGGTTGCGGTAGACGTGGACGATGCGCACCGGGACCTGCAAAGTGTCTTCGATATGATCGGCAAGCCATGGCCGCCGAAGAAGCCGCTTGGTGTCCGCGCTGCCATTCTTGTCGCCAAGAACCCTCAGATATCGATGCCGCCCCTGCCATTGGCCTTCAACCGTGTATTTGTAGCCCCCGTTCCGGGTGCGACCTGTCAGGCGACCGGTGTTGAAAGGGGAGGCTCCCACAGTGCTCCAAGAGTATCGCCGCAATTTTGTTTTTTGAAAAATTCCAGATGATATGGTCCATAATGCCATATTCGCTGCCAGTGGCCGCATCTGGACGCGCGTCTATGATAGCACCAAGAAGACTGTGACCGCTGCGTGCCGAAGCGAGGAAACTGCACCAGGCCTTCAGATGTAATAAATCCGGCGGTGCCTCGTGCAGGAGGTGTTTTGCGCGGCGACTGTCTTGCACCAACTGACGAACGATGGCCCCACGATAGTAGGCTGCCCAATAAAGCTGGCGTGCAGAATCGGGCGAGCGTTGCAAGAACGTGGCAGCGGTCACCCCATTGCCTCGGGCATCGCGTAAAGCGCCTTGCGGTCGCGCGCGTTGAGGTGTTGAGGGCGGTCCATCTCGAACACCGTTAGTCGTTGACGCACGTCTCCTTCGCCGACCAGATATCCTTGCACCTGCCCGATGGCGTCGAAGATCAGCCCAATCATCACTGCAGGGAAATGGGTGACTTCGCGAATTTCTGGGAAAACGGCGAATATGCTACTGCGTTCCCTTGCGTACCGCAAAAAGGGAATGGCTGGGCTCAAGGCCACATAAAGCGCGCGCTTGCCCAGCCCCCAGTTTCCCTCTCGTGCACGGTTGGCTGCATAGAGGCGTCCGACATCTGTGCGATGGGTAAAGGTCGAGCGCCAGTTTGAAGGATTGATATGACGCAGACGTGCTTCGTTCGTGAAATAAAGCTTGCCGCCGCTGTCGATAATATCCCGGATGATCTGCCCTTCGCGGTTGAACCCATCGACGGCGGTCTTTGCATCGAACTTCTCCAGCAAAGATTTCCGGAAAGACCCATTATGGTGACTGACCCAGTTGCTAGGCCCTGATGGTACTGAGACGCTCCAATATGAATAGGCCAGTGAAAAATTGGCCCAGCTCAACAGACTGTCGGGGTTCGCGTTAAAGACACCGGTTCCAACGACATCGGCGTCGGTCTTTTCGAAGGTGTCAACAATCTTCTCGGCCCATTCCGGATCCAGAAAGACATGATCCTCCACACACGCGACATAAGGTGTGCTCGCCTTAAATGCGAGGCAGGCGCTGGATCTGTCGACTGTGTCAATCTTGACCGTGTCATGGACCCTGTAATCGTCGACAGCATCAAGGTAAGGCCGAACGGACGCGACATCGGTGCCAGGATTGACCGCAAGGAGCAGAGTGATCCGGTCGGCAATGGTCTGAGCCGCAATGGAGGCCAGTGTGCGAGATATTGTCTCTACGCTGTAGCAGGTGGACAGGGCGATGGTTAGAATGGCGTCGGCCATGGAATGTCATTCCTCCAGATTGGCATTGTCACTTTCGGCGGTGCTCTTTGCAGCATGAATCGCAATTTCTAGTGCGCGCACACCGGCTTCGACCGGGATAAGGTTCTCGCGTTGGTTAGGCGAATTCGAAATGGTTTTATAGAAGTGATCGAGCGAGGCCGCAAAAGACGGCTCGTGCATGCGGCGCACATCTGCGGCGCGCAGAACCGCAGTCGCACGCTCCGCCGCTCTTTGCACGAGATGCATTCTGTGGCTTGGGGCCGAGACTTCCACATGCCTGCCATTGACCAGATCGACCTTCAGATGCGCAGTTTCGCCAAGCACCTCGATCTCGTTGCGGTTCTGGCCTGAAATCTGGCTGACCATCAGAGACGCCGGTTGTCCGGCTTCCAGCAGAAAGCCCAGCGATGCAGCACTGCCTACGTCCGATTGCTGTAGCCGCGCAGAGACCGATTCAATATCTATGTCGAGCCCAGTCACGAAAGGGATGAGATCGAGGTGATGTATGCCCAGATCCATGATTGCGTCTCCGCCTGCATCCGTCTGCGTCTTCCAGCTCTGCAGGTGGCGCGCTTCTGAACAGAAAATGCCGCGGATGCCTGTCACGGGACCTATGCCACCACTTTTGACGATGCGACGCGCCTCTCTGATGCTTGGATGCAAGCGAAAATTGTGCCCGACCATGGCGACACGATCGCTTTCGCGCAGCGCGTCTTGCAGCTGATGGGCCTCGGCCAAATGCACGGCAACCGGTTTTTCGATGTACACGTGAAGCCCATGTTCCAAAGCGCGCAGTCCGACACTGGCGTGGAACCGAGGAGGCGTGCAGATCACCAGGGCATCCATCGGTGCGATCTGAAGGGCACGGTCCAGGTCCGCTATTTGAACCGCACCAGGATGGTGCCGGCCCACAGCTGCTCGAGCATCTGGGTCGGGATCGATCACCGCCGTCACGGTCATTCTTTCATGCCGGGCCAGCACCGGTGCATGATGCGTCTGGGCAACACGGCCACATCCAACAAGTCCGACGCGCATTGCTACCCCCCTGCAAGTTTTCGGTTGCTGAACCTTTGATTTTTCTCCACAGCATCGCGGTGTTGCTCGCGAGCCAGTTTGTAGAAATCCATAATACGATCAGTATGGGACGCGCGTGAGAAATGTGTTTGCGCGCGGCGCCGACCGTTGGCCCCCAAAGCGCGGCATAGTTTTGCGTCCGACAGCAGGTGCATCAAAGCGGCGTACCATGCATCCGCGTCGCCGGGTGGCGCGATCAAACCAGTTTCCTCGTGACGAATAACTTCAGGCAATGCACCGGTATCTGACCCGAGTACGGCGGTTCCACGCATCATCGCCTCCAAGGAGACATTCCCGAAGGGTTCGTGCCACAGAGATGGGACAACCTGTACCCAAGCGGGTGCTAGTGCAACGTCCAGTTCATCCGCCGACAGATGTCCCATGAAGCTGATACGCCCGGCTGTCTGCGCCGCTCTTTCTCGCAGCGCCTTTTCCTCCGGGCCTGTGCCAAAAATCTGCAGTCGGGCTTCGGGCAATTCGCGGGAGATCCGCGCGAAGACGTCAATTAGGAACCCAACACCTTTTTCTCGAGAAAGCCGTCCCGCATATGAAACGGTCGGCTGTTGCGCGGGATTGGACTGAGGGCCGCGTTCATCCGCAGGATTGTGCAGAACTTCAACGTCAGGCCAGCCGCTTTCAGCGAAGAGCTGCTTGGCCTGGAGGCTGAGCACGATGGTCACGTCAATGGCTGACTGCCATCGCATCAGAAGCTTCTGCTGAAGCATAGCGGACATATGCGTTTTTGTGGAAATACAACCGCTTCGTCGACAGACTGTTCCCTGCACCACGGTACAAGGCGCGCCGTCAGGCCTGATTTTTAACCCGTTCGGGCAAATCTCTTTATAGGTGGGAACCTGAAGTACCACTGGCACGTTGCGTAAAAGCGGCAAGATTAGCGGCGAAAGCTGCCACAGAAAGGATCTTAGGTGGACGACATCGGGCGGCGTTGACTGCAGCTCCTTGCGCATGGCAGCCCAAGCCCACGGGTTGGCACTTTGCAAGGCGACTTGCGCAAGATCGGTGCGACCCGCACAGCTCCTGTCAGAAACCAACGGAAACCCGGGCAACAACTCTGCATTGGAAGACAGCAACCGGACGGCGCACCCCTTGTTGCGCAACGCATCACGCAGGGCCAGGACTTGTAACTCCGCCCCGCCATATGCACGGCCGTGATCATTAACCAAAAGAACCTTCATAATATCGAATCGTTCTCGTCAGACACCTAGAACTCAGTGGTAAACACATTACTGCTTAATGAGCGACAGTCAGCAAAAAGATAACACGTGATTTCTATATAGGTGCTAATAATTAACATGCATCACGCAAAATAGAGCATATTCGTTACTTTTTGTTTGAGTTCTGAAATAGTAAAGTGTCTTGGTGATTAACGGAAATTAATGAGTGGGTTGGTTTTTATGAACAATTCAGAAACAATCGTGTCTTTTCCAAGTGCGGATGGATTCCAATCCATCGCTGTTCTCGGGGGCGGCCCGGCCGGTTTGACGGCGGCCTACGAGTTGCAGAAACAACGACCGAACGCGGATTTGGTTGTTCTGGAAGCGTCTGCCATGTACGGAGGTATCGCGCGCACCGAATGCCATGACGGGTATCGTTTCGACATCGGTGGGCACCGGTTTTTCACGAAGTTGAGCGAAGTCGAGGACATGTGGCATGAGGTGCTGGGTGGCGATTTCATCACGGTTGAGCGGCGTAGCCGGATTTTTTACCGCGGGCAGTTCTTCGATTATCCGCTCAAGCTCTTTGATGCGCTGACAAAGATCGGCGCCTACGAATCGTTCCGTATTCTCCTGAGTTACATCAAGTGGCAAGTCCGTCCACACGAGACCGAAGACACCTTCGAGGAATGGGTGATGAACAGGTTCGGCGGCAGGCTCTACATGCACTTCTTCAAAAGCTACACTGAAAAGGTTTGGGGCATCCCGGCAAACACAATCCGGTCTGATTGGGCCGCGCAGCGAATAAAGAGCCTGACGCTGGCCAAGGCGGTATGGAACGCGCTCTCGGGCGCGAATGATACAGCATCTCTGATTGAAGAGTTTCAGTACCCAAGGCTTGGACCCGGGATGATGTGGGAACGCACGGCGGAGATCTTGGCCGCAGGTGGCGCGCGTCTTGATCTAAACGCACCCGTCAACCGGATCATGCGCAACGGAATGCGGGTGACCGGGGTTGAAATTCAAAAATGGTTGGAAGAAGAATCGATCGTCTCCGAAATGATATCGGCTGATTCGTTCATCAATTCCATTGCTCTGAAAGACGTCGTCGAGATGTTTGACCCCCCTGCTCCGCCAGAGGTTCTTGAAGCGGCACACAGCCTCAAGTACCGCGACTTCATGATTGTAACGCTTGTTCTCGACAATGCGGACCCGTTCCCGGACAACTGGATCTACGTGCACAGCCCCGATGTACGAGTGGGCCGCATTCAAAATTTCCGGGCGTGGTCCGCGGACATGCTACCCAACGACGACAAGGCATCCATTGGCATGGAGTATTTTTGCTACGAGAGCGATGACCTGTGGCAGATGGCCGACGCAGAGTTGATCGAATTTGCAGGGCGCGAGCTCGAGCGTATCAACTTGTCCAAAGCGTCATCGGTCGTAGGTGGTTATGTGATCCGTCAGCCCAAGGCCTACCCGGTCTATGATGAAGAGAGTAAGGTCGCGCTCGACATTGTTGCAGGGTGGCTGCGCCAGCTGGAGAATTTTCAGTGTGTCGGGCGCAACGGTCAACACCGCTATAACAACCAGGACCACTCCATGTTGTCAGCCATGTATGCTGTGCGCAATCTGTGCGGATCAGAATACGACATCTGGGACGTCAACGTTGATCGCTCATACCACGAGCAGATGGACGTACCGAAGCCTGTGGACAAACAGAACGTCGCGGGTTAGAGCGCCGTCCCTGAAATCTGAGTTGATGGGATTCCCACGAGGTTGGTTTTGTGATTCACCATTTTTGGAGGTGGATCATGGGCAAATCACTATCACTTGATGTTCGGGAACGCGTCGATGCAGAAGCGGACGTCACCATGCCGGAGCTGGTAGAGGCGCTGAAAACGGACCATGATCTTACGGCGACACCTGCCATGCTCTCGCGTCACCTGATCCACCGACTTGGGTTCACATATAAAAAAATCCCTGATCGCGACGGAGCGGCTGCGCAAACGGGTCCGGGCCGCGCGATACGAGTGGCAGCGTCAGCGCGTGCCGAGGATGCGCCTTGAGCCGCATAGGCTGGTCTTTATCGACGAAACCGCCGTTACCACAAAGATGACTCGCCTGCGGGGGCGATCACTGCGCGGAACCCGGCTGGAAGCTGATGCGCCCTTCGGCCACTGGCGCACCCAGACATTTATTGCAGGCTTGCGCATAGACGAACTCAGCGCACCCTGGGTGCTGGATGGCCCTATGAACCGCGCCGCGTTTGACGCTTATATCGAGACCCAATTGGCCCCGACACTGCAGCCGGGCGACGTGGTGATCGCCGATAATCTATCATCCCACAAATCCGCTCGCGCGCAGAGCCTGTTGAAGGCGCAGGGCAGCTGGATGCTCTTTCTGCCGCCTTACAGCCCAGACCTGAACCCGATTGAAATGGCCTACTCCGAGCTCAAGGCGCACTTGCGACGGCTCAAGGCGCGAACCTTCGACACTCTATTCCAATCTGTTGCACAGACCTGTGAACTCTTCCCACCAGACGAGTGCCGAAACCTCTTCAAGGCTGCCGGATATGTTGCAGATTAAATGGACGCCGCTCTAGCCTTTCGGCGGACCTAAAGGATCCCCAGCCTGACCGCGGCATACCCTAAGCCAGCGCAGGAGAAATGTACCCACAGCAGAAACAGTGCAGCCGGAAGCGTGAGCAGCCCGTCATGGTTTGCGACAAAGCGCAAGAAGCTCTTGTTGGCGATCGCAATAACCACCAGTCCGAAGCCAAAACCAACAAGGGCGAATGCAAGCGCAAAAGGCAGCAAACCGACTGATAAAAGGGATAGCCCTGCCGCGAGAACAGAGAATTTTCCTTTCCGCGAGACATTTAGCGTGTCTGGAAGGTCGCGCCCTGCAGGCGACCTCAAAAGCTTGGTCCATGGCACGGCACGGTGTAGCGTGTCCGTTCGTATTATGTCCCACAGGCTCCAATATTTTAGGTGCTGGCCTTCCATACGCGGCTCGAGAATAGTTGTGTGCCCGGCGTGATAAAGCCGTATGCCGAACTCAATGTCCTCCATCATCTTCTGTTCCGGATCGAATCCGCCAAGCTTTTCAAAAACAGAACGTCTCACTGCGCCCAGCCCGGTCCAGAAAGACGGCAAGGGGCCCGCCGCCTGATGCACATGATGATGCAACAAATTTCGCAACCGGCTAAAGGTCTCCGAGCGGGCGGGGGCATCGTCGTACGCTCCCACAACGGCGTCCGTATTGGCATCTTCGAAGGCGCGACGAATATGGTGTTGCACATCCGCGTGCACCACGACATCCGCATCGACAAATAGCAGAATATCGCCCGACGCCAGCCGAGCCGCGGCATTGCGGGCGCCTGCCGCGCCGAGGTTCTGATCAGAAAATTGAAGCCTAACCCCAAATGACCGCGCGACTGCTCGCGTGGCATCTTTAGAGGCGTCGTCGAAGACGATCACGTCATCCGGACCAAAGCCCGATGCCAAAAGACCCTCCAGCGACAGGGCAAGGTAGTGCTCCGCATTGTGTGCAGGCACGATCACGGTCACAGATAAGCCGTCCGCCGTATCTCTCATAGCAGGCCTTCGTTGCGATACCAGGCTGCTGTCCGCGCAACGGCCTCTTCCAAGGGTACAGGAGGCGGTGTATTCAGCATGTCGCGTGATTTGCCCAAGTCATATGAGGTTCCGTTGATATGGAAATCAAACTTCTGCCCTAACCGGGTCCACTTGTCTGCGGGCCGGTTTAAAACATCGTAGGCCTTTGCCACAGGCCGTAAAACCGGCCCAAGCCATGACCGACGCCGGACCGAGCCGCCGGTTTTCTCGGCGATCGTGTTCAGAAACTCCCAGAACGGAACCGCCGGGCTGCCGACCATGAAAATTGGAACGCTTAGATCAGCGTGTTCCATGGCCGCAATCAGGCCGTTCGCGATATCTTCGACGAAACTAACATGCTCCGTTTTCTTTCCGTCGCCGATGATCGTGAGATTATTCGAGGCGATCAGCTGAAAGACGGGCAACCAATTCCGATCGCGGGGACCGTAGACGTGTGTCGAGCGAGCGATCACCGTTGGCAGTTGCAGCGCTTTTGCGCGTTTTGCCAGTTTATGCTCGGCTTCCAGCCGCAATACCCGGTAGGGGCGGTCGGGGTCGGGTGCCGTTAATTCATTCCCCGACTGCGATTTTCGGCCAAGGACCCCGGCGCTGCTCACATGCAGAAACCGGCGGGCGCCACCCGCTGCTGCGGCTTCTAGCACATTTATCGGACCATCTACTGTTGTCCGACGGTCTCCCGCACGGTGAATGGCATGACCCTTTGCCGTTTGGCCATGGCGCTGCACTGCCAGATGATAAACGGTATCAAAGCCTGTTACCGCTCCGCGTAGGCTGTCGGCATCGCGTACATCGCCTTCAACAATGTTGGCGCCAAAGGCGCGGACAGCTTCCGATGTACTGCTCGAACGGGCAAGCACGGTAACGTTGTGGCCTTGGTCGCAGAGTTTTTCCACGAGAAAGTGCCCGATCAGACCGGTGCCGCCCGTCACTAGAATCTCCTGGGCGGGTGACGCTTCGGTGGTTGAAAATGAGGCCACGGCGCACCCTCGCATAAACAATATTTTACCGCTTACACTTCAGCTCATTTCGGGGTCTCTGCCAACAAAAATCTTGCACAATTGCAGGGTGCTCGATGAACAGTCTGTAACGGCGCCAAAGCCAAATGCCATTTGCGTCCACTGGGCACTACCGTGAAATTGGGGCGATGTTGTGTCCTATAAAATGCCATACAGCAGTGTGCTCGCCTTGGGCCGCCCGAAACCCTTCGCTGCCAACACATTGAATAGCCACTAAGGGCTCAAGGCAGTCATTCGCCGCGGAGCGCACCAAGGTCCGCTTTTCCGAATTCATCAATTTTCGGTCTTGTAAATCCAGAGCCTAGTATGCGGGTGCTGGCGTTACGCATGGCGCAGGAAACTAATGCCGGTGTCGGGTTGTTTGGGCGCATGATTCCGAAGCGAGAGTATCCGCAAGCCCGATTTCTTTGACGCAGGTGGCGACTCACCCAATCTCTAAGTTTTGTTGCAGTTTTTGGATATGGGAAAAGGTCGCACCAATTCCACCTTGCATATCAAAAGGCCACTACTACTTTAAATTGTGGCAGCGGCGTTTGTCGCGCACGAGTTTCCTGGGTTGGGGGCAGTGCACTGGAATACCCCACCGTATGTCCGGCCACTGAATTTGGCGAACGTTGCTACCACCCCATGAACCCCACTCAAAGGCTACTCGACGCGCCCAGGTGCGGCGCCAAGGCCAAGTACACTCGCTAGCGTTGCCGTTGCCCTGCCGCTACTGCCATTTGGCATAGGCGGTCTTGGCTTCATTGGTCGTCGTAAAAGTAAGTCACAAAAGAATGCCGCCTCATAGAGGTGATCCCTTTTGGCTTTGGCTTTGGCTGTGAAATGGGATAGGTGCTGGATATCGGCTGGCTGCAAAGCGTGGGTGCGACTGGCGTGCCTGAACCGACTATTCTCAACTTCAGCGTGGTATTTTATGTGGTATTAATCGATATGCAATAAGTTATTATTATATTTATCAAGTACTTAAGGCATAAGTATTGCGGACACGCCCTCCGCCAATTTCTATAAGCCCTTGTTATTAAATGGAAATTCCGATGTGGTCAACCTGCTGCGTAGTGTACTTTACACCACGCGGGACGCCGTGAGGGCGTTTGCATGAAGGACCGGAAGGCCATGAGATACATTGACCAGCCCAACCACACGAAAGTACACCACGCAGAATGCTCCATACGTGATTAATATCAACGACTTAGGTGCGATTTTGGGGCGGAGATAAAGTTTCCCACGCCCTCCGCCACCCACATAACTCATTGTAATTATGTGATAATTTCTCAAAATTGTGTCCGATTTCCCCGCGATTTTGCGGGATTTGAGTCGTGCTGAGACGGGATTTCTGCTGATTTTCGCGGGCATTTGCGTGGTTGTCTCAGTTGGCTGATTTGGACGGTGGGGTTTCCCGAGACCAGTCGGTTTGAGACATAGTAGCGATGACGACGATTGCCTTTCTTCGTGTGCGACGGTGTCAGGATGTCGCCGGTCTCGTCGCGGAGCTTGCCGAGCAGCGGCGCTTCGGCATTCAGGGCATGGGGGTGGGGGCCATTGGCTGTTTTGCTCCCGCGCTTGCGCATCGCCGTGGCTTCCAGCTTTGCCTGCACCCGGTCCCAAAGGGCCTGGTCGATGGTGGCAGCATGCAGGCCGGGGAACGATCTGTCCTTGTGCCGTATGCGCCCAAGATAGGTCGGATTGCGCAGAACGTGATAGATCTGGCCGCGACTGAAGGGGCGGTTGCCCTGTTCCCGACCGGTTGCGAAGACGTGGTGTTTGGAGCGCAGGCCTTCAACGTCCGCCTGTCGCGTCACCGCGTTGAGGCAACCCAGTTCCTGATAGAGGGCAAACAGCCGTCGCACCGTGACCGCCTCGCCTTCATTCAGGACCAGTTCCCGGCGGGTCCTGTCGGGATGCGGGTCATAGCCCAGCGGTGGCACACCCCCCATCCAGAGACCTTTCTTCTTGGAGGCGGCAATCTTGTCGCGAATACGTTCCGCGGTCACTTCCCGTTCGAACTGGGCAAAGGACAACAGCACATTCAAGGTGAGCCGCCCCATGGAGGATGAGGTGTTGAAGGCCTGGGTGACGGAGACAAAGGAACACCCGGCGGCGTCCAGCTGGTCCACCAGTTTTGCAAAATCGGCCAGGGATCGTGTGAGGCGATCGATCTTGTAGACCACCACCATGTCGATGCGGCCCGTCCCGATATCACTCAGCAACTGCTGCAGGGCCGGGCGCTCCAGGGTGCCGCCGGACTTGCCGCCATCATCATACCGGGTGTTGAGCTGCTTCCAGCCTTCATGCTTCTGGCTGGCGATATAGGCGACACAGGCCTCATGCTGCGCGTCCAGCGAATTGAAGTCTTGCTCCAGCCCGTCATCCGAGGATTTGCGGGTGTAGATGGCGCACCGGATCTTTGGGGCTTTGCTCATGTGCCCGCTCCTTTGGGTATCCCGAAAAAGCGTGGCCCGGACCAGTGGGCGCCGGTGATGGTGCGGGCAATCACCGACAGCGAGCGATAGGTCCGGCCCTTCCAGAAAAACCCGTCTTCGGACACATCCACAACATGGGTGGTGCCGTTCCATTCGCGCAACAGACGCGTGCCCGGCTTGAGGCCGGCCAGGGCCTTTGCGGCCGTCGTCGCGGCATCCGGCGATTTGTGCAGCTCTCTGGTCAGGGCCTTTGAACACCCGCCCCGGGTCTGCGCCTGGATCTCGAAAGCCAGAACCCGGCGCATGAAGGCCTGGCTCATGCGGGGTGAGGCGGATCGCGTTGTAATCTCCCGCCAGGCCACGCGCAGGGCGCAGCGGTCGAGATCATCGAGCTTTTGCAGTTCGGGTAGGAGCATGTGTCTTTCCTCGGCAGTGTGTTGCAAGGCAAATGGCCTGCTACTGCGAAAAGCCCGATCTTTGTCGGCCTCAAGGTCAGTGATGCGTGAACCGGGCGGACAGTCCAGTGCTAAGTCGAAACTGGCCGACAATCAGGGGTAATAGTGGCGCCGTCGCTCCTCAACATGCTGTAGCTTTAGTTTGGGTGGAACACAGCATGTAGATAAAAGGCTTTACGCGGGCTGCGCAATGTGACAGTGTCATGGTGCTCAAAGCGCAAGCTTCTGAGACAGGGCGGGATGCCCGCTATGGCTGATCAAGACGAGATGTCTGACATCAGGCGACAGAGGTAGAGAAATACTACTTCGAAAAAAGGACCGTTAAATTGTAACGCCTGCTGGGTGCGTCATTTGCGTGCTCTTGCGGTCCTGAACTTCGGAGTAATTCCAATGGTAAGAATACCTGTTTATGGCATCGTTAATGTCGATACTCTCACCCCTTCGGCGCGCAATGCGCGCACCCATGACAAGAAACAGATCCGGCAGATTGCCGACAGCATCAGAACCTTCGGGTTCACCAATCCGCTTCTGATCGACGAAGCAAATGGCGTGATCGCCGGGCATGGCCGTCTGGAGGCCGCCTTGCAACTGGGGTTGACGGAAGTTCCGGCCATCCGGATCACCCATCTGAGCGCGCCTGAACAACGGGCTCTGATGCTGGCGGATAACAAGATTGCGCTGAATGCCGGCTGGGATATGGAGTTGCTGGCGTCGGAGTTGGCGGATCTTTCGGAACTGGATCTGGACTTTGATCTGGAAATCACCGGGTTTGATGTCCCCGAGATTGATCTGATCCTTGAAGGCGTCAAGGCGGCCGAGGCCCCGGCAGATACTGTCGAGGAGCCTGATGCTTCGGGGCTGGCCATTTGCCAATCCGGCGATCTGTGGCTGTTGGGCAAGCATCGGGTGCTGTGTGGGGATGCGCGCAACGGAGAGGATTATGCGCGTCTCATGAACGGGAACGCGGCCGATCTCGGGTTTACCGATCCGCCCTACAATGTGCCGATCTCCGGTCATGTCTGCGGGAGTGGCAAAGTGCAACATCGCGAGTTTGCACATGCGTCCGGAGAAATGACCGAAACGGCATTTGAAGGCTTCCTCACGGACACCTTCCTACATTGCGCCACACATAGCCGTGACGGGGCGGTGTGGTTTGCCTGTATGGACTGGCGCCACGTCGGGGAAATCCGCGCGGCGGGACTGGCCGCGTTCGATCAATGGCTCAATATGTGCGTCTGGGCCAAGACCAATGGTGGCATGGGCAGTCTTTATCGATCGCAACACGAGCTGGTCTTCGTGTTCCGCAAGGGCACGGCCACGCATCGCAACAATGTGCAGTTGGGCAAGTTCGGGCGCAACCGCACCAATGTCTGGACCTATGCCGGGGTGAACACGTTCCGCAAGGGGCGGATGGAGGAACTGCGCTCCCATCCCACAGCCAAGCCGGTTGAGATGGTGAAGGATGCGATTCTGGATGTTTCCAGACGGGGAGACATCGTGCTGGATCCATTCTTGGGATCCGGGTCCACCCTGATCGCGGCAGAGCGCTGCGGACGCATCGCCTACGGTCTCGAAATTGATCCGGCCTATGTGGATGTGATCCTGCGCCGATGGCACCAGGAAACCGGCAAAGTTCCGGTTCGGGCTGGCGATCAAGTGTCGTTCCTGTCCCTTGAAGCAGCCTTTGCAGGGGAGGTGGTGCAATGAGCCGGGACGGGGACGACGACGACACGGTTGGCTACGGCAAGCCGCCAAAGAAAACC
Source organism: Sulfitobacter sp. TBRI5 (assembly GCF_051013555.1). Classification (NCBI taxonomy): domain Bacteria; kingdom Pseudomonadati; phylum Pseudomonadota; class Alphaproteobacteria; order Rhodobacterales; family Roseobacteraceae; genus Sulfitobacter; species Sulfitobacter sp. TBRI5. The sequence continues at coordinate 4,110,547 of NZ_CP112884.1, read as the reverse complement.
CGCTTCAAGGAGGGGTGTTCCGGCAACCCGAAGGGCCGCCCAAAGGGGAGCCGCAACTTTGACAAGGATCTTGATGATGTTCTTGGCTCGAAGATCACGGTCACCGAGAATGGTCGGAAAAAAAGTGTCTCGGCGCAGCTGGCAGCTCTCATGCGGCTCAGGGAAAAAGCCTTGAAAGGGGACGGACGGGCACTGAACCGCTTGCTTTCGATGGCGGATGAGCGATCTGCCGAAAGAGCGGCACATTCCAAAGAACGCAATCTGTATGCCAGTGAGGAAGATATCCTGCAGCGTTATGTTGAAAGTCTTGGCAGTGCGACCAACGGGGAGGATCAGGGCGATGGCGAATGATCTGAACCCGGTTGACGTCTTCAACGCCGTTTTGCGCCAGGATCTCTCGAGCTTCATCCAGCGGGTCTTTGCCACCGTTGATCCCAGCAGTGCCTATCAGCACAACTGGCATATCGATGCGATTGCACATCAATTGGAACGGATTGAACGGGGCGAGATCACGCGCCTGATCATCACCATGCCGCCGCGGTCATTGAAGTCGATTGCGGCCTCGGTGGCGTTCCCGGCCTGGCTTTTGGGCCGTAATCCGCGCAAGCGGGTTCTTGCAGTGTCTTATGCCGAGGGATTGTCAGAGAAACTGGCGATGGATTGTCTGAAGGTATTGGACTCGCCCTGGTACAAGGAGTGCTTTCCGGCCACGCGGATCGAACGGGGGCGTGCCGCGCGCAATGATTTTGAAACTTCAAAGGGTGGTGGACGTTTCTCGACCTCTGTGGGTGGCACATTAACGGGGCGGGGCGGGGATATCATCCTGATTGATGACCCGCACAAGCCCGAAGATATGAATTCGGAGGTCAAGCGCAACGCGGTGCTGGACTGGTATCGTTCAACTTTGCTCAGCCGTCTCAATGATCCCGGCAATGATCCAATCGTGCTGATCCAGCAGCGTGTGCACGAAGCGGATGGTTCTGTCAGAGCAAAATCACTTGAGGCGGGCAGGGCGGTTTTGTAGCCTCGTCGGATGACCAAACCTGATCCATTTCGCTATTTTAAAACGAGCCGAGAGATCATCCGCCTGGCGGTGATGCTCTATGTCCGGTTCCCGCTGTCGCTGCGCAACGTGGAAGATCTGCTGCACGAACGCGGCATCGATGTCAGTCATGAAGCGGTGAGATACTGGTGGCATCGCTTCGGTCCAATGTTCGCGGCGGAGATACGAAAACGGCGGATCGAGGGTTTGAAATCCAGCCGATGGCGCTGGCATCTGGACGAGATGTTCGTGAAGATCAACGGCGAGCAGCATTATCTATGGCGAGCTGTCGATCATGAAGGCGAAGTCCTGGAAAGCTTTGTGACAAAGACGCGCGACAAGAAGGCCGCGTTGAAATTCTTAAAGAAAGCAATGCGTAAGCACGGCAGCCCAGAAGTGATTGTGACAGACGGGCTGGCATCGTACGGCGCTGCGCTGAAAGAAATCGGTGCGGAACACCGCCAAGAAACCGGCCGGTGGATGAACAATAGGGCAGAGAATTCACATCTGCCGTTCCGACGACGAGAACGGGCCATGCTTCGCTTCAGGCGCATGCGAAGTTTGCAGAAATTCGCCTCCGTCCACGCATCCGTTTACAATCACTTTAATCAGGAACGCAGCCTCTCAAGTCGACCTAATTTCAAACTCAACCGCGCCGCCGCTCTGGCTGAGTGGCGCGGTCTCGGTGCGGCATAAGGATCAGCCTTACTGTCCTTGCAGAGACGAGTTCGAATTGGTCTGACAGCACCTGCCGCAGCTTCGTGACAATCTCTTCCGGCTTGTGTCGCTTGATTCCCATCTTTGATCCTCCGTTTCCTAACTATAGGGGCGGACCACTTCAAAGGGGGAGGATCAGTGGCGCTGGCATCTTGACGAGATGTTCGTCAAGATCAACGGTGAGCGGCACTACCTTTGGCGGGCCGTCGATCACGAGGGCGAGGTGCTCGAAAGCTACGTCACGAAGACCCGTGATAAGAAGGCGGCGTTGAAATTCTTAAAGAAAGCAATGCGTAAGCATGGTTGCCCGGAGGTGTTCGTTACGGACCTGCTGCGCTCATATGGTGCTGCGCTGAAAGAGATCGGCGCCGCAGACAGGCAGGAAACGGGCCGGTGGATGAACAACCGAGTGGAGAATTCACACCTGCCGTTTCGACGACGAGAGCGAGCCATGCTTCGGTTCAGACGGATGCGAAGTTTGCAGAAATTCGCCTCCGTCCACGCTTCCGTCTACAACCATTTTAATCAGGAACGCAGCCTCTCAAGTCGAACGAATTTCAAACTCAACCGCGCCGCCGCTCTGGCTGAGTGGCGCGGTCTCGGTGCGGAATAAAGGGCAGTCATATTGTCCTTGCAGAGACGAATTCGAATTGGTCTGACAGCGCCCAAATATCGGCGCGACGCATCCATTGCGCAAACATGAACAGCGGCCAAGGCATCGCAAATGCACCAGGAACCAGCGGTATGCCGTGGCCAACAGCTTAGATCGAACGCGTTGGACGAAGTAACGCCCCGTCCGATAATGGTTCATGATTTTGATGGCTCACTTGCGCTTGCAGCCGCAACCGCAGCACGTTGTTCCGAATTGGATTGGCCGGTGGCGCTTTCAACATCTGGCATGGCAACTCGAACCTCTTTGCGTGCGAAGTTTATACCAGCCTCATCAAAAGCAGCCTTCACGCGTGCTTGCAGTTCTGCGCGAATGGTGAATTGCTCACCTGGCTTGGTCATAAACTTGCCCCTGACAACCATACCCACATCATCGAAGTCAAACACACCCTGGCTCTTAAAAGGCTCAATGAAACTTTCGGCAAAGGCCGGGTCGGCCATCATGTCTTCGCCGATTTCTTTGAATTTCCCTTTAATCAACTTGGGATCGGTTTCGTAGGGCACCGTAAAACTGAGCTGAACGATAACCCAATCACGGCTGAAATTCGTGACCTGGGCAATTTGCCCATAAGGGATGGTATGAACGGCCCCAAGGTGATGGCGCAGTTGCATCGAACGGATCGAGATTTTCTCGACATTGCCCATCGCATCGCCGACTTTGACGTATTCGCCTTTGCGGAAGGCGTCATCCATCAGGAAGAAAACGCCAGACAGGATATCCCGCACTAAAGCCTGTGCACCGAGCCCGATAGCAATGCCGCCCACGCCAAGACCGGTGACGACGGAGTATGCAGGGAAACCAAACCTTTGTGCTGCGGCCACAACCAGAGCGAAAAGAAACAGTCCCACGACGATCCAGCTAACAACCGTCAATAAGAGCACGCCTGCCGAGTTCTGTTCCAATCCCCGTACCCAACTCACCAAATCGACACACAAGTTTCCGGCAACAATCACGATCCAGCCCAGCAACACAAAGCGCAGTAAGGCCAGGGCATAAGCAACAGTGATTTGAGTATCGCCAGTGAGATTGACGATTTCGTCCACGAACCAGGCCGCAGCTATTGTGAGTACCAGTGCACCAAGCAATGTCATAAACTGTCGACGGCGTCTCGCTCGTTCCTGGTTTTCGGTTTCTGCGCCGGCGACTGAACGCGATACACGCAGGATTGGCACAAACTGCAACACAATAAGCAATGCGATTACGAACAGCGCGGTCCACTGCCAATAGGTCTGGTCAAACGCGGTTCTCTTACTCCATTCTGGCAGGCGTTCGCTCCAGCGCAGCGCAATTCCGGGACCGGGCGTTGTGAGATATGCTGTATAGAGACCTGGCGTAGTGGCGTTTGAGTAAGGAAGATCGCGCACCGATTCATAGTACTCGCGTATGTTTTGAGCGGTTTGGCTTGTGAATAGGTATTCGCCCGAACGCGGTCCCTCATCAATGAGCGATATTGTAATCGGCGTATTGGGTATACGCCATTTTTCCGGCAACTCTGAGGCCGCTGAGGGTACCGTCGAAAGGTCGGGAAGCCCGATGCGGTCTAACACCTCGTCCAACATCAGGGCCATTTCGATGGATTGACTCCGCCGAATTTCGGCCGGGAAAGCGGACATGTCTATCGTAGCTGCGGCGCGGCGCAGCGGCAAAACTGTGTCACTGCCGCGTGCGCCATCTCCCGTTGCAATCACGTATACTTCGTCCATTGCATTTACGAAGGATTGCAGTGTCGCTTGCGGGCTGCCGGTCTGCGGAGGTCGCAGCGGGTGATCAACCGTCTGAGCTGCGAGAGGCAACGACGCCATATTGGCGAGGCAAAGAAAAAATATGAAAACCGAGCGATATAGGTGCGTCATTACGTTATGTCAGTCGCCTTCTTTCCATCTGAGTGAGTTTCACTTCATTGACAACGATTTCGGCGGCTTAGGCAACTAAAACTGGCTATTCGATGTTCAGGGAACCCCGTGATCTGATAAGCAAAACAAGTCGGATTCTCAATTAAACATTCAGTTTCTTTTCGAGCGGCAGGTTTGCCTAGCGGTTTCAACGGGTCGACGCAACACTTTAATCTTTTTGGTAAGATGGAGTGTTAAGCATGAAGTATGGCGACCAAGATCGACGTCTATTTTTGTGATCCACAGTCTCCGTGGCAGCATGGTAGTAACGAAAACACCAACCGCCTTCTCAGGCAATACTTTCCGAAAAGGCATTGACATCTCAGGCTTCAGTCAGGCCGAACTCAGTGCCGTTGCACGCCAGCTCAACGAGCGGCCCAGAAAGACCTTGCAATATCATACACCGGCAGAGACGTTTGAGGCCTGTGTTGCAGCGACCCGTTGAAACCACAGCCCAAAGCTGACGATTTGATTGCCTACGAATGCCGCTCATCATAAAGTGGCTTCGCCTTCGATGGGACCAAACGCGTCTTGCCAACGGCAACGGCTCAAGCACTTTAGAGTGACGAGCCTAGCCCTATCGCTGAATGCGAAAGAGCCCGTCAAAGCCCGTCAGCTGTATCATATTCTAAACGCTCTCTGTTTTCGGTATCGCGATGGCCATTTCCTGAGTGTACTCGGAAACGATTTCAGACTCACCTGCGGAGACCGCAGCTTCATATTGCGCGGCGTTTACTATAAAATAACAAAAGGCCTTTTCAGTCTTGCCTTCCACCTCAACGGCAATTGTCTTGCGCACATAGGTGTTGTTTTCGTGGTTGTTGGGGTCGTAACCTTCGAGCCTATCGAGCTCTTTCAGGCCCTGTGCGGTCACGCGGTAGACTTCACCGCTGATATGTTTACCCGACCCTTTTTTGTCAACCAGCGTAGCCATTCGGTGTAAAAAACCGCAATTAGGATTGTTGCAGCCCGGTGTTTTCTGCACGATAAGAGGTAAGGCCTGCGTGGTCGTAGCCACCCCGACAAAATCGCTCAGCAACTTCGCGTTTTTCTCAAAGTTCGGGAAGCCACGCTTTAGTGAACCATACGTAAAGTAGAGATACGTCGTGTCGTTGTCGTCGTCCAGTGACTCGTCCTCGTCGTTAACTTCAAGCTCGAGAGTGTCGTGACTCATGTTCTTGGCCCAACCGTTGAGCAATTCTAGGGTCTCGTCTGACAGTTCAACCTTCGAATCCGCCAACATCCGCATGCAACTCAGGATCTTGAACTCACCGGTGTTGAGGATCAGTTTGATGATATCTTCGGCACCGTTCTTGATGGCAACATGCATCGCGGAGTAACCGGCGACATTAACGCTGTTCACGTCGATACCGAACTTCAGCAACTCTTCTACAGCTGCAACATGTTCAATGCCATGGGTCGTTCCTGTGCCCAATATTTCGCCGGGACCACCACATGCAAAATGAAGCAATGTATCTTTCGTTTCGTGATCGAGAACGTGCACGCCGACCACGTCTTCTCGTATCATTCTGAAGATGCGCTCCCAAAGGAGAGGGTCACGCGACATTGCCGCTTCTTTTGCCCACTTGATAACCCGGTCCGGTTGATGGTCCAGATCGTCAAACGCAATGTTAAGTGCCGTAACGATTTCGTCAGGTGTTGCCATGGCACCAATGCCGAGCGTGCCATTCGACAGTGTGGACCGGCGCGGCCCCGCGAATGTTCCACCCAGACGCTTGAGGATAGCTATATTGTTCTGCGTCGTGATGTTGTTCCACATATTTGTGTTGCAGGCAGGGCAGAATATCACGGGCTTGGTTTGATACTGCCAGGCGACAAAAACTGACGTCAGCAGAGTGTCTCCGATACCATGCGCAATTTTGCCCATGGTGTTGCATGTGATCGGCGCGACAACCACACAATCCGCCCAATCGCACAAGGCGAGGTGAGATGCGCGTACTGCCATGTCGAACTGAGTGTAACGGAAATTCCATTCATCGCTGTCCCGATAAACATCCTTGGGGGTGATATGGTCGTAGATGTCGTACGGACGCTCTTCTCGCTTTTTGACATCTTTAAAAAAATGCTCAGCGTGCGGCGAAGGTATCAGTTTCACGTTGTGGCCAAGGTCGGTGAGCTTTTGCACAAGCTCCGGCACTTTATCCGCCGCAGAGGACCCGCAGGCGCATAGCAACACGTTGCGTTTCCCGTCACGCGGGTCCGTCAAACCACCTTTGGGATATCCGTAGTCGTTGTGCTCAAGGCTCGGTGTCTCGGTTTTCAACAAGACGCGCAAACCTGCCTTCTTGATGTCTTCCTGAAGCCGTCCGGCTATGTAGGAATCCATGATGTCTTTTCTTTTCCCGAGGTACTGCCTTTCCAAGAACAGGTACGGCACCGTCAGTTTGCCGGTCATCGTTTCAAGCTGCCGCCGCATGCGTGTCGCAAGCGTGCCGTCGCCGGACACATCAATCTCGACCAGATCCTCGGCGCCGATGTTGTTGAGCACACTGTGCAGCATGTAGGACCACGGATCGTCGTCGGAATAAAACAGGATCAGTTTGTTCTCGTCGATCAACCGCTGAACGTCACCGGGATCACGCGGCTTTTCACGTTCCTGCAGCACGACCATTTCGAGGTCTTTGTTGTCGCGCAGCCCATGAAAGAGGGTGGTACGGGGTATCTGCCAAACTTGTGAAGTCGCAGGGCTCATGTCCACGAGGGTGACGTAATCGGTTGTTTCATCGTATGCGATGCAAAGGCACCAGAACTCTTGCAAGAGGGTTGTTTCAGTGAATTCGCTACTGGGCAGAGCCACCGCGTTGTGCCCGAGCACTTGGTTCAAGTCGATGTTGATCTGCAAGTGACGTTTTTTTTTCTCCTTCTGGTTCTGGGGCCGCTTGAGGGTCTGTAATTGCGCCTCGAACCAGGCCTCCGGCGTGTCGGGGCTGTCTTTAGTTCTGGTATTGAACGATCGAAATTCGGCTTCTACATGCAGGTCTTCCATTTTCGCAAGATACAGCCGCGCGATTTTGGTGAGCTCTGCAGCCGACCGGACCTTGCTGAGGGACTCCGTATATGAAAGTTCTGCGACCTGCATCAGCTTGTCTTCGCTGGCGCCGTTATCTCCAAAAATCTCGAAACTCTCTGCAAGAACGCTCAAACCGTTGAGGTTGGGAGTGGAGCGTCTGAACATCTCATGTCGTTTGTCATTCGAGATGTTGAGATGAATCGTGCTATCCACGTAACGGATCTCACGTTTGATAGCCTTGAGCTCGGTTGCGACCGCACCTCGGGCCGAGAACCGAAGTATGCCCCGCGCGCGATGCGAGCTTCCATCGCGATCGGACATAGCAGCATAAAGCCGACCCACAGTCGTCACCCACAATTTGCCATATTTCTCCGGGTGAACGTCCATCATGTGAAGCAAACCGGTGCTCGGGTTGCACTTGGCGATCACGGCAAAATGCCCGCCGGGCATCGGACGGCCATGGGCAATGCCTACCTGAAAATTGGCAACAATGATGTCGTCTTTACCTGCCACACGCTCGGATTCGAGAATGGCTTCCATCAACGTTTCCGCGCTCGTTGTTTCAGGGTCCATAAAGAACGGCGTCACCTTGACCCGATCCCGAAGACCAACAGTGTGGATGTAATTGCATGCGATATCGAAAAGCTCACCCAGCGCTATTCCCGTGTTGACGACATAGGAACTCGGCAAGTTGACCTTCCGGAAGATGTCGTTGACCTCGCAAGAGAAGCCAAGCGCCGTCATACTCAGTGCCGCGGCGGTGACGCTGCAGCAATTGATGGATTGCTGGAAGTCCTGCATGTAGACGTTCACGAGGTCGCCGAAAAGCGTTGAGACAAACACTTCGCGCGTCTCGTCTTTCAGATCGGTCCACTTGTTGCGCGATAAGCAGGCCAGCGTCGTGGTTTGCTGTGCCTGCGCTGTCAAACCAACGGGCAGTTCCGAATATGCGAGGTGCGCCTCGTAAAAGTAATCACCCGCGCCAGCCTGCGCTAGTTTCTCGTCATTCTGCAAAAGGGCGACGCTGCCTTCAAGGACAACAAACATCCCGGTTGGCGGCAGGATATCACCTTCAGAAACGTTCAAGACATTGAACGATGCTCTCAATTCCGGTGGTTCGCTTAAAGTCACCGCATCCGGCAAAGCCTCAAGAACAACCGCCCATTGATCGTCATTTACAACCTGCGTCGATTCCGTCTCCAAAGCTTGTGTGTCGGCCATGGGGTGTTTCCTCTCCTGCGCGTACGATCGGTTTCAGGTAACCGCCGTCTGATACTGTTTTTTGCGTATGACCGGCATGGCGTTAAAAAGGCTTGCCGCTTCGGCCGTCGTTCGAAGTTTTGTCAATGCATCGTTGTCTGGGTTGCCGCGCGCTTTATTTGCGAGCGCTCTGGTCCGTTGAATGTGATACTGCGACCATGGCGTCGGTTCTGCTGAAGTGTAGGTTTCGAGGGCCGTGGACAAACGCTCCGCTTCATCGAACGCCTCTGCGTTCAGGCAAGCTTGCATGGCATTCCGGTAAAACCGAAAGTAGTTATGACCCACGCAACCTTTGGCGAGCAAAGCCTCCCCTTCTTCCAGAATTTCAACGCGTCGCGCAGGGTTTAATGTTGTCAGTGCAACAGTGGACATGACCCAAGGGCCAATGAATGTATCGAGGCCCATATCACGGACTTTCCTGAGCGCTGCCTCGGCGAGTTGCTCTGCTTCAATTTCATTGCCCTGTTCAAACTCTATGCGAGCAAGTGTCTCTTCCAAAAAGGGTACAAAGCGTTTGGCACCGAGGCGCCCCGCCAATTTGCTTCCCCGGTTGATCTCGGAGCGTGCTTCGGCATAACGCGCCATCGACGTGAGAATCCAGCCTGCTGTCAGTCGTGACACGATTTCCGGACGGTGGGTTCCAAGTTTTTGCGCCAATTCGCCCGACTGCAAGGCACAGGCAAGTGCTTGTTCGGTTTGATTCATGTAGATTTTTGTAGTGGCCAACATGAACAGATTAGCACTCTGCACGGCACCTAAACCATGCTGCTCGCAAAGCTGCAGGCAGTTTTCTATGACCTTGTGAGCTGTGAACATTCTGCCGCGCGCATAAGCGGCGTCCCCCAACCCGCTCAGCGCCAAGGCTTGTCGTTCCGGCAAATCTGCTCTTTGCGCATACTCAAGGGATTTAGAATGTTCTTTGTGGCAATCGTCCAAAGCACCTCGTGGAAAATGCAGGCTCCCACGCAGATAGTGAATATTGCTCAACTCAGACAAAAGCTCGCCACCTTCGGCGATGGTCTGGGCTTCGTCAAGAACCGTGTATGCTTCATCAATCCGGTCCAGGATACGCATAGCCGCAGCAATGCCGATCATCGAGCGGCATTTGTCTAACGCATGCGCTGCACATTTCTGCGCCTCGCGGAAACACGCTATGGATTTCTCGCTGTCACCCGTTTCCCGCAGCACATCGCCTTTAACCCGCAAAAGAGCACCGCGCGTTTCTGCCTCGGGATCGCAGCTCAACCCGTTTTGCGCAAATTCTAGAGCATCCTCGGCTTTGAACCCATCCCTTGCGTCACGCGCCGCCGCGAGAAACGCGTTGGCGGCTCTCGGGTCTTCAGCGAACGAAAGATGCTGCGCGTAGAGCACGACATCGCGCTTCTCAAACCAATTAGCGGCTGCCAAATGCAATGCACGCAAGTCCTTCCGCAGAATGGTTCTGAGAATGGCATCACGTATCAGAGCATGGGCAAAAAGATATCCGTCATCGATGGGTTTTATCAAAGCCGCGTCCAGCAAGGGACGTTCGTCATATACGCTCAGGTCTGCAATTTGAGTGACAGCGCTCATCTTAAAACGTTGTCCCAGCACCGCTGCCGCATGCAGTATTTTTTTGTCTTGCGGTGCAAGGCGGTCAAAGCGGGCTTGAATTAAGCTCTGGATCGAACTCGGAACGAGACCATCCACGTCGTTGGCATGAGCCAGCATTTGAACGAGAAAAAGAGGGTTTCCCTGTGCCTTCTCAATGCACTCATCCACCATCTGGTTCGTCACGCGGATGGTCATCTGCGCAAGCTCCATCGCATCAGTCGCTTTCAACGCGCCCAGAGTCATCGCCCTTACACGCGCGGAGCTGTCTATTGGCGCAATGTCCATATCCATCACGTGGCCTTCCATACGTGATGTAATCAAAAGAAAGATCGGATTTGCCTGAGTCTCTTCGACGATAATATTTATCATGGGCAGCATTTTGAGCTCCGCCCAATGGATATCCTCCAAAACGATCATCTGTGGCGTTTGTGCCGAGAAGTAGCGCACGACGCGCCGGATCGTTTCATGCAGGCCTTCCATGCGTGCGGTGTCACTCATCGCGCCCAAAATCACGGACATGTCATGATCCGGTTTGACGCCGAGGATCTGAACCATAAAGAGCGTGGAGATTTCATTGAGAACGTTCGCTTCAGTCAATCGCTTGATCGTCGACATTACGGCCGAATGTTGAGCGTGCTCGCCAAGACCGCACATACTGCTAATGATCTTGTTGACGGGCGACGCTGAGTCTCCCAGACCGAAGTCAAGAAACAGCGCGAAGTGTTCTTGAAAACCTTTCGCCCTGGCCGCCTGAAGCGTTTCCTGGACCAGCCTTGTCTTGCCAATACCGGCGTCTCCTCGCAGGTATATTGTTTCTCCCGTCCGGCGGGAGACGGTCCCATCAAGTGCTTTACCCAGCAAATCGACTTCTCTGTCGCGTCCGACGATTTTGCTTTGCGCGACAGCTCTCCCAAAACCGACGAAACGGTGTGCAAGAACCGGAGTATCGTAACCCTTGACTTCCAGCGACACGGGCGCACCGCACTCGATGCGCTGGCTGAGAGACAGAAAAATCTTGTCGTCGATCAGTGTTTCCCTAGGCGCCGCCTGATCGGCAAGGCGGGATGCCAAGTTCACAGTATCGCCTGTTAACGTGAAGTCTTGATCTTTTCGGTGACCATAACCTCTTTTGGAGAATAGAACATTTCCCGCTGCAGCGCCGATGTGCACGGTCAGTTCACGCCCAAATCTTCGAGATATTTCTTCCATGGCGCGGTGCATCTCGATGGTCGTGCGCAAAGCCCGTTCACTATCGTTGCCAAAAGAGACCGGAGCGCCAAACACTGCCATGACGCAATCGCCGATATGACGGTCGACCGTGCCGCCCATACGCACCACAATCTCATTGAAGCGTTCGTACAAACTAGAGAGCACATCGTGCAGGTCTTCTTTGTCCAATTCGCGCGACAACGCGGTGTAGCCGCTGAGATCGGCAAAAATTGTGGTGACGTCTCTTCGCTCTGCATCAGTAGACCCTTCAAGGTCTGTCGACGAGGGCGCAGTGTTCGATGGCTCGTAGGTCTCCGCCGCCTTCTTGAGGCCCGCCAAGATTTTCTTCCGATGGCCCAGCGAGTCAATCCCGATTTCCTTTAATTCATCGAGGGTAAGATCGTCAATAAGCGACATATCAATGTCATTTTGCACAAAAGCATCAAGGTATTGAGAAAAACCTATGCTGCTCAGTACTTTTTCAAGTTCATCCACAAAACCGACCCTCACGATCACGTGCGCAGCCTACTACTTTCGATTGTACGAAAGCAATTGTTAACCATTAAAATTAACGGATGAAAAAGGCCAAATGCTATCGCTTGAGCAGCCCCACTTGATTGGTCCAGATTGAAAGTTAGTGCATGGTTTGGCTTTGTCAGAAGAAACTGACTTGAGCCGGGCAGGACGGTTTCGTAACGTCTGAAGATGACAAAATCTGACCCATTTCGCTATTTCAAAACAAGTCGTGAGATAATCCGCCTGGCGGTAATGCTGTACGTCCGTTTCCCGCTGTCGCTGCGCAATGTGGAAGATTTGCTCCACGAACGCGGCATCGATGTTAGTCATGAATCGGTGAGATATTGGTGGCATCGGTTTGGCCCGTTGTTCGCTGCCGAGATAAGAAAGCGCCGGATTGAGGCTATGAAATCCAGTCGCTGGCGCTGGCTTTTGGATGAGATGTTCGTAAAAATCAACGGTGAGCAGCATTATCTATGGCGGGCTGTCGATCATGAAGGCGAAGTTCTGGAAAGCTACGTCACAAAGACGCGCGACAAGAAGGCCGCGTTGAAATTCCTAAAGAAAGCAATGCGCAAGTACGGCAATCCTGAAGTGATTGTGACGGACGGGCTGGCATCGTACGGCGCTGCGCTGAAAGAAATCGGTGCGGAACACCGCCAAGACACCGGCCGCTGGCTGAACAACCGAGTGGAAAATTCACATCTGCCTTTCCGACGACGAGAACGGGCGATGCTCCGCTTCCGGCGCATGCGAAGTTTGCAGAAATTCGCCGCCGTTCACGCATCCGTTTACAATCACTTTAATCAGGAACGAAGCCTCTCAACGCGACCTAATTTCAAACTCAACCGCGCCGCTGCTCTGGCTGAGTGGCGCGGTCTCGGCACGGCATAAGGAACAGCCTTACTGTCCTTGCAGAGACTGGTTCGCATTTGTCTGACAACACCCTGATGACAGCTTTGCGGGATGAAACGGTCGTCGGCCAATCTAACTAAGACGGGGGTCTTGTCAGAAGGATTGGCGTTGAAGCGGGCAGGGCGTTTCCGTAGCCTATCCTCATGATGAAAACAGACCCATTCAAGGGCTTTCACAGCAGCCCCGAGATTATCCGCCTAGCGGTCATGATGTACGTTCGATTTCCACTTTCGCTCCGAAACGTCGAGGACCTGCTACACGAGCGCGGGATCGACATCAGCCACGAAACGGTGCGGTACTGGTGGAATAGATTTGGCCCGATGTTTGCCGCTGAAATCCGCCGCAAACGAGTTCAGCAGATGCGCGCATACTCGAACTGGCAGTGGCATTTGGATGAGGTATTTGTGAAGATTAATGGCGAGACGCATTACCTTTGGCGTGCCGTGGATCACGAGGGCGAGGTGCTGGAAAGTTACGTCACCAAACGCCGCGATCGCAAAGCAGCATTGAAATTCCTCAGGAAAACCATGAAGCGTCACGGTCACCCTCATATCCTGGTGACCGACAAACTCCGTTCTTACGGGGCGGCAATGAAGGAAATCGGCAACGAGCAGAGGCAGGAGACTGGCCGCTGGAAAAATAACAAAGTTGAGAATTCACACCTGCCGTTTCGACGACGAGAACGGGCCATGCAGCGCTTCCGCAGCATGCGAAGTTTGCAGAAATTCGCCTCCGTTCATGCCTCCGTCTGCAATCACTTCAATCAGGAACGCGCCCTCTACAGCAGAGACAATTTCAAGCTCAACCGCGCCGCCGCTCTCGCAGAGTGGCGCGCCCTCGGCGCGGCATAAGGGGCAGCTTCATTGTCCTTGCAGAGACGGGTTCGAATCCGTCTGACAGCACCGTTCCGCCGCCTGGTGACGAGCCGGTATTATCAGCGTCTCTTTCCGCGGATGAAACTGGATCCAAAACACAACCGGTTTGATCATATGAAAACGACAGTAGGGGGTGGGCGCAAGTCGTCCTCCATCGGTGGTGGCATCACCGGGTTTGGTGCGAACCTCATCATCATTGACGATTTGGGCAAACCTTCAGAGATGCGCCATGACAGTTATCGTCAGGAGTTGCGCGACTATTTTGATCAGACCCTGTTCTCGCGGCTGAACGACAAACGGACCGGTCGGATTGTCTCTATTCAGCAGCGCCTTCATCCTGATGACTTCTCCGCCTACCTGCTCGAGAAGGAGACATTTGAGCACTTGTGCCTGCCGTCGATCGCCGAGATTCCTGAGGACATTCTCCTCTATAACAATCGCGATTGGGCTCGGCGTCCGGGCGATCTGCTCAGCCCGAATAGGGAACCACGGGAGGTTCTGGATCAGATCAAAGCGGACATTGGCAACTATGCGTTTCAGGCTCAATACCAGCAAAACCCGAGCGACGCTGAAAACGAATATCTCAGTATGGATGACCTTCATCTGGTCGATACGCTGCCCGATGAGGCGCTCTTCACGCGCAGGGTCCAAAGCTGGGACACGGCAGCAAAAGATGGTCCGCGATGCGATTACTCGGTGGGCCTGACCTTCGGGTGGCATGATTTCGAAGAGCGCTGGTATCTGTTGGATGTCTATCGCAAACGGACAAACATCACTGAGCTCAAGGCCGCCATTCTTCGCGAGCGCAAGAAATGGTATGCTGATCGAGTTTTACTTGAAGACTCTGCCATGGGGTCGTCCATCCTGCAGGAATTCCGAAAGAAAACGGCGGGCGTCTACATGGGTATCAACGTCGTTTCCAGTAAACTGGACCGGTTCATCCCGCACACTGACTGGATCAGGTCGGGCAAACTGGTCATCCCGACTGACAAGCCTTGGTTTGACAAGTTCCGTCGCGAATTGTTGACGTTCCCGGACGCATCGAATGACGACCAAGTCGACGCACTAACGTGAAGCAGACGGTTCTGCAGATCGTCCACCGACGCAATTGCGCAGGAATGTGTTCAACCACCAGTGCGACAGGTGCTCAGCCCGGCGCTCAGGCTTCGGGTGGCTCCCCCCGCAGCGAAGTTCGATGAAGCTATGACCGAGTTCCGCCTGAGCTGCCATTCGGCGCATCGTTCGCCATCAAATGCCGAGCGGACGAAACTAACGGTGCGCCTGCTTGAGATTTTCAAAACGCTCAACTCTGGAGCAGTTAGTACGTTGCCAGGTGTTCACGCAGCTTTTTGGTATTGGTTAACTTAACTCTGCCGTAAGAACGTGCGACTAATCCAGCTTTCTCAAATCGGTCGAGGTGCCCTGCAATCGTAGCGCGCGACAACGTAGTAAAGTGGGATAGTTCAAACTGTGTTGCATCGATTTCCGGTTCGGGTTCGATGGGTCTATCGATGCTTCTAACACCCGCAAGACGCAACAGTAAGGCTGCAATGCGCCTGCTCGGGTCACGGATAGTCAAGTCGTCCATGATACCCATCGCGGTTAGGAGATGTTCTGCCGCCAATGAACCGATCCAACGCCAAGTTTCCGGATTAGCAGACGCTAACTTCTTGATATCAGGTGTTGCAATGTGAATGTACTCACTAGGGCGGGTGGCCTTGACTGATACGACGTTTGGCAATCCCTTAATTAATTCAATTTCTCCCATCCAATCGCCCGATCGAAAGAGATGTAGAAGGTTCGGTCCGCGCTCAAATGGCGCCATTTCAATAGCAAATGCTCCAGAGACGATGCCACGCAACCCGTCCTGCGGATTACCGGCTCGATGGACGTACTCTCCAGTGTTCGCCTTCCGTAACTCTCCGAGCGAGACGAGTTCCCTCCCAAACTCAACCGGTACGCCCGATAGCCAGCCTTCGCAGCTCAACTCAACATAACTGTCTTTCTTCACCAATTCTTCCCCCAAATGACTGCAGCTGACAGTCTTAAGCATTTGCCAATGATATTGCCAATGCAAATGGCGACCAAGCGTTGAAAATCAGCTCTAACTTTTGTGGGGGAAAGAGAAAGTGAAACCTTTGAAAATGAAAATCGCGGCGATTGGCTTATGCGCATGCCTTGCATCGACCACCGCGATTGCAGCTGACGTGTCGATCACCGAGGACAATGTAAATATCGGCGCAGCGAAGTATTCCCCGTATCTCTACCGCGGGCATCCCACACAAGTTTTCTGGGGCGATACGCATTTACACACGTCTTACTCGACCGATGCAGGCATGATCGGAAATCGCCTTCCTCCTGACACTGCCTTACGGTTCGCCAAAGGTGAGAAAGTTGTATCCTCGTCTGGCGTGGAGGCGCGCCTGATCCAGCCACTTGATTTTCTCGTCGTAGCGGATCACGCGGAGAACCTTGGCTTGGCTGTAATGATTGAGGAGTCGGACGCGGCGCTGCTTCGCGACCGATGGGGCAAGGAAGTACACGATCTCGTCAAGGCCGGGGACAGCTATGGCGCCTATGGCAAGTGGGGCGAAGAAGGGGTGGCGACCGGCATCAACCCAATGCCAAACGTTGCGTTGCAAAGGAACATGTGGGAACGGCTCATTGATACCGTCGAACTCCACAATGAACCGGGTGTCTTCACCTCATTGCATGCTTTTGAGTGGACCTCGTCTCCTAACGTAAAGAATCTACACCGCGTGGTTTTGTTCCGGGATGACGACGACCGTGTGAAGCTAGTGTTACCATTCTCCGCGTATGATTCCGAAGATCCAGAGGATTTGTGGAACTACCTTGAAGGTTACGAGGAGAGGACCGGCGGGCAGGTACTCGCAATCCCACATAACGGTAACTTATCTAATGGATTGATGTTTGACGTTGAGACCCGAGCTGGCGAGCCAATCGACGCGGCCTATGCAAAACGGCGGATGCGTTGGGAACCAATCTACGAGGTAACTCAGGGCAAAGGCGATGGAGAAGCGCATCCTTTCCTTTCGCCCGAGGACGAGTTCGCGGAATTCCATAACTGGGACAAAGGCGACTTTGGCTTCGAAGCAAAGACGCCCGAAATGCTGCCAAATGAATACGCCCGCAGTGCGCTGAAGCTCGGCCTGGAGCAGCAGGCAGCGCTTGGCATCAACCCTTTCAAATTCGGCATGATCGGATCGAGCGACTCCCACACTTCACTTGCCGGCACGCGTGAAGAAAACTATTTTGGAAAATTCTCCGGGGTGGAGCCGGGCACTGGAGAATTCCGCTATGACGACGACGTTGTTTCAGATCGACGTCCAGATGGTGACGGAGGCGTTCAGGTCAAACACTGGGAGACGACGGCTGGAGCGCTGGCCGGTGTTTGGGCTCGGGAGAATACCCGAAAAGCGATATGGGACGCGATGGCCCGCAAGGAGGTATATGCTTCTACCGGCACGCGACCAGTGCTCAGGGTCTTCGCCGGATGGAGTTTCACGGAGGACGATGTGTTCAAGCCGGACTTTGCCACCATCGGATATGCAAGCGGTGTGCCCATGGGCGGCGACATGACCGCGGCACCCGCGGGGCGCGCGCCCAAACTGATGGTCCGCGCCTTGCGTGATCCGAATGGTGCCAACCTCGACCGGATCCAGATTGTGAAGGGTTGGCTTGATGCCAACGGAGTGTCTCAGGAACGGATATACGACGTGGCCTGCTCGGACGAACGAGCGATTTCGGACAACAATCGCTGCGACCGCCCTGTAGGAGACACTGTCGATCTGAATACCGCGACCTATACCAACACTATTGGAGAGGCGGCATTGGCAGCCTATTGGGAAGACCCGGATTTCGATCCGTCCAGCAGCGCCTTCTACTATGTGCGCATCCTGGAAATTCCCACGCCAACGTGGCTTGCCTATGACCGTGTCAAGCTTGGCTCAGAGATTCCGGCCGAAGGCGTCTTGAAGCATCAGGAACGCGCCTACACCTCGCCGATCTGGTATACGCCGGAAGGTTGACTCCAGTTTTTTCGATTTGCGACTGGAGATAGAACTTCGTTTAGGCTGTCAAAGCGTGAAAGGCGTCACCAACTGCGAGGCGGCGCCTTTTTTCGGCTGTTTTGGGGCTCGGAACTGACCTGCGCTGGTTTTCATCGGCGACTGTCGTCATTGAGAATTGAAGATTTGGAATTTCCGGTAGCCGGAGATAAAGGGTTGTAGATCGTAAGACAGGCCATGGAGGCTGGACCAACATATGCGTTTCTTGAAGTGGTTATTGGTGATTGCGGCTTTATTTACCATCGGGGCGGTGGTGTTGAGAACAGTATTCCCTCTGCCAGAGAAGAATTTTTCAGCTCCCACGAACAGACTGGAACCGGATTGGGAAGGGCCACTCGGCCGGGTCATTCAAGGCGCCATGGAGCGCAATCCAGGGCTCGATGGCGTTCGCCCACTTTTCGATGGGCGTTTCGCGTTCGCGGCACGGGCTGTTCTAACAGATGCTGCGGTATCCTCAATCGATGTGCAGTACTACATTTGGCAAAAAGACGTGACCGGTCTGATGCTTCTTGATGAACTTAGGGCCGCTGCCGAGCGCGGTGTGCGCGTCAGGCTCCTGATCGACGACAACGGTATTTCGGGGCTCGACCCTCTGTTGGCGGAACTTAACGAGATGCCAACTGCAAGCGTTCGCATTTTTAACCCGTTCACATTCAGGGATCCGAAACTTCTCTCCTTCGCGTATGATTTCAGGCGTTTAAATCGCCGTATGCACAACAAGTCCATGACGTTCGATGGTGTCGCCACCATCGTGGGCGGGCGCAATATTGGGGATATTTATTTCGACTACGGTACTGGGACCCACTATCTCGACCTCGACGCTTTTGCCATCGGACCGATCGTTAAAGAGGTATCGGCGGCCTTTGACGATTATTGGAACAGTAAATCGGCCTATGACGCAGCATTTTTTCTCACACCGACTGACGGAGAGACAATCTTGGACGCGGCGCAGATTGCGCGACAGTCTGCCTCCGGTGCCGGCTATCAGAAGGCGATTGACGAAAACCCGCTCGCAAAAAGGATTGCCGAAAGAAATTTGAAGTTCGAGTGGAGCGACGTCACGCTAATCGTTGATGACCCGGCAAAGGGGCTTGGAAATGCTGATGGCGACGGGATGATGGTTGAACATCTCGTCAGGCTGGCATTGCAGGCTCAAACGTCCCTCGATCTGGTTTCGGCGTATTTCATCCCCGGCGAAAGGGGGCCAGAGATATTGGAGGGTCTGGCCCGATCAGGGGTAAATGTCCGCGTGTTGACAAACTCGCTCGACGCAACCGATGTCATGCCCGTTCACGCAGCCTACATGGGTTATCGCGAAGATCTCCTGAAATCCGGTGTGGAACTGTTGGAGCTTCATGCACTACGCGAAAGGCGTCGCGATCGCAGTCTGCCGGAGATCCTTGCCGGATCGGCCTCGGGATTGCATGCAAAGGTCTTCGCGTTTGACGGAGAGAAAGTCTTTATTGGATCCTACAATCTCGACCCTCGCTCTGCGAGTCTCAACACCGAGATGGGGCTCTTAATCGAAAGCCGCTCCATCGCAGAGGCGCTTGCATCGCAACTCGCAAAACCAGCGTTCGCATATCGGGTCGAGTTATCCAATGATGGTAACCTCATCTGGATTGAAACAGGCGCAGATGGACAGGTGACAACACACGAGGTCGAACCCGAGACCAGCAGAATCCAGAGAGCCGTGGCCTGGCTCATAGCGAGGCTCCCGATCGAATGGATGCTTTGATCTTACCCAGAGCGTCCGCCCCCTCTCGTTGCCAAAGGTCGCGGCCAGACAATCGAACGACCGCTTCAAGTCCTTGGCGGAAGCATTCCGTTTTTGACTTTCGCAGACGCTGCGATGAAATGTGCAAACCCATTGGCTGCGACTCAGCAAGAAAAGCGGACGTTCATTCATATTGCCGTGAAATTTAGCAGTTCTATTTCCACAAATGCGGACAAACCCGCCATTCGCCGCACCGTTCATCAATGGCCGCTTCGCCGACAAAAACGTTGCGCTTCAATCGCGAGTATCGCGATCTGTCTGACGTTGCGCCAGAATGGCATCGGCTACCGCTGTTGCCATGGCTACAAACACTCCGAGCCCAACAATCACGTATCCGATGGTAAAAACTTTACCGGCAATGGTGTCAGGTGAAAAATCGCCATACCCAACAGTCGATATCGTCATCACTGAAAAGTAAACGGAGTCCAGCCAGCCCCAATTCTCTACGTAGTGATAGAACACTGAAGCGCCTGAAATGATCGCAAAAGTGAAAGCTAATAATCCGATAGACCGTGGGTCGATGAAAGCAGCCTGAAGCGCTCGACCCAACCGGGCAAGTGAATTCATCGTTCAATTACCTTTCTGATACTTAGAGGCGAGGACCTGAAGTAGTTGATCCAGGGATCATTCCAAATGCTAGGCCCGCAATTGACTTGCGCGCCTAACAGGTGATCACTGGATGTGAGTTCTATACCTCCGCGGACGATTTTCCATCGCTACTGAGGGCCATAGCCAGTGAAGATACGCCATCAGACAAAAGCTGTACGCCCAGAAGAATTCCGAGCGCCGAAATAGCTGATACCGGCCAATTCATGAATATGATTAAGCCGACCGCCAATGACGCTAAACCCGATACGAGAACTAACCAGAAAAAACGACGGTCTTCCAGCGCGAAGGATAATACAACTTTAGCGATGCCCCCGCCTAGGCACAGAATAGCGATCATCGTGGTTAGTGCCATCATACCCTTAAGTGGGTGTCCAAGTATTGTGACGCCGAGATAAACGGCCAGTGCACCCAGCAAAATTGTCCAAACTTTTGCTCCTGCTCCTTCGACCCGGAAACCTGCAATTACTTGCAACGCGCCAAAAAGTATGAACAGCCACGCGACTATTATTGTAGCTATGCCGCTGGCAAATACGGGGTTCATTAGCGCTACTACCCCGCCTACAATCGACAGTAACGCCATCAATATCCACAAGATTTTGTTGCCCATTTTGGCATCCTCCCATTATATTTCTTCGATGAGGCACAACGCGCGCGGTGATGGCAACTTTTTACGTCCCCGGCTTCATCTTAATTCGAAATGTGTGTTGTATCGGCACTGCGAAGAGTGCTGTCAGATCAATTCGAACTGGTCTCCGAATGGACGGTGAAGCTGCCCCTTACGACGCGCTAAGACCGCGCCACTCGGCCAGAGCAACGGCGCGGTTCAGCTTGAAATCGGGTCGGCCTGAAAGGCTGCGTTCCTGACTAAAGTGATTGTAGACGGAAGCGTGAACGGCGGCGAATTTCTGCAAACTTCGCATACGCCGGAAGCGAAGCATGGCTCGCTCTCGTCGTCGAAACGGCAGATGCGAATTCTTCACTCGGTTATTCAGCCTGCGACCCGTCTCCTGCTTGTCTGCGACGCCAATCTCTTTGAGCGCAACGCCGTGCGATGCCAGCCCGTCCGTGACAATCACAGCATCACTGCCAGGCAGATAATCTCACGGCTCGTTTTGAAATAGCGAAACGGATCAAGATTGGTCATCCGATGAGGCTACGAAACCACCCTGCCCGTCACAAGCGATTTTGCTCTGACAGTGCCGTTTAACTCAAACGCAACCACAAAAAAAACTGCAGAAAATGTGTTGCATCGAAAGGCGACAAGGACGGCCCGTTCTACAATACTGGTCCGATTGTGGCGATAGTATTGTTCCAGATGCGCCGGTGGTAGGGCCAGCCAAGCACGTGCGTTAGCATCACGGGGTCGCTCTTTTCAATATAGGCTTGCTGACGGTCACAGACCTGCCTGGTGATCTCGACATCCTGCAATAGAACATTGTTTTCGTAGTTGAGATCAAAGCTGCGCAAATCGAGATTTGACGAGCCGACAAGTGTGACAAGACCATCAATGGTCAGGGTTTTGGCGTGAAGGAGGCCGCCCTTGAATTCGTGGATATCGCACCCGGCCGACAAAAGCTTGCGGTAGTAGCTTCGACTCGCAGCGGCAACGATCCAGCTGTCATTCATTTTTGGGAAGATCAGAGTGATGTTCACGCCGCGATGCGCGGCGGCGCAGAGGGCCTCAAGGACTGTGGCGTCGGGTACGAAGTATGGCGTCGACAGCGTAAGTTGGGATTGTGCGGTTGAAATCAGTGTTGCGAACAACTGAGGCGTTGCCGCGCGGCGTTCAGTTGGGCCGTCCCCCATGACCTGTGCAGGGAACCCTTCAGTTGCGGGGACGTGTTCAACATGGAAGCTCTCAAAATCTTCTCCGGTCGCCTGCATCCAATCGCTTAGAAACAGCAGTTGGTTCTGGGTGACTACAGGGCCTTCGAAACGCAGCATTATATCTACCCATGGCGCGTATTTGGCTTTCACAAGGAATTCCGGATCGGCGGCATTGCGGCTGCCGCAATAGGTGATGCGCCCGTCAATCACCGTGATCTTGCGATGGTTGCGCAGATCAACCCTGCTTGTCAGCACTGTGCGGATTGGATTATCGAGTGGCATGGCCACTGCAAGCTTCACTCCGGCCTCTTCCATCTCGCGCCAAAGTGGCGATTTGAGTAGTGCTCGCGAGCCCAGCCCATCAGCCATCGCGCGACAGATCACACCCCGCTCGGCGGCACGGATTAGCGCCTTGCACACGTCTTTCCCGGTCGTGTCCGTTAACCAGATGTAATACAGAACATGCACATGATCGGTGGCTGCGTCGATGTCCGCGATCAGGTGTTTGTTCGTCTCTGACGCATCAGCCATTAGCGTGGCTTGGTTGCCCGCGACGGCGTGAAATCCGTTGATTGAAGACGCATAACGGAAGCCTGGCTGGTAGACTGGATTGATCAGATTTATGCCATTCTTTTCTCCAAAATGCTGCACGGCTGCTGCCCTGATTTCATCGAAGACCTCTTTGTGACGTTTGTCGGCTCGGTGCCCGAGGTCAATCTCGCCGAACAGGAAATAGACAACACTCCCGACGTAGGGCAGCACGTTCAGCACGATGAACCAGGCCAATCGCGCGGAGGGCGACAGATCATCCCGCAGTAGAATGCGGAGTGTGAAGCTCAGAACGAGAAGGGCATGAAAAAGAAGAAGTGTGGCCATATGTCTGTGACTTTCTCAAAACCTATCAAGCATAGCAATTGATTAGGCAACATGCCAGACGGCACTGTCAGACAAAACCAGCTTGAGCCGGGCAGGGTGGTTTCGTAGCCTCACCGGATGACCAAACCTGATCCATTTCGCTACTTCAAAACGAGCCGTGAGATTATCCGCTTGCCGGTGATGATATACGTCCGGTTCCCGCTTTCACATTCGAAATGTCGAGGATCTGTTGCACGAACGCGGCATCGATGTCAGCCATGAGGCTGTCAGATACTGGTGGCATCGGTTCGGCCCGATGTTTGCCGCGGAAATCCGGATACGGCGCATTGTTAGCATGAAATCGAGCAAGTGGCGCTGGCATCTTGACGAGATGTTCGTGAAGATCAACGGCGAGAGACACTACCTTTGGCGGGCCGTCGATCATGAAGGTGAAGTCTTGGAAAACTTCGTGACGAAGACGCGCGATAAAAAGGCCGCGTTGAAATTCTTAAAGAAAGCAGTGCGCAAGCATGGTTCCCCGGAAGTGTTCGTCACGGACGGGCTGGCATCATACGGCGCTGCGCTCAAAGAGATTGGCGTCGCAGACAAGCAGGAAACGGGTCGTTGGCTGAATAACCGAGCTGAGAATTCGCACCTGCCATTTCGACGACGAGAACGGGCAATGCTTCGTTTCCGACGCATGCGAAGTTTGCAGAAATTCGCCGCCGTCCACGCATCCGTTTACAACCACTTCAACCAGGAAAGATCACTCACAAGTCGAGACATCTTCAAGATGGCACGCTCCGCCGCTCTTTCCGAGTGGCGCCAGCTTTGTTCCGGATAGGTTCACGGAGTTGGCGGCAAACTGAGAGTGGTTCGAATTCGTCTGACAGCGCCCCTAGCACCGTTGGGTGATGCGGTTTATTCGCCCATTGAAGTGCCCAGAGGAAAACCTAGTTGGCTTTGTCGTGAAGGCTTGCGTAACGATTGCAGGCATCCCGGTGTCCCTCGGGACGTTACCCCAACCTGAAAGTTTACTGTACAGTCCTCACATCCCACTGGGCAAGTTAACCTCAATCATTGGCGTGACCTATCCAAAAGGATAGTGGACCTATACGGCACTGTCAGAGCAAACCAGCTTGAGCCGGGCAGGGCGGTTTCGTAGCCTCACCGGATGACCAAACTTGATCCATTTCGCTACTTCAAAACGAGCCGTGAGATCATCCGCCTGGCGGTGATGATGTACGTCCGGTTCCCGCTTTCACTTCGAAATGTGGAAGATTTGCTCCACGAACGGGGCATCGATGTCAGCCATGAAGCCGTTAGATACTGGTGGCACCGGTTCGGCCCGATGTTTGCCGCGGAGATCCGGAAACGACGTATTGCTGGTATGAAATCAAGCAAGTGGCGTTGGCACCTGGACGAGGTTTTCGTGAAGATCAACGGAGAGCGGCACTACCTTTGGCGGGCCGTCGATCATGAAGGCGAAGTCCTGGAAAGCTTCGTAACAAGGACCCGTGACAAGAAAGCCGCGTTGAAATTCTTAAAGAAAATAATGCTCAAACACGGTCGACCTGAAGTGGTCGTCACGGACGGGCTGGCATCATACGGCGCTGCGCTCAAAGAGATTGGCGCTGCAGGCAGACAGGAAACCGGTCGCTGGTTGAACAACAGGGCCGAGAACTCGCATCTGCCGTTTCGACGACGAGAGCGGGCAATGCTCCGCTTCCGGCGTATGCGAAGTTTGCAGAAATTCGCCTCCGTCCACGCCTCGGTCTACAATCACTTGTGTGGTTGCCGCCCGTTGTGCAAGAAGTTTTTCGATTGGATGGGTGATCGAGTGCGCACTTGTGTCAGGCCTTTTGTTGCAGCGTGATGTGAGCTGCTGGCCGGTATGGTGATCTGCAGACCGGTTCCACATCTTCAACACGAACTTTTAAGTTCTAATGATTGTCCTGGTTTTTCCGGTCCAGATCTGATCGATCATTTTGCCCATTCAGGTCGTCGACTTCTCACCCCTCTTTACCGACTTCAGGCTGTGACGTTCCGTATCGTTTCACGTAACGGCAGCCCATGCCGGATTTCGGTAATCCTCCTTCTTTGTCAGCATGGCCCAGATTGCCCGCGCCATCTTGTTGGCCAGCGCAGTGTCGCTGTCCTTGCAGAGACTGGTTCGCATTTGTCTGACAACACCATCAGCCTTACTGTCCTTGCAGAGACTGGTTCGAATTTGTCTGACACCACCTTTTATTCTTCTGAGAAAAACGGAATGCCATGCGCTTGCGGTTTGGTTTATTCGGTCGTTACGTCCTCCGGGTCCGAACTCTCGTCAAGCCCAAGCAGGCTGTTAAGCTCGGCGATGGCTTCTTCTGTCAGGTCATCGACATCATGTGGTGCATAAGCCTCTGACAGCGCCGCCGCCGCGACCTGGTTTTCTTTTGACTCGTCCAGATCGCCTTCAAGTTCGGCGATGTTTTCCGCCAGTTCTGCCTGCGCGTCCTGCGCTGCAACTGTGCTATCGATACTTTCTGAAACCTCGGCCAAAGCCTGCTCGTTTTCGGTAACGTTAGGGTCCAATCCACTCATTGCCGCCGCGATTGCATCGACATCAGATTGATAATCGTCTGCTGCCGGATCAAGTGCGTCTATTGCCTCGGTAATCTCTTCAGGCGAAACAAGGCTGTCTTCGGAAATGTTTTCCGCAACAAATTCCGCAGTCGTGGCCACTGTGTCATCGACCTGTTCGTTCAGTGCCGCAATCTGGTCCGTCAGCCCGATCTCACTGATCGTCGCCTCCTGATAGCCTGCGATTTTGCCGACGCGGCTGTTGGGGCTCGCATTCAATCGGGCCGTCTGACTGGCATGGGCCGCGTTCAGACCTTTCAGATTACTTGCGACTTTGCCGTGCTGGTTCTTGGAAACAGACGTACGGGCCTGCTTCGACTCTTTACTGCGTTTGCCTTTGTTGCCGGAAAAGACCGAGCTGATTGCGTCAGACAGTGACGAACCCGACAAGCCCGCCAAACCCAACCCCGTTCCCTTTGAACGCCCCTGGCTTTTGTCAGCACTTTTGCTCTTGCCCTTGTCGGCGCGCGATTTTGAATTGCCGCGCCCGCCAGTGGCGTTGCTTGCGGCACCTTCATTTCCATTCGATGCGCCATTGCCGCCACCGTTGCCGCCACCGTTGCCGCCACCATTGCCGCCACCGTTGCCGCCACCATTGCCGCCACCGTTGCCGCCACCATTGCCGCCACCGTTCCCACCGCCATTGCCACCGCCGTTGCCGCCGCCATTTCCGTTTTTTGCGTATGCTGAATCCGCTGTGACAGCCAGCGCGACCACACTGGTCAGAACAGGTGTTGAACTCATAGCCGCAACGATCAGCGCGCTAATGAGGGATTTGGAAAGTTGATTGGACATGGCAACCTCTTGGGCAAATTCTGAATTTCAAGGCCTCGATGGAACAAAGGCATCGGCAAACTTTTACCACAAAGGAGCCTTTAGAATATGACCGTAATACGGCCGATTAGGCGCTGACACCGCACAATCTACAGCGTTTAATCTTATTGTTGATGTAACCGAAACGCTGTTTGAGCCAGAGCGGAAAGCAGCTTTGTAAAAGAGGCCGAAAGGTTGGGAGAGATTGTTCTGATTCTATGTCTGAACGGTAGGTTTGTTCCGCATTAACAGGCCCTCAGCACAACCAGGACAGGTCTTGTCAGAAGGATTTGAGTTGAGGCGGGCAGGGCGGTTTCGTAGCCTCATCGGATGACCAAACCTGATCCATTTCGCTACTGCAAAACGAGCCGTGAGATTATCCGTCTGGCGGTTATGCTGTATGTTCGTTTCCCGCTGTCGCTGCGCAATGTGGAAGATTTGCTCCACGAACGCGGCGTCGACGTGAGCCACGAGGCCGTTCGATTTTGGTGGCATCGGTTCGGTCCGATGTTTGCTTCTGAGATCCGAAAACGGCGGATCGAGGGTTTGAAATCAAGCAACTGGCGTTGGCATCTGGACGAGATGTTTGTGAAGATCAACGGCGAGCGGCACTACCTTTGGCGGGCCGTTGATCACGAAGGTGAAGTGCTGGAATCCTACGTTACGAAGCGGCGAGATCGTAAAGCAGCGTTAAAGTTCTTAAGGAAATCTATGAAGAGGTATGGCCGACCAGAAGTAATTGTGACGGACAAACTTCGCTCTTATGGCGCTGCTATGAAAGTTATTGGCAACGCTGAAAGACAGGAAACGAGCCGGTGGATGAACAATAGGGCAGAGAATTCACATCTGCCTTTCCGACGACGAGAACGGGCGATGCTCCGCTTCCAGCGCATGCGAAGTTTGCAGAAATTCGCCTCCGTCCACGCATCCGTTTACAACCACTTGTGTGGTTGCCGCCCGTTGTGCAAGAAGTTTTTCGATTGGATGGGTGATCGAGTGCGCACTTGTGTCAGGCCTTTTGTTGCAGCGTGATGTGAGCTGCTGGCCGGTATGGTGATCTGCAGACCGGTTCCACATCTTCAACACGAACTTTTAAGTTCTAATGATTGTCCTGGTTTTTCCGGTCCAGATCTGATCGATCATTTTGCCCATTCAGGTCGTCGACTTCTCACCCCTCTTTACCGACTTCAGGCTGTGACGTTCCGTATCGTTTCACGTAACGGCAGCCCATGCCGGATTTCGGTAATCCTCCTTCTTTGTCAGCATGGCCCAGATTGCCCGCGCCATCTTGTTGGCCAGCGCAATGGCCACCAGCATCCGTGGTTTTCTTGCCATCATCCGATCTAGCCATGAACCTTCGGGAATCGATCTGCGCCCGTGCCAGGCCAGTCGCGACATCGCACCGATAATCAGGAGCCGTCGGATGTCGGCTTGCCCTGCCTTTGAAACACGCCCAAGCCGCTGCTTGCCACCCGATGAGTACTGGCGCGGCACCAAGCCCAGCCATGCTGCGAAGTACCGACCACGCTTGAAAGTCTTCATGTCTGGAGCAAAAGCTTCGATCGCTAACGCAGTGAGCGGGCCCACGCCTGGCATCGTCTGCAGCCGACGCGCAGTGTCGGCCTCGGCAGCAAGACCCTTGAGCCTTTCTGACTTTGTCTCGATCCGAGCCGTTTTCTCGGTGATCTGTTCAAGAAGATCACGACATTCTTCCCGCATCAAGTCGGGAAGATCACTGTTTGGCTCCTCAATGATCGCCTCGATGCGCTTGATCTGCCCTATTCCTTTGGGTGCGATGTGGCCATATTCGTAAAGGTTTGAACGCAGTGCGTTCACCAACGCTGTTCGCTGACGAATGAGCCGTTCGCGACCGCGAAACAGGATTGCATGGGCCTGCTGCTCTTCCGATTTAGGCTCGACAAACCGCATCTCCGGGCGCTGCGCAGCAATGACAATTGCTTCAGCGTCAGCAGCATCGTTCTTATGGCGCTTTACGAATGGTTTCACATATTGCGGCGCAATCAGTTTTGTCTCATGGCCTAGGCGGACCATCTCACGCGACCAATAATATGCGCTGCCGCATGCTTCCATTACAACGACTGCGGGTGGATGGTCTCCCATGAACCTCAAAAACTGCACGCGTGTCAGCTTCTTGCAGAACCTGACTTGCCCTGTCATCGATGCGCCGTGAGCCTGAAAAACGCTCTTCGCCAGATCGACGCCTATCATTGTATCCTTCGTCATGGTTGCCGTCCTTTCCTGCTTCAGTGGCTGTACTCCACCATCATGGCACATTGCGATGCCGTCGAGGGAGGGCGGCAACCACCCCATCTTCAATCAGGACCGCAGCCTCTCAACGCGACCCAATTTCAAACTCAACCGCGCCGCCGCTCTGGCTGAGTGGCGCGGTCTCGGCACGGCATAAGGAACAGCCTTACTGTCCTTGCAGAGACTGGTTCGCATTTGTCTGACAACACCAAGCAGCCTGATGCAGGCGCAGCGAAAATCACCATGATTGCTCGACCGTATCACGGCATTGCCCGCGGCGGAGCTGCACGATTTGCCGTCATTCTCCGCGCATTGCTTCAGCGTCTGCTCTGCGGGACAAAATTGCCTTTAGCTGCGCGTGCGCCAATGACTGCTTTGAAAGCTTCTGTGCATCAAGATCATGTCAATCTTGTCAGCAAAGAGGTTCTCGGAATCACCTTGTGGCAATTGGCCTGGCAATTTGTGAAATACGCTGGAATTTTTTGCGGTATGCAGCCGGAGACAGGCCCACGCCGCGTTTGAACACCCGACGGAAGGAAGCTGGGTCTTCGTACCCGACTGAACCACCGACATCATCTACAGATTTGGCATCAGTTTCCAGCATCTGCTTTGCTTCTTCTATTCTGAGCGCCTGAACATATTCAATCGGGGGGAAACCAGTAACGGACCGAAACCGGCGTGAAAAAGTCCGAGGGTTCAGACCTGATCGCTCAACCATTTTTTCGACCGGCTTGGTCACGTTGTAATTGTTCGCGATCCAAACTTGGCAATCAGAGATTTGCGCATCCGAGGTTTCCATCGGACGGGTCATCACTGAATATGGAGACTGGCCTTCGGAGTGGCCGCTGATCAGAAACACTTTTGCTGTCTCGATGGCATGCTTGTAACCGCAAAACTTGGCGATCAGATAGATTGCCAGATCATGGTAGGCGCTGACCCCACCTGCCGTCACAATGCGGTCAGCTTCGGCTGACAGGCACAAGATGGACTCATTGCGAAAGGCAACTTTCGGGTAATGGCGTTGGAACATATCCCGATATGCCCAATGGGCTGTCGCCTCGCGCCCGTCCAAAAGCCCCGCCTCCGCCAAAAGGAGCGAGCCCGAGCAGACCGACGTTATCAACGCGCCGTCCCTGTGCATGTCTCGCAACCAGGCAATTTCCCGGGGATATCGCTCCTTCGGCACGTCATAGATCGACGTATACATGTCGCACACAACGACGGCATCAGGTGTGCCCAGACTGTTGGTCGCTATGTGCGGTTCAACCGGAATATTTCCGATGCAATGAAATGGCTTTCCGTCTGCCGACACAATTTTGATGTCCAGTAGTTCGTCACCCGGCGATCCTGATATCAATTCAGGGTAAACGGCACCTACCGATAGCAAGACATCATATAATCCGTAGAGAACGGACGATGAGGTTTCTGGTGCAGCGAGCAGCACGATCAGGGGCTTGCTAGGCGGGGTCATGTTACATCCTTGTCCAATTATGCACGGTATTGGCAAATCTGGCTTGGTCACGTGTCCAGTATGCCCCTTCTTTGGCGGCAATGCCACTCTGTCAGGCGGATAGGGTGCGCTAGTCTGGGTTCAGGTTTTGGAAAGGATGCACAAAGTGGAAGACTTACTGAACACATTAGATATGCCGGGGCATGCATTTGGCGGCGAGTTGATTGGCCCCGAAGACGCACGATTTGACGATGCGCGAGGTGTCTGGAATGCGATGATTGATCGCCGCCCTGCGTTGATCGCCCAGTGCAGGACAGCCGGCGACGTGCAGGCCGCAGTCAAGCTCGCGGTAGCCCATGACCTGCCCATTGCCATTCGAGGTGGCGGACACAATGTTGCAGGGCATGCGGTCTGCGACGGTGGTGTCATGATCGACCTTTCGCTTATGCGGGGTGTGACAGTTGATGCCTCTGCCCGTCTGGCAAAGGTTCAGGGCGGCGCTTTGTGGCGTGATGTGGATGCCGCAACCCAGGTACATGGACTTGCGACACCGGGTGGCTTGATTTCCGACACGGGCGTCGCAGGACTGACGCTATCGGGGGGCATTGGCTGGCTGCGCGCTCAACACGGTTTGTCGATCGACAATCTTGTGGCCGCTGACGTTGTTACGGCAGACGGCGATCTGATCCATACGAGTTCCGACGAGAACCCAGAACTGCTCTGGGCTCTGCAGGGCGGGGGCGGCAATTTCGGTGTCGTCGTGCAGTTCGAATTCGCGCTGCACACTTGCGGCCCGGAGGTCATGTTCGCAGCCCCAATCTATCTCGTCGAAGACGGGCCCGAGCCAGTTCGGGCATGGCGCGACTTCATGGCCAAACACGGTGACAGAGTTGGATCGCTTTGCGAGTTTGCCACCGCAGGGGGCGAGGATTTCCCCGAGGAACACTGGGGGAAGCGGATCGTGACGCTCGCCTGCGTGTACAACGGTGACGCCGCTGAAGGTGAGGCGCTTCTTCAGCCTCTTCGTGAGCTTGGCAAATTGTCGGCCGACTTTTCCGGGCGAATGAACTACTGCGACGTGCAGCAGCTGTTTGACACGCTCATGCCCGCCGGAGACTTTCGCTGTTACTGGAAAGCCCGCTACCTGACTGACCTGACAGATGAGATGATTGATCTGGCCATGGCCAACGCAATCGCCGCGCCGTCGGATAACACACTCTCGTCGCTGTGGAATTTCGGCGGGGCGACTGCGAATGTATCAGCGGAGGCGACCGCGTTCGGCGATCGGTCCATGGGGTGGATGTATTCACTGGATGGTGTCTGGTCCGATCCCGCCGATGATGAGGCCAACATCGCCTGGGCCCGTGAGGGCTGGTCCAATTCCGAACGCTTTGGACATCATGGGCGCGCATATCTGAATTTTGCAGGCCATGGTGAGGACAACGCCGCACTGACGCGGACCAGTTTCGGTCCAAACTATGAACGGCTTGTCGCGGTAAAAACCAAATACGATCCGCAAAACCGGTTTCGCTTCAACCAAAACATCGCCCCGGAGGCTTAAGATTGACGTCGCGCTCCGCCAAAGACACCTCTCGAAGAAGGCAAGTCCGTTGGTTGAAGTACGAAAGGCCTTTCCCAACAGAAATGTATTTGGCGGAGCTGCGGCACGGATTTACGTGCATGTTGAGAAAATTGGGCGAGCGCTGGTAGCTGACCGCAACAACGCCAACCAGCCCTGCTACTGGCTCGACCAGACCCGTGGTGGCGGCGACCATAAAGGCATAGGGAACAAGACCACCCACTGACGCGCCCAATCCGACCTTGGACTGCATGTATTCGAGGACTGCTGAGTCATATCAATGTGGCCGCACTATCCGATAATCATAGATAGCCTCACAGACCGAACGGGAAGGTATCCTTCGACCCAGGCAAGGGTTCCGCAGGTAACGGTACCACAGCTTGCGTGCGGTCAAACCAGACATAACCGTCGTATTGAGAGGAGAGGATCGTATGACTGTAGTGACTCCATCTTTCCGTCTCAGGCCGGTAAATGACGCCGATATATCGTTCAAGCCGCGGCTCTGACATTGCGGATCGGAGCGCCTCATTAACCCCGGGCCGCAGGTCGAGCAGAAAGCGCTCGCCCCCTGCGGAATGGCAGACCCCCTCATGGCTGTCAGGACGCGATGGACGCACTGCCTTGATCTCCATGGGGCCATCCCAGTCCGACGCGCATGCCACCGTGCCGGTATGGGTTCCAAATCCGATGAGGGCGGCGTCTTCGCCCCATTCTTCACGACAAAGCTGGCCAATGTTGAACTCGCCTCGGTTCACCCCCATGTCGGTAACACTTGCGTCGCCGATGTGAGAATTGTGCGCCCAGACCACGGCCCGCGCGTCCGGTCCAACATGGTCCATTGTCTGCTTTAAGGTTTGGAACATGTGCATGTCCCGCAAGTTCCAGCTTTCGGTCGAGCCGTAGTACATCATTCGATAGTATTGCTCGGCACCAGCAACAACCCGGGCGTTCTGCACTGCATTAAATAAGCTGTCGCCATTGCTTCGCGCCTGAGAGAGCTCTCTTGTAAGTAAGTCAACCAAGACCCGCGTCACCGGCTCCTCGCACATTGCGTAGCCACGGGACAAAGCTTCGCGGCCATAGGCTGCGGGCTCGTTTGACCAAGGCGCAAGACATTCGTACCGCCGCCGCGCGAGCGCTGCGGCTGATGGGTCGTGATTGTCTAGATAAGACAAAACTTCCGCGATCGAGTTGAACATACTGTAAATATCCAACCCTTGAAAACGAACGCGTTTCACATCTGGGAGCTTAGTGTTGTAATTGCAAAGCCAAGAGATGAAGTCATCCACATCACGATTGCGCCACATCCAGACAGGGAAACGCGAAAACGCAGATACGTTGCGGCTACGCTCTGGCAGCCCACGTACGCGGTGATCGAGTACCGCGGCATCAGGCCAGTCCGCTTCAACGGCGACAATGTTGAAGCCATGCTCCTCGATTAGTCTGCGCGTTATTGCTGCGCGGGCGCGGTAGAATTCCGATGTTCCGTGCGACGACTCTCCGAGCAAAACGACCCGCGCCTCGCCATATCGATCAAATGCTGTGCCAAAGGTCGGATCGTCCAAGTCAGGCAAGGCCTCGGCTGCGGCGCGGACGACTTCCTCGGGAGTGGCGGGCGCCCGTTCCTCGGTAGGGGGAGGCACAAGAGGCGCCTCCGACTTGACCAAATAGTGCTGGAACCAGGCGCCAGCTATTTCGGTAACTTCCTCCAACTCACCTGGCCCTTCGAACAGATGGCCAGCACCCGGTACGATCCGCAATTGTTTTTCAAAGCGCAGCTCTGCGAGGGCGCGGCGGTTGAGTTCCAGAACCTGAAGATCATTGC
Source organism: Sulfitobacter sp. TBRI5 (assembly GCF_051013555.1). Taxonomy (NCBI): domain Bacteria; kingdom Pseudomonadati; phylum Pseudomonadota; class Alphaproteobacteria; order Rhodobacterales; family Roseobacteraceae; genus Sulfitobacter; species Sulfitobacter sp. TBRI5. The sequence goes on along the minus strand of NZ_CP112884.1, from coordinate 4,077,111 downwards.
CTCCAACAACTAGGAGTGTCGGCGCCATGACCTCGGAAAGCCGTTCCCCGGCGAGATCAGGACGACCCCCACGGGACACTACAGCTGAGATACGCCCGCTAAGTTCGGCAGCGGCCAACAAAGCAGCGCCCGCTCCTGTACTCGCCCCAAACAGGCCAAGGGGCAGATCGCCCAGTTCCGGTTCCGATGCGATCCACAGATCTGCGTCAAGCAACCTCCTGGCCAAAAGAGGAATGTCAAAGACATTGCGTCGATCCTCGGCCTCTTGTGAAGTCAGTAAGTCCATTAGCAATGTCGCGAAACCGAGCTCGTTTAGCCGCTCTGCGACTTCCCGGTTGCGCGGGCTCAGTCGGCTTGACCCGCTACCATGGGCAAATAGGATGACGCCACGCGGATCTGGCGGGACGACCAGATCACCTAGCAACCGCAAGGGAGGGATTTCAACGGTGCGGCTCAGCACCGGACCGTCCACGCTTGCTTGCTCAACAGTCCACGCCCGGCGCAAATAGCCGACAGTCTCTTCATCGCTGAGTTGGTGAAAATCAGCGTACGCACCACCCACGCCGCGAAAATACGGGTCGACGACCAGGCAGATTACCTCATCCGCAATCTCTTGAAGTCGAGGTATTTCAGAGGCGGGCGCGACAGGTATGGCCACCACCACTCTTTCAGCGCCCCAGCGCTTCAGCGCGATCAGCGCAGCCTTCATTGTGGCTCCTGTTGCAAGGCCGTCATCAACGACGATCGCCGTCTTGCCTTCAACATCGGACCTGCCACGCCCGCCGAGGTACCTTTCACGACGGCGCTGCATTTCGGCTACTTGCTGTTCGGTGGCTCTCTCCAGATATGACTGATCGGCACCTGACTGACGCATCACCTCTTCGTTGATAACCCGCTCGGGTGGGTCCCCCTCAACAATGGCTGCAAGCGCGACCTCTGGATTGCGCGGTGCACCGATTTTCCTCACCAGGATCAGATCGAGGGGTGCACCAAGAGCTTCTGCGACCTCCGCAGCAACCGGCACGCCGCCGCGCGGCAATGCGAAGACGACTGGCGCATCGAAGCTCCGCTTAACCAGTTCTGCAGCAAGCCTGCGTCCAGCATCATCGCGGTTTGAGAAAATTAAGCGTCCCTCAACCATAGCATTCCTCCCACAGTTACTTCTTCGCGATGAAAGCGGACTCCTTGCAGCAGAAAGTCGTCAACGGCTTTCTGCTCGAACGCAAACAGGGCAAGTAGACGCGAAGGGTAGTGACTTGTTGGTACAACCTTGTCCTCGCGGCTTCATTCCAATCATCAGATGCATCGCGCGCCGAGGGCCCCGTGGCGGATCGCTATATGTGAACCGCCACGGGGCCCTTCTGTTTAGTTTTCGGGTAATTGCTTATCCCGAAGACTCGATTTTGATCTTCTTTGCTTTCGCCACCTGCTCGGGTGGTTTTGGAATTGTCACGGTCAGCACGCCGTCCTTCGCGTGGGCCTTCACGCTGTCGGGATCGATCTCAAACGGCATGGTCATGTCACGCCTGAAGGAGCCTGACGTCCGCTCGACTCGGCGAAACTGACGGCCTTCGTCCTCTTTCTTCTCTTCCTCTTCAGAAACTTTTTCACCACTGACGCAGATACGGTTCCCTTCAATCGAAACATCGACATCTTCCATGCTGATGCCTGGCAGCTCGGCAGTGATACAAACTTCTTTCTCAGTCTCGCTGACATTCGAACGAACAGAGAGCCCACCGGACTTCATGGGAAGGTTCTTGCCAAAGTCTTCGAACATTTCATCAATTTGTTTTCGAAGAGCGCCAAAAGGATCATTAGCGTCATCCTTTTCGCCATCAAAAAATGCGGGTAACCAGTTGCGCTTGGTCATCAAATTTTCTCCCATCCAATTTTGTCGGATAGGCAGTTTAGCAGGCGTCGGCAAACGCGGTATGATTTAAGTCAAACCGGCTAGATTAACGGAAGCTTTGGGCTCGATGCAGTCATTCGACTGTTTTTCTCTGATGACCGGTTCGTCGCGTTAAGCAGCCGTTCACAACCGGAAATTCGAAGTTTTGGTTTTAAACGACTGCTTTCACCAGGACCGGACGTTCGCTGCGGTTGCGACGTATGTCTCACATGCGGACAAAGCCTCCTTCGACAAACCCTCGAATTCAGTTTCACATGGTCTTGTTGTTAAACGACCGGTATGCACAGGAAGGGAGGACATCTGTGGAGCGTCAACTCGCAGCAATTCTGGTCGCCGATATGGTCGGTTACACAAGTCGGATGGAACAGGACGAGTCTGGCACTCTTACTGCTTTTTCTGTTTGTATGGATCAAATAGTCACGCCTCTCGTAAACCGTCATCGTGGACGCATTATTAAGCTTATGGGTGATGGCCTTCTGGCCAGTTTCAATAGTGCCGCTGATGCGGTTTCTTGCGCCATCGAATGGCAACGGGCGACCTCGGAAGGGTCCGACCCGATCCGTTTCCGCATCGGTATCAACCTTGGTGACATCATCATGCAAGATGGTGATGTCTTCGGGTCGGGCGTCAACCTTGCAGCGCGTTTGGAGCAATTGGCGCCTCCCGGAGGCGTGCTTGTCTCTGACGCGGTATATCGTGTGGTCGGCAACCGCATTCCAGTTCCATGGGAGGATGCGGGCACGCACTCCATCAAGAATGTTTTCGAGCCGGTGCGCGCTTGGCGCGTTGCGGGAGATAACAAAGCGGACGCTGAACCGCCGAAACCGGCGGCTGTCAAAAAAGCTGCCATCGCGGTTCTGCCCCTACACAACATGAGCGACGACCCTGAGCAAGCATTTTTCAGCGACGGCATTGCGGAAGATATTATCATGGGCTTGTCGCGCTTTCGTACGCTTCAGGTTATTTCCCGAAACGCGTCTTTCAGATTCAGAGCACAAGACATCGATCCCGCGGAAATTGCTGCGGCGTTGGGCGCCGATTATCTTGTTGAGGGCAGTGTTCGAAAGGCTGGAAGTCGGGTCAGGATTTCTGTGCAGCTCGCCGATGCCGTAACTGGCACGCAGTTGTGGTCGGAACGCTATGACCGCGAATTGGAAGACATCCTATCCGTACAGGACGAAGTGACCCGCAGCATAGTGGCTGTACTACCAGGCCGTGTGCAGCATGATTTTGTCGACCGCTCAGCACAGAAACCGGCAGATGAAATGAAGGCCTATGAATTGATGCTGAGAAGCAAGGCTCTCCGTGACGGACTGAATGCCCGGGACACTGCCAAAGCGCGCGCATTGCTGGAACGGGCCGTCGCACTCGATCCGTCCATAGCCCGATCTTATATGTACCTCTCTGACACCTATGTTATCGACCTTTGGCTTGGACTGGCGGACCCAGACGCTCCTGATCACGCGTTGCACATCGCCCGTAAGGGCGCGGCTCTGGACAACCGAGACCCCTACATTCAAGATCAACTGGGATTTGCCTATTTGTGCGCAAGGCTCTGGGATGAAGCCGATGTACAGTTCGAAAAGACGATATCGCTGATCGAGAACGAGGCTGAATCTATGGCTTGGTGTGGCTACGGCTTTCTGTTGCTGGGACGTCATGACAAGGCGCGGGAAGTGGTCTTAGAGGCGATGCGGTTGGATCCATTACATCCTCCTGCGATCGACTGGATCATGGGGCAGGTCGAATTTTTTTGCGGAAACTTTGAGGCCGCGCTCGGATTGCTGATCGGAGAAGCGCGGCTAAATTCTTTGGCCGCGGCTTTCATGGCCGCTTCTTATGCGCATCTTGGCCGGCAAACTGAGGCGGCGGCAGCCTTGAAGGACTTTATTTCGGAACGTCGCGATGAGTTTGGCGGCCGAGGCATTGAGGTGACCGAAGAAAATTTTTCCATTCTTGCGCATGGTTTCAAAAGCATGTGGCGGCAATCAGACGATTTCGAACTACTGGCCGTTGGTTTGCGCAAGGCCGGACTGTCTAATTAGGGGCAAGTCATCAGTCGTCATCCGACAGCTTTGGGCTGATTGTATTGAAAAACTCGACGCAGCGAAATTTGGTCCAAAATATTGGAACATTCTCCCTGAAGACTGGGTCTCATGAAAAGATGTTTGCAAAAGCGGGCTATCGCGGGAAAAAATCTCTGAATTTGACCATTCCGGGTAGGACACCGAGTGTTTTCAACATGGCGTAATCAGAACCAGCGCGCATCAACGGCCGCTTCCAGTGCTTTGTACATGTGCTGGCAAAATTGCTTTGTATCATTAACTATTGAAAGTGCGCGGTTTGAAGAGCTTTATGCATCATGAACTGCGATCAAAAAATCACTCAAATCATCACTTGGCTAATAGCCGGAGCGCCTCCACCCGGCACGTTCGAGAACTTCATTGGGATATTCTCGGAGAAACTATTTGCCGCGGGCGTTCCGATAGCTTCCATTGCGTTTTACAAATTTAATGTTCATCCAATATTGCCAGCCGAAGGCGTTATTTGGACCATAAAAAAGGGTGTGTGGCATGTCCCTGTTTCCAATGACATGGTCGAGAGCGAAGCATTCCATCATGGACCGCAGGCGACGACGATACGCATGCAACGTATGCTCCGTTTCAGATTTGATGACGAAGAGGACGACGGTGGCGATGCAACCCTGAAAGGATACCGCGATGCAGGTTACACCGATCTCATTTGCCTGCCTTTGTTTAATGTTGATGGATCTGTCTCCCGTTGCGTGTTTGTTGGGACGAAGACCGATAACGGGTTCGATGACGATGTAGTCGCGCAATTGCGCCGATTGCAGGCGCCCGTTGCTCGTGTGTGTGAGCACTTTGGCGACCGAAGCGATATGAGGGTCTCCCTGACCACCTATTTGGGACAGGACATCGGCCGCAAGGTTATGGACGGGAAAATCCAGCGCGGCGAAGGGGAAACCATTTCTGCGATCATATTGTTCGTGGACTTGGTGAGCTACACCGCAATGTCAAATTCGCGTTCGGGGACCGAAGTTCTAAAGGTGTTGAATGCATTTTATGAAATTATCGATGCTGCCGTGGTTGCTAACTACGGCGAAATTCTGAAATTCATTGGTGACGGCGCTTTGATTATTTTTCCAGTTGTCGATGATCTAACCGCTCTGGAAGCTGCTGCGCAAAATGCATTGAATGCTGTTGCGAGTTCAAGGACCGGAATTGAAAAACAGCGCAGTGAAACGCCAATAGAATTTCGCGCCTCGCTCCACATTGGAGAAATATTTTATGGCAATGTTGGTAGTCAAAACCGTCTTGATTTCACGGCAGTTGGCCCAGCCGTCAATCTAGCGTCACGTTTGCTAGATCATGCAGCTAAATTGAATGCAAAGACGGTCTGCTCCCATGAGTTTCACACAATCACTGGAGACGTGACTGATGCAGGCATAAAATGTGATCTAAAGGGGTTCGATAACGCCGTGCCGGTTTTCATCTTGGAGTAACCCCCGAAGACTGAAGGCTCCTGCTTTTATAAGCCGACATTCAGCCCTACCACATTGTCGGTCAAAATGGGCTCAAAGCGGAAGTTCACAGGTTTTTGGCGAGTGTCTGCTGTGTCGCGTCAAGCCGCCGTTGGCGACTGGAAATTCGAAACTTTGGTTGCGAATGGCTGCTTTCACCGGCACCAGACGTTCGCTGCACTCTGTATTTATGACCGCCTTGCGGACCAAGTGTGAATTCGCTGCGTTTGCGTTACAGCCCAGACCTGAACCCGATTGAAATGGCCTACTCCAAGCTCAAGGCGCACTTGCGACGGCTCAAGGCGCGAACCTTCGACACTCTATTCCAATCTGTTGCACAGACCTGTGAACTCTTCCCACCAGACGAGTGCCGAAACCTCTTCAAGGCTGCCGGATATGGTGCAGATTAAATGGACGCCGCTCTAGCATTCAAACTGGACCACTCAAATGGGGCAGATCAACTTGAGATAATTAGACAAGGCTCACCAAGTGATTAGGTTCTGACCCCTAAAAAATTTCAGGAAATGATTGGCGGCAAAGCAGACCTCGGCGCGCTCCGCAGCGAATGACCGGTGAGAGCCCATAGCAGAGGTTGTTTGGCTTCTTGGCTTCCCTGTGGCGCACGAAGCAGGTCGGGCGCAAGCTCCTGCACTCAGTCCGTGTTCTCAACCGATCGCTTTGTTTGAACATTTAAATCAGAGTTAGATTGTTCCATATGAACGCTACGTTGCGGGAATGGAATCGAGATGCCTTCGGCATCAAAGCGTTCTTTTACCAACTGCTGCATATCCCAATAAAGCGTCCAGTAGTCCTCCGTTTTCGACCAAGGCCGACACAGTAGATTCACTGAAGAATCCGCCAACTCTCCGACGCAGATTGCCGGTTCGGGTGTCTCCAGAGCAAGAGGGTGGGCTGCAACCAACTCTGCAAGCAATTTGATCGCCTGTTCAATGCTGTCAGAATAGCTGATGCCAAAGACCATATCGACGCGTCGTGTCGCACTGGCAGTGACATTGGTTATTACACTGTTCCAGACCCTGTTGTTTGGAACCGCGATTATCTTGTTGTCGACTGTGGCAATGGTTGTTGAAATCAAATTGGTCTGTTGGACAGTACCAGTTGCAAAACCTTCAAGATCGACATAGTCGCCTTCATCGAACGGCTTATTTATCATTATCATAAACCCGCTGAAGAAATTGGCGATAGTTTCTTGCATCGCAAAGGCCAAAATAAAACTGATACCGCCGACTAGGGCGAACAGTGGTGCCACGTCCATGCCCAAAATCGACAGCACTATTATCAATCCAATTATCAAAGTCAGCCAATAAAACAGCCCGCCCAAAAATGTCGAAAGAAGTGAAGACAAACCACTTATCCGGCCCATCCAACGCCGCGTGACAGAGCGGATCATCCGCGCTACAAAAAGCAACCCGAGCAGCGACACCACAACAACGATACTGTCAATTGCAACTTTGATGCCCCCGTCACGCGCGGTGAGCCATTTCAGAACGCGCTGGTGCAATGTTTCGACATCCGCATTGCGGATCTCGTCAATAATTATGGCGCTGCGGTAGGCTCGGTATTTGGCGATTTCGTCAGCACTACCACCTTTTTTCTGCCAGTCATTCAAAACGAGAACAAAATTGTCGAACATGTGTCGTCGTTCGTCAGCGAGTTCTGCGACTCGCTCCCGAAAAACATCAGCTGTTTCTCCATCCAATTCATTGACCCGCAGCGTAGCGTCGACAACATCCTGTGTTTGTTCCTGAACAATACGCTGCCACGCCTCGGATGCTGCGGCGAGTTGCGTCTCAGTTAGCGGCAGTAACAAAAGCTCCAACCGCTCACTCTCGATCCGAGGATCCAGGATATGTGAGGGCAGGTTGAACTCCTTTGCCAGCGCGTCGATATCGATTTCGCCAGCGTTGGTAAGTGATGGCGTGGGATCTTCTGACGGGAGTTTTTCATCAGCAGGTGACCGAGTCTGGTCAGAACCGTCTGTCGATTGGGCAAACACGGGCGGACCGTTGAGGACCAGTAAGCCGATTAAAATAAGACTGAGGATACATAACGCTCGACGTAGCATTCGAGGCCTTTCCAGTAGTGTTTTTTGCAACATTAGGAGATTGACCGAGGGTGACAAGCTAAACCAAGTAGCTGCAATAGGTATCTTTTGTCTGACATTCGAGACTTTGGAACTGATTTGAGCAACTAGACAACAGAAAAATCCTTGTTGCGAACACGCCATCTGAAGGCAAATTTTGTGTCCTTTTTGCGTTTCCCTAAACTATCTGAGCATTATGCCAAAAACCACGGTTGGTTGAAGCCATGGACAACATGCTATCGAAAAGTTGAAATTTTCGCTATCAGAAGCATGTTTACGGCTACAACGTGGCTGCTGTCGGCTTAGGCCATGGTTTGGAGCCGACCCGGCTGTGCTTGAAACCCTCGCGCTGCCGGCTTGTGAAACTGTTTCACTCGCTCTTCCCGGTGCCACCACCGGTGTCTTGAAACCGGGTGAAATTATCGACGTGCAGATTGAGGCACCGGCCGAAACAGCGGTTTCATTCTATTTCGACGGGCCAGAAGGCGTGGAAATGACTATCTTTGAACAGCAAGGCAATCTGATCACCGCAGTATCATCTGACACCAAGCAAGACGCTATGCTGACGAGCGCAGGCGCATTGATTGCGCGCGTTGCGGACCTTAACGGACAAGGTGGCGCATGGAATTTGACAGTTCAAATTCAACAGCCGTAAGGGCTGACTGAACGGCTCAAGGTGCGTGTGGCGGCGCTGGTTGCGCGGTCTTTTGCGACGTGTCCAAGTGCACAAGTGCAGGTGTTGCAAGGTTCAGACTGCGTGCAAATGCTTCTTCGAACATAATCCTGACAATCGCGTTATCCGTAGCGCGCATGTGTTTACGTATTTTACTGGTAAGCTTCGTTTCGGGGAGGGGTGACAGATAATAATACAACCGGAATGAAAGCGCGTAGTCACCGGCGTCCACCGCTGCCCACTCGAAAGATAGTTTTTTATTCACCATAATATGGTCGTCTTCAAAAGCCCTTGCACAGCAGGCATCTACAGATTTTTCAATCTTTTCGAATAGGTTAGTTACCGGATCGCGCGCACCTGTCGGAGATGGATACCCCAGCTTGAATTCGAGCGTCCGGCGAAGACCGTCAACCGATGCGCGCTTTGTGTAATTTTCGATACCCCACTTCATAAGATCACAGTTTCGAACCAGAATGCGGTGGTTTTTATCCACATCCAGAAGCAGCGTATAGAACGGAGTAAGGCGGTTGATGATGCATAGACGATCACGGTCGCGCAAAATGACTGTGTCGCCTTCTTCGGCCATGGACGATCCCAGAAGGACGACGCCATGGAACAGATCCGGCAACCAGATCGCGCTGGTGAGCACGAAGAACGCTGCAATAATGCCGATGAAACCGGTTTTCTCCAAAAGGCTGTTCAGGCCCCAAATCTCAATCAAAACATAGATCAGGATAATCAACATTGCGCCGAGCAATACAACACTCGCCATGCGGCTGTGATAGCTGGGAACAGCGACCATTTTGCCGTCAATCTGCCGTGTTGCGCCAAACTTGGCGTCCAGCATACGTCCTGAGACATTGAAAAAAACAAAGCATATGGTAATCGCAAAAACCGTCAACGACATGTTGAGCAGCATCCGGTTGTAATAGATCCCGACGATGTTGTGCAAAACGATGTCGGATAATTGCAGCACGAGGAAAATCACCAGCACGACACGCAGGGTCATCACTTGCAGCGAGGCTCCTTCGCTATCTTTTTTGAGCCCAAGAATGCGCGGGGCCAGCATAAACGCAAACGCGCCGACGATCATCGCAGCAATCGGGACAGAATAGATCTGCAATTCTGGGGACATGTTACCTCTGATCGAAATTCGGCAGAGCCATTTAAGCACATTCACGCCCAAATGAAACGCCACTCATGGCGGGTGCTTAGCCGCAATTAAAAAGCGACGGCTTGGTGGAAGCACAAAAAAAAGGAATTGCTGTTTGCAGCTATTTTACTTTCCACCTAATGGATTTAAGCCACCGGCTTCCAGCCGGTTCGCTTCAGCGAATCTATTCTGATCTTCTCTCCTGAATTTTGAAACCCGCTGAGGCGGTATGGTTTCAAAATTCAGGAGAGAAGATCATGCGCTACTCGTCATCCGCGCACACGCGATTCTATCATAGATACCACGTCGTATGGGCCACGAAGTACCGGTACAAGGTTCTGCAGGGTGCCATGCGTGAGCGGATCCGTGAAATAATCATCCAGACCTGCGGAGAACTGGGTGTCCATATCGTGAAAGGCGTTTTGGCGCGCGATCATATCCATATGTTCCTGTCGATCCCGCCCAAGCTGTCCCTGTCCGATGTCATGCAACGCATCAAGGGTCGCTCATCCCGACGCATCCAGATGGAGTTCCCTGACCTGCGCAAGCGGTATTGGGGCAGACGCTTTTGGGCGCGTGGGTATTTCTCGACGACCTCCGGGAACGTGACTGACGATGTCATCAAGCAGTACCTGGAATTACATTCCACCAAATGATGCCTCCTGCGTCACCAGGAGGTCCTTCACTTTTTGCAGCCGAAGCAAGCCGCCCGATGCGAGTGCAGCATAATTCACCGAACTAACCGCATCGAAAACGCGACCGTTTCGCGGCGCTGCGGCAGAATTTCCCCAAAGCGGTCGTTGAACTCGGCCAAATTGGTGCAAATCGGAACCGGACGTTCGCTGCTCACGTCTCGGATGTCTCAGTTGCGGGACAGAACGGTCGCTCTGTCCGCAGTGTTTTTCGGTCAAACTGGCTCGCTGGTCGCAGCAAATTCCTCAAGACGTCGAGCGGCCTTGTGAAGTATTGCCGCAAGGCGGACGCAGACCTCGCATGTGAAACTCCCGCGCATTTCATGGCCAGCTTCAAGCCGGGTAATTTCCAACTCAAGTAGTTCACATCGGGGGTTCCACCCCTCCCGAAGCATCATCATTTCGTAGTCAGCAAATGGCTTGGTTTTCTGTCCGGAGTGCATTGTCATTTCCTCTTTATGGTCTCTTGATTTGGTGGTCTCTGAAGAAAGAATGCTCCGGTCTGGGGGCCCATGACAAACGATGGTTTTTTGGTACATAGAAAAGAAAAATTTGTGTATGATGCGTTATGGTCTTCCGAATGCCTCCGCTCAAACAGTTACACGCCTTTGAAGCCGCCGCCCGGCATCAGAGCTTCAAGAAAGCGGCAGAAGAGTTACATGTGACACAGGCGGCGATAAGCCATCAGGTTCGTGCACTCGAAGATCATCTTGGGAAGAAACTCTTTCACCGAAAGACCCGCCAACTCGTGCTGACGGATGCAGCAAGAGAGTTTGCTGAAGGTCTATTTGGTGCTTTTGCGCAAATGCAGGCCTCTGTTGGGTACTGTCAGAGCAAAATCACTTGAGGCGGGCAGGGCGGTTTTGTAGCCTCGTCGGATGACCAAATCTGATCCATTTCGCTATTTCAAAACGAGCCGTGAGATAATCCGCCTGGCGGTGATGCTCTATGTCCGGTTCCCGCTGTCGCTGCGCAACGTGGAAGATCTGCTGCACGAACGCGGCATCGATGTCAGTCATGAAGCGGTGAGATACTGGTGGCATCGCTTCGGTCCAATGTTCGCGGCGGAGATACGAAAACGGCGTATTGCGACCATGAGATCGAGCAAGTGGCGCTGGCATCTGGACGAGATGTTCGTGAAGATCAACGGCGAGCAGAATTATCTATGGCGAGCTGTCGATCATGAAGGCGAAGTCCTGGAAAGCTTTGTGACAAAGACGCGCGACAAGAAGGCCGCGTTGAAATTCTTAAAGAAAGCAATGCGTAAGCACGGCAGCCCAGAAGTGATTGTGACAGACGGGCTGGCATCGTACGGCGCTGCGCTGAAAGAAATCGGTGCGGAACACCGCCAAGAAACCGGCCGGTGGATGAACAATAGGGCAGAGAATTCACATCTGCCGTTCCGACGACGAGAACGGGCCATGCTTCGCTTCAGGCGCATGCGAAGTTTGCAGAAATTCGCCTCCGTCCACGCATCCGTTTACAATCACTTTAATCAGGACCGCAGCCTTTCAACTCGGACGAATTTCAAACTCAACCGCGCTACCGCTCTGGCTGAGTGGCGCGGTCTCGGTGCGGCATAAGGATCAGCCTTACTGTCCTTGCAGAGACGAGTTCGAATTGGTCTGACAGCACCTCGAGGACGTGTAACATGGATGTCGTCTAAGTCCGCTCAGCCGACATCGGTGCAGCCTGCGGCGAAGGTTCGTTCCGAGCCAAAGTAGCCTACATTTCGTGCTTGAGAAACTGCGTGAAGACGGTGCCTTTTTCCAAACACAGTTTGGTCAAATTGGGTTTGTGTTTTGCCGCTATCAGGCTCGTAGGCAGAGAAGGAAGTAAAAAATGGCCAGTCAAGAGGTAACTGGACCCTCAGTTCTAACAATATTAGCAGGTCAGACGTCTACGTCTGGACAATATACCGCTTCTAAAGCACCGGCGACGTGGTCCGTGGCCGTGCAAAACGACGGCGCGCTCGACCCAGGCGAATACACCGTCACCGTATCCGCTTTAGGCCTAGTCACAGTGACATTACTTCCGGGTGCAACGATACCACCAACGGGTGTGACGATGTCCTTGGTAGTGAGCGCCTCATCCGGCAACGGTAACGGCAACAACGACTCACTCATTGTGTCTGTGCAGATTGATGCGGATGCAGTGCCTTGTTTTGTTGCAGGAACCTTAATTGATACTGAGACTGGCTCGCGCCCTGTGGAAGAACTGCAAGTTGGAGACCGTGTTTTAACCCACGACGGAAATAGCAAAAAGATCCGATGGGTTGGCTCACGACGGCTGGACTCGCAAAGTCTGCGGAACTTTCCAAACCTCAGGCCAGTGCTGATCAAGCGAGATGCCCTGGGTCAAGGACGGCCGAAGAGAGATTTATATGTATCGCCCCAGCACCGGATATTCATCTGCGGCTGGCGTGCCGAGTTGCTGTTTGGCGAGTATGGTGTACTAGTACCTGCGGTGCATTTGGTAAACGATCAAACGATAATTCGAAGCCCATCAAACAAACCCGTCACGTATTATCACTTTGCAACGGAACAGCATCAGATCGTCTTCGCCAACTCACTTCCCGCCGAAACTCTGTATCCGGGTGACATGGCGTTGTCCGCAGTGACGCATTCGGATGCGCTGGAACTCTTGACAATATTCCCTGAATTGTTGGACCCGTCAGGCAAGGCGGCACCTTCATTATATGCACGTTGTCTGCGAGGTCACGAAGGGCAAATAATTGGCGCCATCAACTAGCCGTTCGCTTCGGGCTACCAATGCTAGGGCGCTCTAGTGCCAATTGGCTTCGATACGATATCACGATGCGACAGAGTCGGCATAGTTTAAATAGAAGTCCGTTCTGTCCCGCAGAGCGGAAGTAGACCAATTTTTCGTCAGTGTCCGCTCTTGTGGTAAGTGGTCGTTCATAACCAAAACTTCAAATTTCCAGTCATGAACGGCTGCTTAACGCGACGAACCGGTCGACAGAGAAAAATAGTCGAATGACTGCATCGAGCCCATAGCGGTAGCGATAGAACTGTAATCTCACGTTTCTCCCGGCATTTGGGCTGCGTTCACTTCGATCGTGTTGAGATCGGGGTCTAACAGATAGAGTTGCGGGAAGCCGGCGAGGCCTTCACGAATCATGAGAACTCTTTTTCTGTCACCTTCGGGCAGATCCTCTCGAAAACCAGCCGCCTCCAAGTGTTCGACCATTCCCTCGAAGTCGTCCGTGCAGAATGCGAAGTGCACGTCGGCGATGTTGGGAGACGGGGCGCTTCGATAAGTTCCAGCTTCATTCAGCACGAGATGGATTTGCCGATCGCCACATCCCAACCACACGCCTGGTATCGGAAATGGCGGGCGAGGCAAGCGCTCCAGTTTGAAAAGATCTTCGTAGAAAGAGGCCGACACCTCAACATCTCTCACGGGATACGAAATGTGATGGAGTAGCATTTCTGTCATGGCATCGATCTCCCTAATATCTTCGACGTGGACAATACCATATGCTGATCCGAAAGGCTGCTCGGACCGCGCAACGGTCATTGGGTAGAAACTAACGGATGCCCGCTCCGAGCCCAAACTTACAGCGGCGCTTAAATTTCTTCTCACACCCTCAACCGTGATTTGAGATATTTGGCGATCGGGCGTCAACATTGTAAAAGGTCGAATCTAGTAGCACTTGGGCGTCCGACTGCCCCGCTATTCAAGATCGGCGGAGTTGCACTTTCGCACAAAACTATTACGCCAACGGTATAACTCGGTTAAGCCCGCAACTGAGACATTCGACAGGCGTGCAGCGAATGTCCGGTACCGCTGAAACCCATCATTCACAACCAAAACTTCGATTTTCTAGTCGCGAACGACGGCTAAACACGAGACAGGAGACGCTCAACAAAATTCGGCGAAGGTCCGTTCCGAGCCCAATGCGATCATTCACTTACCAGCGTCTTAAGTCCGCTTCGGAGATTGCACTACTCGTTTCAATTCGCCACTTGGTACAGCGGCCATTCCCCCGGTACTCCTTTAAGCTCGCGGCTACCAAGCGAAGTGAATTCTAAACCTGAGCCAACAACCAAATCCTTCACTGTTTGTGAAGCTGCAATTGCTTGTGGCGCAGCCTCTGACATAATTCTGGCAGCTATATGAACCGCCAACCCGCTCAAGTCCTCGCCGCGCATCTCGCACTCGCCAGTGTGAATTCCAATTTGGCATTGCAGTCCGAGCCGGTCGATATCCTCGCCAATCGTTTTCGCAAACTCGATGGCTCGTGTTGGCCCACTGAAAGACAGAAGATAGCCGTCACCTGTATGCTTGATACGTCTGCCTCCGAACGCGGAAACTCTACGGCCAACATTCAAATCAAGTTGCTCGAGGATGCTCTTCCACCTCTCATCCCCCATAGTTGACAGGTGATCTGTGGAGCCAACAATGTCTAGAAACAGAATTGTCTTAAGCGCCCTGTCTACAGACGCACCAGATGTTTCACCAACCACAAATTCCTTGATTTCCGCAATGAGCCTGTCCTGATCTCCGTACCATACAATATGGTCGTTACCGGGGATTACCCTCAGTTTGGCGTTGGGAATGTTGTCTGCGATGAAGCGCGCGTTTTCTATCGGGCACCACAAATCATGTTCGCGATGAATGACCAAAGCCGGAGCTTGAATGATTGGTAGAATATCGCGGTAATCTATTTGATAGTTCATACGTGTGATCTGTTCTGCCGCACGCGGGCTTGCTGAAAACCGCAAATACGAGGCAAACCAATCCGCGACTGCTGGGTCGTCGGCGACACTTGGTGCACCATCTTTTAGCGCAAAAGGCTCTCCCCAGTTTTCGAGAAAGCTTGCGATTTGTGGTTCAACTTCCTCTGGCTTAACGCCATACGGATAATCTTCAGTCCAAACGTATTTTGGTCGGCTGCCATTGAGTATCAGATGGCTGACACGCTCGGGATATGTGGCGGCAAAAACTGAACACATAGCGCCACCTTCGGACACACCGAAAAGTACGGCCTTTTCAGACCCCACCGCATCCAAAACCGCATTTATGTCTTCAGATCGCTGTTCCAATGTCGCTACGCCGACATCGCGGTCCGACATACCTGTTCCGCGCTTGTCGAAAAATATGACCCTTGCCATGCGACCAAGCTTGGTCAGGAAACGCGCGTAATCTGGGCTTTCCCAAGCATATTCAACGTTGGTCAACCAACCTTGTGCGAAGAGCAGGTCAAACGGACCATCTCCGAAAACCTGATACGCAATATTGAGGTCGCCACAATTGGCATAGTGGGTTTTAGGTCTGGGCAAACTGTCCTCGCTTTCAATTAATAAGACTGCCAGAAAGCGTTTCCTCTGTCACTTCGCTTGAAATGATAATCCATTGCGAAGCAGGCTTTCTGCGCAGACACCGCAACGGCAAATTTGTCCGCTCTGCAGCCATTGGTGCAGTCTGCGGCGAATGACCGGCCCGATCGTCAGAGCAGAAGTGCTACTGAGCTGACGCTCACAAAGACGCCACTCCTGTCCTGTGCGGCGAATGGCCGGTCTGAAGTATCAGCAGATGCACTTTTGCCCCGATTGGGTCGACAATTGGCCGTGCTTTGCTGCGAGTACTTCTTCAGGCGACTTTGAAGATCGCCGCATCTCTCTGGCGCAGGATGGGCCGGGCGGCACGTTGAACGCCACTTGGTTCTTGTCGCGATTCAAAAAGCATTTGGATTTCATGTTGGGCTTCCTGATCCAATGCTAAAAGCGCCATTTCACCGGTCAACATACTTTCTGTCGGAGCGCCGTTTGCGGTGATGATTTCGTGTTGGTCGAAGAGCAGGTGATAGTAGGTGATTTGGTCAATATCGGGCAACGTTCGAACGGACTTTCCGTTGACCAAGGCGATGGCGGGGACGAGGATCTCCGACTCGCCGAAATGCAGTTCGGCCTGCCAACCTTCGACAAGAATCCGATGCTGTGGCGACACTGTCAGATCTACATGTGGCAGACCGCGGCCGAGGGCGCCAGTATGGATCCGGACCGGTGCGAGATTGGGTCTGCGGGCCAGTTCAAGACTGTCCAACCGCCTACGGCCGATCCACCTGATAGGCTGGTCATCATTATCTCTGGTGCGAACCAGATCGCCTTCGGTCAGACATTCGACGGGCGTCGGACCAAGAGTGGCGTCAATGATTGTTCCCTGCGCAAAGCAGATGACAATCGGAGGAGGTTGGTCTGTGAAATCCTTTTCACCTTTATCTTTGGCGCGGAGGAAGCCGTTGAACGTGGCGCCATTTGCACCAATGTATTCAAAGTTGTATTCGTCTTCTTTTCCTGGATCGACATGGCGGTTGAAAGCATTATTCAGGACAACTGAGTCAGTAGGGTCGTAATCGTTAATATCGATATGCAGACTGTAACTCTGGAAAGTCGAAAGATCGATTTCTACTTCGTCGGCGACGTGGTCATTCCCGCCAAAGTCGATCTTGAGGTTCTTGATATTGGCGTCCGGCGCCGCGACAATGGTAACGGTTCCACCGCCAACTATATCAACGAGAACGGAATCGCCATTTTTCACGACAATTGTCGTGCCGCTTGTGGTAACGACTAATTTCGCCAAACTACTGCCTCGTTCCTCGAATTGTTTCGAGTGTTCTTTGTATTATCATCACATTTTCAGGCGGTCTTTACCAGCATTTGTTTCCTGCACACCGACACATTGAGATAAATGCGGCCTTTAGTTACCCAGCCAGCGCCCATATCCGGCGCCCTGCGTACCCCGCCCCGCCTATATACAGCGGGCGGGGAGACCCATGCCAGCGCCGCCTAGACGCGCTCCTGCTCCGTTTCAGGGCGGGTGCGTTCGGCAACTTTGGCCGATCACCCAACCGTCAATCCGGCTTGCTGGATGTCGCGGTCCTGTTCCAGCGCGGTTTTAATGGCCATGCGAATGAACTTAGGTGTACGAAAAGACGGCAACCCCCATGCAAGCGATGCCGCGCCTGGAACACCCGCGCTGAGAATGGCCATTTTCTTGATCGCCGACATGGATAATCCGGCGCATTTTTCTGAAACAAATGTGTTCACCTTTCCCTCCCTGACCTCTTCTGGCTGATGGCCGATGCGCGCCGGTATTCCGGTTTGCCGCCGGAGGCGTGTTCTTCGAAGATTTCGGCGCAACCCGCAGATTGAAGGGCCTCAGACTGGGGCAGGGGGGTCTGATCCTCTGTTGATACGCGCGCATAGCCTATCAGGGGCATGAAATCGGGCCGTTTGCAATTTAAGGTATCGCCACTAAACGACCGATTGATAGCGACGGGAGGAGAGGTCACATGATGGCTGTTCGTCGCCCAAGATCAGCTTCCATTGACCAAAACTGGGCATTGGCATATATTGCCAATAAAGGAGACCCGGCCCATGGTGACACGCAACGTTGTCCTGACCGAGACCCAAGACCATCTGGTTCAAGCACTGGTGGCGTCTGGGCGCTACCAGAATGTGAGTGAAGCCATGCGCGCTGGCCTGAGGCTGCTCGAGCAGGAAGAAGCACAGCTGGCCGGAATCCGGAAGGGTCTCCTTGAAGGTCTGGCGCAGGCCAAGGCGGGTGATATTGCGGACGGCAGTGGCAAAGATGCGATCCGTAGGGCCTTTGCGACTGCGCGCGCGCGTTCATGAGCCGATCCTTCCGGCTGACCCGTCGTGCGGAAGCCAGCCTCACTGAAATCGCCAGATGGACGATCGAAAATTTTGGGCTGCGCCAAGCAGAGCTTTACGAGGCCGAATTGCTCAACCGCTGTGAAAGTATTATGAATGGCCAGGCCCATAGCCGGAGTTGCGCAGTTCTCGTTGATGATGTCGAAGACCTGCGGTTCATAAGGGCAGGGGAGCATTTCCTGGTCTTTCTGGATCGATCGGACGAGGTCATCATCGTGGATATCCTACATTCCCGCAGCGATCTCCCTCGCCATGTTGCCTCACTTTCGGCTTTGAAGTCGGAAAACTCCTGATCCACGTCACAACCCGGCTGCCTTCGTCAGGTTCAGGCGGAACCTGTCTCGGCGGCGCTGGTAACGGCGGGTCATTTCGGCGCTTGCATGGCCAAGCTGCTTCTGGACATAGCGCTCGTCGACTTCTGCCGAACTGGCGAGTCCGGCGCGCAAGCTGTGACCGGAGAACAGCGCCAGTCGGTCTTTCTCAGGAAGTTCGGATCGGATGCCGGCGTCCAGGTCCGTGCGCCCCTCCTGAAACAATAAAGGCACTGGTGCAGTTTTGCACCTGGTGCCTCCCGGCCTTACGAGGTTCTGGTCTTTCTCTAGTGGTACTCGTTCACGCGTGTCTGGATGAAGTGGCACATCGTGATGAATTTCACAACTTCAGCACTGATCTTGCGGATTGTTTTGATACTGGACTGCATGTCTCATATCCTCCCTGATGCGTTTCACATTACCCCGTGCTGCGCCGTCTGACTGTGAAGCAGGTTACACTCGTGTCACTTTTTTGGATTTTTCTTTAGCGCAGAGCGGTGCGGGCAGGCTGCGTACCCAGTATTGAGGCCGCTCTGACCTAATTGCTGGGTGCAGCCGGGGCTGGGAGAAGTTTGGTCAGGAGCATGCGCAAGACCAAGCCAGAGACAATCCCGACACTGAGCCCAACCGCATCCGCCAGAAAATCTGCGACCTCGGCTTCACGGCCCACGTAGGGCTGGATGAGCTCAATCGCGCCGCCAAACAGGAGTGCGGCCGGGATCACCCAGATCAAACTGCGCGCGTAAAGCAGCGCACTTGGAAAGATCAAAGCCGCAAACGCGATGACATGGTAGGCTTTATCAGAGAGAAGCTCTTCTAAGCCGACGTGCGGTGGTGACGGCGACAGTGTCAGATAGGCGATAACAAAGCTTAGAATGGCTGTCGCGGTCAGTGCGAGGGCGCGACGCGTGGACAGGTTCATGCCGACGACCGGGTTTTTGTTGGCGGCCTTGGTCACGATTTTGGCGACCCGCCATAGATGCGAATGCCGGGGCCATCGTCGGGCGTGCCGATGAATTCGATGCCGGCGGCTTCGAGTGTCGCTTTGATAGCGAGAATGGAACTCTTCCTGACTTTGTTATGTCCATTTTCCGCTTCGGCCGTTTGAATTGTCCGCAATGAAAGGCCTGCCGCTTCTCCCAATTGTGTAGCGGACCAGCCTAGAGCGCTTCGACCACTACGAATTTGAGATGAGGTAATCAATTGCGTAAAATCCTGTAACTTGCATAAAATACGCAAGTAATTATATTCTGAGTTATGCTGGTGAGATTCGAACACAATTGGCGTGCAGAATTCAAGCGTCTTGAGGGGGCCTACGCGCCGTCAACCATGCGGTCCTACTATTCCGACGTGGAAATCTTGGTACTGTCAGACAAAATCGGCTTGAGGCGGGCAGGGCGGTTTCGTAGCTTGCCGAGATGACAAAACGCTCCCCATTCCGCTACTTCAAAACCAGTCCGGAGATCATCCGCCTGGCGGTGATGCTGTACGTGCGGTTTCCTCTGTCCCTTCGAAATGTCGAGAATCTCCTGCACGAGCGCGGCATCGATGTCAGTCATGAAGCGGTGAGATACTGGTGGCATCGCTTCGGTCCAATGTTCGCGGCGGAGATACGAAAACGGCGTATTGCGACCATGAGATCGAGCAAGTGGCGCTGGCATCTGGACGAGATGTTCGTGAAAATCAATCGGGAGCGACATTATCTTTGGCGAGCTGTCGATCATGAAGGCGAAGTCCTGGAAAGCTTTGTGACAAAGACGCGCGACAAGAAGGCCGCGTTGAAATTCTTAAAGAAAGCATTGCGTAAGTACGGCAATCCTGATGTTATCGTCACGGACGGGCTGGCATCGTACGGCGCTGCGCTCAAGGAGATTGGCGTCGCAGACAAGCAGAAAACCGGCCGCTGGCTGAATAACCGAGTGGAGAATTCACATCTGCCTTTCCGACGACGAGAACGGGCGATGCTCCGCTTCCGGCGCATGCGAAGTTTGCAGAAATTCGCCGCCGTTCACGCTTCCGTCTACAACCACTTTAATCAAGAACGCAGCCTCTCAAGTCGAACGAATTTCAAACTCAACCGTGCCACCGCTCTGGCTGAGTGGCGCGGTCTCTGCGCGAATTAATGGACAGTGTCACTGTCCTTGTGGAGACTGGTTCGAATTAGTCTGACAGCACCGTCGATTTGCCGCCTGAAATTGTGAATCCAGAAGTCATGTACGCGGCTGATCCACCGCACCAATGACAGACGCCGCCTGATTGTAATGCATGGAGATCAGTTTGCTGGTCCTCTGTTGAGAGGCGCACCCGTTGAAACCGCCGGACAAAACCGCCGTTCAGTTCAACGGCTCCAAAGCCCATTCATCCCGATAGGGGTTTAACCAAAAACACTGGCTAGTCTGGAAAAAGTATGCTCCTCTAAACTGATTGGTATGCTGAGGCATCCGAAGAATGATCGCAGCGCCGACTTGGCCCCTGAGATACGTATTGGAGACGCTGATCACACAGTCCGAACCGAGCATACCGGAATTGCTGTTCGGCGGAGGAACACCACGCAAAGCGGCTATGACGGCTTTGGTGGTTGGGACAGTTCTGACCGGCATCAATCATGGCGACGCCATCCTCGCGGGCGACTACCCTCCAGTTGTGAAGGTTATCTTGACCTATTGCGTTCCTTACTGCGTCACGAGTTGGGGCGCTGCGACCGGCAAACTCGCACAGTACCGCGACAATCAGGCCAGGGCGGTTTTACGTCAGGAGAGACGAAAATGAACGCAGAGCAGTTCTTCAATCAAAAATCGATCCTTGACCTGAGCTTTTTCAACTTCAAGAACGCGATTACCGCAGCATATTTCGCGAACCAAGACTTCGAGATTCTGCGTACCAACGATAATTTCCGCGCTTTTTTTCCACTGCTGGGAAATGTCTCCAACGCCTCAATGTTTGATGTGCTCGAACAGCTCGGACTTCCCAGTGTCCAGATCGATACATACAAAACGGAATTGTTGGAAAATGGTTCGGTCTTGCTACCCAAGGTCGAGATTTCCACGAGCGGCGAAGACCGGATCTACTCGCTGCTGTCCACGTTCACGCAAGACGCTGATTTTTCTTACCTAAACGGCATCCAAGGCCAGTTTGTCGACCGGACGGCAGAATGGTCGCTTCGCAAGGAACGCGAGGAACTTCTGGAACAGAAGCTGCGGGACCGCGAGTTGATCGAAGCGAAAACCCAGGAACTGCAGAACCTTGCGACCCGGCTGGCGAAATACCTGTCGCCGCAGATCTACAAGAGCATCTTCTCAGAAAGTGAAGACACGTCACATGTGCACAAGCGCAAGACACTGAACATTTTCTTTTCCGACATCGTTCAGTTCACTGATCTCAGCGACACGCTCGAACCCGAACGCCTTGCCGACGTCGTGAATTCCTATCTGTCCGAAATGACCAACGTCGCGCTTGAGTGTGGTGGAA
The DNA here is from genome assembly GCF_051013555.1 of Sulfitobacter sp. TBRI5. Lineage (NCBI taxonomy): Bacteria > Pseudomonadati > Pseudomonadota > Alphaproteobacteria > Rhodobacterales > Roseobacteraceae > Sulfitobacter > Sulfitobacter sp. TBRI5. Next base: position 4,055,560 of record NZ_CP112884.1, on the reverse strand, counting down.
CCATCGACAAGTTCATTGGGGACGCCATCATGGTCTTTTTCGGCGATCCTGAAACGGAGGGCGAAGCCGAGGATGCGCTTCGTTGTGTCGAAATGGCTGTAAGAATGCAGGAAAGGGTCGCTCAGTTGCAGAATAATTGGCGAAAGAAGGGCGTCACCAACGGGTTGAAGGTGCGCATGGGTATCGCAACTGGTTTCTGTACGGTCGGCAACTTCGGCTCAGACCAACGGCTCGACTACACCGTCCTTGGCAGCCCGGTCAATCTTGCCTCTCGGTTGCAGAGTGTTGCGGAGCCCAACAAAATCGTAATGGATGAAATCACATACAACCTGGTCGAAGCTGTCGTCTCGGCGGACCTTGCGGGCGAGTTTCAACCGCGCGGATTTGCTCGTCCGGTACGTTATTACGAGTTGAAGAGCTTGGCTCAGGAAGCGCGGCACGAAGTTCAGAAACAACTGTCGCACGTGGGAAAGCATGTCGAAGTCATGCTCTATGACAGTGGAGACATTCGCGGTGCCATCGAGGAACTGCGCGAAATACAGAACAAATTCGAGATCCTGCTGGCCAAGAATGCAAAAAACGGTACGCCTGCCGAATGAGGTGCCCCTGATTTCCTAGACGCCTGCTTCGCTCATTTTCTGTTGTTTCATTTCGTAGTCAACTGGTGACAGCATGCCGTTGTTCGTGTGCTTGCGTGTTGGGTTGTAGAACATCTCGATGTAGTCGAACACATCCTGCCTTGCAGCATCGCGTGTGAGGTAAGTCTGGGTGATCAAAGGGGCAATGGATGGAGAAGCCTTCGCCGCATACATTCGGGAGGTCCTTGCGCCAGAGCTGCTGCCGGTCTTGTCAGAAGGATTGGCGTTGAAGCGGGCAGGGCATTTCCGTAGCCTATCCTCATGATGAAAACAGACCCATTCAAGGGCTTTCACAGCAGCCCTGAGATTATTCGCCTAGCGGTCATGATGTACGTTCGATTTCCACTTTCGCTCCGAAACGTCGAGGACCTGCTACACGAGCGCGGGATCGACATCAGCCACGAAACTGTTCGCTTCTGGTGGAATAGATTTGGCCCGATGTTTGCCGCCGAAATCCGCCGCAAACGAGTTCAGCAGATGCGCACATACTCGAACTGGCAGTGGCATTTGGATGAGGTTTTTGTGAAGATCAGCGGCGAGCGGCACTATCTGTGGCGAGCGGTTGATCACGAAGGTGAAGTGCTGGAAAGCTACGTCACGAAACGCCGGGATCGCAAAGCAGCATTGAAATTCCTCAAGAAATCAATGAAGCGTCACGGGCGTCCTCATATTTTGGTGACAGACAAACTCCGGTCTTACGGGGCGGCAATGAAGGAAATCGGCAACGAGCAGAGGCAGGAAACTGGTCGCTGGCTCAACAATCGCGCGGAGAATTCACACCTGCCGTTTCGACGACGAGAACGGGCCATGCAGCGGTTCCGCAGCATGCGAAGTTTACAGAAATTCGTCGCCGTTCATGCCTCTGTCTGCAACCATTTCAATCAGGAACGCGCCCTCTACAGCAGAGACAATTTCAAGCTCAACCGCGCCGCCGCTCTCGCAGAGTGGCGCGCCCTCGGCGCGGCATAAGGGGCAGCTTCATTGTCCTTGCAGAGACGGGTTCGAATTGGTCTGACAGCGCCCAACAGGCGGCAAAACCCGTTTGGGCGGCATCTCGAAACAAGGCGATCGATATCTGCGAAGATTGCTTGTTGTAGGGGCGACCGCAGTGATGCGGCACGCGAAGCGCAATCCGACACCCATGACAGACTGGGTCAATAATTTGCTGGCGAAAAAGCCCTTCCGGCTTGTATCTGTGGCCCTTGCAAACAAATTGGCGCGCATCGCATGGGTGGTGCTCACACAAGGAGAAACCTATAGACCTTTTGGGCTTGCCGCCTAATTGCGCAGCCCGATCCGAATTGGCAAAGGCAGTCAATGATGCGTAACGATCGAGCCAACGGCGAGACAAACCCGTCTGATTCACCGCGCCTCACAAGCGCGCCAGGTTGATTAGGGACCTCTCCAGCGGATTTCCATCAAGGCCAGCAGATCGTTTCAAGCTGCACAAACAGGCCGGACATATGAAAGCAACCGATCACCGCAACAGGACAAAATCAACCCTTGCCAAAGGCGGTGTCCACATATAAATCACAGATCAGCGCTTATGGGAATCCCTCACGATTCAAGTTTTTGGTCGGATGCTTTAGTGTTTCCTTTCGCGCACCAATCGTAAATTTATTGTGAAACTGTGGTTTTTTTGATAACCTCATTTTTATTTGCGGGGGAAATTCCATGAGAAATGCTTTCATCTACGCGGCAGCGTTTGCAGTTACAGGCGTAGCAGCGCACTCAGCGCCAGTCGACTTATCAACTTGGTCTTCTCCGGAGGGAGGCGGAAGTTGGACTATCGCGGCCGATAACAACTCGGTCTTTCAGAGCACAAATACACCCACGCCAACAACTTTCTTCAGTGGAGTTGATAGTCAAGGCTTGCAGCTCAGCGGGTCGATCACTGTTGAGAGCAGCGGAGGGGACGATGATTTCATCGGCTTTGTTCTAGGCTATGACGCAGGAGACTTGGTGGACGATTCCGCTGATTATTTGTTGATCGACTGGAAACGTGGAGATCAAAATGCTTTCGGCTTTGCACCAGCGGGACTGTCAATATCGCGCGTCACAGGTGGGGTGAACACTACTGAGGCATGGAGCCACACGGGTGATGTTACCGAACTGGCAAGAGGAACAACTCTTGGATTAATTGGTTGGGTACCAGGACAAACTTACTTATTTGACCTCATTTTCACTTCCAGTTTGGTTCAGGTCCGCGTTGACGGCGTCCTAGAACTCAGTGTGGCTGGTTCGTTTAGTGACGGTTCTTTCGGTTTCTACAACTTTTCGCAACAGGGTGTGCGATACGCTGGGTTACAGGAAGAAATAGCGCCGCCAGTTAATGGTGTCGTGCCGCTCCCGGCTGGATTGCCACTTATTCTAACCGCCTTGGGCGTGCTTGGTCTGGCCACGCGCCTCCGCAAGACCTAGGCTCGAAGCTAATATAAAACTACTGCCGCGGCCTACTGGGTCGCGGCTTTCTCGTACCTTGGGTATTTTTCAATTCAGCACCGAATTTAACCGGCCGCTCTGGGTTGATTGTGTTGAAAAACTCTGGTTTCTCGAAGAAAATGCGAAAAACTTCGCCATGGAGGCACTGTCAGAGCAAATTAGCTTGAGGCGGGCAGGGCGGTTTTGTAGCCTCGTCGGATGACAAAATCTGACCCATTTCGCTATTTCAAAACAAGTCGTGAGATTATCCGCCTGGCGGTAATGCTGTACGTCCGTTTCCCGCTGTCGCTGCGCAATGTGGAAGATTTGCTCCACGAACGCGGCATCGACGTGAGCCACGAGGCCGTTCGATTTTGGTGGCATCGGTTCGGTCCGATGTTTGCTTCTGAGATCCGAAAACGGCGGATCGAGGGTTTGAAATCCAGCCGGTGGCGCTGGCATCTGGACGAGGTGTTCGTGAAGATCAACGGCGAGCAGCATTATCTATGGCGAGCTGTCGATCATGAAGGCGAAGTCCTGGAAAGCTTTGTGACAAAGACGCGCGACAAGAAGGCCGCGTTGAAATTCTTAAAGAAAGCAATGCGTAAGCATGGTCGCCCAGAAGTCATCGTCACGGACGGGCTGGCATCGTACGGCGCTGCGCTGAAAGAGATTGGCGTCGCAGACAAGCAGGAAACGGGTCGCTGGCTGAATAACCGAGTGGAGAATTCACACCTGCCGTTTCGACGACGAGAGCGAGCCATGCTTCGGTTCAGACGGATGCGAAGTTTGCAGAAATTCGCCTCCGTCCACGCATCCGTTTACAACCATTTTAATCAGGAACGCAGCCTCTCAAGTCGAACGAATTTCAAACTCAACCGCGCCGCCGCTCTGGCTGAGTGGCGCGGTCTCGGTGCGGCATAAAGCGCAGTCATATTGTCCTTGCAGAGACTGGTTCGAATTTGTCTGACAGCACCTAAAGGAGTACCGGGGGAATGGCCGCTGTACCAAGTGGCGAATTGAAACGAGTAGTGCAATCTCCGAAGCGGACTTAAGACGCCGGTAAGTGAATGATCGCATTGGGCTGATTGTGTTGAAAAACTCTGTTTTCTGTAAGAAATGGTGAAATACTTCGCCATAGAGCGCCGGTTGAAGATTTTGGCTGGGGGCTCGACCAAATCAGAGCTTTGGCGATGTGCGCGTCTCTAACAACCCTCGACACGCAAATAGGGCCAACTTTTCCAACGCAACGAAAATTGGCAGAAAAATGAGAGGGCGGGTTTTTCGAGTTTTTCAACATGGCGTAATTCCTGAGTGGTGCGAGCCTCGGAGCGTGGCACAGCTTGTTATGTTGGCCACAGGCAAACACGAAGGAGAAAGCCGATGAAGACCTATGTTGGACTGGATGTGTCACTGAAAGAAACGTCGATCTGTATCGTGGATGAGACGGGCGTTGCGGTTAAGGAGGGGGTGGTCGTCTCTGACCCCGACCTGATCGCTGAATATCTGGCGGAACATTCACCGATGATGCAGCGTGTCGGTTTGGAATCTGGACCAACGTCCAGCTGGTTATGGCGAGAGTTGGAAGCATGGGGTTTGCCAGCCGTTTGCATTGACGCGCGTCATGCTAGTGCTGCTCTGTCGATGCAGATCAACAAATCGGATCGCAATGATGCCTTGGGTCTTGCGCGTATCATGCAGACCGGGTGGTTCCGCCGAGTTCAGGTGAAGAGTGAGAACAGCCATCGCATTCGTGCGCTGTTGAATGCGCGCAGCCTTTTGGTGCAGATGCGCCGCGACCTGGAAAACCAGATCCGTGGCCTGTTCAAGAGCTTCGGTCTCATTATCGGGCGGGCCAATGGCGGTGTGTTCTTGAAACGTGCCCTCGATGTTTCCCAGCAGGCTCCTGAGCTGGCTGACATTGCGGGACCTCTGCTGAGCGCTCGCGCGGACGTTGATCGTCAACGTCTGGATCTGGAACGACAGATCAAGCGAATTGCCCGTGAAAATGAGCAAACACGCGCCTTCATGACCGTTCCAGGCGTTGGACCAATGACGGCCCTTGCATTCCTGTCGGGCATTGATGATCCGGCTCGTTTTGCACGATCGCGCACAGTGGGTGCCTATCTTGGATTGACACCCAGACGCCATGCATCCGGCGAAGTGGACTGGACAGGACGGATATCCAAATGCGGTGATACGATGCTGCGCACTCATCTCTTTGAGGCCGCCAACGTCATGCTGACCCGGACCAAACAAACCTGCGCGCTGAAGACATGGGGTATGGAAATCGCCGCACGCTCCGGGGGCAAGAAAGCGCGCGTCGCCATTGCTCGTAAACTGGCGACGATCCTGCACCGGATGTGGTGTGATGGAACATCATTCAAGTGGGCAACAACATAGGAAAGATTGAAAATACGAGATCGCCCCGACAAAGGGTGAGCAATGTCCCTGCCGGGACGAATGGCGGTGATGAGATCGACCGATTTTGTGCGAAGGGAAACCCATCCCAAACGCGGTTTCAACATTGATCCATCAACGCTTTCTTGCGCCATCATGCAGAGGTGGAACACCTACTGCGAAGAGAACACTGGAACCGGCAGGAACAAAAATGCTCAAACCACCTTGCGGAATTAGAGAACACAATCGGCTCGATGCAGTCATTAGGTGCGAAACGCACCAAGGTCCGCTTTGTCGCCAATCATTGCTTGTGATTTAACAGCTCCGGAGCCTGACGAAGAGCGTTCATCAAGACAACATTTCCAGAACCGAAAGCCCTGGCAACAGGTGTGCGGCGCACTTCCGGCTGGCAACGGTTTCTAGAACAGAATTTCTAGAGACTTTGCAATGAGAATTATCGCGGTCGAAACGACAGCGACATGCGTCAGTATGAATGGGAAATCTAGAAGCGGCTTTGGGCGGATTGGTATGGATAAATCAATTGCTTCGTGCGTCGCTTCGGCCGCAGCCTGGGACAGTGACATGTGGCAAAAAGCAACGCACGTAGCAAGAAAAGTCATACTCAAAGGCCCTATAAACAAGGATACTGGTTAAAAACACAAACACACTCAAAGCAACTGGCGAACAACAAAGCCATAGAGCACGCTTTAGTTGTACAGGATTGGCGAAAAGTGTCAATTAGTAGACTCTAAGGTGTACTTTTTTACACTAACGTTGTGAGATGGCACCTTAAGCCACTGTCATCGCTTGATAAAACAGAGATTCAAGAGCGGTAGTTACTTTACCAAAATGACCCAGAAACAGTCTTATTCCTAACAAGAACCTATTCAATACTGAGCTGGTTAGTAACGAGTTCGTTGGGTTTCCAGATGAATGAACTGCATAAGGAAGGGCACTATGACCCCTTCGTAATTTGTAAAAAGTACATCCCGAGTTTTTGGGAACGCTCAGCAGATATAGCCGAAGTGTGCGTTATTGCGCTGCTTGTCTGCGCTTCGGTTTATCATCTTATGCTGAGCTAACGCGCAGTCCGGCTTTCGTCAGCAAGGCGAAGGCCGGATGCGACGCTAATTCTGTGGACCTTTTGGGCAGTGGGGAAAAGGTCGCACCAATTCCCCCTTGCATACCAAAAGACCAGTACTAATTCAGATTTAGGTAGTGGCGTTTGTCGCGCACGAGTTTTTTTTGGGTAGGGGTCAGTGTTCTGGTTTACCCCACCGTATGTCCGGCCACTGAATTTGGCGAACGTTGCTACCACACCATCAATAAGAGAAAGCTTTTGCTGCAGTCTGCTTCTGCGCACCTCTATCGCGTCTTTGGGAAAAAGACGACCCGTCGCGATCTTTGAAAATGAGGGAGACCAAGCAGTGAACTCTAATCGGACGTTTTCATTGTCATTTTTGGGGTCCTTAGAGGCTATACTCAAACGGGACAGTGTTGCTGGAAACAATGCATTGGGTAGAGCAGACTTTTCACAAACCGCTGGAATTGTTGACGGCGTTTGTGCACCCATCACAAGCGGCTTTGATGGCGCTGTTTGTAGCTGGCTTTGATTTAGATCAGCGCATGTGCAGCATTATGAGAGACATTCTGGGTTCGCGGACAAACTGTCCGCCACGAATTTCGCATCAGTTTTTTACGATGTGCGAATGAAGCTTTGTTCACACCAGAAAGCTGGTGGGGGCAGTGCGCTGAAACAGAGGGAGCGCGGTAGTGTGGGAAGATAGGTATGCGAACGCGGCCGGCTATCTGTTTGGAGAAGCCCCGGCGCAAATGCTGGTTGAGAACCCGTGGATGATTGATGGGGCAGACACTTGCCTCTGTGTGGCTGATGGCGAAGGGCGGAACAGTGTTTGGCTGGCAAAGCAGGGTCTTTCGGTTGCCAGCTTTGATCTCTCGCCCACGGCAGTGGAAAGGGCACACGCACTAGGCGTGAAAACGGGTGTCCAAGTGGACGCGCACGTCAGTGACTGGGAAAGCTGGGACTGGTCGAGTTCCTTTGATCTTGTGGTTGCCGTTTTCGTGCAGTTTATGGGGCCTGAGGCACGTGTACGCCAGTTTGAGACACTGCGTCAGGCTGTTCGGCCAGGCGGTAGGCTGGTTCTCCATGGGTACACCCCCGACCAGGTCGAGTTTGGCACAGGCGGTCCACCCAATCCTGAGAACATGTACACCACAGAACTGCTTAACAATGCCTTTGGTGACTGGCGGGTCTTGCGGCTTGCCGCTTACGAGCGGGAAGTGCAGGAAGGGCGTGGCCATTCTGGTCAATCCGCGCTGATCGATTTGGTGGCAGAAAAGCCAGTTGCCTGAGGACTTGCTCAAGTCACCCGCACGAAAAGAGATTTTGCATTGTCAGGGCCTGAGCAGCCTGATCTGACGGGTCCGATTTTTTGTTAGTGCATGATTGGCCAGGTTGCCATCCGGATGATGACTTCCCGTGCTTGTGAGCGCGTTTTACAGCTTCGAAGTCGATTTCGAATCCGCTCGCTTTAAAGCGGTTTTTCCATGTAGACGCGGATGTTGTCATCCAACCCGTGCTTGGGCGGTGCGCGGTCTGTGATGTGAAATCCGAGGCTCTGATAGAACCTCCAGAGCCAGGGCGCGATCTCGAGCGTGTTGAGCGACATGAGGGTGACGTGCCGCTCACGCGCCTCTGTTTCGATGCGCTGCATCAGTATGCGACCAATCCCGGATTTGGCATGGTCTTCCAGCACCCCGACGAGATCGATCTGCCAGTTCTTGTCGGAGATCGCATCGACGAGCGCGACGCCAACAAGCTCTCCATCCACCAGTGCCGCCCAGGCGCGTTTGTCGTCGACGGCCGCAGGCAGGTAGTCATATGGGTTGGGGGTGCTGTCGGTCGAAAGGCCAATGAGGGCAAGATAGCGGCTGAACGCTGCGTTGATGACCGCATTTGTCTCGGCGATCTCCTGCGGCCGCAGGTGCCTGATCTCGGGCAGCGGTCGCAGGAGTTTATCCGTCATTGGTCTCAGCCTATCTTCACCGACATTCCTCAGGTAGTATAACCGGCATTTGCATCACAACCATACTATCTGTCGGCAAGTATTTTCTTGATGAAACAAAACCGAAATTTATTAATCGCAGGCAATCGTCAATCCTGCTGTAAGTCCGGCACAAAAATCTGTTTAAGCGGTATCATGGCACGGCAATGGGCTAAGCAAAAGCATCTCTAAGGTCAGAAATGTAATCTGATAACTCGTCAGGATAGCCCCAGCCCATTTTTCCATCCACGCGAAGAAACTCAGCCTCAAGAACAGGCAGAAACTCATCTGCAAGCTTTTGGTCACTCTGTGTCAGAAGCACTTGGGAGATTGCTGACATCATTGAACACAGGCTGCCATAGAAACCTTCGTCAATATCTCCGAATTTGAGTGTAAAATCACTCCCACATTTGACGTAATAAACCATCAGCGTCAGGGTATCCCTGATATCACCATTGGCTTTCTTGAATTCACTAATGGCTTTACGCGCCTCGGCCAACTGCACCCTTTTTTCCATGGTTCCTTAGGACAGATAGCTTTTCGAATTCGGTTTTTGTAAGGGGTCAGATGATCTTGACCTTTGTCATCTCTTAAGAAGCGGGCATGCATGAATGAGGCGTTCTGGTCGCTGAACCGGTATAAATCTTGCACAAGCCCTAATAACTGGGCTGAGGAAAATTCGGATAGTACCGGCTTGATATCTTTCCATGATTTCCCTGTGTTGGTCATAGGTTACCTCCAGCAGCCATGTTAAGTTCAGCTTCTTGGCTATTCTAATTGGGGCATTCTAAAAATGGAACCTGTGGAAGGTTCCGTGTACGTATTAGGTGGGTTTGTCCGCATAGCACAGATATGCGCATGGTGCGATCTACCACTGAGCTGCGATACAACGTAACTGGGTGCTGCGCTTGACCAAACACCGTTCATGATTTCATCCAATCCGCTAGACAGATAAAATCAAAAAAGAGCCATCATTTAGGCGCATTGTGATGCTATCGCTTAGATTGCTGATGCCCCCCCGCCTCAGCAACAAAGAACGGCCCGTCGCGCCTATTTCTCCTCACAGCAGCGGCGGGCCTCCTTTTTCCCAAAGACTGATCGTTGTCGTTGACGCCAATCCGTATCGACAACTGCCTATGACTGGTTAAAACTGACCACATCGCTGCTCTTAACATGTCTTCAATGTCATCAATTACTCAGCCATCAAAGTTTTCCTAATTATCGTTGTCGTTTTATAGGTTCAGTTGCTAGGTATTTTCCTGGGTGCCTATTAACATACACTAAAAATAGGGGATTAAGAGATGACCATTGAGAAAAAGAGTTTAGCCGAACTGAAAGCTGAGAAAGAAGCCGCTGACGCACAGTACTATGCTGAGCTAAAGGCTATGATGAAAGATGAATTTCACTCAGTCTGGGAAGACGTGATTTCACCTGCCCTGCACAGTCTCAAAAAGACAATGGATGAGGTGACGGATAGGTTTGAAGACTTTGAAGAGGAGTTCAAAGGCTATCTGAGGGGCAAAGAACCAGATGTCGATGTTAAGTTTCTCACTGAGATATTTGGAGACTCCCTCACCGTAAAAGAAGATTCAAACAAGAGGCAGAAGAGGCGTACATTCTCCGATAAAGAGAAGAAAAAGCATCTGAAAGAATATGAAAAGGCAGAAGACAAAGCTGCTTACCGTGAAGAACACGACCTTACCTACAATCATTTTGCGAATTGGAAGAAGGCTTTCTTAGCTGCTGAGGGCATGATGGACAAGCCGTAGCGATAACCACAATGGCAGAAGCAAAGATCGACGCGTATCTCAAACCCTTCCTAGGCTTCTGTGCGTTGGTCGACGACAGTATCACCTTTGCGCACGTCACGGGACAACATGTCTTCAAATGCTGCCCGTCCTTTACGTTTAGCGCGCATCGTTGCGCAGAGCAGCTTTAGCGCGGCGGCAAAAGCTTCTGAAATCGAACGCGTTAATCAAAATTTGTGGGTTGGAAAATAACGAACTGTCCCGCGTCTTATCAGCAGTTCAAAGGTTGCATAACTGTCTTTTCCACCGCCACCCTCTGAAAACTCAGTGGGGCAAGAGCGTAATTGGCTCCGTTGAAACGGATCGCTCCTGATTTGAACGCCACCACAATGTTTTCCGGCGGGACCGGGCCAAAGTTAAAATCTATCCCAAGCGATCGGCCGGGGCTGCTGCGGCCAAAGTTTCGATGCTCGATTGAATTGTAGGTTTTGCCATTGGCCTGAACAGCAATCCGGCTTGGGTTTATTTCGACCTTCCCAACAGACGCGACCATCACAAATACCCGGTGAGTAGTTGCAGATTGCGGGAAGCCTTCGCCGATACTGACGCTGACACTTTCTGAACCTTGGGTTCCGCGTTGGAATTCGTAACGGGAGTGGTTGTTCCCACAGGTTTTTCCGAGAACCGCGTTAGGCCCAGATGCTTGGTAATGAACAACTGTACCAGACACCGGCGCGCAGGCAGCAACAATTGCAGCAGTGGCAATCCACAGAACAAGATTTTTGATCACAAAAAAGCACACTCCGTTCAGCCGACATTCCCCAAGCAAAATGCCACCCCGCTCACGTTGACAGCACTTTGTGCGCCGATCAAGCTTTCTGGGCCTGCTGTGCCGAGTTTCGGGCATATGAAGCGCGAACTGAGCGTGATTTCTGGTCTCACGGTGGGGTTGATCCGGGTTTTGGTCTGATCGATAAGTGGCCAGAGAACAAGCAGCTTGGGACATGGGTGGGTACGCAGCGGAAAAATGCCAAGAAAGGTACTCTGTCAGAAGAAGGTCGCCAACGGCTTGAGTCGGTTGGTTTCAGGTTCTGAAGCGTGCCGCGGCTATGCGGTGGGTGCGCGGCCTTAATCAACCACTTCAGGTCAGCGAAGTCTTCGTGAAACAGCGTGCGCCCTCAAACTGATTCACACCCAGTAATTAATAGCCATAACATAGGAGGGCGCACGCTGCTCCATGGCAGATTTATGTTCAGAATATGTCAAAATTGTGGCATTTGATGTGGATAAATCAGCTTTTTGATTGCTCAGGATCAATTGGAATTGATGACTTCATGCAATACCGCTGTCATGCTCACCGTCTTTCGCGAGGGGATAGGAAAAAATGAGAAAAATTAGCGCCAGTATTGGGAACACCACGCCAAACAACAGCCAAACCCAAACACGACGGTTTTTGCTTCGCGCGATGGACGCAATTAATGCGAAATAGCCTACGATAATAAAAATGGCACCTATGCCAAACGCTGTATCGCCATCCATTTAAATTCCCCTTCAAGCCATCTAATTCTTTGCAGAAGCTTAAGATTAAATTCAACATTTCTTCAGATAAATAATCACACGCCGAACAAGTATCAGGACCGAGATTGTTTCTTTGGGGTTAGCCAGTCAATTATGTGATGAATGGTATCTCCTGCCGCCTCCAAGCAGCACTCATGCCAGTATGTGTCACTCTCGGCATGATGCAGGACAGTCTCATCTTTCTCAAAACACCAATTACAGGTGCTTTCGCCAAAAGCCTTCTCGAGTTTCATGTCACTCATTTAAATCCTGTCGGTCGTATTTGTTCGAGTGCAAGGGGGGATCATTCACACTTATTGAAATCGAATAGACGCTCTGCCTTCATTGCTTCGGGCAGAGCGCCTAGCGCAAAGCGGTCTAGGAAGCCCAGTCCAACGGGGAGGAAAAACATTGGCGACCTAGTTTGCGCGAAACTAATTAACTCAAAAAATTGTCAAAAAGAGGGCTATTGGAAAATTAGATTTTCTGGTGTCGCCAGTTTCTATGGAAACAGGAAGTGAGTTTAGGAGATGAGTACAAATGTTTGAGTTACGCAAATTCTACAGCCGGGTCGAAGATTTCCATGGTTCTGTCAGAGCAAAATCACTTGAGGCGGGCAGGGCGGTTTTGTAGCCTCGTCGGATGACAAAACCTGATCCATTTCGCTATTTCAAAACGAGCCGTGAGATAATCCGCCTAGCGGTAATGCTGTACGTCCGTTTCCCGCTGTCGCTGCGCAATGTGGAAGATTTGCTCCACGAACGCGGCATCGACGTGAGCCACGAGGCCGTTCGATTTTGGTGGCATCGGTTCGGTCCGATGTTTGCTTCTGAGATCCGAAAACGGCGGATCGAGGGTTTGAAATCCAGCCGATGGCGCTGGCATCTGGACGAGATGTTCGTGAAAATCAACGGCGAGCAGCATTATCTATGGCGGGCTGTCGATCATGAAGGCGAAGTCCTGGAAAGCTTTGTGACAAAGACGCGCGACAAGAAGGCCGCGTTGAAATTCTTAAAGAAAGCAATGCGTAAGCACGGCAGCCCAGAAGTGATTGTGACAGACGGGCTGGCATCGTACGGCGCTGCGCTGAAAGAAATCGGTGCGGAACACCGCCAAGAAACCGGCCGGTGGATGAACAATAGGGCAGAGAATTCACATCTGCCGTTCCGACGACGAGAACGGGCCATGCTTCGCTTCAGGCGCATGCGAAGTTTGCAGAAATTCGCCTCCGTCCACGCATCCGTTTACAATCACTTTAATCAGGAACGCAGCCTCTCAACTCGAACGAATTTCAAACTCAACCGCGCCGCCGCTCTGGCTGAGTGGCGCGGTCTCGGTGCGGCATAAAGCGCAGTCATATTGTCCTTGCAGAGACTGTTTCGAATTTGTCTGACAGCACCACTATGGCGGCTTCATGGCCTTTGATGTTCTTGTACATGGCCAGCGCAAGATTTTCGGCAATCTGTTTGTAAATGGAGGTCTGTCCTTCGGGGGCGGCGGCAAGAGTGTTGATCAAAGCGTGCAGCTTTCCGGAACAGGTGGGTTCACACGGGGGTATCTGGGGCTTGGCTATGACTTCAAAACATTCTCGGCCGGTGCAAACATTTCGCGGATGAAGTTTTTTGAATCTTCTATCGATGACACCCAGATCAATTTCTTCCTGCAAATGCCGTTCTCTTACAGAACCGGACCTTATGCGCGTTCAGGTGAAACATTCGTTCAGTCGGGGCCATCCGGCAGCAGCGAGACTGCCGGTCGCGCGCCTGAACACATGCTGTCGATGGGGCTGGACAATTATTCGCAGATCGATCCCGAAGGGTCTTACAAGGGCAGAATTCACGCGGTCGATCTGCAGTTTTCTCGTTTCGTGACAAAGAACAGCTATTGGTATTTTGCTTTCGGCGTAGGCTATGACGGGCTGCCGTTGTACAATCAGGTTGTCGGCGGGGTTGGCACCCGTATTGCAATCTCTCCGCGCGTGAACCTTTATGGGCAGATCGGGATCGGGTCTGGCGGCTATGCGCCTTCCTTGATCGACACTGGCTCGGGGTTGCTGGTTTATCCAAAGGCAACTGCCGAATATATGCTGAACAAAAACTGGGGCATCGGACTGACTGCCGGATATCTGATTGCACCTGATGGCACCTCGGAAAACCTTACTTTTGGCGCAACGCTGAATTATCATTTCCGCGCCGAGGACCAGATTGAAAACGCCAGCTATCCGGTTGAGGGCACGTATGCAGGGTACCGGTTCAGTGTATCCCACGAGACAAAGTTCGACATGTCGGTCAATGGCGCATCGCGCAGCAACCTTAACCTGATCGCAATCCAGACCGACCGAATTTTGGGCGATCATTTCTATGTCCCGATCAGAGCAAGCATTTCCTACGAGGCCTACCGGGGCTATCCTGGATATGGTGAGGTGCTGGCGGGTATCGGTTTGCAAAGCAAGTATTCCAGCACAAACAGAATTCAGTTCTTTGGTGAATTGCAGGCCGGCGCCAATGTCGAGGGCGCGCTTTTGAGGGCTGGTGCGGGACTTTATTATGGGCTGAACAAAGATTATGCCCTGCGCGGCCAGATCAGCCAGACCAACGGGGCAAACGGGTTTCGTGCGACAAGTGTGGAACTGGGCCTGACCTATCGTTTTTCACTGCCCAGTTTCTGAGCAGCCTAGCCCAGGAATGCCAGCGCAAACCCCGGTTTTATGCTGCCAGTGCCGACGATAAATGCAAGGCTTCTATTCCGATGTGCGGTACGCAGATGATTGCACCACCAGCACGACAAGCAGCGGCACGGCGACGGTGATCACCCCGACAACGATCAGCAGATGACCCAACTGGGAATAGTCCGCCACAGAAATCTGCGCGCCGGTAACAGGATCAACCGAGGCGCGGGTAACGACAAAAACCTTGTTCAGATACTTGGTACCAAGGCTGGATGCAGACAATGCCATGTTGGTGAACGAGGCCATGACCGCAAAGAATGTGGCCTTCAACTCCGGTGGCGCGTTTCGCGCGATCCATGCCAGCATCGGCACCATCGCGATTTGCCCCAGTGGCGATTCAATCGCGGTATCAAGGATTGCAATAAACCGGGCATCCACGACCCCGCCGGTGTGCGCTGCCGTCCATTCATGCACACCGTAATACAGGCCAATATTCGGCAACGAAAGAACCCCTGCCGCAATCGTAAGCAACACAATGATATAGGCGATCGACCGGTCCGCCATCAGCGGTCGCAGAACCAGCAGACCCAGCAGCGCCAGCAGCGAGGTGATCAGTGACAGGATCGACAGGAACTGTTCGTCAAAACCCAACTCATCGATCTCGAACCACGTAAGCCCCGGCCCGGGCAGGGGCACGGCGCGGAACACGTAGATGATTGTGGCGGTGCCGATCAGAACACGTGCGGCATCTGGTTCGAGTTCCTTGGTCAGTTGCCTGATAAGATAAAGAATGACAGACATCGACGTCACAAAGATGGCTTCCTGCGCATAGGCAAAATCCGAAGTGCCCAGCAGAACGCTAAGGACGACAAAGGCAAGGCCACCACCAAGGATCTGCCAGTTGGCTTCGGTTTCGCCTTCGGGGCCGGTCTGTGGCAATCCGCGCGCGGCCTGTCTGTGTTGCACCAGCATATGCAGAAACATCCCGCTGACCGATATGACCGGAATCGCAAGTGCAATCAGATAGACCTTGGAATAAAGCGCCAGCCGCGCTTCGCGTGATAGGGTTTCGGTGTCTGAAAAAATCCAGATATTGACCGCCGCCACCGAAACAAAACCCGAGATGATCGCAATCCGGCCCAGTGTTTGCATCGTTGTATGCATCGCGCGCAGATGCGTTTGGCTATACGCCTGCCCGCTGTCGTCGGTCGAAGGCACGGCCTCGACCGTCATGGCATCGGCAACAACATCCTGAATCGCATATCCTGACGGAGCCAGCAAAAGGGCGATCACAAACCATGTCTCAAGCGGAAAGACCGCGCGCATCTCGTCCGGGCGTGATACCAGCCCGAACATGATCAGCAAGGACGCCGCAATCAGCGCGGCACCAAGCAGGATCAATACCGCTTTCCAGCGCCAGAACAGGTCAACGACGTGACCCATCGGCAATTTCAGAACCCATGGCAATCCCGCCCAGAAGGTCAAACCCGCGACAAAGGTCGCGGAAAGATCAAGGTATTCCTTTAGGAAAAAGGCGCCCACAACCGACGTCAGGCCGGAAACGCCAGCGGCAAAATAGACCATCAGGGGCGGCAGAAACGACCAGCGCATTTGCAACGCCAAATCCACGAACACGCGGTGAAAGAATGTTGTCTGTTCTGACGCCGCCTTTTGGTCTTTCACTTCCATCAGCCACCTGCACTGCCAGAGGCAGTAATTGTCCTTGGTTTGCTTCGGGTTTCCCAGGTCATCGCGTCCAAGATCTGCACACCCATATTGCGCGCTGCAGCGCATGAAAACCAGATATAGAAACGGCAATGACGTATCGGCCCTTTTCGCCGGTTCAGCCGCTTTCCCGAAGCAAAGATGAAGATGTCTTGACCTGCCGCATGACGAATAACATGTAACCCGAGACGATTGCGGCCATGAAACACCAGACCGATGTAAATGCGTAGTTCGCGAACAGGAAGCCCACGATAACAGACAGAGTGATAAGCACCCCAAAGATCCTGATCGGTTTGGCCGACGATGTTAAAAGGGGGATGCACACGACGCCTGCATAAACGACGCGCAGCACGCTGTGCGGCACAATATCGTCCCATATCAGCGTTGAATTGTAATCAATCGAGTGTTTTACGATCCGGATCGGCAGCCAGTCCGGATGAAAGAGCAACGGAACGAAAAGGGAAAGCCCCAACAAACAACCGACAACCGTCACAAACAGAAAGAACATCTTCCGTTTGCGCTGCCGTTCGACCAGAAAAGCCGCAAGCGGCACAATGAAGGGCCAAAGGAAATAAGCGAAAAACAGAAACCCCAAAGCCAGAACGTGCGCTTGTGATCCGTCTGCCCGGTTGATGGCCATCCAAAGCCCGCCTTCCAGCACCTGCTGCACTGCGAATACGATCGGGAAAACGGCAAACCCCAAAAAACGTCGATCGGTTTTCAGCCCGACAGTCAGAGTATGAATTCCGACAGGCACCAGAGCGGCGGCTGTCACAAAGCTGGCAGAGGCGGAAAAGCACATGGGGGCGGGTCCTGAAGAGTTCTGATCCGGATAGTTGGGCTGACAGATCAAGGCCATGATTGCCAAAACGAAGACATAGGACAGTTAAGGCGGAACAGGATGTTTTGCCCGAAAGGCCGGGCGCCAGTTTGTGCGTTCGTTTTGAACGTCCCGAAGTGGAACTGGATCAGTGGATCAGCAAAACGGCCGAACCGGCATGTTGTGCAACCTTGTTCGACACACTGCCAATAAGGAATTGCCTGACTTTTCCAAGGCCGCGCCGCCCGAGGACAACAAGATCTGCGCCGGTTTCGTCGATCGCGTCAAGAATGCTATCGGCATAATCACCCCCTTCGGAAAGCGTATCGACCTTCTTTACACCTGCTTCCACGGCGCGCTGTTTCGCCCGCTTGAGGATCAGTTCGCCAAGTTCCCCGACAATGCGTGCTTCGTGCCCGGCATCCGACATATGGTTGCGCAACGCCGCGCCAAAGGGAACGGTTCCCGAGGATGCCTGCGCCTCATATTCAGGAACGATATGCTCGATTTCCGCCATATGCTCCAACTCTTCAACGGGGCGCCCGTGCAGTCGTACATGCACGATGTAAAGTCGTGCATCCTGCCTGACTGCCTGATCAATGGCAGCGTCAAGCGCGCGGTTGGCAGTGTCAGATCCGTCGGTTGCTACAAGAACAGTTTTGAACATGATGTCCTCCTCTCGTGATGCGGCAAGTTTAATCCAAACCGCGAAGGGACATTTTGATGCGCATCAATACGGCGCTTGCCGTCCGTGCAACCGCCGTGGCGGCACTGCCAAGTCAAGTTGGGTTGAAACGGGCAGGGGCGGCACCCGACAGCAAAGCCGGTGTTACATGACAAAGCCCATCGCTTTGGAAGCGTCAGGTCTGGCTTGAAGGATTTTTTTGCAAACGAAACTTGCGCATGGACGCGAACAATCCCGCGCCTGCGAACAAGAACCAGAAACTTGCCGGCAAAGGCACTGGCGATACCTCGGGCTCAGGCTCTGGTGGCGCGTATACAACATCATCAAGGCGAAACACTTCGCTTCCTGTCGACTTTTGGCTTCCGAACGTGATCGATTCAAAAGGTATTGACGATGTGAACCCAAAAAAACCGGTGCCGGGCCGCGGCAGGTAAGTCGAAAGATTTACCGTCTGCCCTGCGGCGGACACCGTCAGGAAAGAACCGGTGACGGCACCGTCGAAATCGCCGCCGAACGCGAACATAGCTTCGGGAAACATGAAATAATGCAGGCCTGATGGCGTTCCGTCTGCGTTGACTTCGCCCATGAACTCGCGCGTTCCGTTGACGTCACCGTTGTTCTTGACCAGCGGTTGCCCGTTAAACGGGTCGCCGTTGCCGTCATCGGGCCCGCCCTCATACGAGAACCGAAGGGTGCCAAGCATTGGTGTTTCGCCGGAAAAGATCGTACCCAAGGGCGCAGTCGAAAAATCTTCGGTCACGGCATCCGGTCCGGCCGCAGCAAGAAAGTCAGCTTTGTTCGTGAACACCTGCAAAGCCGCCGAAACACCATTAGGTGCTGGCAGCAAACATGCACAAAATACCCAATACATCCGTTTCATATCGCCCGCCCCCACGGGTTTCGGACCACTTAACGCTATCAAGAGGTCCGGAACAATCTTAAGCAGAAAATGCAGAGTTTTTCTACTGTTATTGGAAGGATAGCAGGTCTGGATACAACGAAAGTGAATTCTCAGAAACCGTCTGGTGCATTTGATTTCCATTCAAGTATCTGTATATAAATAGAAAAATGAGATTTTGGCTGTCGAGGCGCCTCGGTGGCTCCCCTTTGCCGGAAACTGTTCGTCACGGGTTTGGAAACAAAAACGCGATTGTTTTTCAGGCATCTCTACCTGATTCAGCCGTATTCAGGCGCGTTCCTGTAGCGGTTCAACCTGGTCGATAGCCCTGAAATCATCATACCTGCCGGGAATTTTTTCATAGAATTCGACCAGATCAACACCTGCGTTCCGGGCGTGCGACATGCAGATATCAAGGCGGTCCGCGATTGTGGCCTGATCCAGACCCGAAGATATGGCTTTCACCAATAGGTCGTGATCGGTTTTCAGCTTTTTGAAATCGTCACTCTGGGCGAAGGTGCTGTCGCCCAGAATGATGAAAATCCGGGTCAGATCGGTTTTGCCCTTCAGATCGACAATGCCGGAATAAAGGCATGCGATGTCTGGTGCCATTTGGACCGTCCGGGCCGTGGCCACGATATCAAAGCCCACATGACGGCACGTGGTTTCGACACGAGAGGCGACATTCACGGTATCGCCGATGACCGAATAATCAAAGCGTTTGCGGGATCCGACATTGCCGACACAAGCGTTCCCCGAGTTGATGCCGATAGCGATCCGGATGGGTGAACCGGGTTTGCTTTGATTGAAGTCCTTGATCGCAGTTCGCATCTGGATGGCCGCCCGGCACGCGCGCGCAGCGTGATCCGGCGTTTCAATCGGTGCGTTCCAGAAGGCCATCACGGAATCGCCGATGAACTTGTCGATCGTGCCTTCCTGATCTAGGATTTCAAAGCTGAGTTTGTCAAACAGGCCGTTCAGCAGCGCAACAAGGTCCGATGCCTCTACCGTTTCCGAAAGTGTTGTAAAATCACGGATATCGCAAAACATCACAGTCACCGGCTTGGTGATGCCCCCCAGTTCAAGCTGGTATCGGCTTTTTTCGATCTGCTCCAAAACGGTTGGTGCAACATATTTTGAGAAACTGAGCCTGATCTGGCGTTTGTCATAGTCCGTGATCACGAACTGGTACCCCGCAACGGTGGCAAACGCCAAGAACCCCCCAACCAGAGGAAATGTCGCGTCAAACAGAATGCCCTGCGTCGCGTAAGCGACCCAACTGGCGATCACCACAATAAAGGCGCTGAAAAAACCGGTCACAAACGACCAGATGGGCCCCGACAATGTCATGCGATAGAGAACGATCAGGCCAAGCAGGATCAGGGTGAGGATTTCGACGCCCTGAATCCAGTCGGTGCGTTTCAGATATGTGCCCAGCAAGATTTGTTCGACGATCTGCGCGTGGATCGAAACACCCGGAACACTTTGCCGAAGGGCAGTGGCGCGGATATCGAGAAGACCCGCCGCCGAAGATCCGACAAATACAATCGTATTTTGCAGTTTTTCGGCAAGAGCGGGGTCATATGTTTCATCCAGCACCTGATGTGCTGAAACATATAGGTCGGGTTGATATGACCGGAATTTCACCCAAATCTGGCCGTCAAACAGTGTCGGAATGTCAATTTCGCCCACACCCACGGCCGAAACACTGCCCAATGTGCCTTCGGTTCCCCACAGAATATAGGAGGTTTCACCAAGCGCCACACGCAACGCTTCCAAAGCGAGGCTGGGCATCGGGCCTTGTGAGCCGTTCCAGATCAGGGGGACGGTGCGAATAACGCTGGTCTGCCCATAGCCTTCCACACTAACGCTGCCGATGCCGGCTGCGGCGTCTTTCAGAACCGGAATGATCGAAGTTGATGCGCCCATCCGCGGCAGCACATCAATCAGATTTTCGCCGAATTCGATCACCTCGGCCACCGCGGTTTCGGTTGGCTTTCCGGTTTCGGGGGTCTGCGCCGTGCCCAACACGACAGGAATGTTCGCAAAGGTTTCGGCAAACACCGCGTCAAAATCAATTTGCAGCAGGTTCTCGCGGGCCCCGTCTGGCAAGGTCAGCCCCGAAAACGTGTTCCGCTCAAGCAGATTGGACGGTGAGTACCGATCTTTTTCCACAAACAGCACGTCAAACACGACAACCGCAGCGCCGTAGGATTGGAGTTGCGTGACCAGATCGGCAAGCATATCGCGTGGCCATGGCCACTGTCCCAACTCGCGCAGGGAAGCTTCGTCGATGTCGACAATGCGCACTCCGACATCCTGATAGGCTCGGGGTTTTATCTGTTGCAGGCTGTCAAAGTAGAAATCGCGCCCCGCCTTGACCGGATAGGGATCCAGAATCCGGATGACCATCAGGCCAATCAGAAGCACGAACCCAAGGATAAACGGCGTTCTGTTCATGACCTAGAAAACGACCGAAAGAAAACCACCCGAACGCGTCAATTTTCGTCGGCTCCCTCGTCATAACCGCCTCCTCGTTCGTCTCCGCCCCGTGTATCGCCGCGCGCATCCGGGTCGCCGCCGCCTTCAAAACGGTCGCGGCTTTTTTGTGGAACGGTTGTCTGGGTGGTCACTGTTTTTCCGACCTCGCCGCAGGATTCAACGCGTACGCGGTAATCGCTGGCCAGCGATTCCTGCGAAAGAACGAACGGAAAGTTTTCCACTATCAAACTGGCTTTGTTTTCTGGTGTGTCGGGCTGGACAATGCGGCCACGATTGGCGGTTACAACTGCGCACCCGCCGGACACCCGTGCACACGAGTTGGTGCGGGTGCAAATCCTGACCTCGCCGGAAAACGTGACCAGATTGGTCAAACGGCGGCTATCAACTGTGAAATCGAATTCGGTCCCGCGAATACCCATGGTTGCGGTCGGTGTGCGCAGTTCATATGCGGCCTTGGGGCTGCGACCCGTCAGAAAACGAAATGTACCCCCCACGGCCTGAACGGCAAACCGGCTGGCCTTTTCGCCGGTGGACCGGGTGAATTCTTCGATCTGAAGTTCTGATGCGGGGCCGACGACAACGCGTGTCCGGTCTGCAAAAACGATTTGCACCTGGCCGCTGCCATCCGTTCTGATCAAATCGCCTTCCATGATGTCGGCCTTTGAAACCAGTCTTTTGGTCGCGTTTGCCTGGGTAACGGTCGCGCCCTGCGAAACGCTTGTCACCTTTCCGATGGCCTGCGCCCAGACGGGTACCGCGCCCGCACTCAAGACGCCGATAAACAGCAAACCAAAAACACGCCGAAAATTCTTCATGAACAAACTCCAGTATATCTGCGCCTAAAGCTGGAAAGTGCCCAGGTTTTTTCGCAGGCGGCCGAGTTGTCAGTAGAACTGATCCCCCAGCCCTAAAACGATATCAGGTCGAAAATAATTTGTTGTCTTATACAGATTCTGAATGATGCTCTTAAACTTCTTTATTTGCAATAGGTTAGTGGTTTGGCGGGTATCGCGCCTTCAATTTGAACGGCGCAACTGCACCGATGACGCCGGATATCGGGCGCGCAAAAATCCGCAAAAATGCGTTCTGAACATCCTCTGGTCCCGACGATTTTCCGGTTCGCATCAAACGCGCCCGTCCCGTCTGGTGTTGCGCATGAAATCTATGATCTGTCGTCCGCGGCACAGATGTCTGGGGCTTGAAACGTTGGCAAACCGGACCGCGTCACCCGCTGTTTCAAGTGGGCCATTTTGCCTTTACTGCCCATGCCCGTGCTGGAAGGGTGACATGCGCGCCCCTATCTATTTTTGCAGCCAGATGATCCTTCAGGCGCTGCTTGCGATCTTCGGACAAGCTTTTGACATAGCCCGGCGCAGGGCCTGCGCCCAGGGTGAAAGGGTGCCAGAATGCTTCGAAATCCGGAAACCGGGACTCGACCTCGATTGACGTGATCTGTGCTTTTGCCATCCCTGCATCGCGGCAAATATTGGCCAGCCCGTCTTTCTGACAAAACGGAAATCTTGCGCTTTCGTCCAGTTCTACCGCGTCAGGATCAAGTTCGGCGGCGGCCTTCCAAAATGCATCAATGAAGCCCATGCCGCCGCCGGGGTAATCCCACACGTAAAACGCCACCAATCCATCCGGACGCAAGACGCGTTTCATTTCGGCAAAAGCAGCTTTCTTGTCGGCGATGAAGTTCAGGACCAGCCCCGATGTTACAATATCTGCTGATGTGTCCATACAAGGCAGGTGGTCGGCGCTGGCAACTGCAAAGTCAGCCCTGTCATCCGAAATCTCTGCTTTGGCATGGGCAACGAAATCTTTGGATTGGTCCGTTGAAAGAATGGAGCGGGGTCTTGCCGCCGCCAGAATTGCTTCGGTCAGGGCGCCGGTTCCGCATCCGATTTCCAGCCAGTCTGCATTCGCGGGCGGATCGACCCAGTTGACGAACTTTGCCGCGATCTTGCGGCTCCATCTGCCCATGTAATGTTCGTAGCTTTGGCCGGCGCTCCAGGCGTCGAATTCGGTTTGTGCCATCATCTCGCCTTCCAGCAATGCGAAAACGGTTCAGGCGACGGTTCACGCAGCCTCACGACAGCATATCACAGATCGAGATCAAGACATAATTTCAGTATAGTATTCCGGTTGAGGGCCACATTGGCATCCCGCGCTTTTTCCGCCGGGCTTGTTCTGTCCTGATAAAGGCTGGGTGTGTCTTTTGAAGCGGGCAGACTGAAGCAGGTTCGAATTCACGTGCGCGAAGAACATACTGTTTCCCAGATAGCGACAAAATGCCTTGAAAAATGTGGTATTGTGACTTGGTAACAAGTTGTTTCCGAGGTGTAGTAATGAATAAATCCAAGGTAGTGAACCAATTGGCATTTGTAATCAGCCATCTGTATCGTGGAATTTCCGAAAAAGAGATTGAGCAAAAGCTTATGAACGACGGTTGGTCGATCGGTGCCATACGCGAAGCGCTGGACGCCGCGTCCGACGTAAGGCTTTCTGGTCAGGTAAGGTCTTTTTGAGGCCAACTCAAAGCTGAGGTCCTAGCGTTGGTTTCCGGTAGGGCGGAGCGTTAAGAGACGCCACGGTTATCTGTCTGACGGGCTGCAAACGCAGGTCTTGCCGGGCTTGCGATAGAAGGCCGCGCAGACCGAAAAGGCGGGAACTGCGGAAAACAGCTTTCGTAAAACCTCCAGCGCAAAACCTGTTCGAACCGCGCGATGCAGACCTTTTCCAATGCGCCAAAGCGCTGCCTAAGATGCGTTGTCGCGCAGCCACGCGATTATGGCGTCGGTCTGCGGTTCAATCGCCGTGGCCAGACCGCCGGTGAAATCTTTAAATGCTGACTTGCTTGCCACGCCCACTCCGACAAGCACAGGTATGTCGAGCTCTATCGCTGCGCCGATGGCGCTGCAAAACCCGCGGCCGGCCGCTTCCTCGGGGCCGAATTTGTTGAGTATGAACAGATCGGCGTCTTCCAATGCACCTGACTCGACCGAGGCAACGGCTTGGGCGATCGCGCCGGGATCAAGGCGGCAGGCATCAGAACCGGCACCCAGATCCTGTGTGATTTTGGTCACCGGACCTTCTGGCAGAATCCGCACCTTCGTATCGCACCCGTTTTCGAAAACACCTGCATAGCCAAAATCCTTGACGATGCCTGCAAGCGACATGCCCTGCGCCTGCAACAGGTTGGCAACTTCGGACAGGAGCGCGTCTGTTCCGCCGCGCACTGGCGAGGTGACACTTGCAATTTTCATATCCGCTCCTGTGTCTTGTCCGGCACGCACGGGCATTTCCCGACCGCGTCATGCGCCGCGTCTACTGCAGCGAAACCATCAGACAGGCATGGTTTTGCGTCAATGCGGCGGATTGCATCGGACATGCGCCAGTTTGCTGCCCTCTAGATCGCCTCGGCTTCGCCCAGTTCCCTTTCAAGCCGCTCTTCCTCAGCCTTGCGCGGTTTGGACAGTCCGGCCAGCAAAAGATAGGCAACCGGTGTCAGATAAAGGGTTGAAATCGTCGCCAGGCCCAGCCCGCCGACGATGACCCATCCCAGCGCCTCGCGCGCTTCCGCCCCAGCACCGGATGACAGGATCAACGGGACACCGCCAAAAACTGTTGATGTCATGGTCATCATTACGGGGCGAAGACGGATCGTAGAGGCATCATAGATCGCGCTGCGCACGTCCTGACCCTTGTCGCGCAACTGGTTGGCAAATTCGACAATCAGGATACCGTTCTTGGCCATGATCCCGATCAGCATGACAAGCCCGATCTGACTGTAGACATTCAGGCTAAGGCCGGTAAACAGAAGCGCAAAAGCCGCACACGCAAGCCCGATAGGCACCGTGGCCATGACCACAACGGCTGACACAAAGCTTTCGAACTGGGCCGCCAGAACCAGCAGGACGACAAGAATGGCAAAGCCGAATGTCAGCAAAAGCCCTGAATTCGTCTGGTCCAGCGTGGCGGCTTCGGCAAGCGGCACAATCCGGTTTTCCTCGGCCAGAAGATCGTCGGCGATTTGGCGCACCTCTTCCATCGCATCGCCCAGCGACATTCGCGGCGTTAGCCCGGCAGATATTTCCACCGACCGGTTTTGCCCTTCGCGGCTTAATTCCGGGGCCACCGGACGTTCTTCCAGTTTCACAAAACTGGACATCGGAACCATAAGGCCGCTGCCGGTCTGTACGAATATGTTCTCCAGATCATTGGGGTCGTTGACCGGTGTGCTGGTCGAAAGCATCTGCACATCAAAGCTGGCGTCATCGATAAAAACCGACCCGATGCTGTTGCCATCCAGAACCGCGCGCAACGCTTCGCCCAGGCCGGTAATGTCGATTCCCAAATCCGACGCGAGGGCGCGATTGATCTCGATAAAAATCTGCGGCTGTGTGGTTTCGTACTCCAGCCGCACCTGACCCATGGCTTCGTTCTGCTGTAATCTGCTCACCAGTTGCTGTGCCACCTCGGCCAGTTGGGCATAACTGTCACCGGTCACCGCAAAGCTTAGGCCACGCCCGGCGCCACGGATGCCCAGACTGTTGGGCTGAATCGCGAATGTCCGCACGCCGATGATTTCGCGAAGTTTTGCATTGATGTCGTCGACTATTTCGCTTTGGGCGCGGGCACGTTCTTCCCATTTTGCGAGGGTAAACACCATGAAGCCGCGGTTTTCCGCGCCAAAACCAGTGATTGAGAACACATTGGTAATTTCACCCGACGCGCGCAACGGCTGCACGGCGTCTTCTATTTCCTGCATCTTTCTTGTTGTGTAATCGAGGGATACCCCCTGTGGAGCAGTCACGCGCAACAGTGCCACAGCGCGGTCTTCTGCCGGGGTCAGTTCCTGTTTGATGCCATTTGAAACCAGAACGGCAGTGGTCGCGAACAGCGCGGCAACAAGAACAATGACCAAAGGCGCTGCAAGCGCTGCGCGCAGGCTTGCCCCGTAAAGCGCAACCAGCCTGTCGCCCAGCCAGACCAGCGGCCCGCGTTTTTTGGCGGCGTCCTGCGTCAACAGGCGGCTGGCTAGTACCGGGCAAAGCGACAGGGCTACAACCGAAGACAGCATGACGGCAATCGCCAGGGTAAAGCCGAATTCGCGGAACAGGCCACCGGCTTGCCCCGGAAGAAAAGATAACGGTATGAAAACCGCCGCAAGGGTTGCGGTAGTGGTGACAACCGCGAAGAACACCTGCTGTGTCCCCAATACGGCGGCGGCGCGCGGCCCCATCCCGTCGGCACGGCGACGCACGATGTTTTCAAGAACCACAATGGCATCATCCACCACTATTCCGGTGGCAAGAACCAAAGCCAGCAGGGTCAGGATGTTGATCGAGAAACCCACCAGATAGATCGCAGCGACAGTTCCGATCAGGGCCACAGGCAATGTCAGGGCAGGTATCAGCGTGGCGCGCGCATCCCGAAGAAACACAAAGATCACCGCAACCACAATCAGCACCGCAAGGCCAAGTGTTTTCAAAACCTCGTCGATGGCCCCCTGGATAAACAGCGCATCATCGGATGTGACGAAGATGTTGACGTCCTCGGGCAGGGTATCGTTCAGATCAGCAACAACTTTGCGCACCGCTGCCGAAATTTCGAGCGTGTTTGATGTTGCCTGTCTGATAACACCCATGCCCAGACCGAGATTGCCATTTGCCCGCAGCACCGTTTCATTTGGCGCAGGGCCAAGTGTGACGCGGGCAACATCCCCAACCGTGACGTCGTCGGCCAGCTTCAGCGCTTCGAATGCTTCGGCGGTGGCGACGGTGGCCGTGGTGCGCACGTTGATCGATTGCTGCGTGCTGGACAGGTCGCCGGCGGGCGCGTCATAGGATACGTCCGACAATGCATTTCGCATGTCTGCAAGGGTCAGGCCCCTGCTTGCCATTTCCAGTTGGTCGATATCGACGCGGAATATGGGCTGACGATCACCATAGACCTGAAGGTCGGCAACCCCGTTGATAGAGATCAGGCGGTCCAGCACCCGTTCTTCGACAATTTGCGTCAGTTCCTGCGGTGAGCGCCCGGACGAGGTGACGGCAATGCGCATGATCGGGTCGGCGTTGGCGTCTGCCTTTACGATCTGCGGGTTTTCCGCATTGTCGGGAAGATCGTTCACGATGCGCGAAACGGCATCGCGAATGTCGGTAGCGGCCACGTCTATTTCAACGTTTTCTTCGAATTCCACCGTAACACGGCTGCGGGTATAGCGGGAGTTTGAAGAGATTGTGCGCACGCCGGACACCCGCCCGACGGCCCCTTCGATGCGGCCGGTCAGTTCCTGATCCACCGTTTCAGGCGATGCGCCGGGGAAGGGCGTTGTTATGGTTACAACGGGTCGGCCAACATTGGGAAGCTCGCGTATCTCGGCACCAAAAAGCCCGGCGACGCCGGCCAGTACAATCAGCGCGTTCAACACGAAAGCTAGGATGGGACGCCGCACAAAAAGCGCGGTTCCCGAACCAAAGGCGGTGCTCTTTCCGGTAAAGGATGCCATGGTGCGCCCCCCGTTAAAGAGTTTGGGACGGCAAGGCGACGCCAAGCGCAGTGCTTTGGTCGCTGACAATAATCTCGCGTCCCGTTTGCAGGCTTTGCACGCCTTCCGTCACCACCTGTTCACCGGGTGTCAGCAGGCCCTCGACCAGCACCTGATCGCTGTTACGCTGCCGGATCGTGACATTCACCGGCTGGGCCTTGCCGTCACGCACAACCCACACAAACGCGCCCTCGCTGGACCATTGCAGGGCAAGCGGATCAACGGACAACAATGTCTCTCCGGGAAAGCTCAGGCCGACCTTGAAGGCCATACCGACCCGCAACAGATCGTTCGCGTTTTCAACGCGCGCCTGCACGCGCAGGGTCCGGCTGGCGCGATCTACGATTGTATCGATTGCGCTGATCTTGCCCTGCAAGACCACATCACGCAAACCCAAGGGCATGATTTTGACCGGCAACCCGATCTTGATGCCGCTGATCACGCGTTCCGGCACTCTGAAGTCGATCAGAATTTCAGAGCGATCAGTGATGGATATCAGGGCTTCCTGCGCCGTGACCCGATCGCCGACTTCTATGTCGATCAGGCCGACCCAACCGGAAATTGGCGCGACGATCCGGCGTTGTTCCAGATCGAACTGGGCCTGTCTGAGGGCCAGTTCCGCCGTCCGCAAGGCCAGTTCAACCTCGCGAGCCCGAACTTCGGTGACGGCGCCGGTTCGTTGCAACTGCTTTACGCGTTCTGCTTCTGAAATCGCGTTGTCCAAAGTGATCTGGGCGCGTTCCAGCGCGATTGCCTCGGCTTCGTTTTCCAGCCGGATCATCACTGCGCCTTCCTCGACGCGATTACCTGCCCTCAGGGCAATGTCTGTTATCTTGCCCACAGTGTCGGATCGTACCGTCACGCTGCGCAAGGCACGGCCATCCCCGATGGCCGTCACTTCATCCGCGCTGACCGTTGCCGTGACAGTGGATACCTTTACCTGAACTGGCACCGAAACAGGGCGCATTGCGTCAGCGGCCTGATCGCTGCGTTGCTGTTCATCCTCGATCCCAAGAAGCGAAAGCACCCCGATGCGATCCAGAAAGGGCCGGGCTTCCGGGACGTAGCGGATCCAGATGAACAGCGCGGCGCCCAGAACCAGAGCGCCCAACAAAAACTGACGTATCACCGACATTCAGATCGCCTCAAAAACCCTGTCCACAGTAATTTCATAAATAGCACACTCAGCGGGAAGTCACGCGTCAATTCGGCAATGTATGCGGTATCGGACTTATCGTTCGCTGTTCTGGAAAGCCAGCCAGTGGCGGGCAGGGCGGTACATTACCTCTTACTGTTTGCCAAAACACAGTGCCCTTCGGCTGCGTCGGACGCCTTGCAAACTGATCCGCCTGAACCCGCGCTTTTGACCATCAAGCCTGCCAAACCAGCCGTCAATACGTTGTTGATGTTGCGCCATGCAGCGGACGGTTTGCCAGTGGCGATGGCGTTGCGCCACGCTCTTGGCGCGCGCAACCGTGCGGACGCTCTGGCGCGTTTGCGTGGTGTCGGGCACGCCAGCGGGCAGCATTACGCGCTTGCGGCAATCGATGGCATTTCTTCGGTCGAATGTTCGGCCCTGTCCTGCGCGCCCTTGCCGTTGCCGCCGGATGGCGTGCTGCTGCACACCAACCATCCTCTGGCCAATGGTGATGTGGATGACAGCGCGCAGGCGCGGCTGGATGCGGCGGGGTTCAACAAAAGCTCGCGCACGCGGCTGGACTGGTTGCACACGCGCAAGGATGCGATTGATACGGTCGCCCGTCTGCAATCGGTTTTCGATGATGCAGATGCGCCGATCTGTATGCGCGCCAAAACCAATGGCGGGTCCAGCACATTTGCATCCGTTCTTTATGAAATGACCCAAACGCCGCGCGTCCGGATGCGGCAGGGCATCGCGGGGAGCAGCGCATGGCGCGTATTTACATTTTCCGATACGCACGCGACACCCTGATAAAACTGACCAAAAGGAAAACCGATGAACACTGATTTGCTGAAACGGCTTTGCGAAATGCCGGGCGTGCCGGGGCGCGAAAACCGCGTGCGCGATCTGATCACGTCGGAAATCAAGGGCATGTTCGACAACGTCGAAACCGACGCGATGGGATCGCTGATCTGTCGGCGCGATGCCCACGGGACCGAAGACGCGCCCAAGGTGATGCTGCTGTGTCACATGGATGAAATCGGATTTCTGGTCAGTCATATCTCGAAAGACGGGTTCCTGTACCTGCAACCGGTTGGCGGGTTCGATCCGCGCAATCTGTTCTCGCGTCGGGTGCTGGTGTGCACCGATGATGGCGATCTGAAAGGCGTAATGAACCCGGGTGGCAAGCCCATCCATATTTCCTCGCCCGAAGATCGCAAGAAAATACCCGAAGTCGGCGAGTTTTTTGTCGATATCGGACTGGGTGAAAAGGCCAAGGACGTGGTCAAGGTCGGTGACTATGTCGTCATGGATGAACCCTTTGTCGAAATGGGCGACCGGTTCGTGTCCAAGGCGCTGGACAACCGCGTGGCCTGCTGGCTGGGGATCGAGGCGATCCGCAAACTGGGCAAAAAGGGCCGCGGCGCGGAAATTCACGTGGCCTTTACCTGTCAGGAAGAAGTGGGCCTTCGCGGCGCGCGCACGGCGGCCTACCGTGTGCGGCCCGATATCGGATTGGGGATCGACACCACCTTGGCCTGCGACACGCCCGGCGTGCCCGATCACATGGCAACCACGCAATTGGGCAAGGGGTTCGGCCTGCACGTGCGCGACAGCAGCTTTATCGCCGATGCGGAACTGGTGCGCGACATCGAGGCGCTGGCCCTGCGCAGGAAAATCCCGTTCCAGCGCACGATGCTGGCCGCAGGCGGACAGGACGGTGCTGCCGCGCAACAGGCTGCCGCAGGCGCGCGCGCGATCGGGATCGTCGTTGGCACCCGCTATATCCACACCGTGACCGAGATGATTGCGAAACGCGATTTGCAGGCCGCGCTGGACATACTGGTTGCCTATCTGGAAGGGTTCGACAGCTAGGTTGATGCGGTGCGGTTTGGTTTCCGCTGTTCGCCAGACCGCGCCTGTTAGTGCCGCGTCAGTCCACCACGCGATCAAGGCCCATGAGATGCGTCAGTGGCGCGTGATCATCCGTCAGAATTTGGGCGGTCTTCCGGTGTAGAATATTGTCGATAAATCCGGGGTCCAGCGGCTGAAACCGGGTTCTGTCTGGTGCCGCCGTTTCGATCGCGGATACCGGGCTGTCTTGGTCGCTGGCCAGCAAAACAAACACACGGCGTTCCCCGGTTACAGGGGCACTGGCCACGGTCCAGACTTCCACGCTGGCAAAGACTTCGCGCAATGTCACAATCACCGCTGACAGCGCATCCAGCCTGTCGACATTGTCGATAAGGTTCATCGCAAAGACGCCGCCGGGTTCTAGCCGGTCGGCGACCAGATCAAGGAATTCGAGCGTGACAAGGTGCTCGGGAACCGCGATGTCGGTAAAAGCATCCCCGACGATGACATCGAACTTCCCGGTGCTGCCACGCAAGGCCCGTCGCGCATCGTTGTGAAGGATTGTCGCCGTATCGCGATCGAACCAGAAATGCTCTGCTGCCACGGCGGTGACTTCGGGATCAATTTCGGCGATTGTGATGCCGGTTATCCCCCGGTCCGCCCAGGCCCGCGGTACCGAATAAGACCCACCGCCAATGTGGAAAGACGTGAAATCGGTTCGTTCCATCCGCATGCGGGGCAAGGCATCCAGCATGGCGGCATGTTCGGTAAACATCACCCGTGGCGTGTTGCGGTTGCTTATGCCATGGGCCAGATGATCCACCACCATTAGGTTGACCGGGTCGTTCGGATCGTCTGACATGGCGACAGTCCTGATGCAGTAATAGCTGCTTTCCCGATCACAAACCGAAGGCAGGCTGAAAGCGCCGATGCCGATAAGGCAGACGGCTGCGATCCCGCCCAGCGAGATCGTCATTTCACGCGACGTAGCCCCGCCAAGCCAGAACAATGTGAGTGCCGCCATTGCATAGATCGCGGCAATCACAAGTAGGGTCGCCACAGACCCCATCCAAGGCACGAATAGGAACCCCGCCGCCAGTGTTCCGACAATCGCCCCGATCGCACCTGCCGCAAACATCGCGCCCAGTGCCCGTTCAGAACGGTCGCGCCCGCGCATCGCTGCCACCGTCAGGACAGGTGCAGGCACACCCGCAAACACCGAGGGCAAAAAGAACGCAAGCATGCTGAGCGCCGTAATGGCTGCCAGCGGATGCAACAGGGTTTCGATTACCGGCCCCGCAAGTGCCCGCAGCAACAGGGTTGCGCCGGCTGTTGCGCAGGCGGCTGCAATCATTGTCCAACCCGTGATCCGCAGCGCGCGGCCCGTCTCGTACCCCGCGATCCGCCCGCCCCACCAGTGGCCGACAGAAAAACCCGCTAGAACCACCGCAATGATTGACGTCCATGTGTAAAGACTCATTCCGACATAGGGTGCAATCATCCGCCCAGCCACGATCTCGACCACAAGGCTTGACGCGGAAATCCCGGCCTGAAGGAAAATCAGCAACCAAAGCGGTGCAAGAGATTGTTTTTCGGGGTCTTCCATCTGGTTTGTCCTGTCAAAGATACCAGCG
The DNA here is from genome assembly GCF_051013555.1 of Sulfitobacter sp. TBRI5. Taxonomy (NCBI): domain Bacteria; kingdom Pseudomonadati; phylum Pseudomonadota; class Alphaproteobacteria; order Rhodobacterales; family Roseobacteraceae; genus Sulfitobacter; species Sulfitobacter sp. TBRI5. The sequence goes on along the minus strand of NZ_CP112884.1, from coordinate 4,023,251 downwards.
TTCAGGCGGGTAGGGCCGATGCCGGGCTGTTATGCTCTCTCTATGCAAATATTCCTGACCACGGTATTCAATTCATGAAACGGAAAGGTAGATGTTCTGCAAGACATTCTAACCATAACGCTGAACCCTGCGATTGATCTGTCCACATCGGTGGCGCAGGTCGTCGCCGGACCAAAGCTGTACTGCGAAGCGCCAAGGATCGATCCGGGCGGCGGCGGTGTGAATGTCGCGCGGGCGATTTGCAAACTGGGCGGCACTGCCAAAGCCCTGATTGCCGTTGGTGGCGTTTCGGGTGAACGGTTGTTGCAGTTGCTCGAGGCGGAAAACGTGCCTGTTCACGCCGTAGCAGTCAGCGGTGAAACCCGCGAAAGTTTTGCGGTCACAGACAGCAGCACCGGTGAACAATTCCGGTTCAGCATTCCCGGGCAAACCCTGACACCGCAAGACGGCGACCGCCTAATAGCTGAAATCACGGCGGCGGCTGCTCCTGACGGCTACGTGGTCTTAAGCGGTGGCGTCTCGCCGGGGCTGGGCGATGCCTATCCGGATCGCATTCGCGCGGCGCTGGCACCGCACACACAAAAACTGGTTGTCGATACGTCCAAGGGTGCCTTGATGCGCCTGATCACGCAGCCTTTGGCCCCTTTGCACATACTGCGGCTGGACCAGCGAGAGGCCGAACAGGCGGCAGGACACCCACTTGATACGATGGACGACAGTATCGCGTTTGCCCGAACCCTGATTGCACGGGGCGTGGCCAGAACCATTGTGACGGGCCGCGCCGCCGAAGGCTCGATCCTGGTAAGCACCGATGCATGTTACATATGCCGCGCGCCGCAGGTTCCCGTTGTCAGCAAAATCGGCGCAGGCGATGCCTTTGTCGGCGCCCTGACGCTGTCACTTGCACGCGGACACCCACAGGATGTGGCGTTGCAATGGGGCGTGGCGGCGGCCAGCGCGACAATGGCCACCGCAGGCACCGGACTTTGCGACCTGCCCAGCGTAGAGGCCCTGCTGCCCCGATGCCATCTGGAACGGGGTTAGCCTGTGTTGGTCATCGCGCAACACTGCAAGAGGTGATCGCGGCACAGCCGCTGCTTTAACATTTTTGGTGAAAACAGCAGGCGGCTTTGATAACGGGTTAAGTGGAAATTGCTGGGGGAGCCATGGAATGAAATCACATGCGCAGGTGGTTGTTGTCGGCGGCGGATGTGTCGGGGCGTCTATTCTTTATGGTCTGACAAAGCACGGCTGCACCGACGCCGTGATGCTAGAGCGTTCGCAACTGACCGCCGGATCAACCTGGCATGCGGCGGGTTTGCTGGTGACATTTGTGCGGTCCCACTCGATTTCCAAGATGACGATGGAAACAATCCGCATTTATGGCGAGGTTGAACGCGCGCTGGGTACGTCGGTTGGCCTGCGACAAGTGGGCCAGTTGCGGATTGCCAATACAGAAAAACGCTGGGACGAATTCCAAAGCTATATCTCGGTGGCCGAAGCCGCAGGTGTGCCCTGCCGCCTGCTAAAGCCCCAAGAAGTGGCCAAGGTGCATCCGTTGCTGGTGCAAAGCAAAGATATCCGCGGCGGCCTTCTGCATGATCAGGATGGCTATATCAATCCGGCCGACATCACTATGGGTCTGGCCAAACTGGCGCGCGACAAGGGCGCCAGCATTTACCAGAACACCGAAGCAACCGGATACGAGGCGATGCCGGACGGGTCGTGGAAAGTGTTCACCAATCAGGGCGAAATCAACTGTGATCACCTGATATTTGCCACGGGCAACTATGCCCGCGAAAACGCGCGGCGCGTGGGGCTTGACCTGCCTTGCATCCCGATTGTGCATCAATACTGGACAACCGAACCGGTGCCCGAACTGATCCGGCGTCGAAAGGAAGGGTTGCCGGAATTTCCGATTTTACGGGATGAGGATTATGGCGCGTACCTGCGGGAAGATGTCGGCGGGTTTCAGTTTGGCCCTTATGAGTTCGAACAGGATCTCAAGCTTTTTGCCGAAGACCGTGTGCCGCCAACTTTCGGTGCCGATCTGTTGCCGGAAGATTTTGAAGCTGTCGAAACCCAGTGGGAACGTGCGATTGAACGTGTGCCCGCTTTGGGTGAGGTCGGCATCAAGGCCAACACACGTGGCCCGTTTCAGATGACCCCGGATGAATTGCCATTGTGCGGTCCGGCACCGGGGCACAGGAATTTGTGGCTGGCCGAAGGTGTCCCCGGCGGTATTCTTTGGGGCGGCACCATGGGCGAGCGGCTTGCCCGCTGGATCATCAATGGTGACCCCGGCATTGACATGTCCGAGATCGATCCGCGCCGCTTTGGTGATTTTGCCGCAAAACGCTGGACCATGGACAAGGTGCGCGGAACGTGGGGCACCCATATGCACGCCCATGTTCCGGGCGAAGACTATCCCTTTGCCCGCCCGATGAAGACCGTTCCGTCTTATGATCTGCTGACGGTGGCGGGCGCTGTCTGGACCACGTTCAACGGCTACGAATTCCCGCGTTGGTTCGCCCCTTCTGTGGAACTGGCCGTGCCCGAAGCGGGGTTCCGGCACACCGCGCATATGAAATACGTCCAGTCAGAGGTGAAAACCACACGTGAAACGGCCGGTTTCATCGAGATGTCGCCGATGACAAAATTCACCATACGCGGGCTGGGGGCTGCCGCGTGGCTTGACGGAATCATGGCCAATAAACTGCCCGGGATCGGACGTATCGCGCTTTCGGTGGTCTGCAACACCCGCGGTGGCATCGATGGCGAATACACCGTCGTGCGCTACAGCGAAAACGACTTTTACCTTGTCAGTACACCCAACGGGCAGGTCTATAACTGGGACCGGCTGTCGCGTCTGTTGCCGGATGACGGATCGGTGCAGATGGAGGACTTGTCGGAACAGATGGGTGTGATCGCGCTGGCCGGACCCAATGCGCGTGGCATTCTGCAACCGCTGACCGACAACGATCTTTCCACCCCGGCATTCCCCTTTATGTCGGCGCAAAAGGGAGAAGTGGGTTATGCCAAGGACGTGCACCTGCTGCGCATCAGCTATACCGGCGAACTGGGCTGGGAACTGCATCACCCGATCGGGTACAACCGGCATCTGGTCGATATGTTGCTGAAGGCGGGGGTGAACCCCTTTGGTCTTGAAGCGCTTGAGTCGATGCGGCTGGAAAAATCCTATCGTGCGATCAATCGAGAGCTACGCCGGGACATCACCCCGTTCGAGGCCGGTCTGGACCGCTTCGTGGTCATGGAAGATCGCACATTTATCGGGCGGGATGCCTTGGTCAAACAGAAAAATGACGGCAATCATCAGGTTCTGGTGACGCTGAAACTGCCCTATGGAGAGACGTCTGTGATCGCGGATGAAGGCGTGTATCAGGATGGAAAGCTGATCGGGCGCGTGACCTCGGGCGGGTTCTCTTATTATTGCAACCACGACATTGCCATGGCGCTGGTCCCTCAGGAATTTGCCAAGAACGGAACCCGACTTCAGGTCAAGATCCACAATAAAATGCGCGCGGCACAGGTGGTGGAAAACTGCGTTTACGATCCATCCGGCGCGCGCGCGCGCGCCTGATCGGGGTTTTCGTACGGCTTGGGCGGGCGCTTTCTCTTGGGATGAAAGAGTGCCTATACTACCGTCCAACCACTCAATTCGGGATATGTTGCCGCCGTGTCATTCACATTTCGCCAGTTGACCTATTTCGTTTCCGTGGCCGAACACGGGTCTGTCAGTGCGGCGTCGCAATCCCTGTCTATTTCCCAAAGTGCTGTGACAGAGGCCATCAAGGATCTGGAAGCCGATCTGGGTGTCAGGCTGTTTGATCGCCATTCCCGCGGATTGCGCATAACGCATCAGGGCCATCAGTTCCTGCGGCACGCTACAACCATTCTGTCCGAGGTGTCGCAGGCGCGGCGGGCCTTTCAGAAACAGGACCGCAGCACTCCGGGCAAACTGCATCTGGGCCTGACCTCGCTTGTGGCAGGATATGTAATATCCGATTTGCTGGCCAAGTTTACCCGAGCCTATCCCGAGGTCGAAATCACCGCCATCGAGGAGTCCGGAGAATATCTTGAACATTTGCTGATCGGCGGCGAAATGGATGTGGCCGTGATGATGACGTCGCGCATGTCGGATAATTATGCACTGCATGCCGAGGCGCTGGATGTGTCGCCCTATCGGTTGTGGATGCCGCTGGGGCACCGGCTTTTGAAACAGGACAGTATCAGCCTGTCCGACCTCAAGGACGAACCGTTGATCGTGCTGAATGTCGATGAAATGGAACAGGAGGCGGTCAAGCTGTTGTCGGTTCTCGGAACCCGGCCCAAAATCGCCTTCCGGACCCGTTCGGTCGAGGCTGTCCGTTCGCTGGTCGCGACCGGCTCCGGCGTGGCGCTTTTGCCCGATCTTGTGTACCGGCCGTGGTCGCTTGAGGGCGACCGGATCGAGGCGCGCGATGTGTCCGGATCATTGCCGGTCGTGCAGGTTGGCCTTGTCTGGCGCAAGGGATCGAAACTGTCTGATGCCGCGCATGAATTTGTGGCGATCGCACAGGCGCACAAACTATCTTCTGGGGTGTAGCGTACAGATATCGGAAAAACCGATATCATAATTCTGCGAATTGAATTGGCGAAAACAGTCTTTCTGCTGCAAGCTTTATCGCAAGAAGGTGGCGCCAAGCTGTCATATCGTTCTTGCAGGGGAGATTGCAGATGAATGGACTGTTGAAATCAAGTGCCGCAATGGCACTTTGTCTGGTTTTCGCCGGGCAGGGCATTGCGCAAACGGCATTAACGGAAATTGGTGAAGGCGAAGGACAGGTCAACATTGTCGCCTGGCCCGGATATCTTGAGCGCGGAGAAACGGTTGCCGAATTCGACTGGATCACCAGCTTTGAAGAAAGGACCGGGTGCATGGTTAACGTTAAAACCGCAAACACCAGCGACGAAATGGTCGCCCTGATGAACGAAGGCGGATTTGATCTGGTGACTGCGTCGGGTGATGCGTCTTTGCGGATGATCGCGGGCAAACGGGTGCAGCCGATCAATATCGACCTGATCCCAAGCTGGTCCACTGTGGACGACCGTTTGAAAGAAGCGCCATGGCATTTCACGAACGGAACCCATTACGGGACACCCTATATGTGGGGTCCAAACGTTCTGATGTATTCCACCGAGGTGTTCCCCGAACCGCCCACAAGCTGGGATGTTGTGTTCAAACCGATGGATCTACCGGACGGTCAGCCCAACGAAGGCCGCGTACAAGCCTATGACGGCCCGATCCACATCGCGGATGCCGCAAACTATCTGATGTTTCACCAACCGGAACTGGGGATCACATCACCTTACGAACTGAACGCGGAACAATATGCCGCCGCACTGGATCTGTTGCGTGAACAGCGCAAGATTGTCAGCCGTTACTGGCACGACGCGTTCATCCAGATCGACGATTTCAAAAACGAAGGCATGGCCGCCTCGGGAAGCTGGCCGTTTCAGGTGAACCTGTTGCAAGGTGACAATGCCGCCGTGGCATCGACGATCCCGCAAGAAGGCGCGACCGGCTGGGCCGATACGACAATGATGCATGCCGAAGCGGCCAACCCCAATTGCAGCTATATGTGGATGGAACATTCGCTGGCTTCCAACCTGCAATCGGACCTTTCTGTGTGGTTCGGCGCAAACCCCGCTGTGCCCGCCGCCTGTACGGATGGGCGCGGTATGCAGACCGCGGAAGGGTGCACAAAGAACGGGCTGGACGATTTCGAACGTATCAAGTTCTGGACCACGCCGGTTTCGTCCTGTGAAAGTCAGGGTGAATGCGTGCCTTACTATCGTTGGGTTTCTGATTACATCGGCGTAATCGGCGGGCGCTAACGCCACCCCGACACGTGCCCGCCGCCTGTGGTGGCGGGCCATATCACTGGAAGCCCTATGACATCTGCAATCCGCTTTTCCGGCGTGTCGCGCCACTATGGCGACGTGAAAGCCGTCGACGGTGTTGACCTTGATATCGCCGAAGGCGAATTTTTCGCCATGCTGGGCCCATCGGGTTCGGGAAAAACCACGTGCCTGCGTCTGATTGCGGGGTTCGAACAACCGACTCAGGGCGACATACGCATATTCGGTCAGGTCGCGCAGAACATCCCGCCCTACAAACGCAATGTGAACACCGTCTTTCAGGACTATGCGCTGTTCCCGCATCTGAATGTGCGCGACAATGTCGCCTACGGCCTGATGATCGCCGGTTTGCCCAAAGGCGCACGTCACAAAGCCGCCGAGGATGCGTTGGGCATGGTTGCGCTGGGCGGATACGGCGACCGTAAGCCCTCTGAACTGTCAGGCGGGCAGCGGCAGCGGGTTGCCTTGGCGCGCGCGCTGGTAAACGAACCCCGCGCCCTGCTGCTGGATGAGCCGTTGGGCGCGCTTGACCTGAAATTACGCGAACAGATGCAGGAAGAACTGAAGGCTTTGCAACGCAGCCTTGGCATCACATTTATATTCGTGACCCATGATCAGGGCGAGGCACTGTCGATGGCTGACCGGGTTGCGGTGTTCAACGAAGGGCGGATCATGCAATTGGGATCGCCCGAAGATATCTATTATCGCCCTGCGGTCCCGTTTGTGGCTGATTTCGTGGGCTCGTCCAATGTGCTGCCACCGGCATTGATGCGCGAACTGAAAGGTGTTGACGGTCACGGCAGCCTGCGCCCCGAGGCGGTGCGCTTGTCTGAAACGGGGCATGCTGCCAGTATTCGAAGCGTCAGTTTTCTGGGGTCTGCAACGCGGGTATCCATGCAGGTGCATGGTGTGGCGATGACGATGCTTTTGCCCAAGGGCGCTGTGGTGCCAAAGGCCGGCGACACGGTGCATGTCGACTGGAACAGCGAAGATCTGCATGTGATGGCGGGCGCATGACCGACCGGGCCGTCATCGCTGATCAGGGCGGAGTGCTGTCACGCATTTCCGACGAATTATGGCGCCGCCCTTCGTTGCTGGTGTTTTTGCTGATTCTGCCACCCGCGCTTTGGCTTGGGATTATCTATCTTGGGTCGCTGTTTGCGCTGCTGGCGCAAAGCTTCTTTTCGATCGACGAATTTTCCGGCCTGATCCAGTACGAATTCACCCTCAAGACCTATGGCGAATTGTTCCGCCCTTCGAATTTCGACATCATCGTGCGCACCGTTGTCATGGCCACCGCTGTCAGTGTCGCGGCAGCAATCATCGGCTTTCCCGTCGCCTATTTCGCCGCGCGCTATGCCCGTGGCAAATGGAAGGCGATATTCTACCTCGGGGTGATGATGCCGCTCTGGTCCAGCTATCTGGTCAAGGTCTATTCCTGGAAACTGATCCTTGCCAAAGAAGGCATCCTGAACTGGCTGTTTGAAACCCTGCACCTCAGCTGGCTTTTGAACGCCTATCTGTCCATTCCGGTCATTGGCGGCAATTCCCTCTCGGTCAGCGCCACCGGCACGTTTCTGGTGTTTCTTTACGTCTGGTTGCCGTTCATGATCCTGCCGATACAGGCATCGCTGGAACGTGTGCCGGTGTCGATGCTGGAAGCGTCCGGTGATCTGGGCGCGCGTCCGTCGCAAACCTTTCGCCATGTGTTGCTGCCGCTTGCGCTGCCCGGTGTGATCGCCGGATCAATCTTTACCTTTTCCCTTACATTGGGCGATTACATCATTCCGCAGATCGTCGGATCTTCGCGGCGGTTTATCGGCCAGGCGGTCTATGCTTATCAGGGCACCGCGGGAAACATCCCGCTTGCCGCCGCCTTTGCCGTCGTGCCCATTCTTTTGATGGCGGTCTATCTGTGGATTGCAAAACGGCAGGGGGCATTTGATGCACTCTGATCGCGCGCCACGGGGATTGAAGATTGCGGCGGGGCTGGGCCTTGCCTTCATGCATCTGCCGATCCTGTTGATCTTTGTCTATGCGTTCACAACCGAAGATAAATCCTATCAATGGCCGCCCCCCGGCCTGACGCTCAAATGGTTCGCCGTTACATGGCACAGGCCCGACGTCTGGACGGCGCTGGCCCTGTCGCTGAAGGTGGCTGCGATTTCAACTGTGATTGCTCTGATACTTGGCACGCTCTGTGCCGCGGCGATCAGCCGGACCAAGTTTTTTGGCCGCGAGGCGATCTCGTTGCTTGTGATATTACCGATTGCGTTGCCCGGAATTATCACGGGGATTTCACTGCGCTCGGCCTTTAATCTGGCTGATATCCCGTTCAGTTTCTGGACCATCGTTCTGGGGCACGCCACGTTCTGTGTCGTCGTTGTCTACAACAATGCGGTCGCACGGTTTCGCCGCGTTTCGGGCAGCCTGATCGAAGCGTCGATGGATCTTGGCGCCAACAGTTTCCAGACGTTCCGCCATGTCATTCTGCCCAATATTTCGACGGCATTGCTGGCGGGTGGAATGCTGGCCTTTGCGCTGTCATTTGACGAGGTCATCGTGACAACCTTTACGGCCGGACAACAACAGACGCTGCCGATCTGGATGCTGGAAGAACTGGTCAGACCGCGTGAACGCCCGGTGACAAACGTGGTCGCGCTGGTCGTCGTGCTGGTCACATTCCTGCCGATACTGGGGGCATATTATCTGACACGCGGCACCGACACGGTGGCCGGACAAGGCAAGTAACTCAACAAGGCAACTGGACCAAAGGAAGAGACATCATGGAAACCAAGATGCTGATCGGGTCATCGTTCGAGGCCGGAACCGATACAGAAGAACACGTTTTGAACCCCCGCACCGGCGAGGTTATTCTGAAGCTGCCCGAGGCCAATCCGGGCCAGATCGACCGCGCCGTGGCATCCGCGCGCGCGGCCTTTGGAACATGGGGGCGCACAACCCCGTCCGAACGGTCTGAAAAATTGCTGGCGATCGCGGACGCGATTGAGGCGAACCTAGAAGAACTAGCGCAGCTTGAGGCGCTGAATTGCGGCAAACCCATCAACGAGGTGCGCACCGCCGAAGTGCCCGCTGTGGCAGACTGCTTCCGATACTTCGCAGGTGCCGTGCGCAACATGCACACGTCAGCAGCCGGGGAATACATGGCGGGACACACATCAATGGTGCGCCGCGATCCTATTGGCGTTGTCGCGTCGATTGCGCCATGGAACTATCCGATGATGATGATGGCCTGGAAACTGGCCCCGGCACTTGCAGGGGGCAATACCGTGGTTCTGAAACCGTCCGAACAGACGCCACTAACGGCTTTGCGGCTGGCGAAACTGATGGCGGATATCCTGCCAGAAGGCGTTGTGAACGTGGTCGTCGGGCAGGGTGCCAGCGTAGGCAATACGCTGATCAGCCATCCGGATGTTGATATGGTTTCAATCACCGGCGATGTGGCAACAGGCAAGAAAGTGCTGCAGGCCGCATCCAGAACAGTCAAGCGGACGCATCTTGAACTGGGCGGCAAAGCGCCGGTGATCGTGTTTGATGATGCCGATCTTGGCCGTGTCGTCGAAGGGCTTAAGGCGTTCGGGTATTACAATGCAGGACAGGATTGTACTGCTGCCTGCCGGATCTATGCCGGTCCGAAAATATATGACAACCTTGTGGCTGATCTGTCCGCGGCCGCGGCCAGCATCGTTTATGACAACTCCGATGACACGCTGAACGAAATTCCGCCGCTTATTTCCATGCGCCAGCGCGACCGCGTTGCCAGTTTTGTGGAACGCACACGCGAACACAAACATATGGAAATTGCGACGGGGGGATCGTCGCATGAGGGATCGGGCTTTTATTTCCAGCCCACCGTGATTGCGGGCGCGCTTCAGACGGACGAGATTGTGCAGCGCGAAGTGTTCGGCCCAGTGGTTTCTGTTACGCGGTTCACCGATGCCGATCAGGCCGTGGACTGGGCCAATGACAGTGACTATGGGCTTGCGTCCTCTGTCTGGACAAGGGATGTGGGCCGCGCGATGGATGTGTCGGCGCGGATGCGTTATGGCTGCACATGGGTCAATACACATTTCATGCTGGTCAATGAAATGCCGCATGGCGGGTTGAAGCAATCGGGATATGGCAAAGACATGTCGATGTATGCGCTGGAAGATTACACAGCCGTGCGTCATGTCATGATCGCGCATTAAGACGGGGCTATCAGGGCCTGACTGCCCGGTGGGACGTGGTGTTGCAGAGGTTTTCGCTCGGTTTTGGAAAACGCCAAAGGCGTGATCCGGGCAAAATTTGGCGTGGGGGGCAGATTACAGCAGGTTCCACAGGTCCAGCGCGGTTTGATCAAGCGAACCCGGATCTGAAAACGCCGAGATTGTCAGCGAGGCGCACCACTCTTCGTTCCCGATGGGCACAAGCTGCCCGTTGGACAGTTCGGATGCGATTGCGGTTTGCGGCATCCAGGCAAACCCGCCACCGGCCAGCAAACGCCGTTTGATCGCTTCGACCAGCCCGTCGACATAGACGGTTTCGACATTCAGGGTTTTTCGATCCACTGTCTGCTCTACGACCATCCCCAGAAAGGATGACCTTTCATAGGCCAGATAGGGGATCGGTGACCGACCGCCCGTGTTCAGGTTCCACCCCAATCGTCGCGCCGGTTCTGTGGCGGCCACCGGGATCAGGCAGTCTATCAAAAGGTCTTTGCGTTCAAATGCGGTTTCATCGATCTTGGGCGAAACTGTATGGTGGCAATAGCACAGCAGAATATCGACCGCGCCTTCGACCAGTAATTCGCAACAGGTGCTAAGGGAATCGGATATGACGCGGGTGCGAAGATCGGGAAGCTGTGTTTGCAAATCTTCGATCCTGGATGCCAGAAAATTCACCGAAATCGTGTGCAGCACCGAAAACCGGATAAACCGGCTGTCACCGATATCCGCATCACGAAGCGACTGGCGCGCTTCGGACAGTTGTGAAATTGCGGCCATAGCGATCGGCAGGAAATTTTGTCCGCTATCGGTAAGCTGCACCGGATAGGTGGCGCGGTTTATCAGCGGCAACCCAACCCAGCTTTCCAAGGCTTTGATTCTACGGCTGAAAGCCGATTGCGTAATGTTTCTTTCCTTGGCCGCGCGCGTGAAATTCAATGTGCGCGCCAGACACTCGAAATCGCGCAGCCAGTTCAGATCCATGTCGTTTCACCTTCGCGCATCCAGTCGGTCCGGCCCAGTATACACATTTATGCAAATCCGGAATAGTTTGATGATTTGTTCGAATTGGCGATCTGGAAACGACTTGATCTAGACTTGAACCCATGAACCGGAAATCCAACCAACCAAACGTTTGCGAAAAAAGCGCGTGAACAACACTCCCGAATTACAAGAAAACTGATGCCAAAAAAGGCGCGATCCAACATAGGAGAGAAATATGAAAACGACCTTTAAATCACTGGGGCTTGCGGCGGCTGTCGGCATCTTTGCGATGCCTGCGCTGGCGTCGGAAGAAGTCAAGATTGGTGTCCCGTCCTGGACGGGTGCACAGGCGATCGCCCACCTGCTGGGGGCTGTCGTGGAAATGCGGATCGGCGGCAAGGTTGAATATGTGCCCGGCAACAACGCCACGATTTTTCAGGCGATGGATCAGGGAAAGGGTGACATTGATGTGCATCCCGATGTCTGGCTGCCCAATCAGGAAAGCTTTACCAAGAAATATGTCGACGAGGCGGGTACCGTAACGCTGTCGTCCAACCCCTATGAAGGCAATCAGGGCTTTTGCGTTTCGAAAGATTTTGGCGAGGCGAACAACATCACCGATATCGCCGATCTGGGCCGTCCGGATGTGGCCGCACTGATGGACAGCGATGGGAACGGTCTGGGCGAAATGTGGATCGGTGCACCGGGTTGGGCTTCGGCCAACGTGAACGAGGTGAAGACACGCGATTACGGCTTGATGGACTTTATCGAACCTGTGCGCGCCGAAGAAAGCGTCAAGACAGCGCGGATCAAGGACAGCATTGCCAAGGGTGAAGGTTATGCATTCTACTGCTACAAACCACACGCTGTCTGGTACATGTTCGACGTCAAAATGCTGACCGAGCCAACGTTTGATCCCGCGAAATATGTGATGATCCAGCCTTCGGATGATCCAGATTGGTTCCAGAAATCGAATGTCGCCACCAAAGACGCGCTGAAAAACGTACAGATTGCGTGGTCAAACTCTCTGGCCGACCGGTCGCCTGCAATCGCCGAGTTTTTTGCGAATTTTGCACTGACAGCCGATGATGTTTCCAGCTTTGCCTACGAAATCAGCGGCAAAGGCCGCGATCCGGCAGAGGTGGCGCGCGAATGGGTCGAAAACAACCCTGATCGCGTCGATACATGGCTGGGTCTGTGATCCGCTGAAAATGCCAACTGGCGGCACCGGCAACACCGGTGCCGTTTCTATCCCTGATCCCCAGCCTGGACATTTTGCGCGATGAGCGATGAAACCGTTATAGAAATTTCCGACGTCTGGAAGATTTTCGGGGCCAATGCGGGCGCTGCTTTGCAGGCCATCCACGAACGCGGGCTGGGCAAGCCCGAGGTTCTGTCCGAATTCAACGCTGTCGTCGGGGTGGCCGGCGTAAGCCTGTCGGTCAAACGTGGCGAAATCTTTTGCATCATGGGGCTGTCGGGCAGCGGGAAATCGACATTGGTACGTCATTTCAACCGGCTGCTGGAACCGACCGCCGGCAAGATCCTGATCGAGGGCACGGATGTCATGGCGCTGGACCCCAAGGCGCTGCAAACATTCCGCAACCGCAAGATCGGCATGGTTTTCCAGAATTTCGCGCTGATGCCGCACCGCTCGGTTCTGGACAATGTCGCGATGCCGCTTGAAATCCGGCAGGTCAGCAAGAATGAACGCATGCGCCAGGCGGCAGCCATTCTGGATATCGTGGAACTTGGGGCGTGGGGGTCCAAATTCGCACACGAGTTGTCTGGCGGCATGCAGCAAAGGGTGGGGCTGGCGCGCGCGCTGGCCGCGAACCCCGATGTGCTGCTGATGGATGAACCATTCAGCGCGCTTGATCCGCTGATCCGGCGGCAATTGCAGGACGAGTTTATCAGGCTTAGCCAGATTCTGAAGAAAACCACCGTTTTCATCACCCATGATCTGGATGAAGCCGTGCGCATCGGCGACCGCATCGCCATCATGCGCGATGGCCGTCTGGTGCAGGTCGGAACGGCCGAGGATATCGTGATGCATCCGGCAGATGATTATGTTGCCGAATTTGTCGCCGGAATTTCCCGTCTCAAGGTGGTGCACGCAGCGGCGGTGATGCAACCGATCAAGGCCTATATCAAGGCGCATGGCCCACTGGCCGCCGATGCACCGCGCGTCAATGAGGCCGAGACGCTAAGCACCCTGATCAACCTTGCCATCGACAAAGAAAGCGCGATCCTGGTCGAATCCGGGGGCAAGGATATCGGCGTCATTTCGCGTGCAGATCTGCTGCGAACTGTGATCGAAGGGACAGAAGTATCATGAGCACGACAGCAGTGAACCCGCTTGAGGACACCGATACAGAGGCCGCGCGCGCCTATGCCAAAGAGCGGCGCGACAACATCCGCACCTTCACACGCACCAGCCCTGATTACTATATCCAGAACTTTGACAAGATCGGCGCTTCGTCGCGCTTTACGCCCACTTTCAACGTGATGGCGGGGCTGTTCGGGCCGGTCTGGTTCGGCGCGCGCGGGCTGTGGTCCTGGGCGTTGCCGTTCCTGATCATTGAAACGCTGGCCTTGGTGCAGATTGCGCGTGGCCTGTTCGGTGATCTGGCGGCAGACGCGATGGCACGCATCGCGTCAATCGAAGGCACACTGGAACTGCGGCGCGAACAACTGGCGGCTGCTATCGAGAGCAATTCTGACAAAATAGATGTTTACCAACGCACGGTGGAATCCCTTGAAGCAAACATCGGCGGCATTCGCGCCGAAGCCGCAGCGCTGGCCGATCAGGGCATCTGGATTGCGCTGGCCGGACTGATCACGCTGCTGGTTGCCAAGGCAGTGCAGGCCGTGGTGGCCAACTGGGCGCTAGAGGCCAGATTTTCAGAATGGCTGTCAGACCGGACAATCCGGTCGGGCATGCCGGTCAGCCACATTGTGCTCAGCGCCATTTTCATGATCCTGATCGCAGTGGCGGCCATGCTGCACTACAGCTTTCCGGGCCGCATATCCCTGCTGACTGAATTCCCGACTGACGAGGCTATCCGCCGGACCGGAGTAACCTGGGTTGAGGATTTCATCGCTTGGTGTGTCCGCAACAGCGAAGCGTTTTTCGATGTCTTGACGTACGGTATCCGGATGATGCTGGACACTCTGGAACTGATTTTTGTCAGTACACCGTGGATCGTGATCGCCAGCCTGATCGTATTGCTGACCTGGCTGACGGCAGGCATTCGTGCCGCGATTTTTTCGGGGGCGTTTCTGGCCTATATGGGCCTGTTGGGGTTCTGGGAAAAGGCAATGACAACACTGGCGCTGCTTGGAACGGCGGCGTGTCTTTCGATCGTGATCGGTATTCCGCTTGGCATGTTCGCCGCCCGTCGCCCACGTTTCTACGCGTTTATCCAGCCGATCATGGATTTCATGCAGACCATGCCCGCCTTTGTGTTCATGGTCCCGGTGATCGCCTTTTTCGGCGTGGGTAAACCGGCGGCTGTGATTGTCACAATGATTTTCGGTGGCACGCCGGTCGTGCGCCTTACGGTATTGGGCTTGCGTGGGGTACCCGAAAGTGTGCGCGAGGCTGCAATCTCATTCGGGGCCAACAAATGGTATCTGCTGACCAAAGTTGATTTGCCACTGGCCAGCCCGTCAATCCGCGCCGGGATCAACCAGACGATCATGCTGTCGCTGGCGATGGTTGTGGTGGCATCGCTGATCGGCGCCAAGGGTCTGGGCGAGGACGTGTTGGAAGCGTTGCAATATGCCAATGTCGGGCAGGGTATCCTTGCCGGATTTGCGATCCTGTTCTGCGCCATGATCCTTGACCGTATCGTGCAGGGTGCGCGCAAATGAAAACGCTTGTGTTGGTCCATGGGTTCATGGGCGGCAGCCTGCAATGGACGGGGCAGCGCGACGCGCTTGGGGACGAATACAACGTGATCACGCCGGATCTTCCCGGATATGGCGAAAACGCGCATTTGGCGGCCCCCGACAACATCATCGACTTTGCCAAATGGGTCCTTGCCGATCTGAGCGACAAAGGCGTCGAAAAGTTCCATGTGCTGGGCCATTCCATGGGGGGCATGATCGTGCAGGAAATGGCGCGGCTTGCCCCTGAACGCGTGAGCCGCCTGATCCTCTATGGTACGGGGGCGATCGGGGTTTTGCCGGGGCGGTTTGAATCGATCGGCGTTTCCAAAGAACGCGCGCGCGCCGACGGACCGCGCGCCACCGCACGCCGTATTGCAGCCACCTGGTTTCTGGAGCGGGAGGCAGCATCGGCCTATGCGCAATGCGCCGCAATCGCAGAGCGCAGCAGCCTGCAAGCCATTCATAGCGGACTGACAGCCATGCAGGAATGGAACGGGTTGTCTTATCTGCCCGATGTCGCGCAAAAGACACTGGTGATCTGGGGTGATCATGATCGCACATATCGATGGAGCCAGACCGAGCACTTGTGGCAATCCATCAAGGATGCCAATCTTGCCGTGATCCCCGGATGTGCCCATGCGGTGCACCTTGAAAAGCCGCACCTGTTCAACACCGTCCTGGGTGAATTCCTCAAGTTGTGAACCTGCACGTCGCGTTAGAGTGGCCACTGCTGATTTGACGCTCAAAAAACGCAGTTGGCCCTCTCCTGCACAAACGCCACAGATCGCCAAAAATATGGCCAATTGATCCACCTCATGGCGGGCCCGGCCTGACTGTGCTTTCCAGAACAGAGCTTGCGAAACGCAGGAACGACAGTTTTCAGTGGCGCATAAATTTGCGCGCATTCGGGGGCCAATTCGGGGCCAAGGGGGACAAGGCATGAAAACCAAAGACTATTTGATTATCGAAAGTGCGACCGGTCTGAGCCGCGCCGAAGTTGGCCGCTTGGGAACGGCGATCCTCTTCATTGTGGCGGTGATGATCTACGCAGGGTCCAAGTTCGCGCATATCGAACAGTCCTATCTGCTGGTCGCCGCTGCCGTCATCGGTGCCTACATGGCCATCAATATCGGTGCCAACGATGTGGCGAACAATGTCGGGCCTGCTGTTGGATCTTTTGCGCTGTCGCTGACAGGGGCCATTGTTATCGCCGCAATATTCGAGGCCGCAGGCGCGATTATTGCCGGTGGTGACGTCGTGAGCACCGTAAAGAAAGGCATCATCGATCCTGCGGATGTTGCAGATCCGCAAGTCTTTGTCTGGGTCATGATGGGCGCATTGACCGGTGCGGCAATCTGGCTGAACGCGGCCACATGGCTGGGCGCGCCGGTTTCGACCACACATTCGATCGTGGGCGGCGTCATGGGCGCGGGCATTGCAGCCGCGGGATGGGACGTGGTGAACTGGGACGCAATGGGCAAAATCGCCGCCAGTTGGGTCATTTCACCCGTCACCGGCGGGATCATTGCGGCCTTGTTCCTGTTCTTTCTCAAGCGGACGATCTTTTTCAAAGACGAACCGATGGAATCCGCGCGCAAGGTTGTCCCGTTCATGATCGGGATCATGGTGTGGGCGTTTACGACCTATATTGCTCTGAAGGGGGTCAAGAAACTTGTCGAAATCGACTTTTTCAATGCGGTCCTAATTGGCCTTGTCGCCGGTCTTGTGGCGATCATTCTTGTCCGCCCGATGATCAATCGCGCGGTGCCTAGCCTGGAACACAACCGCGAAGGCGTGAACCGCCTGTTCACCATCCCGCTGATTATTTCAGCGGCTCTTCTGAGCTTTGCGCACGGGGCAAATGATGTGGCCAATGCCGTCGGTCCGCTTGCCGGTATTGTGGACGCGCTGACCGCCGGTGAAGGCGGCAGTTCGAAGGTGGCGATCCCGCTGTGGGTGATGGTGATCGGCGCACTTGGCATTTCCGTCGGGCTGGCGCTGTTCGGGCCCAAGCTGATCCGGACTGTGGGATCCGAAATCACAGAACTGGATCGCTCGCGCGCGTTTTGTATCGCACTGGCTGCGGCGATCACCGTCATTATCGCCAGCCACCTGAAACTGCCCGTCAGTTCGACCCATGTGGCGCTGGGTGCTGTTTTCGGTGTCGGCTTTCTGCGCGAATTTCTTGAACAACGGGTCGGGAGAGTGGTCGAGAATGTGTTGCACCAGCATCAAGGCGAACCTGATTTTGCCGAGGCTGAGAAAGTGCTGATGAACTTCAGGAATGCGCCGCCCGAAGACAAGAAACGCATCCTGAAGGAATTGCAGAAAATGGGCCCCGAAGCGGTGATTGATGCCGCACAACGCAAGGAGCTGCAAAAGGCGTTGAAGCGGCAACTGGTGAAACGGTCATCCCTTTTGAAAATCGTTTCAGCGTGGATCATTACGGTTCCGGTTTCGGCCGTGTTGGCGGCCTTGTTCTACTTTGTTTTGCGCGGCATGATGCTGCCATAAGGTGCGGGCTGTTATGTTGAACAGGCTATTATTGCCGACCATCCTGCTGGTCCTGTCCATCGGATTCTGGGCCAGTTCCAACTTTCAGGAAATTGCCGCCGGTGTGGCCATTTTCCTGTTCGGCATGATGATGCTGGAAGACGGGTTCAAGCTTTTTAGCGGTGGCCTTCTGGAACGCGCTTTGGAAAGCGCGACACGCTCGATCCCGAAATCGATCGGTTTTGGCATCTTTGCAACAACGATCATGCAATCCAGTTCGCTGGTGTCGGTTATCACCATTTCGTTTCTGTCTGCGGGCCTGATTACGCTTTTGGCGGGGGTCGGCATTATTTTTGGTGCCAATATCGGCACAACAACCGGCGCATGGCTGGTTGCTGGCTTTGGCCTCAAGGTCAACATATCCGCCTATGCATTGCCGATGCTGGCCATCGGCATCGTCTTGGTGTTCCAGAAATCAAAATATCTGCGCGGGGCCGGTTTTGTGCTGGCGGGGCTGGGGTTTCTGTTTTTGGGCATCCACCACATGAAAGAAGGGTTCGAAGCCTTTAAAGACCAGTTCGATCTGACCCGATTTGCACTGAAAGGGGTATTGGGGCTTGCCGTTTACACGCTTGTCGGGGCGGCGGCGACGGTTGTCATGCAATCTAGCCACGCGACGATGGTATTGGTGATCACGGCGCTGGCCGCGGGCCAGATCAGCTATGAAAACGCGCTTGCCTTGGCGATCGGTGCCAATATCGGCACGACAATCACCGCGATCATCGGATCTTTCACCGCAAATTTTCAGGGCAAACGATTGGCGCTGGCCCATCTGATCTTTAATCTGGTGACAGCCGCTGTGGCGCTGGTGTTCATCATGCCGATCCGCGTTGCGGTTGATTACATCAGCGCGGGCGTTGGAATTGCAGATACCGATTACGCCCTGAAACTGGCGGTCTTTCACACCATATTCAATCTGTTGGGTGTGATATTGATGCTGCCTGTTATTCACCGGTTGGTGGCGTTTCTGGAACGGATGATCGTGCAGCCTAAAGAAGACCTGAGCCTGCCGATATACCTGTCCGAAGCCGTTGACGAATTTCCGCAAACCATTCAGGTCGCGATGCGTCGGGAAATCCAGCACCTTTATGACAATTCCGTCGAACTGATCCTGCAAAGCCTGAACTTGAATCCCAAACAGTTGCTGGCTGTTAAGGATATCGATGCACTGGTTGCGGCAAGCCATAGCCCGGTCGAGTTTGATTTTGATATCCAGTACGAACACCGGATCAAGACGCTTTATTCGGCGATTGTAGAGTTCGCCACCCGCGCGGCCGCAAAAGATATGCCCCCTGACGTGATAGACGACATTTACAGCATGCGCGATGTGGCGGCGCAGATTGTGCGTGCGGTGAAATCGGCCAAACACTTGCGCCGTAATGCTTCCAAATACACGCAGGCGCGGCAGGGTGTGATTGCCGATCTCTATAACGGATTGCGCGCCGAAATTGGCCGTATCCTTGTCGAGATTCACAAGCTTGAGCACACCGATCCCGAAGACCGTTCCGGCCTTTGGCTGGATCAGGAACGTATTCAGGTGGAACGCGACGCACAGGAAACCAACACCCGCATCGAGGCTTTGATCCGCGACCGGCGACTGGACGCGACCAAGGCAACGTCATTTCTGAACGATTCAAATTACGCCTATAGCTTGATGCGTGATCTGCTGGGGGCCGCACGGGCGTATTACATCGAAACCGAAGAAGCCATGGCCGAGGTCGAGCGCATTCTGGCATTGGAAGACGACGAGTTGATCGACGCGGCCCTTGACGAAGAACCAGACAGCAGGGCAGGGCCAACATCGTGATGTATTTCTTGTTACTAAACTGTTGCATTGCGTGGCTACCTTTCCTTGTCAGCCGGAGGATGAGATGGGACTGAAGAAGATCGCTGAAAAACTGGATACGTATTACAAACGTCTTGAGCTTGGAAAAGCGGCCAAGATCCAGTCTGCGCATGTGGAAAAGGTGATTGCCAAGTTGCAGGCAAAGCAGGAACAGCTGAAAACTGAACTGTCGGAGACGGAAAAGCCGTCGAAAAAGCAACGGCTTGAAGGCAAGCTGGCAACCGTGGAAGAACAAATAACGCGTTCCGAGTGGCTGTTAAGGGAAATCGGCTGTGTGAAAACACCCTGACCCCGGGTGTTTACGGGGTCCTTCCATGTCAGACCGCAACCGGCGCCGACCGCTGTTGCGCTGAAATTTGACAGGTTTGACCGAAATCAAAACAATTTCCGCTTTTCAGGCGCAGAATAAACTGTGCCCCGTATAGGGCCGGGCCCCAATCGGAAAAGAGCATCGCGATGAAAGTCCTTCCTGCCGACAAGCTGCGCCAGAGTTGCGATCCGGCGCTGCTTGGCTTTGAAACAACGCAAGAGTCCACCGGACTGGTCGAACTGATCGGGCAGGATCGGGCGATGGATGCCATATGCCTGTCGTCCGGCATGACACATCGCGATTTCAACCTTTTTGTCCTTGGGCCGACCGGAACGGGCCGCCACACCGCAGTGCAAAAGATTTTGTCCGAAGATGCGGCCAAGCGGCCGGTGCCGTGTGATTGGGTTTATGTCAACAATTTCGAAGAAGCGCACAAACCCAAGGCGCTGCAATTGCCCTCTGGCACGGCGAAAACCCTGCAAACCGCGATGCAGAACCTGATTGACGATCTTGCCAATGACATTCCAAACCTGTTCGAGTCAGAAGATTATCAAAGTCAGCGGCGGGCCATCGAAGCGGAATTTGGCGAAAAGCACGAAGCGTCGATGGCCGATTTCGCCGAGCGCGCCAAAGCCGAAAACATCGCATTGGTCCGAACGCCCGTGGGGTTCATGCTGACCGCCATTCGCGACGGGAAACTGGTTAAGGCCGAAGACTTTGAACAATTGGACAAGGCGGAACAGGAAAAGATCGAAGAACAGATTGCGCGTTTGCAACAAGACCTAGCCAAAATTCTGCGCGAAGGCCCAAAGCTTGAAAAGGAACATCGCACCAAAGTCGAAGAGCTTAACGCATCAATGGCGGAACGCGCTGTTTCTGCACGGGTAAGCGAGGTGCAGGCCGAGTTTAAGGATATCGGCCCGATTTGCGGATATCTGGAAGAGGTGCACAAGGACATTATTGCAAATGCCGAATTGTTCCTGATTGCAGCAGGGGAATCCCAGAACGGGCCATTTCCAGAAGCCATCAGAAAATTTCACCGCGATTCCGAATTTGACCGCTACGTTGTGAACGTGATGGTGTCTCAGGATGCGAAAACCGCAAAAGGCGCACCGGTTGAAACGGAGGATTTGCCGTCGTTGGATCGACTGATCGGACGGATAGAGCATGCATCGCATATGGGGTCTTTGGTCACGAATTTTACGATGATCAAACCGGGTGCATTGCACAGGGCGAATGGCGGCTATCTTGTTCTGGATGCGCGGCGGTTGCTCAGCGAGCCGTTTGCATGGGATGCGGTGAAACAATCTATCCGCAATGAATCCATCACCATCACGTCCCTGTCTGACCGGCTAAGCCTTGTGGCCACGACCACGCTGCAACCCGATCCGATCCCTCTTGATCTGCGGGTTGTTCTGGTTGGTGATCCGTTTCTTTATGGCTTGCTTGTTATGCTGGACCCGGATTTCAACGATCTGTTCAAGGTGCAGGCTGATTTCGAAGATGCCATAGACCGGACAAAGGACAACCTGATCCGGTTTGGCCAGTTGATTGCGGCTTATGTATCCAAAGAAGATATGTTGCCGATGACCGCGCAAGGCGTTGCCAGCGTTCTGGACGAATCCACCAGAATGGCAGAGGACACGGAAAAGCTGTCCCTGCGCATCGGCGCGTTGGGCGATTTGATCCGCGAGGCCGAGCATTATGCCCGCGCACGGTCCAGCCGCCATATCGAAAATGGTGATATTGAGCGCGCCGTGCAGGAAAGAGACCGGCGCGCATCGCGCATCAAGGACCGGATGCAGGAAGCCATCGCGCGAAAGACCATTCTGATTGATACCAAAGGCGCGAAAACCGGCCAGATTAACGGTCTTTCTGTATTGGGTATCGGCAGTTACCGCTTTGGGCGGCCATCACGCATCACGGCGCGGGTGCGCATGGGGGCGGGCAAACTGGTTGATATCGAACGCGAGGTCGAATTGGGCGGCCCGCTGCATTCCAAAGGCGTGATGATCCTGTCCGGATATCTTACGTCGACCTATGCGCAGGATGTGCCATTTTCACTGCACGCCAGTCTGGTGTTTGAACAAAGCTATGGCGGCGTTGATGGCGACAGCGCATCTTCTGCGGAGCTTTACGCGCTTTTGTCCGCACTTTCCGGGGTGCCGATCGATCAGGGTTTGGCAGTGACCGGTTCGGTCAACCAGCTTGGCGAGGTGCAGGCAATAGGTGGAGTAAACGAAAAGATAGAAGGCTTTTTCGAAACCTGCAAAGCACAAGGCCTGACAGGGTCGCAAGGCGTTCTGATCCCGCAGGCCAACGCCGCGCATCTGATGTTGCGCACTGAGGTTGTTGAGGCCGCTCGCGACGGGCAGTTCCGCATCATTCCGGTCGAAACGATCAACGAAGGCATTGCGATCCTGACAGGAACACCCGCTGGCATCCGCACCGCTGACGGGTATTTTGAACCTGAAACAATCAATGCAAAGGTCGAACAGCGCCTGCGTGACTTCGCCCATACGCGCAAAGCATTTGCGCGCATGTCAGAAGCGGCCAAAGAACAGGGTGATACATAATGTCCGCACCGGCGTCTTACACAAGGATACTGATCGGCGCGGGCTGTTTTGCCGATGCCGAGACAGCGATCCGTCTGGCCGACCGGATCGCGGCAAGTCTGCCGGCGGAACTGGGCGGTGTTCTGGTTGATGAAGGGTTGATGATCGATATCGTCAGCCTGCCGGGGCAGCGGGTGGTTTCGTCCGCGGGCGTGTTGCAGGTGCCCCCCTCTGTCCGGCAGGTGCACAGCCTGATCGAGGCTGACGCAAAGGCCTTTCGCAGCAGATTGTCGGCGATAGCACGCACGCGAACGGTGAAGTGGTCATTCGAACAACGCAGTGGCGAATTGATCAGCGGCCTGTGCGAGGCGGCAAAAGGCTGGGACATCCTGCTCTTGGGCTATCGCGAAATGCACAAACGTCCGGGGCAGGTTGTTGTCGTCGCGTTTGCATCGCCGCGCGTAGAAAAAGCCAGAAAACTGGCCAATGATCTGGCCTGCGTTTTGAAGGCCGATGTTCTGGAACTGTGCCTTGGCACCGGGCAAGACACCGGGGAAACATCCGGCCCGCGCAGCATCGCAGTCAACACCGAACGCGAATTGCTGTTGCAGCTTGGCCGGATCAATGCGTCGGCTGTGGTTGTCGATCTCGCGGCAAGTCCACTCCGTTCTGGGGATCAGTTGCGCCATCTTCTAGAGGCGGCACGCTGCCCGGTTTTTGTGCTTGGCGCCGAACAGGGATTTGTCACGGCATCGCATGTTGAAAAGCCTGATCTGACTGACGATCACCGCCCAAAGTAACCTCGGGACACAAAGCAAATGACATCCAAAATTGATGATCCATACAAAGTGATTGGCGTTAAGCCCGACGCAACCGATGCGGAAATCAAAAAGGCCTATCGCGCGCTGGCCAAGGAACTGCACCCGGATATCAACCCTGGCAACGCCAAGAACGACGAACGGTTCAAGAAAGTCTCGGCTGCGTATAATTTTCTGCGCGATCCGGAAAAGCGGCGCCGCTTTGACGCGGGCGAAATAGACGCCACAGGAGCGGAAGTACCGCCGCGGGAATTCTATCGCGATTATGCGGGATCGGGGCAAGCTAACCGCTATCAGACGACCGGAGACTTTGACGATTTGAGTGACATTTTCGCGCGCGCCTTTGGCGGACGCGCTGGAATGGGCGGCGGTCGGTATGACAGCGCTGGCGGGATGCGCATGCAGATGCCCGGCGGCGATGTGCAATACAATCTTGAAATCAGTTTTCTGGATGCTGTGAATGGTACCAAATACCCGGTAAAAACGCCCGACGGTCACAGCCTTGAAATCAGCATTCCGGCAGGTATCGAACACGGACAAACGCTGCGACTTGCGGGTCGTGGGCAGCCCGGTTTCAACGGTGGCCCGCCGGGTGATGCCCTTGTGCATGTAGGCGTCGCGCCTCATCCACATTTTGAACGTGACGGTGCGGATATCCTGCTTGATCTGCCCATTTCGATTGATGAAGCCGTGTTGGGCGGAACGGTGTCGGTGCCCACAATAGCGGGCCGGGTCAAATTGCGCATCCCTGCGGGATCAAGCGGCGGGCGCGTGATGCGCCTGAAAGGCAAAGGTGTGTCTGCCAAGGGGCGCAAGGCAGGCAACCAGCTTGTCACACTCAGGATCGTGCTGCCTGACCACATAGATGCAGACCTGAAATCCGCAATCGAAAACTGGCACAAAGCCCATCCCTATGATGCCCGCAAAGGCTGGAAAGGAGAAAGATGATGCTGACCAAATCCGAAATGCTGTCGCGCATCGACCGGCTGACCAAATCGCGGCTTGATATCTGTGTAACGCAATCCTGGGTTACACCGCGTCAGGGTGATGATGGGCCGGTCTTTGACGCGTTCGATGCAGCCCGGTTGCAACTTATCGTCGATCTGACCGAAGATATGGCCGTCAATGACGATGCGGTTCCGATCATCCTGTCGCTTGTCGACCAGTTGCACACTATGCGCGCCCGTTTGCGGGCGCTGGATCGTGCGGTTGCCGATCAGGACGATGCCGTTGCCGATGCGATCGCGGCGCGTCTGGCCGACCTGATCGACAGCGATTAGGTGCAGTGCTGAATTAGTGTGCCATATGCGCGCGTGTCCGGACCGACCCGGTCAACGCACCCAACGGTCAAAAGCCGGATTGCGATAGGTTACGGAAATGTTGATCTTCACTTGGGGCTGGCGGGTTTGCACTTCATCCAGAACCTTTTCGACGAATCGCAGGAACCGCGCGTTGCGCATTTCTGCGCGCGACATGCGTCGCGTGGAACTGGTGATCGACATCGTGCTGTAACAACATCTGGCATGCAGTTGCAGGACTTGCGGATCATGGGTAAGACAGTGGCCCAGGCAATGCCAGAATATTTCGGTTTCGGGGCTGCCTGGCGCCAGCAAGACCCTTGACTCCGGGTCCGCAAGAACGGTTTCGAACACAGGTGCAGCCGATCTGTTGGTATGGATCGCAACATCAATACCGTGATCCAGGCCGAAATCAGTAAGGCGCAGTTCAAGCTTGGTTGTCCGTGAAGTCAGGTCGGGGCCATTTGGGCCTGCCAGAAACCCGGTGAAATCATGCGGCATGCGATCTCTCCCTTTTCGGGCAGGTCTGCAAGGCTTGATCCTGCCACGGGGCCGAGTATGGCACGATTTTCAGAATCCGGATTGATCTTCCTCAAACACGGCGCGTTGCACGGGATACCGGATCAGGTATCGGCCGTCCCCAAGGACTGGCGCAAGGCCGCCGCCAGAGTTCTGATGTCGTAAGGTTTGCGCAAAAGCGGATATAGAGTGCCATCTTTGTCGGCTTCAATACTGTCCGGCGCGAAACCAGAGGCAAGAATAATCGGCAGATCAGGGTAAAGTTCACGCGCGGTTCTTGCCAGTTCGTACCCATTCATTCCGCCCGGCATCGTGATGTCGGACAGCATCAGCCGGATCGCATCGGACTGTTCCAACTGTTTCAGGGCCGCAGGTCCGTTGGCCGCCTCAATAACTGAGTAGCCCAGATGCTCCAGCCGGTTGCGGGCCAGATTGCGCACCCGCAGGTCATCTTCGACCAACAGGATCGTTTCGCCGGTCGCTTCGCCCTTTTTGAAGTCGGACTTGCGTTTGGCTGTCTTGGCCGGTTCTGCGGGGTCGATCGCGGGCAGATAAAGCGTGACGATGCTGCCCTTGCCCGGTTCGCTGCTGACGGTTACATCCCCACCGCTTTGACGCGCAAGGCCAAGCATCATCGGCAGGCCCAGACCGGTGCCTTTACCTTGGTCCTTGGTGGTAAAAAACGGTTCGAATACGCGTTCCAGAACTTCGGGCGGCATACCGGTTCCCGTATCGCTGATGGACAGGGCCACATAATCGCCGTCGGCCAGGTCCGTCGCTTCGGGGATGTGATCGGCATCGACCTTCACATTCTGCGCCCGGATGTTCAACGTGCCACCATCGGGCATCGCATCGCGGGCGTTGATGGCCATGTTCAACACCGCGTTTTCGATCTGGCCCGGATCGGCCATGACAGGATCAACAGGCCCGTCCAGCCCTGTTCTGATCTCGATCTGAGCGCCCAGCGTCCGTTTGAGAAACGGCAGCAGGTTCTTGACCAGAGTGGTCAGTTCAAGCCGTTCGGGGGTAAGGGGCTGGCGTTTGGAAAATGACAGCAATTTGCCAACCAGCAGCGCCCCAAGGTTGGCAGCCCCCAATGCTTCGTTCAGTATCTCTTTGTTGCTGGGGTCGTCCGGGCGCATCTCCAGCAACTCGATATTGCCAATAATGACAGTCAGCAAGTTGTTGAAATCATGGGCAATGCCGCCCGTCAATTGTCCCACGGCCTCCATTTTCTGGGCTTGCTCAAGCCGCTGGCGGCTTTCGGTTTCTTCCGTCAGGTCGCGGATGATGCCGATGAATTGCCGCTCACCGTCAATCGTCACCTCGGCCACTTTCAAGTGGACGGGAACGGGTTTGCCGGATTTGTGTCTGGCGACCACATCGCGCCCCGTGCCGATGATCTTGGCCTCGCCGGTTTCCAGATAAGAAGAAATGTAACCGTCATGCGCCGAGTGATGGGGTTCTGGCATCAGCATGTTCACGTTGCGCCCGACCATTTCCGATCTGGTGTATCCAAGCATCCGGGCGGACGGCGGGCTGTAACTGGTCACGATGCCGCTGGTGTTGATCGTAATGATCGCCTCGGGCACCGCATTCAGAATGGCGCTTAGCCGCGCCTCTCGGTCCAGCATGGCCTGCCGCACCTCTTTTTGGTCGGTCACGTCTTCCAGCGCCAGCAGGATCAGATCGCCAGATTCCGTATCCGCGACTTTGCGGGCGTTTAGAACCATACTCCGCTTGCCCATCTTTTCGATATCAAACGTCACGCTGAACGCTTCGATCGGAAGATTTTCGGGAAGCACCAGGTTAAGATGGCGGCGCAATTCCGGTATGTCCCATTGCCCGCCGGCCAGTGAAAAAAGGCTTTTCCCGATAATTCTTTCATTTTTTGTATGGAACAATCTGTGGAACGACCGGCTTGCCGAAACCACGACCTGATCGCTGTTCAGAACCAAAAGCGGCTCGCGCACTGTGTTCACAATGTTTTCGGCGAAACGCTGGGATGCAATGGATTTGCTTTGCAGATCCTTCAGCGCCGTAACATCGGAGAACGTGATCACGACGCCATCGATTTTTTCGTCCTGTGTGCGATAATAGGGCAGGATGCGGCGAATGTACCATTTGCCGTCCTTTGCCTGCACTTCGATCTGGCGTGGAACCAGCGTTTCACGCACCCGCGCAATATCCTCAAACAGGGCCTGGTCATCTATTGAGCTGGTGATGTCGCTGATAGGGCGCCCGATATCCTTGCTGATCAGGCTGAACAGTTCTCGCGCGGTCGGTGTGAACCTCATAATCTCGTGTTCGCGGTTCAAAAAGATCGTGGCAACGCCCGAGCTGGCCAAAAGGTTGTTCAGATCGTCGGAAAGATGCCGTTCCGCCTCGATCTTTTGCTGAAGTTGGGAATTCAGCGTAGTCAGCTCTTCGTTCAGGGATTGAAGCTCTTCCTTGGATGTTTCCAGCTCTTCGTTTGTCGACTGAAACTCTTCGTTCATCGACATGGCTTCTTCGTTGCTGGCCTTCAGATCTTCGGTGGTAAGTTCGTATTCACGGATCGTGTTGCGCAGATCGGCGCGTGTCTTTTCCAGTTCCTGTTCCAGAAGCGGGTTGTTGACGCTGTTGTGCATCAGTTGCGCTGTGTCTTGCGATGGTGCGTTTGCATCCCGGAACGCCACAAGGATCAGTTTGCTGCCGTTCACGTCCACCGGATGTGCCGTCATGTCGACGGTGATGTTTTGGCCATCCCGCATCATGGATGTTGTGCCGCTGGCCTCGGCACCGGTTTCGCGCGCGGCGCGCAAGGTGCTGCCCAGCCGCGCATGCAACCCCTCTCGCGCCATTGCCAGCAGATCGCGGCTTACTTCGCCCGATGGCACCTTAAGATATTTGTCCGTGCGCCCTTCCAGATAAAGCGCCTCGCCGTTTTCGTTCACAAGCGCGGCGGCGGGGCTGTATCGTTCGATCAGCAGCCGCTGGCTGATTTCGGCCAGACGCCTCCCGCCCGGAAGGGTCCGGGGTGGAGGCGCATATGCCCCGATGCCTCCGCGCGTGCCTGTCACGGTTCCCAAAGACAGATGGCGCGCACGCGATGGGCCGGAGCGTTTGTAAACCCGGTATTTTTTGGAAACCGGTTTGAACATGACTTCATCATCGCCAACAGTTTCCGCCATTCCCAGAAACAGCGTGCCGCCATCATTCAGCGCAAAATGAAAGGTTTCAAAAACTTGTTTTTGCGCCTCGGGTGTCAGGTAGATCAACAGGTTTCGGCAGGATACCAGATCAAGTTTCGAAAACGGCGCGTCGGACAGGATGTTCTGGTTTGCAAACACCACGGAATCGCGCAGTTCCCGCGTCGCGCGGTAGCTGTGGTCTTCCTTGACGAAAAACCGTTCCAGCCGCCGCCGTGACACGTCGTTTGCGATGGAATCGGGATACACACCGTTGCGCGCGATTGCCAACGCATTGGTATCTACATCGGATGCAAAAATCTGCACCTTGATGTCCTTTCGCGCGTTGGAAATCTGTTCCAACAGCAGCATGGCGATGGAATAGGCCTCTTCGCCCGTGGCGCAGGCCGGCACCCACACGCGGACGGCCTGCCCGGAACTGAACTGGCGGATCAGATCGGGCAGCACGGATTTTTCCAGAAAGGCATAGGCATCCGGATCGCGGAAAAACGACGTGACACTGATCAGCAGATCGCGGCACAGGTTTTGCGCCTCTTCCGGTGAATCCATCAACAGCGCGTTGTAATCCACGGCATTCTGCATGTGGCGCAACACCATGCGCCGTTCAATCCGGCGCAACAACGTACTGTCCTTGTAAAGATCGAAATTGATCGGAGAATGCGCCTTCAACGTTGTGACAATCGCGGTCAGCGCTTCGCGGGCCTTTTCCCCCAACGGCGCCTTTTGCGGTTTTTCCGGCGTGGCGATATGGCGGGCGAAATCGGCGATGATACCGGGCATCTGCGCGATGGGCATGACGCGGTCAACGGCCCCTGATGCGATGGCACTGCGTGGCATGCCGCCATGTTGCGCCTCGTCCGGATCCTGCACCAGTACGACGCCGCCATGTGCCTTGATCTGGTTCAAGGCGCTGGACCCGTCCGTTCCCGTACCAGACAGGATCACTGCCACAGAGTTCTGTTTCTGATCCCGCGCCAGCGACAACAGAAACCGGTTGATCGGCAGTCTGGTGCCGCGCGCGTCATGCGGTTCGGTCAGGTAAAGCGCGCCTTTTTCGATCTCCATGTAGCGGTTCGGGGGGATGACATAGACGTGGTTGGGGACCACCGGCATGTTGTTCTCTGCCAGAACCACCGGCATCTTGGTGTGGCGCGACAAAAGCTCGGCCATCATGCTTTTGTGTTCCGGATCGACATGATGCACCAGAACAAACGCCATTCCGCTTTCCTCGGGTACCGCTTTCATAAAATCTGTGAAAGCCTCAAGCCCGCCAGCCGATGCCCCGAGCCCGACAACCAGAAACGGCTTCGGATCTGCCTTTTCAGACGATTCCGAACCTGATGTCTGCGTTTTCTTTTTGACCATGGGCGTTTTCGTCTTTCCTCAAACCTTGTTATCAAAAAGAACGGTCAAGAAGAAACAGGAAACGCAGGCCACCCGCAGTTCGTCGCCCATTGGACCGCAAGCAACAATTCATCGCGATTGATTTTCGTCAAAAAAGCAGCGGATGGCAGATGCTATCCTGCTTTATAATATCGCTTTTGACGGTGCCGTCGTGTTCCGCACGGTTCCAATCGCTGCCCGGGTTTTGATGTGGCGCTTTGGATGTGTGCACGAGCGCCATCGACAAGCAACGGACCTGAAACAGGAGAATACATTATGTCCGCCAGAGGATTGGACGTTATCGACCGGACCGTGCAGAAAACCTATGAATGGGTCAATGAACTGCGCGGCCGGCTGGACTGGAGCAGTGATCGCGATGCCTTGCGCCTGTTGCGGGTCACCTTGCACCAGATACGCGACCGCATCCATGTTAACGAAACGGCACAGGTTTCCGCACAGCTTCCGGTGTTGCTGCGCGGGATGTATTTTGAAGGCTGGCAGCCGCATCTGGTTCCGCTGACGGATCGCCACGCGTCCGATTTCATTGATGCAATCGAACATCATGTCGGTGACGTTATGGAATATCGCGGAAAACAAGACATTTTTACGGTATTCCATCTGTTGAACAACAGAATCTCGACAGGCGAGGTTAACGACATTCGCGCCAACCTGCCTGAAGATATTCGTGCTATGTGGCCAGCGCCCTGATCGGCGTGCTTTCACCTTCCGCCAGCGCATCAAGGGCGCGGGGCTGTAACAGCTTGACGTGATGCACCCGATCAATCGCAATCACTTTCGCCTGTCGCAATTCGGTCAGGCTGCGGCTGACCGTTTCAGTGGTCAGCCCAAGATAATCGGCAATATCGGCTCGCGACATGGGCAGATCAAACCCGATACGGCCACCAGCCTGTGTTCCGATGCGGTTGCCCAGAAGGGAAAGAAAGGCCGCAACCCTGTCCCGCGCGGACACGCAGCCCAGAACCATGCAATGACCCTGCATCGCCTCGACCTGACGCAGCGCCGCATTCAGCAATGTCTGGCGCATTTGGCCGTTTCCAGTAAATAGCATTTCGGGCCTGTGGCGGATTACCTTGGTTTCGGTGACAGCGTCACAATCCGAAATGTGATGCTGCCCCGGGCTGTAGCCCAGAACGTCACCGGGAAATCCGAAACCGATAACACAGCGCCGACCGGCGAGTGTCATTCGGCTGAGCAGCATGACGCCGCTGACAATTTCGAATAAACCGGAACACTCATCACCGTCACGAAACAGGCTGGCACCCGAATGGACGCAAAAAGGCAACCGGACCTGTTGGTGTGTGCGCCCGCCTTTGCAGCGGGCTGGCAAGACCTTATTGGAAACGTGCGCAAGATGCATTGTGACCCCCTTTTCGATTCTGTGGCAGTTGATCGAGGAACCAAGTGTGGGCAGGGATTGTCGCTATAGTTGCATCGGGTTTGTATCAAAGTGTATCAGAGAGTATAAATATTCGCGAAAACGAATGTTTTTTCGTATTGGCCGTTCTATCTGGCGAATTTCTGATTACATGTATCCGCAGGGATAGGTGGGAAAGTCATGGCAGAAGCGCATATTCTGGTTGTGGATGACGATGCGAAAGTACGCACGTTGCTGAACCGTTATCTTTCAGGCGAAGGGTTTTCCGTTGTCGAGGCTGAAAATGAACCAGATGCCTTGCAGAAAATCGAAAACACGCGGTTTGATCTGATCACGTTGGATATCAATCTGGGGCAGGGCGACGGGTTTGAAGTCGTGCGCAAGGTCCGGCAGCATTCCAGTGTTCCAATCGTTATGGTCACAGGCAAGGATGACGTCATCGACAAAGTTGTAGGGCTAGAGCTGGGGGCAGATGACTACATCACGAAACCGTTTCATCTGCGCGAACTGATGGCTCGCGTCAGAACAGTGTTGCGCCGTGCCAAAACCGCGCCATCGCTGCTGTCAACGGACGACGCAGCGCCGCCCGACGACAAGGGCGGCACCTATGCAGATACACTGGCCTTCCGCTTTGACGGTCTGGTGGCGATTCCCGACAGGTTCGAACTGATCGACCGGAACGGGCAAAACAGCGATCTGACCAGCGGGGATTTCAAATTGCTGACAATCTTTCTAGATCGTCCCAAACGCATTCTGTCTCGCGAACAAT
Organism: Sulfitobacter sp. TBRI5; assembly: GCF_051013555.1. NCBI lineage: Bacteria > Pseudomonadati > Pseudomonadota > Alphaproteobacteria > Rhodobacterales > Roseobacteraceae > Sulfitobacter > Sulfitobacter sp. TBRI5. Next base: position 3,991,587 of record NZ_CP112884.1, on the reverse strand, counting down.
TGATGGATCTGATCGGGGGGCAGGACTGGACGCCGCTAGATCGGGCGATCGACAATCAGGTGGCGCGTCTGCGCAAAAAGATCGAACGTGATCCGTCGAACCCGAAACTGATCAAGACAGTGCGCGGTGTCGGTTATTCTCTGGCATGCGACGTCAAGCGTTCTGCCGATGCCTGATCGCGCGTGCGACGTTTGGTGGTCTTAACCGGGCGATGCTTTTGTGCCGCGTTACTGCCTGGCTGGCTGGCGACCTGCATGGACAGCGCAAAATAGTTGATCATGTCGCTCATCGAAACTACGCCACGCAGTTTCCCGCCCTCCGTGACAAGAAACTTGCGTGTGTTGGTCCGGTTCATCAAATCCAGAAGGTCTTTGGCCGTCATGTCCGGTGAAACCCTGTTGCTGTCGTCTTGGACGATGAACAAATCATTAACATGGGTTGATTGCCAGTTGTCATGGTCGATCCGCAGGACGGTTTGCAGATCGACATAGCCCAACACTGCACCGTTCTCGACCACCGGAACAAAACTTACACGATGGGCCAGCATAATATTGTCGACCAGGTTGGCCAGCGTGCTGTCCGGTGTCACCTTGAAAACGTTCCGCGTCATCAGATCGCTGACTTTCTGGCCTGACATGATTTTTGTCATCATTTGTTTCTGATAGGAGCTTTTGGCGGCTGCCAGAATGAAAAGGCCGATCACGATTTGCCATATGCCGCCGATCAAGGCGCCGCTGAACACGGACAGGAACCCCAGCCCCATCAGCGCATAGGCAAGGATTTCGCCGGATCGGGACGCAATGCGTGTTGCGTCAAGCAGGTTGCCGCTGCGGTGCCAAAGCAAAGCCCGCAACAGGCGCCCGCCATCCAACGGAAAGGCTGGAAGCAGGTTGAACAGCGCAAGAACCAGATTGATCAGTGCAAGATATTCAAGCACCGCCGTGGCAGGACCGGCAAAACCAAGCTCAGATAGGGCCGTGCCCATAAGCCAGAACCCAAGGGACAGTGCAATACTCATGACCGGACCGGCCAAAGCAGTGAAGAATTCGGATCGTGGCGTTGGCGGTTCTTCCGCAAGTTCGGCAACGCCGCCGAACACGAACAGGGTTATCCCGGTGATTTTAATGCCAAAGCTTCGCGCCACCAAAGCATGTGCGAGCTCGTGCAAGACCAGAGATGCAAAAAACAACAGCATGGCGATCAAGGCCATCAGAAAGTACATGTTTTCCGATGCGCCGGGCAAGGATGTCGGAAATACACCCGTCGCAAGGCTCCATGTGATCAGAGCGGCGATCAAAAACCAGCTTGGGTCGATTTTCACCTCGAACCCGAACAGAGACAGGATTTTTCTTGATCCCGAAAACATCGTAAAATCCCCAATAGACTGATTGAATTGTAATGGCTGTGATGTGGGGCAAATTGATCAATCTCAAATTTGGTTGCCGGTTACGCCCTAGCATCAGCGCTTTGTGGTACCGCCCGCAACCGTCTGGATCATTGACAACAGATTCCCGCAAAAGTCCCATGGAAGGACACGCAATTGACAGATAAAGTTGCCAGCCTGATCAAACAGATTAGTGACCTTGAAGACGAGCTTGAGGCTGAGTTTGAACGCCGCAGGGCCGCGTTGAATTTCCGGATCGACCATCATCGCGTGGTTTTTGAACGCGAAATCCAGAAACAGCACAGGGCTCTCAAGAAAAAACTGATGTCATATGTCGCGGGTGCGCGCCCGATGGTGATACTTACCGCGCCGGTGATTTACGCAATGATCGTGCCATTGATGCTGCTGGATGTGTTCGTGACAATGTACCAGACGATCTGTTTCCCTGTTTACAAAATCGAAAAAATCCAGCGGGGCAATTTCGTCACCTTTGATCGCAAGCATCTGTCCTATCTGAACGGGTTGGAAAAACTAAATTGCATGTATTGTTCTTACGGAAACGGGGTACTGGCCTATGCGCGCGAAATTGCAGCCAGTACGGAATTGTACTGGTGCCCGATCAAGCACGCCAGACGGATGCAGGGGCTGCACCGCCACTATCCCGAATTCGCCGAATATGGCGATGCCGAAGGATACCAGCGCCGCGTGCAGGCCGCGCGGAACAAATGTTTGTAACGCCAGCTTTTGCGTCGGGCGCCGTGTCCCGAAACACGTTAATGCGCCAGAAACACAGGCTGTTCAGTCTGCTGGACAAGAGTGCGGGTGGTGCCGCCAAAAATACCTTCGCGCAGTCGCGAATGGCCGTATCCGCCCATCACGATCAAATCGGCGCCGGTTTGTCGGGATTGCTCCAGAATGCAATCGCCTATCTCGCGGCCGCCGCTGGGAAGCTGTTGCACCGTAACGTTGCAGCCATGATGCGTAAGCCACTTGGCAACGTCTGATCCCGGGTTTTCACCATCCTGAAATTCGCTCATCTCCGGATCAAAGACTGCAACGGTAAGGGCATCGCTCTGACGCAGGATCGCAAGTGACTGATGGACAGCGCGGGCACATTGCAGGCTTGCGTTCCATGCGACAAGCACATGTTTGGGAGCTAGTGCCGCCCCGGCACCACTGTTCAGGATGACGCCAGTCGGCGACTGGAACAGGATGCCGTGCACAACCTGGCGGTAAAGATCGTCTTTCTTGCGTAGGTCATCCGAGGCAATCGCCAGATCACATAACATCGCCCGCCGCGCTACCGAACTGGCGGTCAAAGACGGTTCGGAACATACAATCGTGATGTCACCCGACACGTCATGGCGCTTTAACAGCGCTTCAACTGCGTCTGTCTTTGCATTCAGCGCGTCCTGTTCCGTCCGCGCCTCGTTTTGCCAGTCTTCGGGAATAACTGTGGTGCCATAGGGCGGCGCCCCATAGGAATAAATCGGAATTTGAGGCATCTCTCCCACAATCAGGACGGCCACGTGCACAGACTGCACGCGTGCCGCTTCCAGAATTCTGGACAGATCGGCATCGGGGCACTCTTTGCTGATCGCAAACAGAATTGTGCTGTTTTCCATTCATTGTTCCTTTGACCAAAGGCGAAACGCCAGGTGCTGTTCCAGTGTCAGACAGGTTCTGACTTGCTTGTTTTGGTAGCTTTCTGTGAAATCTCGGTTGTTTCCTCAATTGCTTCGACTTCGTTGGACACAACCAGCTCGGCACAGCGCGTCATCAAATCCAGACCTTCGCGCGCGTCTTCTGCCAGTCGCTCCATCGAATGGGCCTGCCAGTCGGCCAGCGCTTTCATCGCAGCACTTGGATCATTCGCCCCGTCCGTTGCAACGACGCTGCTGGCTTTCAGCGCGGATTGGGTCGCCTGATGGCGCCGCTTGAACCATGCCTTGGAAAATTTCTGCGCTTCGTCCAGAATCCGATCCTGCGCCTGCCAGAAATGTTTGGCCTGCGGCCCGAACATCGGGTTTGCAGCCATCATCGAATTGGCGGATTTCATCGCTTCCAGCATCCCGTTCTGTTTCGTATCTGTCTTTGCCATCAATTCATCCTTTCGTGACGCGTTTCACAAGTTTCAACGCGCAGTCTAGCGGATTGGTTCACTCCGACATTAACAAGGATCAATTTAGCCACATTCAACGGCTGGCACGCAAAAACCCGCCAAGCTCGCCGCCCGGATTGATCAAACGCAATCCCGTCGCGCGTCCATCGCCTAGCATGATTGGATAGCAACTTGGGGGCGTGGGATGTTGAGAGCCGAAGAACTTGTTCATTTTGACAGATTTCTTGCCACACCGTGCGGCAGCAAGGATGTGCGAAACCTTTTGATGCAACTGCACCCGCGGCTGCACGAATGTCGCGCCGAAGCCGGTGAAATCATAGCCCATGAAGGAGACACAGGCAGTTTCTTTGTCGTGGTCGTGCAGGGCTGGATTGCGCTGACCAAAGTGATGGACGGCGGAGAAACTGCCATTTTCGATTTGATGCTGGATGGCGATGCTTCGCTGATTGCGGCAGGGCGCGGCAGCAGATTGCCCTACAGCGTCGAAGCCCTGAGCGATGTGCGGTTTTTCATGTTCAATGATAAAATGATCGACGGTCCCGAACCCGAGGCCGCGTCTTTGCGCCGCTATATGCGTACCGCAAACACTGCCCTTTTGGCGCGCACGTCGGAACTGTTGCTGCGTATCGGGCACGGCAACGCGGAAACCCGCGTCGCCTATGCGCTGATCGAACTTTTTCTGAGGCTGGAAGCCATAGGAAGAACCAACGGATTCCAATTTCATATTCCGATGACGCAAAGGCAATTGGGTCAGTTTACCGGCCTTTCGAACGTGCATGTATGCCGTACGTTGCGGCGGTTCTGCCGCAAAAATCTGGTTAAAACCGAAGGGCGGACAGACATCGAGATCACGGATATCCACAGTATCTGCGCGCTGGCGGGCGTTGATCTGGACGATCTTCGCGACGAGATTCTGCCGCGCGTGGCCGTATGATATGACCTATCTGAACTCTACGATTTCTCCCAAGGTCTCACCGGCGGTTTTTTCGCACACGTCGCGGGCAATATCGCCCAGCGACAAGATGCCAACGATCTGACCATCGTCATCGCACACAATCAGGCGCCGGATCTGGTAATCCCCCATGATGCCGGCGCCGTGGGAAATGCTGTCATCCGCGCGACAAGTGATAACCGGCTCTGACATAATCTGGCCGACCGACATGTCAGCGCCCAGCCCGGTCCGGCACATTAGGCGCAGTACAATATCGCGGTCAGTGACAACGCCAACGGGCCGGCGGTTTTCGCAGACCGGTACAAACCCTATGTTTCTGGCCTGCATAAGCGCTGCAACCGCCTGCGCCGTTGTGTCGGGCGTAATGATGGTAACATCGGATTGCATGATTTGGTGAACATCGCGCACTGAACACTCCTCTTGTTGATGCGGATGGCTGCTAAATTAGCGGGATTGGTGATGTTGGAAATTAACCGCGGTCAATGACGCCGGGTCTGGTGCCGTATTCACTACAAGGGTGGCCCGGTGATTTGCCTTGATCCGTCACTGTCCCCCGCGATCTTGCATCTTATTGGGCCGCGCTTTCAAACGGACCGGGTAGAAAACTGGTCCAGATAGCCGTGGGCGAGATGTGGCAGACCGCTTCGCGGCAAGCCGCGCCGGGCGCATGGCCGGTGTTGGCCGTCTTTCGGATGCAACGGAGATCCTGAACCTTCAGGCGGGCAGTGTCGTTGTGAGCTCATCCCGGTAAAGTCAGGGTTTCTAAAACAGTTTGGTCTGCATAGTGCGGGCGCTTGTTCGCAGATTGGACCGTATCTTGTTTCTTGGATCGGGCTAGTACAAGCCCGTTATGTCGCCATTGCATCGCTGGATATCGACAAGGTACCGGTCATCAATCATCCCGAGTGCCGTGTCATCCTGCAGCATGGTATTCGAATGTGCTTGGGAAAGGCCGTAGGACATGCGCAAAGCGGCCACTGTCTGGGTGGACATCTGGTGATAGCGACCGATATCCAGATCGTTCAGGCCAAGGTCGATCAGGCTGCTGAGTGTCTTTCGTGCATCCGGTCCCAACCTTGTCCGAGCGGTGGCGATGTCAGACGCGATATTGTTAAACTTCATGTCTATCCTCCCCTCCTGTTGCGGCATTGGCTACCTGGCGCGCGTTAGGCATTTCTTGCCATATTCATCGGGCGACACGTTGACCGGTGCCAATCGAACCGAACGCGCGCGTTTCATCGACATATTCCAGCCAATTGCCTTAACGCGGGTTAATGCTGGCCGGTTCCAGCCCCGATATCCAAAGAAAAGGGTCAGCAAGATGGCCCGGTTTCGGGCGGACAGGAGGAAGATGATTGGCAGACACTCACACCACTGTCATCAAAATTCCGGAAGCGGTTGGCGTCTTTGACAGTTTTGAAGCGCTTCAGGGGGCTGTCTATGATCTGCGCATGGCGGGGTTCAGCCGCTATGATCTTAGCATGTTGGGACGCCAGGACGATCTGGAAGAAAAACTTGGCCGGCGCTACTGGCGTACCACTGAACTTGAAGATGATCCGAATGCGCCGCGCTCTGCTTTCGTTTCGGAAGAGGCGATCGGCGAACTGGAAGGCGCGATTGCGGGCGGTGTTTTCTTTATTCCGTCCTATGTCGCGTTGGCAGCCATGGCCGCAGCAGGCGCAACTACAATGGCCACGATGGCCGTCTTTGGCATCGTTGGCGTGCCGGCACTGGTGATTGGCGCATTACTTGCGCGCAGGGTGGGAAAAAAGCACAGGGATCATTACGCCAGTCAGGTCGAACATGGCGGCATATTGCTTTGGGTACGTGTCAAGGATGCCGAAAAGGAACGCCTCGCGCGTGATATCCTCAAGGGGCATTCGGGGCGCGATGTGTATGTGCATGATTGGTCAACTTAAGACAGGTCTGCACGCAAACACAAAAAAGAAAAAACAGATGACGATACGTTCTTTAACTTTGCGTCTTCTGGCTTTACTTGCGAATACCGGAGGCACCTGGCCAGATCAGTATCCGGTTACCGGAAAGGAATGTGGCGCCGATGATCCTGTCGCCACGCTCGACTCAAGAGACTGCCTGCCGCCAGCGGTGTAAACCCTTGGCGTTGCGCGTAATCACAAGGGATCGTGCACGCAGTGATCTTGCGAAAACAGGGAGGCGCACCCATTCCCGCGGCTTCGCCTGAACCTTCTGATACCCTTACAGACCGGCACGATCCTATTGGGCATTTGCAGCGGTCTGCCTGCCACGACACATACGGCCTTTCCGACAAAGGGTATTGCAGGCAGCAGATGGCTGGCGCATTCAGAGCCCGGCAAAGCCAGGGGCAGTCAGCAACCGGAGGGGATCATGGCAGAGATTTGGGCAAAGGCGCTGGAAGATCTTTGGGGTATCAAAGCGCACCTGTCGCGTCTGGACGGGGAATATGATCTTAACTACCGCGCCGTGACGGCAGAGGGATCAGCCTTTATCGTCAAGGTAATGCGGGCGGATTGCGACCCTGCGATGGTCGATTTACAGGTGGCAGCGCTGGGTCACGTGGCGCAGCATACACCCGAAATTCCGATGCCGCGCGTGGTGACGGCGCTGGACGGGGCAGACACACTTGTCGTGCGCGACACGGACGGCAAGGACCGTCTGGTGTGGGTACAGACGGCTTTGCCCGGAGGCTGCTACGCGGCGTTCAAGCCACATTCCGATACTTTGATTCACGCGCTGGGGCGTCAGACAGGGCGGCTTGCCGCGACGCTGGAAAGTTTTGAACACGATGCCCTTGCACGTGATTTCAAATGGAACCTGACCCGGTCAGACTGGATCGCGGATCAGCTGGACGTGATCGCCAACCCTGATCGCCGCGCCATGCTTGAGCAGATTTGCGGCGCGTTTGCCGCGATTAAGTCCGCTTTGGGCCAGCTTGCCGTGCAGGCGGTTCACAATGATCTTAACGATTACAACATCCTTGTGGACCTGGACGGATCTGTGCCGGTGGTATCGGGATTGATAGATCTGGGTGATATGTGTGCTGCCCCGCGCATCTGTGATCTGGCCATCGCTGCGGCATACGTAGTGTTGGACCATCCCGCGCCGGAACGCGCCGTGACGGCCCTGATTGCAGGCTATCACGCTGAAAACCCGCTGACCGGAGTGGAAATTGATATGGTGTGGCCGTTGCTGCGCATGCGGTTGGCCAAAAGTGTGGTGAATTCGACATTGATGGCGCGGGAAACACCCGATGATCCCTATGTCACGATCTCGCAAGCTCCGGCGTGGCGGTTTCTTGAACAGCCGGAAATAGAGCCCGAATTGCTGCGCTGCCGGTTGCGCAGCGCCTGCGGATTGCCGGTTGATGATGCGGCGGCGCGTACGGCCGCATGGCTGGCCAAGGCGCGCGGCAGCTTTGCCGATGTGATCGGTGTGTCGCTTTACGATGCGCCGATGGGCGCGCTGTCGGTCGAGGCATCGGCAACCCCGCGCAATCCCTTTGATCTGGCCCACGCCGAAGCAGCCGCCATCGGCAGCGAGACATTCGGCCCCGATGATATCTGGCTGGGCTATTACGCAGAGCCGCGCCTGATCTATACGGCCCCTGTATTTCGCCAGGGAAAATGGAAGGCATCGGACCGCCGGACAGTGCATCTTGGCGTTGACGTATTTGCGGCTGCGGGAACAGACGTACATGCCCCGATGGCAGGCACGGTGGCCTTTACCGAAAACCGCACCGGTGAACTGGATTATGGTGGCATGGTGATCCTGCAACATACCACCCCCGATGGGGATGTGTTCCATACGCTTTATGGCCATCTTGATCCCGACAGTTGCGCTGGTCTGCGCGTGGGCCAAACGATCGACAAAGGCGCGGTTTTCGCGCGGCTGGGCGCGGCAGATTGCAACGGTGGCTGGGTGCCGCATCTGCATTTTCAGCTGGCGTTATCGCTGGCGGGCATGGGAACGGACTGGCCCGGTGTGGCCAATCCGGATGAAATGGCGCTTTGGGGCGCGATCTGTCCGAACCCGGCGGCACTGCTGAACCTTGAGGATGCGCATGTTGCCCATACTCCGACCGACAAGGCCCATGTCCGCGAAATGCGGGCCCGGCATTTCGGCGGCAACCTGAAGCTAAGCTACAGCGATCCCGTGATGATGCTGCGGGGCTGGAAACACCATCTTTTTGATGAATGGGGCCGGCCCTATCTGGATGCCTACAACAACGTCCCGCATGTCGGACACGCACACCCGCGTATTCAGGCGGTGGTCGCGGACCAGCTGCTGCGGATGAATTCCAACACCCGCTATTTGCATCCCGCGCAGGCGGCTTTTGCGGATAAACTGTTGTCGAAACTGCCGCCGGAATTGTCGGTTTGCTGGTTTGTCAATTCGGGAAGCGAAGCCAACGAGCTGACCTTGCGTCTGGCGCGTGCGGCAACCGGGGGGCGGGCGATGATCACGCCGGATCACGGCTATCACGGCAATACCACCGGTGCGATTGACCTATCCGCCTACAAATTCAACGCGCCGGGCGGCATTGGCCAGCCTGATTGGGTCGAACTGGTTGATATCCCCGATGACTATCGCGGGGCGTTCCGGCGCGATGATCCCAAGCGCGGTTTGCGATTTGCCGCACAGGTAGATGCCGCACTGGATCGGATGGGCGGCAAGGGGCACAAACTGGCAGGGTTCATTGCCGAAACATTTCCGTCCGTTGGCGGCCAGATTATTCCGCCCCCCGGCTACCTGCAGGGCGTTTATGAACGGATCCGCGCTGCAGGGGGGGTCTGCATCGCAGACGAGGTGCAGACCGGACTGGGGCGGCTGGGTTCACATTATTTTGCGTTTCAGGCGCAGGACGTTTTGCCTGATATGGTGGTGCTGGGCAAACCGATCGGAAACGGCCATCCTATCGGTGTGGTCGTCAGCACGCCCGAAATTGCCGCCGCTTTTGCCCGGGGCCCCGAGTTCTTTTCGACATTCGGCGGCTCTACCCTGTCCTGCCGCGTCGGCAAGACCGTGCTGGATATCGTCGATAACGAAGGGCTGATGCAGAACGCAGAGACGATGGGGCGCCGTTTGATGGACGGGCTGCGCGATCTGGCCGGACAGTTTCCGTTGATCGGGGATGTCCGTGGAATGGGCCTGTTCGTCGGAGTGGAACTGGTGCGGGACCGCACCAGCCGCGCACCCGCGACACAGGCAACGTCTTACATCCTGAACCGGATGCGTGAAGAACGCATTCTGATGGGACGCGAAGGCCCCGACGACAACATCCTTAAAATCCGCCCGCCCCTGACGATCGATGCAGAGGGTATCGACATGGTGCTTGACCGGTTGGGCGCGGTTCTGGCGGAAACCGGCAGCGCGCCGTAGGGGCGGTATCCGGTCAGGCCGCGCGCGGTGCTAGCGTTGGGTTCTCAGTCTCGAACGCCTCCCATTGCAGATGGCCGCAATAGCGCTGTGACAGCTGTCCGGAACCGTCCATAAGAAACAGGTGAAGCCAGCGGTTGTCGAACAGGGCGCGTACATTTGGGTGGCGGGCCAGAATATCACTCACGGCATCGGCTGGCGCTTCGATGCAAACCGAAAGACGCAGCGGATCGTGGGCAAAGCCGGTTCCGTCATGCACCGATTGCCATGGCAATCCGGACCGCAGCACCCCGCCGTTGCCTTCGACAACGCCAACGCCTCCGGTCACGTTGTGCAACAGCTTGTTACCGGCTCCGAAGACATCGGGTGCCACCACCGATCCGTAATATTGCAGGCTGATCCAGCTGGCCACCACAACGGGGGCGGTCAGGATCAGTTCCAACACACCAAATCCATCGTCTTTTTCCCAGTTGTAGTCGTGCAGGAACGCACGACCGCCTAACCCCTTGCCACGGGTGCGTGCCCTTGGGGCGGCGATGAACGCATTGCATCCGGCCAGCGCCCATTCGGGGCGGGTTTCGGCCCAGTCGGTGCTGCGGCCTGGAACATCGGCGCCATTTGCCGCGCGCGGCAGGCGGACAGCGCGTTCCGTTCGCGCGATTTTGCCCGCCGCAGCCAGCCAGCCTTCGGTCTTGGCAATCAGCGACATGTGGGCGCGATGTGCAAGATCGGATGTGAACAGGGTCACCGCATCGGTGGTTGTATCGTGCAAGGCACCCAGAAACACCGTGTCTTTGGGGATTTCGATGCCGTCTTGCGCCAGACCTGTGCGCACCTCGGTGTCGTTCAGCAATCCGGCCAGAAGCCTTGCGTTGACATCGCCGGCATACCCGCCGCACGCCCCGCAATGCAGCGCGCTGGCATGGGGGTTGTTCACCACGTTCGCGCCATGGCCCACCAGCAGGACAAGCGGTGCAAAACCTGTTGTCATCGACATTGCGCGCAGGATCGTGGCTGCCGCCGCGATTCTGTCAGCCAGTGGCAGGGCATCGTCCAGATGCGGCTGATGCGGATCGATGGACGATGAATGCGGCAGCCCAAGCGCGTCGCGCACCAGTTTGCCAGCATAAACCGGGCCTGTCGCCTCGACAAAGGCAAAGGAAGACACCGCCGCCAGTTTAAACCGACCCCAGGCCCGCGATGTGCGCGCCGAAAGACGCGCTGATTGATCCGCAGCTTTTGTCTGGGCGCGGGTAGACGTGCTGGTCAGCCCCGGATTCAACAGGACGGGCAGGCGGTTTTCATCGACATCTGATGCGAACGAGCGGTGTGCCGGTGTCAGGCCGAAAAATCCGGCAAAACCCAGCGTCTGAATATTGGGATCAAGCGACTCCAATGCCCGTCTGAACACTTCCGACCGCACGTCGATGCAAAACGCAGCCTGAAGACCGGGGCGGCCCTCCGGTGTGTCCTGACCGGTCTTTGCCAGCGTGCTGGCCAATTTGCGCTGGGCTGCGTGTTCTGCAGCGTCCTGCAAAACCGTTGTCGCGATCTGCGTTGCAGACGCGACCGGCGGTGTGGCGTGGGCCGCGCAGATGTCGGACCAAAGCGGCGCGATCTGCGGTTTGTACTGGTCAAACAGCGCCTTTTCCCAGATCAGCCGGATTGTCAGCAGATCTGTGGTAATGGCATCGGTTGTGCCAGCCAGTTCGGCCTGCCACAATTTTTGGCGCGCCAGTTGCGACCATCCGCCCAGACCCAGCAGAAGCTGGTGAAAATAGGTGGGCGCCGCAGCGGGTGTCAGTGCAATGGTATCGCAAGCCAGTGGCAAGGCGGTTCTGGCACGGGCAGGCATCGCAGCCACAGTGGCGGAAAACCCTGCCAAACCGGTGATTTCCGGGGTCAGGTCGCGGCTTGCAAAGATCTGCCAGCTTTCAAACGCCCCGCGACCGGGCGTGGCCTGCCACAACGCCTGACCGGTATCGAAATATCCCGCCGCCCATGCGCCGAACCGTTCCTCGATCAGGCCGGGCCAGTCGATGCCGGATAATTTTGCCGCAAGATGCGCAACGGTTGGCAAGGCGGTGACAGCGTCATCCTCCGCAGCCGCAACGGCTTTCAACGCATCCAGAGTTTCGGGCGCGCCAGACGGCGCCCGTGCCAGTGACGCCGCCAGATCCTGATCTGTGATCGTGCCATCTGCAATCCGCGCCTGATACCAACTGTGCGGCATCGTGACCGACATGCCTGCCACCCGGCCCATCAAAGCGGCAACATCGGCCAGCGACTGGTCTGTCTGGCCAAGAAACGGATTGACGGCCACGGAGGAAGACAAGGGCCAAAGCGGCGGGATGGCGCGGCTTGCCGCTTCCGAGGCCGCATGAAGTTCAAGGTGCAGACCGGACGTGCCGCCATGTGTTTCGGGTTTCATTTTGTGGCTCCTTTTTTGAAAGTTGTGTACCGCGACCAGCCGTTCAAAAGGCGGTCTTCGATGGCATTGATGTAAAGACCATTGGACAGGTGGATGCGCAGGCCCTGCGCCGCAGGGTGATGCGACCAAAGCGGCAATGTCGCCTGGGCCAGCGCCACCATGCCAAAGCTGAACAGCGCCAGCAGGATCAGCGCCCATTCCAAAGCACCGGGCGCCGGTGTCGGCGGCAAGGTAGCTGATGTGATCCACTCTGACCCGCGTTGCAGCGCCACATAGCTGACAGCGGCGACAAAAGACAGGAATGCCGTGCGGCGGGTCAGGGCGCGCGGTGCGGCATCGGCCAGGCCCTGCGCCAGCAAATAGGCCACGCCAAAGATCAGGATCGCCCCCAGCGCCACCGCTTGCGGTGATTTGGCCCCCAGCCCGAAAATCCAGCCGGACGTGATGTAGACAACGCCGTAAATGGCGATGGCAAGGCCGAACGCCCGCGCCACTGCGCGCAGATCAGGCACCGCTACCGGGCCGGGTTTGCGTATGACTGCAACCCGTTCAACCGCGCCGCCCGCAGACAGAAAGGCGTGCGCCTTGTAAAGCGAATGGGCCACGATATGCAAAAGTGCCAACTGGAACAGCGCAAGGCCGCATTGCAGGATCATGAACCCCATCTGCGCAACGGTTGACCACGCCAGCGAAGCCTTGACCGTGGGTTGCGTCAGCATGACAAGCCCGCCGAACAGGGCGGTGAACCCGCCCACCATCACCAGCACCGCCAAAATCAGAGGCGACAGCAGCAGCACATCGGCAAACCGGATCAACAGAAACCCGCCGCCGTTGACCACGCCTGCGTGTAACAGGGCCGACACAGGTGTCGGGGCCTCCATCACTTCGGTCAGCCAGCCGTGGGTTGGAAATTGTGCAGATTTCAGAAGCGCCGCAAGGGCGATCAGAGCCGCAGCACCCGCCGCCAGAGCACCGCCTTCGCCCAGCCGTGCGGCCGCCAGAATATCCGAAATGCGGGTGGTGCCATAGGCAGCGACCAGCATCAGCGCCGCGGTGATCAGCGCAGCATCGCCGGCACGCGCTGTGACGAATTTCTTGTAGGCGGCACGCTGTGCGGCCACGCGCCCCGGATAGAACAGCAACAGGCGATGCAGGCACAGGCTTGTCACGATCCATGCGCCGATGAACTGGATCAGGTTGCCGGACTGCACCAGCAGCAGCACTGCAGCCAGGGTACCCGCCAGCCAGATGGTAAAATCGGTCTGGCGGTGTTCGCCGTCCAGATAGGTCCGCGCATAGCGCATCACGACCCAGCCGATAAAGGCCACTAGACCCAGAATCGTCACGCTGATGACGTCCAGCCGCGATGACAGCCCCACGCCGGCCAGTCCGAAAAGCGGGCTGTCGCCTGCGCCTTTGCCCAGCAGAACAGCCAGCGAAAGCACACTGACGGCCAGCGCGGCAACGGCTGCCGCTTCACCGATCAACGCGCCGTGGCGGGGCAGGGTATCCCGCCGCAGATGCAGCCAGAGGGCAGCACCGAAAAGCGCGGCAGGGGCAAGAAGGGGCACGGTGTAGATCAGCATCGGAAACTCCAACTGGGCAGGTCTGTTGTCCGGCGTGATACGCGCAGTGCTGATGTGAAATAAAATTCATTGTTCACAACGTTTCGTTCGTTTAAAGCGAACGATATGCCCGATATGAACTTTAACCATCTGCGCTATTTCTGGCAGGTCGCCCATGACGGCAACCTGACGCGCACCGCATCGCGCCTGAACCTGTCGCAATCGGCTGTTTCGGTGCAGATCCGCAAGCTTGAGGATCGGCTGGGCCATGCGTTGTTTGAACGGCGCGGGCGGCAATTGCATCTGACCGAGGCGGGGCGGATCACCCTTGATTACGCCGATACCATCTTTGGCGCGGGTCAGGATCTGATGGCAACGCTGAACCAAACCGGCAGCCCGCGTCAGGTCTTGCGTGTGGGCGCGCTGGCCACCTTGTCGCGTAATTTCCAGATCGAGTTTTTGCGCCCCCTGCTGGGGCAGGCGGATGTCGAACTTGTGCTGCGCTCGGGCACGTCGATGGAATTGCTGCAAGGGCTGGAAACCCTAAGCCTTGATGTGGTGCTGACCAATCGCGTGCCGGCACCCGATGCGATGACGGCCTTTATCGCGCATCCTGTGTCAGAACAGCCTGTCAGCGTGATCGGAACACCGGCGCGGATCGGGCAGGCCGAAACATTGCAGGCGCTTTTGATGGGGCATCCGATCATCGTTCCGACCAAGGAAAGCCCGGTCAGAACCGGTTTTGACACGTTGTGTGAACGGCTGGACATTTCACCGGTACTGGCCGCCGAAGTCGATGATATGGCGATGATGCGGCTGTTGGCGCGCGAAGATATCGGCCTTGCCGTTTTGCCGCCGATCGTTGTGAAAAACGAACTTGCGACCGGATTGTTGAAAGAGGCGGACCATCTTGTTGGCCTGACGGAAAGCTTTCATGCGGTGACGGTCAAGCGCAAGTTTCCCAACCCGTTGCTTGCGGGACTTCTGGCGCCGCCGCAAGCGGGCGTTGGTCTGTGAAACCGCGCACTTGCCCTTGCCCGCAATAGACCCGTCGCGGCAGAGGTGATAATTCAGGGCGCATGGGTACGATCACATCCCTTTTTGTACGCAAGGTGGTCCGCGCTGCCGGACAGGATATCGACCGTGCCGCTGTTCTGCGCTCTGTCGGGCTTGACCCTGATCGCCAGATCGACGTTGCAGAACGCATTACCGATATCGCCTATTACGAAATGCTGGAAACCATAGCGGCGCAGCTGGACGATGCCATCGCGTTCCCGTTGCGGGTTGGCCAGTCGATGCAGGCTGACGATTACGGCGCTTTCGGACTGGCCTGGAAAACCGCGCCAACGTTGCGCGGGTCGCTGGAACGGGCCGAACGCTATGCGCTGCTTTTGACCTCGGTCGCGGGGTATGAGGTTCGCGAAACGGATCGCGGTGCTTTTTTCAGAACACACCGGTCAGGGGTACGCAGACTGGGCATGCGCCTGTCAAACGAGGCGACGCTGGCCAGTGTCACATCGATCATCCGGCAGGTATCGCCCGCGCCGTTTACCCCGCTTGAGGTTCATTTCCAGCATCCGGCCCCGGCATCGGTTTCAGCCCACGAAACATATTTTGGCTGTCCGGTTCACTTTGGTTCGAACGCCGATGAAATTCTGGTGTCGTCGGTTGATCTGGACCGGCCCAATCATCTTGGGGATCCAGCCGTTTCAAAATTTCTGGATGCGCATCTGCAATCCGAACTTGCCGCGCAAACCGGGCAGACATCATTTGAAGACGTGATGATGCGCAAGATTTCGGATGCCCTGAGCGAGGGTGTGCCACGGGCCGCCCGCATTGCAAAAGAAATGGGCGTTAGCGAAAGAACCCTGCATCGCAGAGTGTCCCAGCATGGCACGTCCTTCCAGTCCGTATTGGAAAATGCGCAGCGTCGTCTGGCAGAAGGTCTTTTGGTTCAAAGCGAGCATTCCATTGCCGAAATCGCCTTTCTGACCGGATTTTCCGAACAAAGCGCGTTTACCCGTGCGTTCAAGCGCTGGGTGAACGACACGCCTGCCGCCTTTCGTGAAACGCACGGGGCAAGCCGCTGACACCGCGTCTGGCAGGATCGGTCAAACCACTGGCAGGCACGGTCAATACAAAAGACGGCACTGCCCCGCATTCTGGCTGCATCATTCAAACACAGGAGATTTATGATGCAGACCCAACCCATTCTTGTGATCGGCGCCAACGGCAAGACCGGAAGCCGGATCGCCAATATTTTGTCAACGCGCGGTTTTGATGTGCGCAAAGGCACACGCAATGCAACCATCCCGTTCGATTGGGATGACGAAACCACATGGGCGCCTGCGCTGGAAGGTGTCGCAGCGGCCTATGTTTCGTATTTTCCCGATCTGGCCTTTCCCGGTGCCGACGACAAGATCGCAGCCCTGTCGGCGCTGGCGAAATCCATCGGCACACAGCGGCTTGTTCTGCTGTCGGGGCGCGGTGAAACCCATGCTGAAACCTGTGAAAACATCATAGCCCGATCCGGTGTTGATTACACGCTGGTCCGCTGCGCGTGGTTTGCCCAGAACTTCAGCGAAGGTTATCTGCGTGATCCTGTTCTGGGCGGCGAGATTGCCTTGCCTGCCGGTGACGTCCGCGAACCGATTGTCGATGTTGATGATATCGCCGAGGTGGCCGTTGCGGCCCTGACCGTAGATGGGCATTCCGGTGCTCTCTACGAAGTGACCGGCCCACGCCTTTTGCATTTTTCGCAGGCGGCGGTTGAACTTACCGAAGCCGTTGGCAGACCGGTGCGCTACGTCCCCATTACACTTGCGCAATTCCACAGCGCCATGACCGAAATCGGCGGTGCCTTTATTGCCGATGTGTTCACCCATGTCTGCAAAGAGGCGCTGGACGGGCGCAACGAATGGCTGGGGGATGGGGTGCAACGGGCATTGGGCCGCGCACCACGCGATTTCGCCGATTTTTGCAACAAGGCGGCGACGTCCGGTGCCTGGCAGGCGGCCGCCTGACACCGGCCCGCGCCGGCGTTCACATCGCGATCTTTGATGAACCCTTGCGCATCCTGCCCGACAAGATCGGGGCAGGGTGCTCATACCGCGATCTTCAATTCGAAAGGAACAGACATGTCGTTTCCATTTTTTATCCTGTGCCAGTTTTCCGTCATCGCCTTTGCGTTGCTTGGCGGTGTGTTTCTGGTGTTTTCAGATTTCATCATGCGCGCATTGGCGCGCACCAGCGGAGCGGGCGGGGCCGAAGCGATGCAGATCATCAATCGCGAAGTATTCCGGTCTGCCTTCATGGCCCTGTTTCTGGGCATGGTGCCCGTATCGCTGATCATCGTGGTTTACAGCGTGCTTACCCTGAGCGGACCAATTGCAAACGTCACCATCGCGGCAGGTATCATCTATCTGGTCGCGGCCTTCGGCGTGACGATTGTGTTCAATGTCCCGCTGAACGAAACGCTGGACAAAATGGACAAGGACACAGAGGCCACCCGCTCTTTCTGGTCGGACACTTATGTTCCCAGATGGACGTTCTGGAACAGCGTCAGATCCATTGCCTGTGTGATTTCGTGCGGCCTGCTGCTGAGCGGATTGTCAATGACAGTGGCAAGTCATCCAATCTAGGCACGGGGGAAAACCTGCCGCATAGGCGCCTGTGCAAAAACAGATTTGCGCAGGCGGGTTTCATCGGTACAGTTGGCATAATTCCATTGGGGCCGATGCAATTGGGTGCGCGGCAAAACGGTTCGGGGCTGCCACGACATCATGACAGCGAAAAAGACCCAGCCAGATACGACTGCCGAATTCGCGCAGAGACTCCAGTATCTGGAACAGGAACTGAACGACCAGAAGGCGCGAACTGCGGCGGTTACGGACGTGTTGCGCAGTATCGAGATGTCTCAGGGCGACATCCAGCCGATCTTTGGCGCGATTGCCAAAAGTGCCACCGAGCTGTGCAAGGCCAAGTTCTGCATGCTGTGGCGCTATGACGGAACAATGATCCATTACTGTGCCAGCCACGGGTTTTCTGACGCATTCATGAAAACCTATCTGGCCAAATTCCCGATGGAGCCTGACGAATCCGGCATGGCCTATGCGGCGATCAAGGCAGGGCAGGTCTGTCATTTGCCAGACGCGCACGCGGATACCTACTTTGACTACGAAACCGCCAAATTGCATGGCTACCAATATATGATCAGCCTCCCGATCCGGGCAGGTGGGCAGATATGGGGTGTCATGGTGCTGGCCTGGCCCAAGGGAGAGGCCCCGAGCGAAGCGGATATAGCCCTGCTTGAGACATTCGTGAGCCAGGCCGCCATTGCCATCCGGAACGCACAGACATTTGCAGAAAAGCAGCACGCGCTGTCCCGCCAGACGGCCACGTCAGACATTCTGCGGGTGATCAGCAAATCCCCCACAGACACGCAACCGGTGCTGGATAGAATTGCAAAAACCGCCAAAGATCTCTGCAGGGCGCGATGGTGTATGCTGTTCCGCTATGACGGCGAAATGCTGCATCTTGATGCGCAGCACGGATTCGATCCCGCTTTTCTTCAGGCGTTTAAAAACGAATTTCCATCGCCGGTACATGATAAATCAATGGCGGCTCAAGTTATCGCCACCGGTCAGCCTGCCCGCATAGACCACGCCATGACCACAGATTGGCTGGATCGTGATATGGCCCGCGAGAACAAGATTGATCAATCTGTTGCGGTTCCGATCGAATGCGCCGGGCGTATATGGGGCATTATTACGCTGGCTTGGCCGGATATGAAGGGTCAGCGCGAAGACGAGACTGAATTGCTGGAAACCTTTGCGGATCAGGCCGCAATTGCCATCGAAAACACCCGCCAGTTTCGCGAAACCCAAGAGGCACTGGCGCGCGAAAAGGCGAATGCGGAAATCCTGCAGGTGATCAACGAGTCGACATCGGACTTGCAGCCTGTTTTTGATCTGGTGGTGCAGAAATCGGCCGAACTGTGCGGGGCAAAGTTCTGCGTTCTCGACCGCTACGATGGGGAATTGTACCATTTCTGCGCGCAGTACGGGTTTCCGCCGAAGACTGTCAAAAATCTGAAGTCTGACTATCCGTTCGTCGGCACACAGGGCCACCTTTCGCCGCGCGTGATCAAGAACGGCGATATCGCCCAAATTGCCGACGCCCAAACCGACAAGACCTATTTTTCACCAGAACTGGCCGAAAGAGTCGGATTCCGGCGGCTTTTGGGTGTGCCGATCCGGGCGAACGGGCGGGTCTGGGGCGCGATCAACCTGGGCTGGCCCGATGCCACACCGCCGCCGGCGGCGAATATCGAACTGGTGCAAAGCTTTGCCAATCAGGCCAGCATTGCCATCGAAAACGCGCGGTTGTTGCGCGAAACCCAAGACCGCACGGCCGAAGTGACCAAAGCGCTTGAACGTGAAACAGTCACGACAGACATCCTGCGCGCCATCAGCCAATCCCCGACAAATGTGCAACCGGTGATCGACACGATCGTCAGCAGTGCGGCCCAGTTGATCGATTGCGATATGGCGATCTTCCATCTGCGGGATGGCGATCACTATTGGCCGGCGTCAGGGGCGCGGCGCGGCGGCGCGTTGATCACCGAAAAAATTCAGGAAGGCGCGCGCAAACTGGCCGCGCGCATTACCCCGGACGGTATACCGCTACAGCGACTGGCCCCGAACGAGAATTTCCCGTCGCGCGCTATAGTGACACGCGAAGTGCAGCATATCATCGACTGGGAGAATTACGATCTGCCCCCCCACGAGGTGGAGCGCGGCAAACAATTCGGCATGAAAAGCGCGCTATACATTCCCCTTCTTCAGGGCGGAGAGTGTCTGGGATCGCTGGTTCTGGGCACATCCACAAGAACTGCGTTTACAGAGCAGGATATCGCGCTGGCGAAATCTTTCTGTGATCAGGCGATCATTGCGCTGCGCAACACCCAACTGTTTATCGAGACGCAAGAAGCGCTGGAATACCAGACCGCGACGTCAGAGGTGCTGGATGTCATCTCGCGCTCGCCCAACGAATTGCAGCCGGTTCTGGATACCATCCTCGAAGTCGCTTCGCGCCTTTGCAACCCGCAATACGCATATGTCGCGATGTTGAACCCGGAAGATCAACGCTACCACATGCAGGCGTCGCGCAATGTCACGGATGATTTCTTTGCCTATCTCAAGGCCAATCCGATTGAACCGGGGCACGGCACATGTACCGGGCGGACGGCGTTACTGGGCAAGACGGTCTATATCAGGGACACGGAAAACGACGACAGCTATCAATGGAAAGAGGCCGCGCATCGCGGCAATTTCCAGTCGACGGTCGGTGTGCCCCTGATCAAGGACGGGGTTGTCGTTGGCGTCATTTCCCTGGCTCACGGCAAAGCAGACGCGTTTCGCGCAAAACAGATCGCCCTGTTGGAGACCTTCGCAGCACAAGCCGTGATTGCGATCAGCAACGCCCGCCTGTTCGACGAGGTGCAGGCCCGCACCGCCGAAGTGACCGAGGCGCTGGAACAGCAACAGGCTTCGGCCGAAATTCTAAGCGTGATCAGCCAGTCTGTCGAAGACACGCAGCCGGTGTTCGAGAAGATCCTTGAATGCTGCAAAACACTGTTCGGCGGCGAAGAACTGGATGTGCTTCTGGTGGATGAACAGGGTCTTTTGCAGGTGGCGGCCTATGTCGGCAATCATCGTGAGGCTTTGTTGGAAACCTTTCCCGCCCCGTGGGAGATCACACCCGCCGGCGAGGCGATCCGCACGCGCCGTGTGGCCAATTATGCCGACGTGCAGAACAACCCCGATACACCACGTGTTCTGCGCCGCTTTGCCCGGGTGGCCGGGTATCATTCCATCGCCTTTGCCCCGATGATCTGGGAAGGTCAGGGGATCGGCGTTGTCGGGGTTGCCCGTTCGCACAGCCCGTTCACCGACAGGGAACTGCGTATCATGCAGGGCTTTGCCGATCAGGCGGTGATCGCGATCCAGAATTCAAGACTGTTCAACGAGACGCAAAAGGCGTTGTCGCGTCAGACTGCCAGCGCGGACGTATTGCGGGTCATCAGTGAATCCCCGAACGATGTGACTCCGGTCTTCGAGAAAATCGTTCAAGCCGGTGTTGATCTGATATCCTGCGATATGGCTGTCGCCGCCACCAAGAACGATACCGTTTGGTGGCAGGTCGCCGTTGCGACAACAGAAGGGTTGAAACCGGATTTTTCGCGCACCCATCGACCAATTGCACCGGAACAGGATACCCCATCAAAAGTCATGGTGTCCAAGCAGATGTTGCATGTACCGGATTGGACGTCTGCGGATCTCGATCCATACGATCAATCCGTTCATTTGAAGAGCGGGGTCATGTCGTCCCTGACTTTCCCGCTGGTGCGAGGGAACGAGTGTCTTGGCTGTCTTGGCTTCACGCGCAAAAACAAGCGTGCGTTTTCGAAAGAAGAAATCGACATTGCCCAATCCTTTTGTGATCAGGCGGTGATTGCTATCGAAAACGTGCGCCTCTTCAACGAAACCGAGACGTCGCTGGCGCGACAAACGGCCAGCGCCAATATTCTGCGCACAATCAGCGCGTCTTCGACCGATACAACACCTGTATTTCAGGAAATCGTTAAATCGACGACGCAGCTTATCGATTGTGACATGGCGGTCGCGTTGATCAAGGAGCAGGATACGCTGTCGCAGATTGCAGTGGCAAACCGTGACGGGCTGGTGGAAAAACCGGCAAAGATATCCGTTCCGATTGATCCTGATCACAACCTGCCATCGCAGGCCATCGTCTCGCGCAAGGTTCTGCACACGCCGGATTGGGACATCGCCGATCTCAAACCCATTGATCAAGAGATCAGAGAGCGGGCCGGCATCAAATCGACGATCATGTTGCCGCTGTTGAACGGAGACGATTGCGCCGGAACGCTGAACATTTTCCGGTTCACGAAAAAGGCATTCACCGAAGAAGAAATCGCCGTTGCCCAGACGTTTTGCGATCAGGCGGTGATTGCGCTCCAGAACACCAAACTGTTCAAGGAAACGCAAACCGCGCTTGTCCGCCAGACCGCCAGTGCCGATATCCTGCGGGTGATCAGCGGCGCGCAAGAGGATGCCGGCCCGGTCTTCATGGCGATCGCCGAGGCCAGTCTGGGTTTGCTGGAATGCGATAGCGCGGCCGCGTTGATGCGGGACGGCGATCATTTCATTCCGCAAGCGGGTAAACAGAGGGACAAGAAATCGCCTCTGATGCTTGATCCAAAACCGGTCAAGATTGACCCCGCTTTGAATTATCCCTCTCGGGTGATCGAGACCGGAAAGATGATCCACATCCAGGATTTCGCCACCAAAGATTTGCCAAAGCACGAAATTGACGCGGTTCGGAAATTTGGCATGAAATCGTCAATCTACCTGCCAATGATGCGGGAAGGTTTTTGCGTCGGGGTACTGATCTTTACCCGCAGCACCGTCACACGTGCCTTTAGCCCCGAAGAAATCGAACTGGCCAATTCGTTCTGTGATCAGGCCGTGATCGCCATCGAAAACGCACGCCTGTTCCGCGAGGCGAAAGAGGCCCGCGCCGCCGCCGAAACCGCGAACGAAGCCAAAAGCGCATTTCTTGCCACGATGAGCCACGAAATCCGCACCCCGATGAACGCGGTGATCGGGATGAGCGGGCTTTTGATCGACACTGAACTGAACGAGGAGCAGCGCGATTACGCGAGCACCATTCGTGACAGCGGTGATGCGCTTCTGGACATCATCAACGAAATTCTTGATTTCTCCAAGATCGAAGCCGGACAGATGGATATCGAACATCAGCCCTTTGATCTGCGCGAAAGCATCGAATCCGCGATGGACCTGATCAGCGCTCGCGCCGCAGAAAAATGTCTGGATATCGCGTATATCTATGATGATGACGTGCCTGCTGCCGTCAGCGGCGATCTGACCCGCCTGCGCCAGATATTGCTGAACCTGCTGTCCAACGCCGTCAAGTTCACCGACACCGGCGAAGTGGTGCTGACGGTGTCACGGGCGTCAGAAACCAGAAAACATGTCGAACTGGCATTCAGCGTCCGCGATACCGGTATCGGGCTGACACCTGCGGGCATGAAGCGCCTGTTCCAGTCCTTTAGCCAGGCCGACAGTTCGACCACGCGCAAATATGGCGGCACCGGCCTCGGGCTGGCGATATCCAAACGGCTGGCCGATCTGATGGGTGGAACGATGTGGGCCACCAGCGATGGCGCGGGAAAGGGCGCGACCTTTCATTTCACCATCAAGGTCGGCAAGGCCACATTGCCGAAGAACCAAACCCGCAATCTGGTCGGTCAGCAATCGGAACTGATGGGCAAGCGGCTGCTGATCGTCGATGACAATGCCACCAACCGCAAGATATTGGCACTGCAAACGGCGAAATGGGGCACTGAGACACGCGCCACCGACACGCCAAAAGACGCGCTCAAATGGCTGAATGATGGCGAACGTTTTGATCTGGCGATCCTGGATATGCACATGCCGGATATGGACGGGGCCGAACTGGCAGGTGAAATACGCAAGATAAACGCGCAGTTGCCTTTGGTTCTGTTCAGTTCGCTGGGGATGCGCGAAGCGGAAACGAAAACCGGATTGTTCAGCGCCTATCTTGCAAAACCGTTGCGGCAATCGCAATTGTTCGACACGCTTGTCACGCTGTTCGCACCGGAAAAATCAAAATCCCCTGTCAAAAAACCGGGTGAAAAACCCAAAGCGGACCCGGATCTGGCGGCGCGGCATCCCTTGCGTATTCTGTTGGCCGAAGACAATCTGGTGAACCAGAAACTGGCGCTGCGTCTGTTGGAACAGATGGGCTATCGCGCGGATCTTGCCAGCAACGGTGTTGAGGCGCTGCAAAGCGTGGAGCGCCAGACCTATGATGTGGTGCTGATGGATGTGCAGATGCCCGAAATGGACGGATTGGAAGCATCCCGCCGCATTACCGCAGCGCGTGATCCGAACGACAGACCCCGTATCATTGCAATGACCGCAAACGCCATGCAGGGGGACCGCGAAATGTGTCTGGACGCGGGAATGGACGATTACATTGCCAAACCGATCCGCGTTGATCTTTTGATGGATGCGCTGACCAAAGTCCCCCAACGCGACAGGAAAAAACAATGACCGACGGCCCGATTGACCCCGCTGTGTTGTCCGAGCTTCAGGAAACGATGGGAGAGGACTTTGCCAGCGAACTGGTCGCAACCTTTCTTGACGAAGGCCCGACAATGCTGGCTGAGTTGCAGGAGGCAATTGCGCGCGGTGATGCGGACGGATTTCGCCGTGCCGCCCATTCTGTCAAATCGAATGCCAACGTGTTTGGCGCCACTGCATTGGCCGAACTGGCGCGCCGGCTGGAGCTTGCCGGTCTGAGTGACAATGCACAATCGGACAGGGTGGCCGCCACCGAACTTGAAGCGGAATTCGGTCGCGCCGCTGCCGCACTGAAAGGCGCCTGATATGTCCGCTGTGGCCCGTCTGCTGATCGTGGATGACAACAAGGTCAACCGGCTGTTGTTGTCGCGCAGTGTCGAAATGCTGGGCTATGACGCGTCGGTTGCCGAAAACGGGCGCATCGCGATGGAACAGTTGCGCGCCGCGCCGTTCGATCTGTTGCTGCTGGATATCGAAATGCCCGAAATGGACGGGTTCGAGGTTCTGGAAGCCATCAAACTTGATCCCGACCTGAGAGATATTCCGGTCATCGTCACGTCTTCGGTGGAAGGCGTCGAAAATATTGTGCGCTGTATCGAACTGGGGGCCGAAGATTATCTGGCCAAACCGGTGAACAGGGTTCTGTTGCAGGCCCGGCTGACATCCAGCCTAGAAAAGAAACGCTTGCGCGACGAACAGAAAGTGTTGCTGAAACGGTTCGCGACCCGTGAAGTTGCCCAGGATTTGCAGGATTCCGGTTTTGCGCTGGGCGGGCGCCGTGTCAATGCTTCGGTCCTGTTTTGCGATATTCGCGGGTTCACGGCCCTGTCGGAAAACCAGCCGCCCGAAGACACCATCGAATTGCTGAACATCTACTACACCCTGATGTTCGAAGCGGTGGATTGCAACGGTGGCATCGTGACCCTGATGATAGGGGACGGTTTGATGGTCTTGTTCGGCGCGCCGCAACCGCTTGATGATCCGGCGCAAAGTGCGGTCAGCGCGGCGCGGGACATGCTGGCGATGATGGCCGAATTCAATTTGGAACGCGTTGCCGGTGGTAAGGCTGAAATCAGGATCGGGATCGGCATCGCCACGGGCGAGGTTGTCGCCGGATATGCCGGTACGCAAGAGCGCGCGACCTATACCTGCATTGGCGACAAGGTAAACCTTGCCGCGCGCCTTGAAGCGCACACCAAGGTTGTCGGATGTGACATTCTGATGGATGAAACCACACGGCGCGCACTGGGCGATCAGGCAGGGTTGCATCCGTTCGGGCAGGTCCTGTTCAAAGGGTTTTCCGACCCGCAGGACGTTCACGCAATCGGGGCCGACAACGGCGCATGACGCGGCGGGCGGCGTTATGTTTGCTCGGTCGGACGCATGACCTGTAAATTTTGCAGTGATCTGAAGAACGCCCACGCAATCAGAATGCTGGATTTTGCGGTTTCTTGCATGGAAATAGGCACTTGCGGTTTTTGTCAACTGCATATTAGATGGAATGAGCGCATAATTTCCGTGGGGATTGTAAATTTTGCAAAACATCTGGGAGTCTCTGGGTATCGCTTTCGCGCTGGTTCTGTCCGGTGACGCCGACCTGATCGAAATCGTCGGGCTGTCATTGCGTGTCAGTTTGACCGCGACTGCGCTGGCGTGCCTGATCGGGTTGCCGGTTGGTGCCTTGGTGGCTGTCGCGCGGTTTCGCGGGCGCAGTGCGGTTCTGATCCTGATGAATGCCCTGATGGGATTGCCGCCTGTCGTTGTCGGTTTGCTGGTCTATCTGCACCTGTCACGGTCCGGCCCGCTGGGTTTTCTGGGGCTGCTTTACACGCCCACGGCGATGATCATCGCGCAGACAATATTGATCGCGCCGATTGTTGCCGCCTTGTCGCGGCAGGTGCTGGAAGACCTTTATGCAGAATACGCAGAGCAGTTCCGCTCGCTCTGGCTGACGCGCTGGCAGGTCATACAGGCGCTGTTGTGGGATGCGCGCTATTCCCTGCTGACGGTCGGGCTGGCTGGGTTCGGGCGCGCCGTTGCCGAAGTGGGCGCGGTGATCATCGTGGGCGGCAATATTGATCATCTGACGCGGGTCATGACCACGGCCATCGCGCTTGAAACCTCCAAGGGCGATCTTGGTCTGGCTCTGGCGCTGGGCATTATCCTTTTGGCCATTGCGCTGGGGGTGAATGCCGCCGTACAGGCGCTGCGCCTGACGGCCGTCCGGCAGGCCTATGTCTGACGCGGTATCGATCACGCCGCGGAAAGGCGCCCAAGCACAGGCGGCATCTGCCCTGCTGCCGCTGCGGGTACGTGATCTGACGCTTAGGTTCGGTGAGGTGGCGATCCTGAAACAGATCAATCTTGATCTGGGGGCAGGGGGCTGCACGATCGTGATGGGCCCCAACGGTGTTGGCAAAAGCCTGTTTTTGAAACTGTTGCACGGGCTGATCCCTGCCACGTCCGGAACGATTGACTGGAATGGCAACGCCCCGCAGGACGCGACCGCGCGGCAGGCTTTCGTGTTCCAGAAACCGGTTTTGTTGCGTCGTTCGGTGGCGGCCAACATCGATTTTGTGCTGCAGGCGCGCGGCAAGGACAAAAGCGAATGTACCGCTCTTCTTGAACTTGCCGGGCTGGCGCACAAGGCCCGACAGCCGGCCCGCTTGCTTTCGGGGGGCGAACAGCAGCGCCTTGCGCTGGCACGCGCGCTTGCCACAGACCCGGAAGTTCTGTTTCTGGACGAACCGACGGCCAGTCTTGATCCCCGCTCTGTGCTGGCGATCGAACGGATCGTCCGCGATGCCTGCGCCCGCGGTGTGCGGGTGATCTTTATCACCCATGATATCGGGCAGGCGCGCCGTCTCGCGGATGACGTGGTGTTTCTGCACCATGGACGCGTGGCCGTTCATGCCGCTGCGTCTGATTTCTTTCCCGATCCGCCCGATCAGACGGCGCGGGATTATCTGAATGGAAAAATCGTTTTGTGATCGCGAATAAGGGAGATTGGCATGATCAACAGCAAAATCGTTTACGCAACTGGCATCGCAGTGGTTCTGGCCTCCTCCGCGTTGGCGCAGGATCAATCCATTATCGTGCAGTCGACAACGTCTACTGCGAATTCCGGGCTTTATGATCATCTGCTGCCTATCTTTCAGGATGCAACCGGTATTCAGGTGAATGTGGTTGCAGTCGGCACCGGCCAGGCGATCAGGAACGCGCAAAACTGCGATGGTGATGTATTGCTGGTGCACGCAAAGGCGGCCGAGGAAAAATTTGTGGCAGACGGGTACGGCATCGGTCGCACCGATCTGATGTACAATGATTTCGTCATCGTCGGTCCGGTTGCAGACCCTGCGGGGGTTGACGGAATGCAGGATGTTCAAAGCGCGTTGTTGAAAATTGCGGAAACGGGCGCGCTGTTTGCATCGCGCGGGGATGATTCAGGAACCCACAAGAAGGAACGCGCCTTGTGGAACGATGCGGGCGTCGATCCTTCTGAACATTCGGGCGGCTGGTATCGCGAAACCGGGTCGGGCATGGGGGCAACGCTGAACGCGGGCATCGGAATGGGGGCCTATGTCATGACAGACCGCGCCACATGGATCAGTTTTGACAACAAACAGGATTTCGAAATTCGCGTGCAGGGGGACGAGGATATGTTCAACCAATACGGCGTGATCCCGATCAATCCGGCGAAATGTCCGGATGTGAACGTGGATGCGGCGCAGGCGTTTGCCGACTGGTTGCTGTCGCAGACCGGACAGGACGCGATTGCCGCCTACCGGGTGGACGGCCAGCAACTGTTCTTTCCGAACGCACCGCAAAGCTGATAGGAAACAGGGGCGGTCCGATCCTGTGACCGCCCCGGATCGACGGAATGTAATGAACGCGCAAGACCATCACACGCATGAATATCTGACGGTTCACGAACTGGCCGATCTTTTGCGGATCAAGGAACGCAAGGTCTATGATCTGGCCGCGTCCGGCGCATTGCCCTGTTCGCGGGCCACAGGCAAACTGTTGTTTCCGGCGGCCGAAATTCGTGACTGGATCGAAGGCGCGAAATCTGGCGGAACGGCGCACAAGGCCGCCCGCACCGATATCATACTGGGAAGCCACGATCCGCTTCTGGATTGGGCGATACGGGAATCGCGCTGCGGGTTGGCCACCTATTTTGATGGATCACATGACGGGCTGGGGCGGTTTTGCAGCGGTGAAGGCATTGCGGCCGGTCTGCACATTTTTGATGCCGCGGATCAGAGCTGGAATGTGCCTGCGGTCCGTCGGGTGGCGGCAGAGCAGAATGCCGTTCTGATGAGGTTTGCAACACGGCGGCGTGGTATTGTCCTGCGCCCGGATGCGCTATCTGTCGGCGGGATTGGCGATTTGAAAGGCATGTCGATCGTACCCCGACAGGCGGAATCAGGCACAGCCGGTCTGTTTCGCGAGATGATGAAGGGCGCGGGGCTTGACCCATCAGAGGTGACATTCACAGACGTCGCCCGAACCGAAGATGACGCTGTTCAGGCCGTCAGCCGCGGTGAAGCCGATGCAACCTTTGGCCTGGAATCCGTGGCGCAGATGTTCGGGCTTGCCTTTGTGCCGGTGATCAAGGAGCACTTTGACCTGTTGGTCGACAGAAAGGCCTATTTCGATCCGGCCCTGCAATCTCTTGTGGCCTTTTTCGCAAGCGAAAAATTCCTGCGCCGTGCCACAGCCCAGGCCGGATATGATGCGTCCAACGCCGGCAGGATCATCTGGAACGCTTGAACTTCTTCCACTAGGGTAACGGATTAGGCGCTAGATAATCGCGCCGCGCACCTTGGCCGAAACCCATTCCGAAATCACCACTGCGGCCAGAATGACCAGCAGAATAAGCGACACCTGAGGCCAGGCCAGCACGTTGAGCGATGAAGAGAGCTGCAAGCCGATGCCGCCCGCGCCAACAAGGCCCAGGACCGTGCTTTCCCGAATGTTGATGTCCCAGCGGAATACGGCGATACCGGCGAAAGCAGGCATGATCTGCGGCACAATCCCGTAGGCCATAACCTGCCAGCGCGATGCGCCTGTGGCGGTGATTGCCTCGACCTGTGAATGATTGATTTCCTCGATCGCTTCGTAAAGCAACTTGGCACAGAACCCGATCGAGCGGATGGCAATGGCAATGACGCCGGCAAACACACCCGGTCCGATGATCGCGATCAGCAACAACGCCCAGATCAATGAATTGATCGAACGGGTCGAGACGATGATCAGCAGCGCGATCGGGCGGATAAAGTATCGCGACGGGGTGGTGTTGCTTGCTGCCAGAAACGCCACAGGCACGGCAAGAAACAGCGAAATGATGGTGCCCAGCGTCGCGATGTTCAGCGTGTCCCAGATGGGTTTGCCCAGTTGTGTGATATATTCCCATTTGGGCGGGGTTGCGCGTGTCCAGATATCATCGGCGATGCGCGGCGCGTCCCAGACGAAAAACCATGTGGTTGCCTGCGAAATCTGCTGCCAGCAATAGGCAAAGATCGCGATCCCGATCAGCCACAACACCCAGTGGAACAGGCTTTCGCGCCCGGTGCGGCGCTGCCATAACTTCAATCCCTGTGCATCACGTACCGGCATTACTGAACCCTCGCGCGGATCACGCCGGACAGGTATTCCAGTGCCATGACGATCACGATGATCAGCAACAGGATCGCGGCAGCCGTATCGTATTCGTACCGGTCAAATGCCGTGTTCAGCGTGGCGCCGATACCGCCCGCACCGACCAGCCCCAGGATCGCGCTTTCGCGAAAGTTGATATCAAGCCGGTACATGCTTAGCCCGATCAGGCGCGGCATCACCTGCGGCTGGACGCCGTAGTTGATCCACTGCATCCAGCTGGCCCCCGACGCCTTGATCGCTTCGGCCTGCACGCGATCCATGCTTTCGATATCTTCGGCCAGCAGCTTTGAAAGAAAGCCGATGGTCGCGAAACTCAGCGTCAGGAAACCGGCCAGCGGGCCAAATCCGAAGATGGCAACCAGCAAGATCGCCACGATGATTTCCTGCAAGGCCCGACTGACTGCGATGATCGACCGGCAGATCAGATAGATCGGCAGGGGGGCCACGTTGCGCGCAGCCCCCAAAGCGATCGGGATCGATATGATAATGCCCAGAACAGACGAGGCGACTGTCATGATGATGCTTTCGGCCATGCCTTCCCAGATGTCGGATGACCGCGATGTGAAATCGGGGCTGGTGAATGCCAGAACAAACTGTTTGCCGCGTTCCAGACCTTCGTAAACGCGCGACCAGTTGACCTCGATCGTCATGAAGGATGCGATCAGATAGGCAATGAAACCCAGTATCAGAACCCAGCGCAGCCAGGTGCGTTGCACGAAAGGCGGTTTTTTCCAGGGCTTTCCCAACCGTTGCGAGACATCGAACTCGGCGGCGCTCATACTTCAACCTTTTCTTCGATACCTTCCTCGTCCTCGACCTTTTCGATGGTCGCTTCCCAATCTTCTTCGCCGTAGATCGTGGTCAGAACATCGGGGGTCAGACCTTCGGGCGGGCCGTCAAACTCTACTGCGCCAACCCGCAGGCCGATCACGCGTTGTACGAACATCTGCGCCAGCGCGACATCGTGAATGTTGATGATCGCAGCCAGGCCGCGTTCCTTGCACAGTTCACAGATCAGACGCATGATCTGGCGCGATGTCTTGGGATCAAGTGACGCGGTCGGTTCATCCACCAGCAACAGGGCGGGGTTCTGGATCAGCGCGCGGCAGATACCGACACGCTGGCGCTGTCCGCCCGACAGTTCGTCGGCACGTTTATCCGCCATATGGGCCAGCCCGACACGATCCAGCAGGCGAAAGGCTTCGTCGACATCTGCTTGCGGATAACGGCGCAGGAAGCTGCGCCAGAACCCGACATAGCCCAACCGGCCCGACAACACGTTTTCCATCACGGTCAGCCGTTCAACCAGTGCGTATTCCTGAAAGATCATCCCCATGCGGCGGCGTTCGCGGCGCAACGCACCTGCCGACAATCCGGTCAGTTCCACATCGTCCAGATAAACATTGCCCGAGGTCGGTTCGACCAACCGATTGATGCAGCGGATCAGCGTTGATTTACCGGCGCCGGATGGACCGATCAATGCCAGAACCTGACCTTCGGGAACGTCCAGATCAACGGCTTTCAGGGCCTGATCGCCAGTTTTATAAGTCTTTACAAGCTTCTCAAGCCGCAGCATGAAGTCTCCTTGCCTCACCTTTTGTTTTTGGAAAGGGCGGGCGCAAAGGCCCGCCCGATCATGTCTTATTCACACGCATAGCTGACGCCGTTTGCGGCGTCGATCTTGCGGATCACATCCCAGAATTCCTTGTAGGTCATCGGCAGGAACTGGCCCTCGTTCGATTTCTCGAATTCGGCTTTCAGTGAACTGCCTTCCCATTCAAAATTGAAGAACGCGTTGCGAATTGTCTCTTTCAGTTCCGGGGTCAGGTTGTGGGCGGTGCCAAATCCTGTTGTCGGAAAGGTTTGTGATTTGTAGATCGAAACGACCTGATCGGGTTTGATCACGTCCCGCTCGATCATCCGGCTCATCACGGAATTGGCGATGGCGGCCGCGGGATAATCCTTGTTCGCCACGCCAAGAATCGAATTGTCGTGCTTGCCCGAAAACACCGGCTCGAAATCCGTTTCCGCTTCCAGACCGAAATCAGCCTTGAGAATCGCAGACGGTGCCTTGAAGCCGGAATTCGACGTCGGTGAGGTAAAGGCCAGTTGCTTGCCCTTGATATCCGCGGGCGTTTCGATGCCGGAATCAGGATAGGTGATGATCTCCATCTCGTATCCGAAATTGCCATCTTCCGAGGCCATGATGGTGAACGGATTGAAACCTGCGCAGTTCACAGCCAGCGGGTTAGATCCGGTGTTGAACCCTGCGATATGCAGACGTCCGGACCGCATCGCCTCAATCTGTGCCGCATTGCTTTGCACTGGAAAGAACACCACGGATTTTCCGGTTTCTTTTTCCAGATGCGTCAGGAAATCAGACCATGCTTCCTTGTAGACGGCGGGATCTTCGACCGGTGTATAGGCAAAGATCAGAGTGTCTGGATCAACCTGTTGTGCGGGATCTGTTGGTGTATCCGCAAGCAGATCACCATCAGCGTCGCAGAACATTTTATCAAGATCGCCGCGCGGGCAATCCTGGGCTGCAGCAGGGCCGGCCAAAGACATGACAAGGGCCAGTGCCGCACCAGACAAGAGTGTATTTGTGTGTTTCATGTGTAATCCTCCCAATCCGGACACGCTAGCGTCATGAACCGGATTCACAAGACAAATTTACGGTCACTTGGATGGCAGCAGCCCGTGTTGTGCCCAACTGGCAAAGCGCTGTTCGGGTGGCAGGGGCAGGGGCGGGCCATTCAGATATCCGCCTTCGAACAGGACAAATGTAACCGACGCATTGCGCGCGGTTTCAAAGTCCACCGTACTGTCCCCGACATAGACAACCTCGTGCGCCGCACATCCCAGCGCGTCGACGCATTGCAACAGCGGGGTCGCATCCGGTTTTTTGGGCTTGCCCTCTTCGGCGCCGGCGACAATGTCGAAATACTGTGACAACCCCATTTCATCACAAATGGCGCGTGCCGGGCCCGCGGGCTTGTTCGTGCAAACCCCCATCCGCAGCCCCGCCGCCCGGAAGGCGTCAAGGGCCGCCATGACGCCGGGATAGGGTCGGGTCAGCGTTGTCATGTTTTGCCGATAATAACCGTGAAACCGGTCAAGCGTCTGGCGCATCAGACCATCATCGAAATCCCCGGTTGCGCGCAAGCTGCGTTCGACCAGCTTATCCACGCCATTGCCGATAAAGGATGTGACGGTTTCCAGATCAAGCGGGCCACGACCCAAGGGTGCAAGGGCTGCATTGGCGGCAGAGTGCAGGTCTGGCGCGCTGTGGATCAGCGTGCCATCAAGATCGAAAATAATCGCTTTTGTGTTTTGCATGGGGCATTCTTACTGCGCGGTGCGGGGCAACGCCATCCCGCAAAACGAGTGGTCTCGGTGTCCCAAGTCAGGAAGGTTTGTCTTGAACAGATCATAGTCCTGAACGTTCTGATCTGTAGGACAGGGGCGAAGATAGGTTAGGCCGTGTGCCAAAGGGCCTTCTATTTTGTATAGACATAATAACATTAATCGCATAACCAATTTGACATCACCAAAATCGAAAGCTTCCCCCATGTCCCAGACAGAACCCTATGTTCTTACCGATGCCCGGATTGCGACACTGGCTGACGGGGCCGATGGCTACGGGATGATCGAAGGTGGTGCCGTTGTCGTAAATGATGGACGGATCGCGTGGGCCGGTGCGCTAAGCGATTTGCCAGATGAATACGCAGCATGGCGCCATCTGCCGCAACAGGGCAGACTGATCACGCCGGCGCTGATTGATTGTCATACCCATATCGTGTTTGGCGGCAACCGCGCGCTGGAGTTTGAAATGCGCCTGAACGGCGCAAGCTATGAAGAAGTTGCGCGCGCTGGCGGCGGTATCGTGTCGACCGTGCGTGATACGCGCGGCGCGTCCGAGGAAGAACTGACAGCGTGGGCCTTGCCCCGGCTGGACGCGCTGATCGCCGACGGCGCAAGCGTTGTCGAGGTGAAATCCGGCTACGGGCTGGATATCGAAACCGAACTGCGGATGCTGCGTGCAGCGCGCGCGCTTGGGACGGTGCGCACGGTGCAGATCAAAAGCACATTTCTGGGGGCGCATGCCACACCGGCCGAATATGCAGGCCGTAACGACGCCTATATTGATGAGGTGTGCATTCCCGCCCTGCGCGCCGCCCATAGCGAAGGATTGGTGGATGCGGTGGACGGATTCTGCGAAAACATCGCCTTCACCCCCGACCAGATCGAACGCGTGTTCAAGGTGGCCCGTGAATTGGACCTTCCGGTAAAGCTGCACGCCGAACAGCTAAGCCATCAGGGCGGCACAGCCCTTGCCGCACGGTATAGCGCGCTGTCGGTCGATCATGTGGAATACGCAACCGAACAGGATGCGCGGGCGATGGCGGCAGCAGGGTCGGTTGCAGTGATCCTGCCGGGCGCATTTTACACCATCCGGGAAACGCAGGCACCCCCGATCGCGGAATTTCGCAAGCACAACGTGGCGATGGCGCTGGCCACGGATTGTAACCCCGGATCATCGCCGCTGACATCGCTGTTGCTGGCGATGAACATGGGCTGCACCCTGTTCCGGATGACACCCGCAGAAGCGCTGGCCGGTGTCACGTGCCACGCTGCAAAGGCGCTGGGCATCCCGGACAAGGGGTGTGTTGCCGCCGGATATTGCGCCGACCTGGCCATCTGGAATGTGCAGGCCCCGGGTGAATTGGCCTATCGCATAGGGTTCAACCCGTTGCACAAACGGATCGTCGGAGGCGCTATATGATCGTTCTGGAACCGGGCGCGGTGACGCTGGAAACATTGCGCGACCTTTATCGCGATGGCACAGCGACGCGGCTGGCGGACAGCGCGCGCGCA
Organism: Sulfitobacter sp. TBRI5; assembly: GCF_051013555.1. Classification (NCBI taxonomy): domain Bacteria; kingdom Pseudomonadati; phylum Pseudomonadota; class Alphaproteobacteria; order Rhodobacterales; family Roseobacteraceae; genus Sulfitobacter; species Sulfitobacter sp. TBRI5. The sequence continues at coordinate 3,957,007 of NZ_CP112884.1, read as the reverse complement.
GGTGTCGAGGAGTCGGCGGCGGTGGTGGCAAGGGCCGCAGCAGGGGAGGATGCCGTCTATGGCATCAACACCGGCTTTGGCAAACTGGCCAGCAAGAAAATCGCCCCCAAGGACACGGCGACCTTGCAGCGCAATCTGATCCTGTCCCATTGCTGCGGTGTCGGTGATCCGCTGCCTACGGACAAAACCCGCCTGATGATGGTCCTGAAATTGCTGTCGCTGGGGCGCGGGGCATCCGGTGTGCGCTGGGATGTGATCGCCCAGATCGAAGTGATGCTGAAACACGGCGTGACCCCTGTAATTCCGTCTCAGGGTTCGGTTGGGGCATCGGGCGATCTGGCCCCGCTGGCCCACATGGCCGCAACCATGATCGGCGCGGGCGAGGCGCAGTATCAGGGCCAGCGCATGTCCAGTGCCGATGCTTTGGCCAAAGCGGGCCTGCAGCCCATTGTGCTGGGCCCGAAAGAGGGGTTGGGCCTGATCAACGGCACCCAGTTTTCTACGGCCTGCGCGCTGGCGGGCCTTTTTGAAAGCTGGCGCATGGTCGAAGCATCGATGGTAATCGCATCGCTGACCACCGACGCGATCATGGGTTCCACAGCGCCGCTGATGGCGGGCATCCACGATCTGCGCGGCCACGCCGGACAGATTGATGTGGCCCGCGAAATGCGCGCCATCATGGACGGGTCCGAAATCCGCGAAAGCCATCGTGAAGATGACACCCGCGTGCAGGATCCGTATTGCATCCGCTGCCAGCCGCAGGTTGTCGGGGCCGCGCTGGATGTGTTGCGCGCCGCTGCCCACACATTGCAGATCGAAGCCAACGCCGTAACCGACAATCCGCTGGTTCTGGTGGACGAAGGCCAGATCGTATCGGGTGGAAACTTTCATGCGGAATATGTCGGATTTGCCGCTGATCAGATCGCGCTTGCCGTGGCTGAAATCGGGGCCATTGCCCAACGCCGCGTCGCGTTGATGGTGGACCCGACACTCAGCCATGATCTGCCGCCGTTTCTGACGCCCGATCCCGGGCTGAACAGCGGTTTCATGATCGCCGAAGTGACAACAGCGGCGCTGATGAGTGAAAACAAACACCTCGCGAATCCCTGCGTGACAGACAGCACCCCAACCTCTGCCAATCAGGAGGATCACGTAAGCATGGCGGCCCATGGTGCGTTGCGCCTTGGGCGGATGACGCAAAACCTGTCGGTCATTCTGGGGGTCGAAGCGATGTGTGCAGCGCAAGGGATCGAAGCGCGCGCGCCGCTGGTCACATCGCCCCCCTTGCAGGCGGTGCTTGCGATGGTGCGCACCCGCGTTCCCAGTCTGAAGGAAGACCGCTATCTTGCGCCCGACATAGAAGCGGCCAGCGCGATGGTACGATCCGGAGATTTTGCCAGAACCGCCAATGTCGCGGTGCCGTTTTGAGCGTGGACATCGAAATCCTGCGCGGGGACAGCCCGCTGGTTTTGGGCCTGCCGCATACCGGCACGATCCTGCCGGATGCGGTGCGAACAGCGCTGAACGACACCGGATTGGCGATGGCTGATACCGACTGGCACATTCACGATCTTTATGACGGTCTGTTCGAGGGCGTGACCACCGTGCGTACGCCGGTGCACCGCTACGCCATCGACTTGAACCGCGACCCGACCGGGGCCAGCCTTTATCCGGGGCAGAACACCACCGGTCTGTGCCCGCTGACCGATTTTGACGGTCACGCGATCTATCAGTCGGGTGCAGAGCCTGACGCGGACGAGGTTGAACGCCGCCGCCTTGCCTATCACGCGCCCTATCATGCCGCGCTGAAAGCGGAATTGACCCGCCTGCGCGCGCTTCACGGTTTTGCCCTGCTATTTGATTGCCATTCGATCCGATCCCGCATCCCGTTCCTGTTTGACGGCACGCTGCCGGATTTCAACATCGGCACCAATGAAGGGGCAACCTGCGATACCGCCATTCAATCGGCGGTGCTGGCGCGATGCACTGCCGCCAAAGCCTATAGCACGGTGTTGAACGGCCGGTTCAAAGGCGGCTGGACAACGCGCCATTATGGCCGCCCCGAACAGGGGTGGCATGCCATTCAGATGGAACTGGCGCAATCGACCTACATGATCGAAAGCCCCCCGTGGAGCTATCTGCCCGATCGTGCCCGGACAACACGCGCGATCCTGAAACCCATCCTGACCGATCTGACCCAATGGAGGCCCGCATGAGCGATCCAAGACACAATATCCGTGATGTTTTCCCCGCCACCGGCACCGAAATCACCGCAAAAAGCTGGCTGACCGAGGCCCCGATGCGGATGCTTATGAACAATCTGCATCCCGATGTGGCCGAAAACCCACATGAGCTGGTGGTTTATGGCGGCATCGGGCGCGCGGCACGTACATGGGCCGATTTTGACCAGATCGTGGCGTCCTTGAAATCACTTGAAGCGGATGAAACCCTACTGGTCCAGTCGGGCAAGCCGGTGGGGGTGTTCAAGACCCATGAAAACGCCCCCCGCGTGTTGATCGCGAATTCTAATCTGGTGCCGCACTGGGCCAACTGGGACCATTTCAACGAACTGGATAAGCGCGGGCTGGCGATGTACGGCCAGATGACGGCCGGATCGTGGATTTACATCGGCACGCAGGGCATCGTTCAAGGCACCTATGAAACCTTTGTCGAGGCAGGGCGCCAGCACTACGGCGGCGATCTGACCGGCAAATGGATTCTCACAGGCGGTCTGGGTGGGATGGGCGGTGCGCAGCCGCTGGCGGCGGTCATGGCCGGCGCGTGCTGTCTGGCGGTGGAATGCAATCCCGACAGCATCGATTTCCGCCTGCGCACGAAATATCTGGACGAAAAGGCCGAAACGCTGGACGAAGCACTGACGATGATCGAGCGCTGGACCAAGGCGGGCGAGGCGAAATCCGTGGGCCTTCTGGGCAATGCGGCGGATGTGTTTCCCGAACTGGTCAAACGCATGAAAGCAGGCGGCATCCGCCCCGACATCGTGACAGATCAGACATCGGCGCATGATCCGCTGAACGGCTATCTGCCGCAAGGCTGGAGCATGGGCGAGTGGCGGGCAAAACGCGAAAGCGATTCCAAGGCCGTTGAAAAGGCTGCACGCGCCAGCATGAAAGTGCATGTCGCCGCGATGGTCGATTTCTGGAACGCGGATGTGCCGACACTGGATTACGGCAACAACATAAGGCAGGTCGCACTGGAAGAAGGGCTGGAAAACGCTTTTGCGTTTCCGGGATTCGTACCCGCCTATATCCGCCCGCTGTTCTGTCGCGGGGTAGGGCCGTTCCGCTGGTGTGCCCTGTCGGGTGATCCCGAAGACATTTACAAGACGGATGCCAAGGTCAAGGAACTGATCCCGGATGATCCGCATCTGCACAAGTGGCTGGATATGGCGCGCGAGCGCATCAGCTTTCAGGGCCTGCCCGCGCGCATCTGCTGGGTTGGTCTGGGCCAGCGCGACAAGCTGGGTCTTGCGTTCAACGAAATGGTGCGCACCGGCGAGTTGAAAGCACCGGTGGTCATCGGGCGCGACCATCTGGACAGCGGTTCGGTGGCCAGCCCCAACCGCGAAACGGAAAGCATGAAGGACGGATCGGACGCGGTCAGCGACTGGCCGTTGCTGAACGCGTTGCTGAACACCGCAAGCGGGGCAACTTGGGTATCCCTGCATCACGGCGGCGGCGTGGGCATGGGGTTCAGCCAGCATTCGGGCATGGTGATCTGCTGTGACGGCACAGCCGAGGCCGATGCCCGCATCGCACGGGTTCTGTGGAACGATCCGGCAACCGGCGTCATGCGTCACGCGGATGCAGGGTATGACATCGCGCTGGACTGCGCGCGCGAGAACGGGTTGAATTTGCCGGGGATTCTGGACCGGTAAAGTCACGAAAGGTGTGCGGATGTTTCTGAAGAACGCGTGGTACGTCGCAGCATGGGATCACGAGATCACGCGCGATCTGCAACAGATCACCGTTCTGGGTGAAAAGATTTGCGTATTTCGTCTGGAATCCGGTGATCTTGTCGGGCTTGATGACGCGTGCCCGCACCGCAAGCTGCCCCTCTCCAAAGGCCGGATCAAGGGCGATCATGTGGAATGCGGCTATCACGGGCTGACATTTGATTGCGCCGGGCAATGTGTCTGGGCGCCGGGCACCGGGCGCATCCCGTCCGAGGCGCGCGTGCATGCCTATCCTTTGCACGAAAAATACGGGCTTGTCTGGATCTGGATGGGCAATCCCGCGCTGGCGGATGCGTCCGAAATATTCGAGATTGAAAACTATGATCAACCCGATTGGGGCATCAATCGTGGGGCCGCGATGGAGCTGGACTGCAATTATCTGCTGATGTGCGACAATCTGCTGGACCCGACCCATGTGGCCTGGGTGCACGAAGGCAGCTTTGCCAGCGCCGCCACCAAGGACACGCCGTTGCGTGTAACCAGAACAGACAGCGGCGTGATCGTGCACCGCTGGATGATGGATCACGAACCGGCACCGTTCTACAAGAAGGTGATCGGCTTTCAGGGCAATTGCGACAGGCTTCAGCATTACGAGGTGCGCTATCCATCCCATGCGCTGATCAGGGCGGTGTTTACCCCGGCTGGAACCGGCGGGCCGGATGGACCGCTGCACAATGAGACCTTTGTCATGGACAGCTATAATTTCATGACCCCGACAACCGAAGACAAGACGCGCTATTACTGGTTCCAGCTGCGCAATATCCGCCCGGATGACGATGCGCTGTCCAGAATGATGAGCGAAGATGTGCAACATGCCTTTGAAGAAGACCGCGCCGTTCTGAACGAGGTGCAAAAAGGCATGAGCAACAAACGCACGCCCCATATCGATCTGCCGATTGACGGCGGCCCGTTGCGGTTCCGCCGGCATTTGCAGGCGATGATCAACGAAGAACAGCAGGTTGACCGGCAAATGGCCGAATAACGATCAGCCATACGAAATCGGCACGAAAGTGCCGCTGCTCTGTTCAAAAAAGAAACCTATTCGCCTTCACATTCGTTCCGCACTAGGTCTATTTTCAGTTGAACTGGAAGGTAATGGATTTGCAAAGAGTTCCATTAATTACATCGTTACCGCCATCCTTTTGCCGGGTGGACGGCACTGGCGTCGATGTGGGCGCGCACTGGTTGGAAACCTGCGTCCGGTCGTGGGTAAAGCATGGGTTTCAGCCAGTTACCGTGAATTCCGAAAAGGAAGTGTTGCCGGAATTTGAACTTCTGCCTGAATTCACCCAATTGAAAGTCGACAAAGACGGCTTTGATCAGTTCGGAAAACGCTATGTGGCGCTTGGCGATATGATTGAATGCGTTTTGCAGAATTACGACGGCCCGATTGCAATTACGAATTCCGATATAGCGCTCGACCTTACCGAGGCCGCCAGATCACAAATCGACAGCCTGAATCCCGGATCATGTATTGTGTGCAACCGGATCGATATTGAAACGCCGGATTTCGATCAGGGGGTCCGGTATTCGGCAGGGTTTGATTTTTTCGTATTTCATACGTCTGATCTAAAGAAACTGTCGGCCAACGGCATGTATTTCGGAACGCCGTGGTGGGATTATTTCCTGCCGGTCAATCTGCTGAACCAGGGCATCAGGCGTTTGCCGTCCGAGGGGATAGTTGCCTACCACCTGACACATGCCGATCGCTGGAAACGGCGGCTTTGGCGCAAGCTGGGTCTGCAATTTGCCAGCGATATGCGCGCACTGGGCACAGCCGGCGACAGGGCGTTTCTGTCCGATCTCGACAAGGCACTGAAGCGCAAAAGAAAAAGCAAACACAAACTTCTGTCCCGCATCGTGCCGGAGGCTTTCAGAAGAACCGATTTTTATGCGGTCGCCGATCTGAGCGTGGCCTATATTGATCGCGCGCAAGAGTCCGGCCAGCGCTAAGCCCCAGTGCCCTGCGCGCAAAGGTCTACTCGCGCGGGTTTATGAGCGTTCCATCCCACGGTTCAGTGGCGCTTTTCGCCTCTTGCGGGTCAGCCATGTAAGATGGTGTCATGATCTGAACTGAATTTTCGTTGAAAACGTCCACGATATTGCGGTGCAGGTCAGATAGCAATTTGGGCAGGATCGATCCGCGCGAGGTGTAGGCGTTGATCTGGTAGTTGATCGCGTAATCGGCAAGGCCTGTCCACAGAACAAAGGGCGTCGGCACATTTTTCAAACCATCGGTGCGCAATGCCGCCTCGATCAGCATGGCTTCGATCTTATCCTGTTGCTCTTCGTATCCGATGCCGACAGTTGTATGCACCAGTAGGCCGCGCCCGTCGATCTTGCGCTAATAGTTGACCACTTCAGAATTCAGAAGCTGGGCATTCGGGATGCTGATCATCTCGTTCTTGACGGACTTGATCAGGGTTTCCATCAGCTTGATTTCAACGACGTCGCCCACCTTTTCCCCGACCTTGATGCGGTCCCCGATCGTGGTGCTGCGGCGGTAAATCACGAAAAGTCCCGCCATCATGTTGCTGACAACGGTGTTCGATCCCAGCGACAGCATGACACCGGCCAACAGCGTCAGTCCCTGAAAGGCGCGCGAATCCGAACCCGGAATGTAGGGATAGGCAAAAACCACAGCGATCGCGATGATGATGACGCGCACGATGTTGAATGTCGGCTTGATCCAGTGCGGTTCGAAATTGCGAACCTCGAACGTGCCCGCCTCGATGTTTTCCATGAAAACCTGCAAGCCCTTGACGGTGTAACGCGTCACAACCGCAATGATGATCAGCGTGATAAAGTTCGGGATGTAAGACGCAAAACCCTTGAACACCCCGATCAGCGGATCAGTGACATAGGTCAGCAATATCTGGGAAAAGGGGCGTGTTTCTGCAAAAGACAAAAGGACGAAGGACAGGTAATAGTAAAAGACGAAAAAATAGCCGATCCAAAGCAGGACCTGAACAGCATAGCCCACCAGCTTCGCAACCGCCTTGCCGCGCAAAACGGACTTTGTGGCTTCTTCAAACTGGGTAAAGCGTTTTTCGGTAAGACGTTCGGCCCTGTTTACCATTTTGCGCCAGCGTCGCAGAAAAATGATTGAAACGACGACAAACGCAGAGGTCCACCCGATTGCAACCAGCGCGCTGTCGACACGCCCCTTGCCGGACCGGCTTGCGCGATATTGTTCCACCGCACGCTTGATCACGTTCATCTGGAGTTCGGCCAGCCCTTCGATCGGAATCTGTTCAAATTCGGCATCGGCAGGCGAAGCAATGGTGATCATCTTGCCATTTGCGACAATGGCCCGCCCGAATTCGTTGTTCTCCGTCGAAAACGTGATCGAATGATCTTCGGGCAGTTCTGCAAGCGCGATAATGCGATCCTAAATGGCGGCGGCGCGGTCATGGGCGGGCAGGGCGCTGGACCCGCGCACCAGAAACAGGGTTTTCCCATCAATCACGACAGGGGCCGCGAACACACCGTCTGGATTTTCCATTTCGGTGGAAGGGGTGTTCTGTGTCGAAGCTTCCTGCGCCCAAACGGATGGGGTGTGCCAGAACAGCAGTATCAGGAAAACAGCAGCACCCACCGCCAGCGAAACTAATCGCGTCACGCCCCGCCTTCTGGTTTCATGTGCCATTGTCTTTCCCTTCAATTCGTCAGGCCGTCGCGTCGGATGATGCCACGGTGCGAACATACCCGTTCGTTCCGGATTAGAGGCACAGCTTTAACGCGAAGGGAACAAAAATGCGGGGTGCAATGGAATTTTAACTGCCAAAACAATGACTGGCGATATCGACCGCTCAGCCATGCCATCCGTTACGCTGATAAAGAAAGCAGTTAGGTGTCGTTCAGATATCCAGCGTGTTGCTGCGTTCCCATTCGCTGAAATGGGCACAGAAATCATTCCATTCCAGATGCTTCATTTTCAGGTAAGCAGCCGAGAATTCCGCGCCCATCGCCTGTTTCAGATCGGTATCGGCGTCATAGGCGCGCAGTGCATCCAGCATGTTCAGCGGCAGCTTTGGCGCATCCGTCACGGTGTGGCCTTCGGCATACATGTCAATATCGTGCCGCTTGCCGGGATCGGCCTTTGATGCCAGACCGCTTAGTCCGGCGGCGATGATGACAGCCTGCAAGAGATAGGGGTTGGCGGCACCGTCCGGCAGGCGCAGTTCAAACCGGCCGGGGCCGGGAACGCGCACCATATGGGTGCGGTTGTTGCCGGTCCATGTCACCGTATTGGGCGCCCAGGTCGCACCCGACATGGTGCGCGGGGCGTTGATGCGTTTATAGCTGTTGACCGTCGGATTGGTGATCGCGGCCAGGGCGCTGGCATGTTTCATGATGCCACCCAGAAAATGCTTGCCACGTTCGGACAGGCCCAGTTCGCCCGTGGGGCTGCTGTCTTTTTCGCCGGCGAACACATTTGTCGTGGCTTCATGACCCGGCGCATCCCAGACCGAGATGTGGGCGTGGCACCCGTTTCCGGTCAAACCCTCGACAGGTTTGGGCATGAAGGTCGCGCGGAAGCCGTGCTTTTCGGCGACCGATTTCGTCATGAATTTGAAGAACGAATGTTTGTCGGCTGTTCCAAGGGCGTCGTCGAATTCCCAGTTCATTTCGAACTGGCCGTTCGCATCCTCGTGATCGTTCTGATAGGGGCCCCAGCCCAGTTCCAGCATGTAATCGCAGATTTCGCGCACCACATCATAGCGCCGCATCACCGCCTGCTGGTCATAACAGGGTTTGGCGGCTGTATCGTACGGATCAGACAATTCACGCCCGTCTGGCGTTAGAAGGAAAAATTCGGCCTCGATACCGGTTTTGACATGCAGGCCTTGCTGAGCTGCCTTGGCAATCTGGCGGCGCAACACGTTGCGCGGGGCCTGTGCGACATCTTCGCCTTCCATGATGCAATCTGCGGCCACCCAAGCCACTTCGGGTTTCCACGGCAATCGGATCACTGATGCCGGGTTCGGTACGGCCAGCATATCGGGGTGGGCGGGCGTCAGATCAAGATAGGTGGCAAATCCGGCAAATCCGGCGCCATCCTTCTGCATGTCTTCGATGGCCTGGGTCGGCACCAGTTTCGCACGCTGGCCACCGAACAGATCGGTAAAGGAAATCATGAAGTACTTGATATCGTTTTCCTCGGCGAACGCCGCGAGATCCTTGGTCATGTAGGTTGTTCCTTTTCCCTGTTGTCTGTTTTTTGGGCGTGCCTTTTTGCGGTGCCCTTTGTTTGGTTAAAACCCCGCCTTGCCGGGATACCAGTTTGTGCCTGCCAGCGGAACCTGAGCCATGGCGGCGGCTTCCATTGTCAGCGCCACCAAATCTTCGGGTTCAAGGTTGTGCAGATGGTTCTTGCCACAGGCGCGCGCGATGGTCTGCGCCTCTAGCGTCATGACCTTGAGGTAGTTTTTCAACCGCCGCCCGCCTTCGATCGGATCAAACCGCGCCATCAGTTCGGGGTCTTGCGTTGTGATGCCCGCAGGATCGCGCCCCTCGTGCCAGTCGTCATAGGCGCCTGCTGTGGTGCCCAGCTTGTTATATTCGCTTTCCCATTTTGGATCATTGTCGCCCAGTGCGATCAGGGCGGCGGTGCCGATAGCCACCGCATCCGCCCCCAGCGCCAGCGCCTTGGCCACGTCCGCACCGGACCGGATACCACCGGAGATCACCAACTGTACTTCGCGGTGCATACCCATATCCTGCAGCGCCTGAACCGCGGGGCGGATGCAGGCCAGCGTGGGTTGACCCACATGTTCGATAAACACGTCCTGCGTTGCGGCGGTGCCCCCCTGCATCCCGTCCAGCACGACAACGTCAGCCCCGGCCTTGACCGCCAGAGTGGTATCGAAATAGGGCCGCGCACCCGCGATTTTCACATAGATCGGCACCTGCCATCCGGTGATTTCACGCAGTTCCAATATCTTGATTTCCAGATCGTCCGGCCCTGTCCAATCGGGGTGGCGACAGGCCGAACGCTGATCGATGCCTTTGGGCAGATTGCGCATTTCGGCCACACGATCGCTGATTTTCTGGCCCAGCAACATGCCGCCGCCACCGGGTTTTGCACCCTGACCCACGACTATTTCAATCGCGTCGGCCTTGCGCAGATCATCGGGGTTCATGCCATAGCGGGATGGCAGGTATTGATAGACCAGTTTCGACGAATGCCCGCGTTCCTCGGGTGTCATGCCTCCGTCGCCTGTCGTGGTCGACGTGCCGGCCGCATTCGCGCCGCGCCCCAATGCCTCTTTGGCGGGGCCGGACAGCGCGCCAAAGCTCATGCCGGCAATGGTGATCGGAATGTCCAACTGGATCGGCTTCTTGGCAAAACGGGTGCCCAGTGTGACAGAGGTGTCGCATTTTTCACGATACCCTTCCAGCGGGTAGCGCGAGATCGAGGCCCCCAGAAACAGCAGATCGTCGAAATGGGGCACCTTGCGTTTGGCACCGCCGCCGCGAATGTCGTAAATGCCGGTGGCTGCGGCGCGCCGGATATCGCTGTTGATGTCCTGCGAAAAAGTTGCCGACTGGCGCGGTGTGGTGTGTGGAATGCGGGTGCGCGTTTCGTCGCTCATGGACATGTCCCTAATAGGCCGACGCGTTGTCGACGTCGAAATTGTAAAGCTTGCGGGCTGATCCGTAGCGGGTGAAATCTTCGGGGTTGGCATCGGCACCTGCGCGCGCCAGCAAATCCTTGAGGATCGCAATATGTTCGGGTCGCATTTCCTTTTCTTCGCAATCCGCCCCAAGGCTTTTGACGTTGCCACGCACGAACAGGCGCGCCTCGTAGATGCTGTCGCCCAATGCATCGCCCGCATCGCCCAGCACAACCAGATTGCCCGATTGCGCCATAAAGGCCGACATATGGCCTATATTGCCGTGTACGACGATGTCGATGCCCTTCATAGAAATACCGCAGCGCGAACTGGCATTGCCCTTGATCACCAGCAATCCGCCATGGCCGGTTGCACCGGCATACTGGCTGGCGTCACCTTCGATCACGATGGTCCCCGACATCATGTTTTCGCCCACCCCGGGGCCGGCAGATCCATGAATGTTGATCGTCGCCTGTTTGTTCATGCCGCCGCAGTAGTACCCTGTTGATCCCTTCACCGTCACTTCGATAGGGGCATCCAGCCCAACGGCAATCGCGTGGCTGCCCCTGGCGTTCACGATTTCCCACGCGGTCTGGTTTGTCGTGCCGGTCTGCGCGTGCAGCGTTTCATTCAGCGCGCGCAGACCCTGCGCCTCAAGATCAAAGACCTGCATGTCAGTGGCTCCAGAAATAGACGGTTGCGGGTTCGGGTTCCCAGACGCGGGCGGCGTCTATGCCGGGCAGGTTAACCAGGGCGCGGTATTCGCTGCCAAAGGCCACATATTGTTCGGTTTCCGCCATCACCGCGGGTTTGCAGGCAATCGGATCGCGCACCACACCGAACCCGTCCTTGGTGCCGACGACAAAGGTAAAGAAACCATCCAGATCTTCCAGCGAACTTTCCAGTGCTTCGCCCAATGTGCTGCCGGTCTGCATTTTCCAGCTGAGATAGGCGGCCCCGACCTCAGTATCGTTTTCGGTTTCGATCTGCATGCCCTGATGGCGCAGTTTGCGACGCAGGCTGTTGTGGTTGGACAGCGAGCCGTTGTGCACAAGGCATTGATCCGCGCCGGTGGAAAACGGGTGAGCGCCCATTGTGGTTACTGCCGATTCCGTGGCCATGCGTGTGTGGCCGATGCCATGGGTGCCCTGCATCCGGTCAATGCCGAACCGGCGTGCCACATCTTTGGGCAGGCCGACCTCTTTATAAATCTCGATGGCTTCACCTGCACTCATGATGCGCAGATCGGGGCGCAGTGCGCGCGCCGCGCGCCGCGCTGCATCCATCTGGGCGGCGGGCACTTCAAGAACGGCGTGGGTGTCCAGTTTGCGCAAGGTGACGGGGGCGCCGATGGCTTCGCCCAGATCCTGATCCAAAGTTGCAAAATCTGCATCCGGTGCCGGCGATTGCACCGTCAGTTTAGCGGTCTTTGCCATGCGATCCCCGTAAATCGCAATGCCGGCACTGTCGGGGCCGCGATCCGTCATCGTGATCAGCATATCGGTCAGCAGGCCGCCCAGTTGCGGTTCAAGTGATTTGTCTTTCAGGAACAGCCCGACAATCCCACACATTGCATTGATCCTTTTGCTTAACGGGGTGACTCGGACGCTAGCATTGTTGAAGGCTGTCTTCAACTGACAAGAATAATACTTTCCTGTCAGGGATGGCCGTTATCCGCCTTGCGGGTACGAGATGATCGAAAGATAGCGGGCAGGCAGTTTGACCAGAATTTCGGGTCCGTGGGGCGCATCGGCATCGAAAAACAACGTGTCGCCCGGTTTCAGGGGATAGACCGTGTTGCCGTGCCGGTAATCCACTTCGCCTTCCAGCATGTAAATCGTTTCGATCCCGTCATGCTGGAACGTGGGAAACACATCGGATTCTTCGGTCAGTGTGATCAGATAGGGTTCCACGATCACCCCACTGGCGTTCGATCCGATATGACCAAGCAGGTTGTACTGGTGCCCCGCGCGCGTGCCCATGCGCTGGGTTTCTACACCTTCACCGGCTTTGGTCAGAACGGCAAAGCGGTTTTCCTCGAACCCGCGAAAGAACGATGTCAGCGGCACGCTTAACGCATTGGCCAGCGCCTGAAGCGTGGTCAGCGATGGCGAGGTGTTGCCGTTTTCGATCTTTGACATCATGCCGACGGACAGGCCGGTTGCTTCGGCCAGTTCATTGACCGTCATGTTCTGCTGTTTGCGAAAGGCGCGCACCTCCTTGCCAATCGCCACCTCAAGCACCTTTTCGCGGCCATCGCGAACGCGATGCGGATCCTGACCAAGCGCGCTGTTGCCCGTGGTGCGTTTCGCTGGTTGAGATGCCATGTCAGTCTTTCGCCTTTTGTCCTGTAACGGGCGGGCAAACGATGCGCGCCGCGTTCGGGAAAAGGATAAACATGACTTTGGGAAAAAGAACACCATCTTCCCCGTCAGTAGCCCCTGCGCTTAGTTGCGATGGCGGATCAGGCCCGGCACGGAAATGTGAAGCCGAAAATGTTTGACCCTCCAGCAGGGGGAAGGATTAGATGATCACAAAGCGGCGCACCCGTGCCCGCCCATTCGATACAGAAGGCTTGCGATGAACAGACGCGATTTCCTGATGACCGGCAGCGCGCTGGCGGTATTCCCCGGAACCGGTTTTGCTGCGGCCCCGTTTCTTTTGCGGGCCGAGCCTGTCACCGCGCAGATTTTGCCCTTGGGCGACGGGGCAACGGACATGCTGGGCTTTAACGGGTCCACACCCGGTCCGGAAATACGCGCGCGTCAAGGCGATACCCTGCGCGTCACGTTTGAAAACGGGATTGATCAGGATTCGGCCGTGCACTGGCACGGGATACGGTTGAACAATGCCATGGACGGTGTGCCGGGCATGACGCAACCGCCGGTTCTGCCCGGCACATCTTTCGACTACGCGTTCAAAGTGCCCGATGCCGGCACCTATTGGTACCATTCGCACAACAGATCATGGGAGCAGGTGGCCCGCGGCCTTTACGGCCCCCTGATCATCGAGGAAGACGCGCCGCCGGACGTGGATCACGACATCACCGTGCAGATCGACGATTGGCGATTGTCGGAAACAGGCGAACAAGTCGGCGGCTATGAAAACCTGCATGATTGGTCACATGCAGGGCGCATGGGCAATTTTGCGCGGGCCGTCTTTGATGACAGCATCACGTTGCGCCATGGTGATCGTGTGCGCCTGCGTCTGATCAACGTCGCGACCGCGCGGGTGTTTCCGATTGATGTGACAGGCGTGGCGGGCAAAATCGTTGCGCTGGATGGCATGCCCTTGGCTGCGCCCGAAGACATCGGCCAGTTCACACTGGCACCTGCACAACGCATGGACATCATTGCAGATGTCACCGCGCAGGGCGGGGTCGGTTTTGTGTTTCAGACGCGGCAGGGCCCATATGATCTGGGCATCATTCCCGTTGACGGGACACATCCCGCACCGCGTCAATCAGACATCGCCGCGCTGGCCCCCAATCGTATGCCGCCGCCTGATGTCGAAAACGCCATATCGCTTGATCTGCGGATGGAAGGCGGCGCGATGAGCAGCGTCGCCACTCGCGAGGCGATCTGGCTGTTCAACGGCCAGTCGGGCATGTCGGATGATCCGTATTACATTTTTGAACGCGGGCAAACGGCGCGGATCACGGTGCGCAACGACACACGGTTCGCGCATGGCATCCACCTGCATGGACACCATTTTCACGAGGTTCAGCCGGACGGGTCGCTGGGGCACTATCGCGATACAACGCTGATCGGGCCGGACGAGACCCGCGATATTCTGTGCGTATTTGACAATCCGGGGCAGTGGCTGATGCATTGCCACATGCTGGGTCATCAGGCGGCGGGTATGAAAACATGGTTCAAGGTGCTGTGAAACGCGTCGGTGTCATACTGCTGTTGTGGGCCGGTCCCGCCGGTGCGGGCCACGAACTGGAAAACCGCGACCTGACAAACGGTGCCACGCTTTATGCGCAACACTGCGCCGCGTGCCACGGGACCAATCTGGAAGGGCAACCTGACTGGCGATCGCCGGGGCCGGACGGTATCTTGCCCGCCCCGCCGCATGATCGTACCGGCCACACATGGCATCACAGCAATGCGATGCTGTTCGATTACACAAAACTGGGCGGTCAAAGCGCGTTGGCGGCCCTTGGCGTGACGGATTTCACCAGCGGGATGCCGGCCTTTCAGGATGTGATATCTGATCAGGACATCTGGGATATTCTGGGGTACATCCGTTCAACATGGCCCGCGCGTGAACAGGCCGTTCAATCCGGCCAGAACCCACCGCACGACTGATCCCTGACAGAGACTGCCGCCCGACCGCGCGCCATTTGACTTTGGCCCCAAATCGCTGTTGGGTCGAAGTTTGCAAAACAGGCGATCAACGGCCCTGAAACGGAGTTTTACGCGTGCACATCAAACCCTTTGGCGTTGAAATATGGATGAACGAATTCGAAAATCACTGTGCGTTCAACCTTGCCGAAACCTGTGTGGAATCTCTGACCATCGGGCAATTGCTGCAAATGTCGGGCAAGAACGATACACTGGCAAACGACCTGGCGCAGATGAAAATGACCTATGGCGCGATTGAAGGGTCGGACCGGCTGCGCAGCAATATCTGCACCCTTTATGACAATCAGGCCGTTGAAAACGTTGTGGTCACGCACGGGGCGATCGGGGCCAATGCGCTGTTATATGAAACCCTGATCCAGCCCGGGGATCACATCATTTCAGTGCTGCCCACGTATCAGCAGCATTATTCCATCCCCGAAAGCTATGGTGCCGAGGTCGAGGTGCTGCAATTGGAACCAGACAACGCGTTTCTGCCTGATCTGGACCGGCTTGCCACGATGATCCAGCCCGATACGCGGCTGATTGCCGTCACCAACCCGAACAATCCGACAGGGGCCCTGATGGACAGGGCGTTTCTGGAAAGACTGGCTAATGTCGCGCGGGCGGGTAATGTGTGGGTGCTAAGTGATGAGGTTTATCGCGGCACCAATCAAAGCGGTGACGGCTTTGCGCCGGCCATTGCGGATGTCTATGAAAAAGGCATCAGCGTTGGTGGCATGTCCAAGACATTTTCGTTGGCGGGTCTGCGCCTTGGCTGGATCGCCGCGCCGGTTGAAGTCATTCGGGCGGTCTCGATCCACCGCGATTATAACACCATCAGCGTGGGTATGATCGACGATTTTTTCGCGGCCATGGCGCTGGAGGCGAAAGACAAGATCATTGCGCGCAGCCAGCAGATTACCCGCGACAATCTGGCCACGCTGGATGCATGGATCGCGCAGGAACCTGCGCTGTCTTATGTCCGCCCCAAGGCAGGAACAACCGCGCTGGTCCGGTATGATTTTGACATGCCATCGCGCGATTTCTGTGTGCGGCTGCTGAAGGAAACCGGCGTGATGTTCACCCCCGGTTCGGTGATGGAAATGGAAGGCTGGGTACGCATCGGATATGCCAACAATCCGCAGGTGCTGCGCGACGGGCTGAAGGAAACCAGCAGGTTTCTTGCGATGCTGGAGCAGGAACGGAGCACGACCGCAAAACAGGGACAGCTGACATGACCGACCCAAGCGAACGCGTCCTGCGCCTTGCCGCGCAATCGGTTCTGGCCCGCAGACGGATCGGCGATGCGCTGGTGCAAACGCCGTGTTTGCAGTCTCGCGCGGCTGTGCCGTCCGGGACGCAACTGTATTACAAAACCGAAAACTTTCAGCATACCGGCTCTTTCAAACTGCGCGGGGCGTTGTCCAAGCTGTCGGGCCTGCCCACCGATATGCCGGTGATCACCGCGTCATCGGGAAATCACGGCATCGCCTGTTCCCATGCCGCGATGACAACGGGGCACAAACTGACAGTCGTTCTGCCTGAAAACGTCGCAAAGGCGAAACTGGCCAAAATCGAAAGCTATGGCACCAATACAATTCTGCATCCGGGGGATTCCGGTATGGCCGAAGTGCACGCGCAATCGCTGGCGGCAACGGGCGAGTATGTTTATGTTTCGCCCTACAATGATCTTGATGTGATGGCAGGGCAGGGCACGATCGGGCTGGAACTGCTGGAACAATTGCCACAGATCGACAATGTGTTCATTTCCATGGGCGGGGGCGGTTTGATTTCCGGTATCGGATCTGTGCTGCGGGCGTTTTCGCCGGGCGCAAGGATCATTGGTGTCAGCGCGACACATTCGGCGGCGCTGGCGGCAAGTATGGTGGCCGGCCATATCGTTGAAACCGAACATCTTGACACATTGGCAGATGGTTGTGCTGGCGGCGTGGACGAAGATGCGCTGACCCTTCCGATTGCGACAGAAGTTGTGGACCGGGTGATCCATTGCAGCGAAACGCAAATCGCCGACGCATTGCGGCAACTGGCATGGACCGACACGATGATTGTCGAAGGGGCCGCCGCGCTGGCGCTGGCAGGGTACCTGTCCGACGCGCAGGGTTACGCCGGTCAGTGCAATGTTATCCTGCTGTGCGGCGGCAACTTTGATGTTGCCAGATTGCAGGCTGTGATCGGTTGAACAGGGCCATTCCCTCGAATTATTGCCGGTAACGACCGGAAAATTGGCCCGACTGCCGAAACAAAGGCAACGTTCTGCCGAATATTGACCACATTTCGGCATCATTTGATCAACTGTCATTTCTTCAGGTTGGTCCCATGAGCATTGCAATTCCGGCAAAACCCCGCTCCGCGTCGCTGCTGGCTGCGCCGGTTTTTACCGCGACGATTTTTCTGAGCGCGTCGCTTTTGTTCTTTGTGCAGCCGCTGTTTACCAAGATTGTTTTGCCCCATATCGGCGGCACACCCGCCGTCTGGACAACGGCGATGCTGTTTTTCCAATCGTTCTGATTGCAGGTTATGCCTATGCGCATTTCAGCACCAAATACCTGAGCGTCAAGGCACAGATGATCCTGCATCTGGCGCTTTGGGCCGCAGCGCTGGCCTTTCTGCCGCTGACAATTTCCCAAGGCTGGCGTTATGACGCCGCCAGTTCGACGGTTTTACAAACGCTTAGCCTGTTTGCGCTGGGTGTCGGTGTGCCATTTGCGGTGTTGTCCGCCAATGCGCCGCTGATCCAGTCATGGTATTCCAAAAGCGGCGGACCGTCGGCGGATGATCCCTATTTTCTTTACGGGGCCAGCAATTTCGGATCGCTGCTGGCTTTGCTGGCCTTTCCGCTGGTTGCCGAACCGCTGTTCGGGGCAAGTGCCATCGGCGCCGGATGGGCCGCCGGATTTGTCGCCCTGGGCGGGTTCTTGTTGCTCAGCGGATTGTTCGCGTGGCGCAACGGCAGATCCGCGCATGTAACGCGTGTTGAACACATGGAAGCCGCCGAACCTGTCACCGCCGCGCAGGTCGGCACATGGTTGCTGCTGGCTTTCATCCCGTCATCCCTGATGCTGGCCGTCACAACAAAGATCAGCACCGATATCGGTTCGTTCCCGCTGATCTGGGCGATTCCGCTGGCGCTGTATCTGTTGACCTTTGTGATGACGTTCACGCGCAAGCCGTGGATCAACGATCATTTTGTGCAACTGCTCTTTACGGTCGGATTGCTGGCGCTGATCTTTCTGATCACGATCTCGACCAAATTCGCCCTGTCCTGGACCACGGCAGGGGCATTGGTGACCGGATTTTTTGCTGTCGCCCTGATGTCGCATCGCAAACTTTACCTGACGCGACCGGATGGGCGGCAATTGACGGTGTTCTATGTCACGATGTCCATTGGCGGTGCCTTGGGCGGGCTGTTCAATTCCATTATTGCGCCGATTGTCTTTGATGGCCTGCACGAGGGGCGTTTTGTTCTTGTTCTTGCCGGTTTGCTGTTCCTGCCTGCGCTGATCCTGCCGAAACCGCGCGATCTGGCGGTTGGGGCGCTTGCCGGGGCGGCCTGTTTGCTGATCTTTGCCTTTGGCCTGAAATCGGGCGATGCGACGACCGGAAACCTTGCGCCTAGCGTGATTGCGGTGGCGCTGCTCGCGGGAATCTGGGCGTTTCGCGAACGCGGATATGCGCTTTTTGCGATGCTGTGCGTGGTTCTAGGCGCATCGCCGTTCTTGTTCACCAAACCCGGCCTGCACGAAGACCGCAGTTTTTTCGGAACGCACCGCGTGTTCGAAGAAGACACGGTGCGCAAATATTCAAACGGCACAACCCTGCACGGCGCACAGCGCATTCAGGATGACGGGCGCAAGCCCCTGCCGCTGTCCTATTACCACCCCAACGGTCCGATGGGGCAGATCATGGCATCCGATCAGGGGCGGTCTGCGCACAGTGTCGGCGTTGTCGGTCTGGGTGTCGGATCGCTGGCTTGCTATCGCCAGCCACATCAATCCTGGGCATTTTACGAGATCGACAAACTGGTCGATGATATCGCGCGCACGCCCGAATATTTTTCGTTCCTGTCGCAATGCGCACCGGACGCGCCCACCCATCTGGGGGATGCACGCATTGTTCTGGAACAGCAGAGTGACGTAAAATACGACATTCTGGTGATCGACGTCTACAGTTCAGATGCCGTTCCTGTCCATCTCAGCACGGTCGAGGCGATGGCGCTTTACGTTAACCGGCTGAACCCCGGCGGGTTGTTGGTGTTTCATATCTCCAACCGGTATTACAGCATCGATAAACCCTTGGGGCGGGGCGCCGAGGCGCTGGGTCTTGCGGCAAGGATTCAGACCTATCAACTGGACGAAAACGCCGATGTCGGTGAAACCGGATCGACCGTGGTTGTGATGGCGCAGACCGACGCACCGCTCGCAGCCCTGGCTGACGACGACCGCTGGCAGGTCTTGCAGTCCGATGGCGGGCGCGTCTGGACAGATGATTTCACCAACCTGATGGCAATCCTGCGCTAGCCTAGCACTTAATCTTTTTCATGTCAGGATCGTAGAGCGGCTTTAACGAAGCAGTTGCCGCAAACCGTTCCCCAGCAATGTCGATCTGCCATGCCCCTTTAGCGACAATGTCGCCACTCAAAGGCCGGTCAAGCGTGACAAAGCCGATACCAACGGCCCCGCCTAGCGTGTGTCCGTAGCCGCCGATCTGGATGTATCCTACCTGTTCATCGCCCAGATAGATCAGTTCGTTCCCATATAGCAGCGGGTCCGGGTCATTGATCAGAAACTGCACCATGCGGGTTTTGGGAATCCCGCGCGCCTTGATCGCAGCCAGCGCGTCGCGCCCGATGAACCCGCCGGGCTTGTCCAGTTTCACAGCAAAGCCAAGGCCCGCCTCGATCGGGTTGTCGGTGTTGTCCACATCCAGCCCAAAATCGCGGTATGCCTTTTCCAGCCGCAAGGAATTCAGAGTTTGCATGCCGGCATTGCGCACGCCCAGATCGCGCCCCGCCTGCATCAGCAGATCATAGGTTTGCACCGCCTGCGTTGCAGGCACGTGCAATTCCCAACCCAACTCGCCGATGAACGTGACGCGGTAAGCCAGCACATCGGCATACCCGACGTCGATGTTGCGCGCTTTCATAAAGGGAAACCCGCTGTCGGACAGATCAGCGCCCGATACCCGTTGCATCAGGTCGCGCGCCTTGGGGCCATGCACGTTGATCTGTGTGCGCCCTGCAGTCACATCCGTGACGGTCACGCATTCTTCTGCGCCGATATGGCGGCGCATGCGCATTTCGGTGTGCCCATGCGAATTTTCACCCACCACCACCATGAATTTGTCAGAGGCAAGCCGTGTGACCGTCAGGTCCGCCTCAAACCCGCCGCGCTCGTTGGTCCATGCAGTATAGACGACGCGGCCCGGTTCAACATCAACCTCGTTACAGGACAGGCGGGACAGCAGCGCGCAGGCATCGCGCCCCTGCACCAGAAAACAGGACATTGTGGTCATGTCCATAATCACCACATCTTCGCGCGCCGCGCGGTGTTCTTCGGCGTGCCAGTCAAACCAGTTCTGGCGGTGCCAGCTTAACCGTTCGATTCTGGCCTGTTCGGGAGACGGCGCGAACCAGTCTGGCTGTTCCCACCCGTTGCCTTCAGTGAAATACGCACCTGCCGCTTTCAGCCGGTCATAGAGGACCGATTGTTTTACATTGCGCGCGGTTTTGGGGCTTTCGTTGTGATAATGCTGGCCAAACAGCTTGCCCAGCAATTCGGGCGTGCGGTCGCGGCGAAAAGCGGGGGTGGCCTCGCATCTGGTAAAGCGGTTGACGTTGATGCCGGTCACATCAATCGGGGGCAACTCGTCCACGATCCAGTTGGCCAGCACCATTCCGGTACCTGCGCCATTCAGAATGCCCAGCGAATTCATGCCACATGCTACCCAGCAATTGCGCAACTCGGGTGTCGGCCCGACCAGCGGCGCCAGATCGGGTGTAAAGCTTTCGGGGCCACAAAACAGTTTCTTTACGCCGTAGTTCATCGCCGCCGGGACGCGGCTATAGGCTTTTTCAAGATCGGGGCCGACGCGGTCCCAGTCGGGTTCGATCTCTCCGAACTGGAAATCATCGGGAATTCCGTCCAGCTTCCACGCAGCGGCACCGGGTTCGAACAGACCCAGCATCAGGCCGCCAACCTCTTCACGGTAATAGGTGTAGTTTGACGGGTCTTCCAATACCGGCAGATCGCGGGGCAGATCGGGTATGGTTTCGGTGATCAGATAATAGTGTTCGGCCGCCTGAAGCGGCAGGTTGATGCCAGCGCTGGCGCCCAGCTGGCGCGACCACATCCCGCCGCATATCACGACATTTTCAGCCGTAATCACATGCCCGTCCTGTGTGTGCACGCCCGTTGCCGTGCCGTTTTTGGCCAGAATTTCGCTGACACGCACGCCTTCGAACACACGCGCGCCACCCATCCGCGCACCTTTGGACAGCGACATGGTGATATCCACCGGATTGGCACGCCCGTCTTCGGGGATGTAAAACGCGCCTTTCACGTCGCTTAAGTCCCCGATGGGGAACATATCCTGCGCCTCTTTGGGGGAAATTTCGTGACAGTTGATGCCAAAGCGGCGCATGAAGGGTGCGATGCGGCGCATTTCGTGCACGCGTTCGTCATTGTTGGCAATTTGCAGGTATCCGACATCGCGAAATCCTGTCGGAACTCCGGTTTCCTGTTCCAGATTGGCGTAAAGATCGCGCCCGTGCGTGTACATTTCACATTCGGCTTCGGATTTGAGCAATCCGGCCACGATCAGACCGGCAGCATGCCATGTGGTGCCGGAAGTCAGTTGCCCCTGTTCCAGAACAACAACATCCGTGTGCCCCAGCTTTGTCAGGTGATAGGCCGTATTCATACCGATAGAACCGCCGCCGATGATCACGGTATGGGCATGGGATGGCATTGTGTCGGGCATGGTGGTCTCTTTCGCATTTCAGGGGCTGCACCTTGCGATATCAGCGCCGGATGGATAAATCAATTGATTGAATGTCCATTCAGTGGGTGAGGTTGAAAAAGAGGCAGGCGTGATCCGGAATGCCTTGCGTTGTAGCGGTAACGCACGCAGTTTGGCATGATCGAACGTGCGACGAGATCAGGTATGACGAAACAAAATCAGCAGGGCAAAATCGCCAAAAGCCGGCAGAGCACACTTGTGGTCGATGGCGATCTGCCCCCCGAAAGGCTGGTTCTGGAAACGCCGCGGCTTGTGCTGCGGCCATTCACGCCGGATGATGAGGATATTGCATTCGAAGTGCTGAGCAGCCCCGATGTGATGCGCTACGTTTCAGATGCCATGACGGCGCATGAGGTGTCTGAACACATGCCAGATGCCACCCGGCGCGGGGCAGGTGGGTGCATTGGCATCTGGTGTGCGCAGATCAGGGAAACGGGTGAAAAAATCGGCGATGGCGTGCTGACGCCGATCCCGATCGAAGGTGAAGATACTGATTGGTCACAGGTCGTGCCCGACGCCTAACCCGATGACCGGATCGAAGTGGGCTATCTGTTGAAACCATCGGCTTGGGGGAAAGGGTACGCGACCGAGATTTGCAAAAGGTTGTTGCAATTTGCCTTTGAGCAGACGGCCCTGGACGAGGTGGTGGCCTGCACTGATCCGGAAAATTTCCGATCGCAACATGTGCTGAAGAAATCGGGCATGCGTGATTGTGGAACGGGCCGTGCTTATGGCGAATCCGTTGCATGGTTCGAACTGACGCGGGCAGAGTGGATGGCGCAACACCCGGCATCGTGATCGTGGTTAGCGCAGGGTTTTCGCAATCTTTTTGGCCGCAGCTTTTCCGCTGTTATAAGCGCCGTTGACAAGCGCCGATCTGGCGCCCCCCATCGCTTCTCCGGCAAAGAATACGCGGCCTGCCAGGGGCTCTGCCAGGATGTCGCGTGCACCATCCGCACCGGGGCGCACCGCACCATAGGCGCCAAGCGTCAGGGGGTTTTCTGCCCAGTCCGTTGCAAAGCCCTTGATGAAATGTTTGCGCATCGCTGCCCACGATCCGCACCAGTTGGGTCAGCGCGTAATCCACGACGGCATCCGGCCCTTCACGCGAAAGCGCCCATCCGAAACGGCCGCCGATATTGCCGAACAGGTAATCATGCCCGCAGGGCCAGGCGATGAAGTAACAGGCTTCGCCGGCGCTATCTTCGGGAATGCGGTATGTGACCCAGTTGTTTTCATCCAATCCCAGACGGGCGCCATCAAACAGCATCGGGACTTTCACCAGCAACCCCATCGGGATGTCGGCGGCAGCCTGTCTTTTCCGATCGGGCAGGTCGGGAACAAAGCGGATCTTGTTGGCGTTCAATACGCCGGTCGAAACCGTGACAAGACAGGCCTTGGCGGCAAGTGTTCCGCGTGATGTTTCAACCCTGACGCCTTGACCGGACCAATCGACAGTCGTGACGGTGGTTCCCAGTTTGATGGGCAACCCCCTGGCCTGTGTCGCGACGACAGCGCCCAGACCTTCTGCCACAAAGGCACTGGGCTGATCATCGGCCGAGTCCCAGAACTCCATCGTGGAAACCTGATCAAAATCAACGCCGTAATCCATCGCCCCCATCCATGACTGCACAGTCGCGCAATAGGGCATGCCCTTGATCACGGTCGAGGCCGGAACATCCTTGCCCTTTTTTCCGGCTTTGGTGGGTGCACGTTCGGTTTCCCGTACTGCACGAAGATACGCGGCCCATTCGGTTTCGCTGGCCCTGTTGCCGTCCAGATCAAACAGATCAATTCCGGCATTGGTATGATCGATCAGGGTGAACCCTTTCTTTCGGGCCACTTTGGCAAATCGGTTTTTGTCTGATCCCGAAACCCAGGAACATCCGTGATCTACCGGAACCCCGAAGCTGACACTTTCGGTATGGGCGCGCCCGCCGACGCGATCTGCGGCTTCGACGATCACACAGGATATACCTGCCTTTCGCAACGTGCGGCCGGCTGCCATTCCGGCGGCACCGGCCCCAATGATCACAACATCGGGATTCGTGGGTATTTCGTCTACACTGGCACCTGTGGCGTCGTCACGTGCGGGGATCATGGCGCTGTCCTTTGGGGGCGGATCGCGGGGTTCAGCGCCGCATAGTATTTGCGCAGGTAGCGGGGCACATGCCAGCTGCACAGGGTTCCTGCGGGCACAAAGAACACGTCGCCGGACTTGAAATGGTGTTCGGTCCCGTCAGCTTCGCGCAGCGTGACCTCTCCCTCCAGAACGTGGGCGAATTCATGGTATCCGAACGGTTCCAGTTCCGTTGACAGGGTCTGTGTATCCCATAAGCCGACTTCGAAATTCCCGTGCAGGTTTTCAAAAAACACCCTTTCCCGCTGGGGCGTGCTGGTGTTTTCCAGCAGGTCCGCATCTGACAGTTGCGTATCCGGATCAAGAACAATCACGCCGCCTGCGGCGCTTTCGATCTGCGGGGTGTCGGCACGCAGATCCATGTAGGTGATATAGAATTTCTTAAGGTATCCATCCTGTTTCCAACTGGTCTGGATACCGTTGCGAAAGATCACGTTTTGTCCCTTGCGGGCGGGAACGCCATGCCCGTTTTCGTCGAGCATCTGAAACTGGCCATCCAGCACAAGAATGAATTCATCACCGGGTTAGGGGCCAAAAGCCTCTTGCATGGTGGTCGTGTTCCAGACGCCGGCGCTCATCCCCAGTTCGGGATCTTCGAAATAGACATGCACATTCTGTTCAGACGGCATGGTGTGAAAATCGTCCGCACTCAGCTCCATGCGGGTCAGCCCGCCAGGGCCGTTGGGTTCGAAGCAGATTATTCCGGTGGGCTGTGTCATCTGGTTTCGATCCTTTTGGCGCGGCGCAGTCTGATGTTTTCAAATGTGCCTGTTCTTTGAGCGCGCAGCGGAAACATCAAAGCACGGCGTCTAAATTTCTTGACTCAATCGGGTGATTACTCAATGATTGAATGATCATTCAGTGAGGTATGTGCTAAATGATTTTTGCCGGCTGCGCAATGGCGATATGCACAAACCGGGACTGAAAAAATTCAGAAGGGCCCCCGCCCAAAGGGAAAGCCCGCACCAAAGGGAGACCGAACTGTCATGGATGTTGTCGATCAACTAGGCGCTGTGCGCGAAGGAAAACTAAGCCGTCGGGCGTTTGCCAAGGGGCTGCTGGCGTCGGGTGTCGCAATGGCGACCGTACCGGCGGCGTCGCGTCGAGCGATGGCCGCACCCGAAGATCAGGCATCGTATTTCACATGGGGAGGCTATGATATCCCCGAACTGTTCCAGCCTTATGAAGCCAAGCATGGCGAGATGCCGAATTTCGCGATCTTTGGCGGGTCTGAAGAAGCCCTGACCAAAATGCGCGGCGGTTTCGTCGTCGATGTGGCGCACCCGTGCAATTCTGGCATGCCGCGCTGGGTGCAAACCGGGTTGTTCCAGCCGATCGATACATCCCGGATTTCGATGTGGGGCGATGTGATGCCCGAACTGATCGATCTTCCGGGCAATGATGCCGAAGGCGGCAACGTCTGGATGGCACCGTTCGACTGGGGCCAGACCTCGGTCACGTATCGCACCGATCTGTTCGAGCTGGAAGGCGAGGAAAGCTGGGACATGCTGTGGGACAAGCGGTATGCCGGGCGTCTGGGGTCTCTGGCGTCTGCCGGTGATGCATGGTGGTGCGGTGCGATTAAGGCGGGCGTACCAATGTCCGAGATCGCAACCGAAGAGGCATTTACCAAAATCGCGGCCGTGATGCGCGAACAGCGCCCGCTGATCCGCGTATACACCGATGACACAACCACGCTGGAACAGGCGTTGTCATCGGGCGAAATGGCGGCGGCCATGACGTGGAACAGTTCTGCCGTTCTGCTGCAATCCGAAGGGATACCCGTGAAATTTGCACGACCCAAAGAGGGCGCGCTGACATGGGTGTGCGGTGTGATGATTCACAAGGACGCGCCGAACATTGATCGTGCCTATGACGTGATTGAATCGCTGCTGAGCGTTGAATCCGGAAAATTCATGATCAACGATTACGGCTACGGGCATTCCAACATCCGGTCTTTCGACGAATTTGACGAAGAAACCCTGGCCGGGTTGGGACTAAGCAAGAATCCGAATGAAATCCTGTCGGCGGGTCACTTCCAGCTGCCGCAGACACAGGAAGTCGAAACCCGCATGAACGAGACGTTCGAGCAGATCAAGGCCGGATTCTGATCCCGTCTTTTCAACCCCGCCGGTGTAAAACGCCGGCGGGTCTTTCTGACCCTTAGTCAAAGAACCCAACCGTATGGCTGATACGTCCCTTTCGCGCACGACGACGGATGCCGCCCCGAAAAGGCGATCAGGATCGCGGTTGTCGGTTCTTCTGCACCGCAATGAAACGCTGCGCGGCTATCTTCTGATGTCGCCCACAATGCTGATTATGACCGTCGGCATTCTTGTGCCGTTCATTATCCTGCTGGTGATGAGTTTCTGGACCCGCGAAGGGTTCGGTTTTGACACCACGATGACGGTCAACAACTACGCCCGTATCTGGAACGAACCGATTTTTGGCGCCTTGCTGACGCGATCCTTCTGGATTTCCGGTGTCGCAACCGTGGCCACTGTCGCGCTTTGTTATCCGATGGCCTATTACGTCGCCTTTCACGTCCATCGCAACAAGATGATGTGGATCATTCTGATGACCTTGCCGTTCTGGACCAGCTATCTGCTGCGGGTTTTCGCTTGGAAGGTGATCCTGGGGTACGAGGGTGTGATCAATTCCGGCCTGATGGGGCTGGGCTGGATCGAGGCGCCACTGGAATTTCTGCTCTACAGTCAAACGGCAGTGGTGATCACACTGGCCCATGCTTGGGCGGCGTTTGCCATCCTGCCGCTTTATGTGTCGCTGGAAAAAATCGACAAGTCGCTTCTGGAGGCCGCAACCGATCTGGGGGATGGTCCATTCTACCGCTTTTTCCGGATCACTTTGCCGCTGTCGATACCGGGCATCATCGCCGCCTCGTTCCTGATCTTTATCCCGACCACGGGCGATTACATCACACCCGCCCTTCTGGGCGGGCCGGACGGGGCGATGATTGGCAACTTTATCCAGCTGCAATTCGGCGCAATCAACAACTGGCCGATGGGGGCCAGCCTGTCGATCGTACTGATGCTGTGGATTGCCGCAATCGCTCTGGTGTTCCTGTTTCTGACCCGCACCACGCAGGACAAAATCGCATGAGCAACGGTACCTATATCAAACGGCCCAACCGGCCCCTGCAAATATACGCGGTGATCTTTCTGATCGTGCTCTATGTGCCCGTGTTGTTCATCCCGCTGTTCAGCTTCAACGATTCAATCTATGTCCGCTTTCCGCTCAAGGGTTTTACGCTGGAATGGTACGGGCAGTTGTGGCTGCGCGAACCGGTGTGGAACGCGTTGTGGAACAGCGTCAAGGTGGGCATTGTCGTTTCGGTCATATCGACATTGCTGGGGGTCGTGGCTGCCCGTGCCATTACCCGCTACCGCATGCCGGGGCGCAATGCGATCGTGACATTTATCATGATGCCGCTGGTGATCCCGGGGATCATTTTCGGCGTTGCCCTTCTGGTTCTGATGAGCCGTCTTGGCGTGCCGCTTTCGCTTTACACCGTGACGCTGGGCCACCTGATCGTGTGTCTGCCCTTTGCCGTTGCCGTGCTGCTGCCCCGCTTCGAAGGCTTTGACCGCTCGATGGAGGAAGCTTCGGCTGATCTGGGTGAAAACGGCTGGTGGACATTCTGGCGCGTCACCTTTCCGATGGTCTTGCCCGGCGTGGTGGCCAGCCTGTTGTTGACGTTCACCATCTCTTTCGATGAATTCATCATGGCATTTTTCCTGACCGGTACTGATCCGACCCTGCCGATGTATATCTGGGGCCAGTTGCGGTTCCCGCAGGAATTCCCGTCAGTTCTTGCGCTGTCTTCACTGATCCTTTTTGTTTCTTTCTTGCTGGTGTTTTTCGCGCAATGGATCGGACGCCGGGGATTGGATTCTGACACATGACAAGGCCAAAACAATGACATCTCCTGACGCATTCATATCCATCCGGAACGTCAACAAATTCTTCGGTTCGTTTCAGGCCATAGACGATGTTTCGATGGACATCGCGCAGGGAGAGTTCTTTTCCCTGCTGGGCGCGTCCGGTTGCGGCAAAACCACGTTGCTGCGGATGCTGGCGGGTTTTGAATCCACTTCGGCGGGAGAGATTTTCATTGATGGCCAGCCTTCGGCCGATGTGCCGCCCCACCACCGCCCCGTTAATATGGTGTTCCAGAGCTATGCAATCTTCCCGCATCTGAATGTGCGCGACAACATTGCCTATGGCCTGCGCAAACAGAAACTGCCCAAGGCCAAACACGCTGCGCTGGTTGATGAAATGCTGGATCTGATCAAGCTGCCCGGATATGGCGATCGCAAGGCCACGGAATTGTCCGGCGGACAGCGTCAGCGGATTGCCTTGGCCCGCGCCCTGATCCTGCGCCCCAAGGTTCTGCTGCTGGATGAACCTTTGGGCGCATTGGACAAGCAGTTGCGCGAACAGATGCAACTGGAATTGCGCGCCTTGCAGCGCAAGGTTGGTATCACCTTCGTGTTTGTCACCCATGACCAGGAAGAGGCGCTGACCCTGTCGGACCGTATTGCCGTTATGGCGGGCGGGCGTGTGCTTCAGGTTGATACGCCTTCCGGATTGTACGAACGGCCCCAAACCCGCGAAGTTGCCAGTTTCATCGGCAACATGAACTTTTTCAGGGGTACAGTCCGGCGCAACGGGTCGGCAATGGCGGCGATCGAAACCGAAGGGCTGGGTCAAATTCCCGTGCCTGCCAAAGATGTCGAATATCCAGATGGCGCGCATGTGCAGGTTGCGCTGCGACCCGAAAAATTTGCGCTTTCCGCGACCAAACCAGATGCCGCGCACAGTGTGGCTGGCACATTAAGCAACGCGGCCTATCTGGGAGAAAGAAGCCATTATTATGTGACTATAGAGGGCAAGGATGATCCGGTTGCCGTATCAAGCCCGCACTTGGCACTGGTGAATAACGACACATCACAACAGACTGGTGCGCCCATGTGGTTATCCTGGTCGCCCGAGTCGATTGTGGTGTTGGATGCAGGATGAAACGTCTAGAGCAAGGGGCGAAACGGAAAACGGAATGTTAAGATGAACCAGACGGTCAGAGCATCAAAGCCCGACGTCAAGCCCAAGGCGCGCACGGCCTCGAAAGAGGTGCGGCGCGGTCAGTTGATCGCAGCCACGATAGAATCGATTTCCAAACACGGCATCGGTGGAACGACCATGTCGACCGTGACGGACATTGCCGGGCTGTCCATCGGCATCGTCAACTTCCATTTTCAAAGCAAGCAAAACCTGTTCGAGGAAACGCTGGTTTTTCTGGCTCGCCAGCATCACGATCACTGGCTGAACGGATACAAGGATGCAGGGCTAAGCCCAAAGGACAAGTTGCAGGCCATTGTGGATGCGCATTTTCATGCGAAAATCTGTACCCACAAGAATCTGGCCGTCTGGTTCGCCTTTTACGGAGAGGCGGGGCGCCGCGAAACCTATCGCAAACTGATCGAGGATATCGACTCCGAGCGGTTCGAGATTTCGGTCGATCTGTGCACCCAGATTGCGAAGGAGGGTGGATATAACGCCATCCCGCCGCACCAGATCGCCAACCTGCTCGAGGCGCTGTACGACGGGTTGTGGCTGGATATCCTGACCTATCCCGGCAGTTATTCGCGCCAGACCGCCCGCGCCCATATCGGGGCGTTTCTGGCCAACGTGTTTCCAGGGCATTTTGACATGCCCGAATTCTGAACCGAACCCGCCAGCCGATCTGGTCTGCACCTGATGCGCTTTCATCGGGCCGGATATGCTGCACCCCGAAGGAGCAAGATAATGACCCGCGACCCACGCTATGACATCCTGTTCGAGCCGGTCAAAATAGGCCCAGTCACAGCGCCCAACCGGTTCTATCAGGTGCCCCATTGCACAGGCATGGGTTGGCAGCGGCCCCGCACATTGGCGGCCATGCGCGGGGTCAAGGCAGAGGGCGGTTGGGGGGTTGTCTGTACCGAATACAATTCTATCCACCCCACGTCTGATGATCTGCCCCATGCCTATGCATCGCTGTGGGATGATAGCGATGTGCGCGCGCACAGTTTGATGACCGACGTGGTGCATGAACACGGTTCACTGGCAGGGGCTGAGTTGTGGTATGGCGGTGCAAGATCATCCAACCTGATGTCGCGCCTGTCCTCGATGGATGTAGACAGCGTGCCCAATCTGGCAGGCCATCCGTTTCAGACCCGCGCCATGGACAAATCCGATATCCGGACCTTTCGCCACTGGCACAAGCGCGCGGCCCTGCGCGCGCGCGACGCGGGGTTTGATGTTGTCTATGTCTACGCCACGCACGGCTATCTGATTTCAAATTTCCTCAATCCACGGATGAACACACGCTCGGACGAATACGGTGGTTCGCTTGAAAACCGTGTGCGTCTGGTGCGCGAACTGATCGAAGAAACCAAGGAAGCGGTGGGGGACCGCTGCGCCGTTGCCGTACGCTTTTCCGCAGATGAGGAAATCGGAGAAGACGGTCAGCTTATTCAGGGTGAACGCCGAGAAATGCTGGAAATGATGGCTGATCTGCCCGATCTTTGGGATATCAACATTGCCGATTACTCGCTTGAAATGGGCGTGTCCCGCTTTGTCAAAGAGGCATCGCTGGAACCTTACATGACATGGGTAAAATCGGTCACGTCCAAACCCGTGGTCACAGTAGGGCGCTTTACCTCGCCCGATACGATGGTGTCTCAGGTCAAGCGCGGGATCACCGATTTCATCGGCGCGGCGCGTCCGTCGATTGCAGACCCGTTCCTGCCCAGAAAGATACAGGAAGGTCGCCTGTCTGCCATCCGCGAATGTATCGGCTGCAATGTCTGTTATTCCGGTGACAGCCTTGGCGTGCCGATCCGGTGTACCCAGAATCCGACCATGGGCGAAGAATGGCGGCGCGGCTGGCACCCTGAAAGCATTGCCAAAAAGGCATCGGACAGCCGTGTTCTGATCGTCGGGGCCGGTGCGGCCGGGCTCGAGGCGGCGCGCGCCCTTGGCGAACGTGGCTATGACGTCATGCTGGCCGAGGCCACGCGCGATATCGGCGGACGGGTCACGCGCGAGGCCAGCCTGCCGGGAATGAGCGAATACATCCGAGTGCGTGACTACCGCGAGCAGCAACTGATCGAAATGACCAATGTCGATATCTTCCGCGAAAGCCTGATGAGTGCGCAGGATGTCATGGCGGTCGAAGCGGATCATGTCGCGATCGCCACCGGCGCGCACTGGCGCAAGGAGCTGTTCAACGAAGAGATCTATGTGCCGATTGCCACAGGCGATGCAGCCACGCGCGTCCTGACCCCTGACGATATCATGGACGGCCGGATGCCGGATGGTCCGGTACTGGTTTATGATGGTGACGGGTATTACATGGGCGGCGTCATAGCCGAGCGGATACGTGCGGCCGATCTGGACGTAACCTATTGCACGCCCTCTGACAGCGTATCGCATTGGGCGGGCAACACGTCGGAACGCTGGCGCATTCGAACCCATATGATGGGTCTGGGTATCCGGATCGAAACGGCCCACAGTTTGCACATGTTCGACGGGGAACAGGCTGTTCTGGAATGCGCCTATAGCGGCGCGCAAAAAACACTGTCGGTGGCAAGTGTGGTGATGGTGACGGCCCGCAAACCGAACGACGCGATGTTTCATGATCTGCGGGCAGCCGCAGGACCCGATGGTTTGCCCTTTACACTGACACGGATCGGGGATTGCGAAGCTCCGGCAATCATTGCCGCAGCGGTTCACGCCGGACATCGCTATGCGCAGGAACTCGACTGCGAAATCGATATCGATATGCCGCTGCGTCACGACAGGCTGGATGTGGGGTTTGATACTGGAGCGGTGGCACCGGCGCGGTGGAAGTAAGGACAGGAATGAACATGTCTGATCAAATCTATCTGGATACGCTGTTGCTGTATTACGAAGAAGAAATCGAAGGCGAAGCCTATTTCGCCGAACTGTCGCAGCTGTTTTCACAGCCGGATCACAAGGAAAAACTGACCCTTCTGGCCAAGGTCGAACGCCACGCGGCAAACGCGATCGAGCCGCTGCTTGCGGGCCATGGCATGCAACCGCGGCCCCTCCAAATTCTGACGAAAAGCGGGCGGGATCAGGCGCGCGCCACCGCTGCGGACTGGCCCGCGCTGCTGGCTGACATGAACCAGAACTATCCCGGATTTCTTGAGGATTTCAGAGCGTTGGAGACGATGGCGCCCGCACCTGATCGTGACCGTCTGGGGTTTCTGACGGAACACGAGGTTGCCGCGATTGCCTTTCTGGCCCGCGAAGGGCAGGGCGATGCAAATAGTGTTCAACCGTTGAACGCCTATCTGGCTGCAGACCCCGCTACATGGTGCGCGGGCAGGGGATAACGACAGATGTTGCGATGTTTGATTTTGGGAATGGCCTTGCTGGCAGCCACCAAAGGCATGGCACAGAGTGAAGCAAACCCGGACCCTGCAGAATGCCAAAGCTGCACGGCACGGCATCAAAGCCTGCAAGCGCTTCAGGCCGCGCGCACAAAGCCCGAACAGGGACACTGCGAAGCGGCCCCATCTGCCCAGAACGCAGAAGGATCAGAATCTGCACCACCAGATGAATGTGCAGACCAAGCCCCTGCGGGCCTGTTGCCGCCCAGCCCAGAAGATTAGCTGATGCGGGCGTCTATTTCAGGAAATAGGACGTAATCCTGCCCACGCCCTTGACCACATGATCGCGCGCTTGCGCATCCCGTCCGTGTGGCCCCAGCGCGTCCTTGGTGGCCTTTGAAATCTGGATATGTCCGGCCTTGCCCGTGGCTTCCAGCCGGCTGGCCAGATGGCATTGTCAGAGGAAACCGGGTTGAGCCGGGCAGGGCGGTTTCGTACCTTCCGGACATGACTAAATCTGATCCATTTCGCTATTTCAAAACAAGTCGTGAGATTATCCGTCTGGCGGTGATGCTGTACGTCCGGTTTCCTCTGTCCCTTCGCAATGTGGAAGATTTGCTCCATGAACGGGGCATTGATGTCAGCCATGAAGCCGTTCGATTTTGGTGGCATCGGTTCGGGCCGATGTCTGCTTCCGAGATCCGCAAACGCCGGATCGAAGGCATGAAATCCAGTCGCTGGCGCTGGCACCTGGACGAGATGTTCGTGAAGATCAACGGCGAACAGCACTATCTCTGGCGGGCTGTCGATCATGAAGGCGAAATCCTGGAAAGCTTCGTCACAAAGGGACGTGATAAGAAGGCTGCGTTGAAATTCTTAAAGAAAGCAATGCATAAGCACGGCAGTCCCGACATGATCGTGACGGACGGGCTGGCATCGTATGGCGCGGCTCTGAAGGAGATCGGCGCTGCAGACAGACAGGAAACGGGTCGCTGGTTGAACAACAGAGCAGAAAACTCACACCTGTCATTTCGAAGGCGAGAACGGGCAATGCTTCGGTTCAGACGGATGCGAACTCTGCAGAAATTCGCCTCCGTCCACGCATCCGTCCACAACCACTTGTGTGGTTGCCGCCCGTTGTGCAAGAAGTTTTTCGATTGGATGGGTGATCGAGTGCGCACTTGTGTCAGGCCTTTTGTTGCAGCGTGACGGGCACTTCGTTATACCCGAGTTTGCGCGCCGCAGCGACACGGTCGTGTCCGGCGACGATGCAGTCGTCACCATCGATCAGAACCGGGTTGACGAAATTGAATTGGCGGATCGACGCCGCGATCTGTTCGATCTGCTTGTCGGAATGGGTGCGGGCGTTCCCCGCATAGGGTTTGAGATCCTCCACCTTGCGGTAGGTGATCTTGAGTCGGAGCGTATCCGGCAGGGTCGGACTCTTCGCCCGGGTCTTCGCATTCGGCACAATAGGTCCTCCTCATGCACCACGCCCGCCGGACAGCCCGGAAGGCTTCTTCGAAACTTCTGTTCGGTGCACGAAGCACCTCGGTTGCTTCTCAGTTGATGCGTAAGCAGGACCCTCTAGGTCGCTCACGTAGGATCAGGGTGACCTGATCTACGAACGGCTCTTTCGCCGCCGTTCGACCGGTCGTTCGGAAGCCAAATCTGGCAATGAACGACCGGTAGAAAAGAGATGGGATTGCCATCTGTCAAACGCAAGGAAAAAATTCCAAACATATAAATGGCTTATACAGAATCTTACATGTTCACTATTTGTTTCGCTCCTTCTGGGTCGTCTGCCTCGAGCCAGATTGAAGCTCAACATGACTGCGCTTCGGTGCAATCTCGCTCGCATTGTTCTGTTCCAACTGGCCCTGCGCCGCTCGGGCGAGCCCATGGGGCGGCTCGCCGAAAGGACTGTTGCCGGTTTCCTGAGTGCGCAAAAAGAGATATCAAACAACGTAGTCCCGTCGCCAGAACACCATCTGGCCGCTCACCAATAAGTGGGCGTGGTTCAATCAGATCGGGCTCCAAGGGAGGATCACTGGCGTATGAGAAATATCATCAGAATTGGCGTATTGTCTCAACCAGAGTTGCCAAAGCAGATTGAGCCCATGATTGAAACCATATTTCGAGAGCAGTTCAGAAAACTGAATTCGATCATCGGGGCAAAAAACATCGCTACGGTCAGCTCAGTCAATTGTAAAGTTAGTGAATTGGCTTGCATCTGTGCTTTGGAGGAGGGTTTGAATCTCGAGCTTGAGCCTTTGGATTCGAACGCAGTTCTTGATGAAGAAGAGTTGGAAGTCCGGGCCAAGATCCACGCTGTTCTTGAAAAGCAACCACAAACAACCCAACTGAATGAAAGCGTTTCAGAAGCAGCACTGATCGAATTTTCTGACATAATTGTGCTGGTGTGCGATAGGTTAGATTCAAATCAGATGTCTAGATTTGACGGCATTCGAGAACTTTTTTTGGAAAATGACGCGAAAGAAGCAAAGATGGGGAGGTTAATAATCGATGTGAGTTGCCCAATGCGCTGGGCTTCGGATGCCGATAGTGAGGTGTATTTTGATTACTTAACACGGGCTGCCGGGCAATTCGACGTATCCTCTGAAGTTGAGATTCCAAATCAATTGATAAAGCAATGGAAAGATACAATTTCCGCTGCACCTCACTAGGAGCGCCATATACAAGCCGAAAAGGCTAAAAGTTTGGCCGCTTCAGCCGTTCATGATTGCCAATGGCTAATAATTTGATCTGATCTGAACGCAGGTATCGGTCTCGGTGTTGTACATCCCGCAGCCAAGGCCCGGCCAATCGGAAACCAGCACGGCCGAGTCCGCCAGAAAGTCGGTCCACGCATCACCCTGCACCGGATCGGTCTGGCTGATGATGTCGAACTGACCATCGGCGCGGATCTCGCCGATCAGAACCGGCTTGGCGAGGTGATGGTTCGGGAGCATCACGGCGGTTCCACCGGTCAGGTTCGGAACCTCAAGACCGTACATCTCGGCGCGCACAGCGTCGACATCGGTGGTGCCAGCCGCTTCCACCGCCTGAACCCACATGTGGAAACCGATGTAGTGGGCTTCCATCGGGTCGTTGGTCACACGGTCTTCGGTGCCGATGAACTCATGCCACGCAGCGATGAACGCCTCGTTCTCCCGGGTTTCAGCCGACTGGAAGTAGTTCCATGCCGCTAGGTGCCCTTCAAGCGGACCGGTGTCGACACCGGCCAGTTCCTCTTCGCCAACGGAGAAGGCCACGACCGGAATGTCATCAGCTTCGACGCCTTGTGCGGCCAGTTCGGAGTAGAAGCCAATATTGGCGTCACCATTAATTGTGGAGATCACGCCGACCTGTTCGCCGGTTTCCCCGAGGGCCACAACGTCTGCCACGATCGAGGACCAGTCGGAGTGCCCGAACGGGGTGTAGTTGACGAAGATGTTTTCCTGCGGAACGCCGGCATCCAGCAAGTATTGCTCAAGGATGCGGTTCGTGGTCCGCGGGTAGACGTAGTCGGTGCCCAGAAGCGCGAAGGATTCAACGCCAAGCTCTTCGAGGAAGTAATCGACCGCCGGGATCGCCTGCTGGTTCGGCGCGGCGCCGGTGTAGAAGACGTTCCGCGAGCTTTCCTCGCCTTCGTACTGCACCGGGTAAAACATCAAGCCGTTCAGCTCTTCGATCACCGGAAGGACCGACTTTCGGCTCACCGAAGTCCATGCGCCAAAGATGACGTCAACCTCGTGCACAGTCAGCAGTTCCCACGCGCGCTCAGCGAAAAGCGGCCAGTCTGACGCCGGATCGACGACAACAGCCTCAAGCTCACAGCCCAGAACACCGCCGGCGGCATTCTGTTTGTCGATGAGCATTTCCATCGTGTCTCTGAGCGTCGTTTCCGAGATCGCCATCGTGCCCGATAGCGAGTGCAGGACGCCAACCTTGATTGGGCAGTCTTCGGCAGCAACAGGAGAAGACATGCCAAGCAAGACTGCAGCCAATTTGGCTAAGCTTTTGCGATTCAACGTTTGGCTCCAGATAGATCGTGGCATATTGCTAACTCCGCCGAGCAATTGTGTTTGCGATAATCGAGAGAAGAAGGCCCAGAGTAAAATATCCCAAGACCACTTCGCTGATCACGAGGATCTCTCCGTAAACGTTCTCAGCTGTTACATCGCCATATCCCAGCGTCGTATATGTAACCAACGAGACGTAGAAGGGTGTAAACCAGCTTTGCGCTGAGTTGGAATAATCCATCATTCCCCACCCCAGCCACATATCAAACGAATAAATGATCCCGTACAGCGTTGCGAGAAATAGCGCGTAAGCTCCCACTTTTAGAAGGCTGCGGCCGTGATCAAATAGTCCCCAAGCCTTGAACAAAATTTGCTCAACGGACTTCGCAAAACCGGCAGGCATATTTGAAATAGATGCTTCCAAGGTGTCTATGTAGTCCTGATCCCTAGCGTCTCTTACAAAAAGCGCGTTGCCGTAAACAGAGTCTATGCTGCGAATTCCAAGGTAGCGCCCGCTCATATCTTTTAAGTTGCCGTAGACAACGCCGGTCACATTGGCCCCTTCAACCCGAGCGGTGCAGAATGACGCGCGCGAGATATTTGCGTTTTCCAGGCAGGTATCACGAAGGTCGGCGTTTGTTAGGTTTGCATCACGGAGGTCCGCGCCAGTGAGATCCGCCCCGGCAAGATTTGCTCCACGCAAATCTGCGCCAGAGAGATCGGCCTCCGTTAGATCGGCGTTCTGCAGATTTGCAGCCGTCAGTGTGGCAGCGCTCAGCGTCGCCTTGTAGAGTCCGGCATTCGAAAGATCCGCACCTGACAGTTCCGTGCGATCCATCTTGGCGTGCTTTAAGTTTGCAGATGACAGCCTGGCTTCGAAGAGGTCTGCGCCGGTGAGGTCAAGTCCTGAAAGGTTGCGTTCCGATAGGTCCGCCTCGGAAAGGTCGGCCCCGGCGAAGACCGCCGGAGTATCAGGGTAACTTGAGAGGAAAAGCTCCCAGTCCGTCACTTCACCGTTAAGTGCCTGTAATGCCTCATCAAGCCCCGGAGCCTGTTTGCCAGCCATTTCTTTCAAATTAAAAATTCCTAACGTTCTATCGATTAACCAGCGACAGTATTTCTTCCAATACGCCCTCCACATCTCCGCCAGATTTTTGCACGACATCGCTAACACTGGTCTGAAGGCGTTTTCGGTCTTCGGTGTTCAGTTCCATCGCTGTAACAATAATTATTGGAGTGTTGGCTGATGGATGGTCGCTTGATCTGAGCCTTTCCAGAAACTCAAACCCATCCATGACCGGCATCATGAGATCCAGCAGAATAAGTTCGAATTCATGCTGTTCTGTTTTCCCAAGCGCAATCTTTCCGTTCTCCGCTTCGTCGACCTCCCAGCCGTCGCCTTGAAGCGTGCGTACCATCGTTTCGCGAGCAGCCGGATCGTCTTCAACGATAAGCGCTGTCTTTTGACCGCTCGACGCATACTTTTTAACAAGCCCTGACAGCCTGGCCTTATCAACAGGTTTTTGAAGGGATTCAACGGCACCAAGTGAGTAACTCATGGCCTTGTCTCCAACCATCGAAATCATCACAACCGGAATATCTTTCAATGTGTTGTCAGCCTTAAGTCGGCGGAGGACTGTCCAGCCGTCCATTCCGGGCATCATCACATCCAGCGTTATAAGGGCGGGCATGTGTTCCGCTGCTAGAGCCAAACCTTCAGCGCCTGACTTGGCCAACAACACCGAACAGCCTTCTGCTTCCAGGCGTTTCTTCAGAAGCTCACGAGCAGATGCCTCATCATCAATGACAAGGACTGTGTTTCGATCAGAAGCGTCCTCAATTGGCTGACTTGAAGCCGTTTCCGTCCCTTGGTCCGGTGAGGAAGGCTCGGGCGTTGCGTCTGAAATGCGCGCCTCCTCTTCAAGACCTTGGTGCTTCTTTGCGGCTTTCTTGGGCAGTGTGACGATAAAACTTGAACCCTGCCCAATTGTACTTTCGACACGGATGCTGCCGCCCATCATTTCGCAAAATCTCTTCACGAGGGCGAGCCCTAGACCGGTTCCACCGTAATCGCGTGTCGTAGATTCATCCGCTTGAGAGAATTCCGCGAATATGTGCTCAATCTTGTCTTCAGGGATTCCGATCCCGGTATCGGTGACCGCAAACCGAATTGCCGGTTCATTAGATATGGAGGCCGCATTGGCAGAAAGAGTAATCTTTCCTTCCTTTGTGAACTTCGCGGCGTTGGAGATCAGATTGAAGAGGATCTGGCGAACTTTCGTTACATCGCCGTGCATGGAGCCTAGTTCCTGATCGACATCCAGAACGAGCTCATTGGCGTTCTTTTCGATTAGGCTAAGTGCTGTACTAGCAACGTCTTCTGCAATGTCCTTGACGGCGAAGTCTTCAAGGAACAAATCCATTTTTCCAGCTTCGATCTTGGAGAGGTCCAGCACGTCGTTAATCAGGGACAGAAGATGCTTACCAGCGTTGGTAATCTTGTTCAGATCGCCGAGCATGTCTTCTAGCCCGTCATCTTCAGCATCCTCCGCCAACATTTCTGAGTATCCAATGATCGCATTCATCGGTGTGCGAAGTTCGTGGCTCATATTTGCAAGGAACGCGCTCTTTGCTTCATTCGCCCGTTCCGCCTGCTTACGCGCCTCCTCGGCTTTTCGTTCCAGTTCCAAGCGTTCCGTTATGTCTTCGACGAGCCCGATATAGAAGATTTCATCTCCGACTTGAACTTCCTCAACCCGCGCCTCCAGTTTGAATACCGATCCATCTTTTCGAACGGCGTTAACGATCCGACTTTGACCAACAACCGTTGACGATCCACCTTGAACCCGGCGCTCAAGATAAAGGTCGTGCTCAACGGCGACGCTTGTTTCCATCAAGATCTTGATGTTCTTTCCAAGAATGTCCGACGCATAGTAACCAAAAATTTGTTCAGCAGCCGAGCTGAATGTCTCAATTGTTCCCTTTCTGTCAATAGAAAGGATACCAATGGGACTGGCTTCAATAATCTTCGATATTCTCTGCTCACTAAACGCGAGATCGCCTTGAATCTTCTTTAAGTTTTCGTTCTGTGCAACGAGCTCAGCTTCGTTACGCTTGATCGTTGTGATGTCGGTAACGACCCCGACGAGTCCTCCTCCGCTGATTGGCGTTGTTCTGATTTCAATCGTCCGGCCAGCCGCCGTATTGAGGACAGCGTTTGAGGAGTGGCCCTCGGCGAGGGCTTCCATCCGCGTACGGATTAGCTGTTCAGTATCTCCAAGCCCGTAGTCACCGTTTTCCGCGTGCCAGCGAATGACCTCCTCTTCCGGCTGCCCCGGTTCGACCAGCCTTGAGGGCAGCGCAAGCATCTCGGTGTAGCGCTCATTTGCCAGGACGTAATTCATGTCGGCATCAAGCATGTAGATGCCGTTCGACATCTTCGACAACGCAAGCTGAAGCTGGGCCGAAGCCTCGTTTAATTCGGTCGTCCGTGCAGCCACGGTTGATTCCAACATCGACTTTTGGTTTTCAACTTCCTCAAGAGACTGAATAATTGATAAGCGTAATGCCTCGAAATTCTGCGCAAGCTCGCCAATCTCGTCGCTTGTTTGCACCTCAATGGGCTCGTCAAGTTCGCCAGCGGTTAGTCTCGCGGTGCTGCCAGACAGCAGCCTTAGTGGACGGGTGAGTGAAATTGAAAACAGATAGGACGCATAGATTGCGATGGCCAGAACTATGGAAGCGACCAAGATCAATCGGTCGATCAGTTGATCCGCATCGTGCAGGGCTTCTTCGCGATCGATCTCGCTCATAATGACCCAATCTAGCCCCGACATCTCAAGCGGGCGATATGAGGACAAGACTTCGACATTTCTGTAGTCGGGGAAGATCTCTGTTCCGGTGCGTCCTGAGAGAGCTGCCCGCGTTCCAACGGTATCGACCTCTTGCAAGCCAACGGAACTGTTCGTCCGTTCAATTTGGTCGATGATCGAGCTTGAAAGGCCAACCTCACCGATCAATTCGAGATACTCTTCTCGATCTTCGATCAGAAATCTCGACTGATTGCGCAAGAGCTTGTCACGGCCAACAAGATATGCTTCGCCGGATTCACCCAAACCAACGTCGCTCCAAGACTCGTTGGAAGTCATGATCGCGTTGATCCTGCTGAGAGGAAGTTGTACGGCAAGCACCCCAATCGGTATTGCTCCATCGTAAACGGGCAGAGCGGCGAAAGCCGCCGGTGCATCGAATGAGGGGACATACGGTTCGAAATCGGCGAGGATGACTTGACCAGGACTGGCAGCCATCGCTGCCGTTACTGCTTGTGCGAGGTTCGTGTTTGAATGCGGGCCGTCTAATAGGCTCGTGCCAAAATCGATTTCACGTTCAACGGAGTACACAATGCGGCCGTCATCAGGTTCAACCAGAAAGACGTCATAAAAACCGAAACGGTTCTGAAATTCGCTTAGTGG
Organism: Sulfitobacter sp. TBRI5; assembly: GCF_051013555.1. Classification (NCBI taxonomy): domain Bacteria; kingdom Pseudomonadati; phylum Pseudomonadota; class Alphaproteobacteria; order Rhodobacterales; family Roseobacteraceae; genus Sulfitobacter; species Sulfitobacter sp. TBRI5. The sequence goes on along the minus strand of NZ_CP112884.1, from coordinate 3,915,970 downwards.
CTGATCCAATTTTGAAAATGCAGACCCAAAATATGTTTCAAATTGCGCCTCATCCACAAGTCGTGGATCGACGATGTACTGGTTCTGCAGAAAAATCGCCAATCGGTCCTGGGGTAACAGTTCGTCGATCAGAGTATCATCTGCAGTGGAACCGGATTCCATCTCATACCGTTGTAGAAAATCCTCAAAGTAGTATTTCGTTAATTTATCTTGAGATTGCGATGTTATGAGTTCATCGGACGTCTTTAGATAAACGACACCCCGTCGCAGTTTTTGGAGGTGCTCTTTCAGAGATGCGCTTTCCGCAATGAAGTTAAGCTCATCCTCGACTTGGGAGAAATAGCCCTCAATTTGTTGCGCTTTGAGCTCACGAACGGCTGTCAGTCTTTCGAACGCCGCACGCTTCAGGGCTTCATTGGACGAGTATCCAGCCAATACGGCCGCGATACAGACAGCAGCCATGGAAATGACTATGCTGATCGCCGCCAGTTTGGTGCCGATCGTCAATCCCATTTTTGAGATTGGCCTTTCAGTCTTCATATCCCTGCTCCCTTCCTGCGGCGGCCTCTTCATATAGCAGAACTATTGCGTTCATCCTCTTGAGAAGATTTTCTGCTTGTTTGTCGACATCGAGGATGTCACCGGTAACCTGAGTTCCGGTGGACCTTGTGTTAGTTGAAATAAGCTCCCTAAGCGCCGCCCAGTCACCTTGAACTGAGTTTAGACGTTCAATGACTGGCTGAGATTTTGCATCTTTCAGCGCTCCAGGTGTCACCCGGTTCAGAATATTCAGCGATATGCTAAACCTGTTCATGATTCTGAAGAGTTCCTGACGGGTATCAGGTGACGCTAATCCGCTACGAGAGAGGCATAGCAACAGAACCAGCCTTTGAGTAAACATGCGCTGTCGACCTGAGATATTGATGAGCATGGCCATTTGCTCGGAAAGCTCTGCGCTTTTGTAAACTCTCTCGATCAGGTTGACCGCGGCATCCATTTCGGCAAGCGCAGGACCGTTGAGGTCCGAAATCGCCTGCAGATGCGCTTGCTCGACGCGTCGGCGCTCGATCGCATCACGGATGGTCTGGCCATACGGGGAGAAGGCATTGTTCGCGCGTGTCAGCGCACTCAAAACCGAGGCATTGGTTTCCGGCTCAAGTCCGAGCTCGTCGTCCCCGTCCTTCAACCCAGCTTCGGCTATCTGATGCAGCGCCACTGTCTCTGCAGCAGCCGCAAGAAGTGGGGCTGGATCGGGGTTCTGATAGGCAAGACAGACAAACTTTCCGGCTCGCTGGATCAGCATCCGCTGGCGGCCTGACAAGTTGATTCTGCGAGGCCCATCAGAACGCTCTGCTTGCGCGAGCAGATCCCTCGGATGTACCAAAAGCATCGAGGCAAAGACGCCGCCGCCCATAAGCAGCGCCCGGCGTTTGAAGAGCTTCTGGAAAGACTCCATTCCACCATATCCCGTTCTGTTGACAGAGTTCTTGTTCATGGCCTTGTTCCAACGGGCGTTGATATTGAAGCTTGCAGTTCACTCTCCTGATGAATCCCGAGCTCAGAGATATTGAGCCCGGAGATTTCATCCTCCCTGGTCACCCTGAACCGGAAAATCGCGTTGCCAGCCGAGAAGACCAGAAAGGCCATTCCGAAGGTCCAGATGCCGTAGACAAGGACACCGAGCCCCTGAACTCCGACCTGTTCTAGGCGGCTCAGGCCTGTGTCGAGGGTGTCAAGATCCCCGTAGAGACCGGTTGCCAGTGTGCCCCATATCCCGGCCCCCAGGTGCACAGGGATTGCCCCGACCGCATCGTCGATCTTCAGGGTTTCGAGGACCTGGCTGACAAAGACGACGATCATGCCGCCAACCAGGCCAATCAGGGCAGCGGATCCTGTCGAGACGGCGAAACAATTCGCGGTAACGGCGACTAGCCCACCCAGTGCGCCATTGATGAACTGATCAACGTCGAGCCGCTGGTTGACCGCATAGCGAAGCCCACCGGCCGAAATGGCGCCGACGCATCCCCCGACAACCGTGTTGATCAGGATCGACGGCACAGTGTCATCCAGCACCAATGTGCTGCCACCGTTGAAGCCAAGCCAGCCGATGAAGAGAAGAAGAGCGCCAAGTGTGGCGGTGGGCATGTTTGACGGGGTGATGGCCTGGGCGTCCGAGCCGTCATCAAAGCGCCCCAAGCGCGGGCCGATAATCAAGACAAGCGCGAGCCCAGCCCAGCCGCCAACGCTGTGAACCACCGTCGAACCGGCAAAATCCACAAACCCCAAATCCGCAAGCCAGCCCGATCCTTCTGCTATGCGACCGGCCCAACTCCAGTGACCTGCAACGGGATAGAGAAGCCCGGACACGATTATAGCGGCGAAGAGATATGCGCCAAACTTCATCCGCTCGGCGACGATCCCCGATAGGATCGTGACCGATGTCACACATAACATCACTTGGAACAAGAATAAGACCGCAAGAGACGGGGTGGCCTTGGCGAAATCGAGTGCGAATAGATCCAACCCGATCCACCCTCGATAACTGAGACCATACATCAGCCCAAAGCCCACAAGCCAGAACGCCAGGACCGACACACAGAAGTCACAGAAGTTCTTGATCGCGACGTTGATATTATTCTTCGAGCGGGTCATTCCCGTTTCGAGGCAAAGAAAACCCGCTTGCATCAAGAACAACAAGGCACTGGCGATGACCACCCAAAGAAGATCAATGTCCTCCATCAACCGATCCTCCGCCGGAAGAAGCGGTGGCTTTGCAGTTGCCCTTTAGTCGCGACATATCGAGCGCGTAGAGGTTTCATCCGGCGCTCGCAAATGAATGTCGTTCTGCAGTCGTCATCTCACTTTCGTGCTGCATCCCATGTTCCGAGATATTGAGTCCGACGATCTCTTCTTCTCTGGTCACCCTAAAGCGGAAGACCGCGTTGCCAGCGGAGAAGACCAGAAAGGCCATACCGAAGGTCCAGATGCCATAGACAAGCACGCCCAGACCTTGGGCGCCGATCTGTTCGAGGCGGCTCAGCCCTGTGCCAAGGGTTTCGAGATCACCGTAGAGCCCGGTTGCCAGAGTGCCCCATATCCCGGCCCCTAGGTGCACGGGGATTGCGCCGACTGCGTCGTCGATCTTCAGGGTCTCGAGGATCTGGCTGACAAAGACGACGATCATGCCGCCAACCAGGCCAATCAGGGCAGAGGATCCTGTCGAGACGGCGAAACAATTCGCGGTAACGGCGACTAGCCCACCCAGTGCGCCATTGATGAACTGATCAACGTCGAGCCGCTGGTTGACCGCATAGCGAAGCCCCCCAGCCGACATAGCGCCGACGCATCCCCCGACAACCGTGTTGATCAGGATCGACGGCACGGTTTCGTCCAGCACCAATGTGCTTCCACCATTGAAGCCAAGCCAGCCGATGAAAAGCAAAAGAGCGCCAAGTGTGGCGGTGGGCATGTTTGACGGGGTGATGGCCTGGGCGTCCGAGCCGTCATCAAAGCGCCCCAAGCGCGGGCCGATAATCAAGACAAGCGCGAGCCCAGCCCAGCCGCCAACGCTGTGAACCACCGTCGAACCGGCAAAATCCACAAAGCCCAACTCCGCAAGCCAGCCTGATCCACCAGCGCCGTCAAGGCCAGCCCAACTCCAGTGCCCGGCAATTGGATAGAGAAACCCCGATACGATCACCGCGACGAAGAGATAGGCCCCGAACTTCATCCGCTCGGCGACAATCCCAGAGAGGATCGTGACCGCGGCCCCACAAAACATCACTTGGAATAAGAAGAAGACAGCAAGAGACGGGGACGCCTTTGCAAAGTCGATGGAGAACAGGTCCGATCCGATCCACCCTTGATAACTCAGCCCGAACATAAGACCGAAGCCGAGAGCCCAGAAGACCAGCGTGGACAGACAAAAATCAGCGAGGTTCTTGATCGCGACGTTGATGCTGTTTTTTGAGCGGGTCATCCCGCTCTCAAGGCATAAGAACCCACCCTGCATCAGGAAGACCAGCGCACTGGCAAAGATGACCCAGAGCAGATCAATATTCGACATCAGACGAACTGCCAGAGGCAGCCAGTATTGGTGCCTTGCAGCGTCACGCGTTTAGCCATTGTTCAACCTTTTCAAGAAGTCGCTTTATGTCGACCGGCTTGGTATCATAGTCATCGCAACCCGCACCCAGGGCCTTGTCACGATCACCCGCCATGGCATGTGCTGTCAGCGCGATAATCGGAATGCTCTTTGTTTGGTCACTGGCTTTGAGGTGCCGTGCCGCGTCCCAGCCATCCATGACCGGAAGGCTCATATCGAGCAGAATTATGTCGGGGCTTTCCTCTGACGCCATCTCGACACCGCGCTGGCCGTCAAACGCCATCACGACGTCGTAGCCCTTCTTCTTGAGCCTGCGAGACAGCATGTCTCGGTTCATCTCATTGTCTTCAACCAGAAGAATTTTTGCCATCTTGTCTTCCCTTTCTTTTATTCCTGACCAGAACATCGGTACGAAACCTTAAGCTGCGTCTGTTTCCGTCGATGTATCCGCTGCCAGCCGAGCCTCAACGAGTTTCCGTAGATGCATCTCGAGCATTGAATCGAGTTGTTCCTCTGTTTCAAACATATGAAAAGCTCCGATATAGGAGCCGTCTTCGCCAATCAGCCAGCGATCGAGATACCGGGTGAGCTTGTCGATCTGGTCGAGCCTGTCGAGAACAACGTCACGATCCTCGAGCGACAACGTCGGCGCCCCCTGCTTTCTGTAGAGAAGCATCTCCGGAGAGCCTTGCTGCTTAAAACCGCCTAGTGCGTCCTCGAATTCAAATGCCGTACCAGATTCGTATCGGGTCCCGTCAGGTCTCAGGATCGTATCAGGTAGAGGCGAGCCGATGCGAGACCAAAGAATACCAACGTAGATTTCCGTCTCATGCGGTGGGTGGATCTGAGCCTGGAAAGTCTCAGAAGCCAGCATGGGCTCCTCTTCCCAGAGAATTGGGATCAGATAGGCACGCCCAAAGAATTCCTCGTTAAGACGCCCAATCACAGTTTTTGCCACTCGCCGTTCGGGAATGACGTCGCCGGGTGAAGAAATGAATATTCTGAATTGCTTTGAGATGTTCTGGCGGAGGCGGACCTTTTCAAGACAAGCACTGATCCGCGCTTGAAGCAGGATCGGATTGAACGGCTTAAATATGTAGTCTTCGGCACCCTGAAGGATACAATCGACCATCATTTCAATATCGTCAGACGCAGACAGCATGATCACCGGGATCGTGCGCAGGCGAGAAGACGCCTTCATTCGCTGCAGGGTCTCAAGGCCAGTCAGGCCGGGCATCATGTAATCAAGCAGGACAAGGTCAAATCGATCGGTTTCGAGGAGGGCAAGGGCCTCCTCTCCGCTGGACACCGTCCGCGCCGAGTATCCCATGCGCTTAACACGCCGCCTTAATAGCTCGCGGTTTGACGGATCGTCGTCTACCAGCAAGAGTTCGCCCCCTTGGCCGATTTGACTGGTAATTATCGACATGTCTTGTTGCGGAGAGAATTTGCCTTTTTTCTTTGGCGCGGTTTTTTTGTTTGCGTTTTTTTCGAGCAAACGTTGCGGGATGTCATCTACGAGACTTAGCGCTGCTCGCCCCGCTTCGGCGATATTTTCCAGGTCAGATATGAACTCGGCTTCGTCGAGGTCTGTCGCCTCCTCGAAGATCATTTCCGAATAACCGTTTATGTGGTTGAGTTGCATTCGAAACTGAAACTGAGCGTCACCTACATTGACCTCTTCGGGCGAGTCCGTCGAAGCGCCCAAGAAATCTTCTATAAGGGCAAGCATTTTGTGACCTGCATTCTGGATTGCTTGAAGGTCTCCCGAAAATGTCTTCAGGAGATCAGGTGGCAGATCCTCCTCAATCATCTCGGCGTAGCCGATGATATGGCCTACCGGTGTGCGAATGTCGTGGCGCAACTTTGAAAGTTGCGCCTTGAAATCGCTGCTATCTTCCACCTCCTTGTTCATCCTGCAGATGGCGGTTCGTGTTCGCGGTGGTAGCGGTGTGTGCTCCACTGGACCACGTCCATGAGCGAGCGTTCCGCCAAATCCGAAATCACATCCTGTGCGTGGATAGGGTCGGAGATTGCCTCGAGACGCCGCTCAGCGAGTTCAAAAAGCTCTCCCTGATTTGCGTACTGCCAGAGCAGCTCACGCGTCGCCATTTTCGTTTGGTAGATCTCCCATATTGCAAGCCAAAGCGGCAAAAGCCCCATGAGGAAGACGACAATGGTCTTCCCATCAAGATCGCCGATATGAAAACCGTAGAGAGACTTCTTGAAAAAAAGCAGCGACACTGCACCGAGAAACGCAGCAAGAAACAGGAACTTCTTTACTGTTTCCAGACGTTCATGCTCACCGTGTAACTGGTGATGCTTTCGTGAAAAATATGCCGCTTGATCCTTGACCCATCTTTCTGATGCCGTCGCAACCCTATCTTTGGCAGGCACAGTGCTTTCGTAGGTCAAGGGTTCTGTGCATCGGATTGCATCGCCAATCCATCCGAAGCCTTTGAAACGCTCAATGCTGGTTAGTCGGAAAAGGCGCCTTGTCTGGCCTGTTGCACCACCTCCGGACAAGACGAGGAAAAATCGGATTCGGAGTGCCTCGGCCAGCGCGCGGAAGGCGAGGTGACGTCCAAACCAGCCGCGCCTTGAGCCAATGGCGAAAAGTATGAAACCTCCCGCAAACAGAGCCACATAAGCGATGAGAAACAGTTTCAGTGCGGCAATCTTAGCATAGAGCAGAAATGTCAGCCCCATCAGGGCGGCCATGAGGCCGAAAAGCTTAAAGAGACGATCCGATTGACGCTGATTTGCGAGAGCAAGTTGATCCGCACGCAGGAAATCCACGTCGATCGAGGAAGCGACTTCTGATATCTTGATATCATCCGGGGTAGAGATCGGATAGGCGGTCAGATCGGTGCCTGTTTCTGTGTCCCGTTCGATGGCATACTGGTCAAACTCGCTCCAGCGCTCCAGTACGAAATCAGGGATTTGCGGCAGGCGACAGATAAGGCCGGTAGCACCCGCCTGTACCAGATAGCTTGTCTGCACGTCGGCCTGCTCAACTTCGCCCGCCTGCCTAGGTGCTTTGATCCAAATCGCGAGGTCGGATCGATCATCGGCCAACTCGGCGTCACCGACCGCTTCGAGTTTGCGAGCCTGCCGCGTTTGTGGCTCTAAACCGGAGAGGTAGCGAACGACCACGTCGGATGATCCACCAGTAAGCCCCGTCACCTCTCCATCCCAAAGCGCGATAAGGACATTTGAACGTCTAACAAGGTAATCCATGAGCCGCGCATAAAGGGCATCACGAGACGCGTCACCTTCGTAATTGTCCTCCACAGTGCCAAAGGGAAGAGGCAACTCCTGCACTTTGACGCGCGCGTCATTTAAAAGTCGAATAAAGTCCGAGTGCGCTTCGCCCTCAAAGTCTGCCTCGTAGAGAGCACGGGGCATTGGCAGAACCGCGCGCACGGGCAATCCTATCTCAATTGCAACCTCGGTCGCGAGTGTATCGGCGCCCTGAGCCAGTCCGGTCACAAGCTCGACCGGAAGGGCAGCAAACCGTTCTCTGAGAGCCTCAAGTTCATTTCGTAGTGCCGCACGTATGTGGGCGACAGCTTCAGGATGAATGTCACGGTGCCCTGTAAGGCCAATGGTGAACACAAACCCTGATTTTGCCACTTCGTCACTCATTCTGCTATCCCTCGACTCCCAGTGCCCATTTCGGCGCTTCCAGGTCGAGTCGTTTCGAGATGTCCACAAGCGCCTCGCATTCCTTCTGGGTCGGCGTTCCGTGGACGCCTGTCATCCCGACGGCAATCGCGTGGGCGATCTGCGGTGCGCCCTTCATCTCGCTTGCCCGGTCGAGCATAGCGAAAACCTGACCGTTCCGCGCCATAACATCGTCTGAGGCCGCAAACTCGCGAAACAATTCCAACCCGTGATCAATATCCATGTGTCTGAGCAAGTCAGCCTCCGCCATAGTGCGTCGGAGAAACAGTTCTTCCTCCTCATCTACATCACCCCGGCAGGCTGCGATGATTGCAGCGCCTGCCATTGTTGCCTTGATAATATCTTCATGGCGCACCTTGGATGACAGAAGGCTCATGAAATGGTGCAAGGCCGGACGTTCCAGTAATTCTCCCACGTTCTGTCGTAGCTCTTCGGAAAGCTTTCGACGCTCTTCAGCATGCATAGCCGCCAGAAGTTCTTTGTGAGCAACCTTGGCATCCTTTTCGCGTTGCGGAGCACGCTGCGCGAGCGCGTCTTGTAGTTTGAGTTGGATTTCAGGGCTATCGGACATCAAGCTTCGGAGTGCGTCCTCGGGAAGATGTGCGACCACTGAATATTGTTCCGCCTGTGCTAGGTAATTTCGAGGTGTGCCATTCAGGAAGCTTTGCAGGCCAAATATCTCTCCACTCGGGCAATTCTCCACTTTGACTTCGTTCACTCTGTCATCTTCTATGCGCTGATGAAGCGCGACATTTCCGCTAAGGACGAAATAGAGCCCATCTGACGGCTCGCCCGGCTCATAATAGCAAGCCGGTGGATTGAGCGTTATAATTCTAGCGGCTTCGGCCAGCTGAACCAGATTTTCCTCAGTGCATTCCGAGAATATTTCTGATTTTCCGAGCTGGTCGGCGACCTTGTCTTTCCCGAAATCAGCGGCGCCTTCCCGGTCGAGTTTCTCCCACTCGTCGCCGGTACCCAGCCAATGTCGGTTGATCGCGATGCGCAGCCGATGCTTTCTCATCGCACTCCAGATAGCCATAACCATCTCATTCTGTGCATCCCACCAATGATCGTCATCATCGAAATGCCAACGAACCCTCACTTCAATGCCCTCACTGGTATATCCAAGCATATTGAAGTCAGGTTTCGGGTCACGGCGAACGAACCTCGAGTTCTCAAGCTCTTTTGCGATCGCACGAATGGCGAGTTCCGGAGGACAGGACAGTTCCAAAGTAAAAGTGAGGTAATAGCGAAACCGACTAGTGGGTTCGCTGAAGTTCAGGATGGTTCGATCAGCGACACCACTGTTGGGAAAGATATAAAGCGAGTTGGTATGGGGGTTTTTGACCGAGATCGAGCGCCAGTTGATCTCATGGACTTGACCATAAACTCCATCGATCTCGACATAGTCGCCGATACGCAAGGCCTGAGTGGCATTGAGAGCAACGCCGGAGAAGACCTCCTTGAGTGTTGATTGCGCCGCGAAGCCGAGCACCAGCGCCGCCACGCCCGATGTGGCCAGCAGACCTCCAACCGGCTCATCGTAGACGAAGTGCATAACCAGCAAGATTGCTGCAAGATAGAACGCAACCCCGACGCTTCCCGTAACAATGACTGGGACCTTCCTCTCGCCATGATCCGAGAGCAGTCCATCCCAAAGGACAACCCGAATCACACTATTTAACAGAAAGGCAAAACCGATGGCTGTCGCAGCAATAACAGCTCTCTCTACAGGTGCGACAAGCGAATCTGCACCTAAAAAACGAAGCCCGGGGCCGATTGTGAAATCGAGCAACACCAGCAAGCCAATGAGTTCCGCGGATGCTCGGATGCGGTGAACGCGCCCGGACACATACACGGTCGCAATGCGCACCAATAAAAGGGTGGCGCAGGCCAGAAGCCCAAAAAGACCCAAGGCAGGTATCACCTGTTGTATGGCATCCATTTTTCGCCGCTTCCCCCCAAATATATTGATTATTGAATGCTAGTATGTAACGTGTTGGTGAACGGTGTCAATTTGCCGAGGGCTTTCGTAGGGAGCGGGCAGGTCGACGGAAGGCAACATAAAAAGGGAGAGGGATTTCGAGTTCAACTGGGATGACGAAGCCGAAACCAAGGCGGGATACACCGCCGCTATTGAGGCTGTGCTTGGCTTGGCCGCACAAAAGATGCCAGTCACAGAGAAGGCCGTCGCTGAGCGGCATTGACGGACATAAGCACATCCGTCGTCATGCCATGGCGTACGCTATGCGGATGATCCGTGCGCCGATGCATCCGCCAAATTGAACTTGTATTTCGCACGATCATTATTCTTTTTTTCTTTCAACTATTGGCCGCATAGACTGCAGGACATCAGGAGCCGCTACCGTCTACTTGATAAATCAGAGCATGTCGTTAGTTAACAGTCGCAATCTGTTTGTCTGAGAGTCTCCAGGAGACAAGGTCAAACCGCTCGATCCGGGTGAGATTTAGAAGCAAAGAACTCGAATGGGTGAAATCTGCTGAGATCGCTTCGTCGGAGTACGGAATGGCTGCATCTTACTACGTCAATACTTTTGATTTGCCGCCAGATCAGGCGCGAGCAATTTGGCGTGAGATAACCGACGAAACATACGAACTAGCTTCAGCAGCCTGTGCGGGGAACGACTATAGATTTGCCACGCGTATGTGGCTTGCACCGGATATCTTATTTTTCAGGGTCCGAGCGAAAGCGAACACCATATTCAGACCGAGCAAGCTAGTCGAGGGGCGCCCCACTCGCCTCATAAAGGTTAAACTGTATCAGTGTGGCGGAGAAACCATTCAGTTAGATGGTGAGAAATTCCACTTGGATAGCAGTGCGCTCCACTTTATCGATCAAAATCGATCCAAAAGCGAAGCTCACACAGATCACGAACTGGTTTCGATCTTTTTACCCCATCACGCACTTGGATATGACCCGTCGACCCATCCGCCCGTCTTGAGTTTCAGCCTAGACTCCGCCCTCGGACGTTTTCTTCTGGCAACCATTGACGCCGCATTTCAGGAGCTTGACCATCTGAGCCAAAATGAGCTTTCGGTTCTTGCAGAAAGCATCTCAGGGACGCTCAAAAGCGTTCTATCTAATAGAACGAGACATGAAAAATATACAAATACCCAAAATGACCAAGTTAATGCCATCAAGGACTTCATTGAAAAGAATCTTAAATGTAATTGGCTTGGCGCGGGTAGGATATCCCAAGAATTGAAACTGTCCCGAGCTACACTGTTCCGCCACCTGGAAGAATACGGAGGAGTGAACCGGTACATTGTTTCGCGCCGGTTGAGCAGAGCATATCGGGATTTGTCTGAGGCACAGCCCGTGCGAGGCGTCGTTAAGGCCATTGCCGAACGTTGGGGATTTTCTTCACAAGCTCACTTCAGTCGGGTGTTTAAGGAAGAATTTGACGTAAGCCCCGTGTCTTTGGTCGGTCGGTGGGTTCAAAAGCCTCATGATGCGGCAGCAACGGACAACGCTCATGCGCGAGGGAACATCTCTCAATATGCGCCCGACATCGCTGCGCTAAAGTGGGCGTACGAACGTTACAGATAGTCGAGTGGCCTTCGTTTATCCACTTGAGACTCTCAGACAAGCAGATTGCGACTGGCAACTAACGACAACCAACGAATGAAAGAGTAGAATTTTATCGGTTTGATATCGGCCAGTTGATGGCACGAATAAGTAAAATGAACTAAAAGGAGAATATCATGGGAAACGCTCGTCTCGACTACATCTGGCTGGACGGTTACGACATCGCGAACATCCGTACAAAAGCACAAATCCACCCAGATAGTTCGTACAATGGATCTGTTGAAGACACCCCGAAATGGGGTTTCGATGGCAGTTCCACTCAGCAGGCGGAGGGCCATGACTCTGACTGCATTTTGCAGCCCGTTCGTGTCTATCCGAACCCCTTCAGGCAAAACGCCTACCTCGTTTTGTGCGAGGTTTTTCATCGAGATGGGCGCCCGCACGAAACCAACACGCGAAATCTGATTGATCGAGAAGCCGAAGCTGAATTCTGGTTTGGTTTTGAGCAGGAATACATTTTGATGACCTCAAATGGTCGACCTGTTGGGTTTCCCGATGGCGGCTTTCCCGAGCCTCAGGGACCGTATTATTGCGCCGTGGGATCGCATCGCGTCGAGGCGAGAGAATTGGTTGATGAACACTGGGACGCTTGCCTAACCGCCGACCTGGGTGTGACTGGGATCAATGCCGAGGTCATGTTGGGTCAGTGGGAATTTCAGTGTTTTGGAAAGGGAGCCCTTCGTGCGGCCGACGATTTGATCGTAGCGAGGTTCCTACTTCAACTAATCACAGAGAAGTACGATCTGATTGCAACCCTCGACCCAAAACCGATCTCTGGGGATTGGAATGGCTCTGGCATGCACTCAAACTTCTCGTACGACTACCTGCGGGATGTCGGCGGACAGAGCTACATTGAAGCGCTATGCGAAGGCTTCCGCCCATTCCACCAAGATCATATCGATGTTTATGGTGCTGGAAACGAACGCAGATTGACTGGGTCTCATGAAACGGCCTCTATCGATCAGTTCAGCTTTGGAGCATCGAACCGAGGTGCATCAATCCGCATCCCGCTCTACACGACAACGCATGACTGGAAAGGGTATCTTGAGGACCGGCGTCCTGCATCTGATGCTGACCCATATCTCGTCGTCGACCGCATCATGCGCACGGTCAAAGTGGCTCACGAAAAAGCGCTAGAAGCCGTCTAGCTGCAAGGCTGGAGTGTGATATGGAGAGAATTGTAACTCAAAAGACGATGTTCGTAGGCGGGAAGGAGGTGCACGTTTCCGAACGTGCATCTGTCGCCGATGCGGCACACTCGGCCCGGGGCGAAATGAAGGCTCTCACTGATAAGCTCGGCTGGCGCATAGACTGGCAGTTCCACATTTTAGTCGCAGAGGAGAACCACGCTCTGGAATCGAAGCTCGAGGTCTTCTGAAAGCCTCTCCCTCAGCGGGCCAAGAGAAATCAGCATCAACCAAGTGGCTCGACTTCGATTTAAGGCAGTCCTCGTAGCGCGGAAAATTCACCGATCCGCAGAATTCGGGTGCTTCAGCTTTATTTCTCCGGGGTTAGGAACGCCCACTAAAGTAAGAAAGAGGGAACGGGATTTGCCCAAGTACGAAACTCAGCGGAACAGCCTACCCATAGGCCCAAAGTTTCTTGTCATATTCGTTTTGTATTTCTTTGTCAGTTTGGTTTTGGGCATACTTAGCCTGACATTAGCGGCTAACTACGACGGTGTCGCGATCATCTGGTTGCCTGCCGGTTCTGCTGTTGTTGCGCTGGTCTTTATAGATATGCGGCTTTGGCCAAGCATTGCTTTGGCATCCTTTGTTTCAAACCTGTATTTTGGATCAAACATCCAAGCCGCCGTTGGAATTGGTATCGGGAGTGCTCTGGGCGCAATTATAGCCACCTTGGCCCTGCGTGCTCTGGGCCCTTGGAATGAGCTTTCGATCTTTTTCAAAGCTCTAAAACTGGGCACCATCGGGGCAGCAATAAGTGCAAGCATTAGTGCCGGATTTGGTGTTGCATCACTTTATTTCTCAGGCATTGTGCCAGCTTCAAATATGGCAAAAAATTGGACGCGGTGGGTGTTGGGGGATTCAGTCGGGATCTTTTTGTTTAGCTCATTCATCCTGATCTATTACATGATTGAAGACCGTAAAAGCAACAATGCCGAGCCCTAACAGACGGCTAAGCGTGAGGTTTCTCGAACAAGTTGATGCGCCACTAAGATTGGAGGCAATAGGTTCGAGAAACGGCCACCCTGTAAAATGTTCGACGATAATGCTGAGTGGGAATTAGGATTGATGCAGACTGGCTGGAAACAGGAACTCAAGGAAAACTTGCGTGGCCCCGTTGTTGTCCCAAGTATCACCGCCGGACTGGTTGCGGGTGTCCTGACGGTCACCTTCATGTTTTCCTATTCGGCCGTGATTTTTACCGGTGAACTCTCCGGCTACGTGCCACGAGCGACAGGGCAACTCCTCTTTGGTGGTGTTGTAATTGCGCTTGTCATTGGGCTCTTCAGCGAGCTTCGCGGCGTCGTGGCTTTGCCACAAGACAACCCAACGGCAATCATCGCTGTCATGATTGCGACTCTATCCCAACTTCCCGGGAGCACGCTCTCGCCAGAGATGCTGTTTGCCCAGGCGGTGGTAATAATGGTGGCGTCGACAGCTCTTTCGGGTGTGATCTTCTACCTCGTCGGCCGGTGGCGGCTCGCAGCCTTTGTCCAGCTGATTCCGTATCCGGTGATCGCTGGTTTTCTGGCGGCAACGGGGTGGCTGCTTTTCAAGGGCTCCTTCAGCGTAATGGCGGATCAAAAGTTTGATTTTTCCCAGCTCGGTGCACTCGGCGAAGTCACGCATCTTTGGCTGCCCGGAGCCGCATTCGCTATCATTACGTTGTTCGTGTCCCTCAAGTACTCCAATGTTTTCATCATGCCGGGGCTCATCTTGGGCGCGGTAGCTCTTTTTCACGTAATTCTAATTCTCAGTGGTGTTGCGAGCCAGGAAGCCATTGACGGAGGGTGGTTGCTGCAACCATTTGGGGAAGGCGCGTTGTGGCAGCCTTTACCTCTTTCAACATTTCTTGCCGCCGATTGGACGTTGTTTGTGACAGAATTCACAGGGTTGGCCACTATTCTTTCGATTGCGCTCATCTCTGTACTTCTTAACCTCACAGCTCTCGAGTCGGCCTTTAACCGTGACATAGACGTCCACCGCGAGATGCGCCTGGCCGGACTTGCAAACATGCTTGCTGCGCCTGGCGGAAGTCTTGTTGGATATCACTACGTAAGCCTCTCCACTCTCGGGCGTCGTATGCGTGGAGACAGTAGGCTCGTTGGGGTCGTAGTCGCAGTATTTTGCCTTCTTACAATGACGGTCGGCGCAGGTGCTCTGTCTGTATTCCCAAAATTTGTGCTGGGCGGCTTGGTAATGTTTATCGGACTAGGTTTCCTTTTCGATTGGGTTGTTAAAAGTTGGTCCAGTCTACGGCGCGGTGACGTCGCCATAATATTTGTGATCCTTTTTGTGGTCGAGTTTATCGGATTTCTCGAAGGTGTTGCGACCGGCGTAGCCGCAGCCGTAGTTCTCTTCGTGATTAGCTACAGCAAAATTAACGTTGTTCGCTTAGCCATAGAGGGGAGTAATTTTTCGAGTGCCGTTGATCGCCCGGAAGACCAGCGAAACGCCCTGACTACCGAAGGCAAAAAAATTCTATATCTTAAACTTCACGGTTTCATTTTTTTCGCGTCCTCAATTAGGTTGTATGAGGAAGTGGCTGGAGCTCTATCTAAACAAGAGGCCGCACCAGAGTTCGTAATTTTGGACTTTCAGCAGGTTTCCGGATTGGATACGTCTGCCGTTCATGGCCTCGTCAAAATTAAGAAAAAGGCTCTCGAAGTCGGAACGCAGCTTGCGCTGGCTCACGTCTCAGAAGAAATTGATCGACGGTTGCACGAAGAAAAATTTCTAGATGGCGATGCTGTTATCGAGCCGATCTTCAAGGATGCAGACAGTGCCTTGGAATGGTGCGAAGATTTTCTTCTAAGAACGGCTGGTTTTGATCCAAGCCCAAAAGCGTTGCCGATAGACGATCAGTTGAACAAGGTTTTCAAGAGAGAGATCGATGTCCAAAAATTCCGGAGCTACTTGGAAACGATTGAGTTCTCATATGGTGATGTTGTTTCAGAACCTGGCAATGAGCAGCGCATGCTGTACTTTATCGAACAGGGGACCATTTCGATTTATCTCGCCGAGTTAGACGGAAAAAACCGTAGAATACGAAGTGCGGGCTCAGGTTCGATGGTCGGCGTGGCAAGCTTCTTCAGGCAAGGAAATATCGGCCCGCTTGTGCTAGGTATAGCGGACACAGAAGGAACCGCTCACGTTATGACAGAATCGGCATTCGAACGTATGAAGTCCGAAGATCCGGAATTGGTCCTTTCGTTCCAAACATTTGCGCTCGAATACGTTTCAGAGCGGTTGGCAAGTAACTTGCGAACACTTTCATCGATCCTTCGCCTCGAAGAATAATACTTTAGCCTAAAATTCTTTTTCCATCGCTTGTGACGTCAGTGAAAGAGGAACTTTCTTGTCGGCTGAGTTCGCGCTGACTAGCGTCACCGGATGACAAAACGCAGCCCTTGTCGTTATTTCAAGACGAGCCCAGAGAATATTCGCTTGGCGCTTGTGATGTATGTCCGCTCTTAACACCTCGGATGGCATTGTCATTTGTGGACGGCCCCGGTTTTGCAAGGGTTGACTTGAGCGGATTTTGATCGTTGCGGGGTTCGGTCATGTGTCCGGCCTTTGTGTGCGGTGCATGTGACCGTTGGCCCTTCTGTGGTTGTCGCTAAAAATGCAAGAAGTTTCTGAAGCATGGATTTGAGATCGAGTGCGGTCTTCTATCAGGCCTCGTTGTGCGGTCTTTGCCGTCCTTTCCTCTCAGTGGCTGTAACACCACCATTCTGGCACATTGCGATGCCGTCGAGGGAGGGCGGCAACCACCCCATCTGATGATGTCGGCGTGCCGGATCCCAATCAGACAATCGACGCCCTGACAGTATTTCGGGGTGTCACCTTCAGTTGGTTTGAAGGTCCGGTCCTGCAGAGCCCTGCAGGGAGATCAAATTTCAAGAACAGATTGCGCAGTTTTGATGTCGGAAAAACGTGCTCAGGCTGCGACCGGGGCGCCCTTGCAAAAACCGGTTCCGCGAGCCAAGATTGGCGCTGTCAGCCAATAGGATCCGACCATGTCATACCAGAAACCCGCAGGTCTGGGCGCGCTTGTCCAGAAGTGCCAGCCCGGTTTTGCCCTGCCGCGCGATTTTTACACGCGCCCCGATATCTATCAGCACGACATCAAGACCTACTGGAACGAAAGCTGGATATGGGTCGGGCATGTCAGCCAGATTGTGGAAAAGGGCGCGTTCTTTCTGTTTGAATACGGGCATGAATCGATCATCGTGGTGCGCGACGGATCGGACCGGGTGCGCGCCTATCTGAATGTCTGCCGTCATCGCGGATCGCGGGTATGCGTGGAACACCAAGGCACAGCGCGGGTGTTTTCGTGCCCCTATCACGCATGGACATATGATCTGGATGGCAAATTGCGCGGCGGGCGCGAAATGGGCCCCGATTTCGATCCGGCACAATACGGCCTGTTCGAAGCCCATGCTCGCGTGTTTGAGGGGCTGATTTTCATCTCGACCGGCGCAAATCCACCCGACATTGATGCGGGGCTTGATCAGCTGCGCCCGCTGGTCGCGCCGTTCGATCTTGCCAATCTCAAACTCGCACATACGGCATCCTATCCGGTGCCCGCCAACTGGAAACTGGCGATCGAAAACTACATGGAATGCTATCATTGCGCGCCAGCCCACAAGGATTATTCGCGCAGCCACAGTTTGAAAGATCCCGCGTCGATGACCGATGAACTGGTCGGGGCGATGCAGGACAAGGCGCGTGCTGCCGGGCTGGATACGACCGAGATCAGCCTGCCGGAACAGTCGGGCGGGGGAATGAATTTCTATTTCCGCCGTTACCCGCTTTATTCCGGCTATGTCACCGGGAGCAAGGACGGCACGCCGGTTGCGCCGCTGCTGGGAACGCTGGGCGGTTATGATGGCGGCACCACCGATCTTCAGATCGGGGTTCTGAACAATTTCCTGATCTATTCCGACTACGTCGTCGGCTATCGTTTTGTCCCGACCGGCGTGCAGGAAACCGATATTCAGGTCGTGTGGATGGTGCGCGGCGATGCCGAGGCGGGCAGGGATTACGACCCTGACACCCTGATCTGGCTGTGGCACGAAACATCGCTGGATGACGAACGGATCATACGTGTCAATCAGGAAGGCGTGAATTCGCACCACTTTGTGCCGGGTCCGCTGTCGCACATGGAATGGGGCATTCAATCATTCTACGACAGCTATCTTGGCATGATCGCGCCCTCCGTCTGATCGGGAAAACTTCGCGGTCAGTACCTTGTGCTCATCCGGTATCCGGGCTGAAAGGTCATGCGCACAAAGGTGATCGGCTTGCTGCGAAACCACGTTGTGCGTTCCAGCTGGAACAGCGGGGTGCCCTTGGGTGTCGCCAGAAAATCCGCCATTTCGCCACTGGCACCAACCGCAGAAAACGTGATTTCGGCGTTGGAAAATGGCACGGCTTCCAACAGCCATTCATTCGGGCCGATGGTTGAAAAATCGGCGTCTACCACCGATTTCACCGCATCGATGTTGATCCAGCGGTCTTCGAACTGAAACGGCTGGTTGTCGGCGTAATGCATGCAGTTCAGATGCAGGATCTGCGCGCCTTCCGCGACATTGATCTGCGCGCGCAGCCATGCGGGCGCATTGATGATGCTGCGATGCACCAGCGCATAGCGATAGGTGGCGTTCATGTCCTCGATGGTGCGGCGCACCACGGAGATTTCGAATTTGGCCTGTTTTGACGGCGCGCTTTTCACGCGCGTGCCGCTTTTGCGTTTGCGATCCACCAGCCCCTGTTCGGCCAGTTCGCGCAAGGCCCGGTTTACCGTTGCGCGCGCACAGCCGAACTCTTCTGCCAGTTCCATTTCGGTGGGCAGCAGGCTGCCCTGCGGCCAGACGCGGTTTTCAATGCGCGCTTTGACCTCTTCCTTTATATCGTGAAAGCTGACTTTTCGTTGCAAGGTCATGCATTTTGTTCCTTTTGGTGGATGTTTATGATGTGCATAACCGGCAAATGTCCAATATTTATTGGGATCAAGGGGATGGTGCGATGCGGTTCGATCTGAATACTTGCCCGAAACAGCCGTGGAAAAACGGTGGCGGGACCACTCAGGAACTGGCGGTCGGCTACAGTGGCGACGCACTCCTCTGGCGGCTGAGCATGGCGCAGATCTTGGCCGACGGGCCTTATTCGGTGTTTCCCGGTTTGCGGCGTATCCAGACCATCGTGGAGGGGGCGGGCCTGCACCTTTCTGGCCCGGATCAGATGATCGCTGTGCGCCCCTTGCAACCTGTGGCCTTTGACGGCGCGGTGTCATTTTACGCTGCATTGCGTGATGGTCCCTGTCAGGCATTGAACCTGATGTTCGATCCGACCCGCGTGCAGGCCGATATGACCGTTCTGTTCGGGCCGCAATGCTGGTCGGGCATTGATGAAACCCTGCTTTACTGCGCCCGCGGATCTGTCCGGTGTGGCGCCGAAACACTGGCGCAAGAGGCGGGTATCCATTGCACCGGACCTGTAGACATAGATGTATCATCCGGCGCGGTGGCGGTGCTGGCGACGCTGAAACCGGTCAGATAAGCGCCAGCAAATCCTGCACTGTTTGTTTGTAACGTGCGATGATGCGGTCACGGTGAATATGGTGGCCATCCTGCACGCAATGTCGCCCCGCGCTCCACAGGTCGGTAATGATGTCGTCGCCCGCAGCAAAACACAGCCCGTCCAGAACCTGACCATCGTTCAGGGCGCACAGGGCCGGTGTGTCGCTGTTGATCGCCACCAGATCGGCCAGCGCACCCACCTCGATCTGTCCGCTGCCGCGGTTCAGGGCTTGCGCGCCGCCCTGTGCCGCGCCCAGATACAGGTGGTCGCCCACCGATCCGGCTTGCGGCACCAGAACATTGCGGGCCAGATCGCGCAGGCGTTGCGAATATTCCAGCATCCGCAATTCCTCGGACAGCGCGATGCGCACGTTGGAATCCGAACCAATACCAAATGCCCCGCCCGCTGCAAGATAGTCCACACCGTTGAACGGACCGTCGCCCAGATTGGCCTCGGTGATTGGGCACAGGCCTGCCACGGCACCGGACTGCGCCAGCGCGCGGGTTTCTGCGTCGGTCATGTGGGTGGCATGGATCAGGCACCAGCGGGGATCAACACCGGCATTGTCCAGCAGCCACTGTACGGGCCGCGCCCCCAGCCATGCCGAAATATCCGCCACTTCCTTTGGTTGTTCGGCCACATGGATGTGGACAGGCCCGTTCGGTGCGTCCGCCAACACAACCGACAGATCATCGGGGCAGGTGGCACGCAGCGAATGGGGCGCGATGCCCACCTGAGCGTCTTCCGGCAGATCACGGGCGGCCCGGTCGCGCGCCTGTGCCACCAATGCGCCAAACCGGTCGACATCATTGCCGAACCGCAATTGGCCGCCGTTCAATGCGGCCATGCCCGCGCCGCCATAGCTATATAGCACCGGCAGATGGGTCAGGCCGATACCGGTATGCGCTGCGGCGGCGAACACACGCGCGCTCAACTCTGACAGATCGTCATAAGGCTGCCCGCCCGGCTGGTGATGCACATAGTGAAACTCGCCCACGCTGGCATATCCGGCCTCTTGCATTTCCATGAACACGAGTGCCGCAATCGCTTCATAATGATCAGGCGTGATGTGATCCATGAAGCGGTACATCAATGTCCGCCATGTCCAGAAATTGTCTTGTCCGGCGGCGCGAAATTCGGTCATACCGGCCATTGCACGCTGAAAACTGTGCGAATGCAGGTTGGCTAAAGAGGGCAGCAACGTATCAACCGCTATGGCATCGGGTGCAGCGGATGCACCGGCTTTCACGTCCGCGATACGCCCGTGTTCAAGGGAAAGACGCACATTCTGCGCCCAGCCAGAGCTTAGTCGCGCGCGCTTGGCAAAAATTGTCTGCATGGGATCACTTTTGTCTAGACATAAACTGTTTAAAGGCGCCCGATCCGGTAATCAACTTAATTGCGCCGATCAACCGCGCGGCAGGGCGGTTTCGATCTCGTCCTGATAGGCGAACAGCGCGGCCAGACCGCCGGTATGGACAAACAGTACATTGCTGCCCTGCGGGATTGATCCCGACCGGACCAGTGCGGGAATCGCGGCAAAGGATTTGGCGGTATAAACCGGGTCCAGCATGATCCCTTCGACCTGCGCCATCCGGGCCATGGCATCGGCGGCAGCAGGTCCGATCCGCCCGTATCCGGGGGCCAGCGCACCGTCCCAGATTTCGATCCGGTTCTGGGGAACAGGCCCGCCTGTGTCCGTCAGTTCAGACAGCGCCGCCAGAACCCGTTTCAACCTGTCGGTTTGCAGGCCCGCATCACGGCGCACGCAACTGCCAATCACCCGTGCGCCATGGCCGGCGCGGTGCAGCCCCGCGAGCAGGCCCGCATGGGTCAGCCCGCTGCCGGATGCCACGACGATCACGTCAAATCCGGCGTTCTGTGCAATGATTTCATCCGCCGCGCGCATGTATCCTAGCGCACCCAGAGGCGGGTTTCCGGCCGCCAGCGGGATCACATAGGGCACACGCCCCGCCTTTTGTTCCTGAACCGCGCGCGCCCGCAGCGCCGCGTCGGCACCGGCTTCGTCCTCGCCATCAGGGTAGTGCATCACCTCTGCCCCCAGAATACGCGACAGCAACACATTGCCCGAGCGGTCATAGGTGGGCCCCATATCCGGCATACGGGATTCCAGTTGCACGATTGTGCGCATCCCCAACTGCGCCGCCGATGCGGCGGCGGTGCGCACGAAATTGGATTGAACGGCCCCGGTGATCAGGATCGTATCGGCGCTGGCCGCTTGCGCCGCCCCAAGGTAATATTCCAGCTGGCGGGATTTGTTGCCGCCAAAGGTCGTGCCCGCCAGATCATCGCGTTTGATGTGCAGCGTGATGCCTAGCTGTCCAGACAGGCGCGCCAGCGGTTGGATCGGTGTGGCTGGGCCAACCAGTTCGGCGCGCGGCTGTGCCATTACGTCAGCCCCAGTATCGCCTTGGCCTGCTGCGGTGTTGCAACGGGCCGGTCATAACGCACGCACAGATCGGCAGCGCGCCGGATCAGGGCGGCATTCGATGGGGCCAGCCTGTGTTTGTCCAGCCGGACATTGTCCTCAAGTCCGGCGCGCGTATGACCGCCTGCGGCAATGGCCCATTCGTTCACAACGATCTGGTTTGCCCCGATCCCTGCGGCACACCAGGGGGCATCGGGGGCAAGCCGGTGCATTGTGTGGACATAGTAATCGAACACATCCTTGTCGGCGGGCATGGCGTTTTTCACCCCCATGACAAACTGCACGTAAAGCGTGCCGTAAAGACGCCCCGCCTCGTGCAGGCGCACAGCCTGAAGAATGTGCGACAGATCAAACGCCTCGATCTCTGGCGTGACCTGATAGGTCTGCATTTCACCCGCCAGCCAGTCAACCAGATCGGGCGGGTTTTCATAGACGCGGGTGGGAAAGTTGTTTGATCCCACAGACAGGGATGCCATGTGCGGGCGCAGCGGCAGCATACCGCCGCGTTCACGCCCGGCGCCGGATCGCCCGCCTGTTGAAAACTGGATGATCACATCGGGGCAGTGTTCTTCCAACCCCTCCTTGAGCCGCGCGAACTTGTCGGGATCGGATGATGGTGTCTGATCGGAATTGCGCACATGGGCGTGAATGATGCTGGCCCCCGCCTCGTACGCGGCGTGCGCACTTTCGATCTGTTCGGCAATGCTGATCGGAACGGCGGGGTTGTCTTCCTTGCGCGGAACCGACCCCGTGATCGCGCAGCACAGGATGCAGGGTTTGCCCGCGACGCTTTGGTTCGGGTTGGTCATGTCTTGGCGTTCCTTTCGTTGTGCGTGCAGTTTCGGCTATCCGGCCTTTTGCGCGTTGTACTGCCGCGAAGGTGCGGTCGAGCGGCGCACGACATCGGCGATTTTCGTCAGCTCTGTGGCAAGCGGGTTTGTCTTGCGCCAGATCATTCCGATTATACGGGCAGGCTGCGGGTCTTTGAACCGTGTTACTGAAACCGGGGCCGAGCGTGTTTCGACATCGACCGCCATTTCCGGGATGAGAGTGACACCGATACCCGCGCTGACCATCTGCACAAGTGTCGCAAGCGAACTGGCGTCCAGCCCTTCGCGTTGGCGGCTTGTCTGGATGTTGCAGAACGAAAGCGCCTGATCACGAAAGCAATGGCCTTCTTCCAGCAACAAAAGTTTCATTTCCCGCAAAGCGTCGCGGTCGGGCACCGGTTTGCCCTCGTCCCCCAAGGGGCGCGCCAGTACAAAATTTTCCGTGAACAGCGCAACCTCGGTCAGCGACGGTTCCGAAACAGGCAGGGCCACAATGGCGGTATCGATGCGCCCGTCCGCCAGTTCCTGTATCAATTTGTGCGTCATCGTTTCACGCACATGAATGTCCAGCCCGGCATGGGTGCGCGCAAGGCCGGTGATGATACGCGGCAGAAGATAGGGTGCGATGGTCGGGATCACCCCGATGCGCAACCGCCCGACCAGACGGTCCCGCGACGCGCGCGCCAGATCGCCCAGTTCGTCAATCGAGCGCAAAATCTCGCGGGTGCGCAGGGCAAATTCTTCGCCGAACAGGGTTAGCCGCACCTGTCGCGCACCGCGTTCAAACAGGACCGCCCCCAATTCCTGTTCCAGTTCCTTGATCTGGACCGACAGGGCCGGTTGCGATATCGCACAGGCCGCCGCCGCGTGCCCGAAATGGCAATGCCGCGCCAGCGCTTCGAAATACCGCAACTGTTTCAGCGTGAAATTTATCATAAGCGCAGGTTATTGCAGTCATCAGTTTTTTCAACTTAAATAAATTGCGCCGGTTTGATATAAGCAGGGTCAGACCGTATGACTTTCCGGCATTCTGGCCGGGAATCGCTGCGGATAAATCTATTCAGTCATCACAACCAAAATCGGAGAGCGCCATGGACGGAAATGATATTGGAACCGGGGGCAAATGCCCTGTTATGCACGCAACTTTCGGGACGCGATCGAACCGGGATTGGTGGCCGAACCAGTTGAACCTCAGAATTCTGCACCAGAATTCCCCGCTGACCGATCCGACCCGCGGGCGGGTGAACTATGCCGAAGCCTTCAAGAAAGTTGACCTGAAAGCCCTGAAGGAAGACATCTACGCACTGCTGACCGATTCACAGGACTGGTGGCCGGCGGATTACGGGCATTACGGCCCGTTCTTTATCCGGATGGCATGGCACAGCGCGGGCACCTACCGTACCGCAGACGGCCGTGGCGGCGGTTCGTCGGGATCGCAGCGCTTTGCGCCGCTGAACAGTTGGCCAGATAACGGCAACCTGGACAAGGCGCGCCGCCTTCTGTGGCCGATCAAGAAAAAATACGGCAACAGCGTTTCCTGGGCGGATCTGTTCATCCTCGTCGGCAACTGCGCCATTGAATCGATGGGCGGCAAGACTTTTGGCTTTGGCGGCGGTCGCGAAGATATCTGGGAACCCGAAGAAGACATCTACTGGGGTGCCGAGGAAACATGGCTTGCCACCAGCGACAAACCCAACAGCCGCTATAGCGGTGATCGCGTACTGGAAAACCCGCTGGCGGCTGTCCAGATGGGCCTGATCTACGTCAACCCCGAAGGTCCGGATGGCAACCCCGATCCTCTGGCATCGGCGCGTGACATTCGCGATACTTTTGCACGCATGGCGATGAACGATGAAGAAACCGTGGCTTTGGTCGCGGGTGGTCACACCTTTGGCAAGGCGCATGGCAACGGCGATGCCGCTTTGGTCGGGGTAGAGCCGGAAGGCGGCGACATGGCCGCGCAAGGCTTTGGCTGGCTTAGCACACATGGATCGGGCAAAGGCGTCGATACAATCACCAGCGGAATTGAAGGCCCGTGGACACCCACACCGACCACGTGGGACATGAGCTATTTTGACGTTCTTCTGGGATATGACTGGGAACTGACGAAAAGCCCGGCAGGGGCCAACCAGTGGACACCGAAGGCCTGCCAGAACGCCGCCGAGGCGCCGCAGGTCGATGGTAACGGAACCGTGCCGCTGATGATGACAACCGCCGATATGGCGATGCGCATGGATCCGTCGTACGAGAAAATCTCGCGCCACTTCCATGCCAATCCGGATGTGTTTGCCGATGCGTTTGCGCGTGCGTGGTACAAGCTGACCCACCGCGATATGGGGCCAATCTCGCGGTATCTGGGGGATGAAGTGCCTGCAGAAGAGTTGATCTGGCAGGATCCGATCCCGGCCGTTGATCACGATCTGGTCGACGAAGCGGACGTTGTCGCGCTGAAAGAAAAAATTCTGGCGTCGGGTCTTTCGGTGTCTGAACTTGTGACAACGGCATGGGCGTCCGCATCAACCTATCGCGGGTCCGACATGCGCGGCGGAGCCAACGGTGCGCGTATCCGGCTTGCCCCGCAAAAAGACTGGGAAGCGAACCAGCCCGACCAACTGTCCAAGGTTCTGGGTATACTGGAAACCATTCAGTCAGAGTTCAACGCGGCGCAAACCGGCGGCAAGAAGATATCGCTGGCCGATCTGATCGTACTGGGCGGTGGCGCGGCCATCGAACAGGCGGCCAAGGCGGGTGGTCATGATGTGCAGGTGCCGTTTGCACCGGGGCGCATGGATGCCTTGGAGGAGCAGACGGACGTTGAATCCTTCGATGTGCTGGAACCGGTTGCAGATGGCTTCCGCAACTACCAGAAAGCCAGCTATTCTGTCTCGGCAGAAGAAATGCTGGTGGATCGCGCGCAATTGCTGACATTGACCGCCCCGGAAATGACAGCGCTTGTCGGCGGGATGCGGGTGCTGAACACCAATTTCGGCGGAACGGATTACGGTGTTTTCACCGACCGTCCCGGCACGCTCAGCAATGATTTCTTTGTGAACCTGATGGATATGGGCACGGAATGGAAAGCAACCTCTGAGGCCGAGGACGTTTTTGAAGGCCGTGACCGTGCCAGCGGCAAGGTCAAATGGACAGGCACCCGCGTGGATCTGGTGTTCGGATCAAACTCGCAATTGCGGGCCGTGGCCGAAGCCTATGCCTGCGACGATGCCAAGGACACCTTTGTTCAGGATTTCGTCGATGCGTGGACCAAGGTCATGAACGCCGATCGTTTCGATCTGGCCTGATGGGCTGACTAAGAAATGTCTGGGGCGCGGTCTAATTTGGCCGCGCCCTTTTTTATGGCTTGGGGCAGGGGCCCAACGATCCGCGCAGGCACAGGCGCGTATCAAGTTCGATGCTGGTATCGGGCCCGTTTCCTGCCACCATCGCAATCAGGTGTTTGGCCGCCTGGCGGCCCATTTCGCGATGCGGAACATGCACTGTGGTGATTTCAGGGGTCAGAACTGTCGCCAGTTCGATATCGTCAAACCCGGTGATCGAAACATCCTGCGGCACCCGCAGACCCATCTGGATGGCCTGACGCAACGCGCCTGCCGCCAGCACATCGTTGCCGCACATCACGACTGTCGGGCGATCCTTGGCTTGCATCAAATCACGAAAGGCGGTGCCACCTTCCTCAATGCCATAGGGAACTTCGGTCAGTTTCATCAATTCGGGCGATACCCCGTAATCCGCCATCGCCGCCCGAATACCTTCCACCCGGGCGCGGGCGCGGTCATTTGCGGCCTGTTGTGCTGAAATGACGCCGATGTGGCGATGGCCCATGTTCAGGACCGCAAACGCCAGGGATTTCATCGCCTGCTTGTTGTCAAATCCGATCGACAGGTTGGGGTGCCCTGCATCATAGACCCATGCGCTTAGCACTGGCACGGACTGGCGTTGCAGAAACCGGTAGATCGCGGGATCGCGGTGGTGCCCGATCAGCAGCAGCGCATCGGCACCGCGGGCCACCAAGGTGCGGATCTGTTCGGTTTCCAGCTCTTCGCGGTAGGACGAACACGCGACCAGCAGCGTGATACCATGTTCGCGCAATTCTTCCTGAAAGGCGTGGATACCCCGCGCAAAAACCGCGTTTTCCATGGTCGGGATGACAGCACCGATGGTGTTCGTGCGTTTCGCTGCCAGCGCGCGCGCCCCGAAATTCGGTGAATAGTTCAGTTTCTGAACCGCGGTCATCACCTTGCTGCGGGTGTGTTCCGCCACCTGACTGGGCGAATTCAGACAGCGTGAGACCGTCGCCGTCGAAACGCCGGCCTCGCGCGACACGTCTTCCAGTGTGGGCGTCGATATCTTGTTCAATCCCTGACTTTCCCGTTGCCTGTGTGCATCACCCTACAGCAGCCATTCGCAATTGCGAAGAGCAGGCTTTGCTTTGAGTTGTAAATGTAAGCGCTTGCAAATTGAAATGTAAGCGCTTACAGATAAAAAGCAGACGGCGGCGCGAACAACCGCAAAAACGGACAAGGGGGAGGTTTAATCATGTATATGGCAATCGCCGCAATCTTGTTCGGCGTCTATTTCCTGAACGTCACACTCGGTGCCTTCGGAGGAGGAGGGTTTCTGAGTGATGTGCCCGAACTGCTATTGCTGACAGTTTCGGTGCTGTTTTTCGTTGCGGCCATTCTGCTGCGCGAAGCGGCGGAGAAAAACAAACCAAAACAAGACTGAACCAACCCGGGAGGAAGACTTTGGACAACGAACTCAAATCGGCATCACGCCGCAATTTTCTGAAACTGACAACTGGCGGTGCCTTCACTGCGGCAATGGTCGCGGGCGCCGCAGGTACCCTTTGGTCGACCCAGGCTGTGGCCCAGACCGCCAAGGAAGAACAGGACCGCGAAGCCGCCGCAGAACACACGATGACAATCGCCACGGCCTATGTGCTGGGCGCATCGCGCAGCTATCCGATTCTGCAACTTGATCTGAAAGAAAACATCCAGAACGCCACCAACGGCAAGGTCTACGTCAAGCTGGCGCCGGGCGGCCAGTTGGGTGCAGGCGGTGCTTTGGTGCAGAAGGTGCAGGGTGGCACTATTCAGGCTGCGCAACATTCGCTGGCCAATTTTGCCGCGTTTGCACCGGCGGCCGACCTGATCAACATGCCGTATTTCTGTGGTTCGAACCAGCGTTTCACTAATCTGGTGCATTCGGATGCGTGGAAAAGCGATGTCGAGGCAAATGTCGAGGCCAAGGGCTTCAAGGCGCTGTTCTATGTCGTGATCGACCCGCGCGTCGTGGCCGTGCGCAAAGGTGGCGCAGGGGCCGTGATCACGCCCAGCGATCTGGCCGGTGTCAAATTCCGCGTACCGGGATCGAAAATGCTGCAACAGTACTACAAGATGGTTGGCGCAAACCCGACACCTGTGGCGTGGGGCGAAACACCGTCCGCGATCAAGCAGGGTGTGGCAGATGCGCTCGACCCGTCTGTTGGTGCGCTTTATGTCTTTGGCTTCAAGGATATCCTGAGCCACGTGACATTCACGCAGGCCGTACCGGACAGTCAGGTGTTTTCCTGCAATCTGGAATGGTTCAACTCCATGCCCGCCGATGTTCAGGAAGGCATCATGGTCGCCTCGGAAATCACCGGCCACCAGAACCTTGCCAAGGTACCGTCGGCCCGCAACTACGCGATGGCGGAACTGCGCAAATCCGGTGTTGAATTCCATTCCCTGTCCGATGACCAACTGGCCGAATGGAAGGCTGCAGGTGGCTATCAGCGGTCCGAATGGGACGAATTCAAGGTCGAACTGGCCGGATCGATGGAGGCCTTTGGCAAGCTGGAAGAAGCTGCCGGCACCCAGGGGCGCTATTACGTCCACGACGCCTGATCCTGACGCCGCCGGTGCAGGCCACCGGCGGCGCACTTCCTTCTTCAGCAGCACTGCGTGAACCGGGCCATTTGCCCGATCCCGCCTGCGCGCCATGAAAGTGAATGAAATGGGACAATTCCTGAGCAATTTGAACAAGAACGCAGAGCGCTGGGCGCTGCTGTTTTTCTACGTGCTGCTGGTGGTGACAATGTTTGTCGAAGTCATCCGGCGCGAAGTGTTTTCCTATTCGTCGATCTGGGGCGAAGAGATTGTGCGCTATTCTTTCATTTATCTGGCATGGATCGGTGCCGCATCCGCGGTACGCGAACGCGCGCATATCCGCATCGACGTGATCATGCATTACGTGTCACGCCGCACCAAGGCGATGATCTATATCCTGGGCGATATCGTGATGTTCGCGGTCGCTGTGATCGCGCTTTACTGGTCGTTTGAAACGGTACTTGTCTCGCTCAAATTCGGCTCTGTCAGCCATGGCCTGCGGGTTTCGATGGTGTGGTTCCTTGCGGCGGTGCCTATCGGGTTTTCGCTGCTGATCCTGCGCCTAGTCCAATCCTTCCTGCGCGATGTCGCAGACCTTCGTGCGGGCAAGCCCGTCTACGAAGGTGACAAACTTTTTGATTGAGGGGCGGGGCCATGCTTTTTCCAACATTACAAGACCAGACCGTTGTTCTGGGATGGGATTTTTACGGACCGGTTCTGCTGTTCGTGGTGCTGTGCGCCCTTGCCATTCCGATCTGGGCCTCGATCGGGGCTGCCGCCATTCTGATGCTGTTGCTGTCAGGCGCGCTGCCGTTGTCACTGCTGGGGGAATCCCTGTTTGACGGCATTGATGCCTTCGCACTGACTGCCGTGCCGCTGTTCATTCTGACGGGGGATGTGCTTGTTCGCACCGGGCTTAGCCGGAAATTCCTGAACGTCGCCGAAGCGCTGACCTGCTGGACCAAGGGCGGCTTCGGATCGGCCACGGTGCTGGTCTGCGGTATGTTTTCCGCGATTTCGGGTTCCGACGCGGCCGGGGCTGCGGCCGTCGGGCGCATGACAATCGACCGGTTGGTCGAATCCGGCTATCCGCGCCCCTACGCCTGTGCCCTGGTTGCGGCGGGCGCCTGTACCGGCGTTCTGATCCCGCCGTCAATTGCCTATATCATCATCGGTCTTGTTCTGGGGATATCCGCATCCACCCTGTTTATCGCCGCGCTGATCCCCGGTGTTGCGATCCTTGTCGCCATCCTTGTCACCAATCTGGTGATGAACCGGATCTACGCCTATGAAGGTGGCGGCCAGATGACGATGGGCGAATGGGCCGGCAATCTGGGCCGCGCCATTGCCAGCGGATGGTACGCTTTTCTGGTGCCGGGCATCATTTTCTACGGCATCTTTTCGGGTCGCCTGACACCGACCGAAGCGGGCGCAACAGCGGTGATCGTCACCATCATTCTGGGTTTCATCCTGCGCACGCTCAGGTTTTCGGATTTTCCGGCGATGCTGATCAGTTCGGCCAAGGTGAACGGTGTGATCCTGCCGATCATCGCGTTTTCCCTGCCGCTGGCACAGGCGCTGGCGATCATGGGGGTGCCGCAGGGGTTCGTGTCTTCCGTATCGGCCCTGACCGATGATCCGACAATGTTGATCCTGCTGATGATCGGTATCCTGATCCTTGCCGGCTGCGTGATGGAAACCACGCCCAATATCGTGATCCTTGCCCCGATCCTCAAGCCGCTGGCGGATTCGATCGGGATGCACGAAATCCAGTTCTGTATCATGATGATCACCGCGCTGGGTGTCGGCTTCATCACACCACCTTTGGGCCTTAACCTGTTTGTCGTGTCCGGAATTACGGGAGAATCCGTTCTTCGCATTGCGTCACGGGTGGGTCCGTTTGTATTCTTCATGCTGCTCGTGACTTTGCTGATTGCCTATGTTCCGGCAATCTCGCTGACGATGCTGCCCGACAACTTGCGATAACAGGAGGCCTGAATGGCACGTGAATATTTGAAAAAGGCCAAACTGACGGCCAAATCCGACGCTTCGGACGTGCATCAAACGGTCAGCACGATACTGGCCGAAATCGAAGAGGGTGGGGACGCCAAGGCGTTGGAATACGCCGCCAAATTCGACAACTACAATGGCCCCGTTTTGCTGAGCGCGGAAGATATCGCGGCGGCTGCGGACAAGGTGCCGCAACGCCTGAAGGATGACATCGCATTCGCCCACGACAACGTGCGCCGCTTTGCGCAGGTGCAGAAATCGACGATGACGGATGTCGAACTGGAAGTTGTACCGGGTCTGATCGCGGGGCAAAAGGCGATCCCCTGTCAGGCGGCTGGATGCTATGTGCCTGGTGGGCGTTACAGCCATATCGCCAGCGCCATCATGACAGTCACAACCGCCAAGGTGGCCGGATGCAAGCACATCGTAGCCTGTTCGCCGCCACGCGCGGGTGAAGGTATCGCGCCTGCCATCATCTATGCCGCCAACCTGTGCGGTGCCGACAAGATCCTGTCGATGGGTGGTGTTCAGGGCGTGGCCGCGATGACATTCGGACTGTTCGGATTGCCCAAGGCCGATATTCTGGTCGGCCCCGGAAACCAGTTCGTCGCCGAAGCCAAACGCATACTGTTCGGCCGTGTCGGCATTGACATGATCGCCGGTCCGACCGACAGCCTGATCCTTGCCGATGCAACGGCTGATCCGTTCATCGTGGCCACCGATCTGGTCGGTCAGGCCGAACACGGCTATAATTCTCCGGTCTGGCTGGTGACAGACAACCGGGCGCTGGCGGAAAAGGTGATGGAACTGGTGCCCGGCCTGATTGATGATCTGCCGGACGTGAACCGCGAAAACGCCACCGCTGCGTGGCGCGATTACGCCGAAATCATACTGTGCCCCAACCGCGAGGAAATGGCTGCCACATCGGATGATTATGCGCCCGAACACCTGACAGTACAGGCCGCCGATCTGCCATGGTGGCGCGACCGTTTGCAATGCTACGGTTCGCTGTTTCTGGGCGAAGAAACCACTGTCGCCTTTGGCGACAAGGCATCGGGTACGAACCATGTGCTGCCCACATCGCAATCGGCCAAATATACCGGTGGCCTGTCAGTACACAAATACATGAAGATCGTGACATGGCAGCAATCCACCCGCGACGGATCAAAACCTGTCGCCGAAGCGACAGCACGCATTTCCCGACTGGAAGGGATGGAAGGGCACGCCCGCACCGCAGATGCCCGCCTTGCCAAGTATTTCCCCGATGAAACCTTTGATCTGACAGGCATCGAATAACCTATGGCGGACCTGTTCGATGTCAGCGGTAAAACGGTCTGCGTGACCGGCGCCAGTTCCGGACTGGGGCGGGCTGCTGCCACATTGCTGGCGGCGCGGGGCGCAAATGTCGTTGGCATCGCGCGGCGCGCCGATGCTTTGCAGGGATGGCAGGATGATACCGCAGGAAAGACAGCCGCCGTTGTGGCTGATCTGTCAGATCGTGCGGCCTTGTCCGGCATTGCAGAACAGGCGGCGCAGCCTTTTGGCGCGCCTGATATCCTGATCAATGCGGCGGGCCTGAACAATCGTGAACCGGCCGAAGACGTAAGTGCGGCGGGCTGGGACGACACGATCAACCTGAACCTTGCAACGCCGTTTTTTCTGGCTCAGGCAATGGTGCCGGCGATGAAGGCGCGCGGCTGGGGGCGGATCATAAACTTTGCGTCACTGCAATCGCGCCGCGCCTTTGCCAATTCGATCAGTTATGGCGCGTCCAAAGGCGGTGTGGAACAGCTGACACGGGCCATGGCCCAGGCGTGGTCGCCCCATGGCATTACCGCCAACGCGCTGGCCCCGGGTTTTTTTCGCACCGAACTGACCGGACCTGTCTTTGACAACCCCGAATTGGCGCAAAGGAATGCCGATCAAACCTGCATCGGGCGCAACGGCGAACCCAGTGATCTGGATGGTCCGTTGCTGTTCTTCTGCGGGGCCGCGTCGGATTATGTGACAGGGCAACTTCTGTTTGTGGACGGGGGATTTACCGCAAAATGAAAGCACTGGTTTACACCGGCGTGGAAACACTGGAACAGCAGGATGTGGCCCGCCCCGAACCGCGACAGGGCGAAAGCCTGATCCGCATCATGGCTTCGGGCATCTGCGGGTCGGATATGCACGCCTATCTGGGCCATGATGCGCGACGCCCCGCGCCGCTGATACTGGGCCACGAGGCAGCAGGCATCGTTGTGGGCGGGGTCAGAGACGGACGCCGCGTTACGGTCAATCCTCTGGTCACATGCGGGCAATGTTCAAACTGCCAATCAGGGCACACTAACCTCTGCGCCGACCGCCAGATCATATCCATGCCGCCGCGTCCGGGGGCATTTGCCGAATATGTCGTGATGCCCGACAGCAATCTTGTCACCGTGCCGGGCAGCGTGACGCTGGAACAGGCCGCACTGGCCGAACCTTTGGCCTGCGGATGGCACGGGGTGCGTCTGGGGCTGGCGGCGGGTGCACCGGATGCGCGCGCCGTGCGCGGTCTGGCTATCGGGGGCGGTGCCATCGGGCTGGGGGCGGCGCTTTCAATGAAGGCGCAGGGCATCAGGGATGTGACGATAGTTGAACCCAACGAAACGCGGCGCGCGTTTCTGGTGGAAAAATGCGGCTTTCCGGTGATTGCACCGGATGCGCTGTCAGAGGATGACAGCTTTGATCTGGTGGTGGACGGTGTCGGCTTTGCCGCGACCCGCGCCACCGCATCCGCGCGCACCCGCCCCGGCGGGGTGATCGTGCATATCGGACTGGGCGAAGACACCGGTGGGCTGGATATCCGCCGCATGACGCTGCAGGAAATCACCTTTATCGGCACCTATACCTACACCGCCGAAGATTTCCGCCAGACGGCCGCCGCGATATTTGACGGGCGCTTTGGTGCACTGGACTGGATCACGACCCGCGCACTGGCTGACGGGCAGGCGGCATTTCACGAGATTAGGGCTGGTCAAGTGGCTGCCCCCAAGACCATTCTGGTTCCGTCCCACGCGGCCCCGGGCTGACGCCCTTCGGCTTCGCCCGCATACCCTTAAACGAGGAATGACCATGTATAAAAAAATCATCATATCCCTGTCGCTTGATCACGGTATCAGTGCGCGTGCCATCGAAGTTGCCCGCGCGCTTCTGGCCCCCGGCGGTAAAATTCAGGCGGTTCATGTCTATGAACCGATGCAGGGCTCTGTCAGCGCCTATGTGAACGAAGAAGCGGTCGCGCAAGCCATGAAAGGCGCAACACGCGCGCTGGCCAAGCGGGTTGAAAACGCCCCGGACGTAGAGCCAGTGATGATCGAGGGCCATTCCGGTCGCGCTATCACCGATTACGCCGGCGATATCGATGCAGACTGCATCATCGTCGGATCGCACAAGCCGGGATTGCGTGATTTTCTGCTTGGCTCTACCGCGGCGCGCGTCGTGCGTCACGCGCCCTGTTCCGTACATGTTTTGCGCTAGGCAGGGCAAGATTTAACAGACTGAAACCCAGACCATAAACAGGAGAAGCCCCTTGTCCATCCACTCGAGGATCGTGGACGATTTCGTCGCCAATGGCGTTGATTTCATTACCACGGTGCCATGCAAACAACTGGCGGGCGTCATTGACGAAGTCGATGCCCGACCCGAAATTTATCACATCCCGTCAAACAAGGAAGACGAAGGTATGGGGCTGTGCGCCGGTGCGCATATGGGGGGCAAACGGCCTGCGATCATCATGCAGAACACCGCCATCGGCGTAACGATCAACACCCTAGCGACGCTGATCCAGTATTACCGGATGCCGCTGCCGATGCTGATTTCCTATCGCGGGGAATTGCGCGAACCGGTCGCCTGTCAGGTTGAAATGGCGGTGCACACCAAGGCGCTTTTGGCGCAGATGAACATCCCGACCTATCATTTTCACGAAGAAGCGGATGTGCACGAACTGGATACGATCCTGAAATACACGTTCATGTGCAATAAACCTGTTGCGATCCTGACGGACGCATCCTTTTGGGGAGGCTATGGGGATCAATGATCAGATCTGAAATTCTGCGCGAGATCGCGCCCATCCTGCGGGATCATCTGGTGATCTGCAACATCGGCCTGCCCAGTCAGGAAATGCACATGATCGATGACCAGCCGACCAATTTCTACATGCTGGGCACGATGGGTCTGTCTTCCAGCATCGGGCTGGGGCTGGCGCTGGCACAGGACAAGACCGTAATCTCGATCGACGGGGACGGTTCGGTTCTGACCAATCTGGGGACCTTGCCGACCATTGCCAACAATGTGGCCGACAATTTCAT
Organism: Sulfitobacter sp. TBRI5; assembly: GCF_051013555.1. Lineage (NCBI taxonomy): Bacteria > Pseudomonadati > Pseudomonadota > Alphaproteobacteria > Rhodobacterales > Roseobacteraceae > Sulfitobacter > Sulfitobacter sp. TBRI5. The sequence continues at coordinate 3,881,288 of NZ_CP112884.1, read as the reverse complement.
CCTGATGATCATCGACAACGGCAGTTATGGCTCGACCGGCGATCAGCCGACCTATGCGGGCAAAAAGACATCGCTGGCCGCCGTGGCAACGGCCTGTGGTTGCGAAAACGTTGTTGAATGCCGTGATGTCGATACCGGTGCTGCGCTCTCGGCGGCGATCGCATCGGGCAAGATGACCGTGCTTGTGGTGAAATGTGACAGTGGCAACGTCAAGGTGCCGGTGATCACAATGGACCCTGTGGTGATCAAGGACCGGTTCATGAAAGCGGTGCAGCAATAGGGCAGGCCATGTCGCGCGCGGCGCAGATACAATCCTACGGTGATGCGCGCCGCCTTGCGCGCCGCGCTTTGCCATGGATGGTATTCGACTATATCGACGGGGCTGCGGGCACAGGCACAGGCGAGGCGGCGAATATCGCGGCCTTGCAAGCCATCCGCCTGCAACCCCGCGTGCTGGTCAATGTGGCGCAGCGCGAACTGGGTGTGCGTGTCTTTGATCACAATTGTGCGCTGCCCTTCGGGATCAGCCCGATGGGCATGTGCAACCTGTCGGCACCGGGGGCCGATCTGATGCTGGCGCGGTTGGCGGCGCGGTGTGAAATGCCGGTGGGCGTGTCTACCGTCGCTTCGACCGCGTTGGAAAAGATGATTGAAACGGCGGATGGGCACGCGTGGTTCCAGCTCTATTACAGCGCTGATGGCCGCGGCAATGACCGTCTGATCGAACGCGCCAAAGCGGCGGGCTATCGCACCCTGATCCTGACCGTCGATGTCCCCGAGGTCGGGCGTCGTCCGCGTGAATTGCGGCGCGGGTTCAAGATGCCGTTCCGCATCGGGCCGCGCCAGTTTGTCGATTTCGCCCTGCATCCGCGGTGGTCGCTGACCACACTGCTCAAGGGGCGGCCCGAAATGGGCAACTTTACAGAACCCGGGTTCGCATTTGATCGCACCGCTAGCAGGGCAGGGGCCGACTGGGATTTCCTGGCACGCCTGCGCGACGGCTGGGATGGCAATCTGGTGATCAAGGGCGTCACATCCGTCAAGGATGCGGTACGTCTGAAATCGGTCGGGGTGGACGCCATTCAGGTTTCCAACCACGGCGGGCGGCAACTGGATTGTGCGCCCCCGCCGATCCTTGCGCTGCCCGCCATCCGCAAGGCGGTGGGGCAGGATTTTCCGTTGTTTTTCGACAGCGGCCTGCGCTCGGGCGAGGATGTGATCAAAGCCTACGCCATGGGCGCCGATTTCGTGTTCTTCGGGCGTGCCATGCAATTTGCCATCGCCGCCGCAGGGGCTGCGGGTCTTGACCAGATGTGCGATGTGTTCGCACAAGAGGCCAGCCTGACACTGGCCCAGATCGGGCGCACGAACCTGACCGGACTGAACGCCTGTTTCAGCGAAACCTGATCCGGTCCCGCCAGCGTTCGTCTGGGTGTCAGTCTTTGACACCTGCAGGGTTTTCCACGTCACGCCCTAAGGATGCCAGATCGGAATACCGGTCGCCGATGCGGTGATGCGGACGCCCGCCCGTGGCCGCACCCAATGCCACGACCAGTTCATCCGCCGCAGGCGCATCGTAGATCGAAAACTGCACCGTCAGATAATGCGACCGGCGTCCGGTATCGTGTTTGTCCATCAGCGGGATGTTGATCTGTGTATTGGCCGGCCCGCGTGTGTTGGTGAACCCCAGATAGCTTTTTGCGCCAACCGCCTCGCGGTAGAAATTGCCGAAATGCAATGTGTGGATCAGGGCCGAGGCATGTTCCAGTTCGCAATTGGTGCCTGCGATGCAGGCTTTGCCATAGGCCTCGATCGCGTCGCCGGAACCCGCCAGCGCAATCAACCGGTCTGTCAGCATCTGGCCCAGAGGCGGGGCCATACGGCGGATATCAGGCGACAGGTCTTCGACATATCCCTTGCCGGCCCACGGGTTTGCGACCACGGCTGCCACACCGATCATGCGCAGGGGCGGGCTGGCTTCGCGTGCGCCTTCGCGGTGGACATCTTCGTCAAATGTGACGACTTTTCTAAGTTCTGGAAGCATGTTGCGGTCTCTTTTTCTGTCCGATTAGTGTTTTGAAGGTTGGCGCGCCGCGACCTGATGCACCATTCCGGTGCTTTCGTCGCCCTGATAAATACCGAAACTGCCGTGGCGGAATTCTTCGCGATACCGCGCCAGCATGCTGCGCTGTGCGCGGCTTTGGATGCGGTCCAGCGGGATGTCTTCCAACGCAAAATACGCCATGTCAGACGGGGGATCACCGCTGACGGTGCCATGATAATAGATGCCGTGATGCGCCGTTTCGCTGTCACGATAGACGGCGTAAAGATAATCCAGCCGCGCGTTCAGGCCGGACGCTTTCAGCCCCGCAACCAGCCCGTCCAGACTGTTGCGATCTTCTGCTGCCATGGGCACGCCATAGGTGCCGTCACCGTGGCGTTTCAACAAAACCTTCTGGTCCCGTTCCATCACCGCCCCGATGGCAATGGTGCCGCCCGCACTGGCCACATCGACCAGCGGGTCTTCAAGTCCGATGGAAAAATACGATCCGCGAAAATAGCCCAAAGGCTGGCTGTCGGTCACACCGTATTCCTCGACCCGCCCGATCAGAACCAGATGATCCCCTGCATCCACGACCGAGTGGCGCGCGCACACGAACCGGCCCAGCGATCCGTCCAGAACCGGCATGTCCGCATGCCCGCTATGCCAGTCGGCCAGTTCGAATTTGTCCGCCGCGCGGGATGCAAACAGGCCGGAAACGGCCTTTTGCGCTTCGCCCAGTACGTTGACGGCGAAATGCGGCGCGCTGGCAAACACATCGCAACTGTGCGCGGATTTGGCGATGCATACCAGTACCAGTGGCGGATCAAGCGATACGGATGTAAATGAATTGGCGGTAAACCCGCGCGGTGTGCCATCGGGCTGTCGCGTTGTCACCACTGTCACGCCGGTTGCAAAAGTTCCGAATGCATTGCGCAAGGCGCGTTTGTCTTCATCCGTCATCACGGGCGGGGCCGCAACTACCCGATCCAGAAAACCGCGCAGGGGCGCATTGATCTGATCCGGCGCTTCGGCCAGTGCCATGTGGCGCAATCCCTTCAGGATGTGCAGTTCTGATCCGGCAATTTCAGCGGCGATAGCCTGCGACATCTCTGGCCCGTTGCCATAATCCTCGTCGCCTGTAATCACCAGCGCCGGACAGGACAGCGGCGGGACCGGGCTGACAATCTCGTCAATCCCGTCTGCCAGAACCTTGTAATTCTTATAGTAAATCTCGATCGGATTGGCAGTCACGCAACTGCGCACAAGATCCATCATTTCGGTGTTGTCTGCACGGAACCCGTCTGTGAACCACCGTTCCAAGGCCGCATCGACCGTTGCTGCCGGTCCATCCCGTTTGGCCTGTTCCACGCGTTGCAGAATGGCGCCTTGTGCCTTGGTGCTGCGCCTGTGCGGGGAATGCAGGATCGCCAGCGCGCTGATCCGCTGCGGCGCGTCCTGCGCCACCCGCCGCGCGATCATTCCGCCCAGCGAAAATCCGACAATGGCGGCAGCGGGTGTATCCAGATGGTCCAGCAGGCCGGTCAACTGCCGCGAAAACATAGACAAAGACGGTGTTTCGGGCGGCGGCGCGCTTTGGCCATGGCCGAAAAGATCATAAGTCACAACGCGGTAGCGATCCGACAGGGCTGGCAGCGTCCATTGCCAGCACGCCCGGTTCAGGCCCAGCCCGTGCACCAGAACCACGACAGGCGCGTCCGGCGGGCCGGCCACATCAAAAACGGTGCCGTCTTCTGTCATATTCATTCGGCGGTGCCCGTCAGCGGACGATAGGCAACCACTTCCACCTCGACACGGGCATCAACCAGAAGATCGCTGACAACAGCCGACCGGGTCGGGGGCTCGACCGGAAAATACTCGCCATAAACCGCGTTGAAACCGGGAAAATCGGCGCGGCTGCGCAGCCACACCATCGATTTCACGACATCCTCCAGCACGCATCCCGCTTGCGCCAGTGTCGCCTTGATATCTTCCAGCACCGCGCGGGTCTGATCCTCGATTGTGCCGGTGGTCATTGGCACACCATCCTGCATCGGAATCTGCCCTGTCAGGAAAACAAAATCACCGGCACGAATGGCGCGCGATAATGTCAGAACGCGCCCGTCGATTTCCAGCGGTCCGCCTATGATCTGTTTGCTTTTGGACATACCCGCGCCTCCCTTGGTGCAGGGTAGACGTGAATTTGGGGCGGCGTATGCTTTTTTTTCGCCATATGGTGTCGAATTTACGCACGTTTGCCGCGCTGAACCGACAAGAATGGGAATCACGCGGATGAAGGGAGCAGGCGACATGACAGATATCCGGACCTACAAAATGCTGATCGACGGGGCATGGGTCGATGCCGCCGACGGCGCGGTATTTGACAGCATAAACCCGACAACCGGTCAGGTCTGGAGCAAAATCCCCGAAGCCACCGCCGAGGATGTCGACCGTGCCGTGCGCGCAGCCCATGATGCGTTTCTGACGGGGCCGTGGGCGAAAATGACCCCGACAGAACGGGGAAAATGCCTGCGTAAACTGGCGGAACTGCTGGCCGATCAATCCGAAGAACTGGGGCGCACGGAATCTGTGGATACCGGAAAAATGCTGAAGGAAACCCGCTGGCAGGCCAAATATATTGCTGAATTCTTTCAGTTTTACGCGGGATGCGCCGACAAGATCAGCGGCGAAACCCTGCCCATTGATAAACCTGATATGTTTGTCTTTACTAAGCGCGAACCACTGGGTGTGGTTGCCGCAGTGGTGCCGTGGAATTCGCAACTGTTTCTGGTGGCGGTCAAGATCGGGCCGGCGCTGGCGGCGGGCAATACCGTGGTGTTGAAAGCGTCAGAACATGCATCGGCCGCAATGCTGGAATTTGGCCGGCTTATCGAACAGGCCGGCTTTCCACCCGGCGTGGTCAACATCGTCACCGGGCATGGTGATCCGTGTGGCCGTGTGCTGACCGGCCATCCGCTGGTGGCGCGCATTTCCTTTACCGGCGGGCCGAATGCGGCGCGCCATGTGCTGGAAAACTCTAAAAACAATTTTGCCGAAGTGTCGCTGGAACTGGGCGGCAAATCGCCGTTTATCGTGTTTGACGACGCCAATATAGAAAGTGCCGTGAACGCATCAATTGCCGGTATTTTCGGGGCCACGGGGCAAAGCTGTGTAGCCGGGTCACGCCTTTATCTGCACGATGACATCGCCGATGAATTCCTCGACCGGATGACCGGGCTGGCCCGCCAGATCAGAATGGGTGACCCGCTGGAAGAAGAAACCCAGATGGGCCCGCTATGCACCACCGGACAGCTTGAGCACATCAAGGCCGAAGTGGCCCATGCCCAAAGCCAAGGCGGCACGGTACTGACCGGCGGCAAGCAGCCCGATGACATGCAGGGTTTGTTCTTTGAACCCACGATCATCGATTGCCCGCGGCAGGATTTGCGCATTGTCGACACGGAATTGTTTGGCCCTGTCCTGTGCGTGCAGCGGTTCAAGACCGAAGACGAGGTGATCGCGCTGGCCAACGATACCGAACACGGGCTTGCGGCAGGGATATTCACCCGCGACAGCGCCCGGTCCTTGCGGATGGCGAACGCGGTGCGCGCAGGCATCGTATGGGTCAACACCTATCGCGTTGTTTCCCCGATTGCCGAATTTGGCGGCATCAAAGGGTCTGGCTACGGGCGCGAAAGCGGCTTTCAGGCCATGTATGACTATACCCGCCCCAAAACCATCTGGATGAACACCTCGGACGAGCCGATGGCAAACCCGTTCGTTATGCGCTGAGCAGGAGACAAACACATGAAATTCCAACTTGCGATCAATATGGAACGTCTGGACGACAGCGCCGACATGACTGATGTGGCGCGCCATACCCTTGAAATGGTGCAAATGGCCGATCAGGGCGGGTTCAATATTGTCTGGGCGGCAGAACATCACGCGCTGGAAATGACTATCGCGCCCAACCCGTTTTCGATCCTGACGTGGTGGGCGGGTGAAACCAATAATATCCGCCTTGGCACGGCGGTCGCCACGGCTGCCTACTGGCACCCGATCAAACTTGCGGGCGAGGCGGCGTTTCTTGATCTGATCAGTGGCGGGCGGCTGGAATTCGGTATCGGATCAGGCGCCTACCAGCGCGAATTTGACAGGATGCACCCCGGTTTGCTGCAAACGGACGGGTATAAATACATGCAGGAAATGCTGCCCGCCGTTCTGGCGCTGTGGCAGGGCGATTACGCCCATGACGGCGAATTCTGGCAATTCCCGACATCAACATCCGTGCCAAAACCGCTGCAACAGCCGCACCCGCGCATCTGGGTCGCGGCGCGTTCACCGATAACCTATGATTATGCGGTGGCCAATGATGCAAATATCATGTGCTGGCCCTTTACCCGCCCCCACGCCGAGGCGGAACTGTACAAACGCCAGCTGGACGAGGCGATCGCCAAACAGGGCGGCACGGCCAACCCGATTTTCGCACTGATGCGCCACAGTGCGCTTTATGAAAACGCGGCAGGCCGGGACGAGGCGATTTCCGCAATCACCCGTGTTCTTGGCCAGTTCGAAAATCTTTATCGCAATCTGGGCGACGTCAAAAACGGCTTTCCCAAGGAAATTCCGCTGAACGAACTGGAAGGGCGCGAACAATATGATCCGGCGATGCTGGAACAGAACCTGATGTTCGGATCGCCCGAGGATGTGATCAAGAAAATCAAGATCTACGAAGATCTGGGCGTCGATGAATACATCTACTATGCCAGCTTGGGCCTTGGGCGCGAGGCGCAGAAACGCTCGCTCAAGCTGTTTATTGACGAAGTCATGCCCGCGTTTCAGTAAAAGGACATTCCCCCATGACAAACGGTGTCACCACCACCCGCAACGGCCACGTGCTTGAGGTTGTTCTGGATCGCCCCAAGGTCAACGCCATTGATGTGCCAACGTCGCAAGCGCTGGCGGCGGCCTTTGCCGAACTGCGCGATGATCCCGAATTGCGCGTTGCGATCCTGACCGGCGCGGGCGACCGGATATTTTCTGCGGGCTGGGATCTCAAGGCGCTGAACGAAGGCGATATGCAGTTGGACAACTGGTGGGAAACCGATGATTACGGCGAAGGCGGCTTTACCGGCCTGACCGAAAACTGGACGCTGAACAAACCGGTCATCGCGGCGATCAATGGCCACGCCATCGGCGGCGGGTTTGAAATGGCGATGGGCTGCGATCTGCTGATCGCGGCTGAGCACGTTGAATTCGGCCTGCCGGAAATGCCATTGGGGATCGTGCCGGATGCCGGTGCCCTTCAACGCCTGCCGCGCCGTATCCCGCACAACATCGCAATGGAAATGTTTCTTCTGGGGCGCCGCATGCCCGCGCAAGAGGCGGCACATTATGGTCTGGTCAACAAGGTCGTTCCCAAGGACAAGTTGATGGAAGCCGCGCGGGAATGGGCAGCGTCCATTGCGTGGTCGGCCCCGCTGGCCATGCAATCGGTGAAAGAGGTCCAGCGCGAGATTGAATGTGTGCCGCTGAAACAGGCGTTTCACAAGATGCGCACCGATCCGATGCCGACCTACCGGAAGATGCTGAAATCATCCGACGCCGCCGAAGGTGTGGCGGCGTTTGTCGAAAAACGCGAACCCAAGTTCAAAGGCGAATAGCGATGTATCCCGATCCGCAATCCATCACCCGCATCGCCAGCATCGGCGGCGGGCCCATCGGCGGTGGCTGGGCCGCCCATTTTCTGGCCCGCGGCTATGACGTGACCAGCTATCTGCACGACCCTGCCGAGATTGGGGCGTTCCGTGCGATCCTGGACACGGCCTGGCGCAGCCTGACTGATCTGGGCCTTGCCAAAGGCGCGTCGCTGGATCGGTTGACGATTGTCCACAACTTGAAGGACGCGGTGCAAGGCGCACAGTTCATTCAGGAAAGCGCGCCGGAAAATCTGGCGATGAAACAGGCGCTTTACAAAACGTTGGGCGAAATTGTTCCCGCCGATGTGGTGATCGGATCCTCTACATCCGGGTTGATGATGACAGATATTCAGGCCGAATGCGCCACCCCCGAACGCTGTGTGATCGGCCACCCGTTCAACCCGCCCTATCTTTTGCCACTTGTCGAAATCGTTGGCGGCAAAAAAACATCGCCCGATGCCGTGGCATGGGCGGGCCGGTTTTACGAAATAGCGGGCAAGGCCCCGCTGATGATGAAAAAGGAAATCCCCGGTTTTGTCGCGACCCGCCTGCAAGAAGCGCTATGGCGCGAGGCGTTGCACATGGTCGCCAATGGCGAGGCAACGCCGGAAGATATCGACATCGCCCTGATGAACGGCCCCGCGCCGCGCATGGTGGCTCAGGGCCAGTGCATGGCATTTCACGTGGCCTGCGGGGCAGGGGGCATGGCCACCAATCTGGATCAGTTCGGTCCGGCCCTGAAATTGCCGTGGACGCGGCTGACCGCCCCCGAGCTTACGCCGGAATTGCGCAACCGGATGGTGGATGGCTGCAATGCCATTGCCGGCGATCGCCCCTTTGAGGACATGGCCGCGCAGCGGGATCGCGAAATCGTCGCCGTTCTGAATGCGCTGCGCGACGTGCGCGCGGATCAGACACCCTAGGATTTGCGCGCCTTGATCGGGCGCGTGTTCAGAAACTCGGACAGGGTGCCGGGCCACGTGGGCGCGGCTTCGTTCTGGGGCCATGCCTCGCGGTATTCCGACGGGCGGCGGCCAAAGAACTTGCCGAACGAATAGGCGAAATGCGACAGGGTGTTGAACCCTGATGCGGTCGCAATCTCGCGCACGCTCAGCTTGGTTGAAATCAGCAGAACCCGCGCGTTCTGTAGCCGCATCAACAGGCTGAACTGGATCACGGTGCAGCCGATGTATTTCTTGAACTGGCGTTCCAGCTGGCGTTGCGAAATCCCCAGACTGCGGGCAATTTCGGGCACGCCCAACGGTTCTTCTATGTTGCGTTCGATCAGACGGATGGCCTGCCGGACCACCGGTGCCATGGTTTCGGTGCCCTGACCCATCGTGCGCCGTTGCGGAGTTGTTTCCGTGCGGATCGGATGGTGCAGCATCTGATCCGCAATTTCGCCCGCAAAGCTGCTGCCGTGGGATTTTTCGATCAGCCGCAACATCAGATCAACGCCGGCCAGCCCACCGGCGCAGGTCATCACCTTGTCGCCGATCGTGAACAGCTGTTCGCTGCACTGGACCGTGTCAAAGCTTTCCTGAAATCCCGACATCCATGACCAGTGGGTCGTGGCGGATTTTCCGGCAAGCAATCCGGCGCGCGCCACGATGTAGCAGCCCAGTTCGACAGAGCAGACCCGCTCGCCCTGCCGCGCGCGTTTGCGCAGCCATGAAATCAGCGACTTGTTCGCGTAATGCTCTGTGCCCCAACTGCCCAGAACAAAGATCAGATCGGCCGGGCCCAGGCTGTCGGTATCCGCGTTCACTTCGGTTTTCATGCCGTTGCTGGCGGTGATGGATGCCCCGTCGAACGATACGATTTCCCACGAAAACGCCCGGATAGAAGACAGATAATTCGCAATGCGCATGGTTTCGATGGTGGTAATCAGGGTCGCGATGTTAAAGCGTGGAACGACCACGAAAATGGCATGTGACTGCCCGCGCGCGCCGCCGCTTGTGCCGTCGAGATTGATGTTCATGTCGCGGTCCGCTCTTTCAAATCCAGTAAGGTTTTTCGTCACTATGACGCAAAATAAGTCGAAAAATCGACATTTATTTTGCCTGTCTGGCCGCCAAACTGATAAAAAACGGGAGGTGCGGCCAATGAATTACGAAGTGATTGTAACCTGTGCCGTCACGGGCGCGGGGGATACGACAGGGCGCAGCGCGCATGTCCCTGTGACCCCCAAACAGGTCGCAGATGCCGCGATAGAAGCGGCCAAGGCCGGCGCGGCGGTGGCCCATATCCACGTGCGCGACCCCGAAACCGGCAAGGGATCGCGCGATCCCAAACTGTTCAAGGAAGTCGTGGATCGTGTGCGCGACAGTGGCACTGACGTGATCATCAATCTGACGGCCGGCATGGGCGGCGACTGGGTGCCTGATGCAACCAACCCTGCCATGCCGGGGCCGGGTACGGACATGATCAGTGCCGAAGACCGGCTGATCCATGTGCATGAATGCATGCCCGATATCTGTTCACTGGATTGCGGTACGCTGAATTTCGGGGATGGCGACAACATCTATATCTCGACCCCGCCAACGTTGCGTCGGATGGCCGAACTGACGCTGGAATGGGGGGTAAAGCCGGAACTGGAAGTGTTCGAGCTGGGGCATATCCGTTTTGCCCGCCAGATGATTGCCGAAGGCCTGATCGCCGATCCGCCGATGTTCCAGATTTGTCTGGGTATCCCGTGGGGGGCCGATCAAAGCGTCGATACGATGAAGGTGATGAAAGACCACCTGCCAGATGATGCAAGCTGGGCCGGTTTTGGGATTTCGCGCATGCAGATGCCGATGGCTGCCGCCGCGGTGGCGATGGGGGGTAATGTGCGTGTCGGGCTGGAGGATAATCTGTTTCTGGATCGGGGTGTGCTGGCCACAAACGGGCAGCTGGTGACACGGATCGTTGAAATCATCGAAAGGATGGGCGCGCGGGCCATCACCCCGCAAGAAGCGCGCAACAAGCTGAATTTGCGGGGGGCAAACGCGTAACATGGCAGCCACCACCGTCGATCAGGGCAGTTTGCAGGTTCGGGATTTATCCAAATACTTCGGTGCGTTCTGTGCCGTTGATAAAGTAAATCTCGAGATTCAGAAGGGTGAGTTCCTGACCCTGCTGGGCCCGTCCGGTTCGGGCAAGACAACGCTTTTGATGATGATCGCGGGGTTTCTGGATATCACCTCGGGCGATATCGCGCTGGATGGCAATTCGATAGCGGATGTGCCCGCCGAAAAACGCAATTTCGGCATGGTGTTTCAGGGCTATGCCCTGTTCCCGCACATGAGCGTGCGCGACAATATCGGCTATGCGCTGTCGGTACGAAAACGCCCCGCTGACGAAATAGCCCGCCGCGTCGACGAAATGCTGGAACTGGTACAATTGCAGGATTTTGCCGATCGCAAGCCCGGCCAGTTGTCAGGCGGGCAGCAACAGCGCGTTGCCCTGGCCCGCGCGTTGTGTTTCGCGCCACCCGTTCTGCTGCTGGATGAACCGCTGGGCGCGCTCGACAAAAAACTGCGCGTCGAGGTGCAGGAACAGCTGAAAGACATCCACAACCGCGTCGGCACTACATTCATATACGTCACCCACGATCAGGAAGAGGCGCTGTCGATGTCGGATCGTGTCGTGATCATGCGCGACGGTGCAATTGAACAGGTCGGCACGCCTGTCGAACTTTACGAAAACCCGAAAACCGAATTTGCCGCCAGCTTTCTGGGCAAAAGCAACTTCTTGCACCGAAGCGACGGTATCTATGCGCTGCGCCCCGAAAAGATCGATATCCACCCCGCCGGACAAAGCCAGACAGATGTGCGCCTGTCCGGAACGATCAGGTCCATCACCTATTTCGGATCCATGCAGCGCATCATCGTGGCCACGACGGACGGGGCCGAGCTTGAGGTTGATATAGATGTCTGGCGCAACGAGGCGCCGCTGGAAACCGGCCAGTCGGTCGATCTGACTTGGCGCAAGGGGGCGGCTGTCAAACTGGAAGACGGATAAAAGCACGTAATCAGAACGCCAGCCAATGGCGTCATTTTTGCCAACGTCCGGCACCAAGCCGGGCACAACAACAAGGAGAGATATAATGCAAGACAAGCAGTTCATGCGTGAAACGCTGCAAGACGGGGCCAAGGCCTTCAAAGCCGGAAAAATGGACCGGCGCGCGTTTCTGACCCTGTGCGCGATGACAGGATTTGCGTCGGCCACGGTTCTGGCGGGCAAGGCCGAAGCGGCGGCGGACGAAATTGTAATGTGGAACTGGGGCGGCCAATCCGAAGAATGCCACGGCAACGCCATCGGGAAACCGTTCGAGGCCGCAACCGGTATGCCGTTGCGCTTTGACACGTCCGGTCCGCTTCAAGGCAAGATCCGCGAAATGGTCGACAGCGGCAATGTCACCGCCGATGTGTGCGATGCGGACCTGTTTGATTCCATCGCGTTGGGGCCATCGGGCCATCTCGAACCGATCGATTACAGCGTCGTCAGCAAGGAAAAGACACTGCCGCAATACGCGTTGGAATATGGCGTTTCGATCATCCTTTACGGCTATGCGTTCGTCTATGATACCGAAGCCTACGGCGACACGCCCCCCAACAGCTGGGCGGATTTCTTTGACACTGCCAAATTTCCCGGCAAACGCTCGCTTTACAAGTGGGCCAACGGTTCGCTTGAGGCGGCATTGATGGCCGACGGTGTGGCCAAGGATGCGCTTTATCCGCTGGATATGGATCGTGCGCTGGCCAAGATCAAATCGATCAAGGATGACAGCCTGTACTGGGGCTCAGGCTCCGAAGCGCACTCGATGTGTGTGAATGGCGAGGTCAGCATGGGCATGATCTGGCAGAACCGCGGCAAGAACATCGAAGCGGACACAGACGGGCGCTATAAACTGGTGATGAACGAGGCGCTGGCGATGCCGGGCGCTTATATCGTGCCCAAGGGCAACCCGGCCGGGCGCGAAGCGATCATGAAATTCATCGCCGTCGCGCAAGAGCCAGAGGCGCAGTTGCAGCTTCTGGATTGTCTGGGCATGACGCCGTCCAACCCTGCCGCGTTCGCACAAATTCCGGACGGGCAGCAGGCTTATGCCATCACGTCGGCGCAAAACATCGACGGTGTCGCGTTTAACGATCCGGTCTGGTGGGGCGAAAATTCGGGCGAGGCGGTCAACGCCTTCCTTGACGCCATCAGCTGAACCCTGCGCGATCCGGCGGATTATGACCCGCCGGATCGCGTGACCCAAACCCATGTGATCGGGCCGAACCAAGATGAACGCGCTGCAAAAACACATAAGTCCGGGATGGCTGCTGGTCGCGCCGTTCCTGTTGCTTGTTGTGGCACTTTATCTTGGCCCGATCGCGAATATCCTGTGGCTTAGCGTGACAGACCCCGAACCGGGTCTGGGCAATTATGCCAAGCTGTACGAAAGCGATGCCTTGCCGCGCATCATCTGGACCACCTTGCGGATTTGCATTGTCACAACGGTATTTTCCGTCCTTCTGGGGTATTCCATTGCCTACGCCATGGTGCACTGCCACCAGAAGCAAAAGAATTACATGCTGACCCTGCTGTTGGTGTCCTTCTGGATTTCGATCCTTGTGCGCACCTTTTCCTGGCTGATGCTGCTGGGGCGCAACGGGCTGGTCAACAACACGCTGGAAGGCATCGGCATCATTTCCGAACCGATCGCCTTCATGCGCAACGAGCTGGGCGTGCTGATCGGGATGGTGCATTACATGGTGCCCTATGCGGTGCTGCCGTTGCTGGTGAACATGCAATCGCTGGATACGCGGGTCATGGATGCCTCGCGCAATCTGGGGGCGACGGGTGCGCAAACCTTCTGGCGGGTCTATCTGCCGCTGACCACACCGGGTCTTGTCGCCTCTACGCTGCTGGTCTTTATCCTGAGCCTTGGGTTTTACGTGACACCTGCGGTTCTGGGCGGCGGCAAGGTGCTGATGATCGCCGAATACATCTCGGTCCAGCTTCTGGTGACGCTGCAATGGGGCACGGCAGCGATGCTGGCAGCGCTGATGCTGTTCGGCGTGCTGTCGATGCTCTACATCATGTCCAAATTCATGAAGCTCAGCACCGTGTTCGGGGGCAGCGCGTCATGAAAACGGGAATTTTGTCACGGTTCAACAGGGTTGGCGCATGGGTTTTGCTGCTGTTTCTGGTCACGCCCGCCTTGATCGCGATCCCGGTGTCACTGACACCAAAACGGTTCCTGTCAATGCCGGGCGGCGAACTGTCGCTGCGCCATTTTGAAAAACTGTTCACCAGCCCCGAATGGATGTCGAGCTTTTTTCAAAGTGCGGTGATCGGGTTGGCGACGTCTTTTCTGGCCACGGTTCTGGGCACGCTGTGCGCCATCGGATTGTGGCGCGTGTCATCGAAATACAGCGAGGTCGTGCGCGCCTTTCTGTTGCTGCCGCTGATCATTCCGCAAATCATTTCCGCCATGGCGTTTTACCGGCTGTGGATACCGATGGGCCTGCTGGACAGCTACGCCGGCCTGATCATCGCCCATACCATTCTGGCCGCGCCGATGGTGCTGATCACGGTCAGCGCGTCGCTTGCGAACTTCGATCCGAAACTGGAACAGGCGTCCAAAAATCTGGGCGCGTCGAATTGGACAACCATGCGCCGCGTGATCCTGCCCTCAGTGCGCCCCGGCGTGTATGCAGGCGCCTTGTTCGCCTTTATCCTCAGTTGGGATGAAATCGTGGTGACGTTGTTCATTTCCAAATTCAACGTCTACACGCTGCCACGCCGGATGTGGAACGGCATCCGCGAAAACACCGACCCGACAGTGGCCGCGGCCGCCGTCGTCCTGATTGCCATAACGCTGATTGCCTTTACCGCATCGGCCATCATGTCGCGGCGCAAAGCCGCGCAATCCAACCCCTGAAGAGGAGCGAGACATGAACAGCATCACCTCGCACGAAAACGAACTTTTGCTCAACACGGTGCGCAGTTTTCTGGAAACCGAGATATATCCGCACGAAGACATGGTCGATCGCGCGGGCGAAGTGCCCGAAGACCTGGGCCGCCAGATCGAAACCCGCGCCAAAGAGGTCGGGCTTTATGCATCCAACCTGCCGGAGCCAGTCGGTGGGGGCGGGTTGAACTATTCCGCGATGGCACTGGTCGAACGCGAATACGGCAAGACGACACATGCCCTGCACAGCTGGATCGGCCGCCCGACCGAACTGCTTTTAGCGTGTCAGGGGGATCAGATCGCGCGCTATCTGGATCCGTGTGTAACGGGCGAGAAACGCGAATTGTTTGCACTGACAGAACCCGAGGCCGGATCGGATGTGATGGGCATGAAAACCAATGCGCGCCGCGATGGTGACGATTGGATACTGAACGGATCAAAGCATTTTATTTCCGGCCCGTGCATGCCCGATTTCGCCATCGTGTTCGCCGCAACGGGTGTCGATGAAACAAAACGCGGCCCGCGCAAACGGGTTACGGCATTTCTGGTCGATGTCGGCACGCCGGGGTTTGATTGCCGCGAAGGCAACAAATGCGTCAGCTATCGTGGCTACAAGACCTTCCAGCTCAGCTTTGACAATGTGCGCCTTGGACCGGGGCAGGTTCTGGGCGAAGAAGGCCGCGGGCTGGAGTTGTCAGGCAAATGGCTGGGTATGGGCCGCATCTGGGTCGGGGCGACCTGTTGTGGCAAGGCCGAACGCCTGATGGAAATGGCCACCGACTGGGCGGCCAACCGCAAACAGTTCGGCAAACCCATCGGCACGTTTCAGGCCACTGGTTTTCGCCTTGCCGATATGGCCATCGGATTGCGCACCGCGGATCTTTTGGTGGCGGACGCGGTGCGCCGTGCGGATGCCGGAATGATGGAAGATGCCGATGCGGCCATGGTCAAGGTTTACTGTTCGGAAATGCTGAACAAGGTTGCCGATGACACGGTGCAGATTTACGGTGGCATGGGCCTGATGGAAGAATTGCCGATCCAGCGTTTGTGGCGGGATTCGCGGCTGGAACGGATCTGGGACGGCACCAGTGAAATCCAGCGCCATATCATCACCCGTTCGATACTAAGGCCGCTTGGTGCATGACGCCCGCGCAGCGCCGGAACTTTGACAGGTTACTGAACCCGCGCCACATTGCCTTTGTCGGCGGGCGTGATGCGATCACGGCCATCAACGAGGCACGCCGCCGTGGATTTGCAGGCCAGATGTGGGCCGTGAACCCGACGCGGCCCGATCTGGCCGGTGTGCCCTGTTTTGCCAGCCTTGATGATCTGCCCGATGCACCGGATGCCGTCTATCTGGCCATCCCCGCTCAGGCGGCGGTTCTGGCGGTGGCGCAACTGGCCGCGATGGGGGCAGGGGGTGTCGTATGCTATACCGCCGGTTTCAAGGAGGCGGGGCACTCCGGGGCCAAGGCCGAAGCTGCGCTGAAACGTGCAAATGGCGACATGGCCCTGATCGGCCCGAACTGTTACGGCGTAATCAATTATCTGGGCAATGCGGCGCTATGGTCTTTCGAACATGGCGGCGCGTCGCCGGGATACGGCGCGGCCATCATCACCCAGTCGGGTATGTTTTCCTCTGACATCACGATGAGCCAGCGATCGTTGCCGATGGCCTATATGATTTCTGCGGGCAACCAGACCGTTCTGGGCCAAGAGGATTTTCTGGATGTCCTGTGCGAAGATCCCCGCGTACGCGCCATTGGTCTGCACATCGAAGGCTTGCGCGATGTGGCCCGTTTTGAACGCGCCGCACTCAAGGCATTGGAACACAACACACCGGTCGTGGCGCTGAAAACCGGCAGTTCCGCAATTGGCGGAGCGCTGACGGTCAGCCACACCGGATCGCTGTCGGGCGCCAACGATCTTTATCAGGCGATGTTTGAACGCACCGGCTTGATTTCCGTCACGAACCCTGCGCAAATGCTGGAAACACTGAAGTATCTTTGTGTCGTCGGCGCGCCGAAGGGACGCAACATTGCAGGCTTTACCTGTTCGGGTGGCGGCGCCACGATGCTGGCGGATCACGGCGAAACGATCGGCCTGACCTATCCCGACTTTAACGGCGATAGCGCGCAGCGTCTGGGGGCGCTGTTGCCTGATATAGCCACCGTGTCCAACCCGCTGGATTACACAACACCGATCTGGGGCCAGCCCGAACATACCTATCCGGTGTTTGCGGCCGCGATGCAGGGGCTGGTGGCCGATGCGGCCGTTCTGGTGCAGGATTATCCCGCTGCCGGTCTGGATGCGTCCAAGATCTACTACCAGAATGATGCCGCAGCCTTTGCGCGTGCGGCAGCGGAAAGCGGTGTGCCCGCCGCGATCTGCGCGACCCTGCCGGAAAATCTGGATCAGGACACGCGCGATGCCCTGATCGCACAGGGCGTTGCCCCGATGCAGGGCCTGCACGAAACGCTGAATGCAATGTTGGATGCGGCGGGCTGGGCGCAGGCACGTGCGCGCATCCTGACACACCCGCCTCAGCCATTGGCGCCGCCACAGTTAACGGGCCTGGTGAAAATGGTGAACGAGGCAGAAGGCAAGGCATGGCTGCAAAAGGCGCGCGTGCCGGTGCCGCGCGGAAAATGTGTGCCGGCATCGGGGCTTTTGGCCGCCGCTGCTGAACTCGGCTATCCGGTTGCGCTAAAGATGATGGGTCCGAAACTTGCCCACAAAACCGAGGCGGGCGCGGTTGCGCTGGGGCTGTCATCGTCTGACGAATTGTCCGCTGCCATCTGCCGGATGAAGCAGGACGTGGCCGCATTTGATGCGGATGCCGTGAACGACAGTTTTCTGGTGGAACAGATGTCACCGCCGCCGCTGGCCGAATTGATCGTGTCCCTGCGCCGCGATGCGCAGTTCGGCTGGGCGCTGACACTGGGCAGCGGCGGTATACTGGTCGAACTGGTGGGCGATGCCGGAACGCTGTTGTTGCCAAGTTCGCCCGCCGACATTCAGACCGCGCTGGCCAGGTTGAAAGTGGGCCATTTGCTGGGTGGGTTTCGTGGCCGGCCAAGGGCCGAACTGGCGGCAATCGCTGACGCCCTGCACCAGCTTTGCAGCTATGTTCTGGCTGGTGATGATCCCATAGCCGAAGTCGAAATCAATCCGATGTTTGTCTATCCCGACAGCATCATGGCCGTTGATGTTCTGCTACACCTCGAGGACCGGACATGAACCGTTTGCGAACACACCCCAACCCGGATCTGAGTGTTGGGGCAGACAACAAGCAAAGATGGAACCAACCCGCGCATCGTCGCCACGGTTTTCACAATGCCCACAGCCTATTTCGCCGCGCGTTGATGGTACGCGCGCGCAATGTGCTGGCACTTGATCCGGTGCCGCCGCGGGGTATCAGCACGCCGGCGCTGGACAATTTGATGGACCATGTGGCGTTTTCCGCCTTTGTATGCGCACGGGACAACAAAATTCTGCTGGACCACTCCGCGCCCGATTTCGATACACGCCACCCCCATTCCATCCAGTCCGTCACCAAGATGCACATTCATCTGATCGTGGGGCGGTTGTTGGAAAAGGGGCTGCTGGATCTTTACAAACCGGTGCGACACTATTTGCCCGATATCGGATCAGGCTATGCAATGGCGCGGGTTCAGGATCTTCTGGATATGAACGTCGCGAATGATTTTTCCGAAGATTACGACGATCCGCAATCCGATTGTTATGCCGAAGAGGCGGCGCTTGGCTGGCGTCTGCCCGAATCCGGCACGCCTGAGATCACGCTGCGCGATTTCACCCATGCCATAACGGGATCCGATCTGAAAAACCGCACGGGCCATGCGGATTACAAATCGGCCAATACCGATGTCCTGACCCTGATCTGCGCCGCCGTGTCACCAGTGCCTCTTGCCGCGCAGATCGAAGCCATCGCAGATGCCGCCGGGTACGAGGATACGTTTCACATCAGCCTGTCGCGGGACGGTTTTCCGGCATTTTCCGGCGGCGGTTGTGTCTCTGCGCGCGATCTGGCGCGCTTTGGGCTATTGTTTGCCCGCGGCGGGCGCGACATCCGCGGCCGCACCTTTGCCAATGACGCGTTCCTGCGCACGTCGCTGCAACGCGCGGCACCGGCGCTGAACCCGCCGCGCGACTGGTTGCGCTATTCCAATCATCTGATGACAGACGGGCGGTTTCTGGGCCACGCAGGATATGGCGGCCAGTTTCTGATGGTTGATACGGTGTCGCGCACGGCCTGCGCGTATCTAAGCGTTCTGGAAAACGATGCCGGCTATGACGAGGATTACATGCTATCTGTCATTCTGGCCCTGCGCGAAGTGTGCGAGGCTGTAGGGCAACAATAGCGATGGGTTTAACCCTTGATGATCACGGCAGAAAACCGGGCTTTGTATGGTAACCCGATGCCCCAACCCTATTCACGGTGCCCCAGCAGAAAATTGCGGACCTCCAGCGTGGCGGGCGCGCAATTATCGCGATGGGTCAGATAATAACCAAGCCCCGTCCGTTTGAGAGCCGGCCCAAGGCGGATAATCTCGCCTTTTTCAACCCATGCATCATCCAGCCCCGCAACACCGATGGCCACACCTTCGCCCGCGCGCACCATATCCAGAAGGGTGGGAAAATTGCGCACTTCGGGCTTGGGGATTGCGGGCAGGGGGGGGCCGTGATGGCGGAACCAGGATTTCCATGTCATCCATCCCACATTGTATTGATCGCCGTGTTCCAGCAACCATTCCCCGCGCAGAGTGAATGGCAGGTTATCGGCGTCAATCTCGGGATGCGCGGCCAGAAAATCCGGTGACGCGATCACATGGGTTTCCTCTTCGAACAGCAGGTCGGAATGCACACCGGCCCATTGCCCGGTGCCAAAGCGGATCGACAGATCAACCCCCTGCCGATCAAAGGCATCATAGTTTTCGGATGTCACAAAATTGATGACCGCGCCGCCCGCCGCCATGCGCAACCCGGAAATCCGCGGGATCACCCACAGATGCGCCATGCCAAAGGACGCGCCGATCACCACTTCGGATCGTGGCGCGGCGCGAATTGCGCCCAGCCCGATCTCAAGCCGGTCAAGGACCGAAATCGCCAGATCGGCGGCCTCCTGTCCGTCCTTGGTCAGCGAAACCGCATTGCCGTGGCGGTGAAACAGCGCGACGCCCAGCCAACCTTCTAGATTGGCGATGTGGCGCGTAACGGCGGGTTGCGCCACAGTCAGTTCCTGCCCGGCGCGGGTAAAGCTGCCATTGCGGGCGACCGCGTCAAACGCGATCAGGGCATTCAGGGAAGGCAGGCGACGACGGCTGGCCATATCTGCGGCTCCATAACAAAAAGGCATGATGCCTTGCCTGTTTTTGGGCCTATCAGACGCGAATGGAAAGGCCTATTGTGTCGGCAAGCAATCGTTCAGCGAAAAAGGGCGCCCGCGTGCAAACTGTAAAATTCACCCAGATGAAAGAAGGCGACAAGGCGGATTACGATCTGCTGAACGCGCATGAAACCGAATATGCAAGCCATACGGCCACCCGCCTGTTGGACGCATTGGAAAGCCTTGATACATCGCTTTCGGGCTATCAGATCACGCGGCTGGGCCATTCATTACAATCCGCGACCCGCGCATGGCGCGACGGCGCCGATACCGACTGGCTGGTTTCGGCATTGCTGCACGATATCGGCGACATCTATGCACCGTACAACCATGATGAATATGCGGCTGCGATCCTGCGGCCCTTCGTGCGTGAACAATGCGCATGGGTGGTGGAAAAACATGGTGATTTCCAGATGCTTTATTACGCGACCCATGTCGGGGCTGATCCGAACAAACGTGACGCCTACAAGGGCCATGCCTATTTTGACGATTGCGCCACGTTTTGCGAGCGTTGGGATCAAACCAGTTTTGACCCGGATTATGATACGCTGCCACTGTCGTTTTTCGCGCCGATGGTGCATCAGGTTTTCGCCCGCAAGGCCTATGACCCGGGCGTTATTCAGGCCGGGGTGCGCGTCGCACTTCAAAACCCCGAGATTGCATCACAGCGCGCCTAGCGCCAACCCCGAGATCCGATCATGACCGATGAAACGCCCCAGACCGGCGCGCCCCGCGCCGTGCGAAAGATATGGAATTACACACCGGCCCTGCCGCTCAGGCTTGCGCCCTACTGGGACTGGCCTTTGGCACCTCTTGCCTCGCTCAAATATCTGGCGCGCAGTTGGAATCCGGTGGCGCAGCGCTGTCTGTTTCTGGTCTGCGCGGTTATCACCTGGCTGTATTTCACTCCGGAACTTGAACGCGCGCAGACATGGCAGTTTGACTGGGTGTTCGAAATCTGGCTGCGCAATCTGGTGATCCTGCTGGTGGTCGCGGGCGGATTGCATCTGCTGTTGCTGCGGTTTCGTGCGCAGGGCGATGAATATCGCTATGACATGCGCCCGATGGCGAGGGGCGCCAAGGTGTTCTATTTCAAGAACCAGGTCTGGGATAACATGTTCTGGACGCTGGGGCCGGCGCTGGCCTTCTGGACCTTTTGGGAAAGCCTGATGTACTGGGCCTATGCCAACGGCTGGGCCACGCTGATCACATTTACGGATAATCCGGTCTGGTTCGTGGGCCTGATTGTGCTGATCCCGTTATGGGCAGGGTTTCATTTCTACTGGCTGCACCGGCTGCTTCATGTCGGCCCGCTCTATACACGCGTGCACGCGTGGCATCACAAGAACGTCAATACCGGCCCGTGGTCGGGTCTGGCGATGCATCCGGTTGAAAGCTTTTTCCTGATGTTTGACACGATGATCTTTTTCATCGTCGCCTCGCATCCGGTGCACGTGATTTTCCTGCTGTTTCACCATGGCATCGGCGCGCCCACATCCCATGCCGGATTTGAAAACCTGAAGATCGGGGAATCTGGCCGTTTCCAGTTGGGCGATTTTTATCACCAGCTGCACCACAAGTTTTTCGATTGCAACTATGGCACATGGGAAACGCCGTGGGATGCGTGGTTCAATACATTTCACGATGGCACGCCGCAAGGCGACGCGCTGGTCAAGGAGCGGCGGCGGAAAATCTGGGCAGGCAAAGGCGATTGATACCCTTGTTTACAAAGGCCGGGCAAGGAATTTCCCAACAAAAATAAAAACCTCTGGTCAATCGAACCTATTGCGATAACCTGTCCGGACGATCACCGGGGGAGTCGCTTGCACAGTGCGGGATTTTCGATCACCGGCCGTATTTGATGGCCACAATGATGTATTGCTTAAACTGTTTCGCGCGGGCGGACGGTCTGCTGTTGCGGGTTTTCTGACCGGGCGTGACGGCGCGATTGATGCGGTTTCGGCGCAAAAGGGCGGCTTTGGCGGCGGATTCTTTGCCGTCTACGTACCATCCGACATGGATCAGGACGTCAAGGTCGACGAGATGACCAAACCGGCTTACGATCTGCCATTGCCGGACCCGATCCCCCAGCAGGATGCCTTGCCCGTCGTCATGGAGCAGGCGGCAATCCTGTTCGAGATGGAACGACAGGGTGCTTTGAAAATCTGCCGGACCGCATCCGACATACGCACTTGTCTGGCCGATGGCATCATGGCGGCAATCTTTCACATCGAAGGGGCCGAGGCGATCGATCCCGATATGCACGTTTTGCATGTGCTCTATCAGGCGGGTCTGCGCTCGGTCGGTCCGGTCTGGAGCCGCGATACGACTTTCGGATATGGTGTGCCGTTCCGCTATCCCAGCACGCCGGATATCGGTGACGGGCTAACCGATCATGGCAAGCGGCTGGTCAAAACCTGCAACGAATTGCGCATCATGCTGGATCTGTCGCACCTGAACGAAGCGGGGTTCTGGGATGTGGCGCGACAATCGGATGCGCCGTTGGTGGCGACCCATTCGAACGCCCATGCGATCTGCCCGCACAGCCGCAACCTGACCGACAGGCAGTTGCACGCCATCCGCGAAAGCGATGGTATGGTAGGGCTGAATTTTGCCGTGGCGTTTCTGCGCGCGGATGGCCGCATGCTGGCCGATGTGCCGTTGGAACAGATGTTGCGCCATCTGGATCATCTGATGACGGAACTGGGCGAGGATCGTGTCGGCCTGGGGTCGGATTATGACGGGGCGGTGGTGCCGGATGATGTCACAACCTGCGCGACCTTGCCCAAACTGAAACAGGCGATGGCACAGCATGGGTATGGCGATGAACTGATCGCGAAGCTGTGCCATGAAAACTGGCTGCGCGTTCTGGAAAAGACATGGGGGTCATAACCCCGCGCATTCGATACAAGTGAAACCAAAACAGGAGAGGACAGAAGATGACGATAATGAACAAATGGCTATCCAGCGCCGCATTGGGCCTTGCGCTTAGCGTGACGTCGATGGCGGCCTATGCGGAAACGCCTGCCAACATGCTGGTCATTGCCAACCGGATTGACGATATCACCACACTGGACCCGGCGGAATCCTTTGAATTTGCCGGTTCTGATGTCAGCCGCAACGTCTATGGCAAGCTGGTCAACTTTGATCCGCTTGATCTGGCTGCGGGCTATCAGCCCGATCTGGCCGAAAGCTGGGAAGTCAGCGAAGACGGGATGACAATCACCTTTACCATGCGCGAAGGCGTCAGCTTTCACTCGGGCAATCCGGTGCGTGCCGAAGATGCCGAATTTTCGCTGCGCCGTGCGGTGCTGCTGAACAAGACACCGGCGTTCATCCTGACGCAGTTCGGTTTTACCCCCGAAAACATCGAAGACACCATCAGGGCGGATGGCAACAAGCTGATGATCACAACCGACAAACGGTATGCGACATCGTTTGTGCTGAACTGCCTGACCGCCACCATCGGCGGGATCGTCGACAAAGAACTGGTCATGGCCAACGAAGTTGACGGCGATATGGGCAACACATGGCTGAAAACCAATTCGGCCGGGTCAGGTGCCTACAAACTGGACAGCTGGAAGCCGAACGAAAGCGTCACACTGTCCTCGAACCCTGATTTCTACAGTGGCGCACCGGCCATGGAACGCGTCATCGTGCGCCACGTTCTGGAAAGCGCGAGTCAGCGCCTGCTGCTGGAACGCGGCGACATCGACATCGCGCGTAACCTCAACCCCGAAGATATCGCAGGGGCCACTGAGGCGGACGGCGTGAAGATCGTGGACGAACTGAAGGGCCGATTGATGTATGCCTCGCTTAATCAGGCGCATCCGGTTCTGTCCAAGCCCGAAGTGCGCCAGGCATTCAAGTATCTGGTTGATTACGAAGGCATGCGCGACAGTTTTCTGAAGGGTCAGTACACGATCCACCAGAACTTCTTGCCGCAGACCTATCTGGGCTCGACCGATGAAAATCCGTTTACCCTTGATGTGGCCAAGGCACAGGAACTGCTGACGGCAGCAGGTGTTGACGGGCTTGAAATCGAAGTGGGCGTGCGCGAGGCGCAGGAACGCATCGAAATCGCGCAATCCTTGCAGAACACGCTGGCGCAGGTCGGCATCACGATGAACATCACGGTGGGGACGGCCAAACAGATACTGGGCCGCTATCGTTCCCGCGAACTTGATGTCTATCTGGGCGCGTGGGGGCCGGATTATCCCGATCCGCAAACGAATGCGGGCACATTTGCCTACAACCCCGACAATTCGATGGAAGCACAGGCCACAGGTTTGCTGGCATGGCGCAATTCATGGGACACCGGCGGTCTGACGGCCAAGGTGGACGCTGCCGTGGTTGAAAACGATCGCGATGCACGGGTGCAGATGTACAAGGATATTCAGGCCGAATTCCGCGAAACATCGCCCTTCGTGATCATGTTCCAGCAAATCGAACAGTCCGCCATGCGCGACAATGTCACGAACTTTTCGACCGGACAGGCCATTACATCAGCATCCTACTGGCAAGTTACCAAGTAAATGGCATTGACTGAAAACCAGCAAAAGGCGCGCGAAAGCGCGCCTTTTGTGCCGGCGATCAAGACTGCCGCGCTGACATTGGGATCAATCGCGGTCACGATGCTGGGCCTGTTGTTCGTCACCTTCGTGATCGGTCGCGTCATGCCGATTGATCCGGTGCTGGCCATTGTCGGGGAACGCGCGTCGCAATCGACCTATGATGCGGTTTATACCCAACTGGGGCTGGATAAGCCGTTGATCGTGCAGTTTCTTTATTACATCTGGGATGTGATGCACGGCGATTTCGGCATCTCCCTGCTGAACGCGCGCCCCGTGTCCGAAGACATCGCCCGCGTCTTTCCCGCCACGCTGGAACTGGCCACGCTGGGCGTGATCTTCGGCATCGTGTTGGGAGTGCCTTTGGGCGTGGTTGCAGCCGTCAAGAAGGGATCGTGGATTGACCAGATCGCGCGTGTTGTCGCGCTGGTGGGCTATTCGATGCCGATCTTCTGGCTGGGCCTGATGGGGCTTTTGATCTTTTACGGTATTCTGGGCTGGGTTGGCGGGCCGGGGCGTGTAGGCATTTTCTATGTGGATGTTGTGCCATCCGTCACCGGTATGATCCTGATTGACAGCCTGCTGGACGGCAACTGGGACGTGTTCAAGAACGCGTTCAGCCATATCATTCTGCCCGCATCGCTGCTGGGCTATTATTCGCTGGCCTATATCAGCCGTATGACGCGTTCTTTCATGCTTGAACAACTCAGCGCGGAATATGTGACCACTGCGCGGGTCAAGGGCATGTCGGAATGGAATGTGGTCTGGAAACATGCGTTCCGCAACATCCGCGTGCAATTGATCACCGTTATTGCGCTAAGCTATGCGACCCTGCTGGAAGGGTCGGTTTTGACCGAGATCGTGTTCAGCTGGCCGGGCATCGGCAGCTATATCACCACGGCTCTTTTGTCGGCGGACATGAACGCCGTTCTGGGTGGCACTGTTGTGGTCGGGCTGATCTTTATCCTGCTGAACATCTTTTCCGACCTGCTTTACAAATTCTTTGATCCGAGGGCGAAATAATGGCCGAACCGCAAAGCCTGCGCGCGTGGCTGTTGACAGATACGCCCACATCAAGACAGCACGCGAAACTGTCCGCACTCTATCAGGGCTGGCTGTCGTTTCGCAGCAATACGATGGCAATGGTCGGTCTGATCATTCTGGTGCTGCTGGTGCTGATTGCCTTTGCCGCGCCGATCCTCGCCCCGCATGATCCCTTTGCACAGGATCTGGGCAACCGGCTGGCGCCTTTGGGAACAGAGGGGCATGTTTTCGGCACTGACAGTCTGGGCCGGGATATCCTGTCGCGGCTGATCTATGGTGCGCGGATCACGCTTTACATCGTCGCACTTGTCGCGCTGATCGCGCCGGTTGCGGGGCTGCTGGTGGGCACAGTATCGGGCTATGTCGGCGGCTGGACAGATATGGTTCTGATGCGCATCACCGATATCTTTCTGGCCTTTCCGCGCCTTGTTCTGGCGCTGGCCTTTGTGGCGGCATTGGGCGCGGGGATCGAAAATGCGGTACTGGCCATTTCGCTGACAGCATGGCCGCCCTATGCGCGGATCGCGCGCGCCGAAACGCTGACCATCCGGTCATCGGATTACATCAGCGCGATCCAGTTGCAGGGGGCGGGACCGCTGCGCATCATCACCAAACATATCTGGCCGCTGTGCATTTCATCATTGATCGTGCGGGTGACGCTGGACATGGCGGGGATCATCCTTGCCGCTGCGGGCCTTGGGTTTCTGGGGCTGGGCGCACAGCCGCCCTCGCCGGAATGGGGCGCCATGATCTCGGAAGGGCGCCGGTTCATTCTGGATCACTGGTGGGTTGCCACCGTGCCCGGACTGGCGATCTTTACCGTGTCGCTGGCCTTTAACCTGCTGGGTGACGGGCTGCGCGATGTGCTGGATCCAAAGGCGGGTGAACAATGACCATTCTGGATGTCAAAGACCTGTGGGTACAGTTTCCCACGCGCAACGGCGTGTTCGATGCGGTGCGCGGCGTGTCGTTTTCGCTGGGGCGCGAGCGGCTGGGCATTGTCGGCGAAAGCGGCTCGGGCAAATCCATGACCGGGCGCGCCATCCTGCGCCTGATCCGCCCGCCCGGTATCGTCAAGGCCGCTCATATTGCGCTGGAAGGCACTGATCTGATGGGGCTGAGCGAAAAAGAAATGCGATCCGTGCGCGGCAGCCGCATTTCCATGGTCATGCAGGACCCGAAATTTTCGCTGAATCCGGTGATGACCATCGGCGACCAGATCATGGAGGCGTACCGCCTGCATAATTCGGTCAGCAAATCCGAAGCCTACAAGAAGTCGCTCGAAATGCTGCAAGCGGTTTCGATCCGCGATTCAGAACGCGTGATGCGCGCCTATCCGCATGAGATGTCTGGCGGTATGGGCCAGCGTATCATGATTGCTATGATGCTGATCCCGAACCCTGAAATCCTGATCGCGGATGAACCGACCTCGGCGCTGGATGTGTCGGTGCAGCGGCAGGTGCTGGATATCATGGACAAGCTGGTCAAGGATCGCGGCATGGGCCTGATCTTTATCAGCCACGATCTGAACCTTGTGGCGGATTTCTGTGATCGGGTACTGATCATGTATGCGGGTCGCATCGTTGAGGTGTGCGATGCCGACAAGCTGCATCAGGCAAAGCACCCCTATACCCGTGGCCTGCTGAATTCGCTGCCGCGTCTGAATGCGCCGCGCGAGCGGCTTGAGGTGCTGGAACGCGATCCTGAGTGGGCGCTGGCCGACAGCGTCAGCGGGCAGGTGTAGGCGATGACAATGTTGCACATCAACGGGTTGAATGTCTGGTTCGGATCGGGGCGCGACCGGGTGGATGCGGTGCGTGACGCAGCATTCGATGTGGCCATGGGCGAAAGCTTTGGTCTGGTCGGGGAAAGCGGGTCAGGCAAATCCACGATCCTGCGCGCGATCGCCGGATTGGCCCCGAACTGGTCGGGCAACATCCGGGTGGAGGGTACGGAACTGTCCGGAAAGCGCCCCAAATCCTTTTTCAAAACGGTGCAGATGGTGTTTCAGGATCCCTATGCATCGCTGCATCCGCGCCATTCGGTGGATCAGGTGCTGGGTGAAACCCTGCATCTGCACGGGTTCACCGATATCGACACGCGCGTTGTCAAACTGCTGGATGATGTCGGACTGGGGCAGAAATTCCGGTTTCGCTATCCCCACCAGCTGTCCGGCGGACAGCGGCAGCGTGTGGCCATTGCCCGCGCGCTGGCCCCCGAACCGGAACTGGTGCTGCTGGACGAACCCACCTCGGCACTGGATGTGTCGGTGCAGGCGGAAATCCTGAACCTTCTGGCGGATTTGCGCACAGATCGTGGCCTGACCTATCTGATGGTGTCCCATGATCTGCCGGTGATCGGGCATATGTGCGACAGGCTGGCGGTGATGAAAGACGGCGAGATCGTCGAAACCATGGATGTCGCCCAATTGCGCCAGATGAAGGCCGTGCATCCCTATTCGCAGGAACTGCTGGCGGCCTCTGTGGTTTAGGGGGGTGGGCCTGTTGGGTCAAAAGCGCTGTCTGGCGGGAGAGTGGGCGTTGGTGCAATCGGTGGGGAAGGGGCGGTTCGAGCCTTTAGTGAACAAAGCTACAATTTTGCATTATCGTTTGGATCAGATTGGAAGACGGCTGCGACTTCGGTTATTTGAAGGTTGCAGCGTACCGCGGCGCAAAGAACTTGGTGAAAGCTTTGACCTCGGGGCGTCGGTACGCGGCGGGTGCAATCAGCATCATATTTGAACTCGACAACTCTTCAATATTGTCAAAACAGCGGATGAGCGTATGGTCAGCTTCAGCCAACCTCAGGTTAACAAGACCCAAACCATGACCTGCCCGTATAGATGCTCTCATCAATTCCGGTTCACTAAAAGACTTAACGATTTGATCCGGTGACACGTGGCGCAAAAGCCAATTGCGCTCATGGCTCGGCACGTCTTCATGCTCGAAAGTTACAAAGCGGTGGCCCTTCAAATCGTCAAGTGACTTCGGTAAGCCGAATTTGTCAGCATAACTCTGCCCGCCGAACAGAGCCCATTTTGCGGTGCTGATTTTCCGGCAGATAAGAGTCTCATCCGGTTCGTTTTTTGAAATTCGCAGCGCGATATCTGCTTCGCCTTCAGACAAGTTCAAGACTTTCAAGCTGGCAATGAACTCGAAGACAACACCCGGATTCAAAGCGACAAATTCGCTGAATATATCCGACACCCGGTCCGAGAAATACCCGGGCGCGGTGATCCGGATCGGTCTTCGTTCGGCCAGTTCTCGTGTTTTGTCAGCAAAGTTTTCAGCAGCTTCTTCAATGGCTTCTGCCAGTGGGTATAGCGTGCGCGCTACTTCCGTTGGCTTGAAACCCCGCGTATCGCGTTCGAATAGCGTGAGCCCGGTCTCGTTTTCCAACGCTTCGATGCGCCGTGCGACTGTGGGCTGGGCAACGCCCAGTTTTCGCGATGCCGACAACGTCGAGCCTTCTCTGACAACCGTCAGAAACACTCGAGCGTCTGACCAATTTCGAAACTCTTTCTTCATTTTTGTAGAACAGCGCAATATCTAACACGATACCAGACGTGTTGGACTGCAAATATAGTGGGAGTCGAAATGTAAAGCCAGAAGGACCTTGCCATGACTTCCTTTACTATGACGCGACCCATTGTCTGGAAACATATTGAAGAAATCTGGAAAGCCTTGAAGCCATCGAGGAATTGCGCGACTTCAACCGACGATGCGCAGAAGGATTCACGTGCCGAGCGGGATTTCATCCTTGAAATGCTAGATAGGAATCCTGAGGCTTTTCAAAGCGAGTTCGACATTCACAGCTTGGCGCGCCTGTACCGTTGCAAGTTCTAGTCCCCTCAAATGAAGTTAGCCTACCAGAACATTGAGACGGTAGGCCGTTAGGCCCGCAAATCAGTCACTGGTGCTGACTGCGGCGAATGACTGGTGAGAGCCCGGAGCGGTCGGACCAAATAGCGTTCTTTTGCAGTTGCCGTTATATATCAGAAGACCGATCGATTAAAATATGCTAGCCTTCGATCAGTTCATTGCTTTGTATCTTTTTCCAAAAAAAAACTTCCCTTGAGGCAGACTTAAACAAGTCAACCCAGCGGTAAATCACACGTCAGCAGGCGGCGTAATCCAAGGGAGGAAAAAGTCATGTCTTCACCAAAATACATGATGATAACCGTGGCAAAATGTGCGCCACAGAAATTTGGCCATGCGATCGAACACCTGGAAAGTCTTGCCAACGATTTAAAAACTAGGGCGGGGGCGGCGACAACCCGGCATGGTATTGTGGCGACAGGTGAACATACGGGGCAGCTCATTCTTTTTCAAACGTATGAAGAAATGAATGGCATTGACCGGGCATTTGACGTCTATGAAAAGTCCAAAGCCTATAAGGGTCTTGTTCACGATCTGGCTATCTCGGTCACTCTTCGAAACATCCTACGTATTGAAGACGTGGGGCTTAAAAACCCATCCAGCGATGTTCCAGCCTATGGAGTTGCCACGCGGGCAAAGTCGGCAGGGCTCGAATTGGACAGATTACGCGCAGCCGTACCCCACTTTGAGAAAAATGGAGCGATGATATTTCGGTACTGCACTATTCTTACAGGACCCACAGCGGGGCATAGGCTTCTAGTCGTGGGCTACCCGTCGATGGACGCGGTAGAAAAGACATATGACACGCTGAGAGGCAGCGCAGAATACAATGCAATTTTGGAGACCCACGAGATTGAATGGCGGAATATCATTCGAATAACCGGCTAAGACGTCGACAGCAACTGCAGCGAATGGCCAGATTAGTTTTTGGCCATTTAACTTTCAGTGAACGGCAAATTTGTCCCGCATGTGAGACATACGTCGCAACCGCAGCGAACGTCCGGTCCAGGTGAAAGCAGTCGTTTAGAACCAAAACTTCGAATTTCCGGTTGTGAGCGGCTGCTTGACGCGACGAACCGGTCATCAGAGAAGAACAGTCGAATGACTGCAACGAGCCCTCTTTGACAAATTCTGCACAGCACACGAATGTCAGCTTAATACCCATCAAAGCGCCATTTTGCTAATCTGCAATCTTGAAGAGCTATTCGATGCGCGTAAAAGAAAAGCGAATGCTTGGGACTGATTGTGCAAGCGACAGCCGTTGGAACTTTAGACTGAGGGTCTTATGGAACGATCGGAAATGACACGAAACTCGCCAGAACTCCTATCAGTTTGCCGTCGTTGGTTTGACGCTGTTCAACGAATGCGTGGGAAAGAGGTTCAGAACATTTTAACTGACAAAGACCACATGCTGTTCATCGGAACCGGGGAAGATGAACTTTGGTCAGGCAGGGCAGTGAAAGCCGGAATCGCAGACTTTTTCGGCTCAATCCCTACAATCATAAAGCTGGAGGAGACCTTTGGCGAAGCTTATGAAAATGGCCGAGTGGGATGGGCTTGCTTTACGCACAACGTTGTTATGGCCCATCAGCCGGACAGAGTGTTCCCTGTTCGGAACACCCTGATATTTGCTTTAGAAGACGGTTTCTGGAGGATGGTGCATCGTCATGGCTCCGTCCCTCTTCCAAATGAAGAGTTCGTCGGCTCGAAGCAAACAGCGATTGCAGATTTGGTCGCTGCGGCCGCAGAGGGTTTCGCAATTGACCAGCAGGATGGTCTTGCGTCGATCATGTTCACCGACATCGTCAATTCGTCAGGACTAGCATCCGTCATGGGGGACCGCTTATGGACATCGGTAGTCTCTGAACACTTCAAACAACTTCGGGCCATCGTAGAAGAAGCAAATGGGCAATTTGTTAAGTCGTTGGGCGATGGAACGTTGTCCAGCTTTCCTAAACCCGATTTGGCGCTTGATGCAGCACGGCGTATTCATGAAACCATCAAGCGGTCAGGCGGCCCTGCAATCTCCGTGCGCGTCGGAATTCATTCTGGAAGTGTTGTCCGGAAAGACGATGACTTCTTTGGCGCAGTTGTCAACAAGGCCGCGCGTATCACGGCAATTGCTGCGCCAAACGAAACTTGGGTTTCCGACGCGACGTCCGAACAAGTCAACGAAAATTCTCACTACCATTTTGTCGAAGCCGGGTTCTTCGAGCTTGATGGGTTTGAAGGCGAGCACTTGATCCGGTCACTGAAATGAGGGCGGGAGAGCTATTGTTGCAGCGCGTTTTCGAAAGCGGACATTTGAGCACCCGCAGCGAAAGCTCACTCCGTCCCGCAGAACAGTCATTGATGCACCGTGCGGCGTAGGTCTGCTCCAGCCCAGAACAGACGTTTATAGGAAGTTTCCACGCCACATCGCGGCTAATAACTGTTTTGAGCCCAAAGTCGGCCTATCGGGAGAACGTTGACAGCTTATTCGTTGAACCAATTCCAGCTGTGATATAGCGTATTTCTCGGTGGCACATGCTGTGTCCAACGGATCGATTTAAACAGAATTTGAGGCCTTTACAACGCGCCACCATCTTCGGAGGAGATCAGACCACTTGTCGGACGTTTACAATGATCGGCTGGAAGCTTCTGATGTTTGATCTCATCCAGCGAACCATCGATCTCGTGCTTTGGACGCCTCCGGGGATCGATGGTAAAGAGGCGCGATATTACATGTTTCACCGCCTCGGACCGTGGGTTGCGAGCTTTTCTCATGGTTTATGGGCAATCACTTTTGCACTGAATGGTGTAACCGTGATGGCGAACTATAACATCGCCGTAACGCTTTTGTTTGCTGTGTACGGATTTCTTTGGCCGCGTCGCCAAGGCCCTATGTGGTACATCCACTTCCTCTATTTCGGAGAAATACCTCTGCATGCTTTGCTTGGCACGCTCTATGCAGGGGTCGGAGCAATGTTTTGGCTCTTCCCGCTTGTGTCTGCCATTGTGTGCTTGGTTACGCCGCAGTTTTCATGGGCGCGCAAAACTCTGATCTGCTCAGGACTCGTTGCTTATGCCGTCCTTGTTGGTGTCCTGGAAATCACATCGCAGCCCTGGGTGATAATGCCCGACGCGTCTATTATTTTCCTCTTCGTCTTAAATACGATCAGCGTGAGTTCGGCATTGGTCTTCTATCTGGGGCTTAACCAGTATCTGGTTGAAACCGCAGAAGAAGGTATGAAACGTGAATATGAACGGGCCGAGAATTTGCTACACAATATTTTGCCGACCCCAATTGCTTTGCGTTTAAAGAACGGCGAACGCGTCATTGCAAATGAGCATAGGGAAGTTTCGGTCATTTTCGCAGATATCGCGAACTTCACAGCCGCGAGCTCACAACTTTCGGCAGGCGAGCTTGTTGAGTCCCTTAATCTGATCTTCACTGAATTTGACAATCTAGCAGACAACTATGGCGCAGAAAAAATCAAAACGATTGGTGATGCCTATATGGTTGTTGTCGGGGTACCTGAAGACAAACGGAACCATGCCGAAATCGCTATCGAGCTTGCGACGGAGATGCATAAGGTCGCAGTAGCCATAAGCGCGCACACGCATTTCAATGTCAATTTGAGAGTTGGGGTCAATTCAGGACCGGTTGTGGCGGGCGTCATCGGCAAGCGCAAGTTTGCATATGACCTCTGGGGGGATGCCGTGAACTTGGCGTCACGCATGGAAAGCCAAGGATTACCCGGGCAAATCATTGTCACCGAGAATACGGCCAAGCTTTTGTCCGACCGTTTCACGGTGACCCCAGAAGGCATTCGCGACATCAAGGGCAAAGGTGAAATCCCGATATTCAGCGTAAAAACCAACACCTGAAAGGCCTTAGATCTTGCGATGTAGATCCAGGTTCCACGTGAGTTGCGCCAGCTTCGAGAACGCGTTATCGAACCGTCTGCTTTGTTCGCAAAGCTGCCACCAAAACACCAGACACCTAACGGCTGCTATCAATCAACCACGATCCCCAGCGACACGGATTGCAGCGGTCTTCACCGCCGCAATCCGCTTTGGGCAAGGCCGATCAGCGCAGGGCGGCTGTGACGATGAATTCCACCAGATAATCCGGTGTTGCCAGTTTCGCCTCGCCGCAGGCGCGGGCCGGTGTGTGGCCTTGGGGCACCCACGCGTCCCAGACTGCGTTCATGGCCTGAAAGTCCGACATATCGGCCAGCCAGATCACGGTTTGCAAAATCCGCGTCTTGTCGGTTCCGGCCTCGGCCAGCAGGGCATCAATCTGTTCCAGACAGGTTTTGGTCTGTTGGGTCACGTCATCTGCGGCATTGCCAACCTGACCGGCAAGGTAAACCATGTCCTTGTGGATCACGATCTGGCTCATCCGGGGGCCGGTATGTTTGCGGGTAATATCGCTCATTCTGTTTTCCTTTTCATGTCCGGAACCGTTCCGGATGCAATGCGTTCAGGATCGCGGGATCCAGATCACTGGGCTGACCCAGGCACAGGCGGGCGCAAATCGCCGACAGGGCCGGGGCCGTTTGTACGCCGTATCCGCCCTGACCCGCCAGCCAGAAAAAGCCGCTGGCATCCGGATCAAAGCCAACCACCGGTGTGCGATCGGGTGCAAAGCTGCGCAGCCCGGCCCAGGAATGGGTGGGGCGCGTGATTGGCATGGTTGTGGCCTGTTCGAAACGGTACAGCCCTTCGGCCAGCACCATGTCATCTGGATAGGCATCATGGGGATCAACCGGGTCTTCCTCGGCCGGGGACACCAGCAGTTTTCCGGCATCGGGCTTGGCATACCAGCTTTCAGAGGCCGAGGCGAACAGCGGCCAACGCTCGATATCGTGCCCGTCGGGCGCATTAAGCAACACCGCAGAGCGGCGCATTGGTGTCAGGCCGACCCCGCCAAGGCCGGCCATCTGCGCCACTCTGTCGGCCCATGCGCCTGCCGCGTTGACCACGATCGGGGCGCTGTGGGTTCCGTTTGGTGTGATCACGCGCCAGACACCGTTTTTATGCGCGATCCCCGTTACCTGCACACCCGTTTCCGTCTGTCCGCCCCGGTCGCGCAGCAGGCGGGCATAGCCCTGCAACATGCGGTCCACGTCAATGTCCTGCGCATCGGGTTCCAGAATGGCCGCCGCGATCCGGTCGCGGCGCAGGATCGGCACAAGGGCCACGGCCTCGTCCGCGGTTAGCCATTCCAGCCCGGTGGCCCCGTCTGCATAGGCTTCCAGCGCGGGCAGGTCATCTTCGTCCGCGATCAGCATTTCGCCGCGCGGCGACAGCAGTGACCGGTCCGAAATACCATCGGGCGCTTCCAGGACCGGCGCGGCAATCGCGTTCAGCGCCCGCAGCACCGCATTGCCGTAATTGCGAATAAACATCGCCGCCGAGCGGCCGGTGGAGTGATAACCGATATGCGCCTCGCTCTCGATCACGACAACCCTGACCTCTGCGCTCAGGTGGGCGGCGGCGCTGATGCCGGCGATGCCGCCGCCGATGATGATGACATCCGGTTGGGTCATGCCGATTGGTATCCTGTCAGAACGTGGGTCAGGTTGGCACCCAGTGCGTCGCACAGATATCCGCCTTCCTGCACAAAAAGTGTAGGAATGTTCAGGCCCGCAATTGCCGCGCCGATGCGGGCAAATCCCGGTGTGGTCACGGCCAGCCCCTTGAACGGATCGTCGATTGACGCATCCAGCCCCAGTGCGATCACGACCACATCGGCGCCAAAGGCGCGCACCCGGTCAAGACCAGTGGCCAGCGCATTCAGAAAACCGCCATCATCGGTGCCCCGGTCCAGCGGAATGTTCAGATTATAACCCAACCCCGCCCCGGTGCCCCGTTCCTGCGCGTGCCCCCAGAAAAACGGATAGAACCGCACCGGATCGGCATGGATCGATACGGTCAGCACATCGTCGCGATGATAGAATATGCCCTGGGTTCCGTTGCCGTGGTGCACATCCACATCCAGAATGGCGGCGCGCATCCCCTTGGCGCGCAACCGTTCTGCCGCGATCGCGGAATTGTTCAGAAAACAGAACCCTCCCGCCAGATCGCCAAAGGCATGGTGCCCGGGCGGGCGGGACAGCGCATAGGCCGCATTTGTTCCGGCCGCGATGGTATCGGCACCGGAAATGGCCGATTGCGCCGACCAGTATGCTGCTTCCCATGTGCCGGACGCGATGGGGCAGGCGGTGTCGGCCTGATGGAAACCGGCCTGACCGACTGCGGATCGCGGATAGCTGTCGGTTCGGTTCGCGGGATGGATATTGGGGATCACCTCGTCCCCGGCGCCGTCGATATATTGCCAGCGTTTGTAGATCGTTTGCAGAAACGTCAGATATTCAGGCGAATGCAGCGCGGCAATCGGGCCCAATCCGGCATCTTCGGGTGTGCTGAATTCACACCCCGCCTCTTGTGCGGCGTCGTGCAGCACCTTGATGCGGCCGGGCTGTTCGGGGTTGGGCAGGATCGCGCCGTTGGCCATGAAATGCTTTGGATCATGGTGCCATTGGCGATCGTCGAAAAACGCTTTCATCTCTGTCCTTTCAGCGCCTCAAAGGCGGGTCTGTCCAAAAGCATGGTGGTTTCATCGGTGCGCGCACCAAAGCCAAGCTGATCGTAAAACCGGCGGGCGCCCGACGCATCATGATAAACCGCCAGTTTCAGATATCCGGCGTTCCAGCGTGTGCCGGCATCCTGTGCGACCTGCGCCAGCAGGCGGCGGCCCAAACCGGTGCCCCGCGCAGACTTTTCGACCCAGAGATCAGATACAAAAACCCCCGGCGCAGCCAGTGTTGTCGACATGACAGGCGAATACATCGCAGCCCCGCATAATCCGGCCTCACCGTTCTCTGCAATCAGCGCGTAAAAGGCGGGTGTCGGGCCAAACCCGGCCTGTTCCAGCAGGGCAATATCGGCGGGGTGCGGATCGCCCAGATCGGCTGACAAGGCGCGCAATGCCTGATCCAGCAAAGGCAGGTCGGCACGTTCGACGCGGCGAATCGTGATGTCTTGCTGGGTCAAATCGCGGTCCTGTCGCTGCCTTTCAGGCCCAGCATTGCGCGTGCATCGGCAGGGGTGGCAACGTCGCGTCCCAACTGTTCGACAATCGCGCGGATCTTGCGCACCTGCTGGGCATTGGTTTGCGCCAGTTCACCGCGCGCAATCATCAGGCTGTCTTCCAGCCCGACGCGCACATGCCCGCCCATGCTGGCCGACATGGTGATCATCGGCATCTGGTGACGCCCTGCGGCCAGTACGGAAAACATGTAATCATCGCCAAACAGCTTGTCCGCGATCACTTTCATATGCATCAGGTTTTCAGGGTCCGGCCCGATCCCGCCCAAAACGCCGAATACGAACTGGATGAACAGCGGTGTCTGCACCAAACCGCGATCCACGAAATGGCGCAGCATGTAAAGATGCCCGACATCGTAGCATTCAAATTCGAACCGTGCGCCGCGCATCTGCCCCATCTCGGTCAGGACATGGGCCATATCGCGCGGCGTGTTCTTGAACACAAGATCATCTGATCCTTCCAGAAACGGTTTTTCCCAGTCGTATTTCCAGTCGCTGATCCGCTCTGCCGCCGGATAAAGCGCGAAATTCATCGTGCCCATGTTCAGCGAACACATTTCGGGTTCCGCCAGCTTCGGCGCGGCCAAACGGTCATCCAGCGTCATCACCGCGCTGCCGCCGGTTGTCAGGTTCAGCACCGCATCGCTGCTTTGCTTGATGCGCGGCAGGAACGCGCCAAAATGCGCGGGCGAGGCCGAAGGCCGGCCCGTATCTGGATCGCGCGCGTGCAGATGCAGGATTGCCGCGCCGGCTTCGGCGGCTTCGATCGAATGTTGGGTGATCTGGTCTGCGGTGACCGGCAAATAGGGCGACATCGACGGGGTGTGGATGGAACCGGTAATCGCGCAGGTGATGATGATCTTTGACATTCGACCCCGCTACGCTGCTGTGATCTCGGGCGCGATTTCATCGAAAAACTGCGCCAGCGACCGGTCCAGAATATCCGTGATTTCGTCCAACTGTGCCTCGGTCACGATCATCGGCGGACAGACCAGGAAATGATCGCCTGAAATTCCGCCCCGCGTGCGGCGCGAATAGATGATCAGCCCGTTGTTATAGGCAATATCGACAAGACGGTTATAGGCATTCATTTCGCGCGGGAGCGTGGCCTTGGTGGCACGATCGGCCATCATTTCAAACGCCATCAGCAGGCCCTTGCCGCGCACATCGCCGATGATTGGATATTTCTGCATCAACCCGTTCAGCCGCATGGCCAGCGCATCGCCCATCCGCGCGGCATTCTGCGTCAGCTCGTGTTGCTCAATCTGCTCCAGCACGGCCAGACCTGCAACACAGGCCAAAGGGTTGCCAGCGTAGGTATGACCGTGAATGAAACCGCCGCTGTCCAGCACCGCCTCGACCATGTCGTTGCGGGCGATCATCGCGCCCAAGGGCATGTATCCCGCACCAAACCCTTTGGACAGCGCAATCAGATCGGGCGCACCGTCCCAGTGATCGCCGCCGAAAAAACGCCCCGTGCGCCCGCCGCCTGTCATCACCTCGTCATGGATCAGCAGCACGTCGTAGTGATCGCAAATCTGCCGCACGCGCGCCATGTAGCCCGCCGGCGGTACCAGCGCGCCAGTTGATGCCCCGCCCACGGGTTCGACGATAAAGGCCAGCACGGTATCCGGGCCTTCCTGCAGGATTTTATCCTCAAGCATGTTGGCATAATGCAAACCCGTTGCCGGATCATTGGCGTCCAGCCCGTCCAGATAGGCGCGCGGTGCCGGGATTTTCGGCATCGTGTGCATCATCGGATCAAACGGTGCGGTCATCGGTGCATAGCCGGTGATGGAAAGCGCCCCCAGCGTCGAACCGTGATAGCTGGGATAGCGTGAAATCACCTTGGTGCGCTGCGCCTGCCCGCGGGTCAGCGCGTATTGCCGCGCCATTTTCAGCGTGCTTTCCACCGCTTCGGATCCGCCGGAAACAAAAAACACGCGGTCCAGTCCCTTGGGGGCCAGTGCCGCGGTCTTGCGGGCCAGCGCCTCGGACGGTCCGGTTTCGAAATGCAGCCGGTAGCCGAATGTCGATTTGTCCATCTGCGCGCGCATCGCGTCCAGCACAGCGGGGTTTGAATGCCCGATATTGCTGACCATCGCGCCGGACGATCCGTCGATATAACGTTTGCCTGACGTGTCCCACATATAGATACCGTCAGCCCGGTCCAGTTCGGGGCGGGCCAGTCGGGATTGATAGAACAAATGGTCCGACATCTATCCGGCTTTCTGCGGCAGGGCGCTGCAATCTTCGGGGTTCAGGCGGATGCTGACTGTATCGCCATCGGCAAACGGGCGCCCGCTGATCATGTTGATCGCCTGCAACTGCGTATCGCCCACGCGCACGAAATAGCGCGCCAGTTGCCCCTGATAATCAACCGCTTCCACTACGGCTTTCGCGGCGGCCTCCGGGTCGTTGCCCGCGCTAAGAAGCAGGTTTTCGGCGCGGATCATCAACTGTGCCGTATCCGCATCGCCCAGCGTTGTCGCGCGCGCGGCAGGCACATGAACCTTGCCGAATTCCGGCGTGTCCAGCGTAACGCCCTTGTCATCGCGCCCCACCACTTTGGCCGGCAGCAGATTGGACGCGCCCAGAAACGTTGCCACAAATTCGGAATGCGGGGTGTTGTAAACCTCGTCAGGGGGGCCGATCTGTTCAACCTCTCCGGCGCTCATCACCACGATCTTGTCCGACATGGCCAGCGCTTCGGACTGATCATGGGTCACGAAAATCGTGGTCACACCGATGCGGTCCTGAATGGCCTTCAATTCGACGCGCATATCCTCGCGCAGGTTGGCATCAAGTGCAGAAAGCGGTTCATCCAGCAACAGCACATCGGGTTCGATCACAATGGCACGGGCCATCGCGATGCGCTGTTGTTGCCCACCGGACAATTGCTGGGGATAGCGGTCTTCGACACCGGGCAGACGCACGATGTCCAGCGCGCTTTTGACCTTGTCCCGCATGTCAGATTTCGAAACGCCCCGATATTTCAGACCGAAGGCGATGTTTTCACCGATCGTGCGATGCGGAAACAGCGCATAGTTCTGGAACACAAGCCCCAGATTACGCTTGTGGATGGGAACGTCGTTGACGCGTTTCCCCCCCACCAGAATGTCGCCGCTGGTCGGGTCGGCCAGACCGGAAACCATGCGCAGAATGGTTGTCTTGCCGCACCCCGACGGGCCCAGAAGCGTCGTGAAAGACCCTTCTTCGAACACGATATTCGCGTTCTTGACAGCTTGGACAAACCCATAGGATTTTTTGATGTCGATCAGTTCAACACGGGCCATGCGCAGTGATCCAGTCAGTGGTTGCAAAGTTAGAGGTGCGGGCCGCCCTGTCGCGGGCGGCCTGCGTTTTTTTCAGGTACGGATCAGCCGCCTTTTGACACGCGGTTCCATTGCTTTGTCTGCTCTTTTTCAACTGCATTCCAGACCACGGGATCACGGAACACCAGTTCAGACAACGTACCTGTCGGATCATAGGCCGGAAGCGCCTCGATCGTCGGTGTCATCTTGACCTTGTTGGGATCCAGCGATGGCGGATACTTCTGGCCCTCGGCCACCGCTATGGCGGTCGCCGGGTCCAGCATGAAGTTCAGCAGTTCTTCGGCTTCGGCCATTGGCGAGCCTTTCAATACGAACATGCTTTCCATCCAGGCCAGCCCGTTGGGCGGATCCATATAGGCAATCGGATGCCCCTGCGCCTGCAAGGCAGCAACGCGGCCAGACCATGCTTCGGTGACATAGATTTCCTCTTTCGCCAGAAGATCCATCAGTTCGGCCCCCGAAGACCAGTATTTCAGAACCAGATCGCGATGCTCGCGCGCCTTGTCCCAGACGGCATCCCAGTCCTGAATGTTGTTCGGGTCCTGACCTGTCTGCAATGCGCCATACCATGCGCGGTTGGCCCAGTCGCCACCCCAGCCGCCGATCTTGCCCTTCAGTTCCTTATCAAGCAACAGATTGGCGCCCAGTTCCTTGGCCTTTTCTTCGGACACGTATTTCGTGTTATAGGCAATACCCGTCGTGCCGTAATCGTAGGGCACGGCCGACAGCGTGTCGGGGGTGATTTTCTTGAACGGTGCGATGATGGATGTCATCACATTCGCCATGTTGGGAATGTTGGCTTCATTCAACTCACTGGCATATCCGGCGTCCACCCAGCGTTTGTACCAGCTGACACCCGAGGAATGCAGGATGTTGTGCCCATCGGTGCTGCCCGCGGCCTTGATCTTGGTCAGCACTTCGGATTCGCCGCCGAACGTCGCATCGATCACCTTGTTGCCGGTAGCTTCCTCATAAGGATTGAACGCATTGGCGCGCAGCGCTTCAGAGACAACGCCGCCCCAGCCTTCGAAATTCAGTTCCGTGCCAGCCGCGCGGGCCTGTTTGGCCATGGTTGTCATCACGCCGCCGGTCACACCGGCATAGATGCCCGCTGCGCCCAGAAGGCCAAAGAACGAACGGCGGTCAATGTCGCCATTTCCCATCCGTTCGCGCAGGATTTCATACCGTTTGGTACTGTCTATCTTTTTCATGTGCTTACTCCTTGTTGGGGGGTTAAATTTTCTTGCGGGAAAAATAGCGCGCCAATGCACCCGCCACCAAAGGCACGCCAACGGTAATACAGATCATGACAAATCCCAGCGCGTTGATTTCGGGGCTGACCGAATTGCGCAGCATTCCGAAAATCTGGGTCGGCACGGTTTCCATGCCCGAAGGCCGCCAGAAGATCGTCGCGGTGATGTTGTCAAAGGAAATGGTGAACGCAAACAACGCGCCGGCAAAAACCGCCGGCAGCATCAGCGGAAACGTCACCTGAAAAAATGTCTGGACCGCGCTGGCGCCAAGGGATCGCGCCGCCTCTTCATAGTCGCGGCGGATGCCGGTCAGGCGCGCCTGCACCACCAGCACCACAAAGGGCAAGGCGATGATCGAATGGCCTAGCAGCAGCAAGCCAAACGATCGCGGCATGTGCAGCCAGCGCAGGAATATCAGCAACCCGACCGCCAGCACCGTTTCGGGCACCAGAACAGGGGAAATCAGGAACGTGGTGATGAAATCCTTGCCGCGAAACTGGTAGCGCACCAACGCCAGCGCGGCCAGAATGCCCAGCGTTGTCGAGATCACCGCCGTCAGCGCGCCAAGGATCAGCGAGGTGCGCAGGGCGCGCGTGATCGCCTCGTTTTCATAAAGCTTGGCGAACCAGCGAAAACTGAACCCCTCGATCGGGAAGCCGCCGAACTGCGATGAATTGAACGCCAGCACCAGCACCACCAAAATGGGCGCGAACATGAACAGGTAGACCATGATCGTGTAGGTTTTCAAAAGGCTCCAGACGCGCATATCCTGGCCCTACCTGAACGCTTTGGACAATTGGTTCAGCCCCATCAGGCGGCTGTAAAGCACCACAACCAGTCCCAGCAGGAACAGCAGAGTGAACGACAGCGTCGCTCCCATCGGCCAGTTCAGTTCCGACACGACGGCATCGTAAATCAGGTTGCCGAACAGAAAATCACCCGGTCCGCCCAGGATCAGTGGCGTGACATAGCTTCCCCCCGTCAGAACGAACACCAGCAGGCAGCCCGCCGCCAATCCGGGCATCGACAGCGGCAGCGTCACCTCGCGAAAGGCCTGCCACGGGGTGGCACCCAGCGTGCGCGCCGCCGGTTCAAGGTTTTCGTCAATGCCTTCCAGACTGACATAGATGTTCAGGATCATGTAGGGCAGGAACACGTGGATAAAGCCGACGATAACGGTGAATTCGTTGTACATCAGCGACAGCGGCGCATCGGTCAGCCCCAGCAACTGGAACAACCCGTTCAGCGCGCCCTGATTGCCGAAAATGTGAATCCAGCTGAGTGTACGGATGATGAAACTGATCCAGAACGGCAGGATCAGCAACAGCAGCAACAGCCATTTGTCGCGGAATTTGGTCATCGCGATGAAATAGGCCGGAATATAACCCAGAACCGCCGCCAGAAACGTCACGATCAGGGACAGGCGCAAGGTTTTCCAGATGGCGGTGTGATAATAGCTGTCGGTCAGCAATTCGTTCCAGTTGCCGAACTGAAACGCCACCCGATCCACAGCAAGATCGACGTTTTCGTAAAACGAATACACCAGAATGAACGCCATCGGGACAACGACCAGCACAGTAATGGCGAACAGCGAAGGCGACAAAAGCAGCCATGGCCGCGTGTCAGTTGTCTGCGTGGTTTCACCCATCTGCGTGTTCATCCCCGAGGTTTCATTTACTATTGCATGTGGGTCGGGAATTGGACAAATTGATAAGACGTATGGATAACATTGATTTGATTAATGCAAACCGGCAAGGAAGATAAATTCGTTTCCCAGCTTGACTGGAACCTGCTGCGCACCTTTGTGGTGATCGTCGAAGAGGCCAGTATCACCCGCGCCGCAACCCGCCTGTTGCGCGGGCAGCCTTCGGTCAGTCTGGCGTTGCAACGGCTTGAAACCGAACTGGAATGCCGGTTGATCGAACGCGGGCGCGGCGCTTTCCACCTGACGGCGGCGGGGCGGCAATTATACACCGAATGTATGGACATCTACGGCGGCATTGCCCGGCTCAAAGATATCACCACGGCCGCAGCCAAGGAAATTTCCGGCCAGGTCTCGATCCATCTGGCCAGTCACGTAATCACCCCGCTGCTGGATGATCTATTGACCGACACCAAACGCGATTATCCCAAAATCACCTTTTCGATCAAGACGGCGACCAGTGCGGATGTGGCCAAGGCTGTTGTGGACAAGACGGCCAGTTTCGGTATCTGTCTGGTCAATCGCCGCCTGCCGGACCTGACCTATCAGGTGCTCTACCGCGAATTTTTCGGGTTTTACTGCGGGCCGCAACATCCGTTGTTCGGACGGCGTGATCTGGTGATGGCCGATTTGCGCGATTGCGATATCGTATCCTTTGACACTGATGATCTGAACGACGCACTGCGCCCCGTTGCGTTGCTGCGCAAACAATACGACATGGCGCAGCGCATTGTCGGCCGGTCGTCGCAACTGGAGGAAGTGCGGCGTATGATCCAGTGCGGACTGGGCATCGGATCCCTGCCGCTGCATGTGGTCGAACGGGATGTGCGCGACGGTTTGTTATGGCGTCTGCCGCCGTTCTATGACCCGCCAGAGGTGGATATCTATCTGCTGATCAATCCCAAGAAACGGCTGAACCGCGCCGAACAGATTCTGGTGGATCGCCTGCAAAGCCAGATCAGTGCCATTCCACTGGATCAACGCACCTATCCACCCGCAGGGCAGGCCCACAGACCGATGAGCGATATGTCCACAAAAGGTGGCAGCGGACTTACATGAACACCAGTGCGCGCGAAATCTCGAAAATCGTATCCGCTTCGATCCGGATCGTATCGTCGGCAATCAGATCCGCACCGGGATAGAACGACCGCTTGTAAGCCAGTTCATGGTGATTGAACCGCAATTCCATCACATAATGATCGCTGGCGGGCAGGGCATGGCCGCCGAAATCCGTGCGCAACGCCGCCTCGACCCCTGTGCGGATGCGGGTGCAGGATTCGGCAGGTGTGATCGAAATCACTGATGCACCGTGCCCGTATTTGGTTTCGACGACCCCCATTTCCGGATTGACCGCCTGTGCCTGCGCACACATCGCCGCATCGCCCGACAGGAACACAACCGGCACCTTGTGGGTCGCCGCCAGCAACGCGTTGATGCCGAACTCGGACAATGGCGCGCCATTGAGGGTGATGTTGGCGTAAGTACCCGTCATCGTGTGCGACAGCGGGTTGCCGCCATCCGCTGCCGGCCCGTGCCAGCCCACCATCACCAGCGCATCAAAACTGTCGTCCAGTTCCTGTATCATCTTGTAAGGGTGGCCTGACCAGCCGCGTATCACACGCACACCCGATGGCAGGCGCGCGATCTCAAGGTTGC
This sequence comes from Sulfitobacter sp. TBRI5, assembly GCF_051013555.1. Taxonomy (NCBI): domain Bacteria; kingdom Pseudomonadati; phylum Pseudomonadota; class Alphaproteobacteria; order Rhodobacterales; family Roseobacteraceae; genus Sulfitobacter; species Sulfitobacter sp. TBRI5. The sequence continues at coordinate 3,836,658 of NZ_CP112884.1, read as the reverse complement.
GGGCGGTTTCATGTGCGTCACGCACATAAATCTCGTCTGCGCCTGCGTTTGCGGCTCCTTCACAGGCCGCAATCGCCTCGTTCGTCATCAGGGTGCGAAAGGCGGGGTAATCCGGTCCGTCATGCAAGGCTTCATCCCAGTGGGCGATGCCTGCGATGCCTTCGATATCGACGCTTACATATACCTTCATGGGTCCCGCCTTCCGCTAATGCCTGATGCTGTCTTGTGCGGGCAGGCTACACGATGTTGGCGTCCGGACCATAGGGAAAGCCGGTGATGTTTTCCGATGTTTCCTTGCCGACGATCAGAATGTCATGCTCGCGATAGCCACCGGCACCGGGTTGGCCTTCGGGCAGCCACAGCATCGGTTCCATCGACACGACCATGCCGTCTTCCAGCACGGTATCGATATCTTCGCGCAGTTCCAGACCGGCCTCGCGCCCGTAGTAATGGCTTAGAATGCCAAACGAATGGCCATAGCCGAACGACCGGTACTGAAGCAGACCCTCGTCCGCGAAAAAGCGGTTGATCTCGTCGCAGATGCCCGAACAGGTCGCGCCCGGTTTGATCAGGCTTATCCCCAGTTCATGTGCTGCGACATTGGCCTTCCAGATGCGCAGGCTGTCCACATCCGGTTCGCCCAGAAACAGGGTGCGTTCCAGCGCTGTGTAATATCCCGAAATCATCGGGAACGTGTTCAGCGACAGGATATCACCGGTTTCCAGCTTGCGTGTCGTGACCGGATTGTGCGCGCCGTCAGTGTTCAGACCCGACTGGAACCAGACCCAGCTGTCGCGCAGTTCCGAGTTCGGATGCGCGCGGGCAATCTCCAGCTCCATCGCGTCGCGCCCGGCCATTGCAACATCGATTTCCCGCGTGCCTTCACGAATGGCATCGCGCACGGCAGCACCGCCGATATCGGCAATGCGCGCCCCTTCACGGATCAGCGCGATCTCTTCAGCCGATTTCACCATACGGCTGGCCATTGTATCCGGTGCGATATCCACCAGTTCGGGGTCTGACAACATGGTCGTCGCAGTGGTGCGGGCCGCAAGTGTCATATGATCCGCTTCGATCCCGATGCGGCGGGCGCCACCGGCCAGCATCGCAACTGCGCGCCAGTAATTGTCGCGCTTCCAGTCGGTGAAAATGACGTTGTCCCCGACCGAACGCCGCCACGGCTGACCGGCATCAATATTCGCCGAGACTGTTGTGCAGGCATCCTGTGTAACGACACAGCCATAGGGCCGCCCAAAACTGCAATACAAAAACCCGGAATAATAGGCGATATTGTGCATGCTGGTCAGCAAAACGACCGGAATGTCACGTTGCGCCATCAGCGCGCGCAGGTTGGTCAGGCGGCGATCATATTCGCCGGTGCTAAAGGGCAGGGGCGCTTTTTCGCCATTATGGCAGGTAAAAAACTCCGGGCGGTTTGATAGATCTTGCATGGATTTGTTCCTTGTCCACTGCCGGACATAAACCCATGCCCGGCCACACACCCCGGCGTTCAGGGCGGCAGGCCTTGCAAAGCAGGACCGTGACAGGGGACCACGGCCACGACGCCATCGCGGCAGCTGTCACAGGATTTCCGTATTGCCCGGCAATGCGCCGGTCAACACAAATTTTGGATTTCAGGTCGTGCGATCAGCTGGGCGTGATACCGCGCAACCTCTCGGACCGGCGACGCAGCAGTTCGACCGTTGTCAGCAGCATGATCGACAGAACCACCAGAATGGTCGCCACCGCCAGAATGGTCGGGCTGATCTGTTCGCGCAGGCCGGTGAACATCTGCCAGGGCAGGGTTTTCTGGCCGGATGAACCGACGAACAAAACCACCACAACTTCATCAAAGGAGGTGATGAACGCAAACAGCGCGCCCGAAATCACACCCGGCAGGATCAGCGGCATCTGCACCTTGAAAAAGGTCCGGACCGGTCCGGCACCCATATTGGCTGACGCCCGCGTCAGGCTGCGGTCAAAGCCAACCAGCGTTGCGGTCACGGTGATGATCACAAACGGAATGCCAAGGGCGGCATGGGCCAAGATCACGCCCAGATATTCACCCTGCAGACCGATGCGCGAATAAAAGAAAAACATGCCCGCCGCAGAAATGATCAGCGGCACGATCATCGGTGAAATCAGGATCGCCATGATCGCACGGCGGAACGGCACGTGATCCTGGCTAAGCCCGATGGCGGCCAGTGTGCCGAATGTAACCGACAGCAACGTCGCCCAGGGCGCGATGATAAAAGAGTTTTTCAGCGCGTGCTGCCAATCGGAATTGGTTAGGAAATCACGATAATGCTTCAGCGAATAGCCTTCGGGATCCAGCGCCAGCATTTCGGGCGTGAAGGTAAAGAAATCTTCGGCATTAAAGCTAAGTGGCATCACCACGACGATCGGCGCGATCAGAAAGAAAAAGATCAGCCCGCAGATCAGCAGGAACGTATTGTGCCACAGCACATCACCCGCGGTGGCATAAATCGGAACGCCGCGCCGGTAATCGCCCGAATGCAGCCAGTAGGCGAACCAGCTGTAGATCAGTCCAAAGATTGCACCAACAATCAGGCCGGACAGCCCCGCCATGATGAAACCGCCCAAACCCAGAACAATGGCCGTTCCCAGCCGGCCCGTCGCGCGGTTGGGCACCATCTTGATCAGGATGACGGCCAGCAGTGCGGCAACGATGATACCGCCGGCCACACCGGCCCAGGAATTGCCATTTGCCGTTCCCACAAGATACCCGCCAAACGCGCCCGCGGCGGCCATCAGGGGCAAGGTGAACTTGCCAAAATCGGGGGTCGGAATTTCTGATCTTAACTTGGCCATGTTTCTTACCCCAACTTCACGTTGTCGATACCGACAATCTTGTCATACACCCAGTAGAGCATCAGAACCGCGACCAGCAGGATGGTGCCCAGTGCCGCCGCCAGTCCCCAGTTCAAAGAGCTTGAGATGTGATAGGCGATCCGGTTCGAGATAAAGACACCTTTGGTGCCGCCCACCAGTTCGGGGGTGATGTAGTACCCGATGGCCAGAATGAACACGAGGATACAGCCCGCACCGATCCCCGGCACGGATTGCGGGAAATAGACCCGCCAGAACGCTGTCCAGTTGGTTGCGCCCAGCGATTTCGCCGCCCGCACATAAGATGGCGGGATGGTTTGCATCACCGAATAGAGCGGCAGGATCATGAAGGGCAGCAGGATATGTGTCATGGCCACAATCGTGCCGAACTGGTTGTTGATCATGATCAGTCGCGCCGCATCATCGACCAGACCCAGCCAAACAAGCGTATCGTTGATCACGCCCTGTTGCTGCAACATGACCTTCCAGGCAGAGGTTCGCACCAGCAGCGAAGTCCAGAACGGCAACAGAACCAGAATAAGCAGCATGTTCGACGTTTTGGACGGCAGATTGGCCAGCAAAAACGCAATCGGATAGCCCAGCAACACGCATGACCCCATGATCATCAGAGACATGAACAATGTGCGCTGGAACAGGGTGATGTAAATCTGCTGGTTCTCGGGACGCATTTCGACCCCGTCAACTCCCTTTTGCAGATCGACCGAGTTCAGGAAATACCCGTTTGTGTAATTGGAGGAATAGACCTTCAGCGTCTTCCACGTGTCGGGGTCTACCCAGTCTTCGTCGATATCGGCGAATTTTTCCTTGAACGGCGCATCTGCGGCCAGATCCCAGCGATCAATCCGGCGGCCGGATTTGCGGAACAGCGACGACATGCCGGTTTTTTCATAGTTCAGGCGCGACCCAAGCCGCGTGTGCAACTTGGCCTCGACAGCGATCTGCATGTCCTGCGCCAGTGCGGCAAACACCGCCTCGTCGGGCGCTTCGTTTGAATCGGGGTCCCAGTCTTGCAGCGCCCCGACGGTTCTGGGCAGCGTGTCGGGCACGATCGAGTTCTCGACCGAGCGGAACAGCATGTCTGCAATGGGAAGAATAAATGTAATCAGGATGAACACCAGCAACGGTGCAATCAGCATCAGCGCCCGCAGCTTTTCGCGCCGCAACGCCTTTGCAAGGCTTTTCTTCAGCGGTGTGCCATCTGCCGACAGGACAGGTCCGGTATCGGTTGTTGCATCACTCATGGTGTTCCCCGTTCTGTTTTAGGTCTTGGCCGTTTTCGGCTTCTGGTGGTTCGGGGGCGCAGTGGTCCGCGCCCCCGATGGATGTGTCAGGCAGGCCTATTGTGCCAGCCACGCCTGGAATTTCGCGTCGATGTCGTCGCGATAATCGGCCCAGAACTCGTAGTTATAAAGGAACGTGTTCTTGGCGTTTTCGGGATCGGTCGGCATGTGCGGTGCCATATCGATACCCAGTTCGGCGTGCTGGCCAACCAGAGGTGCCGAAGACTTGCGTGCCGGACCATAGGAAATCCACTTGGCCTGATCCGCAAGACGCTGCGTATCTGTGGCGAAATAGATGTAATCCAGCGCTGCTTTTTCACGCTCGGGCGACAGACCGGCAGGAATGATCCAGCCGTCAAGATCGAACACCTGCGCGTCCCACAGCATGGCAACGGGCTGGTCTTGCTCTTCGATCACGCTGAACAGACGACCGTTGTAGGTGGACCCCATAACCACTTCGCCATCGGCCAGCAGTTGGGGCGTATCCGCACCGGCCGACCACCAGATCACGTCATCCTTGATCGTGGCCAGTTTATCCAGCGCCTGCTGCTGACCTTCGGGTGTTTCCAGAACGTCGTAAACGTCTTCCTTGGCAACCCCATCACAGATCAGCGCCCATTCCATGTTGTTGATCGGGCGCTTTTCCAGTGAACGCTTGCCGGGATAGGCTTCGGTATCGAAAATTGCGCAAACGCTTGTGGGGGGCGTGTCACCCACCATGTCGGTGCGATAGCCGAATGTTGTCGAATAAACGATTTGCGGAATGAAGCAGTCGGAAACCAGCAGGTCGCCGAAATCTTCGCTGGCGGGTGTGCCATCGGGGGCAGGGGCCAGTTGTGTGTCGGCATCGATTTCCAGCGCAAGACCTTCGTCGCACAGGCGGATCGCATCGGATGCAACCACATCGACCACATCCCAGGTAATGTTTCCGGCTTCGTTCATGGCGCGCAGTTTCGCAACCGCTTCGGCCGAGCTTTCGTCGTTGATGATGTTCACGCCCGGATTGGCCGCCATATAGGGGTCGTGATAGGCGTTTTGCTGAGATGCAGAATATGCACCACCCCATGACACGATTGTCATGTCCTGGGCCAGCGCGCCGCTCGCTGCCAATGCGGCTGCACTTGCGGTGACGAACAAACTTGTGACTTTCATTTTACTCTCCCTTTATTTCCCGTAACTTTTACGTCCAGCGCTTCGGGTTATCACTGGATCGTCGGTCCGCCCAGCGGCAGACCGAACCGACAGCGCTAGGCGTCCAGCGCGCGGCAATCTTGTGGCAACCAGCCGATTTCAATCTGCTGTCCCGGTTTCAGTCGGTCCTGATCCGGGGCGTTGCGGGTCTTGATGACGAACTCGTCATTTCCGGCAACCCGCAGGCGGGTGCGGAAAATGTCGCCCATATAGATGAACTCCAGCACTTCGGCCTTCAGTGTGTGAACGCCTTTTTGCAAACGGTCCTTGTTGTATTCGACACGTTCGGGGCGGATCGACACGCGGGTGCGTTCGCCCGGCTGGCTGACATTGATCGGCTTGCAGTCAATCAGCTCTCCGTCGTCCAGCTGGACAATGGCAACGCCGTTGTTGACCTCTTTAATAACACCTTCCAGCGTGTTGTTTTCGCCGATAAATTGCGCAACAAAGCTGTTTTCGGGCTCTTCGTATAGCTGATCGGGCGGTGCCAGCTGCTGGATACGCCCGTCATCAAAAACGGCCACGCGATCCGACATGGTCAGCGCTTCGGTCTGGTCGTGCGTCACGTAAACTGTGGTAATGCCCAGTTCATGCGCCAGATGGGTGATTTCGAACTGCATCTTTTCACGCAACTGTTTGTCCAGCGCGCCCAGCGGTTCGTCCATCAGCACCAGTTCGGGTTCAAACACCAGCGCGCGTGCCAGCGCGACCCGCTGTTGCTGACCGCCTGACAATTGTGCGGGACGGCGTCCGCCGAACGATCCCATTTCGACCATATCCAACGCGCGTTTGACCTTGGCCTCGCGGTCGGACTTGCCGATATTGCGCACTTCCAGAGGAAAGCTGAGGTTTTCGGCGATCGTCATGTGCGGGAACAGGGCATAGTTCTGAAACACCATGCCGATACCGCGCTTGTGCGGCGGGATGTTGTTAATGGGTTCTCCGCCCAGCATGATTTCGCCGTGGGTTGCGGTTTCGAACCCCGCCAGCATCATGAGGCAAGTGGTCTTGCCGGACCCTGATGGCCCAAGCATGGTCAGAAACTCGCCGCGGGGAAGCGCCAGGTTCAGATCTTTGACGACAAGCGTTTCGCCATCATAACTTTTCTGGACGTGCTGAAATTCGACGAATGCGTCGCTGGATGAATCGGCCACGTTGTCTCCCTGTCTTTCTGTTTTATCGGTTGAGGTGCCAGCGAACCGGCCCCCACCGGTTTTGACATAGTAAAAGGCATCAGATAGGCGACATGCAACCGGTTTTTGTTATTTTCTATAGTGTTGCCGGAAAAAAGGCGTCAAAACGGCCCTATTTTACGCAGTTTTGCACCAGATGCCTCATGTGCCACGCCAGTGCCTGATTGCTGGACAGAACCGGTTTGCCTAAAGCCTGTTCAATGGCTGGAATCGCATCGTAGGTACGCAGATTCGTGCAGCTTAGAAAAACACCCTCGACCGATGGGTCGGCCCCCAGTTTCACCGCGGCATCGACAACAGAAGCCGTTGAAATCCGAACAACTTTTGCCTCCTGGGCCTCGCCAAAGCTGCCAAAGACAGACATATCCACGCCGTTTTGCGCAAATGCCGCGCGCAACGGCTCGTTCACCTCTTCTATATAGGGCGACAACAGCGCGATCCGCGACAGGCCGCGCGCTGCGCAGGCCGCAACGGTCGCGCGCAGCGGATTAGTGACCGTGTCCACATCGCACGCCCCCTGAACCAGTTTTTCGATCCGCTCTGATCCGATCACCGAACTGGCTGACGTGCAGCCATACCCGATCACCGGAAAGTGCAATCCTTTGGGCAACAGGTCTGCCGCGGCCGTCAGATCGGTCTGCATCTGCGACAGGGTCTGGTGCGTCACCGTCTGACCCGATGGAATGCGGCTGACATAAAGCGGGCTGGGGTGATCGGCGAAATAGCGTTTGAAATCGGGTTCTATCGTTTCATCCGTCTGCAAGACGATCAGCCCGATGGGCGGTTTTTGTGGATCATCGCGGTCCAGCGTATAAGGATAACGGCTCATATGATTTGCATCTCCGCCGTGGCGCGCGGCGACAGGAATTCCGGTGCGCCTTCGGTGATCAGAATATCCTCTTCGTGCACCAGAATTCTGCCGTTGACAGCGATCCCCGGTTCCAGCGTCAATACCATACCCGGTGCCAGAAGGGTATCATCTGCGGGAATGAACGATGGCCATTCGGTCAGCGACATGCCCAACCCGTGCCCAAGACGCCCCGCATCCGTGGCACCGGCCCCCTTGCTCAGAATGTCGTTCATGGCATGGAACAGATCGGCGGCCCTGTAACCGGGGCGGGCGATGGCGGCGGCGGCATCGGTCGCATCGATCAGGGTTTTATACGCATCTGCCACCGGCGGTGCCACCGGTCCGACCGACCAGTTGCGGTCGTAATCGCAAAAATACCCGTCCCAGACCAGGCCGGTATCCAGCATCAGCACATCGCCCTGTTGCAGCGGCACGGGGCGCGCGGGGGAAATCACATCGCTGTATCCGCCCTGTTCCGCCCCACCGGCCAGATAGGGCACCCAATCGGCCCCTTCCTGCAGGCACAGCATCTGGAACTGCCGGAAAATCCGGTCCAGCGGCACGCCTTCGCCCGCGATTTCCGGCACCCGCCGAAAGGCGCGCGCGGCCACTGCGCAGGCGGCGCGGATCTTGTCCACCTCAAGCGGTGATTTGATCCGGCGCAGGTCGCGCACGATCTGCTGATCGCCCGTCAGCGTTCTTGCGCCCAGATCATGTGCCAAACGTTGCAGATCGGCCCATGGCATCCGCACATGGGTTTCCGGCCCGTCGGGCAGGCCGATCCGCGCATGTTCCGGCGTCAGTTCGGCCAGTGTGTCGCACAGCAGCGACAGGCCGTCATCTTCCAGATCGGGAGAGGACCAAGTGCGAATGTCGCGCACCCAAGTCTGTGCCATCAACGCCGCCCCGATGGACGGGATCACCGCAACCGGCGCGCCGCTGGCAGGTACGATCAGAAACCACGGGCGCGTCGGGCTTTCCCAGAACCGGGTCAGATAGCCGCTGAAATAGCGCACATCGGTTTCGCAGGTCAGCACCAGCGCATCCAGCCCGCGCTGGCCCATCAGGTGCTGGGCCTTGGCCACGCGGGCCTGAAATTCGGCATCGGGAAATCCGCGTTGCGGTTCGCTATTGCTCATCAATCGGCCACTTCGGACAGGAAACACAGAACCCGCGCGTCCGCGCCGATCCCGACAGCGGCGCGCGCCTGTTCGGTAAGAACCATCGCCACGCCGGCCCCGCCTGACGGCGTTGTGGCCAAATCTGCCTGTGCCATCGCGGGCAGCATCGCTGAAACCGCAGCATCGGACATCGTCACAAACCAGTCGGCATCACGCGCCAGCCCGTTCAGGGCGATAATCGACGGTTCCTTGCAATCCAGCCGCCCCATGATGCTGTCAAGACCGGTTGTGGTTACACACTTGCCAGCTTCGATGCTGGCCTGCAGGGCCGGAGCGGCGTCAGGTTCAACCACGATGATAGTCGGCGCATTGCCCCACACCTTGCGCGCATAGGCGGCCACCGCCGTCGCCAGCCCGCCAACGCCGGCCTGCAATACGATATGGGTTGGCACTGTCGGGCATTGCTCAACCGCTTCGGCGGCCATTTGCAGATAGCCTTCCATCAGGATGTGGGGCAGTTCGGTATATCCCGCCCAGGCGCTGTCAGACAGCAGGGTCCAGCCGTTGGCATCCGCCGCGGCAGCTGCGGCGGCCATGCTTGCGGCATAATCGGCCCCTTCGCGTACCACATCCGCCCCCTGATCGCGCAATCGGATTGCAAAGCTTTCCGGTACGGTTTCGGCGATATAGATGACCGCGTTTGCACCGAACACCCGCGCGCCCGCCGCCACCGACATGCCGTGATTGCCCGCACTTGCCGTGACATAGGTGCGCCCCCGCAACGTAGTGGCGTCCGGCATTTCGGAAAGATCGCTGGCGTGGCGCGCAATCACGTAAGCCGCACCCAGTGCCTTGAAACTTCCAAGGTTCATGCGCGTGCGCTCATCCTTGACCCACAATGCGGAAATTCCCGCCTGCGTGGCCAGACTTGCGGCGTCCAACAATGGCGTCTCTGCCGCGGCAGGGCAGTGTTCCAGCAACGCCGCAACCCTGTGCGCGGCGATACTGGGATAGGGCGCTTCGGCCACCAGTTTCGGTTTGGCGCGGTGCGGGTTGGCGACAGCTTTCATGCCTTATCCCAACACGTCGGCCACGGCGGCCTTGGTCTGGGCCACCAGCTGATCTGCTTCGGGTTTGGTCAGGCAAAAGGGTGGTGCAAAGCCCAGAATATCGCCCTGCGGCATCGCCCGCCCGATCACGCCACGCGCGGCCAGTGCGCCGGCGATCTGCGGGCCGGTTTTGTCGGCGGCATCGAAAAATACACGATCATCCTTGTTCTTCACAAATTCCACCGCACACAACATGCCTTCACCACGAATGTCGCCCACATGCGGATGATCACCCAGTGCGGCGTGCATCGACTGGTTCAGATAGGCACCCACATCGGTGGCATTCGCGATCAGGTTCAGATCGTCGATCAGTTTCAGGTTCGCGACACCGGCCGCCGCACAGATCGGATGCGCCGAATAGGTCCAGCCATGCCCGATCGGGCCGTTTTCATCGGTGCCCTGTTCCAGAACCGCCCAAACCTTGTCGCTGACGATCGACCCCGACAGCGGCGCATAGGCCGATGTCAGACCTTTTGCGATGGTGATAATATCGGCTTCGATCCCGTAATGGTCCGATCCGAACATGCTGCCCAGCCGGCCAAAGCCGGTTACGACCTCGTCGGCGATCATCAGAATGTCGTGCTTTTTCAACACTGCCTGAATGGCGTCCCAGTACCCTTCGGGCGGGGGAACGATGCCACCGGTGCCCAGCACCGGCTCTCCGATGAAGGCGGCGATGGTATCGGCCCCTTCGCGGGCAATCAGATCTTCCAGCGACTGCACGCATTGTGCAACAAACTGCGCCTCGTTCTGGTCGGCATCCGTGCGGCGGTAATAATAGGGCGCATCGGTGTGCAGCACCTGCGCCAGCGGCAGATCGAATTTCTTGTGAAACAGCTCAAGCCCGGTCAGTGACCCGGTGACAAGCCCCGACCCGTGATAGCCGCGCCAGCGCGATATGATCTTTTTCTTTTCCGGGCGACCCAGAATATTGTTGTAATACCAGACCAGCTTGACATTGGTTTCGTTGGCGTCCGATCCGCCCAGCCCGAAATAGACCTTGGACATATTCGAAGGCGCGCGATCCAGGATCATCTTGGACAGGGTGATCGATGCCTCCGTGCCGTGCCCGACATAGGAATGGTAATAGGCCAGTTCGCCGGCTTGCTGGGCAATGGCGTCGGTAATCTCGCGCCGTCCATAGCCTGCATTCACGCAGTAAAGTCCGGCAAACCCGTCCAGCAATCTGTTGCCGTCGCGATCCTCGATATGGCAGCCGCTGGCGGTCTGGATGATCCGCGACGGGCTTTCGCCACGGGCGTGCTGGGCCAGATGGGTCGAGGGGTGAAAGAAATTGTCACGGTCCCATTGGTCCAGTTGATCGTTGCGCAGCATGTTAGGTTCCTTTTCAGTGCAGATGTCAGTGTTTGCCACTGGTATACAGGGCATAGGCATGGGTTGCGATTGCGGTATCTTGTGCGCCTGTTCCGGTCAGATCGCAAATCGTTATGTCACTTTGGGCGCGCCGCCCGGGTTTGGCGCCGGTCACGACCTCGCCCAGTTCGGCGGGCGTGCCTTTGGTCCACAGACCCGCGGCCAGCGCGCTGCGCAATTCGCCCAGCACCTCGCATTGGCTGACACGGTCGCAGATATAGGCATCGGCGCGCTCCAGCGCGCGCGGGTCGATTTCGTTCTTGTAATCTGCATCCGATCCCAGCGCGGTGATGTGCAACCCGGGATGAAGCCAGCCTGCATCGATCACCGGCGCGCGTGATGCCGTCGCTGTCACGACAAGCTGGCTGTCACGGACCAGCGCTTGCGCATCCTCGACGGCCTGCGCCTTTATCCCCAGTGCGCGCGCCAGATCGTCAGCACAGGTCTGAGCCTTATCCATATCGCGCCCATGCACCAGCACGCGGGCGAACGGGCGCACCAGATGCGCCGCTTCGATCTGTAATCGGGCCTGCATTCCGGTCCCGATGACCCCTGCCGTTTCCACGCTTTCTGGGGCCAGATGGCGCGCGGCCACGGCCCCGGCGGCAGCGGTGCGCAGATCGGTCAGGTACCCGTTGTCCAGCAACACCGCCTCGACCATGCCGGTCTTGACGGAAAACAGCACCATCAACCCGTTCAGGTTGGGCAGGCCAAGCGCGGCATTGCCGTAAAAACCGGTGCTGACCTTCAGCGCGAAACTGTCGAACCCGGGCAGGTATGCGGTTTTCGCGTCCACCTCTCCGTTGCTGTCATGCAGTTCCATCGACATGATCGGCGGCATGATCACACCACCGCTGGCCAGCGCCACAAAGGCGCGTTCGGTCAGGTCGATCATGCCGGTGTCCAGCCCGACCAGCGCGCGCAACTGGTCTTCGGAAACGATGGCAATGTCATGCGGCATAGCGGTGTCCTTTCAATATCATGTCGCCCAGTTCGATGTCCTGTCCGGCCATGATCCGGTGAAAGACATGCATATCCAGATTGCGCCCCGTCAAGATCGTGGCCACAGGCCCCGCCAGATCGGGCAATTTGCCCGCCAGAACCGCCGCCAGCCCGACGACGCTGCCGCCTTCGGCGACCAGACGGTCCTGATAGAACAGGGTTTGCATGGCGTTGTAAATCTCGGCCTCGCTGACCAGAACGACATCATCCAGCAACGCGCGGCACAATGGAAAGGACAACCGGTTCTGCGCCCCGATGCCTCCCCCAAGACTGTCGGCAAGGCTGGCATATTCCGGCACAGTAACCGGATGGCCTGCGCGCAATGCGGCCTCCATGGCCGCGCCCCTGTCCATGCTGATACCGATCACGCGCACCGCCGGGTCCAGCGCCTTGGCCGCCAGTGCTACGCCCGCCGCCAGCCCGCCACCCGACAACGGCACCAGCACTGTGCGGATGTCAGGGCGGGCCTGCATGATCTCAAGCCCGATGGTGCCTTGGCCGGCAATCACAAACGGATCGTCAAAGGGCGAAATGTCGGCAAGCCCTTCGGCATCGACCAGACGCCGGCTTTCGGCCAGCGCATCGTTCTGCGACTGCCCGATGATGCGCACATCCGCGCCGAGCGCGCGGATCCCGTCAACCTTGGCCTGTGGCACCAGATGCGACATGCAGATCACCGCACGCAATCCGCGCAAACCGGCGGCAAAAGCCACGCCGCGCCCGTGATTACCGGTGGAACAACAGGTGACACCGGCTGTGCCATCCGGCAGGGCCATCACCGCATTCAGCGCGCCGCGCAGTTTGAACGCACCGATCGGCTGCGCGATTTCCAGCTTCATCAGAAATTCGCTGCCCGCCACCGAACTCATATGGGGTGACGGAACCAGCGGCGTGTGATCCGCGACCCCGCGAATGGCCGAAGCGGCCTGTTCCACGTCCGCCAGCGTCAGGCCAGATGCACCGCTCGTGCTGTTTTTGGCTTGACGTGACACCTGTCCCCCCGTTTTGTCAGACCGTCCATACACAAAACAATTGGCCCGCCACGTCAACCTTTCGGGCACAAAATATCAGGGAGAGCATCGTGACACACGCCAATCCAGCTTTCAGCCAGACAGAATTCGGCCGCCGTCTGGCGCTGACCCGCGCAGCGATGGAAAAGGCAGGGATCGATGTTCTTTACGTACAGGATCCGTCGAACATGGCCTGGCTGACCGGCTATGACGGATGGTCGTTTTATGTGCATCAGGGTGTTCTGGTGTTTGGTGACGCCGATCCGGTCTGGTGGGGGCGGCGGCAGGATGCCAATGGCGCGTTGCGCACCGTCTGGATGAAGGACGACCGCGTGCATGGCTATGCCGATCACTATGTTCAATCCACCCTGCGCCATCCGATGCAGGATCTGGCGGGCCATATCCGCGACGCCGGATATGGCGGCAAGCGGGTCGGCGTCGAGATGGACAATTACTATTTCTCGGCCAAGGCCTACCAGACGCTGACAACGGAATTGCCGGACGCGACATTTATCGATGCCACGGCGCTGGTCAACTGGCAGCGCGCCGTAAAATCGGACGAAGAAATCGCCATGATGCGCAAGGCCGCGCGCATCGCCGAACACGTGATGGACGGCGTGATCGAACGCATCGAACCGGGTATGCGAAAAAACGATCTAGTGGCCGAGATTTACCGCGACACCATTCGCGGGGTCGAAAACGACTGGGGCGATTATCCGGCCATCGTGCCGCTGTTGCCGTCCGGCACCGATGCCGCTGCGCCGCACCTGACATGGGATGGCACGCCGTTCAAATCGGGGGAGGGTACGTTTTTTGAACTGGCGGGCTGTTACCGGCGTTATCACGTGCCGTTCTGCCGGTCTGTCTATCTGGGTACGCCGCCCGATTTTCTGAAAAAGGCCGAGGCGGCGCTGGTCGAAGGGCTGGAGGCCGGGCTTGAGGCTGCGCGCCCCGGCAACCGCGCACAGGATATCGCCAAGGCGCTGGCCGCACCGCTGGAACGGGCCGGGATCGAACGCGGCGCTCGCTGCGGCTATCCGATCGGGCTGTCCTATCCGCCCGATTGGGGCGAGCGCACCATATCCTTGCGTGAAGAGGACGAAACCGTGTTGCAGCCGGGGATGACATTCCATTTCATGCCGGGTTTGTGGATGGATGACTGGGGTCTTGAAATTACCGAAAGCATCCTGATCAGGGACAACGGCGCAGCCGAATGTTTCTGCAACCGCCCGCGTAAGATGTTCGTGAAACCCTGATGCTGGCCCGCACGATCGATATCCTTGACCGGCTGATTGCCTGCCCGACGGTGTCCAGTGACAGCAATCTGGAACTGATCGCCGATCTGTCCGATACGCTGTCGCATCTGGGCGCGCGGGTGATCACGCAATTGTCGCCCTGCGGCACCAAGGCCAACCTGTTTGCGTCGCTCGGGCCGGACCGGCCGGGGGGTGTCCTGCTGTCGGGTCACACGGATGTGGTGCCCGTCACCGATCAGGATTGGGCGTCTGATCCGTTCATCATGCGCACCGATGATGGCCGCTTGTACGGGCGTGGCACCTGCGACATGAAAGGGTTCATTGCCGCCGCGATGGCGATGGCCGAAGGGCTGGACCCCAACCGTCTGACGCGCCCGCTGCATTTTGCGTTCACCTATGACGAGGAAACCGGCTGTCTGGGTGCGCGCCATCTGGTCGGGGAACTGCGTGGCCTTGGTATCACGCCCGACATCGTGATCATCGGCGAACCCACCGACATGCGTATCATCGAAGGCCACAAGGGGTGTTACGAATATTCGACCCATTTCACCGGATTAGAAGGCCACGGATCGCGCCCCGAACTGGGCGTGAACGCCGCCGAATACGCGGTACGCTATGTCGCCCGGTTGCTGGACCTGCGCGAGGTGTTGAAAACCCGCACCCCGCCTGACAGCCTGTTCGAACCGCCCTGGAGCACGATAAATATTGGCCGTGTCGCGGGTGGCGTGGCCCATAACGTGATCGTCGGCAAGGCCGAGATCGACTGGGAAATGCGCCCGGTGCGCACAGAAGACGCCGATCTGGTCAAGGCCGATCTGGAGCGCTATTGCACCGATGTTCTGCTGCCCGCGATGCAGGCCGTGCACCCGGATGCTTCGATCACCACCACCACGGTGGGCGAGGTCGAAGGCCTGATCCCCATACCCCAGAATGCGGCCCGCGATCTGGTGGCCGAACTGACCGGGGCAAACGGCTGCGAACTGGTGTCTTTCGGGACCGAAGCCGGGCTGTTTCAAAGCCTGGGATGTGATGTGGTTGTCTGTGGGCCGGGATCGATCCTGCAAGCCCACAAGCCCGATGAATTCATCGAATTGTCGCAACTGGAACAGTGCTGCACCATGCTGGACAGGATGGCAGACAAGTTGGGCCGATAGGCAACCCGCGCCGCAACATCCCCCAAAACGCTAGCGCCCGTGGCTGCGATCATAGGCAGAGCGCGCCGGTTTGTCATGTGCGTCGCGCGCCGCTGCCCCTGGATCAAATACCTCGATCAGCAGCGGATAACACTGTGCGGTATCGGATGTGTGTTCAGCGCTGCAATCGCCGCCGGGACAGGCCGAAAGGCCGACAATCAGATCGATTTCGGCGTAAAATTCCAGATAGTCACCGGGACGCACGGGGCTGGCCTTCATGAAATACTGGCCGGTGTCACGGGTGAAGCCGGTGCACATGAATACGTTCAGCACGTCATGCACATGCGGTTCGGCGCTTTCCATCGGCAGTCCGGTAAAATCGGCCAGCGCGCGCGTCAGGTTGGAATGGCAGCAATAATGGTAGTCGGACCCATTCAGCAAACGACCGGTATAAGGGTCGCATCGCGTACCGATCACATCATGAACTGATCCGCCAAACCCATCAAACCCGTACCATTCCAGCGTGTCGGCAGTGATGGTTGCCATCGGCCGCATTGCCGGAAAGGCAGACCACATCCTGTCACCCGTCGAAAGATGTGTGCCGTGCAGCGCGCGGGTTTTGCCGGAATAGAACCGTTCGGTCAGATCATTGGCATTCCACAGGTTCAGATCGCCCACCTGCGATCCCTCTACGGACGAAATGCGGAAAAAGCACCCGGCGGCAACCGCGATACACCGCGCATCGCGCGGCGGGACAGTCACGCTGTCCGCCGCCTTTGATTGCGCGCGCAATTCGGACAATCCAGCCAGATCAGGGGATGGCAGCGTGTCGGGCGGATAACAGATGACCGGCGCGATGGCCTTGCGGGCGTCTGAATCCTGTGGCGCGGAAAATTCGGGGTGGGCAGGTTTCATGGGGGCGGCCTTTGATTCTGGGTGCCGCCCCACCAAACCAGATATTGGCGGCCCTGCAACCCCGGGAAACCCGGTGCAACAGCCCGTTTCAGCCTGTCGGGGCGGCCACCGCGGCGTCAATATCTGCCAGTGTCTTGCGTTCGGCGTCTGATACTTTTTCACCGCCAAAGCCCGGAAACGTGTTTTCGCTGGCCGCATTGGCGACGTTCTGCGCCGTGTCGCGCACGAATTGCGCAAGCACCGCGGCGTGTTCCGGTGCTTTGGTGTGCAGCATTGTCATCGTCGCATGCAATTCGGCAACGGCAGCCGTGCCTGCCTCGGTCGGGGTGCGGCCCTTGATCAGCGCCTTGAGGCCCGATCTTGCCGCCTCGCGTCCTTCGGCGGACATGAACGTGGCGGCCAGATCATCAATCAATGATCCCTCGGGGGCAGAGGCCTGCGCGTCCCTTACTGATTTCACCATGGCCGAGCTTTCCTGAACGGCCCCGATCAACCCACCGGGGTCAGCGGCTGTCACGGCAAAACCCGCCACAAACGGCGCCCTGACAATTCTATCCCATTCCTCGTCTGAAAAGCTGTCCTTCGTTGTCATGTCGATCCTCCTGTCATGCGGCGGTGCTGCCAAATTATCCGGCCTTTGTAACACAGGGTCAACGAATTGCCGTTGACCACGGCGGACACATGCAAACAAATGCACCCGTGCGACCAAAGGCGGCGCATCAGAACGCAAAAGGGCAGACCATGGGCAAATCCATTCTCGTGATCGGGGCCGGTATCACCGGTGTGTCATCTGCTGAATGGCTGCGGCGCGATGGCTGGGATGTAACGCTGGTGGACCGGATCGTTCCGGGGGGGCGTGATCAGACATCCTATGGAAACGCGGGTCTGATCGCGCGCACGGCGATCATTCCGGTGGCCACGCCCGGTTTGATGACACAGGCCCCCGGCATGGTGCTGAACCCGTCGTCACCGCTGTTTCTGCGCTGGGGCTATCTGCCGAAACTGCTGCCCTGGCTGGTGCCGTTTTTCAAAAACAGCTCCGTGCAACGCGTCACCGAAATTGCCGGGGCACTGGCACAACTGACTTTGGATTCGGTTGATCAGCACCAGATTTTGGCCGCCGGCACACCTGCCGCCGAATTTATCCGCACAGGCGACTATGTCAGCCTGTATCCCGACAGGGCCGCTTATGATGCATCGCCGCTGACGATCGAATTGCGCCGCGCCCACGGGATCCATGCGACCTATCTGGATCGGGCGGGGATTCTTGAACGCGATCCCAATATCGGGCCGCGCTATACGTTTGGCACGGTCTTTGGCGATTATGCTTGGTTGTCGGCACCTGATCGCTATGTCGCGGCGCTGTTTGATCATTTCCGTACGCAAGGCGGCAACTTTGTCGCGGGCGAGGTGGCCGATATTGCGCCGGGTGATGCCCCTTCGGTTACGTTGAAAGGCGGCGCGCGTCTGGATGCGGACAAGGTTGTTTTGTCTGCGGGCGCGTGGTCTGGTTCGCTGGCCAGGAAACTGGGCCTTCGCATGCCGCTCGAAGCCGAGCGCGGTTATCACGTGTCGATGTATGCGCCCAGTTTCACCGCACCCAACCCTTACATGATTTCGGACGCAAAATTCGTGCTGACCCCGATGGACGGTTTCTTGCGCGCCGCCGGTGTGGCCGAATTTGCCGGGCTTGACGCGCCGATGTCACAGGCGCCGCTGGATTTGCTGCGTCGTCAGATGAAACAGGTCTATCCCGCGCTGACATTCGAACGCGATGATGTCTGGATGGGGCGGCGCCCCACAACACCGGACAGCCTGCCGGTTCTGGGCGAGGCGCGCAATGCGCCCAACATCATTCACGCCTATG
Source organism: Sulfitobacter sp. TBRI5 (assembly GCF_051013555.1). NCBI lineage: Bacteria > Pseudomonadati > Pseudomonadota > Alphaproteobacteria > Rhodobacterales > Roseobacteraceae > Sulfitobacter > Sulfitobacter sp. TBRI5. The sequence continues at coordinate 3,818,486 of NZ_CP112884.1, read as the reverse complement.
GCGGCCAGCATATCGGTATGACAATTGGCCCGCGTCTGGGGCGGATGGTGACAGATCTGGCATCGGGGCGTCAGGTCAACATCGACCTCTCAAGCTATGCAGCCGACAGGTTCTGACGCGGCGCACTGCCGATCACACCGTCCACAAATGCACGTCAACATTGCCGGCACGTCCGCGCACCTCGACAGTTTTGATTTCGGCGGCATCGCGTTCTGGCCGCGCGTTTAGTGCGGAAAGCACATCCGCAGTTGCGACAATGGATGCGCCCTGCGCCTTGGCGATTTCCATCAGGCGGCTGGCCAGGTTCACGCTGTCTCCGGTGACGGATACCTGTTGTTGCCGGTCATCCCCCAGACGGGACAGGACCACGGGGCCGAAATGTATGCCGATCCGGCAACCCAGCGGCACATCCAGCCCCTGAGATGTCCCCAGTGCAACGATTGCTGCAACCAGATCGAACGCTGCTTTCATCGCGTCATCGGCGGGATTGGGATGCGTGTCGCGCATCCCGAATACGGCCAGCGCGCCATCACCCATATAGTTGAAAACAATGCCATTTTGCTTGTGCACTTCCCGTGCGACAACCGAATGGAACCGCTTCAGAAAGTTCTCGGTGCCTTGTGGCCCCAATGTTTGCGACAACAGGGTAAAACCGCTGAGATCGACAAAAAAGATCACCAGATCGCGCGTCACTGGACGGGAAAGAAAATCAGGATCATCGGCAATCATGTCGGCCAGCGCGGGTGATTGGAATTTCTTCAGCGCGACAACCGCGCGATCCGTAATGGCCGACCTGCGCCGTTCCTGAACATAGCGCATCCCCGCAGCTCCCAGCACCGGCGGCAGTGTGGCCAGCAGCGGCAACGCCGCGCTTAGCCACCAGCCGAACGGAAAGGCCAGCCAGATCAGAGCGATCCAAAGGCCCAGAACGCCCAATGCCAACGTGACGCCCGGCCCAAGGGACAGGGCAAGCACAATAAACGTGCACAAAAATGCCACGCTCGCAGCCATCGCCACGTCGACGCGGCGCACAGTGTCATCCCGCACCAGACCGGGCCCGCCCAAAAGCTGCGAAATGGCCGTCGCAATCAGTTCGACGCCGGGTGTATTTCCATCAAACGGGGTTGGAAACCTGTCGCCCAGCCCTGTGCCGGTCAGGCCCAGAACCACCATTTTGCCGCTCAAACGCCCGTTCGCGCGCCCCTCAACCAAATCCAGCGCCGGTATCGTCGCAACCGTGCCGCTTGGCCCCGCCAGACGCAGCGGCATGTGGAACCCGAAATCAAGCCGCGTCTCGCGGGCACCCAGACGCAGAACATTCCTGTCAAATTCCGGGGTGTCTGCGCTGAACAGGGCGGCTGCGCGCAATGGCAGGGCCGGCTGCAGCCCCTGCGATGTCAGAAACATCAAGGGAATATGGCGCGGTGTGCCGGAAACGTCGGTAGCAATGTTGACCCATCCGGTGTCCGCGGCGGCGCTGAAAACGGGTAGGGGCCACAGTTCGTTTTCAAGCACGGGCAGGCCAGAACCGGCCTGTACAATCGGAAATGTCCCCGCGGCCGCGATCACGCTGGGCAGCGATCCGATGGCCTCGGCAAGCGCGGCATTGCCGGCGGCATCCCCCGCATCGGCCAGCACGACATCCACTGCCAGTACCTTGGGGTTTTGCGCCGCGATGGCGTTGATGACATGGGCCAGACGCGCACGCCCGGTCATGGCGGCCAGCGCCGGATCGGCCAGCGCGGCATCGTCTATGGCAACCACGACAACATCGCCGGGCAGGTCGACAGGGCCGAACGTAGAAAAGCGCAGGTCGATCAGGCCGGATTCAAACCGGTCCAGTAATCCGGCACGCGCACCGAGATGCGGAAGTGACAGGAAAATCGCCCAGATCGCGGCGCACAGGGCACCGAAAAGCGCAATCAGCAACGTGCGCAGACGTGTTCGACGTATCATCTGCCAAAGCGCGCCAACAGGGCCGCGACCCGCGCCGCCCCCCACGATTTAACCTCCAGCGTTTCGCCGGGTGTTACGTCCACCCCGTCGCCCGGCCCCAGAACTACGGGGGCTTCCTGATCTGACAGCGCACCGACATCCACCTGACCGCGCACAACAAAGACAGACGTGCCAGTATCTGTCACATCCACCGCGTAAACCGTGCCGCGCACGGCGGCGATGGCGTGCGGCGTTCTGATCTGCGGGGCAAAACCGCCCGGTGTAACCTCGATCAGGGCGGCCCCGCCTGTCAGATCAAGCGTGTCCGCATCGGAATCGCCCGTCGTGAACCCCATTTGCGCCGCAGCTTCGAGTTCGATCACCAAGCCCCCGGAGCAGGTGAAAACCTGCCTGTCGGGATCGCTGGCCTGTCCCAACAGACAATGTGCCTCCATTTGGGCCAATGCTGCGGGGCTGGATAGATAGACAACACAGCCAGCGGCAAAGAGGGCCTTAAAAATACGATGTGCCCGCATATCGAATACTCCTTAAAGATGACCAAGGTTCTGGCACGTTTTGCCGCCGCAAACAAACATCAAAGGCCCTGACTGGCGGGGCGTTTGTCATGGCCTGCGCCCATGCCTTACCTGATCCAAACGGTTGAACTGACGGCACCTGACCGGCGAATCAATGCCAGGTTTTGAATGTGAAGCGGCTTATCCTCTGGGTTGCATGCGCTGGACGGGCCGCAACAGTGAGGATGAAAGGTACCGAAACAATAGATATCCTTTTTCCTTATTGTTCCTGAAAACCCGCCAATGGGCCGGTTCTTCGTGAATTTCATATACCCACCTACGGCAAACTGCGAACATCGTCGTCACGTTAGTTTAATGAGTGAAATCTGATGTGGGTCGCTGTTGGAAACAGCCAAAGACCTGCATCCAAGGGGGGAATACAATGTTTTTCAAAAGTACCGTCGCAGCGGCCGCTGTGACGTTGATGCTGGCGGCCGGATCGGCCGCAGCGTCAACCTATAAAGCGTTCAGCCATTACGAAGGTGGTCAGCCCGAACACAGTGTTTGGTTTTCTGGCAACAGCAATCCCAGCGGATCATCTGGCAGCAAGCCAAACCATTTCACCTTTGAAAACGCGCTGCCGGGTCACGGCATTTTTGCGGTGAACGGTAACGAGGCGACGCTGACCGGCAATGTCAGGAACGCTGCGGGCGAGGGATTCTTTGTCGAAGTCTACATGTCCGAAGTCGCCGATCCGGGCACCTACAAAGACGCGCCCGGTTATGCCGGCGACCGGTCAGACTGGCGCTTTTTCGAACTGGATGTGACGAAATCCAGCATGATGACGGCCCTTGCCGGAAGCGAGGCGCTGGGAAGCTATGACATTTCCCTGCGCGGTGATCCATTGAAGGTATAATTCGGGATCGGCGCAAACGACAAGGACGCGACCCTGCTGGGCCTGTCGACATGGATTGATTTTACCGAAAAACCGCAAAGCTGCGCGCAAACAGGGTGCCGGTCTTACGCGGGCGACATCAATATCGTTCTGTCGCAAGTGCCGGTGCCTGCGGCAATGCCACTGCTGCTGGCGGGTTTGGGCGGCATGGCCTTTGTTGGCCGCAGACGCCGTAGTAAACGCTGACACCAGAGCACTGATTATTAAATACGCAGGGCGGGTCCGGAAACGGACCCGCCTTTTTCATGTAACAGTGGACAACCCAAAATCTGCGCACGGCTTTCGCAGGTGCCATGTGACGTGTAAACTGATCTGGCCTCGTGATCACAGGCGGGAAGGACCGTTTCATGCATCTGCTGTTTCGTCGACTGCAAAAGCTTTGTGCGATATCGCGCATCAGGATCGCGGCAAGCGCACTGCTGGTTGCATTGACGGCAGTGCAGAACGCCCATGCGGGCAGTATTGCAGACAATACACAGGAAGGTCTTGATCGGCGCAGTGCGCTGGAAGCGGTGGCCGACACGCCGTTCGGATTTGGCAACGGTTCATTTGTTGTTGCGCCTATACCGATGCGCAGCCCGATGTTCGGAACCGGCCTTACCCTGGGTGGCGGTTATCTTTTCCAGAGCGATGCCGGATCCAACACATCATTTTTGGGGCTGGCGGGGCTGAAAACCTCGAACGGCACCAACGGGTATGGCGCAGGGGGTAAACTTTCCTTAAGCGACAACCGCTGGCAAACCACGTTTTTTCTGGGCGAGGTTGATGCCTTTTATGACGCCTTTCCGCTGGGCGTGCCGGTTGCGATCAATCAAAGCGGCCGCCTGGGATTATTGTCGGGATCATACGGGTTCAACCGGCACATTTCGGCCGGTCTGGAAATCAGCCAGCTTGATACGCAGATCCGGCGCGACGGGTCCGGGTTGCTGCCGTCAGATCTGCTGCCGGATGCCGATCTCAACATTGTCACGGTCAATCTGGTCTTTGCTGCGGATTACCGGGATGATTCATTATACCCCACCGAAGGGTCGCACTTGCAGGTCACGGCGGGGCAGGGCCGTACGGTTGACGGGGCCGCACGGGAATTCGAAAAGGCGGTTCTGACCTTCGATCACTTTATCAGCGGTCTGGGGCCGGGGGTGATCGCCATGCGGGTTGCAGCCTGTGGAGTCACCGACAACACCCCGTTTTTCGAAAAATGTTCGATCGGCGGTAGCGATGCCTTTCGCGGATACAATGCGTTTGAAACACTTGGCGACCGGTTGCTTTCGGCGCAGATTGCCTATCGGGGGCAGTTGGGTGCGCGGTTCGGTTATTCCGTTTTCGGCGGGTTCGGCAACACCGCGGATTCGTTTTCAGAACTCGGCGATACGGACATCAGATATGCCGCCGGTATTGGCGGGCGGTTCCGGCTTAGTCGCAAGTTTCCGATGGATTTGGCGGTGGATCTGGTGCGCAACCGGGACGGCGAAAACTATACCTATATCTATGTAGGGCAGAGGTTCTGACGCCCTGATTTCTCGGCTGGTTTCTTACGCAGCCGCGGTTTTCAGGCCCGCCATCAGATGCTGGAATTTTTCACCCTGTACCGCCACGTGATCGCGCAACGCCCGCGCTGCACGATCGGCATCGCCGTCGCGCAGGGCGCGCACGATCTGGTTATGTTCGTCCATCGACTGGCGCATACGCCCCCGCAGTTTCAATTGCAGCCGGCGATACGGCTTTAGCCGCCGGTGCAGGCGCAGCGCTTCCTGTTCCAGAAAGGCATTGCCCGACTGCGCGTAGATCAGATGATGAAATCGTTCATTTTCAATATAGTATTCGCTGGCGTTCTGCTCTGACACCGCTGTCTGGCACTTCAGATTGGCCTGCTCCAGCTGTTCCAGCGCCTCGTCTGAAATGCGCAGCGCGGCAAAGCGCCCGCAGGCGGCCTCAAGCTCGGCCATCACTTCGAACATCTGCAGCAATTCAACCGGTCCGGGCTGGCGCACGAATACGCCACGGCGGGGCACCTGATTGACCAGACCGGATGTGGCCAGCTTTTGAAACGCCTCGCGCAGCGGCGTGCGCGACACGCCAAAACGCTCTGCCAGCTTGATTTCGTCCAGCCGTTCGCCATCAGAAAATCCCGATGTGAGGATCAGCTGTTCCAGTTCTTCGGCAATGATATCGGCACGGCGTTTATCCATGAGGTTTCCTAGCAGCGGCCCTATGAAAATGCAAGTTTAGTATTCTTGTATACAAAAAGGTTGACATGGAATGCACGGATGCGGTTACTTGCTCGCAATGGTCCGCATCGTTTTCGGACCTGTCTATCTGGGAGGATACCATGAAGAACCTATTCGCATCCGGCGTTGCTGCCGTTGCCCTGTTGGCGGCCAGCGCCGTGTCTGCCACCGAATTGCGCCTGTCGCACCAATGGTCCAACAGCGACATCCGCCACAAGGTGGCCGAGATCGTCGCAAACGAGGTTGCCGCCGCGAATGTCGATCTTGAGATCAAGATTTTCGGATCGAAATCGCTGTTCAAACCGCGCGAGCAGTACAAGCCGCTTAGCCGTGGCCAGCTGGACATGACTGTTCTGCCGCTGTCTTACGCAGGCGGCCAGCAACCGGCCTATAACCTGACACTGATGCCCGGCCTGGTGAAAAACCACGATCATGCCGCGCGCCTGGCGGATAGCCCGTTCATGGAAGCGCTTGAGGCCAAGATGGCCGAAGATGATGTGATGGTTCTGGTGCACGGATACCTTGCCGGCGGCTTTGCGGGCAAAGACAAATGCATCACCAAACCCGAAGACGTAGCCGGGTTGCAAACCCGCGCGGCGGGCAAGGCGTTCGAACAGATGCTGGCAGGGGCAGGGGCCTCGATCGCGTCGATGGCCAGCTCGGAAATCTACAATGCGATGCAGACCGGCGTTCTGAACGCGGCCAACACATCGTCGTCGTCATTTGTATCCTACCGGATTTACGAACAGGTGTCTTGCTACACGCCTGCCGGAGATGTGGCGCTGTGGTTCATGTACCAGCCGCTGTTGATGAACAAATCGACCTTTGAAGGCCTGACCGCCGAACAGCAGGATGCCTTGTTGGCTGCTTCGGCCAAGGCCGAAGCGTTCTATCTGGAAGAAGCCAAGAATGAAGACGCGGCATCGGCACAGGTGTTTGCCGACAACGGTGTTGAAATTGCCGAAATGACTCAGGCCGATTTCGACGCATGGCGTGAACTGGCGAAAACCACATCTTATGCCGCGTTCGTGGCAGATGTACCCGATGGTCAGGCATTGCTGGACATGGCGCTTGCCGTTGAATGATCTGATCTGACGTAAAGATCACGGATGGGGCGCAAAACATGTGCCCCATCCCGACCTGAATAACGAAATCAACACGAAAAACAGGGGGTCGGCACATGTCGGGCCAGCTATCGACCAGCGTTGCCAAGACGGGCGACAACCGGTTTCTACGAGGCGTTGCAGCCATATCCACCGTGGCTGGATGGTGTTCTGCGGCGATGATCGTTCTGGCGGTTGGAATTACCTGCCAGATGATCTTTGTGCGCTTTGTGCTGAACGGATCAACGGTCTGGCAGACCGAGATGGTGATTTACCTTGTCATCGCGGCCACCCTGATCGGCTTGCCCTATGTGCAGCGCCTGCGCGGCCATGTGAACGTGGATCTGATCCCCCTGATGTTGCCGTCGCGCTGGCGGCTGGCCCTGTGCATCGTCACGCTGACCACGTCAATCGTGATTGTCGCGGTGATGCTTTATTACGGCTATGATTACTGGCACCTTGCGTGGTCACGCGGCTGGACGTCCGATACAATCTGGGCCGTGCGCCTCTGGATCCCCTATGCCGCCCTGCCTGTCGGTTTCGCCCTTCTGGGTCTGCAACTGATCGCCGATCTGGTCGCTGTCCTGCTCAGGATTGATGCGCCATTCGGGCTGGAGGACGCATAATGGATCCGCTTACACTGGCCGGACTGGTTGCGTTTTTCACCATATTCGTGCTGTTTTCCGGCGTATCGGTCGCGCTGGGCCTGCTGATCGTATCGGGCGGTTTCCTGATTGTGTTCGATGGCGTGCGCAGCCTTGAACTGATGCCGGAAATCCTGTTCGGCAAGCTGGATAATTTTGCCCTTCTGTCCATTCCGATGTTCATCATCATGGGGGCGTCCATCGCCTCGACCCGCGCCGGTGCTGATCTTTACGAGGCGCTGGAGCGCTGGCTGACCCGGGTGCCGGGGGGGCTGGTGATCTCCAATCTGGGGGCCTGTGCCCTGTTTGCCGCCATGTCGGGCTCAAGCCCTGCAACCTGTGCCGCCATCGGCAAGATGGGTATCCCCGAGATGCGCAAGCGCGGCTATCCCGATGGTGTCGCCGCCGGGTCGATCGCCGCCGGGGGCACATTGGGTATCCTGATCCCGCCATCGGTCACGATGATCGTCTACGGCATCGCAACCGAGGTATCGATCGGGCGGCTGTTTCTGGCCGGTGTCTTTCCCGGCCTGTTGCTGGTGACGTTGTTCATGGCATGGTCGCTTTATTCTACGGCGCGGTCGGGCAACGCCCAGCTTTTGCAATCCACCAGCTATAGCTGGCGCGAGAAATTCGAAATCCTGCCCCGGGTGGTTCCGTTTCTGGTGATCATCATTGGCGTTCTTTACGCCATGTATGGCGGCGTTGCGACGCCATCTGAAACGGCAGCCGTGGGCGCGTTGCTGTGCCTGATCATTGCGATGGTGATCTACCGGTTGTGGAACCCGCGCGATCTATGGGTTGTTCTGCGCGACAGCACCAAGGAAAGCGTGATGATCCTGTTCATCATCGCCGCCGCGGGCGTTTTTTCCTACATGCTGTCCAGCCTGTTCATCACCCAGTCGATTGCCGAATGGATCGGCACGCTGGATGTGAACCGCTGGGTGCTGATGGGGGCGATCAACGTGTTCCTGCTGATTGCGGGCTTTTTCCTGCCCCCCGTCGCGGTCATTCTGATGGCGGCCCCGATCCTGTTGCCGATCATCACAACCGCCGGGTTCGATCCGATCTGGTTTGCCGTCATTCTGACGATCAACATGGAAATCGGTTTGATTTCGCCGCCGGTGGGTCTGAACCTTTACGTGATCAACGGCATCGCCCCTGACATCAAGCTCAAGACCATCCTTTTGGGATCGCTGCCCTTTGTCGCCTGTATGGTCGTTGCGATCATTCTGTTGTGCCTGTTTCCGGGCATTGCGACATGGCTGCCCGATGCGGTGATGGGACCCGCGTTATGAGCCTGCTTGCCGATCTTCTGTCGACCGTGTTTGAGCGGGCGACAAAACCGCTGGCACAGCAGGCCGACAGCGGTGCCCCGCTGGATGAAATGATGCGCGATCTGGTGCGCAATCACGACGAAGTGCAGGGCATGGTGCTGGCCCAGCAAATCCTGAACCGGTACCACGCGATGGAAGACGCCGAGAAAAAGGCGTTTTTCCTGATGCTGGCGCAGGATATGGATATTCAGCCCGATCAGGTGCGCGCCGCGTTGGATGCGTACGAGGCGGATCAGACCAAAGCCACCTATCGCGCCTTTGTCGAAGCGGCCGAAGCGCCGCGTCAGGAAATGCTGCGCCGTCTGAACCAGGTTCCGGGGGCGACGGGGCAATTGGTGGCAATGCGCGCCGATCTGCTGAAACTGGTGCGCGACCACCCCGAACTGGCCCCTGTCGATCTGGATTTCCGCCACCTGTTTGCGTCGTGGTTCAACCGTGGCTTTCTGGTGCTGCGCCCCGTCAACTGGGACAGTCCGGCGCAGATTCTGGAAAAGATCATCGCATACGAGGCCGTGCACGCCATCGACAGCTGGGACGATCTGCGCGCCCGTCTGCTGCCTAGCGACCGGCGGTGCTTTGCATTTTTTCACCCCTCAATGCCAAACGAACCGCTGATTTTCGTCGAGGTCGCGCTGACCCGCGGTGTGCCCAGTTCGATCCATTCGGTTCTGACAGAAGACCGCACCGAACTGCCCCCGCAAGAGGCGGATACCGCCGTGTTCTATTCGATCTCTAACTGTCAGGCCGGGCTGGCCAGCATCTCCTTTGGCAACTCGCTGATCAAACAGGTGGCAGGTGATCTGGCCCGTGATCTGCCGGGGTTGAAAACCTTTGTGACCCTGTCGCCTATTCCGGGGCTGGCGGCATGGATGGAAAGCGTGGACAAGAACGAACTGAACCCGGATGCCGAAATTGACGAAGTGGCCGCTGATTTCCTGCTGAACGCCAAACGGCTGGATGGCATGCCGATCGATCCGGTGGCACGGTTCCATCTGGGCAACGGGGCAATGGTGCACGCGGTTCATGCCAAGGCCGATCTGTCCGCCAAAGGGCAGGCACAATCCAAGGGCGCAATGGTGAATTACCTGTACGATCTGTCCAAAATCGCTGAAAACGTACAGGCATTTACCACGGGGGGGCAGGTGGTCGCCTCGTCCGCGGTCAAGGCGCAGGCACGCAACGCAACCCGCATCAAACGCTAAAGAATTCGGAGGCCGGAATATGGCGAACCCGCTTTATGATACATTGTTCGGAACCCATCAGGGGAGCGATGCGGATTTCCTGCTGCTGCCGGATGGAGGCGTTCTGAGCTATCGCGATTTTCTGGCGATGACGGCGCGGTTTGCCCATGTGTTTTCAAATGCGGGGCTGGTGGCGGGCGACAGGCTGGCGGTACAAATCGACAAATCGCCCGAGGCGCTGGCCGTTTACGCCGCTTGTGTGCAGGCCGGATTGGTGTTTTTGCCTCTGAACACTGCCTATAAAGAAGCGGAACTAGCTTATTTTATCGAAAACAGCGGCGCACGTCTGGTCCTGTGCCCCGATGCGCGCGCGCAAACGCTGGCCCCGATTGCAGCGGCCTGCGGTGCGGCGCTGGATATCTTGAACGATGACGGCACCGGCGGCATCGTGGACAAGGCACAGGCGCAGCCCGACAGCTTTGATACTGTGGCACGCAGCAGTGATGATCTGGCTGCGTTCCTTTATACATCCGGAACAACGGGACGATCCAAGGGCGCGATGCTGACCCAGGAGAACCTGTTGTCCAATGCGCAGACGCTGGTGGAGTACTGGCAGTTCAGCGACCGTGATGTGTTGCTGCACGCCCTGCCGATCTTTCACACTCACGGGCTTTTTGTGGCGACGAACGTGATCCTTCTGGCGGGCGGGGCAATGATTTTCCTGCCGAAATTCGATGTGGGGCAGGTTGTGCACGAAATGGCGCGCGCCACATCCATGATGGGCGTGCCAACCTTTTACACCCGCCTGCTGGATACGCCGGAATTCACCCGCGAAGTGGCTGCACATATGCGGTTGTTCGTGTCCGGTTCGGCCCCGATGCTGGCCGAAACCCACACCGCGTTTTTCGAACGCACCGGCCACCGTATTCTGGAACGTTACGGCATGACCGAAACAAATATGAACACGTCCAACCCATATGAAGGGGAACGGCGTGTGGGCAGTGTCGGGTTTCCCCTGCCGGGGGTCGAGGTCCGGATAACGGATGCCGATGGCGCCGATGTGGATCAGGGCACAATTGGCCAGATCGAGGTGCGCGGGCCAAACGTGTTCAAGGGCTATTGGCAGATGCCCGAAAAAACCGCCGCCGAATTGCGCGACAACGGGTTTTTCCTGACCGGCGATCTGGGGCGCATCGACGAAGACGGATATATCTACATCGTCGGACGCGACAAGGATCTGATTATTTCCGGGGGGTACAACATCTATCCCAAGGAAATCGAAATGGTGATCGACGATCAGCCCGGCGTGCAGGAAAGCGCGGTGATCGGCGTGCCCCACGCGGATTTCGGCGAAGGTGTTGTGGCAATCGTCGTGCCCAAACGCGGGGCTTCACCTGATCTGGATGAAATCACCCGATCCATCAAATCCGAGCTGGCGCGCTTCAAGCATCCGCAAAAACTGATTGTGCTGCCGGAACTGCCCAAGAATACGATGGGCAAGGTGCAAAAGAATGTCCTGCGTGAAGACTATAAAGACATATTGTCGGTATAACAGTGTGTTATGGCCGATACCTTAAGTAGTTTTCAGGTCCGGTCAGGCCCAGTTTATATCGGTTGAACTGTCTACTAAAAATTTAGTTTGACAAAAAGCCGGTGTTGGAACCACACTGGCTCAGCCGGATGGAAACCGGCACCAAATCTCAAGGGAGGAGACAAGATGCGTAAGTATCTGCTCTCCGCAGTTGCGGCATCTGCCGTGATCGCGGGGTCCACGACAGCTATGGCCGACGAAGCCGCCGCCACACGCTGGATTGATCAGGAATTTCAACCGTCTGTCCTGAGCAAGGACGAACAAATGGCCGAGATGAAGTGGTTCATCGACGCGGCGCAGCCCTATGCCGGCATGGAAATCAACGTGTTGTCCGAAGGCATTCCGACACATTCCTACGAATCCGAAGTGCTGACCAAAGCGTTCGAGGAAATAACCGGTATCAAGGTCAATCACCAGATTCTGGGCGAAGGCGAAGTGGTGCAGGCGGTGCAAACCCAGATGCAGACCGGCCGGAACCTCTATGACGCCTATGTCAATGACAGTGATCTGATCGGCACCCATTCGCGGTTGCAACTGGCCTATAACCTGACCGACTTCATGGCAGGCGATGGCGCAAGTGTCACCAATCCGGGCCTTGATCTGGCCGATTTCATGGGCATCCAGTTCACCACCGGCCCCGATGGCGACCTTTATCAGTTGCCCGACCAGCAATTTGCCAACCTCTACTGGTTCCGCAAGGACTGGTTCGACCGCGAGGATCTGCAAGCTGCGTTCAAGGAAAAATACGGCTATGATCTGGGTGTGCCGGTCAACTGGTCCGCTTACGAAGATATCGCCGAGTTTTTCAGCAACGACGTCAAGGAAGTCGACGGAACGACCATCTATGGCCACATGGATTACGGTAAACGCGCGCCCGATCTGGGCTGGCGGATGACCGATGCCTGGCTGTCGATGGCCGGTGCCGGATCAAAGGGCGAACCCAACGGTATTCCGATCGACGAATGGGGTATCCGGATGGAAGCGGGTACCTGTAACCCTGTCGGTGCGTCGGTAACGCGCGGCGGGGCGGCAAACGGCCCTGCGGCGGTTTATGCGATCCGCAAATGGGATGAATGGCTGCGCGCCTATGCACCCCCCGGTGCGGCATCTTATGACTTCTATCAGTCGCTGCCCGCACTGGCACAAGGCAACGTTGCCCAGCAAATCTTCTGGTACACCGCCTTTACCGCCGACATGGTCAAGCCGAAATCGGAAGGCAACAACACCGTCGATGACGAAGGCAACCCGTTGTGGCGGATGGCGCCAAGCCCCCACGGCCCCTATTGGGAAGAAGGCCAGAAGGTCGGCTATCAGGACGTGGGATCCTGGACAATTCTCAAGTCCACCCCGCTGGATCGCGCACAGGCGGCGTGGCTTTATGCCCAGTTCGTGGTGTCCAAAACCGTGGATACCAAGAAATCGCATGTTGGCCTGACCTTTATTCGCAACAGCACCGTCAATCACGACAGCTTTAGCGAACGCGCCCCCAAACTGGGTGGTCTGGTCGAATTCTACCGGTCGCCGGATCGTGTGGCATGGTCGCCCACGGGCATCAACGTGCCGGATTACCCCAAGCTGGCGCAAATCTGGTGGCAACAGATCGGCGATGTGAACTCTGGCGCGTTTACGCCACAGGAAGCAATGGATCGTCTGGCCGAGGAAATGGATATCACCATGTCCCGGATGCAGGCCGCCGATGAGGCCGCCAACATCTATGGCGGCTGCGGTCCGCGTCTGAACGAAGAAAAAGACGCGGAATGGTGGTTTGCCAACGGTGGTGCCAAGCCCAAGCTCGACAATGAAAAGCCGCAAGGCCAGACCGTCAACTATGACGAACTGGTGGCGCGCTGGGCGGCGAACTAAACGGTTCTCCCTGTGCGCCTGACCCACTTGGGCGCATACACACTGGCCGGGGCCTTTTTTGGTCCCGGCCGATTTGACGCACCATCACCACCACCTAGCCGGGGCACCATCGCGCATGGCCGTAGAACTCAAGAACATTACCAAAGTCGTGAACGGCAAAGTCCACATCAAAGAGACAAGCATGGTGCTGGAACCGGGCCATTTCAACGTTCTGCTGGGGCAGACGGGCGCGGGCAAGACATCGCTGATCAAGATGATGACGGGTTTGGATCCGATCGCCGGCGGGACGATCCTGTTTGACGGCGTGGATGTGACCGGGCTGAACACGCAGAAACGCAACATTTCCCTCGTGCACCAGTTTTTCGTCAATTACCCGCACATGAGCGTTTTTGACAACATTGCTTCGCCGTTACGCGTGGCGGGCATGGCTAAATCCGAAATTCAGGGCAGGGTGGAACAGGCCGCCGATGTGCTGCAACTGCGCCCGATGCTGGGCCGCCGCCCGCACGAGCTGTCCGGTGGACAACAGCAGCGTACCGCGCTGGCCCGCGCCATCGCCAAGGAAAGCAAGGCGGTGTTTCTGGATGAACCGCTGGCCAATCTGGATTACAAATTGCGCGAGGAATTGCGCGAACAACTGCCCGAGATTTTCGCAGGCCGTGGCGCGGTTGTGGTTTACGCCACCTCCGAACCCGAAGAGGCGCTGTTGCTGGGCGGCATGACCGGGTTGATGAATGACGGGTCTGTGACCCAGTTCGGCCCCACGGCCCAGATTTACCGCGCGCCGCAAGATCTTGTTTCGGCACAGGTTTTTTCGGATCCGCCGATCAATTTTGCAACCGTGACAAAACAGGGCGACACCGCGCGCCTGACATCGCAAACCACCTGGCCGATGGCGGGGGATGCCGCCGCACTGGCGGATGGCACCTATACCGTGGCCATACGCCCCCATCACGTCAGCCCGGTGCCGACAAAATCCTGTTCCATCGCCCTTGATGGCCAAGTGCTGGTGACCGAACTCAGCGGATCGGAAAGCAGTGCGCATTTCCGGATGGACGCGGGCGACTGGGTATCGTTGTCCCACGGGGTACATCCGTTCAAGGTGGGTGAAACCCACATGTTCTATCTGGACCCGTCCGCGTGTTTCTATTTCGCACCCGACGGCAAGATCGTGGCGTAAGGGGTTAGGATCATGGCAAAAATCACGCTCTCCAACTTGCGCCACAGCTATTACTCGAACCCGCAGGGGCCGGATGATTTCGCGCTGAAAAAGATTGATCTGGATTGGCAGGATGGCGGGGCATACGCGCTGCTTGGCCCTTCGGGATGCGGTAAATCTACGCTGTTGAACATCATTTCAGGGCTACTTGCCCCGTCCGAAGGTCGTATCCTGTTTGATGACCGCGATGTGACGCATCTGCCGCCGGACAAGCGCAACATCGCGCAGGTGTTCCAGTTTCCGGTGATCTACGACACGATGACGGTATTCGACAATCTGGCCTTTCCCTTGCGCAATCGCGGCGTGGCCGAGGCCCGCGTGGCCGAACGCGTGCACGAGATTGCCGAGATGCTGGACGTGACCGAAATGTTGGGCACGCGTGCCGCCGGGCTGTCACCGGACAACAAGCAAAAGATTTCGATGGGGCGGGGGCTGGTGCGTGACGATGTGAATGTCGTCATGTTTGACGAGCCGTTAACGGTGATCGATCCGCACCTGAAATGGAAGCTGCGCAGCAAGCTGAAAGAACTGCATCAGAAAGTGCGCGCCACGATGATCTACGTCACCCATGACCAGACCGAGGCGCTGACCTTTGCCGATCAGGTGGTGGTGATGCAGGATGGCGAGATTGTGCAGATCGGCACCCCCGTAGAACTGTTTGATCGCCCCGCCCACACCTTTGTCGGCCATTTCATCGGATCGCCCGGAATGAACATCCTGCCTTGCGAAATCCGCGATAAAGCTACTTTTTTCAACGGGATGAAGATTGATCTTGAAGGAAAAATAGACGGCGCTGACACTGGCGACATGCAGATCGGTGTGCGCCCCGAATTCGTGAGTATTGCCGCATCCGGTATTCCAGCGCGCGTGCGCAAAATCTCGGATGTGGGGCGTCACAATGTGGTCGAGGCGATGGCCGGAGACACCAAGATCAAGGCCGTGATCGAAGGCGCCGTGCCCGAACAGGGCAGCGAGGTGTTTCTGAATCTGGCCCCCGAAAAAACCCGCCTTTACCGCGACGGCTGGATCGCAACCCGACCCGACACAGGAGGTGACGCATGAAAACGCAAAACCACAAAGCGTGGTTCTTTGTGCTGCCGGTGCTGTTGTTGGTCGCCTTCAACGCGCTGATCCCGATGATGACGGTGGTGAATTATTCGGTGCAGGAAACCTTTGGCAACAACCAGTTTTTCTGGGAAGGGCTGCGCTGGTTCGAGGAACTGCTGAATTCGGAACGCTTCCATGCCGCTTTGGGGCGGCAGTTTCTGTTCACCGGTCTGATCCTGCTGATCGAGATTCCGCTGGGTATCATCATAGCACTCTCCATGCCGCGGCAGGGGTTCTGGGTGCCTGTCTGTCTGGTGACGATGGCGCTGCCCATGCTGATCCCGTGGAACGTGGTCGGGGCCATGTGGAACATCTTTACCCTGCCTGACATCGGCCTCCTAGGATATCTGATGAACCATACGCTGGGTATTGACTATGACATGACGCAAAACCCCTTTGCGGCGTGGGCCACGATCATCACCATGGATGTCTGGCACTGGACGTCGCTGGTGGTTTTGCTGTCCTATGCCGGCCTCGTGTCGATCCCGGACGCCTATTATCAGGCGGCCAAGATCGACGGGGCCAGCGCATGGTCGGTGTTTCGCTATATTCAGTTGCCCAAGATGAAACAGGTGCTGACCATCGCAATCCTTCTGCGGTTTATGGACAGCTTTAATATCTACACGGAAGTCTTTGTTTTAACAGGCGGAGGCCCGGGTAATTCAACGACCCTCTTGTCGATTGATCTGGTCAAGATCGCGTTGGGCCAGTTCGATCTGGGGCCGGCGGCGGCGATGTCGCTGATCTATTTCGCCATCACATTGCTGGTGTCCTGGTTGTTCTACACGCTGATGACAAAGGACGACGCAAAATGAAAAAGCGCAGCCTGATCCCGATCCTGTACATCCTGTTCCTGCTGTTGCCCATCTACTGGCTGGTCGCGATGAGCTTTAAGACCACAAACGAAATCCTTTCGGGGTTTTCCCTGTTTCCGCAAACCTTCACGCTGGAAAACTACGCGGTGATCTTTACCGATCCCAGCTGGTATTGGGGTTACATCAACTCGATCCTCTATGTGTCTTTGAACACTGTGATTTCCATCGCTGTCGCCCTGCCTGCTGCCTATGCGTTTTCGCGCTATCGCTTTCTGGGCGACAAGCAGTTGTTCTTCTGGCTGCTGACCAACCGGATGGCCCCTGCGGCGGTGTTTGCCCTGCCGTTCTTTCAGCTTTATTCATCCGTTGGCCTGTTTGATACGCATATCGCCGTGGCGCTGGCGCACTGCCTGTTCAACATCCCGCTGGCGGTCTGGATATTGGAAGGGTTCATGCGGGGC
Source organism: Sulfitobacter sp. TBRI5 (assembly GCF_051013555.1). NCBI lineage: Bacteria > Pseudomonadati > Pseudomonadota > Alphaproteobacteria > Rhodobacterales > Roseobacteraceae > Sulfitobacter > Sulfitobacter sp. TBRI5. The sequence continues at coordinate 3,801,532 of NZ_CP112884.1, read as the reverse complement.
GTGCCCAAGGAACTGGACGAAACCGCCTATGTCGACGGCTACAGCTTTCCGCGGTTTTTCGTGACCATCTTTCTGCCGTCGATCAAGGCGGGTGTCGGTGTGGCCGCGTTTTTCTGTTTCATGTTCTCGTGGGTGGAAATGCTGCTGGCCAAGACCCTGACTGCGGTCGAGGCAAAACCGATTGCAGCCACGATGACAAAAACCGCGTCCAGCGCGGGGTATGAACTGGGCCTGCTGGCGGCGGCCGGCACGCTGACGATCATCCCCGGAGCGGTCGTGATTTATTTTGTGCGCAACTACATCGCCAAGGGTTTTGCCCTTGGGCGCGTATAGGAAAGGGGGCGAAAATGCTGGGATGGATGGCATGGACATGGCCCACGGCGCTGGTGTTCATCGGGATTTTCACCGCAATCGGGATACTGACGGTGATTGAAATCAAATATCCCGGTGGCGGCGAACGCAAGGGCGTGTTGGGCCTGACCACAACGCGCGGTGACCGGCTGTTTATTTCGCTGCTGGGCACGGTCTACATATTCCTTGCCTGGCTTGGGCTTATGGGTATGCCGCTTTGGGCGCCGCTGGCGATCAGCATCGCGTGGGGCGTGTTCTGTTTCTGGAAGGTCTGAGCGGATGGCCAAATTCGACATTGGAAAATGGCGCGGGATCGGTTCTACTGATCTTACAGCCGAAGAGGATGCAACATCAGGACCGGGGCGCGGATGAGACCCAAAAAGAAAAACGAATTCCTGACCGAGGTCGAGCTTGAGTTCATGACCGAGCTTTGGACCCTAGGCGAGGGGACGGTCAGGGACGTACTGGCCAACCTAGACCCGTCGCGCAACCTAGCCTATACTTCGGCGGCCACAATTCTGCGCATCATGGAGCAGAAGGGATTTGTGACCAGCAAGAAAACGGGACAGACATTTGTCTATAAACCTGTGCTGGCCAAGGAAGAATACCAGTCAAAATCCCTGCGCGATCTGTCAAACAAGCTGTTTGATGGCACGCCCGCGTCGCTGGTTGCGCGGTTGGTCGATGATCAGGGCATATCGGAAGAGGCATTAGAGGAAATACGGGCGTTATTGGACAAGAGGTTGAAAAATGACACTGATTGATGCCTTTCTGAATGCCTATATCAATGCGAATATTTTGCTGGTCGCGGCCGTCATCCTGTGGATGGTTGCGTGGTCGCTGATGCGTCTGGCCGGATTGCGCCATGCCTTTGGCACGCAGTTGCGCCTGATCAACAGCCTGTTTTTTGCCGTTGCGCTAAGCCCGTTCATCGCTGCCGGTTTTCAATATGCGCTTGGCACCGGCATAATCGGCAACCGCTTCGTGCCCAACCTTTCGGATTTCGTCGTTGCCCAGTATCTGGATGGGCGGATAGAAATGAAGGCCACGGCCTTTGCCGACATTATCGGATTTCGCGACCGGCTGACCCATGAACTGGTGACGCTGAAAACACCGCTGGGCATCACGGCAGCCCTGTTTCTGCTGGCGGGGTTCAGCGTGCTGACGCTGCGGGTTCTGGCCAGCGCCGTTCAGTTGCGCAACCTGATCCGGCGCAGTTACAAATGGCGTCAGTTCGGCAATGTCCAGTTGCGGCTGAGTGATACGGTCTCTGTCCCGTTTTCAACCCGCAGTCCGTGGCACCGGTTCATCGTCATTCCCACCAAGATGCTGGAAAACAGCGATGATCTTCGCATGGCGCTGGCGCACGAGTTTCAGCATATCCGGCAGGGAGATGTGGAATGGGAAATCGGGCTGGAAACGCTGAAACCGTTATTTTTCTGGAACCCGGCCTTTCTGATCTGGAAGCGCAGCATCGGGCATTTGCGTGAACTGGCCTGCGATCAGACCATATTGGCACGCCATAAATTCGATGCGAATTCCTATTGCGACTGCCTGTTGCGGGTGTGTCAGGATGGCATTCGCAGCCGGTCGCACCGCTTTATTCCCAATGTCGCCTTCGTCCGCATTGATCTTGATCCGTTCAGTTCGAATTCTGCGCGGTTCCTGCGCTACCGCGTGACATCGATGTTGAACACGACACTGCCGCGTGACGGGCGCAACCTGTTCCGGTTTGTGCAGGTGCCGCTGGTGGCGTTGCTGGTGTTTGGAACTGTGGCCATCCAGCGCCCCGGCGACTGGAGCCAGGACCGGTTGATGCTGTCCACCATCGTCAATCTGGAACGGCTGGAGGCGCGAACGGTCCCGCGCCCCTGATCGCCAGTCAGCAGGTATTGAACGCGGTCACATGTGCACGATCTGACCTGTGTGTGACAAGGAATAACTTGCCATTTACCCTGCCAGTAAGCTATGTATCGACTAAGTTAGCGCTAACATGTGCTTTGTGACAAAAGGGGGAAATCATGGTGACGCGGATCGCTATCAACGGGTTCGGCCGGATCGGGCGCTGTGTCTTGCGCGCCCTGGTCGAGCAGGATGCCACCGACATTCAGGTGGTCGCGGTCAACGATCTGACCCCGCCGGAAACCCTGTTGCATTTGCTTAAGGTCGATTCCGTTCACGGCCGGTTTCGCGGTGATATCGCGCTGAATGGCACAACCCTGACAGCCGGGCGCCACACCATCGCCCTGACCAATCAGAAAGACCCGGATCAGCTGCCCTGGGGCGGTGTTGATATCGTCTATGAATGTACCGGCCACTTTACCAGCCGCGACGCAGCAGCGCTGCATCTGAAAAATGGCAGCAAGCGGGTGCTGGTATCGGCCCCCGCCAAAGATGCGGATCGCACGATTGTTTACGGTGTAAATCATCAAACGCTTGTTGCCGGTGACAAGATCATTTCCAACGCGTCCTGCACCACGAATTGCCTGGCCCCAATGGCCATGGTGCTGGATCAGACGGTGGGCCTAAAAACCGGTTACATGACGACAATCCACGCCTATACAGGCGATCAGCCGACCCATGACAGCCCGCATCGCGATCTGTATCGCGGGCGCGCGGCGGCGTTGTCGATGATCCCGACGACAACAGGCGCGGCCAAGGCCATCGGGCTGGTTCTGCCGCAACTGGCGGGCAAGCTGGAAGGATCGGCGGTGCGCGTGCCAACGCCCAATGTGTCTATGGTTGAATTGTGTTTTGTTCCCGAAAGCGCAGCCACGGCCGATGCGGTCAACACAGCGCTGCGCGATGCGGCAAGCGGGCCGCTGGCGGGCATCATGTCATTTGAAACCGATCCGTTCGTTTCGATCGATTACAATCACGATCCGCATTCCTGCTGTGTCGCAGGGCCACAAACCTCGGTGACCACAGGTGGGTTGGTGCGCGTTGTCGGCTGGTACGACAACGAATGGGGCTTTTCCAACCGGATGAACGATACCGCCCGCGCCATCGCAGCCCTGTTCTGATCAGCGCAGAATGCCCTTGAGGTAAACGCCGTAATCGTTCTTGGCGAACATATCGGCGCGCTCTGACAATTGGTCGGCGCTGATCCAGCCCAACGCATAGGCAATTTCGTCCAGACACCCGGTTTGCAAGCCCTGGCGGCGTTCCAACGTCCGCACGAAATTGCCCGCATCCAGCAGGCTGGCGTGGGTGCCGGTATCCAGCCACGCATAACCGCGCCCCATCCGTTTCACCGTCAGCTTGCCAGCGTGCAGGTACATTTCCAGCAATGTCGTAATCTCAAGCTCTCCGCGGGCGGATGGTTTTACGTCGCGGGCAAGGCGGGGCGCGTCGCTGTCCAGAAAATATAGCCCAGTTACCGCATAGCGCGAAGGCGGCACTTCGGGTTTTTCGACAATCGCGACGGCCTTGTCGTTTTTGTCGAAACTGACCACGCCATAGCGTTCAGGATCGGACACGTGATAGCCGAACACGGTGCCACCACTTGCCTGCGTGTCCGCCTCGGCAAGCAATTCAGGCAGGCCGTGACCAAAAAAGATGTTGTCGCCCAGCACCATGGCCGAAGGCGCGCCATCCAGGAAATCCTCGGCCAGAAGATAGGCCTGCGCCAACCCGTCGGGCGAGGGTTGCACAATATAGCTTAGTGAAATGCCCCACTGGCTGCCATCGCCAAGCGTGCGTTTGAACTGTTCCTGATCCTGGGGCGTGGTGATCATTGCAATGTCGCGGATGCCCGCCAGCATCAGCACCGAAATCGGATAATAGATCATCGGTTTGTCATAGATCGGCAAAAGCTGTTTCGAAATGCCCATCGTTATCGGATACAGCCGCGTGCCCGATCCACCCGCCAGAATGATACCTTTACGCTGGGACATATAACTTTCCTTTGAACTGACTATGGGCCTGCATAGGGGCCGCGAAGGGCAAGACTGTGGTAGAAATACGATAAATTCGGATCGGTTGGTATATTGCTTTGGTTGTGCGGCCTATATCGCCTGCAGTTCTGACAGCACCGCACGCAGCGAAACACGCCAGTCGGGCCGTTCGATCCCGAAAGTGCGGGTCAGAGCACGACAGTCCAGACGCGAGTTTTTTGGTCGCATTGCCGGAGTCGGATAGGCACTGGACGGAATGTCGGTCACGGTACAGTCGATCCCTGCCATGTCAAAAATCGTGCGGGCAAAATCGGCCCAACTGACGTCGGGTGTGCCTGCATAATGATAAAGCGCAGGGGCGCGGGGCGTGTCTATCAGCGCTCTGGCAATTGTGACGCAGGCCGCCGCAATGTCGCCCGCTGCCGTCGGCCCGCCAATCTGGTCGGCCACGATGTTCAGCGCATCCCGTTCCGCCCCCAGCCGCAGCATGGTTTTGACGAAATTGAGGCCGTGGGCAGAAAACACCCAGCTTGTGCGCAATATCGCGGCGCTGCCGCCCGCATCCAGAACCGCACGCTCACCCGCAAGTTTGGACCGCCCGTAAGCGCCCAGCGGCCCAACGGGGTCCGACGGCTTCCATGGCGCGGATCCTGTGCCGGAAAATACGTAATCCGTTGAAATCGTGACAAAAGGAATGTTCAAAGTGGCGCAGGTGCGCGCCATGGTGCCGGGCGCATCGCCGTTGATCACGCTGGCCAGCGCCTCGTTTTCCTCGGCAGCGTCGACGGCGGTGTAAGCGGCGGCGTTGATCACGGCAGCGGGCGCACAGGCGGTGATGGCGTCGGCGCAGGCCGCCGGATCGCTCAGATCCGCCGGATCGCGGCCCAGCGTTTTGATGTCATCGAATTTTGCCAGTTCACTGGCCACCTGACCGGTTTTGCCAAACACCAGAATCATGACTTGGTGCCCAGCCGTTCGCCTACTCCGGCACGATCTTGCAGGGCGCGCCACCATGGTTCGTTGTCCAGATACCATTGCACGGTCTTTTCCAGCCCCTTCTGCAAGGTGACAGACGGACGCCAGCCCAGTTCGGATGCAATGCGCGTCGGGTCGATCGCATAGCGCAGATCGTGGCCGGGGCGGTCGCTGACAAACGTGATCTGGTCAGCGTAAGGCGCTGATTTAGGTCGCTTTTCATCCAGAATGGCACAGATCATCCGCACCAGATCGATATTGCGCACCTCGTTTTCGCCGCCAATATTATAGCTGCGGTTCACCCGCCCCTTTTGCAGCACGGTCAGCAACGCATCTGCGTGGTCTTCGACATAAAGCCAGTCGCGCACGTTTTCGCCCGAGCCGTAAACCGGAATGGGCTTGCTGGCCAATGCGTTCAGAATGACCACCGGCACCAGTTTTTCGGGGAAATGGAACGGTCCGTAATTGTTCGAACAATTGGTCAGAACCACAGGCAAGCCATAGGTTTCCGCCCAGGCGCGCACCAGATGGTCACTGGCTGCCTTGCTTGCCGAATAGGGGCTGCGCGGGTCATAGGGTGTGGTTTCGGTGAATTGCCCTGTCGCCCCCAGCGATCCGAACACTTCATCTGTTGAAATATGATGAAAGCGGAACCGGTCTGGCCGCCCTTCGCTGACCCAATAGGTGCGCGCGGCTTCAAGCAGGGTGTAAGTGCCCATGACATTGGTGTCGATGAAAGCACCGGGGCCATCAATGGACCGATCGACATGGGATTCCGCCGCAAGATGCATGACGGCATCGGGCGCATGGGTGGCAAACACTTCATCCAGCGCGGCGCGATCCCGGATATCCGCGTGCACAAAGGTATAGCGGGCATCATCCGCAACGCTGGCCACGTTATCCAGACAGGCCGCATAGGTCAGCGCATCCAGATTGATGACGCTGTGGCCATCACGTATTGCCTGGCGCACCACGGCAGACCCGATAAATCCCGCCCCCCCCGTCACAAGCAACTTCATGGTCTATCCTTCCCACGTGAAAGGCGTATCGAACGCATCCAGCATCTGTGCCCCTGCGTCTTTGTCCGACAGGATCGCAGGGCCGCTCAGGCCCCAATCAATCCCGATGGCCGGATCGTCAAAGCGCACAGCCCCGTCACATTCCGGCGCATAATAATCGCTGCATTTGTAGATGATTTCGGTATCGGGGGCGCGCGTCGCAAACCCGTGCAGAAACCCGGCAGGCACTAATAACTGTCTGCCGTTTTCTGCGCTCAGTTCGATCCCGAACCAGCGCCCGAACGCGGGCGATCCGCGCCGTACATCCACCGCGACATCAAAAAGCACGCCGCGCCCGCACCGCACCAGCTTGGCCTGTGCATGAGGGGGCGATTGAAAATGCAACCCGCGCACGGTGTTCACAGCGGCGGACAGCGAATGATTGTCTTGGACAAATTCGATATTGATCCCCTGATCTTGCAGGGTCTTGCGGTTCCAGCTTTCGGAAAAAAAACCGCGTTCGTCGCCAAAGCGCGCCGGTTCAAGGATCAACAGGTCCGGCAGGTCAGTCTTGGTAATGCGCACTCGAAAAAAAACTCCGTAACATCAATGCTCACAGCCATAGCAAGCAAGGCGCGGCGTGTCACGGTTGCAGATTTTACGTTTTCTTCGGCGTGCGAAAAAGTTGCATTTAAAACAGCCCGCCAGCGCGGGCTGGCGGGCAGGATCATCGGGGCCGGGCCGGAATCAGCGGCCCAAAGTGGCCAAAGTGATCTGGCGCGCGGCCCCCAGACGGTTTTCGATGTAAAACCGTGGGGTTGCGCCGCCTGTATCTATCGCAACGCTCAAATGGCCATCAGGCCCGGTCGTGCCTGTCAGCGCACCGCTGGCAAATTCCAGCGTACCTGCGGGAGCGGTGAACAGGGCTGTGAAATTGGCCGCCCCCGCCAGCGGCCCCGTGACCGAGAACAGGAAACTGTGGCCCGTCAGATCAACCCCCATCCAGATCAGGGCGCGCGACGGATCGGACCACGGAATATCAAAGCTGTGCGCACTGTCATCGTCCAGCAGGATATCGGCCAGATAGGTCTGCCCCGATGGCACCCGCAGGGACGCATCGGCCGGATCAATCACCAGAGCATCGCGCAAAGACACGCCATCGGTGCCAACCTTGACCGACAACTCGTTTGATCCTGACAGCCCGATTTCGGCGCGAGCGGCCCAGCCCGACTGAAACAGCAGGCTGGCCGTGTCCGCATCCGCGGCCTTGTTGATCTTGAGCCGGTGATCGGAACCGTCATGGCTGAACAGGGTGGCATCGCTGGCCACCACCAGCCGGTTGGTGGAATCCGCTGTTGCCTGCACCCCGATTTGTGGCACGTTCTGCAAATCGGGCAGGGCCGCCACCCATGCCCCCCCGTCAAAGCGCACCTGTGCCCCTGTGGCGATAATATCTGCGCGCCAGCCGGGTTTCGGCATCACGCAGGTCCAGCCGGTGCCGTCGAAAACTGCAACTTGCCCGTCTTTCCCCGCCCAGTCACCGGTGGCCCCCGATGCGATCAGATACCGATCCCCGGTTGCGGGCTGCGCGGGCGGCGTGGCGCGCGCCCCTTCCAGCACCGACAGTTGCGTGGCCGCATCCAGAATGCGCAGGGCGGCATTGTGGGTCACGTGTTTTTGCGCCTGAGACGGCTGAATATAGGGCAGCGACAAGGCTGCCGAGGTTTCGACCATGAAATGTTCCTTTTGCAAGGGGTTTAGGGGTATATCAGATGGAAACTGCGGCTGATATATTGAGAAAAGATAAGTGATGCGCGCGCCGGTTTGCCTCAATCTGCAACACATCAACCCCTAAAATCCGAAATGAGTTTCCCGATTTGAACACAATCGGGCAACGCGCGGTTAGGGTCTTTGCACCATCCTGCCTGACGGAAGTGGGAAAGGGTCTGGAATGAAACTGGCGCAGTTTGCGACAGCCACACCGGTTGTGGGCGCGTCGGAACCGGCATTGGCCGGGATCACTGATATGTATCTTTATGCAGGCGGCGCAACACCGGTTCTGTTCACGGTCACGCGGGCGGGCGGATGGCTAAGTGCATATGATGTTTCGTCCGGTGGTGCCACGCTGACGGACAACTGGTATCTGGACGACACCTTTCTGCAACTGGAAAGCACGGATATTGCGGTTGCTTACGGGCCTGACGGCGCGCAGTTGCTGCTGGCGGGGCTGCTGTCTGACGATCTGATGGGTCTGTCTTTGCCTGCTGCGGGCACGGCGGGCGTGTTCGGGATGCAATCCGCATGGCAGACCAGTGGGGTCAGCGCTGCCACATTCACGGATGTTGAATGGGTTGAAGGCACGCAATTCGGGCTGGTGTCGGTCCGCTCGGGCGGTCTGATCAGCCTTGATCTGTCAAATACGGGGCAGGCGGCTGCCTCAATCGCGCCCGGTAGCGGTGTTCTCCCCGATACGCGCGTCAGCGCCATGGCGTCTGCAACGATCGACGGCGTCCATTATGGCGTTGCGGGGTACGCGCAAGACGATGCGCTTGGCCTGTTTCGTCTGGACGATGCGGCGCAGATCGAACCGCTTGCCAGCGTTTTCGCCGGTGCCGATACCGGCTGGTTTTCAGACCCTGCGTCGCTGGCCTTTGCCGAAGTTGCGGGTGAAAGTTTTGTGATCATGGCCGCATCGGGCAGCCAGTCCCTGACGGTGCTGCGGTTTTCTGACACTGACGGGTTTGAAGTGGCCGATCATGTCCTCGACAGTCTTGAAACCCGCTTTGCCCATGCCTCCCATCTTGAGGTGGTTGAAATGGGCGATATGTCCTTTGTGATCGCTGCGGGAACCGACAGCGGGTTCAGCGTGTTTGCCCTGCTGCCCGGCGGGCGGCTGCATCCTGTTGAAACGGTTGCCGGCAGCATTGCATCCCCCCTGAACAATATCACCGGGCTTGAGGCGCATGTGTCGGGTGACGAACTGCACCTGTGGGTATCGACGCAGTCGGCACCCTACCTGTCCGAATATCTGCTTACGTTTCAAGGGCGTGGCAGCATGCTGAATGCCGATGCCGCTGGCGGCCCCCTGTCTGGCACCGGTGCGGCGGATACTCTGGCGGGGCGGGGCCGATATTCTCAATGGCGGGGCGGGGGACGATATCATCATTGACGGGGCTGGAGCGGATATCCTGACCGGTGGCGCGGGCGCGGATGATTTCGTGTTCGTGCGCGATGACCAGCGCGATGTCATTACCGATTTCCAGCCGGGTCTGGACAGGATCGATCTGACCGGCCTGGACCAGCAATGGGATCTGGCTGATCTGATTGTTCTGCCGCGATCCTGGGGGCCGAACTGCGCTATGGCGAAGAGGTGATCGAGGTGCGCAGCGCCACACTAACGCCTCTGGGTTCGGCAGATTTCGGGGCGGATACATTCGTGACGACAGATCGCGTGACCTATACCGGCATTCCGGTGGACCAGATCGTGGTTACCTATGCCGGCGGCGTACCGCTAACGGGCAGCGACATGGCCGACTGGCTGCACGGGGATGATGCGAACGATCTGATATCGGGCGCGGGAGGGGATGACACGATTTGGGGCGTGGCGGGAAATGATACGCTTTACGGCGGAACCGGAAATGACCGGATCGAAGGCGGCGACGGGGACGATTCTTTTTACGGCGATGCGGGTTTGACGTGTTGTTGGGGGGGGCGGGCAACGATGTGCTGGACGGGGGCGCGCAAGCGGATGAACTGCGTGGCGGCGATGGCAACGACCGGTTGCTGGGCGGTGACGGATTTGACACGCTTTACGGTGAAGGCGGCGATGACGTTTTGTTGGGCGGGGACACGGTTGATCGCCTTTACGGGGGTGCTGGCAATGATGTTTTGCGGGGCGGCATCAATGTAGGCTACAGTATCGAAGGCCTGTTTGGCGAAGACGGCGATGATCTGCTGTTTGGCGACGGCGGAATTGATCTGCTGGATGGCGGCGCGGGCAATGATGTGCTGGACGGCGGCAATCAGGCCGATAATCTTTATGGCGGTACCGGCAACGACATATTGATCGGCGGCAACGGGTTTGACCGTCTGTTCGGGGGCGACGGTCAGGATGATTTGCGCGGCGATGCGGGCACCGATGCGCTGTTTGGTCAGGGCGGTGATGATGTTCTGGACGGAGGCACGGATGATGACCGGCTTTGGGGCGGCACAGGGGATGACATGCTGTTCGGGGGTGACGGCAACGACAGCCTGCGCGGGGATGCCGGGTTTGACAGGCTGGACGGTGGCGCAGGCGATGATGACATCTGGGGCAACTTCAACGCGGATGTGTTCGTTTTTGCCAACGGCCACGGACATGACCGGATCATGGATTTCGACGCGCTGAACATCCACGAAAAACTGGATATGTCCGGGCTTGACGCGTTCGGCTCACTTGCGGATGTTCAGGACGCGGCGATCGGGATCGGCGATGATCTGTTGCTGCCGACAGGACCGGACAGTTCGATCCTGCTGGTCAATGTGGCGCTTGGCGATCTGGACGAAAGCGATTTTCTGTTTTGATCTGTGCCGCGCCTATCCTGCCCGCATCTTTGGCGCCCTGCGGGTTTTTTGCAAAAGCGGTTGAACCAGTTCTGCGAATTCTGCTGCCTGTTCGCCATAGCTGCGCACCGGATGGGCGGAACACGGGCCTATGCCGAATTCCAGTATGTTTTCGATCTGCGCCCTTAGCGCATCGGGATAAGGCCCGATGGGGATCAGCGCGTCGCGATCCACCGCGCCATGTTCCGTGGTGCCGCCACTATCGGTCTGGATCACGCGGATCCCGCGGCACAGCGCTTCCCTTATGGCCAGACCAAAGGTTTCCTTCCATTGTGAGAGAAACAGCAATACATCGATTTTTTCGTAAAACGCATCCAGTCCGTCCTGATCAAAGCGCGGATGAATCTGCCAGTCGCCGCCAATGGCTGCCAGATCATGGCCCTTCCACCACGACCCGTTCAGACTGCCATCAACCAGATGGCCACATAAGTTGGTCTGGGGCAGATCGGAAAACACCTGCCGTATCAAAGGCCAGCCCTTGATCTGCGAAGGCCCGCCCAGAAACCCGAACGCAACGCGGGGGTCGCGGGCGCGGCGCGCAGCCTGCCGCGCGAAAAAATCCGCTTTTGGCGCGGTCACGCCATTTTCCCAGACCACGCCCTTGCCCGGTGCAAATCCTGATTTTTCCGACAGATCACGCGCAAAGCGGCTGGGATAAGTGATCAGATCAACGTTCCGCGCGCGCCGGTGCAACAGATCCGAACGGAAACGAGCCGCCGCAGGGTGTTCCACACATCCGCGGCACACAGACGGGCGGATCACCTGCTGGCCGCAATACTGCCCGTCGGGGCGGATCATGAATTGCCGATCACAAAGCCACCAGAAATCATGCACACTCAGCACAACCGGCACATCGTTCAGCGCTGCGGCTTCGATTATTCCGGTGCCGATATCCTGCAGACAATGCGCATGCACCAGATCGGGTGCCAGCTGACCCATCAGACCCGCCAACAGGCTGGTGACCTGCGGATTATCGTAAAGCTGAGCGTAAGAGCGTTGTTCAGGCAGGTTGATCAGATAATTTACGATGCCGCGCGTTTCCGTTTTGATCAGCGCATAAGGCAGCAGATCGGCGCGCTGGCACACGGACACGGCTGTGATCCGCCATCCACTTTGACGGACCAGCGCCAGCGCGACCTCTTGCGCTACAATGGTCGCCCCCCCGTAGGCAAAAGGCGCAAAAAATACGTTGGCCAGCAGGATGTGCGGTACGTTCATCCCTGCACCCAGTCCAGCAGTTCCGGCGCGATCATATGGGGCATGGCCTTGCCCGACCAGCGCGTTTCAACAGCTTTTCTGGCGGCGCGGCCCATGGCACGGGTGGCGGATTTGTCATGCGCCAGACGGTTCAGCGCCGCGCACCACGCGCCCGCACCATCTGCGATAACTCCGGTTGTTTCAGGGACCACGACCTGTGCCATGTCGCTGACGGATCCTACGATCGCGGGCACGCCAACGGCCGCGGCATCCAGAACGCGCGCCGCACTTTTGCAGCGGTTGAACATGTCATCCGCCAGCGGCATGATCGCGCAGTCTGTCTGTGCAAGATGGTGCAGATAAGAGGCGTATCCGCTGAATTCATGCACCTCGACCCGGGCGCGCAGCGCCGCAGGCAGGCGGGATTTGTCAAAATGCCCCAACAGCACAAGAACGCGGGTGTCCGCCCCGTCCAGAAACGCGATCACATCGTCGCGGATCACATCAAAATCGGCCTCGTGCCCCTGTGATCCACTGGCAAAGGCAACACGGAACTGCGCCGAACCGGCACGCTTTTTCATGGCCAGTGCCATCGCCTGCTGGCCTGATTTCAGTGTGGATTGATCCGCAAAGTTACGGCGCAGGTAAATCGGGCGCGGGCAGTAAAACGCCGCATGTTGCGCCAGCGCGGGCGTGGAAACCGAGACGATATCGGCACCGTTCATCATGTCCAGATAACCCAGGGCCTGCGCAACGAACTGCGCCTGCAAGGCCGGCCCGACCACTTTCATGTTGCAGTAGCCTTCATAGGCCGACACCGAAAACAGCGGATCATCCAGATCATACAGCACCGGCAGGCGCAGACGCCGCGCCTCATACCGGTACATCGTGGTTTCGGCGGTTGCCGTCAGGCGGTATTCCATCAGGTGCGTTGTGTCCTGCAAGGCATGCACGCAGCGGGGCACATCCTGGTAATGTGCAAACACAACCTCGACATTTCGACCGCGCCAGAACTGGGCAAGCTGTTCGACGCGGTATTTGCGGCATTGCGGCAGATTCAGATCGCCGATCAGCGCGATCTTGCGCCGCCGCGATTGAACAGCGGGGGCGCGGGTTACATGAAAGGCATCCGATTGCGCCAGCATCCGCCACGTTCCCGTCAGGTAGTGCCCACCCTGTTCAGGCACATCACTTGCGATCGACGACACAGCACTGCGCCCGGTTCCGCGCCAGATCATGGTGGTATAAATACGCGCCTTTTCCAAGGCGTGCGCCAGCCCTTCGTGTTGTACCGTTGCACAGAATTTGCGCAAAAGGGACCAGCGGAACAGAGCGTTGATCATGCCGCGCGCCCTGTCATAACCAGCCCCACAGGGCCGCGAACCACATCATAACTGTACCAGCGCGGGTCTGGCGGTGAATCCCAAGCCGCCGCAACGCCCACAGACGGGCCGGCAGTGCGCGCCGACGCAGATCGCAGAATCCCTCCAGCACGATGCGGTTTGCCGGATGCAGCCGGTGCGCAGAGCGACGCAAGGCCGCGATATTCATGTCATTCCAGCACCGCACATCGCCGCGCGACAATTGCCCAAGTCGTGTCAGGCGCGCGCGCGGAGTTGTTGGCCCCGATCAGGTTGTGCCCGTGTTGGCGATAAAACACCAAGGCTGCCTTGTCGTGCAGAACCGTACCGCCAGCGCCTGTGACCAGCTGATAAATCCACCAGTCATGCATCACGATCCTGCCCGCTTCATGCGCCGCGGCGCAGACCAGACCGGACGCCGCAGGATTCAGAAGCAGCGTATGTCCGGCCGCGATATTCTGGATCAGCGCATTGGTAAATGCAGGGGGATGTGACCAGAGCGGTGACAGTTGTTTGGGGACAAGCGCGGCATCGGTAATCACCGATCGGCTGCAAAACAGGGCAGGGTTATCGGCCTGCTGATGTGACAATGCGGACAGGCCGGTGCGCAACCGGTCTTGCGCCCAGACATCATCCTGATCGCAAAACGCGATTGGGTGGCGCCCCAGCCCAAGGGCCGCGGCGCAGCGCAAAAGGTGCAGGAAATTGGCCGCCGGCCCCTGTTGCGGCCCGTCGACAAGAACAAGCGGATGGCCCGCATCCGCGAACCGGTGCAGGATCGCGCGGCTGTCATCACTTGATCCGTCATCACTGGCCAGAATGCGCCAGTCGGTATGGGATTGCGCCACGATACTGTCCAGTTGGGCCTGCAAATGGGACTGCCCGTTATAGACGGCCAACAGGATCACCACGGGCAAACCGGCTGTCGGCGCCATGTTCGCGAAACTGTCGTGCAGGGCGAATCGGGTGCACATATTCATGCCGCCACCCCGCGCGCCAGAACGGCTTCATGATGGTTCAGGGCTGTTTCGATATCATTGTGAAAGCTCAGCCGCCCCTGATCCAGCACCGCACCGCAGGTACAGATTTGCCGGATCATCGGGGTGGAATGAGACACGACAATCGCGCCGGCACTTGCACGCCGCGCTTCGAACACGGCGATGCTTTTCTTGCGAAATGCGCCATCTCCGACCGCAGTCACCTCGTCCATAAGATAGGTGTCAAACGGGATGCCCATGGCAATGGCAAAGGACAGCCTTGCCTTCATCCCCGCGGAATAAGTGCTGACCGGCAAATGCAAGTGCGCGCCCAGTTCGCTGAAATCATCGACAAAGGCAATCAGGTCCTGCGTGTCTGCCCCGTACAGGCGGGCCACAAACCGGGCGTTCTGCGCGCCCGACAGATCCGGATGGAAGGCCCCCGAAAACCCGATGGGATACGACACGCGTCCTGTTATGCGCACCTGTCCGGCACTGGGGCGCAGCCCGCCGGCCAGAATGTTCAGCAATGTGCTTTTGCCAGCCCCGTTGGCGCCCAGCAGCGCAATGGACATGCCAGAGGGAAAGACAGCGCTGATGCGGTCCAACACCACGTTTTGCTGTCCGCGCACACGGTATGTCTTGCTGACCTGATCCAGGATAATCATGTGCCGCTACCGTCTGTCATAAAGGCCGTAGCCCACCAGACACAGCACTGCCCAAAGCAAAAAAAACGCAGTGCTGCACGGCAAAAACCATTTCAGACGGGCGGGATATTCAGCTTTTTCCGCGCGTGTTGGGCGGATATGCGCGGCCAGATAGCGGCTTTGTTTGCGCGCGTCCGCCCGCGCGCTGTCATAAGATGCGAGGGCCGCCAGATAGGCACTTTCGGCAAATTCGCGGTCCACGATCAGGCCTTCGTATTCACCGATCAGGGTGGCAAATACGGTTTTACCCGGATCGCTGCCGCCCAGCCCCAGCTTGCGCCGTTCGGTCGCGATGCTTTTTTCAATCACGTCGATGCGCCGTTGCGCCCGCAGGATGCGCGGATCATCCTGCCCCGTCGTGCCCTGCAACAGGTCGACATCGATAATGGCCGTTGCCAGTTGTTCCTGAAGGGTGATCATCAGGCCCATCTGGTTGCGCGTGTCCAGCGCCGGATCGACAATCTGGGTACGGTTGCGAAAGGCCGTCAGATCCAGCCGCGCCTGTTTCAGACGTGCCGCAGCCGTGCCCAGTTCGCCGCGCGCATGTTTTATCGCATCCTCGCGCGCCTGCGCGGACAGCACATTGATCAGATCCTCGCACGCGGCCAGAACCGCCAGCGTCACATTCTGTGCATCATCGGGGGTAAAGGCCAGCACGTGCACGTCTATCAGGCCGGAAGCGGGATCATAGACCAGATCGACCATGCGCGCCCAATGGGCCACGACATCTTCGATGGTGCCGCGCGGGTCCAGCGCGAATACGGGATCCTTTTCATGGGAAACGCGTGACCAGATGGTGCGTAAATCCACCGCCTCATCCAGTTTGCGCACCAGATCCTGACTGCCCAGATAGGCATAAAGAATGTCGGTGTCCGATGCCGTTTGCGAGGGCAGGTCTGCCAGCCCGCCCAGCAGGGTTGCGGGCGGTGCAGGGGTTTCGCTGCGCACGGAAAACCCGACGGTCGAGGCATATTGATCGGCCGCGCGCCCGTAAAGATAGGCCGCAACCAGCCCCGCGGGGATACAGACCAGCAGCACGAAACTGACCAAAATGGCCCAGTGACGCCGCCGCATCCTGCCCGCACGGGCCAGAGGGCGCACCACGTGTCGAGCCGGAAATGCGAGCGGCCCATGATCCGTTGGTTGCAACAGAAGAGAAGGGTTGGACATGGTTTGTTAAGGCCTTGGCGCGAATGTTCTGCAAACCGCTTATCCGGCAAATGGGTTACATTTGTGTTGCCGGAATCTGCAAAACGTACATTTGCGAAAGGTGCGCCATGTTTTCGGAAAATCCGCGCCAGATGCGGTTGCGCATCAGCGCAGGCCGTGCGGTGATGGCCCTGATCCTGCGCGAGGTGGCAACTGTCTATGGCCGCTCGCCCGGCGGATATGTCTGGGCCGTGCTAGAGCCTGTATTTGGTATAGCACTGTTAACATTGATATTTTCGATAGGGTTTCGCGCCCCACCTTTGGGCAGCAGTTTCGCGTTGTTTTATGCAAGCGGTGTGCTGCCGTTCCTTGTGTTCACCGATCTGACGGCAAAGCTTGGCCAGACTGTGCCGTTTTCACGGGCCTTGCTGCGGTATCCGCGCCTTACACTGCTGGACGCGCTGATTGCGCGGCTGGTGCTGAACGGGATGATCCAGATCGTCGTAGGTGTGGTGGTTTTGTCGGTACTGCTTGGGCTGACCAACGCAGGCCCGGTCATATCCGCGGGCAGACTGGCGATAGCCTATGGGTTGGCCATTTGCCTTGGTGCCGGGGTCGGCACGCTGAACGCGGTCCTGAATGTGGCGGTTCCGGTCTGGCAATCCGTCTGGGCCATCGGCACGCGGCCTCTGTTCATCGTGTCCTGCGTGTTCTTTCTGTTCGATGCGGTGCCGCATCCTTACGGGGATATGTTGTGGTTCAATCCGCTGGTGCATGTCACCGGCATGATGCGCAGCGGCATTTACCCATATTATCACGCAGATTACGTCGCACCTGCCTATGTGCTGGCCTGTGCTGTGGTGCCTTTGATTGCGGGCTTGTTGCTGGTCCGTTGGCTGGATCGTGGCCGGATAATGCCCTGAGCCACAGGTCGCGTTACCCCCATTGCGGCGGCAGATCGAACCCTTCGGCGCAAATTTCGGATTTGATCCGCGTGATGTCTTTTTCGAAAATTTCAGCAAAGAAAGGCGGCATTGGATGAGTCACACTTTGCGTCGGGTGCCTGTCCAGTATCTTTTTTGGATAGGAATGGGGTGGAAGCGCCAGAAAACTTTCAATCTCGCGCAGGGCGGGGATCTGGTCTTCGTGCAGCGTTTCATAGAAGGTGGCGCGCCACGTTTCGCGATCCAGCCCGGCGCGCAGTGTGCGCAGAACACGGCCGTATTCCGCGTTTTGCCAGATGAATGGCTGGCGCACAAAGTCGGTATAATCACGCGGCCCCCATTTGGTCAGATTGTCGGCCTGGCCGGTGATCTGCAGATGGAACTTTGTATGGCTCCACAGCCGTTTCAGCGGGTCGCGCATGGTGAACAGAACCCGCAGCGTGGTGCACTGGCGCGCGATCTGTCGCCAGGCGGCGACAGGCAAATGCGCATTCAGGTTTGAAAAATCACAGGCATAGGCATGATGTGCCCGGGTTTGAAACAGGGACCGGTACCAGAAATCATCGACAGGATGCGAAAGATAGGCGGCCACCCAATGCAGGTTCATGCGGATCCGGTCGATATTCGCGTGATCGGGATCAAAGCGCAAAAGATACCGTTCGCGCGCCATATGCAGCCGTTTGCGTTCATTCAGAAGGTTGCTGTCCACATAACGGTGATAAAAATAATGGATTTCCTTTTCCGGTGTGAAATGCAGGTTCGGATGCTGATCCAGCACCGAATAGAGCCATGTCGTGCCTGCCTTCATTGCGCCGACACCCAGAAACAGGTTGCCAAACAATTTGTCCTGATCCATCGCGCGCCCCAGTGGTGATCGGTTAGGTGATCCGTCTGACCTGCTTATCCCGCGCCGGTTAAAAAGCCGTTTCCGCAAGAATGGCGGGTCCGGCATGAAAGGCTGCACTGCATTTGCCGCCCCGCAGGTTTTGACTTGCAAGGCGCTGAATTTGTTGATGTTTGGCAAATTGCCGCAGCAAAAATTTACAATAATGCGCGATTGCGGTGAAAATAATTACAAAATTAATGCGCATTTACAGATGGATAGTTGATGATTTGCACATTGTCTCTATGAGTTGTTTACAGGGGGAGAATTGCGGTTAGACGTTTTGTTTTGTCCGGCCCGCACCCCCGGATTGCAATCTGGAGGAGAAATGCGATGACTGACACACCCAATGTTGCCCAGGCCAAAGGGTCAGATTTCTCTCCGGATCCGGCGTTCGCTAAAACGGCCCATGTCGACGCGGCCCGCTACAAATCTCTCTACGAAGCTTCGATCAACGATCCGGATGCGTTCTGGGGTGAACAGGGAAAACGCCTGAGCTGGATCAAGCCGTTTACCAAGGTCAAGAACGTCAATTTCGATCTGGGCAGCGTGTCGATCAAGTGGTTTGAAGACGGGGTGCTGAACGTATCGGCCAACTGCATTGATCGCCATCTTGAAACGCGCGGCGACCAGACGGCGATCATCTGGGAACCCGACAGCCCCGAAGAAGACGCCAAGCACATCACCTACAAGGAATTGCATCGCAACACCTGCAAGATGGCCAATATTCTGGAAAGCATGGGCGTGCGCAAGGGCGACCGTGTCATCCTGTATCTTCCGATGATCCCCGAAGCGGCCTATGCCATGCTGGCCTGCGCCCGGATCGGCGCAATCCACTCCATTGTGTTTGCAGGGTTTTCACCCGATGCGCTGGGCGCGCGGATCAATGGCTGTGATGCAAAAGTTGTTGTTACCGCCGATTACGCCCCGCGCGGTGGGCGCCAGACACCACTGAAATCCAATGCCGATGCGGCGCTGCTGCACTGTAAGGACAGCGTAAAATGTCTGGTGGTGAAGCGCACCGGCGGACAGACCACCTGGACGTCGCGCGATTACGATTACAACGAAATGGCGCTTGAGGCGGACGACTATTGCGCACCCGCCGAAATGAACGCCGAAGATCCGCTGTTCATTCTTTATACATCCGGATCGACAGGCCAGCCCAAGGGCGTGGTGCACACATCCGGGGGATATCTTGCCTATGCCGCGATGACCCACGAACTGGTGTTCGATTATCACGAGGGCGATGTGTTCTGGTGCACCGCAGATGTGGGCTGGGTTACCGGGCACAGCTATATCGTTTATGGTCCGCTGGCCAATGGCGCAACCACGATCATGTTCGAAGGCGTGCCGACCTATCCTGATGCGGGCCGGTTCTGGGCCGTGTGCGAAAAGCACAAGGTGAACCAGTTCTACACCGCGCCGACCGCCATTCGCGCGCTGATGGCGGCAGGTGATGATCCCGTGAACGCCTATGATCTGTCAGACCTCAAGGTGCTGGGCACCGTGGGCGAGCCGATCAACCCAGAAGCGTGGAACTGGTATTACGACGTTGTCGGCAAAGGCAAATGCCCCATCGTGGACACTTGGTGGCAAACCGAAACCGGCGGCCACCTTCTGACTCCGCTGCCCGGCGCGACCAAACTCAAGCCGGGATCGGCACAGCAGCCGTTTTTCGGGATCAAACCCGTGGTACTTGATCCGCAAAGCGGTGTTGAGATCACCACCACCGCAGCCGAGGGTGTATTGTGTCTGGCCGACAGCTGGCCGGGGCAGATGCGCACCGTCTGGGGCGATCACGACCGGTTTGAAAAGACCTATTTCAGCGACTATAAAGGCTACTATTTCACCGGTGACGGATGCCGCCGTGACGCCGATGGCGATTACTGGATCACCGGGCGCGTCGATGACGTGATCAACGTCTCGGGCCACCGCATGGGCACCGCCGAAGTGGAAAGCGCGCTGGTGGCACATGCCAAAGTCGCCGAGGCCGCCGTGGTCGGCTATCCGCACGACATCAAGGGGCAGGGCATTTACGCCTATGTGACGCTGATGAACGGCGAAACGCCTTCCGAAGAACTCCGCAAGGAGCTTGAAGTTTGGGTGCGCACGGAAATTGGCCCGATTGCCAAGCCGGATCTGATCCAGTGGGCACCGGGCTTGCCCAAAACACGTTCGGGCAAGATTATGCGCCGTATTCTGCGCAAGATCGCCGAGGATGATTTTGGTAGTCTGGGCGATACTTCAACCTTGGCCGAGCCTGCCGTTGTCGATGATCTGATCGAAAACCGCATGAACCGGACGAACGCGTGATGGACGGGGCAAAAGCACCACAAACCGCGCCGGTCGTGATCCTGCTGGGCCCGCCCGGTGCCGGCAAGGGCACCCAGGCCCGTATGCTGGAAGAGAAGTTCGGCCTTGTGCAACTGTCCACCGGCGATCTGCTGCGTGCGGCCGTGGCTGCGGGTACGCCCGCAGGCAAGGCGGCAAAGGCGGTGATGGAAGCGGGCGAACTGGTCAGCGACCAGATCGTGATCGACATCCTGCGCGACCGTCTGGCCGAACCCGATTGCGCCAAGGGCGTGATCCTTGACGGTTTCCCCCGCACGACAGCGCAGGCGCAGGCACTTGATATCTTGCTTCATGCATCGGGCCAGCGGATCAATGCAGCCATCAGCCTGGACGTCGATGACGTGAAAATGGTTGTGCGGATCGCAGGCCGGTACACCTGTGCCGATTGTGGTGAAGGGTATCACGACACGTTCAAGACGCCGAAAACAGACGGTAAGTGCGACAAATGCGGCAGCACCGATATGAAACGCCGTGCCGATGACAACGCCAAGACGGTGATGTCACGGCTGGATGCGTATCACGCACAGACGGCACCACTTATCCGGTATTACCAAGATCAAAATACCTTGCAACGTGTGAATGCAATGGGCAACATCGATGCTATCGGACGGGACATTTCCGATGTCGTGAAGGGCGTAACAGCCAAACTGTGACCCGCAAGAGGGGCGCGTGTTGCGCCCCTCTTGCGCATCCTGAAAAACAAAAAGGAGGAGCGCCAAAATGGCGGATCAATCTACACACACCAAGGCGGAAAGGGACGGAGCCGGCTATTGGACTGCCAACGTCCGGATCATCACGATCAGCCTGATTATCTGGGCGCTCGTGTCGTTCGGCTTTGGCATATTGCTGCGTCCGATGCTGGCTGGCGTTTCAGTCGGTGGAACCGACCTGGGCTTCTGGTTTGCCCAGCAGGGTTCCATTCTTGTCTTTCTCGCGCTGATCTTTTTCTACGCGTGGCGGATGAACAAACTCGACCGTGAATACGGCGTAGAGGAGGACTGATCTGATGGACCAGTTTACACTGAACCTGCTGTTTGTGGGCGCATCCTTTGCGCTTTACATCGGCATCGCGATCTGGGCCCGCGCGGGCTCCACTTCGGAATTCTACGCCGCCGGTCGCGGCGTACATCCTGTTACCAACGGTATGGCAACAGCGGCTGACTGGATGTCCGCGGCTTCGTTCATCTCGATGGCGGGTCTGATTGCCTTTACCGGCTATGACAACTCGACCTTCCTGATGGGCTGGACCGGCGGATATGTTCTGCTGGCGCTTTTGCTGGCCCCTTATCTGCGCAAGTTCGGCAAATTCACCGTTTCCGAATTCATTGGTGACCGTTTCTATTCCCCAACTGCACGCCTCGTCGCTGTGATCTGTCTGATTGTGGCTTCGACCACATATGTGATCGGCCAGATGACAGGGGTGGGCGTGGCTTTTGGCCGGTTCCTTGAAATCTCGAACACGTCCGGTCTGTTGATCGGCGCGGCGGTTGTTTTTGCTTATGCGGTGTTTGGCGGCATGAAGGGTGTGACCTATACGCAGGTTGCCCAATATGTCGTTCTGATCATGGCTTACACCATTCCGGCCGTGTTCATTTCGCTGCAACTGACAGGCACGCCAATTCCGGCCTTCGGTCTGTTCAGCGAAGTGTCGTCTTCGACCGGTGGCGAAAGCAGCGTGTATCTGCTGCAAAAACTGGACCAGATTGTGACCGATCTGGGCTTTGCCAGCTATACCGAGGCGCACAAGGACAACCTGAACATGGTTCTGTTCACTTTGTCGCTGATGATCGGGACAGCGGGTCTGCCGCACGTGATCATGCGCTTTTTCACCGTTCCCAAAGTGTCCGACGCCCGTTGGTCTGCTGGTTGGGCGCTGGTGTTTATCGCGCTCTTGTATCTGACCGCCCCTGCGGTGGGTGCGATGGCTCGCCTGAACATCACTAATCTGATGTGGCCCGAAGGGACAAGCGGTGCGGCAGTTTCTGTTGAAACCATTGAAACAGCGCCAGAATACAACTGGATGTTGACGTGGCAGAAAACCGGCCTGCTGGACTGGGAAGACAAGAACGGCGACGGCAAGATCCAGTACTACAACGACAAGTCCGACGCGATGGCAGAAAAGGCTGCGGCAAACGGCTGGCAGGGTAACGAGTTGACCAACTTCAACCGTGACATCCTTGTTCTGGCCAATCCCGAGATTGCCAACCTTCCCGGTTGGGTGATCGGTCTGGTCGCGGCGGGTGGCCTTGCGGCGGCTCTGTCCACGGCGGCGGGTCTGTTGCTGGCGATTTCGTCTGCTGTGTCCCATGACCTTGTCAAAGGTGCGATCAATCCCGGCATCTCGGAAAAGGGCGAACTGTTGTCTGCCCGGATCGCGATGGCGGTGGCGATTGCTGTTGCGACATGGCTGGGCCTCAATCCTCCGGGATTTGCGGCGCAAACCGTGGCTCTGGCCTTTGGTCTGGCGGCGGCGTCGATCTTCCCGGCCTTGATGATGGGTATCTTTTCCAAGCGCGTGAACAACGTTGGCGCTGTGGCAGGGATGCTGGCGGGTCTGATCTTTACGCTGATCTACATCTTCCTGCACAAGGGTTGGTTCTTTGTCGCCGGCACCAACAGCTTCCCCGACACGGTTGACGGATCGCTGTTTGGCATCCAGTCCACTGCGATTGGTGCGGTAGGTGCCGTGATCAACTTTGCGGTTGCCTATGTGGTCTCGATGTCCACAAAAGACACCCCGCAAGAGATCAAGGATCTGGTCGAAAGCGTCCGTGTGCCTGCCGGTGCCGGTGCCGCTGTCGATCACTAAGCAAAACCAGCAGGCAGCCGGTTAAGGTTGCCTGCCTCAAGTCTGCCCTGTCCCGATCACATCGGGGCAGGGACACTCATTTTTCGGGAACTGCCCCATGCACGACGACGCGCTCGCCTTTTTATCCAACCTGCATCCCTACAGCGCGTTTCCGGCAGCTGTACTGGACAAAGTGGCAAAACAGGTAGAATGGCGCGATGTCGGCAAGAACGAAGCTGTCTATGCCTTGGGCGATCAGCTTGCCTGTCTTTACATTATTGCCAGCGGTAAAATCGCCGTCACCGACGCCAACGGCGTTCAGGTGTCGATGCTGGAACGGGGTAATTCTTTTGGCGAACGCGGTTTGCTGCGCGACGGTCTGGCGGCCACGTCGGCAAAAGCGGTCGAGGATGCCCGGCTGTTGTGTCTGCCCGCCGCGCTGTTTGACAGCCTGCGCGCCGAACAGGAACCGTTCCGACAGTTTTTTGATCGGAACCGCACCGGTGCCCGCGCATCCGCTGACCGCAAGTTTGATCTGACCAATGTGCGCGTTGAAACACTGATGATCCCCGATCCGGTGACGTGCACACCCGATACAACGCTGATTGAAGCCGCCCAGGCCATACGCGATCACCGCATTTCCTGCCTGTGCGTCACCGAAGGTGACACGCTTGTAGGTATCCTGACGGTGCGCGATCTGACCGGCAAGGCGCTGGCCGAGGCGCTGCCGCTTGACACGCCGGTGCGCAAGATCATGACACCCGATCCGCGTGTGTTGTCGCCTTCGGCCATCGGGTCGGATGTGTTGCATATGATGATGGAACACCGGCTGGGTCACTTGCCGATTGTCTCGGCGGGCCGTTTGGTGGGTATTGTCACGCAAACCGATCTGACGCGGTTTCAGGCCTCAAGCACGGCCAGTCTGGTTGCGGATGCCGCGCGCGCCACGACGGTGGACGATCTGTCGGGTATCACCGCCCGCATTCCCAACCTGCTGGTGCAACTGGTTGCAGCGGGGCACCGCCATGATGTGGTGACGCGTATGATCACTGACGTGGCCGATGTCGTCACACGCCGTCTGCTGGCGCTGGGCGAAGAAAAATTCGGCCCCGCACCGGCGCGCTATCTGTGGCTGGCCTGTGGATCACAGGGGCGGCAGGAACAGACGGGCGTGTCCGATCAGGACAATTGCCTGATCCTGGAAGACGGAATCGATAAGGAAACGCAAGCGTGGTTCGGCCCGTTCGCGCAATTTGTCAGCGACGGGTTGGACGCGTGCGGATATGTCTATTGTCCCGGCGACATGATGGCGACCAACCCGCGCTGGTGCCAGCCCGCAAAGGTCTGGCGCGACTATTTCAAGGGCTGGATTGCCCAGCCCAGCAAAGAGGCGCAGATGCTTGCCAGCGTGATGTTCGATCTGCGCCCCATCGGCGGAGATTTTAGCCTGTTTGCCGATTTGCAGACCGACACACTGCGCGCCGCATCGTCCAATTCCATCTTTACCGCCCATATGGCCAGCAACGCACTGACCCATGCCACCCCGCTTGGATTGTTGCGCGGCTTTGCCACGATCCGGTCGGGCGAGCACCGCAATACGATTGATACCAAGCTGAACGGCGTCGTGCCGGTTGTTGATCTGGGGCGGATGTATGCGCTTCAGGGACGGTTGGTGGTTGTGAACACGCGTGCCCGTGTCGAGGAGGCACTGGGCGCCGAGATTATCAGCCAGAGCGGCGGGCGCGATTTGCTGGATGCCTATGATCTGGTGGCGCAGACCCGTCTGGAACATCAGGCCAGACTGATCAAGCAGGGCAAGGCTCCGGATAATTTCCTGCCGCCCGCATCGCTGTCTGATTTCGAACGCAGTCACCTGCGCGACGCTTTTGTCGTGATCAAGACAATGCAATCTGCATTAATGCAAGGGCGGGGCATTCTGGGGTAGGAACCCCCGCGCCACACCCGGGAGGAGGGGAACGGCACCATGTTTTTTGAACTGATCGGCACATTCATGGCCGGTGCGACGGCGGCCCTGTTGGTTTGGGCCATCAATCGCGCGCTGAAAGGCCGCCTGCCATCCTGGCTGATGCCGGTCGCTGCCGGAGGTGCGATGATGATCGCCGCCATCACCAGCGAATACGGCTGGTATGCGCGCACAGCCGGCACCATGCCCGAGGGCATAATCGTGGCGCAAACCTTTGAAGAAAAAGTCTTCTATCGTCCTTGGACCTATATCAAACCCTATATCAACCGCTTTGTCGCTGTGGATCGGGCCACCATTCAGACCCACCCGCAACAGCCCGACCAACGTATTGTACAACTGGTATTGCATGGCCGTTGGGCGCGCATGGCCATAGTGCCGATGCTTTATGACTGCGCCGCCGGCAAACAGGCCGACATCGTCGACGGCGTCGAATTCGGCGCAGACGGGGCCGTGCTGAACGCACAATGGATCGATTTGCCCGCGGGCGATCCGATCCTGACGGCAGCCTGCAAGGAGGTGTGACATGAAGGACTTGAGCCTGCGGATTCGAGTCTTTTTGTTCTTTTGTCTCAGTGCACTGGGCGGCGTAGCTGTTGTATTGGGCGCGTTGTGGCTGGGATACCGTCAACTGGGTGATACCGATGGCTTTTCATCCTTTGTCACCTCTGCGGTCGCCGCCGGGTTCGGCCTTGTGGCGCTTGCGGTGTTTATCTGGCTTTTGTTCGATGAAAACGTCGCCAAACCGATCGAGGCGCTGGCCGCCAGCCTTCGGGTCGGTGCACAGGCGGATATCGGCGCAGCGATTGATCGTTCTGCCGCGCGCTATCTGGGCGATCTGGCCCCTGCGGCAGCGGCGGTGCACCAGAAACTAAGTGAAAGCAGCCGCACCGCCGAAGAAACCGTGGCCGAACGCACCGCGCGGCTGGAACGTGAAAAACAGCAACTGCTGAAAATCCTGTCGGACATTCCGACTGCCGTGATCGTGGCGCGCGCCGATCACCGGATCGTTCTTTATGACGGTCAGGCCGCCGCGCTTTTGGAAGCCGAAGCACCGCCAAGGCTCAATGCTTCGATCTTTGAATATCTGGATCAGGACGGGGTTGCGCAGGCCCTGCGCACGCTTGATGCGGAGAACCGGGCGCGCATGCCCGTTGTCCTGACCGGATTGTCGGGCCAGACCTATACCGGCCATATTCGCAAATTCGGCGCGCAGGACGGTTATACTTTGATGCTGGAACCGATGGATCCGGATGCCGAACGCCCGCTGTGTTATGATTTCGATCTGCTGGACCGCGCCGTATCTAACGATCTCAAACAAACCAGACTGCGCGATCTGACCTTTGTGGTCTTTGACAGTGAAACCACCGGCCTGCGACCCGACACAGACCGCGTTGTGCAACTGGGTGCGCTGCGCATCGTCAATTGCAAGCCGATCCCGGGCGAGGTGTTTGACACTCTGGTAAACCCGTCCATGCCGATCCCGCCCGCCTCGACCAAGGTGCATCATATCAGTGATGACATGGTCGCCGATGCGCCCGATTTTGCGCGGGTTTGCGCGGATTTTCACGTGTTTGCACGGGATGCGGTGATGGTGGCGCACAACGCGCCCTTTGACATGGCGTTTCTGCATCAGACCGGACGTGCAAACGGTTTAGCGTTTGATCATCCGGTGCTCGACACGGTGCTGTTGTCGGCTGTCGTCTTTGGCGGTTCGGCCACCCATACGCTGGATGCGCTGTGTGAGCGGCTGAATGTCACGATCCAAGACGATAAACGCCACACCGCCATGGGTGACGCCGAGGCGACGGCCGCCGTTCTGGTGCGCATGATTACCATTCTCGAAGCGCGCGGGATCGAAACGTTCGGCCAGATTCTGACCGAGATGCGCAAACACTCGCGTCTTCTGGAAGACCAGAACAAAGACAGCTGATACCGGTTTTGCAAGGCGCGCCAGCCCGCTGCATTCTCCCATTGGTCCGGAATCAAACAAAAAATCCATTGTTTGATTGACTCAAGCGCCCCTCGCGCGGCAGGCTTTAGCAAGGGTGTGCGAAATTCACAGACAAAAGCCGGAAAAAATCCGTGCGCGCACGCCCGTTATATATTTCTCAGGGGGTCTGACCATGAATAACAATTTGAAACCAGTATCGCTGATGCGCGCCGCAGTTGTGGCGTCTGCACTGGCCCTGTCGCTGCCCGCGCAGGCGCAGGAATCCAGCGATCCGATCAAGCTGACATTGCACGACTGGACCGGCCAGTTGATCACAACCCAGTTGATGGGATCGGTGCTGAAAGAGGCCGGATATAACGTAGAATACGTGCAGGCCGATTATCTGGCGCAGTTTGCGGGCCTTGAATCAGGTGATCTGCACATCGCAATGGAAATCTGGGAGACCACAGGCCGTGAAGCGATGGACGCGGCCACCGCCACCGGCAATGTGGTGAACCTTGGGCCAACCGGAATGCAGGCCAAGGAAGAATGGTGGTATCCCGCCTATATGGCCGAACGCTGCCCCGGCCTGCCCAATTGGGAGGCGTTGAAAGACCCGGCCTGCGCCGAAGCCTTTTCCACCGCCGAAACCGCGCCCAAGGGCCGGTATCTGGGCGGCCCCGTGACATGGGGCGGGTTTGACGATGAACGCGTCGAAGCGCTTGATCTGCCGTTCGAGGTGATCCATGCGGGCACCGATGCGGCCCTGTTTGCCGAGCTGGAAAGCGCGGTTCAGCGCGAAGCCCCGGTTCTGCTGTGGGTCTATGCCCCGCACTGGGCCCCGGCCAAATACGAAGGCGAATGGGTTGAATTCCCGGTCTATTCGGCCGAATGCTACAACGATCCGTCAGTCGGCCTGAACCCGGATATGGCCTATGATTGCGGCAAACCCTTTGGCGATATCTGGAAAGTGGCATGGTCGGGACTGGCCGACAAATGGGCCGGCGCCAAGATGGCCGTTGAAAAGTTCAACATCAACAATGATGAAATGGGTGCGATGATCACGGCTGTCGATCTGGACGGCGGCACTGTCGAAGGTGTCGTGGCCGACTGGATGGCAGCCAATGAAAGCCGCTGGAAAGACTGGATCGCAAACTGATCTGAGTTGACCTGATCTGATGCAAACCATGCCGCCCGTTTTGTACGGGCGGCAACCTGCCTGCGCCGGAGACCGCATTGACCAATACCACCAGGGCCGACCAGAACCGGCCTGACGCCCCCATGCTAGAATGTCGCAATGTCTGGAAACTGTTTGGCGCGCGGGCGGCCGACATTCTTGCCGATTTCGGACCTGACGCAAGCCTTGAACAATTGCAGGGCGCGGGCCTTGTTCCGGCGGTGCGTGCCGTTGATCTGGCCGTGCACACGGGCGAAATTTTTGTGATCATGGGTCTGTCGGGATCGGGCAAATCCACTCTTGTGCGCTGCCTTTCGCGCCTGATCGAACCCACGGCGGGCGAAATCCTGTTTCACGGGCAAAACCTGCTCAGCGCCTCTCAGGAAGAGATGACGCAGTTGCGGCGGCACAAGATGGGCATGGTGTTTCAGCATTTTGCCCTGCTGCCGCATTTGTCCGTTCTGGACAACGTGGCCTTTCCCTTGGAAATTCAGGGCATTTCACGCGCCGAACGCGAAGACCGCGCGCGCCGTATGATCGCGCTTGTCGGGTTGGAAGGGCGCGAGGCGGCCTATCCCCGCCAGTTGTCCGGCGGACAGCAACAGCGCGTCGGCATTGCCCGCAGTCTGGCCGCTGATCCCGAGTTATGGTTTCTGGACGAGCCGTTTTCTGCGCTGGATCCGTTGATCCGGCGTGAAATGCAGGATGAATTCCTGCGCCTTCAGGGCACGCTGAAAAAGACCATCGTGTTCATCACCCACGATTTTGACGAAGCAATCCGCCTTGCCGACCGTATTGCCATCATGAAGGACGGCATCGTGGTGCAGGCGGACACGCCCGAACAGATCGTTCTGAACCCTGCCACAGATTACGTGCGCGAGTTTTCACAGGCGGTGCCGCGCGCAAAGGTAGTGCGCGTGACATCCGTGATGGAACCGGCCGGAGCAGAGACACCGGATGCATCGGTTTCCGCCCGCGCCACAATATCCGAGGCGGCACCGCTTTTCCTGTCCGGCGCCAGCCTTTTGCGCGTCACAGATGCGAACGGCAAAACGCTGGGCCAGTTGCGCCGTGATGCGGTGATTGATCTGATGTTGGCGGGATGATGGCCGACACCGTCGATAGCCCGCCACTCTGGCGCGGTCTGGCCCTTTGGGGCGCGGTTCTGCTGGCATTTGTCGCGCTTATGACATGGGGCCCGACACTGCTGCCATGGGCGTTTGAATACCCCAAGAAGTGGGTTGTTCCCGCCGCGCGCTGGATTTCCGATTTCACCAAATGGCTGCTGAATGACGCCAGTTTCGGCCTTTTCACGTTTCGCGACCTGACGCGGTTCCTGTCCACGCTGGTGGACATCCCCTATCAGGCGGTGGCGGGCGTCTTGTCGGGCGGGATCGAGGCGGTGAACCTGCCGCCGCTGTCCTGGGTCGGGTTGATCGCCTTTGTCGGGTTGATCGGACACCGGCTTGGCGGATGGTCGCTGGCGCTGCTGGCGGCGGGGTGTTTCCTGTTCATCGCCGTATTCGGCCAGTGGACATCGGCGATGGTCACGCTGGCGTCTATTATGATCGCGGTGCCCATCGGGGTTGCGGGCGGCCTGATGCTGGGGCTTGCGGCCTATCGTTGGCGCTGGCTGGCGCGGGCGCTGCAACCGGTGCTGGATCTGATGCAGACCATTCCGGTTTTTGCCTATCTGGTGCCGATCCTGATCCTGTTCGGGTTCGGCCCCACGGCGGCCATTGTGGCCACAGTGATCTATGCCATGCCACCGATGACACGCATCACCATGCTGGCACTGGGCCGGGTTCCGGGCGAAATTCGTGATCTTGGCCATATGGTAGGATGTTCGCGCCGTCAGATGACGTGGCGGGTGATGGTCCCATCAGCCAAGGACGGGCTGATGGTTGGGGTCAATCAGGTGATCATGCTGTCGCTGAACATGGTCATCATCGCGTCGATGATCGGGGCGGGGGGCCTTGGCTTTGATGTGCTGGCGTCTTTGCGGCGGCTGGATTTCGGCGCCGGGCTTGAGGCGGGGTTTGCCATTGTCGCCTTGGCCATCGCGCTGGATCGGCTAAGCCAGGCGGCGGCGCAGTATACCGGTGTCGATGCGCCGTCCGGATATCTGAAATGGGCGCTGGTTCTACTGGCGCTGACCTTTGTTGCCGCGTTTCTTAGCCCCGCCTTGCAAACCTATCCCGATGCATGGGCCATATCCACCGGCGATTTCTGGTCGCGCGTTGTTGCTTGGATCAACGTCAATTATTTTGACACGCTTGAAGCGATCAAGAACACCCTGCTGCTGAACGTGCTGATCCCGACCAAGCGGTTTCTGGTGGGCTTGCCATGGCTGGGGGTGGCGGGCCTGCTGGGCTTTGTCGGCTGGCGGCTGGGCGGTGCGCGCCTTGCGCTGCTGGTGGCGTGTCTGACCATTCTGATCGCCGTGACCGGATTGTGGGAAAAGGCGATGATCACCGTTTATCTTTGCGGCATTTCGGTTGTTTTTGCCATGCTGATCGGCCTGCCCATCGGTGTTCTGGCGGCCGAAAAGGAACGGCTTTGGGTTGGGGTCAAGGTGGCGATAGATACGCTGCAAACGCTTCCGTCTTTCGTGTATCTGATGCCCGCTGTCATGCTGTTCCGCGTCGGCGATTTCACCGCGATGATTGCGGTCGTTGCCTATGCAATCGCACCTGCAATCCGGTATACGGCATTGGGATTGCAGGGCGTCGATGCCCGCCTGATCGAGGCAGGGCGCGCGATGGGCTGCACCGAATGGCAGATCCTGACGCGGATCAAACTGAAACTGGCGCTGCCCGAAATCCTGCTGGGGTTGAACCAGACCATCATGTTTGCCCTGTCGATGCTGGTGATCACCGCGCTGGTCGGTACCCGCGATCTGGGGCAGGAGGTCTATATCGCCCTGACCAAGGCCGATGCGGGACGGGGCCTTGTTGCCGGATTTGCGGTGGCGTTCATTGCCATCATCGCCGATCGCCTAATTCAGGCGGGCGCACAGCGGGCGCGGGCGCGGCTGGGGCTGGAGGACGGACATCATGACACTACCTGACAAAATTCTGGAATTGCCCTGCTGGTCCGGACCGCCGTCTGGTGCGCCATTGGAAGGCGGGCTGTCCAATGAAATCTGGAAGATCACGGATGATGCGGGCGATCACGTGGTACGCTTTGGCGCTGATTACCCGGTCCACCATGTGGACCGCGCCCGAGAGTTGATGAGCACGCGCGCCGCCCATGCAGCAGGGTTTTCCCCTGCGGTTGAATATGCGGCACAGGGTGTGATGGTAACTGGCTTTGTGCAATCGCGCACCTGGGACGCGGCAGACATGCGCCGCGATCCCGCGCGGGTGGCCGACCTGTTGAAACGCTTTCACAACACGATGGCCGCAAATGTATCAGGCACCGCCTATTTCTTCTGGGTGTTCCACGTCATTCGCGATTATGCGCGGACGCTGGCTAACGGCAACAGCCGTTTCGCCGCTGACTTGCCCGGCTATCTGGAGCTTTCAGGGCAGTTGGAAGCAGCGCAGGTGCCATTGCCCATCGTGTTTGCCCACAATGATCTGCTGCCCGCCAACATTCTGGAAGACGATACACGCCTGTGGCTGATTGATTACGAATATGCCGGCTATTCCACGCCGATGTTCGATCTGGCCGGTGTGGCCTCGAATTCTGAAATGGAACCCGAGGCCGCGCAGGAATTGCTGACGCACTATTTCGGGGCCACCCCTGACCGGGCGATGGTGCGGGCCTTTGACGCCATGCAATGCGCATCGCTATTGCGTGAAGCGATGTGGGCCATGGTATCGGAACTGCACCTGAACGCACCGGGCGTTGATTATGTCGCCTATGCGCACGAAAATCTGGAACGGCTGGCCGCGGCGCGCGACCGGTATTCTTCATTATATGGAAAAGACGTATCATGACCCTTCCCAGTCACGCACAGGTTGTTGTTATCGGTGGTGGCATCATCGGATGTTCCACGGCCTATCACCTTGCCCGCGATCACAAGGCCGATGTCGTCCTGCTGGAGCAGGGCAAACTGACGTCGGGTTCAACATGGCATGCGGCGGGGCTGGTGGGGCAGTTGCGGTCTTCCGCGTCGATCACCAAGGTGCTGAAATACTCGGTCGATCTGTACAAGCAGCTTGATGCGGAAACCGGTCTTGATACCGGCTGGAAGATGACCGGATGTTTGCGGCTGGCCACAAATCCGGATCGCTGGACCGAATACAAACGTCTGGCCACCACGGCGGGATCGTTCGGCATGGACATGCACCTGATTTGCCCGGACGAGGTGAAAAAGATGTGGCCGCTGATGGATGTCAGCGATCTGGTGGGCGCAAGCTGGTTGCCGACTGACGGGCAGGCCAACCCGTCCGACATCACCCAAAGCCTGGCCAAGGGCGCGCGCATGCATGGCGCGAAACTGCATGAAGGGGTGCGTGTGACCGGATTTGACATGGACGGCGACCGGATCACCGGGGTGCAAACCAGTCAGGGCACGATCAAATGTGATCGCGTGGTCAACTGCGCCGGTCAATGGGCGCGCAAGGTTGGCGCAATGGCGGGCATCACCGTGCCGCTGCAACCGGTAAAACATCAGTACATCATCACCGAAGCGATTGACGGTCTGTCACCGGATGCCGCCACACTGCGCGACCCTGACCGGCGCACCTACTTCAAGGAAGAGGTCGGCGGGCTGGTCATGGGCGGATACGAACCAGACCCGCAACCCTGGGTGCTGGACGAGTTCGGCGGTGACGTGCCTGATGACTGGGAATTCGGCCTGTTTGACGATGACTATGATCATTTCGCCCAGCATCTGGAACAGGCGATCGAACGTATTCCGGTGCTGACGCAAACCGGCGTAAAACAGATGATCAACGGATCGGAAAGCTTTACGCCGGATGGCAATTTCATTCTGGGGCGGGCACCGGAATGCGCCAACATGTTTGTCGGCGCCGGGTTCAACGCCTTTGGCATCGCATCAGGGGGCGGAGCCGGTTGGGTGCTGGCCGAATGGGCCATGACGGGCGAGGCACCGCTTGATTTGTGGGTGGTCGACATCCGCCGGTTTTCGGACATGCACAAAGACCGCAAATGGGTTTGCGACCGCACGCTTGAGGCCTATGGCAAACACTACACCATCGGTTTTCCGCATGAAGAATACACATCAGGCCGCCCGCGCATCCTGTCGCCGCTATATGAGCGTCTGAAACGGCAAAACGCGGTGTTCGGATCGAAACTTGGCTGGGAACGGCCAAACTGGTTCGCCCCGGACGGTATGGCGCCGCAAGATGTCTATTCGATGGGCCGCCAGAACTGGTTTGACGCGGTGGGGCAGGAACATGCCCATGTGCGCAATTCTGTCGGCGTCTTCGATCAATCCTCGTTCGCCAAATACGAGGTGTCGGGCAGCGATGCACAGGCCGCGCTGGATTGGGTCTGTGCCAACAACGTCAGCAAACCGGTCGGGCGGCTGACCTATACCCAATTGCTGAACTCGCGTGGCGGGATCGAATGCGATCTGACGGTGGCGCGCATCGCCCAAGACAGGTTCTATATCGTGACCGGCACCGGGTTTCGCACCCATGATCTGGGCTGGATCGCCGATCATATCCCTGCGGGTGACGTCAACCTGCAAGATGTGACAGAAGACTGGGGCACGCTGTCCTTGATGGGGCCAAAGGCACGCGATGTGTTGGCCGCCGTGACATCTGATGATGTGTCAAACAGCGCCTTTCCGTTCGGGCATGTGCGTGATCTGGACATTGCCGGCCACAAAGTGCGGGCGCTGCGCGTCACCTATGTGGGCGAACTGGGGTGGGAACTGCATATCCCGATCGCGGCAACGGGTGCGGTTTACGATGCGCTGATGGCAGCGGGGCAGGGTATACGCCCTGTTGGATACCGCGCGCTGGAAAGCCTGAGGCTGGAAAAAGGCTATCGTGCGTGGTCATCCGATATCACACCAAATGACACGCCATTTCAGGCCGGTCTGGGGTGGGCCGTCAAGATGAAGGGCAACACGCCGTTTCTGGGCCGCGAGGCTTTGAGCGCGGCAGCGGGCGAACCGCTGGGCAAACGATTTGTCGGGTTTACGCTGGATGATCCCGATGCAGTCCTGCTGGGGCGTGAAACCATCCTGCGAAACGGCAAGCCGGTCGGGTATCTGACCTCGGGCGGATATGGCTACACGGTGGGCAAAAGTATCGGCTACGGCTACGTGCGCGCGGATGACACCAGCGATGATGCACTGCAAGCGGGCGATTATGCGTTGATTGTGGCCGGGGAAACCCTGCCGGCGCAGATCGGATTGCGCTCGTTCTACGATCCGGAGGGCACCCGCATCCGTGCCTAAAGCACGCGAAATGCGATGGCCCGGCTGGGGATGGTGCCGACCTCACCCGGCATCGATGCATAGGGCGCGGTTTCGTCCAGCATTTCGATCTGGCCGTTGCCCACCAGTTCATCTATCCGCAATTGGAAGCCGCCGTTCCACAATGTATCCTTGACGGTGATCACGATCACCCCGCCGATGGCGCAGATGCGGATCAGCTCATCCAGCGCCTCGGCCCCGACATGGCCGGTGGTGAACACGCCGGTCGAAACGATCCCGGCATAGGCTTCGTCCTCGAAGGGTAAAATACCCCCCAGTGCCAGCTTGTGCAGGGCGCGGTAGTGGCCTTTTTGCGCGGCGCGCGCCAACATGCCTTCGGAAATATCCAGACCGTCCACCTGCGGATAACCGACAATGCCAAGCCATTCGCCCATCAGCCCCGTGCCTGCACCGGCATCCAGCAGCGGTGTTTCCCCCTTGGGCAGAAACCGCGTCAGCAGCGACAGCGCGACCGACGGATGACGATACCCCGCAACCGACATTTCCGCGTCATAGGTTTCGGCCCAGCCATCATAAAGTGCCGCCACATCTTCGGGGGTTTGCGCATCGTAAACCGCGCCCAGATGCCCGTCATGTTTGCCCGTCATGCCTGCCCCCGTGTTATGTGATCCGATCTGTCGGCTTGCCAATCCAATTCCATCGCGCGACAAATATCAAATGAAGAATGCACAATTCGGGGGACCCATGACCGATCTCAAGGCTTTGATGAACAAAATTCCGCAGCTTCAGGGCCATGACGGTCCCGTGGAACGGATGGGCGGGCTGACCAATGTTGTGTACCGTGTGGGCGACTATTGCCTGCGCGTTCCCGGCGAAGGCACCGAAGAATACATTGATCGCAAGGCCGAAGCGGTGGCCGCCCAGGCGGCCGCAGACGCGGGTGTGTCGCCCGAACTGGTTTACGCCGATCCTGACAGCGGTCTTATGGTCACGCGGTTCATTGACGGGGCCACAACGATGACGCCCGATTTTTTTGCGCAGGCCACCACGGACGGCAGCCATGCCGTTGTCGGTCGCGCCGCCATAGCGCTGCGTGATCTGCATCAGTCCGGCGCCGTGTTCCAGGCGGACTTTGAACTGTTCGCGATGATTGATGATTATCTGGGCCTGCTGTCGACCAAGGATGTTGATCTGCCGGACGGCTATCACGACGTGGTGGCCGAGGCCGAAACCATCCGTGCCGCGCTGGCCAGAAACCCCGCGCCGCGCGTGGCCTGCCACTGCGACCCGCTGTGCGAAAACTTTCTGGATACCGGCGCGCGCATGTGGATCGTGGATTGGGAATATTCCGGCATGAACGATCCGATGTGGGATCTGGGCGATCTGTCGGTCGAGGCCGGATTGAACGATGCGCAGGACGGCGCGTTGCTGTCGGCCTATTTTGACGGGCAGGTGCCCGCGAACGATCATGCGCGCATGGTGATCTACAAGGCGATGTGCGATCTGCTTTGGACGTTGTGGGGGCTGATCCAGCTGGCCAATGAGAACCCTGCCGAAGATTTCCGTGCCTACGCCGATGGCCGCTTTGCCCGCTGCAAGGCGCTGATGGCGCGGCCTGAATTCGCCGCCCATGTGGCCACGCTGAACGGATAGCGCAACCCGGGTCAGGCGAGAGACTGCAGGATATCGCTGGCTTTTTCGCCGATCATGATCGCAGGGGCATTTGTGTTGCCCGACACGATTTCCGGCATGATCGCACAATCGGCCACCCGCAGCCCCTTTATGCCGTGCACCCGCAGCCTGTCGTCTACAACCGCATCCTTGCCGCTGCCCATCTTGCAGGTGCCGGTGGGGTGATAGATCGATGTCGAATTGCTGCGCGCCCAGTCCAGCGTGCCGTCATAATCGTCCATATCCAGCGCGGCATCGGGCCGGAACTCGTGCGAGATTTTCGAGGTTAACGGTGCGTGGCGCGCGATCTTTCGGGCGATATTCACACCGTTCACGATTGTCTGGCAATCTGTTTGCGTGGCCAGATAATTCGGGATGATTTTGGGATAGGTTACGGGGTCGGGACCATTCAGGCGGATTTCACCGCGGCTTTCGGGGCGCAACTGGCAGACCGACATGGTAAAGGCCGAAAACGGATGCACCCCTTCGCCGGGGCTGTCGGCAGACCACGGTTGCACATGGAACTGGATATCCGGTGTTTCCAGATCTTCGCGTGTCTTCAGGAAGCCTGTGGCGAGGCTGGCGGCCATCGTCATAGGGCCGGCCCTGAACAATGCATATTTCAGCGCGATCTTGGCCTGACTTACCAGACTGCGCACTTCGTCATTCAACGTGGGTTCGTTGCATTTGAACACAAGACGCGCCTGCAGGTGGTCTTGCAGGTTCCGCCCGACGCCGCCCAGATCGTGTTTCACCTCGACGCCGTTCTCTTTGAGGTGCACGGCAGGTCCGATGCCGGACAGCATGAGGATTTGTGGTGATCCGATGGAGCCCCCGGACAATATGACTTCGCGGTCCGCATTGACCGTCCGGATCTGGCCGGATGCATCACGATAGGTCACGCCGGTGGCTTTGCTCCCCTCCAGTTCCACGCGCTGCACCTGCGCCTTTGTAATGATCCGCAGGTTTTCACGCCCGCGCGCCGGGTTCAGATAGGCCACGGCCGCGCTGCAACGCCGCCCGTTACGGGTGGTCAGTTGGAAATATCCCACCCCTTCCTGTTCAGCGCCGTTGTAATCTGGATTGAACGGATATCCAGCCGCCTGCGCTGCCGCGACCCATGCATCACAGATCGGGCGCTGGATGCGCATGTTGGACACAGAAAGGGGGCCTTCATCACCGTGAAACGCATCGGCGCCGCGTTCGTTTTTTTCCGCACGTTTGAACAGGGGCAGCACATCGTCCCAGCCCCAGCCGGTATTTCCCATCTGGCGCCAGCGGTCATAATCCTGCGCCTGTCCACGTACGTAAAGCAGCCCGTTCAAAGAAGATGATCCGCCCAGAACCTTGCCGCGAGGCCAGTCGATCGAACGCCCGTTCAGCCCCGGATCGGGTTCGGTCCGGTAACACCAGTCAACGGACGGGTTGTGCATGGTCTTGAAATAGCCGACCGGAATGTGAATCCACGGGTTCAGATCGCGCCCGCCCGCTTCCAGCAGAATAACCTTGTTCCTGGGGTTCTCGCTCAGGCGGTTGGCCAGAACGCATCCGGCCGACCCAGCCCCGACAATGATGTAATCCGCCCTCAAGTCCGCCCCTCCGGTAAGTTTCGTAAAAAAACACTATGCAAAACGAAATAAACAATCTACCCTTTTTTGAAACTAATAGTCTCAATAATAGACAATCGGCACCATAAGGGAGGAACCAAAATGGGTGTAGGCAATAAACTGAGCCAGATTTCACGGCGTGATCTGTTCAAGCTGGCGGGGCAATACGGGATGAGCTCGACCGTGTTGGCAGCGGGTGCATTCGGTGGCGCGATGAGCATCGGCAGCCTGGCGCGCGCGGCAGAATCCACATACGAGCGGCGTTTTTCCAAGCCGGCAAAGTTCAATCTGAAATTCGGCGCGGCCGGGTTCAACGCACGTAACCTGTTGATTGAACGGGCAGGGGCGCTGGAATTTGCCCGCGATCTTGAGGCGCGCACTGACGGCGAAATTCGGATCGAGTTCATCGGCGACAACCAGATTTGCGGCCAGTTGTCCTGTGTTGAAAAGACCCAACTGGGCGTTGTCGACATCTATGCGGCCTCTACCCAGAACTCGGCCGGTGGCGCGCCTTATCTGAACGTGCTGGATTATGCCTATATGTTCCCCAGCCGTGCGGCGCAGTACCATTTCCTCTACAGCCCCGAATCGCAGCGTATTCTGCGCGACCCGCTGGAAGAACGGCACGGCCTGAAGTTCCTGTTCAGCCACGCGGAACTGCGCGGCATGCAAATGGGTCTGGGCTGGAAAGACAAGCCGATCACCAAACTGGAAGACCTGTTCGGTTCGAAAAACCGTGTGACCGGCACCCAGTTGGGCCGCATCGCGATGCAGGCGCTGAACCTGAACCCCGTGCCGGTCGCGTGGGAAGAAACCCTTGATGGCTTGCGTCAGGGCCTGATCGATGGCGCGGAAACATGGGCGTCGGCTGTTGCTTATGCCAACATGTCGCCGGTTGTGTCCAAATCGGTCGATCTCAAATTCTTCTGTGGCACCGAACATACATCGATGTCGGCCAAGGTGTTCAACAGCCTTGACGGATACCTGCAGGATGCGGTTCTTGAATCTTCTTACTGGGCGCAAACCCATGTTCAGGCCGCGAACGAGGCTGCACTGGTCAACACGGTAGGCTTCTCAAATCCGCAATTGCCGGGCACGATCTTCGTGGAAAACGATGTAGAGCCGATCTTCCTTCCGGACAGCGAAATCAAGATGGCCGAGGAGATGTGTTCGCCCGAATTCCAGCCGCAGCTGTGGGAACAGTGGCGCGAGCGTCTGAACGGCTGGGCCGGTGGCATCGATACCTATCAAGAGATTTACAACATTGCGCGTGAAATTCCGCTCGACATGAAGGCGGAAAACGTCGAACCGCGCCGGTGGTGGAAGGGCTGATCACCCGCTAAGGTTACTACACCGGCCCTGTGCAATCGGGGCCGGTGTCTGCACGTTATGCGCAACACCGGGCCGATACATCCTGCATCAAGACAGGGATTGGGCCTGACGGAGGAGGGGACAGATCATGTCGATATGGTCTGATGCGATGGGCATCGTAACAGCCGCGTTCAGCGGTGATTCATGGACACTCAGTTCGGCACTGAAAACCGAAGGCGCATGGATCGTCGGGACAATCTGCACCGTGATCGGCGGCTATCTGATGATGCGGCTTTACCGGGCCGTGCCGTTTTTCGATCGCCATCTGGAACGCAGCATCATGGTCTATTCCTATCTGCTGATCGCCGCGATCATCTTTGTCGAAGTGTTCCGGAG
Organism: Sulfitobacter sp. TBRI5; assembly: GCF_051013555.1. Lineage (NCBI taxonomy): Bacteria > Pseudomonadati > Pseudomonadota > Alphaproteobacteria > Rhodobacterales > Roseobacteraceae > Sulfitobacter > Sulfitobacter sp. TBRI5. The sequence goes on along the minus strand of NZ_CP112884.1, from coordinate 3,761,915 downwards.
GTTCGTTCTAAGCCAACAGGCACCTTGGTCGACGACCCTGCCGCCGGTTTTGTTCCTGATCATGACGTGGTTCGGGTGTTCCTATAATATCCGCCTGCGCACCCATCTGGCCTTTAGCGAATTCCGCAGTGCCATGTCGCGCCCCATGCAGATGGTGTGCCTGTCGCTGGATGCGGTCTTGTGGATGGGCTTTTGTATTATCGTAGTCGTCACCTCGACCCGCGTCGCGGCCAATTCCGCTGCGAATTTCCAGATTTTGGCAGGCACCGACAATTTCATGCAGTGGTGGTATCTGGTGCTGGTTCCGGTGGCCTTTGTTCTGATGGCGGGGCGCGTTCTGGAAAACTGGACCGATGATCTTGCCAATTTCCGCAACGGCAATCCGCTGATCAATCAGGCCGTGATCGGAGGAGACACATAATGACCGACGGTACACTGATCACGCTGATTTCCTTGGGCGTCACCTTTCTGTTCATGCTGGGGGTGCCGGTTTTTCTGATCATCGCCTACTGGGTCGTGGGTACAACATTTGTGCTGGGCCAGACGATGGACAATATCGGCGCGGCCCTGTCGGATGTGTTTACCGACGGCTTTGCCCTGCTGGCGATGCCGCTGTTCATCCTGACTGGCGACCTGATCAACCAGTCGGGCATCGCCAAGCGATTATCCGATTTCGCCTATGCCTGTCTGGGCTGGCTGCGCGGCGGTCTGGCGATGGCGGCCATCGGCGCGTGCGGACTGTTTGCGGCCATTTCCGGTTCAAATTCAGCCACAACAGCCACCATCGGGTCCATGTTGCACCCCGAGATGGTCAAGGGCGGCTATGACGAACGGTTTTCCGCAGCCACCGCAGCGGCGGGCGGCACCGTGGGCATCATCATTCCGCCCTCGATCATCTTTATCGTCTATGGCTACCTGATGAACCTGTCGATTTCCGACCTGTTCATCGCCGGCATCATCCCGGGCGCTTTGATGGTTACTGCGATGATGATCGCCGCGTTTATCATCTGTACGCTGAACGGCTGGGGCCACCTGATCGGGCTAAGCGTCAGCCGCGTGGTCAAAACGGCGTTCGGCGCATGGCTGGGCTTTTTCGCCATCGGGCTGGTGCTTTGGGGCATTTACACGGGCAAGTTTTCCCCGACCGAAGCGGCAGGCGTGACGGTGGGGTTCTGTATCATTGTCGGTATGATCTGCTACCCGATCAACAAGATGATGAAGAACGATGCCAACACCCCGGTCGAGGAAAAAGGCTTTTCCGACATGTTGGTTGTTGAAGGCTTTACGCTGACGCAGGTGCCTTCCATCGTTGTCCGGTCGGCCCAGATCACCGGCATTCTGGCCCCGCTGATCGGGGTGTCGGTGGTGATGCAGCAAAACCTGTCGCTGCTGGGTGCGCAGCAGGTCATCGGCGCGTTTGTGACCGGCATGGGCGGCTATTACGCGGTCTTGTTCACATCCATGGCGATCGTGTTCGTGTCGGGGATGATCCTTGAATCCCTGCCTGTCACCATCATTCTGGCCCCGATCCTGGCCCCGATTGCGGCCTCGGTCGGCATTGATCCGATCCATTTCTCGGTGATCTTCCTTGTTGGCGCGTCTATCGGGTTTATTACGCCGCCTTACGGGCTGAACCTTTATGTCGCCTCGGGTGTGACGGGTGTTCCCTATTTCCGGCTTTTGAAATACACGGTGCCCTATCTGATCGCATTGATCGGCACCTGGTTCATCGTGGCGTTGACGCCGCAGCTTGCGTTGATGCTGGTGCCCGAAATCTAAAGGACGGCCCATGCCAGACGACACCTCGGACACGACAGGGAACATCCCGACAAATCTGCGGGTGCTGTTGCTGCTGGAAGAGGTTGCGAAATCCGGCGTGCCAATCACCCCGACCGAGGTGAACACAAGGATCGGCCTGCCCAAACCGACGGTGCACCGCCTGTTCGCCACGATGGAGCGCGAAGGCTTTCTGCAACGCGATATCGATGGAAAATCCTACAGTCCGGGGCCGCGTCTGCGCCGCTTTTCGATCAACGTGCTGTCGTCCTTGCGGATCAGAACGGCGCGGGTGACCGTGTTGACGGCACTGGCCGAGGAAATCGGCGAAACCTGCAATATCACAACGCCGGATCGTGATTGCATGATCTATCTGGATCGGGTGGAAACCAAATGGCCGCTGCGCATCCAGCTGCCGGTGGGCACGACCGTGCCGTTCCATTGCACGGCCAGCGGCAAGATGTACCTGTCCACCCTGCGCCCGTCACATCTGCGCACCTATATTCGGTCGGCCAAGCTGACCGCGCAAACCGAAAAAACCCTGACAGACCCCGATGATCTGGCGGCCGAGATCAAACGGGTGCAGGAACGGGGCTATTCCACCGATAACGAAGAATTCATGGACGCCATGGTGGCCATCGCAGTGCCGATCAGCGATCCCAGTGGACGGATGCTGGCGACACTGGCGGTGCACGCCCCGACCCACCGGATCAGTCTGGAAGGCCTGCAAGCACATTTGCCACTGATCACGAAAACCGCGCAAACACTGATGACCCTGATCGCCGAGGAATAGGCGGCGTGCCCTAGCTGTGGCTGCGCCCCTTGTCGCCGGTGGGCGAATAGAACCAGTCATCGGGGTAGGGATACCACCAGTCCGCCTCGCGCGCGCGGGGGTCGATCACCACCATTTTGGGCTGACGGAACGCATCCAGACCCTGCGCGCCCAACGCCCGCCCAAGGCCCGAATTCTTCATGCCGCCAAAAGGAAGCGCATCATTGTCGACCAGCGGATTGTTGACCCAGACCATTCCGGCCTTCAATTCATTCACACCGCGAAACGCCTCGTCCAGATCGGATGTGAAGATACAGGCCCCAAGGCCATAATCGGACGCATTGGCGCGCCGTAACGCTTCGTCAAAATCAGCGACACGGATGATTGACACAACGGGGCCGAACACCTCTTCGTGCAAAAGGGTCATGTCATCATTCATTTCTGTCAGGATCGTCGGTTCGAAGAACCAGCCCTTGTCCATATTCGGCGGGATGTGTCCGCCCAGTGCCACTTTGGCACCCTTGCGGACAGCGTCAGACACCAGCGCAATTACCTTGTCGCGGGCCGGTTTGGATACCAAGGGCCCGATTTCTGCCACATCAAGCCCGTTGCCGATACGCAATTGCTGTGCCCGTTTTACCAGAGCCGCAACAAACTGGTCATGCACATCTTCCACCACATAGACCCGCTCGGTCGAGGTGCAGACCTGCCCCGATTGCAGAAACGCCGCCGTGACAACGCCTGCGGCGGCGACGTCGATATCGGCATTGGACGATATGATGCACGGATCGCTGCCGCCCGCCTCGATCACGGCCGGTTTCATCTGTTGCGCGGCGGCGACGGCGACGGCGCGCCCTGTGGACACGGACCCCGTAAAGGCGACGGCGTGGGTCAGTTTGCTGTCGATCAGGTGTTTTCCAACGGCCCCGTCACCGGGCAGGCAGGCAATCAGATCGTCGGGCAAGGCGCTGAAATACTGCATGAATTCCATGGTGCACAGCGTACCGGCAGGCGATGCTTTCAGCACCACGCCATTGCCCGCAGCAAGCGATGCCGCAATCGTCCAGCAGCCCAGGATCAGCGGGAAATTGTAGGGTACGATATGAACCGACACGCCATAGGGTTCATAGGTTTGATACTGGAACGAACCCGGCTGCATCGGTCCTGCGATCTTGCCCGCGTCATGGCGCGCCAGTTCCGCGTAATAGCGGAATACGGCCGGAATATTGGCAATCTCGCCAATGGATTCAGGATAGGGTTTGCCGGTTTCCAGCGTCATCAGACGGGCAACCTGCGTCATGTCCGAATGTTCGATGGCATCCGCAATCCGGTGCAGCACTTTGGCGCGCGATTTGCAATCAGTCGCGGCCCAACCCGCCTGTGCGGCATTGACCCGCGTCAATATCCTGTCGATCAGGGCGCCGTCCGGCGCGCCGTAAACGCCAACCTTGTCTAGCGTGGCCGGATTGATCAGGCTGACGGTTTTCCTTGACAGCGCCACATGCACCGGATTGATGAAATAGCTGGCAATGGATGGATCGAACATGATGTCCCTTCTGTTGAACGCCCGCGCGCCTAGCGGATCATATACACCTTTTTGACAGTCTCGTGCACGGTGCAGACGCCTTTCCAGTCCTGCGGGAAAAACGCGGCCGTATCCGGTTTGATTTCAATTACTTCGCCGCTTTCATGCACATAGGTACAGCGCCCTTCCAGAAAATGGCAGAATTCGTCACGGGTGACGTGACATTCCCACTTTCCGGGGGTGCAGACCCACAGGCCGCATTCCGATTGGCCGTCAGGGCCCTTGTGCAGCAATTTGCCCGAGGTGTGTGAATGGCCCTGGATCATGGTGGGGATTTCGCCCCAATCGGCCAGGTCGGTCTGGGCCAGCGGATCGTGCATAACAGGGGTGGTCATGATGTGTCTTTCTAAAACAGGATGTAGATATTGCGCATGGTGTCATGCACTGTGCAGGTGCCTGTCCAGCCGGCGGGAAACAGGACAACGGTGCCCGGCGTGATCTTGATCACCTCACCATCGTCTTTGGTATAGGTCGCGCGACCCGCCACGAAATGGCACAACTCGTCCCGCGGGATCGACAAGGCCCACGTGCCCGGCGTGCAGACCCATATGCCGGTTTCGGGGCGATTGTCCGGCCCCTTATGCACCAGTCTTCCGCTGGAATGGGACGCGCCCTCGATTGCGTCGGGCTGCGCCCCCCAATCCACCAGATCGGTCCGGCTTGAGGCATCGTAAAGATGTGGCGCGCTGCTCATGCCCCGGCTTTCAGGATACTATCAAGGATGCCCGCCGCCTTGGTCGGGCCATGCTGGGATTGCATCTGCGCCGATGTGGCGGCCAGTTTGGATTTAAGAGCTTCATCACTCACGCAAGTCTCCAGCGCTGCGGCCAGTTGTTCGTCGGTCCAGTCATAGCGGTGAAAGCCGAAGCCGTGGCCGGTTTCCTGCACCCGCGTGGCGTTGTCATGGCCGTCCCAGACATAGGGCATGATGATCGCAGGCTTGCCGAAATACAGGCATTCGGTAAACGAATTGTTGCCGCCATGATGGATCACCGCATCAACCTGCGGAATGACAGACGGTTGGGGATACCAGCTTTGGATGTGCACATTGTCGGGAATGTCGCTGTATTCATCCATGTAATCGCCGACATTCACCAGCGCGCGATAGGGAAGGGCGCTGATTGTCTTGATGATCCGTTTCAGAAGATCCGTATCGCCCGCCCCCAGCGAGCCAAAGGAAACATACAAAAGCGGCTTGTCGTTATTGGCCTTGAAGCTTGGCACGTCATAGGCTTCTTCATCGCGCACGCAGCCCTCAAGATACTGGAACTGCGCCGGATCCAGCGGATTTTCGCGTTCGAACTTGGCCGCTTCGGGGTAAAGCAGCAGGTTCATCGTGGGCGAGGCTTCGAAAAACTCTCCGATGGGATAAGCATCTTCACCGTTCTCGGCCAGAAAGGCGTTGTAATCATCGTGGATCGGTTTGATCACGGCGTTGAATTTTGCCTCGTAGGCCTTGTGACAGGCGGTGTCGTTTTGCCCGCATCCCGACAGGTGCGGCGGTACTTTGGGGTCTGGAATTTCGTTTTCAGAACAGGAAATGATGCGCACCCACGGCACTCCGAATTGCTTGATCGCAGGAAACATGATCACGTTATCCACACAGATCATGTCAGGCTTGATCTTTGCCAACACACCGGGCAAATCCTTCTGCGCCCACTTGGCACTGTCGACAATTGCCTCCCAGCAGTCGCGCACATAGTTGTCGATCTGGTCAATCGGGCTTTTGCGGAAATTGGGGATATGGCCGTTGATGAAGTCTTCCCAGAATTTTGCCATCGCTTCGGGTTCCATCGGTTCGGACAGCGCGACGGGATGCGCCTCGAACCCGTAGCCCGCGTAGACCTCGACAAAGCCCGGATCGCTCAGGAACACGGCCTTGTGGCCCAGTTTTTCGCAGGCCTGCGCAATGCCAACGGAATTCAGCGCCGGACCAAAGGCGGCCTCGGGGAAAAATGCGATTGTTTTCTGTGCCATGTGGTGTCTCCCTTAGTGTGTGGCTTGCTTCGCGTCAGGCGGGGGCCAGAACGCGCGAATGTGCTGCGTCCCAGACGCAGTAAACCTGTTTGCCCGTCGCAATGGAAGCGGGATCAAACTGCCCCGCCTGCATCCGCGCGATGATCACGTGTTTTCCGTCGCAGACCCGGACATGCACCGCCAGATCAGAGCCGTGATAGGCGGTATCGAACACGGTGCCGGACACCGTATTGCGCCCGTCCTGCGGATCGCTGTCCATCAGCATCACCCGTTCGGGGCGCACCGCAACCGAGGCCGCGCCGATCACATCGCTTGCCCCGCGGATCAGGCCTGCGCTCGGCACCTCAACACCTTCGGGCGACGCTATTCCGTCCAGAAAATTCATCACCCCGATGAACCCGGCGACAAAATGTGAATTGGGGTGTTCGTAAAGGTCCTGTGGCGTACCGACCTGAGCCAGCCTGCCGGCATTCAGAACCGCCACACGATCAGCCATCACCAATGCCTCTTCCTGATCGTGGGTGACGATCAGAAACGTGATGCCCACCTCTGCCTGCAGACGTTTCAGTTCAAGCTGCATCTCCTCGCGCAGCTTTTTATCAAGCGCTGACAAAGGCTCGTCCAGCAGCAACACCTTGGGCCGTTTGACCAGTGCGCGCGCCAGCGCCACCCGTTGGCGTTGCCCGCCCGACAGCTGGTCGGGGCGGCGGTTGGCAAAGGCGCCCAGTTGCGCGCTGTTCAGCACGTCGGCCACGCGGGTTGCAATTTCTGCCCGCGGCAGATGTTCCATTTCCAGCCCGTAAGCGATGTTTTTTTCTACGCTCATATGCGGGAACAGCGCATAGGATTGAAACATCAGATTCAGCGGACGGTTGCGGGCAGGGGTGTCGGTCACATCGTTTCCCGCCACGATAACGCGACCGGACTGGGGCGTTTCAAACCCCGCCAATGTGCGCAGCAATGTGGTCTTGCCACAGCCAGATGGCCCCAGAAGCGCGAAAAATTCGTTGTCTTTGATATCCAGCGACACATCGTCGATGGCGGTGACGCTGCCATAGCGTTTGGTGATGTTTTCGATGCGGATCGAATGGGTCATCTGGTGAATACCTCGCGGTCGGCCCGCTGGGCGAAAAACACCAATGCAAACGATACGAACATCACGATTGTGGCCATGGCGTTGATCTCGGGTGTGACGCCAAAGCGGATCATGGCGTAAATCTGCATCGGCAGCGTGGTTGATGACGTGCCCGGACCGGCGGTAAAAAACGCGATGATGAATTCATCGATCGAAAGGGTAAAAGAAAGTAATGCCCCCGCAATGACCCCCGGCAGGATCGCGGGCAGCAACACTCGGCGAAATGTTGTGAATTCGCTGGCCCCCAGATCGGCGCTGGCCTCAAGGATCGAATGATCGAAATTCCGCATCCGCGTGCGCACCACAGCCACCACAAAGGCAATGTTGAACACCACGTGGCTTAGAATGATGGAATGCAGGCCCAGCGTGACAGACAGCGCCGAATAGAACGACAACAGCGCAATCGCCAATACGATATCGGGGATGATCATCGGCGCGAACAGGATCGCATCCAGCGCGGCGGATTGCCTGCGAGTTTCCACACCCACCGCCAGCAACGTCCCGATGATCGTGGCCAGCACGGTCGACACCACGGCGACGATCAACGTGTTGCGCGCCGCCGACAGGATCGCCTTGGATTCCAGTAGTTTACCATACCATTCAAAGGAAAATCCGGTCCAGACCGTGGGCAGCCCCGCGCGGTTAAAGCTAAGCACCATCAGCACCAGAATGGGAATGTAGAGGAACGCATAGAACAGCCCCAGATGCAGTTTCAGACCGTTACCCATCCTTGCGCCCCGCATCGCCTGATGCGCGGTTTGCCAGTACCGCCTGGGTGAACAAAAGCGCCATCATCACCGCAATCAGGAACAGCGACAGCGCTGCGCCAAAGGGCCAGTCGCGTGCACTTAGAAACTGATCATAGATCAGGTTGCCCACCATTTGCAGCCGCCCGCCCCCCAGCAGATCGGGGGTGATGAAATTGCCGATCGACAATACGAAAACGAACACGCCGCCCGCTGCCACGCCGGGAATGGTCTGAGGCAGGATCACCCGGCGAAAGGTTGTCCAGCCCGTTGCCCCCAGATCCTGCGAGGCTTCGATGGTTTCGCGATTGATCCGGTTCAGCGATGCGTAGATCGCCAGCACGACAAACGGGGTGTAGTTATAGACCAGCCCGACCACGATGGCGAAACTGTTGTAAAGCAGGGGCAGCGGGTCATCGATTACGCCGATCCCGATCAGCGAATTGTTGATCAGGCCTTCGCGGTTCAGCATCACGATCCACGCGTAGGTGCGGATCAGATAGTTTGACCAGAATGGCAGAATGACAAGGATCAGCAACACGGTCTGCCACTGGCGCGGCGCGCGGGTGATGGCATAGGCCGCCGGATAGGCGATCAGGATCGCAATCAGTGTGGTCAGCCCGGCAATCTTCGCCGATTGCAGGAAAATCCCCATATAAAGCGGATCGAACGCGCGGCTGAAATTTTCAAAGGTAAAGACATAATCAATGCCGCCGTACACGCCCCGTTCAAAGAACGCATAGGTAAAGATCAATCCGCACGGGATCACCATCAGCAGCGCCAGCCAGCCCAGCCCCGGGCCAAGCAGGATCGCGGATTTCAGGCGAGAGTTCATTGCGGTCTGTCTGGCATGTCAGCGCAGGGATACGCGGCGCAGGGGCCGCGTATCCGCCAATGCGATCCCTATTGCGCCGCCATGATTTCGGTCACGGTGCGCGCGAACGCCTTTTGCCCGTCGCCCAGATCGCGCAACTGTTCGTATTTCAGCATGTCGGCAGGGGCCATGGCCATATTTGGAAAGGTTTCCGCCAGCGAAGGATCAAGCGCATCCATCGCCGCCTTGTTGGGCACCTTGTAAAGGATGTTGCTGGCCACCCATGTGCCGACATCCTCGCTCAGAATGTAATTTACGAACGCATGCGCCGCGTCTTTGTTTTCGGACGCTTCGGTGACAACGATGGAATCCACCCAAAGGTCTGATCCTTCGGATGGGATCACGTATTTGATATCTGGGTTTTCGGCGATGCCGTAGTTGCACCAGCCGTCCCATGCCTGCACCATCGTGGCTTCGCCCGACACCAGCTTGGCATAGAATGTCGCGTCGTCATAAGCCAGCAGATCGCCCTTGGTCGCGACCAGCATGTCCTTGGCCGCGGCCAGGGTTTCATCTGATGTGTCGTTCAGCGATTTGCCCATTGCCAGCGCCGCCGCGCCCATCAGCCAGCGGTCGGTCGACAGCATGGTGATCTTGCCCTTCAGATCGTCACCGGGTTGCAGCAGGTCCGTCCAGGATGTCGGTGCATCCATCATGTCGCTGCGGTAACACAGGCCCGTCGTGCCCCACGCATAAGGCATCGAAAACGTATTGCCCGGATCATGTGCCAGTTCGTTCGCTTCGGGATAAAGGTTTGTGACATTCGGGATTTTGCCATGATCCAGTGTTGCCGCAAGGCCCAGATTGTGCAGCGCCTCGGCAAAGGGCGAGGATACGAACAGCACGTCATATCCCTTGCCGCCACCGGCAACCACTTTGCCCATGATTTCTTCGTTGGTGCCGTGCACCGACAATTCCGCCTCGATCCCGGTTGCGGCGGTAAAGTTTTCCAGCAGATCGGGCGGCATGTAACCATCCCAATTCGAAATCACGATTTTTTCGGCCAGTGCCGGTGTTGAAAAGGCCAGTGTGGCGCAGGCCAGAACCGTGGTGGCGCGCAGTGTTTTCGATGTGAAATAAGATTGATTCATTTGTTATCTCCCTGATCGGCCCGGGAAAATCACAGCAGCATCCGGGCTCCTGAAATCAGGCTACGGGCAGAGACAAAGCCGACACAACAAAAAATTTGTGTCTGCGCTCAAAATCAAGAGGTAAATGCAAGAATCGTCATGGTTTGACGGATCGGGATGCCTTTATGCGCAGCTTTCGCGCGTCCCCGTCACGGGGCCATCGGCGGTGATCATGATATTGGACAATGTACTGTCGGCATGGGCCATGCGGTGGTTCAGCAGGCGTTGGGTCATCTCCAGCAGGATCGGGGCGGCATCTGCATCGGCGGCAATGTTGGTCCACTCACCATCGCCCGCCCGGTCAAACAGCAACGGGGGCAAACCCGCGTTGAAATGCACCAGTGTGTATCGCGGCCCCCGCAGGATCGCCAGATTGCAAAGGTGCGCGGGCAGGTTCAGTTGGCGTTGCCACAGTGTCGGGCTGACGGGATCACCGAAATCAAGCTCGGAATAGGAATGGGTGCGCCAGTCTTCGGGCGAATCGCCTTGCACGAAGGGTTGCAGCGCCCTGCCGTTCATGGACGATGGCACATCCTGCCCGATCCAGCGCAGAATGGTGGGCGCAATATCCACCGCTTCGGTCAATTCGGAAACGCGGCGGCCGAACCCCGCAGGCGCATCCGGATCGCGGATAATCAACGGCGTGTGATAGGCCGCATCATAGCATGACATTTTACCCCAGGCCTGCCGGTCGCCCAGCATTTCGCCGTGATCGGCGCTGATCACGATCAGGGTATCGTCATACTGGCCGCTGTCCTTCAGCGCCTTCAGAATGCGCCCGATATGGGCATCCACTTCGGTGGCAAGACCCAGATAAAGCGCGCGCAGCGTCCGGATCGTCAGATCATCTTCGGGCAGATCAGCAAATCCCGACACCGTGTTCTTCGCCTGATAATTGTCCACTGCGGGGCCGAAAAACGGATGTATCGCGGCCTCATCCCCGCGCGAGAGGCGTTTGGGCATCGGCACGCCGGCGGGATCGTACATCCGGTTATAGGGGGCAGGGGCCACCAGCGGCGGATGCGGGCGAATATAGGTGATGTGGCTGAACCACGGCGCATCGCCGCGCACCGCCAGATCGCGCAGAAACGCATTTGTCAGAAACGCCGTGTCGCTGTCTTCGGCGCTGTAGAACGCCGGATCGTCGATGCGCGGTTCGGCCCCCTTGGCAGCGACTGGCTTGTAGAAATCCGCGTAATCGGGACAGTCATAACCCTTGGCCACCAGATCAGCGCGCCAGGGAAAGGATTCCTCAAGCCGCATTTCAACCGCTTCGTGAAATCCGTTCATCGGCATTTCATAGGTTGTCAGCGCGGGATCGCCCGCAGGGTAGGCGCGCGGATCCTGTGCGGTATCAGTATAGCCGAACAGCATCGGCATATAGCCTTTTTTGCGGGCCTCGGTGGCGATGTTGGGCGCATCATGGCGCAGTGGCGTGCCGTTGCGGATGCTGCGGTGGTTCATCGCATATTGCCCGGTCAGCAAAGAGGCCCGCGACGGGCCGCAGGGATTGGTGACGGAATAGTGCCGCGTGAAGGTAACGGCGTCCTCCATCAGTGCGCGCAGGTTTGGCATGTCCACATGCGCAGCCAGATCGCCGAACACCGTATCGGCGCGCAACTGGTCGATTGTGATGAACAACACATTGCGTCTGCGTGACATGGCGCGCTCCTGTCTGCCGGTGGCGGCACCTAATCCTGATTTGAAGCACTGTTCAACAGGCTATTGCGCCAGTTCCTTCCAGCGGTGACAGGCTACATTGTGCTCGACACCGGCACTTTCCAAAGCCGGTTCCTTGATGCGGCAGATATCAACCGCAAAAGGGCATCGTGTCTGGAACTTGCATCCCGGCGGCGGGTTGGTGGGCGAGGGGATTTCGCCTTCCAGTTTCTGCGCCTTGCCGCGATCATCGGGGTCCAGCGAAGGGATCGCGGACAGCAGTGCCTGAGTGTAGGGATGGCGCGGGGTTGAAAACAACGTGCGTGTCGGTGCGGTTTCCACCAGCCGGCCCAGATACATCACAGCCACATGATCGCAGACATGGGCAACCACGCTCAGGTCGTGGCTGATGAACAGGAAGGTCAGTCCCATATCTTGCTGAATGGCCTTCAAAAGGTTCAGCACGTCAGCCTGAATGGACACATCAAGGGCCGCAACGCTTTCATCGGCCACGATGAATTTCGGGCCGGATACCAGCGCGCGCGCAATTGAAATGCGTTGTCGCTGCCCGCCCGAAAACGCGTGCGGAAACCGCCGCAGGTGTTCAAGGTTCAACCGGCATTTGGCGGCAATCTCTCGCACGCGCGCGTCGGTTTCTTCGCGCGTCTTTGTCAGCCCCATCACCTCAAGCGGTTCGGCGATGATGTCGCGCACAGTCATGCGCGGGCTTAGCGCGGCGTAGGGATCCTGAAAAATCAACTGCGCCCTTTTGCGATAATCCTTAAGCTCCCTGGCCCCCAGGGATTTCAGCGAATATTTGACTTCGCCGTCGTCAAAGTGAACATCCCCCTGGCTGATCGGCGCCGCCTTGAGCATGGCACGCCCCAGCGTTGTCTTGCCGGAGCCGCTTTCCCCGACCAGACCGAAAAAACTGCCCGGTGCGACATCGATCGTTACGTTTTCAACCGCGCGTACAAACGGTTTTGGCCCGATCAATCCGCCGCGCAAAGGGTAATGAACCGACAGGCCCTGCGCCGAAATAAGAGGCTTCTGGCTCATTAGGCACCGCCTTTGGGATCATTCAGATGGCATGCCACCCGGTGGTCGGTGTCGACCTGCGTAAACTCGGGTACCTCGCGCGCACAGCACGGCCCCAGAAGTTCCTGACAGCGGGTGTTGTATACACAGCCCGACGGCCGTTCCAGCGGCGAGGGGATATCCCCCGGTATCGGCGTCAGCGGCGCGTCGATATCATCCAGCGTTGGCAGCGCGGCCAGCAACCCGCGCGTATACGGGTGCGCCGGTTTGCGGATCACATCGCGCACCGTGCCTTTTTCAACCAGCCGGCCCAGATACATCACCGCAACCGTATCCGCGGTTTGTGCGATCACGCCCAGATCATGGGTGATGAAAATGATGCCCATGCCGAATTCTGACACCAGATCTTTCATCAGGTCGATCACCTGCGCCTGAATGGTCACATCCAGCGCGGTTGTCGGCTCGTCCGCGATCAGCAACTTGGGTTTGGTTGACAGAGCCATCGCGATCATTGCGCGCTGTCGCATCCCCCCCGACAGTTCAAACGCATATTGCTTGAACCGCGTCCCCGCGTCGGAAATTCCGACCCTGTCCAGCATCTCGATCGACAATTCCTTGGCCTGCGCCTTGGAAAAATTCGTATGAATCTGCAATTGCTCGACCATCTGATCTCCGATCGAGATCGCAGGCGCAAAGCTGGCCATCGGTTCCTGAAAAATCAGCGATATCGCCCCGCCGCGCACGATTTTCATGTCGCGGTCCGTGTGCAGCGACATCACGTCGACAGGGCCGTCGTCCAGATGCAGGGCAATCTTGGTCTGTTCGCCGTAAACGGCATTGCGCGGGTTCAGCTTCATCAGCGATTTCGCAGTCACGGATTTTCCCGATCCGCTTTCGCCGACCAGACCCATCACTTCGCCCGCTTCCAGACTGAAGGACACATTGTCGACGGCGGTTATGCGGCCTTCGTCGGTGTCAAATTTCAGGGTCAGGTTTTCAACATCGATCAAGCGGCCCATGAGATGACCTTTCGAAAGATGACCTTGTCTTCTCCGTTGGCGTAATAGTCGCGCACACGTCCCTCTTCTTCGTAGTTTTCTTTTTGATATAGCTTTCGCGCTGCCAGTTGCTCGGGCAGTTGCGTGGTTTCAATGATGATCATTCTGGCATCCAGCGACGTTTCCATTTCACGCAACAATCGGGTGGCGACGCCGTTTCCGCGCGCGTTTTCCGAGACTGCGATAGCCAGGATGTTCCAGACACCGTCCGCCATTTCTTCGGGGCGCGCAAATGCAAAGCCGTCGATTTGCCCCGTGTCTTCTGACAGCAACCAGTGATCCGGTGCTCCGTTGAACGCCGGTGCGATCATGTCGGGCAGGTAATCTGCAGGAAACAGATCGGAAGCCTCGGCGATTTCGCCAATCCGGTCCATATCATTCTGTGTAACCTTGCGGATCGTCATTTCTTTGTCTCTCCGTACGGATCGGCCGCATCGCGTAATCCGTCGCCGACAAACACAAAGGCCATGACAAGGATGATGAAAAAGATCACTGGAATGAAGTACCACTGATAGTTCAGCAGAACATCGGCGCTGGTGACGTTTTGCAGCATCACGCCCAGCGAATTGACAGGGTCTTTCAATCCCAGCCCGATAAAGCTGAGCGCGGTTTCAGACAGCACCATATAGGGAAATGAAATCACCAGATCGACGATGATATAACTGGTAAAACTGGGCAACAGATGCTTGCGGATCACATGGCCCGACGATGCGCCACATAGCTGTGCAGCCAGAACATATTCCTGATTGCGCTCGGTCAGCAAATGGGTGCGCACACGGCGGGCAAGCGTCGGCCAGCCGATAAAGCCCAGAATGATCGAAATGAAGAAAAACCTTTCTTCCGCGCTCCACGTGTCCGGAATAAAGGCGGCCAGCGCCATGAACAGAGGTATGGCCGGTATCGTTCGCACCGCATCCGTGACCATTTGTATGAAACTGTCGATCCAGCCGCCGTAATATCCTGATATGCCCCCGATGATCAGGGCCAGCACAAAGGCGATGAACACCCCGATTGTGCCCACAGCCAAGGATGTGTTGATAGCGTGAAAGGTGCGGGAAAAAATATCCTTGCCGGTCGAATCCGTGCCGAACAGGTGCACATACCCTTGGTCCACACCGAACAGGCGCGTCTGGAATGTCATCCCGAACAGTTGGTAGGGCGTGCCTTCGGTAAAGAACTGCAAATAGCGCCGCTTGTCCGTGTTCACCTTGTCGACCCAGCGGAAATTCGTCTGGATCGATCGTTCCCGTTCGTAAGTGTAGACAAAGGGGCGCCAAGAACAGCCGTTGTCATCGCAGAATTGCGGAATTTGCGGTGCGCCGTTCAGGTAATCCTTGTCGCGCCCCGCGATTGTCGGGTCGTAGGGGGTCAGGAACGGGGCGAACAGGCCCGACAGGATCAGAAAGACCAGCACCCAGGCACCCACCATTGCCGATTTCTGCTTTTTGAACCGCGTCCAGATCAACTGCCCCTGAGAGGCCGTGAAATAGGCATCCTTGGCGCTTTGGTCGACGGCTGTATCGGGAAAATTGGTATCGGTCATATCATTTACCCCAGAATGCTGTGACGGATGCGCGGATCAACCAGGGCCAGAACGATGTCCGTGATAAAGTTGATGGCGACGATCGTGCCGGTCAGGAAAAAGATGATTGCCCCGGCAAGCTGCTGATCGTTCGACCGGGCCAGTGCCTCGATCAGCAGGGATCCGGCCTCGGTCAGGGTCAGGATCAGGGCGACAATCGGCAGTTCGTTGAAAATCCGGTTCAGATCGAACCCCAGCGAATTGATGATCGGGCTAAGCGCGTGACGCGCCGGATAGCGCATCAGCAGATGGCGCCCCGATACACCGCGTGCGGCGGCTGCGGTGACGTAAAGCTTGCTGATTTCATCCGACATCAACGCGCGCACGGTCTGGATCGCAAAGGCCGTTGCCGACCAGCCCAGAATGAAAACCGGCAGCCAGACATGGCCCATGAAATCCTTGATCTTGTCCCAGTTCCACGGCGCATCGCGGTATTCCGGTGAAAACAGCCCCGTCAGACTGTCGCCGAACATCACCGTGGAAAACAGCATGATCATCAGCGCCAGCAGAAAGTTGGGCAGCGCCAGTCCAAGATAGCTGACCAGACGCAGGCCGTTGTTCAGGAAAGGGTTGCGCGACGTGGCGGCGATGATGCCAACCGGAACGGCAATGGCATAGGCCAGAAACAGCGATCCAAGGCAGATGCCAACGCTCAGCCAGACCTTCTGGCCCAGCAACTGGTTGATATCCAGCCGCAAGATGCAACTGTCGCCAAATTCGCCCCGAAAGGCGTTGAACAACCAGCTAAGCCAACGCTCCATGAACGGGCGGTCAAGCCCCAGTCGGGCGCGTTCGGCCTCGATATCGGCGATGGAAATCTGCGCGCCCTGAGAGTTCTTGAAAGCCAGATAGCGTTCGGCGCAATCACCGGGCACCAGTTCCATCAGGAAGAACACGATGAACGAAACAAGGCAGAGTGTGAAAATAGCGAGCGCGGCGCGGATCGTCGCAAACCGTAGAAATTGGACCATAAGTGTTTTCACGCCCCCGCAGAATGAAACGACCCGTTATCGGGTTCGGTTTTTATCGTGCGGGCCGCAATAGCGGCCCGCACAGGTGTCAAAAATGTCTTTCGACAGGCTTATTCAGTCAGGAACCACTGCGACGGACGGTAGGGGTACGTCCGGTAATAGGCATAAGATGCGGTCTTGAACGGCGTGGTATTCTTCAACGATGACGAAAAGTAGATCGGCTTCTGTTCTTTCACCGTGCCGATGAACAGCAGGTTGCCGGTCATGTTCTCGACCAGTTTCAGGCCCAAAGCGTCTGATTCAGGTGTGCCCACCGGGGTGGCCTGAAACGCTTTGATGTCTTCCATCATCTCGTACACATACTCTGGCGGTTTCACACCGGCAGTGCCTTCGGATTGCACGTATTCGCCCCACAACATGGCTGTGCGCATGTTGAAATAGTTGTCAAACGGGGGAATGAAGATTTCCGCGTTGCCCAGAACGACAGCCAGCGGCACGCTTTTCTCGTACATCGTGACATCCAGCTGGTTCGAGGACTGCGCCGAACGGTATTCGTCGGTTGTGACCTCTTTCACGGTGTTGTCGATGCCAACATCGCGCCAGTTCTGACCAACCAGTTCGACGATCTTGATCGACATGCCCTGGGTGGCAACCTGAAGGTTCAGTGTCAGCTTGTCGCCATTGGGCAGTTCGCGCATGCCGTCACCATCGGTATCGACCATGCCAACCTCGTCCAGCAGCGAATTCGCCATATCGGGATCGAACTGCGCATAGTGCTGTTCCCACTCTGCCGGAACAAAGCTGGGTGTCGGCGAAAACCCGATATACTGCTGGGGTTCGCCAAGGCCGAACATCGCGACTTCGTTGATTTCGTCGCGGTTCATGGCGACAGACATCGCCTGACGGAACCGCAGATCACCAAACACCTTGCGCTTTTCAAGATCGTCGGACGTGACGTTGAACGCAAAGGTCGGCATCGTGATATCCGGTTTCAGATCGACGACAAAACCGCCCTTTTCCTGATTTTCCAGCAGCAGAGGCACATAGTCGATTTGCAGGGCCTGCGCCTTGTAATCAACTTCGCCGTTGACCAGCTTCAAAAGACGCACTTCGCTTTCGCCAACAAAGATCTCGTCCAT
The DNA here is from genome assembly GCF_051013555.1 of Sulfitobacter sp. TBRI5. NCBI lineage: Bacteria > Pseudomonadati > Pseudomonadota > Alphaproteobacteria > Rhodobacterales > Roseobacteraceae > Sulfitobacter > Sulfitobacter sp. TBRI5. Next base: position 3,744,473 of record NZ_CP112884.1, on the reverse strand, counting down.
CTCGTTGATATAGGGAAGCTGGTTACCGGCCGTATCGACCATATAGAAATACGGGTTGGCAACGAACTGGCGGCCTTCGGTGGTTTCCGAAATCACGATGTGGCTTTCCAGTGTAGGCGCCGCATCAAGGGGCAGGTTGGCAACCTTGTCAGGGTGCGACAGCATCGGTGTCGGTGTGTCCATCCAGTCGGAACTGCCGTAATAGGCCTTGACCACGTCATAGCCGCTTTCGAAACCGGCCGCCTGTGCCAAAGCATCGGCGTCAGGGTTGATCGCGGGGTGGAACTGGCCGAGAAAATGCTTGGGCTGAAAACCTTGGGCATAATGGTTGGCAAAGTGCGCCAGAAAGCCGGGTTTTGGCGACGGCATGTTAAAGCGCACGGTTTGCGCATCAATGACATCAACCGTCATCGGTTCGCCACCGGCCAGCACATAGTCTTTCGGGCTTTCGATCACATTCGGATCAAGCGCCAGATTCTCGTACCAGAATTCAACGTCTTCCGCGCCAAAGGGTTGTCCGTCGGACCATTTGTGGCCTTCGCGCAGAACAAAGGTCAGCTGCGTGAAATCGTCGTTCCATGACCAGCTTTTTGCAACGTTGGGCACAATTGTCGTAAGATCATCGGCATAGCGCACAAGGTTTACGTGGCGGACCGACATAAAGTCGGATGTGCCGGCTTCGGTCGCGTTGGACAGGGCGTTGAACATCCCGCCATAGTTGCCGATCATCTCATAAGGTGCGACAACCAGCGGTTCCGAGGGCAGGCGGTCTGCCAGCGCGGGCACCTCCGGATTGCCGCGAATACGGCTGTTCAAGGCCGCGATATCGGGGTTTTCGGAAAACTCCATCGTGCAGTCTGCAAGGCTTTGAATTTCGGCCAGTTCGTATTGCTGGGGGTACGCGCCCGCAGCAACACCCATCGGGTCCGCAACGGTAACAGCCGGGCAGGCCGCCATCGCTGCGCCCGAAAAGGCAAACAGCGCCGCACTGGACAGTAATAATCTCTTCATCGGTGTCTTCTCCTTGTTGGTTTTCTTTTCGCTGTCCCGCCAGGACAGCCCGGGCATTTTCGCCCTTATTGTCATGAAAAAATGCTGCTTCGATGTGTTGCGCTTAAAGGGAGTTTCCAAAATTTTTGTGACGCAGGCTAATGATGTCCCATTTCCGTCAGGCTGAACGTTTTGGTCAACGCTAAATGTGAGTCTCTTCATGTCGTGCAGTATCCCCCAAGGCACCTTGGAACAGTTTGCCCGAAAATACATCAACTTTCTGTAAGACTTGTGCAGTTTGCGATAAAAGCTTTGGGCTTGGGCTGGCATTTGTCATCGCAAGGCTTTCCGGTTCAGCGCAGGGCATCAGGGATCAAGCGTCGGGCAATCGCCGGCATGTGTAAAATCGCTAAATGATATTGTTTGATAGGTTTTGCTTATGGGTTGGGCTGCGTCGCACGATCCTGTCTCAGGATTTGCCCGCGCGATACCATGCGATGATCTTGCGGCGGTCATCGGGGGGCAGATCGGTAATGTTGGCAGGCGGCATGGCGTGGCTGACACCGGCCTGCAAATAGATATCGCGCGCATGTTTGGTAATGTCGGATGTGGTTTCCAGAAACACACCTTTGGGCGCCCAGTGCATGCCTTCCCACACCGGTTCGCGCGCATGGCACATGGAACAGCGCCCCAGCACGATATCTTGCGCTTCTTCAAACCCTGCGGCATCGGCAAACCGGGCTTCATGCGGCGTCAGCGCGCGCGCCTCGGCGTCTTCATAACTGTCATGGCCGGGCATGGTGGACAGCCACGCGATCAGAATGAACAACAGCACCGTCACTGCCCATGTCCAGTGCGGGCCTTTGCCGGTGGCGTGCATGGTGTTGAAATAGTGCCGGATGGTCACCCCGGTCAGAAAGATGATGCTGGCAATCAGCCAACTGTACTGGGTTCCGAAGGCCAGCGGATAGTGGTTGGACAGCATCAGAAAAATCACCGGCAGTGTCAGGTAATTGTTATGGGTCGACCGAAGTTTTGCGATCTTGCCGTATTTCGGGTCGGGCGTGCGTCCCGCCTTGAGATCGGCAACCACAACGCGCTGGTTGGGCATGATGATCAAAAACACGTTCGCCGTCATGATTGTGGCGGTGAACGCCCCCAGATGCAGAAGTGCGGCGCGCCCCGTGAATATCTGGTTATAACCCCACGACATGATCACCAGCAGCACAAACAACAGTAGCATCAGTGCCGTCGGGCGTTCGCCCAGGCCGGATTTGCAAAGAAAGTCGTAAACGATCCAGCCGATTGTCAGGGAAGCGGCCGAAATCAGGATGGCCTGCCACACCGCCAGATCGGCCTTGTTCGCGTCAATCAGATAGAGTTCGGCGCCGACCCAGTAGACGATCATCAACAAGGCTGCCCCTGACAGCCATGTGGCATAGCTTTCCCATTTGAACCAGATCAGGTGGTCGGGCATCTGGTCGGGGGCAACCAGATATTTCTGGATGTGGTAAAACCCGCCGCCATGGACCTGCCATTCCTCGCCATGCGCACCCTTGGGCAGATGCGGGGATTTGCGCAGGCCCAGATCAAGCGCCACAAAATAGAAAGACGATCCGATCCAAGCAATAGCAGTGATCACGTGCAGCCAGCGCACGGCAAAGCCCAGCCAGTCCCAGATGATTGCCAGATCGTACATGCCTTGCCCTCCGCTTTGGTCCGGCACACCCTAGCCAGACGCGCGTTTATTCTGTATTCCCATATATTGCCAAGCTGTATCAAAAATAAACGAACAATAACGATCAATGTCGTATCTTGATAACATCCGCACCTTCGTGCGCGTCTATGAACTGGGCAGTATGTCTGCGGCGGGGCGCGATCTGCGTATTTCACCTGCGGTCACGTCCTCGCGTATTTCCCAACTGGAAGAGCACCTGAGCGTGCGTCTGTTCCAGCGTACAACCCGCAGCTTGACACCTACGGCGCAGGGGCAGGCGTTTTACGGCGGGGCTTGCGCCGTGCTCGAGGCAGTGGAAACCGCAGAGGCGTTGGTGATGGACATGACGGACAACCCCAAGGGGCTGTTGCACGTGGCCGCGCCGCTGGGGGTCGGGCGGCGGTTGATCGCGCCGCATGTGCCGGAATTTGCGAATGAATATCCGATGGTCGACGTGCGCTTGCGCCTGACCGACCGCAAGGTGGATATTACGGCCGAAGGGCTGGACGTGGCGTTTTTTCTGGGCCAGCCCGAAGACAGCAATCTGCGCATTCGCCCGATTGCGGATTGCCAGAGGGTGCTGTGTGCCGCGCCCGACTATATCGCACGCCGCGGCAACCCGGCCAATGGCAGCGCCCTGATCGAGGGCAAGCACGAATGTCTGAACCTGCGCTTTCCCGGCGCGACCGAATTCCAGTGGCGGCTGATCACAAAGGACGGGCCGCGCAAATTCGCGGTCAGTGGCCGGCTGGAATCCGATGATGGCGATGTGCTGACAGATTGGGCGCTGGACGGGCAGGGGATCGCCATGAAACCGGTGTTCGAAGTGGCGGAACACCTGAAGGCCGGGCGTTTGGTACCCGTGGCGCAAGACACGCCGCCGGTGCCGATCCAGATGGCGTGCCTTTACACGCACCGCCGCCATCAGGACCCCAAAACGCGCCTGTTCATGGAATTCATGACAGATCGTGTGCGCGTGGCCGTACGCGCATCAGAAGCGGTGTTTCAACTGCCCCGGTAAGTGGAATAGCCGAATGGCGACAACAGCAACGGCACATGGTAATGCGCCGCCTTTGACATGCCAAAGCGCAGCGGGATCACGTCCAGAAACCGCGGTTCTTCCGATGGGGTGCCAGTGCCGTCCAGATAGCTGCCGGCATAGAACCGCAATTCGTAGATGCCGGCTGAAAATTCGCCCGCAGGCAGAATATGTTCGTTTGTCCGCCCGTCGGCATTGGTGCGTAAGGTACGCAGATGCGTCGCGCGTTCATTATCGATCCGGTAAAGTTCGATTGTCATGCCTTCGGCCGGGCATCCGCGCGCGGTATCCAGAACATGGGTTGTCAAATATCCGGTCATAGCCTGCCCTTTCGATATGTCGCCATCACTCTGCCAATCCGTACGCCAAAAGGCAAAGCCGCGATTGAATTACAGTGTTTCGTGTTTTTTTTGATAAAGATTCTGATTATTTTGAAATATGGTAGGGTGCAGTGAAGCGCAAGAATTCCAACCGCAGGGCCAGACCGCAGTGACATCCTCTATACGCATCCAGCCGCTGAATGCCGAAAGGTTCGCCCCCTTTGGCGATGTGCTGGAATGTGAGGGCGCGCCGGACAAATTGATCAATCAGGGCCGGTGCGGGCGGTATCACGACCGCGCAAAACTTGATTTCGGGGATGGGCGCGCGGGCATCAGCATGTTTCGCGCACAGATCCGCGCGCTGCCCTACACATTGGACATGGTCGAACGTCACCCCGATGGCAGTCAGGCGTTTATTCCGCTGGGGACCGATCCGTTTCTGGTGATCGTCGCGCCTGATCAGGGCGGCGTTCCGGCGACACCGCTGGCGTTTCTCACGGCTGCGGGGCAGGGCATCAACCTGCACCGCAACATATGGCACGGCGTGCTGACACCCCTTGCGGGCAATGGCATTTTTGCCGTGATCGACCGGATCGGGGCCGGCGCGAATTTGCAGGAGTACTGGTTCGAAACCCCATACACCGTTGACTAAAAACAAGTGCGGCCAGAAAGGCCGGACAGAAACCAACAGGGACACTCCAAATGACAGATACATCCATCGGCACGCCGGAACAGTTGCGCGATCCGGATTATACGCCCGCGCTGCACAAGGCCATTCCACTGGGCATCCAGCATGTGCTGGCCATGTTCGTATCCAACGTGACACCGGCGATCATCATCGCGGGGGCCGCAGGGTTTGGGTTCGGTTCGGATGCCGGCGCGCAGGGCTTTCCGGACATGACCTACCTGATCCAGATGTCTATGCTGTTTGCCGGTATCGCGACGCTGTTCCAGACCATCGGCATGGGGCCGGTGGGGGCGCGGTTGCCGATTGTGCAGGGGACCAGTTTCGCCTTTATCCCGATCATGGTCCCACTGGTCGCAGGCAAAGGGGTCGAGGCATTGCCCGCCCTGTTCGGCGGCGTGCTGATCGGCGGGGTGTTCCACGCACTGCTGGGCACGGTGATCGGCAAAATCCGTTTTGCCCTGCCGCCGCTTGTGACCGGTCTGGTGGTCACGATGATCGGTCTGGCGCTGGTCAAGGTCGGTATCCAGTATGCCGCCGGTGGTGTTCCCGCGATCGACAAGCCTGAATACGGCAGTCTGCTGAACTGGTCCGCTGCGCTGGTGGTCATCTTTGTCACGCTGGGCCTGAAATTCTATGCCCGTGGAATGCTGGCGGTATCGGCCGTGGTGATCGGGATCATCGTGGGATATGCCTATGCGCTGGTCGTGGGTATGGTCACGTTCGATGCGATCGCAACCAGCTGGGGGCGCGCCGCGGCGCTGCAATTGCCGGTACCGTTCAAATACGGGTTCGAATTCAGCGTGGCCGCGATCGTCGGGTTCTGCCTGATGGCGTTCGTGTCGGCGGTGGAAACCGTGGGCGATGTATCGGGGATCACCAAGGGCGGCGCGGGGCGCGAGGCAACGGATCAGGAAATTCAGGGCGCAACCTATGCCGATGGTGTGGGCAGTGCGGTGGCCGGTATCTTTGGCGGCTTTCCAAACACCTCGTTCAGCCAGAATGTCGGCCTGATCGCCATGACCGGCGTGATGAGCCGCCACGTTGTGACAATTGGTGCGGTTTTTCTGATCCTGTGCGGGCTGGTGCCCAAGGTCGGCGCGGTAATCCGCACAATTCCCATCGAAGTGTTGGGCGGCGGTGTCATCGTGATGTTCGGCATGGTCGTGGCCGCGGGGATCTCGATGTTGTCGGATGTGAACTGGAACCGGCGCAACATGGTAATTTTCGCGATTTCCCTGTCCGTCGGGCTGGGCCTGCAACTGGACCCGAAGGCGGTGCAATACCTGCCTGATGCGCTGCGTATTCTGATGACGTCGGGCCTGTTGCCCGCCGCGCTGATCGCCATCGTGCTGAACCTGATGCTGCCCGAAGAGCTAAGCGGCGAGTCGACCGAAGAAGTTTCGGGCGGGTTGGCAGGCCACGCCAAAGGATCGCTGTCCGACCACTAGGGGCTGACGGTGCCAAAAGCCTGCACCGCATCGCGCGCGGCGCGAAACCGGTTCTGAAACGCGGGGGGCTGCCCCCGCGTTTTGATCGTCTGGCCCTGCAACGGCGTATCGATCTCGCCCCCCGCCGCCTCGGCGGCCAGCATGGCGGTGCCCATCGCTGTCAGTTCTGCTTCGTCGGATACGATCACATCACGGTTCAGCGCATCCGCCAGAAACGCGCAGAAATAGGGGTTTGCCGACAATCCGCCGTCAATCGACACGGTGCGCGCCAGCGGTTGCAACGCCTCGATCACCTGCACCACTTCGGCCATGCGAAAGGCCACGCCCTCCAGCACGGCCTGCATCATGTCACCCTTCGTCGTGTCCAGCGCCAACCCCATCCACGCCCCGCGCGCATGCCGGTCCCAGTGAGGGCAGGCCAGACCGGACAGCGCCGGAACAAAGGCCAATCCACGCGCAATTGCGGGATCGGCGTCAAAACGGTTGATGGTGTCGAACCCGTCAAACAGGCCCAGCCCCTGCGCCCAGTTGATCGCCGAGGATGCCGCATAAACGCCGCCATCCAGCGCATAGGTCGGTGGTTCGCCCGTTTTTTGCCATGCCACCGTGGGCAGCGGCCCGCCGGCACTGCGGATCAGGGCCGGGCCGGTCACGCTTAGGGCAAACGCGCCGGTGCCGAACGTGATCTTGGTATCCCCGGCCGCACGGCAGCGATGCCCGTAAAGCGCCGCCTGCTGGTCCACGATGCTGGCGCGCAATGTCAGGTCGGTACCTTCCAGAAGGCCCAGATCGCCATTTGTAGGAACAATCCGGGGCAGGGCACTGACCGGCACGCCAAACAGGTCACATAAATCCTCGTCCCACTTGCAACTGTCCAGTGCCATCAAGGATGTGCGAGAGGCGGTTGTCGGATCGGTTTCAAAGCGGTTGCACAAGCGGTCGCGAAAATAGGCATCCGTTGTCCCCAGCCGCAATGTCCCCTTGGCCGCAAGGGTCTTTGCCGCGGGCACGTTGCGCATGATCCAGCCCAGTTTCGAGGCGGAAAAATAGGCATCAATTGGCAGCCCCGCGCGCTGCATGACCAGATCGGCATGATCCGCCAGTGCAACCAGTCCGGGCGCGGTGCGATCATCCTGCCAGACGATCACGGGGCAGATGGGTTCCCCTGTCTCGCCATCCCACGCCAGACAGCTTTCGCCCTGATTGGCCAGCCCCACCGCGGTGATCCCGTCCACGCCCTGCGCCGCCGCAAGACAGGCGCGCAGGTTGTCCAGCAGTTCGCCCGCATCATGTTCCACGTGGCCCGGCGCGGGATAGATCTGGCGGTGTTGCACCGAATGCAACAACTGTGCCGACCCGTCTTGCGACACCAGAACCGCACGGGTGCTGGTGGTGCCCTGATCTATGGCCAGTGTTTTCATGCTGTTTCGTCCAGTGTTATGTCGATTTTCCCGGCGTTCCGGGTATCGGGATAGGGCAATAGAATACGCCGTTCCGGTAAGGTCTCAACCGGTTTGCGGGTTGTGATCTGCCCGTCCACCCGCATCACCAATGTGCCTTTGACCGCACGGTTCACCCGCAACTGGAACCCGCGCAACGGCGATGGCCCGCCGGACCCGGCCAGACGCTGGGGCACGCAATAGGCCAACGCGTCGCCGTTCAGCGTGATTGTATCTTCAGATGGATCGGGCAGCGGCCGCTGCAGCACTTCAGCCATGATCTGCGCCATGCGCCAGCCCTCGCGCCAGCTCCACCCGGCGGTTTCCACCGCGCGCAATAGGTTTCCAGCGGCAAAATAATCCGGATCACTGCACCGCCCGTACTGGTCGATCTCGGGGCCGCCACTGGCAGGGTCAATGCGCAGGTGGCTGCGCTGCAACACGGCGGCATCGGGGCGGAAAGCGCCGCTGACGATCACCCCGTCGCAGGCAATATCGCGCGACCCGCGCGTATCGCGCACCGACACGGATGTGACGCGGTCGCGCCCGTGGATGGCCGTGATCTCTGTGCCCAGCAACAGCGGAACGCGCGCCAGTCGCGGAAACAGGGCCGTGGGCCAGCGGGCGGTGGTGCGCCCATTGGGTTCGATCATGGCGGCGGGGCGGATGCCCAGATGGCGGCATGTCAGGATCGCGGAAAACGACACCAGTTCGGTGCCCAGAATGACAGGCTGCCGGAACGGGCGCTGGCCATGCAGATAGACCATGCTTTGCAATGTGCCGGTGGTGATCACACCGCCCGGTTTGGTGCCCCCCAGCAGACGCGCAGCCCGCGATGTTTCGCGTGCACCGGTCGCCAGCAGCACCAGCCGTGGCGCCAGCACCTGTGGCCCGGACGGGCCAGTGACAGATACCGCAGGACCGGGCGCAAGGTCCGTCACCGTCACCTGTGTGCGGATTTCAACGCCTGCCTCTTGTGCGGTGCGCACCAGATGGCGGGCATAATCGGGGCCTTTCATCATACGCCCGTATTCACGCAGCCCGAACGGATAATGGCCGCAATGGCGCGGAATGCCGCCTGCCATTGGCTCGCGTTCCAGCACGATCACGCGGGGCACACCAAGGCGGCGCAATGCGGTGGCCGCAGCCAGACCGGACGGGCCGCCGCCCACGATCAGAATGGCGTCCTGCAACGACTCAGCCATCGTCAGCACCCGGGATCGGCTGATCCAGCCGGCCGCGTGTGATGTCGGCCAGTGGCGCAACACAGTAATTGCCCTGACACCGTCCCATCGTCACGCGCGTGCGCCGTTTCAGCCCGGCCAGGCTGGTGGCACGGAGCGGGCCTGACAATGCGGTTTCGATGTCGCGCCGCGTCACCTTTTCACAATGGCAGATGATGCCGCCGTTGCCGGCACATTGCCAGTCACGCGGGCCGTCCTCGGCCAGATTGGGCACCTGCGGCCAGTGGGGCGCGGGCAGGGGCGCGCGTTCGATCAGACCGGCGCAAAGCTTGTGCACGTGCCGCGCCGTCCCAAGTGCGGAACTGAGCCCTGTCGAGCGGATGCCACCGACACTGACATAGGCGCGGTCTGCATGGGCGCTGATCTGGTAATCCTTGAATTCGGTCGCGGGGCGCAATCCGGCGTAAAGCGCCGTTAACTCATGTGCGGCCAGAGCCGGCAGAATCTCGGCCCCGCGCTGGCGCAGGCTGTCCAGTGTGGCGGGGTCCAGCGTCGCGGTGTCGCGCGCATCCTGCTCTTCGGCGGTGGGGCCGACCAGCAGATTGCCCCAGATCGTGCGGCACACCACAATGCCTTTCGTCACTTTGGTGGGTACCGGCAGCAGGATATGGCGGGTCAGCGCCGCTGCGGGTTTGTCATAGACCACGAACTGCCCCTTGCGCGGGTGGATCGTGTAGGTGTTTTGGCCGATCAGCATGGTGTCCACATGATCGCCATAAAGACCGGCGGCATTGATCACCACGCGGCCCCGAACCGCCCCGCGGCTGGTCTCCAGTTGCCAGTGATCCCCGTGATACGTGCCGCCAGACACGGTGCAGTTGCGCACAACGCGCGCGCCGTTCACCACCGCCTGCATCAGATAGGCATAAGGGGCCGACCATGGATCGACCAGATATTCGCGCGGCACGCGAAAGCTGGCCCTGACACCCTGCGCCAGTTCCGGTTCCAGTTCACGGGTTTGTGCCGCGCTCAGCGGGGCGATATCCGTGACCCCGTTGGCGCGCGCCTGATCCATCAGCGCGGGCAAAGCGGCCTCTTCTGCGTCGTTCCAGGCGATCACGAGCGCACCTGCGCGATCCAGCGACAGGTTCAGGCGGCGATGGATATCAATATATTCTGCATATCCGTCGGCGACGCATTGCTGTTCCAGCGATCCGCTGGGCGCGTCAAAACCGGTGTGCAAAATGGCGCTGTTGCCCTTGGATGCGCCATCCAGAATGTCCACCGCTTTTTCCAGCAGCGCCACGTTCCAGCCTTCCAGTGTCAGGCGACGCGCAATGGCGCATCCGATCACGCCACCACCAATGATGATCGCATCGTGGCACAGGTCAGGGGCGGGGGCGGTGTCGGGCATGGACAGATTCCATTTGCGCCAAAAGGCAGGCGCGGGTGTGCCCGAATTCTATGCCACGGAGTGACCGTTCAGTCAATTATTTGCGTTATTCATGACCGAATGATCAAAAAACGCGCAAATACAGTTGACACACACATGGGCCTGCCCGCTAGAGTTGGCACCAGAATTTTGGGGGACGGGCGCAATGACGCCAAAACAACGCCGCACGGAAATTGCCGAAATGGTGGGGCGCACCGGCCAGATCACGGTCGAGGCGCTTGCTCAGGCGTTTTCCGTATCGCTGGAAACCATCCGCCGCGATCTGGGCAAGCTGGCCGAAACCGGCGCGCTGCAAAAGATACATGGCGGGGCAAAGCCGTTGCGCCTTCATGCCGAAGGCAGCTTTGACGAGCGGATGGCCGAAGACGCGGGCGCAAAAATGGCGATTTCCGGAAAACTGGCGGAACTGATCAAACCCGGCGAAACGATTTTTGTCGATACCGGATCGACCACGCTGATTTGCGCCGAAGATCTGGTCAAGATCGACCGTCTGACGGTGATCACCAATTCGGTGCGGGTTGCGCAGGTGATTGCGCAGAACGCAACCAATACCGTGTACCTGCTGGGTGGATTGTTTTCCGGCGACAATGCGGAAACCGCAGGGCCGATGGTGATCGAACAGATCGGGCGTTTTCGCGCGGATCGTGCGGTTCTGACTGTCGCGGCCTTTGATGTCGATGCGGGCGCGATGGATTCCGATTTTGACGAGGCTCAGGTGGCACGAGCAATGATCGCCCACGCGCACCAGACTGTCGTTCTGGCCCATGCGTCGAAACTGGGTTTGCGGGCCGCGTTCCAAATCTGTCGACTTGACGAGGTTGATGTGTTTGTCTGTGATCAGGTGCCCGATCAGGCGGTTGTGTCGGCGCTGGATGCCGCCCAATGTGTGCTGCAATAAGGCCGGTTCGAGGTGGAGAGTCCCGACAGAATGAGAAATGCAATCAAGTCCTATGTCACCGTTGTGGATCGTCTGTCCGATTATGTCGGCTATGTCGCGATGTACCTGATTTTTGCGATGATCGGCATCCTGTTGCTGGATGCGATCACCCGCAATGTCATCCAGATCCCGCTGCACTGGCCGGTGGAACTGGCCCAGTTTACGCTGGCGGCCTATTATTTCATGGGCGGTGCCAAGACGCTGAAAGACAACAGCCATGTGCGCATGGACCTGTTTTACGACAATTTGTCGGATCGCGGCAAGGCGCGGTTGGACGCTATTACAATCAGTTGCCTGCTGTTTTATCTGGTGGTGATGCTGATCGGGTCGATCAGCAGCCTGCAATACGCCATTGATACCGGCGAGCGGCGGTTTTCCATGTGGAACCCGTCAGTTATTCCGATCAAGGCGCTGATGGTGGCCTGTATCGTGCTGATGATCCTGCAATCCATTTCGCTGTTCTTCAAATACATGGCCGCTGCCCGGACCGCACCGCAGGGTGATCTTTCATGAGCTATGAAATGATCGCGACGCTGATGTTTGCGTCAATGATGGTTCTGCTGATGACGGGGCAGCGGGTGTTTGCGGCCATCGGCTTTGTCGCCGCCGGGGCGGCGCTGCTGCTTTACGGGCAGGGTGGCGTGGAAATGCCGTTCAGTCAGGCGTTCAAACTGTTCAACTGGTTCCCGATGCTGACCCTGCCGCTGTTCATTTACATGGGCTATGTGCTGTCGGAATCCGGCATTGCCGAAGACCTTTATAAAATGCTGCATGTCTGGTTTGGCCGCGTGCGCGGCGGACTGGCGATCGGAACGATTTTCCTGATGGTGATCATTTCCGCGATGAACGGGCTTTCGGTGGCGGGCATGGCCATCGGGGCCACCATTGCGCTGCCCGAAATGTTGCGCCGCGGCTATGACAAGGTGCTGATTTCCGGCGTTGTGCAAGGCGGATCAAGCCTTGGTATTCTGGTGCCGCCATCTGTGGTGATGGTTCTTTATGGCATGATCGCGCGCCAGCCGGTCAGCCAGTTGTGGCTGGCGGGGATCATCCCGGGGCTGATGATGGCGACGATGTTCGTGATCTATGTGATCGTGCGCTGCCGGATCAATCCGGCGTTGGCACCCATAGTGTCAGACGAAGAACTGAACATGCCGCGCCGCGAAAAGCTGGCGCTGCTGCGGGCAGGCATCATTCCGTTCCTGATCTTTTTCTGCATGACGGGCCTTTTCGTCATGGGCGTGACCAGCCTTGTCGAAAGCTCGGCTGTGGGGGCCACATCGGCCACTTTGGCCGCTGCATGGAAGCGCCGCCTGTCCTGGAACATGATCCACGAAACTGCGCGCAAGACGCTGGCGATTTCCTGCATGTTCCTGTGGCTGATCCTGGCTGCACTGGCCTTTGGCGCGGTGTTTGACGGCATCGGCGCGGTGCGTGCCGTGGAATCGCTGTTCATCACCCGCTGGGAACTGACGCCCTGGCAGGTGATCATCATGATGCAGATCAGTTTTATCATCATGGGCATGTTTCTGGACGATACCGCGATGCTGGTCATCGTCGCACCGCTCTACATCCCGCTGGTGAAAACGCTTGATCTGGGCATTGATGGTGCGCTTATCTGGTTTGGGGTGCTCTATACCATGACCTGCCAGATCGCCTATATCACGCCGCCCTTCGGCTATAACCTGTTCCTGATGCGGGCGATGGCCCCCAAGGAAATCGGGCTGGTCGATATCTACCGGTCGATCTGGCCGTTTGTTCTTATGATGGCCACCACCATCGCGCTGGTGATGATCTTTCCACAACTGGCGCTTTGGCTGCCACAGACGTTCCGAGGTTACTGAGCAACCGGAATTCCACAGGCCCGTCAAGAGGCCGACCTTTTTTCAACATAGGAGTGTTACAACAATGACTGACAAAACCAAAACGCAATCGCCCTCTGAAAAGATACTCGAAAGCCGACGCAATTTCATGAAGAACGTGGGGCTTGGTGGCGCTGCGGCTGCAACCACGCTGGCCGCCCCCGCAGCCATCGCCCAGACCGCGCCGATCAAATGGCGCCTGCAAACCTATTCGGGCGCACCGCTGGGCGCGCATGTGATCAAACCGCAGATTGATGCGTTCAACGCCGCTGCGAACGGTGAAATGGAAATAGAACTCTATTACGCCGACCAGCTGGTGCCGACATCCGATCTGTTCCGTGCCATGCAGAACGGCACAATTGATGCGGTGCAGTCGGATGACGCGACAATGGCCTCGCCGGTCGATATTTCGGTCTTTGGCGGTTATTTCCCGTTTGCCACCCGCTACAGTCTCGATGTGCCGGCGCTGTTCAACTATTACGGTCTGAACGAAATCTGGGCCGAAGCTTATGGCGAAGTCGAAAACGTCACATGGCTGTCCTCGGGTGCCTGGGATCCGCTGCACATTTTTACCAAGGAACCGATCAATTCGCTGGCCGACATGAGCGGCAAGCGCGTGTTCGGCGTGCCGACAGCAGGCAAGTTCCTGTCGCGTTACGGCCTGATCCCGGTGACCGTGCCATGGGACGATGTCGAAGTTGCGCTGCAAACCGGCGAACTTGACGGCGTGGCATGGTGCGGCTTTACCGAAGCTTACGAGGTCGGCTGGGCCGATATCTGCAACTACGCCCTGACCAACTCTGTCACCGGTGCATGGTTCGGCAGCTATTTTGCCAACACCGAAAGCTGGAACAAGGTGCCGCCGCATCTGCAGCAACTCTATCGCTCGACCATCGACCAATCGCATTACTATCGTGATGTCTGGTACTGGGGCGGCGAGGCCAAGTTGCGCGTCGAAGGCGAGAAGATGGAGCTGACATCCATTCCGGCCGATGAATGGGCGCAGGTTGTCGCCGATTCCGAAGAGTTCTGGGACGAAATCGCAGCCTCTAGCCCGCGCTCTGCCAAGGTGGTACAGGCGTTCAAGGACTACGCCGCAACGATGACCAAAGCGGGTTATCCCTACCGTTAATTTGACATTCCGACCGGGGCGGCAGATTTGCCCGCCCCGGTTGCCACACCGGCCCTTCTGCGGGCCATCGAAAGACGTGAAACATGCCTGCCAACCTTACCTTTGATGAACTCCGAGTTGCCTTTGAAGCCGGCGAGATTGATACCGTTCTGACCTGCATCGTCGATATGCAGGGCCGCCTGATGGGCAAACGGTTCCACGCCGCGCATTTTATCAATGGCGGTCACAGCGAAACCCACGGCTGCAACTATCTGCTGGCCACCGATCTGGAAATGGAAACGGTGCAGGGCTACAAGGCCACCAGCTGGGAAGCAGGGTACGGCGATTACGTGCACAAGCCCGATCTGAGCACCTTGCGCATGGTGCCATGGTTGCCCGGCACGGCGATGGTGATGTGCGATCTGCTGGATCACCACACGCACGAAGAAGTCCCTCATGCGCCCCGCGCGGTTCTGAAGCGCCAGATCGCGCGCGCCCGCGCCATGGGTTTTGAACCGATGATGGCGACCGAGCTGGAGTTTTTCCTGTTCGAACAAAGCTTTGATGCGTTGAATGACGGCAATTATCAGGGCCTGCAAACGCTGGGCCGCTACAACACCGATTACGCGATTTTCGGCACCACCAAAGAAGAAGGGGTCATGCGCGACATTCGCAATGGTCTGTATGGCGCCGGCATCCCTGTCGAAAACTCGAAAGGAGAGGCAGAGGCCGGACAGGAAGAGGTGAACATCAAGTATTCGGACGCGCTGGACACGGCCGACATGCATACGATCACCAAAAATGCCTGCAAGGAAATCGCCTTTCAGCACGGACGTGCCCTGACCTTCATGGCAAAATACGCGACCGAACGCGCCGGATCATCCAGCCACATCCACCAATCCCTGTGGTCGGATGGCAAACCCGCGTTTCTGGATGAAAGCGCGGAATACGGTATGTCGGCCACCATGCGCCATTACGTGGCCGGTTTGCTGGCCCATGCCGAAGAAACCACCTATTTTCTCGCGCCCTATATCAACAGCTACAAACGCTTTACCGAAGGATTGTTCGCGCCAACCAAGGCCGTCTGGTCGATGGACAACCGCACCGCGGGCTACCGTGTCTGCGGTGATGGCACCAAGGGCATCCGCATCGAATGCCGTGTCGGTGGGGCCGATCTGAACCCCTATCTGGCCCTTGCGGCGCAGCTGGCAGCCGGTCTGAACGGGATCGAACAGAAGATGGAACTGGAGCCGGAGATATCGGGCGATGTCTATCGTGCCGGTCAGGCGCGCGACATTCCCAAGACGCTGGGGGCGGCGGCGGCGGCGATGCATCAGTCGAAAATGCTGCGCGCCGCGCTGGGCGATGATGTGATCGATCACTATCACCGCGCGGCCACTTGGGAAATCGAAGTACACAACCGCACCGTCACCGACTGGGATATAAAACGCGGATTCGAACGGGCGTAAACCGCCGGAGGACAAACATGACAACAATCAAACTTACATCGCCCGTAGACGGGAGCATTTATGCCGAGCGCACGGCGCTGAGCGTTGATCAGGCGCACGCCGCCGCAGCGCGTGCCAAGGCTGCCCAAAAAGACTGGGCGGCGCGCCCGCTGGCCGACCGGATGGCGCTGGTTCAGGCCGGAGTGGCCGAACTGAACAAGATGTCGGACCGGATGGTGCAGGAAATCGCATGGCAGATGGGCCGCCCTACACGCTATGGCGGTGAATTCGGCGGTATGAACGAACGCAGCGAATACATGCTGTCGATCGCGCCAGAAGCGCTGGCCCCGATGATCGTGGAAGACAGCGACAAGATGGATCGCCGGATCGAACGCGATCCGCACGGCGTCATTCTGGTAATTGCACCGTGGAACTATCCCTACATGACGGCGATGAACACCATCGTGCCGGCGCTGATCGCCGGCAACGCCGTGATGCTGAAACATGCCAGCCAGACGCTGCTGGTGGGTGAAATGATTGCCGAGGCGATGCATGCTGGCGGCATTCCTGCCGATGTTTTCCAGAATGTGGTTCTTGATCATGCGGGCACGGAATCCCTGATTGCGGCGCGCTGTTTCGGCTTTGTGAACTTTACCGGTTCGGTCGGTGGCGGTCGCGCGATTGAAAAGGCGGCGGCCGGCACGTTCACGTCGCTGGGGCTGGAACTGGGCGGCAAAGACCCCGCCTATGTCATGGAAGATGCCGATCTGGACTGGGCCGTTGATGTGCTTATGGACGGCGCGATGTTCAATGCGGGGCAATGCTGCTGCGGGATCGAACGGATTTACGTACATGACAGCCTTTATGACGCGTTTGTCGAAAAGGCCGTGGCGTGGGTGAAGGCCTTGAAACTGGGCAATCCCTTTGATGCCGAAACCACGCTTGGCCCGATGGCCAATGCCCGCTTTGCGGCCACCGTGCGCGATCAGGTTGCCGAAGCGGTGGCCGCCGGGGCCAAGGCGATGATTGATCCGGCGCTGTTTCCCGCAGATGACGGAGGCGCGTATCTTGCGCCGCAAATCCTGACCAATGTGGATCATTCGATGCGGGTGATGATGGAGGAATCATTTGGCCCTGTCGTTGGCATCATGCCGGTGAAGGACGACGCGCAAACGCTTGAATTGATGAATGATTCGCCATACGGACTGACGGCTTCGCTGTGGACCGGCGATGTGGATCGTGCCTTTGAAATCGGGCGGCAGATCGAAACCGGCACCGTGTTTCTGAACCGGGCCGATTACCTTGATCCGGCAATCTGCTGGACCGGCTGCAAGGACACGGGGCGCGGTGGCGCGCTGTCTGTTCTGGGCTATCACGCGGTCACGCGCCCCAAATCCTATCACCTGCGAAAGGTCAAATCATGAACCTGACTGGCAACTGGTCTTATCCGACCGCAATCAAATTCGGCGCGGGCCGTATCGGGGAACTGGGCGAAGCCTGTGCCGCCGCCGGTATCAAACGTCCGCTGCTGGTCACGGATCGCGGGCTGGCAAGCATGGCGATCACGCAAAACGCGCTGAACCTGATGGAACAGGCGGGGCTGGGCCGCGCGATGTTTGCCGATGTCGATGCCAACCCGACCGAGGTCAACCTGGCCGCCGGGCTTGAGGTATACAAATCCGGCAACCACGACGGCGTGATCGCCTTTGGCGGCGGGTCGGGTCTTGATCTGGGCAAGATGGTCGCGTTCATGTCGGGCCAGACACGCCCCTTGTGGGATTATGAAGATATCGGCGATTGGTGGACCCGCGCCGACCCTGCGGGCATCGCACCGATTGTGGCCGTGCCCACCACGGCAGGCACCGGATCGGAAGTGGGCCGCGCGTCGGTCATCACAAATTCGCAGACCCACGTGAAAAAGATCATCTTTCATCCCAAAGTGTTGCCCGCTGTCGTGATCTGCGATCCGGAACTGACGGTCGGAATGCCGAAAACGATCACGGCCGGCACCGGAATGGATGCCTTTGCCCACTGTCTTGAGGCGTATTCGTCGCCGCATTATCACCCGATGTCGCAGGGCATAGCGCTGGAAGGTTTGCGGTTGGTCAACACCTACCTGCCACGTGCCTATGCCGACGGCACCGATCTTGAGGCGCGCGCGCATATGATGTCGGCGGCGATGATGGGGGCGGTGGCCTTTCAAAAGGGGCTGGGCGCGATCCATGCGCTGTCCCATCCCGTTGGCGCGGTTTTCAACACCCATCACGGCACCACGAACGCGGCTGTCATGTCGGCCTGCCTGGCCTTCAATCGGCCCGCGATCGAAGACCGCATTGCACAGGCATCCGCCTATCTGGGCATCGACGGCGGCTTTGACGGGTTCGCGGCGCGTGTTGTGGAACTGAATGAAATGTTCAGCATTCCCAAAGGGCTGGCGGCGATGGGCGTTGATGCGTCCCGTCTGGACGAGTTGACCGATATGGCGCTGCAGGACCCCAGCGTGGGTGGCAATCCGGTTGAAATGACCAAGGATAACACCCGCGCCCTGTTCGACGCGGCGATGTAGAACAATCGCGCCCTGCAAAGCTGTGGGGCGAATTCCGTATAAACGGGTCAATACGGGCGGGTCAGACACCGCCCGTTTTTTTTCACTGTTTCGCGCCATAATTTTCATAGGAACAGCTTATGAAGTGGTAAGAATAATCAATTTTTCTTGTGTCATGAACGTGCAACACTGCACCGATACTGGACGCGCTGTCTGCGTCCCGAAAAGCCGCAAAAAAACCAACCAAGGAGAAGTATCATGACACTGCACAAGACGCTACTGGCCTCGATTGCAGCGGGGGCGTTGTTCGCAACGACGCTGGCTGCGGAAACCGAAGTCACTGTTTACACCGCTGTCGAGGCCGAAGATCTGGCCCGCTACGCCGAAACCTTCAACCAGTCCTACCCTGATATCAAAATCAACTGGGTGCGCGATTCCACCGGTATCATCACGGCGAAACTGCTGGCCGAACGGGACAATCCGCAAGCTGACGTGATCTGGGGGCTGGCCGCCACATCGTTGCTGCTGCTTAAATCCGAAGGCATGCTGGAACCCTATGCACCCGTCGGTGTTGAAAAACTTGATCCGAAATTTGTCGATGATGGCAACCCGCCGGCATGGGTTGGCATGGACGCCTGGGTTGCGGCGGTCTGCTTTAACACCGTCGAAGGCGAAAAGCTGGGGCTGACACCGCCCACATCCTGGCAGGACCTGACCGATCCGCAATATGCCGGTCATGTCATCATGCCGAACCCGAATTCATCCGGCACCGGATTCCTTGACGTATCCAGCTGGCTGCAAATTTTCGGAGAAGAGGGCGGTTGGGCCTATATGGACGCGCTGCACGAAAACATCGCGCGCTACACCCATTCGGGGTCAGCACCTTGCAAACTGGCCGCATCCGGTGAAATCCCCATTGGCGTGTCCTTTGCCTTCCGGGGGGCCAAATCCAAGGCTGACGGCGCGCCGATCGAAATCATCGTGCCATCTGAAGGTGTCGGCTGGGATATGGAAGCCACGGCCATCGTGGCCGGTACGGCCAATCTGGACGCCGCCAAAGCCATCGTTGATTTTTCGGTGACCAAGGAAGCCAACGAAATGTACAACACCGGCTACGCCGTTGTCGCCTATCCCGGTATCGCCAAACCGGTTGAACATTTCCCCGAAGGCTTGCTGGACGCGATGATCGACAATGATTTCGAATTCGCCGCCAACAACCGCGCCGCCATTCTGGCCGAGTGGCAAAAGCGCTATGACGGAAAATCCGATCCCAAGAACTAGGGGTCTTGTAGGCGCAGGGGCGGGTCTTATCGCCTCTGCGTCTTTTTCCACGATGATTCCGTAAGGCAAAGCGCCGATCCGACCGACACCCAAGAACAAGGACAAGCCCCGTGCCGCAGGCCAACGCTGCCCGAACCCCTTATCTGAATATTGAAAACCTGTGGAAAGCCTTTGGCGATTTTCTTGCGCTCAAGGACATATCGCTTGAAATTGAAGACGGGGAATTCGTTTGTTTTCTGGGCCCGTCAGGCTGCGGCAAAACCACCTTGCTGCGCGCGATTGCAGGGCTTGATCTGCAAACGAAAGGGCGGGTGGTGCAGGGGGGCAAGGACGTATCGAACCTGCCCCCGTCCGAGCGTGATTTCGGAATTGTTTTCCAGTCCTACGCTCTGTTCCCCAACCTGACGATTGAAAAGAACATTGCCTTCGGGCTTGAAAATACCGGCCGGAACAAGGCCGAAATCGCCAGCCGCGTGACCGAACTGCTAGATCTGGTGGGGCTGGAAGAGCAGCGCAAGAAATATCCGGCGCAACTGTCGGGCGGGCAGCAACAGCGCATCGCACTGGCCCGCGCCATTGCCACCAGTCCGGGCCTGCTGCTGCTGGATGAACCCCTGTCGGCGCTGGACGCCAAGGTGCGGGTGCATTTGCGCCATGAAATCAAAGATTTGCAGCGCAAACTTGGTGTCACAACCGTCATGGTGACACATGATCAGGAAGAGGCGCTTTCGATGGCGGACCGGATCGTGGTGATGAAAGACGGGGTGATCGAACAGATCGGATCCCCGACCGAGATTTACCGCCATCCCGCCACTCTGTTCGTGGCCGGATTTATCGGCGAAATGAACCAGATTTCGGCGCAGGCCGGCGCAGCCGATACAGTGACATTCGGCGGTGCGGACATGAAATGCCGCCCACACGGCTTTGACGCCGGCGCAGAAATCATCGCAGCCATCCGCCCCGAAGATATCATTCCCCACGGTTCGGATGCGAAGGCGCTGGGATCTGACGACATTATTGAAACACCGGAAAACGCGTTTGAGGTTCTGGTTGCGGATATGGAATTCCTCGGCTCGTTCTGGCGTTGCCGGCTGGAACACGAAAGGTTCGCGCACGCCGAGGTTTACGCTGATTTTTCAATCAACGCCGTGCGTCGTCTGGATCTTGCCGCGGGCAAACGCATGATGATCGAACTGCCCAAAAACCGCCTGATGGCGTTTGGCAGCGGACGGGTCTGATCAGATGAGCGATGTGCAAACCGCCCGGCTGCCAGCAGGCCCCCATGTCAAAGGCAAGTTGAGCCGCGACGATATCATCATGCGCGGTGGGCTGATCGTGATTGCGCTGTACCTGATCGTCACATTGGCCTTTCCGCTTTATGCGATGATGTCGAAATCGCTTTCGACCTACACGTTCGATCTGAGTACGTTCGAATTTCAGGTCAGCGACGAAGAAGGCACATTTTCCGTCGAACCGGTCACAGCGGCAGAACTGAACGCGCAACTGGGCGTGCTGGCCCCCGATGATCTGATCGCCGGATCGGACAGCCGGTTGGGGGTCACGCAGTTTTTCCCCGACTTCAGTTTTCGCAGCCCGGTAAAATACCGTGTACGCACCACCGCCGAAGACGGGCGGTTTCTGATCGGGTCCGATCTGGTGGACAGCACCGACTGGGTCGAACTGGACAGCAACACGTTCCGCCGCGTGCAATTGCGTCCGGCGCGGGCGCGGGGTCTGGGCAATTTCATCAACTATTTCTCGACACCCAGTCTGTCCAATTCGATCAAGAATTCGGTTGTGATCGCCACGATCAGCACCATCATCACGGTGACGCTGGCGTTCTGGTTTGCCTTTGCGCTGAACCGGACCTGTATGCGGTTCAAGGGGTTTTTCCGTCTTGTTGCAATGGCCCCCATTCTGGTGCCATCCCTGCTGCCCGGCATTGCGCTGGTCTATCTGTTCGGCAATCAGGGCATGCTGAAGGAACTGTTGTTCGGGGCCAGTATTTACGGCCCGATCGGCATCGTTATCGGATCGGTGTTTTTCACCTTTCCCCACGCGTTCCTGATCATATCGACCGCACTGGCCATATCCGATGCGCGCCTTTACGAAGCGGCCGTTTCGCTGCGGGCCACCCCGTGGCGCACGTTCTGGACGGTTACCATTCCGGGCGCGCGCTATGGTCTGGTTTCGGCGGCGTTTGTGGTGTTCAATCTGGTGATCACCGATTTTGGCTTGCCCAAGGTGATCGGCGGACAGTTCAACGTTCTGGCGGTGGACATCTACAAACAGGTCATCGGGCAGCAGAATTTCGAAATGGGCGCGGTGGTATCGGTGGTGCTGGTGATCCCAGCGATTGTCGCCTTCAGCGTCGATCGGCTGGTGCAAAGCAAACAGGTGGCGCTGTTGTCGGCGCGCTCTGTCCCGTACCAGCCCAGCCCGAACCGGCGCGCGGACCGCCTGTTCTTGGTCTATGCTTTTGCCATTGCCCTGTTCATCCTGGGTATGCTGGGCGTTTGCCAGTTTGCCGCCCTGATCAAATTCTGGCCCTATGACCTAAGCCTGAGCCTGAACAACTATCAGTTCAACCGCATGGATGGCGGCGGCTGGGCCGCCTATTTCAATTCGATCAAACTGGGTCTGCTGACGGCGGTTATCGGCACGGCGGTGATCTTTTTTGGCGCGTATCTGGTTGAAAAGTCGAACGGATTTCGCACCGGACGGGCGGTGTTCCAGATGTTCGCGATGCTGCCCATGGCCATTCCGGGCATGGTGCTGGGTCTGGCCTATATCTTTTTCTTCAACAATCCAGCGAACCCGCTGAACGCGATTTACGGCACGATGGCCATTCTGGTCGTCTGCACGATCACGCATTTTTACACGGTGTCGCACCTTACGGCCGTCACGGCCCTGCAACAGATGGACCGGGAGTTTGAATCAGTCTCGGCCTCGTTGAAGCAGCCCACGCTGAAGCTGTTTTCGCGGGTGACGGTGCCGGTCTGCATGCCCGCGGTGCTGGATATTTCGATCTACCTGTTCGTGAACGCGATGACGACGGTTTCGGCTGTGGTGTTTCTTTATTCCCCCAAGACATCGCTGGCATCGATTGCGGTACTGAACATGGACGACGCGGGCGATATCGCACCGGCAGCGGCGATGGGTATGATGATCTTTTACACAAATGCCGCCGCCCGCATTCTGCATATGATCGCGTCCAAGGGCATATTGCGGCGCACGCAGGCGTGGCGTACCCGTTAGACAGGATCAGGCCCGCGCGCCCGCGAAATCCATAAAGGCGCGGATCACCTTCACCTCGCGGCGTTGCATCATATAGACCAGTGATTCCGACATGGTCACATTGATCCCCTTGATCGGGATTTGTACCAGACGGTCGTCATTGCCGAATTCGGCCAGCGATACAAATCCGACCCCCGCGCCGGATGCGACAACCTCGCGCATCGCCTCGCGGCCTTCGGCCTCGATTGCCGGGGTCAGGCGCACGCCCTGCTTTTCGGCCTCGGCCTCGATCTTCTGGCGGGTTTTCGATCCGGCTTCGCGGAAGATCAGGGGCAGCGCCGCCAGTTCTTCAAGGCTCAGGCTGGTTTTGCCTTTGGGCGCGGTGCTTTTGGCGGCAAAAGCCACGATCGGGGTGGCCCCCAGATCGTGCACCATCAGGTCGGGACCGGGCGAAAGGCTGCCCACGACGCCGATTTCGGCGTTATAGGATCGCAACGCCTCGACCACCTCTTCGGTATTGCCGGTGCGCACACTGACAAAAACGCGCGGATAGCGAGCGCGGAACCGGCTTAGGATATCGGTGATGTGATGCGCGGAGTCGGCGACGATGCGCAATGTGCCTTCAACCGCTGTGCGGGTTTCTGACATGTATTCTTCGATTTGCTGTTCGACATCGAAATATTGCTTGGTCAGAACAAACAGCGCGCGCCCCTCGCGGGTCAGCGATACCCGCTTGCGATCGCGCAGGAACAGCAGAACATCATAATCCTGTTCCAGTTTGCGCACCTGTTCGGACACGGCGGGCTGGCTCAGGCGCATGGCCTCGGCGGCGCGCGAAAAACCGCCATGCAGGGCGACATTGTGAAACGCTTTCAACTGGCTTTGGCGCATGGTTTGCCCTCGCGACTCGGTCTATAGGCTGTGCTTATGTAACAATATCTATTAGCAATTTTACATATGGACAAGATTGCCCCACATGATGGGGTAACCCATCGGTATGTCCGGAGAGAGACAATGACCAGTACCGCCCCGAAAATCGAAGCGCCGCGACTGGGAGAGCCCTATCTTCTGACGCCCGGCCCGCTGACCACATCTTACGCGGTGAAAGAGGCGATGCTGCGCGACTGGGGCAGTTGGGATGGCGATTTCCGCGCCATGACACAAACCATGCGCGATGCGTTGCTGGCGATGCTGGGGCAGGGCGGCGAGGCATTCGATTGCGTGCCGATGCAGGGCAGCGGCAGTTTTTCTGTCGAGGCTATGCTGGGTTCGTTCATTCCGCGCGACGGCAAGGTGCTGGTTCTGGCCAATGGCGCTTACGGGCTGCGCACCGCACAAACCCTGCACTATCTGGGGCGTGACCACATTGTTCTGGACAAGGGCGATTACCTGCCGCCACGCGGGGACGAGGTGGCGCGCATTCTGGCCGATGATCCGGCAATCACCCATGTCGTTGCGATCCATTGCGAAACCAGTTCCGGCATCCTGAACCCGGTCGAGGAAATTTCCGAAGTCACCTATGCCGCAGGACGCAAATTGCTGATCGACAGCATGTCGGCCTTTGGCGCGATCCCGCTGGAGCCGTCCAAAATCCGCTATGAGGCGCTGGTCTCTTCGGCGAACAAATGTATCGAAGGCGTGCCGGGCTTTGGCTTTATCATCGCGCGCAAGACGGAACTGGAGGCCGCCAAGGGCAACAGCCATTCGCTGAGCCTCGATGTGCATGCGCAATGGGCGCACATGAACAAGACGGGCCAGTGGCGCTTTACCCCGCCGACCCATGTCGTGGCCGCATTTATCGAGGCGCTGCACGCGCACAAGGCCGAGGGCGGCGTAGCGGGGCGGGGCGCGCGCTATACAAGAAACCGTGATGTGCTGGTGGCTGGTATGCGCGATCTTGGGTTTGAAACCCTGCTGGCCAATCGCTGGTTGTCACCTATCATTGTCACATTCTTTTGCCCTGCCGACGAAAAATTCAAATTCGACACGTTCTACGAACTGATGAAAGACAAGGGCTTCATCATCTATCCGGGCAAGCTGACGGCGGTGGACAGTTTCCGCATCGGCTGTATCGGGCAGATGGACGAACACGTGATGCACCGCGTTGTGGATGCAGCCAAAACCTGTCTGGTCAAGATGGGTGTCACAGATGCCGCGCCGCCCGCAGCGGCGCTGAAAGAACGAGCCAAACTGGCCGCCTGATTGAAAAAGGAAGACCTATGACCCTGCAAACACCGATTACGGCAAACGAACGCGTTTACCCGATGCCCAAAGTACCAGCCATCGCCATCTGTCTGGACGGTTGCGAGCCCGAATATCTGGACAAGGCGATTGCCGACGGATTGATGCCGACGCTGAAGCGGATGCGTGAAACCGGAACCGACCGTCTGGCCCATTCGGTGATCCCGTCCTTTACGAACCCCAACAACCTTTCGATTGCCACTGGCCGCCCGCCCGCCGTGCATGGCATCTGTGGAAATTACCTTTATGAACCGGAAACCGGGCAAGAGGTCATGATGAACGATGTGCGCTTCCTGCGCGCACCCACCGTGTTCAAAACCTTCTACGATGCCGGCGCGCGGGTGGCGATTGTCACTGCCAAGGACAAGCTGCGCGCGCTTCTGGGCGCGGGGCTGAAATTTGACGAAGACCGCGCCAAATGCTTTTCCGCCGAAAAATCCGACAGCACGACAGTGGCGGAACACGGGCAGGACAAGGCCAGCGCTTGGTTGGGCATGCCTCAGCCCGAAGTTTATTCCGCCGATCTGTCCGAGTTTGTGTTTGCCGCCGGCGTCAAGCTGCTGCGCGACTGGAAGCCGGACATCATGTACCTGACAACCACCGATTACGTGCAGCACAAATACGCCCCCGACGATGCAGAGGCGAAATCGTTCTATGCGATGTTTGACAAGTATCTGACGGAACTGGATGCCATGGGCGCTGCCATTGTGGTCACCGCCGATCATGGAATGAAACCCAAGCATCTGGCCGATGGATCGCCCGCAGTTGTTTATGTTCAGGATCTGCTGGACGATTGGCTGGGCAAGGAAGCCGCGCGCCTGATCCTGCCGATCACCGACCCCTATGTGGTGCATCACGGCGCACTGGGATCATTCGCCACGGCCTATTTGCCGGACGGTGCGGATCAGGATGAAATTATCGCCAAATTGAAGGCGACAAAGGGGATCACCCATGTGCTGACCAAGGCCGAAGCAGTCAAGCAGTTCGAACTGCCTGCCGACCGGATCGGTGACATTGTTCTGGTGTCGGGTGAAAACATGACCATTGGCACATCAGCCGACCGCCACGATCTGGCCGCGCTGAATGAACCGTTGCGCAGCCATGGCGGGCTGACCGAACAAGAGGTGCCATTTATCGTGAACCGTGTGATCGATCTGCCTTCGGCACCGCAACTGCGCAATTTCGATGCTTTCTTTTACGCCACCACAGCGGCGGCCCTTTGATATGGACGGAGCGAAAATGAACAAGAAGATCGAAATCCGCCACGAAGGTATGCGTATCGGCGGCGAAGTGGTGTTTACCGAAAACGTGGTGAACGTGCATTACCCCTATACGGATGAAATCGTTGGCACCGTGCCTGCCGGTTCCGCCGAACACGCCGCGCGCGCCTTTGATATTGCCGCTGCCTATAAACCCAAACTGACGCGCTATGAACGCCAGCAAATCTTGTTTCGCGCCGGCGAACTGATCAGGGAACGGCGCGAGGAACTGGCCTATTGGCTGACGCTGGAACTGGGCATCTGCCAGCAACACGCGCTTTATGAAACCGGGCGCGCCTATGATGTGTTCACTCTGGCCGGGCAACTGGCCATTCTGGACGACGGAGAGATTTTTTCCTGCGATCTGACGCCGCAAGGCAAGGATCGCAAGATTTTCACCAAACGCGAACCGGTGGGCGTGATTTCGGCGATTACGCCGTTCAATCACCCGCTGAACATGGTCAGCCACAAAATCGCGCCCGCGATTGCCACCAACAATTGCGTGGTGTGCAAGCCAACCGAACTGACGCCGCTGACCGCGCTGTCACTGGCTGATATTCTCTATGATGCCGGCCTGCCGCCCGAAATGTTTCAGGTGGTCACCGGCAATCCGCAGGACATTGGCGAAGAGATGATCGTGAACGACCACATCGATATCATCACCTTTACCGGTGGCGTGCCGGTGGGCAAGCTGATCGCGTCCAAGGCGGGTTACAAGCGCACCGCGCTGGAACTGGGCGGGAACGATCCGCTGATCATTCTGAACGACCTGTCCGATGCTGATCTGGACAAGGCCGCCACCATCGCCGTGGCGGGCGCCACCGGCAATTCGGGCCAGCGCTGCACGGCGGTAAAACGTATTCTGGTTCAGGAAAGCGTGGCAGACAGGTTTGTGCCTTTGGTGCTGGAAAAGGCCAAGGCGATCAAATTCGGCGATCCGATGGACCCGGATACGCAACTGGGCTGCGTGATCCACGCGCAGGCCGCTGAAACCTTTGAACGCCGCGTCTTTGATGCGGAAAAGGCGGGCGCGAAAATCCTGTATCATCCGGGCCGTCAGGGTGCACTGCTGCCGCCGATTGTGGTGGATCACGTTCCCCATAACAGCGAACTGGTGATGGAAGAAACCTTTGGCCCCGTGGTGCCGATCGTGCGCGTGCCCGACAATGACGAAGAGGTGATGGCGATTTCCAACAGTACGGAATTCGGCCTGTCCTCGGGCGTGTGCACCAACGATCTGCACCGTGCGATTGCCTATGTAAACGGTCTGGATGTCGGCACCTGCAATATTTGGGAACAGCCCGGATACCGCATCGAAATGTCGCCCTTTGGCGGCATCAAGGACAGCGGCAACGGCGTCAAGGAAGGCGTGTTGGAAGCGATGAAGTTCTTCACCAACGTGAAGACCTATTCGTTGCCATGGCCGCGCTAGACACTGGATTTTCCCCAACTGGCGGGGGCATTCCCCCGCCGCTCATTTTTCCGAACGGGACAAGCATGTGAGCAAGCCGGCATTTCACACCGAAGGCGAATCCAATACGTCGGTCCTGCGCCAGCGCTGGCTGGATAAATCCATCGGGCCAAACTCGGCGCCGCTGTTAAAACGCGATGCGGGTGCGTTTTTGCATCAAAGCCTGTCCAGCCCCTGCGTCAGCACCATCGCCAAGGCCGAAGGCATCTGGATCGAAGACAAAGACGGGCGCAGGTACATGGATTTCCACGGAAATTCGGTACATCATATCGGTTATGGCCATCCGCGACTGGTGGCGGCCATCAAGGCGCAACTGGATGATCTGCCGTTTGCGCCGCGCCGGTTTACCTGCGATCCGGCGGTGGAACTTGCCGAAAAGCTGGCCGCGATCAGCCCCGGCGATTTGTCGAAATGCCTGTTTACCACCGGAGGGTCGGACGCCAACGAAGTTGCGTTGAAGATCGCGCGCGCCGCTACGGGGCGGTTCAAGACCGTGTCGTTCTGGGATGCGTTTCACGGGGCGGGGTTCGGTTCGGCCTCGGTCGGGGGCGAGGCAACGTTCAGGTCGCATATCGCGGGGCCGCTGGTGCCGGGGGCGGAACACGTGGCGCCTTTTGCCTGCTACCGCTGCCCTTACAACCACGCAGGGCCCGATGTGTGCGGACTGGCCTGCGCCAAAATGGTCGAATATGTTCTGGAACGCGAAGGCGACGTGGCGGCGGTGATCGCCGAACCAATGCGCGCCGTGCCTTATGTCCCGCCGCCCGGTTTCTGGAAAGCGGTGCGCGAGGCGTGCACGCGCCACGGTGCATTGCTGATCCTGGATGAAATCCCGACGGGTCTGGGAAAGACCGGCAAAATGTTTGCCTTTGAGCATGATGAAATCCAGCCCGATATCGTCACCATCGGCAAGGCGCTGGGGGGCGGTATCCTGCCAATTGCTGCCTGTATCACAACGCCTGCGCTGGATGTGTGCGGCGATTTCGCGATCGGCCACTACACCCACGAAAAGAACCCGGTGACCAGCCGTGCCGCGCTGACCACCTTGCAGATCATCGAAGACGAAAATCTGGTAGAACGCTCTGCCGAACTTGGCGCCTATGCGATGGAACGGTTGCAAACCGCACTGGCCGACTGCCCGATTGTGGGGGACATAAGGGGCAGGGGGCTGATGTTCGGGGTGGAAATCGTGACCAACCGCGAAACCAAGGAACCGGGCCATGATCTGGCGGAACGGATCTATTATCAGTGCCTTGAGGCGGGATTGAGTTTCAAGATCAGTCAGGGCTGTGTGCTGACACTGTCTCCGCCACTGACCATTGCCCGTGACGATCTGGAACGGGCGATGGGTATCGTCGAGGCGGCGATCACCGGACAAACCGCTTGAGCGTTGCAACCTTTGGCATCGTCCTGTTTGCGGCCTTTCTGCACGCCTTCTGGAATGCGGTGGTCAAGGGGGCGACGGACAAGACGATTGTTCTGGGCCTGATCGCACTTGGGCATGTGATCCCCGGAATTGCGATGGTCGCGTTTTCACCAGCCGTGTCGGGCGCAGCGATTCCGTTCATCATCGCGTCTACGGTGATCCACTGGGTTTATTACTATCTGTTGAATGTCGCCTACCGTGTGGGCGATCTAAGCATGGTGTACCCGATTGCGCGCGGGCTTGCGCCGGTTCTGATCGCGCTTGGGGCACAGGTATTTGTCGGTGAACGGTTGCCGCTGGTGGCGTGGGGCGGCATTTTCTGTGTGTCCTTGGGCATCATGGTGCTGACGCGTGGCGTGTTCCGCTCTGGCCTGCCGATATTGGGGTTGGCGGCGGCTGTGGGTACCGCGATGGCGATTGCTTCCTATTCCATTGTGGACGGTGTCGGTGTGCGCCTGTCAGGAAGCGTGCTGGGCTATATCGGGTGGCTGTTCGTCGCGGAAATCATCGTTGCCGTCTACATCTTTGCCAGCCGCCGCGACAGGGTGCGCGCGATGAGCCGGCAAACGATCGTTCTGGGAATTGCAGGTGGCGTTATTTCCGGGTTGGCTTATGCGCTGGTGCTTTACGCCAAGACGCTTGCACCGCTGGGCATCGTTTCGGCCTTGCGGGAAACATCGGTTATCTTTGCTGCGCTGATCGGAGTGGTCTGGTTCAAGGAAGGGCCGCGCCGTCCGCGATTGATCGCAGCCTGTGTCGTTGCGGCTGGCATCGTTCTGATTGCGATTGCAGGACAGCGCTAAGGCGGTGTGGGATTTTGTGCTAAATCTGCAATTTTCATTAAAAAACCACAATAAAACACAAAACCTGATCGACTGCCCTGTATGTTTGTGGCTTTATGGGTGTTTAAGGAGCCAAAATGCCCAAACAACGCAATGATCGCTCGACCCATCGCGAGATTGAACTGCTTGATGCGTTGCGCCGCGTCGGTGGTTCCGCGCGGATCGCCAATCTGGCCGAGGTTCTGGGCGTGTCCGAAGAAACCATTCGCCGCACCTCCAAGGCGTTGGCCAAGGCCAATCTGGTACGGCGCGTGCATGGCGGTGTGTTTCTGGCTAATGCCGAGGCGGAAAGCAGTGTGCTGTCACGTCTGGGGCAGCGATCAACGGAAAAACGCAAGATCGCGCAGGCTGCCGCCGATCTGATCCCGGATGGGGCCTGTGTGTTCCTCGATGTCGGATCGACGACGGCATTTGTTGCCAATGCGCTGCACAAGCATCGCAAACTGACGGTTGTGACCAATTCGCTGAATGTGGCGCAGGCCATGCTGAACCAGAACGACAACAGGGTATTCTTGGCCGGTGGCGAATTGCGCCGGACCGAACGGGGCGCGTTCGGCGCGGACACATCGGCATTTCTGCAAAAGTTCTATTTCGATTTTGCCGTTCTCAGCGTTGACGGGATTGATGCTAAAGGCGGGTTTTTCCTGCTGGGCGCGCAGGAGGCCGCGATTGCGCAGGATGTCGTGGCGCGCACCCGCCACTGTATCGTTGTCGCCGACCATCTGAAATTTGGCCAAAGCGCGCCGCTGATTGTGTGCCCGCCCGAACAGATCGACAGTTTCGTGACAGACCGACCGCTTGCGCCGGTCTATCGCAAGAAATTCAGTGAATGGGGCATCAAAACTGTTCACGGGGACAAAAGTGCGTTGATGTAATGACAACAGATATCGTTAAAGATTGTACCGAAATTTCGGCCTTGGCATCGAAGGCCGCACTGGGGTTTTTCCGCAAGCAGATCGGTGTTGAATTCAAATCGGATGACAGCCCCGTCACCCATGCCGACAAGTCTGTCGAGGCGTTGGTGCGCGCGGAAATTGCACGACGCCATCCCGATCACGGCATTCTGGGCGAAGAGCACGGGCAAGAGAGGACAGACCATCCCGACCTTTGGGTCGTGGACCCGATCGACGGCACCAGATCGTTTATCTCGGGGCATCCGCTGTTCGGGTTCCTGCTGGCCTATCTGCATGATGGCGCGCCGCAGGTTGGCGTGATCGCGATGCCGGCCTTGGATGAAACCTATGTCGGAGCCAGCGGGCAGGGCGCCACGCTGAATGGGGCGCCGATCCGCGTGTCATCGCAAGCCATGCTGGATCATGCCATTATCTATATCAACGAAGGCGACAAGATATTCGCTGATCACCCCGATCTGTTCGCGGTGCTGATGCGTACGGGCAAGACAAGGCGCCTGTCCTATGATTGCTATCCGCATGCGCTGTTGGCTTCGGGGCACGTGGATGTCGTGTTGGATTACGATCTGAAGCCCTATGATTTTCTGGCCCTGCGCCCTGTGATCGAAGCCGCAGGTGGCTGCCTGACCGACTGGCAGGGCAACATCCCGCGCGCCGATTATGAGGGCGCGATTGTCGCCAGTGCCACACCGGAGTTGCACGACCAGATGCTGACGCTACTGCGGGGCGCGCGGCGATGACCATTCTCTGGTTTCTTGTGCATCTGGCGGGGGCAACCATGTTGTTGCTGTTTGCGGTGCGCATGGTGCGCACGGGCATCGAACGTGCCTTTGGGGCATCGTTCCGCCGTGCGGTGACGCAAACCCAGAACCCGCTTCGGTCTGCCGGAACGGGTGTCGTTCTGGCGATTGTCCTGCAAAGCTCTGCGGCTGTGGCCCTGCTGGTGTCGGGGTTTGCGGGCACTGGCACCATTCCGTTCGGTGCAGGGCTGGCGATGGTGTTGGGCGCCGATGTCGGTTCGGCCCTGCTGATCCAGGTGCTGTCCTTTGATCTGGAATGGCTGATGCCGATCCTGCTGGCGCTGGGGGGCGGTTTTTTCATCAAGTCCGAGGGGCGCAAGCTGAAACAGGCGGGCAGGATCATCATGGGGATCGCGTTTATCCTGATTTCGCTGCGGTTCTTGCGCGAAACGATGGAGCCGATCCGCGACAGTGCTTTTCTGCCATCGCTTGCTGGATATCTGGAGCGGGATTTTGTCACCGCCTTTATCGTCGGCGGCGCGCTGGCATTTGTCATGCATTCAAGCGTTGCGGTGATCCTGATGTGTGTCACCCTTGTTTCGATCGGGGCCATTCCGGTAGAGGCGGGCATTTCGCTGGTGCTGGGGGCCAATCTGGGCAGTGCGCTGATCCCTGTGTGGCTGACGCGGGGCATGTCGGCACTGTCACGCCGTATTCCGATGGCCAATCTGATGCTGCGCGGCAGCGGTGCCGTTATCGCGCTGCTGTTGGTGAACAAGCTGCCGGTCCTGCCGTATTTCGAAGATATCCGCCCGGCGCAAACGCTGGTCTATTTGCATATCCTGTTCAACATTGCCCTGTTGTGCGCCTTGCCGTTCTGCACGTTGCTGGCTGGCCCGCTGCAAAGGCTGCTGCCCGATCATGACCTGCAAACACAGGATGTCCTGAACCGCAATATCAGTGTGCTGGATAACTCCGTTCTGGATCGCCCGCAACTGGCCTTGTCGACGATGAAGCGCGAAGTGTTGCGTATGGCCCAGGTGGTCGAAGGCATGATGCGCCCTGTCATGGATCTCTATTCGCATTACGACAAGGATGTATCTTCGGCGATCAAGGCGCAGGACAGTATCGTGAACACGGCGCTGGATGATATCCGGCGTTACACCGCAGCAATGAATGCCGAAAAGATGCGCAAATACGATCAGAAACACGCGCGCGAACTGACCGAATATGCCATTGCGATTGAAACCGCCGGTGACATCATCGTCAAACGCCTGTTGCCGATGGCGCGCGAAAAGGCCGATCAGAGCATCCGGTTCTCCAAGGCAGGCGCGGACGAGCTGGAAACGATCCACGACCGCATCATGGCCAACATGGCGCTGGCATCCAATGTGCTGATTTCAGACGATGTGGAAAGCGCGCGCCTGTTGCTGGAAGAGAAAAGCGAAATGACGCGGATGGAGCGCAAAAGCCGCAAGCGCCATCTGCAAAGGCTAAGCGCAGGCGCGCAAATCAGCTTTGAATCCAGCGATATCCATCTGGAAACCGTCAGTGCCCTGCGCGAATTCAACAGTCATATTTCCGCCGTGGCCTATCCGATCCTCTATCGCAACGGGCAATTGCTGGAAACGCGGCTTATTCAGGGTATCGGCAAGGAAGAGGTCGATGCCGACAGCTAGGCGCGGTGCCGTGCGGTGCTGACCTACAGGATCGGCCCGATGGTCGCGATCACGTTATTCCAGATCCGGTTGTGATAGGACCAGTTCAGAACGTCACTCAGGCGCACTTCGTCCGATTGCGACAGATAGTGGGACTGGCGGGTCATGATATCGGCGGTAATGGCACTGTCCTGTAGCAGAATGTTGTTTTCATAGTTCAGATCGAAACTGCGCAGGTCCAGATTCGAAGATCCGATCAGGCTGATACCATCGTCCACCGTCAGGGTTTTGGCGTGCAGCAACCCGCCCTTGAATTCATGGATACGCGCGCCTGCGGCAAGCAGTTTCTTGTAATAACTTCGGCTGGCTGCCGCGACGATCCATGAATCGTTTTTTTCGGGAAAGATCAGGGTGACGCGCACACCGCGATGGGCCGCGCTGCACAGGGCCTCGAAAACGGTGGCGTCCGGCACGAAATACGGGGTGGTGAGGGTAATGTGATCCCGCGCGCAATTGATCAGCGTTGCAAACAGTTGCGGCGTTGCACCCATGCGTTCTGTCGGGCCGTCCCCCATTGCCACGGCCGCAAACCCGTCAGCATGGGCAGTCGTGTCCCATGTAAAAATGTCGAAACTGGCATCTGTGGCCTGCATCCAGTCGCTTGCGAACAGCAACTGGTTCTGCGCCACGACCGGCCCCTGAAACCGCAGCATGATATCCACCCACGGCGCGTATTTCGGTTTGACCCGAAATTCGGGATCCGCACAGTTCTGGCTGCCGCAATATCCGATTGCGCCGTCAATCACCGTGATCTTGCGGTGGTTGCGCAGATCCAGCCGGCTTGTGATCATGGTGCGGAACACATTGCGAAAGGGCAGGGCGATGGCAAGGTGAACGCCTGCCTCTTTCATTTCGCGCCAAAGCGGCGAATGGATCATCGCACGCGAGCCCATGCCATCGGCAATCGCGCGGCAGGTGACACCCCGTTGCGCCGCGCGGATCAGGGCCTTGCCCATTTCGGTGCCGGTCTCGTCGTTCAGCCAGATGTAATACAGCACATGTACATGATCGCGCGCGCCATCAATGTCGGCGATCATGCGCCGTCGGGTGTGCGCGGCATCCTGCATCACTTCGGCCGTGTTGCCCGCGACGGTCTGGAACCCGTTGATCGACGCCGCATAGTGAAAGGCCGGGCGGTAGGGCGATGCAATCGTGGTATTTGCGACGCTGTCCGTGCCGATGGCGCTGGATGCTTTTTTCCGGATCTGATCGAAAATGCGGGTGTGGCGCGTATCGGCGGTTTTGCCCAGATTGACCTCTCCGAACAGAAAATAGACGAGGGTGCCGACATAGGGCAGCAGCATCAGCACGATAAACCAAGCAAGGCGGGTGGTCGGCACCAGATCATCGCGCAGCAGAATGCGAATGGTAAACGCGGTCACAATCAGAAAATGCGCAAGGACCACAAAGGTAACGATCATACCGCAGCATCCGCCCGGGTTTGCCGTTCGATCTTTGTCAGATCGATATCAACATAGACCGGCAAATGATCCGACGCCCGGCGCGCCAGCGGCGACGTGTGCACACCCGCCGATACCGATTGCGTAAAGCTGTAAAATACAAACCGGTCCAATGCCGCGATGGGGCGCGCGCTGTGAAAACTGCGCCCCGGAATCACGACGTCGAAATCAGGGCCAAAACCTTCGAAAACACGCCCGTAGGTTTTCCATTCGTTGAAATCGGCTGCCACGACCGTTGGCATCGGGCTGTCATGGATATGGGTGCGCAATGCCTTGACCTGTTTGGCGCGCATGCCGCCCGACAGCGCCAGATGTGTGCCGATGACGCGCAGTTCGCCTGCATCGGGATGGGTGAATGTTGCGGCAACGGCGCCGCGCGGTTCGATCGACGGCAGGATCAGGCGCTGGGTCTGCGACAGCAGAAAGGGCGGGCGATACAGGATGGCGTTGCCGTGCCACCCGTGGCTGTCGACGCGCGTGGATACATCGGCGAATTCATAGCCGCATTCGCGGATCAACCGTTCGGCGGGCAATGTGCCTGCGCGCGAACCTGTGCGTTTGTCCGCCTCTTGCAGCACCACGACATCGGCGTCGATTTCGGAAAGAACATCAACAATCCGGTCGGGATCGCGACGCCAGTCCAGCCCCACGGATTTTCGGATATTGTAGCTGGCTATTCTCATTCCGGTCCAAATTTCCCTTTCTTCAAAGAAGCGGCCCCGCCTTGAAACTTCAAGAGGCAATGTGAATTTTTGCACGATGCGCCTGCGCAAACCATCTGTCCATTCCAGGGTCTATCGCGTATGAAACCCAGGATGAGAACCGCGCATTTTTCCAAGGACGGCGACGGGCTTGACCCCGCAAACCTGATCGTATGCCCCAGCTGCGACGCTGTCTTTACCGTGCATGTTCCCGAAAAAGGCGAACGCTCGGTTTGTACGCGTTGTCACACGGTGCTGATCGCGCCGCGCAGGCGTGCCGGAATGCATATCATAACAGTTTCGCTGGCGGTTGTGATCCTGATTTTTGCGGCAGCGGTGTTTCCGTTCATGTCCATTGATGCAGCGGGCGCGCACAATCAGGTATCTATAATGGATGCCGCGCTGGCGTTTCAGGGCGGGCCGCTGTTTGTCGTGTCATTGCTGACGGCTGCGATGATCCTGTTCATTCCGATGATGCGGATGATGCTGGTGATCTATGTGCTGGCCCCGCTGGTGTTTGATCGTCCCCCGGCGCGCAATGCCAAGACCGCGTTTCAGGTGTCTGAACGGTTGCGACCCTGGTCAATGGCGGAAATTTTCGTGCTGGGATGTGCCGTATCGCTGATCAAGATCAGTGATATCGCTGATGTGGCGCTTGGCCCTGCCTTCTGGATGTTTGCAGTGCTGGTGGTTTTGGTCGTGGTGCAGGATACGTTTATGTGCAGGTGGTCGGTATGGAACGCGCTGGAACAGCCCCGGACATCGTAACCGCCCGCGAACTGGGCGTAATCGGATGTCAGAACTGCAGCCATGTCTGGCGCGCGGGCACCCGTGACTGCGCCCGCTGCGGTGCGCCGTTAACGGCCCGCGATCCGATGTCGTTGCAACGGGTGTGGGCGTGGTGGCTGATCGGGCTGATCTGCTATATTCCGGCAAACATGTTTCCCATGTTAAGCACCCGAACCCTGTTTCTGACCAGCGAAGACACGATTGTCGGCGGGGCGGTCACGTTGTTCGAACACGGATCATACGGTATTTCGCTAGTCATCATTGTGGCCAGCGTCGTTATTCCGATCGGCAAGTTTCTGGCCATCGCCTTTCTGGCAACCAGCGTGCAGCGACGATCACTGGTGCCTCAACCGCAGCGCCACGCCTTGTATGAAATTGTCGAATACATCGGGCGTTGGTCGATGATCGACGTGTTTGTCGTTGCCATTCTGTCGTCGCTGGTTCAATTGAATACGCTGGCATCCGTCACACCGGGACCAGCCAGCCTATTTTTTGCCTTGTCGGTGATTTTCACGATGCTGTCGGCACAAAGCTTTGATTCCCGTCTGATCTGGGATCTTGAACCGGACGCGCAGAAAGGATCTGGTCCTAAATGACCCAAATGCCGCCAGAACCCTTGACCGAACCGGCCCGGCGCGCGTTGTGGCAACGCGCCTCGATTGTGTGGATATTGCCGTTTCTGGCGCTGCTCATCGCGTTGGGGGTGGCATGGCAAACCTACGTGGATCGCGGCCCTCTGATCGAGATCGAATTTGAAAGCGGTGCCGGGGTGACGGCGGGCACCACCGAATTACGCTATCGCGATGTGACGGTCGGTGTCGTCGAAAAGGTGCGCTTTTCCGACGGGCTGGGCGCGGTCGTGTTCTCTGTCCGGCTGGACAAGGATATTGCCCCGTTTGTCGATGCCGGATCACAGTTCTGGGTGGTGCGCCCCGAAGTGACGGCGCGCGGCGTGACAGGACTGGACACAGTGCTAAGCGGTGTTTTCATCGAAGGGTCATGGGACAGCACGATAAACACGCCGCAAACGCAGTTTCGCGGCCTGAACGAAACACCCCTGATCCGCCCGGGCGAGGTTGGGTTACAGATCGCCCTGCGCACAACGGCCAACAGCAGCCTGACAGACAACGCCCCAATCCTGTATCGCGGCATCGAAGTGGGCCTTGTGGGGCGTGCGCGCGTGTCACCGCGCAGCGGCTTGGCCGTGGCCGAAGCGATCATTTATGAACCGCACCACCTTTTGATCACCGATGCAACGCGGTTCTGGGATGCATCAGGCTTTGATCTGTCACTGTCGACGAGCGGCGCGGAAATCAACTTTTCCTCGCTTGCGTCACTGGTGTCGGGCGGGATCACATTTGATACCATCGTGTCAGGCGGCGAAACGGTGCAGGATGGCGCGGTGTTTCAGGTCTATGCAGAAGAGTCGGACGCAAGAGAAAGCATCTTCAATGCGGGCGAGGTTGACGCGCTTTTGCTGACAGTGGTGTTTCGCGACAATGTCGCGGGCCTGACCGTCGGATCACCTGTTGAACTGCAAGGCATCCGGATCGGTGAGGTCAGCAGCCTTGCCGGCACCGTCAGTCGCGATGAAACGGGAAGACGCGAGGTTCAATTGAACGCCACGCTGTCGATCCAGCCTGCCAAACTGGGCCTGCCCGGCGATGCGGATGCGCGTGCCGCGCTGGCGTTCCTGCAGGAACAGGTGCGGTCCGGTTTGCGCGCGCGTCTGGCCAGCGCCAGTCTTTTGACAGGCGGGTTGAAGGTGGAACTGGTTGCGCTTGATGACATGCCCGAGGCGCGGATCGACACCACGGCCGAACCGTTTCCGGTCCTGCCCAGTGTCGAAGGCAACCTGTCGGATGTTGCCGCCACTGCCGAAGGCGTCCTGACCCGGATCAACAACCTGCCGATCGAAGAATTGCTGGCCAGTGCCATTGATTTTCTGGATGCCACCAAAGGGTT
The DNA here is from genome assembly GCF_051013555.1 of Sulfitobacter sp. TBRI5. Taxonomy (NCBI): domain Bacteria; kingdom Pseudomonadati; phylum Pseudomonadota; class Alphaproteobacteria; order Rhodobacterales; family Roseobacteraceae; genus Sulfitobacter; species Sulfitobacter sp. TBRI5. The sequence goes on along the minus strand of NZ_CP112884.1, from coordinate 3,706,251 downwards.
GATCGCCAACGAAGACCTGCAGGGCGCGCCCGCCGAATTGCGCGCGCTGTTGGGGGATGCGCGTAGTTTTGTCGGGTCGGACGCAATGCAACAGGTGCCGGTGCAATTGTCCGCCACACTGGAACGTCTTGAAACCCTGATGGCGCAGATCGAAGCGCAAGAAACGGTCGAGCGGTTGCTGGCGGCTGTTGATGCAGCCGCGGCCGCCGCTGGCAGCGTGGAAACCGCCGTGGCCGGTGCGCCCGCCCTGATGTCACGGATCGAGGCTGTCGCCGCCAAGGCCGAGAACCTCAAGCTGGAAGAACTGGTCAGCGAGGTGACAGACCTTGTTGATGCGGCCGAGGCGCTGATCGGATCCGAAGACACCGCCGGCTTGCCTGCTGCGCTGACGGCCGCCCTTGTCGAGGTCGAGGCAACATTGGCCGAATTGCGCGAAGGCGGCGCGATCGACAATGCCAACAAGGCTCTGGCCTCGGCGCAGGCGGCGGCGGATGCGGTGGCCGTTTCGGTACAGGATCTGCCGGCGATGATGGATCGCATGTCGCAAGTGCTGACGCAGTTGAGCACGACACTGGCGGATTACGATGAAAACTCGGCGCTGAACCGCGATGCCCGCGCCGCCCTGCGCGAGATCAATTCAGCCGCCAAGGCGTTTGAATCCCTTGCCCGTACCATTGAACGCAACCCCAATTCGCTTTTGATAGGACGCTGATCCATGATGTTTAGAACACTTGCCGCGGCCCTTTGTGTTGCTACCGTCCTGTCGGCCTGTTCGACACCCACAACCTTTGTTCAGGTTCCGCCCGCACCGGTGACCGAACGTGTAAACATTGCGTTCCGCTCGGTCGAGGTGCGCGCGGTGTCCCTGCCAACCTATGCCGCATCAGAAGAAATTTACGGGCAGGGTGCGGATGGCGTGCTGGCCAGTGCAACAAGCGCGCGTTGGGCTGACGTGCCCGAACGCGCCATCACGCTGGAACTTAGCCGCAATCTGGCGGAACTGACCGGTGCGCGGGTGGCACCGGAACCATGGCCCTTTGATGCACGCCCCGCCGCAACGGTGGATGTGCGGTTCGAAGATCTGCTGGCCGGCGCAAACGGCGTGTTTCGCACCTCGGGGCAGTATTTTGTCTCTTCCGAAAGCGGGCGCGAACGCTCTGGCCTGTTCCGTCTGGACGTTCCTTATGATGTTGCGGCAGGGCCGGATGCCATCGCGCAGGCGCGCGCGCGTGCAATCCTTGATCTGGCGACCCTGATCGCGCGCAAGGCACTTTAACGCGGGCGCGCATCCGTAAGGTTCAGCGGAAAGCTGCGCGGGATCAGGCCGGCCTGAAACCAGCAGGCAAAACTGTAGATCGAATAGACCGGCAGGCCCGTCAGGCGGCGGATGTCATCGGCGTAGGGCACCATGTTGGTGCATTCCAGCACAATGGCCCCCAGATCGGGGTGCGCCCCTGTCAGGTTCAACGCCGCCGTACACAGGTCTTCGCGGCACTGGGCGAAATCCATTTCCGGCAAATCCCGTAAAATGGCGCGCGCGAATTGTGTGTCGGGGGCGGTTCCCATCACCGGCGTGTCGGGTGCGACATTGGCTGCCTTCAGATGGGCCGGTGTCAGCGTGTCGGGTGAAATCGTCAGGATGCCGACGCGTTTTCCGGGGGGTAGGGTGGCCGCCACCATGGGCACCTGCATCAGCGATGATGTGGCCACGGGAACGTCCAGCGCCGCAGACAGTTCGCTCTGAAGCAGTGACAGAAACCCGCAGGTCGTCGTGATCCCGTCGCAGCCGCTGTCCACCAGTTCGCGCCCCGCAACGATGAACCGGTCCAAGAGGGCGCCGGGGTCTTTCAGAACGACGTTTTCAGGGCTGGCATCGCGCACGATGCGATACTGCACCGGAAACGGCCATGTCTGTGCGTTGCCCGTATCGCCCGGAATTCGGGGAAAACGGGTGTCGAGCATCAGGATACCCAGACTGGCCCCGTAAATGGTTTTGCCGCCTGAAAATGTTGTCATCCGGTTCAGCCTTTCGTGCCCGATGGTGCGCCGCGCATGGAAAACCGGAACCGGCGAAATATCAACTGTTCATGTTGTGGGACTGGGTGGCCTAATAGGCGGTCGCCGCCCGTGATGCCTGATCGTATTGCCCTGACATCAGGCGCAAAAGGGCCGACAGATCGCTGACGCGGTCGGGGTCCACGCCCAGATCGCCAAGCGCGCGCAGCAACAGCGCCTCGCGGATTTCGCGGTACCGGTCACAGGCGGCACGGCCGGTTTCTGTCGGCATTACCGATTTTTCCTTGCCCTTGCGCACATCCTGAACCAGCCCCGCCTTGATCAGCTTTTTCAAGGCATAGTTCACGGTATGGGTGTCTTCGATGTTCAGCACGTGGCAGATATCGGCCAGTTTCTTGGCGCGGTCGCGGTGGCGGATCGTGTGCAGCACCAGAACCTCAAGCGCGGAAAGATCCGGATACCCCGCGGCGGACATGGCGCGCACAACCCACCGGTTGAACGCATTACCCGCAAGGATCAGGCCGAATTCGAATTCCGACAGTTCGGGAAAGGCACCTGTGGCCAGGTGCGCAGACGAAACAATGGGTCCAAGGGTATGATCAGTCATGTCTTATAATCCAACTTGTCGATAAATTGTCAACAAATTGTTGACTTGTGATCGAATCCGGTCAGTGTAGGGGCACGATCGGCATTGCGGGGGGCAATTCCAGTGACGGAACACGTGATCATCATCGGGGCAGGCATCGTTGGCGTTTCAACCGCCATCTGGTTGCGCCGGTATGATGTGAACGTCACTTTGGTGGATCGCGCCGCCCCGGGGCAGGGCACATCCTATGGCAATGCAGGTGTATTGGCGGCCTGTTCCATGGTGCCCGTCACCGCACCCGGCCTGATCGGCAAGGCACCTGGATTGTTGATGAACCCAGAATTTCCGCTGTTCCTGCGCTGGGGATATCTGCCCAGACTGATGCCGTGGTTGCGCAAGTACATGGCGCACGCCAATGACGCAGACACAAGACGCATCGCTGCCGGACTGACCCCGATTGTCGCGGACACCGTTGACCAGCACAAGGCGCTGGCGCAGGGAACGCTGGCAAAAGACTGGATAACCGACAGCGATTACAATTTCGCCTATGCCGACAAGGCCGCGTTTGAGGCCGACAGCTACACTTGGGCCTTGCGCGCCCGGGCGGGCTTTGAACCGGTTCTGATCACAGGGCGCGACGTGCAGGAATATGATCCGAACCTGTCGCCCGACATCACCTGCCTTGCCTTGATGAAAGACCACGGCTTCATCCGCGATCCCGGCGGCTATGTGGCGGCGCTGGCGCAGGCATTTACCGATATGGGCGGGCAGGTCCGGCAGGCCGACGTTCTGGATTTCGAATTCGAAGACGGACGGATTTCGGCCGTGCTGACGGATCAGGGGGCGATGCCCTGTGACCGGGCGGTGCTGGCCTCGGGCGTCTGGTCAAAACCGCTGATGGCCAAGCTTGGCCTGAATATCCCGCTGGAAACCGAACGCGGCTATCACATTGTTTACGAGGGCGCGAATGGTGGCCCCCGGGCGCCGACGATGGTGGCCAGCGGAAAATTCGTCGCCACCCCGATGGCTGCGGGTTTGCGCTGTGCCGGAATTGTTGAATTCGGCGGACTGAAGGCCGGCCCGTCCAAGGCACCGCTGGCCCTGCTGCGTCGTCAGGTGGCGCGCATCTTTCCCAACCTGACAGCCACTTCAGAAGTGGAATGGCTGGGCCACCGGCCAGCCCCCAGCGACAGCCTGCCCCTGATCGGCGAAATCGGCACCAAAGGCGTTTATACCGCCTTTGGCCACCATCACATCGGTTTGACCGGGGGGCCAAAAACCGGGCGTCTGGTGGCCGATATCCTGACAGGGCGTAGCCCCAACATTGACTTGCAACCCTACGCGCCGCAAAGATTTGACGCATAACAAGACCGAGAAAACCCGAAAAACCAACACCCAAAGGGAGAACGACCAAATGAAAACAGTGAAAACAACAGCCGCGTTGATGGCAGCCTCAGCGCTGACAGCCACTGCCGCGATGGCCGAAACATGGGACATGCCGCTGGCCTATTCAGCAACCAATTTCCATTCCGAAAACGCCGCCAAATTCGGAGAATGTGTCACCGCCGGCACCGGTGGCGAGATCGAGATCGTGACCCATCCTTCGGGTTCCCTGTTCAAGGGTGCCGACATCAAACGCGCGATCCAGACCGGTCAGGTTCCGATCGGCGAACGCCTGTTGTCGGGCCACCAGAACGAAAACGCCGTGTTCGGCTTTGACAGCGTGCCGTTCCTTGCCACGTCATTTGATGCGTCAGGCAAACTTTACGATGCCGCGAAACCGGCGCTTGACAAAATTCTGGCCGATCAGAACCTGACCATTCTCTATTCCGTGCCATGGCCGCCACAGGGGCTCTATTTCAAGAAAGAGGTCAATTCTGTTGCCGATATGGAAGGTATCAAGTTCCGCTCCTACAACAACGCCACCGCGCGTCTGGCCGAACTGACAGGCATGTTGCCCGTGACCATCGAAGCCGCCGAAATTTCGCAGGCTTTTGCAACCGGCGTTGCGGAATCGATGATCTCATCCGGGGCGACGGGCTATGACCGCAAGGTCTGGGAAAGCCTGACGCACTTCTACGAGGTCGACGCCTGGCTTCCCTATAACCACGTCATGGTGAACAACGATGCCTGGGCCGGTGTCAGTGACGCCAACAAGGCCGTCATCACCGAATGCGCGGCAACGGCGACAGCCGAAGGTCTGGAAGCGTCCAAGGCCTACACACAATTCACCATGGACGGTCTGGCCGAAGGGGGCATGACAGTTGGTCCGGCGGGGGAAACCCTTGTCAACGAATTGAAGGAAATCGGCAAAACCATGACAGCCGAATGGCTTGAGGCGGCGGGCGAGGATGGGCAGGCCATCGTCGATGCCTTCAACAACTAAGAAGAAAACCAAAAGCGGGCGGTTCCAAAGGGACCGCCCCAAATGCTTGAACCTCGGGGGACATTCCAATGACATTCATGCGCGGGCTGCGACGCACGCTTGATTTCCTATATGCGCTGTCCGGCGTTCTGGCAGCCTGTAGTCTGGTGGCCATTCTGCTGTTGATCGTGGTGCAGATGCTGGCCCGCTGGACCGGAGAAGTGTTTCCGGGCGCGCCTGATTATGCCGGTTATGCGATGGCAGCGGCGTCCTTTCTGGCCTTTGCCAGCGCGCTGAACAAGGGGTCGCATATCCGCGTGTCCATCCTGTTGAACGTGGTCGGACCGCGGGCGAACCGTATTCTTGAAATCTGGTGTTTCACCATCGGCACGGCGGTGGCGTGGTATGTCGCCTATTACTCTTGGCGCCTGATCGGCTTTGCGATCAAATTCAACGATGTCAGCCAGGGCCAGGATGCGACGCCCTTGTGGATACCGCAAATGCCGATGCTGATCGGCGCGATCATTCTCGCGATCGCGCTGACCGATCACCTGTTGCAACTGATTTTCACCGGCAAACACGGCATTGTCCGTGATCTGGCCGATCAAAGCCACGGAGAATAGAAATGCAGGAAACCTATATCATCATTCTGTTTCTCTTCGTTCTGTTCACTCTGCTGGGGTCCGGTGTCTGGGTCGGTCTGGCGCTGATGGGGGTGGCCTTTGTAGGAATGGAACTGTTCACCACCCGCCCCGTGGGCGATACGATGGCCACAACGATCTGGTCGGCATCTTCGTCTTGGACCCTGACGGCGCTGCCCATGTTTATCTGGATGGGCGAAATTCTTTATCGGACACGATTGTCCGAAGACATGTTTCGCGGCCTTAGCCCGTGGCTGGCGCGCCTGCCCGGCGGGCTGGTGCACACCAATATCGTTGGCTGTACCGTATTTGCCGCCGTATCGGGATCATCGGCAGCCACGCTGACCACGGTCGGCAAAATGTCGATCCCCGAATTGCGCAAACGGGAATATCCCGAAACCATGGTGATTGGCACATTGGCCGGTGCGGCCACACTTGGCCTGATGATCCCGCCATCGCTGACGCTGATCGTCTACGGTGTCACCATCAATGAAAGCATCACCAAACTGTTCTTTGCCGGTATCCTGCCGGGGTTGTTTCTGGCGTCGATGTTCATGGCCTATGTGGCGATCTATGCGACCGTGTCCAAACGCTGGAATCCGGCGGTGGAACCCAAGATGACCTTTGCGCAGAAAGTATCCAATTCCCGGTTCCTGATTCCGGTGATCCTGCTGATCACTGTTGTGATCGGGTCGATGTATCTGGGCATCGCCACCGCGACCGAAGCGGCCGCGTTCGGTGTCATCGGATCGCTGCTGCTGGCGGCGGGGCAGGGATCGCTGTCGTGGCGCACCTTCACCGAAAGCCTGATGGGGGCCACCCGCACCAGCGCGATGATTGCCCTGATCCTTGCAGGGGCCGCGTTTTTGTCGCTGTCGATGGGGTTCACCGGTCTGCCGCGCGGCTTGGCTGATCTGATTGCCACGCTGGAATTGACGCGATTTGAATTGCTGATGGTTTTGCTGGTGTTCTACATCATTCTGGGCTGTTTTCTGGATGGCATTTCATCGGTCGTGCTGACGATGGCCGTGGTCGAACCCATGGTGCGCGAGGCGGGGATCGATCTGATCTGGTTCGGCATCTTTATTGTCGTCGTGGTGGAAATGGCGCAGATCACGCCGCCCATCGGGTTCAATCTGTTCGTGCTGCAGGGCATGACCGAACACGAGATGAGCTTTATCGCCAAGGCGGCGATCCCGATGTTCCTGATCATGGTACTGATGGTGTTCGTGCTGATCGCCTTTCCCGAGATTGCAACTTGGCTGCCCGATAATCTGCGTGCCGGTCCGAACGGGTAGCACGCGGGCAGACAGGGCATGATTGCAATGCTGGGTCATATTGCCCGCCATGGCCGGATTGGCCTTGTGCTGGGGTTGGTCGCGGGGGTGTTGCTGCCTGACGTGGCGCTGATGTTGCGCCCGTGGCTGCCCGAAATGATCGGCCTGTTGCTGTTCCTGACAGCACTGCGGATCGGCGCACGCCAGGCCATCGGATCGATCGGGGCGTTGGGGCAAAGCGCAAGAATTGTCCTGATCTATCAGGTGATCCTGCCGGTGCTGGCCTTTGGCGCATTCTGGCTGTTTGGTCTGGCGGCAACGCCCGTTGCGCTGGTTGTGGTGCTGGCCTTGTCTGCCCCCCCGATCACCGGCAGCCCGAATTTTACGATTTTGCTGGGCCATGATCCGGCCCCGGCCCTGCGCCTTCTGGTGTTGGGTACGGCCGCCTTTCCACTGACGGTTCTGCCGGTGTTCTGGCTGTTGCCGGTGCTGGGCAATGCGGGCGCGGCATTTGCGGCTTCGGCGTGGCTGATGGCGGTGATCGCGGGATCTGTCGGGGCCGGTTTTGCCGTGCGGCGGGCGTTTTTTCGCGCGCCGCGCGCCCAGGTGATTGCCGCAATCGACGGATTGACGGTGATCATGCTGGCGGTGATCGTTGTCGGGCTGATGTCGGCGCTGGGTCCGGCGCTCCGTGGTGCGCCGTCTGTGCTGGCCGGTTGGCTGGCTCTTGCCTTTGCGCTGAACTTCGGGATGCAGATGCTGGCCCATACCGTTCTGGCGGATACAGTCGCGCGGGTGCCGGTCGCCATAATCGCGGGCAACCGCAATGTGGCGCTGTTTCTTGTGGCCCTGCCGTCTGATATCACGGACCCGCTGCTGATCTTTATCGGCTGCTACCAGTTGCCAATGTACCTGACGCCCATACTGCTCAGGAGGTTTTATGTCAGACACGCGCCATAAGCCCGACACCGGCTATCCGCGGATTGCCAGCCTTGGTGTGACCGCCATGCTGGTGCAATTCGGCGCCGGGATGAGCGAGGCCGCCAACCGCGCGGCACTTGCCCTGCGCGCGCGCCTTGAGCGCGAGGGGTGGGACGGTGTCGAAGAAACCTCAACCGCGCTGGTGTCGGTGTTCGTGCGCTTTGATCCGCTGCATCTGAAACACGAAACGCTGGAGCAAAAACTGCAATCCCTGCTGGGTGAACAGGACTGGTACAGCGCGCCCTTGCCCACGGGGCGGCGGCATTTTCACATTCCCTGTGTGTTTGGTGCTGAAGAAGGGCCGCAACTGGAAGAGGCGGCGGCGCTGGCGGGGCTGGACGGGGCGGCGGCGATTGACGATCTGGCCGCGCAAACCGTTCAGGTGTTGACCATCGGTTTTGCGCCGGGTCAGCCCTATATGGGCAGCCTGACGCCCAATTGGGACATTCCGCGCCAGACCGGCCTGACGGCCAAGGTGCCCGAAGGCGCGCTGGTCGTGGCGATCCGGCAGCTGATCATTTTTGCCGCCGATGCACCGACAGGCTGGCGCCATATCGGACAAACCGCCTTTCGCTGTTTTCGCCCGGAACAGGACCAGCCCTTTGCCCTGCGTCCCGGCGATCAGGTGACATTCGATCCGGTGGATCAGGCCACGATGACTGCGATCCGCGCCAAAGATGAAACCGGCGATGGCGGGGCCCGCATCACGGAGGTCACATGAGCGTGTATCTGAACGTGATCGAGGCCGGACCCGCGGTTCTGATACAGGATCTGGGCCGCCCCGGCTTTCTGGTCGAAGGCCTGTCGCAGGGCGGCGCGGCGGATCGTCTGGCCCTGTTCGAAGGTGCAGCCCTTTTGGGCCAGTCAGAGGCTTTGGCGGCGTTGGAACTGGGCGGTTATGGCGGGGCTTTTACCGCAAGCGCGCCCTTGCGTTTTGCGGTGACAGGGGCGCGCATGCAACTGGCGATTGATGGCGCACCGATCCTGATGAACGCCAGCTATACATTGCATCCGGGCCAGACCCTGCGCATCGGTGCGGCGAAATGCGGTGTGTATGGCTATCTGCATCTGGGCGGGGGGCTGGACACGCCCAGCTTGCTGGGCAGCCGCGCCACACATCTTGGCGCAGGCATTGGCAAGGCTGTCGCGTCCGGTGATACGCTGCCTGTGGGTCGTGATCCGCACCCTGACCGGACGGGGAATGTTCTGGATGTGGCCGACCGCTGTTCAGGCGGCGCCTTGCGTATGGTGGCAAGTGTTCAGACTGGAGAATTCGCCCGCGCCGAACTGGACCGGTTCCAGCAGATCACCTTTCAGCGCGATGCGCGCGGCAATCGGCAGGGGGTACGTTTGTCAGCAGATGCCGAACCGTTCACCGTATCTGCCGGGTTGAAAATCGTATCCGAAATGATCGTACCGGGGGATATCCAGATCACCGGTGATGGCGCACCCTATATCCTGCTGGCGGAATGCCAGACCACGGGGGGTTATCCCCGCATCGGCACCGTTATTCCCTGTGATCTGCCGCGTGTGGCACAGGCCAGCCCCGGCACCAAGCTGCGCTTTGAGCTGATCGATATGGAAACAGCGCTGGCGGCCTATGCGGCAGATCAAAAAGCCACCGCCGGACTGGCGCATCAGGTCCGCCCGCTGGTGCGCGATCCCCATGACATTGCCGATCTGCTATCTTATCAACTGATCAGCGGCGTCACCGCCGGACATGACCCGATTTCTACGCAAGAGGACCCGAAATGAGCCAATCTGTCGATCTGAATGCCGATATGGGCGAAAGCTTTGGTCCGTGGAAGATGGGCAATGACGCGGCCCTTCTGGATATTGTCAGCTCTGCCAATATCGCATGCGGGTTTCACGCCGGTGATCCTGATGTAATGGCGCAAACGATGGCGCTGGCGGTTAAAAACGGCGTGGGTATCGGCGCGCATCCCGGTTTCGCTGATCTGCAGGGTTTCGGGCGGCGCAAGCTGCATCTGTCTCATGCTGAGGTTGCACATCTGGTGCAATACCAGATCGGGGCCGCGCAGGCGATGGCACGTGCCGCCGGCGGGCAGGTGCGGCATCTGAAACTGCATGGTGCCTTGTCTAACATGGCGTCAGTCGATGCCGATCTGGCGCGCGCCTGTTATACGGCGGCGCTGGATGTGGCACCCGATATCGTCATAATGGTGCTGGCGACCACCGCGATGGAAGACGTGGTGCGCGATCTGGGCTGTCCCTATGCCGCTGAAATATTCGCCGACCGCGCCTATAATGACGATGCGACGCTGGTCGACCGCTCCCTTCCCGGCGCGATGATCCATGATGCGGATTATGCCGCCAAACGCATCGTTAACATGGTACAGAAAGGCGCAATCATCGCAGAATCCGGCAAACATATCGCCACGCGGATCGATACGATCTGCCTGCATGGCGACACGCCGGAAGCGGTGGAGATCGCCACCGCCGTCAAACGCGAATTGAACGCGGCACAGATTGACGTTGCGATGTTCTAGGCGGGCAAAAGTGCGCCAGTACCCGTAACCAAAGAAAAACCCCGCCGTTTCCGGCGGGGTTTCTTTTTAGTCTCCGTAAGCGACCGATGGCAGCCACGTCACGAGTTGTGGAAACTCGAACACGATGAACAGGCCCAGCAATTGCAATCCGACAAAGGGAATGATGCCCTTGTAGATATGGCTAAGCGAGATTTGCGGCGGGCACACGCCTTTGAGGTAAAACAGTGCAAAACCCACCGGTGGCGTCAGGAACGAGGTTTGCAGCGTCACCGCCACAAGGATCGCGAACCAGACAACAGACGGATCACGCACCTGATCAAAGCCCGGGATGGCCAGTTCAAGGCCCAGAATGATTGGCAACATCAGCGGCATGATGATGATGGTGATTTCGATCCAGTCCAGCAGGAAGCCCAGCAGGAACACGATGAACAGGATGAAAACAACGGTCATGTAAGGATCGTCAAAGGCCGACAGAACCATGTGCTGCACAATCTCGTCTCCGCCATAGCGGCGCAGCACAAAGGCAAAGAAGTTGGCCGCCAGAAAGATACCGACGATGTAGCCCGATGTGTTCAGGGTCGACCGGCTGACTTCTTTCAGAACGGTGTAGTTCAGCTTGCGGTTGGTGGCTGCCAGAATGGTGGCCCCCAGCGCGCCCAGACCGGACGCTTCGGTGGGGGTGGCGATGCCTGCAAAGATTGATCCCAGAACCAGCAGGATCAGGAACATCGGTGGCACAACGGCCAGCAACACCTCTTTGATCACCGGCCAGCCGACCGCTTCGGTTTGTTCGGGCGGCGGCATCGCAGACGGGCGTATCAGCCCGTAAATAATGATGAATATGATATAGAGCGCGCCCAGGATCAGGCCGGGAAACAACGCGCCCATGAACAGATCGCCCAAGGAAATCGCCAGCTGGTCCGACATGATCACCAGCATGATCGATGGCGGGATCAGGATACCCAATGTGCCGGCACTTGCGATGGTGCCGGTGGCAATCGGTTTGGAATAATTCTGTGCCATCATCGCGGGCAGGGCCATCACACCCAACAGGGTGACAGACGCCCCGATCACGCCGGTTGATGCGGCCAGAATGATCCCGATCAGCAACACGGTCAGCGACAGGCCGCCGCGCAGACTGCCAAACAGTTTCTGCATGGAATGCATCATCCGTTGCGCCACGCCGGACTGATCCAGCATCAGGCCCATGAAGATGAACATCGGCAATGCCACCAGAACCGGGTTCTTGACGATATTGCCAAACAGACGCCCCGACAGGGCCTGCAATTTCTGGTATTCGATGCCGGTGCGATCGAATTCGATGATGTCGCGGAACGTACCGCGGAACGGATCAAGGAAGAATTCGGCGATCAACACAAAGACAAGGCTGACCCCGACAAGCGACATGGCCACCGGAATGCCGCGAAACAACATCCAGATAAACGTGCCGAACATCGCCATCACGGCAATCTCGTTCAGGGTCAGAAACTGCCCGATAAAGCTAAACATATGCGTGGTCCTACCCTTGGCTGCGCGCAGAGCGGTCAAAGACCCGCACAGCAGCGATCACGGCAATCGTCAGGACCAGCGTGATAATGATGGTGTATTTGATGTCGTAGGCGCCAATTTCGACTTCATCAAAAATCGCGTGTCGCCCGACCTCGCGCGTTGTGGTGTCTGCCGGACTGGTCAGGTAAACGCCCCACCACAGCACATAATAGACCACAAGATTGATCAGGAACATCGTCGACGGAAAGGCGAACAGCAGCTGTTTCCACAAAACGGGCCGCGTCATGATCGAAAGATTGCGCACATAAGCCGCCCATGTTGCGATACCTATAAAGATAAAGCTCAAGTTCATGAACACCTTGAGGATCCACAGATTGTGCAATCCGTTCGGGCTGTCTGATCCTTCCCACGCCGTAACGGAGGAGATGGCATAGCTCAGCGTCACGTCCCAGCACAGGATGATGAAGGGCAGGAACAGCCACGCAAGGGCAAAGATTTCGATCCGCGTTTTCTTTTCGATCGGGAAACGGTCATAAAGGATATCGACGCGCACATGGCTATTTGTGGTCACGGCATATCCGATGCCGATCAGAACCGCCGCGCCATACAGCCACCACTGGAAATCATCCAGCCAAGCCTGGTTCATGCCGATATAACGCAGCACAACCTGCGAGCAGATGGCGATCATCAGAAACGGGAATAACCACGCAAACACATTTGAAATCACAACAATAAACCTGTCCCCGCGGTTGTGGTTTTCACGCCCAACCTCTCCCGGGTCCGAGATCGCAATAATCTCGTCTGTCGTCTTCATGGTCCTGCCCCTCACATTCGAAAAGACACCGGTTTCAAATCCATCGGTGTCGGGTGTGCCGGGGCGTTTTTCGAACGCCCCGGCATCTGTCAGATGATGCGTCTATCAGTTGCGCGGACGCGGCAGATAGATGGTGTCACCCCATGTTTTGTAACCCGCACGGAATTCCTGAAGATCGGCCCAGACTTCTGCGAAATAGGCATCTTCGGCAGCCAGTTCGGCGGCCACTTCGTTCCATGTCGCTTCGAATGTCGCCAGGATTTCAGCATCCCAGACCTTGATGTTCACGCCGTTGTTTTCGGCGTTGTCGATCATCGCGGCATAGTTCTTGGCTTCGCCTTCGGCATAGTTGGTCGTGATGTTGGCAAGGCAGGCCACTTCGATCTGTTTCTGGCTGCGTTCGTCCAGACCATCCCAGACGTCTTTGTTCACCAGCAGTTCAAACATCGTTGCGGGCTGGTGCCAGCCGGGGAAGTAGTTGTATTTCGCGATGTTGTGAAAGCCCAGACGCGCATCGATCAGCGGCATCGAGAATTCTGTCGCATCAATCGCGCCACGCTCCAGCGCGGGGAAGATATCGCCCGCCGCCAGCAGTGACGTGGATACGCCCAGACGCTGCATCACTTCGGCACCAAGGCCGAAAAAGCGCATGTTCAACCCTTCCAGATCCGAGATCGAGTTGATTTCGTTTTTGAACCAACCGGATGTTTCCGGTGCGATGATACCGCAGGGCATGACGTGGACGTTATAGCCTGCTTCGTCATACATGCGCTGGAACAGTGTGTGGCCGTCATCATACAGCATCCACGCCAGGAATTCGCCCGCTTCGGGGCCGAACGGAACGGCGGCAAACAGCGACGCAGCGGTGATTTTGCCCTGCCAGTAGCCGGATGTCGCGTAAGATGCGTCAACCGATCCGTTTGATACGGCATCAAGCGCTTCCAGTGTCGGAACCAGTTCGCCCGGATCGAAATGTTCGAATTCCACGCCTTCGGAAATGCTGTTTATCTTTTCGACAAAATCAACGCCGGCGGTGCCCAGGATCGGCAGGTTTTTCCCGAACGACGACGTCATTTCGATGACCTCTTGCGCCGATGCAACATTTGCAACCGATAGGGCGGCAACAGCTGTCGCGGTATAAAGATGGTATTTCATGGTGTCCTCCCAGACTAGTTGGACTCCCCCAGGGGGTCTTTGGTAAAATATGTTTACCAGATTATGCAGTATCGGGTATGCCCGATTTTGTGAATACCCACTAACGGGTAGAATGCGCAGGCTGATAGCGGCGCAGGGGCATGTCAATTAAAAAAGGACACGGTGCGGCGTGGGTATGGCTTGTTTTTCCGGGGAACTGCCGGAAGGTGCTTTGTTACCGCGACCGGGGTACAATAGCCGGTTTTGCCAGCATCGGATTGATCGCGTCTACAGCGCACATAAAAACGGGGCCCCGGCGAACCGGAGCCCCTTTACACACTCGCCACCAACACACCTCTTTAAATGGCGATCTTGCCGCCACCCTGTTTGGTCACCACCAGAACCGACGGGCGCGGCGGCATGCCGTCCGCAAAGTCGGGCCAGCGCGTCGCCGGATCTTCAAAGGTCGAATCCCTCTCGAACCCCTTGAAATCCTTGGTTCCGTCCGTGCCCGGATGCTGGACGGCCAGAAACAGGGTTTCGCTGTCGTCGCTAAAGTACGGGCCGCACAGTTCGCCGCCAACGGGGCAGCGGAAGAACAGTTTGGAATGGCCGCGCAAGGCGCCTTCGGTCTCAAGGCTGTAAAGCCCGTCAGACTTCATGGTCTTGCCCCAGCTTGATCCCTGATCTGTCGAAATCCAAAGCCGCCCGTCCGCGTCAAAGGCGCAGTTGTCGGGGGATCCGAACCAGCCGTTTGCAGATGTTTCAGGGTTCCATTGTGCACCCACCTCGGCAATCGATGGATCACCGCATTTGACCAGGATCGACCACGTGCCCGTAGTGGCCGCATGATCTCCGTTGGCTTCCTTGATTTCGATGATGTGGCCAAAACTGCTTTCTGCGCGCGGGTTGGCGGCGTTGACCTGTTCGGCCGTGCGCCGGGTATTGTTGGTCAGCATGATATAGGCGGTGCCATCGCCGCGCGGCTGTGCATCTTCGGGGCGGTCCATCGGCGTGGCGCCCAGCAGATCTGCGGCCAGACGCGCATCAATCATCACGTCACCCTGATCGTTAAAGCCGTTTTCTGCCGTCAACGGGCCGGTGCCATGCACCAGCGGCAACCACGTGATCGTGCCGTCTTCGTCAAACCGCGCGGCATATAATGTGCCATCCGACAGCAGCGCGGAATTGGCGGCCGCGTCATCCCCCACCGTTCCGGCAGAAACGTATTTGTACTGGTAATCGAACCGGTTGTCGTCGCCGGTATAGATCACCAGATGCCCGTCCTTGGATACGGTGGTTTCCGCGCCTTCATGGCGGAACCGGCCAAGGGCTGTGTGTTTGACAGGGCGCGCATCCGGATTGCGCGGATCAACCTCGACAATCCAGCCAAAACGGTTTGCCTCGTTGGGATCCTTGTCGATGTCAAAGCGGTCGTAATATTTGCCCCACGCGTACCACATGCCGGGCACACCGTAGCGTTTCATCGACGCCGCCTGCGGTTGGGCGGACAGGTCGGGCTTGCCTTCGGCGTCACGCGTTTCGGTCCAGAAATAACCGTGGAAATTTTCCTCGGCCATCAGGTAGGTGCCCCAAGGTGTCATGCCGCCGGCGCAATTGTTCAGGGTGCCGATGATCGTCATGCCATCCGGGTCGGCAGTGGTTTTCATACGTTCGTGGCCCGCGGCAGGCCCTGAAACCGTCATTTCCGTGTTCAGCGGGGTGATACGCCGGTTCATCTTTCCGTCGCGCACGACGCTCCATTTTCCGGCTGCGTCTTTCGCAATCTCGACAATTGTGCCGCCATGCGCGGCCATTTCGATATCCACCAGTTCCTTGGTCATACCGGCAAAATCCTGTTTGTCCTGGCGGCCAAGACCGGGGAACATCACCTCTTCATTGGTATATTCGTGATTGACGCACAACAACCCGCGCCCCGGTTCCAGTTCGGTATATCCGACATAGTCGTTGTTATATCCGAACTGTTTCAACTGCGCCTCGACCGTCTGATTCATCGGGTCGAAATCGGGCGCATCGGCTGTAATCGGGTCGCCCCAGCGCAACAGAACATCGGCATCATACCCTGCGGCAATGTGATGTGTTTCGTCATTGCCCCATGTCAGTTCGTCAAAGTTGTAGCGGCCTTTGCCGGACATGGCGGATGCCTGTTTCGAGGCGATTATCGCAGATGTTCCGAACAGGGCGGTCGTCGCCGACACACCCAATATCCCCTTGAGCATGTCGCGGCGGCCGTACCTTGCATTGATCACGTCGCCAATGGTGCGGGTCAGATTGGGGTTTGTCGGGATATCGTCAAATGCTTCAAAGGCTTCGGCTTTGTTTCCGTGCTGGGGATCGTCGATAATGGATTTACGGCTCATAAGGCACCTTTTGCTGGCTGGCGGTCCGGCAGATCGGACCGTATGGAATTGCCAGCATTCTGACTGTGACAAATGACAGGGCGGTGACGCGTTTGTAACACCGATATTATTCTGCCAGAGAAAAGCCCGTGATCAGCTGGCGCAGTCCCAGTGCGGCACCGGCAATGATCGCAATCATGGTCACCGGCGCGCCAAAGGCAAGCACGCTGAACGCCGAAAGGCCCTGACCAACGGTGCATCCCATCGCGATGACGGCACCGGCCCCCATAATGGCCGCACCGATGATCTGGCGGCGCAATTCGCGCGGGTCATCGCAGGCCTCCCATCTGAAATGGCCCTTGATCAGGGAACCGATGAACGCGCCGATCCACACCCCGGCCACGGACCCCACCGCAAACGAAATCGTGCGTGTGCCGCCCGTCATCGCATATAGGATGGTTTCACCCAGCGGCGCGGAATAGGAATGCGACACAACCTGATTGGCCTCAAACCCGTTGGCTGCAACCCATGCGGTGCCGGCCCACCCGATGATGATCGCCAGCCCGACAATGGCGGCCCAGATTATCGAAGAGGGGGCCGCCCGAAACGTCTGTGACATCAGCGCACCGGCGCACAGGCACAGGCCGATGGTGATCCCGATACCCGTTACGGACAGGCCGGACAACCCCGCCAGCGCGTGCGCAATTCCAGGAGGAGTGCTGCCCACAACAGGTGTCTGGTGAAACATCCAGTCGCGCAACGGGGCCAGTGGCCCCGCCAGAACCACATAGGTCGAAATGCCCATGACAAGCACGATCACGAAAGACCGCAGATCGCCGCCGCCCAGCCGGGCAATGGCGCCAAAGCCGCAATTTCCCGACAGGGCCATGCCATAACCGAACATCAAACCCCCGACGACCGAAGCCATCGGCATCCACTGGATCGACAAATAAAACGTGTCGGTACCGATCAGCCACCCGGAGCCCATCAGGGCAAAGCTGCCGGTGATCGCGACCCCGATGGCCAGCAGCCACATGCGCATGCGCACATCCGACCCTCCATAGAGCATGTCTTCGATCGCGCCCAAGGTGCAAAACCGGCCCAGCCGCGCGGCAAGACCCAGCAGCACGCCACCCAAAAGCCCGACTGCAGCCATCCATTGAGGTTCTGACAAAAGTTCAAACATCGCCGCAACCCTCCCCCAGGTCCGGTGCTGGGACTTTTCTAGTCCGTGGCGCAGAACAATTCGTACACCACTTCCAGAATTTTGCGAGGCCGGTCATCTGCGAGGCGGTAAAAAATCGTCTTTCCGTCCCGGCGGGGGATCACCAGACCCTCCAGCCGCAGACGCGATAATTGCTGGGATACGGCCGCTTGGCGCGCTGACAGCAAATCTTCCAGCTCGGTCACGGATTTTTCGCCCGACACCAGATGGCACAGGATCATAAGGCGGCCTTCGTGGCTGATCGCCTTCAGGAAATTGGACGCATTGGTTGCGTTTTCGACCATCTGGTCCATTTCTTCATCGGAAATGTCGGCGCTGAATTCAGGCAACCCCATGGCGATTATTCCTTTGTCCTCTGTCGCTGCGCCCTAGAACGCAATCTGGTCTTCAATCGCGTCTATTCCGGCCTGTGCACATTCATCGTCAAGATCAGGGCCGGGTGCGCCGGAAACTCCTATACCAGCCACCATGGAACCGCCACCTTCATATACGACAAGGCCGCCACCCAAAGGTAACGCTTCGGTGAGGTGGCGAATGCCGGATGAAATTTCGCCCGCTTGCGTCGTGACGGCCAGTTCGGTTGTACCTGTGCGGAACGACACGGCGGTCCATGCCTTGCGCCGTGATGTTTCATAAACATGTGCTCCGGCAAAGCGGTCACGTACAAAGACCTGCGGCAACCCGAAGCGGTCAACCACCGTAACGCCAACCTGATATCCCATGGCGCGGCAGGCCAGCATGGCGGCATCGGCCATTTCTGCCGCCACTTCGGGCTTCAGAACCTGAAATTCCACAAAGGCGTTGTTATCATCCGCGAAGGCGGGGGTGGCGCAGAACAGTGCGGCGGCAAAAGCCATAAATTTTTTCATGATCCTGTCTCTCCTGTATAATTTGTATGGGCGCGCAACATGTCGTCCAGCAGCGGCCAGAAAAAGTTTTCGCCGGGATATCCTTCGATCCGTGCCACTTCCTGCCCGTCCTTGATCAGTACGAACGTCGGTGTGAACGTCACGCGGCGCGCATAGGTCAGATCATCAGGTTTTGCCCGCAGATCAACGCGGCGCAATGGCGCAAACTGGCCTTCCGGCGTGTTCGGATAGGCGGGCGCAATCTCTTCGTTCCAGGCCTGACACCAATGGCATCCGGGTTGTTCGACCATGACCAGTTCAAACGCCCGAACAGCCCCCGCAGCGATCATCAAAATCGCGATACACAGCGTGGTTTGAAGAATTTTCATGATGCGGCCAAATAGCGATTGCGTTTTATAATACATAATTTGAATATGTGAATAGATCAAGCTGAACAGTGTCAGCGTGAAAGGGAACCATGTTCGATATTACATTTGCCGGGGCAATGCTGGCAGGGCTGCTGAGTTTCTTTACGCCCTGCATTTTGCCGATGGTTCCGTTCTATCTGTCCTATATGGGTGGTCTGTCGGTCAGCGAATTGCGCGAAGACGGCGCAATCGCCACAGGCGCACAGCGGCGTTTGTTTGTCTCGTCGTTGTTTTTCGCGCTTGGCGTTAGCACCATCTTTGTCTTGCTCGGCATGGGCGCGACCGCACTGGGGCAGGCTTTTGGTGCCTATCTGGATCAACTGACCTATGTCGCCGCCGCCATTCTGATCGTGTTCGGCCTGCATTTTCTGGGCATCGTAAAAGTGCCGTTTCTTTACCGCGAAGCAAAACTGGAAAGCAGCGCCGCCCCCAGCACGGTCATCGGCGCCTATCTGATGGGGCTGGCCTTTGGTTTTGGTTGGACCCCCTGTGTTGGTCCGGCCCTTGCATCGATCCTGATGATCGCCAGCGGCATGGGCGATATCTGGCGCGGCGGATTGCTGTTGCTGGTCTATGGCCTGTCGATGACCGCACCGTTTGTCATCGCGGCCCTGTTCGCGAAACCGTTTCTGGCATGGGTCCAGCGCAACCGCCGCTTCATGCCATATGTCGAAAAGGCAATGGGCGTCATGCTGATCGTCTTTGCCATTCTGATAATGACCAATAGCGTGACGGTCATCGCCGACGCGATGATCCGTTGGTTCCCGTCTTTCAGCACGCTTGGATAAGGCGACACCAAAAGGAGGAAGAAATGAAACATCTGCTTGCGGGCGCTATCGCCCTGATCATGGCCCTTCCGCTCGGGGCTGCCGAACTGGGCGATGACGGCCTGCACAAAACCCCGTGGATGCGCGACACGTTCAAAGATCTGCGCGAAGATCTGGAAGAGGCGAATGCCGAAGGCAAACGGCTGGTCCTGTTCTTTGAACAGCGCGGTTGCAGCTATTGTGCCAAGATGCACAAAGAGGTGTTCCCCCGCGAAGACGTGTCTTCCTACATTGAAGACAATTACTTTGTCGTTCAGTTAAACCTGCATGGCGACATCGAAGTGACGGATTTCGACGGCGAGACGCTGCCGGAAAGCGACATGGCGCGCAAATGGGGGATTCTGTTTACCCCGACCATCATGTTCATCGACGAAGAGGTTGCAGACGGTGTATCCGCCAAGCAAGCCGCGGTCGCAGTCATGCCCGGTGCCTTTTCGGCAGGAACCACGCTGGATATGTTCACCTGGGTGAACGAAAAACGCTATGCCCTTGATGGTGATGAAGATTTTCAGCGCTACCACGCTCGCCGCATTCAGGAACGCAGCGATGGAAGCACCGATTGAACGGGCGCGAGACGCGACAAAAATACTCATTCATTCACATCAATGAATTTGTTGTTGCATCCTGAACGTCCGGTAGCCTACGGTATACACATTGCTGTCACAGCCATCCAGAAGAGACAGCCAAGGGAGGAACTATGAGGTTTTCATCTTTGACATTTGCGGCCTGCATTGCAGCAGCAGGGGCCGTATCTGCCGCAGAAGGCATTGCACCGGGCGATGTGTCCTATGACGACGGTGCCGTTGCAGCATCGCTTAGCGGGGCCGCAGGAGATGCGGAAAACGGACGTTCGGTCATGACGAACCGCGGGTTGGGCAATTGCATTGCCTGCCACGAAGTCACCGCGTTGAAAGATGCGCCGTTTCACGGCGAAGTCGGGCCACCGCTTGATGGTGCCGCAGACCGTTGGAGCGAAGCGGAACTGCGCGGCATCGTGGCCAATGCCAAGATGACATTTGACGGCAGCGTAATGCCCGCGTTCTACAAGACCAGCGGATTTATCCGCCCCGGCGATGGCTATACCGGCGACGCAGCCACCTCGATCGAACCGATCCTGTCGGCACAGGACGTGGAAGATGTGGTCGCCTTTCTGATGACACTGAAGGAATAACAGCGCCTTTCATACAGGCGCAACGCAAACCCGAGATTAAGGAGACGAGATATGAATCTCTCACGACGCGAAACACTGGCATTGGGACTTGGCGCTGTCGCGCTGACAATCATGCCATACCGCGCCAACGCTGCGGCAGATGACCTGATTGCGGCATTCACCGGCGGGGCCGAGGTAACGGATGGTGGCGTCACGCTGACCGCGCCGGAAATCGCTGAAAATGGCAACACCGTTCCGATCGAAGTCAGCGCTGAAGGCGCCGAGGCGATCATGGTTCTGGCGCTAGGCAACCCGACGCCCCCCGTGGCCACCTTCAAGTTCGGCCCGCTGGCCGGCGCGCAGGCCGCCAGCACCCGTATCCGTCTGGCAGGCACGCAGGATGTCGTGGCGATCGCCAAGATGAGCGACGGCAGCTTCAAGCGGGCTTCGTCCACGGTAAAAGTCACAATTGGCGGCTGCGGCGGCTAACCCGAGAGATAAGGAGATACGAACATGGCAGAAGGTGTAAAACCCCGCGTCAAAGTCCCGAAAACAGCGGCAGCCGGCGAAGCGGTCCAGATCAAGACCCTGATTTCGCACCAGATGGAAAGCGGTCAGCGCAAGGACAAGGAAGGCAATGTGATCCCGCGTTCGATCATCAACCGCTTTACCTGTGACTTCAATGGCCAGAACGTCATTGACGTGACGCTGGAACCGGCGATTTCGACCAACCCCTATATCGAATTTTCGGCCACTGTGCCGGAGGCCGGTGAATTCAAATTCACTTGGTATGACGATGACGGATCGGTCTACGAAGACGCAAAAGCGATTGCCATCGGGTAATCGCCCGGTTGCCCAACAATTCAGGATGCTCCCTGTGCGCGGCCTTGCGGGCCGATGTCACAGGGACGCATTTAAGGGAGGATACGCGATGACATTAAAACCAATAACAGCGGCAATCGCACTGCTGGCAGGAACGTCGACACTGGCGTTTGCCGACGAGAACGCCAAACTGGTCGTGAACGGCGAGATCGAAATGGTCACGCAAACCGCCGCGCCGGAGCATGCTGAAAACCTGTCGGAGATCTATTCCGGCTGGGTGTTCCGGACTGACGAAACCCAGGTATTGCAGATGGATGATTTCGACAATCCGGGCATGGTGTTTGTCGATCTTGGTCTGGACCAGTGGAATGCCGTTGAAGGCAGCGAAGGCAAATCCTGCGCAAGTTGCCACGAAGACGTGGAAACCAGCATGAAGGGTGTGCGCGCTGTCTATCCGAAATGGAATGAAACTGCGGGCGAGGTGCGCACCATTGCGCATCAGATCAATGATTGCCGCGAAAACCAGATGGGTGCGGAAAAGTGGAAGTATGATGGTGGCGACATGGCCAACATGGAGGCGCTGATCAGCGTTCAATCGCGCGGCATGCCGGTGAATGTTGCAATCGACGGTCCGGTGCAGTCGACATGGGAAGCGGGCAAGGAAATGTACTATACCCGCTTTGGCCAGCTTGAACTGTCCTGTGCGAATTGCCACGAAGAAAACTATGGCAACATGATCCGCGCAGATCACCTGAGCCAGGGCCAGATCAACGGATTTCCGGTGTACCGCCTGAAAAACGCAAAGCTGAACACATCGCACGCGCGTTTTAAGGGGTGTGTCCGTGACACCCGCGCCGAAACGTTCAAGCCCGGCAGCCCTGAATTTGTGGCCTTGGAGCTTTACGTTGCAAGCCGCGGCAACGGTTTGTCGGTCGAAGGGCCGTCAGTTCGTAACTGATTGAAATAAAAGCCTGAAACATAAATGCCCCTTCCGCATCAGCGGGAGGGGACAGGATATCTGAATTCAAAACCCACCTGACGGAGCCTGTTGCCCATGATTTCTCGCCGTGATTTTTTGCAAGTTGGAATGGCCGCATCGGCCCTTGTGGGGGCGTCCGGTTTTGGAAACTGGGCCCGTCTGGCGGCGCAGCAATCCCTGACACAGGATCAACTGCTGGAATTCGACACCTTCGGCAACGTGTCGCTGATCCACGTGACGGACATTCACGCGCAACTGAAACCGATCTATTTTCGCGAACCCGAGGTCAATATCGGCGTTGGCCCGAACAAGGGCGAAGTGCCCCACGTCACCGGCGCGGATTTCCGCAAACTCTACGGAATAGACGATGGCAGCCCCTCTGCCTATGCGCTGACATACAATGATTTCACGTCGCTGGCGCAGGCCTATGGCCGTGTTGGCGGGCTGGATCGTGTATCAACAGTGATCAATTCGATCCGTGCCGCGCGCCCCGACGCGCTGCTGCTGGATGGCGGTGATACATGGCACGGCAGCTACACCTGCTATCAGACCGAAGGGCAGGACATGGTCAACGTGATGAATGCGTTGAAACCGGACGCCATGACATTCCATTGGGAATTCACACTCGGCTCGGCGCGTGTGCAGGAAATTGTGGACGGCTTGCCTTTTGCCGCGCTGGGACAGAACATTTTTGATGCGGAATGGGATGAACCGTCAGAACTCTTCAAGCCGTACAAGTTTTTTGAACGCGGCGGCGTCAAGATCGCTGTGATCGGGCAGGCGTTTCCCTATATGCCGATCGCCAATCCGGGCTGGATGTTCCCCGAATACAGTTTCGGCATCCGCGACGAGAACATGCAGGCGATGGTGGACGAAGTGCGCGATATGGGCGCGGAACTTGTAGTATGCCTGTCCCATAACGGCTTTGACGTCGACAAGAAGATGGCAGGCCGCGTCAGCGGAATAGATGTGATCCTGTCAGGCCATACCCATGATGCATTGCCCGAACCTGTGCTGGTCGGGGATACCATCATCATTGCGTCGGGCAGCAACGGCAAATTTGTCAGTCGCGTTGATCTGGATGTGCGCGACGGGCAGATGATGGGCTTTCGCCACAAGCTGATCCCGATCTTTTCCGATGTGATCGCGCCCGATCCCGTGATCACCAGCCTGATTGACGAACAGCGCGCGCCCTACAAGGCCGAACTGGAACAGGTCATCGGGCAGTCGGAATCGCTGCTCTACCGTCGCGGCAATTTCAACGGCACCTGGGATGATCTGATCTGTGATGCGCTGATATCGGAACGTGATGCCGATATCGCAATGTCCCCCGGTGTGCGCTGGGGTCCGTCGATCCTGCCGGGGCAGGATATCACCCGTGAAGATATCTGGAATGTCACGTCGATGACCTACGGCAAGGCATACCGTACCGAAATGACGGGCGAATTCATCCATGTCATTCTGGAAGATGTCGGCGACAACCTGTTCAACCCCGATCCCTATTACCAGCAGGGCGGTGACATGGTGCGCATCGGTGGCATGGGCTACCGCATTGATATCACCAAACCGCAGGGCCAGCGGATCACCGATATGACCTTGCTGAAAACCGGCGAGGCGATCGATCCGGCGAAGTCCTATGTTGTGGCAGGCTGGGCATCGGTCAACGAAGGCACCGAAGGGCCGCAGATCTGGGACGTGGTGGAAAACCACATCGCCAAGCTGGGCACGGTCAGCGTGGCACCCAATACATCTGTCAAAGTCGTGGGCACCTGATCCGCCCGCGACGGTTTGACGTGTTTTTTATTTCATCAAATTCATTAAAGTGAATTTGATAATCCAAGAAGGAGAGAATGGCATGCGTTTCAGCGCGAAGGGCAAAACACCATCGCGGCGCCAGTTTCTGGCAGGTGCTGCGGCTGCAGGGGCCGGGGCGGTTGCCGCCGGCGCCGCAAAGGCCGAAGGCGATCCGCTGATCACCGAAGTGCAGGAATGGGCGCAGGGCTTGGGCGACGGTGTGGATGAAACACCCTATGGCCTGCCGATCGAATTTGAATCCGATGTTGTGCGCCGCAACGTTGAATGGCTGACGGCGGACACCATCAGCTCGATCAACTTTACTCCGATCCATGCGCTGGATGGCACCATCACACCGCAGGGCTGCGCGTTCGAACGCCACCATTCCGGCGCGATCGAGCTGGCGAAACAGGATTATCGCCTTATGATCAACGGTTTGGTGGATACACCTTTGGTGTTCACCTATGCCGATCTGGAACGGTTCCCGCGCGAAAACCACGTTTATTTTTGCGAATGCGCTGCGAATACCGGCATGGAATGGGCGGGCGCGCAGTTGAACGGGGCGCAGTTCACCCACGGCATGATCCACAACATGGAATATACCGGCGTGCCGCTGAAGACCCTGCTGAACGAAGCCGGTGTCCAGACAGCAGGCAAATGGGTTTACGTTGAAGGTGCCGATGCGTCCAGCAACGGCCGTTCGATCCCGCTGGACAAGGCGCTTGATGATGTTTTGGTCGCATTCAAGGCCAATGGCGAGGCACTCCGAAAGGAACACGGGTATCCCGTACGTCTGGTTGTGCCGGGCTGGGAAGGCAATATGTGGGTCAAATGGCTGCGTCGGATTGAAGTCATGGACGGACCCGTCGAAAGCCGCGAGGAAACCAGCAAATATACCGACGTTCTGGAAAACGGCATTGCCCGCAAATGGACGTGGGAAATGGATGCCAAATCGGTGGTGACAAGCCCCAGTCCGCAGGCACCGATCACCCATGGCAAAGGCCCGCTGGTGATTTCCGGTCTGGCGTGGTCGGGCAGGGGGGCCATCACCCGCGTGGACGTCAGCAAGGATGGCGGCAAGACATGGGAAACCGCCCGTCTGGCTGCACCCGGTCAAAGCCGCGCGCTGACACGGTTCTATCTGGATACCACGTGGGATGGCGAAGAAATGCTGCTGCAAAGTCGCGCCATCGACGAAACCGGATACGTCCAGCCGACCAAGGCGCAACTGCGCGAGGTGCGCGGCCTGAATTCGATCTATCACAACAACTGCATCCAGACATGGTGGGTGAAAGCAAACGGAGAGGCTGAAAATGTCGAAGTCTCGTAATCTTCTGACGGGGGCAACACTGGCCGCGACACTGGTTGCGGGCCCCGCTCTGGCCGAAAAGCTGGGTCTTGGGCGTCCGGCCCTGCCCGAAGAGATCGCCGCGTGGGATCTGGATGTCAGCCCTGATGGCACCGGTCTGCCTGTCGGATCCGGCGATGTCTGGACCGGGGATGAACTCTTTGCCGAGCATTGTGCCGTCTGCCATGGTGACTTTGCCGAAGGTGTGGACAACTGGCCCAAACTGGCCGGCGGATTTGACACGCTGGACCGTGAGGATCCGGTGAAAACGGTGGGATCCTACTGGCCCTATCTGTCCACCACATGGGATTACGTCAACCGGTCGATGCCGTTTGGCAATGCCCAGTCCCTGGAACCGGACGAAGTTTATGCCATTGTCGCCTACATCCTCTATTCCAACGATCTGGTGGATGACGATTTCGTTCTGTCCAACGAAACCTTTCTGGATGTTGAAATGCCCAACGCCGACGGGTTCATCCTGGATGACCGCGCCGAAACCGAGCTTGACCGGTTTTCAGGCGAACCCTGCATGACCGATTGCAAGGACAGCGTTGAAATCACCATGCGCGCCGCGGTACTTGATGTGACCCCGGAAGAGGAAACACCTGACGCCGCGGTTGAGGAAGTTGCAACCGAAGAAGAAGCAGTGCTTGAACCGGCGGCCGAGGAAACAGCGGCAGAAGCCGTTGTCGAAACCGTCGCGCTTGACCCCGAGATGGTCGAGGCGGGCGAAAAAGTATTCAAGAAATGCAAGGCCTGCCATCAGGTTGGTGAAGATGCCACGAACCGGACCGGTCCGGTTCTGAACGGTATTGTCGGTGCGCCTGCCGGTGCTGTGGAGGACTTCAAATATTCCAAGGCGCTGATGGAAGCTGCGGAAAACGGTCTGGTCTGGGACGAGGCCGCAATGAGCGAATTCCTGACCAAACCCAAGGCGTTCATGAAGGGCACCAAGATGTCATTCGCGGGCCTGCGCAAGGAAGAAGATGTCCAGGCGATCCTTGCCTATCTGAGATCCTATCAGGAGTAGGTGATGCGCAGTGCCATCCTGATCCTGTTACTGGCTTTGGCGCCCCCCGTCGGGGGCGCTTTGGCTGAACAAGAGGTCCAGCAGATCGGGGACGCAGAGCGCGGTGAAAAACTGTTTTCCAAGTGCAGCGGATGCCACGAGGTCGGCGCCGGAGCAGAAAGCGGCATCGGCCCGCATCTGAATGGCATTTACGGGCGCAAGGCGGCGGCCATCGACGGGTTCTTTTATTCAAAGGGCATCGAACGCGCGGCCAGTGACGGGCTTGTCTGGACGTTGGAAACGCTGGATGCCTATATCGACAACCCCAAGGCGCTGGTCAGCGGCACAAGGATGAGTTTTCGTGGCATAAAAGACCCGCAGGACCGCCACGATGTGCTGGCGTATTTGCGCATTTTTTCCGACAACCCCGCCAACATTCCCGAAGCCGCGCCAACCGCGCAGGCGCGCGAGGTGGACCTGCCGCCCGAGATACTGGCGATTGTCGGCGATCCCGAATACGGCGCTTATCTGTCCAGCGAATGCAGCACCTGCCACCAGATCGACGGCAGCGATGCGGGCATCCCTTCGATCACGCACTGGCCAAAGGAAGATTTTGTCGTCGCCATGCACGCCTACAAACGGAAATTGCGGCCCCATCCCGTCATGCAGATGATGGCTGGCCGCCTGTCAGATGAAGAAATCGCAGCCCTTGCTGCATATTACGGAGCGTTGGATTAAGCCGCGCTCTTTCACGGGAGGAGAAGGCAATGACTTTAAACAGACGTGACTTTATCGGGACCACAGCGGCGGCAGCATCGCTGCTGAGCGCGCCGATGGTACAGGGCGCCAGCCACGGCCGCCCCAAGGTCGTCGTGGTGGGCGGCGGCGCAGGCGGGGCCACCGCAGCACGCTATATCGCCAAGGACAGCAAGGGCGAGATTGACGTCACACTTGTCGAGCCGACGCGCAGTTACTACACCTGCTTTTTCTCGAACCTATATATCGGCGGGTTTCGCGATATCGAAAGCCTTGCCCATTCCTATGGCACTCTGGCCTCGGATTACGGCGTAAACGTCGTGCATGACTGGGCCGTGGGCATTGATCGGGATGCCAAGACTGTGACTCTGGCCGGCGGATCGGTGCTGCCCTACGACCGCCTCGTTCTGTCACCCGGTATTGATTTCGTTGATGGCGCAGTCGAAGGCTGGGATCTGTCTGCACAGAACGCCATGCCGCACGCCTACAAGGGCGGGTCACAAACCGAACTGCTCAAGGCGCAGATCATGGCGATGCCAGAGGGCGGCACATTCGCGATGGTTGCCCCGCCCAATCCCTATCGCTGCCCGCCCGGCCCATATGAACGCGTATCGATGGTTGCGCACCTGTTGAAGGCCAATAACCCGACGGCCAAGATCATCGTCGCAGACCCCAAGGCCAAGTTTTCCAAAATGGCCCTGTTTCAGGAAGGCTGGGGCACGCATTACACAGGCATGATCGACTGGATCGGAGAGGATTTCGGTGGTGGTAATGTATCGGTCAATCCCGATGCCATGACCGTGACGATTGATGGCGAGGAAACCAAGGTTGACGTGTGCAACGTCATCCCCGCGCAAAAGGCAGGCCGTATCTGCGAAATGGCGGGCGTTACGGATGGCAACTGGGCGCCAGTGTCCGGCCATACGATGCAAAGCCGGCTGGATGAAAACATCCACGTTCTGGGCGACGCGACCAATCAGGGCGATATGCCGAAATCAGGCTTTTCCGCCAATTCTCAGGCCAAGGTCGCAGCCATGGCCATTCGCGGTGCGTTGACCGGATCATCGGTGTTTCCGGCCAAGTTTTCCAACACCTGCTGGTCGCTGATCGACACCGAGGATGGCGTCAAGGTCGGTGCCACCTATGAGGCGACCGACGAAAAGATCGCCAAGGTCGACGGCTTTATTTCACAGACCGGCGAAAGCGGGGAGCTGCGCAAGGTGACCTACGAAGAAAGCCTTGGCTGGTATGACGGGATCACCAGCGACATGTTCGGATAGGGATGATCCGACAAAGATAAACGAAAAAGCAACGCCCGCGGGTCACACCGCGGGCGTTGTGCGCTCTGACAGGTGCAGATGCTCCAGCAATTCGGGTATACGGTCACGGAACTTGAAAAAACCGCGTGTCGCGTGCGGCCATGCGGCCCCGTCATAGGGGCGCAAAAGCCGGATCAGCCGTACCTGCGGGCGTTTTGTTTCAATCTGGCGCAGCGCATCCGCGACAGGCCCGACCGGCGCATAGGGGGTGATGATCTGCGCCAGATCGTTGTTGTCGATCCAGTCGATCAGTTTTTCGGGCGGGCAGGGGCCTGTCACAGCGCCCAGCCTGTCGCGCCAACGATCACTGACGTCCTGCATGGCCCCTTGCACGAACTGCACGACATGCGGCGCAACGGCCAAGGGGCTAAGACCGTCCGTTGCGTCCAGCAGCAGCGTGGCAGCGGGGGCCCGATCTGTCGCCAGCACAAATCCGGGGCTCAGATCGTCCCCGTGCAGTATCAGCCCTGTGCGCAGGGATTTATCCCGGTCTTGTTGTGGCGCGGCCCAGTGCGGTGGCGGATCAGCAGGGGCGTCAAGTGGTGGGGCGGTCTGGGCCAGTTGCCCGTGCGGGGCAAACCGCCCTTCTGTGTATTTTTTGATGTTGTCCGACCGCGCCAGATAGGTCTTGCCCCGCGTCTGCACGCCCGCCACCCAGCGCCAGCCCAGCGTGTTCGAGGCCGGATCACCGTCCAGAAGATGGCGCAGAAAGAAATCCGCGCCCAAAACCCACGGCAGGCGCAGGGTGAAAACCCAGATTGACGCAAACCACATCCGCGCATGATTGTGCAGGTACCCGGTCTGCACCAGTTCGCGCGACCAGTGATCGAAACAGGCAATACCGGTTTCACCCAGACACGCGGCCTGCCAGTCGTTTCGCGCCCCTTGCGACGTCTGTATGTGATCCAGCGCCCGCACCAGATCGGCGCGATACTGCGCCCAGACCGCAGGACGCTGTTCCAGCCAGCCTTTCCAGTAGGTGCGCCAGAACACCTCTTGCACGAATTTCTGCGATGCACTTGCGGAATGGCGCGCCAGTGTCGCCGCCAGAACCTCTTGTTCGGTGATAAGGCGGGTGCGCAGATAGGGCGACAGGGTCGATACGTGCGTGTGCGCACCTTGCCCCAGATCGTAATTGCGCAGGCGGGCATAATCCGCGCCTGCCTTGGGCACAAAGCGTGCCAGGCGTTCCAGTGCTGCGGTGCGGGTGGGAATGAATTCAACGGTCATGAGGCGCGATCTAGGCTGGTGTTGGTCCCGATCAACCCGGCCAATCCGTCCGCCCCCCCTTGCAGCCCCCCAAGGGCAACACTAAGACTCTGCTAACAGTTCGTCGGGTATGGTCCCGACACATCAAAGCAGGCAGGCCGATATGCACGATCCTATTGATACCTACATGAACACTCTTGTCCCGATGGTTGTCGAACAGACAAGCCGGGGTGAACGCGCCTATGACATTTTTTCGCGCCTGCTTAAGGAGCGGATCATTTTCCTGTCGGGGCCGGTGCATGACGGAATGTCATCGCTGATCGTTGCGCAGCTTTTGCATCTTGAGGCGGAAAACCCGTCCAAGGAAATCAGTATGTATATCAACAGCCCCGGCGGTGTCGTGACCTCGGGCCTGTCGATCTATGATACGATGCAATACATCAAACCCAAGGTCAGCACGCTGGTTGTCGGGCAGGCGGCCTCGATGGGGTCCTTGCTGCTGACAGCGGGTGAAAAGGGCATGCGGTTTTCGCTGCCCAACAGCCGCGTCATGGTCCACCAGCCATCGGGCGGGTATCAGGGGCAGGCCACGGACATCATGATCCACGCCCAGGAGACGCAAAAACTCAAGACGCGGTTGAACGAAATCTATGTGCGTCACACCGGCCAGACCCTGAAAAAGGTCGAGGCTGCGCTGGAGCGCGATAATTTCATGTCTCCCGAGGAAGCACGCGACTGGGGCCTGATCGACGAGATCGTGGCCAGCCGTCCCAAAGGCGATGACGAAGAGAGCTAAGACATCGCGGCGTGGCCTGATGCAGGATCACATCGTGTGGTCCTGCCATCGGCGCCAAGCGCATTTTGCGATTGTGGTGCTCAAAGTGCTGGCCTAAGCTGGCCAAATCAGGACGGGTCCGGCATCTGTTTCGGCCGGACGCGACACAGTAAAGCCTGAAAGGTTTGAGATGGCGACGAATTCAAGCGGCGACAGCAAAAATACACTTTATTGCAGCTTTTGCGGCAAAAGCCAGCACGAGGTGCGCAAACTGATTGCGGGACCAACCGTGTTCATCTGCGATGAATGTGTCGAACTTTGCATGGATATCATCCGCGAGGAAACCAAGGCCAGCGGTCTGAAATCAACCGATGGCGTGCCGACCCCCAAGGATATTTGCGGCGTTCTGGACGATTATGTGATCGGGCAGGCCACGGCGAAAAAGGTTTTGTCGGTCGCGGTGCACAACCATTACAAACGTCTGAACCACGCCCAGAAGGCCGGCAACGATATCGAACTGGCCAAATCCAACATTCTTCTGATCGGCCCCACCGGTTGCGGTAAAACCCTGCTGGCGCAAACGCTTGCCCGTATTCTGGACGTGCCCTTCACGATGGCCGATGCGACCACGCTGACCGAAGCGGGCTATGTCGGCGAAGACGTTGAAAACATCATTCTGAAATTGCTGCAATCGTCGGAATATAACGTTGAACGCGCGCAGCGCGGCATCGTCTACATTGACGAGGTCGACAAGATCACGCGCAAATCCGAAAACCCGTCGATCACCCGCGACGTGTCGGGCGAAGGCGTGCAGCAGGCGCTGTTGAAGCTGATGGAAGGCACGGTTGCGTCCGTGCCGCCACAGGGCGGGCGCAAACATCCGCAGCAGGAATTCCTGCAAGTGGACACCACAAACATTCTGTTCATCTGCGGCGGCGCTTTCGCGGGGCTTGACCGGATCATTGCTGCGCGCGGCAAGGGCAGCGCCATGGGATTTGGCGCCGATGTGCGCGACAATGATGAACGCGGCGTGGGCGAGATCTTTACCGATCTGGAACCCGAAGACCTGTTGAAATTCGGCCTGATACCGGAATTTGTCGGCCGTCTGCCTGTTCTGGCCACGCTGGAAGATCTGGACGAGGACGCACTTGTCACTATCCTGACCCAGCCGAAAAACGCATTGGTCAAGCAATACCAGCGCCTGTTCGAACTGGAAGATACCCAGCTGACATTTACCGATGACGCGCTGAAAGCAATCGCGAAACGCGCCATTTTGCGCAAAACTGGTGCGCGGGGTCTGCGTTCGATCCTGGAAGATATCCTGCTGGATACCATGTTTGAACTTCCGGGGCTCGATTCCGTTACCGAAGTTGTGGTGAACGAAGAGGCGGTCAATTCCGATGCCAAGCCGCTGATGATCCACGCCGATGCCGAAAAGAAACCCGCCACAGCGGGTTAGGCATGGCGGGCATCCGGCGCATCCATTCCGGTGGCCCCTACGAATCCAGGATAGGCTATTGCCGCGCGACCGTGGCCAACGGCTTGGTGTTCGTTTCCGGTACAGTGGCGGGCGGCCCGGATGTGCCGCCTGATGTTATCGAACAGTGCAAATCGGCGCTGTCTATCATTCAGACGGCCCTGACCGAGGCCGGAGCCAGCTTTGCCGATGTGGTCCGCGTTAACTATATCCTGCCTGACGTGAACGATTTCGAACCGTGCTGGCCGCTGTTGCAGTCGACATTCGGGAAAAACCCGCCGGCGGCGATGATGATCCAAAGCAATCTGATCGATCCCAAATACAAGATTGAGATCGAAGTCACCGCCTGCCTGCCAAGCGCGCAATAGATCGCCCTTGTCACTGGACCTTTGGCCGGCTTTGGTTCATATCTGATCCAACAAATGTCCGGAGGCCTGCATGGGTATCGTGAACAAAATCTTGCGCCTATTCACATGGTGGGACGGGCAGACCCTGAATACCCAGTTGTTCACATGGCGCAAGGGCAAGCGCGTTGGCGAAGACGCGCAAGGCAACGTGTTTTATAAAAACGCGGACGATTCAAAACGCTGGGTGATTTTCAGCGGAGAAGCCGAAGCAAGCCGGATTTCGCCCGATTGGCACGGCTGGCTGCACCGCACATGGGATGAACCGCCCACGGAAAAGCCGTTGGCGAAAAAGGCGTGGCAAAAACCGCATCAGGAAAACCTGACGGGAACGGCGATGGCATACGCACCAGCCGGATCTATCCGGCGCGCAGATCCGGCAAACCGGTCTGACTACGAGGCGTGGACACCCGAATAGGGGCACAGGAAATGGCGGAAAACAGAACCGAAGTTTTGGTCGGTGGCGCGGTATTGGCCGCAGCCATCGCGTTTATGGTCTATGCCGGACAGGCCACCGGGTTTGGCGCAACCAGTGCGGGCTATCCGCTTTCGGCCAGTTTCCGATCGCTCGAAGGGGTCGGCGTGGGCACGGATGTGCGACTGGCCGGCGTCAAAATCGGATCGGTCACCGGTGTAACGCTGAACCCGGAAACCTATCGCGCCGACACCACGGTCAGCGTGATCAACGGCATCGAAATTCCGGACGACAGCGCAATTGTTGTGTCCTCCGAAGGGTTGCTGGGTGGGAATTTCGTTGAAATCATCCCCGGCGGGTCGCCGTTTTTCTACGAAGCGGGTGCGGTCATCGAAGATACCCAGGGCGCGGTCAGCCTTGTTTCGCTGCTGTTGAAATTCGTTTCGGGCAGTGACGAGTGAAACGGCTTGCGCTGATACTGATGCTGTCGGCGGCGCCGGTCAGCAGCCAGGAGGTAACAGCGGGCACCGGTGTTATGCTGCGCGGGCTGGACAAAATCGACGGGTTCCACTCGGACATTGAAATCAGGGCGGGCCAGTCGGTTGCGTTCGGTCAGTTGAACATTGAATTGCAATCCTGCCGCTATCCTGCCGGAAACCCGTCAGGCGATGCCTTTGCCTATCTGATCATCAGGGAAAACGATGCGGCAGCACCGATCTATTCGGGCTGGATGATCGCGTCTTCTCCGGCGCTGAACGCGCTGGATCATGCGCGTTATGATGTCTGGGTCATGCGCTGCACCACATCCTGAGCGGTCGCGGGATCAGGCGCCAGAAAATCGGCCTGCCCCGACACGGCCGCATCCAGCAAGCTGTGATATTCCGCGCGGCTGATTTCGATCGCCCCGAGCGATGCCAGATGTTCGGTCAGAAACTGCGTGTCAAACAGGGTGAAACCCGCAATGCGCAACCGGTCGACCAGATAGGCCAGTGCAACTTTTGATGCATCGCGCTGGCGAGAAAACATGCTTTCCCCGAAAAAGGCCGTTCCCAGCATTACGCCGTAAACTCCGCCCACCAGATCGGGGCCGTTCCAAACCTCAAGCGAATGCGCCCGGTCCAGATCGTGCAACTCCAGATACAAACGCCTGATCTCGTCGTTGATCCAGGTTTCCGCACGATCGGCGCACCCATCCACCACATCTGCGAAACATTGGTTGATGGTGATCGAAAAAACGCCTTTCAGGATCGTCTTGCGCAAGGATCGCGACAGGTGAAACCCGTCCAGCGGCATGATCCCGCGCCGTTTGGGATCAACCCAGAATACTTCGGATTCGCCACCATGATCCGCCATCGGAAAAATGCCGATGGAATATCCGTGCAGCAGCAGATCAGGGGTCAGCGTCATAGAACTAAGCCCACCCTTGACCTACAAGACTACCCGTTCAGATGGGTCAGCAGCCATTTTTCCAGCCAGTGAATATTGTATTCACCGCTGTTCACATCCGGATCCTGCAACAACTCGTGAAACAGCGGCACAGTGGTATGCACCCCGTCCACGATCAGTTCGCCCAAAGCGCGGTTCAGGCGCGCCAGCGCTTCGGGGCGGTCGCGTCCGTGCACGATCAGTTTGCCGATCAGGCTGTCGTAATAGGGCGGGATGGAATAACCGTCGTAAAGTGCGGAATCCATCCGGACACCCAGACCGCCGGGGGCGTGGTACTGGCTGATCCGGCCCGGGGACGGCGCGAAATTCGGCAGTTTTTCCGCATTGATCCGCACTTCGATGGCGTGGCCGTTGATATGCAGATCGTCCTGTTGGAAGGACATCGGCAAACCGGATGCAACGCGGATTTGTTCGCGCACAAGATCGACACCGAAGATCGCTTCGGTCACAGGGTGTTCGACCTGCAGGCGCGTATTCATCTCGATGAAATAGAACTCGTTGTTTTCAAAGAGGAATTCTATTGTTCCGGCACCCGCATAGTCAATTTTGGCCACGGCATCGGCGCAGACCTTGCCAATCTTGGCCCGCAATTCCGGTGTGATCGAGGGGCCGGGGGCCTCTTCAAAGACTTTCTGGTGGCGGCGTTGCAGCGAACAATCGCGTTCGCCCAGATGCACGGCGCGGCCCTTGCCATCACCGAACACCTGAATTTCGATATGGCGCGGACTTTGCAGATATTTCTCGATATAGACTTCGTCATTGCCAAAGTTCGATTTGCCTTCGGCACGGGCGGTCAGAAAGGCGCTTTCCATGTCCTTGGCGGTTTCGGCCACTTTCATGCCGCGCCCGCCGCCGCCCGCAGTGGCCTTGATGATCACCGGATAGCCGATTTCATCGCCGATGCGTTTGGCTTCTGCCAGTGTTGGCACGCCGCCGTCACTGCCCGGCACGCAGGGCACACCCAGCGCCTTCATCGTGTCCTTGGCGGTAATCTTGTCGCCCATGACGCGGATATGTTCGGCTGTGGGGCCGATGAATGTCAGCCCGTGATCCTGCACGATCTGCACGAAATTCGCATTTTCCGAAAGAAAACCGTATCCGGGATGGATCGCTTCGGCGCCGGTGATTTCGCAGGCAGAAATTATTGCAGGCACCGACAGGTAGCTGTCTGTGGCCGAAGGCGGGCCAATGCACACACTTTCGTCCGCCATGCGTACATGCATGGCATCGCTGTCCGCCGTGGAATGGACGGCAACCGATCCAACGCCCATTTCACGCGCCGCACGGATAACACGCAGGGCAATCTCTCCGCGATTGGCGACCAGAATTTTATTGAACATTGCCAACGCCTTATTCCAGGATCACCAATGGCGCACCATATTCGACGGCACCACCGTCTTCGACCAGAATTCGTTTCACGGTTCCGGCGCGGGGTGCGGGAATGTGGTTCATCGTTTTCATCGCTTCCACAATCAGCAATGTATCGCCTTCCGCCACCTGTGCGCCGACCGAAATGAACGGCGCCGCGCCGGGTTCGGCCTGCATATAGATTGTGCCCACCATCGGGGATGTGACCGCGCCGGGGTGGCTGGCCGGATCATCCGCGGCCTGGGCCGCAGGGGCAGGGGCTGCGGCCGGCGCTGCCGCGGCGGCATGGGCTGCGGGCGCGGGGGCGCTTGAAACCTGTGTGACCACCTGTTGCGGTGCCATCCGGCTGACGCGCACGTTCAAACTGTCGTCCTCGCCGTATTCGCGTTTGACCTGCAATTCCGTCAGATCGTTTTCGCGCAACAATTCCGCCAGCGCCTGAATAAAGGCAACGTCTGCATCGTGATTGCTTTTTGTCATGGGATCCTCGACCGCTTCGTTTGGTCCGTCTTGATGCGAACCGTTTTGATGTTGACGCCGCTTATAGGTCATGCGCGCGCACATGAAAAGAAGCGACGTTCCATCCCGGTCAAGAAGGCGGTGCCCCGGATTTTCGAAAAAGCTGCAATGTCCTGCATTCGGACATGGACCCGACCGTTTTCGGGCGTAAACTTGCAAAGATCAGCATCGCAACACGACGCAAGGATAAAGGCTATGAATATCGGGTTTTGGCTGCATCGCCGCGCCCAGACGCACGGGGGCGATCCTGCCCTTTTTCTGGGGCGTGATCTGGTGGCGGATTATGCCGGGTTTCACCGAAAGGCCGCACAGGTCGCGGCCTGGCTGATGGCCCAGGGGTTGCAGCCCGGCGATCGGGTGGCGATTTTCATGAAAAACTGCCCCGATTATCTGATTGTGCAATACGGTATCTGGTACGCAGGCGCGGCGGCGGTGCCGATCAACGCAAAACTGCACCCGCGCGAGGCGGCGTTCATTCTGGGCGATTCCGGTGCTGGAATCACATTTTCATCGCCCGGTCTTTCCGAACCCGTGGCCGATCTTTGCCCTGATACCCGCGTCGTGGATGTGACCACCCCGGCCTATCACCAGATTTTTTCGCTTCCGCCTTTGGGCCAGCCGACACCGCGTGCGCCGGATGATCTGGCGTGGTTGTTTTATACATCGGGCACCACCGGACAGCCCAAAGGCGTGATCATCACGCACCGTATGCTGGTGTCGATGTCGCTGTGTTATCAGACCGATTGTGAACTGGTAACGCAGGATCACACCGCGCTTTACGCCGCCCCGATGAGCCATGGTGCCGGTATCTACAACATGATGCATGTGCGGGCAGGCGCGCGCCATGTGTGCCCGGTTTCGGGCGGCTTTGACGAGGCCGAGATTTTCGATCTGGCGCGCCACTTCGGCAATGTGCAGATGTTTGCCGCACCGACCATGGTCAAGCGGATGACGCAGGTTGCGGTGGCAACGGGCGAAACCGGTGCCGGCTTGCGCACGATCATCTATGCGGGCGGGCCGATGTATCTGGCCGATATCATCGAAGCGGTCGATCACTTTGGCCCAATCTTTGCGCAGATTTACGGACAGGGCGAATGCCCGATGGGCATCACGGCACTGGCGCGCGATGATGTGGCAGACCGCACCCATCCCCGCTGGCGCGAACGCCTGCAATCGGTCGGGCGGGCACAATCCGCGGTCGAGGTGCAGATCGGCGACAGCGCTGGTGTACCCCAGCCTGTCGGCACCCATGGCGAAATCCTGGTGCGCGGCGATACGGTGATGCCGGGCTACTGGAACAATCCGGGCGCCACCGCAAAGACGATCGTGAACGGCTGGTTGATGACGGGGGACATGGGGTTCATGGACGATGACGGCTATGTCACGATGCAGGACCGGTCCAAGGACATGATCATTTCCGGCGGGTCCAACGTTTACCCGCGCGAGGTCGAAGAAGTGCTGTTGATGCATCCCGACGTTTTCGAGGTGTCTGTTGTCGGGCGCACCCATCCCGACTGGGGCGAAGAGGTGGTGGCCTTTGTGGTGGGCAGCGCCGATTCTGCCGCGCTGGACCAGTTGTGCAATGACAATATCGCCCGTTTCAAGCGGCCAAAGGCCTATTTTACCCTGCCGGACCTGCCCAAGAACAATTACGGCAAGGTGCTGAAGACCGAATTACGCAAACGGCTGGAGGACATGACATGACCGATCTTGCAGGGAAAACCGCACTTGTCACCGGATCGGTTCAGGGTATCGGGCTGGCCGTGGCGCGGGTGCTGGCGCGCGCCGGCGCGCGCATCGCGGTGCACGGACTGGCCGGGGATGCGCAAATTTCTGACGTGTGCGAAACACTGGAAAACGATGGTGCCCCGCAGGCCGAATTTTTCCATGGCGACCTGCGCAATGCCGACCGGATTGACGAACTGATGGCTGCGGTGCAGGCGTGGGGCGGGGCTGATATTCTGGTCAATAATGCGGGTGTTCAGCACACCGCGCCTTTGGCGGAAATGCCGCGCGAGAAATGGAACAATATCCTGTCGATCAACCTGTCGGCTGCGTTTCACACCATGCAAAAGGCATTGCCGGTGATGGCGGCGCGCGGTTACGGGCGCGTGATCAATATCGCCTCGGTGCACGGGCTGGTGGCCTCGAAAGACAAGGCGCCCTATGTCGCGGCCAAGTTCGGCCTTGTGGGGTTAAGTCAGGTGGCCGCGCTGGAATATGCCACCGCGGGTGATCGCGCCAAAGGCGGTGTAACAGTCAACTGCATCTGTCCCGGCTGGACTGAAACCGCAATTATCGCACCCCAGATCGAACAGCGCGCGGCCCGGCACGGCGGCGACCGCGCCGCCGGAATCGCCGATCTGCTGCGTGAAAAGCAACCCAGCCAGCGGCTGTCAGACCCGTCCGAGATTGGCGAACTGGCGCTGTGGCTGTGTAATCCTGTGGCCCACAACCTAACCGGCACCTCAATCCCGATCGACGGGGGATGGACGGCCCAGTAGCGCACCGTTGGCGTCCTCGGCCTGACGGTCCAGTTTCTCCGCCTGTTCGGCCAGCAGCGTTTCAATTTCGATCTGGATCGCTGAAGGTGGCGGTGCCGGTTCGTTGTCCCGCGACCACAAGGCAGGACGCGGCACATCGGGTGCGCCGAACCGGCCATTGCCCAAAGCGGTGCCTGCCGGGTTCAGCGGCGCAATTTCGGGTTTGGGTTTGCGGATTTCTGGCAGCGACCAAGGATGGCCGGTGCTAAGCGGGGCCTGAATCCCAGGCGGTATCGCGATTTTCATACTGACTCCGTAACCGTATCGGAGCCCTCACCCGCATGAAGCCTAGATTAACCCGGATTGAAAATGTGTTAATGCGCCAGCCGCATTTCCTTAAAAATCGCCTTAGCCGATAGCGGGGCAGGGTGCCCCGCCGCCGTCTGTGTCAGATCGCCAGATATTCGGCGCGCAACTGTTCGTTTTGCAGTACCTCATCTGCGCTGCCGTCAAAGACGATGCCGCCAGTGTCCAGAATAACCGCCCGGTCAGCCAGTTGCAGCGCGCGCACCGCGTTCTGTTCGACGATCACAGTGGTGATCCCCTGTTCCTTGATCACCATCAGGGTCTTTTCGATCTCGTCGACGATGACAGGGGCCAGCCCTTCGTAAGGTTCATCCAGCAACAGCACCTTGATGTCGCGCGCCAGTGCCCGCGCGATCGCCAGCATCTGCTGTTCGCCGCCCGACAGGGTTGTGCCCTCTTGCGTGCGGCGTTCGCCCAGACGTGGGAACAGTTCATAAAGACGGTCAAGCGACCAGCCGACAGGTGGCGCGATTTGCGCAAGCTTGAGGTTCTCTTCGACTGTGAGGCCGGCGATGATCCGTCGGTCTTCGGGGACAAGGCCCAATCCGACAGCCGCCGCCTCATAGCTTTTCATTTTGTGCAAGGGTTGGTGATCAAGCCATATTTCGCCCTTGGCCAGCTGCGGATTGTCCAGCCGTGCGATGGCGCGCAAGGTTGATGTCTTGCCAGCGCCGTTGCGGCCCAGCAGCGCCAGAATTTCGCCTTCGTGCACGTTAAAGCTGATGCCCTGCACGATATAGCTTTCGCCGTAATAGGCGTGCATGTCCCACACCGACAGAAAGGCGGGGGCGGTCGAGGCCATATTGGCGTTCTTGGAAAAATCCGGTTTGACGTTCATGGTGTGTGTCCCTTTCGCCGCTTACGCGCTTTCGCCCAGATACGCTTCGCGCACTTTGGGGTGGCCCTTGATGTTTTCGGGCGAATCTTCGACCAGTGGGGTGCCCTGTGCCAGAACGGTGATCCGTTCCGCCAGCGAAAACACGACGTGCATGTCGTGTTCGATAATGGCAATTGTGATGTCGCGTTCGTCCTTGATCTGTTTCAGCAGATCAATGGTGTTGTTGGTGTCCGCGCGGGCCATGCCCGCCGTGGGTTCATCCAGCAACAACAGGCGCGGCTGCTGGCTCAGGCACATGCCGATTTCAAGGCGGCGCTTGTCACCGCGCGACAGTGATGCCGCGTGCATATGCCGCTTGTCGATCATGTTCATGTCTTCCAGCATGCTTTCGGCTTTTTCGATCAGATCACGTTCGTTTTCGACCTTTTCGATCGCGTGCATCCGAAATGCGCCATCGCGTTTGGCAAAGCAGGGGATCATCACGTTTTCAAACACCGTCAGATCGCCAAAGATTTCCGGCGTCTGGAACACACGACTGATGCCCATCTGGTTGATTTCGTGCGGGGCGCGGCCCAGAACCGATTGCCCGTCAAACATAACCGATCCGGTATCGGGGATCAGTTTGCCGACCAGACAGTTCAGCAATGTGGATTTGCCCGCACCGTTCGGACCGATGATCGCGTGAACAGAGTTTTCCGCAACGCTAAGGTTGACATTGCCCAGGGCCTGAAGGCCCCCGAACCGTTTGTTGACGTCTTTGACTTCAAGAATACCCATTGCCCGTCTCCTTATTCCGCAGGCTGCTTGGCAGCAGGATCATCGCCGTCTTCGGCCTTGTTGCGGCGAAACAGGTTGAGGATCTTTTGTCCGCCTTCGACCAACCCACCGGGCAGGAAGATGACAACCAGCATGAACATGATGCCCAATGTCAGGTGCCAGCCTTTGCCGATGAACGGATAGACCAGTGCAATCAGCAAATCCTCGATCCCGTCCGGCAGCCAGTAGAACCACTGGTGCAGGATATTTTCGTTGATCTTGGAAATGATGTTTTCCATGTATTTGATGAAACCTGCGCCAAGGATCGGCCCGATAAGCGTTCCGGCACCGCCCAGAATGGTCATCAGAACGACCTCACCGCTGGCGGTCCAGAACATGCGTTCCGCGCCGACCTGCGTATCCATCGCCACCAGCAGACCACCGGCCAGACCGGCATACATGCCCGAGATAACGAACGCCGCCAACGTGTAGGGTTTGGGATCAAGCCCGGTATAGTTCATGCGCTGCTGGTTCGATTTCACCGCCCGCAACATCATCCCAAAGGGCGAGCGGAAGATGCGGATCGACAGATAGAAGGCCAGTATCATGATCAGTCCGGCAAGGTAATACCCGACGTTGAACGTGAACAGCCAGCTGCCAACCGACATTTCGTAGGTCGATGTCATTTCCAGACCGAACAGGTTTGCCCTGGGTGTTGCACCGTCCGTCAAAGGGGCATCCAAAACACGCGGATCAAACGCTTTGGGCTGCAATCCGGTTTCACCACCGGTAATCGGCGTCAGTACCGAATAGGCCAGCGAATAAGACATCTGTGCAAACGCAAGGGTCAGGATGGAAAAGTAGATGCCCGACCGGCGCAGCGAGATCCACCCCACCAGCAGCGAAAACACACCGGCCACTGCGACAGAAACAAGGATCGCGGGGATCACGTTCATCGTCAGCAGTTTCATCATCCAGATACCGGCATAGGAACCGACACCCAGAAAAGCGGCGTGGCCAAAGCTGAGATATCCGGTCAGGCCGAACAGGATGTTGAACCCGATGGCAAAGATGCCAAAGATCACAAAGCGCTGCATCAGGTCGGGATAGCCCGCGTTGAATTGCGCCAGTTCAGATCCTTCGGGGAACGGGTTCAGGATAAAGGGTGCCAGTATCGTCAGGGCGATGACGACCACGAACAGACGAAGATCACTTTTGTTCAGTCCAAACATGGGTCAGTCCTCCATCACGCCTTTGCGGCCCATCAGGCCACGCGGACGCGTCAATAGAATGATAATGGCGATCAGGTAGATGATGATCTGGTTGATACCGGGCAGGAACGAAACAACCTGCGCCATCGACGCAAAGCTTTCGACGATGCCCAGCAGGAAACCGGCCAGCACCGCACCCGGCAGGGAACCCATGCCACCAACAACAACCACAACGAAGCTGAGCACCAGAAAATCCATGCCCATGTGATAATTGGGTGAATTGATCGGCGCGTACATCACCCCGGCAAGGCCGGCGACACAGGCGGCAATGGCGAACATGATGGTAAAGCGTTTGTCGATGTTGATGCCCAGAAGGCCAACGGTTTCACGATCGGCCATACCGGCCCGCACGACCATCCCGAAGGTGGTGAATTGCAGGAATGCAAACACCGCACCGATGATCAGCGCCGCAAAGGCAAAGTAGACCAGCCGCCAGTAGGGATAGATAATCGTTCCGGCATCAAAGCCCAGCATCACCCCGAAATCAAAGCTGCCGCGAAACGCGTCGGGGGCAGGGGTGGGGATCGGGTTGGCGCCGTAAAAATACTTGATGATTTCCTGTAGCACGATGGCGAGGCCGAAGGTCACAAGGATCTGGTCGGCGTGCGGGCGCTTGTAGAAATATTTGATCAGGCCGCGCTCCATCACAAAGCCGACGACAATCATGATCGGGATCGCAAACAGAATGGCAAGCGGTACCGACCATTCGATCAGTGACGAACCCATTTCCGGGCCGAACCACTTTTCAACATAAGGTGTCTGGATTTTCGATGGGTTGCCCAGAAAATCAAGCTGCGTTTCGTCAATGGTTTCGACTGACAGGGTCAGTATCTTGTTCAGGGTGACGGCGCAGAACGCCCCCAGCATGAACAGCGCGCCATGCGCAAAGTTGACAACGCCCAGCGTGCCAAAAATCAGGGTTAGCCCCAGGGCAATCAGCGCATAGGCGCTGCCCTTGTCCAACCCGTTTAGGATTTGCAGAATAATTGCGTCCATGACGACACCCCGTCCCGTAGTGATGCCCGTATTTTTTGGGCGTGTTTGACCGCGCGAAGTGGATCGCGCGGTCTGTTTTTGTCAGATGAAAAAGATCAGGCGCCCGGGTTACACTGACCCAGATCGCCACCGGCAACCTGCGGGTGGTCGGGTTCGTACCAGACCTGAGCCGCCGGTGTGACTTCGACGATTTCCAGAAGGTCGAATTCCGATGTCGGGTTTTCTTTACCCTTCACAACCAGAACGTCCTTGAAGCACTGGTGATCCGCATTCCGGTACAGTGTCGGACCGTTGCCCAGACCATCGAACAGGAAGCCCGAGTTGGCTGCGGAATCGATGCCCGGCATGGAATCTCCGGCGCCTGTCAGGGCTTCGCCAACCGCACAGGGGTTGAAGCTGCCCGCACGTTCCACAGCATCCGCATAAAGCAGCGCCTGAACATAGCAGGTGTGCGCCGCCTGGCTGGGCGGGAAGCCGTATTTGGTACCAAAGGATTTCACGAACGCCTTGGAGCCTTCATCCTGCAGCGACCAGTGCCAGTTTGTCGAACCAAAGATGCCCTTCACGTTTTCGCCGGCCCCTTTGGCCATCAGACGCGAATAAAGCGGAACGATGATTTCGAACTTCTTGCCGTTGACCATACGATCGCGCAGGCCGAACTGAACGGCGTTGGTCAGCGAGTTGACCATGTTGCCGCCGTAGTGGTTCAGAACCAGAACATCGGCATCCGATTGCAGAACCGGCGTGATGTAAGAGCTGAAGTCGGTCTGTGTCAGCGGTGTCTTTACCGTTTCAACAGTTTCCCAGCCCATTGCCTCGGTCGAAGACCGGACAGCTTCTTCTGTGGTGTAGCCCCAGTTGTAATCCGCTGTCAGGTGATAGGCCTTGCGGTCTGTACCATAGGCGTTTTTCAACACCGGAGCGAGCGCGGCACCGGACATGTAGCTGTTAAAGAAGTGACGGAAGCCATTGGCTTTCTTGTCTTTTCCGGTTGTATCGTTCGAGTGGGTCAGACCCGCCATAAAGATAACACCGGCTTCCTGGCACAAGGCCTGAACGGCCACGGCCACACCCGAAGACGATCCGCCGGTGATCATCACCGCGCCGTCTTTTTCGATCATCGACTTGGCCGAGGCACGGGCCGCATCAGATTTTGTCTGAGTGTCGCCTGTGACGTATTCGACTTTCTTGCCCAGAATACCGTTGCCTTGCAGGGCTTTGGAACTGAACGTGTTCATCATGCCGCCGTCGCCGCCACCGTTCAGGTGTTCGACCGCCAGCTCGTAAGCGCGCAGTTCGTCCGCGCCCTCGTCTGCATAGGGGCCCGACTGTGGCACGTTAAAGCCAAGTGTGACTGTCGATCCCGTCGGCTCGTTCGTGTGGGCCGAGACGGATGATGCTGTAAAGATTGTCGGCAGCGCAAGACCGGCACCGGCCACAGCACTGGTTTTCATCAAGCCGCGACGCGTAAAGTTTGATTTGGACATTAAATCCTCCCATTTCGTGAAGTGCGCAGCGGGCTCCTCTCCTCGCAGCGCGGGCACAGTTTGTGCAAAGTCATTATCACCCTCTTGATGAAAATTGCGCAACAAGTCCCTTGAAGCGCACGATTATTTTGTAAATAATTGCACAAGGAACAGGGGTGGTTTGTAAATTTCATTATGTTGCGGTGCAGAAAGCCATTGATAAGCTTTGATAATCGCGGCGGCAAAAAAGGTGACAGATATGGCACGTGATACACTGACCGGCAGCCGTATCCGCGAGCGGCGCATAATGGCGGGTTTGCGGCAGGCCGATCTGGCGCGCCAGATCGATATTTCGGCCTCTTACCTCAATCTGATCGAGCATAACCGCCGCAGAATCGGCGGAAAACTGTTGCTGGATATCGCGCGCGTTCTTCAGGTAGAGCCTTCGATGCTTGCAGAAGGCGCCGAGGCCGCGCTGATCGCGATCCTGCGCGAGGCGGCGGCAGA
This sequence comes from Sulfitobacter sp. TBRI5, assembly GCF_051013555.1. Taxonomy (NCBI): domain Bacteria; kingdom Pseudomonadati; phylum Pseudomonadota; class Alphaproteobacteria; order Rhodobacterales; family Roseobacteraceae; genus Sulfitobacter; species Sulfitobacter sp. TBRI5. Next base: position 3,661,257 of record NZ_CP112884.1, on the reverse strand, counting down.
CGCAAAATCGGTATCGGCAGAAACCGACAAGGCCGATGAATTCGCCGGGCGGTTTCCCGGTTGGGCGGAAGTGCTGGCAAAATCGCATCGCCGCGTGGCATCGCTGGAACGCACCGTCGAAACCCTGACAGACCGTGTAACCCACGATCCGCAACTTGCGGCGTCCCTGCATGAAGTGTTGTCGACCGCAGCGGCGATCCGTTCAACCGCGTCCATTCTGGCCGAAACGCAGGAACTGGAACCGGAATGGCGCAACCGCTTTCACCGTAACATCAACGAAGACAGCGCCCGCCTTGCCGAAAGCAGCAAGGCGCTGGTCGGATATCTGGATTCGACCGACGCCCAGCAGGATGATCTGATTTCCCCGCAGGAAGAGGTCGAGGCGCTGCTGGCGGATCAGGGCCATTTCTTTGCCGCGCTGGAAGTAGATGCACCGGACATCCGCAAGATCATCGAAACCGAACCGCGCCTGACATCCGCTGCGGCCCGCCACGTGGCGCGCGGCGTGATGGAACAATATGCCCGCGATGCGGCCGCAATGCCGCTGGATCAATTCCACGCGGCCCTGCTGGAAATCGGGATTGATCCGATTGCGCTCGCGCGCCGGTTCGGTGTGCCGGTCCAGTCGGTGCTGCGCCGTCTGGCGGCCATGCCCGAAGGCACGCCGGGTTCCAATACCGGCCTTGTGGTCTGTGACAGTTCCAGTGCGATGCTGTTTCGCAAGGCGATCGAGGGCTTTTCCGTGCCGCGCTTTGGCACATCCTGCCCGCTGTGGCCGCTGTTTTCCGCCTTCAGCCGCCCGATGACGCCGATCTGCCAACGGGTGGAACAGATCAGCAGGGACGCATCGCAATTCGATTGTATTGCAATTGCGCATCCGATTGGCGAACCGGCCCTTAACATGGACCCAATTTACCATTCCACGATGCTGATCGTTCCGGCCAGCCAGGCCGTGCTGCCTGTCGCGACACCGGGAAAACCGGTGGGAAGTACCTGCCGCGTCTGCACGCGTGAACGCTGTATTGCGCGCCGCGAACCGTCGATCCTGAATGAAGGGTTTTGACAGCATCGCTAAAACTGGGGATAGTCTTGAAAAGACACAACACAAAATCCTGAACAAACAGGATCAAAGCGCACTGCGGACCTTGGGGAGGGGATCGCTGATATGAACCGACACGTTCTGTTGATCGAGGATGAACAAAACATCATCGAAGCGATCAGGTTTCTGCTGTCGCGTGACGGCTGGCGGGTTGATACCCATTCCAACGGTCATGATGCAGTGGATGTGATCCGCGCCGCGCGTCCTGATCTTTTGATCCTTGATGTTATGTTACCCGGAAAAAGCGGCTTTGATATTCTGACAGAGCTGCGCAGCAAGCCCGACACGCTGAAACTGCCTGTCCTGATGCTGACCGCACGGGGGCAGTCGCGTGACCGCGAAATGGCGGAAAAGGCGGGTGCAAGCCGGTTCATGACCAAACCGTTTTCGAATGCCGAGGTGCTGGACGCCGTGCGCGAGCTTGTCGCGGTTTGAAACTGCGCGCACCGGCATCTGCGCGAATGTAGGGACAGGGTATGACCCAGACGGACAAAACCGCCCCGGCCCCCAAACGCGGAAAACGCGTTTTTCTGGAACCCCAGACCTATCGGCGGCGCCGTTTGATGGACGGTGCCCGCATCCTGCCGGCTTTGGGGCTTTTGTTGTGGACGGTGCCGGTGCTGTGGCCGACAGGGACAGGCCCGGACATACGGCCTGTGATGCTGTCCAATGCAATGCTGTACATATTTCTGGTGTGGCAGGGCCTGATCCTTATCGCCCTGGGTATCTGGATCAAGGCGCGGGGCGTTCTGGAAGATGAAGTTGATCCGCAGGACGAGCCGTTCCCGCTGACACAGACGCATCTGGACGAGGACGGCTGATGGCAACGCTGAACCTGCTGATCCTTGCCTGTCTGGGCTATGTCGCGCTGCTGTTTTTGGTGGCCTTCGCGGCGGAACGTGCGGCCCTGCGCGGGCAGGGCGGCTGGCTGCGCTCGCCCCTTGTTTATACGCTGTCGCTGTCGGTCTATTGCACCGGCTGGACGTTTTATGGCGCGGTCGGGTACGCGGCACGTTCGGGCATGGAATACGTCACGATCTATCTGGGCCCGACACTTGTTGTCATCGGTTGGTGGTGGCTGCTGCGCAAACTGGTGCGGATCGGGCGGGCGCAACGGGCCACGTCCATCGCCGACCTGATTTCGTCGCGTTACGGAAAATCCAACCTGCTGGCCATTGTCGTGACCCTGATGGCGGTCGTTGGCGTGACGCCCTATATCGCCCTGCAACTGCAATCTGTGGCGTTGTCTGTCTCGGCTTTTGCCCCGCCATCCGGTCCGGATGCGGTGACAATTGATCGCGAATCCTCCGGGTTCTGGGTGGCTTTGGGGCTGGCGCTGTTTGCCATTCTGTTCGGCACCCGCAATCTGAATGCGAACGAACGCCACCACGGCGTTGTCATTGCCATCGCGGTCGAAGCGGTTGTGAAACTGCTGGCGCTGCTTGCCGTGGGCATCTTTGTAGTGTGGGGCGTGGCCGGTGGTGTCAGCCAGATCATGACCCAGATCGATGCCTCGCCCATCGGCGAATGGCAAATGGATCGCAGCCGATGGTCCACATTGACGCTGCTGTCGGCGATTGCGTTTATTTGCCTGCCGCGGATGTTTCAGGTTCTGGTCGTTGAAAACGATGACGAACGCCATCTGCACACGGCGGCATGGGCCTTTCCGCTGTACCTGATGTTGATGAGCCTGTTCGTGCTGCCCATTGCGGTGACCGGATTGCAGATCATGCCTGCCGGATCGAACCCCGATCTGTTTGTTTTGACCGTGCCGCTGGCGCAGGGGCAAGACGGGCTGGCGCTGTTTTCCTTTCTGGGCGGGTTTTCGTCGGCCACATCAATGGTGATCGTTGCCACGCTGGCGCTGTCAACCATGGTGTCCAACCACATCGTGATGCCGATCTGGTTCAGCCTGCGCAGTGGCGGCGCGTCCGTGTCCGGGGATGTGCGCAATGTGATCATTCTGGCGCGGCGTCTGTCGATCTGCGGTATTCTGGCGCTGGGATATGCCTATTACGTGTTTTCGGGCGGCAGTTCGGCACTGGCCGCCATCGGATTGATCTCTTTCGCGGGGGTGGCGCAGTTCATGCCGGCTATGCTCGGCGGCATATTCTGGCGCGGGGCGACGCGCACAGGTGCAATGGCCGGGCTGATCACGGGTTTTGCGGTGTGGTTTTACACGATGCTGTTGCCCAGCTTTGGCACCGGCGTGTTGCTTTCAGCCGAAATTTTTGAAAGCGGGCTGTTCGGCTGGTCATGGCTGCGCCCGCAGGCCCTGTTCGGTATCACCGGCATTGATCCGACCGTGCATGCGGTTATGTGGAGCCTGACACTGAATTCGGCGGCGTTTTTCCTTGTGTCGCTATTCAGTTTTCCCAGCCCGCTGGAACGGTTGCAGGGGGCGCAATTTGTCAACGTGTTTGCCCATTCCGCCAGCCCGCAAAGCTGGACAGGCTCCATGGCCCAAAGCGAAGACCTTTTGATCATGGCGCAACGGCTTGTCGGCGCATCCGAGGCGCGCGCCTTTTTCCGCGCCGAAGCAGTGCGACAGGGCGTGCACGGCCATTTGCCCGAACCGTCCCCCGATTTCCTGCAACGGCTGGAACGCGAACTGGCGGGATCGGTGGGCGCGGCCACGGCACATGCGATGGTGGGCCAGATCGTCGGCGGTGCCAGCGTTTCGGTGCATGATCTGATGGCGGTGGCGGATGAATCCGCACAAATGCTGGAATATTCCAGCCAGCTTGAGGCAAAATCCGGTGAATTGGCGCGCACCGCCCGCAAGTTGCAGGAAGCGAATGAAAAACTGACGCAACTGAGTGTGCAAAAGGATGCGTTCCTGTCCCAGATCAGCCACGAACTGCGCACACCGATGACTTCGATCCGTGCGTTCTCGGAAATCTTGCGGGACACCAAGAAAATCGGCCCCGAAGAAAAAACCAAATACGCATCAATCATCCATGGCGAAGCTATCCGCCTGACGCGCCTGCTGGATGATCTGCTGGACCTGTCGGTACTGGAACACGGGCAGGTCAGTCTGAACATCCAGCAGGGTCGCCTGGGCGATGTGCTGGATCAGGCCGTGGCGGCCGCATTGGCCGGGCAGCAGGATGCACTGACGGTCCGGCGCGATCCCGTGGCGGAACAGGTCGGGTTGAAGACTGATCTTGACCGGTTAAGCCAGGTTTTCATCAACCTGATCGCCAATGCCCGCAAATATTGCGATGCGGACACTCCGGAACTGCAAATCCTCGTCTCCCGTGCGGGGGGCTATGTAACGGTTGATTTTATCGACAACGGCTCTGGCATCCCGAAAGATGACCAGACCCTGATTTTTGAAAAATTCGCCCGCGTCAGCGACCAGAAAGGCAAGGGCGCTGGCCTGGGGCTCGCGATCTGTCGCGAGATCATGTACCGGCTGGATGGCGACATCACCTATCAGCCCGAAATGAACGGCACCGGTTTCCGCGTGCGGCTGCCGGAATCGATGGCGATGGCGGCGCAATGACGGCACCTTCAATCCAATCGTAACCATATGAGCTTTAGGTTTGGCCCCGACCGCATGGCGACAAAGGGCATTCGGAATGAACACAGCCGTCAGGCGCACGGTGCTGCAACGCAAGGTTGACGCGGCCCGTGACGAACAATTCGCGCGCGCCATGTCGCTGCGCAAGGCATTGCGCCTGACATTGCCCAAGGTCGCGGATGATTTGTTCGGGCTGCCCGTGTCCGTGATCGGGATCACCCAGAGTTTGGTACCCCAGACCCGGCTGGTTGATCTGTTCGACGCCGCATCGCTGCTGGTGCTGATGGATGGCCCAAAGGGCGCGATGGCGGCTGTTACGCTGAATGCCGATCTGGTCGGCGCGGTGATCCAGCAGCAAACCACCGGCACGGTATCACCGCCGCCCGCCGCACCAAGGCCCCCGACACGCACGGATGCCGCCCTGTGCGCCCCAATGCTGGACGCGGTTCTGGCACGCAGCGCCGCCCTGCTTGAGGTCGAGGCGGACAGGCGCGTGTTTGCCGGCTTTAAATTCGGTGCCCGTGTGGAAGACGTGCGCACCCTTGGGCTGGCGCTGGATGCACCCGATTTCACGGTGTTTCATCTGACGCTTGACCTTGCCGGGGGCACACGGCAGGGCGACATATTGTTCTGCATGCCGAACCCGGTGCCGGTCATGCCCGCCTGCGCGCCACCTTTGGACCAACACGCAAATGCCCCGCGGCTGGGGCCGATTGTTCTGCTGGCGCCGACAGAATTGACGGCCGTGCTGTGCAAACTGCGCATGCCGCTGTCGCAGGTGCAGGCACTAAAGGCGGGCGATGTGTTGCCGGTGGCGCGTTCGGCGCTGCGCGAAACCGGTGTGCATGTTCAAAGCTGGCGCAGGATCTGTGTCGGGCAACTGGGACAAAGCGGCGGCTATCGCGCGTTGCGCCTGCAACTGGGGGGCGTGCCAAAGCCACAGTTGCACAGCGCAGAACCCCAGGCGCATGCCGATCCGGATCCGGCCAAGGCCCGCGCGGCCCAACCGCCCGAAGTTGGTGATGTACCATCCGGTCCGGCGCAACCGCCACCCGATGCGGGCGGGCAGTTGGCGCCGTTTTCGCCGCTCTCTGGCACGGATGCCGCCCGCAGAACGGGCAATGCCGAACCTACGCATAATGCATCGTTTGAATAGAAAAGCCGTCAGGGCAGGGGATCAGCCCTGCTGCGAAAGTGCCTCAAGCGTCGGGCGCAACCCGTCCAGATCGTATCCGGCAGCTTTGGTTGCGGCCAGAATGTCGCCCGGGGATTGCGTGCGCGCCTGGGACAGGGCCCAGACCACCGAACTGCGTGTGCCGGAGGCGCAATAGGCCAGCACCGGCCCGTCCGCCGACGCAATCAGATCGCTTTGGCGCTGCACGTTGTCGGGTGTCATGGTTGAATGCGTCAGCGGCAGGAAGGCGAAATCAATTCCCGCGCTGGCTGCGGCCTCTTGCATGGTTTCGTGTTGCTGATCGGGCCCGATTTCGGCATCAGGCCTGTTGCAGATGACACGGCTGATCCCGGCCTTTGCCAGTTCGTCAAAATCGGCCGTGTCGATTTGCGGCGACACAAAATAGGTCGGGGTGATCTGTCGCATGTTCATGACAATGTCCTTTAGATCGCGTTCGCAAGTCTGTCCAGTCGCGTGCGGACTGTTGGTGCACCCCACATGCCCGCGAGCATCGCGATCAGAAACACCAGCCCGCCGACCCCCCCGTAGCTAAGCGAGGCAATCGCCGGGCCGGGGCACAATCCTGCCAGACCCCAGCCCATCCCGAACAGGACAGAGCCGACAATCAGGCGGTGATCTATCAACGAGACCGGCGGTTCCGGAAACTGCCCGCCCACCAGAGGAACGCGCCCTGTCGTCAGCCGCCATGCCACCGCCATCGGCAGGATCGCGCCGCCCATCACAAAAGCCAGTGTCGGATCCCATTGTCCGAAGACATCAAGCCAGCCGATCACCTTACGCGTGTCGGTCATGCCGGACAGCATCAAACCCAACCCGAACAAGGACCCTGCCAGCGCCGAAAACAGAATACGCATCAGACGCCCCCCAACAGCAACCGCACCAACGCCACGGTCACAACGCCGGCCAGAATATAGATCATTGTGGCCACGATGCCGCGTACCGACAAACGGGAAATCCCGCACACCCCGTGCCCCGAGGTGCAACCATTCGCAACGCGGGTGCCAACCCCGACCAGCAGCCCGGCCAGCACGACAATCAGAAGGTTCGACGTCAGATAGGTGTCCATACCGGTCACGAACAGCGACGCAACTGCCGGCGCGCCAACCAGCGCCGCCAGAAACACAACACGTTCGGTTGCCTGGGATGATCCGCTGCGATCAACCAGACCGCCGATGATACCGCTTGCCCCCATGATCCGACCGTTGCCAAGCAGGTACACCGCCCCGCCAAGGCCGATCAGAAGACCGCCCAGAAGGCCCATTATCCAGCTTTGTTCCATGAAATGACCCTAAAGTTTGTTGACTGGAACTTTCAGGAACACATCGCCCTGATCATCGGGTTCGGGCATGTTCCCAGCGCGCATGTTTACCTGAAGCGACGGAATGATCAGCTTGGGCATCGCCAGTGTCGCGTCGCGTGCATCGCGCATTTTGATGAAATCTTCGGCAGGTTTTCCGCCACCGATATGCACGTTCAGCGCCTTTTGTTCGCCGACAGTGGTTTCCCAGGCATATTCATCACGCCCCGGTGCCTTGTAATCATGGCCGACAAAAATCCGGGTGGCATCGGGCAAGGCCAGAATTTTCTGGATCGACGCATAAAGTGCCTTGGACGAGCCGCCGGGAAAATCGCACCGCGCCGTGCCAAAATCGGGCATGAACAACGTATCCCCCACAAAGGCCGCATCGCCGATCACATAGGTCATGCAGGCCGGCGTGTGCCCCGGTGTGTGCATCACATCGCCGCGCAACTGTCCGATATGAAAACTGTCGCCCTCGCGAAACAACTGGTCGAACTGGCTGCCATCGCGCTGAAATTCCGTACCTTCGTTGAATACTTTGCCAAATGTGTCCTGCACCACCTTGATCTGGTCGCCGATCCCGATCTTGCCGCCCAGTTTTTCCTGAAGATAAGGCGCGGCCGACAGATGGTCCGCATGGACATGGGTTTCCAGTATCCATTGTACGTTCAGATCGTGTTCCGTGACATAGGCTATGATGGCATCGGCGGATCTTGTGTCTGTGCGCCCCGAAGCGTGATCGAAATCCAGAACGGAGTCCACGATTGCGCAGGCTTTGCCTTGCGGATCGCGAACGATATAGGAAATCGTGTTGGTGGCTTCGTCAAAAAAGGCATGAACAAAAGGTGTCATTGCATCGTGCTCCTATCTGGTATCGAAACAAATAACATTTTTTGCATATGTTTCAAGTTTTTTGCGTCGGCTTGACGCATGTCAAGGCAGGTCGTCAGGTGTCGGACTATCATTGATATTAAGCAATGTTCGCCAATTCAGGTGAAATATTTGGCAGCTTTGTGCCGATCAACGGATTTGGGAATTTTTCACTCTTAAAAAGGTGATCCGGTCATACAATATTTACACCCTGATTGTTGCCTGCACCAAAACAAGACCATTCAAACTGGGAGGATAAAATGTCAGAATTTCCAACATGCCAGAATGCCGAGCAACTTGGCGCCCGGATCATGCGCGCCAGTGAAGATAAACGTCTGTTGTTGCAGCCCGAATTCAACCGTCTGCTGACAAAACTGAAGGCTGCGGGTGTGCGCGTGCCGGCGCATCTGCGTGCACTGGACGACGAATTGCGAGATGAAATGGTCGAGGCGCGATTCGATAACATGCCGGTCTGACGGATCGGAACGTGGGCGTTTCAGCTTAAGAATACGCCCACAACAACCAGCATCAACCCGATTACGGACAGAAACAGAGCGCCCATATTGATCGGCACAACCGATTGTATCGCGGCGCGCAATTCATCGTCGGACAGATTGGCGCGTTTGGCCTTTGCAACGCGAACGATGCACCAGACCAGACCCAGCAGGCCCAGAACAGACAGGCCTGCGCCGGTCGAGACCAGAATTTCCAATAACGCCATTGTTCGATCTCCTTGGGCGCTGCGCTAGCCCAGAACGAAGCGTCCTGCAACCCTATCGCAGGAAACTGAGCGACAGGCTGAAATCATAGGCATCATCGCCCAGACCCTTTGGCGCGGCGTCAAACCGGCCGGCACGCTTGACGGCGCGCATCGCCGCCTGATCAATATCTGCATCCCCCGACGACCGGATCAGGCGCACGGCGCGCAACTGGCCGCTGCGGCTGACGGACAATGCCAGCTTTGCGGTGCCGCCTGCGCTGGTGCCACGCGGAAAGATCATGTTGCGCTGGATCTTGCGATGGATGCGCGCGCCCCATTCGGCGCGCAAGGCGGTGCTTTGTGCCTTGGTCTGCGATTGGGTCTGCGCCGCCCCCGCGGATCCTTTGGCGGCCGTCTGGCCCTGACCAGCGGCTTGTTTCGCTGGGGACGGGGCTGCGGCCCGGGCCGGGCGCGCCTTGGGGCGTGTTGCGGGCGGTGGCGCGGTTTGCGGCACCGGTTCAGCCTGTTGAACAGGCGGCGGGGGCGGTGTGGTATCGATGCTTGGCATCTGGATCGCGGCGGGGGGCATCAGCGCCTGAACGCTGGGCTTTGCCGCAGGCGGCGGGGCCGGCTTTGTCATCACGGCAGGATCGGAAACGGCATCCGGTGCGGGCTGTGCAACCGGGATCGTCTGCGCCACGGTGGGGGGTGTTTGCCATGCCTCGACCAGGGCCGCCTGACTGGCGCTTGCCGCAACAAGGCTTGCACGGTGCGCGCCCTGATCGCCACTGGCGCTGCTGCCCAGTTCGCCCGGTGCGGCGTACCACAAACCCACATGCACACCCGCCGCAAGTGTCGTGAAAACGATGCCTTCGATAAACCGTATCATGGCGCCCCCGTGATCAGCGACACATCTGTCAGCCCCAAAGACGCCAGCCGTGGCAACATCGCCGCCAGAACCTGTGCCTGCAATCCGGCATCCGCACGGATCATCAGCGGTGTGTCAGGCGCATGCCCGACAAGGGCCGCCCACGCGCCGTCACCGGTTTCACCGGCATAGGAAACCGTTCCGTCCGCTGCGACGAACAAGGTGTCTCCGGGCACCGGTGTGTCTGCGCCGGCGGCTTCGGGGGGGATGATATCGAACGGATCGGGTGGGGCGATCTGGGCGCTCATCAAAAAGAAGATCAGCAATAGGAACACCACGTTGATCATCGGAACGATGTTTTCCCGTGGCGGGCGTGACGGGGCGGGTCCAAAATCCATCTGCCTACTCCACCAGAACCAGTTGGCTAAATCCGGCGTTTTGCAGCGCCTCGATCAGGGTTACGATACGCTGCAAATCCGCGCCGTCGCGCGCGCGCAGCAGGATCGGATCGCTGTCCGATTGCATCAGGGCGGGCAGGGCGGCGATCACCGCGTCCACGTCCTGCGGTTGTCCGTTCAGGGCCAGACGTGACGGCGTCACATCAATCAAACGGGGTGGCCCCTGATACGGCGCGCCGGTGCCTGCCGCGGCGACGGGAACGGCCATGTCCTGACCGAACCGCGCGGCCAGCATGAAAAACACCAGCAGCAAAAACACCACGTCAATCATCGGCGTCAGGCTGGGGGTGCGTTTCGCGTGGGGGCGGGCAAAGCTGAACATCAGGCGTCCGGTGTTCCACGAATGAAAATCTGCGTTGCGGTATCTTCCATATCGGCCTGTAAACGGGCGGTGATGCTTTCGAACCAGACCAGCGCCATTGACGCGGGGATGGCCACGGCCATTCCTGCGGCTGTGGTCAGCAAGGCCTCCCATATTCCGCCGGCCAAAGCGGCGGGGTCGGCACGGCTGCCGGCCTCTTGCAGGGCCTGAAACGCGGCGATCATGCCCAGAACGGTGCCTAGCAACCCCAAGAGCGGCGCGATGGTTGAAATCAGTTCCAGCGCGCGCAACCCGCTGCGCGCCTCGGCCAGATCAGCCTTGGCGTGGCGGGCGGTTTCCTCGCGGGCGGCGCTGTCGCTCAGCTTGGGGTCACAGCGCGCGGAAATCGCGACCAGTGCCAGCCGGGCCCGCAGTGATGCACGCCCCGCCAAAGCGTTCAGCGCGCCATCGCGGTCGCCCTTGGCCCACAGGGCCACGGCCCGTTTCGTGGCGGCGCCGCTCCATGCGCCCATACGGGCTAGCCGCCAGACTTTCCACAGGATCAGCGCCAGCATGACCACGCTAAGCCCGGCAATCAGCCACAATGTCGGGCCGCCGCGTTCCAGAAACTGTATCAGTGCCTGTGGCATCATGCGTCCCCCGTGCGCGCGCCCCACAGCGCGCTTTCGATTGCGTCCAGCCCGTCAGTCAGCGCGGCTGGTCCGGGCTGTAATATCAGGGGCGACTTGATTTCGTAAATCCGGTTCCGCGCAACTGCGGGGATCGCCGCCCAACCGGGGCGGGCGCGGATTTTTTGTGGCCGCACCTTTTTCCCGCACCAGGACGCAATGATCACATCGGGCGCGGCGGCGATAATGTCGGACGGGTCCAGAATGCGCGCTTTGGCCCCCTGATGGGCGCGCAAGTGGGCAAACACATCTGTTCCGCCTGCGATCTCGATCAGTTCGGACACCCAGGCGATGCCGGAGATTGGCGGATCATCCCACTCTTCGAAATAAACGCGCGGGCGGGCCGGGCGCGATGTTGCGCGCATATGTTGCAGGCGCGCGGCATAGACGTCGGCCAGTTGGTCGGCCTGTGCGCCACATCCCGTTAGCGCACCGATCACGCGGATCATGTCCAGTATTCCCGCGACAGAGCGTTGGTTGAACGCGTGCACATTGATCCCCGCGCGGATCAGGTCTGCGGCAATGTCGGCCTGCAAATCGCTGAAGGTCAGCACCAGATCGGGTTGCAACGCCAGTATTTTCGGCACATCCGCCGAAGTAAACGCCCCGACGCGCGGCTTTTCGCGCCGCACCTGCGGCGGGCGCACCGCATAACCGGTGACACCCACGATACGGTCCTGCTGGCCCAGCAGATACAGGGTTTCCACGGTTTCTTCGGTCAGACAGACAATGCGTTCGGGGGGATAAGCCATCAGAACACCCCCGCGCGGCGCACGTTCTGCATCCAGTCCTGCCCTCCCGCCAGAACTGCGGCGTAAACGCTTGCGCCGATCGCTTCGCCGACATCGGTGTGCAATCCGGCAAAGGCGATATCACCTGCAGGGGCGGCCATTGCGATACAATCGGTGCCGGTGCCGGTGCTGATGCCGGTCGGCAATTCATGCCCCAGTGCCATCACGGCGGCGGTGCGGGCCTGCGCCACGATGCTTAACGCCTCGATCAGGGCCGCGTCGCTTAACCCGGCAGACACCTGTACCGCCACGTTGATCGTGCCCCAATCCCTGTTTGAGCGATCCATGCGCGCCCCGACATGTTCGGCGTTTGACAGCCCGACAGTGGCAACCGCGCGGGCTTCCACATCCGCGACCCGTACCGTCGCGCTTTCGAACGCGCGCACATCGCGCGATGTCAGAAACGCCACCGCATCCGCCATATCGCGGTCTTGCAACGCATCGCACAGCCATGTTTTCACATCAAAATCCTGCGGCAGATCAGCATTGCGCACCTCGCGCCACAGGATCGTGTCCGCATCGACAAATCCGGGCCGGTTCAGCGCCCAGCTCAGTACACGATGCGGCGCACCCAGCGGCAGCGTCAGCCACGGCCGGTCCAGCACGATGTCGCCCCAGCCGGTCATGTCAGCACCTTGAGCGGTTGAAACACCGGTCCGTCGGGTGTGTCGCGGTAATAGGCGTCAATGCCGAAGACGCGGTGCAGATTGTCGGGGGTCAGCACATCGCCCGGCGCACCATCGGCCACCAGCCGCCCGCGATCCAGCAGGATCAAGCGCGTACAATGACGCGCCGCCAGTCCCAGATCATGCATCGATGCAATGATGGCGTGGCCATCGCGCGCCAGATCGGCAAACACTTGCATGGTTGAAATCTGGCTGGCCGGGTCCAGCCCGGCAATCGGTTCGTCGGCCAGCAACAGCGGCGTGTCCTGCGCCAGCGCGCGCGCGATCAGAACGCGCGCCTGTTCGCCGCCCGACAATTGCGTGGCCGTACGGTCCAAAAACGGGGCCAGCCCCATGCGCGCGACGGCACCATCAATGGCCGCCTTGTCGTCGGGTGACAGGCGCGCGCCTTTGGGCAGGTGCGGAATGCGCCCCAGCGCAATCAGGGTGGCAACATCAACCGGCCATGCAATCTCGCGCGCTTGCGGCATCCACGCCGCGGCGCGGGCGCGATCACGCGCCGGCATCTGCGCCAGCGTCGATGTACCCTCATGCGGCAACAGGCCCAGGGCGGCGCGCATCAATGTGGTCTTGCCGGCGCCGTTCGGCCCGATCAGCCCGATACATTCACCCGCATCCACGGAAAAACTGACCAGATCGACAACAGGGCATTGCCCGCGCCGCACTGTCAGGTTTTGCAACTCCAGCAGGCTCATGCTGTTTCCGCCCGTGTCTTGTAGATCAGGTGCAGGAACAGCGGCGCACCCACCAGCGCCATCAGCACACCCAGTTTCAGATCGCGTTCGGGAAACACCACACGCACGGCAATATCCGCGGCCAGAACCATGGCCGCACCGCCAAGCGCCGAGGCCCATAACAGGCGCGACGGGCGCGCGCCGACAAATGGGCGCAAAAGGTGCGGTACGACCAGCCCGACAAAGCCGATCGCCCCTGCCACAGCGGTGGCCGCCCCGACACTTGCCGCCGTGCCCACGACAAGCGCAAGGCGTACGCGCGGCAGGCGGATGCCCATCGCTTCGGCGGCATCTTCGCCCAGTGTCAGCGCATCGAGACCGCGACCAAGACTGATCAGCAACAGCCAGCCCGCCGCCATGAACGGCAGCGCCAGCCAGACGTGATCAAACGACCGGTCTGCCAGTGATCCCAGCATCCAGAACACGATTTCGGCGGCGGCAAACGGGTTGGGCGACAGGTTCAACACCAGCGATGTCAGCGCCGAAGCCAGCGCCGAAATCGCAATGCCCGCCAGAATAAGCGTGATGGACGACCCGCGCGGCCCAGCCAGCGCAAGGATCAGGCCCACGGCCAGCATCGCCATGCTTAACGCGGCCAGCGGCAGCGCCAGGGCAAAGGCCAGCGCCGCCCCCGACTGGATCGCCAGAACCGCCCCCAATCCGGCCGAAGCCGACACGCCGATCAGCCCGGGTTCCGCCAGCGGGTTGCGCAAGTAACCCTGCATCGCCGCCCCGGCAAGGCCCAGCGACGCCCCCACCATCACCGCAAGCAACGCGCGGGGCAGGCGGATTTCACGCATCACAACACTAAGCGGGGTGCCATCATCAACCACCAGCGCCCGCAGGCCGGACATCGGCGGGGCAACAGAATACCCGGTGACCAGCGACAGCACGAACAAAACCGCACAGACCAGTATCAGAACAATCGCCAGTTTCATTGCGTGCCCCCGATCCGGATGCGCAGATCGCGCATGGCGCGGATCGCATTCAGCACCTGGGGCGTGCCACAAATCCAGTCGCGGTCGGTCAATTCGCCGGCCATGACGGTGCCTGTCAGGGCGTGCAGCGCGGGATGGTTGAAATTGTCCTCGGATCGGGACTGACCGGGATAATCACGGCCCTGAATGATGATATCGGGGGCCAGAAGGATCAATTGTTCAAGCGGAAGCGTTCCGATTGTGGAAATACCGGCCTGCGTGGCCGCATTTTCAAAACCGGCCACATTCAGAATATCCCCCGCCAGCGATTTGTCGCCCGACGTATAGCTGTTCACATAATAAAGCGCGGCGCGCGGGCGATCGGCAGGGGCGTCTTGCAAGGCCGAAAGATCGGCCTTGAAGGCAGCAATCATCCTGTCCGCCTCTGCTTCGCGTCCCAGTGCGCGGCCCATCTGGGCGATCCTGTCGGGCACGTCCGAAAGGGATTGCGCGGGGGCGAACAAAACAACGGGTATGCCCAGATCACGCAGCATGGAAACGGTGGCAGGGTCGGTGAACGTGCCGGCCAGAACCAGATCAGGGTTCAGCATAAACACCTCTTCCGCGCCTGATCCGTTGGTGGGCAGGGCCAGCGCCTTTTCCACACGTGCCGAACTTTTGGGATCATGCGCCAGACGTGAAACCGAAACCAGTTGCCCCGGTGCCGCCAGATCCAGCGCAAGCTGATCCGTGCACAGGTTGACCGATACCACCCGCTGCGGGGCATCGGCCTGTGCCGCTGCGCCGGTGATCCCCAGCGCAGCCAGCAACAATATGATCCTAAAACGTGGCACGGACACCAAAATAAAAGGCGCGATCGGATGTGCCAAAGCCGGACGAGGTCTGGTATTCTTCGTCCAACAGGTTTTCGATACGCACATAGGCGGTGGCGGCATCCGTCAGGCTATAGGACAGGCCAGCATTGACCAGTGTGTAATCCGGCACCGGACCTGCGGGAAACCCGTCCAGACGGTCAACGACGCGGTTCAGGGTAATCACGCCGTTCATCCGTTCGCCGATTTGCGCGTTCAGTCCCAGCACGAAATCATGATAGGGAACGCGGCTAAGCCGCGCATCGTTCTGATCGCGCGCATCGGTATAGGTATAGTTGGCAAACAGGTTTATGCCCGCGCTTAGCGGGACATCGGCCGCCAGTTCCACGCCCTTTGACACCGATGTGCCGGGGATTTGTTCGTACTGGTTCACCGGATAGGAAATCAAATTGTCGATTTCCGTATAGAATGCTGTCGCCCGCAGAACCGCGCCACCATTCAGCGTTTGCTCAATACCCAGTTCGGCACTGCGGCTTTCTTCGGGTTCCAGATCGGGATTTGTCGGGCCGAAATTGAACGGGCCGAACAATTCGTTCAGCGATGGCGCGCGAAACCCGGTGCCCATGGACGCACGCACAACTGTGCCCGCAGCAGGGCGCCACGCCAGCGCGGCGCGCGCCGTGGGTTTGGTGCCGTATTCGGAATGATCATCGACACGGAAAGACGTGGCCAGATCCAGCGTGTCGCTCAGCACAAACTGCGCCTCTCCGAACAGCGAAAAAATCTCGTATGATGCGGTGCCGGTGCCGAAATCCGCAGTTTCTTCGGAATAACTGCCCCCGAACACCAGTCCGGTACCGCCGATAAAGGCACGGCCGGTATAAAGCAGTTCGGTGCGGTCGCCGACAAAACTCGGGCTGCCGAACGGGGTCAGCGGATCGGACCGTTCGGTTTCGAAATAGCTGAGCGCCAGTTCGTGGTCGATCGCGCCGCCGTCAAATTCAGCATAGACGCGCCCGCCGATCCGGTCGGTGTAGAACGGGCGATCCGCGTCGCCTCCCGGTCCGCCGAACGCATCGATGTTGGTGTCTTCATTCTGATAGATGATGTCAAATCCCAGGCGCAACTGGTCCGTGGCCTCATAGCCGCCGGACAACAGCGCGATGGTCCCTTCATAGCCGTCCTTTTCGGTATTGCCGTCATTTTCGTCGGCTGCTGAAAACCCATCACTTTCGACTCGCGAAATGGTCAGCGCGATATCGCCGCGTTCGGCCTTGCTGGCGATCGAAATGTCGCCGCGCACGGTGTTGAAGCTGCCGACCTCGACGCCGACGGAATAGGTTGTGCCCGGTTCGGTGGCGCGCAGGGTGGTGATGTTGATCGCGCCCGCAATCGCTTCGGATCCGTAAAGCGCGGATTGTGATCCTTTCAACACCTCGATGCGCGAAATGCCCGCTGTCGTCAGTCCGCCCCAGTTATAGGATGTCTGAACCGAGGATGGATCGCTGACATCGATGCCGTTGATACGCACCGAAACATAGCGATCGCTTAGCCCGCGAATACGCAAGGATGTGCTTTTGCCCAGTCCGCCATTCGCGCTGGACGTGATGCCGGGCAGGGTGCTCAAATAATCGGCCACACGGGTTTCCGGGGCGCTGTCCAGTTCCTCTTGTGTTACGATTTCAACGCTCGAACCAGAGCGGTCAAGCTCTGTCGGGGACTGGTTCGCGAAAACCGTGACTTCGCCCAGATCAAAGACGTCGTCGGCCAGCGCGGGCTGCGCGGCAATAACGGCTAGGATCGAGGCAGTTGCCAGTAAGTGTTTCAATGGTCTGTTCTTTCCAGATTGCAAGGCCGTTTTCCGGCCCGGTTTAATGCTGTTCTTGGAAAGGCATGTGCCCGTCCGCCAACGGTGAAACGCCACCACTGCGGACAGACCGCCGACATCGGCGCGCCCCGCGCCCATATCCGGGTGATCACTCTGGCAGGTCTCCTGACTTGCGGGTCAACGCTTGGCCAAACCTTCCCGACCCATGTGGGGCCAGTGGCATATCTTGGCGACGCTCACCGCTTACAGTTGCGGGGGCAGTCCCGGCATTGGGCAAATCGCCCGCACCGGTGTTCCCTTTAACGACGGATGACTCCGCCGAACCAAAGCAGGTTTGGCGTACTCCTGAATGGCACGCGGATCAAGGTGCATTTGCGACCCCAGCGGCAGAGTTTGCGCCAACCCCGCCTTGTGTTCAAACCGGTCTTGCAGCTTTGCGGGCCGCGCGATAGTCACGGCTGACCCAGATCATCAACGCCGAAGGACATTCCAGATGAACGATTCCGTCACCGATGCCAGCTATCGCGTCACCGCAGACGAACTGCGCCAGTTCATCGAACGGATCGAACGTCTGGAAGCCGAGAAAAAAGATCTGGCCGATGCGCAAAAAGAAGTGATGGCCGAAGCCAAGGGCCGTGGTTACGACACCAAGGTCATGCGCAAGGTGATCGCCCTGCGCAAGCGCGACGCCAATGACATTGCCGAGGAAGAAGCGGTTCTTGAGATGTACAAGGAAGCGCTTGGAATGAACTGAGCGTGACCTGTCAGGCGTGGCATTGGCCCGCCGATACTGGCCTTTGGCGCGCCGGAAAGCGCCAGAATGATCTTGATCGCCCCTGAAACAGCCCGTACTTAACAGGGCACAACCCCCGCAGCACTTGGCGGGGCGCGGGCAGTTGACATCAGATATGCGTCCGCAAGCGGCAGACAGACCGGCAGGAGCAGACATGGCACATAAAACACCCAGCGTCGCGGATACGTTAAAGGCGGCGAATACCGCACTGAAGGCGGGCGATCCGCAGCGGGCAGCCACACTTTACCAGTCGGTTTTGCAGCGCTTTCCGGGCAATGCCAAGGCGCAGGCCGGTTTGAAAAAGATCGGGCCCGTTGGCACGGCCCCCAAGCCGTCCTTGTTCGCGATGCCACAATCGCCGCAAAAAACAATCGCGTCACTGGGGCAGTTGTCTGACATCGAAGACCCGATCGAAGCCGCCAAACGCGCGATGCGCGGTATGCCGGCGATGGAAAAAACCAATGATCTGATGGCCGCGACCAGCGGATCTTACAAAAGCCAGCTGCGTGTCAAGAATCCCGAAGACGAGTTTGAGGGAAAGTCGGCCGAGGAATTGGTGCAAATGGCGCATAACGCGCTGAATTCGGCCCAGCCCAACAAGGCGGTCAGGTTGTTTTCACGTCTGCACGAACTTGCCCCGGAAGGCTGCGATTTCCTGAACAATCTTGGCTTGGCACTGCGGGCCGCCGGCCGTCCCGAAGATGCGCTTGAGACCTATAACAAAGCGCTTGCGATCGATCCGGAATACTTGCAGGCCCACTGCAACAAGGGCCTCGTTTACACGGATCAGGAAGATTACGACAGCGCCATGGCCGCCTTCGAAGCCGCGTTCACGATTGATCCGGACTTTGCGCTGGCACGGCGTAATCTTGGGTTGCTTTACATGCAGCGGGGGATGATGGCCGAGGCCGAAGATTGCTTTGTCAAAGCCATCGAAGCCGATCCCGAACTGGGCACGACCTATCTTGACATCAGCACAGCGCGCAAATTCAAGGAAGGTGATCCGCTGATCCCGCAAATGGTCGATGTTCTGAAAAAGAAGAGCCAGAGCGACGGCGAGAAGATTCCGATGAATTTTGCCCTTGGCAAGGTGTTTGCCGATATCGGCGACACCGACAACGCATTCCGGTATCTTTCGGAAGGCAACGCATTGGTCAAGAAAATGCGCAACTATGATATCGCCACCGACAGGCTGCGGTTCGAATTGATCCGGTTGCAGTTCAAGGCCGCTAAACCGTTGGAGCTGACCCCGGCAGAGGCATCCGAACACTCGGTCAAGCCGATCTTTATCGTGGGGATGCCGCGCACCGGCAGCACACTGATCGAACAGGTTCTGTCCAGCCATTCCAAAGTCCACGGCGGAGGAGAATTGGGTTTTCTGAACCCGACGATCAACGCGATACTTCGCAAGGCCGCCCTGACACCGGAACAGGGCTATGACAAGGCGTTGCTGCAAAGGATTCGCAACAGCTATCTCAAGAAAGCCGAAGGTCTGGCCGCGCCTTCCGAATACATGACCGACAAGAACCTGATGAATTTCCGGTTTATCGGCTACATTCTGGCATCCATGCCCGAGGCGGTGGTGATCGATTTGCAGCGGGATCCGATGGCAACCTGCTGGTCCATGTTCAAACACCGTTTTCTTGGGTCTGGATTGTCCTTTACCTTTGATCTGGATGACATCGCCGAATACTACAAGATGTACAAAGATATGATGGCATTCTGGCACCGCAAATATCCGGGCCGGATTGTTTCAGTGAATTATGATGCCTTCACCCGCGATCAGGACGGCGATACCCGTAAACTGCTGGATAATTGCGGGTTGGAGTTTGAACAGGGCTGCATCGACTTTCACAAGAACAAGCGCGCGGTCAAAACCGCGAGCATCATTCAGGTCCGCAAGAAAGTCTACAAGGGCAGCAACGAGGAATGGCGCAAATACGAGCGGTTCCTGGAGCCTTTGAAAGAAAAACTGGGCGTCTGATGTTTTGGAACGGGCCGGCGTTTCGTACCGGCCCTTACCGGTTCCCGCTTCACTGCAAATAGACGGCAACCAGCGTCATCAACGCTGTGCCGGCGGCATCCTCTAGCGTCAGATTCTGGCCGTCAACCTGCCAGCGCGCAACCTGCGGCAGAGCGGTTTTCAACGCGGCTTCGGCAATGTCCAGAGGCGGCAGGCAGGCCATCATTGTCGACATGCCGGGGTTCAGGCGCAGAGTTTCGCCGTCCAGTTCGTACCCGCCATTGATCTGGTTGCACCCGACTGTGGCACTATAGCCGACCGCATCGCCGCCACGCAGGATCATATGCGGTTCGCGCCGGCCTTCGGCCACTTCCATCTGCATGTCGCCGATTGTCAGGATTTTCCAGTAGGTATTGACCAGATCGGCATCGACTTCTTGGGGTTGGGATACTTTTTTCAGGATCACCTCGACCTCGGAACCGGCCCCGCGGGTCAGCACAGGATAGGCATCCATCGTTGTCATCATCAGGCGCCCGTCGTGGCGGATCGACGCGCGTACATTGTAAGACATACGATCTTGGATCTCTGCGGGATCGTATTCCAGTGTGAATGCGTAAGGCGGCGCACCCAGATTTTCGGCTGTGTAGGTCGCGATCACGTCAGCCGGCGCATCGGCGCGGGTGACATCTTCCAGTGTCACCTCAAGCGTGGCCCCCGGTGGCAGCATCATACGCTGCAAATATGTGGCCGTACCCGTCACAGTTTCCGCGTGGGCAAAAACCGGGCAGGACAGCATCAGGGAAAGGCACAACGTTTTCAGGGCAGTCATCATTCATTCTCCGCATGAAGGCAAAAACAGTTAGACGCAGCACATCGGTTCATCCTTGGAAAATAGTCCGGATTATTCAAGACGCCATTGTCTGACGGGTCAGAACGCGGCCATGTGTGTACCTGTTCACTCTTTCAGCTTCATCATCGCCACACCGCTTTCGCCCAGTGGCACAACGGCAAACGGGCCACCCTGACACATATCGCTGGGGTTCTGCGGATCCATCGGCGGATCGGCGGCAAAGACTTTTTTCGCGAAAGCCTCGCCATTGTCGCGGGGACGGTAGCCCAGATAGTTGGCCAGCGTATTGTCCACCGGAGCGCGATCATTGTCGGACACGCCGTAAACAACCGTAAAGCCGGTGACAGGTGTATCAATCGCGCGTTCCACCAGATGGGCCAGATCCTCGTAAGACAGCCACGATCCCACGGCGCGCGCATTGGTCACGCCGGGATTGCAGGACAGAATGCGCATGCACACGGATTCTACCCCGCGTTTTTCCCAGTAAAGCCGCCCCAGATCTTCGGCGAAACATTTGGACAGCCCGTAGAACGTATCGGGGCGGTGGGGCACGTCGGTGCCGATAAATTCGGTTTTCGGATACATGCCCACCGCGTGGATCGAACTGGCATAAACGACACGGCGCACCTTGTTGCGATAGGCGGCCTCCCAGATATTATAGGCCCCCACGATGTTGGAGCTTAGAATGTCGTCAAACGGCGCCTCATCCCCGATAGCGCCAAAATGCACAACCATATCAGCGTCTTGAAGAAGCTTGTTCATCTCTCCCAGATCGGCAAGATCGGCCTTTACATAGGTTTCACCGGGAAACAGCGTGCCCACGTCATCGGCCAGATCGGTTGAGACCAGCGTGTCGGCCATGCCCGATAGGGATTTTCGCAGAAACCCGCCAAGTTTTCCGGCAGCGCCTGTCAGAACAATCTTTTTCATCCGTTTTCTCCGTTCTTCAATTCGTTTCCTGCCCGTTCAGGGCGTTTCGTCTTTGACCTGCGCCAGCAAGGCATCCGCACCTTTGCCCAGCAGACCGATATCGCTGCCGCATGCCACAAAGGTAAACCCGTCAGCCAGCAACTGACGGGCAAACCCCGCGTCTGAAACCAGCGTGCCCACCGGCACGCCCTGCGCAATCAGTTTGCGGGCCACGGGCCAGATCGCCTCCCACACGGGCGGGGACATGTGCTGGCCCAGAAGGCCCATATCGGCGGCAATGTCGGCGGGGCCGAAAAAGACGCCGTTCACGCCGTCAACCGCGCCGATCGCTTCGGCCTGTTGCAGGGCCGACAGTGTTTCAACCTGCACGATCACAGTTGTTTCGTTTTCGATTCCGCTGAAATAATCACCGATGCGGCCGAACTTGTTACCGCGTGTGGTGCCACCAACCCCGCGGATGCCGCGCGGCGGATAGCGTGTGGCCGCCACCGCCTGTTGGGCCTGTTGCACATCCTGCACCATCGGAAACAACAGGCCGGGCGCGCCCATATCAAGCAGCCGTTTGACCTTGACCGGATCGTTCCAGTCGGGGCGCACGATGGCCGTGGTGGGATAGGCGGCAAACACCTGCAACTGGCCAAGGATTGACGTGAATTCAGAAGGCGAATGTTCCATGTCCAGCAGAACCCAGTCAAATCCCGACGGGGCAACCACTTCGGCGGCAAACGGGTTGGCCAGGCTGATCCACAGCCCGATCTGTTTCTGCCCGGACCGGATCGCGTGGGTAAACGGGTTGGGTGCCAGCTTCATATCACGGCCTTTTCGTCAAAGGGTTCGCCCTTTTCGATGCGGTCATACTGGAACGGTGTCAAATCAAGCGTGCGATATTCACCATAAATGATCCGTTCTGCCGTGCCACGCCCCATCGCAGGCGATTGCTGAAACCCGTGGCCGGAAAATCCGTTGACGAAGACAAAGTTGCGCACCTTGGTGTGCGGCCCGATGATCGCGTTCTGATCGAGCGTGTTATAGGCGTAATGCCCGACCCAGGAATTGACCAGCTTGATCGCCTCGAACTGGGGCACGCGGTTGGCGACTGCGGGCCAGACCTTGTTCTCCCAGATGCTGTGATCCATCGTGAAATCGTCGTAATCCACGGCGAAATCTTCATCCGGTGGACATCCGGCCATGTAATAGGCCCCGTCGGTGCGCATGTGTACGCCGCTGGGGTCAATGGTCAGCGGCAGATCACGGTCAAGCGGCGTTTCGGCAGCAAAGATGAACGTATAGCGTTTGCGCGGTTCAACCGGCAATTCGATGCGTGCCATGCGCGATGTGCGCACCGCACGCGGGCCGGATGCGTTGATCACGGTTCCGCACGTCACCACATCCCCCGAAGCCAGCGTGACGCTGTCCACTTGCGTGCCGGTCGCGTTCAGGCTCATCGCGACCACTTCGTTGGTCAGGTATTCCACGCCCTTTTCCCGCGCCGACCGTTTCCACCAGTCAAACATGGTATTGCCGTCGAAATAACCTTCGTCGATCAGGTTGTGATTGGCAGCAATGATGTCGTCCAGCTGATAGAACGGATAATCGCGCGCAATTTCATCACGGGTCATGTGTTTCGTGCCCGCGCCGCAGGCGGCCTGCAAGTGTTGCGCTTCGCGAAGGGTGTTGGCAAATTCTGTGGTGTCAGCCAGATACATGTATCCGAAACTGTGCAGCGTAATATCCGGCACGCGCGGGTCATCGCCCATGAAGTGGCGGAAATTCTTGATGAATTCGACCCCGAACTGCGACACCCGCACGTTGATCTCGCGGCTGAATTGCTGGCGGATGCAACTGTTGGTGTGCGAGGTCGAGGTGAATTCATAGCTGGGGTCGCGCTCAACCACCAGAATACGGCCGTCAAAATCGGGGTTGCTGGCCAGGAACCACGCCACCGACGATCCGTACATCGCACCACCCACGATCACCACGTCATAAGATGTGGCCTTGGGCGTCTGCCAGTTGGTCATGTCACATCCTCTCCTGTTTTTACAGCGTGCAACACCTGCTTGATTTCCGCATCGCTCAGCCCGTAGTCGTCCCGCGCAGACTGCGCCGAAATATAGCTCCGCGCCAGATCGCGCCGCACAAGTGCCGGATCACGTTTTTGCACAGGCCCGTACCCGGCACCGCCCGGAAAGGCGAGCATTACGCGCCGGCCATGGGCAACGGGCTGTTTGCCCTTGCCCTTCATCGGGGTGCCATCATCCTGCGCGATTGTCGTCGGCGCGCCGTTTTCGCCGCCCTGGCGTCCGCGTGCGGGGTGGTTCACGCGGTCGAACATCGCCGAAAAATCGTATTCGTGGCCCTCGGCGGCGCCGACTTCCATATATTGGCCCAGACCGCCGCGAAACTGGCCGGCCCCACCGCTGTCGGGGCGCAATTCCTTGCGCCAGATGATCACCGGGCCGGTATGTTCGGTCGCCTCAATCGGCATTGTCATCACCCCGGACGGAAACGCGGTGGCGTTCAGCCCGTCCACCACCGGGCGCGCGCCTGATCCGCCGGAGTTAAAGGCCAGCACTTCGGCACGCACGGCATCGGGCGGGGCAGGGGCATCGGTGCGCGGGCGCAGCGACACCTGAAAGTTACACAGCGTTCCGGCCCCTTCGGCGGGCACCAGATCGGGCAGCAGCTTGTCCAGCGCGTCATAAACCGTATCGGGGATCATATGGCCGATCACGTGACGTAAAGCCACGGGCGCGGGATGCACTGCGTTCACGATCGTGTCGACCGGCGCGGTGATCTGGAAGGGCTCCAGCGATGCGGCATTGTTCGGGATCTCTGGCGCAATTGCACATTTCAGCGCATAACATGCGTAAGCCTTGGTATAAACAAGGGGCACGTTGATGCCTTTCTTGTCCAAACCCGATGTTCCAGTGAAGTCGCACAATATCCGGTCCTGTTCGATATCAAGCCGCACCACCAGATCAATCGGTGTGTCATAGCCATCAATCCGCATCGCGCCTGTGGCCGATTTGCGGGGCAGGGCGGCGATACGTTCCAGCGTGGCGCGGCGTGAATTGTCCAGAATGAAAGCAGCGATGCCATCCAGACTGTCCAGACTGAATTCGGCCATCATCTCGCTTAGCCGGCGCTGGCCGATTTCGTTGCAGGTGGCCAGTGCATAGATGTCGCCCACCAGTTGATCAGGTTCGCGCACGTTGCCGCGCACGATCCGGATCAGGGTTTTATCCACGACACCGCGTTCGGCGAATTTCATGATCGGCAGGTACAGGCCTTCTTCGTAGATGCTGTTGGCATCGGCCCCGAATCCGCGCCCGCCGATATCGACGATATGCGCCGTGCATCCGAAAAATCCGACATGCTGTCCGTTGTGAAAGGACGGCGTCACAACCGTGATGTCGTGCAGATGGCCGGTGCCTTCCCAGGGATCGTTGGTGATGTAAACATCGCCTTCGAAGATGTTGTCGGGCCCGATCCGGCGGATGAAATGCGCCACCGCGTCGGCCATTGCGTTGACATGGCCCGGTGTGCCGGTCACGGCCTGCGCCAACATGCGCCCCTGCGTATCATAGACGCCCGCCGACAGATCGCCCGCTTCGCGAACGGATGTGGAAAACGCTGTGCGCACAAGTGCTTGCGCCTGTTCTTCAACAACCGAAATCAGGCGGTTCCACATCACCTGATGGGCGACGGCAGACGGGTTCGGGGCAGTTGTCATGCTGTTTCTCCTGCAGGTTTTAGGATCACATCGATACAGCCGTCGGGTTGGGCCAGCGCCATCCGGCTGGACGGAACAACAATGGTCGTTTCGTCTTCGGTGATCACGGCGGGGCCGTGCACCACATCCCCTGTTTTCAGGGCATTGCGCGCCACAATCTGCGCGCTGACCGCACGGGCAAGGGCAGGGTCGAACACGTCGCGCGTGCCGGATATTGCGGCACTGCCCGTTCCGCTGGCTTCGGTTACGGGCGACACGGGGGCAGGCGGCGTTGTGGCGTTCACGGCCCAAACGGTCATTTCAACATCCATACCCTCTACAACGCGGCCAAACAGGTTGGCATAGTCTTCTTCAAACAGGCGCTGGAATGTTGACATGTCCGGATTTGCGGCCTGCTCCGGCGTCAGCACAACCGGAATTTCCCAGCCCTGACCGGTATAGCGCATATAGGCCTTGAATTCGGCCTGAATATCGGAATTCGCATCACAGGACCGCACAAAGGCCGTGGCCTCGCGCTGCAAATCGGCCAATACATCGCGGATCGTGTCCGCCTCGAAATCCGACAGTTTCATATAAAGGCTGCGCGTCGCCTCGAAGCTGAAGGGGGCGCGCAGGAACCCGATGGCCGATCCGACACCGGCCCCTTCGGGCACCAAAAGACGGTCAACGCCCAGTTTTTCGCACAACCGCCCGGCATGCAGCGGGGCCGCCCCGCCAAAGGCGATCATGGTATATCCGGACAGGTCCTCGCCGTTTTCTACGGCGTGCACGCGCGCGGCGTTGGCCATGTTTTCATCGACAACTTCGGCCAGACCGAACGCGGCGGTTTGCGCGTCCATATCCAGCGGCTTGCCCAATTTGGTTTCCAGCGCGCGGCGCGACTGGTCGGTGTGCAGCGGGATGCTGCCACCGGCGAAATTGTCCGCGTCAAGTTTACCCAGAACCAGATCGGCATCGGTGACGGCGGGGCGTGTACCGCCGCGCCCGTAACAGGCCGGGCCGGGTTCGGATCCGGCACTTTCGGGGCCGACGCGGATCTGGCGCATCGCGTCAACATGGGCCAGTGATCCGCCACCGGCACCGATTTCAACCATATCGATGACCGGAATGGAAATCGGCATGCCCGATCCCTTTTTGAACCGGTAGGTACGCGCCACCTCGAACACCCGCGCGGTTTTCGGGGTCTGGTTCTTGATCAGACAAATCTTGGCCGTTGTGCCGCCCATGTCGAAGGACAGTACCTTGTCCAGCCCATAACGCGCCGCGATGTTGGCGGCAAAAACAGCGCCGCCCGCGGGGCCGGATTCAACCAGCCGAACCGGAAATTCCGCCGCGCTCTCGATCGAGATAATGCCGCCGCCGGAATGCATCAGGAAAATCGGACAGCGCACACCGGCCTCGGCCAATCGTCCCTCAAGCCGGCCCAGATAGCTTTTCATCAGCGGCTTGATGTAGGCGTTGGCGACCGTGGTGTTGAACCTTTCATATTCGCGCATCTGCGGCGACACTTCGCAGGACAGCGAAACCATCACATCCGGCAACATTTCCGCCAGCACATCGCGCACCATGCGTTCGTGGATGTCGTTCAGATAGGAATGGATCAGCCCCACGGCGACACTGTCAAAGCGTGCGGTGCGGATATCTTCGGCCAGTGCCTCGATCTCGGCGCGCTCCAGCGGGATCAGCACCTTGCCTTTGGCGCTGATCCGTTCGCGCAGCGTAAACCGGTTCTGGCGCGGCAGCAGCGGGTCGGGCAGCACCATATTCAGATCATATTGTTCAAAGCGGGATTCCGTGCGCATTTCGATCACGTCGCGAAACCCCTGCGTGGTGATCAGGGCGGTGCGCGCGCCGCGCCGTTCGATCAGCGCATTGGTGGCCAGTGTGGTGCCATGAATGATCTGCCCGATCCGGGACGGATCAATTCCCGCCTTGGCGCAGACCTGTGCGGTGCCATCCAGAATGGCATCTTCGGGTGCGCCATAGGTGGTCAGCACCTTGGTTGAAAACTGCTCTGCGCCCCGCTCAAGCACAACGTCGGTGAATGTGCCGCCGATATCCACGCCCAGCCGTATCAAAGATGCATCCATGCCCAGCAGCCCTTTTCCCGAAAAACAGTTCCGCGGCAGAGTAGACACAAGTTTAATATAGGTTCCAACTATTTAATTGGATAATAAAGATCACAAAATTTTATACTCAGATACCGTGGGCTGCGTTGAACTCGGCCGCGACCTTGCGGGCTAGCTGCGCGGCGGTCTGCACGAAATCCATCGCCTTTTGCGCATCATAGCGGGCATAGAACTGTAACGGCTCGGGGGTCCAGCCATAGGGCACGGCAACCAGCGCCCCGCCCGCGATTTCATCAAGGACCATTGCGGCCGGAACGGTGACGATGCCCATCGCGTTGACAGCCATGTGCAGGCAGGCCGTCAGCGAACTGGATGGAACCAGCCGTACAGGCACATCGCGTTATTGCCCGAAATGCGCGGCGGTCTGCGCATATAGCGGTGTGTCGCGCCCGTGGGTCAGGACCGGATGGCGCGCCAGATCGTCCAGCCTGACGGGATCAAGATCCTGCAAGCCCAGCGACGGGGCCGCAACCCAGATCAACGGGTAGGTGCTCAGCGGAATTTCTCCGCTGACCGCGCGGTGGAACGGGGCGTTCTGCAGGGCCAGATCCAGCGTGCGTTCGGCCAGCTGTTTTTCAAGACTGACCGCCATGTCGACAGTCAGTTCCACCTGAATCGTCGGAAACCGTGTTTTCAACTGACCCAGAAAATCGGGCAGCCATGTGTGCACGATCATTTCCGTCACACCCAGCCGCAGCGTCCCGTCAAAAAGCGCGGCTTCGCTTGCCGATTGCACCAGCGCCTGTGTCGCGTTCAGAACCTGACGCGCGTGGCCCAGTACATCCTGCCCCTTGGCCGTCAGACGCACCGATCCCGCATCGCGTTCCATCAGACGCACGCCCAGCAGTGTTTCAAGCCCGGCAATACGCGCCGAAATGTTGGGCTGTGTCGTGTTCAGCCGGTCAGCCGCCTTGCGAAAACTGCCCAGATCAGCCACCCAGATCAACGCTTCAAGTTGTTTCAGGCTGGGGCGCATTGCGGGTACGTGTCCTTTTTTCGGATGGGTCGCGGTCAGTCCGCTTCAAACGGCTGGAACCGCCCATAGCGGCGCTGATCAAAGGCAAGACCCGCCCCGGTGCCGCGCGCGGCGCGTAACACCTGCCCGACCATGATCGTATGATCACCCGCATCGTGCCGTCCGAAGGTGCGGCATTCAAACAGTGCCAGACGGTCCTGCAACACCGGTACGCCGTCATCATTATGCGCCCAGCAAAACCGGTCAAACCCGTTGCCATGGGCCGCGAAATGCAGTGCCACATCTTGCTGGGTATCATCCAGAACGTGAATCGCGAAATGGGGCGCTTCAAAAAACGGCTGATAGCGGCGCGATGATTTGGCCACCGACCACAACACCAGCGGCGGGTCCAGCGAAACGGACGAGAACGAATTCGCCGTCATCGCCATCGGCCCGTCCGGTGTTGCCACGGTAACGATGGTCACGCCGGATCCGAAACAGCCCAGAACATCGCGATAATCGCGAAACGTGTCGGGGCCGGGAACAAAGGAAGAAGCCATAAGGTGAACCGCCTGAAGAATTTTGCATCAGGTGCCACGCTTGGCGCGCGTTGTCCATGACCCGCGCGCCATTCCCTTGGCCCGAAGCGCTGGGTTCAGCCGGTGGCCCTGGCCACCATCGCCTGCAAGCGCGACGCGATATCGTTGATATCCCCCATCGCGTCAATTTTTTGCAACGCGCCTTTGGCGTCGTAATAACTGATCAGCGGTGCGGTCTGTGCGTGATACGCCTCAAGCCGCGAGGCGACGGTTTCGGCGTTGTCATCCGCACGGCGTTTCATATCCGTGCTGCCGCATTTATCGCATTTGCCCTTTTCGGCAGTCGGCTTGAACGTATCGTGATAGCCTTCGCCGCATCCACCGCAGGTAAAGCGCCCCGATATCCGCGTCACCATCGCCGCATCGTCGACCTCAAGGCTGATGGCTGCGTTGATTTTCTGCCCGCTTTCCGCCAGCAGCGCATCAAGCGCCTGCGCCTGTACGGTCGTGCGGGGGAAACCGTCAAGGATCACGCCCTTGGCGCAATCGGGTTCGGCCAGCCTGTCGCGCAGGATATCGATCACGATCTGGTCGCTGACCAGTTCACCCGCTTCCATCACCGCCTTTGCCGCCTTGCCTGCTGGCGTACCCGCGGCCACGGCCGCGCGCAGCAGATCACCGGTGGACAGTTGCACAAGGCCGAATTTTTCTTCCAGCATGCGGGCCTGTGTGCCCTTTCCGGCACCGGGCGGGCCCAGCAGGATCAGAACGGCGGCTTGCGTTTGCGTTGTCACGGACATCAGGAATTCCCCCGGTTTTCGATCAGATCATCCACCACCGACGGGTCGGCCAGTGTCGATGTATCCCCCAGACTGCCAAAATCGTTCTCAGCGATCTTGCGAAGGATCCGGCGCATGATCTTGCCCGAACGCGTTTTCGGCAGGCCCGGCGCCCACTGGATCACATCGGGGCTGGCGATCGGGCCAATCTCGGTACGGACCCAGTTGCGCAATTCCTTGCGCAAATAGTCTGACGGGGTTTCGCCGTTCATCAGCGTGACATAGCAATAAATGCCTTGTCCCTTGATGTCGTGCGGATACCCGACCACAGCGGCCTCGGCGACCTTGGCGTGCGCCACCAGCGCGCTTTCCACTTCGGCGGTGCCCATGCGGTGGCCCGAAACGTTGATCACGTCATCGACGCGTCCCGTGATCCAGTAATCGCCATCGGCGTCCCGTTTTGCCCCGTCCCCAGTGAAATAGTAGCCTTTATAGTCGCTGAAATAAGTTTGCTGGAACCGGTCGTGATCGCCCCAGACGGTGCGCATCTGCCCCGGCCAGCTTGTTTTCAGACACAGCACACCTTCGGCGGGGTTGGAATGGATTTCGACACCGGATTGCGGGTCAAGGATCACCGGTTCAATGCCGAAAAACGGTTTCATCGCCGAACCGGGTTTGGTCGCATGCGCGCCGGGCAGTGGGGTCAGCAAATGACCGCCGGTTTCGGTTTGCCACCATGTGTCCACGATCGGGCACCGCCCGCCGCCAACCACCTGATCATACCAGTTCCACGCCTCGGGATTGATCGGCTCGCCCACAGTGCCCAGAATGCGCAGATCGCTCAGATCACATTTCTTCACCGGCTCATCGCCGTGGGCCATCAGCGCGCGAATAGCGGTGGGGGCCGTGTAGAACTGGTTCACCTTGTGCTTTTCGCACACTTGCCAGAACCGGCTGGCATCAGGATAAGTCGGCACACCCTCAAACATGATCGTGGTCGCGCCATTGGCCAGCGGGCCATAAACGATATAGCTGTGCCCGGTAACCCAGCCCACATCTGCGGTGCACCAGAACACATCGCCGTCATGGTAATCAAAGACGTATTCATGCGTCATGCTGGCATAGACCAGATAACCGCCTGTCGTGTGGACAACCCCTTTGGGCTGGCCTGTCGATCCGGATGTATAAAGAATGAACAGCGGGTCTTCGGCGTTCATTTCGGCGGGTGCGCAATACTCGTCCGCCTCAAGCGCCATTTCGTTGTAATCATAATCACGCGACGTCCATGTGGTTTGCCCGCCGGTGCGTTTCACCACCAGACATTTTACACTGTCCTTGCAGTGCAGCAGCGCCGCATCGGCATTGGATTTCAGTGGTGTCTGGCGCCCACCGCGCGGGGCGTAATCGGCGGTGATCACCACCTTGGCGTCCGATCCGTTCACACGCGCGCCCAGCGCATCGGGTGAAAACCCTGCGAACACAATGGAGTGGATTGCGCCGACCCGGGCACAGGCCAGCATGGCATAGGCTGCCTCGGGGATCATCGGCAGGTAGATCACCACGCGATCCCCCTTGCGCACGCCAAGGCTCTCCAGAATGTTGGCCATCTTGCAGGTGTTACGATGCAATTCCTTGTAGGTGATGTGCTTGGCGTCTTCTTCGGGGCTGTCGGGTTCCCAGATGATCGCCGTCTGGTCGCCGCGCGTTTCAAGATGGCGGTCGATGCAGTTGGCCGATACATTCAGTGTGCCGTCTGCGTACCAGTTGATCGCGACCTTGCCGTAGTCATAGGTCACATCCCTGACGGTGGAATAGGGTTTGATCCAGTCCACACGCTGTCCCTGTTCGCCCCAGAATGCATCAGGGTCCTTGATCGACGCCGCATAAAGCGCATCATATTTCGCTTCATCGATTAGGGCGTTTTTGACGATATCCGCCGAAGGCGCGTGGGTTTTGCCGCTGGCAGATGCGGTGGTGTTATGCTCGGTCATCTTGGATCCTCCCGAATGTGGCATGGTGCGCCGGATCGTTCTTGCGGCGCGGGCCTCCTCCTGCCCTGAATGCGCCCCGTTCCGAACCGGTGTTGCGGTGATCATAGCCGCAACTGAAAAGAAAGGAATAAGCCTCGGGAAAACAACGTTTTCGGTGTAAAGTTTTTTCCCCGCGCCGTGTTTTGGCTGTAAATCCGTCGCGAAGAAACAGGAAAAAGCCTATATTTCGCGGCGATAGGTTGTAAATTGCCGTAATGGTCAGACCGGTAAAGGCTCCGGATTGCGCCCTTTATGCTGACTTGGGCGCGCGAAATCAGGTGTGACATATTGTTTCGGCGTGGCATGTGCGGGCGACACATTTGCAAACCCGCGCCTTTGCCGCCGTCCCCTAAAGCATGTTTTTTTCTTCCAGCACTTTGCGCGCCACCCGAAAACACTCCAGCCCCTGCGGCACCCCGCAATAGATCGCTACCACATGTACCGTGGCGCGGATTTCTTCGGCCGTGACCCCGTTGGTGATCGCACCGCGGCAATGGATTTCCCATTCGTTCATCTTGCCCAGCGCCCCGATCATCGACAGGTTCATCAGGCTGCGGGTTTTCGCATCAATTGCATCATCACCCCAGCCAAAACCCCAGCACCATGCGGTCATCGCTTCCTGAAAGGGGCGGGTGAATTCATCCGCCGCCGCCAGATTCTTTTCCACATATTCAGCACCCAGCGTTGCCTTGCGACGCTCCAGCCCCTTCAAAAACAGATCTTCGTCCATGTTGCCCCTTTTCCGTATTCCGCTTTGCCCGCCGCTGAAAAGCGCAGGCCCACCCCGCCAATGGGCCGCGCTGTGCCCCGCGCCGCAAGACAAAAACGCACCAAACCGGCAAAAAAAGTCGTCACCTTGTCAATCGCCGTCGCGCACAGACATACGGATACGAAGAAAACCGCCTTTTCTGATCGTCAACGGCAGAACGGTCGCCGGTTGCATCACGCAAGCCCGGCCAGACCGGATACCGCAACAGGAGGGCGCATCATGACAATCCCCGAAACCATGAACGCTATGGTGCTGAGTGCGCACGGGGATATGGATGTTCTGCAATGGAAGACGGACTGGCCGGTGCCGCATGTCGGCCCGACAGATGTTCTGATCCGCGTCGGCGCCTGCGGGCTTAACAACACCGATGTGAACACGCGCACGGGCTGGTATTCCAAGGCTGTGACCGAGGCCACGACGGGCGGAGCCTATGACAGTCTGGATGATGCCGATCCGTCCTGGGGCGGTGCCCCGATCGGATTTCCGCGCATTCAGGGCGCAGATACCGTGGGCATTGTCGTGGCCACCGGCAGCGAGGCCGATCCCGCGCTGATGGGCAAACGTGTCATGGTCGATTGCTGGCTGCGCGACTGGGATGATCCGCTGGACAAGACCAAAACCGGTTATTTCGGGTCCGAGCGGGACGGTGGCTTTGCCCAGTTCACTTGCGTCGATTTTCGCAACGTAGCGCCTGTGCACAGCCCGTTATCCGATGCCGAACTGGCGACGTTTCCATGTTCCTATTCCACAGCCGAAGGCATGCTGAACCGTGCCGGCGTCGGGGACGGGGACAGTGTGCTTGTCACCGGTGCATCGGGGGGCGTCGGCTCGGCGCTGATCCAGCTGGCCAAACGGCGGGGCGCGCGGGTTGTGGCGCTGGCCTCTGAAAACAAACACAGCGCGCTTGCGCCTCTCGGGGCAGACGCCCTTTTGCCACGTAACCCTGAAAACCTTCGCGTGGCCCTTGGCTCGGCCATCGGACAGGACAGCGTGTCGGTGGTAGCGGACATTGTTGGTGGGCCTTATTTCGGCACTCTGATCGACGTTCTGGAACGCGGCGGGCGCTATACCTGTTCCGGCGCGATCGCCGGTCCGGTTGTGGATCTGGACCTGCGTACGCTTTATCTGCGGGATCTGACGTTTACCGGCTCTACCGTTCTGCCGCCGCATGTCTTTAAAGATCTGGTCAGCTATATCGAACGCGGCGAAATTCGCCCCGTTCTGGGGGCGACCTATCCGCTGCACGATCTGCATGCGGCCCAGCAGGCGTTCATTGACAAGGCCCATGTCGGCAATATCGTGGTGATCCCGTGACAGACCCGCATTTCGAAACACTGCTAAAGCAAGCGCGCGCCGCCCTCCTGTCCCACCCGCAAACACAGGATTTTTGCGCCTTTCCCGATGACGTGACGCCGCAAGCCGTGGTGCCGTTCCATGCCCCTTGCGCGGACTACCTAGCGCGCGAAACCGGTCTGTTTTCAGATCGTTACGCAGGGTTGCGCGATGCCTTTGTCGCGGCAGGGCCGGTGGCCACATGGCGCGAAACCTACAAAGGCACCGGCATCGGCAAACATTTCATGGACCGCTTTGGCTGCTATTGCCTGATCGGCAAGGATGGCGCCTATATCAGCGCACAGATGTTTGCATGGGTCGTCTATATGCCCGCGCATCTGCATTACCCCTGGCACCATCACCCTGCGGAAGAGATGTATCTGGTTATCGCAGGCGAGGCCGAGTTCATGCGCGAGGGTGCATCGCCCGAGGTTCTGCGCGCCGGTGACACCTGTTTTCATGCCAGCAATCAGCCGCACGCGATGGAAACCCATGATCACCCGGTCATGGCCCTTGTGATGTGGCGCAACGGCTTTGATACGCCCCCGGTTCTGTCCGAAGTCGCGCAAGCAGGCTAGCGGCTTTGATATGCGGGGTGGGCAAACTGTACTCCGCCAACACTTCTTTTTGCCAAAAATACGGGATAACCCCACACCGCCGCGCAGTCCTGATACGTCGGTGATGCGTCCTTTGGCTACGGACGCAATTTGCCCGTGAGGGCGCGGGCCAGATGGACGGTTTGCGCCTCAAGGGTTGGCACCCGGTGCTCCTCCGGTTAGGTTTACCTCAAGTGCCCCGAAGAGAGGGGTGCACAAAGGGAGAGAATTACATGAACAAGATGTTAACCGGAGCCGTTGCGGCGGCTGTGAGTGTTTCTTTTATTTCCGAAGCGGCAGCGACGGAATGGAATGTTTCGGTCTGGGGCAAAAGACGTGCGTTTACCGAGCATGTTGAAAAACTGGCTGAACTGGTCAGCGAAAAGACCAATGGCGAATTCACCATGAACGTCAGTTACGGCGGGCTTAGCAAACCGCGCGAGAATCTGGACGGGATTTCAATTGGCGCGATCGAAATGGCACAATTCTGTGCCGGGTATCATGCAGACAAGAATCCGACCATCACGGTGCTGGAACTGCCGTTTCTGGGCGTGAACACGCTGGAAGAAGAAGTGGCGGTCAGCCACGCGGTCTATGCGCATCCCGCCGTGCAGGCCGATCTGGCACGTTGGAACGCAAAGCTGCTGATGACTTCGCCCATGCCGCAATACAATATCGTCGGCACCGGCGATCCGCGCACCACACTGGATGCGTTTGACGGCATGCGCGTACGCGCCACCGGTGGCATCGGTAAGGCCTTCGAAAGCGTCGGCGGTGTGCCAACATCGGTACCCGCAACAGAGGCCTTCAACGCGATGGCCAGCGGTGTTGTCGATACTGTTGCCTTTGCCCAGCACGCGCACCTGTCCTTTGGCACGATCAACGAAGCCGACTGGTGGACAGCCAACCTGAACCCCGGCACCGTCAACTGCCCGGTCGTGGTCAACACCGATGCTTATGCCGCGCTGAGCGACGAACATCGCGCCGCGCTGGACAGTTCGGTTGACGAGGCGATTGAACACTATTTGGCGAACTACGCCGAGTTGCTGGAACGTTGGGAAGCGGTTCTGGCCGAAAAGGAAGTGGAAAAAGTTGTGATCGCGGATGATGTGATCGCCGAATTCCGCGCTGCTGCCGCCGATCCGATCCGCGAACAGTGGCTGGCCGACATGAGCGCGCAGGGTCTGCCCGCACAAGAGCTTTATGATCTTGTGATGTCGACGCTGAAACAGGCGCAAATGTCCAACTGATCAATCACGCGGGCGGCCTTGTTTGGGGTCGCCCGCTGTCCTTGATCCCTTTTTCCCGAACCAAAGGACGCCCGCATGGCCGGAACTTCTGCTGTGCTTGTCGATGACAGCCGGCTCAGCCGCTGGGATCGCAGCCTTCACCATCTGGAACGCCAGTTTGCCCTGATCAGCGGACTGGCTGTGTTTTCCCTGATGTTTCTGGCCGTCTATTCCGTGGGCGGGCGCAAGTTTTTCAATGCGCCATTGGCGGGATATGTGGACTGGATCGAACAGATCATGCCGCTGATTGCCTTTATGGGCATCGCCTATACCCAGCGTGACGGCGGGCATATCCGCATGGATATCCTGATCGGACGGCTGAAGGGGCGTGCGCTTTGGGCGGCCGAATGCATTTCGATCATTCTGATGCTGGTGCTGATGATCGCGCTGGTCTGGGGCAGCTGGGCCCATTTCCAGCGCAGTTTCGATTTCTCCGCCCCATTGTGGAGCCGTGACAGTTCGATCGACATCGGCATCCCGATCTGGCCTGCGAAACTGCTGGCACCGGTTGCGTTTTCGGTTCTGTGCCTGCGTCTGGTCCTGCAATTATGGGGCTACGGGCGCGCGCTGGTTCTGGGGCTGGACAGCCCGGTGGCGGTGCCGCTGATCCAGGATATCGCAACCCAGGCCCGCGCCGAGGCCGAACAGCTGGACGGGCGGGACTAGGCACATGGAACCAATCGAACTTGGGCTGTGGGTGTCCGGCGGCATGTTGGTGATGGTGGTGCTGGGCATGCGGGTGGCCTTTGCCGCCGGTCTTGCGGGGCTGGTCGGGTTGGTCCTGATTTTCTGGGCGAAACGCGATTTCGGGATGGAACATCTGGGCTGGGCGCTGACCGTTGGCATCAAGACCGCGGGGCAGGTGCCCCATTCCAAAGTGTCCTCGCAGGCACTGTCGCTGATCCCGACCTTTATCCTGATCGGATATCTTGCCTATTATGCGGGCCTGACCCGCGCCCTGTTCGAGGCGGCAAAACGTTGGATCGCATGGGTGCCGGGCGGGTTGGCGGTGTCTACGGTGTTCGCCACGGCCGGCTTTGCCGCCGTGTCGGGCGCATCGGTGGCCACGGCGGCGGTGTTCGCGCGCATTGCCATCCCCGAAATGCTGAAAATCGGCTATAACAAACAATTCGCCGCCGGTGTCGTCGCCGCGGGGGGCACGCTTGCCTCGCTTATCCCGCCTTCGGCGATCCTGGTGATTTATGCCATTATCGTGGAACAGGATGTCGGGAAATTGCTGCTGGCCGGTTTCATACCGGGTATGTTTTCCGCCGTGGTCTATGCGATCCTGATCATCGGCATTGCCGTGGTGTTCAAATCGGTCGGTCCGCCGGTGCGCGGGTTCACCTGGAAAGAGCGGTTCCTGTCGCTGCCCCCTGCATTGCCGATCGTGGCCGTTGTCGTGATCATCATCTTCTTTGTCTACAACCCCTTTGGCGATGCGTGGGGCACCCCCACCGAAGGCGGGGCGGTTGGCGCGTTTATCGTGTTTTGCATGGCCTTGTTTCATGGCATGCGCTGGACCGAGCTTAAATCGGCCCTGCTGGAAACCGCGAAACTGACAGTGATGATTTTTACCATCATCTGGGGCGTTCTGATCTACGTACGGTTTCTGGGTTTCGCTGAATTGCCTTCGGCTTTTGCCGACTGGATATCATCGCTGACCGTTTCGCCGATGCTGATTCTGGTGTGCATATTGCTGGCCTATGCGGTGCTGGGCATGTTCATGGATGCCATCGGCATGCTGTTGTTGACTCTGCCGGTTGTCTATCCGGCGGTCATGGCGCTGAACGGTGGCGAATTTGTCAGCGCGGCAGACAGTGCCTTTGGCATGTCGGGGCCGATGTGCGCGATCTGGTTCGGGATACTGGTGGTCAAGATGGCCGAATTCTGTCTGATCACCCCGCCCATCGGGCTAAACTGCTTTGTGGTGGCGGGGGTGCGCGACGATCTGAGCGTTCAGGACGTGTTCAAAGGCGTCACGCCGTTCTTCATTGCCGATGGTGTGACCATCGCGCTGCTGGTTGCTTTCCCCAGTATCGTTTTGTGGTTGCCGTCGCTGGCCTGACCTATGCGAAATCGTGACCTGTGCAACGATTGGAGGGCGCGCAAAGCGCCGCTAGGCTGAGGCGCATTCGGGTATCTTATAAGGCACGCAAAATGGCAACTCACCACATTCGCACCAGTTTCTGGATTGCTCTGATATCTTTCGTTGCGCCGGGGGTTGCCCTGTCCGCAACGCCGGCCTTTGACTGTGCCAAGGCGGACAGCAGTGCCGAAAAGGCCATTTGTGCCAGTGACATGCTGGCGGAACTTGATGTCGAACTTGACCGCCTGTACCGGCTGGCGCTGAATGATTCAGCGCTTGGCGCGGATCGTCAGGCCGAATTGAAAGCGATGCAACGCGGCTGGATCAAGGGGCGCGATGCCTGCTGGACATCCGATCTGCCGATGGAAACCTGCGTTGCCAACGCTTACGCGATGCGCATCCATGAAATCCGCGAAGGGTATGCCGCCTCCCGCGGTGCCGATGATCATGGTGTTTCACTTGGCCCCGTTGCCTTTGATTGCCCCGATCTGAACGCCGGCCTCAGTGCCGTGTTCATCAACGCAGAAACGCCTCTTGTCACGTTGAAATGGCTGGAAAACGCCATTGTGCTGCCAGCCGTACCTGCCGCATCTGGTGCCAGATACGAAAGCGATATCTGGGTGGATGGGCCTGCAATGCTGTGGACAAAAGGTGACGAGGCGATGTTTACCCCGCCCGGCGGGCCGGAAATGATCTGCCAACTGGACGACATCGGATAGGCAGTTTGCCGTCTGGCCCGGTTAAGAATCCCGATCCTGCCGTTTGGATGCGAACTCGGGCGCAATTCCTCAGACCACCACGATGTTCCCGCGCTTGTGCCCGGTTTCCATGTGCTGATGTGCGGCAACCAGATCGTCCAGCGGATAAATCCGGTCAAAGACGGGGGCGAGTGTGTGGTTTCCGCTCATGTCTGTCAGCTGTTCAAGAAGCCCGCGCAGATATTCAGGTTTCTGAAGCCCGGCCGCCGAAAAACGTGCCTTGCGCGACCCGAACGCAGACGTTTGCACCATTGCCCCCAGCAGATTCAACGACAGAACCGGGCAGATGTATCGGCCACCTTGTGCAAGGCTGTTGCGCGCGTGACTGAACGAGGTGACGCCCAGCGTGTCAAAAATCACGTCATATTCCGCGTTTCCTCTCAGCGGCTCTTCCTGTTTATAATCAATGACGTGATGGGCCCCCAGATCGGCAACAAGGCCCGTATTGCGCGCACTGGTCGTGGCCGTGACAGTTGCCCCCATCGCGGCAGCGATCTGCACGCCTGCACTGCCCAGGCTGCCCGATCCCCCCAGGATCAGCACCCGTTTACCCGCTTGCAAGGACGCAACCGTTTGCAGAAAGTGCAACGAGGTCAGCGGGCCGTCACACATCACCGCAGCGTCTTCATGCGGCAGGCTGGCCGGCTTTTTCATCAGAACACCGTTTTCATCCAGACATATGTGGGTGGCATTGGCCCCAAAGCGCATTCCGGCCTCGCCGAAAACCGCATCGCCCGCTGCAAAACGGCTTACGCCGGTTCCGATTGAGATTACTTCGCCGGACAGGCCCGTGCCGCTCAGATTATTACGGGGGCGACGCAGACCTAGAAACGCGCGGGCAAAGCGCGGTTGTCCCGCCCGCATCATCCCGTCAGCACGGGTGACGGCCGAGGCGTGGATCCGGATCAGGATTTCGGTCGGGCCGGGCGCTGGCATCGGGCGCTCGACGGGTTCAAGCTGGTCGGGCTTTCCGTATCTTCTGATGCTCCAGGCTCTCAGGGTGGCAGACATATCGGTATCTCCGTGAAATCGTGCATTTGATACCGGTGATCTAGTGTATCAATTTGGGTCTGAATATTGACAATTCTTGCCCAATGCGGTTCAAAATCGTTCCACCATGATGGATTGGAAATCGCTTCCCGCCTTTCTGGCTGTAGCCCGTGCCGGATCGCTGCGCGGCGCGGCGGAACAATCCCAGGGCACCCACGCCACGATCCGACGCCAGATCGAAGCGCTGGAAGCGCGGCTTGGAACGCAGTTGTTCCGGCGCGGAACCGTAGGCCTGCGCCTGACCGAGTCGGGGCGTGCGCTGTTGCCTCAGGCGCTGGAGGCCGAGGCGGCGCTGCTTAAAGGGTTCAACGCTGTGCAAGGGCTTGACCGAGAGGCGGCAGGGCGCATTCGCGTGGCGGCGGATCCGATGACGGCCCATTATCTGCTGGCACCTGTTTTGGCTGAATTTGCGCTGCTTTATCCGGAAATCGAAATCGACCTGAACCTGTCATATGGCATCACGTCCATCGCGCGGCTGGAAACTGACGTATCGATCCGCCATACCCGCAAGGTCGAAGACGATGTAGTGGGGCGCAAGCTTTTTCCGCTGGCCATCGGCACCTATGCGGCTGCTGATTATCTGGATCGCATGCTTCCCGTCGCCGGTCCGCAAGGGCAGGGGCTGACCTGGATCGGTTACGGCGAAGTGCCTGAGCTTCTTGAACATATTCGCAATTCGCCGTTCCCCAAGGCGCGCATCCGCCATAACATTCCCGATCCTGCCATGCATTTGCAGATGGCGCGTGCGGGGGCCGGAATGACAGTGCTGGCGGCATGGGTTCAGGCCCGGTTTCCCGAATTGCAGCGCGTGCCCGGAACTGCGTTTGACACCAGCAGATCAACATGGGTCCTGCTGCATGGCGATCTTCAGCGGGTGCGCCGTGTGCGGCTGTTTGTTGATTTTCTGTGCGCCGCGCTTGGCGAAAAGCGGGCCGAATTCATCGGGCGATAAGCTGTGCAAGCCGGTCGATTTGGTGCTATCGGATCGCAATCTGCTGACCCACCCTACAGCATAACCACGAAGACCGGAGAACCAGCATGAGCTACGCCCTCTATGTCGGCAAGAACCACAGCCGGACAGGCCACGCATGGCTTGCCGGGTATGGCGATGAACCATCCTCGCACTGGCTGGAGATCGTGCCCGCCGCCGATCATGCAACGGGCACGACGTTCGAGGCCGGTGTTGGCCCTGATGCCGATATGCCCGGACGCAGAATAACGGTGCCCCGCACCGGCCATGCACTGCGTCATATGCGGGTCAGCTATTCCTACTATCTGGGTGTGCCTGCGCCGATCACCAACGGCGGAGTGAACGAAGCGGGCGTGGCGGTGCGCGATGTCTGGTCCACGTCTCGGGCCGAATTGCGCGATGTGACGCCAAAGGATCAGGCGGGGCTGAACTATAGCGATCTTGCGCGGTGCGCATTGGAAAGCGCCACCAGCGCGCGCGGCGCGGTTCAGCTTTGCGCCGCCCTGATCGCCAGCCATGGCGAGGCGACTTACGGGGGCAACTCTCACATCTTTGCCGATAGCGAGGAGGCCTGGGTGATGATCCAGTTCGCTGGCGGGCAGGGGCTTTGGGTGGCGGAACGGTTGGGGGCGGACAGTATCCGCGCCGCGCGCCCCGGCTATGTGCTTGAGGTTCCTGTAGACGAACCGGGACATCCTGATTTTCTCTATTCGCCAAATTTCGTCAGCTTCGCGCGCGATCAGGGCTGGTATCAGGACGGCAGGTTTGATGCCAACGCGATTTACGGCGATGGCAAGGGCCGCTGGGCCGGTATCGAATGGATCGAAGAACAGATGCAGGCCCGCGCGGCCCGGCCCGAGAGAATCGGGCTGGACGATATGATCTGGGCCGTCAGAACAGAAAAACTGACCGGTGATACGGCAGGGTACGGGCAGGTGGTGCCGCTTCTGCCCGCAACCGATCCGGGCCTTGTTCTGATTTGGCACGCTGCGTGTGGTGCGCTGGCCGCGCCGTTTTCACCTGTGTTTCTGGGTCAGGATGCGATCCCGCC
This sequence comes from Sulfitobacter sp. TBRI5, assembly GCF_051013555.1. Lineage (NCBI taxonomy): Bacteria > Pseudomonadati > Pseudomonadota > Alphaproteobacteria > Rhodobacterales > Roseobacteraceae > Sulfitobacter > Sulfitobacter sp. TBRI5. The sequence goes on along the minus strand of NZ_CP112884.1, from coordinate 3,619,857 downwards.
GGAATACGGGCCACACCGTTATCTGACAACCGGCGAATCCCACCGGTTCATGGACATGCGTAAAGCAGTCAGTGGTGGCGTTGATACGGTTTCATCGGTGCCACAAATGGCCGAGACGACAGTGGGTGCGTTTCAGGAAAGCAAACGCCTGATGTACCTGATGCAGTTGATCGGCAAGGAAACGATTGCCCCCGTGCATCAGGCTTTTGTCAGACGCGAAACCGGCCTGTCGGAGCTGACGAAGTCACATTTGCGCGTGGCTGAAACAGCCACGGCTGCCGGATCTGGTACCGATGCAATGGCCGTCCTGACATCGTTTTCCAATGCCGAACTGAAATCAGGTCTGGCTCTTGTGCGTGATCTTGCCACCGGTTTGTCGGTTCAGGCCGCCGGACGGTCCGATGTGCTGCCGTCTGATGCGCCTGTGGGTTTCAGCCAGATCTGGTAGCGCGCGGCCGGGCACGGTGTCGGGCGTTTCGCATTACCGCCAAAATCCCTGATGGCGCTCGCGCGCAAGCGTGTTGCATTCGGTGCGCGACAACAGACACAGTGCGTCCTCTGTGCTTAGACCCTTGCGGCGTGCCCTGTCCCAGACGCGGCGGCATGAGGCGGGCGACCAAGGCAGCACGGCATCGGCCAGCCAGCTTCGCAAATCTGCAGGCAGGGCATCATACGCGCGCATGTGATCGTCTGGTCTGCGCCTGCGTTTAAGGGTGGTGGTTCCCAGATTGCCTGACATCATGCCTGTTTCGGATCGGTAATCGGGTCCAGCACCAGCACCAGCCGCGTTTCGCCTGTCGCTTCGATCGGGGGCGAACGATGCAAAAGGCGGGATGCCGGGTGTTCCGGCCACTGCGATCCGCGCAGAACAACCGGACAGCCGGTCGGAACCGTAAACACGCGGTTTGGTTCGCTGCCATTAACCGACGTGCCGTATTGCGTACCGGTTCAGCGATACGTGCAGATCAGCCGCGCCGACAGACGGTCGATGTGGAATTTCCGACAGGCATTTGTTGTAACCCGCTCCAGACGAATTTGCAGGGACGGTGCGCGCATCAGCCGTGCAAACATTTCGGCAAGGGCTGCTATGTCCTCGATCAGGTGATCACGCTCGGGGGTGTGGGGTGTCTGGGCGGTTTTGCAGGCCTGACCGATCGCATCACGTACCATGCCGGGCTGCAGAACCTGCCGTGCCACAGGCAGCTGCGCCCCGGAAAGCTCATTGATCCATGATTGAACGGCGGGCGGCGTCTGGCGCCGCCAAATCGCTGCCGCGCAATCTGGCCTGTCGATCATGTTCAGGTCTTCGGGCGTATCGGCAACGCGAACGCCGACCGGCGCAGCTTGCGCAAATGATCGCGCGAAACTCATGCGGCTGCCTGGGCTTTGCGCCAGAGGGGAAAGGGATCGGGCAGGTCGGGCAGGGCATCGGGCGACGCTGCGACATGTTCGGGCACCAAAGCCGCATCCAGCCGCATCCTGAGGTTCGCCCAGTCGATATCCGCCCCGATAAACACGATTTCCTGCCGCCGGTCGCCCCATGGTTCGCACCAGTGTTGGGATATGTAACTGCGCGCACTTTCATGATCAGGCCAGCGTTCTTTCGGAACAGAGGCCCACCACGTTCCAAGCGGCTTAATCGAAGATAACGCGCCTGCCAGCGAAAACTCGGCCACCCATTCCGGCCGTGTTGCGATCCAGAAATGCCCCTTGGCGCGGATCACGCCGGGCAGATCTCCGTTCAGGACTGCCATCACCGCCTCGGGCGCAAAGGGTTGTCGCGCGCGGTAAACATAGGATGCGACTCCGTATTCTTCGGTTTCGGGGACATGATCGGCAAAGCCATAAAGCTCTTTCGCCCACATCGGGTGCTCGTGCGCCTTTTCGAAATCGAAAAGACCGGTGTTCAATATGTCACCGGCGGGCACATCCGAATGACTGGTTTCTATGATGCGGGCATCGGCGTTAAGGCTGCGAATGATCTTGCGCGCCGCATCAACCTGATGAAGGGCTGCATCTGCGACCTTGTTCAGCACGACGACATCGGCAAACTCGATCTGTTCGACCAGCAGGTTGACCAGCGTGCGGTCGTCCTCTTCCCCCAGTGTTTCACCGCGATCCCGCAGGAAATCATGGCTGGAATAGTCGCGTAACAGGTTGACCGCATCGACGACCGTCACCAGCGTATCCAGTCTCGCCACATCCGACAGGCTATCGCCGTTTTCATCGCGGAATTCAAAGGTCGCTGCGACGGGCAGAGGTTCGGAAATGCCGGTGGATTCGATCAGTAGATAATCAAAGCGCTTTTCAGCCGCCAAACGCCGCACCTCGGCCAGCAGATCGTCGCGCAATGTACAGCAGATGCAACCGTTTGACATCTCGACCAGTGTTTCGTCTGTCCGTGACAGTGCGGTATCGGCGCGCACCAGATCGGCGTCAATGTTCACTTCGGACATATCGTTGACAATGACGGCCACGCGCCGTCCTTCACGGTTGTTCAGGACGCGGTTCAACAGCGTTGTTTTTCCTGCTCCCAGAAAACCCGAAAGCACAGTGACCGGCAGACGGGCGTCCGGGGGTGAGGCGACAGCATCCATTTCTAGGACTCCTGAGTGATCGTGATTCGTGCAATGTAATGACATAACATCAAGTGGTCGAAAAGAACAAAACCTGACGACTTTTGCGGTAACTTCATTCATTGGCACGGCGCGGAAGGACAAACCCCGGCTGGCATCATAACCTTGCCGGCACCCACTACGGGCACCGGCATGGCATAGTGTTTTGAAGGCAGGCGTTTCGCAGCGCCATGACCGGCTGCGAACGCCGCCTAGGTTCAAAGCCTCACAGGCATCCGGCAAGGTTGGATGCAAGATTGCGCATCAGTTGCGGATAAAGCGCCGGACCGAGTTCGATATCCGAGCCGAGGGGATCAATGATGGCGGTGCTGGCCTGCGTTCCATCAAGTACGGATGCCACCATGTCCGGATTGAACTGCGGTTCGGCCAGAACGCAGTCAATGCCTTGCTCTGCGATACGGGCCTGAATTTCGGTGATCCGGGCAGGGCCGGGATCAGACGCATCGCTGATCGAAATCGCCCCCGAAGCAGGAAAATCGAAATCGGTTTCGAAATACTGGTAGGCATCATGGAACACGATAAATTGACCGCCCCGAACAGGATCAAGCACCGCCCTGATTTCACCGTTCAGCGCCTCGATCTCACCCCGTGCCGCAGCGGCGTTTGCAAAATAGGTTCCCGCATTTTCCGGATCGGCGGCGGACAGTTGCCCTGCGATCAGGTTAAGCCATGTCGCGGCATTCTGCGTCGACAACCAGGCGTGCGGGTCGTGTTCGCCATGTGCATGATCATGATCGGCGTGGTCCTTGTCGTCATGCGCCTTTTCTTCATCGGCGTGTGCTTCATCCGCATGATCGTGCTCGTCCTTATGATCATGCTCGTCCGCATGATCGTGCTCATCCTTGTGATCGTCCTCGTCGTCATGGTCATGGGCTTCGAAAAGCGCGCCTTCGCGAAACTCCAGAAGCATCGTTCCATCCGCTTCCAGAAGCTCGGTCACGGCAGCATCCTTGGCAAGCGTCCCAATCGCGTCGTGCAGCCAGGGCGTCAGGTCTTCCCCGATCCAGACCACAAGATCGGCCTCTTGCAGGGCGGATGCCTCGGACGGGCGCAGGGAATATTCGTGCGGGCTTGCCCCGGGTTGCACGATCAGATCAGGAGTGCCGACGCCCTGCATCACACGCGCCACCAATGAATGAACCGGCGCGATATCAACTGCAACGCGCGGCACATCGGCAATTGCCGTTCCACTAAGCAGCGCCCCTGTAAGCGAGAGGGGCAGGAGTAATCTGGACATCGGGTCCTCCATGTGATTGTATAACATCGCATCCCTCTTATGAGAAACGTGATAACATGACAAGTAGTGTTCCGAACGCGCCGCAAGACGCGACCGCCCCGGTGGGGTTCGTGCGTCACGACCACGCCGTTTGCGTGACGGAAGGACTGGCCGCCGCCGAAAAGCGCTGTGCTGAAAAGGGTCTTCGGTTCACGCCGGTGCGCAGAAAAGTCCTTGAAATCCTGTTGCAGGAACATCGTGCGCTTGGCGCCTATGTCATTCTGGACCGGTTGCGCGAAGAAGGGTTCGGATCACAGCCGCCTGTGGCCTATCGCGCGCTTGATTTCCTTGTGGCCCATGGCTTTGCGCACAAGATCGAACGGCTGAATGCGTTTGTCGCCTGTTCGCATCCCGGCGAAACCCATGCACCTGCCTTCATGATCTGCCGCCTGTGCGAATCGGTGGCCGAGGCGAATTCAACACCGGCGCGGGGGGCTTTGGGCGCGGCTGCGCGGGCAACCGGTTTCCGGATCGAACAGACCGTTGTCGAGGCCGAAGGCGTCTGTCCTTCCTGTGCGGAAAAGGCGGACGCATGAGCCTTGTCGAGGTTGAAAACCTGAGCGTCAGTTACGGTGCGAAAGCGGTATTGGCGCACGTGACGCTGATGATCGAACCGGGCGAGATTGTAACCATCGTCGGTCCGAACGGATCGGGCAAGACCAGCCTGCTGCGTGCGATCATCGGCGCGGTCAAGCCGTCGCGCGGGCGGGTCACTTATGGTAAAAACGTCAGGCTGGGATATGTGCCCCAGAAGCTGCATATCGATCCGACGCTGCCGATGACCGTGGCGCGGTTCTTGCGGTTGCCCGGCGGTGTTGCCGCTGAAGCCATTAATGACGCGCTGGCAAAGGCGGGGGTTCCGGACCTGTCTGACACACAGATGTCGCAGCTTTCGGGCGGACAGTTTCAGCGTGTTCTGTTGGCCCGCGCGCTGATTGGACGACCTGACCTGTTGTTGCTGGACGAAGCAACCCAAGGGCTGGACCAGCCGGGATCGGCGGCGTTTTACCGTCAGATCGAACAGGTCCGCCGCGACACCGGCTGTGCTGTCCTGATGATCAGCCACGAGTTGCACGTGGTGATGAGCGCGTCTGACAGGGTGGTCTGCCTGAACGGCCATGTCTGCTGCGAAGGCACACCCGAAGTGGTCGCGTCGGCCCCGGAATACCGCGCCTTGTTCGGCTCGGGTACCCTGGGCGCGCTGGCGCTTTACCGGCATGATCACGATCATAATCATGACCACGGGCACGACCACGACCATACCCACGACCAAAAACACGATCACACGGAAGCCGCTGAATAATGTTGGATGATTTCATGGTGCGCGCGACGCTGGCCGGGATCGGTGTCGCGCTGGCTGCGGCCCCGCTGGGCTGTTTCGTTGTATGGCGGCGCATGGCGTATTTCGGCGATGCAACCGCCCATGCCGCCATATTGGGGGTCGCTCTTTCTCTGGCTCTGTCGATTTCCGTTTTCGCCGGGGCAATGGTGGTCGCGCTTTTGATGGCGCTGACGGTCAACCTGCTGACGGGGCGGGGCTATGCCATGGATACATTGCTGGGCGTTCTGGCCCATTCGGCTCTGGCTTTCGGGTTGGTGGCCGTGTCGTTTCTGTCCGGCATCCGGATCGATCTGATGGCGTATCTGTTCGGTGATATCCTTGCCGTGTCGCGCATGGATCTTGCGGTGATCTGGGGCGGGGCGGCTTTGGTCGTTGCCCTTGTCGGCTGGCGCTGGTCCGCCCTTCTGACCGCCACACTGAACGAGGATCTGGCCCATGCCAGCGGTATTGATCCAAGGCGCGAACAACTTGTGCTGACGCTGGCGCTGGCCATTACCGTTGCTGTCGCGATCAAGGTGGTTGGCGTGCTTCTGATCGCCGCCATGCTGATCATCCCTGCCGCTGCCGCAAGACCGCTTAGCCGCACGCCCGAAAACATGGCGTTGGTGGCGGCAGGTATCGGCAGCCTTTCGGCTTTGGTCGGGCTGAGGGCGGCCTATGTTCTGGACACACCGGCGGGGCCGTCCATTGTCTGCGTCGCTGCCCTGATCTTTGCCACACTCAGCCTTGCTGGCCGCGTCCGTGCCGCGACATGAAGACCTGATTCCGACATTTGCTGTTCAACAAGGAGATACCAAGATGAATAAAACATCGCTTATGATTGCCCTGATGGCGCCGTCCATGCTTTTTGCGCAGGAAACACGCGATCTCGGTGCCCACGAACACGGCCATTCTGCTCTGAACATCGCCATAGAAAACGGCCAGATCGCAATGGAGCTGGAAGCCCCCGGCGCCGATATTGTCGGGTTCGAGTACGCCGCTGAAACAGCCGAGGATCGCGCCAAACTTGACACCGCGATTGCCACCTTGTCCAAGCCGTTGTCGCTGTTCGTGCTGCCGGCCGCCGCGGGTTGCACCGTCACATCTTCTAGCGCGGGTCTGATAGACGGGCATCATGATGATCATGATGACCACGCAAATGACGATCACGCTAAGGAAGAAGGCGACGATCATGCACATGACGATCACGCCAAGGAAGAAGAGGCAGGCCATACAGAGTTTCACGCCGAATATCTGCTGACCTGTGCTGATCCGAGCGCGGTCAACCGCATCGAATTTGCGTTCTTCGAAGCTTTCCCGAACGCGCAAGAGGTTGAGGTGCAGATGATTTCGGACAAGGGTTCGCAAGGTTTCGAAGTGGAACGGGATGCACCGGTTCTTGATCTGTCGGGACTGATCTGACGAGGATCGCGGTGAACGACGCCGATACCAATCTTGCACTGGTTCTTGATCAGGTTGCATTTCACTGGGCCGGACGCGATGCGTTCGGCCTCAGGGTTCCGGATTTTCGCATCGCGCAGGGCGAACGCGTTTTGCTGCTGGGCGAAAGTGGATCGGGCAAGTCGACCCTTCTGTCGCTGATCTGCGGTATCAATGCACCTCAAGACGGATCGATCCGCGTGGACGGAACCGAGATATCTGTAATGCGCCCCGCCGCGCGCGACCGCTTTCGGGCAGAAAGCATCGGTATCGTGTTCCAGCAGTTCAACCTGCTTCCCTATGCCTCGCCGATTGACAATATCCTTCTGCCGCTGCGCTTTGCCCCAACGCGCCGGGCCCGCGCGGGGGATGCACGTGCTGCCGCGCTTGATCTGACCGACGCGCTTGGCCTGTCGCGCGATATCATTTTGTCGTCCACTGCCGACAGGCTGAGTGTCGGCCAGCAACAGCGGGTTGCTGTCGCGCGGGCACTGATCGGTGCGCCGTCGCTGATTGTCGCTGACGAACCGACATCCGCCCTTGATGCCGGCGCGCAGGCCAGTTTTCTTGATCTGCTTTTTGCGCAATGCGCCGCTGCGGGATCGACCCTGTTGATGGTCAGCCATGATGAACGGCTTGCGCCCCGGTTTGATCGCAGCGTTCGCATGGAAGACATTGCCGTTCTGACGCGCGAGGCCGCCGCATGATCCTGCTGCGTCTTGCCCTGCGCAGCCTGATGGCGCGCCGTCTGACCGTGGGGCTGACGATTTTTGCGGTCGCGCTGTCTGTTACGCTTTATCTTGGTGTCGAAAAGGTGCGGACAGGGGCCAAGGCCAGTTTCGGCGATACGATCTCGGATACGGATCTGATTGTCGGTGCGCGGTCCGGGTCCGTGCAACTTTTGCTTTATTCGGTGTTTCGCATCGGCAATGCGACCAACAATGTGTCTTGGGAAAGCTATCAGGACATCGCCGCACAACCCGAAGTGGACTGGATCGTGCCCATTTCACTGGGGGATTCGCACCGCCAGTTTCGCGTCATGGGCACAACGGCCGAGTATTTCCTGCGCTACAAGTATCGCGGCGGCAGGGCGTTGGAATTTGCCCAAGGCCAGGCGTTCGATGATCTGTTTGACGCGGTGATCGGGGCCGATGTGGCCGCAACGCTGGGGTATTCCACCGGCGATCCGCTTGTCGTGGCGCATGGCCTTGCGTCTTTTGCCAATCATCAGAACCAGCCGTTTCGGGTGTCGGGCATTCTGGCCAAAACCGGAACGCCGGTGGATCGCACGGTGATTGTCAGCCTGAAGGCGATCGAAGCCATCCATGTTGACTGGCAAGGCGGTGCTCAGATCCCCGGTCAGGTCACAACGCCGGATGAAATCAGGCAGATGGACCTGAAACCGGCAGCCATCACCGCCGCCATGATCGGTGTGAAATCGCGACTTCAGGTCTTTGCCTTGCAGCGCGCGATCAACCAATACCCCGAAGAACCTCTTTTGGCGGTGCTGCCCGGCGTGGCATTACAAGAGCTTTGGGGAATCGTCGGCATTGCGGAAACCGCGCTGATCGCCGTTTCGGCCATGGTTGTGGCCACTGCGCTGTTGGGCATGACGGCGATGATTTTTTCAGGGCTGAACGAACGGCGCCGGGAAATGGCGATCCTGCGCGCGGTGGGCGCGCGTCCGCTGACGATTATGGGCCTGCTGATGCTCGAAGCGGTGCTGATGGCGGGAATTGCAGCAGTGCTTGGAATTGCGCTTTTGTACACGGGATTGTGGGTGCTGCGTCCTTACGTAGATGCCGCATTCGGTTTATACTTGCCCATCGAACCACTTTCGCTCCGCGAAGGGGTTGTGGTGGCTGCGGTTATACTGGCTGCCGCCGGAACAAGCCTTTTTCCGGCGTTGCGGGCGTATCGGCTTTCGTTAAGCGACGGCATGACCGTCAGGAACTGATTGCAAAAGGAGGCAGGGACAAATGCAGATCACTCGTCGCGCGGTTTTGCTTGGTCTTGCCGGATTGCCCGTGATCGGCGCACAGACCCCCGCCTGGGCAACATCGTTCCGCACAATCACCTGGGAAGATCTTATTCCCGAAGGGGTGCCTTATTCCGAGATTGTCGGAGAAGGCAGTTATGATGAGGCCAACGATACATGGTTGCCGGATTTCGACGCGAACGCCTACAAGTTCGTCGACGCACTGGATGGCGCGCAGATCCGGATGCCGGGATATATGTTGCCGCTGGAAACCGGCGGTACCCGTGTGACTCAATTCATTCTGACACCTTATGTCGGGGCCTGTATCCATGTCCCTCCACCGCCGCCAAACCAGCTGGTGTTCGTAACATCGCAAAAGCCATGGCGCAGTGCAGGGATGTTCGAAGCGGTCTGGGTCCAAGGCACGATCAAGGTCAATCCTGTCAGCACCAATCTGGCTGAAATCGGCTATGATATGGTTGCGGACGAGATAGAACCATACGTCTGGGAGTGAGAAGATAACTGTGTTCGAAGTGTTGAACAGACGTGCATTCCTGTGCCTGATTGCGATGACTGGCATTGCGCCCGGCATGTCGCTGGCCAGCGAAGACGTTCTTGATCTGGACTGGAGCGACATGATCCCGCCGGGTGGCGATTCCGTGACGCAGCGGCTTCAGAGCCTTGGAATTCTGCCCCATGACGAGATGGCGACGCTTCGGGCCGAACAGCCGACATCATCCGGGGTCAGAACCGATTTCAACGGCAAAATCGTGCGTATCCCGGGGTACATCGTTCCGCTTGAAACCTCGGGTTCCGGCGTGACGGAGTTCATTCTAGTGCCCTATGTCGGTGCCTGTATTCACGTGCCGCCGCCGCCGGCCAACCAGTTGGTTTTTGTAACCACGCAAAAGCCTTATGAAAGTTCGGGCCTGTTTGAAGCTGTAAATGTCACCGGCATGTTCGGAACCGCGTCAATCAGCACACAGCTTGCCGACATCGGATACGCGCTTTCGGCCGATCTGATCGAACCTTACGGACGCTAGGAAACCGGCCTTTCGGGCGGATTTAGACCGGGCAACCACATATGAATGTCGCGGGCGAGTGCACCTGCCACGGCATTGCACGTACACAGTCTGGCGCCATTGCTGCCTGTCGGTTTCGCAATCGGGCAGGGTGGCAGAACAGGCGCCAACTGCGTATGGTGTTCACCGCAGGTCTGCGATACGCGACGACGGACCAAAGGAGACTGCTTTATGCCATTGAACGCAGCCACAAAGGCCGCGCGTTTATCTATTGCGCCTATGATGGACTGGACAGACCGCCATTGCCGCTGTCTGCACCGGCGGATGACCCGGCATGCGTTGCTCTATACCGAAATGGTGACGGCACCAGCGCTGGTGCGGGGCGGGGCGCTGCATCTGCTGGAACATGACGCCAGCGAACATCCCGTTGCGCTGCAACTTGGCGGGTCCGAACCGGCCGAACTGGCGCAGGCGGCCCGGTTGGGCGAACAGGCCGGCTATGACGAGATCAACCTGAATATCGGCTGCCCGTCGGATCGGGTGCAATCGGGGTGTTTCGGTGCGGTACTGATGGAGCGGCCCGGGCTGGTGGCGGATTGCGTCAAGGCGATGCGCGATGCAGTCAGTGTCGAGGTGACGGTAAAATGCCGGATCGGTGTGGATGATCAGAACCCACAACATGTTCTGCCCGATTTTCTGGCGCGGGTCAGCGCGGCGGGCTGTGACCGGTTTGCCATTCACGCCCGCAAGGCTTGGCTGCAAGGGCTTAGCCCCAAGGAAAACCGCGATATTCCGCCGCTGGATTACGATCTGGTGCGACAGATGAAGGGGTTGTTTCCGGCGCTGCACCTTTCCGTCAACGGCGGCATCACCACTCTGGATCAGGCACAGGCGTTTCTGGATGCCGGGCTGGACGGCGTGATGATCGGGCGTGCAGCCTATCATGATCCGGCATCGGTGCTGTGCGCGGCAGACCGGCGGATATTCGGCAGTGGCTTCGACAGCGATCCGGTCAGCGTGGTGCATGACATGCTGCCCTATATCGAAACCCATTTGCGGGCGGGTGGACGCCTGAACCAGATCACGCGGCATATGCTGGGCCTGTTCACCGGTAAACCGGGCGCGCGCGCGTGGCGGCGCACCCTGTCCGAAGGTGCACACAAGGACGGGGCAGGGCCCGAACTGGTATTGCGGGCACTGGATCACATTACTGCGCTGGCCCCGGTGTCAGAGCCGGTGTAAGCACGGCGCGACCGTCTTTTTAGGATACAGGCCATGCATGATCCCGCCCTTTTGATGCAGATGTTTGCGCTTTTGCTTGTCATTGGTGCCTTCGCCGGCGTTTTGGCCGGTCTTTTGGGCGTCGGGGGCGGCATTGTTCTGGTGCCGGCGTTTTTCTATGCGTTCCAGACGCTTGGCTATGACGGCCCGCAATTGATGCAGGTCTGTCTGGCCACATCGCTGGCCACGATCATCGTGACCTCACTCCGCTCGGTTCTCAGCCACAACAAGAAGGGCGCTGTCGACTGGGAGATCTTGCGCACATGGGCGCCCGGTATTGCGGTCGGGGCGATCCTCGGGGTGCTGGTTGCGGCGGCGCTGCGATCCTCAACCTTGCAGGGGGTGTTCGGAGTGTTCGGTATAATCATCGGTCTTTACATGGGCTTCGGACGCGCGGACTGGCGGCTGGGGCAGGCGATGCCGACCGGCATCCGGCGCGCGATCTATTCGCCGGTCATGGGGTTCATGTCGGTGCTGATGGGCATTGGCGGCGGCAGTTTCGGCGTCCCGCTGATGAGCCTTTATAACGTGGCTATCCATCGCGCCGTGGCCACTGCCGCCGGATTTGGTGTGCTGATCGCGGTGCCATCGGTGATCGGGTTTCTGATGCTGGAGGTCGCGCCCGAAACGCGCCCGCCCTATACCATCGGCGCGGTCAATCTGGTGGCCTTTGGCATTGTAGTTGCGATGACGCTGATCACCGCCCCGCTGGGCGTCAAGCTGGCCCACGCAATGGACCCCAAGCCGCTGAAACGCGTCTTTGCGGTGTTCCTGACGCTGGTGGCCCTGAACATGCTGCGCAAGGCTGTGGGATGGTAGCGGATTTCGCGCAAAAAGGATGGGCGCGCTTCGCGTTTGATCCGGATGTGGCGCATTGGGCAAGGCACGCAGCAGGTGCCGCGCGCCGCGCCGTGGACGACCCGGCGCTGGCCCACTGGCATCAGTGTCAGGGCACATGGTTTGTCGGCGTAGATGCGCTGGACAACGATGCTGCAGGGGCAATTGACGGGTCCGGCCCGCTGACAGGGGCGGCGCTTGACTTTATCACTGATTACATCGGACCGGTGCCGCCCCTGCACAAGGCCCAGCTGTCTGTCATGTACCCCGGCTATCCCAAACCGCGCGCGGGTGAAAACGATGCCGCCTTTCGCTATCGTCTGAACCGCGATGCGGCCCATGTGGACGGGCTGATTGCTGTCGGGCCGCACAAGATGCGTAAGGTGCAGGAACCGCACCAGTTCATTCTGGGCCTGCCGCTGAACGACGCCCCAGCCGATGCCGCGCCGCTGGTGGTGTGGAAGGGCAGCCATCTCATCATGCGTGACGCGTTTCGCGACGCACTTGCCGGACACCCGCAGGATCAATTGCACGACGTTGATATAACCGCCGCCTATCAGGCCGCGCGGCGCACCGTGTTTGACACCTGCGCGCGCATCAAACTGCCCGCCCAGCCGGGCGAAGCGATCGTCCTGCACCGCCACATCCTGCACGGCGTCGCACCCTGGGTCGCCGAAACCACCGCCAGCCCCGATGGCCGCATGATCGCCTATTTCCGCCCGCAAATGGCCGGCGGCGTGGCGGCTTGGTTGGAACAACACCTTTGACTGAAGGCAGTTCAGTCCTTCAAGTCCGCTTTCTTGTATCCGTCCAGCAGCATGTTCAGCGCGGCAGGTACCTGCAATGGCAGACGCCCGACATGTTCCGAGAACGAATACCCCGGGTTGATTTCTTTCAGTTCCCGACGAACTTCTTTTGCCTCTTCTACCCTTCCAAGATGTCCAAACGCCGAGATCATAAGACCGCGGCTTAGATCGGTCGCGGGCGATGCCGCGATACGCTCTTTGAAGCGAAGAACAGCGGTTTCGAAATCTCCGGCCAGCAGATGCGCCATGCCCATGAAATGAACATTAAGATGGCCGGCGCGGGGTTCCAGTTGAAGAGCGCGTTCCAGATCAGGAAGGCCGTCAAGCGGAGCGCCCGAGTTAACCGCATTGATACCCCGCATGCCAATGGCCATCGCATAGTTCGGGTTGAGCGACAGGGCCCGATCAATGGCTTCGTTCGAGGCTGCGTGTTCGCCGCGCCAGAATTTGTTGATTGCATCCAGATAATGCGCGTAGGGCATGTCCGGGTTCTTCTGAAGCGCCGTGTCGATGAAGCGTTGCGAATGTTCCAAGCTGTTTGGAATACCCAGCCACTTGTTCTGGAATTCACGGGTATAGGCATGCCCAAGTCCGGCGTAAGGTTCGGCATAGTCCGGATCAAGCTCGATCGCACGGTTGAAACACCTCAAGGCCAGTTCGAACACTTCCTTTGTATTGTCGCTGCTCAGCACAGCCTCACGACCTTTCAGAAACCAGTCGTGTGCTTCTGGGTTCGCAGTTGGAACCATACCAATGCGCTTGTGTTCGACTGCCGTCAGCCTGATCTTGAGAGCATCAACGATACACATCGTCAGATCATCCTGGACGGCAAATAAATCTGTGATCTGGCGGTCATATCTTTCAGCCCAGAGATGCGCGCCGTTTTTCGCATCAATCAACTGCGCATTTACGCGGATACGGTCTGCAACGCGGCGTATGGAGCCTTCAAGGACGTGACTTACGCCAAGTTCGCGGCCAACCTGCCGGATATCTGTTGTTTTTCCTTTGTAAGCAAAGCTGGAGTTGCGCGAGATGACCAGCAGACTGCCGACTTTCGACAAGTCGGTGATGATGTCTTCGGTGATCCCGTCGGAAAAATATTCCTGTTCGGGATCGCGCGATAGATTGTCGAAAGCGAGAACTGCGATGCTCGGTTCGCGTGTCGGATCAACCGCCTCTGGTTTCGTCGCGCGTTCGATAGGGATCGCGTTCGGCCAGCTCCAAACGCCGACAGGGCGCGCGATGTTCTTCAGTTTTTGCGCAACTCCGCCCTGAAAAATCGCTGCTGTCTTCTGATCCAGACTGTTCATCGAAGTGTCCGAAACCAGAACCTGTCCGGGCGCGGCCAAAGCCTCAAGCCGTGCGGCGACATTTACACCTTCGCCAAACACATCGTCGGCTTCGAAGAACACTTCGCCTATATGAATGCCAATACGCAATCTGATCACGTCATGACCGATCAATCCGGTCTGAATAGCAATCGCGCATGTGACGGCATCCGAAATTGATGGAAATTCAACAAGCCAGCCATCCCCCATACTCTTTCTGATGTTGCCTCGGTGTTGATCTACTATGGGATTGAACAGCGTACTGCGCAGTTGCCTTAGTGCATTCATTGTGCTGCTCTGATCAGCGCCCATGAGTTGGGAATAACCGACGATGTCTGCCATCAAGATTGCCGCAAGTCTTCGATCTGCGGGCGTTGTTTCAATAGTGTCCGTCATGTTCGCAATTCTTGAGCATGTCATTTCCATCAACGATACCGCGCGACATGCACACATGCGACCTGTAAATCGGTACGTTGGGATAAACTAAGCGTCCAAGTCGGGCGCAAAAAGCTCAGCTGCTACAGATGCACTAAGACTCCGCCACCTCAAATCCGGGGCGGGTTTCCCAGACGGGCGGCGCGGCCGCCGCGGCGTTTGGTGATCTGGCCGGTGCGGGTGGGCAATTCGGCCATGATGGCCGCTCGGGCCTCGTTGCTCATTTTGGACCATTGGGTGATTTCGTCGATCGAGCGCAGGCAGCCGGTGCACAGGCGCGCTTCGGGATGGATCACGCAGATCTTGATGCAGGGGCTTTGCACCTCGTCGCGTTTCCAGACGTCATCGCTCATGGTTCAGGTTCCTTCAGGGCCGCAAATGGCGCAGCCGGTCCAACACACCCTGCAAGATATAGCTGGCGGCGACGTGATCAATGACCTCGGCGCGACGTTTTCGGGTCGTATCCGCCTCAAGCAGGGCTTTTTCAGCCGCAACCGTGCTCAGCCGTTCATCCCAGAACCCGATGGGCAGATCGCCCAGCCGGTCGAAATTACGCGCAAAAGCACGGGTCGACTGGCAGCGCGGGCCTTCGGACCCGTCCATATTGCGTGGCAGCCCAAGGATCAGCCCGCCAATCCGCCGCTCTGCGATGATATCCTGCAGACGGGCGGCATCCTGGGTGAATTTCGTGCGCCGGATCGTTTCCAGCGGCGTCGCCACAGACAGCATACCATCGCTGACGGCCACCCCGATGGTCTTTTCGCCCAGATCAAGCCCGATCAGCGCCCGCATCGGTGGCAGCGCGGCGGCAAAATCGGCGATATCGTCAAAGATCATGGGATCAGTTGCGCCTGACGGGCCCCGTTGCGGATCAGTTCGATCGCCTCTGGATCACCGTCAAAGATACTCAGCGCTTCGGTATAGACCGCGATGGCGCGTTCTTCCTCGCCCAGAACCCCAAGGGCCGCAATCAGGCGCGCCCAGTCAAAGGGCGGGCCGCCTTCGGTGGCCAGCCGGTCGGACAAGCCGTTGACCATGCCGCGGATCATCTCCTGCCGGTCCTCTACGCTCATCTCGGATGCGGCAGCGACATCGGCGGCAGACGGACCGCTGGCAACTGCCGCAGCAACGGGCAGGGCGTAATTCACCCCCGCCAGATCGGCCATCTGTTCGATCTGCAGGCGGATCGGTTCGATCCACGGCGCATTGGCGGGGCCGGCGCGCAACAGATTGTCCCAGATGCGAAACGCTTGATCGGGGCGCCCGGTCTGCGCCAGCATCAGCCCCTGATAATAACGCGCGGGGCCATTGTTCGGGTCCAGTTGCAGGGCCCGCGCCAGCGCCGCCTCTGCCTCGGGGGATACATAACCGCCCGCGGCAAGGATCAGCATATCGCCCAGATCGGTGTAGTCCGATGCCGAGGCTTCGTCCCCCTTGATCCGCAAAACCTCGCGCTGCGCGGTATAGGCGGCCACGTAATTGCCAATCGCGGCCTCGTTACGGGCCAGCAGCATGTGGCCCTGCAAATCGTCGGGGCGCTGCGCGACGGTGGTGCGCAACTGTTCGATCAGGCGGGTGTAATCCGCGCTCAGCTCCGGTTGCGGGTTGCCGGCAGGCAGGCTGGCTTCGGCAGTGGCCTGATCGGGGCGGGTTTCGCGCGCGATCCGCGCCATTTCAATGCGTGTGTCCAGCGCCAGATCACCATATCCGGGCGCCCCCAGATCGCGGTAAAGATAAAGCGTGCCGCCAACCAGCGCGGCAAAGATCACAACCGCCATGGCATAGGTCGCTGCGCCCGGTGCCTCGGTCGATGTCTGTCCATCCTGCATCTGTGCATCTGCCGCCAGAATACGGCGCGATACTTCGGTGCGGATGCGTTCTGCATCGCTCTGGCCGATCACGCCGCGTGCCAGATCGCGGTCCACCTCTTTCAGCTGGTCGCGGTACACCTGTAAATCAAAGGCTGCCGCCGGTCCGACACTGGCGCGGGCGCGCAGCACGGTCAGAACCAGCAAAAGCGCCACAAGGGCGGCCATCAGGCCTGCAATGATCCAGAATGTCATGGTCTCTCCTGTGTTGGCCCTCATCTATAGGCGGGGGCAGGATGAAAAAAGACCAAAACGCACGAAATCGACACGGCGGGGCCTCATGTCGCAACTGCGATCTATTGTGACGTTTGGCAGGATGGCATATTTCGCGCTTTGCGCCATGTACACATCACACCGGATGCATCGGATTCGATCTATGAAAAAATATTCAGTCTTTGCCGTCGCACGTGAAGCGGCCCGCTATCACTCAGGCTGGGAACGGGCGTGGCGCGCGGCCGAGCCGAAAAAGAAATACGATGTGATCATCGTCGGCGCCGGCGGGCACGGGCTGGCCACGGCGTATTATCTGGGCAAGAATTTCGGCATCACCAATGTGGCCGTGATCGAAAAAGGCTGGCTGGGCGGCGGTAACACCGGGCGCAACACCACCATCATCCGATCTAACTATCTGCAGGATTCATCGGCGGCGATCTACGAAAAGGCGCGCTCGCTTTACGAAACCATGAGCCAGGATCTGAACTATAACGTCATGTTCAGTCCGCGCGGCGTGATCATGCTGGCCCAGACCCAGCATGAAATCCGCGGCTACCAGCGCACCGCCCACGCCAACGCCCTGCAAGGTGTGAAAACCGAATTCATTTCGCCCCAGAAGGTCAAGGAACTGGTGCCGATCATCAATCTGGACGGGCCGCGCTATCCGGTTCTGGGCGGGTTGTGGCAGGCCCGTGGCGGCACCGCGCGCCACGATGCGGTCGCATGGGGCTATGCGCGCGCCTGTTCCGATATGGGCATGGACATCATCCAGAAATGCGAAGTCACCGCCGTACGCCGCGATGGCGGCCGCGTTGTTGGCGTGACCACATCCAAAGGCGATATCGATTGCGACAAACTGGGCATCGTCGTGGCGGGCCATTCGGGCCATGTTGCGGATATGGCGGGGTTCCGTCTGCCCATCGAATCCGTGGCGCTTCAGGCGCTGGTCAGCGAACCGATCAAACCCTGCATGGATGTGGTGGTGATGGCCAACACGGTGCACGGTTACATGTCCCAGTCCGACAAGGGCGAAATGGTCATCGGCGGCGGCACAGACGGGCACAACAACTATACCCAGCGCGGCAGCTTTCACCATATCGAGGAAACCGTGCGCGCCCTGATCGAAACCTTCCCGATGGTGTCGCGCCTGAAAATGCTGCGCCAGTGGGGCGGGATCGTGGACATCACCGGGGATCGCTCGCCGATCCTGTCCAAAACCCCGGTCGAGGGCGTGTTTATCAACTGCGGCTGGGGCACCGGCGGGTTCAAGGCGATCCCAGGATCGGGCTGGGGCATGGCCGAACTGATCGCCAAGGGGCATTCCCCGCTGACCGACGCCTTCGGGCTGGAACGCTTCCGCGAAGGCCGCTTTATCGATGAAAGCGTGGCGGCAGGGGTGGCGCACTGATGGCCATCTTGCACGATACCGGCAGAAAACCGGCAGACTTTGGCCCATGCGCGCCCGCGCCACAGGCCAACCCGTGCCGAAAACCGGCGGGGATTTCCGCTCATATTGAGCGGTGCAAAAAACGCGTCATCCTGACATCTCCCAAACAGGAGACGTCACCATGTCTGACTATATCACGCCGAAAACCACCACTGGCGGCACCAGTGCGCGCGGCCTTGTCATCGCGCTTGTCGTCATCGTTCTGTTTATCGCCGGCCTTGCGGCCATCGGATCGGGCAGCGGGCCTGCGTCTGATGATGGCGCGGCAGTTCCGGCGGTGTCCGATACAGCCCCGGCAGCCCCGGCCACAACCGGCACTGTCACCGAATAAAAACGCGGGCACAGGCCCCACCACTCACACTCACGTCCACTTTGGCGGTCGTTCCCTTGCGGAACGGCTGCCTTTTTACGTCAAAGGTGCCCCATGCTGATCCTGACCTGTCCCTGTTGCGGCGTCACCGGCGAAGAAACCGAATTTCACGGCGGCGGAGAAGCGCACCTGAAACGGTTCGGCCCCGGCGCATCGGATGATGATTTCGAAGGCTATCTGTTCATGCGTGAAAACCCCAAGGGCGTTCATTTCGAGCGCTGGCGGCACGCGAACGGCTGTGGCAAATGGTTTCACGCCGCCCGTTGCACCACCACATTGGAGGTGTTCGGCACTTACAGCGCCCAGACCCTCGCACCGCCCGACGACCTGATCAAAACCATCTCGGAAAAACGCCCCGGATGGTCGTGGAGAGAGTTCGCCTGATGCTTCATCTTTTCAAAAATACTTGCAGCGCAACGCCTGCCATCACCACGAGGTTCGCATCATGAGCACCCGCCTTGCCACCAAGGGCCGTCTGATCAACGACGCGCGCGCGCTTCATTTCACCTTCAACGGCAAACAGATGCGCGGGTTCGAGGGCGACACGCTGGCCTCGGCGCTTCTGGCCAATGACCAGATGATGGTGGGCCGTTCGTTCAAATATCACCGCCCGCGCGGCGTGGTCGCCAGTGGCGCCGAAGAGCCCAATGGTCTGGTCAACATGGGCGAGGGCGGCACGTTCGAACCAAACCAGCGCGTGACCACGACAGAACTGTTTGACGGGTTGAAAGCCGACAGCCAGAACCACTGGCCCAGCCTTGAATTCGATGTCGGTACAATCAACACGCATCTGTCGCGGTTCCTGCCCGCGGGCTTTTATTACAAGATGTTCATGTATCCGCGCTCGTTCTGGAAGCATGTGTATGAACCGTTCATCCGCCAATCCGCCGGTCTGGGCCAAGCGCCCAAAGACCGCGACGTGGACACTTATGAACATTTCTATGCCTTCACTGATGTTCTGGTGATCGGCGGCGGGGTCGCGGGCCTTCAGGCGGCCAAGGCGGCGGCCCTTTCGGGGGCCAAGGTGCTGTTGCTGGAACAAACCGCGCATCTGGGTGGCCGCGCACCGGTGGACGGCGGGCAGGTCGAAGATATGCCTGTGGATAAGTTTGTTGAACAAACTGTCGTTGAATTGGAAACAATGCCCAATGTGACCCTGCGCACGCGCTGCATGGGGGCCGGGGTTTATGATCACGGCTATGTGCTGGGCTATGAACAACTGCGCGATCATGATCCGTCGGCAGCGGGGCCGCGGCACCGGTTGTGGCGCATCCGCGCCCGCCAGATCGTGACGGCAACAGGCGCGATCGAACGGCCTTTGTCCTTTGCGGGCAATGACATCCCCGGGGTGATGCTGGCCTCGGCGGTGCGCGACTACGCGGTCAATTACGGTGTCTCGATCGGGGACCGCACCGTGGTCGTCACCAACAACGATGATGCTTACCTTACGGCAATTGCCCTTAAAAACGCCGGTTTGGTCGTGCCTGTGGTCGTCGATGCCCGCGTACAGGGGGGCGGTGAACTGATGGAACAGGCCAAGGCCCTGGGCATCCGTGTCGAAACCGGCAAGGCCATCGCCAAGGTCAAGGGCGGCAAGCGCGTGACTGGCGTTGCGCTTTGTACGCAGGCGGGTGAAGGCGCCGTTCTGGAAGAGATCGAATGCGACGCGGTGGCCATGTCGGGCGGCTGGTCGCCGGTGGTGCACCTGTGGTCCCATTGCGGCGGCAAGCTGGTCTGGGATGCAGATGCAGCACATTTCCGCCCCGATGTGGATAACCCGCCGACCGGCGCGGACGGCAAGGCGTTTGTGACCGCCGCAGGTGCCGCCAATGGCGCATTGCATCTGGCCACCGTGCTGGGCGATGCCCACGCCGCAGGCAAGGAAGCGGCACAGGCCGCAGGGTTCAAACCCAGGTCCGCGTCTGCGCCGATGGCAACCGGGCCGGAATGCGCGCCGATGCTGCCGGTCTGGCTGATGCCGCAGGGGGCCAGCATCAAACTGCGCACCAAGGCGTGGCTGGATTATCAGAACGATGTGAAAGTCTCTGATGTGCAACTGGCCGCGCAGGAAGGCTTTGAAAGCGTAGAACACGCCAAGCGTTATACAACGCTGGGCATGGCGACGGATCAGGGCAAGCTAAGCAATATCAACGGACTGGCAACGCTTGCCACTGCGCTGAACGCGAATATCCCGGCTGTCGGTACCACCACGTTCCGTCCGCCCTATACGCCGATCTCGATGGCGTCGATCGCGGGCGAGGCGCGCGGCGAAGTGTTCCAGCCGATCCGCAAGACACCGATGTCGGACTGGCATCACGAACATGGCGCCGATTGGGAACCGGTTGGCGCGTGGCGCCGCCCCTATGCCTATGTGCGTGGTGAAGAAACGGTTCATGACGCGGTCATGCGGGAAATCAACCAGACCAGGGCAAGCCTTGGGCTGCTTGATGCTTCGACCCTTGGCAAGATCATTGTCAAAGGCCCCGATGCCGGGCGTTTTCTGGACATGCTTTACACCAACATGATGTCCACGCTGAAGCCGGGCAAATGCCGCTATGGCCTGATGTGTTCGGAAAACGGTTTTCTGATCGATGACGGCGTTGTGGCCCGCATCAATGACGACACATTCCTGTGTCACACCACGACCGGCGGCGCGGAAAGCATCCATGGCCATATGGAAGAGTGGCTGCAAACCGAATGGTGGGACTGGAAGGTTTACACCGCCAACGTCACCGAACAATACGCGCAGGTCGCCGTTGTCGGCCCCAATGCCCGCAAGATGCTGGAAAAACTGGGCGGCATGGACCTGAGCGCCGAGGCGCTGCCGTTCATGGGATGGGCCGATGGCAAGATCGGAGAGTTTGACGCGCGGGTCTATCGCATCTCGTTCTCGGGCGAGTTGTCATTCGAAATCGCGGTGCCCGCCTCGCAGGGGCGCGCCTTCTGGGAGGCGATGCTGGACGCGGGCCGCGAATTTGATCTGATGCCCTATGGCACCGAGGCGCTGCACATCATGCGGGCCGAAAAGGGCTTTATCATGATCGGGGACGAAACCGATGGCACGGTGATCCCGCAGGATCTGGGGCTGGATTGGGCGATTTCAAAAAAGAAAGACGACTATCTTGGCAAACGCGCACAACAGCGCAGCCATATGGCGGATCCCGAACGCTGGAAACTGGTCGGGCTGGAAACAGTTGACGGTTCTGTGTTGCCCGACGGCGCCTATGCCGTGGGCGAGGGGGTGAACGAGAACGGTCAGCGCAATATGATCGGGCGTGTCACATCGACCTATCATTCGCCCACGCTGAACCGTGGCATCGCGATGGGGCTTGTGCATCACGGGCCCGACCGAATGGGCGAAGTGATCGATTTTCCCAAGGTGGACGGCACGGTCGTACAGGCCAAAATCGTTGATCCTGTGTTCTATGACCAAGAAGGGACAAAGCAAAATGTCTAATATCGTCAGTGCTTTGGATCACGCAACTTATGCTGGGATCACCGATATTCGTGAAATGGGTCTGAACGGGATGATCACCCTGCGCGGTGATCTGTCTGCCGCCAAGATCAAATCGGCCGCCAAATCCGCCGCCGGCTTGGATATCCCACCTCAGGGCCACATCAACACTGGCAAGGACGGCAGCATCGCATGGATGTCACCGGACGAGGTGCTGGTGATGTGTGCCTATGACAGCGTACCCGATACGCTGGCCAAGATGCACAAGTCATTGGCCAAAACACATGCGCTGGCGGTCAATGTCTCGGACGCGCGCGCGCTGTTCGAGGTGCACGGCCCCCACGCCCGCGAGGTGATGGCCAAGCTGTGCCCGGTTGATCTGTCGCCCGCATCCTTTGCCCCCGGCATGTTCCGCCGCACGCGTATGGCGCAGGTGCCTGCCGCGTTCTGGATGCCTCAAGAGGATACGTTCCGGATCATCTGTTTCCGGTCGGTGGCAGAATACGCATTCGGCATTCTGAAAATGGCCGCCCAAAAAGGGTCTGAGGTCGGGTATTTCGACACCGCCAAGTGATGTGGAATCACGTTATAAGTAATCCATAAGTCATTGCTATCGATGCAAAATGCGGCCAATCGTGTTCAGCAATATCTGCGCCGCCAGAATGGATGTGGTGCCGCTGTGGTCGTAATCGGGCGCAACCTCGACCAGGTCGATCCCGACGATGTTCTGGCGCGCCGCAACACCGGCGATCAGTTCCAGCACCTCGTAATATAGAAAACCGCCGTGGCTGGGCGTTCCGGTGCCGGGCGCGATTGAGGGATCAAAGCCATCAATATCGACGGTCAGATAGATGTTCGCCTGTTCCGGAATGCGCGCAATCACCGCGTCGGCCCCAAGGGCGCGCACCTGCCGCACCGACAGGATATCCGAGCCCATCGCGCGCGCGGCCTCGTACCCTTCTTTCGCGGTCGAGGAGACATTGCGGATGCCCAGCTGGGTCAGGCCGGTCACGTGATTCTGCTCGGCGGCACGCCGCATCGGGTTGCCGTGACCATGGCGCACGCCGTGGCGTTCATCGACAAAATCAAGATGGGCGTCGATTTGCAGGATATGGATCGGGCCTGCGTCCGAAAACGCGCGCACACAGGGGATATTGATCGAATGATCGCCGCCCAGCACCACCGGCAGCGCCTTGGCCCTTAAAATTGCGCGCACCGCTTTTTCTATATTGGCGTGGCTTTGCTCTGTATCGGTGTGGACAATATCGGCATCACCGATATCCACGATCCGCGTGCCTTCGCCCAGATAGGTCTTGTCATCCTCGTGATCATAGGCGCCGGCATGGCCAAAGGCGAAGAGGGTCGATGCTTCGCGGATGCCACGCGGGCCAAAACGCGCACCGGCCCGCCACTGGGTTCCGAAATCATAGGGTGCACCAACAATCGCCACATCCGCATCAATCGTTTCCCAATCGGGGTGGTAGGGATATTTGCCAAAGGTCGATATCCCGACAAAAGGCAGGTTCAGGCGTCCGCTTTCATATCCGTGGCTCATCTTCGGCTCGTTTTTTTGTTTCGTTTCGGTCTTTGCAGCTCAAGTGGGCCACAGCGGCGAAAATTGCGCAAGGGGCAGGGAACCCTGCACCGGTTTGCGCGTTCATCTTTCACACGCGCAAGGCATCCGGTCGATATTGTCTGTGTCGGCCCTTGACCTTGCGCCATCCTGCGCTTCATGTGACCCATGTACGCGATGTGCGAAACGCAACACCAAACCACGAGGGGGCCCCAATGGCTTTTGAACTTCCCGATCTTCCTTATGCCCACGATGCGCTGGCGGGGGCCGGCATGTCGGCGGAAACGCTCGAATATCACCATGATCTGCACCACAAGGCCTATGTCGACAACGGCAACAAGCTGATTGCGGGCACCGAATGGGATGGCAAATCGCTGGAAGACATCATCACCGGCACCTATGACGCCAACGCGGTGGCGCAGAACGGTATTTTCAACAACATCAGTCAGTTGTGGAACCACAACCAGTTCTGGGAAATGATGGGCCCGAAATCGGGCGCCATGCCATCGGAACTGGAAAAGGCGATCACTGACAGCTTTGGTTCGGTTGATGAATTCAAATCCCAGTTTTCCGCCGCAGGTGCGGGCCAGTTCGGCTCGGGCTGGGCCTGGCTTGTCAAAGACAGCGACGGCGGTTTGAAAGTGACCAAAACAGAAAACGGTGTGAACCCTCTGTGCTTTGGCCAGACGGCGCTGCTGGGCTGTGACGTGTGGGAACATTCCTACTACATCGATTTCCGCAACAAACGCCCTGCCTATCTGACCAATTTCCTTGATAATCTGGTCAACTGGGAAAACGTCGCATCGCGTATGTAAATGCGCGGATGCAATGACATGGAAAACCCCGTGCAGTGCGCGGGGTTTTTTGTTGGGGGGCTTTATTGGATGAATGACTGCTTTGAGCCCAAAGTGCTTTGTTGCATGTTGCGGTAAGCGAAGTCATGATGGAGTTGATCAGCGGACGAAACCAACGTTCCAGCCCAATGGAGGATAGCTTGGTCTTGTCCAAATTTTTCGCGGTAATATTCGTGATCCTCGCGGTTTTCGCCAGTCAAGCAGTGGCGCAATCCCCCCTACGAACATTCCTTGACATTTGCGCGTGTGAAGCAAATACGGCATCTGAGGCGGCGGCTGCATTTGAATTTCAGGCGTGGAGTGCTCCTCAAGCCAGCGAAGTCAAGATCGCGACGGCCTATTTAGCGATCGGCGAATTGATTCTTAGGTTTTCGGCTCGAAAGGGCCTCGACATGCCGCAGCAAGCCGCCCTGGAAGAGCAAAAGCGGGCCGTTCAGTTCTATTCCCGTGAATCTCCTGATGGCGTTTACGCATTGCTTGACCCAACGGGGGCGGCCTTAGTCATGATCTGGTCGCAGCCAATAAGCGAAAAGTTGAGTTGTGCTCTCTATACGAATACCTCCGCAGAAGCACTAAGCCTAATGGATTTCCTTACCGACATTGGTGGGCAAGAAGAGTTAAAACTGACAAGGACTGCTTGGAAAATGTTCAAGGAACCGACATTAGGTTACACTAATGTGTCAGTTCAAATTGCTGCATTCAGAGAACATGCCGCTGTTGTGGCGCTAGGCTACTTGCCAGAAGTGGACATGGCGGCAAGGGTTATTCGCCTTTCTGACTAAAAGCTAATGTCGGATGGGGCGGTCCCCACCTATACCTCTTCCGATAGGCGACATTGGTTTCCTAGCAGCGAATGCACACTTCGTCCGCACAGCAGTCATCCGGCTTTTAGGCCAAACCATTCAGCGATCGAATGTTGATCATCGCTCTTTTGGGCGAGATCAATCGTGTCGGTAATGTAACTTGGTGGGCGTGTCCGTCACCGCCCGCCCGGCCTCGCCGGGCCGCGCCTGACCTTCCCCTCGGGAAGGCGCGTTGCACCTCCCCAAGGTCAGGCGCTGCCCTGTGTTGGGATCAATCCAGTTCACTTTTCAGGCCGCAGATAAAACACCTTGGACACGATCACCCATCTTCCCGCGTGGTGTAAAAGCGTAAGTGTGTCGTCATAGTGATCGCCCAGCCAGATGTTTTCGACCTGAACCATGGCCACGTCACCGAAAACCGATATCGTGTTGATCGCGTACCAAGGCGCGGGGTCCGGCGCGTCGACGGCTTTGTCCACACCTGCGATAAACGCGTCGCGGCTGTCCCATTCAAGGCCGCCCTGGAAATGGCCGATGCAGCACATTCTTTCGTGCATGGCCCGGCGCAGCTTGGCAGGATCGTTTTCGCACATGCCTTCGACATATGTTTTTACGACGTCTGCAATCTCGGCATAGGTTTGTTTGTCTGGCATTCCCGTCATCCTTTCAGCGCCACGGCCCTGAACACTTCGGTGGGGGCGTGGATGCCCTTGAACTCCAACGCGCCGACAGGTTCGGTTCGGGCGATGTCCTCGACCGCCAGACAAGCGCGCGGGCTTAGCAATATCTCTCCGTCGGCGGCATGATCGCACAGGCGCGCGGCAAGATTTACGGCAGTGCCCGAAGCCGTGTAATCATAGCGCCCTTCGGAGCCGACCATGCCAACCGTGGCATATCCCAGCGAAATCCCGACGCCAAAGCCCAGCTTGTGCCCCATGCGCCGCCAGCCGCGCGCCAGGTCTGCCATCCGCTCTTGCATCGCGAATGCCATGCGCAGCGCATCACCGGTTGGGTCGTCACAGGGCAGGGGATCGTTGAAGATCACCATGATGCCATCGCCCGCGCGGTGGTCCACGCCTGCACCATGGGCCGCAATCAACTGACCCATTGCCTCGTGATAGGTTTGCAGCACTTCGATGGTTTCTTCGGGTTCGGCGCGTTCGCAAAACGCGGTAAAGCCGCGGATGTCGCAAAACAGTGTGGCTATCAGGGCGCGGTGACTGCCCAACAGGGCGGTATCGCCCGATGAAATCACCGCATCCGCGACCTGCGGCGACAGGAACCGTTTGAGACGCCCCATGCGCTCCAACTGATCGACCTGGGTGGCAACACGTTCTTCCAGCCCCGCATTCAGCGCCTCGACCTCGGCTGTGCGGCGTTCAAGAGCTTTGAACTGGCGCACGTTGTCGATGGCAATCACGGCCTGTTCGGCAAAGGTTTCGATCAGTGCGATTTCGTCTGCTGAAAACGGCTTTACCTCCTTGCGGCTCAGCGTCATGCTGCCAAAACCGACACCGTCACGCAGCAGCGGCACGATCAGCCATGATCGCACACCTTCTTCGTCCACCAACTGTCGCCGCAACTTCCAGCCCTGCCGGTAAAGATCGGTGTCTTTCAGATCCGCAACGCTGATCACCCGCGCCTCGCGGATCGCCACAACGACCAGATTGGTGCCCTCCATATCCATTTCAAAGCCGGGATTGAACACACCGCCACTGGCCCCCCAGTTGCAAATCAGCCGTGCGTGGCTGCCCGCCTCGTTGACCAGCTGCAAACCCGCAAGCTGGGCATTGCACAACCGCGCCGCCCGATCGAGAATAACCTCGAACACCGGTGTTTCGTCGTCGCGGCTTTGGCTGATCACCTGTAAGACCTGCCGGGTTGCCTTTTCCCGCTCCAGCCGCTGTTCGATCTCCCTGAACTGGCGTACGTTTTCGATGGCGATAACGGCCTGTTCAGCAAAGGTTTCAATCAGGCCGATTTCATCTTCGGAAAAAGGCTTCACCTCGTTTCTGTTGATGTTCAGGCATCCGAAGGCAACGCCATCCTTGATCAGCGGAACCGTCAGCATGGTACGCACGCCAACTTCTTCCACCATTTTCACGCGCACAGGGTCGCGCGCCAGATACAAAGGATCATCCGAAAGGTCATGCGTGTGAATAATGCGCGCCTCGCGAACGGTCACGGCCACTTGCAACGGTCCGTTCAGGTCAAATTCGAAACCCTCATAGAATGTTTCATATCGCGTGCCCCAGACGGTAGTGTATTCAAGCGCGCTGCGCGCCGCGTTGACCAGCGACAGGCCAACCAGCGTTGCATCACATAACCGCGCAACATTGCTTACGATCATATCCAGAACTGGCTGTTCATCCGCTCGCGACTGGCTGATCACCTCCAGAACTTCGCGTGTGGCGGCCTCGCGGTCCAGCCGCTTTTGGACTTCCCGGAACTGGCGTACATTTTCGATGGCGATGACGGCCTGATCGGCAAAGGTCTGGATCAGCTCAAGATCATCCTGTGAAAAAGGATCCACAGCACGACGAAACAGGCCGATATTGCCGATTGCGGTGTCATTGATGATCAGCGGGACGGCCATATAGCTGCGGATACCGTCTTCGTTCACATGGGCGACCCGTCCGGGATCACCTGCGCGGTATTCGTCTGAATCGGCCAGATCATCAACGCGGATCGCGCGTTTTTCAAGAATTGTGCGCGCAATAAGCGAGTTCGGTTGCAGTGCCCATTTGGTAATGCCGGGTTTGGACAGCTTGAGGTCTGGCCCGTAAGACACGGTATATTCTAGAAACTTCCGGTTGCTGTCGACAAGGTTCAGCGCTGCGTGGGGCGCACGGCATAAGGCAGCCGCCTTGCGCAGGATCGCGTCAAAAACAGGGGCTTCATTCTCGCGATTGTCGCGGATGACTTCCAGAATTTCGCGGATTGCGGCCTCTCGGGTCAGGGCCGCTTCCAGACGGGCGGTGTCGTGATCTTGGGTTTTGGAACCAGTATCTTCTGCCAAAATGCGTTCCCGTCAAATGTGCGTGGTCGGAAATTGCGTCCTTTATACATCCAACAGGGCGGCTGGCCAGACGATCCTTGCCCACCACGCCCTGACGCGACCCAAGGCTTGACGCCCCCGCATCCGCGTGGCACCGCTTGGCGCGATCAAAGGGGCTGGGATGACACAATCAGGCAAAGGCGTGGCCGCCATCATCGCCGCCTGCACCATCTGGGGCCTGTCGCCGATTTTCTACAAACAGGTGGCGCATATTCCCGCGATTGAGGTGCTGGCGCATCGTGTCTGGTGGTCGCTGGTTCTGTTCGTTCTGATCCTGACCCTGCAATCGCGTCTGGGGGATGTGCGCGCGGCGCTGTCGACGTGGCGCAATTTCGCACTGATCGCGCTGGCGGCCTGCATGATTTCCGTCAACTGGTTCCTGTTCATCTTCGCGATCCAGATCGAACGCACGACCGAGGCATCGCTGGGCTATTTCATCTACCCGCTGGTTGCGGTGCTGATCGGACGGTTCGGGTTTCGCGAACGTCTGGGGGTGGTGCAATGGGGGGCTGTGGCGCTCGCGGCGGGGGCGGTAGGCGTGCTGACCTATGGCCTGGGTGTGGCGCCGTGGATATCCCTGGCGCTGGCCTGCACCTTCGCGCTGTATTCAACGATCAAAAAGGGGCTGGATACCGGCCCTGTCGTGTCCGTGACCTGCGAAATCCTGCTTTTTTCGCCGCTGGCGCTGGCGGTGATCGTGACCGCGCAGATGGGTGGGCAGGGCGGCTTTGCCACCAATATGCGAGATACCGTGTTGCTGGTGCTGTCCGGTCCGGTGACGGCGGTGCCGCTGATCCTGTTCAGCTATGCGGCCAAGCGCGTCGCGATGTCGACACTGGGTCTGATCGCCTACCTTAATCCGGTGCTGCAGTTCTTTTGCGCGGTGATCCTGTTCGGGGAACCGTTCGGCCCCTGGCACGCCATTGCCTTTCCGATGATCTGGATCGCGCTGGCGCTCTATTCAATCAGCGCGCTGGTTCAGGACAGAACCGCGCGCAGGGCCTCGATCAGTTCCGCGGGCGTCGCCTTGACCGAAACAAAACCGGCCAGTGACGCATCGGCAAAACCCTGATCGATCACCTGATTGATCAATTGCATCAACGGATCCCAGTAGCCATCTGTATTCAATAGGAATATCGGTTTTTCATGCAGGCCAAGCTGGCGCCATGTGATGGCCTCGAACAGTTCGTCCAGTGAACCCGCACCACCGGGCAGAACGACAATCGCATTGGCGTTCATGAACATGACCTTTTTACGCTCGTGCATGGTTTCGGTCACCACATAGCGGGTCAGATCGGTCTTGCCGACCTCGCGCGCTACCAGATGCGCGGGTATCACGCCGAATGTGTCGCCGCCCGCGGCCTGTGCAGCACGCGCCACGGCCCCCATTAGCCCGATATCCCCCGCACCGTAGACCAGTTGCCAGCCGTTCTGCGCCAGTGCCGTGCCCACAGCGGTGGCATCCCTGACATAGGCGGCGCGCGCCCCGTCGCGGGATCCGCAGTAGACGCAGACTGAAAACCCGGTTTTCGCCATTTGAAACATCCTTTTACCACGATCCATATCCTGCATCCGCAATGCCACAAATCCGGTCCTGCAAACAGGGTACCTTCACTTTCTTTTTGCCAAAAATACGGCCGCCCCCGATGATAGAGCGGCAGCAGCGATGTTTTGACCGCGCGCAGGGCTGTTGATAAGGTTGCTCAATTGCGCACAAGGGGATGGGCGAAAATGGACAAAAAGGCAGGGCTCTTGACGGGCAAGGGTGCGGCTGGCGTGGCGGTTGCGGCGGCACTTGTTCTGGGAGGGCTTTACTGGGCGGGCGTGTTCGCGCCCCATGACGGTGCCCTGCCGAGCGACGGCGATCTGGATGCACTGGTCCAGCCCGACGCTTCTGTCCCGACCGAACCTGCCGCGCCCAAACCCGAGGTGCAGGCCACCCAGACCCCTTCGACCGATCCCGCACCGGAAGAGGTGGCTGAACCGGACACCGATGCCGAGGTCGTGGCGCAACCGGAAACAGACACCGATGCTGATGCAGGTACACCAGCGGACGCAGAAACCGCCATTGCGCCGACCTTTGACACCGTGCGCGTGGAACCGGACGGCACAACCGTGATTGCGGGGCGGGGTGATCCCGCCAGCACGATCATGATCCTGATGGACGGGACGGAAATTGCCCGCGCAACGGCGGATGCGGGCGGCAGTTTCGTCAGCTTCCTGACCCTGCCGCCCAGTGCGGCGCCGCGCGTGCTGGCCCTGCAATCGGAAAAAACCGGCACGCAGGCACGGTCCTTGGCTGAAATGATCCTGACACCGACAGTTCCGCAAACCGCCGCGCTCGCTGCACCGGAAGGCACAAGCCCCATAGACACGACCGATGTGGCCGCCGCGCAGCCGCCAGCAGCGCCGCAAACCGGCGCCGATGAAATTGCGGCAATGGCGGCCCCCGAGGTAGATGATGCCGCGACAGAGCCCACTACAACAGTGACGACCGAGGCTGTTCAGGAACCGGACACGGTGGCGGAACCCGTTCCTGTGGCCGAAGACACAGCACCGGCAACGGTCGCGGAAGTGGAACCCGCGCAACCAAGCGATGCGGATGCGGCCACCCGAACGGCGGCGATTGACCCCGCCGACAATGTGGCTGAAGCGCCGCCCCAAGCACCGGTTGCCGTGCTGCGTTCGGATGCGGACGGGGTCGAACTGGTTCAGGGCGCGCCCGGCGCCATGACGACAGTAGAACTGGACACAATCGGCTATTCCGATCTGGGCGATGTCCAGCTAAGCGGACGCGCGCCGGGGGAGGGCTTTGTTCGCGTTTATCTGGACAACCGACCCGTCACCACGCTGCCCGTGCAACCGGACGGGCGCTGGCGCGGTGATCTGCCATCTGTCGATACCGGCGTTTACACCCTGCGTATCGATCAGGTTGACGGGTCGGGAACGGTGACAAGTCGTGTTGAAACCCCCTTTAAACGCGAAGAACCAGAGGTTCTGACGGCCGCACTGGCCGCGCAGAACAGCGCCGCACCGGTGCAGGCGGTCACGGTGCAGGCCGGCAATACGCTTTGGGCGATTGCGCGCGAACGTTATGGCGACGGGTTGCTTTACGTGCGGGTGTTTGACGCCAACCGCGACAGCATCCGCGACCCCGATCTGATCTATCCCGGTCAGGTGTTTGCCTTGCCCGACTAGGGCGCGCCCCGATCGACGCCGCGACTGCTGCGGCGTCAAATACAGGGCGCAGGTCTGGCCATTCCGGTACGCGCGCCCTATGTGTTGACACCGGTCGCACCAGCGCGCCCAAGGAAGCCTGAATGTCTCTCACCTCTGAAGAAATATCCGCTGAAGAGCGCCGGTCCGGCTGGCGCACATTGCGCAAGGTCGGCCCTTATCTGTGGCCTGACGGGCAGGCCTGGGTCAAACGCCGCGTTGTCCTGTCGCTGTTCGTTCTGGTTCTGGCCAAACTGGTCACGGTCTATACGCCCGTCCTTTACAAAGGGGCCGTGGATGCTCTTGCGGATGAAGGTGTGCCGATGCTGGCGCTGGGGGCGGTAGGGCTGACAGTGGCCTATGGCATGGCGCGCCTGTTGTCTGTGGCGTTCCAGCAATTGCGCGATGCGATTTTTGCTGCTGTCGGACAACGTGCGCTGCGCCAGCTGGCGCTGGAAACCTTTGCACACATCCACCGCCTGTCGATGCGCTATCACATCACGCGCAAGACCGGCGGGCTAAGCCGCATTATCGAACGCGGCGTCAAGGGCGTGGATTTCCTGTTGCGGTTCCTGATCTTCAGCATTGGTCCGCTGATCATCGAACTGCTGCTGATCGGGGTGATCCTGACCGTTCTCTTCGATGTCTGGTATCTGGTGGTCGTGGCCGTGACCATCGCGTTCTACGTCTGGTTTACCTTTGCCGTGACCGAATGGCGGGTGAAACTGCGCCGCGAAATGAACGATCAGGATACTGATGCCAACCAGAAGGCGATCGACAGCCTGCTGAATTATGAAACCGTCAAATATTTCGGCGCCGAAGCGCGCGAGGCTGCCCGCTATGACGTGGCGATGCGGCAATACGAAAGCGCGGCGCTGAAAACATCCTATTCGCTGGCGTTTTTGAATTTCGGCCAATCGCTGCTGATCACGGCAGGATTGATCGGCGTCATGGTCATGGCGGCACTTGGTGTGCAGCAGGGCGCACTGACGGTGGGTGATTTCGTGATGGTCAACGCCTACATGCTGCAAATCGCCGTGCCGCTGAATTTTCTGGGCACGGTCTACCGCGAAATCCGCCAGTCACTGGTGGACATGGGCGAAATGTTCGATCTGCTGGAACAACCCCAGGAAGTGACGGACAAGCCGGGCGCCAAGCCTTTGCAGGTGAATGGAGGCAAGATCGAACTGGACGATGTGCATTTCGGCTATGATCCTGCGCGCTCTATCCTGAACGGCGTGTCGCTGACGGTTGATGCGGGCAAGACCGTGGCCATTGTGGGATCGACCGGATCAGGCAAATCCACCATCGGGCGGTTGCTGTTCCGGTTTTACGACGTGACAAAGGGCGCTTTGAAAATCGACGGGCAGGACGTGCGCGACATCACACAAGACAGCCTGCATGACGCCATCGGCGTGGTGCCGCAGGATACTGTGCTGTTCAATGACACGATCCGCTACAACATCGCATACGGCAAAGAGGGCGCAACCCAGGACGAGGTCGAGGCCGCTGCCCGTGCTGCGCAAATCCACGACTTTATCATGCGCCTTCCCGAAGGTTATGACACGGCCGTGGGCGAACGCGGGTTAAAGCTGTCTGGCGGGGAAAAGCAACGCGTCGGGATCGCCCGCACATTGCTCAAGAACCCGCCAATTCTGCTGCTGGACGAAGCGACATCGGCGCTGGACAGCGAAACCGAACATGAAATTCAGGACGCGCTGCACCGCGCGGGCGAAGGGCGCACGGTGATCACCATCGCCCACCGTCTGAGCACGGTCGCCGACGCCGACCAGATCATCGTGCTGGAGGCGGGCAAGATCGTCGAACGCGGCACCCATGATGATTTGCTGGCGCAAAATGGGCGCTATGCCCAGCTTTGGCATCGTCAGCAATCCGAAGAACAGGCGGCGTAGCGCGGGGGCAACCCACCGGCTTATTCCGATGCCACAGCCTTGTCCGTCAGCTTGCCCAATGCGCCGGTCATCTTGGCGATCATTTCTGCATCGGGCGCAATGCCGTGCGTCGCGGCAAGCTCTGCCGGATCATGATAAACCACATGCACGACACCTTCGGCATCGGCATAGGCCAAAACCCGCAGCGGCAGGTCGAGCCCGGATGTCTGCGCCGCCTGCATCGCGGGTGATCCCAGTTTCGGATTGCCGAACATCAGCATCTGTGTCGGGCGCAGTTCCTCGCCAACGCTCTCCGCGCCAGCGGCGTGATCGACCCGCGCAAACACCTTGGCACCGGCCCCTTCGACGGCGGCGGCCAGACGGTCGATGGTGACGCTGACGGAATGGGGGCTGATTTTGTGGATCAGGTCGGCGGCCATGGCGGTTCCTCCGCTAAGGGACAGTGTCAGGGACAGGACAAGGGCAGGGGCGATACGGTGCAGGATCATCTGGGCAACTCCGGTTTTGGAAACACGTCTATCCTAGACAAGCCGGCGTGAAATATCCCTTCACATCCGCGTCATGGCTAAGCCCCGCCCAATCCTGATTACTCAGCAGCCTTGAGCGGGGCGGTATCGACCGGCGCCAAAGGCAGATCGGGATCTGTCCAGATGATCTCGGGCGCTTTCAGGCGGCGCGCGGCGCGTTGCAAGGCCCAGTCTTTGGCGGCTTTCGAACTGCTGCCCATCGACAGTTTCGCCAGCAGACGCGCGAACCAGTGCACATAGGTGGTGAACCAGACGCGCAGCGCCAGCATCGAAGGCGTCACGATCAGCGTCAGCACCGTGGCAATGCCAAGGCCGAACACAACAGCGGTGGCCAGCTGTTTCCACCACAGCGCCGTGGGGCTGTTGATGGTATAGCCACCGCCGATGAAATCCAGCGACAGCCCGAACATCATCGGGGCAAGCCCCGCCATTGTCGTGATCGTGGTCAGCAGAACGGGGCGGATGCGCGCTTCGGCAGTGCGCACGATCGCCTCGATCCGGGGCATATAGCGGGAATATTCCTGATAGGTGTCGATCAGAACAATGTTGTTGTTCACCACGATCCCCGCCAAGGCGACAATACCGGTGCCCGTCATGATGATCGAAAACGGCTGGTTCATCACCATCATGCCGATCAGCACGCCGGTGGTGGACAACACCACCGCGATCAGCACCAGAAACGAATTGTAGAACGAATTGAACTGCGCCAGCAGGATGATGAACATCAGCCCCAGCGCACCGGCAAACGCATTCATCAGGAACGCACCGCTTTCTTCCTGTTCTTCCTGATCGCCGGTCCATTCCCACGCCACGCCGTCTGGCAGCGGTTCGGTTTCCAGCCATTTGGTCAGTTCGGCAATACGTTCGTTGGCGTTGATTGGTACAGCGCTCAGGCTGCCATCCTCCAGCGCCGAAGTCAGCGTATCCATGCTGACACCCTCGCTCAGGCGCAACTGGTCGTATTCAGTGTCGTTCGGGCCGATGAAAGTGCCTGGTTTCGCCTCGGCCGATCCGGTGCCCTGATCTTCGGGTACGGTGTGGGCCACCGCCAGAATTTGCGCCTGCGGGGTGCCTGCATCGGTTACGAATTTCACCATTGCAGGCAGGAAATCCGCCTTCACGTCGAAATAGCGTTGCTGGTCGACACGGCTGATCTCGGCCAGTTTGGCCACCGGTTTGCGGGTGATGAAGTTGCTAAGCGGAACCAGCCCGTCGGAGGTGCGTACCTTGAGCGTATCAAGCGTGCTGAGAACGCGATCTTCTTCGGGCAGGCGGACGCGGATTTCAATTTCTTCGTCGCTGGTATCGACACGCATCGTGTCCAGCAACACGCCCCGCGTGACCAGTTGAACCATCGCACCCACAGTGGCGACATCGGCGCCGTAACGCCCCGCTTTTTCAACGTCTACGTCAATCTGCCAGTCGATGCCGGGCAGGGGGCGGGTGTCTTCGATCTGGGTTAGGGCAGGGGTTGAGTCGAATTTGTCGCGGGCGATGTTTGCGGCGTCTTTCAGAACCTCGAAATCATCGCCTTTCAGGCGCAGATGTACCGGTTTGCCGGATGCCGGGCCTTGCGCTAGCGCCAGAATTTCAGCCTCGAACCCCGGCAATTTGGCAAGTTCGGCGTTCAGTTCGTCGATCACCGTATCGCCATCAAATTCAACCGAACTGATCTGGCGTTCCAGCAGGCCGAAAAACCATTTTTCGGTCTGGGTCGGGCGGTCTTCCCACGGGATCGTTTCAAACTGGACCTGTCCCACCGTGTCCTTGGGGATCGAATTTCCGCTGGAATCGGTGTTCAAACCGCCATCACCGGCGAACGAGAACACGTTGACCACACCGGGATGGGCCATCACGATATCTTCGACCTGCGCCACCATGTTGTCGGCCTCGGTCAGGGAAATGTTGCCACGGGCCCGCACGTAAACGGTGGCCTGTTCGGGTTCGGATTCCACAAAGAACTCGACACCGTTATTGTTGGTCGCAAACAGGCCGAACACGGTCATCACGCCAAAGCCCACAACAGCGATTGTAACCAGCGGCGTGATCGGGTTGCCGGCGATGAACTTGGTGAACAACCCGAACGGGGTACGGCTGTGACCGGCCCTGATTTTACGGGCCTTGCGTTCGATCCGTGCAGCCCCCAGCGTGACCGACGCAGAGAAGGCCGCGAACAGGAACAGCGCAACGCCGAACAGTTCGCCCGAAAGAACGGATGCCGTATCGGGCAGCAGGTAATGCGGATTAAGCACCTGCATCGCACCCAGGAATAGCATGTAAAGGGCCACAGGCACCAGCGCCGCGCGCGCAAGCCACGGCAGGCGGGCACGCAGCGCATCCGATGTGCGCCCGAACATGCGGCTCATCCGGCCGGTGACACCGCCCATGACAGGCAGATAGATCAGCGCCACGATCAGCGATGCGGACAGCACGAAAATCAGCGTGACGGGCAACATGCCCATGAATTCGCCCGGAACGCCGGGCCAGAACAGCATCGGCAAAAAGGCACACAGCGTGGTCGCGGTGGAACTGACGATGGGCCAGAACATCCGCTGCGCCGCCTCGACATAGGCGTGCATCGGGCCGGTGCCTTCCTTGATGCGCTTGTCGGCATATTCGACCACAACGATCGCACCATCAACCAGCATCCCCACGGCCAGAATAAGGCCGAACATCACGATGTTCGAGATGGTCACCCCCATCACAGCCAGGAATACGAAACATAAAAGGAACGATGTCGGAATCGCAAAGCCGACCAGCAGGGCGGCGCGGGTACCCAGGGCGGCCAGCACCACGATCATCACCAGCGCAATCGCCGTCAGAACCGAGCCTTCCAACTGGCTGACCATGGAACCGACAATGCGCGACTGGTCGTTCGAGGTTCCCACCTTGACCGCCGCGCGCAATTCGGGCGGCCAGTTGGCCTTGGCCTGTTCAACCGTTTCGCGCACCAGCGTTGCGGTATCAATCAGGTTAAAGCCTTTGCGTTTGACCACCTGCAAAGCAACGGTGGTTTCCCCGTTGAAACGCGCGGTGCCCAGACGATCCTCAAACGTCAGATTGATCTGCGCCAGATCACCTAATGTCACGACACGGTCGCCATTGGTCTTGACGGGCAGGGCATAGACATCGCGCGGTTCGTCAAAAGACGAAGGGATTTTGACGGCAAATGTGCCCTGCGCTGTTTCAACCTCGCCCGCGGCGATCAGCTGGTTGTTGTTCTGAACCACGGCGATCAGTTCGCTGGCCGACACATTGTAGGATTCAAGGCGCAGCGGATCGATGATCACTTCAAGCATTTCGTCGCGATTGCCCGCAATCCCGGCCTCAAGCACCGGTTCAAGCCCTTCAAGCTCGTCCTGCAAGTCCTTGGCAACACGCGCCATTGTGCGTTCAGGAACCGGGCCGGTCAGGTTCACGATGATGATCGGAAATTCGGAAAAGTTGATCTCGACAATCGAATATTTTTCGGCACCGTCGGGAAACTGGGCCTCGGCCGTGTTCATCGCGTCGCGCACATCGGCCATGATCTTGGTTTTGTCCCAGCCGAAATCGAACTCCAGCGCAACGCCCGCATAGCTTTCGCTGGCAGTTGAGGTCATGGTTTTCAGGCCGTCCAGATCGGACAGTTCGGTTTCCATCACCTTGACCAGCAACGTTTCACTGTCGGCGGCAGAAATGCCGGGAAACGGTACCGAAACGAACAGCGCCGGAATTTCGATATCCGGCTCGCCTTCCTTGGGAAGCGAGAAATAGGCAAAACCGCCCGCCAGCAGGGACAGGGCGATAAAGGCCAGAACCATTCGGGCCCTGTTGGCGGCCCAGTCGACTAGTCCGGTCATTGTTTGACCTCTTGATATGTCGGCACGACAGGCACGCCATCAATCACGAATTCCTGCCCCACAAGGATCACGTCGGCCATGTCCGGCAATCCGGCCAGCCAGACGCCATCGACAGTATCGCGCAGCAGGGTGACGGGCTGGAACTGGGCGGTCTGCTCGGCATCCACAACACGCACGCCCAAGGTGCCCTGATCATTCAGCGTAAGCGCCGATTGCGGCAACAGATGCGCCTTGGCGCCTTCTGCCCCGATCAGGATTTCGGCTGTTTGCCCGTCGCGGATATGCAGATCGGCATTAGGCACCTCGATTTCGACACGAAAGGTGCGGGTTTCCGGATCGGCAGAGCGCGAAAGAAAGATAACGCGCCCTTCCACCAGTTCACCCGATACCAGTTTCGCACCGGCCCGGGCCCCCACTTCGACGCGGTTCACCTCGGTTTCCGGCACAAAGCCGACCAGATTGATCGGATCAAGCTGGATAATCGTGGCGCACAATGATCCTGGCTGCATCAGGCTGCCCAGTTCGGCGGTATCGCTTTCCAGCAACCCTTCGAAAGGGGCCGTGATGGTCAGCCGTTCAATTTCCTTTTCGGCCAGCGCAACGGTGGCCTGCGCCGACTGGATGCCCGATTTCGCGGCCTTGACCCCGGCCATGGCCGATTGTTCGTTGGCCTGTGCCGCGCGCACGGCGGCGATGGCACCCGCCACGCGGGTTTCGGATGCGTAACCGCCCTGAGACAGTTTTTCGGCTGCGTTATTGTTAATCTGCGCTTCTTTCACGCGGGCACGGGCCTCTTCCAGACGGGCCTCGGCCTCGGGAACGCGGCTTTCCGCCTCAAGCAGATTGGCCTGGGCATCCGCCAGCGTGGCATTCCGGGTGCCTGCATCCAGACGGCACAGCACATCGCCCTTGTTCACAAACGCGCCTTTCAAAAGCGGGTCGGAAATCACCTGCGCCGATATTTCTGATCTGACATCAACCTGACGGTTCGCTTCGGTTTGGCCGCGCAATACAACCGCGCTGTCGATAACCTGTGCCACGGAAT
This sequence comes from Sulfitobacter sp. TBRI5, assembly GCF_051013555.1. Taxonomy (NCBI): domain Bacteria; kingdom Pseudomonadati; phylum Pseudomonadota; class Alphaproteobacteria; order Rhodobacterales; family Roseobacteraceae; genus Sulfitobacter; species Sulfitobacter sp. TBRI5. Next base: position 3,581,314 of record NZ_CP112884.1, on the reverse strand, counting down.
GGCGTGCCACCACACCCACGGCGGGGGTTGCCGCTACTTCGGCCTCGACGGTTTCGGATGTCGGCGCGTCTTCGCCCAGGGCAAACGCCTTCAGCTCGTCGCGCTCGAACACAACCAAATACAAAAATCCGGCCACCAGCAGAGCGGTGAGGACAGGAATCAATCGCATGTTTTGCCTTTCCTGGCAGTCTCATCAGCACAGCCGTCTAATTTCCTTCGGCTATATACGTATTAATTACGCTAAACTAACCAGTTCAGATTAAACTTTTCCGTGAAACGGTGCAATACGTTGCCGCAAGGTCGCAACTTGCCTCATTTCCTTGCAACAGCCTTCCCCCAAAGGCGAGGTCTTGGCTTGGCCCTGCATGCAAGTTAAGAGGGGGCACGGATCAGTCCAACGGGGACATTTCCGCGCCAGAACGGGAGCAGAGATGAGCGACACCGACAGTTTTATCGAAGAGGTCAGCGAAGAAGTCCGCCGCGACAAGCTTTATGCGACATTCAAGAAATACGGCTGGATTGCCGCATTGTTCATTCTGGTGGTTGTCGGTGGTGCAACATGGTCGGAATGGCGCAAAGCCCAGGGGCGCGCCGCCGCCGAACAATTGGGCGACGATATGCTGGCGGCCCTTGAAATGAACGATGCCGCCGCCCGGGTCGCCGCTTTTGAACAGATCACGCCACAGGCGGGGCCGGATGCCGGACAGCCGGTTCTGGATTTCCTGAAAGCCGCAGAACAGGCCGAAGCCGGCGATGCCGCGGGCGCTGCGCAAACCCTGAACGATCTGGCTGTGAACGGGGATATTCCAGAGATTTACCGCCAGATCGCCGCATTCAAGGCATTGAGCCTGAAAGACAGCGGCATCAGCGATGAAGAAAAGCGAACACAGTTCGAAGCGCTGGCCCGTCCCGGCGCACCATTGCGCCTGCTGGCGATGGAGCAACTGGCATTGCTGGATATCAAAAACGGTCAGATCGATGCAGCGATCGCAACACTTCAGGCCGTTCTGGATGACGCGCAAGTCAGCGCAGGCTTGCAACAACGCGCCGCACAGGTGATTGTGGCCCTGGGCGGCACGCCAAATATAAACGTGCCCGCAGAAGGCTGAACCGGCCCCGGCAGAACTGGCAGAGCAGACAGGATAACACGATGACACCGATTGCCCCTGCGTTTCTTCGCACACTGGCCCTTGCCCTGACGGGCACCCTGTTTCTGAGCGCGTGTGAAGACGATCGCATCCTGCCCGGCGTGCGCGAGGATTTGCGCAGCGAACTGGATGAAGAGGCGGGGCTTGCCAGCGCCGATGCGGTCGTCAATGAAAGCCGGCCTATTTCGCTTCCGGCGCAGCGCACCAACGCGAACTGGCCGCAAAACGCCGGATCTCCGGGCCTGCGCGCCGAACATGCGGCATTGTCGCGCGCGCCCCAGCGCATATGGTCGGCCCCGATTGGCGAAGGCGACAGCCGCAAGTTCCGTATCACCGCAGACCCGGTTGTGGCGCAGGGCCGCATTTACACGCTGGACGCAAAATCAACGGTCACGGCAACATCGACAGGCGGTGCAACCCTTTGGCAAAGCAACATCCGCCCTGCACGTGATTCCGATAAGGACGCCACCGGCGGCGGCATCGCCTATGACGACGGGCGCGTTTACGTGTCGCTTGGCTATGGCGAACTGGCAGCGCTGGATGCCGCAACGGGTGCCGTGATCTGGACCCAGCAACTTGACGCGACAGGCAGCGGTACGCCGACAGTGTCGGGCAACCTTGTCTATCTGGTGGCAGGCGACGATGTCGGCTGGGCCATCGAAAAGGCGACAGGCCGCATCGTTTGGCAAATCATTTCCGCCGGATCGGTTACAAATGTTCTGGGGGCTCCGGCCCCTGCGGTCACCGACACTCTGGCGATCTTTTCGTTCGGGTCAGGGCAGGTTGTTGCGGTGTTTCGCAAGGGCGGCCTGCGCCGCTGGGATGCTTCGGTCACCGGCACCCGGATCGGCCGTGCGATCAGCGGTGTCAGTGACATTACCGGTTCGCCGGTTGTGCGCGGCAATACCGTTTACGTGGGCAACCATACCGGACGTATCGTCGCTCTGGACATTGCCAACGGTGAACGCCGCTGGACCGCAACCAGTGGCGCGATCAGCCCGGTCTGGCCGACTGGCAACGCGGTTTTCGCCATCACCGACACCAACGAACTTGTGCGGCTTGATTCGGCATCCGGCAATCGCGTCTGGGCCGTTGACCTGCCCAAATACGTCAAGGACAAGCCCAAGAAGCGCGGCGAGATCTTTGCCCATTACGGGCCCGTACTTGCGGGCGGACGCCTGATTGTTGCGTCCAATGACGGGGTTTTGCGCAGCTTTGATCCGGTCAGCGGGGCATTGCTGTCCACGGTCGAAGTGCCCGGCGGGGCAACCACCGGACCGGTCGTGGCGGGCGGTGTTTTGTACGTTGTCGGCACCAACGGACAACTCCACGCTTTCCGTTAGCCGCAACATAGGCTAAAGCGCGCCTTTGATACGCGCATGCGGAGCATCTGATGTCTTTTACCCTCGCCATCGTGGGGCGCCCGAACGTGGGCAAATCCACGCTGTTCAACCGCCTTGTGGGCAAACGTCTGGCACTGGTCGACGACCAGCCCGGCGTAACGCGCGACTTGCGCGAAGGCGCTGCGCGTCTGGGGGATCTGCGCTTTACCGTGATCGACACCGCAGGGCTGGAAGAAGTCACCGATGACAGCCTGCAGGGCCGGATGCGCCGGCTGACGGAACGCGCGGTTGATATGGCCGATATCTGCCTGTTCATGATTGACGCGCGCACCGGCGTGACCCCGTCCGACCAACTGTTTGCCGAAATTCTGCGCAAACGCTCGGCCCATGTGATTCTGGCCGCCAACAAGGGCGAAGGCGCGGCCGCCGATGCCGGTGTGATCGAAGCCTACGCACTGGGTCTGGGCGAACCGATCCGCATGTCTGCCGAACACGGCGAGGGGTTGAACGATCTTTATGCCCAGTTGATGCCGCTGGCCGATGCCTTTGCCAAGAAGGCCAGCGACGAAGCCCCCGATGTGGATGTCACAATTGACGCGGATGATCCGGACGCCGTGCGCGTGCCGACCCGCGCCAAACCGTTGCAGGTGGCAGTGGTGGGGCGCCCGAACGCAGGAAAATCCACCCTGATCAACCACATCATCGGCGAAGACCGCCTGTTGACCGGTCCCGAAGCCGGCATTACCCGCGACGCGATTTCCGTGCAGACCGACTGGGACGACGTGCCGGTGCGTATCTTTGATACGGCAGGCATGAGGAAAAAGGCGAAAGTACAGGAAAAGCTTGAGAAATTGTCGGTTGGCGACGGGTTGCGCGCTGTCAAGTTTGCCGAAGTGGTGGTGGTGCTGCTGGATGCGGCCATTCCCTTTGAACAGCAGGATCTGCGCATCGCCGATCTGGCCGAGCGCGAAGGGCGCGCCGTGGTGGTCGCTGTCAACAAATGGGACATCGAACCGGACAAGCAAAAGAAACTCAAGGATCTGCGTGAAAGCTTTGAACGGCTGCTGCCACAGTTGCGGGGTGCGCCGCTGGTGACGGTGTCCGCCAAAACCGGCAAGGGCGTCGACCGGCTTAAAGACGCGATCCTCAAGGCTTACGAGATCTGGAACCGGCGGGTGACAACGGCACAATTGAACCGCTGGCTGACCGGCATGCTGGAACAGCATCCGCCCCCCGCACCGCAGGGCAAGCGCATCAAACTGCGTTACATGACCCAGGCCAAAACGCGCCCGCCCGGATTTGTCGTGATGTGTTCGCATCCCGACAAATTGCCTGCCAGTTATTCGCGCTACCTTGTCAATGGCTTACGCGTCGACTTTGATATGCCGGGGACACCGATCCGCCTGTTCATGCGCAGCCAGAACGAAGAAAACCCGTACAAGAACCGCAAGAAATCGGCACCGTCCAAACTGCGCAAACATACCGAAGGCCGCCGCACAGACAGGTAGAATGAGTATTTGCGGACAAATGAAGCCTGTGTCCTTCATTTGTCCGCCAAATACTCCCGCCGGAGGCATGCACGCAGTGCATCAAAGCGGCAGTTATCGCCCCATCAGCGCATCATCGAACGGGTATTTCGTCAGGTTTTCATAACCGTCTTCGGTGATCAGCACCTGATCTTCCAGCTTGATCGAAAAATCACCACCCTCGGGGGATACCAGCGCCTCGACACAAAGGACCATGCCGGGTTCCAGCGCGTAATCGAACGCGCCCTGTACTGCGCCATCGGGGTAGGCGACCAGCGGCCATTCATCACACAGGCCGACGCCGTGCATCAGGCAGCCGTATTTCTGTTTCTGAAACTGTGCGTCCAGCACATGGGTATTGGCGACCAGTTCGGGGATCGTGACACCCGGTTTCAGCATCTCCATGTTCTGCATGATATGTTCATGCCCGTGCTGCATCGCATAGATCATGTCGGCGGGCGGTTTGCGGTCGCCGATCCACCAACTGCGTGAAATATCGACGCAGATGCCGTAGGATCCGATCAGATCGGTATCAAAGCTGACGATTTCATTGTTCTGCACGATGCGCCCGCCGCATTCCTGAAACCATGGATTGGTACGCGGACCCGAGGACAGTAGCCGTGTTTCGATCCATTCGCCGCCGCGACGGATGTTCTCGGCGTGCAGCACGGCCCAGATGTCGTCCTCGCTCATGTTGCCGGCCGGCACGCCGGTGCGCGCGGCCCGTTCCATTTCCGCCACAGCCGTCTCGCAGGCGTGGCTGGCGCAGCGCATCGCCAGAATTTCGTCCGGCCCTTTGACCGAGCGTGATTTTTCGGTGACTTCCTCGCCTTCCATGATCTCGAAACCCTGCGCTTCCAGTGCCCGCAGCCCGTGCAGCATGATCTTGTCCACGGCAAGGCGCATGTTGTTACCGGCATGTTCGGCGATCAGGGCGCGGACCTCGTTGGAAAACACATCGGCGGCCACGTCCAGCTTGTCGCCGCGATCGAAATAGAACAGGTCCGCGCCAGAGCGCTGTTCGCGCACCAGCGGATTGAAGGTGCTGAGGAACGGGGAATTCTTGTAATCCCAGATCACCATGTAGCCATCGGCGCAGAGTAAGACCGCGCGGAACGGGTTATGAGTGTTCCACAGCTGCATGTTGGTACTGTCGGTGGCATAGCGGATGTTGAGCGGGTCGAACATCAGCAGGCCGCCATAACCGCGATCCGTGATGTGACGGGTCAGTCGCGCCCAGCGGTAGTGGCGCATGGCCTGCAGGTCGGGCAGTTGCAACCCCGCCGCCGCCCATTCGCCGTAAGCCAGCTGGGTCGGGCCGATCTCGATCCGGTTGGCATCGTTGGGGGTGTTGTCGCCCAGGGTTGCGCCTCTGGTCGGGTCGATCTTGCGCTGTGCGCTGTAATGCTGGTTCATGGCACTCTCGTACGGTTGATGGCAACCAGATCACAATGGAACCGGCGGGTGCGCGCGTCTGATTCCGACACGCTCATGCGTCGTTTTCAAAGGACATCGCGCGCCGGATGCGCTATCGGGCCGCCATGACCGAGATTCTGCAACACTCCGTTCCCTATGACGTCATGGTACCCCTGCCGCTTCCGGGGGTGCGCCCTTTGGGCGATGATCCCTGGATACTGGTGGATGAAGCCTATGGCGCCCAGATGCAGCGGCGGGCTGCATTGCTGGCGGGGTCGCGCGACAGGGTTCTTTATCTGGAAGAAGGCGCGCGCGCCGCAGCAGTGGAATTGCTGCACGCGGTGCTCGATCTGCTGAGATCGCGGTTTGATGCGCAGTTTCAGGTATCGGCCCAAGAGGTCGTCCGCCCTGACGGGGTGCGGGTGCCGATTGATGCCGGCGATCCGCTGCACACATTGGGCCAACTGGTGCAGGAGGATTTCTGCATCCTGCAAAAACGCGGTGAAGAACATGTGATGACGGGGGCGGTGCTGTGTTTTCCCGCCGGATGGTGGCTGAAGGACAAGGCGGGCCGCCCGCTGAGCGGCATTCACGAACCGGTTGCCTCCTACGATGAAACGATGACACGGCGGGTGCAGCGCCTGTTTGACGGGGTTCAGCACGGGCGCGGCATGTGGCGGTTCAACGCCCTGTGGTATCAGGACCCCGAATTGCACCAGCCCGAATTGCCGCCAATGGCGGGGCGCGATGTGCGCGGGCCAGAGACCTGCGATTATCTGCGATCCGAACGCCAGTGCATCCTGCGTCTGCCTGTCAGCGATGCGGTGGTGTTTTCAATCCACAGTTTCGTGCTCAAATCGCCGAATCGTCAGGGCTGAACGTGTGGCGGTATCCGGCCCACATGGCCAGTCCGCACATGAACACCAACCCGACACCTGCCAGCGCCCCGACGGTCAGATTGGGTGTCTGCGCGTTTATATTGGCCACCACGATGCCCATCAATCCCCACGCGACCGTGGTACTGTAAAGCGGCGCGCGCCCCAAAGTAATCTGTACGAAAGCAGCAAAGCCGAGCGCGACAAACAGCATCAGTATCGCGGCGTTGTGCTGGCTGAGGATATCGTGCCCGGCCAGAACAAGCGCCAGCGCCACAGCGCTGGCCACGGTCAGCCATCCGGCATAGATCGACACCGGCGCGCGCGCCCACACGCGATCGATCTTGGGGGCATAAAACAGCGCCTTGATTGCGCTGAGCAGCATCAGCCAGATCATCAGCGTCGCCCAGATCGGGCTGAACTGGGCGACGGGCAGCCAGAAGATGCCGATCACCAGTGACACCAGCAAAGACATGCGCATTTTATCCCAGCGCGGATAATCGACACGTTTGAACAGCCCGAACGCCATGCCCGCCGCCAGCCAGGCATAGATCAGCGCCCAGATCGAAAACACATAGCCTGCCGGCTGGATCGGGGCGTCTTTTTGCGGAATTGGAAAGGCTTCGGGGCTGAAGCCCTGAAAATCGGTCACAAACAGCGGCATCAGCGCAAACATGACCGCTGCCAGCAGGACAAGAATGGCTTTCAGATGCATCGCACACTCCTTTTTGCGGGGTCGGGCGGGACCCTGAACTAGATCAATGCCCCGTCCGCACCGATGGTTCCCTTGCCCCCCAGATAGGGGTGCAGGACATCGGGCAGGTTCACCGAGCCGTCGGCCTGCTGGCCGTTTTCCAACACGGCAATCAGGCACCGCCCCACCGCCAGACCCGATCCGTTCAACGTATGCACGAATTCAGGTTTTCCGCCACCCGCAGGTTTGAAACGGGCATTCATGCGCCGCGCCTGAAAATCGCCTGTGGTCGAAACCGAACTGATTTCGCGGTAGGTGTTCTGGCCGGGCACCCAAGCCTCGATATCATAGGTGCGGCGCGCGCCAAAGCCCATGTCACCGGTGCACAGAACCACCGTGCGGTAGGGGACGTTCAACTGTTCCAGCAAATCCTCGGCGCAGCGCAGCATGCGCTTTTGTTCCGCATCGCTTTCATCGGGGTGCGTGATGCTGACCATTTCGACCTTTTCAAACTGGTGCTGGCGCAACATGCCCGATGTGTCGCGCCCCGCCGATCCGGCTTCGGAGCGGAAACACAAGGTATGCGCTGTCAGCCGGACGGGCAGGGCGGTTTCTTCCAGCACATCACCGGCGACGGAATAGGTCAGCGTCACTTCGGATGTGGGGATCAGCCACCAGCCGTTTGTGGTCTGATAGCTGTCATCGCCGAATTTCGGCAGCTTGTCGGTGCCATACATCGCCTCGTCGCGGACCAGAACGGGGCTGTTGCATTCGGTCAGCCCGTTTTTATCCACATGGGTGTCGATCATGAATTGCGCCAGCGCACGGTGCACCCGCGCCACGGCACCTTTCAGCACGACAAAGCGGCTGCCGGACATTTTTGCGGCAACATCGAAATCCATGTTTTGGGCAACGCCCGCAATCTCGAAATGCTCTTTCGGGGTGAATTCAAAGTCGCGCGGGGTGCCCCAGCGGTTCACTTCGACATTGTCGTTTTCATCCGCGCCCTCGGGTACGTCGTCATAGGGCAGGTTGGGAATTTCGGCCAAGAGCGCGGTCAGGCGCGCATCTTCGGCCTTTGCCTCTTCTGTCAGGCGCGCAATCTCGGCCTTTTTCTCGCTGACCAGCGCGCGAAGGCGTTCAAATTCGGCCTCGTCGCCCTTGGCCTTGGCGGCGCCCACCAGTTTTGATGCGGCATTCTGTTCGGCCTGTGCGGTTTCCGCCTTGGTGATGCAGGACCGGCGTGCAGTATCAATTGCAAGGATCTGATCTGCCATCGGCGCATCGCCACGGCGGGCCACAGCGGCGTCAAAGGCAGCAGGGGTGTCACGGATCGCACGAATATCATGCATGGCGGTCGTCCTTTGGAAGTGATTCACTTTGCGCGGTGTTATGGCGCATCTTTGGCGCGATCGTAACCGTGATTATCTGCTTAGTCGGTCGGGGCGGATGTTTGAACCTGACGGCGCACCCAGTCATCAAGATGGGCGGCAAGCGCAAGTCCGGGCCCGCCCGCATGGCCGACCTTGGATGTCACCACTCCGACCAGTTGCCATGATCCGTCGACACGGCGCAGGACAGGCCCGCCGGAATTGCCGCTGATCACATGGCAGGTCAGGCCCAGATATGTCGGCGTGGATTCCATGACCCGGCAATCAGACCGCCCGTTCAGAACGTTCCGGTTGCGGTTCTGATAGCCCAATATGGTCAAAGGGCCGCGCCCGATGGGCCCGTCTACGAACGCAATCGGAGGCACTCGGTTTGCGGGCACAGGTTTGTCCAGAACCAGTATCGCCACATCATAGGTGGCGCGCGCAAAGCCTTCGGTGACCAGATAGGCGGGATGGATGATCACTTCCTTGCCGCGGCGCTTTGCGGCACTGTTTTTACCGTCGCGCCCCGCAAAAAACACGATGCTTTCGGGTTCAAACGAATATCCCTGCCGGTTGGCGACACAATGCGCGGCTGTGATCACCCGGTCCGGCGTGACCAGCGTTCCGGTGCAGATGCCGCGCCGGTCCTCGTTCTTGCGCGACAATTGCCCGACGGCAACAAACTGGGCCCGCTCAGCGGCAGGCACAGGCGGCAGCATGTCCGGGGTTTGCGCATTTGCGGGCAGCACCGCCAGCGTGATTATCAGGGCCAGCACCCGCATCATCGTTCCATCAACCTTTTACCGAACAGTTTGCCATCACATACTGTGTACCAGATTTGTCGCGTCAGGGCAGGGGAAACAACCAGTGTTACATCCCGCCCCGCCATGCAATTCTGTGCCCCGGTTCGCAACGTGGTGGCCGCGGGCGCAAACGTCTTGCAAACCCGAGTGCCAACACATAGGTTCCGCGCAATTCACGGCCCCCCGAAACGGGCCCGCCCCACAAGAAAAAAGGACGCCCTATGGAAGGCAGTGCTATCGCCCAATTCGTGCCATTGATCCTGATTTTTGCGATCATGTATTTTCTGTTGATCCGGCCCCAGCAAAAAAAGGTCAAGGAACATGCCGCGATGGTTTCGGCACTGCGCCGTGGCGATCAGGTTGTGACTCAGGGTGGCCTGATCGGCAAAGTGGTCAAGGTCAAGGATGACGGTGAACTTGAGGTCGAGATCGCCGATGGCGTCAAGGTCCGCGTGATTCAAAGCACCATCGCGACCGTTATGTCAAAGACCGAACCGGCAAAGTAACCCGCCGTACCAAGTGACTGAAAAGGCAGGGTAATGCTGCAAATTGATCTTTGGAAGCGGATAACAATCTGGCTGTTTTGTATCGCCGGATTGTTGCTTGCCTTGCCAAACGGGTTTTATACCCGCGTTGAAAGCCACAATGATGCCGTTGCCGCGATTGAGCTGCAGGGCGCCACGCCCGAACTCGAAGCCGCAGCATCTGTCTGGCCCGACTGGATGCCATCCGCACTGGTCAATCTGGGCCTTGATCTGCGAGGTGGCGCACACCTGCTGGCCGAAGTGCGGCTGGAAGATGTCTATGCGTCGCGCATGGATGCGATGTGGCCGGAAATCCGCGATGCACTGCGCCCAGAACGCGCCACCGTGGGCGGGGTGCGTCAGCAACCGTCTGAACGGGGCGAGATTCGGGTGCGGATCGGGGAAGCCGACGGCATGGCGCGCGCGCTTGAGGTTGTGCGCGGTCTGGCCCGCCCGGTGCCGACCCTGTCGGGTGTCGGGGCCACCGACATTGATGTGCGTGCCGAAGGCGACGTGATCATCGTGACCCTGTCCGAAGCCGAGAAACTGTCCACCGACGAACGCACCATGCAGCAATCGCTGGAAATCATCCGCAACCGGATCGACGAGGTGGGCACACGCGAACCAACGATCCAGCGTCAAGGCGCGGAACGCATTCTTATTCAGGTGCCGGGTATCGGCTCTGCTTCGGAACTGAAAGACATTATCGGCACCACGGCGCAGCTGACGTTCAATCCGGTGGTCAGCCGTGGCAGCAACCCCGATGCATCGCCGGGCATCGGTAACAAAATCCTGCCTTCGCTGGACGAAGAGGGGCAGTATTACACCGTCGAATCCGCCCCCGTTGTCACCGGCGAGGAACTGGTCGATGCGCAACCGTCCTTTGACCAGAACGGAAACCCTGCCGTTTCGTTCCGCTTCAACACATCGGGCGCGCGCAAATTCGGCGACTATACCGCCGAAAACATCGGCAGCCCCTTTGCCATCATTCTGGATGACGAAGTGGTCAGCGCACCGGTGATCCAGTCGCATATTCCAGGTGGATCGGGCATTATCACGGGCCGCTTTTCGGTAGAGGAATCCACCACGCTTGCGGTTCTGCTGCGCGCGGGCGCCTTGCCTGCGGGGCTGGATTTTCTGGAAGAACGCACAATCGGCCCCGAACTGGGGCAGGACAGCATCGATGCGGGCAAAATCGCCACCGTTGTGGCCTTTGGCGGTGTGCTGGTGTTCATGGCGTTGAGTTACGGCTTGTTCGGGCTGTTCGCCAATGTCGCGCTGATCATCAATATAGGCCTGATTTTCGGCCTGCTGAGCCTTGTCGGGGCGACGCTGACGCTGCCGGGTATTGCCGGGATCGTGCTGACCGTGGGTATGGCGGTGGACGCCAACGTGCTGGTGTTTGAACGTATCCGCGAAGAACTGAAAACCGCCCGAGGACCGGCGCGCGCGATCGAACTGGGCTATGAAAAGGCGCTGTCGGCGATTCTGGATGCCAACATCACCACGTTCATCACCGCCGTGATCCTGTTTGTGATGGGGTCGGGCCCGGTGCGCGGCTTTGCCATTACCCTTGGGCTTGGCATCCTTACGTCGGTGTTCACGGCAATCTTTGTCACCCGCCTTATGGTCGTGATGTGGTTTGAACGCCGCCGGCCAAAAACGATCGAGGTATAAAAGATGCGTCTGAGACTGGTTCCCAAGGAAACATCCTTTGACTTCTTCAAGCGCTGGAAAATGTGGCTGGGCATATCGGCGCTGATGATGATCGTTGCCTTTGCATCATTCATGATCCAGGGGCTTAATTTTGGCATCGACTTTCGCGGTGGTACGACCATCCGTTCGGAAAGCCCGTTGCCGGTTGATATCGGTGTCTATCGCGGTGCAATCGACGAACTGGGCCTTGGCGATGTGACGATTACAGAAGTGTTCGATCCCACATTCGGGCCAGAGCAGAACGTAGCCATGATCCGTATTCAGGCGCAGGACGGGCAGGAAGCGGTCACAGCCGAACTGATTGCCGACGTTGAAAACGCGCTGATTGCGGTACGCCCCGATATCAAGTTCATATCGGTCGAAAGCGTCGGGCCCAAGGTTTCTGGCGAACTGGTGCAGACGGCGGCCATTGCGGTGCTTTTGGCGATCGGTGCGGTTCTGATCTATATCTGGCTGCGCTTTGAATGGCAGTTTGCGGTGGGGGCTGTTGTTGCCCTTGTCCACGATGTTATCCTGACCATCGGGGTGTTTTCCGAACTGCAAATCCGGTTCGATCTGGCCATTATCGCCGCTTTGCTGACCATTGTCGGCTATTCGCTGAATGATACGGTGGTGGTGTTTGACCGCGTGCGGGAAAACCTGCGCAAATACAAACAGAAATCGCTGTCCGAGGTTCTGAACATCAGTATCAACGAAACGCTCAGCCGAACGATGATGACATCTGTCACCACCCTTCTGGCGCTGATTGCGCTGTTTGTGCTGGGGGGTGATGTGATCCGTGGCTTTGTCTTTGCGATGATCTGGGGCGTGATCATCGGCACCTATTCATCGGTGTTCGTTGCCTCGACGATCCTGCTGTATCTTGGTGTCAAACGAGACTGGTCCAAACCCGACGCGAACGCGGGCAACCAGTACGCCAACATAGATGCCTGATCTTGTCCTGTCGGCCCTGCAGACGCCGGGGCTGATATGGCTGGTTCTGACGATTATTGTTGCGGGGCTGGTGCGTGGCTTTGCCGGTTTTGGCAGCGCGATGATCATCATGCCGATGGCCAGTTCCGTGCTGTCGCCGGTTGCCGCCATCGTGTTCCTCAGCGTGGTGGAACTGACCGGGCCGTTGCCCAATCTGCCCGCTGCCCTGCGTGACGGAAACAGGCCCGATATCGCCCGCCTTGCACTGGGGGCGGTTCTGGCTTTGCCGTTTGGCATTTACAGCCTGACGCTGATGTCACCGGAATTTTTCGGCTGGATTGTGTCCATACTGGTGCTGGCCCTGCTGGCAGCCTTGATCACCGGCTGGCGGTACAGAGGGGAATTGACCAAGGGGCTGATCATTGCAACGGGCGGTGTTGGCGGTTTCCTCAGCGGATCAACCGGAGTGGCAGGGCCGCCGGTAATCATGCTGTACATGGCCAGCCTGCGGCCGATTTCGGTGATCCGTGCCAATTTCCTAATGTATCTTCTGATGATTGATCTGCTGATGCTGGCGGCGTTTTCGATGCTGGGCCTGATGGAACTTGCCCCCGCCATCATTGGCGTTCTACTTTGGGGGCCCTACATGCTGGCCAATGTGATCGGCGCGCGGTTTTTCCGCCCGGATGCGGAACGCAGTTTTCGCGCGGTTGCCTATATCATCATCGCGGCATCGGCTATTCTGGGCCTGCCACTGTGGAACTGACGAAAGGGACGGGACATGCAACTGAACGAAATCCGCTATGAAGATGCCACCCCGATAGATGGCTACGGCCCCGGATTTTTCCGTATCGGGGGGCAGGTGGTTCAGGGCGCGATGCTGACGCAGTTGACAGGCACCGGCACATGGGGTGGGTTTGACGATGTAGAGCCGCTGCTGGCACTGGCGGGCGAGGTTGATGTTTTGTTTATCGGCACCGGCGCGGAAATTGCCCATATTCCGGCAAAGCTGCGCGAGACGCTGGAAACTGCGGGCCTTGGGGTCGAGGTGATGAATTCGCCCGCGGCCTGCCGGACCTACAACATTCTGCTATCGGAAGGGCGGCGTGTGGCCGCGGCGTTGATCCCTGTCTGACATTGCACACGAACATGGCTTTTGCAGGCGTGAACAATCGGTTAAGCCGTTGCCATGACACTGATCGTTTCCAATCTGACCGTCACGCGCGGCGGCCTCCCGGTTCTGGAGGGGCTGAATTTCACGCTGGAGGCGGGGCAGGCGCTGATCCTGCGCGGGCCGAACGGATCGGGCAAAACCACATTGCTGCGCACGCTGGCCGGATTGCAGCCCGCCGGGCATGGCACCATCAAGGGTGCCGAGGAACAGATCGCCTATGCGGGCCATTCCGACGGGCTGAAACTGACGATGAGCGTGGTTGAAAACCTGACATTCTGGGCGCGGGTGTTTCGCGCTGATGATATTGCGCCCGCGCTGGCCGCCTATGATCTTGGCCCGCTTGCGGATCGTCATGCCGGTACGCTGTCGGCGGGGCAGAAACGCCGCCTTGGACTGGCGCGTCTGATGGTCACGAACCGCAAGATTTGGGCGCTGGACGAACCGACCGTGTCGCTGGACAAAACCGCTGTAGGCCAGTTTGCCGATGCGGTGCGCGCGCATCTGGGGCAGGGCGGATCGGCCATGATCGCCACCCATATCGATCTGGGGCTGGACGCCGATGTGCTGGATGTAACGCCGTTTCGCGCCAGATTGCCCGCGCCAGGTACAGCGGACGAGGCCTACCTGTGATTGCGCTGCTGACACGGGATATTCAACTGGCGTTCCGCGCCGGTGGTGGTTTCGGTCTGGGCCTTGCCTTTTTCCTGATCGTGACCGTGCTGGTGCCGTTCAGCGTGGGGCCGCAAAGTGCGCTGCTGTCAACCATCGCACCGGGGGTGTTGTGGCTGGGCGCGCTGCTGGCCTGCCTGTTGTCGCTGGATCGCCTGATGGCACTGGACTGGGAGGACGGCACGCTTGATCTGCTGGCCACAGCCCCGCTGCCGCTGGAAGGGGTCGCTGCCATCAAATCGCTGGCGCACTGGATCACCACGGGCCTGCCGCTGGTGCTGGCCGCACCGGTGCTTGGCGTATTGCTGAACCTGCCGCCGCAAGGCTATTGGCCGCTGGTCCTGTCGCTGGCGCTTGGCACGCCGGCGCTGTCGGTGATCGGCACATTCGGGGCGGCGCTGACGGTGGGGCTGAAACGCGGCGGATTGCTGATGTCGATCCTTGTGCTGCCGCTTTATGTGCCCACGCTGATCTTTGGCGCGGAAATGGCGCGGCGTGGGGCAGCGGGGATGGATACGGCAACCCCGATGCTGATGCTGGCCGGAATCACCGCCGGCGCGGCCGCTTTGCTGCCCTTTGCCAGCGCGGCGGTCCTGCGCGTCAATTTGCGCTGATGCGGGCAATTGCGGGCATCATCAGGAAGGGTTAGAGAACGGCCATGTCTTTGTGGGAATACGCAAATCCAAGAAAATTTCTGGCCACCAGCGCCCGTGTGCTGCCGGTGATCTGGGTGTTGTCGGCCCTGTGCATCGTCACGGGCCTGATCTGGGGTTTCTTCTTCACGCCCGATGATTTCCGGCAGGGGTCAACCGTCAAGATCATCTATCTGCATGTGCCTTCAGCGCTGATGGCGATCAATGCGTGGTTCATGATGCTGGTTGCATCGCTGGTCTGGATCGTGCGGCGCCACCATGTCAGCGCGCTGGCGGCCAAGGCGGCGGCCCCGGTGGGCGTTGTCATGACCCTGATTGCGCTGGCCACCGGCGCGATCTGGGGCCAGCCGATGTGGGGCACCTATTGGGCGTGGGATCCGCGCCTGACATCGTTCCTGATCCTGTTTCTGTTCTATCTGGGCTATATCGCCCTGTGGGAAGCAATTGATAACCCCGACACAGCCGCCGATCTGACATCGGTTCTGTGCATCGTGGGATCGGTCTTTGCGGTGCTGTCGCGCTATGCGGTCAATTTCTGGAATCAGGGCCTGCATCAGGGCGCATCCCTGTCGCTGGACAAGGAAGAAAACGTGGCTGACGTGTTCTTTCACCCGTTGTTGATTTGCATTGCGGGGTTTGTGCTGCTTTTTCTGGCGCTGGTTCTGTACCGGACCGGAACTGAAATTCGCGCCCGCCGGATAAAGGCGCTGATCACCCGCGAAAGGATGGCGGAATGATGCCAGATCTTGGAAAATACGGCGATGCGGTTCTGTCCGCCTATGGTGCGTCGATCCTGTTGCTGGTTCTTCTGGTTGCCTTCAGCATCTGGAAAGGGCGGCGCGTGCGCGCCGAACTGGACCGGGTAGAGGCGCGCGTGGGCCGATCCAATGGCTAGAATTTCACCCCTGATGCTGGCCCCGCCGGTGATTTTTGGAGCTTTGATAGTCCTCTTTGCTTTTGGAATGTTCCGACCAGACAAGGACGCACTTCCTTCCACCTTTGTCGGTCGGCCTGCTCCGCCTCTTGTTCTGGAAGGTTTGCCGCAAAAAGATAAATTCGACGACAAAACTTTAATAGACGGCAACGTGAAACTGGTGAATTTCTGGGCGAGTTGGTGCGCCCCTTGCAGGGTAGAGCATCCGAACTTGGAGCAATTGGCACAAGAGGGTGTGCCAATTTATGGTATCAACTACAAGGATGACCCGGCCAAGGCTCTCAAGTTTCTCGATGAATTGGGCGATCCATATATTGCGGTTGGCACCGACAAGACTGGTCGCGCTACAGCTCCCAATTGGGGCGTTTATGGGGTTCCAGAAACGTTTGTGGTCGATGGTAGTGGCACTATTCTGCTGCGCTTTCCCGGACCGGTGACGCAGAGGGTGATCACAAAAACCATCCGTCCCCTGTTGGAAGGCGCTGCGTCGAATTGATCGCGTTGGTCTGATCAGGCTTGCCAAATGGGCATGCCGCACCCGATGATGATGCCAACGGGCATTCAACAGGGGCATTACATGGCACAGACGCAAGCGGAAAAAGAGGCGCAGGCCGTCCAGACTTATGTGGCGATGTTCGCGCCTGACCGGATCGATGAAAACTTCCGCACAATGGCACAGACCTATGCGTCGATCACGCTGCCTCGATCCGGGCCGGTTGCGCCCCTGCCTGAGAAACCCTGCGCGTCGGTATTTCCCGAAACCTATGCTTATGAGGGCGCGCAGCACAGTCTGGCCGACCTGCTGAATGCACAACACTGGACCGGTCTTGCCATCGCGCAGGGTGGCGCGCTGGTGTTCGAGGATTACGCCCGCGGCAATACCGCAGCATCGCGCCCAATTCTGATGTCGGTCAGCAAATCGGTGCTGTCGATCCTGTTTGGCATCGCCCACACCGAAGGCGACATTCCCGACCTGAACGCACTGGTGACGGATTATGTGCCGGAACTGGGCGGGACCGGATATGACAATGTCACGCTGCAACAAGTGCTGGATATGACATCCGGCATCCGGTTCACCGAAGATTATGATGATCTGAATTCGGATATCGTGCGCTCGGTCGTGGCTTTTCTGATCGGATCGCAGGATGAATTCTGCAAGACGCTGATCAATGAAAAACCGCCCGGCAGTTTTTTTCAATATGCCAGTGTGGAAACCCATGTGCTGGGCTGGGTGCTGCGCCGTGCAACAGGGCGCAGCTTTGCAGATTATTTTACCGAAAAACTATGGTCGCGGATCGGGGCAGAGGCGGATGCCGATATGTTGACCGATCAGGCGGGGCAACCGCTGGTTTATGGCGGGTTGCACCTGTGCCTGCGCGATTTGATGCGAATCGGCCTGATGCTGACCCATGGCGGCAAAACGGCTGACGGCGTGCAGATTGTGCCCGCCGGCTGGATCACACAATCGACCACCCCGGATACGCCGCAATCGCGCCCCGGTGCGCGTATGCCCTATTCGGAAGACCTGTTCGGATACAAGAACCAGTGGTGGCTGCCTGTCACGCCCGATCACGGTGATTTTTGCGCCATCGGGATTTACGGGCAGTTTCTATATGTGAATCCACACCGCGACGTGGTGATCGCAATGAATTCCGCCTATCGCGATTACAACGACACCGGCGAAGAGATGGAGATGCAGATGCTGTGCGCCTTTCAGGCAATTGTGCGGCATTTGACGCCCGACTGAACGGTACGGAACTGCCATAAAAAACCGGCCCGCGCTGAACGCGGGCCGGTTTCTTATCTTACAGACAGATCGAAAGATCAGGCAGCTTTGGCCAGATTGCGCAGCACGTAATGCAGCACGCCGCCATGTTCGATATATTCAATCTCGATAGCTGTATCGATCCGGCATTTCAGCGTGATATTCTTGGTGCTGCCATCGGCCATCGTGATCGTGCACGGCACCTCTTGCAGCGGCTGGATGGTGTCCAGACCGTGGATGGATACGGTTTCATTTCCGGTCAGGCCCAGCGATTTGCGGGTGTCGCCGCCGGTGAATTCGAACGGAATGACTCCCATGCCAACAAGGTTGGAGCGGTGGATACGTTCAAAACTTTCCGCAATCACCGCTTTGACGCCCAGCAGGGCCGTACCCTTGGCCGCCCAGTCGCGCGATGATCCGGCGCCGTATTGTTCGCCGCCGAACACCACCAGCGGTGTATCCGACTTTTGATAGGCCATTGCCGCATCAAAGATCGACATCTGGCTGCCATCGGGGCCCTTGGTATATCCGCCTTCGACACCGTCCAGCATTTCGTTCTTGATCCGGATGTTGGCGAATGTGCCACGCATCATCACCTCGTGGTTGCCACGGCGCGATCCGTAAGAATTGAATTCGCGCACGGGCACCTGATGATCGCGCAGGTACTGACCGGCTGGTGTTGTCTCCTTGAACGATCCCGCCGGGCTGATGTGGTCGGTGGTGATCATGTCGCCCAGCACCGCCAGCACCTTGGCGCCTTCGATGTTGGAAATCACACCGGGTTCGGCGCCCATACCCTGAAAATAGGGCGGGTTCTGCACATAGGTGGATGCGGGAGGCCAGTCATAGGTTTTTTCATCCGTGGTTTCCACGGCCTGCCATTTGTCATCGCCTTTGAACACGTCGGCATATTTTTCCTGGAACGCGTCGCGTGTCACCGTGGCTTCGACCAGTTCGGCAACCTCCTGGCTGCTGGGCCAGATGTCTTTCAGGAACACATCGTTGCCGTTCTTGTCCTGTCCCAGCGGTTCTGTAGTGATATCGACGTTCATGTCACCAACCAGCGCATAGGCAACGACCAGCGGCGGCGACGCCAGATAGTTGGCGCGCACATCAGGCGAAATGCGGCCTTCGAAATTGCGGTTGCCCGACAGTACCGAAACCGCAATCAGATCGTTTTCGTTGATCGATTTCGATATCTCGGCTTGCAGCGGGCCCGAATTGCCGATGCAGGTGGTGCAGCCATATCCCACAAGGTTAAAGCCGATTGCATCCAGATCATCCTGCAGGCCGGCTGCTTCCAGATAGGCGCTGACCACCTGAGAGCCCGGTGCCAGCGATGTTTTCACCCAAGGTTTGCGGGTCAGGCCCAGTTCATGCGCCTTGCGAGCCACCAGACCCGCGCCGATCATCACATATGGGTTGGATGTGTTGGTGCAGGATGTGATCGAGGCGATCACGATCGACCCGTCATGCAAGGCATAGGTTTCGTTGTCGACTGCGCCGCTTAGGTGGTGGCCTTCGTCACCGGGAATGTGGGACGGGGCGGGGGCGCCACCTTCGGCTGTCATTTCGGCCTTTTCGATGTAATCGGCGCGTTTTTCCGGCCGCTGGCCGGTCACATACTGGCCAAAAGCGCGGGCGGCATCGGTCAGCGCGATGAAGTCCTGTGGCCGCTTGGGGCCGGAGATTGCCGGAACAATCGTTGTCATGTCCAGATGCAACGTATCGGTGTAGATCGGCGCGTAATCATCGTCGCGCCACATGCCGTTTTCGCGGGCATAGGCCTCGACCAGGGCGATGCGCGCTTCGTCGCGTCCGGTGTTGCGCAGGTAGCGCAGGGTTTCGCCGTCAATCGGGAAAAATCCGCAGGTTGCACCGTATTCCGGTGCCATGTTGGCGATGGTCGCGCGGTCTGCCAGCGGCAGTGTATCAAGGCCTGCGCCATAGAATTCGACGAATTTGCCGACAACACCCTTGGCGCGCAGCATTTCGACGACTTTCAGCACCAGATCGGTGCCGGTGGTGCCTTCCATCATCTTGCCTGTCAGTTCGAACCCGACAACTTCGGGGATCAGCATGGAAATCGGCTGGCCCAGCATCGCGGCCTCGGCCTCGATCCCGCCGACACCCCAGCCCAGAACCGCCGCGCCGTTCACCATCGTGGTGTGGCTGTCGGTGCCGACCAGCGTATCGGGATAGGCGACTTCTTCGCCGTTCTGGTCGGTGTCCGTCCAGACGGTTTGCGCCAGATATTCAAGGTTGACCTGATGGCAGATGCCGGTTCCGGGGGGCACCACGCGGAAATTGTTGAATGCGTTCTGGCCCCATTTCAGGAATGTATACCGTTCCATGTTGCGTTCGTATTCGCGATCCACGTTCATCTGGAAGGCGCGCGGGTTGCCGAATTCATCGATCATCACCGAATGGTCAATCACCAGATCGACAGGGTTCAGCGGGTTGATCTTTTCAGCGTCACCACCGAGCGAGATAATCGCATCACGCATCGCGGCCAGATCGACCACGGCGGGAACGCCGGTGAAATCCTGCAACAACACGCGGGCAGGGCGGTAAGCGATCTCGCGCGGGTTCTGGCCGCCATTGGCCCCCCATTGCGCGAATGCCTTGATGTCGTCCACGGTCACGGTCTTGCCGTCCTCGAACCGCAGCATGTTTTCCAGAACCACTTTCAGCGCGGCGGGCAGTTTGGAAAAATCGCCCAATCCGGCCTCTTGCGCGGCGGGGATGGAATAATAGGCCAACGTCTGTCCGGCAGCGCTGATGGTTTTGCGGGTCTTGGCGGTGTCATGTCCAACGGTAATGGGCATCTGGCTTCTCCCTTAATGGATAAGAAATGGGTGGTGCTTGGCCCGCTTCTGAACCCAAATCACTTGGCAATCAAGGGTGATATGCGCAGGTGCGGCAATTTTGTATACCATTGTACACCGCAATTGCGAACATGGCCCGATAACCTGACGGTAACCTTGTCTCTCGAAACGTTGATTGGTTATTTCAGGCGCGCGTTGCTAGGTGTTTTCGGCAACCAAAGGAGACGGAAGACCCATGAAAGCCCTGACTGCCGCGTTCAGCGCCCTTTGGCTGTGCCTGTCTGCCCCTGCCCATGCGCAGAATTCGCCCGTGGTGATAGAACTGTTCACCTCTCAGGGCTGTTCGTCGTGTCCGCCTGCGGATGCGATGCTGCACAAACTGGCCGAACGCGACGACGTGATCGCGCTGGCGCTGCATGTGGATTACTGGGATTACATCGGCTGGAAGGATATCTTTGCCGATCCCGCCTATACCAAACGGCAAAAGGGCTATGCCCACAAGCAGGGTCGCCGCATGATCTACACGCCGCAAATGATCATCAACGGTCAGGATGACGTGGTCGGGGCCAAGCCGATGGATGTGGCCGAACTGATCCGAAAACATCACGCACAGCCTGTGCAAGTGCAGCTTGAGGCGCGCCGCCTTGGCGATATCGTAACCATCCGCGCCACACCGGTCGCAGAGACGGGGCCGATGACAGTGCAACTTGTCCGGTTCATGCCCAAACAAAGCGTTGAAATCACGCGCGGAGAAAACAGGGGCAAGACCGTCAGCTATGCCCACATCACCCACGGCTGGACCGAACTGGGCAAATGGGACGGCAGCGCGCCGTTCGAGCTTAACGCCGATGCGGCGGGCGATGATCCGGTGGTGGTGATCGTTCAGGGTGCGGGCTATGGCCCGATTCTGGCCGCGATCGAATTGCGTTAAACGTCCGTCTGGTCCGGCACGATATAGGGTTTCCAGCGCCGGTGGATCCAGAACCACTGATCCATGTGCTGGCGCACCAGTGCCTCTAACCCGTCATTCACATCCTGTGTCATGGTTTCGGGATCGCTGTGTGTGATCGGTTCCTGTACGGTGATTTCGAAATCAAACCCGTCAGGCTGGCGAATGGCATAGATCGGGATCAGGATTGCCTTGTATTTCAAGGCCAGTTCGGCGGTGACGGTGGATGTAACAGCCGGATGCCCGAAAAACATCAGATCCGCACCGCCATGCACATGCACATCTGTCAGAATGCCCAATGTCCCGCCATCGCGCAGATAGCGGACCATTTCCATCGTGCCACGTCGCCCCTGTTCGAACACCGGCGTGCCGATTGATTTCAGATTGCGCACATAATGAGTGTTGAAATAAGGGTTCGACATTTTGCGATAAAGGCCCCCGATGGTGAACCCGCGTGCGATCAGATGGGCGCGCACCACGTCGTAATTGCCGAAATGTGCGGTGACAAAGATCACCGGTTGCCGGTTGGCCTGTGCTGCTTCCAGCGTGGCGAAACCGGGGCCACCGATTTTTGCCTGTTTGGCGCGTTCGATGAATTCGGCGCCCGAATAGAATTCCATCACCGTGCGCCCCGCATTGTCCAGAACGGCGCGGCTCAGCCGGTCAACCTCGGCCTTGGGCAATTCGGGGCAGACCAGGTTCAGGTTATCGCGTACCCGTTTGTCAAACCGCGACAGCGGGCCAAGCACGCGCGCGACAAGCCCACCCATCCAGCGCACCCGCGTTTCATACGGCAGCAACAGTGCCAGCCAGATCAGCGCGCGCAGCACCAGATTTCCGGTGTATTGTCCGATACGGGTTAACAAGGGATCAGGTTTCTTGGCCACTGTGGTCCGGAGGGGTTAGGGGGGCCGACTGGCGCGCAAAGGTTTCTCTTTGCCAGACATAAAGTCCGGCCGCGGCAATAACAAGCGCCCCCACTACAGTCCAGAAATCGGGGACTTCGGCAAAGAACAGCAGCCCCCAGAACGCGGCGAACACCAGACCCAGATAGGCATATGGCGCCAGCATTCCGGCCTCGCCCGCTGTCAGGGCGCGGATCAGGCTCATTTGTCCGGCGGTGCCAAAGGCTGCGATCATTCCCATCAACAGCCAGCCTTTGGCGCCGGGCGGCTGCCATGCGAACGGAACGGCGATGGACAGGATCAGGGTGCCGACCAGACCGGTGTAGAACAAAGAGGTCCAAACATCCTCGTCCCGCCCGACTAGCCGCGTCAGCAGCGCGTAGGAACTGTAACACAGCGCAGCCCCCAGCGGCAGCAGTGCATAAGGCGAAAACACATCGCTGCCCGGGCGGATCACGATCAGCGCGCCGACCATCGCGGCCAGAATGCCGAACACTCGCCGCATCCCAAGTTTTTCGCCCAGAAACAGCGCCGCACCCAGCGTAACAAGAACGGGATTCACATTCATGATGGCGCTGGCCTCGGTCAGGCCGATATGGGCCAGCCCCAGAAAGAAACATCCCGTCGCGCCCATCAACAGAACCGACCGGAAGAATTGCAGCTTGAGGTATTTCGTTCGCATGACCGACCGGAACCTTGGCGCGATCAGCACCAGAACCAACGCCATCTGCCCGGCATAGCGCGCCCAGAGCGCGGGCACGGTGCCCACAATCGGCGACAGCGCCTTGACGGTGGCATCCATCATCGAAAAGCACAGGATCGCAAGAATCATGTAGGCAATCGCGCGGCCGTTTCCGGCAAGGGCAGGGGCGACAGAGATTGTCATAAAGGGTGGGCGCAATCGGGCATGACCGCCGTGATAGGCGTGCAACCACGGCCTGTCCAGTAGGACAGGCGGCGGGGTCTAGGTGTCGTCAGCGTCGGGCAGGACCAGTTCCAGATCGCCGCGCGCCTCAAGCGCGCGAATGGCGCCTACGATCTGGGTCATCGCCGCTTCGACCGCTTTGGGTTTGGATGGGCCGGCCTCTTCTATTTCGTCGCGCAGGGCATCGCCCATGCGCCCTGACAGGTTAGACAGGATATACGTTGCCACGTCGCCGTGACCTGCGGCATCTGCCCCGGCCAGCGCGGTGACAATCTGTGCCTGATCCACCTCGCGCAGGATCTTGGGAATGTCGCGGGGCGCGATACGGTCGGGGATGTTGGCAAAGGTAAAGATGGCGCGCCGCACCTGTTCGGCAAAGCCTGCATCGGTTTCATCCAGCCCGCTCAGAACGTCTTCGCGCGTGGTGGCGGGTGAAAAATTCAGTATTTCACCGACCCGTTCCACCGGACCGCTGGCAAAAGCCGTGGCGGGTTTGTTTTCCATCTGGCTGGCAAGGGACAGACCGATCCGGTCAACCGCATCCGGAGTGACAGCGCCGGTGCGCGACACCGCATAGGTGATCTGGCGCGCCCGCGGGCCGGGTAACTGGCCCAACAGTTCCGCCGCCTTGGGCACATCCAGTTTGGCCAGAAGCAAAGCGGCGATTTCGACACTTTCATTTTCCAGCACCGGCAGCAGAACGGCAATGTCCTGCGCGCGAATACGCTCCCACGGGTCGCCCGCCTGACGCACGCCAGCCTCTTTGCGCAGGCGCGATGCGGTTTGCGGGCTGATACAGCCATCCAGCGCATCGATTGCGCCGGCCATGCCTTTGGGAAAGGAAAGACCGATCCTGCCCAGTTCGTTGGCAAATTCGTCAATCACGCGCGCAACGGTATCGCGATCTACACTGCGCATTTCGCCCATCTGCTGGGTCAATTGCGCCTGAAGCGCTTCGGGCAATTCCTCAAGCGCAATTTCGGCCCCTTCGTTCAGCAGAAAGCGCACGACAATCGCCGCCTTGGCCTTGCGTGACAGGGCAATGGGGGCGGGTGCGGAGCCGGTGCCATTTACAGACGGAACAGACGCGGCAGATGCGACAGACGGGGGCAGCGACATGAAAACCTCTTGCCGGACAGGACTGACCTGTTTCTAGTCCGGCAAGGATGAATATCGCCTTAAATCAGTAATTGTAGGTCTGTCCGGTCGCCAAAGCCTCGCGCAGGGATGTTTCAGGCCATCCGCCTTGACCGCCGCGCGCCTGTATTTCACGCAGTTGCGCAAGGGCGGCGGCCTTGTCGCCCGCTTCGATCAGGCCCTGACCCATATAGGACCGCGCCAGCAAATTGTCGGGGTTGCGGGCAATCGCATCACGGTAATACGCCATGCCGCGTTCTGTATTGCCCATTTTGCGGTGAGTGAAACCCAGATAGGTCAACACCCGGTCGTCGCTCTGGTCCGACATTTCCGCCAGAACCTTTTGCGCATCTTCGTAACGCCCGGCATAGGCCAGTTCGCGCACCGCATCATACAATGTTTCGTCATCAAGCGACGACCCGCGCGGTTTGACGCATTTCTTGCGGGACGCATCCCAGACCTCTTCGCCCTTGCAGGTTTTGGTGGTGTTGGTGGGTTTGGGCGGCGATGTTGTTGTTTCGTCGCCCGCCGCAAAGGCAAGTGTCGGCAGGCACAAGGCAACAGACAGCAAAATACGCATTACTCTATCCTCATCATGACATGTCAGGAAGGTAGCGTACCCCGGGATAGAGTAAAGCCGCGCTTGGGTTCGCGGCTTCACAATGTTGTAAGTGTTCCGGCTGGATCAGCCGCTTACGATCGGGGTACAGGCCTGTTTGGCGCTATCCCAGACACTGCCTTGTGCGCAGGACATGGCCTGTTGGTCATAGCCTGAACATTTGGCCATCGCCAATCCCGGCAACAGGGTCAGGGAAACAGCGATCAGAAGGGTCTTGGGTGTCATAATTGGCTCTCCTGTGATGGATAGCGGGATCATAGCATAAAAACCGGGTTTGTTGCAGCGATTTTCCGCGGCAGGAAAGCGACGGCTTGCTGTAGTGCCCTGGAACTGTTTTACGCGCCCCTGCTTCCATGCCAGATTAAGCGGCGCACCGGTTCTTTCAGCCCGGAAATTGCAAGGGGTTCAAATTGCCAGACCAGCCGCCGCCATTTCTGATCCTGTCCGATGCCGTGTTGTCGGGAATGGGGATTTCGACACAGGATATCGTCGCGCGTATTGATGCTGCATTGCTGGCCCAGACGCGTGGCAAGGTGTGGAGCGCGCCGAAAGCCGCGATGCTTCCGGGGGATGGGCGTTACATGATGACAACGCTGTCCGCCAGCGATACACCGCAGATGACTATCGTCAAATCCGTTATGGTCAGCCCGCGCAATCCTGCGCGCGGGTTGAACGGGGTCGAAGGGGCGATTCTGATGCAGAACAGCGAAACCGGTGATCTGCTGGCCATCATGCAGGCGGGGTGGATCACAAAGGTGCGCACGGCAGGTCTTAGCTGTGTTGCCGCGCTGCGAATGGCGTATCCGCAATCGCGTGTTCTTGGTCTTGTCGGTGCCGGTCAACAGGCGCGCGGGCATTTGGTGGCGCTGGCCGATCTGTTCCCCTTGGAACAGGTTCGCATTTTCGGCCGCGGTGAGGCCAATATTGATCGGCTGGCCCGTTTGGCATCGGAACTGGGCCTGACGCCGGTGATCTGTGATACGGCGAAAGATGCAATAACCGACGCGGATATCGTCGTTTCGTCGGTCACGCTGTCTTATGATGCGAAGCCGTTTGTCGATGCACGCTGGATGAAACCGGGGGCTTTTGCCGCAATCACGGATGCCGCGACACCCTGGCATCGCACCCATATAAAATCGTTTGGCCGGATCATCATCGATGATCTGGAACAGGAACGCGAAAACCCCAGAAAGATGGTTGATCCCGATCTGGTGGAGGGCGATCTGGCTTCGCTGGTCGGACAGGGGGATCAGCCACACCCCGATCCGACAAAACCATCGGCTTTTGTGTTCAGGGGCATGGCAATCGGCGATTTCGCAATTGCCAGCCTCGCCTATGAACGGGCGCGCGCGCTGGACCTCGGGCGATCGGTCAGTTGGTAGGGGTCATTGGCATCCGCACGCTCTGGATATCGCTGATGGGACGCAGTAAAATCGTGCTCGCAAAGAAAAGAAAGGACACCTTGTCAGATGACACCGACTTTTACCCGCGCGGCACAAGCCGGTTTGATCCTGTCGGTCATTGTGTTGTCAGGCTGCATTGATCCTGAACTGAACCCGCCAACCAGCGGCGTCTATTATGAGGAAATTCACCATCAGTCGGTCTATGGGCGCAGCCGGTAAGGCCGCGCCCGCGCGCTGTTAATCTGTGGTGCCGAACACCCGTTTGAAAATCGTATCCACGTGTTTGGTGTGATAGCCAAGGTCGAACTTTTCTTCGATCTCATCAGCGCTTAGCGCGGCCAGAACATCGGCATCGGCAAGCAGTTCGGTTTTGAAATCCTTGCCCTGCTCCCAGACTTTCATCGCGTTGCGCTGCACCAGTTTATAGGCGTCTTCGCGGCTGACTCCGGCCTGCGTCAGCGCCAGCAATACCCGCTGGCTCATCACCAGTCCGCGGAATTTATTCATGTTCGCCAGCATGTTGTCGGGGTAGATCACCAGTTTGTCGATCACCATCGTCAACCGCGCCAGCGCAAAATCCAGCGTGATCGTGGTGTCGGGCCCGATATTGCGTTCCACCGAAGAATGGGAAATGTCGCGTTCGTGCCAAAGGGCCACGTTTTCCATCGCCGGCACCACGGCCATGCGCACCAGACGCGCCAGACCTGTCAGGTTTTCGGTCAGCACCGGATTGCGCTTGTGCGGCATCGCGCTGCTGCCTTTCTGCCCTGCGCTGAAAAATTCTTCGGCCTCAAGCACTTCGGTACGCTGCATGTGGCGGATTTCGGTGGCAACATTTTCAATCGAACTGCCGACAACGCCAAGTGCTGCGAAAAACGCGGCGTGGCGGTCACGCGGGATGACCTGTGTGCTGATCGGTTCCGGCTGCAGGCCCAGCTTTTCGCAGACATGTTCTTCGACGCGCGGATCAATATTGGCGAACGTCCCGACCGCGCCCGAGATTGCGCCGGTGGCAATCTCGGCCCGTGCCGTGTGCAGGCGGGCCAGGTTGCGATACATTTCCGCATAAAACCGGGCGAATGTAAGGCCCATTGTGGTGGGTTCGGCGTGGATGCCGTGGCTGCGCCCGATGCGCACGGTATCCTTGTGTTCCAGTGCCCGTCGTTTCAGTGCGGCCAGCAATGCCTCGACATCGGCAATCAGAATATCGGCGGCACGCACCAGTTGGACGTTGAAGCAGGTGTCCAGCACGTCCGAGCTTGTCATGCCCTGATGCACAAAACGGGCCTCGTCACTGCCGACATGTTCCGCCAGATGGGTCAGGAACGCGATCACGTCGTGTTTGGTCACGGCTTCGATCTCGTCAATGCGGGCGACATCAAATTCCACGTCCTTGGCCTTCCACACGGCCTCGGCATTGGCGCGCGGGATCACCCCCAGATCGGCCATCGCATCACAGGCATGGGCCTCGATCTCGTACCAGATGCGGAATTTTGTTGCGGGCGACCAGATGGCAACCATATCAGGACGGGAATAGCGGGGGATCATGGGCGGCGCACCTTTTTATGACTGTTCAGCAGATAGGCGCGGTCTTAGACTTAGCCGCGACGCATCACAAGACAGGAGAGTCGCAAGTGAGACGCTTTGCCCTGATCGTGCTGTTGATCTGGCCGTTCACAGCAAGCGCAGGCGATGTTTGGACACCCTTAAGCGGGAGTGAAATCCGCGAAGCGTTGACGGGGCGTACCCTGCAATATGAAACCGCATGGCAGGATTTCCGGGCCTCCGGCAAGACGCTGTATAATGCAGGGTCCGACAGTTGGGGAAACTGGCGCATCGAGGATGATCAGTATTGCAGCCAGTGGCCCCCCAATGATCTATGGGCCTGCTATGAAATGGAACGGTCAGGCGACAGATTGCGTTTTGTCGGACCGAACAACGATATAACCGAGGCTGACTATAAAGAATGAACGCGCAACATCCCGTTCCTCCCGCCCGCAAACTGGCCGATTTTGAAGGCCACTGGTCGCTGACCCGCGATATCGTCCATGAAAACGGCCCCCCTGCGTTTTTCGAAGGCGAAGCGCACTGGACCCCGCAAGGGGACAATCTGGCATATCTTGAAGCGGGATTGCTGACGGTAAAGGGACTGGCCCCGATACAAGGGGAACGCCGCTATCTTTGGGGGCCGGACCTTACCGTGTATTTCGAGGACGGGCGGGTGTTTCATCACGTGCCTGCGCGCGGCGGCCCGGTGTCGCACTGGTGTGATCCCGACCAGTATGACGGGCGCTATGATTTTACCCACTGGCCCAGTTTCGAAGTTGAATGGCAGGTCAGCGGCCCGCGCAAGGCCTACCGCATGACCAGCACATATCGACGGGTTTAAAGCGGGTTCGGGGCCGACAAACGCTTCTTTGCTTGCGCAGAAAGATCAGGTCGGGCATTTATGCAGAAATCCGATGGCAATGGACAGGAGACAACGATCCATGCAAGCGACAGTGACACGAAACGTATTGGCCGACATCCTTGGCCCGCAAAGCGGCACCGCGCTGCGCCTGAAACAGGCGGCGCTGGTTATTCTTGGAATTGCGGTTCTGGCCATCGCAGCCAAGATCAAGGTGCCGATGTGGCCGGTTCCGATCACAATGGGCACGTTTGCCGTGTTGACGATCGGTGCGGCCTATGGCGCGCGTCTGGGTCTGGCCACGATCCTTGGCTACATGATCATCGGCGCGTTGGGCTTTGATATCTTTGCCGGATCATCTGCGGAAAAATTCGGCCTGACCTATATGATGGGCGGCACAGGCGGCTATCTGGTCGGTTATGTACTGGCGACACTGGCGCTGGGTGCGCTGGCACAGCGCGGCTGGGACCGGTCGTTCAAGTGGATGGCGCTGGCGATGCTGATCGGCAACGTGCTGATCTATGTACCGGGTCTGGTCTGGCTGGGGCAACTATACGGTTGGGACAAGCCCATTCTGGCTTGGGGTCTGACCCCGTTCCTGATCGGTGACGTGCTGAAACTGGCTTTGGCGGCATTGCTGCTGCCCGCGATCTGGAAACTGGTCGGCAACGCGCGCGGCTGACCCCGATCAAATCGACATTCAAAAGGCCCGGACCATGCGTCCGGGCCTTTTTCATTGCAGGACAGCCTGTCGCAAGATGGCACTTTGGTATGGACAAGCGTCCACAGGTGACGCTGAATGGACGCCGGACAATCAAGGAACCCATCGCCATGAGACATAGACGAACGTCTGTTTTTAAACGATTTGCCGCAGCAGTGCTTTTGATCTGTGCTGCGGGCATGGGCCATGCAGGCACGCCGGTTGTCTATAGTGATGGTGAACAATCGCTGTTTCGCGTGGATGTTCCGGATTTCTGGTCGGTGCGCACGGGTGGCGAACGCGTGATTGCAGACCCTGAAACCGATGAACCGCGCACAGTGGGCCGCGTGATCGGTCTGGCGCCTGTCGAAGGGGGTGGCGTCTGGGTGGGGCTGGTTTCTCCGCGCAATGTCACGACGCTGGATCAGGCGGACCAGTATCTGCGCGATATCGGCCCTTTTCTTGTACAGGATACCGAAATCAGCAAACGCACCAACCGCAGGATCGCAGGCTTGCCCGCTCGCACCGTGGCGGGACGGGGCACGCGGGATCGCAAATCGATCGATTTTACCGCTGTGACCATTGATCTGCCCAACGGGCGTGTTGCCGTGGCTGTTGTGGTGTTCGAGGCGGGGGCCGATCCGGCCTCGGCTGATGTGATCAACGAAATGTTCGCATCCTTCAAAGCCATTCGATAAGGGGACCGGAAAATGCGTATTTCAGTGCGAAAGCTTGTTTTGTCCCTCGGCCTCGGCGCGTCTGTCGTTGCCGTTTCGGCATGTGATCCGGGATCGGTCAGTACTGGCGGTTCGGTGTATTACGGGGCATCTTATTACGATTCGATGTTGTGGAACGACTATTACTATGGCGGCCACACCAAACCCGACCGCCCCGACAGGCCCGACCGCCCCGACAGGCCGACGCGCCCGCCGATCACAAATCCTGATCCCGGGTTTTCACGCCCGCCGGTGCATCGCCCGCCGGTGCATCGCCCGCCTGCCGCGCGCCCGCCGATTCACCGCCCGGCCGGTGGCGGACGGTTGCGCTAGGCCATATCGGCCAGTTCGGTCTGGATATGTGATGTCCGTTCCAGCGTGCGGTGTACGGGGCATTTGTCGGCGATTTCCAGCAACTTGGCACGCTGATCCGGTGCCAGTTCTCCGCACAGGTGGATGACGCGTTTGAAGCTGTCGATCTTGTCGCCACCGGTTGTGCCTGCGTCCTGCGCGTGAACCTTGTCGTGCGTTACATCCACCCAGATATGATCCAGCGGCCAGCCCTTGCGCCGCGCATACATACGAATGGTCATTGACGTGCATGCCCCCAGACCAGCGGCCAGAAATCCGTAGGGCGACATGCCCAGATTGGTACCGCCATAGGCCAGCGGCTCATCCGCGAGGGCGTGATGCGCCGGACCGGCGTTCACATCCTGCAGAAAGCCGTTCGGGTCGGCCTCGGATACACGCACGATGCCTTCGGGCGCACCGGGTGGCGGGGCAGGCGGCGTCAGATCCAGATAGCGCGATGTCCACGCCGCGATCACGTCGGCGGCGTATTCAGCATCTTCGGCGCGCGAAATCAGATGGTCGGCGCGGTCGAGCGTGACAAAGCTTTTGGGGTGTTTGGCCGCGCGGAAAATATCGCCCGCGTTGTCGATGCCGACAGTATCATCCAGCGGAGCATGCATCACCAGAAGCGCGGCATCGAGCGTTTCAATCGCGGGGGCAAGCTTGCTTTGGGCAACATCGTCGACAAAGGACTTGCCAATGCGGAACGGACGCCCGCCCAGCGTTACATCCGCCGCACCGTTGCGGGTAATCTCGGGCAGGGCATCGGCAAAGTTGTGGGTCACATGGCTGGGATCGAACGGGGCGCCCAGCGTGACCACGGCCTTGATCGATGGAATTTGCGCCCGCGCCTTGAGCACGGCAGCCCCGCCCAGCGAATGGCCGATCAGCAATGACGGCGCCAGATCGCGCCCGTCCAGATAGCGGCACGCCGCCACCAGATCATCGACATTCGAAGTGAATGACGTGTTGGCAAATTCGCCTTTGGAATGGCCAAGGCCGGTGAAATCGAACCGCAAGACCGCAATGCCCATTGCGGCCAGACGGCCCGCGATGCGCCGCGCGGCGGGGATATCCTTGGAACAGGTGAAACAATGGGCGAACAATGCCGTGGCCAGAACCGGACTTTCGGGCAGGTCCAGCCGCGCGGCAAGCTCTGACTGATCGTGACCGGCGAAAGTAATCCGTTCCGTAGGCATCCTTGCTCTCCTTTTTGGGATGAGCTTAAGGGTGGCGCTTTGCCTGTGGTGCTTCAAGGTGCGCCCGGTGGCTGTCACGCGATGGTGACCGGATGAAACGTGGCGCGCGGGCTCAGAACAGGCCTGCGGCGGTCGGATCGGCCTACTGCATCTGGTCTATTTCGGCCTCAAGCGCCGCGATTTCAGCCATGCCTTGGGTAATTTCGGGCACTTGCATCACCACATAAGTGATGGCCAGGCCGGCAAAGACCAGTTTGCCCAGCTTCATGCGCTGTGCCCAGGGATTTGTTTCGGGTTCGGGCGTGGCTTTGGCGGGCTGTGGTTTGCGCGCCCCCAGTTTGCCCGACATGACGGACAGGATGCGGGATTTCGGCACGGCATCGGCGGGTGGTTCATCCGCAGGATCGCCGCGTCCCAGGAACGCATCGCGCAGGGCCGCACTTTCGTCGGCCAGCGGCTGGCGGACCTTGGGTCTGGCTACCGGTTCCGCGATTTTGGAACCGGCCGTTTCCTGAGCGATGCGATCGGCGTCAACAATATCTGTCGGGCCTGGAATGTTCTGTGACATGGAAAGACGCCTTTTCAACAATGCATAACACCACGGTAACCACAAATTGTGGCAGCAAATTTGCGCAATTGCGGAATTGCGCTGGTGGGGTGTTTGGCGTTGGTTGGGTCTGGCCGTCAGGAAAGCCGCGGCCAGATGCAGGTGTTGCCGCTAGACAGGCAACAGGGCAACGACCTGCGCGAATGCGCCATTGGCGTGCAGCGCCACAAGCAGGCCGGTGACGGACAAAGCCTGTGTGTTCAGGCGAAAATCTTCGCCCCGCAGAAGGTTGATAATGAACAGGCTCAGGGCCACTGGCAGTGCGATACAGGCGACAACGCCGGACATGGCCCATGTCGCCAGGCGCAGCGGATCCGAAAGTCTGTCGTCCTGCGCGACCGGTTGCGCGTCATCCTTGAGCGGGATGCGATAGGCATGGGCCAGCGCAACCTGCGCCGACGACCAATCAAGGCCTGATGTCAGCGGCACGAAATGCGTTTGCAAGTTCGTCCCCGAAACCTTGGCCGATCTGGCTGCCGCCCTGACCGTTGCAAATCGGCGGGCAGGTTTGGTCAGGATCGGGCGCTTGGGCGTGACCACGTTGGTTTCAGGGCACATTTCAAAGCAGGACAGGAATTCGTCAGACGGCAGCAATGTCGATTGATCAAGCCATTCCACCACCTCCGGGTTGTGGGTGCGCACGAGGTCGATCATCAGGTAGGCCAGCAGCGATTCAGGATCACCCGCCACACATTCGGACAGTTTGATTTCGATACGGCTGCCGATGTCGAATGCGGCCTGTGCTTGTGTCGTGTCACATTCCTGCTGTGCCGCATTGGCAGGCAGAACATGCAGTTCAATGGAACATGCATTGGATGACAGATGCACCTTATGTGCGATCAGATCTGCAGACATATCCACAGTGTAACCCTGCTTTTCCAGCGAAAAGCAGACAGTTTTGGCGACTTTCTGCAAACGCACGCGTGACGTTGTCGCCAGCCCGAGTCCGCCGTGATATACCGCAAAATCCCGAATTCGTGTGTCCCCTCACGATTACTCTCGCTTAAGGGTATGACGCTAAATTGCGGAAAAACTGTGTCATCAGGGAAATTAAATTCAGTATCCGGAATGGATAAACCCCGGTGCCACCTTGTCTTGCGGGCTAGCCGTCGATCCGCGCGGCCATGATGGCAATGGCCTGCTGGTAGACCGTGGCGGCGTTCCACTGTTTGATCACGGCGAAATTGGGCTGGCCCTGTTGATACCCCTTGCCCGGTTTCCACCCCTTCTGGCGCAGGAAATTGGCGGTCGAGGCCAGCGCATCGGTCTGGTTATAGAAATCGACGCGCCCGTCACCAGTGGCATCCACCCCGTAAGTCAGCGCATTGCCGGGCAGGAACTGGGTATGGCCCAGTTCGCCGTGTTTCGCGCCCTTGGTGGCGGGGGTGATCGCACCCTGATCCACCAGTATCAGCGCCCCGATTGCGTGGGGCTTGAAAAAATCGGACCTGCGGCAATCATAGGTCAGGGTGACGATGGCCGATACGACAGGGCTGTCGCCCATGAAACTGCCAAAGGCGGTTTCCATGCCATGTATAGCAATCAAGACCCCGGAAGGCACGCCGTACTGGCGCTCCAGTGTCGCGTAATAGTCCGGATTGCGCGCCTTGCGTTTGCGCCCATGGGCGACGATTGTATCGGCCCCGCGCACCTGCATGAATTTTTCCAGCGAATATCTGAACGATTTCTGGTTGCGGTCCGCCGCAATGGTGCGCTTGGCATAGGTGCTGGCCGCAAGCGCCTGAAGCCCCAGTTTCTTCACCCCGGCCTGACGCGCCTCTTTGGCAAAATCGGATTTCCACGCTTCAAAGCCCGCACCGGTGTTGCCGCACTGGGCGGCCAGCGCGCCTACGGGCAGAACGGACAGGGCGCTAAAAGCGAAAACCTTAAGTAAACGGCGCATGGAAACCTCACTCGGACGTGTCAGATAGGGCAAAGCTAACCTGCAAATGCGATCAGACAAACAGGAAAGTGGACCGGACCGGTACCCAAGCACCGGATCAGGGCAGCGTGGGCGACATCAGATACATGGCCTGCACCGCCTGACCGGGTTTCACGCCGGGAAATGCCTGTTTGAACAGTTGCTCCATAGCGCCGTTGTTGAACATTTCGGACAGTGCTGTATCGACGGCAAGACGAAAATCGGCATCGCCGCGGGGCAGGGCCAAACCCTGTTTTTCAAGGGTCAGGATGGGGCTGGGTTGCTGGAACTGCTCCTGCAACTTCTGGGTGAAGAATTCGTACATCAGAATCGACTGATCGGCGAAGTAAGCGTCAATCTCGGCGGCCTTGATCGCGTCAAATCCGGCGTTATGGTCCGTAAACTTGACCACCTCGGCTTCGATATTCGCCTGTTTCAGCGACGCTTCCAGCACCGTGAGAGTTGTGGTGTTGCTGCGCACCCCGATCTTCTTGCCGGCCAGATCCTCGAAATTCGATCCCATCGTTTTGGGGAGTAGTACCGAAGTTCCATCAACATAGATCGGCACCGAAAAATCCACTGTCTGGCGCCGTTCCAGCGTGATTGTTGCGGCACCGCACAGCATATCGATGTCACCACTGGCGACTTTTTCAAACCGGTCGTCGGTGTCAATCGGAATGAAACTGACCTTGAGATCGGGCAGTTGCAGGGATTTTGCAATCGCCTGCGCAACGCCGACACAGACCAGCGGACTGTACCCCGCCGGTTGCCCGTCGGCCTGGGCAAAAGACAATGGCGCAGCGTCAGCCCGATACCCGATATTCATCTGGCTTGTGTCCTTGATCCGTTCCAGCGTCTGGGCACTGGCCGGGGTCGCAAACAGGAGGGCCAGTAAGGGCAGGGCGAAGAGGCGCATAACAATATCCTTGAAAATGTCAGGTTCATCGCGAGCATAACGTGCAGGTGCGCGGCGTCCATCCCAATCGGGCCCAATCGGCCCCAAAGCAAACGGGCGCCCGTTTCGGGGCGCCCGCATCAAAAGTGTCATGGCCAAAGCCGGAACATCAGCAGCTGTAATACATACCGAATTCAACCGGGTGCGGCGTGTGTTCGTAAAGTTCGATCTCTTCCATCTTGAGATCGATGTAGCCGTCGATCTGGTCTTTGGTGAACACGTCACCGGCCAGCAGGTAATCATGATCGGCCTGCAGTTCTTCCATGGCTTCGCGCAGCGAACCGCACACTGTCGGGATACCGGCCAGTTCTTCGGCGGGCAGATCATACAGGTTCTTGTCCATGGCTTCGCCGGGATCAATCTTGTTCTTGATGCCGTCAAGGCCGGCCATCAGCAATGCCGCGAACGCCAGATAAGGGTTGGCCGCTGGATCGGGGAACCGTGCCTCGACCCGTTTTGCCTTGGGGCTTTCTGTCCACGGAATACGGACACAGCCCGACCGGTTGCGGGCCGAATAGGCGCGCAATACCGGCGCTTCAAAGCCCGGGATCAACCGCTTGTAGCTGTTGGTGGCCGGGTTTGTGAACGCATTGAGCGATTTGGCGTGCTTCAGGATACCACCGATGTAATACAGCGCTTCCTGGCTGAGATCGGCATATTTGTCACCTGCGAACAGGGGCTTGCCGTCTTTCCAGATCGACATGTTCACATGCATGCCTGTGCCGTTGTCGCCTGCGATGGGCTTGGGCATGAACGTGGCTGTCTTGCCATAGGCGTGGGCCACGT
Organism: Sulfitobacter sp. TBRI5; assembly: GCF_051013555.1. Taxonomy (NCBI): domain Bacteria; kingdom Pseudomonadati; phylum Pseudomonadota; class Alphaproteobacteria; order Rhodobacterales; family Roseobacteraceae; genus Sulfitobacter; species Sulfitobacter sp. TBRI5. The sequence continues at coordinate 3,545,381 of NZ_CP112884.1, read as the reverse complement.
TGTGGATCACATATTTGTACTTCTGCAATTCGTCGGCCTGTTTGGTCAGGCTGTCGAAAATCAGGCCCAGTTCGTGCTGGCACGATGCCACTTCGTGGTGGTGCTTGTCGACCTTCATGCCAAGGCATTTCATAGTCGACAGCATCTCGCTGCGCAGATCCTGTGCCTCGTCTGTCGGGTTGACCGGAAAGTAACCGCCCTTGACGCCGGGGCGGTGGCCCATGTTGCCCATTTCGTATTCCGTGTCGGTGTTCCAGGATGCGTCTGTTGCGTCAACCTCATAGGACACCTTGTTGATCGAATTGGAAAAACGCACATCGTCGAACAAGAAGAATTCGGCCTCGGGGCCCATATAGGCGACATCACCGATACCGGACGCTTTCAGATAGGCCTCGGCCTTCTGGGCGGTGCCGCGCGGGTCACGCTCGTACGCTTCGCCAGTGTCGGGTTCGACAACCGAGCAATGCACGCAGATGGTTTTTTCAGCATAGAACGGATCGATATAGGCGCTTTCGGTATCCAGCATCAGCTTCATGTCGGACGCTTCGATGGATTTCCAGCCTGCGATGGACGAGCCGTCGAACATGAACCCTTCTTCGATGAAGTCTTCGTCCACCAGATCGGCCACGATGGTCACGTGCTGCAGTTTACCGCGCGGATCAGTGAACCGGATATCGACATAGTCGACATCTTCGTCCTTGATCATGTCGAGAACTTTGTTTTTGCTCATTTCCGAAGGGTCCTCTTTTTTGGAAAGTATGAGTTAAGCGATTAAAGTGCGTCTGAACCGGTTTCACCGGTGCGGATGCGGATGGTTTGTTCAACGGGGGAGACAAAGATTTTGCCGTCACCGATTTTATCGGTTTTGGCGGCATCCACGATCGCCTCGATTGCCGAGTCGACCTGATCATCGTCAAGCACGACCTCGATCTTCACCTTGGGCAGGAAATCGACCACGTATTCGGCGCCGCGATAGAGTTCCGTGTGGCCCTTCTGACGGCCAAAGCCCTTGACCTCGATCACAGACAAGCCCTGCACGCCGACGTCTTGCAGGGCTTCTTTTACTTCGTCCAGTTTGAACGGTTTGATGATGGCTTCGATTTTTTTCATCCCGGTCTCCTCGCAGATGCGTCATGCGGCGTCAGACCACTTCTGTTTTGGCGCGGCAATCGGTTAAGATAGCGGTGCTGGAATCTGAACGGAAAATGACGACATGCGCCCAAATACTGTGCAGCGTGCACAAGTTTTAATCACAAATGAATCGTGGGGTCCGGCGAGGTGAGTGAACTTCTGACAGCCGCCCAAATGCGCGAGATCGAGCAGGCCGCGATGCAAAGCGGCGATGTGAGCGAACTGGAATTGATGGAGCGCGCCGGGCGCGGCGTGTTCGAAGCCATTTGCGAGCGATGGCCTGAGGCGGCGGGGCGAGGGGCCAGCCCCTCGCGCTCCCCGAAGTATTTGGAAAAAGATGAACAGGGTTTCAAAGCGGTTGTGCTGTGCGGGCCGGGGAATAATGGTGGAGACGGGTTCGTTGTTGCACGATTGCTGAGGGAAGCGGGGGCGCAGGTGCGGGTGTTCCTGCTGGGCGACATGGAAAAGCTGCCTGACAGTGCAAGGAAAAATTGCGCGCGATGGCTGGAACTGGGAGACATCGACCCGTTTGATGTGGCACATTTTCCGCCTGCGATGCCGGGCGAACCGGATATCTATGTGGATGCGCTTTTTGGCACCGGGTTGACCCGGCCTGTGCAAGACAGTGCGCCATTGCGGGCTTTGGCCGCGGACCGCGTTGCGGATGTGGTGGCGATCGATTGTGTGTCGGGGCTTGATCTGGACAGCGGCCGGTTCCTGACCGCGAACGGGGCGACATATCGCCGGGCGGCGCTGACGGTGACGTTTCACGCGCCCAAGCGCGGGCACTATCTGGCCGAAGGTGCGGTGGCATCGGGGCAGGTGGTGGTGAAGGACATTGGCATAAGCCGCGATATTGCCCACGCGGTGCCTGGGTTTGCCGATCAGACACGGCGCGCGGGCGAGTATGTTTTTCTTGCGCCGCAAGATGGAGACGATCAACCGGTGTGGCGTGATCTGGACAAGGGTGACGCGGGACCGGCGCACCCGCACAAATATGATTTTGGTCACGCGTTCATTCTGTCCGGCGGGGTGGGAAAGACCGGCGCCGCCCGTCTGGCGGCCCGTGGTGCGCTGCGGATCGGGGCAGGGCTGGTGACACTGGGCGTTCCGCCCGACGCGCAGGCCGAAGTGGCCAGCCAGATCACCGCCCTGATGATGCGGCCCGTGGCCGATGGCGCGGATCTGGGCGCCGTGCTGCAGGATGTACGAATCAATGCGCTGTGCCTTGGGCCGGGATTGGGGGTGGATGCGCATGGGCAAGCATTGGTGCAAGCTGCGCTTGAGGCAGAGCGCAAGCCCGCGCTTGTTCTGGATGCCGACGCGTTGACGCTGATGGCAGAGGCGCCGGCGTTGCTGGACCGCTTGCATGCCGGTTGTGTACTGACACCCCATGCTGGTGAATTTACCCGCCTGTTTCCGGATATTGCCAACAGGCTGGCCGCACCTGCGCGGTCTGGCCCTGCCTATTCCAAGGTTGATGCCACACGTGCGGCGGCACAGCGCGCCGGGTGTGTGGTGCTGTTCAAGGGGGCCGATACGGTGATTGCCGCGCCTGACGGCCACTGTGTGATCCATGCTGCAACTGGCGTGCGTTCCGCCCCATGGCTGGCCACGGCGGGGTCAGGTGATGTTCTGGCGGGGTTCACTACCGGATTGCTGGCGCGCAGGTTTGAGCCGCTGCGCGCCGCGCAACTGGCGGCGTGGCTGCATGTGGAATGCGCGCGACAGGTCGGCGCCGGATTGATCGCCGAGGATCTTTCCGAACACTTGCCTGCGGTGTTTCGCGATCTTGGGCTTTAGGCCTGTCGGGCGTTGGCCAGAACAGTCGATGCGCGCGGCGATGCGTTTGCGGACAAGGCGGCGGGCTGGGTGCTGTAGAGTTCCAGGCCATCGACATAGATCACATGGGGCGAGTCAAATTCGATCTGGTAAAGAAGCATGTCGACTTCGCCCAGATCGGTCACGAACTCTCCGTCGATCAGGCGGCTGGCAGGAACCATCGCCCGTTTGCCGCCAAACAGCGCTTCGGCGCGCCAGTCGCGGATCAGGACATGCTGATCGGCGGACAGGATAACATCACGGTCCGGCCTTGTGTGACCCAGTGATCCGGCCCGCAGTCGCACTGCGCGGCATGTTGTCTGGAAAGAGCGCACTGAACGGATCACCGACATGCCGGTATCGCGGGTCACGATCCTGTCGCCGCTGTTGAGGAATTCGACGGGCATTTCGCCGTCAAGCGTCATCACGATGGAGCCTGACGCAATGCCTTGCGCTGCTGTCAGATCAGGGTTCAACTGGCCCGTTTGCGGATCATGCCCGCCAACGCGCCCGACCGTTTTCGGTTTCATGGGCGTATCCTGCTATGTCTGCCTCGGTTTTTTCATGACTTTATGTCATCATTGGGATCATGTCGCGCCTTTTTTTGGTGTGCCGGGCGCCCAACAGCCCCCGAGTTGACACAATTGGTTAACGTGACAAAGCCGGGGCACCGTTCTAGAGTTTCTGAAAACAACGATTTCGCAGGCCGGGCAGGTTACAGGCGATGGCAAATTATGATTTCTGGGCGCTGGGGGAAGCGTCTGTTACCGTATCCGGTGGCGGGCAACTGGATGGCGTCACCCAAGGTGACGGTTCGCATCTGGTTGGGCTGACGATTACGCTGACATCTTCGAATTTCGAAGAAATCAGTGTGCGCGACGGTGGATCGGATAATAATTTTGACGACAATGACGGCAATCAAAGGCTGCGGGGCACGCAGGATTTTGATGGTGTGACCTATGGCAACAACACAACGATAGAGGCCGAATACCAGATGGTATTGCGCGATCCGAATACAGGGATCGAATATCGCGCCATCGCGGTCAACATGAACAATTCCTCGCCCAGTTACGCCACGATCGAAGGTATCGCCTTTGTCGATGTCATCCCGCCGCGCAACGTGGCGCTTGAGGTGATTTCGGCCGCCGAAGGACCGGGCAGTTCGGGGCAGCCGCCGCTTGGGTCGGGCAGCATCGCGCCGCCCTGTTTCACACCGGGCACCAAGATCGCGACACCCACGGGGCTGGCCCGCATCGAAGACCTGAAGGTAGGCGATATGGTGCACACGCTGGATCACGGAGCGCAGCCGCTGATCTGGGTCGGGCAGGTCAGCGTCAGTTCGCTGCGTATGGCGTTGCGGCCCGCGTTCCGCCCTGTGCGGATCGCCAGAGGCGCGCTGGGGCAGGGCATGCCGGTGCGCGACATGATGGTATCGCCGCAGCATCGTATTCTGGTGCAGGGGCCGCAGGCAGAGTTGCTGTTCGGGGCGCCACAGGTGCTTGCCGCCGCGATCCATCTGATCAACGGCACAACGATTACCCGCGCGTGGGTCGTGGCCGAGACGACCTATTTCCATCTGCAATGCGAGCGCCACGAGGTGCTGATTTCCGACGGACTGCCCAGTGAAAGCTTTAACCCGGGGCCCGCGTCGCTTTTTGCCCTGCAAGACAGCGCCTGCGCCGAATTGCGCGCGCTGTTTCCCGATCGCGATCTGAACCACGCCGCCCCGCTGACATCGGCGCGCCCCTTGATAACCCGTGCCGAAGCCGCTTTGTGGAGCGCGCGCGCCGCCTGATATGTCCGGGCTTCTTTTTCTCTCGCATCCGTGCAAAAGCTTTGATATGCCCGCGCCAATGCGGGTGTGGCGGAACTGGTAGACGCACCAGATTTAGGTTCTGGCGCCTTTGGCGTGGGGGTTCGAGTCCCTTCACCCGCACCACCTTCCCCTTTGTTCCGAGTGATGTGACAACTGCGACTTCCCGCGCTACGGGTGGGTATGTTACGTTTCCCGCATAGGCTGTTTCGGTCGACCGGGATGGCGCGCCGAGAATTACAATAACAAAGGACACTCCGATGCCCCGTACCGCCACCGCCCTGATCGCTGTTTTGTTGTCCTCAACCGCCGGTTCCGCACTGGCTGAGTTTCGCTATGACGTGGATGGTGGTGGTTCTGTGCTGTTTTACGGGCAGTTTGATCCGGCCTTTCTGTATTTTGATGACGGTGTAGAAAGCTATCGCAATCTTGTCGACAACGTGAATTCCAACAGCCGGTTCGGATTGGATTTTACCCAGCAATACGGAGAAAATACCTTTCGGTTCAATTTTGAATCCGCGTTCGGGTTTCGCGGGTCGGCCGGGGTGAGCCAGTTGTTCAAGGTCGATGAGTTCGATTGGGATCGCACCAATATCCGCAAGGTCGATTTCAGCCTGAAAACACCGATATACGGTACTTTTTATGTCGGGCAGGGCAGCATGGCGACGGATGGTGTGGCCGAAAACGATCTGTCGGGTACGACGCTGGTGACGTATTCGTCGATTTCGGATACGGCGGGTGCATACCTGTTCCGAACATCCGCCGGCGCGTTGTCTACCGTGGCGATCGGGGCGGTATTCAGTGATCTGGACAGCGGGCGGCGCGGCCGGATCCGGTATGACACACCCAGCTTTGCCGGATTCAGCCTGTCCGCTGCCTATGGCGAGGAAATTCTGGACCCTAACATAAACGCGACGTTTTCAGACATCGCGCTGAAGTACAACGAAACGTTGGGTGATTTCAAAGTGAATGCGGGGATCGCGTATTCCTATCGAGACGGCGATACGTTCAATCAGGAAGACACGTTCGGATCAGTCTCTGTGCTGCACAGTTCGGGTTTTAACGGCACGCTTGCCACCGGCAGTCGCGACGGAGGTGGCAAATACGGATACGTCAAGCTGGGCTATATCGGCAATTGGATCGGGGCGGGTACAACGGCGATTTCTGTAGATTATTACGACGGCAGCGATTTTCTGGTGGCCGGATCGTCTTCGGAAAGTTTCGGAATTGGCGCGGTGCAAAAGATCGACCGCCTGAACTTGGAGGCGTATCTGGGCTATCGGTCCTATGCCTACAGTCAGGTCGGGGCTTCGTTCAGGGATGCAGAGTCGGTTCTGTTTGGCGCACGTTTCAAATTCTGAAGCCAAGAGATGCTGCGCTGAACCCATGGTTTTTTGCGCCTTCTTGCGCAACAGACCGGTTGAGCGCGCAATGCCCCTTGCGCAGGCTGTTGCGGACCAATAGAAGGCCCCAAATTTGCATGGCGTGCGGTCCGCGCGCGCACAAACCTATGGGGAACATTTGATGCAGGTCACAGAGACGCTGAACGAAGGTCTGAAACGCGCCTATTCCATTACCGTCACCGGTGCCGAGCTGGACGCGAAGGTGCTGGAAAAGCTGAAAGAGGCCCAGCCCGAAGTCGAGATGAAGGGCTTTCGCAAGGGCAAAGTGCCGATGGCATTGCTGAAAAAGCAGTTCGGCCAGCGAGTGCTGGGCGAAGCCATGCAGGAAGCGATCGACGGCGCGATGAAAGAACACTTTGATGCCAGCGGCGATCGTCCTGCACTGCAGCCCGAGGTCAAAATGACCAACGAGAACTGGAACGAAGGCGACGACGTTCTGGTCGACATGAGCTATGAAGCGCTGCCCGACATTCCCGAAGTTGATTTCAAGAAAATCAAACTGGAAAAGCTGGTCGCGAAAGCGGACGACAAGGCTGTTGACGAAGCGTTGGAAAATCTGGCCGAAAGCGCGCAGGATTTCAAGGATCGCAAGAAAGGCAGCAAAGCCAAGGACGGCGACCAGATCGTGATGGATTTCGTCGGCAAGGTCGACGGTGACGCTTTTGAAGGCGGATCAGCCGAAGATTACCCGCTGGTTCTGGGATCGAATTCGTTCATTCCGGGCTTTGAAGAACAGCTGGTCGGTGTCAAAGCCGGTGAAGAAAAAACGGTGACCGTGACGTTCCCCGCGGAATACCAAGCCGATCATCTGGCCGGGAAAGAAGCCGTGTTCGATTGCACGATCAAGGCCGTCAAGGAACCGACAGCGGCCAAGATCGATGACGAACTGGCCAAGAAATTCGGCGCCGAGGATCTGGCCGCGCTGAAAGAACAGATCGCAGAGCGGTTGGAGGCGGAATACGCCGGTGCGGCACGCGCTGTGATGAAACGCGCCCTGCTTGACGAACTGGACAAGGCTGTTTCGTTCGAACTGCCCCCGTCTTTGGTTACTGCCGAGGCAGGCCAGATCGCACACCAGTTGTGGCACGAAGACAATCCGGACGTGGAAGGCCACGATCACCCGGAAATCGAAACGACGGACGAACACACCAAGCTGGCTGAACGCCGCGTGCGTCTGGGCCTGCTGCTGGCCGAACTGGGCCGCAAGGCCGAGGTGGAAGTGACCGACGCGGAAATGACGCAGGCGATCATGAACCAGGCGCGCCAGTACCCCGGACAAGAGCGTCAGTTTTTTGAATTCGTTCAGCAAAACCAGCAGATGCAACAGCAACTGCGTGCGCCGCTGTTCGAAGACAAGGTTGTCGATTACGTGTTCGAACTGGCCGAAGTGAAAGACAAGAAAGTGAACAAGGACGCTTTGCAAAAGGCGGTTGAGGCACTTGACGAAGAATAAGCCGGATCACCGGTTTTGAAACAAGGGGCTGTCCTGCGGGGCAGCCCTTTTTCGTTGGGCCCGACATATCCATGCCACAACTGGCGCGAATGCAGGCAACACCGCTGCACATTCTCGCCCGGTGTGCGGCACAAATCTGCCCCTTTTAACCGCTTTAACGGTCAGGACGTTGCGGGCGTTTTGCGGTCGCACCCTGTTGGGCAATTCCAAGGGTAAGGGCTTATGGAACTGATAGACTGGCTTGCCAATCCGACCTGGAAATCAGAGATCGTTCTGTGTTTCATCGCAGTGTTCATCTTGTATTTCGGGTTCAAAAAGAGATCGGAACTGAGCAGGCATGCGGCTGAAAACACCGTTGCCACGCTTCTTGTCGGCGGTGCAAACATTTTTGTGGCGATATACTTTCTGAATGATCTGAATGCCTTGGCGCAATCTGCTTATAAGTCCCTGTCCATTCCGACGCTTGATCCGGAGTTCTGGGATACGACACCTTTCTGGATCGTCTGCCTGATCGGCGTGGCGGCCAAGGACTTTGTGGATTATTGGAACCACCGGTTGATGCACACCAAATGGGGCTGGCCGACCCACGCGGCGCATCATTCCGACACCCATGTCAACGCATTCACAGCCAACAGAATTCATTTTCTGGAGGCGTTTTTGATGACCTGCAGCTATATTCTGCTGCTGACATGGTTGCAGATGCCATATGCCATTCCCGTCGTGATCATTTTCCACACCCTGCACAGCAAATATGTTCACATGGATCTGGAATTCGAACACGGCCCGCTAAAATACCTGATCGCGTCGCCGGTTTACCATCGCTGGCACCATGCCGATGTGCCCGAAGCCTATGGCAAGAACCTTGCCAATGTGATGCCGATCTATGATGTGATGTTCGGCACCTATTACAATCCGGGGAAATGCGATGCGCCGATGGGCGCCTTGAAAAGCGGCATTGCCGACAAGAACCCGGTTCTGATCCTGATCTATCCGTTTCAGGAATGGGCGCGCCTTATCAGGCAGGCGTGGTCTGATCATCTTCAGGCCAAAACGGAACAGTGCGACAGGTCTGCGGCCGCAGATGATGCCTCTGCCGCACCACAGAGGGCCGAGCGGCACTCCTCCGTCTAAAAGGCCACGTTGCGTTAGGATTTGGCCGCTGTGCCGGTCAACGGGTGATCTGGCCGGGTCAGGATTTCAAACCGGTTTCCACCAGCATGCCACGGCGTTTGGCTTCGTAGTAATAGCCCTGCGAATACCATTTGACTGCGTTGTCATAACTGCCATCGGCCAGAAGCCACGCGCCGCGCAGGTATTTGACGGCGTAGGTCAGGTTCGTTTCCGCATCCAGCAGGCCCGCAGCGGGGCCGTCATAGCCCATACCGCGCGCTGTGTTGGGATGGATCTGCATCAGCCCCATGTAAGGGCCGTTGCGCGCGGCGGGGTTGTGTGTGCTTTCACGGATCACAACGCGGTGCACCAGGGGGCGGGGCACGTCGTAAAGATCGGCATATTGATTGATCAGCTGACGCAACTGCGGTGTTTCATTGGGGTAAAGGGGCGGCGCGGCCCGCGATACAGGATCAGGTTGCGAACTGGCACATCCGGCCAATGCTGCGCATAAAAGGATCAAAGCCAAACGGCGGAAAAACCCGGGCATGGATACGCTTTCGAAAGGATCAACTGAGTTGTTTCTGGCGGCTTATCCGAGATGAGGCAAGACAGCCTGTGCACCATGCGCAAGGGTCTGCCGATGGCGCGCCGGCAACGAAAAACGCCGCGCAGGAAACCTGCGCGGCGTTGATGTGGGTCAGGTCGCTGATCGGGATCAGCTTGCCGGTGTTTCGTCTTCGTCGCTGGCGGGTTCTTCGGTGGCAACACCCGAGGATTCGGCCAGATCGAAGTCTTCTGCAGCGGCAGTTCCGATATCGTCGAACAATTCGGCGATTTCGAATTCTGCCGCAGCTTCTTCTTCTGCGGCCAGTTCCTGAATGGATTTGCCCGATGCCTGCAATTCCGCCTCTTCAGGGGAACGTGCGACGTTCAGATTGATTTCTGCTGTCACTTCGGGGTGCAGCACGATGGAAACCGAATGTACGCCCAGATGTTTGATCGGGCCGGTCAGAACGACCTGCTTGCGATCAAGAGTAAAGCCGTTTTCGGTCGCCGCGTCGGCGGCGTCACGGGTGGTAACAGAACCGTAAAGCGCGCCTGCGTCCGAGGCAGAGCGAATCACGATGAACTGCTGTCCATCCAGTTTCGCAGCCATGGATTCGGCTTCTTTCTTGGTTTCAAGGTTCTGCGCTTCCAGCTGGGCCTTGCGGGCCTCAAAGCTGGCGATGTTCGCTTCGGATGCCGAAAGGGCTTTGCCCTGCGGCAGCAGATAGTTGCGCGCATAGCCCGATTTCACATCGACGACTTCGCCCATCTGGCCCAGTTTGGCCACGCGTTCGAGAAGGATAACTTGCATTGTGCTTACTCCTTATTTCACGGCGTAGGGCAGAAGCGCCAGAAAGCGGGCGCGTTTGATGGCACGGGCCAGTTCGCGCTGCTTTTTGGCCGACACTGCGGTGATGCGGGATGGCACGATCTTGCCACGCTCGGAAATGTAGCGCTGCAGAAGACGTGTGTCTTTGTAATCGATCGCCGGTGCGTTGTCGCCCGAGAAGGGGCACACTTTGCGGCGGCGGAAAAATGGTTTGGCTGCCATGGTTTAACGTCCTTTGTTCAAGCGTTGATCAACGGCGTTCGCGGCGTTCGCCACGATCACCACGTTCGTCACGTTTCTGCATCTGCACGGATGGCAGTTCTGCATGTTCATCGACCTTGATGGTCAGAACGCGCATAACGTCATCATGAAGACGCATCAGGCGCTCCATTTCCTGCACGGCAGGGGCCGGTGCGTCGGACCGCAGAAAGGCATAGTGACCTTTGCGGTTCTTGTTGATCTTGTACGCCATCGTTTTGACGCCCCAATACTCGTGATCCACGAGGTTTCCGCCATTGTCGGACAGAACGGTGCCAAAATGTTCGATAAGGCCTTCGGCTTGCGTGTTGGACAGGTCCTGACGCGCAATCATTACATGCTCGTAAAGGGGCATGTGCACTCCTACTTTTATATCAAGGCGCATTTCAAAGGCAGGGCGGTTCGCCTTTTGCTGCCCCACCACGAGAGACTGCGCGGTTCAAATCTTTGCAAAAGGAACGCCCCATATACACGGTTTGCAGGACAGGGCAAGGGACGCTGTCACTGGCCGGCGTTACGGTGCCTAGCGGCGGGCCAGACAGCCAATGACATTGGCCAGAATTCTGGCGGCCGTCAACGCGGATGTACCGGTGCTGTCGCGTGTCGGGACAAATTCGATCATATCGAACGCGACCAGATTACAGGTTCTGGAGACTGCCGCGATCAGATCAACGGTCTGGTAATAGGTCAAACCACCGGGGGTCGGGGCCATGACCGCCGGCATGATGGAAGAATCCAGGCCGTCGCAATCAATCGTGATCATGCAGCTGGACGCAGGTGTCAGGTGCTGCATGACGGTTTCGATATCATTGCGGTGCAATTCCCGCGCGGGAATGATCGTTGCCCCCCAGTCGCGCGCAATTTCCACTTCTGTGCGGCGCGCAGACCCCAAACCGCGAATGCCGACCTGCACGATCTGTTTTACATGATCCATTTCCGAGGCGCGCCGCATTGTGCTGGAAAAGCCCAAAGGTTCGCCGCGCCGTTCATCGCGCCAGTCGATATGCGCGTCTATCTGGATGATGGTCAGCGGCCCCAATGGCTCCAACGCCTTGATAAAGGGGATCGGTGTGGAATCGTCACCCCCGATCATCACCGGGACGGCACCCGCCTTTAAAATTTCGGATGTCGCGGTTTCGATCAGGGACCGGTTGCCTGCGCCGTCCTGAAAAGATGTTCTAAGGTTGCCCGCATCGGCCACGCGACAGGGTCCATCGTTCAGAAGCGGGCCGTCCAGATCAAAATCCCAGTGGTCAAGCCATTGGGAATCTTCCGCCAAAGCGGCGCGCAGGCTGTCTGGTGCGGCAGCATAAGGCGTGTTGTCGATATCACGGTAGGGCGTTCCATGCGGTGCGCCGAAAATGACGACATCCGCGTCAGGCAGTTCATGTTCCTTTTTTGCGCCCATGAAGGGAACGTCAACCGGATCAAACATGGATGGCACTGGGCACCTCTTTCAGATCGCTTTTCTTGCATGACACTAGGAAGTGTGGGGCTGGCTGGAAAGGTAAAACAGTGTTTTCGGTCCGTCACATTCTGGGTTTTCTGCCGCACCTTCGTCGTGCAACTGCCTGTCAATGACCTTGGGCCTGCCCCATTCCTGCCGTGATGTCCCGCGAATGTAAGAGCAATCAAAAACGAAATAGAATTTCACGAGTACACAAGGGATGAATAACATGACTGCAACTTCTGAATTTTTGTCTTCGGGTTCAAAGCACGGAACTGCAACGGCGTCTCAGGATGCTATTTCCGGCGGATATGACGATGGTTCTGCCATCATGCGCACGTCGATGCGTGTACTGGGTGCCGGCTGCGTTCTGGCCGCGTTTGCGCTTTGGGTCGCGCCCGGTGCGATGTGGGATGCCGAAGTATTGCTGATGAAACTGGTGATGTCGCTGATCTGCGCGCTGAGCGGACTGGCACTGATGCAGATGTTTCCGGCACCGGACAAATCCGAAATCCAGTTTGACGCAATCCGCCGCGAGGTCCGTATTGTGGATGGCGACAAGGCCAAAACCATTTTGCGCCGCAGCTATGACAGTCTGGGCGGGGCCAAAGTGACCACCAATGTTGTGACATTGTGGGATATCGATGGCAGTGAGCTGGCCAGCTTTCCGATCGAAAACGACGATACGCGCCGTGCGCTCAGCCGCCAGTTGGACACATTGTGCGTCTGAAGGATTGTGGACACCGGCTTTGCTAAACGCCAGTGTTCACGTGATCACAGGGTCTGTTGATTTCTGCTGAATTGTAAAAAACGGGTCGTGCCTATTTATGAAGGGCATGACCCGTTTTCATTTCAGGAGCCAAATCAAATGAAACTGTTCCCAATTGCCGCTGCGGTGGCGCTTTCGGCCACGACCGCACTGGCCGAAGCTGAAAAATACACCGTTGATGCCAGCCATTCCCAAGTGGCGTTTTCCTATAATCACGCCGGATTTTCTACGACGCACGGCCTGATTTCCGGGTTCGAGGGCGAGGTGATGTTTGATCAGGACAATCCGGCCGCATCTTCTGTTGCGGTTTCGATTGCGGCGGACCGGCTGGTCACCGGCTGGCAGGCGCGTGACGATCATTTTCTGAAATCCGGTGATTTTTTCAAACTGGGGAAATTTCCGCTGGTGACATTCACATCCACCGGAATCGAGGTCACGGGCGAAGATACCGCGCTGATCACCGGCGACCTGACATTGAATGGTGTGACCAAACCGGTGGTGCTGGATACCGTTCTGACCGGAGTGTTCGCGGAGTATCCGTTTCCGCCGTTCAACGGCAAACCGGCAATCGGCTTCAATGCAACCGGATCGGTGATGCGCAGTGATTTTGGCCTTGGGCTTTATGCGCCATTTGTCGGGGACGAGATCGCGCTTGAGATTTCGATTGAAGCAATGAAGCTGGATTAAAACGTCCGCCCGTAAGGTAAAAAGCCCGTCCTGCCATATCGGCGGGGCGGGCTTTTCGCATCTTCAGGTGTCCGCTTGGCTGGCACGCAGGGTGGCATCCACCTTGACTGGAAAGCCCAGCGATTTTTCATCGCTCATGCTGTCGCCAATACCGAAATCGCGCCGGTCCAGCATCAGATCGCCGCGCATCTCGGCCACTCCGTCTGTTATTGCCAGATCAAAGTTCAGAGTGACGGGAACGGTGGCGCCCCTGATCGTCAACGTGCCCTCGGCAACGTAGCGATCATCGGGCATCGGCAGGATGTCGGCTGTAAAACGGGCGGTGGGAAATGTCGCTGCATCAAAGAAATCGGGGCCAAGGGCCTGCGCTGTAACTGACCCAAGGGACAGGGAAGGAATGGCGATGGTCACGTCGACACTACCGGCGCGGTCGTCCCGTTCGGTTGGATCAAAGGTGATGGCCGCCGTCCAATCGGCGAAAGTGCCGGTGACGGTGCTGCCGAACTGAGTCACAGAAATAGTGATCGCGCCATCCTGCACGATCCATTGCGATGGCACGTCTTCCAGCGCCGCACCGGGCACCGTCGCTGTGTCGCGGTGGAAAAAGCCGGCATAAGCTCCCGCCGTAAGGGCCGCGGCCCACACAATCAGGGCCGCGATCAAGGGCAGGGCGGTTTTGTGCTGCGGCGGCGGTGCGGGCGCGTTCACATGGCCGGGCAGCATGCGGCGCAGCGTGGCGTCTCGGTTGATGATGTGATGTTTCAGCGCGCCGGCGATGTGCAAGACAAGGGTAACGATCAACAAGCGTTCCAGAACCTGATGCAGGCCACTGAACAGATGCGCGATACCTTCATCCTTGGACACAAAGGGCAGGGACTGACCGAAAGGCCACCAGATCGGCGCAAAGCCTGTTGTGGCCGCATGGCCGATCCAGCCCGTCAGCGGCACCAGAACCAAAGACCCGTAAAGCAGCCAGTGGGCGGTTTCCGCCAGTGTTGCCTCTAACCGGTTGTCAGCGTTCAGCAATCCGGGTTTGGGCTGGGTGATTGCCCAGAAAATGCGTGCCAGAGCGACAAAAAAGATGGTTATGCCCAGTGTTTTGTGGATCGAAAACAACAACGCCTTCTGCGCCAATTGCCGGGATGTGTCATAGGCCATGTCATTGGCGATGATCCCCAGCGGAATAACCGTCAGGATCAGCAGCGCCACCAACCAGTGAAAGGTTTTTGCGACGCTGCCATAGCTGTGGCTGGTGTTGGAACGTGGCATGGCGTGATTCCCCTGTGGATCGCGCCAGACTGTAAGCTGTTGGCGCGAGGCGCAATATGCGTTGCCGCACAGGCGGTCTGCGGACGCGCGGTGCAAGGCTTGTCTGGCTTGGCGGTGCAGTCTACACCAAGGCAACTGGACAGTAGGAGGACCCCCATCCATGACAACCGCATTCGTGTTTCCCGGCCAAGGCGCCCAAAGCATCGGTATGGGGCAGGCGCTGGCGCAGACCTATCCGGCGGCCAAGGCCGTTTTCGACGAGGTTGACGACGCCCTGGGCGAAAACCTGAGCGGATTGATCTGGGAGGGGGAGCAGGAGGCGCTGACCCTGACGCAGAACGCGCAACCGGCGCTGATGGCGACATCGCTTGCGGCGATGCGCGCGCTTGAGGCAGAGGGGATCAAAATCGGCGATGCGGCCTATGTTGCAGGCCATTCGCTGGGCGAATATTCGGCGCTGGCAGCGGCGGGCGCAATATCGATCGCCGATACGGCCCGACTGTTGCGGATCCGCGGCAAGGCCATGCAAGAGGCTGTTCCGGTGGGCGTGGGCGCAATGGCAGCGCTGTTGGGGCTGGATTTCGAAGCGGCCAGATCGGTCGCGACCGAGGCTGCAAAGGGCGAGGTATGCCAGGCAGCCAATGACAATGATCCGGGGCAGGTGGTCGTTTCGGGCCACAAGCCTGCGGTGGAGCGCGCGGTGGAGATTGCCAAGGCGCACGGGGCAAAACGCGCGGTTTTGCTTCCCGTAAGCGCCCCGTTTCATTGTGCATTGATGCAGCCCGCCGCAGATGCCATGGCAGAGGCACTGA
This sequence comes from Sulfitobacter sp. TBRI5, assembly GCF_051013555.1. Lineage (NCBI taxonomy): Bacteria > Pseudomonadati > Pseudomonadota > Alphaproteobacteria > Rhodobacterales > Roseobacteraceae > Sulfitobacter > Sulfitobacter sp. TBRI5. The sequence continues at coordinate 3,530,030 of NZ_CP112884.1, read as the reverse complement.
GCGCCGTTACAATTTCCGCGCCTGTCGTGCCACTGGTGGCCAATGTCCGCGCCGAGGCCGTAACCGACCCGGGCGAAATTGCATCGCTTCTGGTGCAGCAGGTCACAGGATCGGTGCGATGGCGGGAAAGCGTGTTGTGGATGGCGCAGCAGGGTGTCACCGAGATTTGGGAAATCGGCGCAGGCAAGGCGTTGAGCGGGATGATCCGCCGGATTGATCGCGAAATCGCAACACGGGCCTTTGGCACACCGGAAGACATTGCTGCCCTATCGGCAACTTGAACAGGGAATGAAGAATGTTTGATATTTCAGGAAAAAATGCACTGATCACAGGCGCGTCGGGCGGTATTGGCGGTGCGATTGCAACGGCACTGCACAGCGCAGGGGCGACGGTTGCCCTGTCGGGGACACGCACCGGCCCGCTGGAAGAGCTGGCTGCGGAACTGGGCGAACGCGCCCATGTGTTGCCTTGTAATCTGAGCGATATGGCAGCTGTCGATGCATTGCCCAAACAGGCGGCCGAGGCGATGGGCAGCGTTGATATTCTGATCAACAATGCAGGCATTACCCGTGATAACCTGTTCATGCGAATGTCGGACGAGGAATGGCAATCGGTACTGGACGTGAACCTGACCGCAACCTTCAAGCTGTGCAAAGGCGTGCTGCGCGGCATGATGAAGGCGCGTTGGGGGCGGATTATCAACATCAGCTCCGTGGTCGGGGCCACCGGCAATCCGGGTCAGGCGAATTATGCCGCGTCCAAGGCGGGGATGGTCGGAATGTCCAAATCGCTGGCCTATGAGGTGGCAAGCCGCGGAATAACGGTAAACGCGGTTGCGCCGGGTTTCATTGCGACGGCAATGACCGACAAGCTGACCGATGATCAGAAGGCCGGGATTCTGGGCCAGATTCCGGCAGGGCGTATGGGCGATGCAGAAGAAATTGCTGCAGCAGCATTGTATCTGGCCAGCCCCCAGGCCGGATATGTCACAGGAACGACCTTGCATGTGAACGGCGGTATGGCCATGTTGTAGGCGATCACAGCCGCGCAGTTTGAACGGTTGTGAAAGCGTTTGCCATCGGCGCATGGTGTGCTATAGGCGGCGCAGTTTTTTCCATTGGGCGTTTGCAGCGCCCTTTGGCCCCCGATGTTTTCGGGACCAGAGCCAGACCCGTCTGGGGATTATCCAAGCCAACCCTTTCGGGTAAGGGCAACACCGGGCCAACGCGCCCACCATTATGAGGACTGAATATGAGCGACGTTGCAGACCGCGTTAAAAAAATCGTTGTAGAACACCTTGGTGTCGAGGAAGACAAAGTGGCGGAAAACGCTTCTTTCATCGACGATCTGGGCGCAGACAGCTTGGACACCGTGGAATTGGTGATGGCGTTTGAAGAAGAGTTTGGCATTGAGATCCCGGATGATGCAGCCGAAACCATTCAAACCTTTGGCGATGCAGTGAAGTTCATTACTGAAGCTTCCTGATCCGGCACTTTCGTTAAGTAAAACGGCGTCTTTCTGCGGAAAGGCGCCGTTTTGCGTTATAAAGGCAATCGCGTGCTTGCGGATCGGGCCAAAGCGCTTCAACACAGACACTGAGCCTTTCGTTATTACCGGACCCCGCCCCATGATCCGCGCCGTTCCCCTGATCAATACTTCGCGCCTGACGCTGCGCCCTTTGCGGATGGAAGATTTTGCCCGGTTTGCCGAGATTTGGGCTGATCCAGAAGTGGCGCGGCATGTGTTTGGACAACCGCGCAGCCGTGGGCAAAGCTGGCGCGCGTTTGTGCGTATCGCAGGCCAATGGCAACTGACCGGATTCGGGCAATGGGCGATCGAAGACCGCGCCAGCGGCAAAATGATCGGCCAAACCGGGTTTTTCAACGGCGGGCGTGATCTGGGCGCAGATTTTGATCCCTTTCCCGAAACCGGCTGGGTTCTGGCGTCAGAGGCGCAGCAAAAGGGATTGGGAAGCGAGGCCACCATGGCCGTGCATGATTGGTATGACAGGGTGATTCCGGGGCCCTTGGTCTGCATGGTCGCCCCGGAAAATGAAACCTCTCTGAAACTGGCGAATGCGCTTGGTTATTCAAATCTGCGCATGACAGAGCATGATGGATCGAAGGTGCAATTGATGCGCCGGGACAAAGCACCGCAACGCTAATCGGCGCAAAATGACGCGAACGGACAGGTTTGTGCCGAATTGAAAGCAACGCCACCTTACGTTAGGGTATAAGCGCAGGATCGGGCGCTGGTTCTGGGCGTCTTGCTGCCAATCAGAAGGAATGGTGTCATGATTATTTATCCGACAATCGAGTTGCAACACGGCCGCTGCGTGTCGTTGAAACGCGGACGGATCGAAGAGCCGATGATCTGGCATGTGGACCCGGTGGAAACGGCGCGTGGGTATGCCGCTGCGGGGGCAGAATGGATGCATCTGACCGATTTCGACGGAATCGAAGGGCGCGATGAAAACAATGAACTGATCGAACAGATTATCCGGTCGGCGGGAATTCCCGTACAGCTGGGTGGCGGTTTTCGCACAGTTGCGTCGGTCGAGCGCTGGATCGAAAAAGGTGCAGGGCGGATCGTGATCGGTTCGCTGGCCACACAAGATCCGCAGACCGTCAAGGATATGGCAAAACGTCATCCGGACCAGATCGTACTGGCGGTGGATGTGTGGAAGGGACAGGTGATGTCGGATGGCTGGCGTCAGGCCAGTGCCTACACGCCGTCCGCATTTCTGAAATCGTTCGAAAACACGCCTTTTGCGGCGATTGTGGTCACGGATATCGACAGTGACGTTGTCGAGGGTACGGAAGCGCAACTGGGGCTGGTTGCCGGCCTGGCAAGCGAAACGCGTATACCTGTGATCGCTCGCGGCACTGTGCATTCGGTCGATGACATTTCGCGGCTGAAATACGTGTCTGGCATATCCGGTGCGATTGTCGGACGCGCGCTGTTTGACAAGACAATTGATCTGAAAGAAGCGATTGAACTGGCAAGGCCGCAGGCCGAACCGCTTGCAGCGTTCAAGTAACCGCCGGCCAAAAACCATTAGGGCGCAAACCCGTACCGCCCCAGCAAAAAACGCAGGGCAGGTGCCGGTTTGCGCCGGTCTTTGCCATCGGGTCTTGTACCGCCTCTTGCCCCCGTGCCCCTGCGCGGGGTAAGAGCGCAGGAACGTGAAAAGGTAAGAGGGCATTCCATGCGCAGAGTAGTAGTTACGGGGCTGGGTCTGGTCACACCACTGGCGTCTGGCGTAGAAGAAACATGGCGCCGGTTGCTTGAAGGTCAATCGGGCGCGGGAACGATCCAGCGCTTCGATGCCAACCATCTGGCCACAAATTATGCCTGTGAAGTTCCACGCGGAGATGGCAGCGACGGAACTTTCAATGCCGACGACTGGCTGGAGCCAAAAGAACAGCGCAAGATCGACGATTTTATCCTGTTCGGGATCGCGGCTGCTGAAATGGCCGTGCGCGATGCGAACTGGACCCCGGAGGACGAAGAAGACCGGCTGCGCACCGGTGTCATGATCGGCTCCGGCATCGGTGGCCTGTCCTCGATTGCTGATACAGCGGTATTGATCAAGGAACGCGGCCCGCGCCGGGTGTCTCCTTTCTTTATTCCGGGTGCCTTGATCAACCTGATTTCGGGGCAGATCAGCATCCGGTACGGGTTCAAGGGGCCAAACCATTCGGTAGTGACGGCCTGTTCGACTGGGGCGCATGCAATCGGTGATGCAAGCCGGCTGATCCAACATGGTGATGCCGATGTGATGATCGCAGGCGGTGCCGAGGCCGCGATCTGCGAAATCGGAATTGCCGGTTTTAACGCTTGCAAAGCGCTGAGCACGAAACGTACCGATGATCCCACAGCGGCCAGCCGCCCCTATGACACGGACCGCGATGGGTTCGTGATGGGCGAAGGCGCGGGTATTGTTGTGCTGGAAGAATATGAACACGCCAAGGCGCGCGGCGCGAGAATATACGCGGAAATTCTGGGCTATGGCCTGTCGGGGGATGCCTATCACATCACCGCACCTTCGGAATCCGGCGAAGGTGGCGAGCGTTCGATGCGCGCTGCGCTGAAAAACGCGGGTCTTGAGCCGGCGGATGTGGATTATATCAACGCCCACGGTACAAGCACCATGGCTGATACGATTGAATTGGGCGCTGTAGAGCGCATGATGGGCGATGCCGCTGCAAATGTGACCATGTCTTCGACAAAGTCGTGCACCGGCCATTTGCTGGGCGCGGCCGGCGCGATCGAGGCTATTTTTTCGATCCTCGCGATCCGCGATCAGGTGGCACCGCCGACGATCAATCTGGACAATCCGGCAACGCAAACGCCGATTGATCTGGCCCCGAATACCAAACGTGAACGCAAAATCGACGTGGCGCTGTCCAATTCCTTCGGGTTTGGCGGCACCAACGCGTCGATTGTCATCGGCAAAGCACCAAGCTGATGTGGCGCAGCGTCGCTTCGAACGGGATTTCGTTTCTGGCAGTGGCCCTGTTCCTGCTGGGCGGCGTCATTTTGTGGGGAAAGTCGCAATACACCGCCGAAGGCCCGCTGGACCAGTCGATCTGCGTGCGCGTGGACCGTGGCAGCAACATGGATATCGTAAGCCGCGATCTGGAAGCCCAGGGCGCGATTTCAAGCGGTGCCATTTTCCGGCTGGGTGCGGATTATTCCGACAAGACACAGGCGTTGAAAGCGGGCAGCTTTCTGGTTGATCCGCATGCGTCGATGGCCGAGATCGTGGATGCAATTACTCGTGGCGGTGCCAGCACCTGTGGAACGGAAATCGTGTACCGTGTGGGCGTGGCCAAGCTGAATGTGCTGGTGCGGGAACTGGACCCGGCGACAAACCGGTTCATCGAACGGGCCGAGTTTGATCCTGCGGAAGAAACCGTGCCGGAAATCTACACGGAAACGAAATCGGACAGTGACACGCGCTTTCGGATCGCGCTGGCAGAAGGCGTGACCAGTTGGCAGGTGGTGGAAAGCCTGGAGGCGATGGATGTGCTGGAAGGCGAGATTGCCGAGGTGCCTGCCGAAGGTATTTTGGCGCCTGACAGCTACGAAGTCGTCAAGGGGACGCTGCGCGAGGATGTGTTGGCCCAGATGCAGGCGGTGCAGGCAGCTCGGATCGACGAAGCCTGGCAGAACCGGAGAGACGATCTGCCGATCCAGACGCCCGAAGAGATGCTGATTCTGGCGTCGATCATCGAAAAGGAAACCGGTGTGGCAGAAGAGCGCCGGCAAGTCGCGAGTGTTTTTGTGAACCGGCTGAATCAGGGCATGCGCCTGCAAACTGATCCGACCGTGATTTACGGCATCACCAACGGAAAAGGCGTTCTGGGGCGCGGTTTGCGCCAGAGCGAATTGCGGGGCGATACACCGTGGAACACCTATGTGATCGACGGTTTGCCGCCCACGCCGATTGCCAATCCGGGACTGGCCAGCCTGCGGGCCGCGGTGGACCCTGATACGACGCCTTTCGTATTCTTTGTGGCCGACGGGACGGGGGGCCATGCCTTTGCCGAAACGCTGGACGAGCATAACCGCAACGTCGCGCGCTGGCGCGAGATTGAAGCCGAACGGGCCAATAACTGATCGGCGCGCCTGGTGCGCCGGCAGAGTCCGTATTTGCGACAAAACGAAGCTGTGGTGGTGTTTCGTCGGAGGTTGATGGGCGTCAAGAAGTTAGTAATTTGTTTATTATACCGTACGCTTAGGGAGGGATGTTCAGGTGAAATGACTTGACTTTTCGCGCGGTGTAATGTAGTATTTACTGCAAGCTGGAAGACATGACAGAAGACATGACAGACGGGTCGGCAGATGAAAATCTGGCGGCCTTTTTTCGTGTCTCTTGTGCGGGGATCATGACGCCTGAGAGGTATGATGCCATATGACAGTGAACACCCCGGATGACGAAATTGCCCGACACGATGCGCTTGTGGCGATGGCCAGAACCGCATTGTCGGAACTGGCCGACCGCCATCGTGCGCGCACAGGGCGGGTGCATCCGTTCTGGGGAAACGGATCGCTGATGGCGGCGGCGCGCGCGCATCCGCTTGCTCCGGAACCGGATTTTGACAATGATAGCTATTGTGCCTGCATGGAACTGGTGTTGCGCGCGCTGGTCGACTGGCGCATCAGCCAGACGCGCAACTGATACACCGGGTGACAGTCGGGTTCAGCATCAGGCGCTTTTCGCCAATCTCTTCGCCACAATCATCGCAATAGCCGAATTCGTTGCTGTCGAGCCGGCGCAAGGCGGCGTGCAAAAGGCTGCTTAACTGCGTGCGGCGGGACTGTTGTGCCTTGGCCATGGCCTGCGCTTGCAGCGCATCCATCCGGCTCAGCCGCCCGACGGCCTGTTGATCCAATGTGACAACGGCCTGCGCGTCCTGACCAAGCGCGTCTTCCTGCGCAAGATCAGCCAGTCGGGTTTCGATCAGGGTGCGGTAACTTTCGCGCCGGGTGTCATTCATGTTTCGGATGGACCCCATCACGGGATTGCAATTTCGTTTTTTGCCTTTAGGTGATATATCATATGTGCAGGAAAAGGACATGATGTGATGGCCGAGACGCGGACAAAACTGGCAAGTGTGGATCCGGTATGGGACCGGATAAAAAAAGAAGCACAGGACGCGGTGCGCGACGAGCCGCTGATGGGCGGCCTGATCCATGCCTGTATTTTGCACCATAAATCCATTCAAAAGGCTTTGTCCTACCGCTTTGCGGCCAAGCTGTCGTCCAATGAAATGTCGCAGGTAATCCTGCGCGAGATTGCGGATAACGCCTATGCCGAATCCCCCGAACTGGTCGCCGCGGCACGTGCCGATCTGATGGCCGTCTATGAACGCGATCCCGCCTGCCACCGGTTTTTGCAGCCAATCCTGTTCTTCAAAGGGTATCAGGCGATGCAATCCTACCGTATCGGGCATTGGCTGTGGCAACATGGCAAACGCGATCTGGCGTATTTCGTTCAAATGCGCGTATCCGAGATTTTCGGCATTGATATCCATCCGGCGGCACAGATCGGGCGCGGCATCATGATTGACCACGCCCATTCCATCGTCATCGGTGAAACCGCCGTGGTCGGTGACAATGTATCGATGCTGCATTCCGTGACGCTGGGCGGCACCGGCAAGGAAGAGGAAGACCGTCATCCGAAAATCGGCAACGGTGTTCTGATCGGAGCAGGGGCCAAGGTGCTGGGCAATATCAAGATCGGTCATTGCAGCCGGATTGCCGCCGGATCGGTCGTGTTGGAGGACGTTCCTCCCTGCAAGACTGTGGCCGGCATTCCGGCCAAGATCGTTGGCGAAGCAGGATGTGACCAGCCATCGGTATCGATGGACCAGATGTTCGGGGTGAAACCCTGACGGATCACGCCATGAGAGAAACGTAGAAAGCGCAGCCAGTGGCTGCGCTTTTTTTTTGGATATTTTCAAACAGAAGAAGATCAGGCGAGCATGACCATCGGGTTTTCCAGATTGTCGACGATGGCCTGCAAGAGTTGCGCCCCAAGCGCGCCATCGATCACCCGGTGATCGACTGACAATGTCACCGACATGACCGTGGCCACGGACAGTTCGCCATCTTTGCCCACCACCGGCTTTTTCACACCGGCGCCAACGGCAAGGATCGCGCCATGCGGCGGGTTGATCACCGCATCGAAATTGTCGATGCCGAACATGCCAAGGTTGGAAATGGCGAAACTGCCGCCCTGATATTCATGTGGGGCAAGTTTGCGATCGCGCGCACGGGTGGCAAGATCTTTCATTTCGGCCGAAAGAGCGGACAGCGATTTCATCTCTGAATCGCGCAGAACCGGCGTGAACAACCCGCCTTCGATCGCGACGGCAACGGCCACATCGGACGGTTTCAGTTTCAACATCCTGTCACCGGCCCAGACCGCATTGGCATCGGGCACCGATTGCAGCGCGAGGGCGCAGGCCTTGATAATGAAATCGTTGACCGAGAGTTTGACGCCGCGCGATTCCAGATCCTTGTTCAACTGGCCTCGGAAGGCGAGCAGCGCATCAAGTTTGATATCGCGGCGCAGGTAGAAATGCGGGATCGATTGTTTGGCTTCGGTCAGGCGGGCGGCGATGGTCTTGCGCATGCCGTCCAGTTTAACCTCTTCATAGTCGCGATCCGCGTAGATTTTCGCAACCGCATCGGCCGACGGACCGGATGCCATGGCAGCGGGTGCGGCAGACGCCGCAGCCTGCGCAGGCGCAGCAGGGGCCTTGGATTTGGCGGGCGCACTGGCATCTTCGACATCCGCCTTGATGATCCGGCCACGCGGACCAGAGCCCGAGATATCGGCAAGGTCCAGACCCTTGTCGGCTGCAATGCGACGGGCAAGTGGGGATGCAAAAACGCGCGAGCCGTCAGATGTTGTCGGGGCTGCCGGTGCTGCGGCTGGCGCTGCGGACTCAGAGTCGGCGGGCGCATCTTTTTCCGGCGCAGCATCGGCAGCTTCCGCTTTGGCCGGGGCCGATGTGTCGATATCATCGGCACTTTCGCCTTCTTCCAGCAGAACCGCGATCGGGGTGTTGACCTTGACCCCTTCACTGCCTTCGGCCACCAGGATCTTGCCGACAATCCCTTCGTCCACGGCTTCGAATTCCATCGTGGCCTTGTCGGTTTCAATCTCGGCCAGCAGATCGCCGGAAGAGACTGTGTCGCCTTCCTTGACCAGCCATTTGGCCAATGTGCCTTCTTCCATGGTCGGGCTGAGGGCGGGCATGAGGATTTCTGTAGGCATGTTGCGCGCTCCTTACCGGTAGGTGACTTGTTTGACGGCGGCGATCACTTCGTCTGTCGTGGTCAGCGCGTGTTTTTCAAGATTGGCGGCATAGGGCATCGGAACATCCTTGCCGGTGCAATTGACCACGGGCGCATCAAGATAATCGAATGCCTGCTGCATGATCACCGAACTGATGTAATTTCCGACCGATCCTTGGGGCCAGCCTTCTTCGACGGTGACACAGCGGTTGGTTTTCATCACCGAATTCAGAATGGTGGTGGTGTCCATCGGGCGCAGGGTGCGCAGATCGATGACTTCCGCGGAAATACCTTCTGCGGCCAGTTTGTCGGCCGCTTCCAATGCATAGGTCATGCCGATGCCAAAGCTGACGATGGTGACATCGCTGCCTTCGCGCCAGATGCGGGCCTTGCCGAAAGGAACGGTGTAATCATCCAGATCCGGAACATCGAATGTGCGACCGTAAAGAATTTCGTTTTCAAGAAATACCACCGGATTGTCGTCGCGGATGGCGGTTTTCATCAACCCTTTGGCGTCGGATGCGGAATAGGGCATCACCACTTTGAGGCCGGGTACCTGCATGTACCATGCGGCGTAATCCTGGCTGTGCTGCGCGCCCACCCGTGCGGCGGCACCGTTGGGGCCGCGGAACACCATCGGCGCGCCCATCTGGCCACCGGACATATACAGTGTCTTGGCCGCCGAATTGATGATGTGATCAATCGCCTGCATGGCGAAATTCCACGTCATGAATTCCACAATCGGGCGCAATCCGGCAAAGGCGGCACCAGTGGCGATCCCGGCGAACCCGTGTTCGGTGATCGGGGTGTCGATCACGCGCTTGGCACCGAATTCGTCCAGCATCCCCTGCGAGATCTTGTAGGCCCCCTGATATTCGGCGACTTCCTCCCCCATCAGGAACACGTCTTCGTCGCGCCGCATTTCCTCGGCCATGCCGTCACGCAACGCTTCGCGCACGGTCTGGGTTTTCATCTTGGTGCCTTCGGGCCAGTCCGGTGTCAGATCGGCGGCGGGAACCGGGGCAGGGGTGGCGGCCTTTGCCGGGGCCGACTCTTTTGCAGGTTCTTCGGCCTTTGGCGCCTCTTCTTCTGCGGCGGATGCGCTGTCGGGTATCGCCGACGCATCTTCGCCTTCTTCCAGCAGAACGGCGATGGCGGTGTTCACTTTCACGCCTTCGCTGCCTTCTTCGATCAGAATCTTGCCGATCACGCCTTCGTCGACCGCCTCGAACTCCATCGTGGCCTTGTCGGTTTCAATCTCGGCCAGAATATCGCCGGAATTGACGGTATCGCCTTCTTTGACCAGCCATTTGGCCAATGTGCCTTCTTCCATCGTTGGTGAAAGGGCGGGCATCAGAATTTCGGTTGCCATTGCTTAATCCTCCTCGGCCCTTCAGGCGTAAATATCTGTCCAGAGCTCGTCCAGATCGGGCTCGGGGCTGGTTTTTGCGAATTCGGCCGAGGCGTTGACCACCGCCTTGATCTCTTTGTCGATTGCTTTCAGATCGTCTTCGGTGGCGTGTTTGCCGGTCAGCAGAAGCTCGCGAACCTGTTCGATAGGATCGCGCTCGTCGCGCATTTTCTGAACCTCTTCGCGGGTGCGGTACTTGGCCGGATCCGACATCGAATGGCCGCGATAGCGATAGGTTTTGATTTCAAGAATATAGGGGCCTTTACCGGCGCGGCAGTGCGCCACAGCCTTCTCGCCGGCTTCCTTGACGGCCAGAACATCCATGCCATCAACCATATCGCCCGGAATGCCGAACGCTTCGCCGCGATGATAGATATCGGGCGACGAGGTCGAGCGTTTCTGTGATGTTCCCATGGCGTACTGGTTGTTTTCGATGACAAAAACCACCGGCAATTCCCACAACGCCGCCATGTTGAAGGTTTCATAGACCTGCCCTTGGTTGGCAGCGCCATCGCCGAAATAGGTGAACGTCACATTGTCGGTACCGCGATATTTGTCGGCAAAGGCGATACCTGCGCCCAGGGGAACGTTCGCGCCCACAATGCCGTGACCGCCGTAAAAGCGTTTGTTTTTGCTGAACATGTGCATCGAACCGCCCTTGCCCTTGGAATAGCCGTCGATGCGTCCGGTCAATTCGGCCATCACGCCGTTCGGGTCCATTCCGCAAGCCAGCATATGGCCGTGATCGCGGTAGGTTGTGATACGGCTGTCGCCTTCCTTGGCGGTGGCCTCAAGCCCGACGACAACGGCCTCTTGCCCGATGTACAAATGGCAGAAACCGCCGATCAGACCCATGCCGTAAAGCTGTCCGGCCTTTTCTTCGAATCGCCGGATCAGCAGCATATCCTTGTAATAGGCTTTCAGTTCCTCGGTGGAAACGTTTGGTTTCTTTGTTGTTTTTCGGGCGGCCATGGCTGCGCTCTCCCTTATCTGCACAAATAGTTTAGCGTTAAACTATCTAATAACGGATTCAGGATTAAGACGCGAGTGCCAATATGACGCGCCGTCACTTCATCGCACTTAAGAGGTTACGCAGTCCTTAGCGGATCACGATTTCATCGGGACGCAACAGGCCCAGAACGGAACGCGCCTGTTCATCCAGAAGATCAAGATCAAGATAGGTGTCGGACAGGCGCAGCGTCAGGTTTTCCATCCGCGCGACATCCAGTTGCAGTTTCGCCAGTTCAACCTTCAGATGATCCGCCTCGGCCACGATTTCGGCGCGACGGAACAATCCGAAATCACCCTGCACTGCTGCAAAGGTAAAATAGATGCACAAAGCAAACGAGATTGCGAAAAAGATAAGAACGCCAAGGGCGGGGCGGGATGCGCGTGTCACTGAATATACTGCCTACGAAAACGTCTCTTGCCGGACGGTAAATGCACTATGGCACAGGCGATTCGCGTTGTGAATCCCCTAATTGTCAAAAAATTAAGACAAGCAAAGGCTTGCCGTGTTTTCGGGGCATCTGCGCCGTGCTTCAGCCGGCAACCGACGCATCATAGATGCTTTGGATTGTCGCGTTGAGCGTATCGTTGAACTCGGTGTCGGATTGCTGGGCAGACAGGCCTTCGGTCAGCGCACGCGAAAAGCTGGCGATCACGCCGCTATTGCGGGCCAGACGCGCGTTTGCCTCTTGCCGCGAATACCCGCCCGAAAGCGCGACAACCCGCAGCACGCGCGGGTGATCCACCAGCGGCTTGTACAGGTTCGCAACCTCGGGCAGCGTCAGTTTCAGCATCACATCGCCCCCGTCAGGCAGCGCATCAAGCTGGGCCAGAATCTCGTCCCGCAGGATGGTCTCGGCGGCGCCCTTGTCCGTGATCGAAATCGTGACTTCGGGCTCGATGATCGGCACCAGTCCATGCGCAATGATCTGTTTGCCGATCTCGAACTGTTGGGCCACGTTGGCGCGGATGCCGGTGGCCGAGGCCGCATCGATGACCGAACGCATCTTGGTGCCGAAAATGCCGCCCTTGGCCGCGCGCGCAAGCAGTTCGTCCAATCCCGGCATCGGTTTCATCAGGCGCACGCCGTCAGCTTCGTCCATCAGGCCCTTATCGACCTTCAGAAACGGGACAACACCGCGATCCTGCCACAGATAATGCGCGGTGGGCTTGCCGCCCATTTCACGATCCATCGTGTTTTCAAACAGAATGGCGCCCAGAATGCGTTCTCCGGTAAAGGCGGGCGCGTTGACGATCCGGGTGCGCATGTCGTGGATCAGGTCGTACATTTGCGCGTCACCGGAATAGGCATCTTCCGATATACCGTACAACGCCAGCGCCTTGGGTGTTGATCCGCCGCTTTGGTCCAGTGCTGCAATAAAGCCTTTGCCGCTGCGGATCTGATCTGTCTGTTTCTGGTCTGGCATGTCTGACGTTACCCAATACTCGTTTGAAATAAGATTTCCGGTTAAAGACATTCAATAGGCAGTTGCGCGGAGCGTTGCAATTCAGTTAGCGCGAACACAGTGTTGCCGTTGTGTCAGGCCATTAACGCAGCCACACCGGGCAGTGTCTTGCCTTCCATCCATTCCAGAAACGCTCCGCCCGCGGACGAGATATAGGTGAAATCGGCCGAGACACCGGCCTGATTAAGCGCGGCAACCGTATCGCCACCACCCGCCACCGACACCAGTTGACCGGCCTTGGTCAGATCAGCGGCCTTTTGTGCGGCAGCATTCGTGGCCGCATCAAAGGGGGGCAGTTCGAACGCGCCCATCGGGCCGTTCCAGATCAGGGTGCGCGCCTGTTCGAACGTGCCCGCAATCAGGGCGACGGTATCCGGTCCGGCATCCAGAATCATGGCATCGGCGGGGCAGGCATCCGCCGGAACTGTCTGGTGCGGTGCATGTGCGGCAAAGTTCTGGGCCACAACCAAATCGACGGGCAGGATAATTCGGCATCCCGCCGTCCTGGCGTCTTCCAGAATCTCGCGCGCGGTGTCGGTCATATCGCGTTCGGCCAGTGATGTGCCGATCTCTTTGCCCTGCGCGGCCAGAAAGGTGTTGGCCATGCCGCCACCGATCACCAGGTAATCGACCTTGGTCGTCAGATTGCCCAGCAGTTCCAGTTTGGTTGATACCTTTGCGCCCCCCACCACAGCCACAACAGGGCGCTGGGGCTGACCAAGTGCTGCATCCAGCGCCTGCAATTCGGCCTGCATCAACCTGCCGGCACAGGCGGGCAGCAAACGCGCCACCCCCTCGGTGGATGCATGCGCGCGGTGCGCGGTTGAAAATGCATCGTTACAATAGACATCCCCCAAACGCGCCATTTCAGCGGCCAGATCGGGATCGTTCTTGGTTTCCCCGTCATAGAACCGGGTGTTTTCAAGCAATAGGATCTGGCCATCGGGCAGGGCGGCCACGGCCGCTTCGGCCGCCGGGCCACGGCAATCGGCCACAAACATGACCGGGACGCCAAAGGCGGTTTCCAAGGCGGGCACCAGCTGTTGCAGCGACAGGGCCGGATCTGCTGCGCCCTTGGGGCGTCCGAAATGTGACATCAGAACCGGCTTGCCACCCGCGCGCAGCACATCCGAGATTGACGGCACAAGCCGCCGGATCCGCGTATCATCCGTCACTACGCCGTTTTCAAATGGAACATTCAGATCGACGCGCATCAACACGCGCTTTCCACCAAGCTCCATGTCATCCAGTGTTTTCCAGCTCATGCTTTGTCTCCGATCCCTTTGGTGGCCGGTTTTTGCGGCATTTGCCACGTTCGTCAATGGGACACTTGGCAATTGGGGCTGCGCGGCATAGGTAAATGCCAAACCCAAGTACAGGAGCGCCCGATGGCCGAGATAAAAGACCCCGAAAACACAATTCTGATGGAACTGAAGGACGGAACCGTCACAATCGAATTGCTGCCCGATGTGGCCCCCAAACATGCCGAGCGCATGAAGGAACTGGCACGCAGCGGTGCTTATGACAACGTCTGTTTCCACCGCGTGATTGATGGCTTCATGGCGCAAACCGGCGATGTGGCGAATGGCAATATGGAATCCGGGTTCAATCTGCGTTCGGCCGGAACCGGCGGTTCCGATCTGCCCAATCTGCCTGCCGAGTTTTCCAAACTGCCCCATGATCGCGGCACATTGGGCGCGGCGCGTTCTGCCAACCCCGACAGCGCCAACAGCCAGTTTTTCATCAACTTCAAGGACAACCATTTCCTGAACGGCCAGTACACCGTTTATGGCCGGGTGATTTCGGGCATGGAACATGTCGACGCCATCGTAAAAGGCGAACCACCTGCAAACCCCGACCGGATGGTCAGCGTCAAGGTCGCGTCAGATGCGTAAGACATTTCTGTGGCTGGGCATGTTCCTGTGCGCAGGCGTCGGGATCATTCTGATGTTCATGGTGTTGCGCGCTGGCCCCGTCGCGGTGGATGCCGGTCCGGTGATTGCATCGCAAGGCTCGGTTGATATGCCGGAACCCAAACCGGGGGCGGCCGTGGATTGGGACCAGCCCGGCCCCTATCTTCAGATTGCCGTCGCCGGAGAGTCCAACGGTGTGATCACCATTGATCTGGCCGAAACCATCGCGCCATTGCATACCGCGCAGATCGTCGCGCTGGCACAGGAGGGCAAATACGACAATGTTGTCTTCCATCGTGTCATCGAAGGTTTCATGGCGCAAACCGGTGACGTGGAATTTGGCAAGCTGGGTCAGGATATGCGCAACGCCGGCATGGGCGGATCACAGCGCGGAAACATTCTGGCCGAATTTTCCGAAGTGCCGTTTGACCGCGGGATCGTTGGCATGGCGCGCAGCCAAAGCGTTGACAGCGCCAACAGCCAGTTCTTCATCATGTTCGATCAGGGGCATTTCCTGAACGGTCAGTACACGGTAATTGGCCGCGTTACCGACGGGATGGATGTGGTGGATGCAATCAAACGCGGATCGGGGCAAAGCGGTGCTGTCACCGGTCAGCCCGATGTGATGCAGGCCGTGCGCGTCGTGCAATAATCACAACGGGCGATCAACCGCCCTGACAGGAACAAAAAAGGCGCCGGAGCATGCAATGCCCGGCGCCTTTTCTTATGGGGTGTTCTGTCGCTTAAGAGCTTTTCGCAGCCTGCGCGGGTGCCGCCGACGGCGGGGTGGGCGCGGGGGCGGATTTGCCCGAGTTCAGCGGATCGTCCTGACGTTGGACAGACCCTTCGAAATGCGCACCGCTTTCGATCGCGATTGTCTTGTGGATGATGTCGCCCTCGACGCGGGCTGTCGATGTCAGGCGCACTTTCAAGCCGCGCACGCGGCCCACGATGCGACCATTGACCACAACATCGTCGGCAATCACTTCGCCTTTGATGGTCGCGGTTTCGCCAATGGTCAGAAGATGGGCGCGGATATCCCCTTCAACAGTGCCTTCAACCTGGATGTCTCCGGTTGTTTTCATGTTGCCGGTGACATGCAGATCCGCCGACAGAACCGATGCGGGCGGCTTGGCCTTCGGGGCCGACGCCTTGAACTCGTTCTGGTTCTGGGAACTTGCAGGCGCTTCCGGAGCTGCAGGTTTTGCGGTATCGGCCTTTGGGCCGGGTTCGTTGATTTTGCTTTTAGAAAACATCGTTTGCAGCCTTGATATAGATCATTGGGTTGACGGCTTTGTCGCCTACACGGACTTCGTAATGTAAGTGAGTACCTGTAACACGTCCAGACGCTCCCATATCACCAATACGTTCCCCGCGCGAGACCCTTTGACCAACATTTACCCGCAATTTCGACAGGTGCGCGTAGCGCGTTTCAATTCCGAATTCATGCCGTATTTTGACCAGACGACCATATCCTGCGGACCATCCGGAATGCACCACAACACCGTCCGCCGTTGAATAGATCGGCGTGCCTATGCTTGCCGCAAAGTCAACGCCGCTGTGCATGCGCCTACCGCCGGTTTTCGGGTCACGGCGATAGCCGTAGCCGCTGGTGAATCGGAAGGCAGATTTGACCGGCGTGGCAAAGGGCGCTTTCTGCGCGGCGATCCGGTAAAGATTAAGCTGATCCATCTGGTTCAAAAGCCGGTTCGCGCGCATCGTGTCAGGCGACAGTTCGTCGCTGCGCGTCGAGAACGACAGCGGGGTCAGGGGGCCGCCCTGACCGGAATAGCCGCGCCGGACCTGTTCGATGATACGATCTGTCGGCAAGCCCGCGGCGCGGAACATTTTGTCCAGCGGGGCCACGGATACTGTCATGGCTTCTTCCAGCTGGCGGAAAATCTGGTCGTTCTGCTCTTCCATCAGGGCGATCTGAAACGCCATTTCATCCGCCTTGATCAATGCATCCTCTGCATCGGCGATAACCTGATCGCGTTCTTTTGCCGTTTCGGCAAGTGCCGTGGCCAGCAATTCGGTTGGTGCGATTGCGCCGGGATTGGCCGCCACCAGTGCCGCAACGTTTTCTGTCTGGTCTTCCAGGGCCGTCACTTGCGCGCGGGCCGCTTCACGATCCTGCATGGTCTGGCGCAATGTCGTCTGGATCACCTCGATCCCGGTTTCCAGCTCGCGGCGGCGCGTTTCCGAAGACAAAAGTTCGGATTGCATGACCGATATCTGGTCCAGTGCCGCGTTGAACCGTTCCTGTGCGGCCAGCGCTTCGTCGGCGCGGGCATCGCGTTGTCCCGACAGAACATTCAACCGCGCCTCATAGGTGCGCTGATCGCGTTTGGCCTGTTCGCGGAAATTGCCCGATCCGATGCTGTCCATCAGCAAAATGGCGGTTGCAACGATGGCCCAGGCGATGATCGCCGCGCTTCCGGCGAATGCCAGAACCTGTGTGCCGGATTTAAGACGGATGAACCGGGTGTCGGTATCCGATTTCAAAAACAGCCGGCGTTCCGGAAAATAGTGTTCAAGAATCGCATGTATGCGAATTGCGAGACGCGTTCTCACCCTGTTATCCTTGTCCCATCCCAATGGCGGTGGTCCGTCGCCTCTGGGGGATAACGGCACCTTCCAAGGTGCTTAGCCAGCCGTTTCCAATTGGGCAAGTCAGTTGGCCAATTGCGCCTTTTCAGCCGGTCGATTCATGCCGATCCGGCAAGAAATCGCCGATAGCAAGGGCTTGGAACGCAACTTTCAGGTGAGTTCTTCGGTCAGCGGCCAGTAAAAATCAGGTGGAATTCCGGCTTCCGCGCGTTTTTCTTCGTTAAAGGGCGGCTTCAGCAAGCCATGAAAATATTGCCGTACCAGCGCGTGAAAGGCGACTTTGGGGTCTTTTTCGTGGCGTCCACACAGGAAATGGAACCATTTCGATCCATAGGCCACATGCGCGACCTCCTCGGCATAAATGGTGTTCAGGGCGTTGACCGCGCTGTCGGCCTTGGCCTGTTCGAACAGCTTGATCATGCCCGGTGTCACATCCAGTCCGCGCGCCTCGAGCACCATGGGAACAACTGCCAGCCGCCCGAACAGGTCATCTGCCGTATCATCGGCCGCGCGCCACATGCCGGCATGGGCAGGCAGCGCACCATAGTGGCTTCCCAATTCTTCCAGGCAATCGCACATCAGATTGAAATGCTTGCTTTCTTCATCTGCCGCCTTGACCCAGTCATCATAGAATCCGATGGGCATCGGCGTGTCGGTGAACCGCGCAATCACATCCCAGTGCAAATCAACCGCGTTCAGTTCGATATGGGCCACGGCATGCAGCAGGGCAATACGCCCTTCGGGTGTGCCGGGGCGGCGTTTGGGCACATCGCGCGGCGCGACCAGTTGCGGTGTGTCAGGGCGGGCCGGGTGATCGGGTGGGTTGGCGCGCCCGATGTCGGGCGCTGTATCCTGCGCCCTTGCGGCAAACCATTCGGCGGCAAAACCGCGGGACAGAGCGGTTTTTTCCCGCCCGTCCGCAGTGTTCAGAACTGCCACTGCCATTTCGGCAAGCGGGCGCATCACAGCGCGCGCGCCGCTTCCAGAACCTCTTCCATGTGGCCGGGCACTTTGACCTTGCGCCAGACGCGCGCGATCCTGCCATTCCCGTCGATTAGAAAGGTTGTGCGCTCAATACCCATATAGGTTTTGCCGTACATGTTCTTTTCTTTCCAGACGCCGTAATCTTCACAAACTTGTCCGTGTTCGTCCGACAGAAGCGGGACGGTCAAATTGCGCTTTGTCGCGAATTTTTCGTGGCTGGAAATGCTGTCCTTGGACACGCCAACGACCTGCACGCCCGCCTGTTCGAACGCGGGCATCAATTCCGAAAAGCCGATGGATTCCTTGGTGCATCCCGGCGTATCATCGCGCGGATAGAAAAACAGCACGACCGGCGCGGGCCGCAGCGCTGACAGGGTGATTTCATGCCCCTGACCGGCAGGCAGGGTAAAATCGGGGGCGGTGTCGGACAGATCGGGCATTTCAAGCTCCACATAAGGCTGAGAAAAAGTGAGTTTCATATTAGGGCGCGGCGGACAAGAATAAAGACATGACATCCCCGACGCCGCACGAAACCGATAGCGCACCGCCGCATCCGGCCCGCCCCAAGCGGCGGCGCCGCGGCATGGGCCTTTGGTCTTTGCTGAGTTTCGTTGTGGTGCCGATGATGGCGGTGGTGCTGTTTGTCGGACTGACAGGGCGCCCGATCACTGCGCCCGACTGGCTGCGCGACCGTGTTCAGACCCGCATAACAACGCAGGTTCCCGGCCTGTCGGTCGGCTTTGGTGAGATGGTTCTGACGGTTGAACGCGGATGGCGCCCCAGCGTGCGTTTGCGCGATGTGCGGTTTCAGGATGCATCCGGTGCGCCGATTGCCAGTGTCGCCGATCTGACCGCCAGCCTAGCGATGCGGCCGCTGCTGGAGGGTCAGGTTCAACCCAAGCGTATCACCGTAAATGGCGTGACAGCCAATTTGCGTCGGGGAGAAGATGGGCGCATTACGCTGTCACTTGGGCAGAACGTTGTTCCGGCGCGGCAGGCCTCCAATCTGGGGCAACTGATCGAACAACTGGACAGCGTGCTGACGCTGCCAGCATTGCGCGCATTGGTCAACGTGGATTTGCGCGCGCTGACATTGCGCTATGAAGACGTGCGCAATGCACGCGCATGGACGGTCGATGGCGGACGCCTGCAAATGGACCGGAACGCCGATGATCTGCGCCTGTCGGGCGATTTTGCACTGCTCAGCGGCGGGGCCGAGGCCGCGACGCTGGCCGTGAACTACGACAGTCGCATCGGTGATATCGAGGCGCAGTTCGGCGCGACAATCACCAATGTTGATGCGGGTGATATTGCCGCGCAAGGGCCGGCTTTTGCGTGGCTTGATGTTTTGCGAGCCCCGATTTCAGGGGCGCTGCGCGGGCAGGTGTTGCCTGACGGGCGATTGGGGCCTTTGAATGCCACGCTGCAAATCGCAACCGGCGTTGTTCAGCCCAACGACCAAACCCAACCAATCCCTTTCGATGCGGCGCGCACCTACTTTATCTATGACGCCGCCAGCGAAACCATCCGGTTTGATGAATTGTCGGTTCAAAGCAAATGGGTGACAGGGCGCGCCGAAGGGGTCGCCACACTTCTGGGTGTACGCAATGGCCAGCTGGAAGAAATGGTGGCCCAGTTCGATCTGTCCGAATTGGTGGCAAACCCCGCCGCCCTTTATAAAACCCCGGTGAGCATCGACAAGGCGCGCATGGATTTGCGGCTGCGCCTTGATCCGTTCGAACTGACCCTGGGCGAGGCGTTCGTGTCTGATCGGGGCCGGTCTTTGCGGTTGTGGGGGGATCTGGCTGCTGATCAGCGTGGCTGGGAACTGGCACTTGAAGGCGCGTTGGATGCCGTTTCGCCCGACCGCCTGCTGGAACTGTGGCCCCGTACAGTCGGTGACAAAACCCGCACCTGGTTGGAAAACAACCTTTTGGCCGGGGATTTGTCCAACATCGACCTGTCGTTGCGCGCCAAGCCCGGCACCCGCCCGCTGGTGCATCTGAATTTCGATTTTGATCAGGCCGATATCCGCTTTGTCAAAACCATGCCGCCGATCCGTGATGCGGCGGGACATGCCAATATTCTGGGCAACCGCTTTACACTGGTGGCTGACAGCGGATTTGTGCAGGCTGATCAGGGCGGGCGGATCGATGTTGCGGGCACGTCTTTCATCGTGCCGGACATGACAATCAAACCCGGCGCGCCTGCGGTGGTCAAACTGCAACTTTCCAGCACTGTTACTGCCGCCTTGTCCTTGCTGGACAGTGATCCGTTGAACGTGATGACCAAGGCGAAGCTGCCCGCGACAATCGCGGACGGGCGCGCGGAACTGCAAGGTACGCTGGCCCTGCCTTTGCGCAAAGGGCTGCATCCGGAAGACGTGCAATACAATGCAACCGGCGTGGTATCCTCGGTGCGCAGCACCACGCTTATTCCCGAGCGGGTTCTGGCCTCGGATGCGTTGAAGATCGTCGCGGACAACGCTTCGGTTGCAGTGTCCGGTCCCGGCCGGATCGGCGCAGTGGCCTTTGACGGCACATGGCAACAACCCATCGGGGCCGGACCCGGCGCAGGCAGCACCTTTACCGGAACCGTGGAATTGTCCGAACAAACCATCGACGAATTCAACATCGGCCTGCCGCAAGGGGCTGTGACCGGTGCGGGGCTGGCAACCATCCGCGTGGGTCTGATCCCTGATCAGCCGCCGACACTTGATTTGCGATCCACACTGCAAGGCATCGGGCTGTCCATTCCGCAGATCAACTGGCGCAAATCCCCGTCGCAAAGCGGATCGTTCGAACTGGCAGCCGTGTTAGGCAAACAGGCCGATGTGTCACGGATCGCGATTAATGCAAACGGCCTGTCCGCGACGGGGCGCATCACGTTGCGGGATGGCGGCGGCATGGACAGCGCATCGTTTACCAGCGTGAAGATCGACGATTGGCTGGATGCGCCCGTGGTATTGACGGGCAAGGGCGTCGGCACCCCGCCCGATATCGACCTTGGCGGGGGAAGTGTTGATCTGCGCCGTGCCGATTTCGGCGCGCCATCGGGTGCTGAATCGGGCGACCTTTCGCTGACGCTGGACCGGTTGCAAATCAACGACGCGATCACGCTGACAGACTTTCGCGGCGGGTTTGACACAACGCGCGGGATGGATGGCAGATTTGTCGGCAAATTGAATGGCGGCACTGAAGTGGCCGGGCAGCTTGTTCCCCAGAACGGGCGGACGGCGATGCGCCTGACCAGCACAGACGCCGGCGGGGTGTTCCGGTCTGCCGGTTTTCTGAAACAGGCACGTGACGGCGATCTTTCGCTGACGCTGATGCCGGTCGGAGAGGCCGGAACCTTTGACGGATCACTGCGCGTGACCGGCATCCGCATCAAGGACGCGCCGGTGATGGCCGAATTGCTGAACGCGATGTCGGTTGTCGGATTGCTGGAACAACTGGGCGGGCAGGGCATCCACTTCAGCGAAGTAGACGCACAATTCCGCCTCACGCCTTCACAGATCATCGTCACCTCCGGGTCTGCTGTTGGCCCGTCCATGGGGCTGTCGCTGGACGGGATTTATGCGCTGGACAGCAATTCGATGGATATGCAGGGTGTCATCACGCCAATCTATCTGCTGAACGGGATCGGCAGCGTCCTGACCCGCAAGGGCGAAGGCGTTTTCGGTTTCAACTATGCGCTCAGCGGCAATGCGCAGTCGCCCGATGTCTGGGTGAACCCGCTGTCGGCGCTGACACCGGGCATGTTCCGCAATCTGTTTCGCAAGGCGCCCCCCGTTGTCGAGGCACTGGATGGCAGCCCCGCGCCCAATATCGCCGCAGAACAACCCGCCGCGCCGGAACCGGTTGAAGATGACGATCCGGGGCGTTAGCAGGCGCGTATGAAACTGTCTGATTTTGATTTTGATCTGCCCGATGCGCTGATTGCCACCCGTCCGGCCACACCGCGCACATCCGCGCGGCTGTTGGTGGCATCCGGAGACCGGATCACGGATGCGCAGGTGCACGATCTGGGCACATATCTGCGCGCGGGTGATCTGCTGGTTCTGAATGACACCAAGGTGATTCCTGCGCGTCTGTCGGGCACCCGAAAGCGGGACAGCGCCCAGGGCCAGACCAAGGCACGCATCGAAGTGACGTTGCTTGAGCCGGCGGCAGACGGCACTTGGTCGGCTTTGATCAAGCCATTGAAAAAAGTGCGCATTG
The DNA here is from genome assembly GCF_051013555.1 of Sulfitobacter sp. TBRI5. Classification (NCBI taxonomy): domain Bacteria; kingdom Pseudomonadati; phylum Pseudomonadota; class Alphaproteobacteria; order Rhodobacterales; family Roseobacteraceae; genus Sulfitobacter; species Sulfitobacter sp. TBRI5. The sequence goes on along the minus strand of NZ_CP112884.1, from coordinate 3,507,604 downwards.
GCGAAACGATTGAATTTCCGCTTGGACTGACCGCCACTTTGACGGGCACCGGTGACGGGCAGGGCCAGTTGCAGTTCAACCTTTCGGGGGATGATTTCGACCACGCGCTTGCCGCCGCCGGAGCGATGCCGCTGCCCCCTTACATCGCAGCCAAACGCCCCGCTGATGAACGTGACAAGACCGATTACCAGACCGTGTTTGCCCGCAATGTCGGAGCGGTGGCAGCCCCGACTGCATCCTTGCACTTTGATCAGGCCTTGCTGGCGCAGTTGCAGGACATGGGGGTGCGCTTGACCTATGTCACGCTGCATGTGGGGGCGGGAACCTTTCTGCCGGTCAAGGTGGATGATGTCACCACCCACAAGATGCACGCCGAATGGGGGCAGGTCAGCGCAGAAGCCGCGGCAGCCATTGCGCAAACCAAGACGGCAGGGGGGCGTGTGATCCCGGTGGGCACCACCGCGCTGCGCCTGATCGAAAGCGCGGCGCGCGAAACCGGCAGTGTCGCACAATGGCAGGGGGACACCGATATTTTCATCTATCCGGGCTTTGCGTTTCGCGTGACCGACGCGCTGATGACCAATTTCCATTTGCCGCGATCCACGCTGATGATGCTTGTTTCCGCCCTGATGGGGCAAGACCGGATTGCGCGCATCTATGAACATGCCATATCGCAAGGCTATCGTTTCTTTTCGTACGGGGATTCGTCACTTCTTATCCCGTGAAGGCCAGTTGCGGCGATTACACCCCCGTTTAGGTCGCTGCTGACCAACCCACACACTGTCCTGTCGCGCACTAGGGGGCAGGGCACACTTTAAACCGGTATCGGACAGGTTATGTTGCAAGTTCTTTCCAATTCCTGGGCGCTTTTACTGGGTATGGGCCTGTTGATGGTCGGCAACGGCATGCAGGGCACGCTGTTGGGCATCCGTGGCGAGATCGAAGGGTTTTCAACCCTTGAGATGTCATTTGTCATGTCGGCTTACTTTGTCGGGTTTCTGGGCGGGTCGCGCATGGCTCCGTGGATGATCCGCCGTGTTGGCCACGTGCGTGTGTTTGCCGCGCTGGGATCGTTCATTTCCGCCGTGATGATCCTGTATCCGACACTGGCCGACCCCATCGCCTGGTCCATCGGGCGCATTGTGATCGGGTTCTGTTTTTCCGGCGTCTATGTCACGGCTGAAAGCTGGCTGAACAATGCGGCCACCAATGACAACCGCGGCAAGGCCTTATCTCTTTACATGATCGTTCAAACGGCAGGGATCGTGGCCGCGCAAGGCCTGTTGCTGACAGCGGACCCGTCCGGTTTTGTCCTGTTCGTGATCCCGTCGGTGCTGATTTCTATCTCGTTCGCGCCGATCCTGCTGTCGATCAGCCCGACGCCGGCCTTTGACACCACAAAACCGATGAGCCTGAAAGAAATCATGAAGATTTCGCCCCTTGGATGTGTGGGCATGTTTTTGCTGGGTGGGGTATTTTCGGCGCAGTTCGGCATGGCACCGGTCTACGGGGCCGAAGCCAAACTGAGCGTGCCGCAAATCTCGATGTTCGTGGCGATGTTCTTTGTCGGATCGGTTGTCGCGCAATATCCGATTGGCTGGATTTCGGATCGCATGGACCGCCGCAAACTGATCATGATCGTTTCGATAATCGGGGCGGTCGGATCGACCATGGGGATGATGCTGGGCGCGAATTTCACATTGCTGCTAACATCCGCGTTTGTGATCGGCGGCATGTCCAACCCACTTTATTCGCTGCTGATCGCGCACACCAATGACTTTCTGGAACACGAAGACATGGCCGCCGCATCGGGCGGGCTTATTTTCATCAACGGGCTGGGCGCAATTGCCGGCCCGCTGATCACCGGCTGGATCATGGGTCAGATCGGGCCGGGCGGGTTTTACCTGTTCACCGGCGTGCTGTTTGTCGCGATGGCGCTTTATGCGGCGTATCGCATGACACAGCGCCCCGCAGTGCCTGTTGATGAAACCATCGGATACACCCAGATGTCGCCGACCACATCGCCGGTGGCACAGGAATGGGCCATCGAAACCGCCATCGAAGAGGCCATTGAAGAGGCAGAAAGCGACAATGCGGCCTAAATGTCGCGATTATTGCAAATGTTTCAACTGTTATAAAAAGTTACTGTCCAACGTGTTTAACAGGAATGTAACGTTTTTAAGTACTGGAGCAAAAGCTATGGAGATAGCCTGATGGTCGGTCCGGAAGAAGTATTGAGTTTTTGGTTAGATGATGTTGGTCCTGACGGTTGGTATGATACCGACGAAACGCTCGGCAGACGCATTTCAGATAAATTTGGCGATGTCTGGCAAGGGGCACGGGACGGGCGATATTCGCTCTGGCTGACATACCCCAGCGGGGCGCTGGCCTATGTGATCCTGACGGATCAGTTTCCACGCAACATGTTTCGCGGTTCGTCCAAGGCGTTTGCCACGGACAGGGCCGCCCTTGCGGTTGCCAAGTCGGCGATATCCAAAGGCTGGGACATGAAAATAGATGAACCAGCCCGCCAGTTTTTCTATATGCCCCTGATGCATTCGGAAAATCTGTGCGATCAGGATCGCTGTGTCCGGTTGATGAAAGAGCGGATGCCGCTATACGGTGCGGGCAACATGCTGCACGCCCGCGCGCACCGCGAAGTGATCCGCCAGTTTGGCCGCTTTCCCTATCGCAATGCCGCGCTGGAGCGCAAACAAACCGCATGCGAGGCCGATTACGTCCAGCAGGGCGGATACGGTCACACGGTGCGGGCGATGGAAATGAAAAAGGCCGGATGAACGGCGCCGGCGGCGCATGATTGTGCCGTCGCTCTCCCGTATTTTCGGCAAAAAGAAGTCGCTGGAATGGCGCTGCATTGCGGTTGCAACTATGTCGCGGATAGCGCGCATTGATGCGGGCGTTCGGATAGTTTAATGGTAAACTAAATTTCGAACGGAGGGCATCATGGCCGCAAAATCATTTGATCTGATTGTGATCGGGGCGGGCCCCGGAGGATATGTTGCCGCCATTCGCGCCGCGCAACTGGGCATGAACGTCGCCATCGTCGAACGCGAGAATATGGGCGGGATCTGCCTGAACTGGGGCTGTATCCCGACCAAGGCGATGCTGCGCAGTTCCGAAGTGTTCCACCTGATGCATCGCGCCAAGGAATTCGGCCTGAAGGCGGAAAACATCGACTATGATCTGGATGCGGTTGTCAAACGTTCGCGCGGGGTGGCGGCGCAACTGTCCGGCGGCATCGGCCATCTGATGAAAAAGAACAAGATCACAACCTTCATGGGCGTGGCGACCATCGCGGCCAAGGGCAAGGTTTCGGTCAAGACCGAAAAGGGCAGTGAGGAGCTGACAGCCAAGAACATCATACTGGCCACCGGTGCGCGGGCACGCGAATTGCCGGGCCTTGAAGCGGATGGCGATCTGGTCTGGACCTACCGCACCGCGCTGACACCGCCCCGGATGCCGAAGAAACTGCTGGTTATCGGATCAGGAGCGATTGGCATCGAATTCGCCAGTTTTTACAACACGCTGGGTTGCGACACGACCGTTGTCGAGGTGATGGATCGCATTCTGCCCGTCGAAGATGCCGAGATTTCGGCCTTTGCCAAGAAAGCATTCGTCAAACAGGGCATGAAGATCATGGAAAAGACCATGGTCAAGCAGTTGGATCGCGCCGTGGGTAAGGTGACAGCCCATATCGAAACCGGCGGCAAAGTGGAAAAGCACGACTTTGACACCGTGATTTCGGCGGTGGGCATTGTTGGCAATGTCGAGGATCTGGGGCTGGAAGCCTTGGGCGTCAAAATCGACCGCACCCATGTGGTAACCGACGAATACTGCCGCACTGGTGTCGAGGGTTTGTACGCCATCGGCGATATCGCCGGCGCACCATGGCTGGCGCACAAGGCCAGCCACGAAGGCGTGATGGTTGCAGAACTGATCGCTGGCGGGCATCCCCATCCGGTCAAACCCGAAAGTATCGCGGGCTGTACTTATTGCCACCCGCAAGTGGCATCGGTCGGGTATTCCGAGGCCAAGGCCAAAGAACTGGGTTATGACGTCAAAGTGGGCCGCTTTCCCTTTATCGGCAACGGCAAGGCAATTGCCCTGGGCGAGGCCGAAGGCATGATCAAGACCGTGTTCGATGCCAAGACGGGTGAATTGCTGGGCGCGCATATGGTGGGCGCGGAAGTGACCGAAATGATCCAGGGCTATGTGATCGGGCGTCAGCTTGAAACCACCGAAGAAGACCTGATGAACACTGTATTCCCGCATCCGACCCTGTCTGAGATGATGCATGAAAGCGTGCTGGATGCGTTTGACCGCGTGATCCACATGTAGGACCGCCTGCCGTTTTGTGCTACCCATGCCGGACTGGTCCGGACAGGGACAATCGCAAGGGGGGACAAAATGGCGGATCCGTTTCAGGATGTTGATGCAAGGGGCGCGGACTTTATCAAGGCCGTGGCCGACGCGCTGGAAACACGCGCTGCAGAGCCGATCATGCAGGACATTGTCGACGGCTATCTGGCCGAGGCCGGTTTTCAACCCGGCGGGATACATCTTGAGGTTGGCGCCGGAACGGGGGCAATCGCGCGCCGTATCGCGCGTCATGCCAATTCCGGGCGGGTGATCGCAAGCGATCTGTCGCCCGGTCTGATTGACTATGCGCGCGCGCATCCCGACAACCCGGACAACCTGGAATTCGAAGTGGCGACAGGGGCAACCCTGGCGCATGATGATGCAAGTATCGACACCGTGGTGATGCACACTGTGCTGTCGCATGTTCCCGACCCGCGCATTCTGCTGGACGAGGCGGCGCGGGTTCTGAAACCGGGTGGTGTTCTTGTGATTTGCGATGCCGATTTTTCAAAAACATCAATCGGAAACACGCTGGGTGATCCGCTGGATGCCTGTGCCGTTTATTTTGCGGACAATTTCGTGACCGACAAACATCTGGTCGGGCGGTTGCGCGAACTGACGGCGGGGGCCGGATTTCAGATCGAAACATTCCGCGTTGTCTCGCGATTGATCAGCGAAGGCCTTAGTGCGATGAACTGGGTGGCAATGGGCGGTAAGATGATGGTTGAACGTGGCCTAATCGGACAACAGATGCTGGATGCGATGATTGCTGAATATCACCGACGTCTCGAAGTAAACGCTTTGTACGGCTTCCTGCCGTTCGCGGTTCTGATCGCGCGCCGCGCATCGGCCTGACCTGATCAAGACAGCAGGAGAGCAAGTTGGTCAGTCTCAACCGTGTGGTCATGCAGAAATCAAGCCGCGAGATCATTCGCGCGCTCGAGCCGGAAAAGCTTGATGTTGCCGAGATTTCCGGCAAATGGGGGCGGCAGTTTCCGTTCAAATCCTATCGGCAATACCGCTATCCCCAATATGACATTTGCGCCGGACCGTTTCCCGCCGAAGCCGATACAGCGCCGGAATTCGATCTGATCCTTGCCAATCAGGTTTGGGAACATCTGGATCGCCCCTATGCTGCCACGCAGAATGTACGCACCATGCTGCGCGACGGGGGATATTTCTGGCTCGCCGTGCCGTTTTTCATCCCCTATCACGGCGCGCCAACCGATAATTCTCGATGGTCGGCACGCGGGTTGACCAATCTACTGATCGAGGCCGGGTTTGAAGAAACCGCCATCCATGCCGAACAATGGGGCAATCGCAACGCTGCCCTGCGCAATCTGGAACAAAAATGGCCGCCCCGATACGAAAAGGGCAGTGACAGTCTGGCGAATGATCCCCATATGCCGGTCTGTGCGTGGGCGATTGCACAAAAAACCTGACGGCGCGGTTGGGGACAGGGCGAGAAATCGCAGGTTCGCACTTTGTTCTCAATTTAGCATTGGAGAATCCCGCGCACTCAACTATGTCTAACCCGTTAACGGGGGCGATCATGCCAGAGCAAAAATTCATCGAAGTCCGCGGCGCGCGCGAACACAACCTGAAATCCATCGATGTGGATATTCCGCGCGACCAGTTGGTTGTAATCACCGGATTGTCGGGATCGGGCAAATCCAGCCTTGCCTTTGATACGATCTATGCCGAAGGCCAGCGGCGCTATGTGGAATCCCTGTCGGCCTATGCGCGCCAGTTTCTGGACATGATGCAAAAGCCGGATGTGGATCACATCAGCGGCCTGTCGCCCGCGATTTCGATTGAACAGAAAACCACATCAAAAAACCCGCGTTCGACCGTAGGCACCGTGACCGAGATTTACGACTACATGCGCCTGCTGTTTGCGCGTGTCGGCACGCCTTATTCGCCCGCCACCGGTCTGCCGATCGAAGCGCAGCAGGTGCAGGATATGGTGGACCGTGTCATGACAATGGAGGAAGGCACGCGCGCCTATCTTCTGGCCCCCATTATACGTGACCGGAAAGGTGAATATCGAAAGGAATTCATCGACTTGCGCAAGCAGGGGTTCCAGCGCGTCAAGGTGGATGGCGCGTTCTACGAACTGGATGAACCACCGGTGCTGGACAAGAAATTCCGTCATGACATTGACGTTGTCGTGGATCGGATCGTGGTGCGCGAGGGGTTGGAAACCCGTCTGGCCGACAGTCTGCGTACAGCGCTTGATCTGGCTGACGGCATCGCCATTCTGGAAACCGCCCCGACCGAAGGCGAACCCGAACGCTATACGTTTTCGGAAAAATTCGCCTGTCCGGTCAGCGGGTTCACCATTCCCGAAATCGAACCGCGTCTGTTTTCGTTCAACGCACCGTTCGGGGCGTGCCCCGATTGCGACGGGCTGGGCGTGGAACTGTTTTTCGATGAACGACTGGTCGTGCCGGATGCGACGCTGAAAATATATGACGGGGCGCTGGCCCCGTGGCGCAAGGGAAAATCGCCCTATTTTCTGCAAACGATCGAAGCCATCGCCAAACATTACGAATTCAACCAGAACACCCGCTGGAAGGATCTGGACCCGCATGTGCAAAAGGTGTTCCTCTATGGCTCGGGGGGCGAGGAAATCCCGTTTCGCTATGATGAAGGCGGTCGGGTCTATAAGGTGACGCGTGTCTTTGAAGGCGTGATTCCGAATATGGAGCGGCGCTATCGCGAAACCGACAGCAACTGGATTCGTGAAGAATTCGAACGCTACCAGAACAACCGGTCCTGCGGCACCTGCGGCGGCTTCCGTCTGCGTCCCGAAGCGCTGGCCGTCAAGATTGCCGGCCTGCATGTGGGGCAGGTGGTGCAGATGTCAATCCGTGAAGCGTTCGAGTGGTGCAAAACCGTACCCGAACATCTGAGCGTCCAGAAAAACGAGATTGCAAAGGCGATCCTGAAGGAAATCCGCGAACGGTTGGGGTTTCTGAACAATGTCGGGCTGGAATATCTGACGTTAAGCCGCAACAGCGGTACCCTGTCGGGCGGCGAAAGCCAGCGCATCCGGCTGGCCAGCCAGATCGGGTCCGGACTGACCGGCGTTTTATATGTACTGGATGAACCTAGTATCGGGCTGCATCAGCGCGACAATGATCGTCTGCTGGGAACGCTGAAAAACCTGCGCGATCAGGGCAACACCGTGATCGTGGTCGAACATGACGAAGAAGCGATCCGCGAGGCGGATTATGTGTTTGATATCGGCCCGGGTGCTGGGGTGCATGGTGGTCGGGTGGTCAGCCACGGGGTACCTGCGGCGATTGCGGCGGATGCCGCATCGATCACGGGGCAATACCTGACAGGGGCGCGCGAAATTGCGGTTCCGAAGGCCCGGCGCAAGGGCAACAAGAAAAAGCTGAAAGTGGTGAACGCCACCGGCAACAACCTGAAAAACGTTACTGCCGAATTCCCGCTGGCGAAATTTGTCTGCGTGACCGGCGTGTCGGGTGGTGGAAAATCGACGCTGACGATTGAAACGCTGTTCAAGACCGCCAGCATGCGCCTGAATGGCGCGCGCCAGACGCCAGCACCCTGTGAAACCATTCAGGGGCTGGAACACTTGGACAAGGTGATCGATATTGACCAGCGCCCCATCGGCCGCACACCGCGATCCAACCCCGCGACCTATACTGGCGCCTTTACCCCGATCCGCGACTGGTTTGCCGGATTGCCGGAATCCAAGGCGCGCGGCTACAAACCGGGGCGGTTTTCGTTCAACGTCAAGGGCGGGCGCTGTGAGGCATGCCAGGGCGATGGCGTGATCAAGATCGAAATGCACTTTCTGCCCGATGTGTATGTCGAATGTGAAACCTGCAAAGGCGCGCGCTACAACCGCGAGACACTTGAAATCAAGTTCAAAGGCAAAAGCATTGCCGACGTACTGAACATGACGGTCGAAGATGCGCAGACATTTTTTCAGGCGGTGCCGTCGATCCGCGAAAAGATGGATGCGCTGATGCGTGTGGGGCTTGGCTATATCAAGGTCGGCCAGCAGGCGACAACCCTGTCAGGGGGCGAGGCGCAGCGTGTGAAACTGTCCAAGGAACTGTCCAAACGCTCCACCGGGCGGACATTGTACATTCTGGATGAACCCACCACCGGCCTGCATTTCGAAGACGTGCGCAAGCTGCTGGAAGTGCTGCATGAACTGGTGGATCAGGGCAACACGGTGATCGTGATCGAACACAATCTGGATGTGGTTAAAACCGCCGATTGGGTGATAGATATCGGTCCCGAGGGCGGCGATGGCGGAGGCGAGGTGATTGCCACCGGAACACCGGAAAAAGTAGCCGAGGAGGCCCGCAGCTATACCGGGCAGTATCTGAAACCGATGCTCAAGACCAAACGCGTGGCCGCCGAATAGGATCAGGGCGCGCTGAGGGCCAGATCAAGTAGGCGGGCGAAATCGGCAGCGTTCAGGCTGTCAAACGCACCGCTCAGCTGTTCCAGCTCGTCCGCACGCGCCTGTCCCAGCACAGGATCGGTAAACAGATGATATTTCTGCGAAATCTCGGCGTCGCTTAGCGGCAGATCGGTGTCGCCGCGCGGCGTGCGCGGGGCGGCATCAAGGCGGGTTCCGTCCTGCAGCGTGATGCTGACCTGCGCCCAGCGTTTGCCATCACTGATCCGTGTCAGATCCGGATCATCAATCAGGTTTGTCGCTTTGGAAACACGCAGGATATCGGGATCCTGCAAGGTGGCGCTGTCCAGTTCGCGCGCGCCGACCTGGCCGCGCACGATCATCGTGGCGACCGGAAAGGCAATGGAATAGGCAAATTCATCCGGTGTCGACGGGGTACGGCCTGCAAGACGTGTAGCGTTGTGAAAGGTGCGGATATCCACGCGGGCGACGTCCGAATGGTGCAGCGCGTGTTCTGCCATCAGCGCCTGCGCCGCATCAAGCGACGGGTGCGCCCAGCGGCAGCAGGGGTAAGGCTTGTAATGGGTATCTTCGACAAGGCGCCAGTTCGTACCAAGATCGGCCCAGAACCTTGCAGCTTCTGCGCCTTCACAGGTCAGCGCCGGCGCGCCGGTGAACCCTGATTGCGCCAGATAGGCCGCCGTCACGCCTGACGGTGCGCCCCAGCCGACACCGTCGCGCAGCATTGTCGGATGGTCGATGCAGCGCATCATCTGGCTGCGTGGCCCGTGATATTCGCCGATGCCCGCCGCATGCCGGATCGTTTCGCCGTCACAGCCCAATTGCCGTGCAACCGCCGTGGCCACCCCGACAGATGTCCAGGCCCCCGAGGTGTGATAATCGGCGCAGGTGGCGTGCTGGGACAACCCCGCGCGATAACTGACTTCGTAGGCAACAGCCAGATGGGCGGCAAACGCCGCGCCGTCCAGCGCGCGGCCCTGACCGGTCCGGGCATCGGCCACGGCCAGCAGCGCGGGAAAGACCGCAGACCCGGCATGCCCCTTGCAGGGCGATGTGCCGTCATGGGCGTCAACACTGTCGATGGTAAACGCCCCCGCCATCGCGGCCCCTGCGGGACTGACGGGTGCGCCATTGATCAGCATGCGCGCCGCTCCGGCCCCGGCCGCGCCGAACAGCGCACAGGCCCCCGCGCGCGCGATACCTGCCAGTTCCGTGGTTGATCCCACGGCGGCAACCCCCATCGTATCGGTAAAACTGCGGCGCAATACGCGCAGTACATCGGCAGGCAGATCATCATATCTCAGATCGGCGGCAAATCGGTGAAAGGGCAGGGACATGGGCGCTCCGTCAGTTGCGACTGGAGTGATCCTATCCGACAAAGGCGGTCAGGATGTCCTGTTTCCGACAGGTCCAGAACTTCTTTTGCGGATGTTTCGCGCGTCAGGCAGCCAGCGCAGCCATAAGCGGCGCGGCCTCATAGCGTTTCAGAACCAGACGCGCGGCAGGGCCATACCCATCGGACAGCGCACCCAGATGTGGGAACAGGGCCAGTATTTCATCCTGTGTCGCGCTGTCGAACCCGCCCATCGTGGCCGGGCCGGGCAGGTAACTTTCCGAGGCCACACCGTTTGCCGTGATGATCTGGTGGTGATCAAACAGAATGTGGAAATATGTGACGTGGCGCAGGGTTGTATCTGCGCGGATATGCATATCGTTCACCAGATCCTTGGCCTTGACCAGAACCTCGGCTTCGCCAAACAACAATTCGGCCCACCGGTCCGTGATCAGCACCCTGTGTTGCGGTGACAGCAACAGATCACGGGTCGCCCCGAACTGGCCCCGCTGCAGCCTTATGGGACGATAATCGCCTGTAGCGGCCACAGTGCGGTGCCCGATCCAGCGGATTGTTCTGGGTCCGTTATCGCGTGTCATCACCGACATGCCCGCCGTCAGGGCTTCGATAGCGACCGCGCCGTCAGGTGTGTCGATCAGCGTGCCTTTGACGAAACAAGGCACCTGTTCCACTTCGACCAGCGCGGTGTCGGTGTTGCCGGCGGTATCTTCGATTGTATAGTTGAAATAGGTGGTTTCGGCGTCACTGTCGCTGACGATCGTGAAGGTTCCGTTGGCGTTCAGCGTTACCTGCTGTCCGGTCGCCAGAGTGACGGTATCACCCGCATTCACCGCAGTTCCGTTGATATGAGTCACTGTCAGTGTGCCGCCAGTGGAACTGTCATTGTCCAGCACATCCAGCGTTCTGCTTTTGTCGGTGGGCATGACGATCTGATCATCCTGCGCAATGATCGTGGATTGCACTGATCCGCCCGCAATCAGAAGGTTTGTGTCGTAGGATGTATCTCCCACATCCGCAACGCCGATTTTCAACGTGTTGGGAAAGCCCGGGATCACAGGCGCGACAAATGTCAGCGTAACGGTAAACCCGTCCATTTCGGTGTTGAACTGATCGTTTGTGTTGTCGTTATAGATGTTCTGTGCGGTGTTGCCGTTGATGTTCCCGATCGAGGCTGAACCGTCGCCAACCGTCACCGTGGCCTGCACCCCGTTGACCCAGACGCCGACAACATCGTTGAACGCAGAGTTGATGTATTCCGGGAATTCTTCCGAACTCAACACAAAATCGATCGTGATCGTGTCGCCGGCAGGGGTAAAGCTCATCTCAAGAAAGGATGCATCGCGAGTGCCGGTCCCGGCCAGCGCGTTGAAGTCCGCGTCATTGTTAATGCCGCTGGTGTTCGTGCTGGTGCCTGCGGACGTGTTGGTGTTTGTGGTGCCATTGTTGTTGGTAAAATCGGCCACATGCCCTGTCGACAAGATGACGCCGCTGTCACCCGGTGTTGCCTCTGGCGAAATCGTGTCGCCGGACGTGTAGATGCCCGATGACAGCGCATCGCCCCAATAGGTCGCCGAATGAACGGTGATGCCCGCGCCAAAAATCTCGTTCGCCATCGCGAGAGCACCTGCCGTGCTGTCGATGGGCAATTCTGTGGCAATGGGCATAACGACTCTCCAACCGGGACGAACACAGGAACGTTCTGGGGAAAGTGCCTTGAAATTCTGTTTATTCGGCGCGAGAGGTGTGATTTTTTTGTGGTGCAACGGGCTTTTGCGGCCATCGTCGCTGTCGGAATTAGCCAAATTGAACTTGGCTAACCATCTGGTTTAAAAGAAATGAAGTCACAATCTAACATGACGCTGCGCGGCGTGACTTTATTTTGCCCTGTTTTGCCGAATAGCGCCGCGCAATCAGCTGCGCCTGCGCTTTTCAAACCGGGGCAGCATCGCCGAAAAATCGCGGCCATTGCCGTCTTCGGTTTCAACAAATTTCTGATAGAGATCACGCGCCATTTGCCCCATCGGCGTGTCCGCATCCACCGCCTCGGCTGCCTGCTGAGACAGGCGCAGATCCTTCAGCATCAGATCGGCGGCAAATCCGGGTTTGTAATCATTGTCGGCAGGGGATTGCGGGCCAATGCCCGGTGCAGGGCAATAGGCATTCATCGACCAGGAATAACCCGATGACGTGCTGACCACATCAAACATTTTCTGACGGTCCAGCCCCAGTTTGTCGGCCAGGGCAAATGCTTCGCAGGTGGCGATCATGGTGACGCCAAGGATCATGTTGTTGCATATTTTTGCGGCCTGTCCGGCACCGGCCGTCCCGCAATGCACGGCCTTTTGGCCCATCACGTCGAACAATGGCGCGGCTTTGGCAAATGCCGCATCCGATCCGCCCGCCATAAAGGTCAACGTGCCGGCACTGGCCCCGCCAACGCCCCCTGAAACAGGTGCGTCAACGGCAAGCAATCCGGCGTTTTCAGCTTCTTGCGCAACGGCGCGTGCGCTTTCCACATCAACGGTCGAACAATCGATCAGCGCGGCACCCTGCGCCATTGCGGGGATGATATCAGCCGCCAGCGCGCGCAGGATGTCACCGTTGGGCAGCATGGTGATCACGCAATCCGCGCCACGCGCGGCTTCAACTGCGGAACCGGCCTTTGTCACACCTTCAACATCCACATCGGCCACATCGAAACCGGTGACCTGATAGCCGGCCTTGGCCAGATTGGCGGCCATCGGCGCGCCCATATTGCCCAGTCCGATAAACCCGATTTTCATGGCCGTTCCTTCCGTAAATTCAAGTTTCGCGTCCCGTACCGGCATCAGCATCCTGCTGACTGCAACGGCAGGCACATCCTGTCCGGCATATTGCCACTGCGGATTGCGGTCTTTGTCAATAATCGCGGCGCGGATGCCTTCCAGAAAATCACCATGTTCCATCGACCGATGGGTAAAGCGGTATTCCAGTTCCAGCGCCTTTCGGATGGTCAGGGACGGGCCGCGCAGACGGTGGATCATTTCGATGAAACACGCCATCGACAGCGGCGCATTGCGTTCCATCAGTTTCAGCGTATCGCGGGCGAAATCGGATGGATCATCACGCAAGGTCGTCAGGATATCCCCAAGGGATTCGCCCCCGAACAACCCATCGATCTGGTCCTGCAATCCGGCCAGAACGCCCGACGGTGGTGTTTCTGCCGCCGCGTCCAGCGCGCTGACATCTGCGTCTGTTTCCAGTGCCGCGATCAGGTCGCCCCATTTGTCCTGGGGAATGAACAGATCGGCAAACCCGGCCAGTATCGCATCACCTGCGTTCATCCGTGAAGCCGTGGTACCCAGATATTCGCCCAATCGCCCGGGGGCGAGGGCCAGCATAAACGATCCGCCGACATCCGGCACAAGCCCGATGCCACATTCGGGCATGGCAATCTGGCTGGTTTCACCAACAATCCGGTGCGATCCGTGACAGCCGATGCCAACGCCGCCGCCCATCGTATATCCCTGCAAAAAGCTGATGACGGGCTTGTCATATTCGAAAATCATCGCGTTCAGGCGGTATTCATCGCGCCAGAACTGCTGACCATAGCTGTAATCACCAGCAGTACCCGTGGCGTACATCTGCGCAATATCGCCACCCGAACAAAATGCACGATCCCCCGCGGCATCGATCACGATCACATGCACCGACGGATCATCGCGCCATTTTATCAAGGACGTCTCGATCTCAAGACACATCTGATAGGTCAGCGCATTCAGCGCCTTGGGGCGGTTCAATGTGATCCGGCCCGCGCGTCCGGACGTGCGAATATCAATATCGCTCATCGTGTGGCCAGCATGTCGCGCGCCACGATCAGGCGCATGATTTCATTAGTGCCTTCCAGAATCTGGTGCACCCGCAGATCGCGTACCAGTTTTTCGATGCCGTAATCGGCCAGATAGCCATAGCCGCCGTGCAGTTGCAGGCATTGATCCACCACGTTGCTGCCGGTTTCAGTGACGAATTTCTTGGCCATGGCGCAGAATTTGGTGGCATCCGGTGCGCCCTGATCCAGCTTCCACGCCGCCTGACGCAGGAAGGTTCGCGCCGCCTGAAGCTCGATTTCCATGTCTGCCAGCCGGAACTGCAGGCCCTGGAACTGGTCAATCGGCTTTCCGAAGGCCTTGCGTTCGCCCATATAGGTCAGTGTCGCGTTCAGCGCGGTCTGCGCTGCACCCAGCGAACAGGCGGCAATATTCAAACGGCCGCCATCCAGCCCCATCATCGCATATTTGAAACCCTGACCCTCTTCACCGATGATATCTGACGCCGAAATGTTGCAATTATCGAACTGCACCTGCCGTGTTGGCTGGCTGCGCCAGCCCATCTTGTCCTCCAGCCCGCCAAAGGACAGACCGTCCGTGCCATCCTGCACGATCATCGCCGACACTCCCTTGGGCCCGTCTTCGCCGGTGCGCGCCATCACCACATAGGCGTCGGAATATCCGCCGCCGGAAATGAACGCCTTGGTGCCTGTCAGGCTCCAGCCTTCATTGGTGCGGGCCGCCCGGGTTTTCAGTGCCGCCGCATCCGACCCCGATCCCGGCTCGGTCAGGCAATAAGACAGCACCGTGTGCATCGACAGGATATCTGGCATCATCCGCGTTTTCAGATCATCTGATCCGAACGCATCAATCATCTTGGCACACATATTGTGGATCGACAGGAACGCCGCCACTGACGGGCAGGCCATCGACAAAGCTTCGAACACCAGTGTCGCATCCAGCCGGGTCAGCCCCGATCCGCCGCTGTCCTCGCTGACATAAAGCCCGCCAAAGCCCAGTTCCGCAATCTGCGGCCACAGTGTTTTGGGGATATCGCCATCACCTTCCCACTGGCGGGCAAAGGGGGCGATATGCTCTTGCCCAAAGGCATGGGCCATATCGAAAATGGCTGTTTGCTCTTCACTCAGGGCGAAATCCATCTGTGGTCCTTTCGGGCAGGGTGGCAGAATTGAACGCATGTTTATTTAACGGAGCCGATGCGCGCTTGGCAAGGGGCGCGACGCGTGCGCATGGACGGGCACGCGCTGGCACGACAGGAATAATGCATCGACTTTGGTGGCAGGATTGGCAACACTTGCATTCAACTCGGTCCGGCGACGGACGCATCACCTAAGGGACAGGACATGATCTGGGCGGCAGCATCAAAAATTGCAACCAAACTCGCCGGGGACGGCGAAGAAAAGAAGATCGAACGGGACGGGCTGCTGAAACGCACGCTGGGACTGGCCGATGCCGGCATTCCCATCGGACGCGAGCATGAGGCGGCGGGCTACGTGCGCTGGGATGCGCAGGACAATGATGCGTCTTCTACTGGATCAATCAAACAGGCGGACGGTGCGGACCTGAAATGGCGCGATTTCCTGTGGAGCGGACCGGCAAAGATCGACGAATGCGAGTGGGGGCAGGTACGCTGGCGCTTTTACAGCAACGGGCTGGTGTGTTTTGACGCGCAGATGTCGAACAACAGCACAAAGCTGGATATCGGCGACGTTCAGGGCCACCGGATGGAATTGCGCGAAAAGAACGGTTTGTTGCTGGGCGTCTGGATCGCGGGCTTTTTCGTGAACCGCGCCTTGCCACAACGCGGATTTGCGTCGTCCTTCGTGGATGATCACGAACCGCTAAAGCTGCACTTTGATGATATAAACGAAACCCAGCACGGCGCGTGGGTCTGTTTGTAAGCGGGGCGCGGTCCCTAAAGATCGGCGTGAAACTCCTCGATCAGGTGGCGCACCACGGCCTGCCCGGGGTCTTTGCCTGCTGCTTTTGCCTCGGCATGCACACGGCGCTGGCGGGTCGAACTGGTGCCGTTTTCGACAATATCCTTGAGCGCGGCAATTTCCGTCAGTGAATGCATCGCCTCGCCGTCTTCTGCCAGCAATCCGATCAGTTCATCCAGCAACACGTCGAACGGGCGGATCGTGCGTTCACCGAAATCGATCAGACCTTCGGCAATGCCATAGCGCTGCGCGCGCCACCGGTTTTCGCCCACAAGAAACCTGTCATATTCGCGCCAGCGCAAATTGCGTGCCCGCAACCGCCACAACATTCGCAATATGGCTTGGGTCGCAGCGGCCAGTGACAGCGTGTGTTCCAGGCGTGGCGACACATCCATGATCCGGGTTTCGAGTGTGGGAAAGCGGTGCGACGGGCGCAAATCCCACCAGATCTTTGTCGTGTCCTCGATCACGCCCAGTTCGATCAACGTGCCTGTGGTGCGTTCATATTCGGCCCAGCTGCCGAAATGCGGCGGCAGGCCGGTGCGCGGCAGATTGTCAAACACCGTCAACCGGTAAGAGGCCAGCCCCGTATCGTCGCCCTGCCAATAGGGCGACGATGTGGACAGCGCCAGAAGGTGGGGTAGAAAATAGCACAGTTGCGGCATCAGATCGGTGCGCAATGCGTCATCTTCGATGCCCACATGCACATGCATCCCGCAAATCAGCATCCGGCGCGCCACACCGCCCAGCGCGTGTTGCAGATCGGAATAGCGTTCCTTGTCGGTGTGCTGCTGGTCTTTCCAGTCGGCAAACGGATGGCAGGACACCGCAATCGGCGACAGGTTGTGTTTTGCCGCCTGTTCGGACACGCAGGCCCGCAGGCGCTTCAGATCATCGCGGGCATCCGCGATGGTGGCGCAGACCCGTGTTCCGACTTCGATCTGGCATTGCAGGAATTCGGGGCTGACCTGATCCTGCAATTTGGCCTTGCAGGCATCCATCAATTCGGGGGGCGCTTCGGCAAGCGACAAGCTGTCGCGATCCACCAGCAGGTATTCTTCTTCGATGCCCATCGTAAAGCTGGGCTGGGCGGCGGTCATGTCGGGCCTCCTGACTGGGACAAACTGCGATGTTCGGCCCAGTCAAAAGGGGAATACGCCCTTTGCCAAGGGAAAAAGCCGCTTACAGCAGCAAGACCTGCGTGCCCACATCGACCAGAGCGTACAATTCCTCGATATCGGAATTGAACAATCCGATGCATCCGGACGAACTTTGGCGCCCGATTTTCCGCGTGTCATGGGTGCCATGCACCAGATACGCAGGCCATGTCAGATAAAGCGCATGAGTGCCCAGCGGATTGCCCGGCCCGGGGGGCATGTAAGCGGGCAGGGTGGGGTCACGTTCCCGCATCGAGGCTGTGGGCGTCCAGTCCGGTGCTTCGCGCTTGCGCACCACCTTGGTATAGCCGCGCCGCGTCAGGTCTTCGGTCAGCGGAACCGAGGATGGATACAGCCGGTGGGTTTCCCCGTCCGGTCCCCAGTAATGCACGGCGCGCGATGAAATATCCGCCAGCAGACAGCCCTGTCCCAATGTGTCGAAATGATCCTGCCAGTTCTGATCCTGAAAGGCCGATGTGTTGCGCCGCACGGGCGGGGCGTTGCGTACTGTCGCGGGCATTTGATCGCCCTGATCATCTGTAAGCGATTGCGCAGGCAAAAGCGTTGGCGTCAAAGCTGCGGCGCTTCCCGTCAGCAGGATACGGCGTCGCGTTAACCGGTTATGCATCATGATTTTTCCTGTACTGCTCGATTTTTTCTTTTCCTTATCGCGCCCCTTACCCTGTGAAAAGGCAAGTGCCCCGGTCCTCGCGATGAATTGATCCATGCCATATTCCATTAACGGAATGTTGCGAAGGCAGGAACCGGCAAAAAACAGGAGTTCGCCGATGAAACCTTACTTTACCCGACTGAGTGCTGTGCTGATGCTGATCACAGCGGTCTTTACCACCACCCTGCCTGCGCAGGCCGACACCGACACGCCCCGCGGTTTGTTCGTTAATCTGACAACTGACGATACGTGGGCCGCGGCCAAAGGCATCATGTTCGCAAATGAAAAATCGCTCAAGAACGGCCATGACACGGCGATCTGGCTGAAAGTGCGCGCGGTTTAATTGGCTGACAAGAAGCGGCCCAGCCACATCCATGGGATGATGGCCGAGAGCGGGACATCTGTTCAGGATATGTTGACCGCCTTTATCGCCGATGGCGGCACCGTGATCATGTGTCAGGCCTGTTCGAAAGCCGCAGGGCTGACGCAGGATGATTATATCGACGGCGTCACAATGGGCAGCTGGCCGGTGGTTGAAGGCTGGTTGTTTCGCGAAAACATGCAGACCCTGTCGTGGTGGCATTACCACACGCCCCGAAACCTCCGGCCGTTGTGCCGGGGGTCAGGTGACGGTGATCTTGCCCTGCATGTTGGGGTGCACCTCGCAGAAATAATCGTATTCGCCCGGTGTGTCGAACCTGATCGCGGCCTTTTTATTGCGCCGCAGAATACCGGTATCCCAGGTACCGCCTTTGTCTGTTGCCGTGTGTTCGGCGCTGTCGCGGTTGCGCCATTCGATACTGTCACCGGCCTTGATGGTGATGCGTGTCGGAACAAAGGCCATGTTGGCGATGCTGACCTGATGCGTGGTGGCGGCAAATGCAGCGTGCGGCAGCATCGCGGCGGCGCAGGCGCTGGTCAGGATCAGGCGGCGGGTCAGTCGGGGCATGGTGTCTCCTTGGAATTTCGCGGTTTGTTCACAGTGTAGGGTGAAAACCGAACGGTGAAAGAGCGTTTTTTCAAACGGCGTCGGTGCGGTGCTGATAGCGCTATCCGGATTCGCTCCGTTAACGTGGGATTAAAGCAGGTATTTGTCCATTTGGCAGCGTGCGCGGAACCCCGCTCTCCTATTGCGTGTGTGGATAACCCACTTGATCCTGTGGATATGTCAGGGCTTGAACGCTAGGTGTTCAGTCCCGGCATCTGGTGGATCGGATTGATGATGAATCGACCTGGCCGTTGGTCCACGGGTGGTTGGGCTTCGTCAGGCGATGTTCGATCCCGTTGGCCTCGCAAATCATGTCGAAGCGCATTGGCCGGGAATAGATGGTGTTGCGGTTTCTAGGCTGCTCTGCGAACTGAATGCCGTTGTCTGTCAGAATGGTATGCACCTGATAAGGCACACCTTCGAGCATGTGCTGCAAGAACTCCCAGGCTGTCTTCCTGTCTGCCTTCTCGACAAGTTGGGTCACGGCAAATTTGCTTGTGCGGTCAATGCCGACGAACAGGTAAAGCTTGCCCTCAGCGGTTTGCACCTCGGCGATGTCGATATGGAAGAAGCCGATAGGGTAGCGCTTGAACTTCTGGCGCTTCGGCTTGTCGCCTTCCACGTCAGGCAATCGAGAGATGCCATGGCGCTGCAGGCACCGATGCCGCGCCGAACGCGTCAGATGTGGGATGGACGACTGCGGAGCATAGAGACAATCGTCCAGCGGCAACAATGTATGCCGTCTGAATGCGACGATGGTCGCTTCCTCGGCTTCGGTTAGAACCGTCGAGCGTGGCTCCTTCGGCCCCGTCTTCAGGTCTTCAACGGACTGGCGTTTGCGCCACTTCGCTACCGTCTTGGGATTGATGCCGAGTTCCTGGCTCAGTTTCGCGAGCGAAGCTTGCGATCGCTGTATTGCAGCTCTGACGGCGTGCGTGGTCGTGGCGCTCCCGTGACGAACTTGTCCCATAGTGCTTCCTTCCATTCCTGAGAAAGGATCGCACCATCAAACCGTGGGATCAAACACCTAGCGAATGACCGGTCGGAGCCCAAAGGCAACCCTAATCCTTCCCGCAGCATTAGTCGGAATGGGCGGATTGTGTTGAAAAACTCGACGCAGCAAAATTTGGTCCAAAATATTGGAACATTATCCCTGCATATTGGGCTTCATGAAACGATGTTTGCAAAAGTAGACTATCGCGGGAAAAGGTTCTCTGAATTTGACCGTTCCGGGTCGGACACCGAGTTTTTCAACATGGCGTAATCAAAACCATAGCTCAACCGCGCCTGTTATTCTGGATACCCATGTCATTGAAAAGGAGACCGACCGATGGAATATTTTGCTGGTTTGGATGTGTCCATGGAAGAGACGCATATCTGTATTCTCGACCGCGAAGGCCTGTTGATCCGGGAAGGGAAAGCACCCTCGACGCCGAAGGCGATTGCCGGGTTTCTCGCTGCCGGACCCACATGTGCCAAGGTTGTTTTCGAGACCGGGCGCATAGCCCCAATGCTGTTCCACGGCCTGACGGAACTTGGTGTCCCGGTCGTTTGCATCGAGAGCCGCCAAGCCTATCAGGCACTGAAGTCGCTCGCAGGGCATAAAACCGACCGAAACGACGCGCGTGGATTGGCGCATTTAGCACGGACAGGGTTCTACAAACCGCCCCATGTCAAATCGCTGTCCGCTCATGCGATCCGCTCGCTGATCGCGGCGCGCAAGAAGCTGGTCGGACAACGCGTGATCATCGATAATCAGATCCGTGGACTTGTCGTCGTGTTTGGGGTCCGCCTGCCACGCGCTCTGTCCCCCGCATTCAAAGACGTGGCTTTGAAAATCAGCGACGGCGTTCCCGGTTTGCATGCTGCGTTGCGAGGCCTGTTTGCGGCGCGCCACGCGATATTGACGGCCGTGGTCGCCATCGACAGCGATATCAAAGTGATGACGCGCAAATCAAACATCTGCACCCGCCTCATGACAGTGCCAGGCGTTGGCCCGATCACGGCACTGGCGTTCGCGGCAGCCATTGATGATCCGACACGCTTTAAACGCTCGCGAGATGTAGGGCCCTATCTCGGGCTGGTTCCCAAACGCCACCAGTCCGGCGAGGTCGACTATACCGGTAGTATCTCGAAATGTGGCGACGTGCGGGTCCGAACGCTGCTCTATGAAGCCGCGAACGTGATGCTCACACGATATGCGGCACCGCTCAAACTCAAGTCATGGGCGCTCGCAATCGGGCAGCGCTCGACAATGAGAAAAGCGCGGGTGGCGCTGGCAAGACGGCTCGCGATCATCCTGCATGCCATGATGCGCGATCAGACTGACTTCCGGGCCGTATGACCAGAACCTGAGCAGCAGAGGATTCCTATATCACAGTTCCTACACGGGAGGACGCCCGAGGGAGGGCGTGGAACATGGCGCCGATTTTGTAGCGACAGAGCAGACGACCAATCTGATCGCGGTTTCAACCTTGCCGATCCACACCCAGCCAACCCCATCATGAGCCCGTGAGCTCGAAGAGAACCCAGGCAACCTCAGACGTTAAACCACCCGCAGAGTGAGAAAGCATATTGACAGATTAGAGAACACAATCGGCGGAAAGTGTGCTTTCGCTGCGTTTGGCACCTAGGTTTGCTTTGCGGCGGCAAAGCCCTGATTCGTCGCAAACGTGACCAAACCAGTTCAGAATACAGCTATAAGTGGTTTCTTGTAGGGATGAATTCGCTTCCTTGGGGGGGGGCATGTGCGCGAAAGTTGAAAGTGGCCGCTCAAATACAGCCACTGAGGGAAAAGCAAAAATAAAACTTTACGGCAAAAATATGGCGAGCTATGGTCATATATATGTTTTGTGTGATTATGTATGGAATGGAAAAATGAGTGTTGTGAGAATTATATCTACGGCGTGTGTTGCATCGTTGTTTATCGCGAGCAGTGCATTGGCTGCAACTTATACACAGACAACAACGGGGTCTTTGTGTAGTATAACAGCCGATGTATCGCCCGATGCAGATGCATGTTTCGGTACGACGTTAGAAAATGCCAATGCCCAGCAGGTTAACCTGAATAGTGACATGTTCACTGTTGGAACGACAACCGTGACAGGCCTATTCGGCTACACAGATTGGACTACCTTCCAGTCTGTAGGATCTGTTTCTGGTGATCAAAAGACGGGAACGATTGCAGTCAACACCAATACCTATGGAATGGTTGCTGTCTTACTGAAGTCTGCAAACACTTTTGCCGCCTACCGTTTCGACAACGGGCTGAACGGAATACTAAGTTTTTTTACCCCGAATGATAGTGGTTTGAGCAACTATGTCATTGCGGGTCGCAATCCGTCGCCGGTCCCTTTGCCAGCGGCTGGCTGGATGCTTCTGGCCGGTGTTGGCGGATTGGCCGCGATGCGCCGCCGCAAGAAAAGATCGTAAACCGTTCTCTGAAATGAACAGTTAGTACATGAATGGGCGGTCCTTAGGGGGCCGCCCTTTCTCATGTCTGACGCGCGCAAAGGGGACGAACGCGCGCGCGTTCACATATCGGCTCAGACAAAAAGGGCGGTTCTGAAAGCCGCCCCTAAATGCCTTATTCCATCACCGGAATGCTGAATTCGCCACCTTCCTTGATCCCGGACGGCCAGCGCGCTGTCACGGTCTTGGTGCGGGTGTAGAATTTGAACGCATCGGGTCCGTGCTGGTTCAGATCGCCGAACACCGATTTTTTCCATCCGCCAAAGGTGTGATAGGCCAGCGGCACCGGGATCGGCACGTTGATGCCCACCATGCCCACATTGATCCTATTAGCAAAATCACGCGCCGCATCGCCGTCGCGGGTAAAGATCGCGGTGCCGTTGCCGTATTCGTGATCCATCGCCAGGCCAATCGCCTCTTCATAGGATTGCGCGCGCACGCAGGTCAGCACCGGACCAAAGATTTCGTGCTTGTAGATGTCCATGTCTTTGGTGGCCCTATCGAACAGGTGCGGCCCGACAAAGAACCCGTCTTCATAGCCCTGCAGGCTGAAATTGCGCCCATCGACAACCAGTTCGGCACCCTGATCGATACCGGTCTGCACCAGACGTTCGATATTGGCCTTGGCGGCGGCGGTCACGACGGGGCCGTAATCCACATCCTTGCCCGATGTATAGGGTCCGACCTTAAGCGCCTCTACCCGGGGCACCAGCTTTTCGATCAGACGGTCGGCGGTTTCGTCACCCACCGGCACAGCCACCGAAATCGCCATGCAGCGTTCGCCCGCCGCGCCGTATCCGGCACCGATCAGAGCATCCGCCGCCTGATCCATATCGGCATCCGGCATGATGATCATGTGGTTCTTGGCACCGCCGAAACACTGCACACGTTTGCCGTTGGCACAGCCTGTGCCATAGATGTATTCGGCAATCGGGGTCGATCCGACAAATCCGACAGACTGGATCACATCGTGATGCAGGATCGCATCAACCGCTTCCTTGTCGCCGTTCACGACCTGAAGAATGCCCTTGGGCAATCCGGCTTCTTCCATCAATTCCGCCAGCATCAATGGCACAGAGGGATCACGTTCGGACGGCTTGAGGATAAAGGCGTTGCCGCAGGCAATCGCCGGCGCAAACATCCACATCGGGATCATTGCCGGAAAGTTGAACGGCGTGATACCCGCCGTCACACCAAGCGCCTGACGCATGGAATACATGTCGATGCCGGGGCCAGCGCTGTCAGTGTAATCGCCTTTCAGCAATTCCGGCGCTCCGATGCAGTATTCCACCACCTCAAGGCCGCGCTGCACGTCACCGGCAGCGTCGGGCAGGGTCTTGCCGTGCTCGCGGCTCAGCGCTTCGGCCAGTTTGTCCATATCGCGGTTCAGCAGGCCGACAAAGGCCATCAGGACGCGGGCGCGGCGCTGCGGGTTGGTTGCCGCCCATGCGGGCTGGGCCGCCAGCGCGTGCTGCACGGCACTGTCCAGTTCCGCAGCCGAGGCCAGCGGGCATTTCGCCTGCACCTCACCGGTTGCGGGGTTGTAAATGTCTGAAAAACGGCCTGACGTGCCTTTGACGTGCGCACCGTTGATGTAATGGGTCAACTCTTGCATGGGATCCTCCTGATCAAGTCGGGCGCAGTATAGCCTTGCAAAAATCCCCCGAACAGAGGCAAGATTTCAAAGTTGGTCTTGCAAAAATGCAAAAGGGGGTGAAATGCAGCGGCACTGGGATGATGTGCGGGTTTTTCTGGCCGTGGCGCGCGCCGCCAGCCTGTCGGGTGCGGGCAAACATTTGCGCATCGATCCGGCCACCGTGGGGCGGCGCATTGCACGGCTGGAACAGGAAATCGCGACAGCCCTGTTTGTGAAATCGCCGCAGGGATATGTGCTGACCAATGCGGGCCAGCGCCTGATGGAGCGTGCGGAAACCGTCGAAGCCGCAATGCAGGCCGCATCGGATGTTCTGAACACCACCAGCGAAGAGTTAAGCGGGCAAATCCGGCTGGGCGCCCCGGACGGCTGTGCAAACTATCTGCTGCCGCAGGTCTGCGCCGCAATCTGTGCCGACCATCCCGATCTGGACATCCAGATCGTTGCCCTGCCGCGCGTGTTCAACCTGTCCAAGCGCGAGGCAGACATGGCCATCGGTGTCAGCGCCCCCACCGCCAACCGGTTGCATGTGCAAAAACTGACCGATTACAAACTGCACCTGATGGCGGCGCGGCCATATCTGCGGGCGCATCCTCCGATCCAGACCGTGCGCGACCTGCAGGATCACCGCGTGATCGGGTATATCCCCGATATGATTTTCGATACCGAACTGGATTACCTGAACGATCTGGGGATCAAACGGGTGGCACTGGCGTCAAATTCGGTTTCGGTACAGTTCAACATGGTGCGGCAGGGCGGTGGCATCGGCGTGGTGCATGATTTTGCAATGCCCAGCGCCCGTGGCTTGCGCAAGGTTCTGGCCGACCAGATCAGCCTGACGCGCAGTTTTTACCTGATCCGCCACAAAACTGACCTTCAAAGCGCCCGCATGAAGCGTTTTGCCAGCCTTTTGGCGCAAGGCGTTGCCGAAGAAGTGTCGCGGCTTGAGGGTCTGACTTGACTTGAACAACTATTGCGGCAACGCTGTTGATATTGAAAGATTGTTGCGGGAGATGTCCTATGCTGGTCCATCAGATTTTGAAATCCAAGGCAGATGATTCTGTCATGACCGTGCCGCCGGGCACTTTGGTGTCGGATGTTGTAAAAACACTGGCCGAAAAGGGTATCGGAACGGTTCTGGTCTCCAAAGACGGAAAATCGCCGGATGGTATTCTGTCGGAACGCGATATCGTACGTCAGATGGCGTCAAAGGGCGGCGCCGTGTTGCAGGCCAAGGTCGAAGACTACATGACCGCAAAGCTGGTGACATGCGCGCGCAACGACAGCGCGGAATCGGTTTTGACGCAGATGACGCAGGGCCGTTTCCGGCACATGCCGGTTCTGGAAAACGGCGAACTGGTCGGTCTCATTTCACTGGGCGATGTGGTCAAGGCGCGCCTGGCCGAGCTGGCGATGGAAAAAGATGCGCTTGAAGGGATGATTATGGGGCATTAGCCCCTTGCATTTCAGGCGCGCGTCCTGTTGCTCTTTGTCCTGGAAAACACAACCTTTTCAATGACCCGACCCAAGGAGAGCCTTGATGCGCATTGGCCTGTATCCCGGCACGTTCGACCCGATCACTCTGGGACATATCGATATCATCCGCCGCGCCTCGGCGCTGGTGGACCGATTGGTGATCGGCGTTGCGATCAACCGCGACAAAGGCCCGTTGTTTCCACTGGAAGAACGGGTTGCCATGATCGAGGCGGAATGTGCCAAGCTTTCCAAACAGACCGGCACCGAAATCGTTGCGCATCCGTTTGAAAACCTGCTGATCGATTGTGCCCGCGATGTGGGGGCGCAGATCATCATCCGGGGTTTGCGCGCTGTTGCCGATTTCGAATATGAATACCAGATGGTCGGTATGAACCGCGTGCTGGATGACAGTGTCGAAACCGTGTTTCTGATGGCCGAGGCGCGGCATCAGGCGATTGCGTCAAAGCTGGTAAAGGAAATCGCCCGTCTTGGCGGGGATGTCAGCAAATTCGTGCCGCCCGCCGTCAATACGGCCCTGAAGGTCCGGTTGCGCTAGCGCCAGAAGGCGATCCATTCCACCAGTTCGGCGAATTTCTTGCCCAGAAAGATCAGATGCTCTGATCCGTACAGAAAAACGTCCAGTAAAATCGCGCCGACGATAATCAGGCCAAGCACAATTGCAATTCGGTTGGTCATGGGCGCGTTATTCCTGCCATTGCGTCACAGCAGGGTATGGCAGTCTGGTTAAAACTCTGCAAGCGCGCGCTGGATCACCCGTTCAGACGGCCCATCGCAACGGCAACATCCGCCATACGCACGGAAAAGCCCCATTCGTTATCATACCACGCCAGCACACGCACCATGCGCCCGCCAGTCACTTTGGTCTGGTCGGGGGCAAAAATGCAGCTGTAATCGGTGTGGTTGAAATCGATCGACACCTTGGGCTCCGCATCATAGGCCAGTACCGCACCCATCGGGCCTGCGGCGGCTTCGGCCATCACGGCGTTTACATCGGCCACGGTGACGTCTTTCTTGGCCTCAAAGGTCAGGTCAACGGCGCTGACATTCGGGGTGGGCACACGCATTGCCGTACCATCCAGTTTCCCTTTCAGGTTCGGCAGCACCTCGCCCAGCGCTTTGGCGGCGCCGGTCGACGTCGGAATGATCGCCATCGCAGCCGCACGCGCGCGGTAAAGATCGCTGTGGCGCCGGTCCAGCGTTGGCTGATCGCCGGTATAGGAATGGATGGTCGTCATGATGCCGCGTTCGATGCCGATCGTCTCGTCCAGCACCTTGGCCAGCGGCGCCAGACAGTTGGTGGTGCACGATCCGTTCGAAATCATCTTGTCACCAGGGCGCAGCATGTCGTGGTTCACACCGAACACGATGGTTTTTTCCACGTTTTTGGCCGGGGCCGAAATCAGAACCGATTTAGCGCCGCGCGCCAGATGCGCACCTGCCTTGGTGCCGTCATTCATCGCGCCGGTACATTCCAGAACAACATCACAGCCGGACCAGTCCAGCGCGTTGGCGTCATAGGTCGAAAACATCTGCATCGGGCCGCGCCCCAGATCCATCGTGCCTTCGCCAATTGTCACCTCGCCCGGAAACCGCCCATGCACCGAGTCATAGCGGAGCAGGTGCGCCGCCGTGTCCACCGGGCCGGTTGCGTTGACTTTGGTCACGGTGATGTCATTGCGCCCGCTTTGCGCGATATGGGACAGGGTGCAGCGGCCGATGCGGCCAAATCCGTTGATACCTACCGTGATTGTCATCTGTGTCTCCTGAACTCATACAGCGCGATTGGGTGCGATATAGCCGTGACAACCCCGTTCCGAAAGGCAAAAAGGCACTGTTTTTCCGCGTGTTAGCGCAAACTGGGGGTTTTGGGCGATTGGTGGCGCTAACTGTTGCGCAGGAATCGCGGTTGCCATGGGGCAAGACTTTGCTAGCGTGTTGGGAAACGAAACAAAGGGTATGTGATGAGCGGATTGTTGGCGCTGCTGGATGATGTAGCTGCAATTGCCAAAGTGGCGGCTGCTTCGGTGGATGACGTGATCGGGCAGGCGACCAAGGCGGGCGCCAAGGCAGCAGGGGCCGTGATCGACGATGCCGCGGTCACGCCGAAATATGTGCAGGGCTTCAAGGCTGAACGCGAACTGCCGATCATCTGGCGCATCACCAAGGGGTCGCTCAAGAACAAGCTGGTGTTTCTGCTGCCTGCGGGGCTGGCGCTGTCGGCCTTTGCACCGTGGGCCATTACACCGCTGCTGATGGTTGGCGGTGCTTACTTATGCTTTGAAGGGGCTGAAAAGGTAGCCCATTCCCTGGGCATCGGCGGGCACGGGCATATGGATCATCCAAAGGCCGATGTCGAACCAGTCGATCCCGCCCATCTGGAAGAAGAAAAGGCCAAGGGTGCGATCAAGACCGATTTCATCCTCTCGGCCGAGATCATGACCATCGCGCTGGCCGCCATCCCGGTCAGCAATTTCTGGATGGAGGCCGCGACATTGGCGGCCGTTGCCATCATGATCACCGTTGCGGTTTACGGATCGGTCGCGCTGATCGTCAAAGCCGACGATGTCGGGCTGGCAATGGCCAATGGCGGACGTCTGGTGCCGACCCGAAAACTGGGGCAGGGGATCGTCAAGGCGATGCCCGGTTTTCTGCGCATCCTGACAGTGGTCGGCACCGCCGCGATGCTATGGGTGGGCGGATCAATCATCATCCACGGACTGGAAGTGCTGGGCTTCGGCTGGCTTGGCCACCACATCCACGATTGGGCCTATGCCGTTGGCCATGCCGTGCCCGAACGTTTTACCGCCGCTGTTGAATGGATGGCCAAGGCAACCATGGACGGTATTTTCGGGGTTGCGCTGGGGCTGGTTCTGATCCCGATCGGGGAAAACATTGTCACGCCCGCCTGGCGGGCCGTGTTCGCGCGCGGCTAGGCACCGCGCGCGATCGCATCATTTCTTCAGCAGCGATTTTACCTTGGCCGCAGTCGCTTCGGCGGTGATGCCGAATTGTTCATAAAGAACATCCGCAGGGGCCGATGCGCCAAAACCGTGCATCCCGATAAAACCGGATTTTTCCCGCTTGCCGCGCTCGCCGAACAACCACCGGTCCCAGCCGAACCGGATACCGGCCTCGATCGCGACGCGCACAGGGCCGCCGGGCAGAACGCGCTTGCGATAGCGTTCGTCCTGATCTTCGAACAGTTCCCAACACGGCATGGACACAACGCGCGTCCCGATGCCTTCGGCTTGCAACAGATCGCGGGCGGCCAGTGCGATTTCAACCTCTGATCCGGTGGCCATCAGGATTGCCTCGCGCCTTCCTTCGGCATCGGCCAGAACATATCCGCCCTGTGCGGTCATGTTCTTGGTCTTGTGCTCGGTGCGCACGGTGCGCAGGCCCTGACGGGTCAGCGACAGAACCGATGGCGTTTCCTTGCTGGTCAGGGCAATTTCCCATGCTTCGGCGGTTTCAATCGTATCGGCGGGGCGGAACACATAGGTGTTCGGCGTCGCGCGCGAAATCGCCAGATGTTCCACCGGTTGGTGGGTCGGGCCGTCTTCGCCCAGCCCGATGCTGTCATGCGTCATCACGAACACGGTCGGGATGCGCATCAGCGCGGCCAGACGCATGGCGGGGCGCGCGTAATCGGTGAAACACATGAACGTGCCACCATAGGGGCGCATACCGCCATGCAGCACCATGCCGTTCATTGCGGCGGCCATGCCGTGTTCGCGGATGCCGTAATGAATGTAGCGCCCTTTGCGGTTTTCCGGCAGGAACACGCCCAGATCGGCGGTTTTCGTGTTGTTCGATCCGGTCAGATCGGCGCTGCCGCCGACGGTTTCGTGCATGATCGGATTGATCACTTCCAACACTTTTTCCGATGAAGCGCGCGTTGCCAGTTTCGGCGCACTTTCGGTCATCTGTTTTTTGAACGCCTTGATTGTCGCGCTTAGCTTTTTCGGGGCATCCAAAGCATAGGCGCGGTTGAACTCGCGCTGCTTGTTGCCGGGCAGGGTGGCAAAGCGTGCCTCCCATTCCGCGCGTGTTGTTGCGCCGCGCGCGCCAATCGCTTCCCATGCCGATTTGACATCGGCGGGAATTTCAAACGGGCCCGTCTTCCAGCCATAGGCCGCCTTGGCCGCAGCCAGCTGGTCTTCATCGGTCAGGGCGCCGTGGCCTTTGGATGTGTCCTGCGCCGCGTGACCCAGAGCGATATGCGTCTTGCATGCCACCATCGTGGGTTTGTTGCCCTTTTTTGCCTGCGTCAGGGCCGCGTCAATCGCCACCGGATCGTGCCCGTCAATTTCCAGAACATTCCAGCCGGATGCCTTGAACCGCGCGACCTGATCGGTGCGGTCGGCAATATCGACGGTTCCGTCGATGGTGATGTTGTTATTGTCCCACAGCACGATCAGCTTGCTCAGCTCGTGCCGTCCGGCCAGCCCGATCGCTTCCTGGCTGACGCCTTCCATCAGACATCCGTCACCGGCGATGACATAGGTGAAATGATCGACCGCCTTGCGCCCGTAATGCGCGCGCTGCATTTCTTCGGCCATGGCAAAGCCGACCGCGTTTGATATGCCCTGTCCCAGCGGGCCGGTCGTGGTTTCGATCCCTGCCGCATGGCCATATTCTGGA
Organism: Sulfitobacter sp. TBRI5; assembly: GCF_051013555.1. Taxonomy (NCBI): domain Bacteria; kingdom Pseudomonadati; phylum Pseudomonadota; class Alphaproteobacteria; order Rhodobacterales; family Roseobacteraceae; genus Sulfitobacter; species Sulfitobacter sp. TBRI5. Next base: position 3,477,593 of record NZ_CP112884.1, on the reverse strand, counting down.
TGGCCCGCCGTGCGCGATCCCCACTGGCGGAAATTCTTGATTTCTTCCAGTGACATATCCTTGTAGCCCGTGAGATAGAGCAGCGAATAAAGCAACATGGAACCGTGACCGGCCGACAGGATGAACCGGTCGCGGTCCGGCCAGTTGGGGGCAGAAGCATCGAATTTCAGGTGCTTTTCAAACAACACCGTCGCCACGTCGGCCATTCCCATCGGCATACCGGAATGGCCCGAATTTGCGGCCTTGACCGCGTCAAGTGTCAGTGTCCGGATCGCCGTCGCTTTGGACCAGTGATCCGGATGGGCGGCAGAAAGGGCGGCAATGTCCACAGGTGCATTCACGGGTCAGATGTCCTTTTGATTGGGCAGATCGGTTGGCAGAAAAGGCCGCAAGGCCAAAGGTCTTGCCCGCTGAATAACAGCCGGTCCGCAAAGATCAAGCACCCGTGGTATCGGCACATGAAGGCCGTGCTTCAAGTGATTGAAAGCAAAGGGGCGCAATTTGGTTGGGCTTTGGGTAAACTTGGGTCATATCCTAGCATGGGGCGATTCGCACGGACCGGCCCCGGCGGCACAGCGCATGGCAGAACAAAGGATTGGGCATGAGCGAGATTGAAGAGTTGCACCGAAGGATCACCGCCGCGATGGACCGGATCGGGCAGGGGCTGGACGGATTGTCTGGCGCAACAGCAGGTGCAGACACGGATGCCGGTAGCGATGGCTCTGCCGCGCTTCAGCAGGCGCTGGACGAAGAAAAACTGGCAAACGCCCAGTTGAAAGAACGTGTTGCCGCCCTGCGCAAGCAACTGGACAACACCGAAACCAACGCCGCGCGGCATTTTCAGGAACAGGGCACACGCAGTGCCGCCCTGGATGCCGAACTGACACGGCTGCGCAAAGCCAACGAACAATTGCGCAATTCCAATGCCGCCCTGCGCGAAGCCAACGAGGCGGGCGTGGGCGAACCGCATCTGATCAATAAGGCAATGCTGGCCGAATTGCAGGCGCTGCGCGCCGCGCGCGCGGCTGATGCCGCCGAAGCGCAGGCCATCATGGGCACGCTGGCCCCGCTGATCGAAGCCGCAGCCCAGGACCAAGAGGAGAGCGTCTGATGCCCGAGGTGCAAATCAGAATCGGCGGACGGACTTTCGAAGTGGCCTGCCAGGAAGGCGAAGAGCAATATCTGCACACCGCCGCCAAGATGCTGGATGACGAGGCGCAGGTGCTGGCCGATCAGGCCGGACGGATGCCCGAAGCCCGAATGCTGTTGATGGCAGGGCTGATGCTGGCCGACAAGACGGCAAGCGTCGAAGACCGGATTTCCGTGATCGAGGCGCGTCTGGCCGAACGGGATCAGGAACTGGAAAAACTGCGCAACGCCCCCGCACCGGAACCCGAACGGATCGAAGTGCCGATTGTGCCGACGGCTGTCACCGAAACATTGGCTGAAATCGCCGCCCGCGCAGAATCCCTTGCCGCCGCGATCGAAGAAAAGGCGGGCTAGCGGCGCAGCAGCCTGTTCAACAGGTTTTTTCGCGGGGCCATGACAACGCGGTTGTGCGCCAAATCTTCGCACACGCCGTTCAAGCCGCTGGTCAACCCGACCAGTATGCGCTGCGCGGCAGGATCGTCTGGCGCGTCCCCCGCTTCAAGGATCAGGCGGCGGGTACAGGTGCGCAACATGCTGGTTGCCGCAGTGGGGCCGGTATGCGCCTCAAGCCGTTCGGCAAAGAGGCCGGCCTGTTCCGCTACCGCGTCAGAATTGTCGATGCAAAGGGAAAACGCTGCGGGCTCTGTGATCCGCAACCGGTCAGGCGGGCCAGGATCGCGTTCGCACAGGCATCCCAGATGATCTTGCAACCGCTTTTGCAGCAAGTCCAAAGACACAGTGCGCGCACCGGGCCTATACCAGATGCGCGCAAATTCAGTTGGCACAGGGGCCTAGCCGTTGGCTTCGCGGATCTTGTCGGCGGCGTCCTTGTCGTAGGCCACGCCGTTCTGTTCGAACAACGTATCCAGTTCGCCCGAAAGCGTCATTTCGGTGATGATGTCGCAGCCCCCGACAAATTCACCTTTGACATAAAGTTGCGGCACCGTCGGCCAGTCGGAAAAATCCTTGATGCCCTGGCGCAGGTTTTCATCGGCCAGCACGTTAACGTCGGCGAAATTCACGCCCATATAATTCAGAACACCGGCAACGCGCGATGAAAACCCGCATTGCGGCATTTCCTTGGTCCCTTTCATGTACAGAACCACATCGTTGGCGCTGATGGTTTCCTGAATTTGGCTGGCGGTATCAGTCATCTTGGGTCTCCGTCCTTTTGCCTTGCGGCACAAATCGTTTTGCATAGTCTTGCGGGTCTTTGGGCACAGTGTAGCGCGCGATCTGGCTGCCGCCACCGCCACCCGAATTATAATCGAGTTCAATCACATGATCGCCCTTGCCGGGCAGGCTGCCGCGTTCGGTGCCTTTGGTGCGGTGAAGGGCGAACGCCCCGCACAGCATGGATACGATGCCGACCAGTACGATCAAAGGTATGATGAACCCCCAATCCATGGGCCTAGTCAGGGGCCTTGGTTGTCAGCGCCAGCGCGTGCAATTCACCCTGCGATCCATCCATCTTGCCCTTCAGCGCGGCATAGACTGCGCGCTGCTGCTGCACACGGTTCTGCCCGCGAAAGCTTTCGTCGATCACTTCGGCTGCGAAATGCGCCCCATCATCGCCCTGTACGTTGATACGGGCCTTGGGAAACGCCTCGCGGATCATCGTTTCAATTTCGTGGGCGGTTATCGGCATAGCGGCACTCCGGTCATTGATGATGATAGATGTAGGCGGTGGACGTGCCGCGTGCAAGGGACCCGATCAGGCAATCGCAGCTTCAAAGGCCGAACGGAACAGCCCCGAAAGCTCCGCCATTTCAGCGCTGTGGCCGTCAAAGGCGATGGTATTACCGCCAAACTGTCCGATCTTTTCTGCGGGCACACCGGCCTTTCGGGCGGCCTCCATCAAAGCATCAGCCTTGTCCGGCGCACAGGCCAGAACATAGCGCGCCTGATCTTCGCCAAACAGGATGCCGGTATCGGCACTGTTCAGTTGCACGCCCACGCCCGATTTTTCAGCCAGTTCAAATGCGGCCAGCGCCAGCCCGCCATCAGACAGGTCACTGCAGGCACGGATCAGGGCGCGGCTGTCGCGCACAAAGCTGCCATGGCGCTTTTCGGCGTCCAGATCGACATGGGGCGCATCGCCGTCCTGACGGCCAAACGCCTCGGCCAGTAGGGCGGACTGGCCCAGATGCCCGTGGCTTTCGCCCAGCACAATCACCACATCATGGGCCAGCGCCTGATCACCGATGATGTCGGCGGTTGAGCGCAAAAGACCAACGGCGCCAATTGTCGGTGTCGGCAGGATCGCAGAGCCATCGGTTTCGTTATACAGCGACACGTTGCCCGACACGATCGGCATATCAAGCGCAGCTACCGCCGCGCCGATGCCCTGGATCGCGCCAACAAACTGGCCCATGATCTCGGGCTTTTCGGGATTGCCGAAATTCAGGTTGTCGGTTGTCGCAAGGGGCAGGGCACCCGCGGCGCACAGATTGCGATAGGCTTCGGCCACGGCCTGTTTGCCGCCTTCGACAGGGTTGGCTTTGACATAGCGGGGCGTCACGTCCGATGTGAAGGCCAGCGCCTTGTCCGTGCCATGCACCCGGATGATGCCCGCGCCCAGTCCGGGTGTACGGGCGCTGTCGGCCATGACCATCGTGTCGTATTGTTCAAAGACCCAGTTTTTGGCGGCGTAATTGGGCGAAGCCAGCAAGGCGCGCAATCCGGCAATCGGATCGATCGATGGCACGTCGGCCAGCGGTGCGGCGGGTGGCGTGGCGACCCACGGGCGATCATATTCGGGCGCATTGCCCGAAAGCGCCTTAAGCGGCAGATCGGCCTTCACGTCGCCATTGTACATGATCAGGAAACGATCTTCGGCGATTGTTTCGCCGACAATTGCGAAATCCAGATCCCATTTTTCAAAGACCGCGCGCGCGTCGGCTTCTTTTTCGGGACGCAGCACCATCAGCATGCGTTCCTGGCTTTCCGACAGCATCATTTCATAGGCGGTCATGTGTTCTTCGCGCACCGGCACATTTTCCAGATCAAGACGCACGCCCAGATTGCCCTTGTCGCCCATTTCAACCGCGGAACAGGTCAGGCCCGCCGCGCCCATGTCCTGAATGGAAATGACGGCGCCAGTCTGCATCAGTTCCAGCGTCGCTTCCATCAGGCGCTTTTCGGTGAACGGATCGCCGACCTGTACGGTGGGGCGTTTTTCTTCGATCGTGTCATCGAATTCGGCCGAGGCCATCGTGGCCCCGCCCACACCGTCACGACCGGTTTTGGCACCAAGATAGACCACGGGCATCCCCACACCCGACGCGGCCGAATAGAAAATCGCATCGGTATCGGCAAGGCCAGCAGCAAAGGCGTTGACCAGACAATTGCCGTTATAGGCGGGGTCAAAGCGCACTTCGCCGCCAACAGTCGGCACGCCGAAACAATTGCCATAGCCACCCACACCGGCGACCACACCATTGACCAGCTGCCGTGTCTTGGGGTGGCTGGTTTCACCGAACGACAGTGAATTCATCGCCGCCACCGGGCGCGCGCCCATGGTGAACACGTCACGCAAGATACCGCCCACCCCTGTCGCCGCACCCTGATAGGGTTCGATATAGCTGGGGTGGTTGTGGCTTTCCATTTTGAACACCACGCACTGACCATCGCCAATGTCGACGATACCGGCGTTTTCGCCGGGGCCGCAGATCACCTGCGGGCCTGTTGTGGGCAGGGTGCGCAACCATTTTTTCGATGACTTGTAGGAACAGTGTTCGTTCCACATGGCCGAAAAGATGCCCAGTTCGGTAAATGTCGGCTCGCGTCCGATGATGGTCAGGATAAGCTGGTATTCATCGGGGCTCAGCCCGTGGCTCTTGATCAGGTCGGGCGTGATGGCCGGCTCTTGCATCCTGTTGGATTCCCCAAATGGCAGTCAGATGGGCTGTCTTTAATCCAAGGGCGCGCGAGGGGAAAGACCCCCGCGCGCCACGATGGTCATTCCGCCTATTTTTTTCCGGCCGCGCCCGCATCGCGGGTTTCCGCTTCGGCTGCGGCTGCGGCGGTAATCCTCGCCTTGTCCTCGTCTGTCAGCTCGTCGTGATCTTCCAGATTGGGGATGTTCACACGCACTTCGCGGCGGGCAAAATCAATGCCGGCTTCGTCGAACGCGGCCTTGACGCGATTATAGATCTCTTTACGCATCATGAACTGCGATCCGGGTTTGGCCATGAATTTGCCGCGCACGACCATACCGACATCGTCGAAATTGTAGACGCCCTGCGATTTGAACGGCTGCAACATATCATCCTTGAATTCGTCCATGGCCTGTACTTCCTGGCCGATTTTCTTGAACATCTTGCGCACTTTTTCGGGGTCGGTATCAAAAGGTACCGTGAACTTTAGCTTCGTGATCACCCAGTCGCGGCTAAAGTTCGTGACTTTGGCGATATCCCCGTAAGGCACCGTGTGAACAAGGCCCAGATGATGGCGCAACTGCATCGAGCGGACCGAGATTTTTTCGATCGTGCCTTTGACATCGCCAACATCGACATATTCGCCAACGCGAAAGGCATCATCGACCAGAAAGAAAACACCAGAAACCACATCGGTGACCAGCTTCTGTGCCCCGAAACCGATGGCCAGACCGGCAATACCCGCCCCCGCCAGCAGCGGTGTTGTATCAACCCCAAGGCCGCTTAGGGCAAGAAGGGTGAACAGAACAACAATCGTTATTCGAGACACCAACAGGATAAGCGGCAGCACAGTCGACAGGCGCGAACTGCCCGCACCGCCGCCGTCGCCCAGTTCCTGTTCTTCCGAAGGCGCCTCTCCGGAGGCCGTCATTTCCTTAGCCAGCTGGCGGTTGATCACAACGGACACCACCTCCCAAAGCAGATAGCCGATTGCAATTGTGATCAGGAACGCAACCACGTTGCCGGCCAGTCTGGCCCCGACGGCACCGGCAGCCAGGCTTGCCAGAGTCACACCCCAGAAATTCGCGATCACAAGAACCACAAGGCCAAATACAATAACGCGTCCGATGCGCACATAAGACAATTCGGTGGCGTGATGCGCCCGTCTGGCAATCACACCTTCGCCCAGCATTGGCGGCATGATATTGCGCACGATCCCGCGCACCATCGTATCAAGGGCGGGGGCCAGCAACAAAACAGCCATTGTTTTAAAGTGAGGCGCGGTGCGCAGCAGATCGATCTGGCCATAGCTGGACAGCGTCAGGACAAGCCACCACGTTGCCAGAGACACCGCAATCGCGAAATAGGGATAGGCACTTGAAACTTTGGCCTCAATTTCGCTGACGCCTTTATCGGGTCCGCGCATCATCTGTATCAGACCATCACGCGCGGTCCACGCGATCCAGACGATGTACAAATGCAGCGAAAGGTTCAGCCAGAACCCCAGACGCATATCCGCCACCGGAACCTGATTAAGTTCGTTGAAGCCAAGGATCGCAATGGTAAACCCGAACAGGAACGAAAAGCCGACAATGTGCCGGTTCAGGAATTGTGCCGTCTGATTGTCGGCATTTACCATACGATAATTTTCGCGTTGCGGCGCCAGCAGAAAGCGCGAAAAGGCAATAACGATCCGCGGCAAAGCCACAAGGTTGAACAGGATGATCTGTGCAAATGGAAGCATCTCCAGCGGGATGATCGAAAAGGCAACGGTGCGACCGACCGCAAAAAAGACAAACACCCCCAGCAGATCGCGACACAACCGCCGGAACAGGGCCGCAACGGTCGCGCGCAGTGTTTCGGGGCGTTCGTCATCTTCGTTCAGCGTATGCCAGCCACGGGTCAGCCGATTCACAACCCATTCTGCCGCAAAGCCCGCTGCGATCACTGTAAAGCACAGCCCCAAGAACAGCAGCACGCCCGAGACACCAAACTGGGAAAAGAAGTTTGAGACAGACTGCGCCTGCAAGCTAAACAGATTGGGGATGGCCTTGATCGCGATCAGTATCTGGCCAACAGCCCCCGTTGTCGCATGATAAAACATTTCACCCAGACCGCTGGAGTCGTCCGCACTTTCTGCGGCTTGCGCCTGTGCGACCGCATCAAGGCGCTCCAGCAACAAGCCTCTGACCTGTTCGTCAGACAACCCCGCCACCAGATCGCGCACGTTTTCGGGGGACAGCGTTTCCGGCAATGTCACTGACGCGGTGTCGGTTGCGCTTTGTGCCTGTACTGCGCCCGAGAATGCGACACACAAAAAGAGCGCAAGCGCGCTTGATAGAATTCTTGTCAGCAAGTGTTCTGTCCCTTGTCGGTATTTGGTTACTTGTTTGTTTGGCTCAAAATCGGCGAAAACCCTCTACTATGCAAGAAATCTCTGCACCCCGGATTTGCGCACGCAATTGACTGTGTCGCAGGGCCAAAAAAAAGGCCGAGCTAATAAGCTCGGCCGAAGTCCAACAGGGAGGTATGAAGATGATGCGCGTTTAAGCCTTCATCGCCTTCGAATGATCAAATAGGCAGCAGAATTGAATCGATCAAGAGTTATCGGGCCATTATTCGGCAATCCCGATATGCACTGGATGCATAGCTTTGATCAGGGTTTCGCCTGATCGCGCAATTGCCGGCGGTAGGTAATGATTTCGTCCTGCACAAAGTCGCGAAACGCAGAGATGCGTTTGGATTGGCGCAGTTCCTCGGGGTAGGCCAGGAAAACGGGCACATCCGCCGAAGTCACCTCGGGCAGGACAGAGACCAGATCGGGAAAGTCCTGCGTGACATAATCGGGCAGGATGCCAATGCCGATATTGCTGATAACCCCTTGCAGCACACCGAAATAATTGTTCACCGTCAGAAGTGACCGGATATCGTATGTCATCAGATGCTGCACCAGCGATATTCCCGCGACAACCTGGGCCGATTTCACATTCTGGAACACCAGACGGTGTCTGGAGATATCTGACAACCGCTTGGGCGTACCGTTTTCCGCCAGATAATCGGGCGACGCAAACAGGCGCATTTGTACTGTCATCAGTTTCTTGCGGATCAGATCGGCCTGCGAAGGTTCCTTCATCCTGATCGCCACATCCGCCTCGCGCATTGGTAAATCCAGAACGCGTTCTTCCAGCATCAGATCGATTTTAAGGTCGGGATATTTTTCGTACAATTTGTTCAGGCGCGGCACCAGCCAAAGCGAGCCGAACGCCATTGTGGTCGTCACCTTGAGTTCGCCGAACACTTCTTCTTCGCTGTCGCGGATACGGGCGCTGGCCGTGTCCAGACGTTTGACCATCGCGCTGGTTGCATCAAACAGCAATTCACCCTGTTCGGTCAGAATCAGCCCGCGGGCATGGCGGTGAAACAGGGTTGCGTGCAGGCTTTCCTCAAGCCCGCGAATCTGGCGGCTGACCGCAGATTGTGACAGGTTCAACTTGTCACCCGCATGGGTCAGGCTGCCGGCATCGGCAACCGCATGAAATATTCGAAGCTTGTCCCAGTCCATCGCCGCAACTTTCATATAGATGTATGTGACCTATATGAAATCATGAAAAAAGGAACCTGGCGCAGGGCGGGAAACGCAAAATATCCAAAAAATTCGCTATGCAGGTCAGAAATTGTGACCTATTATTAGGCAAGTAATTGTTCACCCAGCCTTGGGAGGGGCCGATGTCGAACCAGAAGATTTCCCTGAATGACCGGTTTGATCTGACCAAGTCTCCGGTGCTGCTGAATGGTACACAGGCTTTGGTGCGGCTGATGCTGATGCAAAGGGCCCGCGATGCAGCCGCAGGGCTTAATACTGCGGGGCTGGTAACCGGATATCGCGGCTCGCCTCTGGGGGCGGTTGATTTGCAAATGATGCGCGCAGCCAAGCCGCTGGCGCAAAGCGACATTACCTTTCAACCCGGATTGAACGAAGATCTGGCCGCCACCGCCCTGTGGGGCAGCCAGCAGGCAGAACTGCGCGGCGAAGGCAAATATGACGGCGTGTTCGGCCTTTGGTACGGAAAAGGGCCGGGTGTGGACCGTACCGGCGATGTGATGCGTCACGCGAACATGGCCGGTACGTCGGCGAATGGCGGTGTGCTGATGGCTATGGGCGATGACCATACCGGCGAATCCAGCACGGTTCTGCATCAGTCCGAATGGGCGATGGTGGATGCCTACATGCCAGTGGTCAGTCCCGCAGGTGTGCAGGAAATTCTGGATTACGGAATTTACGGCTTTGCCCTTTCGCGCTTTTCAGGGCTGTGGGTCGGCTTGAAAACCATGAAAGACACGGTCGAGGTTACATCAGTCGTCAACGGTGAACCCAACCGGATGAAGCTGGTTGCACCCGAGATGGAAATGCCCGAAGGCGGGCTGAATATCCGTCTGATCGACACGCCGCACGCGCAAGAGGCGCGGATGATCGACTACAAACGCTACGCGGCAGAACTGTTTTCCCATGCCAACAAGATGGACAAGCGCGTCTGGGGGAAACCCGGCGCCAAGATCGGCTTTGTTGCTGCCGGAAAGAACTGGCTTGATCTGGTGCACGCGCTTAGCCTGCTGAACCTGACCGAAGCCGACGCAGAGCGTCTGGGCATCACCACCTACAAGATCGGGCAGACCTTTCCGCTGGATATGCGCGGATTTCATGACTGGGCCGAAGATCTGGATCTGATCGTCGTCGTCGAGGAAAAACGCAAATTGATCGAAGTGCAGATCAAAGAGGCCATATTCAACGACCGTCAGGGGCGGCGGGTTTATGGCTGGCACAAGGGCGGCGGTGCCGGTTCGATGCACGGCGAAGAACTGTTTCCGACGCGCGGCGCTCTGGATCCGATCATGATTGCCGAAAAAATCGGCGGCATCCTGATCGAAGAGTGGCGCGAAACCGATGCGATCAAGGCTGGCCTAGCATCGCTTAGCGAAGCGCGGCGCGCCGACAATGCCGAAGATATTGCCGCCCGCCTGCCGTATTTCTGTTCGGGTTGTCCGCACAATTCATCCACCAAACTGCCCGAAGGCAGCCGCGCCTATGCCGGTATCGGGTGCCATTACATGGTGCAGTGGATGGATCGTGAAACCACCGGCTTTACCCATATGGGCGGCGAAGGCGCCAACTGGATCGGCGAAGCGCCGTTTTCCAAACGCGGCCATGTGTTCCAGAACCTGGGCGATGGCACATATAACCATTCGGGCATTCAGGCGATCCGCGCAGCGATGGCCGCTGGCACCAACATCACTTACAAGATCCTTTACAACGATGCCGTCGCCATGACCGGCGGGCAGGGCAACGAAGGCGGGCTGGACGCGCCCCGTATCGTCGCCGAACTGAAAGCGATGGGGATGAAACACATCGCCGTTGTCTATGACGAAAAGGAAGATGTGGACCTTAATGCCTTTCCCAAAGGCGTTGAAACACATGAACGCAAATCCCTGATGCAGGTGCAGGACGCGTATTCAAAACTTCCCGGCGTGTCTGCGATTGTCTACATCCAGACCTGTGCCGCCGAAAAACGCCGCCGTCGCAAGCGCGGCCTGTTCCCGGACCCGGACAAACGGGTTTTCATCAACACGGACATTTGCGAAGGCTGCGGCGATTGCGGCGTACAATCGAACTGCGTGTCGATCGTGCCGGTTGAAACCGAACTGGGGCGCAAACGCGCCATCGATCAATCTTCGTGCAACAAGGATTATTCCTGCGTCAAAGGGTTTTGCCCGTCTTTCGTAACGCTGGAAGGCGCCAAGATCCGCAAGGAACCAACGGCAGAATTACATCTGCCCGATCTTGCGATGCCCGATCTGCCCGCGATCAACGGCACCCATAACATCGTGATCACCGGTGTTGGTGGCACCGGCGTTGTGACCATCGGGGCGGTGATTGCACAAGCGGCCCAGCTGGATGGCAAGGGCGCAGGCATGATGGAGATGGCCGGACTGGCCCAAAAGGGCGGTGCGGTGCACATCCATTGCCGGCTGGCCGAAAAACCCGAAGACATCAGCGCAATCCGCGTCGCCACGGGCGAGGCGCACGCCCTGATCGGTGGTGATCTGGTCGTGTCGGCGGGGGCCAAGACACTGGGCCTGACCCGCGCGGGACAAACCGGTGCTGTGGTCAACAGCCATGAAATCATCACCGGTGATTTCACCCGGAACACCGAATTCTCACTGCCGACCGACCGGTTAAGCGTTGCCTTGCAGGCGCGGCTGAAAGACCGGGTCGATCTGTTTGATGCCTCTGAGCTGGCCAGGGCGACTTTGGGGGATTCGATCTTTTCCAACATGATGGTGTTTGGGGCAGCGTGGCAGCGTGGGCTTGTCCCGCTGACATTTGATGCGATCAGGCAAGCGGTTGAAATGAACGGGGCCGCGGTTGAACGCAACCTGCGCGCATTCGATATCGGACGCTGGGCAGTGCTTTATCCGCAGGACGCTGCAAAACTGCTGGCCCCGACAGTTGTGTTCTTGCCCAAATCACTGGGCGAAAAGATCGACTACCGTGCCGATCATCTGACACGCTATCAATCCGCGCGGCTGGCAAAACGCTATCGCAAACTGGTCGACGGCATTTCCGATCCGGCGCTGAAAGAGGCGGTGGCCAAAGGCTATCACAAACTGCTGGCCTACAAGGACGAATATGAAGTCGCCCGCCTGTTGCTGACCAGTCAGGAAAAGGCAGCGGCTGAATTTGACGGCGATTTCAAGATGACGTTTCACCTTGCACCGCCGATCCTGTCGAAAACCGGCCCTGATGGTCGCCCGCTCAAACGTGAATTCGGCGCATGGATGCAGGGGCCATTGAAAATCATGGCAAGGTTGAAGGCGCTGCGCGGCACGCCGTTTGATCTGTTCGGATACACCGCAGAACGCCGGATGGAGCGCGCCCTGATCAAACAGTATGAAAAAGACATGAAAGCGATCCTTCCGAACCCCAGCGCAGACAAGATGGACATCGCATGCGCGCTTGCAGTCCTGCCGCTGGATATTCGCGGGTTTGGACCCGTCAAGGCCGCGAACGAGGCCAAGGCCGCCAAACGGCGCGAAGAACTGCTGGCCGCCTTTGCCGCAGACCCAAAGCCGAAAGCCACCGCAGCCGAATGACGATGTGTCGTCATTCGGTTACAGATATGTCATAGGCTGGCCGCGAACCGCCCGACACCGTGTCGGGCGCAGAAGGATGCACAGGCCATGTCTTCAAGGCGCGAAATCACACGTGATATCACCTATTCCCATTCCGCTGCATCGCGCGGCGGGCGGGCCATTGTCCGGTTGCTTGAAAATTCGACAGGTCGCCTGCGCCTGATCAAGCGGGCAGATGGATACGAGCAAGAGATCGCGGCCGGGCGCGATTTCTGGCAGGTCATGGTCGAACGCTATGGGCTGACACTGAACGTCATTGCCGGATCGCTGCGCCACATTCCAAAGGACGGGCCGCTGATCCTGATCGCAAATCACCCCTATGGCATTCTGGACGGGCTGATCATGGGCCATATCCTGTCCACCGTGCGCGGCGATTTCAGGATACTGGCCAATTCAGTGTTCAGACGGGCCGAGGATCTGAACCGTGTCCTGCTGCCGATCAGTTTTGATGATACCAAGGACGCGCTGAAGCTGAACCTCAAAACCCGCGCCACCGCACTGGATTATCTGGGGCAGGGCGGCGCGATTGGCGTGTTCCCCGGTGGCACGGTCAGTACAGCCGCCAAACCGTTTTCGCGGCCCATGGATCCGGGCTGGCGCAGTTTCACCGCCCGGATGGTGGCCAAATCGGAGGCGACGGTGGTGCCGCTGTTCTTTGACGGGCACACCTCGCGGTTGTTTCAGATTGCCAGCCACCTGCATTATACCCTGCGCCTGGGATTGCTGATCCAGGAATTCAACAAACGGGTCGATACACCTGTCGATATTGTCGTCGGCGATCCGATCGGGCGTGACGTTCTGGACCCGATGTCAAAAGATGCCAAAGCAATGATGGATTTCCTTCGCAAAGCCACGTATGAGCTGTCTCCAACGCCGCTCAACTCTTATGATTACGGCTTTGAATTCGAGGAACGGCATCGCGCCTGAAGGACGACATGGCAGTTGGAATTTTTGATTCAGGTCTGGGCGGGCTGACGGTTCTGGACGCCGTGTCAAAGCGGCTGCCGGATGTGGAATTCGTCTATTTCGCCGACAGTGCCCACGCACCTTACGGTGTGCGCACGGCAGACGATATCTATAATCTGACCTGTGCGGCGGTCGAACGTCTTTGGGCCGAAGGCTGTGATCTGGTTATCCTTGCCTGCAACACAGCCAGTGCGGCCGCCTTGCGCCGGATGCAGGAAAGCTGGCTGCCTGCTGACAAGCGTGTTCTGGGTGTTTTTGTCCCCCTGATCGAGGCGCTGACCGAACGCAACTGGGGCGACAATTCTCCTCCGCGCGAGGTTGGGGTCAAGCATGTGGCGCTGTTTGCCACACCCGCCACCGTTGCCAGCCGTGCGTTTCAGCGTGAACTGGCGTTTCGTGCCATCGGTGTCGATGTAGAGGCACAGGCCTGTGGTGGCGTTGTCGATGCCATCGAAGAAGGCGATATGATTCTGGCCGAGGCGCTGGTGCGCAGCCATGTGGATGCGCTGAAACGCAAAATGCCCCATCCGCAGGCAGCGGTGTTGGGGTGTACCCATTATCCGCTGATGCAGGACACGTTCCAGCAGGCGCTTGGTCCCGAGGTCAGTGTCTTTTCGCAGGCGGGGCTGGTGGCGGAATCGCTGGCCGATTACCTGACCCGGCATCCCGATATGACAGGCGCGGGGCACACTGCCTTTCTGACCACAGGCGATCCCAAGCGGGTCAGCGACCGCGCAACGCAAGTTTTGCGACGACAGATCGCATTTCAGGCAGCATAATCGCTGTTGTTTAAGACTTTACAAAATCTTACACGCGCACCTTGAACCGGTGCAACCGACATTGAAAGAGGTCCGATATGACCCACAACATCGCAATTCTGGGCGCCAGCGGCTATACCGGTGCCGAACTGGTCCGGCTGATCGCCACCCATCCGAATATGAAAATCGCCGCCTTGTCGGCAGACCGCAAGGCGGGCATGGTGATGGCCGATGTGTTCCCGCATCTGCGCCATCTGAGCCTGCCAACGCTGTGCACCATCGATGAAATCGATTTTTCCACGGTTGATCTGTGTTTCTGCGCGCTGCCGCACAAAACCTCGCAACAGGTGATTGCCGCGCTGCCTGCGCCCCTGAAGATCGTTGATCTCAGCGCGGATTTCCGGCTGCGTGATCCGGCAGCCTATGAAAAATGGTACGGCAATGCGCACAGCGCATTGGCCCAGCAGGACGAGGCGGTCTATGGCCTGACCGAATTCTATCGTGATGAAATTACCGCTGCACGGCTGGTCGCAGGCACCGGGTGCAATGCGGCCACCGGGCAGTTTGCGCTGCGTCCGCTCATTGCCAACGCCGTGATCGATCTAGATGACATTATTCTTGATCTGAAATGCGCCGTTTCCGGTGCGGGGCGCAGCCTCAAGGAAAATCTGCTGCACGCGGAACTGTCAGAAGGCACCAACGCCTATGCGGTGGGTGGCACGCACCGCCATCTGGGTGAATTTGATCAGGAATTCAGCCGGTTGGCCCGACGCCCTGTCAAAGTGCAGTTTACACCGCACCTGATCCCCGCCAATCGCGGCATTCTGGCCACCTGTTATGTCAAAGGCGATGCGCAAATCGTTTATGATACATTGTGCACCGCCTACGCGGACGAGGTGTTCATTCACATGTTGCCCTTTGGCGCAACGCCCAGCACCCATGACGTGCGCGGGTCGAACTTCTGCCATATCGGGGTGACTGCCGACCGCATCGAAAACCGCGCCATTGTCGTGGCCACGCTGGATAACCTGACAAAAGGTAGCAGCGGGCAGGCGTTGCAAAACGCGAATTTGATGTTAGGTGAGGATGAGACCGAGGGGTTAATGCTGGCACCCCTTTTTCCGTAAGAGGATGCGATGAAAAACCTTAAGAAAACCCGCCGTATTCAAGTGGTTTTGCTTACGTTTCTGGCACTGATTGTTTCGGTGGTGTTGATCGGATACGCGATGCGCGACGGTATCAACTTTTTCCGCGCGCCCTCGCAGATTCTGGCGGAACCGCCGCAACCGACCGAAGTGTTCCGCATTGGCGGGTTGGTTGAAGAAGGCAGTATCGTACGTGGAGAGGGTGAAACCATCCGCTTTAGTGTGACCGATGGTGGCGCATCTGTTCCGGTGACATATGCGGGCGTTCTGCCCGATCTGTTTTCCGAAAACGAAGGCATGGTCGGCACCGGAAGTTACGTGAACGGTGTGTTCGAAGCTACGGAAATCCTTGCGAAACACGATGAAACCTACATGCCCGCCGAAGTGATTGACGCGCTGAAGGAGCAGGGCGTCTATCAGGATCCCGACCAGGTGTCCGAAGCGGCGACAAACTAGGTATAAACCGCAAACACCGCGCGCTGTCTCCAACAATAATTAACGTCTGATACGCAGTTTCCTGTCGCATAGAACATGCCAACAGAGGCTGTGCGATGCCCGACATCCAACAGATTGCGAAAGAAATTGTCGCCCGCGAAGGCGGCTATGTGAACGATCCCGATGATCCGGGCGGCGCGACCAAATTTGGCGTGACCCTTGGCACCTTGCGCCGACTTGGCATTGATCTGGACGCCAACGGGATAACGGATCACCGCGATGTTCAGGCGCTTAGCCGCGAACAGGCAACCGATATCTTTCTGATCCACTACTTCAAACGACCGAACATCGCCAGCTTGCCAGCCGCGCTACATGGCAGCGTGTTCGATATGTATGTCAATGCCGGTACCAATGCTGTGAAAATCCTTCAAAATCTGCTGCTTAAGATGGGGTATGGTATCACCGCGGACGGTATGATCGGGCCACAGACGCAAAAGGCAGCGGCGGATGCCTATGAACGCGGGCCCGCCCATCTGGCCGATGCCTACGCGATTGAACGGCGCAGATATTACTTCGATCTGGCCGATCGCCGCCCCGCCAGCCGTAAATATGCCCGCACCCGAAAGGGCGGCAAGGGCGGCTGGATCACGCGGGCCGAAACCTTCATGGCACCGCATTACCACCTGACGGTGTCGCAATTTCAAGAAAGGACAAAATCATGGGACTGATCGGGCAGATCATCGGGCTGATCTTTGGCGACGGGCGCAACGTCATCCGTGATACCGCCGAAGTGTTTCGCGAAAACGCCGAAGCGGGTGCACAACGCAGCGAGGCGATACAAATACAGGCGATGCAACAGCATGCCGCCGAATTCGCCGTTCCGCGCAAGGGCACTTTCGACAGGCTGATGGATGGGCTGAACCGTCTGCCGCGACCGGCGATGGCCTTTGGTACGCTGGGCCTGTTCGTGGCGGCGATGGTGGATCCGGTGTGGTTCGCCGCGCGAATGCAGGGCATTGTTCTGGTGCCCGAACCGCTGTGGTGGTTGCTGGGCGTCGTGGTGTCGTTCTATTTCGGGGCGCGCCATCAGGTGAAATCGCAGCAGTTCCAGCGCGAGATTGTCGGCACTATGGGGCGTGTCCCAGAGGTTCTGAATAACCTTCGCGAGCTGCAAACCATGGAAACCCGACCGAAAGAGGCCGCTGCCCTGGAAGTGCCGGATGGCGATGAAGAAAATGCAGCCCTAAGCGCATGGCGCAAAAGCGCGCAAACCAGACGCCCCGCGACAATGTGAACCGCATTCCTGTCCGATTGTGATTGGCCGCGCCTGTCCGGGCGATTATAAACAGCGTCATGATTACAGAACTCGGACATTTCGCCCTCATCCTGGCCTTTATGGTGGCCATTTTTCAGACAATTGTGCCCATGGTCGGGGCCTATAAACGTTGGCCGGGATGGATGGCGGCGGCAGAACCGGCCGCGACAGTGCAGTTCTGGCTGACGGGCTTTGCGTTCGCGGCGCTGACATGGGCCTTTGTCACATCTGATTTTTCACTGCGACTTGTGGTGCTGAACAGCCATTCGGCCAAGCCGATGTTGTATAAAATCAGCGGTGTCTGGGGCAACCATGAAGGATCAATGCTGCTGTGGGTGTTGATCGTGACGCTGTTCGGCGCGATGGCGGCATGGTTTGGTTCTAATCTTCCGCCCACGCTCAAGGCGCGGGTGCTGGCGGTGCAGGCTGCGATTGCGGTGGCATTCTTTGCCTTTATCCTGTTCACGTCGAACCCGTTTCTGCGGCTGGCTGTCCCGCCTTTTGACGGGCAGGATCTGAACCCTCTGCTGCAGGATCCGGGCCTCGCCTTCCATCCGCCGTTTCTGTATCTGGGATATGTCGGCCTCAGCATGACGTTTTCCTTTGCCGTTGCCGCCCTGATCGAAGGGCGCGTGGACGCCGCATGGGGCCGCTGGGTGCGTCCGTGGACGCTGGCGGCGTGGATTTTCCTGACGATCGGCATCGCGCTTGGGTCCTGGTGGGCCTATTATGAACTGGGCTGGGGCGGGTTCTGGTTCTGGGATCCGGTCGAAAACGCCAGTTTCATGCCCTGGCTTCTGGCCGCTGCATTGCTGCATTCCGCCATTGTGGTCGAAAAACGCGAAAGCCTGAAAAGCTGGACGATTCTGCTGGCCATTCTGGCCTTCGGTTTTTCCCTGATCGGAACGTTCATCGTGCGCTCGGGGCTTCTGACATCGGTCCACGCCTTTGCCAACGATCCCGAACGCGGCGTTTTCATCCTGATGATCATGGCTTTTTTCATGGGCGGGGCGCTGGTGTTGTTTGCCGCGCGGGCCCGCGTGATGGAGGCGAAGGGGATATTCGGAACCGTCAGCCGCGAAAGCGCGCTAATCGCGAACAACGTCTTGCTGGCCGTGGCTTGTTTCGTTGTGTTCGTCGGCACGATGTGGCCTTTGGTGGCGGAAATGTTCTTTGATCGCAAGCTGAGCGTCGGCCCGCCGTTTTTCAACATGGCCTTTACGCCGTTCATGGTTGCTCTGGGTGCGATCCTTCCGGTTGGGGCGATGCTGCCATGGAAACGTGGCAGGCTGGGCCAGACATTCTGGAAACTGCGCTATGCGTTTGCGCTGGCGCTGGCTCTGGCCGTGCTGGCCTTTGCGATGCAGACAGGACGCAGCGGAATGGGCCCGATCGGCCTGTTTCTGGGCGCGTGGCTGGTCTTTGGCGCGGCGGTTGATATCTGGTCGCGTACGGGCAGGGGCAGTGGCCGTTTGGCCCGCCTGACACGTCTGCCCCGCGCGGATTGGGGCAAGGCGTTTGCCCATGCCGGTCTGGGTGTCACGATGTTCGGCATTGCTGGACTGATGGCGTGGGAACAGGATGACATCCGCGTCGTGCAGGTTGGCACCCCGTTCGAGGTCGGCGCCTATTCCATGACCCTGCAAGAGGTCAAGGAGGTCGAGGGGCCGAATTTCCTGTCCACCACCGGCGTTATCTCGCTGTCCAGAAACGGACAGGAAATCGCCGTGCTGCGCCCTGAAAAGCGGATTTATCCCGTGGCACAAATGCCCACGACCGAGGCGGCGATCGATTACCGAATTCTGCGCGATGTCTATGTGGTTATTGGCGATCAGCAATCCAGCGGTGGCTGGACCATCCGGACCTACATCAAACCGCTGACCAACTGGATCTGGATGGGCTGCTTTTTGATGTCCCTTGGCGGCGCGCTTAGCCTGTCGGACAGACGGTTCCGTGTGGCCGCCGGTGCCGCCAAAAAAACGCCACAAGGTGTGCCAGCGGAATGACGTTTTGGAAACACGTAATCTGGGTTTTGGCGCTGGCGATGATGGCGTGGACCGCGCCGGCCGGCGCGGTGCAGCCTGATGAAATTCTGGCTGATCCGGTGCTGGAAGAGCGTGCGCGCGATCTGTCCAAGGGCCTGCGCTGTCTGGTCTGCCGCAACGAAAGCATTGATGAAAGCAATGCCGATCTTGCGCGCGATCTGCGGCTTCTGGTGCGCGAACGGCTGGTCGCAGGGGACAGCGATGACGAGGTGATTGACTTTGTTGTCGACCGTTACGGCGAATACGTTCTGTTGCAGCCGACAGTTGGCGGATCAAACTGGCTGTTATGGGCCGCAGGGCCGCTGATGCTGATCCTGGCGGGGGGCATCGGGGTGGTTTACCTGCGCGGCCGTGCCAGTGCCCCGCAGCAACATGAAACCGCGCTGAACGACGCGGAAAAGGCCCGTCTGAAGAAAATTCTGGAACAATGACGTCCGGTTTCGCTTTTCACGCTTAGCGCCCGCCGATACCGTGCCGCAAACTGCAACATGGCGAGGCACGAGATGGAATATCAGACGATCACCCTGGAGATTGAGAATGACGCGGCGGTTGTCACGCTGAACCGTCCGGACGTGATGAACGCGCTGAACACGCAGATGCGCGCCGAGATCACCCATGCCGTTCAAACCGCCGGCGCAGAGGCGCGGGTCGTGGTGCTGACAGGGGCAGGGCGCGCGTTCTGTTCCGGTCAGGATCTGGGCGACCGGGCCAGCGCCGCCAATCTGGATCTGGAACGCACGCTGCGCGACGAATACGTGCCGATGCTGCGGGCGATCTACGACTGCCCCGTGCCAACGATCACCGCCGTAAACGGCCCCGCCGCGGGTGCTGGGGCCAACCTTGCGCTGGCCGCAGACGTGGTGATTGCATCGCAAAGCGCATATTTCCTTCAGGCATTCACCCGGATCGGCCTGATCCCCGATGCTGGCGGTACCTATTTCCTGCCCCGTCAGATGGGCATGGCCAAGGCGATGGGGGCAGCACTTTTTGCCGACAAGATCACCGCCCAGCAGGCCGATGACTGGGGCATGATCTGGGAATCGGTGGCGGATGACGGTTTTGCCGATCACTGGCGCGCCCGTGCGGCGCACCTCGCCAAGGGTCCGACCGCCGCTTACAAAGGCGTCAAGGATACGATCCGCGGCAGTTTTGATAACACATTGGATGATCAGTTGCTGCTTGAGGCCCGTGTTCAGGGCGCATGTGGCAAGACCCGCGATTTCAAGGAAGGTGTTGTGGCTTTCATGGAAAAACGGCCCGCGCAATACGAAGGCCGCTGATCTTTCTGGGGCTGACTAAAAGGGCAGGGTGTGCAAAGCCGCCCTATGCCGCGACAAGTGGCGATGCAATGATCACATCTGCAGGTGTCAGGCTGCCTGCAGCACCCAGCACAATGGCCAGTATCTCGCCATCGGCCAGCACCAGTGCATCGTCGCCATCGTCCTGAATGCTGATCACCGGATCGGCATTGGGATCATCGGGCAGGATCAGGATCTGATCGGACGAACCGTTGTAATCCGTGATTGTCGCGCCGCCTTCGGCCGCCTGTTCCAGCAACAGCATGAAGTTATCTGCCGCGCCACCACCGGTTCCGGTATCGCCAACACCCAATATCAGTGTGTCCTGGCCAAACCCGCCGTCCAGAGTGTCCGGATCGCCATCATCAACGGGCGTGATAGCATCGCCCGGCGCAAGGCCCAGCACGGTTTCAAGGTCTTCGCCCGCGCGCAGTTGGGTCAGCTGGTCTTCGTCCAGATCATCGACGCCGATCCGACCGCCGACAAGAATGTCGTCGTCATTGTTGCCGGTCAGGATATCGGCCCCTTCGCCGCCGATGACAATATCGTCACCAGCCCCGCCAGCAACCTGATCATCGCCATCATCTCCGGCAACCAGATCATCGCCCTTTTCACCAAAAATGATATCGTTGCCATTGCCACCCGACAGCAGATCGTCACCGTCACCGCCGCGCAAGGTATCCGGCCCGTTGCCGCCAAGGGCCACATCACTGCCATCGCCGGCGCGCAGGGTGTCGGCACCGGTGCCGCCATCCAGCAGATCATCGCCCGCCGCGGCCTGAATTAGATCGTTGCCCGCGCCGGTCCGCAGTTCGTCATCAGCCTCGGTGCCAAAGCTGTCGTCGTCGCCGTCGTTTTCGTCATCATCGTCGATGGCATCGGCAATTTCGACAGCGGCCCACCCCCACAGTATCGCACTGATGAAAAAGATGGTCGTTAACATAGTTCTATCCCCCCACGGAATATGCACGACGCTGCACGCAGCGCACACAAGTGGATGGAATAAAGATGTGTCAGTGCACCCCAGGTGCCTATGCCGCAGGAATTGCCCTGCTATGGCTGGGTCCAAAACAACCGGACCAGCGTGATACCCCTTACTCCGCGCACTCGCGTTAATACTTTGTTAGGTTCTGGGTGGGCTGCCTGTCAAGAAAATCACGCCACTGTTTCGTTTCTGTCGCCAATAGGGTCATGTCGCACCGGATTAACGGAAAAAGCGCCCTTGTTTCACTGAACAAAGGCGCTTTTTAGTGCTGTCGCAGAATCGTCCGCAAGCAGTTAGCGGTCTTCGATATCCACGTAATCGCGCAGGGTTTCGCCCAGATAAAGCTGGCGCGGGCGGCCGATCTTGTTTTGCGGATCGGCGATCATTTCCTTCCACTGCGATACCCAGCCCACCGTGCGCGACAACGCAAAGATCGGCGTGAACATTGATGTCGGGAATCCGATCGCTTCCAGAATGATGCCGGAGTAGAAATCGACATTCGGGAACAGCTTTTTCTCAACGAAATAGGGATCGGCCAAAGCCGCCGCTTCCAGTTCCTTGGCCACTTGCAGCGTCGGGTTGTTTTCAACACCCAGCAGTTCCAGAACCTCGTCCGCGGACTGTTTCAGAACCTTGGCGCGCGGGTCTGTATTTTTGTAAACACGGTGGCCAAAGCCCATCAGGCGGAACGGATCGTCTTTGTCCTTGGCGCGGGCGATGTATTCGGGGATGCGGTCTGGTGTGCCAATCTCTTGCAGCATTTCCAGACAGGCCTGATTGGCGCCGCCATGGGCCGGACCCCAAAGGCAGGCAATGCCGGCGGCGATACAGGCGAACGGGTTCGCCCCAGAGGACGAGGCCAGCCGCACAGTGGATGTGGATGCGTTCTGTTCGTGATCCGCATGCAGGGTGAAAATCCGGTCCATCGCGCGGGCGATGATCGGGTTCACCACATACTCCTCGGCCGGGACCGAAAAACACATGTGCAGGAAATTGGCTGCGTAATCCAGATCGTTGCGCGGATACACGAACGGCTGCCCGATCGAGTATTTGTAGGCCATTGCAGCAATCGTTGGCACCTTGGCAATCAGGCGCATCGCGGCAACTTCGCGCTGCCATTCATCATTGACGTCGGTGCTGTCATGATAAAACGCCGACATCGCGCCCACAACACCCACCATCGTCGCCATCGGGTGCGCATCGCGGCGGAACCCGCGAAAGAAATTGTGCATCTGTTCATGCACCATCGTGTGGCGGGTGATGCGGCCTTCGAAATCTTCCAGTTCGGCGGCATTCGGCAATTCGCCGTTCATCAGCAGATAACACACTTCCAGATAGTGCGATTTTTCGGCCAGCTGGTCGATTGGATAACCACGGTGCAACAATTCGCCCTTGCCACCGTCGATAAAGGTGATCGTGCTGTCACAGCTCGCGGTCGAGGTGAAGCCGGGATCATAGGTGAACACGCCCGCCTGGGCATAAAGTTTGCGGATGTCGACAACGTCCGGTCCAGCCGTGGGGGAAAAGATCGGCAGATCATATTGCGTGCCATCAATGGTCAGGGTCGCGGATTTTGCTTTTTCTGTCATGGTCGTCCCTTTTATATCGGCCGGGCTTCATGCGGATCATGCCGCCGCGGCGCGTCCCGTCCTTTGGCGGCGGGACCGGTTGAATATCAGCGATCTTGGCACGCAAAGCTCAACAGCGTGTGACCGTCTTTATACCTGCGATGCATCGGCCAGTCGGGCCACGGTTTCATCCTGCCCCAGCACCAGCATCATATCAAATACCGAAGGTGTCATTGTCCGTCCGGCAAGCGCCGCGCGCAGTGGGCCTGCCAGTTTTCCGAACTTGGTCCCCTTGGCCTCGGCAAAGCGGGACATGACCTCCTCCAGATCGTCTCGCGTCCAGCTAGCATTTTGCAAGTGCGGCGTCAATTCTTTCAGTATACCACGGGATACCGTATCAAGCTGGACAGCGGCCTTCTCGTCCGGCAAGATTGGACGGGAAGACAGAATAAACACAGCCTTATCAAGCAATTCAGGGAAAGTGCGCGCCCGTTCCTTGAGGCAATACATCGCACGTCCCAGACCATCATTTTGTTCCGGTGTCAGCGGGTCGGCACCGCTGACGGCCAGAAATTCCGCGATTTCTTGCTGCAATGCAGCATCATCCGAAGCCGCGATGTGCTGCCCGCTCAGATTCTCGAGTTTCTTGGTGTCAAAACGGGCCGGGCTTTTGCCAATGCCGTCCAGATCGAACCAGTCAAGCGCCTGTTCATCGGTAAAGAATTCATCGTTGCCGTGGCTCCATCCCAGCCGGGCAAGGTAATTGCGCATACCGGCCGCAGAATAGCCCATGATCTGGTATTCCTGCGCGCCCAGTGCGCCGTGGCGTTTGCTTAGCTTTTTGCCGTCAGGTCCATGGATCAGGGGGATATGCGCCCAGACAGGCACATCCCATCCCATCGCGTCATAGATCATCATCTGGCGCGCCGCGTTGTTCAGATGATCGTCACCCCGGATCACATGGGTGACACCCATGTCATGATCGTCCACCACCACGGCCAGCATGTAGACAGGTGTGCCATCACTGCGCAGCAAAACCATATCGTCTAACTGGTCATTTCCGATGCTGACATCGCCCTGAACACGGTCGCGGATCACGGTCACGCCTTGGGTCGGGGCCTTGATACGGATCACATAGGCCGTATCGGGATGCGTGGCAGGATCGGCATCACGCCACGGGCTGCGAAACAGGGTGGATTGGCCGCTGGCACGCGCTGTTTCGCGAAACGCCTCAATCTCGTTCTGCGTGGCGAAACATTTATAGGCTTTTCCGGCGTCCAGCAATTCATGGGCCACTTCGGCATGGCGCACAGCACCTTCGAACTGGCTGATCACCTCGCCGTCATGGTCCAGTCCCAGCCAGTCCAGGCCCTGCAAAATGGCGGCTGTCGCTTCGGGGGTAGAACGTGCGCGATCGGTATCTTCGATCCGCAACAGAAACTTGCCGCCGCGTCCGCGTGCATAAAGCCAGTTGAACAACGCCGTACGCGCCCCGCCGATATGCAGGAACCCCGTGGGCGACGGGGCAAAACGGGTGACGACATTCTGGGACATTGCGGGCCTTTACCTTTCCGTAACCATGCCGGGCATAGCGTGGTCCAAACTGTCTACCCATAGCCGCAAACGGGGGCAAGCATGCGCAGCACCGCTTTGCGCGATCACATCGGGGCAATTGTTCTGAACCAGCGCGGCTTTCTGTTTCCATGGGTGCCGGTCTGTCTGGCCGCGGGTATTGCTGTCTACTTCGCTTTGCGCTTTGAACCGCCGGTCTGGGTCTATGTGCCGTGCACGATCCTTTCGGGGTGTGCCGCACTTGCCGCAAAGCGCTGCGGTGGGATCATCGGTCCGCTGGTCTGGGCGCTCGCTTTGGTCGGCGCCGGTTTCGTGATCGCGGGAACGCGCGCCTATCAGGTGGGCGAGCCGGTGCTGGGCTGGCGCTATTACGGCCCTGTGGAAGGGCGGATCATCGGCATCGACCGCTCGGCTTCGGATGCGGTGCGTCTGACGCTGGATCAGGTGGTTCTGGGGCGGATTTCAGCACCGCGCACCCCCACACGTGTGCGCATTTCCCTGCACGGGGATGCAACAGGCGCGACCCCCTTGCCGGGTTTGCGGATCATGACAACGGGCCACCTGTCACCGCCCTCAGGCCCGGTAGAACCCGGCGGTTTTGATTTTCAGCGCCACGCCTGGTTCCAGCGGTTGGGCGCGGTCGGTTACACCCGCGTGCCGATTGTCGCGCTGAATGCCCCGCAAGGATGGCGTGGCGGATTGGGCGTTTTTTCGGTTCGTATGGCGGCTTCTGCGCGGGTGCAGCAGGTGTTGGAAGGTGACATTGGCGGGTTTGCGGCCGCCGTGACCACCGGGGATCGCAGCGCGATATCACAATCCGCGCTGGACGCGCTGCGCGCCAGCAACCTGGCGCATCTGCTGGCGATTTCCGGCCTGCATATAGGGCTGCTGGCGGGGTTCGTGTTTTCGGCGGTGCGGGTTGCGGTTGCATTGCTACCATTTGTGGCGTTGCGCGTGCCCTCAAAAAAGCTGGCCGCGGGGTTTGCCCTGTGTGCAGCCGCCATCTATCTGGGGCTGTCGGGCGGCAATGTAGCCACCGAACGGGCATTCATCATGGTTGCCGTAGCGCTGTGTGCCGTCATGGTCGACAGACGGGCCATATCCCTGCGCGCCGTGGCGGTGGCCGCCATTCTGGTCTTGCTGTTGCGCCCCGAAGCCTTGCTTGGCCCGGGTTTCCAGATGTCCTTTGCCGCGACAACGGCTCTTGTCGCCGTATTTGGCACATTGCGTGACCGCAAGATCACGTTGGGGCCGGTCTGGCTGCGCCCGGTTCTGGCGGTTGTCATCTCTTCTGCCGTGGCGGGGGTCGCAACCGCGCCCATCGGGGCGGCGCATTTCAACACGGTGTCGCATTTCGGCTTGATCGCGAACCTGTTGTCGGTGCCTCTGATGGGCATTCTGGTTATACCGGCGGCTGTTCTGGCCGCGTGTCTTGCGCCTTTCGGGGCCGAGGCACTGGGCCTCTGGGCCATGGGGCTGGGCCTGCGCTGGATCCTGGGTGTCGCGCACTGGGTTGCGGGGCTGGACAATGCGCAAGGTTACGTGCAGGGGCCGGGACCGGCGGTTTTACCCCTGATCGCAATCGGCGCACTGTTCCTGATCCTGTGGCAGGGGCGGGTGCGCTGGGGTGGTCTTGTGCCGATGGTGCTGGCCGTGGCCCTGTGGGCGCAGGTTGACCGACCGCAGGTTCTGATTGCTGATACCGGCGCTTTGGTCGGGGTGATGACAGATCAGGGCCGCGCGCTGAGCAAGCCGCGCGGTGCCGGGTTTATCGCGTTGAACTGGTTGGAAAACGATGGCGACGGGGCCGATCAGGAAAAGGCCGCCAGCCGCTGGGATGGGCAGCCTGACCGTATTCGCCAGACATATGTGGGCGGCGTACCACTGACCCACGTCATCGGGAAAAAAGCCGCCGCGCAGGCCGAATGCATCAAAGGCGGTATACTGGTGTTTTCTGTGCCCACCGAAACGGCGCTGGCCTGCGACGTCTTTGATCCGGTGCGGCTGCGTGAAACCGGCAGCGTAGCGCTTTATGCGGACAAGGGGCAGGTGCGTTTCGTCACCGCCAAGGATATCACGGGCGCGCGGCTTTGGAACTCGAACGACAGCGGGCGCAGATACCCAAAATAAAAGCCGCCCCGCGACGGATACGCGGGGCGGCATATTGGATTTCGTGCGGCGTGATCAATAGGTGCGGATCAACCCGACCAGACGGCCTTGAACCTTCACCTTGTCTTCGGGGAACACACGGGTTTCATAGGCCGGGTTCGCCGCTTCAAGCGCGATTGCGTTGCCCTTGCGCATGAACCGCTTCAGCGTCGCCTCGTGGTCTTCGACAAGGGCAACAACAATATCGCCGTTATCCGCCACGCTGGTTTCGCGGATCACGACCACATCGCCGTCGTTGATACCGGCGTCGATCATGGAATCACCTTTGACTTCAAGTGTATAATGATCACCCTTGCCCGAAAGCATATGGCCCGGAACGGCCACGTTTCTGGTGAAATCGCTGATCGCTTCGATCGGGACACCGGCGGCGATCCGGCCCATCAGGGGCAGTTCGACGGACAATGTGCCCGATACAGCCTGTGCTGCCGCAGGCGGGGGAACATCGGGTTTGTCACCCTGAATAACGCGGGGCTGAAAGCCCGATGTCGGCGCGCCGCCCAGACTTTCGGGCAGTTTCACAATCTCAATTGCTCGGGCGCGGTGCGCCAGACGCCGGATAAAGCCGCGTTCTTCCAGCGCGGTGATCAGGCGGTGGATGCCGGATTTTGATCGCAGATCCAGCGCTTCCTTCATTTCGTCGAAACTGGGCGGGACCCCGTCACGTTGTACGCGTTTCTGGATAAATTCCAGCAAATCCAGTTGCTTCTTGGTTAACATGCTTCGCGCCTCCGGCTGATGCGTTTCTTTTTGTTCTACGCATGTTCCCGTTTTGTGTCAACCTGTTGCTGCCGTAACGGCAAGCGCGATCAGATCGGGATATAGCTGACCAAAGTTCCGACCGGCTGCGCCGGATCATCAGGTGCGCGCACCAGCAGCGCATTGGCCGAGGCCAGCACCGTCAGCAACGAACTGTCCTGACGGTCATGCGCGGTGATCTTGCCGGCCTCGACGCGGGCGCGCATGTAATGTTCGCGCGGCCCGTTTGCGCCAAGCGGCGCGGCCAGTTGTGCGTTTTGGCGCGGAGTGGGCGCCGGCGGTTGGCCCAGCATCACACGGATCATCGGCGCTACAAAAATCTGCCCACACACCATGGCCGACACCGGATTGCCCGGCAGGCCAACCATCGCGGATCCTTTCAATGTGCCCGCCATCAGCGGTTTGCCCGGGCGCATGCGCACTTTGTAAAAACTCTGTTCCATCCCCAACCGGGCCGCAACGCCGGCCACCAGATCGTGATCGCCAACAGACGCGCCCCCGATCGTCAGGATCAGATCGGCGCCGGCGGCCAGATCAAATGCCGTTTCATGGGATCGTTCCGTATCCCTCGCAATCGGCAGCAAACGCGGATCGGCGCCCAGATTGCGCAGCATCGCATGCAATCCGAAACTGTTGGATGCAATGATCTGGTCGGGCGAGGGGCTTTCGCCCGGCATCACCAGTTCGTCACCTGTGGCGATGATGGCCACCACGGGTTTGCGATGTACCGGGACTGTTGCCACGTTCATCGATGCCAGCAATGCCACGTCCTGCGGGCTAAGCAGGCGCGGTGCGGTCATTGTTGTTCCTGAGGTGAAATCGGCACCGGCAGGACGGATGTTGTTCTTGCTGCCCAGATCGGGGTTAAGCGTGATCAGATCGCCCTTGCGCGTCACGTCTTCCTGAATGGCGATAAATCCGGCACCATCGGGCACCGGCGCACCGGTAAAGATGCGCACCGCCTGTCCGGCAGCAACACTGCCTTGCCAGCGATGGCCCGCCGCCGCTTCGCCCACAACCTTGAACATCGCCGCCGGTTGCGCCTCATCCGCGCGAATGGCATAGCCGTCCATTGATGACGCGGCAAACGGCGGCTGATCACGACCTGCGCTGACATCCAGCGCCAAAGAGCGGCCTGCCGCCTCGATCAGGGGAACGTATTCCACACCGGTCGTGCGTACCAATGCGAAAAGCTGGTCCAGCGCCTCGGAAACGGTGATCATGCGCAACCCCTGTGCAGGCAACATCGCGTGATCGCGTCAAACACCGTGTTGATCACTTTCATTTTGCCTCATAACGACCTGATTTACCGCCATCTTTCAAAACAACACGAATGCCGCCGATTTCCATCGCCTTGTCCACAGCCTTGGTCATGTCATAGACGGTCAGCGCGGCGATGCTGACGGCACTCAGCGCTTCCATTTCCACGCCTGTCTGGCCGCCGGTCTTGACGGTTGCGGTGATGCGCACGCCGGGCAGATCGGGATCAAGGGTCAGTTCAACGGACACTTTGGTAATTGGCAACGGATGACACAGCGGGATCAGATCGGCGGTTTTTTTGGCGCCCATGATCCCCGCAAGCCGCGCAACACCCAGAACATCGCCCTTTTTGGCGCTACCTTCAGAAATGATTTCAAAGGTTTGCGCCGCCATGCTGATGTGACCTTCGGCCACAGCGATGCGATCTGTCACAGGTTTTTCCGACACATCGACCATATGCGCCTCGCCCTTCTTATCGAAATGCGTCAGGGGCATCACATGCCCCCCGGCAACAGCGGATTGGCCAGCAACGCGCGGGTTGCCTCCGCCACATCATCCTGCCGCATCAGGCTTTCGCCGATCAGGAAACAGCGGGCACCATAACGCGCGATATCCGCCAGATCTGCAGGGGTGGACAACCCGCTTTCGCAGACAATGGTACGATCTGCAGGCACAAGTTTGGACAGGGTGCGCGTGGTGTCGAGCGTGGTCTCAAAGGTTTTGAGATTGCGGTTGTTGATGCCGATCAGGTGCGATGTCAGCGCGCCAGCACGTTCAAGCTCGGCCTGATCATGCACTTCGATCAGAGCGTCCATACCCCATTCCGTGGCCGTTGCTTCCAGCTCCTGCGCCTGTGCATCCGAAACCGACGCCATGATAATCAGAATGCAATCTGCGCCCAATGCGCGGGCCTCGACCACCTGATAGGGGTCATACATGAAATCCTTGCGCAGCACCGGCAACGCGCAGGCGGCGCGCGCTTCGACCAGATAATCCTTGGCCCCCTGAAAAGACGGCGTATCGGTCAACACCGAAAGACAGGTTGCACCACCTTCTGC
Organism: Sulfitobacter sp. TBRI5; assembly: GCF_051013555.1. Lineage (NCBI taxonomy): Bacteria > Pseudomonadati > Pseudomonadota > Alphaproteobacteria > Rhodobacterales > Roseobacteraceae > Sulfitobacter > Sulfitobacter sp. TBRI5. The sequence goes on along the minus strand of NZ_CP112884.1, from coordinate 3,448,048 downwards.
ATAGGCCGCGGCAAGGGCCGCCGGATCAAAATCGGCGCGGATCAGTCCTTTGGAGGGGCTGGCCTTCTTGATTTCCGCAATCAGGCCGTATCCGCTGCGCATCGCGGCGAACAAAGCATCTGTGAACGGCCGGATTTCAGGTGCGGTGCGGGCCGCCTCTTCGACGGCTTCCAGCGGTTTGGCCGCCTTGTCAGCGGCAACCTCTTCCAGTTTATAGGCTTTGATCTTGTCCAGAATAGTCTTGGTCATGTGGCGTCCTGTGTAATGCGGGCGGCGGCCGTCAGTCTGTCTTGCGCTGCACCGCTGTCAATACTGTGCACAGCCATTTCCGCGCCTGATTTGAGATCAGGCACGGCATCTGCCACCATCAGTGCAGCGGCTGCATTCAGCAGGACCGCATCGCGGTAAGCCGAATGAACGCCGGACAACAGCGCCTTGAAATCGCGCGCATTTTCTTCCGGTGTGCCGCCAAGAATAGCTTCGAAAGGATGCACCGGCAATCCGGCGTCTTCGGGATGAACCTCAATGTCGCTTACCGACCCGTCGGTGTCCAGTGACGATACCCAGCTGACGCCGGTGATCGTCAATTCATCGGTGCCGTCCGATCCGTGTACCAGCCAGGCGCGTTCCGATCCAAGCTGGCCCAGCGTTTCGGCCATCGGACGGATCAGATCGCGCGAAAAGGCACCGGTCAACTGCCGTTTCACACCCGCAGGATTGGTCAGCGGACCCAGAATGTTAAAGATTGTACGCGTCCCCAATTCCGCCCGCGTCGGCATCACATGGGCGGTGGCCGGATGGTGCATCGGGGCCATCATGAACCCGATCCCTGCCTCGGCAATGGCGCGCTCCACCACTTTGGGGCCGACCATCACGTTGAACCCCATCTGGGTCAGCGCATCAGCAGCTCCGGATTTCGAACTGAGGTTGCGATTGCCATGTTTGGCCACCGGCACACCGGCACCGGCAACAACGAACGCCGTCGCCGTGGAAATGTTCAGCGTGCCTTTGCCGTCGCCCCCCGTACCGACAATATCCATCGCACCTTCGGGCGCTTTGACCTTGTGGCACTTGGCCCGCATCACGGCGGCGGCAGCGGCGTATTCATCAACGGTTTCGCCGCGCGTGCGCAATGCCATCAGCAATCCGCCAATCTGTGACGGGGTCGCTTCGCCTTCAAACAGGATACCAAAGGCGGTTTCAGCCTGTGCACGGGTCAGCGGGCCATGTGCCGCCGCGTCGATCAGGGGTTTAAGCGCGTCACTCATGCCGGGACTTTCAGTTCTTTCAGGAAATTCTTGAGCAGGGCGTGCCCATGCTCGGATGCTATGGATTCGGGGTGAAACTGCACACCGTGGATCGGCAATTCACTGTGTTGCAGGCCCATGATGGTTCCGTCCTCAAGCTCTGCCGTGACAGTCAGGCAGTCGGGCAGGGTGGCGCGATCGACAACCAGCGAATGATAGCGCGTCGCCTCGAACGGGGTGGGCAATCCGGCAAACAGGCCGCTGCCGGTGTGGTGCATCCGGCCCATTTTGCCATGTACAATCTCGTGGCAGCGTACAACCTTGCCGCCAAACGCCTGCCCGATGGTCTGATGCCCCAGACAAACCCCCATCAGCGGTGTGCGGGTTTCTGCCGCAGCTTTTGTCAGCGCCAGGCAGATACCGGCCTGATCGGGATCGCACGGCCCCGGCGACAATAAAATGCCCGCAGGGTTCAGCGCCATGGCCTGTTGCACACCAATCGCATCGTTGCGCTTAATCACCACATCGGCACCAAGTTCCCCAAGATAGTGGACAAGGTTGTAGGTAAAGCTGTCATAGTTATCGATAAGCAAGAGCATAGGCGAAACTTTGCGAAACTGGGGCTGGAGGCTGACGCCTGCATGGCTGTATAAAGAGTTCGGACATACATGTTCAGTCTTGCGGGGCAGCGTCAAGGGTTGGCGCGCCGCAAGTCAGAGGCAGAGAACGACACAAAGGCAGAGGACAAAGCAGTGGCACGCGGATTCTTGAGCGGGGTGATGTGGGGCAGTTTGCTGTCATTGGGTGTGGCCGGAACGGTTTCGGTGCTCAGTGACGGACCAGCCAAACCCGATGTGTCGGCAACCGCGCCCGATGCCGTCAGCACCGATGCACAAACGCCGGAAACAACGCCGTCCGTTGCGACAGAACAGGATGCCGGGCCCGTTGCAACAGCGCCGGAAACCATGCCGGACGCACAATCCGAACCCGCCGCCCTGGTTCCGGATACAGCACCCACACCCGCGCCCGATGTGACGGCGGAAAGCGCCGAACTGTCCGAACCCGCCCAATCGGCCAAGACTGGCGCGGTTGACGTCGGGGCAGAAACGCCCGCCCCGGTTCTGGAACAGGGCACAGTGCCTCAAGCCCCCAGCAGCGATGCGACAGCATCGGTTTCAACCGAACCGGCGCAGCCCGCTACTCCGCAGGTATCGCAACCCGAACAGTCGCTTGACGCGCCCGAAACGGAAACAGTAACCGCCCCGCTGCCCGAACCGGCAGCGCCTGCAACTGTGGTTGAGGAAGCGGCCCCGGTGCCCGCACCAACCCCGGATGCAGAACCCGAGGTGGATACAGCCGCGGCAGAAGCCCCCGTAGAGCCGGTTCAACCGGAACCCGAAACACCGGACGCAACCGCGCCAGAGCCGGAACAGACGCCGGACATTTCACAGGCGCAAACACAAAGCGAACAAGCCCAAAGCCCGACAGGAATAGGCGCGCCAGCCAGCGATCTTTCGAAACTGGCCCCCAATGTGGCGACAAATCGGTTGCCGACCCTGGGCGACACACCGCAAGAGGAACCGGTTGCCGAAACGGTTACCGGAACGCTGGATTTCAACTCCGACCTGCTGCCGATCCAGCGCTTTGCCGCCCCGTTTGAAAACCCCGATGAAAAGCCTTTGATGGCCATCGTTCTGATGGATGACGGAACCGGCATTTCCGGTGGCGCCGCAGGGGCTGACGCGCTGTCATCCTTTCCCTATCCTGTGACGTTCGCGGTTGACACAAGCCTGCCGAATGCGGCCGAAAAGATGGCGCGTTATCGTGCTGACGGGTTCGAAGTGATGGCGCTGGTTAATCTTCCCGAAGTCAGTTCCGCAACCGATACCGAAGTGTCGATGAGCGTGGCTCTGGCCGCACTGCCTGAAGCCGTGGCCGTTCTGGAAGGTCCGGGTACGGGCATTCAGGGCAATCGCGAAATGTCGGATCAGGTGACGGCGATCCTTGCCGACGCTGGTATGGGGCTGGTCACGCAACCCAAAGGTCTGAACACGGTGCAGAAACTGGCCTTGCGCGACGGCGTGCCTGCCGCCACCTTATTCCGCGATTTTGACGGGGCAGGGCAGGATGCCGTTGTGATCCGCCGTTTTCTGGATCAGGCCGCGTTCAAGGCCGGTCAGGAAGGTGGCGTGATCATGGTTGGCCGCCTTCGCCCCGATACGATTTCCGCACTGCTTTTGTGGGGCCTGCAGGATCGGGCAGGGCGCATTGCACTGGCGCCGGTTTCGGCCGTTCTGACTGCACAATAACCCGCAGCGGCTTATTGAAAACCAGTGCCGTCCGTTCGGGTGAGCGCGTTCTTTCAGGCGTGATTCTTGCATCTTTCTTTTGACTATAATGCGCTGTTTTCGCGTATCAAAAGTGCTGTTGACGCTGTTTGATTGCTAAATCGAAACAGTCTGTTTTGGCCGATCCCAGAAAAAATCCTCAAGTTACATCGTTCTTTTGATATATATCAAATTGCGAATTTATTATTCGCTTCAGGATAAGGCATTCGGGTCCGCGTTCACGAATCCCTTTTGTGTGTTTGAACAACAACGCGGTGACGACGGTGGGGCCGCCGAACTGGTGGGTCTGGTAAAGTGAAGGAGTTACAAAGAATGAAGTTAAGTAAAAGCAACAGGGCACCGATCGCCATGATGGGCATGGCGCTATTGCTGGGATCAACCCAGATGGTGTCTGCGGCGTCTATTACCGGCTGGAACACTGACAACGTGGTGTCGACGCCAGCGCCGATTCCGGTGGAAGACACTCCCGCCGAAAACCAGCTTCCCGGAGTAAGCGTGATCTATAATGCGGATGTAACCGGCGGTGTCGGGTCTGCGACTAGCAGTGGACAAATCGTGTTTGATCCACCCGAAGCCATCAGCCCGGGCCTGAAAGTAGAAAACCTAAGCTACGAAGACACCGGTCCGCCCCCGAGAATCCAGTTGGACGGCTGATTAACGTCAGCGGGCAGCAGATTGACGGTGTCACGGTTGAACTTGGCTTTGGGGTGGGTAGCGGTTTCACTGCCGCAACCGGAGATCAGCTGACCTTTTCCACCGAGTTTTCGGCACAGCCTAACGACAGCGGCCTGTCATCCACGTCGCAATTTCCCTTTGGTCTGTTCGGCGCGGCCGATGACAGCCCGAATTTCCTGATTGACGGCTTCTTTGCCAGCGACCGCACAGGGTTTGATCTGGTCCAGACCGATACGATGATTTCGACCGCAGGCTATTACGGCGAATACTTCAACATGTTCGGTGCGTGGAATTCGCAAGAGGATGTGGTTGATGGCCTGTTCTGGGATTTCGATGATGATGCAGACACCGACAACCTGCTGATGGCATGGCAGACCGGCGCGGACGAATGGGAACTGCGCCGCACCGTCGGGGAAACCTGCGAAGTGGGAAATCCAACGAACTGTACCCCTGGTCAGACACTGGACGTCTTTGAAACCGGTACATTGGACGAGATCATCGCCATTCTGACAGATGCCAGTGATCCGTGGGAAGACATTTTCGCAACCGGCGCGATTGAGGATCTGGCCAACCTGAACCTCAACTACGCGATATCGCTTGGTGATATAGACGCATCAAGCTTCACACTCCGCACCACGGCCCATGCCGTATCTGCGGTGCCGTTGCCCACAACCGCGCCTTTGCTGGCTGGCGGTCTGGGTCTTTTACTAGTGGCGCGCCGTAAGCGCAAAGTGGGGGCTGCTGGATAATAACAGGGGCTCGTTGTTCGCTGTGTGCCGCTGTCCCCCTAAGGCGTTGGCACAGAGCGCTTCCATCAGGATCGTCGGTTCAGACCGGCGATCCGCCCGCAGCGCGCATCAGGGCGCGCATTCTGCGTTCGACCAGCCAATCACCCTGCCGCACCTGAAGCGCGGGCCCGCGTTTTTGCGGAACGCTTACGTAATAGCTGTTTTCCAGCACATATCCGTCTACATCTCGCTGTCCCGAAAACTGAACCACCAGTTTGGGCAGATCATCCAGCGTTCCATCGTAATTCAGGATCAGCGCTGCAGTCGGTTCGGGCGGCAGAAACGACCGGCATTGCACCCGATCCGCACTTTCGCGCACGAAGGTGTCGCTGGGATCAGAACAGGTTGTCTCTAGCGCGGCAAACAGATCGTCGGGGCGCTCGCTGAATCGGGCTGCGGTGCGCCCGTCCGCCGGATCTGCCCCCCCATTTATGGGTGTGCATCCTGCAACAGCCAGCATGATGATCAAAAAGATTCGGTGCATATCGTCATCCCGTCTGTTCCCTTGGGCCCAGATGAACATGAAACAGGCAGCGCGACAATGGGGCCCAAAATACATGATCCGGTTCCGCACAGCAGGTGCCCTTGGGTAAACAAAACTCTTAGGTTTGTGGCGTAAGTGACCCGCTTTATTTGGGTTTTGCCGGTCAGGGCAGGCGGGTCGGGTTGGCCACGTGTCCGGTAATGAATCACATGGGCCATTGCCGCACCTGACGGGACGGCAATGGTCAAGTCAAAAGATGTCAAAAAACTTTTAAAAATGCGTTGACGCTGAGGGGGTTCATACGTCAGGTTGTGCAGGCCAACGAAGCAGCCACAACATCTAGTGTTTCTATCTAGCGGGCGGCGCTGGCAGGGACGGACAGTAAACCACAACACATGGATCAATCGGTGATCCGGGGCAGCCTTTTTTCGTACAGGGCGGCCGGATGGACGTCTTTGCCTGCTTCTTTTTTGGCACAGGGTGTGCCGGCCGCAATGACGGTGATGCGACAGCATCTGGTGCAAAACGAAATGCTGGGAATGAGGCAGCGGTAACATGAAAATTGAACGGAAATTTACAAAGGCAGGTCAGGACGCATACGCGGCGCTGGATTTCATCAGCACTGTGTCCGAAATCCGCAACCCTGATGGAACAATCGTGTTCCGTCTGGACAACGTCGAAGTGCCGGCCAAATGGAGCCAAGTTGCCAGCGACGTGATCGCCCAGAAATATTTCCGCAAAGCCGGTGTTCCCTCGAAAATGAAACGCGTCAAGGAAAAGGGCATTCCCGAATTCCTGTGGCGTTGCGTCCCTGATGGCGACGATGTCGAAATGGGCGGAGAAACGTCCTCGAAACAGGTGTTCGACCGTCTGGCGGGCGCCTGGGCCTATTGGGGCTGGAAGGGCGGCTATTTCACCGACGAAGAAGATGCGCGCGCCTATTTCGATGAAATGCGCTACATGCTGGCCACCCAGCGCGCCGCGCCCAACAGCCCACAGTGGTTCAACACCGGCCTGCACTGGGCCTATGGCATCGACGGTCCGGCACAGGGCCACCACTATGTCGATTATGCCACCGGCGAACTGACCAAATCCACCAGCAGCTATGAACACCCCCAGCCGCATGCCTGTTTCATTCAGGGCGTGCAGGACGATCTGGTGAACGAAGGCGGCATCATGGACCTGTGGGTGCGGGAAGCACGCCTCTTCAAATACGGGTCGGGCACCGGATCGAACTTTTCGATGCTGCGCGGCGAGGGCGAGAAGCTGTCAGGCGGCGGAAAATCCTCGGGCTTGATGGGCTTTCTGAAAATCGGTGACCGTGCCGCAGGCGCGATCAAATCGGGCGGCACCACACGGCGCGCGGCCAAGATGGTGATCGTCGATGCCGACCACCCCGATATCGAGGATTTCATCAACTGGAAGGTCATCGAAGAGCAGAAAGTGGCCAGCATCGTTGCCGGATCAAAAATGCACGAACAAAAGCTGAATGCGCTGTTTGATGCGATCCGCACATGGGATGGCGCCGAAGCAGACGCCTACGACCCCAAGGTGAACGACGCGCTGAAAGCCGCGGTAAAGGATGCCAAAAAAGTCTGCATTCCGGAAACCTATATCAAACGGGTGCTGGATTACGCCAAACAGGGCCACACCAGCATCGAATTTCCGACCTATGACACCGATTGGGATTCCGAAGCCTATTCCAGCGTGTCCGGCCAGAACTCCAACAACTCGATCCGTGTCACCGATGCGTTTCTCAAGGCTGTCGAAACCGATGGCGACTGGGAATTGATCAACCGCAAGGACGGCACCGTTTCCAAAACCATCAAGGCGCGCGATCTGTGGGAACAGGTGGGCCATGCCGCATGGGCCTGCGCCGATCCGGGCATCCAGTACCACGACACCGTCAATGCATGGCACACATGCCCCGAAGATGGCGCGATCCGGGGATCGAACCCCTGTTCGGAATACATGTTCCTTGATGACACCGCCTGCAACCTTGCGTCGATGAACCTGCTGACCTTCTACAAGGACGGCGAATTTCAGGTCGAAGACTATATGCACGCCACACGGCTGTGGACCCTGACGCTTGAGATCAGCGTGATGATGGCCCAGTTTCCGTCCAAGGAAATTGCGCAATTGTCCTATGATTTCCGCACATTGGGTCTGGGTTATGCCAATATCGGCGGCCTGCTGATGAACATGGGCCACGGCTATGACAGCGACGAAGGCCGCGCAATGTGCGGCGCACTCAGCGCGATCATGACCGGCGTTGCCTATGCCACGTCCGCTGAAATTGCGGGCGAGCTTGGCCCGTTCAGCGGGTACAAGCGCAACAGCAAACACATGCTGCGCGTCATGCGCAACCACCGAAACGCGGCCTATGGCGCGACAGACGGGTACGAGAACCTTGCCGTTAAACCGGTGCCGCTGGATCACGCCAACTGCCCCGATTCCCGCCTGATCGATATCGCCATGTCCAGCTGGGACGAGGCGTTGAAACTGGGCGAACAGCACGGCTATCGCAACGCACAGACCTCGGTCGTGGCACCCACCGGCACCATCGGTCTGGTGATGGATTGCGACACCACCGGCATTGAACCCGATTTCGCGCTGGTGAAATTCAAGAAACTGGCCGGCGGCGGTTATTTCAAGATCATCAACCGCTCGGTTCCTGCAGCACTGGAAAACCTCGGATACGGCAGTGCCGAGATAGAAGAGATCGTAAGCTATGCGGTCGGCCACGGATCGATGGGCAACGCGCCGGGCATCAACCATTCGGCGCTGACAGCGCATGGCTTCGGCCCTTCCGAACTCGACAAGATCGACGGCGCACTGGAAAGCGCGTTCGACATCCGCTTTGTGTTCAACCAGTGGACCCTTGGCACCGAATTCTGCATGGAAAAGCTGGGCATTCCTGCTGAAAAGCTGAACGATCCGTCCTTTGATCTGCTGCGCCACCTTGGCTACAGTCGCAAGGACATCGAAGCGGCAAACGATCATATCTGTGGCACCATGACACTGGAAGGCGCGCCATTCCTCAAGCCGGAACACTATCATATCTTTGACTGTGCCAATCCCTGCGGCAAGAAAGGCAAACGCTACCTGTCGGTCAACAGCCACATTCACATGATGGCGGCTGCGCAATCCTTCATCTCGGGCGCGATCAGCAAGACGATCAACATGCCCAACGATGCCACGATCGAAGATTGTCAAAGCGCCTATGAACTGAGCTGGTCACTGGGCGTCAAGGCCAACGCGCTTTACCGCGACGGGTCCAAACTCAGCCAGCCGCTGGCGGCGTCGCTGGTCGAAGATGATGACGAGGCGCTGGAAACGCTGGAAAGCGGCAACGCCCATGAAAAGGCGACTGTTCTGGCCGAAAAGATCGTTGAAAAGATCATCGTCAAGGAAATCATCAAATCGCACCGCGAAAAGATGCCTGAACGGCGCAAGGGCTATACCCAAAAGGCGGTTGTCGGCGGTCACAAGGTTTATCTGCGCACCGGTGAATACGAAGACGGCCAGTTGGGCGAGATTTTCATCGACATGCACAAGGAAGGTGCCGGCTTCCGCGCGATGATGAACAATTTTGCCATCGCTGTCAGTGTTGGCCTGCAATACGGCGTCCCGCTCGAGGAATTCGTGGATGCGTTCACCTTCACCAAATTCGAGCCGGCAGGCATGGTGCAGGGCAATGACAGCATCAAGAACGCCACGTCGATCCTGGATTACATCTTCCGCGAACTGGCGGTCAGCTATCTGGACAGAACCGATCTGGCGCATGTGAAACCGTCGGGCGCATCCTTCGACGATCTGGGCCGCGGCGAAGAGGAAGGCGTGTCCAACATCTCGGAAATGTCCGACACGGCAGCGTCGCGCTCGCTGGAAGTGCTGAAACAGATCAGCTCGACCGGGTATCTGCGCAAACGTCTGCCACAGGAACTGGTCGTGCTTCAGGGCGGCCAGATGGACAGCCGCGCCTTTGTCGAGGCGGATGCGATGAACGCCTTGCAAACGCTGGTGCCCGAAGTTGCCGTGGCCGCAGGTGGCAGCAGCGCCGCGTCCCTGTCCAGCACGTCGATCACCACCGCTTCCGTCACGCTGGATGCCCGCACCAAAGCCAAAATGCAGGGCTATGAGGGCGAAGCCTGTGGCGATTGCGGCAACTACACACTGGTGCGCAACGGCACCTGCATGAAATGCAACACCTGCGGCGCGACAAGCGGGTGTAGCTGATGGGAGAGCCACACGGAGCGATCAAATGATAACTTTTAGGCAACTTCTAGAGGAGATACCTGACGCGACCAGCCGGCATCTGTTGCGCCAATTCAATTTGGCGCAACGTTCGACGGGGCGAGCTCAATCTGTAAGAGATCTCGCATTATCTCTCGGTTTCGATGTGACTGAAAAATCGTTTCCGCTAGGAATTGACGGAAGGTTGGTTGCTGACCCGTTCGCCTCAAATGGCTACGAAATACAGGTTAACAAACATCATTCTGTAGAGAGACGACGCTGGACCTTGATGCACGAAATTGCTCACTTTTTTTTACATAGAAATCATGAGGATTTTTTCGCAGAGAACAGTTATCGGGCGTCGCCAGGTTTTCATTTCTATCGCTCGGACGAGTTGGTTGAAGAAAAACAAGCAAACGAATTCGTAGCCGCGGCTTTTTTTGGTGACGGAGCACTGGCGGCCATAAACAGTTGGTTTCAAGGCGATGTGAAAAAGATTTCACGCGCTTTCGGGCTTTCTGAAAAAGCCATTCGAATAGCATTAAAGGAGAAGCACTAGCTTTTCAGCAACAAGAATAGGGTGGGGCGGAACTATACGTCCTCCCACCTTTACACCGGGCGGGTGCGCTCGCCCGTAACGACGTTCAGGCCGCAGGCAAAAAAATACCGAGCGGTTAACAAACAGAGCTTGAACGGCGAAACTCTCAGGGGACCTTCGGGTCCCCTTTTTCTTTGTGACCGCCTTTGTCCAAACCATGGATGCCTCCGGCGGGGATATTTGCAAACAGAAGAAGACATGGGGCACGTCACGCACCTTCATTTGTCCCGAAATACTCATTCAGGTCAGTAAAGATCCGTCACCGACATGTCGGCATCCAGGTCCATATCCCGGCGCAGGGTTGCTCGGGCGCGGGCCAGACGTGACATGACCGTGCCAACAGGGCAGCCTGTGGTGTTGGCCAGATCGGTGGGGCTGGCCTGACCGGCCAGAACAAGGGTCAACAGCCGCGCCTGATCGGCCGGCAGGCGGTTGATCGCGGCGCAGGTGTCACGAAAGGCAAGCTGGCGCAGGGCATCGGGCCCGACCGCGGCCATATCATCGCTGAATTCGACGTCATCGCGCACGGAACGGGCCTTGCTGCGGGCCAGATTGCGTAAGGTTGTCATGGAATAGGCGCGCAGGTCATCAATTTCGGCGCCCCGGGCCAGTCTGGCCCAGATGCGCAGGGCCGCGTCCTGTGCCAGATCATCCGCCAGATCGCGGTTGCGCGTGAGGCGGCGCGCCAGACGGGTCATGGCTGCAAGATGCGTCGTCAGGTCATAATTCGGGGGTGGTGTCTTCTGGAAGGACATCGCAAGTCTCCTTGAGGACGGGGTCGAGACAACCTCTGTGACATCGCCTGAAGGTTTGAAAAGACGGGCGTTTTCCGCCGATTGGTCCCGATGGGCCTTTTTCGGCGACACGGCGCGCATCCCAGCGGACCGGATCGGCAGCGTTTTGCAGATTTCCGCCCGCCTGCGCCCCGCAAGGAACGCAAAACCGATCTGACGCGTCTAGAGGGGTGAGGGCCAACATAACGGCGCCTCGCAACACATCATAAACGGAGAGTCCCAATGAAAACGACACTGATCACCCTGCTGAGCGCTGCAACACTGGCCGCGCCGCTTTGGGCTGCGACAGATGTAGATGCCAATGCCGATGGCGTGCTGACCATTGACGAGGTACAGGCCGCCTATCCCGACATCACGGCGGAAACCTTTTCAGCGATGGATGTGAATGCTGACGGCGCGCTGGACAGCGACGAAGTTGTTGCCGCGCAGGCCGCTGGCATGATGCCCGCACCCAGCGAAGGGTAAAGGCACAAGCAGCATCCGGTGCCCCAAACACCGGATGCTGCACCTTTTTCAATGCATCAGGCTGGCAGGTGGATCTTGAACGCCGCGCGGATCTGCGCATCGACGATGGGATCAAACCGCGCTTCTGATCGTTTTCCAAGGATTTCGTCCTTGCGTGCGATCGCCTTTGCAATCAAATCGGGCTTGCCAATCTCGGCCCATTCCTTGGGCGAAGTACGATCGCCAAGCCTGGGGTAGACATAATCAGACTGCATCCGCCCCAATGTCTGATCGGTTCCCAGATAATGCCCCGAACCACCCAGACAGACCTCGGCAATCTGATCGACCGCAACGGTTTCATCGGTCACTTCGATGCCGCGCACGCAGCGCATGGCGTGACCGATCAGGTCATCGCCAAGGATCAGCGATTCATGGCAAAACCCCAGCAGGGACGCGTGCATGCCCGCAGCCTCATAAACCATGTTCAGACCGGACAGACCGGCCATCACATTGGAACACATCTGTTCCCATCCGGCCTGCATATCAGGCAGTTTCGCATCCGCGATGCCCGCCGCAGCCCCGCCGGGAACGCCGTAAAACTGGTGCATCTGCGCGCATCCCGCGCTTAGCAGGGCCTGTTCGCCCGATCCGCCGGTCATCGCGCCGGTGCGCAGATCAAGCCCGAAGGGCCAGGTGCCGAAGATTGCCGCATGGCCCGGTTTGACCGCGTTGACATAGACCAGACCGGCCAGACATTCGGCCACCGCCTGAACGATTGCGCCCGCCACGGTCGACGGGGCGGTTGCGCCCGCCATGCCAGCCGACAGCAACAGGACCGGCATGCCGCCCTTGATGCATTCTTCCATCACCTGACAGGCTTCGGTCGCGAATTTCATTGGCGGTACGACAAAACAGTTGGAATTGGACATGAAGGGGCGTTCGCGCCACTTGTCTTCGCCCCCCGCGATCATGTGCAGCATCTTGAGCGCGTCCGGCACAAAGGACGGTTCGGTAAAGGATGTGCCGATATGTTTGCGTGTTCCCGCCGCGCAGGCATAGACGGTGTTCAGGTCCATTTCCCGATTGTCGGCGATATCGCGGCACACCATCGGGCGTTGCAGAAAGTGGATATTGTCCAGCACATCGGTGATGCGGGCCGCATCGTGCAGATCCTGCACCGTGCATTCGCGGTAATTGCGACCTTCGACATCGACCAGATGCACCGCCGCACCTGCGGTGCCGTAATGGACCCGTGTTCCGCTCAGTTCCAGATCATGGGCCGGATCACGGGCGAACAGGGTGATCGACCGGTTGGCTTTTGCGATCGTGTCTTCGACCAGGGCCCGGGGGAAACGGATGCGTCCGTCATCGCCCAGAATGGCGCCCGCGCCTGTCAGATATGCGATGCCCGACGGGGGCGCATCGGCCAGCCCGATCTGCTCCAGCGCATCAAGGGCGGCGCGGTGGATGCGTTCCATTCCGGCTTGGGTCAGCGGTTTGTAGGTGCCCCCCGACATTCCGGCGCGGATCGGGCGCAGGTGATCGGCAAGAGGTGCTGCACGCGCGGCACGGCGCGCAGCGCGCCCGCCGCTGCGTGCGGAAGTGGAAGGGGGGACAGAAGTGTCAACTGTGTCGGTCATGTGCATGGCCTTGGACAAAATGCATTGAAAACGGTGTGCGGGATCAGCGCAGGTGAGGTCGTCCGCGTGCAGCGCGGCCGCGTTCCGCACCGATCGTGCGGATCACCAAACTGATTTTGCACGTGTCCGCCTGCATTCGTGTCCTCGCGTTGCCAGCCCTTTATGAAGCGACTGCGCCGACCTCTCTGTCTTGTTTGCGACCAATGTCGTTTTTGGCCCTTCACCCCGGAAATTTGTTCAAGAGGGGCGCGACAGTCTGTCCGGACAAAACGTGCGGATGGGTCATTTTTTGCCCAGAGATTTGGGAACCAAGCGGAAAATGGCGCGTTAATTCAGTGGGAAACGGGCCGCAGCCGTCAATCACGCCGATGTGTAAAAGGCGGGCTTGAAGGTTTGGGGCCGCACAATATGTGCCATGTCAGGTGGAGGACCCATCTCTGGCACAACACGAGACAGAGTTTAGAAATAGGAGTAATCGAGATGAAAAAAACAATAGCAGCAGGCCTGATCACTGTCATGGCGTCACCGGTATTCGCCGGCTCTTTGGCCGATCCGGTGCCCGAACCTGTTGCGGTTGCCCCGGTTGCCGTGGTCAACACAGGCGGTGACTGGACAGGATTTTACGCGGGTGCGCAATTGGGATGGCTGGATGCCAACCCCGATCTGGTACCGGGCGGAGATGATTTCATTTACGGTTTGCATGCCGGTTACGACTATGACTTTGGTCTGTTCGTACTGGGCGCCGAACTTGATTACGATGCCGGCGATATCGACATCGCAGGCGGCACCGCGTCAATCGACGATGTGTGGCGTGCCAAACTGCGTGCCGGTTACGATCTGGGCAACACGCTGATCTACGCAACAGGCGGCTATGCCGAAGTTGACACTTCGATCGGTGACGGCGACGGATATTTCGGCGGTATCGGTGTTGCATACAGAGTGTCGGACAATTTCACCGTCGGTGGTGAAATTCTGGGCCACAAATTCGACAGCATCGGCGGCGTGACAGATGCCGACGCGACAACGGCGACATTGCGGGCATCGTTCCGCTTCTGATCCGGACGATCAAACAATCAGAAACGTGTCAGGGCTTTGCCTTGGCTCGTTTTTTCGTTTCAGCCTGCGTGTTTTTCGGCAAATCCGCACAGGTCTTTCAGGGCTTTGGCAAATGCCCCGTCTTCGATGGTCATTGCGACGCGGATATGGCCCGCGGCCGATGTGCCGAAACTTTCGCCCGGCATCACCGCAATCTGGCATTCATCCAGCAACCCATTCGCAAACGCCTCACCGCTCAGGCCGGTCGCGCGCACATCCAGCATCAGATACATCGCCCCTTGCGCCGGGATCAGCGTGACAGTGTTCTGCGCCGCGATGATTTCGGCTGCCAGTGCGCGGCGGCGGCGGAACGGTTCGGCCACCGCGTCTTCAAAGGCCGGCCCCTGATGCAGGGCGAAATTGGCAGCGTCCTGAATGAAACCGGGCACGCCGTAAGTGGTGTTTGTGGCCAGATCGATCAGGCGGTCGATCACCTCTTCTGGCCCGACAATCCAGCCGCAGCGCGATCCGGTCATGGCGTGGGATTTCGACATGGACCCCACCACAAGCGTCCGCTCGGCCATATCGGGCAGGCTGCGCGGTGATATGTGGCTGCCATCCCAGACCTGGGTGTCATACACCTCGTCCGAGATCAGCCAGAGATCATGCGCCTTGCACACATCCGCAATGCCGCCCAGCGTGGCGCGTGAATAGACGGTGCCTGTCGGATTGTTGGGCGAATTGATCAGCAGGGATACCGCGCCCTGCGCCTGCGCCGCGATATCTTCGCCGCGGGGCTGGAAAGCATCCTCGGCACGGGTATGCACCACGCGCGGGATCGCCCCGGCCGCGCGCAGCGTGCCAGGGTAGGTGGCGTAATAGGGATCAAGATACAGTGCGGCATCGCCGGGATTGCACACCGCGTAATGCGATGAAAAAAGCGCGGATTGCCCGCCCGGTGTGATCATCACGTTTTCCGGACCGGTGGGCACGCCTGTCCGCTCCTGAATGCGATTTGCAACGGTTTCACGCAACGATTTTACGCCAGGAACCATCGCATAGCCGGTGTGACCGCCGATGGCAGACGCGTTCATCGCCGCCAGAATATCGCCATGCGTGCGAATATCATGTTCACCGATGGTCAGTTCCACAATCGGCGCGCCTGCCGCCTTTAAAGCGCGGGCACGGTAAAACACGCTCCAGCCGTCATCACCTTCGCCGTTCAGTTTGGTGATCCTTTGGGACAGCTTCATGACAGGCTCCTTCGCGCGCAGATTTCAATGCGGCGGAGGGGGCACAGAATCAGCAAGCTTGTCAATCAGCGGAACGCCCGCTATCACAACGTCATGACCGATCTGACGCCCATTTGCTGCTGCATTACCATCTGAGATATCTCAGCGGGCCGGTTTCTTTCGTTTTCACAACAGACAAGAGGTGCTAGGTCCGCGTGACCCGCGCGACAAGGACCTTTGTTATGACGACCAAACCCGTGATCAGGCTGCGCAATTCGATGACGCGCAAAACAGAAGATTTCACGCCTATCGATGAAAACGATGTGCGGATGTATCTGTGCGGCCCCACGGTTTATGACCGCGCCCATCTGGGAAATGCGCGCAATGTCATCATGTTTGACGTGCTGTTCCGTCTGCTGCGCCATGTCTATGGCCAAGATCACGTGACCTATGTGCGCAACTTCACCGACGTGGATGACAAGATCAACGCGCGCGCGGCTGAAACCGGACGGTCGATTTCAGACATCACCGAAGAAACCATTGGCTGGTATCTTGAGGATATGGCGGCACTGGGCAATCTGGAACCGACCCACATGCCGCGCGCGACACAGTACATTCCCGAAATGATCGCAATGATCGAGGATCTGATCGCCAAGGGCCACGCCTATGCCGCCGAAGGCCATGTGCTGTTCGATGTGCGGTCTTATGAAGAGTATGGCAAACTGTCGGGCCGGTCGGTCGACGACATGATCGCCGGCGCGCGGGTCGAGGTGGCGCCTTATAAACGCGACCCGATGGATTTTGTCCTGTGGAAACCGTCAGGGGACGATCTGCCCGGCTGGGACAGCCCGTGGGGTCGGGGGCGGCCCGGCTGGCATATCGAATGTTCAGCGATGTCTTATGCGTTGCTGGGCGAAAGCTTTGACATTCATGGTGGTGGCAACGATCTGATGTTTCCGCATCACGAAAACGAAGTGGCGCAAAGCTGCTGCGCGCACCCCAAAGGCGATTTCGCCCGCATCTGGATGCACAACGAAATGCTGCTGGTCGAGGGCAAGAAAATGTCCAAGTCGCTGGGCAATTTCTTTACCGTGCGCGACCTGCTGGATCAGGGCGTGCCGGGCGAGGTGATCCGCTTTGTGTTCCTGAGCACCCATTACGGCAAGCCGATGGACTGGACGCAGAAGAAGGCGGATGAGGCTGAGAAGACGCTTTTGACATGGAAGCACATCGTGGACCAAGAACGCGATTTAGTCACCAGAGAGTTCACGGCAAACACGCCACCGAAAGAGATTGTCGAAGCTTTAGCTGACGACTTAAACACATCTTTGGCCCTGACCAGAACAGGACAATTGGCAAAGCAAGCCAAAGCGTCTGGTGGTGCCAAATGCGTAGAACTTGCAGAGGCACTTCACTTTTTGGGTTTTGAGCACGATAAGGACTGGTCTGTTTCCTATGGATATTCCTTAGAAAAAACTCTTGGCCAGCCTGTCAATTTAGAAGACTACGAAACAGTCTTATTCAATGAATGGAAGACGGCAAAGAAATCCAAGGATTTTTCCAAGGTCGATGAATTGAAAGCGATGTTGGTGGCGGCGGGTGTTGAAATCCGCATGAACCAAGATGGCGTAACGCTGGAGTTTTCAAAAGACTTCGACCCGTCCAAACTGGAGGCTCTGAAATGACAAACCTCCCTTGCAACAATTCCAGCGCCCGACACGAGTGTGGGGGCAAAGCGCCCGCCCTTGGTGGCGGGTCGGGCGCTGTTCGGGCAAAAGGCCCGAACGGGAGCATGATATGAAAGAACGTCTTTCCCTCTATGACACCACCCTGCGCGATGGGCAGCAAACCCAGGGCGTGCAGTTTTCCACCGCTGAAAAGCAACAGATCGCCCGGATGCTGGATGATCTGGGTGTGGATTACATCGAAGGCGGCTGGCCCGGTGCCAACCCGACGGATTCGGCGTTTTTTGATGACGCGCCGCACACCCGCGCCACCCTGGCTGCCTTTGGCATGACCAAACGGGCAGGGCGGTCGGCCCAGAATGACGATGTGCTGGCAGCGGTGATGAACGCCGGCACCAGCGCGGTGTGTCTGGTGGGTAAATCGCACGTCTACCACGTCAAGGCGGCCCTTGGGATCAGTCGCGCGGAAAACACCGAAAACATTGCGCAATCCATCGCCTACATCACCGCGCAGGGGCGCGAGGCGCTGTTTGACGCGGAACATTTCTTTGACGGATACGCCGCCAACCCGGCCTATGCGCTGGAAGCGGCGCGCGCGGCCTATGATGCGGGCGCGCGCTGGGTGGTGCTGTGTGACACCAATGGCGGCACCTTGCCTGCCGATATCGCCCGCATCACCGCCGATGTGATCGCCTCGGGCATCCCCGGATCGCATATTGGCATCCATACCCACAACGATACCGAAAACGCCGTGGCGGGCACGCTTGCCGCCGTGGATGCGGGCGCGCGCCAGATACAGGGCACGCTGAACGGGCTGGGCGAACGCTGTGGCAATGCCAACCTGACGACGCTGATCCCGACGCTTCTGCTCAAGGAACCTTATGCCAGCCGGTTTGAAACCGGCGTCACGCTGGACGCATTGCGCGGCCTGACCCGCGCCAGCCGCAAACTGGATGAAATCCTGAACCGCGTGCCGATGAAACAGGCGGCTTATGTCGGATCGTCCGCCTTTGCCCACAAGGCCGGATTGCACGCCAGCGCCATCGCCAAAGACCCCGCCACATACGAACATATCGATCCCGCCAGCGTCGGCAACGCGCGCATCATTCCGATGTCAAATCAGGCGGGGCAATCCAATCTGCGCAAACGTTTGGAAGAGGCCGGATTGAACGTGCCCGCCAAAGACCCCGCACTGGCCCGCATTCTGGAAAGGGTCAAGGAACGGGAGGCCGAAGGTTATTCCTATGACACCGCGCAAGCCTCGTTCGAATTGCTTGCCCGCGAGGAACTGGGGCAACTGCCCGAGTTTTTCGAGGTCAAACGCTACAAGGTCACGATCGAGCGGCGCAAGAACAAGTATGACCGCATGGTCAGCCTGTCCGAAGCCGTGGTCGTGGTGAAAGTGGATGGCGAGAAAAAGCTGTCCGTCTCGGAAAGTATGGACGAAACCGGCAGTGATCGCGGCCCGGTCAACGCGCTGTCCAAGGCGCTGGCCAAGGATCTGGGCCGCTATCAGGACATGATTGATGATATGCGGCTGGTCGATTTCAAGGTGCGCATCACCCAGGGCGGAACCGAGGCGGTGACCCGCGTGATCATCGACAGCGAAGACCGCACCGGGCGGCGCTGGTCAACGGTGGGTGTGTCCGCCAACATAGTCGACGCCTCGTTTCAGGCGCTGATTGATGCGATCCGCTGGAAGCTGATCCGTGACCTTAAGTGAGGACATCACCGCCTGCGCCGCCATCGTCGAGCGCGGCGATCCCGACAGGTTCATGGTGGCGATGGCCGCCCCGGTGGCCGCGCGCCGCGTTCTGTTTCCACTTTACGCTTTCAACGTCGAAGTTTCGCGCGCGCCCTGGGTGACAGAAGAAACCATGATCGCGGAAATGCGCCTGCAATGGTGGCGAGACGCGATCGAGGAGATTGCCAAGGGTGGCACCGTGCGCCGCCACGAGGTGGTGACCCCGCTGGCGGACATCCTGACACCCGACATGGCCGCCGGAATGGATGAGATGATCGCGGTAAGGCGTTGGGATATATACAAAGATCCGTTCGAAGATGTCGCGCATTTCGACCGCTATATTGATCAAAGTGCCGGCTCGCTGATGTGGGTTGCAGCCCGTATTCTGGGCGCCGCCGACGAAGCCGTAGTGCGTGACGTTGGCTATGCCGGCGGTGTGGCCGCGTGGCTGCGCGCCATTCCCGATCTTGAGGCGCGCAAGCGTGTGCCGCTTCTGGATGGTACAGCAGACGGGGTGCGCGCGCTGGCCCGGGGTGCGCTGGACAGATTGCAGAGGGCGCGCAGCAATCGGCGGGCCATCTCGCGCGCGGCAGCGCCTGCCTTGCTGTCCGGATGGCAAAGCGGCGCGATCCTGAAACAGGCGGTGGCAGACCCGCAGGCCGTGGCAAACGGCACCTTGGGCCAAAGCGAGGCGAAAAAGCGGTTTACCCTGATGTGGGGCGCGGCAACAGGGCGCTGGTAAAGCGCGCGGCGCGTCAGGCGGTTTGTTCGCGCGGGCGCAGCATCAACCAGATCAGCGCGCCACCCGCCAGCGCCAGAAACGGGATCATCGCGATATTGACGGCATACCAGCCCTGAACCGCATCGCCACCCGAACAGTTCATCAATCCACCCGATGCAAGTGACGCAAAGGTGACACCGCCAAAGACCAGCAAATCGTTCAGGCCCTGCATCCGGCCGCGTTCATGCGGCTCGTGTGAGGCGGTCAGCATCGTTGTCGCGCCGATGAAACCGAAATTCCACCCGATCCCCAGCAGGATCAGCGCGATGAAGAAATGCCCCAGTTCCACACCGCTCAGCGCCACGCCCCCCGCAACCCCAAGGATCAGCAGGCCCAGCCCCATGATCTTTTCCACGCCAAAGCGCGCAATCAGATGACCGGTGAAAAACGACGGCGCAAACATCGCCAGCACATGCCCCGTCACCACTTCAGACGCATCCGCCACGCCGAACCCGCAGCCGACAACCGCCAGCGGCGTCGACGTCATGACAAGGTTCATCAGCGCATAGGACACCATGGCGCAGATCACCGCGACGGCGATACGCGGTGTTGTCAGCAATTCCCAACGCGTGCGGCCCCGCGGGCTGTCCAGCGTGGGGGCAGGGGGCTTGGGAATGCGCAAGAACAGGAAAAATACCATGCCCAACAGGTTCATACCGATGGCCGCCATATAGACAGGAAAGAACCGCATTACGGTGGCGTCGGCGGTATGACTGCTCAGATAGCCTACCAGTTGCGGGCCGATCACGGCCGAAATCAGACCGCCCGCCATGACATAGGAAATCGCCTTGGGTTTGAACGCATCCGATGCGGTATCGGCTGCGGCAAAGCGGAAAAAACCCTGCGATGACATGTAGATGCCCGTCAGGTAACTGCCGGCAAGGAAAATCCAGAAATTCGACAAGGTCAGCGCATAGGCAGACACTGCGGCCCCGATCAACCCGCCCAATGCGCCAACATAGAAACCGCTTTTGCGGCCAAAGCGCTGCATCAGCGGGCTAAGCCACGGCGCGGTGGTCATCGATCCGAACACGATCAGCGATATGGGCAGGGTGGCCAGACACGCATTGGGGGCAAGCTGTTGCCCGGCCAGACCGCCGATGACGAAAATCATCGTGATCTGACTGCCTAGAAACGCCTGCGCCGCCACCAGAACGGCCACGTTGCGTTTCGCCAGCGAGTCATTGGAAGGTGTCATGGCGATGGCGTATATAGGAATTCGGGGGGGTTCAAGCGGCTTGCAACATCCCCGGCAGGTTCTAAGGTGCGCGGAATGAACACACCCCACCATCTTCTGTTATTGGCCGGTGCAAGCGAAGCGCGCGGTATTGCGGATGCGCTGCGGTCCTGCGACCAAATGCGCGTGACAGCATCGCTGCATTTTGCGGAACGCACTGCAGGGCCGCTTGCGGTGCCCACCCGCATCGGCGGCTTTGGTGGCGGTAACAGGTTTGCCGCGTTTCTGGCCGAAAACCGGATCACCGCCGTTCTTGATGCCACGCACCCGTTCGCGGCAGAGATCACACAGCGCAGCCGCCGGATATGCAGGGACCTGAACCTGCCCTATGCGCAGGTTCTGCGCCCCGAATGGCAAGCGGTTAAAGGTGATATCTGGCACGATGTTGGCGACGAAACAGAAGCGGCGCAGATCATTCCGCCAGAGGCACGCGTGTTCACCACCACGGGCCGTGCCACAATTGAAAAATTCGCAGGGCTGCGCGCGCAACACCTGTTCGTGCGCCAGCTGCGCGACGGGGCCCAACCCAGACCTGTGGACAGAATGACTTATGTGCGCGGCGTCGGTCCGTTCTCTGTTACCGACGAAATCGCCCTGTTTCAAAAGCTGAACATCACCTGGCTGGTGGCGCGCAATGCGGGCGGCGTGATCAATTACACCAAGATCGAGGCGGCGCGCGCTTTGGGGATCGACGTGGCGATGATCCGGCGGCCCTCGCAATCCGGTGCATCGGAACTGCAAACCGTTACAGACGCGCTGGAGTGGGTGGCAACGTTATGAGTGTCGGACCAAAGACGCAGCCAGAAATCGGGCGCGTGATCCATTGCGATGCCTGCGTTGCCGAAGGGGCGGCGTGGCTGGCCCAACGCGATGCCCGGTTTGCGCACGCGCTGGCACAAACGGGTCCGTTGCCGCTGCGTCTGAAACCTGACGGGTTTGGCCCGTTGCTGAACGCGATTGTCAGCCAGCAGGTCAGCGTGGCGTCGGCCAATGCGATCTGGGCGCGGCTGGAAAATGCGGGTCTGACGGACGCCGCAGCCATTCTGGGCGTCGATGATGAAACGTTGCGCGCCGTTGGGATGAGCCGCCAGAAAGCGCGCTATGCCCGCGCGCTGGCAGAGGCGGATATCGATTACGCCGCGTTGCGCGAAGTGCCATCAGAACAGGTGATCAAGACGCTGGTTACTGTTCCGGGCATCGGGGTATGGACGGCAGAAATCTACACCATGTTCAGCCTTGGGCGCGCCGACATTTTTGCCCCCGGTGATCTGGCCCTGCAGGAATCCGCGCGGATATTGTTTGATCTGCCCGCGCGCCCCAAAGATCGTGCCTTGCGTGATATGGCGCGGGATTGGGCCCCCTGGCGGTCAGTCGCGGCCCGCGCGCTGTGGGCCTATTACCGCGTGGCGACAAAGAACAAGGGCCTGTCAGACTGACAGGCCCCGTTGTGGTTGCACTCTGATCGTAAGCAGGTGATTGGATTACTCGACCGGCGTCCAATCCTCTGTCGGGTCATAGGCCGTCATGCCCGCAGCTATTTCCAGCGTGTCTTCGCCCAGAATCGCTTCAAGCACCACACCGTTTTCGGACACCATAAAGCTGTGGATGCCGGTTTCGCCGAACACGGCGGGCACCGCCAGCAGGGCGTGCCCACCAACCATGTTGTCATTGACAAGATAGCTCATTTCGCCGCCTGGCGCGGCGGCGGATTGTTCGGTCAGAATGCGGAAATAATACCCGGAATAGGGTTCGGGGTCATAATCCTGCTCACCATCGCTAAAGCCGGTGGCCGATGCACGGGCGAACAGTTCGCCCAGCGGGCTGTCGGGATCGGCCCAGAACAGGCCGTCCCGTTCGGTTTCGGACGTTGAAATGATCTGGCTGGCAAATTCCATCACGCCATCGCCATCATGATCGTTCAGCCGGAACGTCGCCTGAATATCGACATAGGCGTCCATCAGTTCCAGGATCTCCAGCTCGTTCAGGCCGACCTCGCGCAGTGCCACTTCTTCGCGGCCTGTTTCATTGTCAAACGCCCAACCGTCGCCGGTTTTGGCCAGAGGTACGGGAAACGGCCAGCCTTCGGCGCCCAGTGCAATAACAACCGATCCGTCTTCTTGCGGGACCATCCGGTAGCCTTCGTTGTAAAGCGCCAGCAGAACAAATCGGTTTGCCGCGTCTTCATCAGGATCGCCATCAGACAGATAATCTTCGGCCTCTGCGCCGAAAACCGTCAGGACCGCATCGCGATCGCCTGTCTTCAAGGCCGACATCATCGCGTCCAGTGCATCCTGTGGCGACGCATAAGTGGCAGGGTCGGCCGCAAGCGGGGACGCAAGAAACAGCATCAGGGCCAATGGTTTGAGAAATTTGGTTTTCATGATCTTATCTCCGACCTTTGGCTTTGCGTCCGCTGGCCTTGCCGCGGCTGGAGGCCTTACGGGCCTTGGGGGCAGAGGCGCGCTTGGCCGTCGCCTTAGGTTTCTTATGTGGCTTCGCCTGTTTCACAGGCGGCCGCTTGGCAGCGGGTTTCTTGACCGCAGGTTTGGCCGCCGGTTTTTTCGCCGCAGGTCTTTGGGCGGCAGGTTTCGCCGCTTTCGGGCGGTTTACTTGTGGTTTCTTCGCGGTTTTGTTGATTGCATTCCGCTTGGCGCCATCCGGTGTTCTGGACGGGCGGTTCACTTGCGGGCGTTTGTTGTCAACGCCGGGCCGGCTGATATCGGCGGCACCGGATTTGTTTGACAATTGCGTGCGCAAACTGTCCCCGCGGGTCTCTTTCTTGTTGACCGGCAGCTTGGTTTTACCGTTCGGGTCGCGCTTGGCCGCGATCTTGTCCTTGGCATCCTTCTGACGGTCCGGATCGGGTTTCCAACTGCCATCCGGGTTGCGATCGGGGCGTTCCGGACGGTTATTGCCGACATTAACGTTGTTGCCGATGTTCACATTTCCGTCGACATCAATATCCACGTCCGGACGTGTATAGATCGGGCCACCGCCCCAGCCACCGCAATTGCGACAGCCCCAGTAATCGTTCCAGTCGTCATCATCGTCGAATATGGCATCGATCAGGGCAAATGTGCCAAAGGCCACCGCGCCGGTGACAAGCGCATCACCGACCATGTTGTCATTATTGTAGACCACCTGCGGGTCATATTGCGGCACATAGACCACTTCGGGATTGGTGGGCTGGATCACCACTGTTTCCGCCTGCGTCACCTCGTCCTGGGTGACTTCGACGGTTTGTTCTTCGCCGCTGATCAGCGCACCGGAATTAACGGCTTGCGCCCGCATGGTTTGCACAGCCGCCATGACGTCATCGCTTTGCGCAAGCATCGCGTTGCCCATTGTTTCGGTCCATTCCACATGTGACGCCATGTCGGACAACACGTCAGGAAAGGCTGTGGCCAGAACCTCGACGCTGGGATCCCATTCTTCGGCCTCGATCAGGGCATTCATCGTTTCGGGATCCGCGCCATCATTCATGGCCAGCAGACGATCGCCCTTGATCACTTCCAGCGGATAGGTAGAGGCCACCAGAATCTGGATCAGCAACGTATCAGGATAAAGCGCAACCGGCGCGACAAGGTTTTCAAGTTCGGCCTGAGTCAACAGGTCCGCGTCGTCGCTTTCGGTGTCGGTTTGGGCGGCATCCTCCGATGCCGTATCTGTGGATTGCGCATAGGCCGCCGGCGCGCCAGCCAGCAACAGGGCAATCCATAAGGCTTTGACAGACTGTGGCACGAAACAAGGCTCCCCGATGATGTGTGATTATCAAAAGGTTATTGATTGGTATCCAAAGTGCAACCGGTTTAACGCCTGCCCGCCAAGATATTGTGTGCTGCCTGAGGCGCGGCCGCTGTTGCTCTGCGGGCTTGTTTCCGGCGATGGCAAGTGTCAGACACATCCACAGTCGGGAGCAAACAGAGGGTAAGGCACGCATGACACGGGTTTTAAAAGCGGGGCGTCGCGCGTCCCTGTCAGGGGATGTGCGATCAGTTGTGGTGTTTCTGCATGGCTACGGCGCCAACGGCGCTGATCTGCTTGGGCTGGCCGATCCGCTGGCCGAACATCTGCCCGATACGTTGTTCGTGGCGCCCGACGCCCCCGAAGACTGTGCCGGTGCGCCGATGGGTTTTCAGTGGTTTCCGATCCCGTGGATTGACGGATCGTCCGAAGAAGAGGCCGAACGTGGCATGCGCGCGGCGGTGGATGATCTGAATGCGTTTCTGGACGCGCTGATGGTGGACGAAGATGTTATGCCCGAACAGGTCGTCCTGTTCGGGTTTTCCCAGGGCACGATGATGGCGCTGCACGTGGCGCCGCGCCGCGAAGATGAAGTGGCGGGTGTGGTGGCCTTTTCGGGCCGTTTGGTATCACCCGAAACACTTGAGGACGAAGTGGTCGTGCGCCCGCCGGTTCTGCTGGTTCATGGTGACGCGGATGATGTGGTGCCGCCGCAATCTCTGCCGCAGGCTGCCGAAGCCCTGCAAGCGGCCGGTTTCAAAGAGGTTTACGCCCATGTCATGAAAGGCACCGGCCACGGTATCGCACCCGACGGTCTGAGCGTGGCGCTTGCGTTCATGCGAGACAAGCTGGGGCTTTAGCGGGTTTCGCGCCCACCGTATGTGGGCCCGACACCGCGCGCGGCCCCGCCTGTGGATAAGTGTCATCGCGGCGTTACGGAATCATACTATCCAATCTGCGACATGTTGTGGATAAACGGGGGCTTGCCAGCTTCGAACCACGATATATAGTCAGTCACAAGACCGGGGACAGAGTCTTTGCCCCGGTGGATGTTTAAAGGCAGACCCGGCGAGGTATGAGTCTGAGATGGACGGCGATTTTAGAACTGAGTTTGTGCGGGCACCGGGGGCGTTGAAACAGCATCCGGCATTGGTGTTGAATGCGGATTACCGGCCATTGTCCTATTATCCGCTGTCGCTGTGGCCCTGGCAGGAGGCGGTCAAGGCGGCCTGGCTCGACAGGGTCGATATCGTGGCGGAATATGACACCGTGGTCAGAAGCCCCAGTACCGAGATCAGGATACCATCGGTTGTTGTCCTCAAAGATTATGTCAAACCTCAAAAGCGCGTGGCCTTCACGCGCTTTAATTTATTTCTGAGGGACGAATTCCGCTGCCAGTACTGTGGCGCCAAGGGAGATCTGACCTTTGATCATGTTGTACCGCGCGCCAGTGGCGGTGTGACAAGCTGGCAGAATGTGGTGGCCGCATGCAGCCCGTGCAACCTGCGCAAGGGATCAAAGCCGCTGCACCGCACCGGCATGAACCTGCGCAAACCACCACGCCAGCCCGCATCCGAAGAACTGCGCAACATGGGCCGCAAATTTCCGCCGGGCCACCTGCACGAAAGCTGGATGGATTTCCTCTACTGGGATGCCGAACTGGAAGCCTAGGGTCTGGACCCTGACAGGGGTTAAGCGGCCATTAGGTGCGTTTGTTTTGTGGGACTGGGGGCGGGACAAAGTTGCTGTTCGTTGTTTCCAACGCCCATGAGCCAAATCTGGTATAATAACTAGACAACTACTGTTCTTGCATCCGTTCCATCTTGATCGACTTGATTAATGAACAAATACACTTTTCGCAATGCGGCACCTTCAGATGCTATCCGTTGTTTTGATATCGAAACCGCTGCTTATGAGGGAGATGAAGCTGCAACGCTTGAAAAAATTTCAAAGCGCATCGCCATTTACCCCCAAGGATTTCTGGTCGTTGAGGTCAACAATGAAGTTGTTGGCTTCGTCAACAGCGGATGCGCTTATTCTGTTGAAATGTCTGACGAAGATTTCAAAGAATTGATTGGGCATGATCAGGCTGCGCCGAACGTCGTTATCATGTCGGTCGTGGTTGATCCTGAATACCAAGGACAAGGTCTATCCACCGCTTTAATGAGTGAATTCGCAAAACGTATGGTTCACAAGGAAAAAACCTCAATCCATTTGATGTGCAAAGAGGACCACGTGCCACTTTATGAAAAATTTGGCTATCGGTATATACAGCCTTCGGCATCCGATCATGGAGGGATGCAATGGCACGAGATGATTATGGAATTAGGTTCACTGTAAAACGCCCGTTCCGAAATCCAAGAAACTATTCGCTGTAAATCCCTTCAACACCCGCTCGTGTGCCAAAGACAGGATTCAAGTATTTTTGAAAAGATGAAGACGGGCCGTATTTTGATATACGACCTGCTTCTTGCTGCTTCAGGGCTGGGCGCGTTGCACCATGCCGAACAGATCGCGCGGATCATCGGGATCGGCCAGCAGATCAAGATCATGGTAATAATCTGTGCCGACGATCTTGTTGCGGACATAACGCAGGGCGCTGAAATCCTCGATCGCGAAACCGACGCTGTCAAACAAGGTGATCTGGCGATCGGATGTGCGGCCCTTGGCGGTGCCGGAAATCACCTGCCACAATTCAGTGACCGGATGATCGGGGTCAAGCTGCTGGATTTCGCCTTCGATCCGGGTCTGGGGCGGGAATTCGACAAAGATGTCGGAGCGGCGCAGAATATCGGCGTGCAGTTCGGTTTTGCCGGGGCAGTCGCCGCCAATGGCGTTGATGTGCACGCCCGCGCCGACCATGTTGTCGGTCAGGATGGTGGCGTTCTGTTTGTCCGCCGTGCAGGTTGTGATGATCTGCGCGCCTTCCATTGACGCCTCGGCACTGTCGCAGGGCACCACTTTTAATCCGTGGCCCGCCAGATTGGCGGCGCATTTTGCCGTGGCCGCCGGATCAATGTCATAAAGACGCACGGTATCGATGCCACAGATCGCCTTCATCGCAAGGCTCTGGAATTCGGATTGCGCGCCGTTGCCGATCATGGCCATCGTGGTGCTGCCCTTGGGCGCCAGATGTTTGGCCACCATGGCAGATGTGGCCGCCGTGCGCAGCGCTGTCAGGATCGTCATTTCCGACAACAGGACGGGGTAGCCGTTGCTGACATCAGCCAAAAGACCAAAGGCTGTAACGGTTTGCAGGCCTTCCTTCATGTTCTTGGGGTGGCCGTTCACATATTTGAAGCCATAAACCTCGCCATCCGAGGTCGGCATCAGTTCAATCACGCCTTCGGCAGAATGGCTGGCGACGCGGGGCGTTTTGTCAAACAACTCCCAGCGGATGAAATCCTGTTCGATGTAATCAGCCAGATCGCGCAACATCGGTTCGATACCGATATGGTGGATCAACTGCATCATGTGATCGACAGAAACGAACGGAACAAGGGCTTTGTCAGAAGGAAGCATCGGGAATATCCTAAATCAGCTGTAGGCGCGGGTGGGGCGATCGAACACGCGGCGCCCGAGGGCGGACGCGGCCAGATCGACCATGACTTGTGCGGTGCGGCCACGTTCATCCAGAAACGGGTTCAGTTCGACCAGATCCAGCGATGTCATCAAGCCGCTGTCATGCAGCATTTCCATCACCAGATGGCCTTCGCGGATGGTTGCGCCACCCGGAACCGTGGTGCCGACCGCAGGGGCAATCGAGGGATCAAGGAAATCCACATCCAGCGAAACGTGCAGGAACCCGTTGGCCTCTGCGACCCGGTCCAGAAACGCGGCCAGCGGTTTGCCAACACCGATTTCATCGATTTCGCGCATGTCGTGGCGATGGATCGCGGTTTGCTGCAACGCATCACGTTCGGGCAGATCGACCGACCGCAGGCCAATGATGCAGATATTTTCCTGCGGGATCGGATTTGTGATCTTTGGAAAACCGCCAAAGCCTTCGCGCCCCGTGACATAGCCCAGCGGCGTACCGTGCAGATTGCCCGATGCGGTGGATTGCGGCGTGTGAAAATCGCTGTGCGCATCCAGCCACAACACGAATTGCGGGCGGTTCTGACTGGCGGCATGGTTAGCCACGCCGGCGACACTGCCCAGAGACAGGCTGTGATCGCCGCCCAGAAAGATCGGCAAACCGCGCGACATGGCGTTCTCCGCCGCCCGGATCAGACGGTTGGTCCAGCCGATGGTTTCCTGCAAGGCATAAATCCTGTCGTCTTCGGCATCGGGGTTGTAGCTGGCCGGGCTCAGATTGCCCTGATCCTCGATCTTGTGGCCAAGATCGCGCAAGGCCCCCGCCAGACCGGCTGTGCGGTAGGCATCGGGGCCCATCAGGCAGCCCTTGCGGCGTTTTCCACTGTCGACCGGCGCGCCGATCAAAATGCAGGTCTTGCGTGACATATCCAACCTCGTGTCGCTATCTGCCCCTAAATAGGTGCCGTTTCGGGTTGAGTGAAAGCGTGCATTCTGTCCATAATGGGGATTAGATGTTCAAAACGGAGCCTGTTATGGACGAAACGGACCAGAAACTGATTGCCGCCCTGCGCCATGATGCCCGCGCCTCCCTGTCTGATCTGGCGTTGCTGCTGGGTGTGTCACGCACAACCATTCGCGGACGGATCGAACGGTTGCGCCAGCGCGGCGATATCCTTGGGTTTTCCGTCGTCCTGAAAGAAGACGCGCTGCGCGATCCGGTGCGTGGCCTGATGATGATCGGGATCGAAGGGCGCGGCACCGACCGTATCATTCGCCAGTTACAGGGGTTCAGCGAAGTGCGCGCGGTGCATTCCACCAATGGGCGCTGGGATGTGATCGCCGAAATTGGCACGCGCACACTGGAATCCTTTGATGCGGTGCTGTCGAAAATCCGGCGGTTGGACGGCGTGGCGACCAGCGAAACCAGCCTGTTGCTGGCGACACGCAAATCGGCCTAGCTGCGACGGCGGGCGGCCATCAGCCACAAGGCAGCAAGCAGAAGCGACACGACCACATTCCAACTGGCCATGCTGAGACCGAACATCTGCCACGCCACCTCGTCACAGCGCACTAGCGGGGCGGCCATGATCTGATCCAGCAATTCTGACGCGCTAAGCCCGCCGACAGGGCCGGATGTGCACGTATCGGGGCCTTCCCACCATGTCTTTTCCACGCCGGTGTGGTAGAATCCGATTGCGGCACTGGTAAACGCTGCCAGCGCGCCCAGACGGGGCAGGGCGCGCCCCGGCACCATCAGGGCAAACAGCCCGATGAAAACGGCCGCCATATGTGGATAGCGCTGCCAGTAGCACAGTTTGCAGGGGGCCATTTCGCCCAGATACTGAAACCCGTAAGCGCCCATCAGAACCGCCAGCGACCCAAGTGCGGCCAATATGATCATCGTGTGTCTGGTCATAGATATCTAAGCAAGGCAAATCCGCCGATCAGCATGATGACAAACAGGGTGAACATAAGCCCAAGTCGTTTCTCGATAAAGTCCCGCATCGGTGCGCCATATTTCCACAGCAATCCGGCCAGAATGAAAAAACGCAAGCCCCGCGCCAGAATGGATGTGGCGATAAAGGTTGTCAGTGACATGCCGGTCCAGCCGGACATGATCGTAATGACCTTGTAAGGAAACGGGGTGACCCCGGCGGTCAGAACCGCCCAAAAGCCCAGATCGTTGAACCGCGTGTTGAATTCGGCCATCGCGTCAGCCTTGCCCAGCGAGGCAAGGATCGGCTGGCCGATGGTTTCAAAGGCCAGCGCCCCGATTGCGTAGCCCAGCAATCCGCCCAGTACCGACGCCACCAGCGCCACAGCGGCAATCAGCCATGCGCGCGACGGCTGGGCAAGGATCATCGGGATCATGATGACATCGGGCGGGATCGGAAAGACCGAGCTTTCGATGAACGCGACCACCGCCAGCACCCACAACGCGCGGGGATGATCGGCCATGCCCATCGTCCAGTCGTACAAGCCTTTGATCATCCGGTCTGCCCTGTGATTGTGTAAGATCAACTGCCTAGCCAAGTTGGCGGGCGGTGCAAGGCCAAAAACGCGGCAGCAGCGATGCCTGCGGTACTGGACTCTGCGAAAAACCGGTGTTTTGTCGGGAATTTCAATCAAGGGGGGTTGATGGTTACAATGACCTGTGGATTGGTACGCCATGGAGAAAAGGCCGCCTGAACGGCCATAAGGGAGGAACTTATGAAATTCGCTTTGAAAACCGCATTTGCGGGCGCTTTGGCCATCGGGTTGGGTGCCGGGGGCGCAATGGCTCAGGAAGTGACGCTGCGCTGCCAGCATTTTCTGCCGGCAAAAGGGTCTGTGCCCGCCTTTTTCATGGCCCCCTGGGCCGAAAAGATCGAAGCCGACAGCGGCGGACGGATCAAGGTGGAACTCTACCCAGGCATGCAACTGGGCGGCAAACCACCGGCTTTGTATGATCAGATCCGCGACGGCGTGATCGATTGCGGCTGGGCACTGCCCGCCTACACGCCGGGCCGGTTTCCCGAAAGTGAAGTGTTCGAACTGCCGTTCATGACCTCGATGAGCGCCGAGGCGTCTTCGAAAGCAGCCTGGGAATTCACTGAAAAATATATGGGCGAGCGGTTCGGCGACATTCATGTGATTGCGGTGCACGTGCATGGACCGGGCATTATTCACAAAAAGGGCGGCCCTATCGAATCGACGGCTGATCTGAACGGATTGAAACTGCGCGGCCCGTCACGTCAGGCCAATGCGCTGCTGGAAACGCTGGGCGCAACCCCCGTGGGGATGCCGGTGCCCGCCTTTCCCGAGGCGCTGAGCAAGGGCGTTGTGGATGGCGGCGTGATCCCGTTCGAAGTGGTGCCGGGCCTGAAGGTGCACGAGCTGACAGACAGCCACACCGGCATTTCCGGTGATCGCGCGCTTTACAACACGTTTTTCATCTGGGGCATGAACAAAGCCAAATATGACAGCCTTCCCGATGACTTGAAGGCCGTTATTGATGCGAATTCGGGGCTGGAAACATCCGGTCTGGCCGGCGCTGCGATGGATAAGGGCGACGAGATTGCCGAGAAACTGATCGGGGAACGCGGCAACACGATCAACTATCTGGGCGAGGATGTCGTGGCCGAACTGCGTGTTATCGGTGATGCGCAAACTGCGGCTTGGATTGTGGAGGCCACCGAAAAAGGTCTGGACGGACAGGCAATGGTCGATGATGCGGCAGCGATGGTCGAAAAATACTCGAACTGAGCGGCGCAGAATGCAATAAGGCTCCGGCGCGGGTGCGCGCCGGGGCTTTTTCTTTATCCGGTACAGGCAGATCCTTGGGCAGGGGCAAACCATGGCGCTAGCAATCAACGCTGAACGGCGCGCGGGCCGCGTGATCGACATGATCGCACGCCTGTTTGCCTATATCGGCGGCTTTATTCTGGTGGCGATGGCGCTGGTCACGGTCGTTTCGATTGTCGGGCGGGCGCTTTTGTCGTTCGGATTGTCACCTGTACGGGGCGACTACGAACTGGTGGCCAATGGCTGCGCGCTGGCCGTTTTCTGTTTTCTGCCATACTGCCAGTTGAAACGGGGCCATGTGACGGTGGATATCGTCACCTCAATGTTTCCGCCACGCGCGCAGGCCATATTCGGCCTGATCGGCGATCTGCTGATCACGCTGGCCGCAATCATCATGATGCGCCAGTTGTGGTTCGGTTTCGGCGAAAAATTCCCCTATGGCAGCGATGCTCTGCGCGACACTTTGGGAATGGGGTACAAACCGTTCTTTGCCGAAACGACCTATGAACTCGAAATTTCGGTGTGGATTCCCTATGGTCTGGCGCTGATCGGGGCCGGCCTGTTCGTGATCGTGTCGCTTTACACGGTGTGGCGCAGCCTGAACTGGGTCAGCGCCGGACGCGAGGGCGCGGTATGATGGAACTGTCTGGTCTGCCGCTGGCGCTGACGGCGTTCGGCTTTATGTTGCTGGGCATCTTTTTGCGGGTGCCGATTGCTCTGGCGATGGCCCTGACCGGATTTTTCGGAAGCTGGTACGTGCTGGGCACCGCCAATGCGCCGATGGCACAGCTGAAAACGCTGTCCTACGAAACATTTTCCAATCAGGGGCTGTCGATCGTGCCCCTTTTCCTGCTGATGGGGCAGTTTGCCACCCGCACCGGAATGAGCGCGGCGCTGTTTCGCGCGGCTTCGGATTTCCTTGGCCACCGCAAAGGTGGCATCGCCATGGCATCGGTCGGGGCCTGTGCGGGGTTTGGCGCGATCTGCGGATCATCGCTGGCCACCGCCAGCACGATGGGGCAGGTGGCCCTGCCCGAAATGCGCCGCCGCGGTTATTCCGACGCGCTGAGCACCGGTGTGCTGGCCGCCGGGGGCACCCTGGGCATCTTGATCCCGCCGTCGATCATTCTGGTGATCTATGCCATCATGGCCGAACAGAACATCGTCAAGATGTTCATGGCAGCCCTGATCCCCGGTATTCTGGCGGCTCTGGGGTACATGATCACCGTCGCGATCTATGTGCGCATCAAACCGGACAGCGCCAGCGTGGCCGAACGCGTGCCCTACCGCGAACGCCTGCGAACACTGGGCGCGACATGGCCGGTGATCGTGATTTTCGGGCTAACCATGGGCGGCATTGTCGGCGACTGGAACTGGGCGCGACCCGGACCGCAGGCCCTGTTCACCCCGAACGAGGCAGCGGCCTTTGGCGCGGTGGCGACAGGGTTTTACGGCATCGTTATGGGGCGTCTGGACTGCGCTGGCCTGCTGGGGGCGTTTCTGGAAACCGCCAAGGCAACGGCGATGATTTTCCTGATTCTGCTTGGGGCCGAGGTTTTGAAAGGTTTTCTGGCATTGACCCGCGCACCCGATATGCTGGCCGACTGGGTACTGAGCGCCGGATACAGCCCGATCATGGTGCTGAGCATCATGTTGATCTGTTACCTGATTTTCGGCTGTGTCATGGACAGCCTGTCGATGATATTACTGACCATTCCGATTTTCCTGCCGGTGATCGAAGTGCTGGATTTCGGCATGAGCGCGGAAGAAACCGCGATCTGGTTCGGCATTCTGGCCCTGATCGTCGTCGAGGTCGGGCTGATCACGCCACCTGTGGGTATGAACCTGTTTATTATCAACGGGGTGGCGCGCGATATTCCAATCTCGCACACCTATCGCGGAGTGGCGCCGTTTGTGATGTCCGATCTGGTGCGGGTGGTGATCCTTGTGGCGTTTCCCCCGATTACTCTGTGGCTGGTAAAGGTGATGTTCTGACGCTTGGGGCATGCATGGTCCGGTCATCTGACGGCGCGTACGCAGGGGCGTTGCGCGGCAAGTATTTTTGAAAAGATGAAACGCGGGGCGATATTTTGCCTCTGGACGTGGCGGGTTCCAAGAGTTAGGAAAACACCGTTGCCCGAGTGGTGGAATGGTAGACACGACGGATTCAAAATCCGTTGCTTTACGGCGTGCCGGTTCAAGTCCGGCCTCGGGTACCACTTTCTGGAAAAATCTTTGTATCAGGCTGTTGCTTAAAGCAGGTGCCTTTTGTGTTTCCAGTTCCAGTTCCGATATCAGCAAACGGGCCATGCGGCGCCCTACTTTACGCCCGTCAAAAAAGGCCGGGTTGGGGTGCTTGTCGGCAATCGGCTTCATCAGGAAGCGGTAATTCCCGTCATAGAATTTGAAGTTCGTCTCGCATAACAAAAGGCGGCCGGTTTTCTTGCAGGGAAGTATGTCATGGGCGAAAAAACCAACCCCCAGCGCATCTTTTACCCGCTGTGAAATAGTCTTGATCTGATCCATGTTGGGCCGGATCAGCAGGTCGTGAAAATGCCGGATCAGATCCGCATCGACCGGGGTGTCGCGGGTGTGGACGCTTGCGTCTTTTCCTGCGCGTACCCAGGCAAACAACACTTGCGCACCAACCACTTGCGCCCGAAGACATACGTTCCACATCTCGCCCTGAAATTCATACCGGCAATCTACGTAATCCGTGTTATAGCGGCTCTCATCCAGTGCGCCGCCACCGTCGATCAATTGCGTTGGAACATGTGCATCGTTGACCGCATTGGAAAACGCGACCTCGAACTGATCCTGATCTTTCAGTTCCCTCGGCATCGGAACTTCAGCGGATTTGAGAGTTTTGTTTTGCCTTGATTTATGTCCGACAATGCGACCTGTGTCCGCGGAGTGCAGAATCTTGTACCCCAAAGCCTTGATCTCCGACTCGCGGGATCGCAACCAGCTTACCTTTCGATCACGGATGAAAAACAGCTCGTTGTAATGTAACAGAACAAAAGCCTGAGGGTCAGTGGTTTTTCCGCGATGCAGGAGTTCCTCAAACGTCAGCACCTCGGCTTGAATGCCCATATTCGTAAGTAATTGAGAAAACCGCTTGATGATGTTCGCAGATCCCTTGCCCTTTGCGATGACGCCCGGTTCTGTAAAGGAAACGATGAAAACCTGGGCCTTATGAGATCCTATTCCTTGTGAGCTGTCGTAAGACTGGTCAGCAGTTGTGCCGTTTCCGGTTCCTTACGCAATTCTGCAATACGCTGTGTGTGCAGTTCACAGCATGCGGCATGCAGGCGGGCCACCTCGGGGTCGGCCATCAGCGCCGCGAACTTCTTTGCCTTGCGCGGTTGAACGGCATCCAGAGAACTGTCTTCTTCGGCGTTGTGGTTCATCATCGTCCAGTAATCCAACCCCAGAGTGTCACCGGTATGATGCGCGCGTCCGCGCATTTTCTTCACCAGATAGCTTTCGCAGGACTTCAGTGCGTAATGGTTGATCTGCACCAGATCATATCCGACTGAATCGCGCATCGAGCGCCATTGACCGGTAAAATAACGTTCGGGCATCGGCTGCCCTGATCCGTTCACCCAATGCGCGTCCTCCATACCGGAAATGCGTGGGCGTTTGGGTCTGTGCACCCCGATGAAATCCCACAGGCCGCGTTTGAACATGGTCTTGAAACCCCACGCCTGCGGCGGGCGCGGCATCCATTCCGGCGCGGCGCGGCGGAACTGATCGGTAATAAAGCTGTCGCGATAGGTTTCGACCCCAGCATTTCCAAACAAACGCCATGTCATCGAGATCATGCGCGCATCAGGCACGGCATCCACCAGCGCCTGAAGACTGTGATCCCCGGTTTTCACATTGATATGTTCATCGGCATCGATGGGGATAACCCAGTCTTCATCGGTGGCGATGTTCATTTTCAAAAACCGCTTATAGGCACGTTTCTGCGGGCTTACGGGGCGTGTACTTGTGTTGTCGACATGGGTAATCGCGCCGATCTGGTCCAGACGGTCCAGAAGTGCATCAGATCCGTCAGAGCAGTCGTTGGAAAAGACGACAATCCTGTCGGCCCCGATTGCCTGATTATGCGCCACCCATTCCAGAATATAGGGGCCTTCGTCTTTCATCGGCGTGACAATTACAAAGCGCGGCGTATGCGGGGCCAAAGTGTTTTCCTGTCTTCCCAACGCATGAACGGTTTGCGCTGTCTGCTGCCTGTGCGCGGGTCTATGGCGCGCTAAGCGCCATGCCCGTCATCGTGTTTATAAAGTCCAATATCAGACGGATTGCACGATTTGGCAACGCCAATGCAACGGTTCGGGCCATGTTCGCGTGGCACTGCGCCGAAAAGTGCACAAAAGAATTCATTGCAATCCAAAACGGCGCGCGCGTACATCTTGGAAAAACAACACAAGGTCGAGCAGATGGGCAAAGACGCATTGGCGCCCGTGGAAAACGGGTTACGCGCCGCCGAGCAGATCAAGCTGCGCTTCAAACGGGTGCCGCGCGGCATGATCCAGGTGGGTGCGCATAACGGTCGGGAAGTGCGCCATCTGGCCCGTTCCGGTGTTGAACGCGGGGTTTTCATTGATCCGCTGGATGAAACTTTCCCGATGTTGCAGAAACGCGTGGATCAGCACAGCGGGTATCGTGCCATTCAGGCGCTTGTGGGCGATGTAGATGGGCAGGAGGTCGATTTTCGGATCGCATCCAATTCCGGCGAAAGTTCAAGCATTCTGGAACCAGGAAGCCACACAACCGTCAAACCCAAGATCGCGTTTGAAACCACGCGTAGGATGACACTGCGCACGCTGGATGTTCTGCTGCCGGAACACGGGCTAGATGCATCCGATTACGATCTGTTGTTTGTCGATACCCAAGGGGCCGAAGTGCACGTGCTGCGCGGGGCCATGGCGACATTGGCGAAGATGGATTTTGTATTTCTCGAAGTCAATATTGGTGGCATGTATAAAGGC
The DNA here is from genome assembly GCF_051013555.1 of Sulfitobacter sp. TBRI5. Classification (NCBI taxonomy): domain Bacteria; kingdom Pseudomonadati; phylum Pseudomonadota; class Alphaproteobacteria; order Rhodobacterales; family Roseobacteraceae; genus Sulfitobacter; species Sulfitobacter sp. TBRI5. The sequence continues at coordinate 3,411,013 of NZ_CP112884.1, read as the reverse complement.
GATACGCCGTTGCCGGAACTGTCGATCTTCATGAAAACGCTGGGTTTTGAAATTGCATGGTGCGACGTAAAGCATCTGGGCTGGGGAGATGCCCTGTTCGTAAGACGCAACTTGTTCGCGGTCTGAACCGCGGCTCTAACCGGCAAGGGGTGTTTGTGCCTCGCGTGCCGCGCGTTTCCTGCGACGTTTTTCGCGCAACGCCACTTTGGCCATTTTTGCTTTGCCGATGGGGTCTTGCGGTGGTGTGCGCTCGTCCAGCATACCGGGCGTATCAAGAGCGGCGGAAAATACCAGTTCGCACGCCTGTTGCAGCGCCAAGTTTTCTTCGGCGCTGTCGCGGCGATAGTTGATGTCGGTTTCCGACAATGGCGCCGCATCAAAGAGCGCGGCACGATCGCCAAAAAACTCTTCTCTAAAATCCGCGTCCGAGTCAGCCAGAACCTGCACAAGGGCTTCCCGTTCCTGCGGTTCCAGTACGTCGTTCTTGCGCTGCATCACCGGGTGCGCGGGCATGTCACGGCGCAGGCGGCGCACGCTCTTTTTGCCGATCAAGCGGGTCAGAACACCGAACGCATCGCTGCCCGCGCGGGACAGCGACGGGTTGGATTGGCCTTGCGTGTCCACATCAATGGGGACTTCGGCGCCCAGAAGATCAAAGAAATCATCGATGACATTGCCGTTTACCAGCGTTGAACGATCATAAAGCCGCGGGATGATCCGCGCCTTTGGGAAGGCCGCGCGCAAATTCGCAACCACACCGGAAAAATTGTAAGCCATCGGATTGGCGTGAATATCAGCCAGACGCTGTTGAACAAATGCCGTTGTACCCTGGGTGATCTTGCCGTTCTTTGCGCGCTGCTTGTAATCGGCTTCGAAAAAGCCGTCATAGCGGCGGCAAAAGAAGGTGATGCAGATATCCTCGGCCGGGATACCCGACAACAACGGCGCGTAATCCGCTGGTTTTGCAGTATAAAGCATTTCCGAGGACACAAGACACACCTTGTCCGCGTTTGCCGCGTATTCGGCGGTAAAATCGGCCTGTGTTGCGCTTTGATTGGGACCGCCCTGCGCGATATCGAACACGATCGGGTTATGGCTGATCGGCATGTTGCCTTTGCCATCGGCACGGCGACGGCCCGCTTGCATGTAGTGAACACCGGTTTCGGACAACGCATCCGAATGGGCACGCAGAAAGTTCTGCAAAGCCGTGGTGCCTGTTTTCGGCATCCCGATATGAAGATAGATCATTTCATGCCTCGCGTTCCAATCGGTGTATTGCTGGTTCTCGCCGGATCAGTTGAAAACAGCAAGTATCTGTTCCATTTCGCGCGCCACGGCCGCAGGAGAAGACTTCTCGCGCACATCCGCCATAACGTTCAGGCCTCGCTGCCAGTCAGGTCCGCCATAACTGCTGCGCGCAAAGTCAATCCGTTCTCCGATGGACTGTTCGGTCAGATCGTCGACAAGATAGGGGTAATCATCGCCCAGATAATGGATCGCGTCATCCACTTGTCGATTGACCAGTATGTTTGCGCCAACTGCTGCGGCATTGAACCCTTTGGTAAACGGTTTCGCCATACGGCGTTCGATAGCAGGGCGCGCAGACGCGCCGCGAACACCATAATGCAGTCGGGACTCCTGAAAATGACGAAGGACAGATGAGAATTCGTCAGTCTTGGTAAACGGGTAAACGTGAACGTCGTTTTCGTACTGGGCAGGCAAAAGCGTGTTGCCGATATTGCCGAAATACCCGATTTCCAGTTTGTCCGGGGTGTCGGATGCCGCGACAAGGCGCAGGTCGGCATGGTGGCACATCTGTGCCACAGTGATCCCGGACCGGATGGCTTTATTGTCTTCCAGCCTCTTTTTCAAAAGCATTTCGCTTTTACGCGATGCCGCTATGTGGACATCGGGCAGGCCAAGCGTTTCGGAATTTATCGGGGCATCGACATGATCGATACAGACACCGCGCGCGCTGCGCCGCAAAATATCCAGCGCTTCGGGCGTGAATGACTGGGCGGCGTTTTTCAGCAGGATAACAATGGCATCGCTGCACCCTTTGGCAAAACGACGCTGGCGCACGGCAAATTTCTTTTTCGGAGGCGATGCAATTTCAAAGGTGTATTTGTCGCCCAGATACCGCGATGATATTTGCGCCATCTGATCGCAGCGCATCACCTTGGCGCCGAAATGCACGTGCCCTGTTTGTGCACGAACACAACACGAGTCTTTTCCATTTGCCTGCCTTTCCGTACTGCTCGTTTAGCGGCAACACACTGAAACTGCTATTTTTATTATGATGTACGGCCCTGTGCCAACCCTGTCGAGGGTGGTGTGGCATATGGAACAAATGGAACGGAACATGCGGCATAAATGCAGCGCAACCGGCTTCCCAAGATCGCTCGTGGCTGTTAGCGTGCTGGAAAAAAGAAAGCGGGCACGAGCGATGGACGACAAGATCGTCATTTTTACCACGATGAAGAACGAAGGCCCCTATATTCTTGAGTGGGTTGCCTTTCACCGGGCACTGGGCGCGGGTCACTTTGTGATTTTCACCAATGATTGCGAAGACGGAACCGATGCCATCGCGGCGCGGCTTGAAGAATTGGGAATAGCCAGCCACGTGCCCAACGCCGTCAAGGAAGGCGGCAACCCGCAGCATCAGATGCTGCGCCGCGCCCGACGCCATCCAAAGGTAAAAGAGGCCGACTGGCTGATGTGTCTGGATGTCGATGAATTCTGGAACATCCGGATCGGAAACGGCACCTTTCCCGAACTGGTCGACGCGGTCGAGGCTAAAGCGGGCCAGCCTGTCGATGCGATTTCATTTGCGTGGAAACTGTTCGGGTCGTCCGGCAATCTGACATTCGAAGATTTGCTGGTGACACAGCGCTTTACCCTGGCCGATATTGATTTCCCGTATCATTCCGGCCGTGCCTCGGGGTTGAAGACCCTGTTTCGCAACAACGGCAAATTTACCCGTTTTGGCCCGCACAGACCAAAAGGGATGGAAGAAGGCAAGGAAGATCAGGTCGCGTGGTCAGATGCCGGTGGAAACCTTTTTCCGGCCGCTTCGGTCGGGTGGCGCGCGTGGAAAAGCTTTGATCATAGCTTTGGCCGGTTGCACCATTATTCGGTGCGCGCAGTCGACAGTTTCCTGATCAAACGTGATCGTGGCCGCACCAATCATGTGAACGTCGATCAGGCCGAAAGCTACTGGCGCGACATGAACGTCAACAAGGCCGCCGATGTTTCGATCCTGCCGCAAAGCGAACGGGCAGAGCCCGCGCGACAGGAATTGTTGCAGGACAAAATGCTTGGTACGCTGCACAGCACGGCGTGCGACTGGCACCGCGACAAGGTTGCAGAACTGAAGGCCCGCCCCGACTGGACGGAATTTCGCACCTGGCTTTATGAAAACGTCGTTTAGCCATGGCCGAATTTCTTTCCAAAGCCGAACAGAAGCCAGATCATCCGGATCGCAAAACCGGATACGAACGCATACTTAACGATCCGCCGCCGCCATGGTTTGTCGATCTTTATCCCGGCGGGGACGGCATCGGATTCATGCACAAGATGGCGCGCCATGCGGTTACATTTCATGATCGTGGCCCGCAGGTTCTGATGGTCAGTTTCGATAACATAGCCAATGTGAATGACCGGTCGTTCGCGCGCGAGCCGTGGGGGTGGAAATTTTTCCGCGATCAGGGCTATTCCCATATGGGTATCTTTGCCCGCACCAAGGCATGGTACCGCGACCGCGAAATCATAGATTATATGGAAGCCCGCGCCGCCGAAGGGTTTTTCAGCAAATTCGACAAGGTCGTGTTCACCGGCTCGTCAATGGGCGCATTCGGGGCGCTGGTGTTCGCCCCCCTTGCACCCAACGCCAACGTGATCGCGTTCAACCCGCAATCCACGCTGGATGCGCGTCTGGTGCCATGGGAAGAACGCTACAAGTTCGGGCAGGTACAGGATTGGGATCTGCCTTACGGTGACGCCGCGCAATCGGTTTCGGATATTGGAAAGGCCTACGTAATCTATGATCATTTTTTTGATCCCGACAGAACCCATGCGCACCGTCTGACAGGGCCGAACGTGATCCTTTTGAAAAGCTGGTTTTCCAACCATTTTGCCGCCCCGATGCTGCGCAAGATCGATTTGCTGAAACCCGTCATGCTGGGCGGAATTGACGGAACGCTGGACGAACAGACGTTTTACAGGATGTTTCGTGCGCGCCGGTCTTTGCCCTGGTACATGCGCGGGCTTGGTGAACGGGCCGAGGCCAAAGGGCACGAGGCGTTACTTGGGCCGGCGCGCGCACGGTTCCGCAAACTACGCCGGGCAGAAAAAGAGCAACAGGCAGAAGAACCGGCCGATGTTGCCGAAAGCGCGCAACCGTGACACCGGCCCGCCAACGCGGAGTGTTCATCGGCCAGCGCAAGGATCGGCTGGGCGCGCGATTACTGATGATGCTGACCTGCATCCGCCTGTCCGAAGACTTCAAGACCGAATACCGCGTGAACTGGTTCCCGAAAGGGGTCGACGCGCCGGAACTGGATAGTCCGTCAGAATTGTTTGATCCGGCATGGATGGAAACTCATTTTTTGTCGGCAGATGCGTTTGATGAAACCGAACAGAATGCATTGCCACTGGCGGCCTTTGCGGACGATGCCGATGCGACGCGTCTGAACGCACATCTTGGGGCAGGGCGCGCAGTGATTGTCGAAGAAGGGTTCGAAGTCTTCGCCTTTCCCTGGGAAAACCCCGAAGAAATCCGCACCCGATACAGCGGTTTCATCGACAAGATCGCCTTTATCCCGGTTATCGAACAGCATATGCGCCAGATCGAGGCCGCATTGGTGGGCAAGGGATCATCAGCCTATCACATACGGCGCGGAGATATTCTGAACGGGTTGCCGTGGAAACATTCGACATGGCCCGCCAAGATCGAACCCGAAGAATTATATGAACGTCATCTGGAAAAACACGCGGGCCAGCCGGCCATCATGTTTTCCGACCAGCCGGAAATCATCGCATCGTTCTGCAAAAGATATCCGTGGCTGAAACAGATGTCAGACATTGCCGATCTGTCTGGCCTGACACGGTCACAAAGGGATTTTCTGGAACTGTTCGCCATGTCACGCGCGGACCAGATTGTCGCCCCGATCATTTCTGCCTTTTCCTCGGCTGCGGCGCGCCTGTCTGGGCGTCAGCGGCTGGTGTTCCGCGATGTTCTGGACGAAGACGACATTACACAGGCCAATGAAAACCTGCTGGCCCGCGCCAACCGGGGGGCAGCTGCGTTTCTGAACCTGTCCGAAGCGGCGCATCTTTATTCAAAGCTTGAACAATATCTGAATGCCAACGACCGCTCGCAAGAGGCCTGTGATCTGGTGCAATCGCTGGTCGATGCGGGGGCGGACAATGCGTTTCTGCCGATCTATCTGGCGTTGAACCATTTTTATCTGGGCAAGTGGCCCGATGCGATGCAGGTGGCGCGCGCTGGTCTGCAAAACCCGCATCTGTGGCCCGAGGATTTCGCGGTTCTGTCGGCATTGCTGGGGGCCACACATGGCGCACGCAAACAACGCTGGGCGGCAGGTCAGCATTTTTCACGCGCGTTCTGGGCCAAACCGATGCGCCCCGATGTTGTGGTGCTTGGATCGCGTATGGTCTATCGCAAGCAATTGCCCAAACGCCTGTTCCCGCCGATTGATTGGGACTTGCTGAAGTTTTCGCGCCAGCCGTGGTTTATCCCGTTCAACAACCTGTATCTTGTGCAGTGGAAGATCATCCGCCGCCGTCCGTGCAATTTTGATATGGTCCTGCTGGACTGGGCCGATTTTGTGTTGGATCAGAAGGGCCGCCAGTTGCAGGGCAGCCGCCCCCGGCTTGAGACATTGAAACGCTCGGTAGAAGCTGCGTCTTCGTTTGAAGCGGATGCGCCCGAACGGCAAAGCGTGTTGGCATTGATCGATTTCTGGATGGGCGCACCGGTTGCCGATTGCATGGCGCGCAACGATGCGGCGCTGGCCAAAACGCCGGATCATCCGCTGTATTTCAAACGGCAGGCCGATATGCTTGAGGCCAGCCATGACATCGCCGGCGCGCGTATGGCGCTGACCGAGGCACTGGCCCAGCAGACCGACAACCCTTATCTGCTGTATACACTCGGTCGGTTTCTGGAGCGTCACAACGCGGCGGAACAGGGGCAGGATCTCATCCTGCGTGCGGCAGAGCTGGATCATGGTACGGCGGCAATTCAAGGTGAAGCCGGGCGTATCCTGATGCGCAACGGCCAGTTGGATGCGGCGCATCAAACATTACTCAAGGCGCAGGATCTGTGCCCGACTTACAAGCGGTTCGGGAACCAGATCGAACGCATCGAAAGCAGGGCCGCCACCGGCTAGCCGCCTATGGCGCGTTGCGCCCCGCGCAAAACCAACGCCGATTCGAATTTGAATTATGACATCAAGAACCAGTCGGCGAAAATCCGCCCCATTGGTGCATGTTGGGCGACATTCAGAACAAACCAGACGCGATTGCATCTTGAAGCTGCCATATTTCCGCCACGATCGAACTATCACGGATATCGAAACAATCTTTGAAACCGATTTCTGCGCGACTTCAAGGAATGGCCCGTTTTAACCGTTTCCAAACAAAGCTTGTGGATCGCACGCTGCATATCGGGAAACAATAAACAATTTGAGACAAAGTGATTTTTCGAAATACTCGCTTAACGTGTCGCGCAAATCATAATTTTGCTGCCGTTTTGCCATTTTTTCCTTTGTCGCACCGAGGCAGACAGATAAGACTGAACGTGCCCAACTGGGGGGTAATGTTTGTAGGCCACGGGGGCGGCCGCACGAGAACGCATCTTTTAGGTGCGGGAGGTGCGTGGTCGCTGTGTTGCGTTTGTAACAAGTGATTAACGAGTGCGCCTGACAGCATGTTGCTGTTGGTGTGTCATGGCAAGGGCGTCAGCCTGCGACCACGACATCTCTCCTCAAGATGCGGACAACGTGCAAACACGTTGCGTTTGGCATGATTGCCGAACGAAACGGTGGCGCGTTTTGGTTCCCGCCATGTGGCGGGTGCGTACCTTGGGGTACGGGTAGGAGGTAACGATGGTGGTGAGTAACGAGGATCCCAATGCGGCCCATCTGATCGGCTTTTGGGACTTTCTGAAACCGGACGCAGGCAAAGACACCGGTCTTGCCGATGGCATCGCGCAAAATGGCAAATTCGAAGGCGGCGCACGGGCATCCGGCGGGCAGTTGAAAACCGATGGCTACGGCGACTATTTTGATGTCGACGGCGAAACCGTTTCGGCAGGGAACGACACACCGTTCGATCTGGCCAAGGGCACGATTGCGCTGCAATTCACGCAGGATTGCCATATCGGATCCTCGCCCGATACGCTGGTCAACCGCGGCGAATATGCCGATCGCGCCACCGAAGGTTATTTCCAGATGCGTGTCACGCGCGACGGCCGTGTCGAGGTGATGCACTGCGCCGATGGCGAAGATGTGCTGCTCAAGACCGACGCGGGTTTCTTTGACGAAGGCGATACGGTCAAGGCAACTTATGCGTGGGATGACACCAAGGGTGTTGTTCTGCAGGTCGAAAACCTGACCAAAGGCACGACACAGACGATCGAAGCGGCGACCACCGGCTTGACGCTGGACATTGGCGATAATGATGACGAAGTGTTTACATTCGGCGCCCGTGAATCCGACGACGGCCAGTACAATCAGTTCTTTGACGGATCGATCGATTTTGTTGCCGTCTACAACATTGACACAATCAATTCCGGCACAACCCCGCCTCAGGGCAACGGCATAGTGTCGGGCACTGATGGCGATGATGTCATCGATCTGGCCTACACCGGCGACCCCGAAGGCGACCGTGTCGATGCCAATGACGCGATCCTGCCGGGGCAAGGGCCAAACGACGATATCATCGTGGCCGGCGCCGGCAACGATATCGTGCGCGGCGAACAGGGCGATGATACGATATTCGCCGGCACCGGAAACGACACGGTCTTTGGGGGTGACGGAGACGATACCATTTCGGGCGGGTCGGGCGATGACACGCTGAACGGCGGCGACGGCACCGATATCATTTCCGGCGATATTGGCAACGACACGATCAATGGTGGCGCCGGAGCGGACGCAATGGCTGGCGGCGCGGACCGCGACACGTTTCTCGGGGCGACCGCAGGTGACATTATCGATGGCGGGGAAAGCACATCATCGGGCAATGTGCTGGATGATTTCGATACACTGGATTTGACCGGCGCGGGCGAGGCGAACAACCCCGGCGGGCGCGCCGTGGTGGAATACGACACCAACCCTGAAAACGGCATCGTCCGGTTTCTGGATGCCAATGGCAACGAAACCGGATCGCTGCAATTTACCAACATCGAAAACGTGATCGAAGATGTAATCTGTTTTACGCCCGGAACGCTGATCGCAACGCCCAAGGGCGAACGGCTTGTCGAAACACTTAAGGCGGGCGACCGCGTAATCACTCGCGACAACGGAATTCAGGAAATTCAGTGGTTGGGCCAAAGGGGCGTTCTGGGCACCGAACTGCTGCGCAAGCCGCACCTGAAACCGGTCATGATCAAGGCCGGCGCCCTTGGCAACGGGTTGCCCGAACATGATACAATGGTCAGCCCAAACCACCGCGTTCTGGTGGCCAGTGACAAGACAGCGCTGTATTTCGAAGAACGCGAAGTGCTGGTTGCGGCCAAGCACCTGACCGGATTGAAGGGGGTCGATGTGGTGAACGTGACGCAGACCAGCTATATCCACATGATGTTTGCCCAACACGAAGTGATCCTGTCCAACGGATCATGGACGGAAAGCTTTCAGCCCGGTGATTATTCACTGCAGGGCATCGGAAACGCGCAACGCAATGAAATAATCGAACTTTTCCCTGAACTGAAAACCCGTAAGGGGCTTGACGGCTATGTGTCCGCGCGCCGGTCTCTGAAAAAGCACGAGGCCCGTATCCTCACGAAATAGGCGGTTAAAACCGTCAACGGCTTATGCAGCCAGCCTGTCGGGAGAGCCTGACAGGCGCAGGAAACGGAGCAGTCTACTGTTCCGTTTCTTTGTTTTTGGCGGTCAGGTTTTTTTCGATTTCCGCCAGTCTGCCCAGTCACTTGGCGTATCCAGATCGGTTGTGGCGCGCTGGCCGGGCAGATCGATAAAGATGCACCGCCCCTGATGGGCCTGAACGATGCCGGCGGCCCCACGATCGCCCGACAGGCGTTGCAGATCGCCCAACAGATCGGACGGAAACACCACCGGATGGCCGTGCCGCCCGTTTGCGTCACGCGCGCGCAGGATCGCCATGGGGTTCCGTTCGTGGGCCTCTGCCAGTGCCGTGAAATCTTCGCTGCATAATTCGGGCATATCCGCAGGCACAACCATCGCCGCAGAACTGCCGTGGGGCAGGGATGCGACACCTGCGCCAATCGAATGGCCCATCCCAAGATTCGCTTCGGGAACCGCGAGTACATCAACATCCAGATCGACCAGCACCCTGGCGCGCGGATGATCGGGCGCGGGAACGGTGACAGTGACAGGCAGGCCCGCCGCGTATGCCCGCAGTGCGAGTGTCCGCAGACAGGGTTGCCCATCCACATCCATCAGCAATTTGTCAGCCCCGCCCATGCGCGAAGACTGCCCAGCGGCCAGCAGTAATACCCGAACTGTCATGTCCTGCCTTTGGTGGCGTCGGGCCGTTGCGCCAGCCCTGACAATGTTCTAGCCGCGCATGCGCGCGCCGTCAGCATCAAACAGCGGTTCGGTGATCAGACGGGCAGGGCGCATCTGGCCCAGTATCTCGATCTCGACAGCCAAGCCTTCGGCCACACGGTCTGTCGGGACAAAGCCCAGCGCAATGGATTTGCCTGCATAATGCGAATATCCGCCCGAGGTGCAGAACCCCTGAACCGACCCGTCCAGCCAGATCGGTTCATAGGCATTCACATCGGCATCGTCGGCATCCACCTCAAAGGCGCAAAGCTGGCGGGCGGGGCCGCTGGCTTTTTCCGCCTCGGCGGCGGCGCGGCCGATGAAATCAGTGTTTTTCTTGAAACTGATGAACCGGTCCAGCCCGGTTTCGGCGGCAGTGTAATCGGGCGAAAATTCGGACAGCCAGCTGCCAAAGAACTTGTCCAGTCGCAGCGACATCATCGCACGCATCCCGAATGGCACCATGGCGTGATCCTGCCCCGCAGCCCACAGCACATTCCAGAGCGCGCGCTGGCCCATCGGGTCGCAGTAAATCTCAAACCCCAGATCACCGGTATAGCTGACCCGCTGCACGATGCAGTCAGTCATGCCGACGGTCATTTTGCGCACATCCAGGAATTTCATATCCGAAATATCGCTGCGGGTGCAGGCGGCCAGAACCTTGGCCGCGTTCGGCCCCGCGATCTGGAAACCGTTGCGCCTGTCGCTGATGTTTTCGACGCTGACACCTTCATCAAGGTTTTGCAGGAACCAGCGATAGTGGAACGCCTGTGATCCGTAAGACGCGGTCAGTTGGAATTCATCCTCGGCCAGACAGGACATGGTGAAATCGCCGATCAGCTTGCCCTTGGGCGACAGCATCGGGGTCAGCGACAGGCGGCCCGGTTGCGGCACACGGCCCGCCATGATCCGGTCAAGCCATGCACGCGCTCCGGCGCCTTTGACCAGATATTTGCCAAAATTGTGCAGCTCGTTGATACCCACACCGCTGCGCACCGCGTTCACCTCGCGCGCCGTGGCCTCAAACGCATCCGAGCGGCGGAAGGATGGTGTTTCATAAACCGGTTCATCGCCCTGCGCGAAATAGTTCGCAACTTCCAGCCCGTATTGCTGGCCCCAGACTGCGCCCATTTCGGTGAATATGTCATACATCGGCGTTGTGCGGTTGGGCCGTGCGGCGGGCAGTTCTTCGTTCGGGTAGGCGACACTGAACCGTTTCTGATAGTTTTCGATGACCTTGGGCAGCGTATAGCCCGGAGAAATCCAGTCTCCGAACCGGGCAACGTCCATTGCGAACGTATCGCGTTCTGTTTCGCCCTCGACCATCCATTGCGCCAGCATCAGTCCGACACCGCCGCCCTGGGAAAAGCCCGCCATAACGCCGCAGGCCGCCCAGTAATTGCGTACGCCGGGCACCGGGCCGACCAGCGGGTTTCCATCCGGCGCAAAGGTGAAGGGACCGTGGATGACAGTCTTGACGCCCGCGCGTTCCAGATCGGGAAAGCGCTTGTAGGCAAAGGCGATGCTGTCTTCAATCTTGTCAAAATCGTCTTGCAGAAGGTCCTGCCCGAAACTCCAAGGCGTTCCCTCAACCGCCCATGGGCGACATTTCTGTTCGTAAAACCCGATGCACAGCCCCTTGCCCTCTTGGCGCAGATAGCTTTCTCCGGCAGGGTCCATGACGTGGGGATGTTCCACCCCGTCCTTCATCATCTCGACGATCATGGGAACATCTTCTGTCACCAGATATTGATGTTCCATCGGGTGCAGCGGAAAATAAAGACCCGCCATCGCGCCCACTTCACGCGCCCAGAGGCCACCGGCGTTGACCAGATGTTCGGTGTGGATCGTGCCCTTGTCGGTCACAACATCCCATGTGCCGTCAGCGCGCTGGTTGGTTTCGCGCACCATGCAATGGGTTTCAATCGTTGCGCCACCCATGCGCGCGGCCTTGGCATAGGCGTGGGTGGTGCCCGACGGATCAAGATGCCCGTCCAGCGGATCGAATAATCCGCCGACAATGCCGTCGATATTGGTGACGGGCGCGATCTTCTTGATCTCTTCCGGGGTGACGATTTCGGTTTCCAGCCCCATGAAACGGTGCTTGGCCCGCTCTGCGACCAGCATATCGAACCGGTCCTGATCTTCGGCCAGTGTGATGCCGCCCACATGGTGCAACCCGCAGGACATGCCGGTGATTTCTTCCAGTTCCTTGTAAAGACGGATCGTATACCCCTGCAGGGCCGCCATGTTCGTATCACCGTTCAGCGTGTGAAACCCGCCCGCCGCATGCCAAGTGGACCCCGATGTCAGTTCGGAACGTTCCAGCAGCATCACATCGGACCACCCGAGCTTTGTGAGATGATAAAGAACAGACGCACCGACGACTCCGCCGCCAATGACAACAACACGAGAGGTGGTTTTCATATTGGAATTCCTTTAGGTTTCGGCGCAATATAGCCATGTGAAAACCCCGGCGGAACGTCCGAATGCGACACCGCCTGTCGTGCATTTTTTAATCACGGGCCTGGCCCTGAAGAAAGCGTTCTGTTCTGACCGGATTGATCACAAGCCTGCCCGCAACCGCCCTGCGAAAACTGCGCCAATTCACCCGCAAACTGTGGGTGCGCGTGGTGCTGATGGGCCTGTTGGCGATTGCATCACTGGGTCTAACCCAGTTGTTCAATCCTGTCATTCCCGCGCGGTTTTCTGTTTATCTGCACGAGATATCGGCAGACCGCCTGCTTGATATCATTGCAAACGCAATGCTGGCGGTCACAACATTTGCGCTGACCGTGATGGTGTCTGTCTATCGCTCGTCCGCCTCGCAATGGACACCGCGGGTGCACAGCCTGATCATGGAAGACACGACAACGCAAAACACGCTGGCCGTCTTCATCGGCGCCTATGTCTATGCGCTAACGGCCATCATCATGCAGGAACTGGGCGTGTATTCCGACGAACACGGCGTTGTTCTGTTTGGTGTGACCGTTCTGGTGTTGCTGCTGATCGTGATTTATCTGATCCGCTGGACCCTGCATTTGCAGACCCTTGGCAGCCTGTTGGATACCAGCCGCGATCTTGAAAGCCAGACCCGCGCCCTGCTGGAAGACCGACGAGAAATGCCCTGTCTCGGCGCCAACCCGCTGACCAGGAATACCGTGATCTCGGAAGCTGCACGCGATGTTCTGGCCACGGAAACCGGGTATATCCGTCATATCTATCCCGAAGCGCTGAACGAAGCGGCGGAAAAGACGGGCATGAACGTCTATCTGGTGCGCGCCGTGGGCAGCTTTGTGTTTCGCGGCGATATTCTGGCCCATGTCAGCGGGACAAGCGAAACAGACAGCGACACCACCGATTTCGACAAGACCCTGCTGGATCACATTACGATCGGCGACCAGCGATCCTATGATCAGGACCCGCGGTTCGGTCTGCTGGCGATGGGTGAGATTGCCTCAAAGGCGCTGTCGCCCGGTGTGAACGATCCCGGCACCGCGATCGATATCATCACGCGTCTGGGGCGTATCCTGATGGTTTGCAAAAGCGCATATGACAGTGACGAAACCATCCGTCACCCGTTTCTTTGGTCCAGACCGATGGATCCGGCAGATCTGCTGGAAGACGCGTTTGGCGCACTTGCGCGCGACGGGGCAAACAACATTGAAGTGCAGCAAAGGTTGCAACACACGCTGACCGGTTTGATCGAACATGCGGAACCGGGCATTCGCACCGCCGCCGCCGACATGGCCGCTCTGGCCTATCGCCGCGCGCAAGAGACCCTGGCCTTCGAAGATGACCGGACACGCCTGACATCCAGCACGTGCCGGACAGTTCTGGATCAGGCTGGCTGATACCGCCCCGAAATGGCTTGACCGGCGAATATGTCGTCGCAGCATTAATCTTGATCAATGTAGGCAATCGCTGATTGATGCTACACTCAAATCAAGAGGATGCGGCGTGATAGTGTGGTAAAGGGTGAGGGGTTGGCCGCATCCTGGGCCGCGCTGGCTGCATTAGTCGGCGCGGCGCTGGTGGGCAGGCCGATGATTCATTAGTACAGGTCGCGTTTGTGACGACAATCCATCCTGGCACGCCTGAGCGCGTGTAATTTCCCCCACAGTTTGTATCACTGCGACCCGATATGTCGGGAAAGGGCAACCGGAACGCCGTAATGGGCGTCAGGTTGCCCGTCAGCACGTCATCAACAAAGGACAACGCCAGATGCGCACCCATGCCCAAGCCGTAGTGATCGGAGGCGGCGTGATCGGCTGCTCGATCCTGTACCACCTGACCAAACTGGGCTGGTCGGATGTTGTTCTGCTGGAACGCGACGAGTTGACCAGCGGCAGCACATGGCACGCAGCGGCAAACATTCACGGATTGCACGACAGCACTAATATCAGCCGCATCCAGCACTACACGATGAACCTATACAACGCGCTTGAGGAAGAAACCGGCCAAAGCTGCGGCGTGTTCCAACCCGGAAGCCTGTATCTGGCCCAGACCGAAGCCCGCGAACATCAATTGCGCCTGCAGGCGGCCAAGGCCAAGCTTTATGGCATGAATTTTCACGAAGTGACCCGTGACGAGGCCGAACGCCTGCACCCGCTGGTAAACTTTGACGGCATCCGCTGTATCATGTGGGAACCCGATGGCGGCAATGTGGACCCCAGCGGCGTGACCAACGCCTATGCAGCCGGCGCGCGCCAGAATGGCGCGGAAATCATGCGGTTCACGCCGGTCACGGCCACCACGCCGCAGCCAGATGGCACATGGATCGTGGAAACGCCCAAAGGAAATATTCGCACCGAATGGGTGATCAACGCGGCGGGCCTGTGGGGGCGCGAAGTGGCGGCGCTTGCCGGGATCGAATTGCCCCTGCAACCTACGGAACACCAGTATTTCGTGACCGAAACTATCGATGAAATCGCCGCGCTGGACCGCCGTCTGCCATCAGTGGCCGACCGCGACGGCGAATATTACCTGCGTCAGGAAGGCAAGGGGCTGCTGGTCGGCGCCTATGAAAAGAACCTGAAATTCTGGGCCGAAAACGGCACCCCGCTGGATTTCGCCCATGATCTGTTTCCCGACGATCTGGAACGGATCGAAGACAACATGATGCGCGCGATCGATCGTGTGCCCGCTGTGGGCAGCGCCGGCGTCAAGCGGGTGATCAACGGTCCGATGATCTGGTCGCCCGACAGCAACGTGATCCTTGGGCCGGTGCCCGAACTGCAAGGCTATTTCTGCTGCAACGGCATCATTCCGGGCTTCAGCCAGTCGGGCGGCATGGGCCTGATGGTTGCGCAATGGATCATCGAAGGCGAAATGAAATACGATATGTTCGCCTGGGACATGGCGCGTTTTGGTCTTTGGGCAGGCAAGGAATTCACCAAGGCCAAGGTGGGCGATCAATACGCCAACCGCTTTGCCATCCATTTCCCCAACGAAGAACGCAGCGCAGGCCGCCCGTGCCGCACCCGCCCGATCTACCAGATGCAAAAGGACATGGGCGCGGTGTTCGGGCTGAACTATGGTTGGGAACACCCGCTGTGGTTTGCCGATGCACCAGGTGTGAAAGACACCAACGGTTTTACCCGCCAGAACTGGTGGGAACCGGTGGGTGCGGAATGCAAAATGCTGCGTGACCGCGCAGGCATCATCGATATTTCGAACTTTGCCAAATATATCTGCAAGGGTCCGGACGCCGAAAGCTGGCTGAACGCGGTCTTTGCCAATAACATGCCCAAAGCTGTCGGGCGGTCGTGCCTGACGCCGCTGATTGGCAAACGGGGCGGCATTGCAGGTGATTTCACCGTGACGCGCCTTGCCGAAGACGAATTCTGGGTCATCGGCTCAGGCATCGCCGAACGCTACCATTCGCGCTTCTTCAAGGAAGTCCCCTTGCCCGAAGGCACCACATTCGAAAGCCGGACAGAAGCGATGTGCGGATTCAACGTGGCCGGCCCGCAAAGCCGCGCAATGTTGCAGCGGCTGACCAATGCCTCGCTCGCGACCCAGGATTTTCCGTTCATGCGCTCAAAGCGGATCGAACTTGCCGGGGTTGAAGTGCTGGCCCTGCGCGTGTCTTTTACCGGCGATCTGGGATGGGAGTTGCACTGCGCGGCGCAGGATCAGGAACGGCTTTACACTGCCCTGATCGAGGCTGGCAAAGCCGTCGGCGCAGGCCCCGTAGGCGGGCGCGCACTGATGAGCTTGCGGGTCGAAAAAGGCTATGGCAGCTGGTCGCGTGAATATTCACCCGAGTACTGGCCACAGGAAGTTGGCCTGGACCGGTTATGCAAGCTGGACAAGGATTTTCTCAACAAGGACGCGGTGGCCGCCAACCTGCAAAAAGAGGCGCGCGAACATCTGGTTCTGCTGGCTCTGGATAGCGGCGAAACCGATGCCTCCAACGCCGATGCCACGGGTGGGGAGCCCATTTTCAAGAACGGCAAGGGGATCGGGCGCGTAACATCGGGCACCTATGGCTATACGGTCGGGCAATCGCTGGCGCTTGGCTATGTCAACGGGGCGCAAGCTGGCGACAGTGTCGAGGTGATGGTTCTGGGAAAACCGCACAAGGCGACAATCCTGCACGAGCCGCCCTTTGACCCCAAAGGCGAAAAACTGCGCGCTTAGGCGCGGGCAGGCGAGGGTGGAATAAGTATTGAAGAAAAGATGAAGCACAGCACCCGCCTTCATCTTTTCAAAAATACTTGAAACCCAGCACTCCGCCGCACGCGCCGAGAGGCGCGTGATCAGAGCGCACGTATCTTAAGTTTGGATATGCGATTGCCATCGCGCGCGGTCACTTCGAACCGGAAGCCATGGAACGAAAATACCTGTCCGACGCTGGGGATCATCTGGGCTTCGTGAATGACAAGCCCGGCCACCGTGTTGGCCTCGTCATCGGGCAGGGTCCAGTCGGTGGCGCGGTTCAGATCGCGAATCGTCATGGCCCCGTCCACGGTAAAGGTACCATTGTCCATCTTGCGGATCGGATGTTCGGCATCGGGGTCGAATTCGTCGGTGATTTCACCCACGATTTCTTCCAGAATATCTTCCAGCGTGATCAGGCCCTGCAGCGAGCCGTATTCATCCACCACCAGCGCGAAATGGGTGCGCATGCGCAGAAACTGGCGCATCTGGTCGTCCAGCGTTGTGGTTTCGGGCACAAAATAGGGCGGCATTGCCACGTCCTGAATTTTGAAATCCTTCAGACCGTCTGCGCCCGGTTTGCCCCGCACCAGTTTGTGCATCGCGCGCAGCAGATCCTTGGCGTGCACGACGCCGATGATGTTTTCCTGATCGCCCTGAAACACCGGCAGGCGGGTGTGGTTGCTTTCCAGACACTGGTTCAGGATCTGTTCGGGCGCATGGGTGGCATCAATCATTTCGATGCCCGAGCGGTGCAACATGATCTCTTCCACCATGCGTTCGGCAAGATCCAGCGCCCCCAGAATGCGATCCCGGTCTTCTTTTTCGACAACCCCTTCGGAATGGCCCAGTTGAAGCGCACCGGCGATTTCCTCGCGCACGGCCAGAATGTTGCGATCAGGATCGATCTGGACGCCAAACAGGCGCAGCACACCGCGCACGAACAGGCGCACCACCGCGACAATCGGCGAAAAAACCCAGATCACCACCTGAATAAGCGGCGATACCAATGCCGCGGCGCGTTCCGCATTTGTGATCGCATAGGTCTTGGGCAACACTTCCGCAAAGATCAGAACCAGCAGGGTCATCACCAGCGTCGCCAGGGCCACACCGCTTTCGCCAAAGGCGCGTGTGAAAATAACAGTGGCCAGTGACGCTGCAAGAATGTTCACCAGATTGTTGCCCAGCAACACCGACCCGATCAGGCGTTCGTTGTCTTCGGTGATATCCAGCGCGCGACGCGCCCCCTTGTTGCCCTTGTCGGCCTGAGCGCGCAATTTCCCGCGCGACGCTGCCGTCAAAGCCGTTTCCGACCCCGAAAAAAATCCGGACAGGACAAGCAGAAACAGGATCACCCCCGTTGTGATCCAGAACGCACTATCCAAAGCCGATGCAGGAGTGTCCATTTCGAAATTCATCCTTCTTTCTGAAAGAGGGTTATGGGCACAGCGTGCGGTTCAATCAAGAGAGCGTTTGCCATAGATCGCCAATACCGGTGTTTCGGGCACAGGGCGCGCGCATGATCATGTCTGCGGCAGCGCACAACGCATATCGTTCAGGTGTCTTCGGTCGGTTTGCGGGCACCAGTCTTGGTCAGCGGATGATGCTCCAGAACCAGTTCGCTCAGGCGTTCATCCAGAACGTGCGTGTAAATTTCCGTTGTCGCCACATCCGCATGCCCCAGCAATGTCTGGATCACCCGCAAATCCGCACCGTTGGCCAGAAGATGGGTGGCAAAGGCATGGCGCAAAGTATGGGGTGTTACCTTGTCGGGCGCGACCCCACCGGCAACAGCCAGTTCCTTGATCAGCAGATAGAACCTGTGTCGCGTCAGGTGGCCTGATTTGCCGCGCGACGGAAACAGATGGCGCGGCGGCGGGATGCCCCTGGCCCTTTCGGTTTCTCGCTGGCGATCCCATTCGGCCAGCCATGCCGCCAGCGCGTCACGGGCCGGCGGGGACAAGGGAACCATGCGTTCCTTGCCGCCCTTACCTAAAACCAGCAACATGCGCGGATCTCCCCGCGCTGCGCTGACCTGCAGCGCGACAAGCTCACTCACGCGCATGCCAGTCGCATAAAGCAGTTCCATCAGGCAGGTGTTGCGCAACCTGTCAGCAGGGCTGCGGCCAACGGTGCGGGCCGCGGCCAGCAGGCCGTCAACCTCGGGGATATCCAGCGTTTTGGGCAGGCGCTGCGCACGGCCCGGCCCCTTGATCTGGATCGCCGGATTGTCTGTTCGCCAGCTTTCTTCAAAGGCAAAGCGGTAAATCTGTTTGATCGCAGACAGCCGCCGTGCGCGGGTTGCCCGGGACAGGCCCTGCGCATCACATGCGATCAGATAGGCTTCGATATCCTCCCGGGACGCCTTGCCAAAATCGCTGCCGTGCTGATCAAGCCATGCCGCGCAATCCTTCAGATCGCGCCCGTAGGCCAGTAATGTATTCATGGCGGCCCCCAACTCGGCGGCCTGCGCTTCCAAAAATGTCGATATCCAGTGATAATCGTCCGTCGGGCGCATTTCAGGCCTCGGGCGAGCGCAGCAAAAGTTGCAGGCTGGCGCGACGTGCGGCGTCTTCCAGCCCAAAGGCGCGCAAGGCCGCAAGGGATTGCGTCAGACTGTTAAGATCACCGCGCGATCCGTCATCAAACAACCGCATGGCGCGCAGGATCGCTTCGCCCAGCTGGCCCGCTGCCGCCAGATCAACAAGGTTTTGCGGGGCAGGATCAGGGCCGAACGCATCCGCGATCGCCGCCGCAGTCGGATTGGGTGGGCGAAACCCTGTCAGATCGCCCTTGGCCAGACCGGTCAGAAACGACATCCGGTCGCTGCGCGGACTATACAATTGCGCTGCGCGTTCATAATCGGGTGACAGCAATGCAATTTCATAGGCCAGTTCTCTGGCTTGTCCGGTCAGGGGTATCTCTGCCAGATCGGTGGCAAACAGCTGGGCAAAGGACACCTCCAGACCCGCCGATTGCATGGCCTGCCATGCGGGCGGTAGTGTTTTGGCCACGGCTGTCGGGCTTTTGCTGTTCAACGCTGTATCGAACCGTTGCAGCGCCTCAACCCGGTCCCAGATCCCGCCCGACGCGGCAGGTAGACGGGCGGTGTAGATGCCCAGCAACCGGTTGGCGGGCAGCGCGCCGCTTCGGCTTAGCCGTTCGGCGGCTTCCAGTTGCGCCTTCCATCCCGCGACCTCGCGCAGATCGGCGCTGGCAAAGGTGCGGGGCAGGGATGCCGCGTTCAGCGGTTCTCCGATTGCTTCATGAAGCCGAAAGACCAAAGGCGTGACCGGGCCGCTTAAGGTTAAAGGTGGCGCATCCTCAAACGCTTCGAGTTCTACGAACCGTTCCAGCAGCGCCTCGGAATGCGGATCGATCAGCGACAGGGCATGCGCAGTGTCCAGCATAAGCGCCGCGTTCTGCCAATCGCCTGCACGCACAGCGCAAAACACCCGCGCCCCGTAACCCGGCGCCAGATGCGGCGCGCGGTTCATCACGGCACAGGCACGATCTTCGTCCCCGGTCAGCAGGGTGACATCAAACCAGCGCCCGAACAGCGCCTTGGACCGTTCCGGCCCGACCTGTTCGATCAGCGCCTGTGCCGCATCCAGCGCACCCAGTTCGACCAGCTTGTCAATCCGCGCCAGCAGCAGGGTTTGCGTGGCGGGCGCATCGGGATCCTGATCCGCCTCGGCCAGCAACAGTTTGTACAAAAGCGACTGCATGGCTGGCAATTCCTCGACCGGAAGATCGGAAATCAGCCGTATCAGAACCCGCGTCTCGCTGTTGTTCCACAATGTGGGCGGCAATCCCGTCACCGATGCGGGCACCAGACCAATGGCGCGGTTGGCTGACCCTTCCAGCGGGGCCACGGAAATTTCCGGCTGTGCCGCGCTTTGTGCAATCGGTGGTTCAGCCGGCAACGCCGCCGCCGTTGAAGGCGGGTTTTTGTTCAACCATTCAATGGCTGACAGTGGCTGTTGCGCGCCTGCTTGCGCGCCGATCAGGGTAAATCCAAGAACAATTCCGGCGCACCGGCCTTTAATCCGCATTCAGAATCACCGGTTCCCGCATCTCGGTTTGCGGCGCTGAGAAATCGGCCCCAAAAAACGGCCCGATATATGCATATCCGACAATTCCAAGAAATCCGAAAAAACACAGGTACACCAGAAATTTCAAAAAACGTACCATGTCACCCTCGATTCTGCGGTTTGACCGCGGTCTTTGCCTGCCTGTTAAACTTATATATGGCCTTTTTGCCAAGATCACGTCATTCACAACATAATGAGCGGAATTAAGCAAAATATGTCGGATAAAAGCCAACCGGACACCAATTATCACCTGCACAAGACCGTTGTTCTGGTTGGCATGATGGGGGCCGGGAAAACGGCCGTGGGGCGCGCATTGGCCGCACGGCTTGATGTGCCGTTTCTGGACAGCGATCACGAAATAGAACTTGCCGCCGCGCGCACGATACCGGAAATTTTCGAACGCGACGGCGAAGGTTTTTTTCGCGCCAAGGAAAGCCAGGTTATCGCGCGCCTGCTGACGGAAACACCGGGAATCCTGTCGACCGGGGGCGGCGCGTTTCTGGCACCACAGAACCGCCAGCAGATTTCACAACAGGGCGTTTCCGTGTGGTTGAACGCGAACCTTGATCTGCTTTGGTCGCGGGTGCGCCACAAGGATACGCGCCCGTTGCTGCGCACGCCTGATCCGCTGGGAAAACTGACCGAATTGTATGAAGCGCGTGTGCCGATTTACCGGCAGGCCGACCTGATGGTGCAGGCCGACAAGAAGTTTTCCATCGATGATATGGTGGATCGCGTGATCGACGCGTTGTTGCACCGACCCGACGTACTGGAGCGTTCGAAATGACAGTTACCGTATCTGTTCCCTTGCCCGGGCGGGCCTATGACGTGGTGATCGGCCCCGGACTTGTGGATCGTGCAGGCACATATGTGGCCCCGTTATTGCGCCGCCCGCGCGTCGCGGTTCTGACCGATGAAAACGTGGCGGCCCTGCATCTGGAACGGTTGCGCGCCGGTCTTTCTGCCGAAGGGATCGACATGGTCGCGCTGACACTGCCCGCCGGCGAAAGCACCAAAAGCTGGGCGCATCTAACCCAAAGCGTTGACTGGCTGCTGGATCAAAAGGTGGAAAGATCCGATGTTGTGGTGGCGTTTGGCGGCGGGGTGATAGGTGATCTGGCCGGGTTTGCCGCCGCGATCTTGCGCCGCGGCGTGCGGTTTGTGCAGATGCCGACATCGCTTCTGGCCCAGGTTGACAGTTCGGTCGGTGGCAAAACCGGTATCAACGCGACCCAGGGCAAGAACCTGATCGGCGCATTTCATCAGCCCAGCATGGTTCTGGC
The DNA here is from genome assembly GCF_051013555.1 of Sulfitobacter sp. TBRI5. Lineage (NCBI taxonomy): Bacteria > Pseudomonadati > Pseudomonadota > Alphaproteobacteria > Rhodobacterales > Roseobacteraceae > Sulfitobacter > Sulfitobacter sp. TBRI5. The sequence continues at coordinate 3,389,200 of NZ_CP112884.1, read as the reverse complement.
TGACATTGATATTCTGGGTACGCTGCACGCCCGCGATTTTCTGGCGGGTTATGGCGAGGTGGTCAAATACGGATTACTGGGCGATGCGGCATTTTTTGAATGGCTGGAACGGAACGGTGCGGCCTTAAGCGCCGGTGATCAGGCCACCCGCATCGAGGCCGTGCGCCATTCCGTACAGATGAAGGCGGATATTGTCGTTCGCGATGAAACCGAACAGGGCGATCGCGCCTTGCTGAACCTTGGGCACACATTCTGTCACGCGCTTGAGGCCGCAACCGGATACGGCAACCGCCTGCTGCATGGTGAAGGCGTTGCTATCGGCTGCGCGCTGGCCTTTGAATTGTCTGCCCGTCTGGGGCTGTGTTCGCAAGAAGACCCAAGCCGCGTGCGCGCCCATTTGCGCAGCATGGGCATGAAAACCGATCTGGCCGACATCGCGGGCGACCTGCCGGATGCCGCCACCTTGCTGGAATTGATGGGGCAGGACAAGAAAGTGGTGGATGGCCAGTTACGGTTTGTTCTGGCGCGCGGCATCGGTCAGGCTTTTGTCACCGGCGATGTGCCGGCATCAACAGTTCTGGATGTATTGACCGACGCGCTGGCCCTGCGCGCCCAGATGTCTTGACGGCAGCGGCACGTCACCCCGCACCGCGCCATTGTTCCACCTCTTAAAACGGGATTTCGTCGTCCAGATCGCGCGAGGATGATCCACCGCCTTGTGATCCACCCTGTGACCCGCCGCCATAGCCGCTGTCTTGCGAACCACTGTCGTATCCGCCGCCCTGGCCACCGCCATAAGACGATCCGCCACCACCGCCGCCGTCGCGGCCATCCAGCATCGTCAACGTACCGCCAAAGCCTTGCAACACAACTTCGGTTGAATATTTGTCCTGACCGGACTGGTCCTGCCACTTGCGGGTCTGCAACTGGCCTTCGATATAAACCTTGGACCCTTTTTTCAGGTATTGTTCGGCAATACGCACCAGACCTTCGTTAAAAATCGCCACCGAATGCCATTCGGTCCGTTCTTTGCGCTCTCCGGTATTCTTGTCTTTCCAGGTCTCGGATGTAGCGATGCGCAGGTTGCACACCTTGCCGCCGTTCTGGAATGTGCGTACTTCGGGATCACGCCCCAGATTGCCGATAAGAATGACTTTGTTAACCGATCCGGCCATGTCGTTTTGCCCCCGCTAGGTCTTGTTGCGCATGACGTTTCGAATCTGTCACGCCGTTTCTCTGGCGACGTTACACTTCCTGCAACTTGGTTTAAACACGGTTAACGACGACAATATGCCGACATGCGCGCCCGGACTGGCGAAAGCCGATAAAACCGCTATAGTGCGCGCAGGGATTGGTGCTGGGAAAAACCGTATGCGCAGACAAGTATCGGCCTGTTTGATCATGGCCATGGTGGGTGGAACCGCGGCAGGGGCGGATGTTTTTTCGTCCAAGAACCGCGCAGCCCTGTTCAGTTCGCAAACTAGAATCCTCGATTCGCGTGCGTCCAAGCAATACAACAATTCGGTCCGTCTTCAGCCCCCTACGGTCAACACCCCGACCAAATGGGGCACGCTGGGCTATGACGGAAAGTACAAGGGCAAATACCTGACAATGGCGCGCGATGCGGCGCGGCGCAACAATGTGCCCGAAGACCTTTTCGTGCGACTGGTTCAGCAGGAAAGCAACTGGAATCCGCGCGCGAAATCGCACAAAGGTGCGTTCGGACTGGCCCAGTTGATGCCCCAAACCGCGCGCATGTTGCGCGTTGATCCGTCAGACCCCTACGAAAACCTCGATGGCGGTGCGCGTTATCTTTTTGAACAATATCGCGAATTCGGATCGTGGCGTCTGGCCCTTGCAGCCTATAATGCAGGTCCGGAGGCCGTCAAAAAGCACGGCGGTGTTCCACCCTATAAAGAAACCCGCGATTACGTGAAAATCATCTGGGGCAGCTAGCGCCAGTCCCGGATTGTTTCCAACCTTTCCGCAAAACAGTGTCTTGAACAATGATTGCACGCTCTGGCTGTGTTCAGATTGCGGCAGGCGCGTCTGCCGATACCTTAACCATTCCAAATCCCGGCCCCATTGCAGCCATTTTTATCCGCCAAACCTGTATTCAAGACATCAACACCAAGCGGAGCAACCACGATGGCCTCGACAGAATTTCATGATCGGATCAACCGGATCAATCAGGCCAATGCAGAACGCATGAAGGCGCAACGCACGCCCATGCGCGGCAAAAGCCATGCAGTCACTGCCTACGCGAAAAACCCGCGTGCTGCCAAGCTGCGTGCCAAGGATGGCGCCGCCAGCGGACAGTACTTTGTGCCCAGCGGTGTGGGCCTTGCCATCGGTCTGCTGGTCGCCATTCTTAATCTGGGTGCAGTTCAGGCCGGATCACCCTGGGGGCCAGGCACGGCACTGGCCGCGTCCTTTGGCCTTATCGGATCCACCGGTGTGGTTCTGACCCTGCCGATGTTGCTGGTTTCGCTGCTCATGCGCCAAACAAAACCGGGCTTTTTCTTCTTTTCGATGACCTACTGCATCGCCGTCATCGCTTCGCTGTTTGTCTGATCCGTCGGGACACGTTCAGACATTCAGCAAGAAGGGCGGTCCCACAGGGGGCCGCCCTTTTGGTTTCAAAACCAGGCCACGGGTTATTCTGCGGCAATCTCGATAACCGGTTCCATTTCGGCGAATTTTTCGTCGCTCAAGTGGCATTTGACCTGATGGTTGCCCGCCAGAACTCGGACCGGCGGCACTTCCTTTTCGCACAGGTTCCCCGGCACCTGCGATTTCCAACGACAGCGCGTCTGGAACGGGCAACCTGTCGGCGGGTTCATCGCCGAAGGAATATCACCCTCAAGCACGATATGCTTTTTCTTGACCTTGGTGTCGGCAATCGGCACCGCCGACAGCAACGCTTCTGTGTAGGGATGATAGGGCGGGCTGAAAACCTGATCGGTGGTGCCCAGTTCCACTACGTGCCCCAGATACATCACCATGACCCGGTCGCTGAGATAACGCACAATCGACAGGTCATGGCTGATGAACAGCAGAGTGGTTTTTTCTTCCCGCTGGATTTCCATCAACAGATCGGTCACCGCTGCCTGAACCGACACATCAAGCGCCGAAACCGGTTCGTCCGCCACCACGATCCGCGCACCGCCCGAAAAGGCGCGCGCAATCCCGACACGCTGTTTCTGGCCGCCTGACAACTGGCGCGGCATCCGTTCGGCAAAAGCGCGGGGCAGTTTCACCAGATCCAGAAGTTCCAGCATGCGTTGCTTGCGCTCGGCCTCGCTGTTTCCGTAGCCAAAAATTTCCAGCGCCCGGATAATCTGGCGTCCCACCGTCATTGACGGGTTCAATGTGTCAAACGGGTTTTGAAACACCATCTGGATGTCGGCAACGGTTTTGGTATCGCGCTGTTCGATCGGGGTTTGTTCGATGTTGCGGTTATCCAGCAGAATCTGGCCTTCGGTGGCCGTTTCCAATCCCATCAGAACCTTGGCAAAGGTCGACTTTCCGCACCCGGATTCCCCCACGATTGCCAGCGTTTCGGATTCGCGCGCTTCGAAACTCAGCGTTTCGTTCGCCTTGACCACTTTCTTCTCGCCACCGCCAAACAGGGCGCTTGCCGCCACCTCATAATACTTCTTGAGGTTGTCCATCTTCAGAACGACCTGACCGATTTCGCCTTTTTCCTTCTTCTCGGCCAGCTCCATCGGCGCGTTCCAGTCGATCTCCTTGAACTTCACACAGCGCGAGGCGTGCCGCTCGTTGCCCGGCACATCCTCCATCATGATCTGCCCCTGATCACAGCGCCCGGCCTCGAAATAATCGCAGCGCGGGCCAAAGTTGCAGCCCTGTGGCCGTTCATGGGGCAGGGGAAAGTTGCCCGGAATGGCCACAAGCGGACGGCTGTTCTTGTCGGCCCCCGGCAGCGGGATCGAACGGAACAGCGCCTGAGTATAAGGATGCTGCATCTTGTCGAACACATCTTCGATGCTGCCCCGTTCCACGGCTTCGCCCGAATACATCACGCAAATCCGGTCACAGGTTTCCAGAACCAGCCCCAGGTTATGGCTGATGAACAGCATCGAAGTGCCGTACTTCTTGCCCAGATCCTTGACCAGTTCGACAACCGCCGCCTCGACCGTCACGTCAAGCGCGGTGGTCGGTTCATCCAGGATCAGCAAGGACGGTTCCGACATCAGCGCCATCGCGATCACGATACGCTGCTGCTGACCACCAGACAGCTGGTGCGGAAACGAATTCAGGATCCGCGCGGGATCAGGCAGTTTCACATCCGTGACCACCTGCAGCGCCCGGTCATAGGCGTCTTTTTCGTTCATGCCCTGATGGATCATCGGCACTTCCATCAGCTGTTTACTGATTTTCATCGCCGGGTTCAGCGACGCCATCGGCTCCTGATAGATCATCGCAATCTCAGATCCGCGGATATCGCGCAATTCCTCGTCGCTCATCGCGCCCAGATCGCGCCCCTTGAACTTGATCGATCCGCCGACGACCCGGCCGTTCTTGCCCAGATCCTGCATCACCCCAAGCGCAACGGTGGATTTGCCACAGCCCGATTCCCCGACAAGCCCCACCGCCTCGCCAGGGCGCACATTGACGGAAAAATCCATCACGGCGGGAATTTCGCGCAAGCGGGTAAAGAATGAAATCGACAGCTTGTCGATCTCCAGAATGGGCCCGTCATATTGTGTTTTTGCCATCTGGCAGTCCTCCTGTTGGAGAGTTGAGATCATGCGGTCAGCGCCCTGATCTTCTTTTGTTCAAAAATATCCCGGGGGTCCGGGGGCTGGCCCCCGGTCCCGCGCTTTATATCTAGTCCTTCAGGCTTTCTTCCCGCAGGCCGTCCGCCAGCAGGTTCAGGCCCAGCACCATGCTCAGCAGCGCAAGCGCCGGCGGCAGGGCAGGGTGCAGATAGATCGACAACAGCTTGCGCCCTTCGTTGATCGTGCTGCCCCAGTCCGGGCTTTCCGGTGGCAGGCCAAGGCCGAAAAAGCCCAATGTGCCCAAAAGGATCGTGGTATAGCCGATGCGCAGACAGAAATCGACGATCAGCGGCCCGCGGGCGTTGGGCAGGATTTCCCACAGCATGATGTACCACGGACCTTCGCCACGGGTCTGGGCCGCAGCCACATAATCGCGGGTTTTGATATCCATCGCCAGACCGCGCACGATCCGGAACACGGTGGGCGAGTTCACGAACACCACCGATACGAACACCACAAGGATGCCGCCGGGCACGTCAAACAGGTCCAGAAATCCGGGCAGGACATAGATGATCGATCCGACCTCGGAAATCAGCGATAGGTAAACCCACGCCATCGCCCCCAGAACCCCGATCAACAGCGGTGTGCGGAAATTCGGCTGCGTGTAATAGCGCGAATTCAGCAGGATACCGACAAAGACCAGCGGGAAGATAAACAGGAAAACCGCCATGAAGTTCGGGATGCCGGTGTCCACGATCTCGGGTGTGACCAGAAGATAGAACAGCAGGATAACCGGAAAGGCGAGGATCAGGTTGGCAAGGAACGACAGGACCGTGTCCAGACGCCCGCCATAATACCCCGCCGGCAGACCCAGTGTGATACCGACCATAAAGGCAAACATTGTGGCCAGCGGTGCGATCTGCACCACAACCCATGCGCCTTTGACCATCCGGCTGAACACATCGCGCGCCAGATTGTCACCACCCAGCAGATAATAGGCATATTCGCCCTCGCTTGCGCCGGCCAGCGGTGTGCCGGGCACCTTGTTCTTCATGCCGGACACCTGGTTCAGCGGATCATGGGTGATGATCAGGTCAAGCGACCCGTAAATGCCGGTGAACACCCAGAACATCACCAGTCCAAAGCCGATCATGCCGATCGGGCTGTCATAAAGTTTGCCATAAAGCCCCAGCTTGCGCTTGTAGGCCATCGACAGTGAATACAGAACCGCCAGCGAAATCCAGACCGGTGTGAACTGATAGAGGATGCGGATGATAATCTCGCCCCAGGATAGTGGATCCATAATCTCGGCCCCCCTTAAGAAATTCGGATGCGTGGGTTCAGATAGACATAGCCGATATCCGATATCAGCTGCGTCACCAGAACCACCACGACCGAGACCACCGAGACCGCAAGAAGCAGTTCGATATCGTTGTTACCGGCAGCTTGCACCAGCACCCAGCCGAAACCCTTGTAGTTGAACAGGGTTTCAACGATGACCACGCCGTTCAGCAACCACGGAAACTGCAACATGATCACCGTGAACGGTGCGATCAGCGCGTTGCGCAAGGCGTGTTTCATCACGATGTTGGGGAACGAGACGCCTTTCAGCCGCGCCGTGCGGATGTATTGCGCTGTCATCACTTCGGTCATCGATGCGCGGGTCATCCGTGCGATATATCCCATTCCGTAAAGCGAAATGGTCAGCACCGGCAGAAAGAAGTTTTCGAAATTCGCGCTTTCCATCGCCGATGTCGCGGTGCCCTTGAACCACTTCAATCCAACAGCAGAAGAGGCAAAGACCGCGATAAAGATAACACCTGATACATATTCCGGGGTCGCGGTGGTTGTGATCGCAAAGGTCGACAGGGTCCTGTCGGTTTTTGATCCCTCGCGCATCCCGGCCAGCACGCCAAGTAACAGGGCAGATGGCACCATCAGGACCATGACCCAGAACATCAGCTTGCCGGTCAACCCCAGCCGCGTTGCAATGATTGTCGAGACATCGTCCTTGAACACTGTGGAATATCCCCAGTCCCCTTGCAGGATGCCGCAAAAGGTCGCCCTGTCGTCAGCCGGAACATCGCTGCCAAAGCAGCGGCCGGTTTCGACACCGTCCTCTGTTGTGTGCGTCCAGCCGGGCACGACACCCAGCCATTGGCCGAATTTGCTTGGTGTGGAATCCAGATACCCGCGATTGCCCAGCCAGCTTGCCACGGCTTCGTCCGACATGCGGAAGTTGCCTTGGGTCTTGGCCAGTTTTTCAAGGTTCGGATACAGATTGGTCAGAAAGAAGACGATGAAAGTCAGGCAGAGCGCCGTGATTATCATCACGCCTAAACGCCGTAAGATGAACAGTCCCATGAGAGCCCCTGTTGGTAGGCTGAGGCGGGCCTTTTCGTGCCCGTCCGTTTTTCAGCGCCCTTATCCGGGCGCCGTTGCGAATGGCCGTGCCCCTGTGTGGGGCACGGCCGGGTCGTTTTAGCTGGCGATGTGCCATTTGTAGTATTGCGACAGATACGCAATGTGCTGTTCGGCACCCACAATGCTTTCCTTGTGGTGACGATAGATCGAACGCCAGTAAGGCTGGATCGTTACGCCTTCTTCAACCATGATGGCCTGCAGCTTGCCCATCAGCACGCGGCGCTTGTCAGCATCCGCAATCGCGTTGGCCTGGGCCAGCAGGTCGTCGAATTCGGCGTTGGAAAATCCGCTTTCGTTCCACGCTTCGCCCGAACGATAGGCCAGACCCAGGATCTGGGTGCCCAGCGGACGGTGGTTCCAGTTGGTGGAGCTGAACGGATACTTGACCCAGTCGTTCCAGAAGGTCGATCCGGGCAGAACCGTGCGTTTGACGTTGAAACCGGCATCGCGCAACTGGGCGGCAACCGCGTCAGTCGTGTTTTTGCGCCAGTCATCGTCGATCGAATGGATTTCCATTTCGAAATCGCCAAATCCGGCTTCGTCCAGCAAGGCCTTGGCGGCTGCAGGATCAAGCGGTCCGCGTTTCACTTCGGGATCCCACTCAGGATGGATCGGCCCGACATGCTGGTTGTCCGCAGGAATACCCAGACCTGACACACCCAGTTCCAGACACACAGCGTTGTCCACAGCCATCTGAATGGCCTGACGTACGCGTTTGTCGGCATAGGGTTTCACACCGTCAACTTCGGCCAGCTGGTTGGGGCGGATCACGATGGTCGAACCAGACACAACTTCGCTTTGGACCATGCCAAGACCGGCCATGATATCCACGAAATCGCCTGTGGTTTCATAGATCACATCAACTTCGTCGGATTCAACCGCCGCAACCCAGGCTGCAGGATCGGTGCCATAGTCGATGAATTCCATGCGATCGATATAAAAGCCACCTTCTTCAAAGGCTTCATCGCCCCACCATGGATGGCCGGATTTTTCGATAACGGCTTTCACGCCGACTTCGATCTCGACCACTTTCATCGGGCCGGTACCGACCAGTTCGGTCACATCTGCTGCAGGATCATAAGACTGATGCACGATAGGTGCCGGATAATCCGCCATGCCCGGGATCAGCGTGATATCCGAGGAGTTCAGGTTCAGAACAACAGTGTGGCTGTCCTTGACCTCAATCGCGCCAGCGGACGCTTTGCCGGTTTCACTGTCAACAAGGGCCGCCATACGGGCTGCCATCGAGTTGCCTTCCGCCGCCGAATCACACCAGCGCTCGATGTTGAAAGCAACATCTTCTGCGGTGAAATCATCGCCGTTGTTCCATTTCACGCCCTTGCGCACGTTCAGTGTATAAACGGTCGCGTCGTCGTTGACCTCCCAGCCTTCCAGCAGCATGCCGCGGAACGAACCGTCATTGTTGTATTCGACAAGATATTCGATCGTGCCGTTTACGACATAGGCAATCTGGTTCCAGTCGAATGTGCGCGGGTCTTTTTGCGCACGGACTTCCATCAGCATGCGCACGGTACCGCCGCGCTGGATATGGGCGGCGGCCTTTGCCGGCGCCTGCAGACCCAACATGCCATAGGCCGTTGCGGTGCTGACACCCAGAGCAGTTGCACGGGTCAGGAATTCGCGGCGGTCCATCAGACCGGCCTTTTCCTCACGCGCGTACATTTCTGCCGCCGGATGGATTCTATTTTCTTGGATAGGTTGCGTCATCTTTTTCTCCCTGAGACACATCACATTTAAAAGAAGTGAAATCTGCTTTTTATTGTATCGAGGACAGTTTTACCCGCCACTCTACAAACACCCCTTCGGCGCGCATTCGGCACCAGAACAGGCGCGGCGTCAATGTTTGGTTTCACCATTTGATGTCACAAAAACGACATATCTTTCGTCGAAAACAGGCAATTCGGTTTTTTGGAAACGCGCGTTCATCTTTTTCAAAGGTCCGGTTGCCGTCGAATTTCGCCTTTCACGCGCCGCAACAGGTGCGCACCGTTTGGGCGCGCACCTTGGGATCGTGGTCAAATCAGGCCGCCAGGCCCCATTTATAGTGGTGGTGTTCGAACGCAATATGCATGTCAGCATCCACAACACCTTCACGGTAATGCCGGAATACGGAACGCCAGAATGGCTGGACCGTAACGCCTTCGTCCTGGATCAGCGCTTCCATCTTGGCCATAACCTCGCGCCGCTTGTCGGCATCGGCAATGGCCAGTGCCTGCGTCAGCAACCCGTCAAATTCGGCGTTTTCCCAACCGAATTCATTCCACGCCTCGCCCGATTTATAGGCCAGCGCATGAATCTGGACGCCAAGGGGGCGGTGGTTCCAGTTGGTTGAACTGAATGGATAATTGACCCAGTCATTCCAGAATGTCGAACCCGGCAGAATGGTGCGTTTGACGTTGAACCCGGCATCGCGCAACTGGGCGGCAACCGCGTCGGTCGTGTTCTTGCGCCAGTCGTCATCGATCGACAGGATTTCATGTTCGAAATCCATCATGCCCGCCTCTTCCATCAGCGCGCGCGCACCCTCTGGATCATGCACCAGCGGCGGTAGTTCCGCGTATTCGGGATGCACCGGCGCAACATGGTGGTTTTCTGCCGTTGTACCCAATCCGGAATAGCCGAGTTCCAGACAGATATCGTTGTTCACCGCCATCTGAATTGCCTTGCGGACACGTTTGTCGGCATAGGGCTTCATTCCGTTGACTTCGGCCTTCTGGTTGGGCCGGATCACGATTGTGCCGGCTGTGACCACTTCGGATTTGACCATGCCCATGCCATCCAGCACTTCGATGAACTCCCCGACAGTTTCGTGCAGCATATCGACCTCTTCGGCCTCGATCGCGCTAATCCAGGCGGCAGGGTCGGTTCCGAAATCGATGTATTCGATGCGGTCCAGATAAGGGCCGCCATAAACCTCGGTGCCCCACCATGTGTGATCTGCAATGCGTTCAAGCGTGCATTTCACACCCACTTCCAGTTCGGTGATCCGGTAGGGGCCAGTGCCGATGTTCTGTGTATAGTCATTGTCCTGAAACGACGCATGCGTGATCGCCGACGGGTAATCGGAAAAACTGGCGATCAGGGAAATATCCGGCTTCGGCAGGTTCAGTTTCAGCGTGGTATCGTCAACAATCTCGATCACGCCATCGGCAATCTGACCTGTGGCGTCATCCACCAGTGTGGCCATCCGGCCCGCCATAGAGTTGCCTTCGACCGATTTGTCACACCAGCCTTCAACATTGCGCGCCACATCCGCGGCGGTCAGCGGATCGCCGTTGCTCCATTTGACGCCGGGGCGGATGTTCAGCGTGTAGACGGTTGCGTCTTCGTTCACTTCCCAGCTTTCCAGCAACATGCCGCGAAATGTGCCGTCATTGTTGTATTCGATCAGATATTCCAGCGTACCGCGCGTCTGGTTGCCGTGTTCGGACCAGTCATAGACACGGGGCTGTTTCAGCGCGCGCACACTTAGCTGCACACGCAGTGTCCCACCCGCCTGTTTATGTGCGGCAGCCTGAACAGGCTGCGCAATGCCAATCAGCCCGTAAGCGGCTGTGGCAGTCACACCCATTGAAGTTGCGCGTGTCAGAAATTCGCGCCGGCTCAGCTTTCCTTGTTCGAATTCGTCCGCATACATCTTTGCAGCGGGATGCGCGTCTTTGCACGTCAGTGTTTTTTCCAGTGTCATGTCGTGGCAAACTCCCTGTTCGGTTTTTGTTTTATCTTTTTTGTGCGTGGGTCATTCTTCGGAATGCCAACCGCACTTGAACTCAACGGTGATGCCCACATTTGGCCTTAGGTCAACCTTTTGGCCGGAAAACGCACTTATGCGCGCAATGTGCCGGCACTTGGCGCAGCGCCCTTGGCAGGTTTCAGTTTGCGCAATTCGGTCGGGCTGTGTCTGGTGTGATGCTGCATGAACCGGGTGAAATACGCGGCTGATCCAAACCCCAGATAGCGCGCTATATCCTGCACCTGAACATCGGAAAACGTCAGCAGATGGCGGGCCTCGTAAAGGGTGCGGTCCGTCAGCAGATCGGCGGCCGTCTTGCCCGTGCTTGCCTTGCAGGCCCGTGTCAGATGCGTTGGCGTGACACCCAGAGCGCTGGCATAATCCGCCATGGGCGCACCGCTGCGGAACTCTTGCGCGATACGGCGGCACATCGCCCGCGACAGACGGTTGGCAGCCTTCAGGGGTTTGGGCGTATGTTCGTCCAGCGCAAGCTGGCGGCGCAACCAGACCGACACGAGGGCCGTCTGTGCCTCCATCGCTTCGGACAACAGCGGGCGGGCATTGGTTTGTTCGCGGTGCAGCGCCTCGAACAGGGCCGTCAGTTCCGATTGCGCTGTCACGTCCCTGATCCGCAAATGGTGGGCCTGTCCGGGCAGGCGCAATTCGGTGGCATCCGGAATAACCAACGCCTGTCCGAACCCGGGGCGCCCCAGTTCCAGCGCCAAGGTAGTTCCGGCGGGCACAAACAGGACATTGTGCGTTCCCATACCGCGCCGCACGCCATCCAGCAGGGCAAGCCCCTGACCGCGGGTGATCCAGATGATCAGATGGTGTGAACGGTCATGCAACAGATCAAGCTGCCAGTCACCACGCTGCGCAAGTTGCGCCAAAGTGCGCAATTCCACGCGATCGGGCGCTGCAAACGGATCTTTGGATAAACCAGCCATATTTGCGGATATATCAAAACTGGCGGAAAATTCTATTCGTAAATCGCCAATCAGGTTTGATTTTCACAAGTCCGCAGGGTTGATCCATGTCCACGCCTGCATCCGCGACCGCATCCATGTGCGCTGACGTTTGGCAAAGCGCCGGGTGGCAATGACGGCCCTGTCACGGGCATTTTCCAGCGTCACATCCTGTGTCAGATGCGCCACCAGTTCGGGTACACCGATGGCCTTGAACGCGGGCAGGGCGGGATCATAAAACGGCAGCATCGCGCGCACTTCGTCCAGCGCGCCGCCAGCGATCATCTGATCAAACCGTTCCGCAATGCGCGCGTCCAGTTCCGGTTTGGCACGGTCCACCACGATCGGTACTGTTTGCGACAGTGGCAACAGCGGTGGTCCGGTATCGTCCTGCCAAACATGCAGCGGACGACCGGTTGCTGTCTGAACCTCCCAGGCGCGCTGCACACGGGCGCGGTTGGCCAGATCAAGACGGCGCAACGTGTCCGGATCGGTCTGCGCCAGCAGGTCGGACAAAGACAGCGTGTTGCCCCGCGCGCGCACGTCGGGCGGGGTTGCGGGGATATCAGCCAGCCCTTCGGTCAGCGCCAGAAAATTCAACCCTGTGCCGCCAACGATGATCAGCCGGTCCGGTCCCTGCAAAAGCGGCGCAACATCCCGCAGCCAGTGCCCTGCCGAATAGGGCGTATCAAACGGAACATGGCCGTAAAGGCGATGCGGCGCCTGTGATTCTTCATCCTGCGACGGGCGCGCCGTCACCACCCGCCAGCAGGAAAACACCTGACTGGCATCGGCATTCACGATAATTCCGCCGTATTCGCGCGCAATGTGCAGGGCCAGCCCCGATTTGCCCGATGCCGTGGCGCCGGCAATCAAAACCAGTGTTTTTTCGGGAATATGGGGAAGCACGCTCAAAAAACGCCGCCCGGCACCGGAAAATGCGCGCCGGATCTGAACAGTTTTTGCTTGTCCTTCGGTTGACGCATTGAACCTGCCTTGGTTTTCCGACATTTTGCGCGCAACCTAGCCCCTTGCCGCAGCGGAGCGCAATATGACCGACCAGTCCCCAGACACCAAAGACACCACCTATCAACGGGTCATGCTCAAAATCTCGGGCGAGGCGCTGATGGGCGATCAGGGGTTCGGGCTGCACCCTCCAACCGTTCAGCGCATCGCACAGGAAGTGAAATCGGTCCATGATCTGGGGGTCGAGATTTGTATGGTGATCGGGGGGGGCAACATCTTTCGCGGTCTGCAGGGCAGTGCGCAGGGCATGGAACGCACGACAGCCGATTACATGGGCATGCTGGCCACGGTGATGAACGCACTGGCAATGCAATCCGCACTGGAAGAACTGGGCGTACATACCCGCGTGATCAGCGCAATCACAATGAACGAGGTCGCAGAACCCTATATCCGCCGCCGCGCGGTCCGCCATCTGGAAAAGAAACGGGTCTGCATTTTCGCCGCCGGAACCGGCAACCCCTATTTCACTACGGACACCGCCGCGACTTTGCGCGCCAACGAAATGGCCTGTCAGGCGATCTTTAAGGGCACCAAGGTTGACGGCGTCTATGACAAGGATCCCAACAAGTTCGATGATGCCGTGCGCTATGATGTTGTCAGCTATGATGACGTGCTGGCCAAACGTCTGGGCGTAATGGATGCCAGCGCAATCGCGCTGGCACGAGACAACAATTTGCCCATCATCGTGTTTTCGCTGGACGAACCGGGTGGCTTTCGTGGCATTCTGGCCGGCCGAGGCACCTATACAAAAGTGCAGGGATAGCGTTATAGAGCGATCAAGCGGCCCAAAGAGCCAAGAAGGAAAGCAGGGACATGTCAGACGATATCGACATTGATACAGACGATCTTGAACGGCGCATGGACGGCGCGATGGCGGCGCTGCGCACCGAATTCGCGTCATTGCGTACAGGACGCGCAAGTGCGTCGATGCTGGAACCGGTGATGGTTGAAGCCTACGGCCAGAAGACACCGATCAATCAGGTCGGCACGGTCAATGTGCCGGAACCACGCATGGTCACGATCAACGTCTGGGACAAGGCGATGGTGGGCAAGGTCGAAAAAGCCATTCGTGAAAGCGGTTTGGGGATCAATCCGCAGCTGAACGGCACCATTATCATGCTGCCCATTCCGGAACTGAACGAGGAACGGCGCGCGCAACTGTCCAAAGTGGCAGCGCAATACGCCGAAAGTGCGCGGATCGCCGTGCGCAATGTGCGCCGCGATGGCATGGACCAGATCAAAAAGGCCAAGGCCGCGGGCATGTCGGAAGACGACCAGAAAATCTGGGAAGGCGAAGTACAAAGCCTGACAGACCGGTTTATCGCCGCCATTGATACGTCACTGGACACGAAACAAGCCGAAATCATGCAGGTCTGACCCGCGGGTATGCCCAAGGATCCACATAATAAGGCCAAGGCGCCTTGTCCCAACGGGCCAAAGCACGTGGCGATTATCATGGATGGCAACGGTCGCTGGGCACAGGCACGCGGACGGCCACGCCTGTTCGGCCACCATGCCGGCGCCAAGCGCGTGCGCGAGGTGGTCAACGCCTGCCCGGACCTTGGCGTGAAATATGTCACCATATTCGCGTTTTCTACAGAAAACTGGAAACGCACCCAGGTCGAGGTATCCGGCCTGATGAACCTGTTTCGCCGCTATATCGCGAAAGAGGCGCGCGCCCTGCAAAAAGAAAACGTCCGGGTCCGGTTTATCGGAGATCGGGTGCGGCTGGACGAAAAGCTGGTGGCGCTGATGGACGAACTGGAACTGCTGACGGCAGACAACGATCTGGTTCATCTGACCATCGCGATCAATTACGGCAGCCGTGACGAAGTGGCCCGCGCCACCAAACGGCTGGCGCAGGATGTGGCGGACGGGCGGTTGAAGCCTGCGGATGTGAACGAAGAAACCCTGCCCAAATATCTGGACACCTATGTTCTGCCAGATCCCGATCTGGTGATCCGCACCAGCGGAGAGGCCCGCATTTCCAATTTCTTGCTCTGGCAATCCGCCTATGCCGAATACGAATTCATCGAAACGCTGTGGCCCGATTTCACGGCCGAACTGTTTCGCGAACTGTGCCTGTCCTATGGGCGTCGCGACCGCCGGTTTGGCACTGTTTCTGCATGACCACGCCTCCCCCTTCCGATAGCGGACGCTGGTCTGATCTGTCCACGCGTGTTCTGTCCGGTGCCGTGATGGTTGTTGTCGGTCTGTGGGCCGTCTGGATGGGGCAGGATGTGTTCCATGTCTTCGTAGCGCTGGTCTGCGGTGCAATGGTGTGGGAACTGGTGCTGATGCTAAGCCCCGCAACACGCCAGATTGCGCTGCAACTGGGGGCGTTGGCAGGGGCTGCCGTGTTGCTGGCGATCTATCTTCCGGCGATCTTCGCGCTTCCGGTTCTGATTGCCCCGGCGCTTGTCGGCTTTGGCCAGTTGAAACAGAACAGAATGATTTATCTTGTCTTTACGGCGCTGGTTTTGCTGGCCGGATATGGCATGATGTCGGTGCGCGACGATCTGGGGTTCATCTGGATGTTATGGCTGGTTCTGGTGGTCGTCATCACTGATATCGCGGGATATTTTGCAGGCCGCATGATCGGCGGGCCAAAGTTCTGGCCATCCATCAGCCCGAAAAAAACATGGTCCGGCACCAGCGCGGGCTGGATCGGGGCAGGGATCATCGGACTGATCTTTGCGCTTTCTACCGATACCGGTCTGGAACTTGTCGCCATTTCGATGATCGTGGCCTTTGCCTCGCAACTGGGAGACATCGCGGAAAGCTTTATCAAGCGGAAAATGGGCGTCAAGGACAGCAGCAGCCTGATCCCCGGACATGGCGGCCTGCTGGACCGCTTTGACGGGATGCTGGGCGCATCTGTGTTTTTGCTGGTTCTGATGCAATTTATCGGCTTTCCGCCGGGGCTGGTCTGATGCGTCAGGTTTCAGTGCTGGGGGCCACGGGATCTGTCGGGCAGAACACGATCGATCTGATCCGGCGGTCACGCGAAGACTATGATGTGGTTGCGCTGACGGGTGATCAGAACATCGCGCAACTGGCACAGGATGCCAAAGACCTGCGCGCGCAAGTGGCCGTTACAGCCGACCCAGATCGTCTGGATGATTTGCGCGCAGCCCTTGCAGGCAGCGAAGTTGAGGCCGCCGCCGGCCTTACCGCCCTGACCGAAGCTGCTGCGCGCCCCGCCGATTGGATCATGTCGGCTATCGTCGGTGCTGCGGGCCTTGCTCCGGGCCTCGCCGCACTAAAACAGGGGTGCACACTGGCGCTGGCCAACAAGGAATCGCTGGTCTGTGCGGGCGCGCTGATGCTGGACACGGCACACCGGAACGGCGCGCATCTGATCCCTGTCGACAGCGAACATTCTGCCGTGTTCCAGGCCCTTGTCGGCGAGGATATCGGCGCTGTTGAAACCGTCACGATCACATCATCGGGCGGGGCGTTCCGGGACTGGCCGATTGATGATCTGGCACAGGCAACGGTTGCCCAGGCCTCGACCCACCCGAATTTCGCGATGGGCCAGCGCATCACGATCGACAGTGCGACGATGTTTAACAAATCCATGGAAGTCATTGAAGCGCGTGAACTTTTTGACCTTGAGCCAGACCAGATCAAGGTGCTGATCCAGCCCGAACAGATCATTCACGCCATAGTCGCGTTCAGGGATGGTGGCCTGATGGCGCATCTGGGCGCACCGGACATGCGCCACGCCATCGGTTATGCGCTGCACTGGCCCGACCGGCGCGATCTGCCGGTTGAGCGGCTGGACCTAGCGCAGATCGGATCGCTGTCGTTCAAAACCCCCGACACGGCCCGCTATCCGGCCCTGCGGCTGGCCGGACGGGTGATGGAATCCCGCGGATTGAGCGGCGCGGTGTTCAATGGTGCCAAGGAACGGGCGCTGGATGCATTTATCGCCGGACGCATCGGATTTTTGCAAATGGCCGAAGTGGTAGAGCGTGTTCTGGACGCGTTGAGTGCGCGTTCGGGCCTTATTGATGCCACGATGACCCTTGATATCGTGGCCCAGACGGACCATCTGGCCAGAGAACATGCCGATATCGTAATGAAAAACCTGGACCGGTAGAACCGTCCACCGCAACGAGCAGGAAAACGACTTGGATATTTTGGGGCTGATACCGCAATTCGGCGGCGTGATCTGGACATTGATTGCCTTTGTTGTGGCGCTGTCCGTGATTGTCGCGATTCATGAATACGGCCACTACATCGTGGGCCGCTGGACAGGGATCGAAGCCGATGTGTTCAGCCTTGGGTTCGGGCCGGTTCTGTTCAGCCGCGTCGATAAACACGGCACCAAATGGCAATTCGCCCTGCTGCCGTTCGGCGGCTATGTGAAATTCAAGGGCGACGCCAACGCCGCGTCCGGCAAAGACGTCGAAGCGATGGAGGCCACGCCCCCCGAAGAATTGCGCAAAACGATGCATGGCGCGCCGCTTTGGGCGCGGACGCTGACCGTGGCTGCCGGCCCTGCATTCAACTTTGCGCTGTCCATTCTGGTATTTACCGGATTTGCCCTGACAAACGGGGTAACAGCCGTGCCTTTGGCCGTGGGCGAGTTGCGCGACATGCCACCCGAACAGGTGCAGGATCTGCAACCCGGGGATCAGATCATTGAAATCGGCGGCTTGCCCGTACCCGATTTCACCGACGCCGAGGCATTCGATGCATTCGAGACCAAACTGCCGCGCGCATCTGTGCTGGATTACAAAGTGCAGCGTGACGGCGAAGACATCATTGTGCAGGGGCCGTATCTGATGCCGCCACTGGTGGTTGGGGTTTCTCCGCAAAGCGCCGCGATGGATATCGAGATCAAGACCGGCGATGTGATCACCGCGATTGATGGTGCGCCGATCTATGCGTTTGAACAGTTGAAAGACGCTGTGGAAGGGTCTGACGGGCGGGTTCTGCTGTTGAACGTCTGGCGCGACGGACAGAATATCGATTTCGCGTTAAAGCCCAAACGCACCGACGAACCGCAGGCCGATGGCGGGTTTGCCACAAACTGGCGCATCGGCATTGCCGGCGGCATGATATTTGAACCGGCAACAACCACCCCCGGCTTTGGCACCGCAATCTGGAGCGGGATCACCCAGACCGAAATGATCCTGTCAGGGTCCATTTCAGGGCTGTGGCACATGATCACAGGAGCAATCAGCACCTGCAACATGTCCGGCCCGATCGGCATCGCCCAGGTGTCGGGCGAAATGGCTTCGCAGGGCGCACAGAACTTTATCTGGTTTATTGCCGTACTGTCTGCGGCCGTCGGATTGCTGAACCTGTTTCCGATCCCCGCACTGGATGGCGGGCATCTGGTATTTTACGCCTACGAGGCTGTTGTGGGCAAACCACCCAGTGACGGCGCGCTGCGTATTCTGATGGCGGTCGGCATTTCTCTGGTTCTTACATTGATGGCTTTTGCCCTTTGGAACGACATTTTTTGCCCCTGACAGGCCATGCGCCCCAATCCTGACACAATACGTCAATCTGTTGCCACAATCGGACGCTACATTTTGCGTACGTAGAAGCAAAGAAAGGGAACGCTATGCAAACCCTCCAAAGCGGTTATCGCGGGCTAAGCCTGCTTGTAGACTTGAACTGGGACCGGATCTTGTATCTGGCAACCCTTGTTGGTGCGCTGATGATCGGTGCCTATGTGGGCAGCCTGTAAGGGCACGCAACAACACTATCGGGTTAAGGTAAAACAACGCCGGGCTTTTTGCCCGGCGTTTTTGCATCTGCGGTTTTGACAAGTGGAGGCAATAAAGGTAACCACTCTGGTATTGGATGTCGAAAAAAAACAGGTTCTAGATCATGAGATTGAGGAACGCGGCGGGTACATCCTGCGTAATACGGGGCAGAGCAGGCTATATGTGGTATTTCCGACTGATCGCAGTTTTTTGTGCAATTGCAATGACTTTTGCAGTGTCTCCGCGCGGCGCGCAGGCGCAGAACTACACCTTCTCAAACATAGATATTCAGGGCAACAAGCGGATCGAAGACATCGCTATCCTGACCTATGCGGGAATCACGCGGGGCCAGACAATCACTGCCGGTGAACTGAACGATGTGTACCGACGGATCGAGGATAGTGGCGTTTTTGAAACAGTCGAGCTTGATCCGCGCGGGAATACGCTTGTTATTACAGTCACGGAACGCCCCACGGTCAATCAGATCAACTTTGAAGGCAACAGCCGGGTGCGCGACAATGAATTGCGCGCCATCGTCGGGTCGACCCAGCGCCGCGTATTCATTCCCGAACAGGCGGAACGGGACGCCGCAGCCATCGCAGACGTCTACGCCCAGGAAGGACGGCTGGCCGCCAAGGTCACACCAAAGATCATCCGCCTGAGCGACAACCGCGTTGATCTTGTCTTTGAAATTCTGGAAGGCGACACGATCGAGATCGAACGCCTGACCTTTGTGGGCAACCGCGCCTATACTGACCGGCGCCTGCGTCAGGTGCTGGGCACGAAACAGGCAGGCCTTTTGCGGGCGCTTATCCGGTCCGACACCTTGATCGAAGACCGGATCGAATTCGACAAGCAGTTGCTGACGGATTTCTACCAGTCACGCGGGTACGTCGATTTCCGGATCAACAGCGTAAACGCCGAACTGTCGCGCGAACGCGACGGGTACTTTCTAGTGTTCAACATTCAGGAAGGCCAGCAGTTCCGGTTCGGTCAGATTACAACCGTCAGTGAAATGCCGGGCGTGGACGCGCAGGAATACCAGGACAATCTGAAAGTGAAGCCCGGTGTCGTCTATTCGCCAACGCTGGTCGAAAACTCGATTGCCCGGATGGAACGTTTGGGGATCGCGAACGGCGTTGATTTCATGCGGATTGATCCGCGCATTACCCGCAACGACCGAGATCTGACACTTGATGTCGAATTCGCGCTGGTCAAAGGCCCGCGGATTTTTGTCGAACGGATCGACATTGAAGGCAACACGACCACACTGGATCAGGTTGTGCGGCGCCAGTTCCGCATCGTTGAAGGCGATCCGTTCAATCCGCGCGAAATCCGCGAAAGCGCCGAACGCATCCGCGCTTTGGGGTATTTTTCCAGCGCTGATGTGGAAGCCCGCGAAGGCAGCAGCCCCGATCAGGTGATTGTGGATGTGGACGTGGAAGAGCTTCCCACAGGCGCGCTGAACTTTGGTGGTTCATTTTCAACCTCTGATGGTTTTGGTATTCTGATCAGCTTCCGCGAAGACAACTTTCTGGGCCGTGGTCAGCGATTTGGAATTGATCTGTCCACCGCGCAAGAGGCGCAGCGTTACGGCTTCAGCTTTACAGAGCCCGCATTGCTGGGCCGTGACCTCAGCCTTGGGGTGGCCATCGATTTCTTCGAAAACGAAAACTCCTATGCCAGCTACGACGTCGAAAAGCTGATCTTCCGTCCTGAACTGTCATTCCCGGTCAGTGACAACGGCCGAGTGTCTTTCAATTACAAGGCCGAACGGACCGATATGAACCGCCGCACACCGCGCGAAGACGGTGTCGTGATCGGCAACGAAATCAATGTCGGCGAACAATGGACCAGCTCGATCGGCTATGTGTATTCCTATGATTCACGCCGGGTCGGTCTGAACCCCAATGCCGGGTACCTGTTTGAATTCGGTCAGGATTTTGCGGGGATCGGGGGCGACAACGAATATGTCAGAACCCAGGCCACCGCGATTGCCCAGACCAAGGTGCTGAACGAGGAAGTCACGTTGCGGGCCACACTTGAGGGCGGCATGTTGAACTGGTTGAGCGGCACCAGCCGCGTCACCGACCGTTTCCTGCTGGACCCAAGCACGATGCGCGGGTTTGAAACCGGCGGTATCGGCCCACGCGATCAAACTCTGGGCGCGTCCGACGGTCTGGGCGGCAACCTGTTCGTCGTGGCACGGTTCGAGGCGGAATTCCCGCTGGGCCTGCCCGAAGAACTGGGGATCATGGGCGGCGTGTTCTATGACGTCGGCAATCTGTGGGATCTGTCGGATGTAAACCTGACGGGCGGCAATATCGTTGGCGAAAGCGGATCGTTCCGCCATGTTGTCGGCGTGTCGCTTTTCTGGGAAACGCCGCTTGGGCCGTTGCGGTTCAACTTTTCCAACGCACTTGTCAAAGAAAGCTTTGACGACGAACAGCAGTTCGACCTGACCATTTCAGCAAGGTTCTGATCCGGTCATGCGGGCCTTGCGTGCCTTTGCGTTCGGCACGTTCCTGATCTGTCAGGGCGTGTTGGGTTCTGTGCCGGCTCTGGCACAATCCCTTGGAACGGTGGTCAGCCCGATACTGACCATCGAATCCGATCGCTTCTATGCGCAATCGGCCTTTGGCAAACGGGTTGCTTCGGAAATCGAAGCCGAAGGTGCCATTCTGTCTGCCGAAAACCGCAGGATCGAAGCCGACCTGACAGCAGAAGAAAAAGCACTGGCCGACCAGCGCGCCGAGATGGACCCGCAGGCGTTCCGCGCATTGGCCGATGCCTTCGATGAAAAGGTCCAGACCATAAGACGGACACAGGACGCCAAGGCGCGCGCCCTTAACCTGCGAAACGAGGCGGAACGCACGACTTTCGTCAACACCGCCGGTCCGGTGCTTGAGGTTCTGATGCGCGATGCCGGCGCGGCTGTCATTCTTGAACGGCGCAGCGTATTCCTGAGCGCGAACGCCATTGATGTCACCGACGAGGCGATACAGCGTATGGATGCCGCTTTTGGCGACGGCAGCCAGCTTCCGAAAGAGTAGGCCGGCACGGCGACTCTTGCCCATTTGTGGCCCGCTTGTTAGTCACATCTGACAGCGATGATCCGAAGGTAGGACCCCGAAATGACTTCACAGCTTCTTAGCGCAGATATCCAGTTGATCCAGCGGATCCTGCCGCATCGCTATCCGTTTCTGCTGATTGACAAGGTCATCGACATTGACGGAACATCATCGGCGACAGGCATCAAGAATGTCACCATGAACGAACCCCATTTTCAGGGCCATTTTCCCGGTCTGCCGATCATGCCCGGCGTGACCATTGTCGAGGCAATGGCCCAGACGGCGGCGATCATGGTCGGGGTGGCGCTGGATATGGCAGACAAGGAAATGAAAGTTTATTTTCTGGCCATTGATTCATGCAAATTCCGCCGCAAGGTTGTGCCCGGCGATGTGCTTAGCATGAAACTGACCACCAAACGGGGCAAGCCCGGCGGCAAGGTCTGGAAATTCAACGGCGTTGCATCTGTGGGTGATGAAATGGCCGCCGAGGCCGATTTTACCGCCATGATGGACATGGGTTAGGAGAACCCGCATGGCACAGATACATCCCAGCGCGATCATCGAAGATGGCGCGGTGATCGGCAAGGGCTGTATCATCGGGCCCTTTTGTGTGGTCGGAGCGCATGTCGTTCTGGGCAGCGGTGTCGAACTCAAAAGCCACGTTGTGGTCACCGGCCATACAAGCATCGGCCATGATACGGTGGTGTTTCCGTTTTCCGTGATCGGTGAAATCCCGCAAGATCTGAAATTCCGCGGCGAATCCAGCCGCCTTGAAATCGGTAACCGTAACCGCATCCGCGAACACGTGACGATGAATGCCGGCACCGATGGCGGCGGCGGCGTGACCAGAATTGGCGATGACGGTCTGTTCATGGCCGGATGCCATATCGCGCATGATGCCCAGGTGGGTGATCGGGTGATTGTGGTCAATTCTGCGGCAGTGGCCGGCCATTGCGTGATCGGCGATGATGTGATCATCGGCGGTTTGTCCGGTATCCATCAATGGGTGCGCATCGGGCAGGGCGCGATCATCGGCGCGGTCACGATGGTGACGCATGATGTTATTCCCTATGGTTTGGTTCAGGCCGCGCGCGGTGAACTCGATGGGTTGAACCTTGTCGGGTTAAAGCGGCGCGGTGTCGCACGGGCGGACATCACCGCCCTGCGCTCGGCATTCCACACCCTTGCACAGGGTCAGGGCACGTTTCAGGCCCGCGCCGCTGAACTGGCGGAAACCAATCAAAACACCTATGTTCAGGAACTGCTGGATTTTGTCCTTGGCGACAGTGACCGGTCTTTCCTGACACCACGCTGATCCCATGCTGGCACTGATCGCGGGGCAGGGCATGCTGCCGGGCATTCTGGCGGCGCACATGGATCAACCGCCGTTGATTTGCGCCCTTGAAGGGATTGAACCTGACGGTCTGACACCGGATATGGTGTTCCGGATCGAAACACTGGGCAGCTTTCTGGCGTCGATGTCTGACAAGGGCATTAACGAAGTCTGCTTTGCCGGTGCCATAACGCGCCCTGTCATTGATCCGGCGGCGATTGATGCCGCAACGCTGCCGCTGGTGCCTGTTTTGCACGCCGCGATTCAAAGCGGCGACGACAGTGCCCTGCGCGCGGTGATGGGGATATTCGAAAACCACGGCTTTAGCATTCGCGCCGCGCACGAGATCGTACCGTCCCTGTTGCCGGATGCGGGAATACTGGGGCAGGTGCAGCCCGGTGCACAGGATGAAACCGATGCCGCCCGCGGCGCCGCAATCGTGTCAGCCATGGCACAGGTCGATATCGGGCAGGCCTGTGTTGTTGCGCAAGGACAGGCGCTTGCAGTGGAAGCCCTGTTTGGCACAGACTGGATGCTGGCATCGCTCGCTCAGCGCCCCGCGCACCCGAAGGGCGGTCTTTTGTTCAAAGCTCCAAAACCGGAACAGGACAGACGCGCCGATCTGCCGACTATCGGCCCATCCACGGTGCGCGCGGTGCAGGATGCTGGATTACGTGGCATCGTGGTCGAGGCCGGCGGCGTCATGATCCTTGAGCGTGACGCGGTGATCAAGGCCTGCGATGCCGCCGGCCTGTTCCTTTGGGTTCGTGCATGATGCGTGTCTTTATTGTTGCCGGCGAACCATCGGGCGACAAACTGGGCGCGGCCCTGATGACAGGGCTGCAAACGCTGGCCGGGGATGTACAGTTTGAAGGCATTGGCGGGCCACTGATGCAGGACTGCGGCCTTGTCAGCCGGTTCGATATGTCCGAACTCAGCGTCATGGGGATCGCCGAGGTTCTGCCAAGATACCGCGCCCTGATGCGCCGGATCAACGAAACAGCCGCCGCCGTGATCGACACGGCGCCCGATGTTCTGATCACCATCGACAGCCCCGATTTCTGCCTGCGCGTCGCGCGCCGGGTGCGGGCAGGCGCACCCGGCATCCGGACCGTCCACTATGTCGCGCCCACTGTCTGGGCATGGCGACCGGGACGGGCAGCCAAAATGGCAGAAATGATCGATCATGTGCTGGCCCTGTTCCCGTTCGAACCGCCACTGATGCAGGCGGCAGGCATGGACTGTGATTTTGTCGGCCATCCGGTCGTCGCCGAACCGGTCGCCACAGCGGAAGAGGCAGCCGCCTTTCGCACCCGCAGCGGCATCGGGCGCGCGCCCTTTGTTCTGGTTCTGCCCGGCTCGCGCCGGGGCGAAGTTACGCGGCTGGCGCCGATCTTTCGTTCCGCCGTGCAGCAGATGATCAAGGAACGACCCGATCTGCGCATCGTCGTCCCCGCCGCGGCCCCGGTGGCGGGCCTGTTGCAGGATATCGTTCCACACTGGCCCGGCGATCCCATCCTTCTTGATCCGCGCGCAGCACCCCCAGAAACGGCCCTGTCGCAAAAACGCGCCGCTTTTGCAGCCGCAGACGTTGCGCTGGCCGCATCGGGCACCGTATCTCTGGAACTGGCCGCTGTCGCAACCCCGATGGTGATTGCCTACGATATGAACTGGTTCTCGCGCCAGATCATTGCCCGCATGCTCAAGGTCGATACGGTCACGCTGGTCAATCTGGTCTCGGACACACGCGTCGTGCCCGAATTTCTGGGGCCACGCTGCAAACCCGATCTGATTTCAGCTGCGGTACTGCAGGTCCTGGATCATCCCGATGCGCAACAGCAGGAGATGGAGGTCACGATGCAGCGCCTTGGGCGCGACGATCTTGATCCGGGCCTGCGCGCTGCACAATCGGTGCTGGATTTTCTGGCCTAGGCTTTGGCCCGCGTCACTTGCGATCTGTCAGACCGCGCGCCCATCTTCTTCTGTTTTCAAATATCCATTGCGCAGCGGATGCCGCAAAACGCTAGGCCCCGCGCCAGATCCAGCCGCCGCCGAAAATCCGGCTGCCGCCGGTTTCATAGAACACACAGGCCTGCCCCGGCGACACGCCCTGTTCCGGCGTCAGCAGTTCCACTTGCGCGGTCGTCGCTGACAGCGGCCGTATGATCGCTTCGCTGGGCGGGCGGGTCGAACGCACCTTGACCGAAACGTGCCATTCCACCTGACTGTCCAGCGGGGCATCACCCAGCCAGTTGATCTCGCGCACCGGTATTGTCCTGGTGGCCAGCATTTCCTTAGGGCCGACGATCACGTGTTTCTTTTCGACATCCAGTTTCACCACGTATAGCGGATCTTCCAGACCGCCGATCCCCAGGCCGCGTCGCTGGCCGATGGTGTAATGCACTACGCCGGTGTGACGCCCCAGAACCGTGCCGTTCGTATCCACGATGTCACCGGGATCGGCAGCTTCGGGGCGCAGTTTTTCGATCACCGAGGCGTAATCCCCGTTCGGCACGAAACAGATATCCTGACTGTCCGGTTTGTCAGCCACGACCAGCCCGAATTTCGAGGCCAGCGCGCGCGTCGCGTCCTTGGACGGCAGATGGCCCAGCGGAAAGCGCAAGTATTCCAACTGATCAGGCGTTGTCGAAAACAGGAAATAGCTTTGATCGCGGTTGGCGTCTTCGGCGGAATGCAGTTCCGGCCCGTGCACACCCATCTTGCGCTGGATGTAGTGGCCCGTTGCCATGCAGTCGGCCTCAAGATCCTTGGCCGTTTCCAGCAGATCCTTGAATTTCACCCGTTCGTTGCAGCGGATACAGGGCACAGGGGTTGCGCCGGCCAGATAACTGTCGGCGAATTCATCAATCACTGCATCCTTAAAGATGTTTTCGTAATCCAGCACATAATGGGGAAACCCCATGTCTTCGGCCACACGCCGCGCGTCGTGAATATCCAGACCCGCGCAACACGCGCCTTTCTTGGCCAGCGCCGCGCCGTGATCGTATAATTGCAGCGTCACGCCAACCACATCATAGCCTTCGCTGGCCAGTTGAGCGGCCACAACCGAACTGTCCACGCCCCCCGACATGGCAACCACAACCCGCGTGTCCGCAGGCGGCTTGGCAAATCCCAGCGAATTCAGTTGCGTATGTTCATCCAGCGCCATCGGCGTCTCCTGTCGGTGTCGCGGCCTCTATAGGCGGCGAATGCACGAAAATATAGGTAAATCCAAGCTATTCTTAAAGAGGGGCTTCACAGCTTCTTAAGCCTGCGCTGTGCAACCTTGCGCGCAGGATTGCAAGCAGGTGTACCATGTATCTCAAAAAAGTAGACGGCCCGCGTGCGGTCACGTTGCCGGACGGTCGGGTCATGACCCGTGCCGACCTGCCCGAACCCGCGACCCGCCGCTGGGTCGCCTCGCGCAAGGCCGCGGTGGTGCGCGGTGTGGTTTACGGCCTGATTACACGCGACGATGCATTGAAACTTTACGATATCTCGGGTGAGGAGTTTCAGGCCTGGCTTGACGCCGTCAGCGATCACGGAGAAGCGGCTTTGAAAACAACTGCCTTGCAAAAGTATAGACAGCCCTAGATTGCATGCCGTAGTTTCTTCACAATGCTAACTTGTAGTTAACCTTTCTTGGGCACGGTTAACCGCATTCATAAGGCCCGATCACCGGGTTCAAGCAATCGGGCCGGTCGCCCGTGTTCAGGAGACTTATTATGCGTGTGCTGTTGGTTGAAGATGATCCCACAACCTCGAAAAGTATCGAACTGATGCTGACCCATGCCAATCTAAATGTCTATGCCACCGATCTGGGCGAAGAAGGCATCGATCTGGCAAAACTTTATGATTACGATCTGATCCTGCTGGACCTGAACCTGCCGGATATGAACGGTCACGAAGTGTTGCGCCAGATCCGCCTGTCACGCATCGAAACCCCGATCCTGATCCTGTCGGGCGCCGATGATACCGAAAACAAGATAAAGGGGTTCGGGTTTGGCGCGGATGATTACCTGACCAAACCGTTTCACCGCGAAGAACTGGTGGCCCGCATCCATGCGATTATCCGCCGCTCCAAGGGGCATTCCCAATCGATCATCAATACCGGCCGCATCGCCGTCAATCTTGATGCCAAGACAGTCAGCGCCGATGACAAACCGGTGCATCTGACCGGCAAGGAATACCAGATGCTGGAACTGCTCAGCCTGCGTAAGGGCACGACCCTGACCAAGGAAATGTTTCTGAACCATCTTTATGGCGGCATGGACGAACCGGAACTGAAGATCATCGACGTTTTCATCTGCAAACTGCGCAAAAAGCTGAGTGTTGCGACAGAGGGCGACAACTATATCGAAACGGTATGGGGGCGGGGATACGTGCTGCGCGATCCTGAACCCGGACAGATGCAAGACCGCCGCATCGCGATCGGCGCGTAAGCGCGCCGCACCTCCCTATACCAAACGCCTTCAAGCAGCATTTCTGGCAGGTCCGGGCCACCCACCACTCACGACAACAGGCCCGGACCAACAGGCGAACAAAACCTGTTAAACGCCTCATACCGTTCTGCATGGCACCTTTTGTTTACCCCTGAAGCCACACACAGATACTGGACCCCGACCGCTGTGCCGCCTATCACTGGGCAGGGCCAGCAACCGGAGGCGGGCGGTGACGCAAGACGCAGATATTTCAGACCTGACAGAGGCCGAGGTCCGCGCAGAACTGGCGCGCCTGTCCACCCTGCTGGCTGCGGCCAATCAGGCCTATCACGGCGCGGACGACCCCGAAATATCCGACGCGGAATATGACGCGCTCAAACAGCGCAACGCCGCGCTTGAGGCTGCGTTTCCTGATCTGAAAAGACCAGACAGCCCGTCCGACCATATTGGCGCTGCGCCATCAGAAGGCTTTGCCAAGGTCGCGCATACGGTACGCATGCTGTCATTGGCCAATGCGTTCGAAGACGATGACATCGTCGATTTCGATGCCCGCGTCCGCAAATATCTGGGCCTTGGGGAAACCGCACCGCTGCCGATGACGGCAGAACCCAAGATCGATGGTCTGTCCCTGTCCCTGCGCTATGAACAGGGAAAACTGGTTCAGGCCGCCACGCGCGGCGATGGCGCGGTGGGCGAAAACGTCACCGAAAACGCCCGCACCATTTCTGACATTCCCGAAACGCTGGAAAATGCCCCGGACATCCTTGAGGTGCGCGGCGAAGTTTACATGTCCCACGCCGATTTCAGCGCGCTGAATACGCGGCAGGCACAAACCGGCGGCAAACAGTTTGCAAATCCGCGCAACGCCGCCGCCGGATCGCTGCGCCAGCTGGATGCGCGCATCACCCGTGCCCGTCCGCTGCGGTTTTTTGCCTATGCCTGGGGGCAGGTGTCTGATCCGTTGGGGCAAACCCAGATGCAGGCGCTGGAAAAGCTGGCCAGCCTTGGCTTTGCCACCAATCCCCTGACCCAGTTGTGCGACGGGCCGGACGCGATGATGGACCATTACCGCACCATCGAACGCCAGCGCGCGACGCTGGGTTATGATATCGATGGAGTGGTTTACAAGGTCAACGATCTGGCATTGCAGGCGCGCCTTGGCTTTCGCTCCACCACGCCACGCTGGGCCATTGCGCATAAATTTCCGGCCGAACTGGCCTGGACACGTCTGGAGGCGATCGACATTCAGGTCGGACGCACCGGCGCGCTTAGCCCGGTCGCGCGGCTGGCCCCGGTGACAGTGGGCGGGGTCGTTGTGTCAAACGCGACCCTGCATAACGAAGATTACATCGCCGGACGGGATGCAAAGGGCGCGCCGATCCGTGACGGCAAGGATATCCGCATCGGCGACTGGGTGCAGGTCTACCGCGCGGGCGATGTCATTCCCAAGATCGCCGATGTCGATCTGGAAAAGCGCCCCGAAACTGCGCAGCCTTACACCTTTCCCACCACATGCCCCGAATGCGACAGCGCCGCGATCCGAGAGGAAGGCGACGCCGTGCGCCGGTGCACCGGCGGTCTGATCTGCCCGGCACAGGCTGTTGAAAAGCTCAAACATTTTGTATCGCGCGGCGCTTTTGACATCGAAGGCTTGGGCGCCAAACAGGTAGAACAGTTTTACCGCGATGGCTGGATCAGCGAACCGGCGGATATTTTCACGCTGAAAAACCGGTTTGGCAGCGGCATGCAGCAGTTGAAGAACCGCGAAGGCTGGGGCGAAAAATCGGCAGAGAACCTGTTCGACGCGATCGACGAAAAACGAAAGATTCCGCTGGGCCGGTTGCTGTTTGCGCTGGGTATCCGGCACATGGGCGAAGCGGCATCAAATACACTGGCGCGCCATTACGGATCATGGGATGCGCTGGTTACGGCACTGGACAGCGCGCGTGACTGCCAAGGCCCGGCCTGGGACGATCTGATCGCGATCGACGGTATCGGCACGGTCATGGCGACATCGCTGGTCACCGCCTTTGCCCAAGACCGCGAACGCCAATCCATCGACCGACTGGTGCAGCACCTTGATATCACGGACGCCGCCAGACCGGACACAGATGGCAGCCCTGTGGCCGGTAAAACCGTGGTGTTCACCGGCACGCTGGAAAAAATGACCCGCGCCGAGGCCAAGGCCCGCGCCGAAGCGATGGGGGCCAAAGTATCCGGATCAGTCAGCGTCAAGACCGATCTGGTGGTCGCAGGGCCCGGCGCCGGATCAAAAGCGCAAAAGGCTGCTGATCTGGGCATCGAAACCATTGACGAAGACGGGTGGATTGCCCTGATCAACGGCGCATGAGCGGGCGGCCGGAAATCCTGTTTCCGCTGTTTTCCGGTTTGGAAACACTGGAAGGCATTGGCCCGAAAACCGCCCAGAACTTGGAACATATGGGCGTGACACGGCCCCGTGATCTGTTGTTCACCTTGCCCTATGCCGTGATTGACCGGCGCCGCCGCGATACGATCAAGGGCGTCGATCTGCCCAAAACCCTGACGGTTGCCGTTACCATCGGTCCGCATCGCAAACCGGCGAACCGGTCGGGCGCCTACCGCATACAGGTGGAAGATGCGCAAACATCATTTCAACTGGTCTATTTCCACGCGCGCGGGGATTACCTGCAAAAGCTGTTGCCCACCGGCGCGCGCCGTCTGGTGTCGGGCAAGGTCGAGCTGTTTGATGGCATCGCGCAGATGGTGCACCCCGATCACATCGTGGACGAGGCCGACGCGGACGAGATCCCGGCGCAGGAACCGGTTTATCCGTTGACCTCCGGTGTGACGCAAAAAACCCTGTTCAAGGCCACCCGCGCCACGCTGGCCCGCGCCCCCGATCTGGCCGAATGGATCGATCCGGCGTTGAAAGCGCGCGAAAACTGGCCCGACTGGCAGGCCGCCATCACCAAGGCACACAGCCCCGAACGCATGGACGAGCATAGCCCGTCCGATCCCGCGCGGGCGCGATTGGCCTATGACGAATTCTTTGCGCATCAGGTCACGCTGGCGCTGGCGCGCGCGCGCGAACGCAAGACAAAGGGGCGCGTCAGTGTGGGCACCGGCACGCTGCAATCTTCTGTGCTGGCGGCATTGCCCTATGAACCGACGGGCGCACAAACCCGCGCGGTGCGCGACATTGCCGAAGACATGGCAACCCCGCTGCGGATGAACCGGTTGCTGCAGGGCGATGTCGGGTCGGGCAAAACGCTGGTGGCATTTCTGGCGCTGCTGATCGCGGTCGAATCCGGCGGGCAGGGCGTTATGATGGCCCCCACGGAAATTCTGGCGCGCCAGCATCTGGACGGGTTGCGCCCGCTGGCCGAAAGCGCCGGCGTCGTGCTGGAAATTCTGACCGCACGCGACAAAGGAAAGGAACGCGGCGCCAAACTGGCCGCACTGAAACAGGGCAAGATCCAGATATTGGTCGGAACCCATGCGGTGTTCCAGAAGGATGTCGAATTTGATGATCTGCGGTTGGCCATTGTGGATGAACAACACAGGTTCGGGGTAAGGCAACGCCTGGAACTGGGGCGCAAGGGCCTGCTGGCCGATGTGCTTGTGATGACAGCCACACCGATCCCGCGCAGCCTGTCGCTGGCGCAATATGGCGATATGAACGTGTCCGTGCTGGATGAAAAACCGCCCGGGCGCCAGCCGATAAAAACCGCGCTGGTCAGCACCGAACGCATGGACGAAGTGATTGCCCGTTTGCAGGCCGCGATTGCCGAAGGACGCCAGTGTTATTGGGTCTGTCCCTTGGTCGACGAAAGCGAATCTGTTGATCTCACAGCGGCCGAAGACCGCTTCAAGCGCCTGCGCGCTATTCTGGGGGATGCGCATGTCGGGCTGGTGCACGGGCAAATGCCTAGTGCCGACAAAGATGCCGCAATGGCGCGATTTCAGGTGGGCCAGACCAAGGTTCTGGTGGCGACAACCGTGATCGAAGTGGGGGTGAACGTGCCCAATGCCACAATCATGGTCATTGAACGGGCCGAAACCTTTGGGCTGGCGCAGTTGCACCAGTTGCGCGGACGGGTCGGACGGGGCGATGCCGCATCGACCTGTCTGCTGTTGTATCAGGCCCCGATGACGGACAGCGGACGCAGGCGGCTTGAGGTGTTGCGCGAAACCGAAGACGGGTTCCGGATCGCAGAAACCGATCTGCAAATGCGCGGCGCGGGGGATCTGATCGGAACCGCGCAAAGCGGCATGCCAAAGTTCCGGATCGCCGATCTGGAAACTCAAACCGCGCTGATGGCGGTGGCGCAAACAGACGCGCGCGCGCTGCTGGTTGCGGATCCGGCCCTTGGATCGGATCGCGGACGCGCCACCCGCACGCTGCTGTGGTTGATGGAACAGGATCAGGCTATTCATTTGATATCAGTCGGTTAGGCGATTAATCCCCCATGAAATATCATTAAGTTCACAAATGTTCTATAAAAGTTCTTTACAAATCGTGAATTAGATGAGAACACTTAGGGAACAAAAGCAGATATGAAGGGCTGATATCATGTTCATCCAGATTAAAACCGTACTTCTCCGCTCTCAGGACACGCTGGTTCAGGATGCAGTGGGTGTTGCGGCTTTGGCTGTGATGCTGGTTGTCGGCCTACATATGCCTGTATTTGCCTGATTTTTTCTGCCTCGTGCGTTTCGCGCCGGCCTTCCTGCATCCTGTCCCAACTTATATGCTGATTGACTGACACTGCCTGTCCCAAGTCCTGATCTGGAAACGTCCGGGTCCCACGCGAAACCCACAAACCTGCCGCCGCCGTTCAAAGAACGCGCGGCGGTTTTTTTTGGTTCCTTGTGATGTCAATCAGGCGCAGTGGGCCTGTTCTGCCTTGCTCACTGCCTCGACGCTTGCTTCAAGCGCCAAAAGGATGGAGGCGTGGCGGTTCTTGTAATCCCGTGCAGGTTCCAGAACCGCAAGCCCGTCAAACGGAGCATCTGGCACCGGGCCACCGGATTTCAGCATCGCGCTCAGCTGATCCCGTGCCGTTTCAATCTGGGCGCGGGTACAGCCGACAATCGCACCACCCACCACAGACGCCGCCGCCTGACCCAGCGCGCACGCCTTTACATCCTGTCCGAAATCAGCCACGCGCCCGTCCTGCACCCGCACATCGACCGTAACGGTTGATCCGCACAGGGGCGCGCGCCGCTTAACGGTCGCGTCAGGGGCGTCCAGACGATCCAGATGCGGAATATCTGCCGCAAGCGCCAGAATGCGCCCGGAATACAGCTTGATCAGATCGGTATTGCCGCTCATGTCTTTCCCTTTTTGGTCCTAATGCATACATAATCTTCACAGGCGCAGATGCAAAAGGTTTTCCCATCATGACATTCGACCCCGCCACGCTGAGCTATAATGCTGCCGGTCTGATACCCGCGATTGCGCAAGAGGAAACCACCGGCGAGGTGCTGATGATGGCATGGATGAACGCAGAGGCCGTGCAGCGCACACTGGACACCGGCCGCGTCACTTACTGGTCACGCTCGCGCAGCGCGTTCTGGATCAAGGGCGAAACCAGCGGGCATGTTCAGGATCTGGTAGACATGCGCGTGGATTGCGACCGCGATTGCCTGCTGCTGATCATACGCCAGACCGGTGCCGCCTGTCACACCAACAGGCGCAGTTGTTTTTACACATCTGTCGGCACAGAAGGTGAAACCGAACTGATGGCACCCATGGGGCAGGGGCCGGATTAAGTATTTTTGAAAAGATGAAGGGCAGGGCAGTCACAGCCCGACCCGGGCGCGAATATCCTGCGGGCGAATGCCTTCGGCGCGGTATTTCGAAATGGCGCGCGCATCGTCCCGTTTGGCCAGGCGCTTTCCGTCTGTATCGCGGATCAGACGGTGATGGTGATAGACAGGTGTGGGCAAGCCCAGCAAGGCTTGAAGCAAGACCTGCACAAACGTGGTCTCAAAAAGGTCCTCGCCCCGGATCACGTGGGTGATGCCCTGATCTGCATCATCCACAACCGCCGAAAACACATAAGATACGGTTCCGATATCCTTGCGCCCGATCACGATATCGCCGGTCTGCGCCGTCAGGTGAACAGTGTTCACATTATGCAGACCAGCATGTTTTGCACCGGTTTCCCGAAAGACAAGGGGCGCGCCCTTGATCACCTCGAGCGCGCGGGCCACATCAAGGCGCAGCGCGTCGCTTGCCCTGCGCGAGGACATGGGGCGGGCCCGACAAGTGCCGGGGTAGGCCACCGGTGCGGGATCGCCCTCTTGCGGGGCAGACAGCGCGGCGCGGATATCGGCGCGCGAACAAGAGCACGGATAAAGTAATCCGCGTGACTCCAGCACCTCCAGCGCCGCATCATAGCGGGGCAGATTGTCAGACTGGCGCAACACCGGCATTTCCCAGTCAAGGCCAAGCCAGGCCAGATCGTCGTAAATCAGCGCCTCCCATTCGGGGCGGGCGCGCGCTGTATCTGTATCTTCGATCCGCAACAGAAACCGCCCCTGATGGACCTGCGCCATGTCATATGCCAGACACGCGGAATAGGCATGCCCCAGATGCAGCGGCCCGGTTGGACTGGGCGCAAATCTTGTGGTGAAACTCACGCTTTTTCAATCACGTATACGTTTGCGTTCATGTTGATCCCGGGCAAATGCGGGCCGTTTTCCCTGAACAGAAGATGCGCGGCGCCGCAATCGATCCATTCGCACAGCTTGGCTTCGTATATCCGATCGGCAAGGGCGTGATCGTTCAGGGACAGCACGAAAAAGCCGCCCGGGTCCAGGGCGTGCATGATATCATCAATCGACGAGGCAGGGGCCGCGCTTGCGCCAATGACCCCGATGGCTGCAATGGCATTGTATTGTCCGGGGGCAGCGGGCAGATCATCATCGGCGTCTATGGCGGTCAGCGTGCGGTAGATGTTTTTTTCCCGCGCCCTGTCCAGCATGTCCGGGGACACATCGACGCCATCAATCGTTTCGAACCCGGCCAGTTTCAGCGCAAGCCCTGACAGGCCGGTTCCGCACCCGAAATCCAGAACAGGGGCCGCCTTGTCGGTGACGTATTGCGCCAGTGCCGCAGCGCAACGCCCCGGCGTGGCATAGCCGTTTTCGCTGATTTCAGCCTCGTAGGTTGCGGCCCAGTCATCATATAGACGGCGCACACCGTCTGCTTCGCGGGTGCCGTAGGCCTTGCTTAAGAAACCGTCTGTCATGATCCGATGCTAGGGCAAAAGACTAGGCGGCGTCCAGCACGGCACTTTGCAGCCAAGCCTGGAAATCGCCTTTTGCGCGATCTGTATAGGCCTGATACCGGTCCTTGCGGCCGCGCCGCCCTGATTTGAGGCCATCCACAGGAGGGAAAAGGCCGAAATTCACATTCATCGGCTGAAAGGTCTTTGCCTCTGCGCCGCCCGTGATGTGGGTGATCAGCGCCCCGATGGCCGTTGTGGGCGGCGGCGGTGCGAGCGGTTTGCCCAGAATGTCGCCCGCAGCCAGACGCCCGGCCAAAAGGCCCATGGCAGCGCTTTCCACATAGCCTTCGACACCGGTGATCTGGCCGGCAAAACGGATATGGGGCTGGCTGCGCAGCCGCATCTGCTGATCCAGCAGGGTCGGCGAATTCAGAAACGTATTGCGATGGATGCCACCCAAACGGGCAAAGCTGGCCTGTTCCAGACCGGGGATCATGCGCAACACCTCGGTCTGGGCGCCGTATTTCATTTTTGTCTGAAATCCGACGATGTTATAAAGCGTTCCCAATACATTATCGCGGCGCAGCTGCACCACGGCATAGGGTTTGACATCCGGGGCATGCGGATTGGTCAGACCCACCGGTTTCATCGGGCCAAAGCGCAACGTTTCGCGCCCGCGTTCGGCCATCACCTCGATCGGCAGGCAGCCGTCAAAATATCCGACGGTTT
The DNA here is from genome assembly GCF_051013555.1 of Sulfitobacter sp. TBRI5. Taxonomy (NCBI): domain Bacteria; kingdom Pseudomonadati; phylum Pseudomonadota; class Alphaproteobacteria; order Rhodobacterales; family Roseobacteraceae; genus Sulfitobacter; species Sulfitobacter sp. TBRI5. The sequence continues at coordinate 3,353,765 of NZ_CP112884.1, read as the reverse complement.
CGCCCTCGTGAAATTCGGTTTTGTCTGCGGCCAGCAGCGCATCGATAAATGCCTCGTACTGATCCTTGTCCATCGGACAATTCAGGTAGGCGGTGCGCTCTTCTTCGGTGTCGCCCTTGTCATAACGCGATTGCATCCAGGCGCGCGTCATATCGATCGAATCGTGATACAGGATCGGCGCGATGGCATCAAAAAACGCCAACGCCTCGGCCCCGGTTTCGGCCTGAATGGCCTGCCCCAAGGCGCCCGACGTAAGCGGGCCGGTGGCAATGATCCAATGTCCGTCCTTTGGCAATTCGGTGATTTCGCCATAGGCGACCGAAATGTTGGGATGCGCCAGCAAGGCCGCTGTCACCGATTCGGCAAACGGATCGCGATCAACCGCCAGTGCGCCGCCCGCGGGCAGTTTGTGTTTGTCGGCCATCGCCATGATGATCCCGTTGGCCGCGCGCATTTCCCAGTGCAGCAACCCAACGGCATTCTGTGTATCATCATCCGAGCGGAATGAGTTGGAACAGACCATTTCCGCAAGATGGCCTGTCTTGTGGGCAAAGGTTTCCACCTTGGGGCGCATTTCGTGGATAAGCACGGGCACGCCCGACTGGGCCGCCTGCCATGCGGCTTCGGCCCCGGCCATGCCGCCGCCAACGATATGAAGTGTTTCGGTCATGCTGTGGGATGTAGGGCAGGGCACGGCCAAGCGCAACGGCCCTGTGGGGTCTGCGGGTTGGTTTTGCGGGGATGTTTTGGGGTCGCCGCTGCGGGAATGTCATGATCAGTTAGAGAGACTGATCTGGAGGGACCTTCCGCCGGCGGCGACCCAAAAGCGTATCAGACGCTATGTCTTGGAATCACTCTTGCCCCATTTGTGCCGCTTTCGAAAGGGAAAAAGTGGAAACCGATTGGTTCTTATTGCACAACAATCGTTAAATCATTGCTAATGAACGAAAAGTTAACGGGGTCAGGACAAAAACAAGGAAATTCACTGTTTCCAATTCGGCGGTCGCTTCCCCAGAAATGCCTCAATTCCTTCTTCGGTGTCCTTGTCCATCATGTTTTCAACCATGACGCCCCCGGTATAGGCATAGGCCTGCGCCAGCGGCATTTCCATTTGCCGGTAATAGGCCGCCTTGCCGATTTTCACCGCTGTGGCCAGTTTCGCGGCAATCGTTTCCGCCAGTGCCTGCGTTTGCGCCGCCAGCTCTGTTTCCGGCACCACGCGGTTAACCAACCCCAGCGCCATCGCGCGATCGGCATCTATGAATTCGCCGGTGGTCAGCATTTCGAACGCGTGTTTCGTTGGGATATTGCGCGACAGCGCCACCATCGGAGTCGAGCAGAACAGCCCGATATTCACTCCGTTCACGCCAAATCGCGTGCCCTCGGCGGCCACGGCCAGATCGCAGGACGCCACCAACTGGCACCCGGCCGCCGTGGCGATGCCGTGCACCTGCGCAATCACCGGCTGGGGTACAGCCCGCACCGACATCATCATCGCGGCACACCGGTCGAAAAGATCCTTGAAATAGGCCTTACCGCCATCTTCGGCCTGCCGCCCGTTGGTCATCTGCTTCAGATCATGGCCCGCGCAAAACGCCTTGCCCGCGCCCGACAGGATCACCGCGCGCACCGATGTGTCATCGCGCAGATCATCCAATGTGTGCTGCAAGGCAGCCAGCATTTCGTCCGACAGGGCGTTCAGCCTGTCGGGTGCGTTCATTTTCAGATGCGCAATCGCATTTGTGTCGTGACGTTCCAGAATTGCCATCTTGCCCTCCTACCGGTTCGCCGCCAACGTTAGCCGCAACGCAACAGGAGGGAAAGCATGCCCGTCGTCATGACAAAAGAAGATATGGAACAGTTTTTGAACGACGTGTTTCCGCAGGTGGCCGGTGATTTCGGAGTTGATCACATCGGCGAAAACCAGATCACCATGCGCCTGTTTGCCAATGAAAAACATCTGCGTCCCGGCGGAACGGTTTCTGGACCTGCCATGTTCGGCCTTGCGGATGTCTGCGTTTACATGGCGATCATGGCGATGATCGGCCCCAAGGCGCTGGCCGTGACCACAAATGCATCAATTGATTTCATGCGCAAACCCGTTGCTGGTGTTGATCTGGTGGCACAGTGTCGTCTGCTGAAACTGGGGCGCGTTCTGGCCGTGGGCGAAGTGTTGTTGTTTTCCGAAGGCATGACAGACCCTGTGGCGCGCGCGTCAATGACATATTCGATCCCGCCAAAAGACTGAAAAGTGGGGTATTATGATACCTTATTTATAAGTACCTGTTTTCGCTTGATTAATGCCTTGCATACACGCTTGACGGGACCAATCGTGGGTATATAACGCCCCAATCGAATTCGGACCGCCTGTTTGGGGCGGTCTTTTCCATCAAACAGGACGAACCTGACATGAAAACCTTTTCTGCAACACCGGCAGATATTGACAAGAAATGGATCCTGATCGACGCCGAGGGCGTGGTTCTGGGCCGTTTGGCGTCGATCGTTGCCATGCGCCTTCGGGGCAAACACAAGCCATCGTTCACGCCGCACATGGACATGGGCGACAACGTGATCATCATCAACGCCGAAAAGGTGCAGGTGACAGGCAAGAAACGTGAAAAGCCGAATTACTGGCACACGGGCCACCCCGGCGGGATCAAATCGCGCACAACAGGCGAAATCCTGGAAGGCAAATACCCCGAGCGCGTCGTGACGCAAGCTGTCAAACGCATGCTGCCCGGCAACCGCCTGTCGCGTACGCAGATGACCAATCTGCGCGTCTACGCCGGCACAGAGCACCCCCACGAGGCGCAAAGCCCCGAAGTTCTGGATGTCAAATCCATGAACAACAAAAACACCCGGAGCTGATAGACATGGCTGATGAGATCAACACACTCGAAGACCTGAACGAAGTTGCAGGTCTGAACCCGGCACCGGTCGATCTGGCCGAGCCGCGCGAACCTGTCCGTGACGAACTGGGCCGCTCCTATGCCACCGGCAAACGCAAAGATGCGATCGCCCGGGTCTGGATCAAACCCGGTTCCGGCAAGGTCACCGTCAATGGCAAAGAGATCAAAACATATTTTGCACGCCCCGTGCTGCAAATGATCCTGCGCCAGCCGTTCACCATTTCCGGCACCGAAGACCAGTTCGACGTCACCGCCACCGTCAAGGGCGGCGGTCTGTCCGGTCAGGCCGGTGCGGTCAAGCACGGTATTTCCAAAGCATTGCAGCTTTATGATCCGTCGCTGCGCGGCGCATTGAAAGCCGCCGGCTTCCTGACACGCGACAGCCGCGTTGTGGAACGCAAGAAATACGGCAAGGCGAAAGCCCGCAAGAGCTTCCAGTTCTCCAAGCGTTAAGCGGGCAGGACACCAGACAATCAAAAGGGGCGGTCAGTTGGCCGCCCTTTTTTCATGGCAGCCCGGATTTTGGATGGCGTTCGTTAGGGAACAGGCAACCAGTTCCGTTCCGCAATGATCTGGCCGAAATACTTCGATCCGGCCAGTGTCCAGTGCCCATAATCATAAGATACGGCCTTGCCGTCGGGCGTGATGCCGCTGCATTCCTGAACGGTATCGTCACACACCAGCGCGTAGCGATCCAGATAGGTCATGTTGTGCGCTTGAGCGATCTGTTGCAGCTCGGGGGCCATGTTCAGGGCCAGTTCGCTGCGTTCGGAATAGAATTTCTTGTTGGTGCGCTGACGGGGAAACGCCATCTTGCCATCAAACCGGATGTCGCGGGCAATTTCGTGGATCATCACCGGCGCCTCGGTGTCATATTCGACGTTCTGTCCGGCCAGATACATCTTGATGCCGCGGTCTTGCAGCATTGCAGGCACGTTTTCCATGATGTTCAGGCGTCCGGGTCGGTGCCAGCGGGCCGCAAACACGACATGGGTTGTTTTGGCCAGCAATGTCGCGCTGATACTCAGAAACTCTTCAAGACATGCTTCCAGTTCAGCTTTGTCGTTTGCGTGTTCGTAGCAGCCGAAATTCATCGAGATCTGCCGGATATTCACGTTCGGAAACATATCCGGATTCTGGTAGATCGCGTTGAACAACCCTTTGGAATGGCTGTCCCCCACCAGCAATACATTGGCTTTTCCGGTGTCTTCCCCGAAATCCGCCAGGTCAAACCGCGCGGGTACCTCGCCGGTCAGAACATCCCAGGTGCGAAACCGTTCGTATCGCGCATCGATCATTGGCTGGCTGAGATTGCGGATGATTTCACGATCGGGAAACCCGTCTTTTTCATGCCCGTAATACCCGACAAGGACAAACGCCAGCATGCCGGCCAGCGACGCGCCGAAAATACCATGCCGTGATGGCAACAGCCGCGCCGGCGCACCGCGAAAGGGTTGTTCGACATAGCGCCAGCTGACCGCGGCCAGTACCAGTGACAAAACTGCCAGAAGCGCCATAAGCCACGGATCGGGAAACACCACGGATTTGATGCGCGCAAACGCGAAAAGCGGCTGGTGCCACAGATAGGCGGAAAAGCTGATCAAACCGATGCCCACAAAGGCACGCATCGATAAAATCCGCGCCGTCATGCTGTCGGGTGTGGCGAACAGGATAATCAACGCTGTTCCCGCGACAGGTGGAATGGCAAAGGCGGGGTAGGGCGTGTCATGGCTGAATGCAAAGATTGCGAAAACGATCAGCCCAAGGCCGATCGCCGCCCATAGCGCATTCCCCTTGGGGGGATGATACAGCATCACATAGGCGCACAGTGATCCGACCAGCAGTTCCCAGATGCGCGTATGGGTCAGGAAAAACCGACCCTCGGGTTCCAGATTGCCCAACGTGGCATAGGCTATACTGGCGATGGCGCAGACCAGAATGAACCACAGCGCAACACGGCGCCCCCACCGCATTGCCACCGCCAGAAGCGGGGGAAACAGCAGATAATACTGTTCTTCGACGGCAAGCGACCAGGTGTGCAAAAGCGGCTTTTCTTCGGCCACAGCCGCGAAATAGTCGCTTTCGCTGTAAAACAGGAAATTGCTGCTGAACAACGATGTGACGGTCAGGCTCTCGAAAAAATCCTTGAGCTGGGTTTGCAACATCCACGCCCAAGCAAACGGAATGCACGCCGCCATGACAAGAAACAAGGCCGGCAGAATGCGCCGCGCGCGACGTTCATAGAACCGGACCAGCGAATAAGTGCCCGATTCCATGTCGCCAAGCAGGATGGTCGTGATCAGATAGCCCGAGATCACAAAGAAAACATCAACACCGACAAACCCGCCGGAAAACAGGGAAAACCCGCCGTGAAACAGGATAACCGGAACAACCGCAACAGCGCGCAGGCCGTCTATGTCGCGCCGGTACTTCACGGGCGGATCGCTGTCAGTCTGATATCAACGCGCACAGTTTCACGCATCCGGGTGCACGTACCAGTCGTCAAAGCGCGATGCCGTTTCAGCAACGCGCCTGTATCCATGTTCAGTCAAAATCCGATATATATCAGAACGTTGCGGCGCGAAGTTGCGTTCAACCGTGATCACACGAAACCGGTAACTGTCAAAGTCGAACGCTTTCAGGATGTCAAACTCACTGCCTTCGGTATCGATCGAAAGATAATCGATCACCTGCGGGGCACCGTGCGACTGAAGCAATTCGGTCAGCGTGATGGTTTCAACGGAATAGGTATTGCCCCTGATCTGGCGCCGCTTTTTCACGAACTGCGTCAAACCAGAGTTTTCGCCGCGCGGCGCTTCGGTGAAATCCAGATGGGCACCGGATTCGCGCCAGACGCAGCGCGTGTCGATCACGGCACTTCGGTTGGCATGCAGATCAGTGTGCCATTGCCGCGCCGGTTCTGCCAGAATGCCGGTCCAGCCGAAGTTTTGCTCCAGAAGGGCCGTATTGCTCAGATCCAGACCGTTTGTCGCTCCGAATTCCACGAAAAAACCCTGACGCTTGAACCCCGACATGCCCAGTACGAAAACATCCTGACGCAGTTGCGATCTTGAGGATGGGAACAGCGCCAGACACTGTGCCTGAAACTGCGGTGGCACCGCCTTTAACAGCTCAAGTTCGAAATAGGCCGGCGCCTGCTGTTGCAGCGCGGCAAGCTTTGATTTGCGGACCAGTTGATAACTGAACATCGGGGGCGTGTCTTCCGTCTTGAGCGTGGGTGCCTTGTTCCACGGACGGATCGTCTGGTCAATCGCGTCAATCGCGCACCCGGCTACGCGATGTACGCCCGTGCTGCAAATGTCTATTCGTCGGGCCGGATCAGACCCAGACCGCGCAAATAAATGCCGATGCCGCTTTCCAGCAGGTCTTCGGGGGGAAAGGGGCTTTGCGTGCCCGGAGAATTGCGGGCGAACAATTCCACAACGCCATGGCTCAGCGCCCAGATATGCGCGCTGAACATCGATGCGGGTGGGCGTTTTTCTGGCGGGATATGTTTGGACAGATCGGCGGCCGCCTGTTCCAGAACGGCGCGCGCCCGCTGTGACACAGCAGCCAGTTCCGGAGTGCGATTGACCGAAATGCCGCTTTCGAACATCGCGATGTAGTGGCCAGGATATTTGCGCGCAAAGGCCAGATAGGCGCGCCCTGTTGCCTCGAACGCGGCCAGTGCGGATGGCTGGCCCTTGTCATAGGCATATTGCATGACATCGCCAAAAATCTCGTATCCCTGACGGGCCGCTTCGGCGATCAGATCTTCGCGCCCTTCGAAATGGCGGTATACGGCAGCGGGTGTGACGCCGGCCTGTTTCGCCGCTTCGGACAGGGTGAAGCCGGTCGGGCCTTTCACCGTGATCAGTTCCAGCGCCGCTTCGATCAATGCCTGTCGCAGATTGCCGTGATGATAGCCGCGTTTAGGCATCCCAGATGTCCGGACCGCCGCAGATTTTCTGATCGATCTTGCCGATCGCGTCTTTGTCCTTGCGGTCGTAATCAAAGGCATGCATCACGGTGCGCAACACCGAAAGGCGTGCGCGTTTCTTGTCGTCCGAGCGGACAACGGTCCAGGGTGTCGCCTCTGCGTGGCTGCGGTGCAGGGTTTCGCCGATCGCATCGGTGTAGGCATCCCATTTCAACAATCCCTGAACGTCAATCTGGCTTAGTTTCCATTGCTTTAAGGGATCTTGTTCACGCGCAAGAAACCGGCTGAGCTGTTCCGCGCGCCCGACATTCAGCCAGAATTTGAACAGGTGAATTCCGTCATCGATCAGCATCTTTTCAAAGGGCAACACCTGCTTGAAAAACACTTCGCGCTCGGCATCTGTGCAGAACCCGAACACCTTTTCCACCACGCCGCGATTGTACCAGCTACGGTCAAAAAAGACGATCTCGCCCGCTGATGGCAAATGCGAAATGTAACGCTGGAAATACCATTCGGTGGCTTCCTTGTCCGTTGGTTTTGACAGCGCCACAACCCGCGCACCACGAGGATTAAGGTTTTCGCGAAACCTTTTGATAACGCCTCCTTTTCCGGCGGCATCACGGCCTTCAAACACAAGCGCGATACGGGTTCCGCTGGTTTTGGCCCAGGCCTGCAGCTTGACCAGTTCAATCTGAAGCTTTTCCAGTTCTTTCCTGTAGGCTTTCTTGCCCATCTCATCCTCATGCGGATAGCTCGGAGAGATGATGGAATCCTTGTCCGCAGATCTGATCGCGTCGCGCACATCCTGGGGGGCTTCGTTTTCGTAATACGCGCTGATCGCGCCATCAAAGGGCAAGGTCATGGGGGATCCCTTAAAATTCGTGGTGATCTTAATATGGGATGTTAATCCCTTTAACGCAAACCCGCACGTGCCGCCGCACGGTCAATTGCGGCAATCACGTCATCCTGCGCAACAAGATGCGGCATGTGTCCGATGCCGGGCAGGCGGGTCAGTACCGCACCCGGTATCTGATCCACCAGTTTTTCAGAGTGAATTGACAGCCCGACAGTTGTGTCGGCCGTACCATGAACAATTTCGGTCGGGGCGGTAATGCGATGGTAGTCGGTGACCTGCATCAGGATTTCCGACAACAGGTTGGCGCGCTGATCTGCGTTGGCGCGCATCGATATACGGCGCAACGTCAGAGGCGCCCCCACATGATCTGCATAGCCTTCCGGGGCGGACTGCGGCGGAAAGACACTGACAATGGCGGCTTCGGTCCGCGATTGCGGTACAAAGGCTGTGATCAGGGGCACCACAAGCGCCTTGCCCCACCACGACGACGTCACGCGATAGAATGGATCAAGCGGCGTGGACCACGGGTTGGATACCGACGCGACCGGGATCAGCGCGGCCACCTGATCGGGATAGTTGGACGCCCAGGCCAGGGCCACGCCCCCGCCATAGCTTTGCCCCATCACGATGGGTTTTTCAGCGCCCAGTTGCCGCGCGGCCTGCATCAGCAGAGCGGCCTGTTGTTGCAATGTCGATCCGTCCTTGTCGACCCGTTCGGTATAGCCCAGTCCGGGGCGGTCAAACACGATCACGCGGTAGGTTTCGGCAAGGCGCGGTGCCAGCGAAAACGTCATGTCGCGGGTGTTGCCGCTGGCGCCGTGGATCAGCACCAGATCGGGGCCTTGCCCCATGACAACGGCGTGTACGTCGATCCCATTCACGTCGATAATCTGGCCTTCGGGCGGAAACGTTACTTCGGCCTGCGCCTCGCGGTGGCCGGCGCGCACCTGCACTACGGCAACAACAGCCACAACAACAAGGGCGAATGAGATCAGCAGCTTACTGGCCAATTTTTTGCATATCAAACGGGGTTGTCTGATAGATTTCATTGATCCAGTTGCCGTAAAGCAGGTGGGCATGACTGCGCCAGCGGTTTTGCGGCGGGCGGGTCGGATCATCTTCGGGGTAATAATTCAGTGGCACGTTGATCGGCGTCCCATCGGCGATATCGCGGTCATATTCCTGTTTCAGCGTGTCGCGGTCATATTCGAAATGGTTGAAGATATAGAGCGCGCGATGCGCCGGATCCTGCACCAGACAGGGGCCGACCAGATCACTGCCCAACAGGGTTTGCAGCCCGGTGGCGGCATCAATTTCGGCCTGTCGCATTTCTGTCCAGCGCGACACAGGGATCACGCAATCATCTGAAAACCCCCGCAAATAGGGCGAGGCCGGATCAAGATTGCGATGCCGGAAACAGCCGAACGCCTTGGCGCCTAGCATGTGTTTTTTCACACCGTGGAAATGGTTGATCATCGCCATCCCGCCCCAGCACACACCAAACGTGGAATGCACGTTGGTCTGGGTCCAGTCCATGACCTGCTGCAACTCGTCCCAATAGGTCACATCGGAAAATTCCAGATGTTCGATCGGAGCGCCGGTGATGATCAATCCGTCGAATTTTTCGCCGCGCACCTCTTGGAAGGTGCGGTAAAAGCTTTCCATGTGGTCGGCGGCCGTGTTGCGTGCCTGATGTTCGGTCATCCGGATCAGACTCAGTTCGATCTGAAGCGGAGTTGCCCCGATCAGGCGGGCAAACTGGTTTTCGGTCTGGATTTTCTTGGGCATCAGGTTCAGCAACCCGATGCGCAGGGGCCGGATGTCTTGGCGCGCCGCCTGTCCTTCGTCCATGACCATCACACCTTCGCGCGTCAGCACGTCAAAGGCAGGCAGGTCGGCAGGAATTTTGATTGGCATCAGACAGGTCCTATGGTCGGGCTGTTCAGGTAGCGCGTTCAGGCACGCCGCTCAAGTGCGGCGGCGATCACATCATCGAAATCGGTGGTCGTTTTTACCGAAGCAACTTCATCCGCTGTCACGGTCACGCCCCAATCGGCCATTGCCTCGTAACGCGGCTGGCGATGTTCCAGCGCCCTGGCATAGGTCCAGCGGATAAAGGAGTCAGGATCAACGTCATCTTCCTGAAGATTGTTTTTGCTCAGATATTCGGCCCATACCCGGGCCAGAAATTCGGGCTGATAGGCCATCGGCTTGGGCGCTTTGTCAAACCGGGCGATCAGATCCTGGGTATGCGCATTACTTCCCTTGATCCAGACCAGCAGTGTTTGATCGGCAAGCGCGCGCAGCAACGTATCATCGGGATTGTCGGGATCAACCCATTCACAGATAGATCCACCGCTGTCGCAAATAAAATGCGGATACCCGTAAAGCGCCTGTGCCCGTTTGATGAACCGTTCGGTATCCATCAGCGCCGAGATTTCGGCCTGCCGGAACTGTTCCTGCCGTTCGATGTAATCGGCCATTGATGTTCCGCCGCGCGCCGGATCGCCGGGTTTGCCCAGATAGGTGGCCACCGGAGTCAGGTTGTTGAACGAGATATTGGAGCCGATATAGATAGAATCCGTCATCAGAAGGTCGCGCAGGAACGGCACTTTCATCGCGTGCGCCTTGGCGTTGTCGGTGATGTATTCGCCCATATACCGTGTGCCGATCCGGTAATCGATCGAATAGTGGAACCATTGGCCGCTGGCGCGCAGCAAATTGGAAAGATGGGTCTTGCCCAGACCGGACATGCCAAACACAAGCACCCGTTTATGTTCGGTTTTCCGCCAGTCCTGCGCAGATTGATAGAGCATGGTAAGTCCCCTTTGCCCCGTCCTAGTCGCGCAGGGCAAAACCGTCAATCACTTGGCTGATCTGAACCACGCCCAGACCCACCCGTCCAGAACCACCATTCCCAGTGCCAGCAGGGCAAACCCGATATAGGCACGCGGTGAAAGCGCCTCGCCCAGAACGGCCCATCCCAGCACGATCGATACCGGCGGGATCAACAAGGTCACCAGCATCAGGTTTCCGCTGCCCGCCATGCCCAGCACACGGTAATAGAGTAGATAGGCTCCCGCCGTGGCAATCACCGCATAATACAGGATCGCGCCCCATGTCTGCGCCATCAGATCAAACTGAATCGGCCCGTCGATCAGAAGGGCGGCGGGCAGGATGATCAGGGTTGAACCCGTCAACATTCCCGCGGCGGCAACCTGTGGCGCAAGGCCCGACAGGGTCAGGCGTGCCCATGCGGACGCAAACGCATAGCTAAGTGTGCCAAGCAAAACCGCCAGTTGCGCGACGCTACGCAGATCAAGATTGGCAAACTGGTTCAGACCAATGGCCGTGGCCACCCCCAGAAAACCCAAGGTGACACCCACCAGTTTGCGCGCGCTTAACCGTTCGTCCGCGAACACTATGGCAGCAACGATCACGCCGAACACCGCCGTCGTTGCATTCAGGATCGAGGTCAGCCCGACCTCGATATGCAACTGGCCCCACGCCATCAGGGCAAACGGGATCACGTTGTTCAGCAATCCCATCACCAGAAACGCGCCCCAGACCCGCGGGTCGTGCGGGATCGGCAGGCGCATCGCCAGCACAACGCCCCAAAGCACCAGCATCGCCCATCCGGTGCGGTGCGCCACCGAGGTCAGAACCGGCACTTCCTTAAGCGCGATATGGACCGACAGGAACGATCCACCCCAGATCAGCGCCAGAAGGCCCAGTTCCGCCCATGCGCGGGTCGATAGGGATTTTTGTGGTGTCATTGCATCTGTTTAGGCGGCACGCCCGCACAGCGCGACCCGAATCTTGCGCCTAAACGAAAACGGCCCGCTGATTGCGCAGCGGGCCGGTTCAATCAAGGATTTGTATCGCAGGATCAGAAGTAATAACCGATCCGGATACCAAAGCCCAAAGCGTCGTTGTCGCGGAAAACGCCAGCAGGGGCAACGGCACCAGCGCGCGTTTCAGTGGTGTCGATCATGACATACCGGACACCACCGCTGATTTTCATGTTACCCTTGGTGTAGGTCGCGGCCAGACCAAGGCTGGTTTGACCGTCTGTCGGGCCAAGGTTGGTGGTGAAACCGCCAATCGGCTCTTCATAACCGACGGTTGCGGCAACGGCCCACGTATCGTTGATCCGGCGGCCCAGACCCAGCGTGTAGGTCACGATATCGCCGTTATAGCTGACCAGCGAACCGCCGCCTGTCAGCGTCTGGTAGTTGGTTGGCGTGATTTCGAATTCGGACCAATCAGTCCAGCGAACAGAGCCGAACAACAATGTGTCCTTGGCAATGCCCGACTGGAATTCGAGGTTCAAAGACTGAGGCGTATCAATCGGTGTTGTGCTGGCGTTCGGCCCACCCAGTGCGATCGAGGTTTCAACCGTATCCAGTTCATGTTCGATCTTGGAATTGTAGGTCAGCGAAACACGCAATGCGATATCGGGGCGTTCATACGCAACACCGGCCAGATATCCGACACCAAAGTCGCGGTCGCCATCTGCTGAATATCCGCTGACAAAAGGAATCACCGCCTCGGCTGCGATGGTCTGCAACCGGATACCACCATAAAAGCTGAGATTCGTTGGCAGGTTGTACTGCAAGATACCCGTGATCGCGTTCGAATCGAATTCCGCAGTGGACCCGGCAGCAAAATACCCTGTGCCTGTCGGATAATCGACATTCGCACCGAACGGTTTGTCAAAGATCAGCGCATAGGACCATGTATCATTGATATCGGCTTTGTATGCCGCGCCGAATTGCAGATAGTCTTCGGACATGTTGCCCGACGATCCGCCGCCAACACCGGCCGTTCCGACGCCCGAAACAGAAGGCGAAACAGAGCCAAAACTGAATTCGGCATATCTGCCTTTTTCGAAAAGCACAGCAACGGACTGGCCTGTACGGTCCAACGCGCCTGCATGTGCTGCATATGTGCTTAGCATCAGTGCAGATGCTGCTGTTAGTGCGACCTTCATCGCTGTCCTCCCACGGAAACAAGATAAAACTTTATTATGGAATGGTCGTATAAAATCGCTGACCTTTACGTCAATCTTTGACGGAACGTAACAAATATATGACCATACGTAAGTCTGAATGGGCCATGTGGCGCTTTATCGCGCACGTGCTCCGCGCGATTCCACCCAGATGTTCATGTAATTCCCCGCGAAAATGATGAACGCACCGACGAAAACCCAGATATCCAGACCTTCCTGATACAATACCATGCCCAGAACGGCGATCACCGGCAACCGGACGAAATCCATCGGGATGACCACGGTGGCCGGTGCAATGGCAAGCGCATTGGTCAGGCAGTAATGCGCCAGCAATCCGGCACATCCGATCAGAACCAGATAGGGCAGGGTGTGCGCCGTTGGCAACGCGATATCACCATCATGACCCGCCGCGATCAAACCCAGCACCAATTGGATGGCAGTGAGGTAAAACAAGATGCAACTGATGGTTTCCGTACGGGTCAGACGTTTGGTGAACATGATTGTAACGGCAAAGAACACCGCACACGCGGCCGCAGCGCCGATACCGGCGTTCAGGGTCGACGCATCGGGGCGCGCTACAATCAGAATGCCGACGAACCCCAGCAACGCCGCTAGGGCACGCACACGGGTCAAACGTTCGCCCAGAATAAGCGGCGACAAGACAACCACCCACAAGGGCGATGTGAACTCTAACGCAAAAACCTGCGCCAGGGGGATCACTGTCACCGCATAGAACCACAGGTTCTGGCCGGTGAAATGCGCGACATTGCGGATCATATGGGTGCCGGCCTGCTGTGTTCTGACCTGCTCCCAGGCGCCGTTCAGCGTAATCAGGCCGCTGACGATGATAATGCCGATCGCACTGCGATACATCATGATTTCAAACGTATCGAAATCGGAACTGACCTCGCGCCCTGCGATGGCCATCGCCGAAAACGACGAAATGGACCCGATCATCCAGAACGCGGCCACAAGAGACGCGCTTCTGGCCGGTCGCACGGAAAGGTTGGGACCTACTTCCACCACATATCCGGCATTACGATGTCGGGCTCACTTGCCAGGTTCTTGCGATCCAAGGCATGGGGCAAGACAACAGGGCCGCTGGCCGAACAACCTGAAACCCGGTCATTCCTGATGAATGTCACTTCGAAAACGCGGGGTATTTCGGCCCCGCGATGGCGGGCAATCCCGCAACAATTGTTCGGATGGACATGGGCAATCGAAAAGTCCTTGTAAATCTTTTCGAAAACCGAATTTGCCAGACGCAGAAACTCCCTGTCGAACAGTTTATCGAACGCGTGGAATTCGATAATCATAGTCCGGAACTGCCTTAGAACAGACGAGGGCGTTTCAACAAGAACATCATACTCGAACCCTTCGATATCCATTTGCAACAGCATATCGTCCGCGTTTTCAGGATTCTTTTGCGCAATCCAGGATGAAAGCGTGGTGTTGATCCCGTCGTCGCGCGCGCCCAGAAACTTTGCATCAAATTCGAACAGCGCGTTGTAGAGCGGCGGCTTTTCAACGCTCGCATCGGCCATAAAACATTTGATACCGTAGTCCGAAGCAATCGCGTTCTCGAACGTGGCCGTATAATCAACCCCCGGAGAAAAACAGGACGCTATGCCCTGCATGTCATCAGGCACCAGATAGCCGCCATCTGCATCGCCTCCGATCCGGATCAGATCAACCGGAACCAGTTTGGATTTGAACCGTTCGATAAAGGAAAGAACCAGATCGGGCTCGCACATTTTTTGCATCATGTAACCACGGTGCAAAAAATAAGGTCTGGCTATAGATGTGATGCCCATTTTGTTTTCCTTCCGGGATAGGCCTAGCACAGGAAAACTGATCGCGCGCGGGGCTGGTTCACCGTTTCATTTCACCCAGTTTGCAAACCGGTCATTCCCATTCGATCGTGCCCGGAGGTTTGGATGTGATATCATAGGTCACGCGGTTGATCCCGGGCACCTCGTTGATGATGCGGGTGGCCGTTTCGCCCAGAAAATCATGTTCGAACGGGTAATAATCGGCTGTCATGCCATCCACAGACGTGACGGCACGCAGGGCGCAGGCGTAATCATAGGTGCGCCCGTCGCCCATCACCCCGACAGTTTTCACCGGCAGGATCGCCACAAATGCCTGCCAGATATCATCATAAAGCCCGTGCCGCCTGATCTGGTCGATATAGACCGCGTCCGCTTCGCGCAGGATATCCAGTTTCTCGCGGGTAATTTCGCCCGGACAGCGAATGGCCAGACCGGGGCCGGGGAAGGGATGGCGCCCGATAAAGCTGTCGGGCAGGCCAAGTTCGCGCCCCAATGCGCGTACTTCGTCCTTGAAAAGCTCTCGCAGGGGTTCAACCAGTTGCATGTTCATCCGTTCCGGCAGGCCGCCCACATTGTGGTGCGACTTGATCGTCACGGATGGCCCGCCGCTGAACGAAACGCTTTCGATAACGTCGGGATAAAGCGTGCCCTGTGCCAGAAAATCGGCACCGCCGGTTTCCCTGGCATATCTTTCGAACACTTCGATGAACAGGCCACCGATGATCTTGCGTTTGGTTTCAGGATCGCTGACGCCTTCAAGCTTGCCCAGAAACAGATCGGATTCGTCGGCGTGAATAAGCGGCAGGTTGTAATGTTCGCGGAACATGCCCACGACCTGTTCGCTTTCGCCTTTGCGCATCAGGCCGTGATCGACATAGACACATGTCAGTTGATCACCGATCGCTTCGTGGATCAGCACCGCCGCGACGGAACTGTCAACGCCACCGGACAGGGCGCAAATCACTTTGCCGTCGCCCACTTGCGCGCGTATCTTTTCAATGGCCTCTTCGCGGTAGGCTCCCATTGTCCAGTCGCCCTTGAAGCCTGCGAGTTTCACAAAATTCTCGTACAGCTTTGCGCCGTTGGGGGTGTGGTGCACCTCGGGGTGAAACTGGACCGCATAAAAATCGCGCTGCGTATCGCCGGTGATGGCGAACGGCGCATTGGGCGATGTGCCGAAAACTTCGAAACCCGGCGCGATCTGGCTGACATGATCACCATGACTCATCCAGACCTGTTCGCGATCCGCTTCGAACCATCCCTGCAAAAGGGCCAGTTTCTTTGCCGCCGGTGTCACATAGGCGCGACCAAATTCCGCCGTTCCATGGCCGCGTTCAACCTTGCCGCCCAGAACATGCATCATCACCTGCTGGCCATAGCAGATCCCGAGGATCGGCACGCCCAAGGCGAACACCGTTGCAGGCGGCATCGGCGCGCCTTCGGCAAACACCGAGGCCGGCCCACCCGAGAAGATCACCGCCTTGGGTGCGAATTCGGCCAGAAAGGCATCCGTCACGTTCTGGTAGGGATGAATTTCGCAATAGACATTCAGTTCGCGCAGGCGGCGCGCGATCAGCTGCGTTACCTGGCTACCGAAGTCGATGATAAGAAGGCGGTCATGGGAAATTTGCGTCATGCCCGAGTGATTAGGACCGCACGAGGCCTGTTGCAAGGGCAGAACTGGGGCCAGCACCAGACCCCGCCGGTATTTTTGGCAAAAAGAAACCGGGACGCAGCGCATAGCCATGTCGCTTTTCCCCCGCAATGGCCGCAATTTACGCGCGGCGCAGGATCGGGCTGGGCTAATGTCTGATCCAATCTCGGAATTTTGACGCAAGGAAATACAATGTCAGACGTTGCACCTTCAAGACGGGCACGTGGTGGTGGCGGCGCAGCACGCCGCGCCGAGCGGTCTACCCTGAATATCGAAACCGCAAAGTTCATCGAGCGGAATATCCCGCTATACGAGATGCTGAACGACGAGGCGCTTGAGATCATCGAGCGCAATGCGGACATTATTCTGGAAGAGGTCGGGGTAAACTTTGTTAACAATCCGGCTGCACTTGAGCGCTGGCGCGCCGCTGGGGCCGAGATTGACGGCGAACGCGTGCGCATCCCGAAGGGTCTGGCGCGCGAATTGTGCAAGACCGCCCCGTCGCGGATCGTGCAACATGCACGCAATCCCGCCAAGAACGTCGAAATCGGAGGCAATACACTGGTTTGCGCACCGGTTTACGGCCCGCCCTTCGTGCGTGATGCCGCAGGCGGGCGCCGCTATGCAACAATGGATGATTTCCAGAAATTCGTGAAACTGGGATACATGTCCAAATGGCTGCATCATTCGGGCGGCACCGTGTGTGAGCCGACGGATGTGCCGGTGAACAAGCGGCATCTGGACATGTTGCTGGCCCATATGACGCTGAGCGACAAGCCGTTCATGGGATCGGTCACGGAACCAAGCCGCGCGCAGGACAGCGTGGACATGTGCGAGATCCTGTTCGGCAAGGAGTTCGTTCAGAACAACACCGTCATGACATCGCTGATCAACATCAACTCGCCCATGACCTTTGACGACGTGATGATGGGTGCGCTTGAGGTCTATGCCGCCAACAATCAGGCCTGCATCATTTCCCCGTTCATCGTGGGCGGCGCAATGGCGCCGGTTTCGGTGATCGGCACGCTGACGCAGGTGATGGCGGAATGTCTGGCGGGCATCGCCTATAGCCAGTTGGTGCGTCCGGGTGCGCCGGTGATTTTCGGGGCATTTGTGACATCAATCGACATGAATTCGGGCGCGCCGACCTTTGGCACACCCGAAGCGTCGCAAATCCTTTACGGGGCAGGGCAGTTGGCCCGTCGCATGGGTCTGCCGTTCCGGTCGGGTGGTGGATTGTGCGGTAGCAAGCTGCCCGATGCGCAGGCGGCTTATGAAACCGCGCACACCCACAACGCGGCCCTGTTGGGCGGTGTGAACTTCATGCTGCATTCCTGCGGCTGGCTCGAGGGCGGTCTGGTGTCGTCTTTCGAGAAATTCGTGATGGACGCGGACCAACTGGGCATCTTGCACAACATGGCGCGCGGCGTTCAGTGGGATGAGAACGGTCAGGCGATGGATGCGATTCGCGAAGTTGGCCCGGGTGGGCATTATCTGGGATGTGCGCACACGCAGGCCAATTTCAAAGATGCGTTCTGGCGCACCGAGGTGTTCGATTACAAACCGTTCGAAACCTGGGACGAAGAAGGCGCGCGCGATACGCAGGCCCTGGCCTCTCTGCGGGTAGAGCGCCTGTTGAACGCCTATGAAAAGCCGCCCCTTGATCCGGCGGTTGAAGAGGCGTTGCAAGCTTATGTTGCCGAGAAAAAAGCATCTATGGCCGACGCTTTTGTCTAAACACTTTGCGAGGCGCGCAACAATCGCGCCTCGCCCATCATGGCGATCAGGATATCGACATGACGCACCAGCGAATAAGACGCATCGTCACTGATACGCTGGCTGTTTATCGCCGCTTCCATTTCCATCAGTTTCAGTAGTGCAGGGGCGGGCCGCGGCGCGCTGCCATAGCCCAGTATCCGCTGCAGGTGCCGGTCACGGCGGTATTCTTCGGCCCCGATGCGCGCCGCCCGCATTAACAGGCGCGGGCGCTTCAGAACTGTCAGCATGGTCAGAATGTCTTGCACGGTGCTTTCCTTTTTTGTCCAGTCAAATCAAAGCGTCGGACATCAGGATGGCACAGGTTCGTGCCCTGTTGCGGAGGGCATACCCTGCGCGCACGGCGGATTCACGCGTGTTTATCAAATGGAAACAATAATTGGAATTTCCGATGATTTTAATCGAACAGTAATCAATACAACCCTAGGTAGTTTTCAACATCTTGGTAATGAAAATGAACAATCCGTTTCACGGAACCCGGTTCGTCGACCTGTTCAGTCGCACCAACCCACGGAGTGAGTGATGACATACATGCCGTCTTGCACCGGGTTCCCGTTTTCCCTGCCGACCTGGGTGCCCGGAAATGTCGCGGATTATCTTGCCCACACTGAATCCGGTCTTTCAATTCGCGCGCTGGCCCGCAGCAAAGGCACACATGCATCAACCATCTTGCGCCAGATCCGCAAACTGGAGGCAAGGCGCGACGATCCGTTGATCGACACTGCCTTGCGCCGGTTGGGACAGGCCCATTTCCGGCCCGTGATTAAGGGGCGCTTCACTGTTTCATCAACCAAGGAGGGTATACCGATGTCTGTCAGCACCGGTTATGACACATCATCCAATCCGGACGGGGCATCCCTGTCCGGTGAAGCGGCGCGGATCCTGCGGCGCCTGTGCGAAACGGGCGCGGTTCTGGCCGTGGCCACAGATATGGAAAAATCCGTTGTCGTGCGCGACGGGCCGGACGGGGCCAGCACCCGCACTGCGGTTGTGGACACGACCGTGGCGCAGGCGATGGCGCTGAACGACTGGATTGCCTGCAAAACACCGGGGCGGCTGTCGCGCTATAAAATCACACCGGCCGGTCGCACGGCGCTGAGCCGGATGCTGGCGGAACAGGAAAACAGATGCCGGATTGCACGCGAATCCGGCTTTGCCGAGGATCAAAGCGGGTTCGACACACAACGCGCGGGCCCCTTGGAGCAGGGTGCAGACAGCGCAAAATCCCGTCGGTTGCGATATAATCTGGCGGAAAGCCCTTTGATTGCGCTGGCGCGCCGTAAGGACCGCGACGGCTCCCCCTTTCTGGGGGATGATCTTGTGCGGGCCGGCGAACGGTTGCGCGAAGATTTCGAACTGTCCCAGATGGGGCCGCGCATGACCCAGAACTGGAACCAGTTTCTGACAGGGGGCATCCGTTCGGGGGGAGCCGGGCATAATGAAGGGGCCGCAGGCCCGATGCGTGCACGCGAACGGGTGGCACAGGCCTTAAGTGACCTTGGGCCGGGCCTGTCTGATGTTGCCTTGCGATGCTGTTGCTTTCTGGAAGGGCTGGAAATGGCGGAAAAACGCATGGGATGGTCGGCACGGTCAGGCAAGATTGCGCTGCGCATCGCCCTGCAGCGTCTGAAACGGCACTACAGCGAAACAAAAGGCGGGGCAGGATCGATGATCGGCTGAAGTTTCACCTTTGCGTGTGGCCCTGCAACGGTGATTGAGAAGTGCGCGCCGGCTGATTAGCCTGAATGCTGAAACCGGTGGCAGGGACTGAGCATGACATATTTTGATCGCAAGGACGCATTGGCCCTGTTCATTTTGCGGCTGGGTCTGGTCTGGTTCATGTTTCTGTGGGCTGCGCACAAGCTGATCACTCCGGCGCAATATCAGCAACTGGCCCGGCATTTCGACGGGGTCGAGGTGTCGCTGACCCAGATCTACATTGCCGGTGGCGTACAGATCTTTCTGTGTCTGCTGGCCCTGCTGGGGGCGTTGCGCCTTTTCAGTTACGGCAGTCTGGCCCTGATGCACCTTTATACCATCTCGCGCCGGTGGGAGGGGTTTCTTGATCCGTTTGCCCTGAACGACAAGGGCTTTCCCGTTCACCGCAATCAGGTGATCGATCTGGCTGTGCTGGCGGCGTTTGCCGCTTTGTTGCTATTGATCCATCGTGACCATTTCAGCGTCGGCGGCTGGCTGCGGCGGCACCAAGGCGCGCATTGGTGGCACTAGAGCGGCCCAGGAAAAGGGTCGCCTTCGGCGAAAGTATTTATGAAAAGATGAAGCGGAAAAGGAGAACAGCCGACGATAAAACAGAGGCGACATTGCGTCGCTGGTTTTTTCGCTTATGTCAGGGTATATGAGCGATAGTTTAACGGCTAAACCAAAAGGCCCGCCCGATGCGTGATTTGAAAATACCCGAACATCGTCACCCTGAAAAAGCCCGCCGCCCCGATAATCCCCAGCCAAAGAAACCGGCATGGATCAGGGTCAAGGCGCCGGGCGGCAAGGGCTATGCCGATACCGCCAAGATCATGCGCGACAACAAACTGGTCACCGTCTGCGAAGAAGCCGGTTGCCCCAATGTCGGCGAATGCTGGAGCCAGGGCCACGCCACCATGATGATCATGGGCGAGGTCTGCACGCGGGCCTGCACGTTCTGCAACATCGCCACCGGCAAACCGCCCGAAGATCTGGACGTGTTCGAACCGGGACGGGTTGCGGATGCGGTAAAAAAACTGGGTCTGAACCACGTTGTGATCACATCCGTGGATCGTGACGACATCGAAGACGGCGGGGCAGCGCATTTTGCCCAGACGATCCGCGCTATCCGCAATCAATCACCCGATACCACGATCGAAATCCTGACGCCGGATTTCATCCGCTGCGATCCATCGGTTCTGGAACAGGTTGTCGAAGCGCGCCCCGACGTGTTCAACCACAATCTTGAAACCGTTCCCGGCCTTTATCCGCAGGTGCGACCCGGTGCCCGCTATTTCCATTCCCTGCGTCTGTTGCAGCGGGTCAAGGAAATGGACCCGTCGATGTTTACCAAATCCGGTATCATGGTGGGTCTTGGCGAAGACCGTCAGGCCGTGATGCAGGTGATGGAAGACATGCGTGCCGCCGATATCGATTTTCTGACCATCGGCCAGTATCTGCAACCCACGCCGAAACACCACAAGGTGGACCGTTTTGTCCACCCTGATGAATTTGCCGCCTATGAAAAAGCTGCCTATGGCAAAGGGTTCCTGATGGTTTCGGCCACGCCGCTGACGCGATCAAGCTATCATGCCGGTGACGATTTCGCGCGTCTGCGCGAGGCGCGGATCAGGAAATTGTCGGGCCAGTAGGCGCAGTTACGGCAACGCCTTGAGGTAGGCCGCGATTGCAGCGCGGTCACTGGCGGGCAGGCGGGCCATGTTGCCAACCACTTTCGCCATGTGACCACCGGCGCTGTCATACTCCGGTGTGAACCCGCTTTCCAGATAGTAGGCGATGTCGGCCGCGCTCCAGGTCAGGCTGGCCGGATCGATCCCCGGAATGCGCCCTTTGCCGGACGGGTTGGGCGCGCCCGTCATCCAGTTCGACAGGTCAAGCCCGCCAGCAAAATCGCGCGGCGTATGACATTCCGAACAATGGCCCGGCCCTTCGACAAGATAGCGACCGCGCGCGATCTGTGCATCCACATCGCCGGCCAGCACCCAATCGTCTTTCAGGTTAAGCTGCTTCCACAGCCCGATGCCGCGCCGCACCGTAAAGGGAAACCCCAGATCATGGGGCGGGTTGACCTGATCTGACGCGGGCAGGGTGACCAGATAGGCATGCAGGTCGACGACATCCTGTGCCGTCATCTTGGTGTAGGATGTGTAAGGAAAAGACGGGTAATAATGCCGACCGTCAGGCGATACACCGGCCATCATAGCATTGGCGAGGTCAAGCGCGCTCCACCCGCCAATGCCCGCTTCGGGGTGGGGCGAGATATTGGGCACGGTGAACGCCCCGAAATCGCTGGCAAGGGATTGGCCGCCCGCCAGCACCAGAAGATCATCGCCTTTGGCATCATCCGCTGCATGGCAGGATGCGCAACCGCCCGCCCAGAACACAAGCGCGCCCTGTTCGGGATCGGGCGTCAGCCCCGCCAACAGGGCATCATCTACCCCGACAGGGCGGGACAGCCACCAACCGAAAGCCGCCCCGAGCAGTGCAAGAAAAATGCCCCAGCGCACCAGTCGCATGGGGTATCACCCTTCAGGTGCGCGAAAGGTTTCGTGGCAGGCCTTGCAGCTTCCCCCCATCGGGCCCATTGCAGGGCCAATGGCATCCGGTCCGCCCGCCACAGCGGCCTGCATCGCCACTGCCGCCTTGCCGAAATCGGCCCATTTGGCCGCGAATTCATCGGGCTTTTCCCATATATTGGGCTGCGCTCGGGTACCATCGATCGACATGTTGTCCGAACCGGCGGGCCACATCGCGTCTTCGTGGAGATTTGACACGGTCACCAGATTATCGGCGGCTTCCTGTGCCATCCCGGCATCAAATTCTCGTTCGCCCTTTAGCATGTCACCCAGCAAGCCAAGGTTGAACGCCATGATCCGGAACTGGCCCTGACGGGCTTTCTTTTCGGCGTTGAAATCCTGTGCAAAAGCCGTTGTTGCGGTCAGCGCGACCGCTGCGACTGCTGTTATCGAAATAATCTTCATTGGGCCCTCCGGTTTTTCTGTTGTGCCGCCATCGTGAAGCGATCTGCCCCTGTGTCAAATAAACTATTTGAGAACAACGCAAAAAACTGCGGGCACAGCACGTTTTTTGCCTAATCGGAATAACGCTTGATTCTGGTGTTTTCGGTGCTGGCCCAATCCGGCCACACGCCGAAATGATCCAGCGCATAGATCGCCGCGCTGATCGCCACGACCGCCGCAAGCAGCTTCATGCGCGCAACCGAAGGCGGCCTGTCTGCCCAGCGGCGCAACCGCAACAGATGCCGGATGTTCATTCGGTGAATCGCACCTTGCCGATAAAGGGCAGGTTGCGATTGCGTTGTGCAAAGTCGATGCCATAGCCGACGACGAATTCGTCGGGAATTTCAAATCCGGTCCAGTCGGCCTTGAAATCAACCTCGCGGCGGCTGGGTTTGTCCAGCAGGGCGATGGATTTCAAACGCGCGGGGTGGCGGCTTTCCAACAGGTGCGTGACGTGGTTCAGCGTGTGGCCGGTATCGACGATATCTTCGACGACCAAAACATCGCGCCCTTCAATTGCGCCGCGTAAATCCTTGAGAATACGCACTTCCCGCGTGCTTTCCATGCCATCCCCGTATGAAGACGCTTCCAGAAAATCGACTTCGATCGGAAGATCAAGTTCGCGCACCAGATCGGCAATGAACACAAAACTGCCGCGCAGCAGGCCGACAACAACCAGTTTGTCGGTATCCTTGAATTCTTCGTGAATCTCGCGACACAGTTCCTCGATTCGCGCTGCAATCGATTTGGCCGAGATCATTTCATCAATGACATATGGACGCGTCATTCTGCCTTCCCCTTGATTTTCCCGCCAAACAATACGACATCGGGCGGCACTGTCACGGTCAAAGGCAAGAATTCAAGATGCCCACCCATTCGGAAACGCGCCATTTGCCGTATTCTGCGCAGCAAATGTACGATCTGGTGGCAGATGTGGCGCGATATCCCGAATTTCTGCCCTGGTGCGCGGCAGCGCGGATCAGATCGACACGCGATATCCCCGATGGCGGCGTCGTGATGGAGGCCGATCTGGTGATTTCCTTCAAGGTCTTTCGCGAACGCTTTGGCAGCCGCGTGACGTTGTGGCCCGCGCAGTACAAGATTGACACGGAATATCTGGATGGCCCGTTCCGCTACATGAAATCGAACTGGGCTTTTGCCGATGCGCCGGGGGGATGCGAGGTGACGTTTTTCGTGGATTTTGAATTCAAGAACGCGGTTTTGCAGGGCATCATCGGCGTGGTGTTCAACGAGGCGATGCAGCGGATCGTGCGGGCCTTTGAACGGCGGGCGGCAGAGCTTTATGGCTGATCCTGTCGAACAGATTGTCTCTGCGGCGACTGCGCCGCCGCCACCGGATGCGCTGGAAGTGATGCGTCTGTCGCTGGTGGATTGGCTTTCGGTCGGTCTGGCGGGGCGGGAAGAACCGGTTTCAACGCTGACCCGCGACATGGTGCTGGCCGAAGGCGGCCATGCGCAGGCCACGCTTTTTGGCGGGCAAAAGGCACCGGCGCGGGCGGCGGCGCTGTGCAATGGGGCCTGTTCGCATGCGCTGGATTATGACGACACACATTTTGCCCACATCGGGCACCCTTCGGTTGCGGTGATCCCCGCGGCGCTGGCCGTGGCCGAGATGTGCAATGCCACGCCCGAACAGATGGTGCGCGCCGCCCTGGCCGGATGCGAGGCATCGGTGCGCTTCGGCCTGTTGTTCGGGCGCAGCCACTACCAGACGGGATTTCACCAGACGGCCACGGCGGGGGCGTTCGGCGCGACTGTCGCTGCGGTTTTATTGCTTTCGGATGAGCGCGCAGTGATGGCGCACGCCCTTGGTCTAGTCAGCACGCGCGCATCTGGGCTGAAATCGCAGTTCGGCACCATGGGCAAACCGTTCAACGCCGGTATTGCCGCATCAAACGGGGTCGAGGCGGCGCTGCTGGCACAGCGCGGGTTCATATCCAACCCAGATGCCATCACCGGTGCCTTGGGATTCACCGATACACATCACTGCGAAACATCGGACGCGCAGCCAGACGGGTTTCTGATGCCGCAGGTCCAGCACAAGTTCCACGCCTGCTGCCATGGTCTGCACGCCGCGCTTGAGGCGCTGGAGACCCTGAAACCGGTTGCACCGGAAACTGTGCGCACCCTGCGCGTGCACACCAATCCACGCTGGATGAGCGTGTGCAACAAATCCACAGTGACCACGGGGCTTGAGGCAAAGTTCAGCTATCGCGCAGTGCTGGCCCTGTCATTGGCGGGGCACAGCACGGCGGCGCTGGACAGCTACAATGATACGCTGTGCGCCGATCCGCAGCTTGCCGCATTGCGCGCGCGCGCGGATGTGGTTGCGGATGCCAGTATTGCGGAAACCGCCACCCGGCTTGCGCTTGACACCGATCAGGGACAGCGCACCGCAACGTTTGATCTGAACACGCCGCTGACAGGGCCGCAACGCGCGCAGCGGATCAGATCGAAATCGGCGGCGTTGCTGGGGGCGAACAAGGCAGATGCCGTCTGGCAGGTCGTGCACGCAGCCGACGCCACCATGGCCGACCTGACGGCGACGATGGTCCCCTGATCACGCCCCTGCAGGGGCCAGCGCGGTTTGTAGCAGAAACAGCGCATGATCCCTTGCGGCAGCGCGCACCTTGTCCCGCCCCAAGGCCCCGAATTCCACGGTTTCGCAAACTGTTGCGCGCCCCGTGGCGGCCAGCGCGAAACACACGCGCCCTTCGGGTTTGAAATCGGAACCGCCCGGACCGGCGATGCCGGTAATGGCCACGCTTAACTGCACAGGGGCATTGCGCAATGCGCCATCCGCCATGGCGCGCGCCACTTCTTCCGACACGGCACCGTAGGTATCCAGTGTTTCCACCGACACGCCCAGCATGTCCTGTTTGGCCTGATTGGTATAGGTCACAAAGCCGCGTTCGAACACTTCCGAAGATCCGGCCACATCGGTCAGCGCGGCGGCAACCATGCCACCTGTGCAGCTTTCGGCGGTGGCGATCATGATGCCCTGGGCACTGGCCGCGTTCAGGATGGCCGCGACAGTCACACCCCCAAGACCCAGTGCGCCAGCCACGCCAGCACGGCAACGCCAAGTGCCGCGAACACACCGGCAATCACATCGTCAAGCATCACCCCCAGCGCATCATTGCGCCGGTCGGCCCAGCCAATGGGGCCGGGTTTGGTGATGTCGAACAGGCGAAACAGCACAAAGGCCGCGATCCACCCCGGCCACATCGCGGTCATTGCGACACCAGCATGCCATGCGCCAAAGGACAGCGGCAAAAGCGCGATCAGCTGGCCTGCGACCTCGTCCATCACGATTTCAGAGGGGTCGTGATTTTCCTGCCCCTTGGTCATTTCCCGCGTAGCCCACCATCCGGCCAGAAACGTGACGGCACAGGCCGCCAGCATCAGGGGAAAGCCACCGATTATCTGGATGACCGCCGCCAAAGGCAATGCGGCCAGCGACCCCCATGTGCCCGGGGCGGGGCGCAGATATCCTACGCCGCCAACCGTGCCTGTCATCTGTGCAACCCGGTTCATGCCGGAACCAGAGTTGCACTGGCCTGGGCAGCGATGCCTTCGCCCCGTCCGGTAAAGCCAAGTTGTTCCGATGTTGTCGCCTTGATCGAAACCTGATCCGCGCGCAGCCCCATGATCTTGGCCATGCGCGCCTGCATGGCCTCTGCATGGGGGCCGATCTTGGGAAATTCGCAGATCAGCGTGCAATCGACATTGCCGATCCGATACTGCATCTGCTGCGCCAGATCGACGGCATGGCGCAGGAAAATATCGCTGGCCGCCCCTTTCCACTGCGGATCACTGGGCGGAAAATGGCGGCCGATATCGCCTTGCGCCAGCGCGCCATAAATCGCGTCTGTCACCGCATGCATCCCCACATCCGCATCGGAATGACCCTGCAGGCCGCGCGTGTGGGGCACAGCCACACCGCACAGAACCAACTTCGATCCGTCGCAAAACCGGTGCACGTCAAAGCCGTTGCCTGTCCGTATGTCCATCTGATGCCTCAAAATACGCTCTGCGCGTTTAAAATCATCCGCCGTCGTGATTTTCAGATTGTCTTCCGACCCGTCCACAATGGCAACCTCAAGCCCCGCCGCGCGCGCAATTTCAACATCATCCGCCGCGTCGCCGATATAGGTGCGATGCGCCGTGGTGATCGCTGTCAGGTTGAACCCCTGCGGTGTTTGCGCCCGATACAGGCCGCTGCGGTCCACCGGACCGTTCACAACACCGTCCTGACCCGACCAAAGGGCATCCACCACGGGCAATGCCGGTGCCGCTGCCTTGTGGGTTTTCAACGCATCCAGCACCCGCGAGATGATGTCGCGCGCCACACAGGGGCGCGCACCATCGTGGATCAGAACGTGATCATAGCTTCCTTCCAGCACCTCAAGCCCGGCAAGAACGGATGCACGGCGCGTCGGCCCGCCAGTTACAAGATCGAACTTTGACAAGGCGGGCAGGGGATATTTGCCAATGTCCTGCGGCCCCACCACCAGAAGGGTGCGATCAATTTCGGGATGTGCGGCAAAGCGGGCCAGCGTGTGTTCCACCACAAGACGCCCGCCAAGGGGGCGCCATTGCTTGGGTACACCGCCCCCGGCGCGCAGTCCGCGCCCGGCGGCAACAATGATGGCAGCTGTGGTCATGATCCCTCGGGTCTGGTTACGCCCTATGTATCTAGGGGGCCAGCCAGCGCAACGCAATCATCCGGAATTGCGCCTAAAAATTAGGCAATCGCCATTTAAGACGCGCCGTAATAGGCCCCGAATATTGTGGTTTGCCAAATATATCGATATCACAATGCCACATGCACAAGGAATAGGCACTTGCCGGTCGCATTGGACGAAAGAACCCTGACACCCCCTGTTTTTCTGGCCCCGCTGGCCGGAATCACCGATCTGCCGTTCCGTGATCTGGTGTCATCCTTCGGGGCCGGTCTGGTGGTCAGTGAAATGGTCGCCAGTCAGGAAATGGTGCAGGCCCGCCCCGGCACACGCGAACGCGCGGAACTGGGCATGGGGCAGGCGCATACCGCCGTGCAACTGGCCGGGCGCGATCCCTACTGGATGGCCGAGGCCGCGCGCCTGGTTGAAGACAACGGCGCGGCGATGATCGATATCAACATGGGATGCCCTGCCAAAAAGGTGACAACCGGCTATTCGGGATCGGCCCTGCTGAAAACGCCCGATCTGGCCTTGTCCCTGATCGAGGCGGTGGTGAAAGCGGTATCGGTTCCCGTCACCCTGAAAACCCGGTTGGGCTGGGATGAAACCTGTCTGAACGCGCCCGACATCGCGCGGCGCGCCCAGAATGCGGGCATACGCATGGTCACGATCCACGGCCGCACCCGAAACCAGTTTTACAAAGGCCACGCCGACTGGGCCGCCATTCGTGCAGTGCGCGATGCCGTTTCCATTCCGGTGATCGCAAATGGTGACATTACCGACACCATTACCGCCCGTCAGGCGCTGGACCGCTCTGGCGCCGCGGGCGTGATGATCGGGCGCGGAGCGCAGGGGCGCCCCTGGGCGCTGGCGCAGGTAGCGCATGATCTGTTCGGCGCACCACAGCCCGCGCGCCCCGAAGGCACGGCGCTGATTGACATGGTGCGCACCCATTATGACGCGATGCTGTCATTTTACGGCAACGAACTGGGTGGCCGCGTCGCGCGCAAGCATCTGGGATGGTACATGGATGACGCCGGCACCGATCCGGCCCTGCGCCGCGCGGTGCTGACATCGCGGGCACCCGATGTCGTTATGCGCCTTTTGCCCGATGCGCTTTGTCCAAAAGGGCGGGCGGCGGCATGATTTCGAACCAGTCCATATGGGCCTCGATCCCGGTGCCGACCCTGCTGATCGACGAAGATGATCGTATCGTCGATGTGAATTCCGCCGCCGAAGGGTTTTTGAATGCCTCGGCAAAATCCGTCACCGGTGAACCGGTCTGGGATATGGTCGCGGTCGATGACCCGCTGGAAGAGGCGTTTGATCGCGCCCGCGCGCAAGGCACACCGCTGTTTGTCAATGATGTCGATGTCGGTTCGGGCGCCCGCCCGCCGCTGCAATGCGGATTACAGATCGCGCCGCTCGTCGGGCATCCGGGCAAAATGATCCTGATGATCACCCCGCGCGAACTGGCCGGACGCATGACCCAAAGCCATTCTGTGAAATCCGCAGCCAAATCGGCGATCGGCATGGCGGAAATGATGGCGCATGAAATCAAGAACCCGCTGGCGGGGATCACCGGTGCGGCGCAACTGCTGTCGATGAATTTAAGCGCGGATGATCTGGAACTGACAGATCTGATCGTCGAGGAAAGCCGCCGGATCGTGAAACTGCTTGAGCAGGTGGAACAGTTCGGCAACCTGAGCGCGCCAGACCTGCAACCGGTGAACCTGCATGACGTGATGGATCGCGCGCGCCGGTCTGCCCTGTTGGGGTTCGGCGCGGATATGAAAATTATCGAAGATTACGATCCGTCACTGCCGCTGGCCCATGGCGACCCCGATCAGTTGTTGCAGGTTGTGTTGAACCTGTTGAAAAATGCATCCGAAGCCGCTGGGCCACAGGGCGGCACCATCCGCCTGCACAGCTATTACGAACATTCGTTCCGGCTGCGGCGCAGCGATGGCACCGGCCATTCGCTGCCGCTGCAAATCGAAATCATTGATGACGGCCCCGGTCTTCCAGACAAGATCAAGGCCGATATTTTCGATCCCTTCGTTTCAGGGCGCGAAAACGGCACCGGCCTTGGCCTCGCGCTGGTGAGCAAGATCATATCGGATCACAACGGCTGGATTTCCGTCACCTCGGTGCCGGGCCGGACGGTTTTTCGCCTGTCGCTGCCGCGGGCCCCCAAGGAAAACAAGGAGAACGGATAATGGATGGTACGGTTCTGGTCGCGGATGACGATCGCACGATCCGCACGGTTCTGACGCAGGCGCTGACGCGGGCCGGGTGCAAGGTGCATGCGACGTCGTCGCTGACCACACTGATGCGCTGGGTGGCCGAGGGCAAAGGCGACGTGGTGATCACCGATGTCGTCATGCCCGATGGCAACGGGCTAGAGATGCTGCCGAAAATCGCGATTGACCGTCCCGGTATGCCGGTCATCGTAATTTCGGCCCAGAACACGATCATGACAGCGATACAGGCCGCCGAAGCCGACGCCTATGACTATCTGCCAAAACCCTTTGATCTGCCGGACCTGATGAAACGAACAGCGCGCGCGCTGGAAAGCAAGAAACGCACGCCCGCACGTCTGCCCGAGGGGCAGGAACGCCCGGATGAATTGCCGCTTGTCGGCCGCACACCGGTGATGCAGGCGCTGTACCGGCTAGTGGCGCGCGTCACCAACACCGATTTGCCGGTGTTGATCTGTGGCGAATCCGGAACCGGAAAATCCCTGATCGCCCGCGCTATCCACGATTTTTCGGACCGCCGCACATTGCCCTTTGTGACCGTCACGGCGAATGAACTGCAAGATCTGGAAGGCCCTGCCAAAGTGTTCGCTCGGGTGCGTGGGGGGACTTTGCTGATTGATGAAATCGCCGATATCAGCGCCGAATTGCAGGCGCGCATCGTGCGCATGATGGATGCCGCGGGCGATCACATGCCCCGTTTCATGGCCACCAGCCAAAGCAATCTGACCCGCGCCATGGAAGCGGGGCAAATGCGCCAGGATCTGTTTTACCGCCTAAGCGGTGCAACGCTGAACGTGCCGTCCCTGCGCGAACGCGTTGATGATATCCCGCTGTTGGCAGAACATTTTCTGGCCCGCGCGGAACAGACCGGGGCGCCGTGCCGTACCTTGTCGCCCGAAGCGTCAGAGCTGTTTCGCGCCTATAGCTGGCCCGGCAATGTGCGCCAGCTGGAAAACGCGATCCGTCGCCTGGTGCTGACCAGCCCTGCAGAAGACATATCGCGCGCCGAAATCGAAGCGGTGCTGGGCAGCCAGCCCGAAATGGAACCGGTTCTGGGGGGCGGTGACAGCGAAAAACTGTCGGCCTCGGTCGGGCGCCATTTGCGCCGGTATTTCGATCTTCACGGCACCTTGTTGCCGCCGCCCGGCCTTTACGGGCGGATCCTGCGCGAAGTCGAAGGCCCGCTGATCGAAATCGCGCTTGAGGCAACCGGCGGCAATCAGGCGAAATGCGCCGATTTGCTGGGCATCAACCGCAATACTTTGCGCAAGAAAATCACCGAACTGGATATTGAGGTGACAAGACGCCGCAAATTGATGTAAAACGGCCACATAACCGTGGCCATCCGGCGTCACCGCCAGATCAGGACCACATAATATAGCGGTAAGCTGCGCAGGCGGCACATCAATAAGGATAGCGCGGGTGGCAACCCGGTCACGCGATAGCCATTGGATAAAATTCGCCCGTTTGCGGCGGATGCGCCGCGTGCAGAACGCGGCGACGCTGGGTCTGGTCATTCTGGGTCCGGCTTTGGCGCTTGCGACATTCCTTATTCTGGGGCCGTTTGATCAGGGGTCCGGCTCGCCTTCGCTGCGTCTGATTCTGCTGGCCGATCTGGTGTATGTTCTGGTTGTCGCCACGCTGGTTCTGGGGCAGGTGGCCCGGCTTGTTTCGGCGCGACGGGCAAAATCGGCGGGTTCTCGCCTGCATTTGCGGCTGACCGGTGCCTTTGCGCTGCTGGCGCTGATCCCCACTGTGACCGTCGCGGTGTTTGCCGTGTTGACCGTGAATATCGGTCTGGAAGGCTGGTTTTCGGACCGGGTGCGCGAGGTTGTCGGCAATTCGCTGGCCGCCGCCGAAGCCTATGAAGGCGAACAGCGCGAGGATTTGCGCCAGGATGCACAGGTTCTGGCACGGTTTCTGGATCGCGAACGCACCCGTCTTGTGTTTCTGGACGAGGCCGAACTGCGCCAGATGCTGACCCAGGGCCAGAACCAGATACAGCGCGGCCTGCGCGAGGCATATGTTATTGACGGAACAGGCGAAATTCGCGTGCGGGGCGAACGATCATACCTGTTCGATTATGATCGGCCAACGCAATCCCAGATCGAACAGGCCAATGCCGAAGGCATGGTGATCATAGAGGATTGGGAAAACAGCGAATTCCGGGCGCTGGTGCGCATGGACGCCTTTGTTGATCGCTACCTGTTTGTAAGCCGTGACGTGGATGGTGAAATTCTCAGTCTGCTGGACGAAACGCAGGAAACTGTCCGCCTTTACCACCAGCTTGAGGCAGATCGTGGCCGCGTTCTGTTTGAATTCGGCCTTTTGTACATCGGTTTTGCCGTGATTCTGATTCTGGCAGCCATCTGGGCCGGCCTCTGGTTTGCGGAACGTCTTTCGCGGCCTGTGGGCCGGCTGGCAGGCGCGGCGCAGCGGGTCGGGGCGGGCGATCTGGATGTGCAGGTGCCCGAAGAAGACGGCGATGACGAGATTTCGATGCTAGGCCGCTATTTCAACCAGATGACCAAGCAGTTGAAAGGCCAGCGCGAAACCCTGCTGGACAACACCCGCCAGATCGAACGGCGCCGCCGCCTGTTTGATTCCGTGCTGAGTTCGGTCACGTCCGGCGTTGTCGGGCTGGATGCCGAAGGCCGGGTCGCGTTTGTGAACCGGTCAGCGGAACGGTTGCTGGGCTGGTCCGAAGACCGCCAGTCAGTTGATCTGGCGGTCGCAGTGCCCGAATTCGGGCCGCTGTTTACTACCTTGCGCTCCACCCAGGCCGAGGTGACGCAGGATGAAGTCAAGGTATCGCGCGACGGACGGCTTGAAAACCTTCTGGTGCGCATGGCCACGCGGCGCAATGAGTCCGGCGGTCTGGAAGGCTATGTGGTGGCTTTTGACGACGTAACTGATCTGGTCAGCGCCCAGCGGATGGCGGCTTGGGGCGATGTGGCCCGCCGCATCGCGCATGAAATTAAGAACCCGCTGACCCCGATCCAGCTAAGCGCGGAACGCATCAAACGCAAATTCGCCCCGCAGGTGGGTGAAGACGGCGACAAACTGGAACAGATGACAGACGTTATTGTTCGCCAAACCAATGACTTGCGCCGCATTGTTGATGAATTTTCCAAATTCGCCCGGATGCCCGAACCGGACCGGCGGGTCGAAGACCTGACCCATCTGGTCAGCGATGCAGTTTCGCTTCAGCAATCGGGGCAGCCCGATGTCACGATCACCGCCACATTGCCCGATCACCCGGTCGAGGCGGAACTGGATGCAACTATGATCTCTCAGGCGCTGACAAACCTTATCAAGAACGCCGGAGAAGCCATTGAAACTTTGCAGGAAAAAGGTGCGCCTGATGGTCTTCAACCGGAAATTCGCGTCGGCATGACGCTGGACGGTATTCAGGCCTGCATCACGATTGCCGACAACGGCATCGGTCTGCCCGAAGATCGCGCGCGCCTGTTCGAACCTTATGTTACAACACGCAACGAAGGCACAGGGCTGGGCTTGCCGATTGTAAAGAAAATCATAGAAGAGCACGGCGGCACTTTGGTGCTACAAGACGCGCCTGTCTTTGACGGGCAAACCCACTTCGGAGCGATGGCGGTGATCAGGCTGCCCATCGGCACCGAACCCGATTTAAACCAAAATATGCGTAAAAAAGCGGAGCAGGAGACCCATGAGTGATATTCTGATTGTCGACGATGAAAAAGATATCCGTGAACTGATTTCGGACATTCTGGAAGACGAAGGATTCGCCACACGGCTGGCGGGCAATTCGGATGATTGTATGTCTGCGATCAATACAGAACCGCCGGCGCTTTTGATCCTTGATATCTGGCTGAAAGACAGCCGGATGGACGGGATCGATATCCTAAAGACGGTCAAACGCGACAATCCGGATGTGCCCGTGGTGATCATATCGGGCCACGGCAACATTGAAATTGCGGTCGCTGCGATCAAGCAGGGCGCCTATGATTTCATCGAAAAACCGTTCAATATCGATCAGTTGCTGGTTGTGATCCGGCGTGCGATGGAAACATCCCGCCTGCGCCGCGAAAACCAATCCCTGCGGCGCAAGGATGTCACCAGTGCCGAAATGATCGGATCAAGCGCCGCGTTCCGCACGCTGGTATCGCAACTGGACAAGGTGACGAAATCCAACGGCCGCGTCATGCTGACCGGCCCTGCGGGATCGGGCAAGGAAGTGGCAGCACGTTATATTCACGCCCATTCCAACCGGTCGGGCGCCCCGTTCGTCACGGTCAATTGCGCAGGCGTGGCCGCGGACCGGATGGAAGAGGTTCTTTTTGGCCGCGAAAGCCCCGAACGCGGGGTGGAACCGGGCCTGCTGGAACAGGCGCATGGCGGTGTTGTCTATTTTGACGAAGTGGCCGACATGCCCATTGGCACGCAATCAAAAATCTTGCGGGTTCTGGTGGATCAACAGTTCCAGCGCGTTGGCGGCAACGACAAGGTACGTGTCGATCTGCGTGTTATTTCAAGTACAAACAAGGACCTGGAAGCCGAAATTGAAGCAGAGCGGTTTCGGCAGGAGCTGTATCACCGCCTGAATGTGGTGCCGATTGCGGTTCCGTCGCTGGCCGAACGTCGCGAGGATATTCCGGTTCTGGCAGAGCATTTCATTGCGGCTTGCAACACATCCCAGGGCTTGCCGCTGCGCGAAATGACGGACGAAGCCGCAGCCCTGATGCAGACGATGTTGTGGCCGGGAAATGTGCGCCAGTTGAAAAACCTGATCGAACGGGTGTTGATCCTGGGAGAAGGCTCCGGCCCGATCGAGGCAAAGGAACTGCCGGCAGAAGACGACAAACCGGCAGAAGAGGGCCGTGTTGTCCTGTCGGGCGCACTGGCCACACTGCCGCTGCGCGAAGCCCGCGAAGCGTTCGAACGCGAATATCTGCTGACCCAGATCAACCGCTTTGGCGGCAATATCAGCCGCACGGCGAATTTTGTCGGCATGGAACGCAGCGCGCTGCATCGCAAGCTAAAGTCGCTGAACGTGGTCACATCCAGCAAATCCGGTGCGCGGGTGGCCCATGTGGATGAAAGCGAACTGGAAGATATGCAAGAGCCTGCGAACTGAGGACAGCAGGCCCTTATTCCACGTTAACGATCTGCCAACTGCCACCTTCGTTGCGGATGACGCAGGAATTTGCGGCAAGGGCAGGCATCGTGCGGGTTGCGGCAGGTGAAACACTGCCGGCAACTGATTGCGAACACTGTGGAATTTGCGTGCGCTGATAGCCTTTGGCAGCCATGCACTGATCCATCAGGCGCAGCCGCAACGGCGCGTTCACATCCACCGAATACACCCGGCCCGGACGCCAGAACCCCGGATAATAGGTGCAGTTGCCCGCCCCGTTGCACGACCGGTATCCGGGAACATACAATCCGGGATCCTGGCGCACCTGACTGGCCACAGGCGCATCGCGCAGGGCGGCAA
The DNA here is from genome assembly GCF_051013555.1 of Sulfitobacter sp. TBRI5. Taxonomy (NCBI): domain Bacteria; kingdom Pseudomonadati; phylum Pseudomonadota; class Alphaproteobacteria; order Rhodobacterales; family Roseobacteraceae; genus Sulfitobacter; species Sulfitobacter sp. TBRI5. Next base: position 3,318,605 of record NZ_CP112884.1, on the reverse strand, counting down.
CCTCGCACTTGGTCTCTTCGGTCTGCATGCGTGTCACGTCGGCGCCGGGTTTGTAGTACAGTTCCAGCGGTGTGGCGCAGGCCCCCAGGGCCAGAAAAAACAGGGCAAACAGCAGGGATCGCATGGGTCTTGTCCTTATCGGGATGAAGCCGCTCCAGGGTGCCGCAGCGGGCGACAAATGACAAACAATTTGACCCTTTCTAACCCTTCTGTCATTCAACAAGTTCAGAAAAACACGCTGTTCACGGTGGGTTTTTCGCACACCAAAGGGCATATGGTATGAAGGTCATCATTTGCGGGGCAGGTCAGGTTGGCTGGCAGATCGCGCGCCATCTGTCAGGCGAACGCAACGATGTCGTCGTCGTCGACAGCAACCCCGATCTGGTGCGCCGCGCCACCGACACGCTGGATGTGCAGGGCATTGCGGGATATGCAAGCTATCCCAACATTCTGGACCGAGCAGGCGCGCGGGACGCGGATATGGTCATCGCGGCCACCCATTCCGACGAAGTGAACATGGTCACCTGTCAAGTCGCCCATTCCGTCTTTGGCGTGAACCGCAAGATTGCCCGCATCCGCAGTCAATCCTATCTGGATGCGATCTATTCCGATCTTTACCGGCGCGATCACATGCCGATCGATGTGGTGATCAGCCCCGAACGCGAGGTTGCGGCAGCAGCCATGCAGCGCCTGTCGGCCCCGGATGCCTTTGACACTGAAATTTTCATGGAAGGGCAGGCCCAGTTGCTGGGGATCACGATCGAAGAAGAATGCCCCGTGGTGAACACACCGCTGCGCCAGTTGACCGATCTGTTTTCCACCCTGCGCGCCATTGTCGTCGGTGTCCGCCGCGATGGCACGCTGTTCGCCCCCGAAGCCAACGACCAGTTGTTTGTCGGTGATGATTGCTACGTGTTCAGCCATGTCGAAGACGTGCGCCGCACGATGGAAATATTCGGCAAGACCCACAAGAAACAGGACCGTATCGTGATGGTCGGGGGCGGCAATGTCGGCCTGACCGTGGCATTGCAACTGGAACAGCTGAAAACCCGCGTGCGGGTCAAGGTGATCGAAAAAAACCGGAAATGCGCAGAAATGGCCGCCGAGGCTCTGGAACGCACGATTGTGCTGAACGGCGATGGTCTGGATGCCGCCCTGCTGAACGAGGCCGGGATCAGCCGCGCCGATGCGATGCTGGCCGTCACGGATGACGACAAGACCAACATGCTGGCTGCCGTACGTGCCAAATCCGAAGGCTGCGCCTATGCCATTGCGCTGATCAACGATCCGACGCTGGTTCCCCTGATGGGGCCGCTGGGCATTGATGCCTACATCAACCCGCGCGCCACCACCGTCAGTTCGATCCTGCGCCATATCCGCCACGGACGGGTGCGCGGTGTCTATTCCATCGGCGATGCCGAAGCCGAGGTGATCGAAGCCGAAGTTCTGTCAACATCACCCATAGCAGGCCAGAAAATCAGTGATATCGACTTTCCCGAAGGCGTGCTGGTCGGGGCTGTCATGAAAAGCCACGAAGTGATCCGACCCACAGGCGATACCAGAGTGGAAGAAGGCGATGTCATTGCCCTGTTTGCGATGGCCAAGGATGTCCCCGAAGTCGAACGCCTGCTTCAGGTGTCGATCGATTTCTTCTGATCCATGCCCCGTTCAGCCAGCCCATCCCGTTTTCTGGACATTTTGCTGAACCTGCCGCTGTTTCTGTTGCTGGTCGGATGTGGCTCTGCCTCGATGTACGTGCCTGCTGCCTATTCGCTGATCCTGACCAATCACACGGATTCGCGCACCTTTTTCTATGCCGGCACGCTGGGCCTGATCACCACTGCCATGATTGCCATCGCGATGAGCGGCCGGCGCAGCCGGCACGGCACGCTTGGCCAGCTGATGTCGCTGTTTTCGATGTTCGCCTTTCTGCCCGTGCTGTTGGCGATCCCGTTCTATGACGCGCTGCAAACCACCAGTTTTCTGAATGCCTATTTCGAAATGGTCAGCGCCATCACCACCACCGGCGCCACCATGTTCGAAGATCCGACGCGCCTTTCGAGCGGGTTGCACCTGTGGCGGGCGCAGGTCGGCTGGATGGGCGGGCTGGTCATGTGGATCGCCGCATCGGCCATTCTGGCCCCGCTGAACCTTGGCGGGTTCGAAGTGACCGCGCGCGCCCAGCCCGGCCGGATGTCCGAAGCACGCGGCGACCGTGTGGGGCGGTCTGACCCGCGCACCCGGTTGCTGCGCATCACAATAGTGTTGTTTCCGATTTACGCCGGTCTGACGTTGGTGTTGTGGGTGTTGTTGTTGCTGGGCGGGGATACGTCGCTGGTGTCGCTGTGCCATGCCATGTCGGTAATGGCGACCAGCGGCATTTCCCCCATTGGCGGGGTGCAGAACGGCGCGTCGGGTTTCACCGGCGAGGCGGTCATGTTCCTGTTCATGCTGTTTGCCTTGTCACGTCTGACATTTTCCACCGATACCGTCACCACCGGCGGAACCGGCATTCTGTCCGATCCCGAATTCCGCATCGGCATGATGCTGGTCATTGGAGTGCCGGTTCTGCTGCTGCTGCGCCACTGGATGGGATCGCTTGAGGTGCGCGAGGGCGACAGCCTGTTGAAGGCCGCACAGGCGTTCTGGGGGTCGATGTTCACGGTCCTGTCATTCCTGACCACCACCGGATTTGAAAGCGCCGACTGGGGCACATCGCAAAACTGGTCGGGCCTCAGCACGCCGGGCCTGATCCTGATGGGTCTGGCGCTGACCGGGGGCGGTGTGGCGACAACGGCGGGTGGCGTGAAACTGCTGCGGGTCTATGCGCTTTATCTGCACGGGTTGCGCGAAATGGAACGGCTTGTGCATCCTTCATCGGTCAGCGGCGGCGGCCAGCGCACCCGCCGAATCCAGCGCGACGGCGCCTATATCGCATGGATCTTTTTCATGCTGTTTGCCCTGTCTCTGGCGCTGGTGACGGTGGTTCTGACGGCTTTGGGCGTTGATTTCGAAAATGCCGTGGTCCTGAGCATCGCGACATTGTCGACAACCGGTCCCCTGATCCAGTCAGCGTCCGAGGCCCCCGTCAGCCTTGTTCAGCTTGGCCCGTGGGCCAAGGGCGTACTGTGCGCTGCCATGGTTCTGGGGCGTCTGGAAACCCTTGCCATTATTGCCCTTCTGACCCCGGATTTGTGGCGCAGTTAGCCGCAATAAGTTGTGCCCAAGATGCGACAATTGCGTTCGGAGCGTAACGGATTGTTTTTTGGGCTGGAAACTCCCCATTTGCCGCTACATACTGGTGTGTGCGAGGGAATACGCTGATCCGCAGCGTGAAAAAGAACAAAGGCGAGTAATAATGGCTTCGGACAGACAGAACCTTCAGGACGCGTTCCTGAACCACGTGCGCAAAACCAAAGTGCCCGTGACTATCTTCCTGATCAATGGCGTAAAGCTGCAAGGCGTGATTACGTGGTTCGATAATTTCTGCGTTCTTCTGCGTCGTGACGGCCAATCCCAGCTTGTTTACAAGCATGCGATTTCGACGATCATGCCATCCCAGCCGATCAGCCTGTATGAGGGCGAAGACGCCTCTTGATGGAACACGAGCGTGCCGTCACCCGCGCATGGGTGTTGCATCCTGACCTGAAATCAGACCATTCCCGCCGGCCCGCCGAACCGGCATTGGCCGAAGCGATTGCGCTTGCCGATGCGCTGGCCGAACTTCAGGTTGTCGGCGCCGATGTGGTACGCCTGCCCAAGGCCCATGCAGGCATGCTGTTTGGCAAGGGCAAGATCGAGGAACTGCGCCAGAAATTCGAAGCCGACGAGGTTGAACTGGTTCTGGTCGACGGGCCGGTCAGCCCGGTGCAGCAACGCAATCTTGAAAAGGCCTGGGGCGTAAAGCTGCTGGACCGGACCGGTCTGATCCTTGAGATTTTCAGTGATCGCGCCCGCACCAAGGAAGGTGTGTTGCAGGTCGAAATGGCCGCGCTGTCCTATCAGCGCACACGGCTGGTGCGGGCCTGGACCCACCTGGAACGCCAGCGTGGCGGGCTGGGATTTGTTGGTGGTCCCGGTGAAACCCAGATCGAAGCGGACCGGCGCGCCATTGACGACCAGTTGGTGCGCCTGCGCCGCCAGTTGGACAAGGTGGTCAAAACCCGCACACTGCACCGCGCCGCGCGCGCCAAGGTGCCTTACCCGATTGTTGCGCTTGTGGGGTATACCAACGCCGGCAAATCCACCCTGTTTAACCGTCTGACAGGGGCCGATGTCATGGCCAAGGATATGCTGTTTGCCACACTGGATCCGACGATGCGGTCGGTTGTGCTGCCCGATGGGCCGGAAATCATCCTGTCGGACACGGTGGGTTTCATCAGCGATCTGCCCACCGAACTGGTCGCAGCCTTCCGCGCCACGCTGGAAGAAGTCCTGGGCGCCGACCTGATCTGCCACGTGCGCGACATATCCCATGGCGAAAGCGAGGCGCAGGCCCGTGACGTGATGGATATCCTGACATCGCTTGGCATTGATGAAGACCGGCCCCTGATCGAAATATGGAACAAGATCGATCTGCTGACCCCTGAGGCGCAAGAAGCCATGCGCGCCCGCGCCGCGCGCGACGAAACGCGCTTTGCGATCTCTGCCGTCACGGGCGAGGGGATAGATGACCTGCTTGCCGCCATTGCCGATATTCTGGTCGGCGTCAAAACCACCGAAACCCTGACACTGCCGTTTTCCCAAGGCAAGAAACGCGCCTGGCTGTTCGCGCAGGATATCGTGCAGGACGAGGCGCAGGGCGAAGACGGGTTTGACATCACCGTCCGCTGGAGCGCACGGCAAAAGCAGGATTTCGAACGGCTTTGATGCTGTCGGGTTTACGCCCAGACACCCCCGTCACGGCGCGATCAATGGCAATCGCCTTCCAGTGAAATGGGTTCCAGGAAAAAATCGTTCGGTCCGCCCAGAAACGGGATGCACGTAACAGTGCGTTGCAAAACCCTGTAGGAAAATATCATTTCAAAGGAATAAAGGCAGGTTTTCATGCCGCCATCGCCTTCGGGGCATTCGATGGAAAAGAAGATCCGCTTGACCTTGGTTTGATTGGGCAGATTGGGCACCGGTATCCAATCTGTCGTGGTGTGAATACGGCAATCTGGCCCGCACGGATCGGTATGTTTGCGCTCAAGATAACGCGCAAAAGCCTCTTTGGCCTTCAGAAACGCCTGATCCGCCAGAGCCTGATCATAGGCAGGGCATCCCGCGCTGATCGTGCCTTCGGACCCGCCGACGCCACTGGCAGACAGAAATTCGAATTTGTATTCCGTGGTTGGTGAAGGGCATCCCATGGACGTTTCCTTTTTCAAAAGAAACAGCCCCTCGGGCGGGTGTTATAGCGATTTTGAACGTTTTTGCCTGCGCATCGGCGCAAAATCGCCCAAACAGTCCGAAAGCTTCACCTTCACCAACCACGGTTCGGGCCGTGTCAGGCCCCGTCGATCTGGCGTTGGTTCTCTCCTTGCTTCAATGGCAAAGGGCCGGGCTGTGCCTGCAGCCCTGTCTATGCCGATGTTCACTCGGCCGGGATAAGGCGGGTCACGCCGACGGATGCGGCGCGGGCCAGGTTTTCATCCAGTGACATCGGGATGTATTCACCGCGCCGCCACAGCTGCGCCAGATCGTCATAGTGGCGCGACAGGAAATGCCCCGATTGACCGGTCGAGGTGACGAAAACCGAACTGTCGGGATCGGCAAAATCATAGACCCCGCGATAGGCGGCGCTGTGCACATTCTGGAACGGGTCCGGATCCTGCCCGCTGGTGCGCCCGCGTTGCAGCGTATTGTCGCCGCCGCTGGTGGACTGGCGGATGTTCACGAAATAGCGCAGCACCGGCACCTCGCCCAGAACCGGGTGATCATGGGTGGCCTGATGCGCATCGCCCCAGCGCAGGCTTTCCAGTGCGGGGCCGTGTTTTTCACCGATCCAGACCAGCGCATCATCCAGCGCCAGCCGCGCCATGTCGGGGCAGGTTTCCACTGGTGCGCTTTGCAGAACATCGCACCATACGGATGCGCCATCCACGTCCCGAAATGCGCGTTCGATAAACAGCGGTTCCACATGGTCGAATTCAACCGCCAGCGGTCCCAGCTCATCCTGTATCAGGCGGGTTTGCAGCGCGCGCAACCACGCCGCATAGATCAGCGGCTCGGGCAAATGTTCGTTCATTTCACCATTCCAGCTGGCCAGCAATGTTAACGCGCGCTGGCGCTGGCGCTCGGCGGTACCATCGGGGGCCGCTTCGCCGGTGAACCATAATTCGGCCCCGATCAGCGGCAACAACGTTCGTGCCGTCGCACTGACCGGATCAAGCTGGGCCTCGATAAAACTGTCGCGGGTGTGAACCTGACGCGACTGCATCAGGCGCTGCCAGCGCTGGATACGCTGACTGTCACCCCAGACATAAGACACATGTTTGGGAAACGGGCGATCAATCGTCTTGTTGTTGGTATTGCCAAGGATACCGCCAACAGGGGCGATGAAATGCGGGTTGTCGCTGAAGGGCAACCGACCCTGCCAGCGGTTTTCGTGGCGCCACCCCGGCGAAGGCAACCGCCCCTGGCTTTGATGCTCGGCGTTGCGGCGCGGCATCGCGCCGATCGTTTTCATCGCGATATCGGACTGGTCGGCCAGCGTCAGGTTCTGCGAGGGGGCGATATAGTCTTCGCTCAGTTCCAGCCCGTCGCGCACGGTTTGCGCCCCCATCAGGGCGATTGCCGCACTCATTGTAGTGTCTTTGGGGCTTAGCGCGGTCCATGCCAGCGAAACAACGTGACCGGGGGGTGTGATGGTGGACAATCCGTAATGCGAACCGGGCAGAACCGGGCCGTTTTCCGTCCAGCGCAATGTCAGCGTGATCGGCGTGCTGTCCTTGATCTCGACAATGGATTTGCGGGTCACGAAGGGGCGAAACCCGGCGGGCGTCTGGTATTCTTCCGGATTGTCCGGATTGATTTTTTCGATGAACAGATCCTGATCGTCCAGATAGGACGACGTAATGCCCCAACCCAGTGTCGCACTGCGCCCTGTCATCACCACCGGCACGCCGGGAATGGTGGCCCCGATCACACCGCCAGACGCCAGTTCCAGCCGCGCCAGATACCAGATCGAAGGCGCTGTCAGGCCAAGATGGGGATCATTGGCCAGCAATGTGCCCCCCGATGCGCTGCGCGACGGGGCGGCGGCCCAGGCGTTCGACGCGCCGGCAAGGCCACGGCGTTTGAACGGCGACGTTTGTGTTTGCGGCATCGGGCTGGCCTGTGCGAAGCGCGGCACCGGGCCCGGTACAAGGGCAGAGTAACGGGGCAGGGCGGCAACACCTGATCCCGGAACATCAGGCAGGATATCACGCAACCTGTTTTCATCCGGCAGGATCAGCGACGTGCGCGCGCGCAATACCTCTTCCTCCAGATGCGAGGACAGTTGCAGCGCCATCAACTTGATGATCGCAATCGAATCTGCCGGCTGCCACGGGGCAATCGGGGCATTGAACACGAACATTTCCGGCGCGCCGCGCCCCAGCGCATCAATGTTGATTTCCGCCAGCCGCGAATTCACGCCAGCCGCATAGGCCGACAGGGCAGCGCGCGTTTCGGGGGTTTGCACCTCGACCGATTTGACAGACAGCGCGTAAAGGTCCAGCCGCCGCACCAGACTGTCGATGGATACGGTGCGTTCACCGAACAGCTCTGACAACCGGCCCTGCACCGTGCGGCGCAGCATTGTCATCTGCCACAGCCGGTCCTGCGCGTGGGCATAGCCAAGCCCGAAATACACATCCGTGTCCGGCGCATCCGGCGCAGCAAAGATATGGGGCACATTGGCGTTGTCACGCACCACCTCGACAGGGGCGCTGATATCGGCAACCCGCAGCGTCTTGTCGTAATCGGGTAGGGAACGGGACGCGAGATAATACACCACGACAGCCCCCAGCACGATCAGGCCGATCAGACCCGATGCAATGCGAAGCAGCCATTGGAACAGCGTTGGCATCAAGCCCCCTTTTCTTTACCCGTCATGGATGCAAGTTTAGCCAGACACAATGCGTAACCAAAAAGAATTCAAGGGGAAAGCACATGGCAAACGTCGCGTTTCTGGGTCTGGGGGTTATGGGTGGTCCGATGGCGGCCCATCTACAGGCAAAAGGCCACAACGTCACGGTTTATAATCGGACCGCGTCCAAGGCGCAGGCCTGGGCCAAGTCCCATGGCGGCCAGCATGCCGCGACCCCGCGCGAGGCGGCAAAGGGCGCTGAATTCGTGATGGCGTGCGTGGGCAATGATGATGATCTGCGCTCGGTCTGTCTGGGCGATGACGGCGCGTTTACCGGGATGGATGCGGGCAGCGTTTTTGTCGATCACACCACTGTTTCGGCGGCTGTCACCCATGAACTATACGCAACCGCCAAATCCGCCGATATCGCCTTTGTCGACGCGCCGGTGTCCGGCGGGCAGGCCGGCGCGGAAAACGGTGTGCTGTCGATCATGTGCGGTGGCGATGAGGCCGAATATGCCCGCGCGGAACCGGTGATGGCGGCCTATTCCAAAACCTGCCGCCGGATCGGCACCAGCGGCGCCGGCCAGATGACCAAGATGTGCAACCAGATCGCCATTGCCGGTCTGGTGCAGGGCCTGTCAGAGGCGCTGCATTTCGCGGAAAAGGCCGGTCTGGACGGGCGCGCCGTTGTCGAGGTGATCAGCCAGGGTGCCGCGGGCAGCTGGCAGATGTCGAACCGCTATGAAACCATGCTGGACGACAAGTTCGATCACGGGTTCGCGGTGGACTGGATGCGCAAGGATCTGGGCATCTGTCTGGACACCGCCAATGACACCGGCGCCAGCCTGCCGGTCACGGCGCTGGTCGATCAGTTCTACAAGGACGTGCAGAAACTGGGTGGCGGGCGCTGGGATACATCCAGCCTGATCAGACGCCTGCGCGCGATGGGGTAAACGGGCCTTCGGGTTCGGACCGGATCAGGCAGCAAAAAAGGCGGGCTAGATGCCCGCCTTTTCAAACCTAAAATCAAAGTCTTACGGAATGATCCGCGTGTATTTTGTGCCTTCCAGCGTCGCGCCGACCAGCAATCCGGCGCGGCCGAACACCGCCGCCAGAACCGGTGCTAGCGCGGTGGTGGTTTCGGCGGCCAATCCGTCGCCCTGATCGGAAATCACGTATTCCACACCCGCGCCCACGGCCCATCCGGGCGAACGGCGAAAATCCATCAGCGCGTCGTCTGTCATGAAGAACAGCACATGCGCGTATTGCTGGGCGCCGATCTGCAAACCGGCGCTGGCCTTGGTGGTGGAATAATAATCCACTGTCGTGCCGCCAACCCGCAGCGCACCGCGCCCATAGGCGCCGCCGTAGATAAACCCGGCTTCGGTCACCAGCGGCATCACCAGCATCCCGTTGGCCTTCTGGGAAAGGTCAACCGTGTTGGGGTATTGGCGGTACATCTGGTCAAGGGTTGCATCAACGCGCGCGTCGATCGTGCCGGGGCCGGAACTGCCCACGCCGTTGCCACATGCCGCAGTCAACGCAACGCCAGAGAATGCCGCAAGAGTAAACCCGCGCCGGGTCAGACGGGAGGAATCGTGATTTTTCATATGTTTTGCCTGTAATTGTTGCCTGTTCAGCCGGTTTATCCGGTCTTGTCGGCGTTTATACGCCGATAACGCCGATGTGTCACGCCAAAGAATGGCAATGGGCGGCATGCTGCCCTTTGGACGCCGAAGATCCGGTCAGACCAGACCGTGCGCCAGAGTAAACGGATCGCGCGCGGCATCGCGGTGCCATTCATATTCACAGATCAGCGCCACGTCTTCGGCCTGTTCCGTACCGTGCAGATGTTCGATCACGGCCAGCGTCATGTCCATGCCCGCCGACACACCGGACGAGGTGAAAAACCGGCCATCCTGCACCCACCGGGCCTGCCGCTGCCAATCCACGTCCGGACCCTGCGACACGACCCAGTCAAACGCCGCCTTGTTCGAGGTTGCGCGCCGCCCGTCCAGCACACCCGCCTTGGCCAGCAGGGCAGAACCTGTGCACACGCTCAGCACATATTCGGCCTGTTGCGCCGTGCGCGCGATCCAGTCCAGCAGATCAGTATCGTTCAGACCCGGCCGCACGCCCGGGCCGCCGGGTACAAACAGGATGTCATATTGTGTCCCGTCCCCGGTGCCGGCTTCGGCGACGGCGGCGAGTTTCTGCGCGCTGCGCACCGCGCCGCGATCCTGCGCCACAAGTGTCAGATCGAAATCATCCGCCAGATGGCCGAACATTTCCATCGGTCCAAACAGGTCCAGCAGTTCGAAACCGGGAAATATCAAAGCACCGATTGTGCGCATGTCGTGACCCTTTCAATTCGCGGGCAGGGCGCGTGCCTACCCCTTGGTCCCGTTCAAAAGACGCGCGGCATCCGGGGCGAAATAGGTCAGGATGCCATCACATCCGGCCCGTTTGAACGCCATCAGGCTTTCCATCATCACCTTTTTACCGTCGATCCAGCCATTCTGTGCTCCGGCCTTGATCATCGCGTATTCGCCCGACACCTGATAGGCGAATGTCGGTGCGCCAAAGCTGTCTTTGACGCGGCGGCAGATATCCAGATAGGGCATGCCGGGTTTGACCATGACCATATCGGCACCTTCCATCAGGTCGCGTTCGATCAGGCGCAGCGCCTCGTCCGAATTGGCCGGGTCCATCTGATAGGTTTTCTTGTCCCCGCTCAGCGCGCCCGACGCGCCGACCGCATCCCGGAACGGCCCGTAAAACGCACTGGCGTATTTGGCGGCATAAGACATCACCATGACGTTGTGGTGCCCGCCGGTTTCAAGCGCATTGCGGATCGCACCGATCCGGCCATCCATCATATCGGACGGCCCGATAATATCGGCCCCGGCTTCGGCCTGTGCCAGCGCCATTTTCACCAGCGCCGCAACCGTTTCATCATTCAGAATCTCGCCATTCACGACATAACCGTCATGGCCGTTGATGTTGTAGGGGTCCAGCGCCACATCCGTCATGACGGCAATATCTGGCACGGCGGCCTTGATCGCGCGTGTGGCACGGTTGGACAGGTTGTCGGGGTTCCACGCTTCGGCGCATTCTTCGGTGCGGTCTTTTTGTTCGGTGTAAGGAAACAGGCAAATCGCCGGAATCCCCAGATCAGCGGCCTGTTTAGCAGCCTCGACAATCCGGTCCACACTGCGCCGCATCACACCAGGCATGGAGGTCACCGGCTCTTCCACACCCTCGCCACTGCGCACGAAAAGCGGCCAGATGAAATCATCGGCGCTGAGCGTATTTTGCCGCACAAGCGCGCGCATCGGGGCGCTTTGACGGGTGCGGCGCAGGCGTGCGGCGGGAAAGGGGGCAACGGTCGGTTTCATCTGGATCACTCTGTTCTTGAACTTGTTTAGGCCTGACACGGAAAAACAGGCTTCACAAGGGTAGGAATTGCCGCGCCGCCCCGCTAAGAGAGGCAAAAGATTGCAAAGCAGGCTCCCCTTGGACTGGCACCAAACTGTATTTGAACTGATCGACATGCGTTCGTTTTCGAACCTGTGGTTCTGGATCGCATTGGCTGTGATGTGGTCAACCGCCAGCCACTGGGTCATCGGCGTTCCCTATGATCTTGTGCTGCGTGCCCGCCGGCAGGGCGGACAGGTCGAAACCGATCTGGAAGATCTGGTGCGTATCAATGTGAACCGACTGCTTTATGTCGCGCGCGTTTCGGGGCTGTGGCTTTTGGGGTTTGGCTGCTTTTTCCTGACCGCGCTGGCTATCACCGGGTTCATGTACGACGTCGAATTTGCCCAGGCCGTGTTTTTGCTGCTGTTCCCGATGTCGATTGTCGGGCTTTTGTCACTGTCAACGGCGCGGCTGATCGAAACCGAACATCTGGTTGGCGAAGCGCTGCACCGGCGGTTGGGGCGGCACCGGTTCTTCACCCAGTTTATCGGCATGATTTCGATCTTTCTGACCGCCATGTGGGGCATGTTCCAGAACCTGTCGCTGGGTCCGTTCGGCTGACAATGTCAAACAACGGCTTTCATATAACGCTTGGCGGCGCACCGGAAGGCTATGACGCAAAGCTGATCCTGAAGGAACTGGCGGACGCGGGTGCGCCGGTTCTGCATATCGCGCGCGATGACAAACGTATGGTCGCAATGCGCGCGGCGCTGGCGTTTTTTGCCCCCGATATGCCCGTTGTCACCTTTCCCGGCTGGGATTGCCTGCCTTATGACCGCGTATCGCCCAACGCCGATATTTCAGCAACGCGGATGGCCGCGCTGGCCGGTCTGGTCCATGGGATGCCACCGCAATATGTGCTGCTGACAACCCTGAACGCCGCCAGCCAGTACGTGCCCGCGCGCACCATCCTGCGCGAGGCCGCGTTCAAGGCGCAGGTCGGTGCGCGTATTGACGAAGCCGCGTTGCGCGCATTTCTGGCCCGCATGGGGTTCAGCCAAAGCCCGACCGTTCTGGAACCGGGCGATTACGCGGTGCGCGGCGGGATCATCGACATCTATCCGCCGGGCGATCTGGGGCCGGTGCGGCTGGATCTGTTCGGCGATGTGCTGGACGGCGCGCGCCGGTTCGATCCGGCAACACAGCGCACGACCGAAAAGCTGGACATGATCGAACTTGCGCCGGTGTCCGAGGTGATACTGGACGAGGCCGCGATCACGCGGTTTCGCCAGAACTATCGTATCGAATTCGGCGCGGCGGGCACTGATGATCCCCTGTACGAGGCGGTCAGTGCGGGGCGCAAACATCAGGGCGCGGAACACTGGTTGCCGTTCTTTCACGAAAAGCTGGAAACCCTGTTCGATTACCTGCCCAAGGCCAGCATCACGCTGGATGACCAGATCACCCCGACGCGGCTGTCGCGCTGGGATGCGATCGTGGACCAGTATGAAACCCGCAAAATCGCAATGTCGGAAAAATCGCACCTGAACACGGTGTACAAGCCGGCGCCACCGGCCAGCCTGTATCTGGATGATGCGACATGGACCACCGCGGTTGCGGACCGGCGGGTGATCCAGCTTAATCCGCTGCCACAGGCAACCGGCCCGAACGTGCTGGACGCGGGCGGGCGCATCGGGCGCAATTTCTCGCCCGAGCGGCAATTGGAAAACATCAGCCTGTTCGGCGCGCTGGCGGATCACATCAGGAAGAAACTGGACACAGGCCCCGTGGTTGTCGCCAGTTATTCACAAGGCGCGCGGGAACGGCTAAGCGGCTTGATCGAAGACGAAGGGCTGGCCGAAACAATCCCGATCACCGATGCCACGCGCATCGGCAAACGGGGGCTGCATCTGGCGGTATGGGCGCTGGAACATGGCTTTGAGGCCCCCGGGCTGACCGTGATTTCGGAACAGGACGTTCTGGGCGACAGGCTGATCCGCGCTCCGCGCAAGAAACGGCGTGCCGAAAACTTTCTGACCGAAACCCAAAGCTTGTCACCCGGCGATCTGGTGGTGCATGTCGATCACGGCATCGGGCGCTATCACGGCATGGAAGTGATCACCGCCGCAGGTGCAGCGCATGAATGCCTGTTGCTGGAATATGCCGAACAGGCACGTCTGTACCTGCAGGTGGAAAACATCGAACTGCTGTCGCGATACGGCCACGAAGAAGGCCTGCTGGATCGGTTGGGCGGGGGCGCATGGCAGGCCAAAAAGGCCAAACTGAAAGAACGTATTCGCGAAATGGCCGACCGTCTGATCCGCGTCGCCGCAGAACGCGCCCTGCGCCGCGCACCGATCATGGATCCGCCGCCGGGCATGTGGGATGCGTTCAGCGCCCGCTTTCCCTATACCGAAACCGATGACCAGATGCGCGCGATCGGCGAAGTGCTGGACGACATGCACAGCGGATCGCCGATGGACCGGCTGATTTGCGGCGATGTCGGCTTTGGCAAGACCGAGGTGGCGATGCGCGCGGCCTTTGTGGCGGCCATGTCCGGCGTGCAGGTCGCAATCATCGCCCCGACAACGCTGCTGGCGCGCCAGCATTACAAATCCTTTGCCGAACGGTTTCGCGGCTTCCCGATCGAGGTGCGGCCCCTGTCACGCTTCGTGAGTGCCAAGGACGCGCAGGCCACGCGGGACGGCATCAGCCGGGGCACGGTGGATATTGTCATCGGCACCCACGCGCTGCTGGCGAAATCCATCCGGTTCAAAAACCTGGGCCTGCTGGTGATCGACGAAGAACAGCATTTTGGCGTAAGCCACAAGGAACGGCTGAAACAGTTGCGCACCGATATCCACGTGCTGACGCTGACCGCGACACCGATCCCGCGCACCTTGCAATTGTCCCTGTCGGGCGTGCGCGACCTTAGCATTATCGGCACGCCCCCGATCGACCGGCTGGCAATCCGCACCTATGTCAGCGAATTTGATGCCGTGACCCTGCGCGAGGCGCTGTTGCGCGAACATTATCGCGGCGGACAGTCGTTTTTCGTGGTGCCCCGTATTGCCGATCTGCCCGAGATCGAAACTTTTCTGGCCGAACAGGTGCCCGAAGTCAGCGTGGTTATCGCCCATGGCCAGATGGCAGCGGGTGAACTGGATGACCGCATGAACGCGTTTTACGACGGCAAGTACGATGTGTTGCTGGCCACAACGATTGTCGAATCCGGTTTGGATATTCCGTCGGCCAACACCATGATCATCCACCGCGCCGATATGTTCGGCCTGTCGCAGCTTTACCAGATCAGGGGGCGGGTGGGCCGTTCGAAAACCCGCGCCTATGCGTATCTGACCACGAAACCGCGCGCCAAACTGACCCCGGCTGCGGAAAAACGGCTGCGGGTTCTGGGATCGCTCGATACATTGGGGGCAGGCTTTACCCTTGCCAGTCAGGATCTGGACATTCGCGGCGCAGGAAACCTGTTGGGCGAAGAACAATCCGGCCAGATGCGTGATGTCGGCTTCGAACTCTATCAATCCATGCTGGAAGAGGCGATTGCCAAGATCAAGGCGGGCGAATTGGAGGGGCTGAGCGCGGCAGACGATCAATGGGCGCCCCAGATCAACCTCGGCGTGCCCGTCCTGATACCGGAACCCTATGTGCCCGATCTGGATGTGCGACTGGGCCTTTATCGCCGCCTGTCCGAGCTTAGCACCAAGGTCGAACTGGAAGGTTTCGCCGCCGAATTGATCGACCGGTTTGGCCCGCTGCCCAAAGAGGTGAATACTCTGCTGCTGGTCGTGCGGATCAAGGCGATGTGCAAACGCGCCGGTATTGCCAAGCTGGATGGCGGCCCCAAGGGCGCGACGATCCAGTTCCACAATGACAAATATGCCTCGCCCCAGGGGTTGGTTGATTTCATCACCGATCAGCGCGGGCTGGCCAAGGTCAAGGACAACAAGATCGTGGTCCGGCGCGACTGGAAAAAAGACAGCGACAAGATCAAGGGCGCGTTCGCGATTGCACGCGACCTGGCCGAAAAGGCGATTGCAGAACAGAAAAAGGCCAAGGCCAAACAGGGTTAGACCGGTTGTTCCTCGGTCCGTTGGAGTGACAGCATCAGACCGGCCGCCACGATTGCCATAACCAGAACACCGATGATCAGAGGCAGGGGCGTGCCGTCAAAGGCCAGACCGACAGGGGCCGCGATCACCGCCGCCAGCACGGTTGATACCGCCCCCATCACCGACGCCGCCATGCCCGCGATATGCCCCATCGGTTCCATCGCAATGGCATTCAGGTTGCCGATGGTCATTCCCATCATGAAAAACACCGAGAACTGCCAGACCATGAAGGCCCCGAACTGTATGCTTTGGGGCGGTTGCATCAGCCACAAGACCAGCATCAGGCTCGAAAGGGCGACTTGCACGGACAGCGATACCGTCACCAGACGCCGCATTCCGATATGCATCACCAGCGCCGCATTCAAAAATCCTGCCGTGCCCGACAGCAGGGCAATGCCGCCAAACCAGAACGGAAACTCTGCGCCGCGCTGAAACGAAATATCAAAAATCTGCTGCACCGAACTGAGCATGGAAAACAACATGCCGAAGATCAGCGTTTGCACCAGCATCGACATGCGCACCGCCGGATGGGCGAACAGTTCCTTGATGGCGACCCACAACAAACCCGCCCGAAAAGGCCGCCGGTTTTCCACCGGCAGGGATTCACCCAGCCGGACCGACATCCACACCATGCTGACCAGCGAGAACAGGATGAATGCAACAAAGATACTGCGCCAGCCAAACAGCGCAATGATGCCCGCCCCCAAAAGCGGCGCAAAGGCCGGCACAAGGGTAAAGATGATCATCACGAATGAAACAAGCTTGGCCATTTCCCGGCCGGAATAGAAATCGCGGATCACCGCCATCGTCGCAATGCGCGGCCCCGCAGCCCCCAACCCCTGCGCAATACGCGCGGCAAAAACCCATTCAAGCGATGAACTGGCCCAAGCGACCGCCGCCCCAATGATATACAAGGCCCCGCCGGCCAGAATAACCGGCTTGCGCCCGAACGCATCCGACAGCGGGCCAGTAAACGCGGTGCCAATGCCCATGCCCAGAACAAACGAGGTGACGATCAACTGGGCCCGGTTCAGGGCATCCGGGCTTAGTTCGGCCCCGATGCTGGGCAGGGCGGG
Organism: Sulfitobacter sp. TBRI5; assembly: GCF_051013555.1. Taxonomy (NCBI): domain Bacteria; kingdom Pseudomonadati; phylum Pseudomonadota; class Alphaproteobacteria; order Rhodobacterales; family Roseobacteraceae; genus Sulfitobacter; species Sulfitobacter sp. TBRI5. The sequence goes on along the minus strand of NZ_CP112884.1, from coordinate 3,301,923 downwards.
CAACATCGCATCAATCGAAAACGCGATGGTGGCGAACATCATCGCACACAGCGTGATGAACTCGACCCGCCCCATCGTGTTGGTGCGCGCATCGCTCACGCGTCAGTGTCCTTGCCTGTCTCGGCCTTGATATACGCTTCTTCGCTTTCCTCGATCCGTTTGGCACGTTTGCGCATCCGGCGGCGCAGCGTGAATTCGCCGAATTGCTGAATGGCCACGGCGAAAATACCCAGTCCGGTAAAAATAAGGACCGTCGTGCCGATCTTGCCCAGTGCGGTGACGGGTACAATTGATCCGTACCCGACCGTGGACAGGGTCACGACCGTGAAAAAATAGGAATCCAGCAGGCTCCAGCCTTCAACAAGATGGAAAAATACCGTCCCCGAAACGATCACCGTGATCAGGGCGGAAATCAGCGTGACAGGACGGGCCCATGTCATGACGCGGTGTTCTCCTGCACCTCTGCGATCACCCGCGCCCAGAGTTCCGGTGGTTGTGCGCCCGGCACCGCGTGTTTGCCATCCACGATGAAGGTCGGGACCGACGAAATCCCCATCTCGCGCGAATGGGCATCGCGCGCGCGGATGTCTTCGATATCTGCATCCGATTGCAGCAGGCGCATAACAACAGACGCGTCCATGCCGATGCCATCAGCGATATCGGCCAGAACTTCGGTGTCGCCAATATCCGCGCCATCGACAAAATAGGCCTGAAACAATTGCGAAACCGCCGCAGTCTGGCGGCCTTCTATACCGGCCCAATGGATCAGGCGGTGCGCATCCAGCGTGTTGGGCGTGCGCTCCATCTTGTCCAGATTGATCACAAGACCGGCTTTTTGCGCATGTTCAACCACCGGTGCATAGGCTGCAGCGGCGCGTTCCTTGCCGCCAAACTTGCCCTCAAGATAGGCGCGCCGGTCCATACCCTCGCGCGGCATGTCGGGGTTCAGCTGAAAGGGGTGCCATTCGATGGTGAACGGATGGTCAGGGTGTTGCGCCAGTGCCTGATCCAGATAGGTCTTGCCAATATAGCACCACGGGCAAATCGGGTCGGACATGATATCAAGCTTGATCATCTGAAACCTCATAATAGGCGCGCAAGGCGCGGCGCAGCAATTTTCCGTTGGCCCCTGTCGGCAGCTGCGGCAGGTGCACAAAAGCGCGCGGTTGTTTGTAGCGGGCGAGTTTGGACCGGGCATACCTGTCCAGCGCCGCATCGTCCAGTCGCTTTGGCCCGGTGTAAAATGCCGCGATCAGTCGCACGTCCTGTTTCACCTCGACATCGATGACGCCGATCGCGTCGATGCCCGGCATGTCAGACAGCGCTGCCTCGACCTCAAGCGGGGACACACGATAACCGCCCGCGTTCATCATATCATCGGCGCGCCCCAGATAGGTGATCTGACCGTCAACCGCCATCGCGCCCTGATCACCGGTCATGAACCAGTCGCCGTGAAACCGCGCCGCCGTATCCTCGGGGGCGTTCACATATTCCAGCATCAGCCCCGGATCATCGCGGCGAATGGCAATGGTGCCTTCCTGTCCCTGTGGCGCCGGGCCGTCATCGCCCAGTATCGCAACGCAGCGCCCGACCTGCGGCGTGCCCAACGCATCTCCGCGCGCCGGACGCGCCGGACCCGATGATATAAAAGTGGAACATTCCGACATGCCGTATGCCTCGTAGACCTGCGTGCCGGTGGCCACATGCCACGCCTCGCGCACCCGTTGCGGCAGCTTTTCCCCCGCGCTCAGCCCGTGGCGCAGATCGGGTGCCACGATCACCGGCGTTTCCGACAGGATTTTCCGGTAGACCCCGGGCGCGGCCGCGAAAATGGTCGCGCGATGAACAGCGATCAAATCGGACAGGTCGTGCAGGGCCACGTCGGAACCGGGGATCAGGGCTGTGGCGCCAAGGGTCCAGGGATCCATCAGGCCGGTGCCCAGCGTATAGGTCCAGTTAAATGCGCCCGCGTGCAGCATCCGGTCATCCGGTTTCAGAGCATACCAGTCACGCATCATCATGCGCCGCGCCCAGATCGCCCGATGCGCATGTGCCACCGCACGCGGCTTGCCCGACGTACCGGAAGTGTAGATGATATATGCGATCCGGTCAGGATCAGCCATGTCAAAGGCGAATTTCCCGGCCTCGACCGGATTGTCAAAAAAAGTCTTTACCTTCTCCAGAAGCACTGTGCCGGAATGATCCGGGCAGGCAATTGCAGGATCACGCAGCACCGCCTGCGGTTCCAGATCGGACAGGATCGCCGCAACCTCGGGTTCGGTCAGCTGGCTTGAGGTTGGCACCGGAACCAGACCGGCGGCGATCGCACCCAGATAGACAATCGGGAAATCAACCGAATTGCCCAACCGCATCAGCACGCGTGCACCCGGTGCAAGACCTTGATCGCGCAACCCCTGTGCAACACCCAGAACGGCCTGTTCCAGTTGCGCATAGGTCCAGTCCTGCGATCCCGACAGCGACAGGATCGACAGGGCGGTTTTGTCCGGGACATCGCGGGCCGCGCCCAGAACATAGGCAGCAAGGTTGAACGGGGCGGGGCAGGGCGGCGGCGGCCCGTGATCAAAGACAGACAACATGCCCAACCGCTAGCCCGCAGGCGCGCCCGTTGCAAGTACCCCGATGCAGTTCTATAGACGCACGCATGAACGCAGATGACCCCAAAAACCTGATCCGGATTGCCCGTGAAAACGGCCAGGACGAGACCGCCGAACCTTTGGATCTGGGCGCGCGCGTGCGTCAGTTGCGCAAAGCCCGCGACTGGACGCTGGAACAGGCTGCCCGTCAGGCCGGGCTTGCCCGTTCGACACTCAGCAAGATCGAAAACGGCCAGATGTCCCCGACCTACGAGGCGTTGAAGAAACTGGCGACTGGTCTGGAGATATCGGTGCCGCAATTGTTCACCGCCCCGCAGAAAAGCCGCGTCAACGGGCGCATGGCCGTGACCAAATCAGGCAGCGGCGCAGTGCGTGCCACCACCACATACGAGCACGAGCTTTTGGGCGACACGCTGACCAAGAAACAAATGCTGCCCTACCGCGCCCGGGTGCGCGCCCGCAGCATGGATGAATTCGACGGCTGGGTGCGCCACGATGGCGAAGAGTTTCTGTATGTGCTGACAGGCGTGATCCGCCTTTACACCGAATTTTACGAACCCGTCGAAATGCGCCGTGGCGACAGCGCCTATTATGATGCGGCGATGGGGCATAATGTTGTTTCGCTCAGCGACGAGGACGCTTCGATTTTATGGGTGACATCGCTGTCCTGATGGCGCAGGTGGCCCCGCGTTGTGCGCGTGCGCCCTAGCTTGGATCGTACCACCAAACTTCGGGCATGAAATTCGGCCCGTCGCCATAGACAGGCAGGCGATCGGGAAAACGCAATTCCCTGACATGCGCGATGCGCCCGACCGTGAATTGCCAGAACGGAATGACATATCGTCCCGTCGTCAGCACCCGATCCAGCGCGCGCGCCGCTGCGACAAAATCATCGCGGCTTTCCGATGTCAGCAACACATCAATCATCGCGTCCGCCGCGGGCGATTTCATCCCCATCAGATTGCGCGATCCGGGCGCGTCCGCATTGGCAGAGCCCCAGTAAAACCTTTGTTCATTTCCCGGTGACAGGGACAGTTCGCGCCGGAACGATGTCATGTCGAAATCAAATTCGGTGGTGCGCCCGGTGAACTGGGCATTGTCCACGGTTTCGATATCGGCCTGAATACCCAGACGTGCCAAGGCCGAAACATAAAGTTCGGCAATCGACTGGCTTTCCGTATCCCCCTGTTTCAGAAGAATGGTGAATGAGAACGCGGCCCCTTGCGCATTGCGCAGCACACCGTTCTGCACGGTCCATCCCGCGCGTTCGAACAAATCGGTCGCCTTGCGCAGGTTGACACGGTTACGGGCTGATCCATCACCCTGGGGCAGGGCATATCCATCCAGCGCGTCAGGCGGCAGAGTGCCTGTAAACGGCGCCAGCAATTCGGCCACACGGCCAGTTGCCGCGCCCGATTGCATCGCCAGTTCGGAATTCGAGAAATACGAGGTGATGCGCGGCTGCGCGCCACCGGTAAACGTGTCGTTGATGAATTCGAAATTGAACGCGTGGATTAAGGCATCGCGCACATCCAGATTGTCAAATGGCGCACGCCGCGTGTTCATGACAAATCCCGTCATCCCCGATGGTTTGGAATGGGGAATTTCGGATTTCACCACATCACCGCGCTGCACCGCCGGAAAATCATACTGGCTGTCCCACTTTTCGGCATTGAACTCGCGCAAGACAGTCAGGTTGCCGGCCTTGAACGCCTCGAACAGAACGGAATTGTCGCCGAAAAAGTCGATCCGGATTTCGTCCAGATTATGGGTGCCGCGCCGCAACGGCAGATCCTTGCCCCAATAATCAGGGTTGCGGGTCAAGATGACATAGCGCCCCGCCTCGTACCGGCTGACGGAATAGGGCGCGCTGCCGATGGGAATGGTGTCCAGCGCCGCTTCGGCAAAATCAATGCCATCCCATTGCGCTTTTTTCAGAATGGGGCGAAGTCCGGCGATCAGCGCCAGTTCGCGGTCCGCGGTGTTAAAGGTCAGGCGCAGCGACCGGGGGCCGGTCTGTTCGATGGTTTCGATCTGGGATCGCAAACCGTGATAGCGCGGGTGGCCCTGGGTGCCCAACACCTCGTAGGACCAGATCACATCCTCGACTGTGACGGGGCTGCCATCCGAAAACCGCGCCTCGGGGCGCAGGGTGTATTCCACCCATTCGCGATTCGCTCCGACCTCAATCGATTCGGCCAAAAGACCGTAAAGCGTGAACGGTTCGTCCCAACTGCGCCCCATCAGAGACTCGTACGCAAAAAACCGAAGTTGCCAGGGCGGCGTGCCTTTGCGCACGAACGGATTGAGTGAGTCAAAGCCGCCGGTGTTGCCCAGAACGATACGCCCGCCTTTGGGTGCATCTGGATTGGCATAGGGCAGCGACACAAAATCAGGTGGTAGGTCGGGGGTGCCATACATAGCTATGGCATGTTGCGGCGCACCATGCCCGATGTTGGCGAATAACATAGCGGCAAGAATCAGCGCATAAAGACGCAGAAAACCGCCGACGGGTTGGAAATAAACTGATCGCACTTTGGCAACAATCCTGCTCTGCCCTTGTTTTGTTTGCGCAGACGGTAACGGCAGTTTCATGTCTTTTCAAACTTTTAGCTTGGATGCAGGCTCGGAATTGCTTATAAGGAAGGCACTGCTCGATAGGTTTCTTGCCTGTATGAAACCTGCCTCAATAACTTAACGCCCGCTTCGTGCGGGCGTTTTTTTTCGCCCGGACCTTTTGTTTACTGGCCCATCATTCAAGGGGCGGTTCTACACATACCGGCACGACACACCACAGAAATCGGACCTGCAGGGGCGCACAATACCGATTCTTTTTGCGACCCTGTGAGGCGCAGAAATCAGAACCGCGGCCCGCGCTGTGGTTCTGTCACGGTCTTTTGGGTTTATTTCGCATCTGCAGCATGACAGATTGCGGCAAACGCCACCGGCCCCATCCAAAGGAGAGATCGAATGACCCTGTCAGGAAAAACCGCTGTGATCACCGGATCAAATTCAGGCATCGGGCTGGGCATTGCCATCGAACTGGCAAAGGCCGGGGCCGATGTGGTGCTGAATTCCTTTACCGACCGCCCCGAAGATCGCGCCATCGCCGACGGCATCGCGCAGGATCACGGCGTAAAGGCGCGTTACATACAGGCCGATATGTCCAAGGGAGATCAGTGCCGCGCCCTGATCGAACAGGCGGGGGCCTGCGATATTCTGGTCAACAACGCCGGCATCCAGCATGTCTGCCCGATTGACAGCTTTCCGGTCGACAAATGGGATGCCATCATTGCCATCAACCTCAGTTCGGCGTTTCACACAACCGCCGCGGCCCTGCCGGTGATGCGCAAGGCCGGTTGGGGCAGGGTGGTCAACATCGCATCGGCACACGGACTGACGGCCAGCCCTTACAAATCGGCCTATATCGCCGCCAAACACGGCGTTGTCGGCCTGACCAAAACCACCGCACTGGAAACCGCAGAAGAACCGATCACGGCCAATGCGATCTGCCCCGGTTACGTTCTGACCCCGCTGGTCGAGGCGCAAATTCCCGACACGATGAAGGAATACGACATGAGCCGTGAAGACGTGATCAAGAACGTCATGCTCAAACGTCAACCGTCCAAGGAATTCGCGACCGTCGAACAAATGGGCGGCACGACGGTGTTTCTGTGTTCCGACGCCGCCGCACAGATTACCGGCACCACCATCAGCGTCGATGGCGGCTGGACCGCCTTGTAGAATGCACCTTCTCCTCACCGCCAACCCGGTCACTGACCTATTCACCGCGTATCGCGGCAGATGACCAAATTGCGCATCAATCTGGCGCTTCAGGGCGGCGGCGCGCATGGTGCGTTTACCTGGGGCGTGCTGGATCGCCTGTTGCAGGATGATGATATCGAAATTGCGGGCATTTCCGGCACGTCGGCAGGGGCGCTGAACGGCGCCGCGCTCAAAGCCGGAATGCTCAAGGGCGGCAAACAGGGCGCGCGCGACAATCTGGACTGGCTGTGGGGCAAGGTGGGTGCCGTTCAGGATAATGCGCTGACCGGCTGGATGTATTCGTCGGGCCCGCAAGCCTATTCGCGCATGATCGAAAATTCCCTGCCGTTCATGATGGCCGACACATGGTCGCGCATGGTGTCGCCCTACAGTTACGGCCCGTTCTATTCCAATCCATTGCGCCCGATTGTCGAAACGTTCGATTTCGCCTCTGTGTGCGCCCACGAAGGTCCGGCCCTGTTCATCTGTGCAACACGCGTGCGCAACGGGAAAATCCGCGTCTTTGACGGCGACGACATCACAACCGAAGCGATCATGGCTTCGGCCTGCCTGCCGACGCTGTTCAAGGCGGTTGAATTGTACGACAGCGAAACCGATCAGAACGAGGCTTTCTGGGACGGTGGATATACCGGAAATCCGGCGCTGTTTCCTTTGTTTGCCGATGACCTGCCCAGCGACATCGTGATCATCAACATCAATCCGCTGGAACGCAGCGGCGTACCGCGCACCCCGCAGCAGATCCAGAACCGCATCAACGAGATCAGTTTCAATTCATCGCTTTTGCGCGAATTGCGCGCGATTTCTTTTGTCCAGCGCCTGCTGGAACGGGGCACGCTGGAACAAAGCGAGATGAAGCGCGTGCTGATCCATATGATCGCCGACGACGCATTGATGAACGATCTGTCAGTGGCCACGAAACTGGTGCCGACACCCTATGTGCTGAAAACCCTGAAAACGGCGGGGCAGCAGGCGGCAGAGACATTCATCGCCAGCCACAAGTCAGCGCTGAACAAACGCAGTTCGGTGGATATGAAGGACATGTTCGGCTGACAAGCGGGCAAGAGCGCCGGACGTAAAAATCCCGATCAGACGGAATTTACACCGTAAAGTCCTGAGTTGCATCAATGTCATCTTTTTTTCCAGTCTTAAGGTGATCGACAGACCGCATGTTTACTCTGGATAACGGCAATGCCCTTTTCTCGTCGTACCTTTATCTATGGCGCAGCCGCATCTTGTGGTGCCCTGCTGTTTGGCGGCGGCTATGTCTGCGGTTCTTATGGCGAAGCCGTTCCAGCCGCGCATGCTCGGGTCGGCCAGAAAAGTAGGCTGATTTCCACCCGTTTCGGCGATCTTGAATATGCTGTCGAAGGCTGTGGCGCACCTTTTCTCATGATTCATGGAACAGGCGGCGGGTTCGATCAGGGCTTACGGTTTGCAGGTCGATTGATTTCATCGGGTTTCCAAGTGATCGCGCCTTCGCGTTTCGGATATCTGCGAAGCCATATTCCATCCGAACCGACGCCAGAAAGCCAAGCGGACGCTTTTGCCGAATTGCTTGATGCGCTCCGCATTGACAGGATTCCCGTTGCCGGTGGGTCCGCAGGCGCATTGACCGCGTCGCAGTTCGCCCTGCGTCATCCTGACCGATGTTCACATCTGATCTTGCTTGTTCCCGCCATGAACCTGAGCAACCGGGATCCGGTCGAGTTCACCCGGCTGCAACGGTACTTTGTCGGAAAACTATTGACGTCAGATCGCTGGTTCTGGACGGCTTTGAAGCTGGCGCCAAACCAGTTGATCCGCACGTTGCTGGCCACAGATCCGGCCCTGCTGGATAAGGTGGAGCTATCCGAGCGCAACCGGGCGCACCTGATACTTGGGGATTTGATGCCAATCAGCCGGCGTTCGATCGGGATGGTCAATGATGCCAGATTTTCGGGTCATCCGACCGAAATTGATTTCACGCAACTGAAAGTTCCCACTCTTGTCGTGTCAGCCCAGGATGATTTGTTCGGGACTGCGCAAACGGCCCGCACCATTTCCGAACGAACACCTGACGCGAGACTGGTTGTTTTTCCTTCGGGAGGGCACATTTGGCTGGGCCATGATCAGGAGTTATCCGAGTTGATCACAGAATTCGTGGCGCAACACTGATCTTCAATTCATGGGGCAGCGTGCCTAACGCGCTTACCTCTTTCCGCTTTGACCCAAAATTGCCATTTAATACCGCCGCCTGATGGCTAACGTTTATCCACAGGCGGCACTGTCGGATCTTTTCCGTTGGGATAAACCAGCCCTGCGGAAATCACCAGTTTGGCGGCATCTTCCACGGTCATGTCCAGTTCGATCACGTCCTCTTTGGGAAAGAACAGCAAAAAACCCGATGTCGGGTTTGGCGTTGTCGGCACAAAGATCGACATCAGCGCGCCACTTGTTTCCGCCCGCCGCGCCACTTCGCCCTTGGCGGTGGTCGAAACAAAGCCGATGGCCCAGATACCCTTGCGCGGGTACTGGATCAGACAGGCTTTTTCGAACGACCTTTCGGATTGCGCGAACACGGTTTCCGAAATCTGTTTGATGCCAGAATAGATCGACCTGACGACAGGCATCCGGTCAACCACACCTTCGCCAAAGCGGATCAGCGACCGCCCGATCAGCCCCTTGGCAACCCAGCCGACAATGACGGTGAACACCAGAAAAATGAATACGCCAAGGCCGCGCAGGTTGATCCCGATATATTGTTCCGGTCGCAGGTTGGCGGGCACCAGCGGCAGCACGAAACCATCAATCCAGCCCACGACGGACAGGATCAGCCAGATGGTCAGCCAGATCGGCGCGATCACCACGATGCCCGTCAGGAAAGACGCCCTCAGACCCGCAAAGCGCCCGGCTTTGCGCGGCTTTTCTTCATCATCGAAAGGGGTGTTCATCTTTGACCCGTTCACTTGGTTTGCGGGTAATTCTTAGGGTGTTTGGTTTCACGCTACAATGGGCGAGATTGCATATGGCTGATCAGTCTGTTTTGGCGCTGAAAGCTTTGGCAATCTCTGCGCCAAGGCGTGCATTGTTCAGCACCAGTGCGATATTGGCATCAAGCGAACGCCCGTCGGTCAGTTCGAAAATCCGTTGCAGAAGATAGGGCGTCACCGCCTTGCCGGTGATGTTGTGACGTGTCGCATCCTGTAATGCGGTCGCGATCAGCGGGGCCAGAATCTCTGCCGGTATTTCGTCCTGTTCGGGTATCGGGTTGGCCACCAGCTGCCCGCCCGGCAGGCCCAGGGCCGCGCGCAAATCATGAGCGCGCGCGATATCGGCAGCGCTGTCCAGCCGCAACGGCGCGGCCAGATCGGACCCGGCCAACCAGAATGCTGGAAACATATCCTGACCATAGGCAATCACCGGCACACCCAGCGTTTCCAGCACCTCAAGCGTTTTGGGGACATCCAGAATGGCCTTGGCCCCTGCGGCAACCACCGTCACCGGAGTTTGCGCCAGTTCATGCAGGTCGGCCGAAATGTCGAAATCCGCTTCGGCCCCGCGATGCACGCCGCCAATGCCGCCGGTGGCAAACACCCTGATCCCCGCCAGATGCGCCGCAATCATCGTGGCCGCCACAGTGGTCGCGCCGGTTTTACCGGATGCAAGGCACACCGCCAGATCGGCGCGTGACAGTTTGGCGACGGATCTGGCACGTGCAAGCGTTTCAAGCCGGTCGTCATCCAACCCGATGTGAAGCTGGCCCGACATAACGGCGATTGTCGCCGGAACGGCGCCATTCTGGCGCACGGTATCTTCAACCTTGCGCGCCACGTCCAGATTTTGCGGATAGGGCATGCCGTGGGTGATGATCGTGCTTTCTAGCGCCACAACGGGCGCGCCACTGGCCCGCGCCGCGGCAACTTCGGTTGAAAAGTGCAGATCAATCATGACGGTGTATCCCCTGAAACATAGACAGCAGCCGCCCGCAGCGCGCGCGACAGCGCATCGGCGCGATCCGATCCGGCATATTCGGCGGCAATGTGAGCGGCCATAAACGTATCGCCCGCACCTGTCACCCGCGTTACCAGAACCTCTGGCGGGGCCTGCGTGATCACGCCTTCCACGCTGCCGTCAGACGCGTCCTGACCGCCATTTGTAACCAGCGCGCGCATCGCTCCGCGCGCGACCAGCGCAAGGGCGGCCTCGTTCGAACTGGAAAATTCCGTGTGGCACAGCAATCCGGCTTCTTCCAGATTGACATATAAAACACCGCGCCGCTGCGCGATGAACGGCGCCAACCGCTCGGCCTTGCCCGGAGACGCGGGCGCCACCCGCAAGTCAGCGGCGCCAAACAGACCAGACGCCGCGATATGGGCCAGTAATTCGACGGTCAGGTTCCCGTCCAGCGCCACGGGGCCGCGATAGGGTGTGGCGGCCGTGCCCAGCGGCCCCACGATCAGCGGGCGCAGGATCTTGTCGCCCGCGGCCTCAAGCGAATGGGCATCGGCAATGGCGGCAATCAGGCCGTTCGCCCCTTCTACTGCCATATAGCGGTCTGTGGGCAGATCATCGGACCGGTAGACATGATCCGTGATCATACCGCGCGACGTGCATGCGGCGATCATTTCATCGCCTTCGGCATCGCGCCCGATCGCTGTCAGCAGCGCTGGGGTCATGCCAAAGCGCGCCAGCGTCATCGCGATGTTCATTGCCACGCCACCGGGCAGGCGGGTGATACGGCCGGGCACATCCGATCCCTGACGCATCGCACTGGGCGAACGCCCGATCACGTCCCAAAGAACGGACCCGATGCACAGGATGTCAGGCGAAACTGTCATGGCGCGTTTGTGGCGGGGATCAGGGCAGGGCGCAAGTCACTCTGGCACGGCAAATGTCAGCGCCGCCCACAATGTTTCCCAAACCGTTCCACTGTCCTTGGGCGCTTCGCGCAATACCACCGCATCCAGCAGATAGCTGTGCCCGTTTGTCACCGGCACCGTGGCAATGCCGGACGCGTCCGTTTGCGTGATACTGACCGTAACGCTGCCATCCGGCGACCGGTCAAAGATTTCGACCTGCGCATCTTCGCGCGGCAGCCCCTGATACAGGGCCTGCACACGCATGCCCCCATCCAGAACATCATTGTAAGGGTTGGTCAGCGCGACAAATTCGGTTTCCATACCTGTCGGTGCATCCTCGCCGGCACCGTCCCCGACCGCGACAAGCGCCTTGGCATAGCGGAAATAGGTTTCCTTGAACGTGTCGGTGGGAAATCCCAGCGCCTCGTGCCGCGCGCGCATGTCGCCAAAACCCTTGTGATTGGCAAATTCCTGGAATTTGTCCCATTCCGTATAGGTCAGCCGGCTGGCAGTGGTTTCATGCACGATGACCAGCAAACCTTCACCTTCCACCGGCTGTTGCAATGCCGGAGAATCGCCCATGCGACCCGCAACAGGGGCAACCACGCCGTTCAGGATCATATCAAATCGGGCGAACCGGTTTTCGAAAAACGCAAGGTCTATTCCTTTGAAATTCTGCCCGTTTTTCAGGTCGGCCTGCAGGATTGTGCCGTTTTCAACTTGAAAGTTTTGTGGTTCAATCCAGAATTCATGAGCAGACACAGCGCTGATGGAAAACATCAGCGCCAGAACGGACAGGGCAAGGCGGAACATGCAGAATCTAACCTTCTTTCGGATGTTCCATAAGCTGCGCCTGATCCTGATGTTGTCAACCCTCTTGGCACTGCTGTCGACCGCGTTAAGCGCGCATGAAGTGACACCGACCATCGCTGATCTGAGCGTGGAAGGCGGCGAAGTCACGCTGGTTTTGCGCCTGAATGCCGAGGCGTATCTGTCCGGTATTGATCTGGACGGCGTCGAAAATACCAATGATACCCCGCAATCCAATGATTACGATGCCCTGCGCGCCCTGACACCCGCAGAGCTTGAGGCGCGATTGGCCGCTTTTGTGCCCGGCTGGGCCGAAACGATCGAAATAACGGCAGACGGGCAGACAGTGCCCCTGACACTTGCCAGTGCCGAGGCCGGAGAGGTGGGCGATATCGAATTGCCGCGCATCACCCAGTTAACCTTGCGTGGCCCGATTGCAGAAAATGCAAAGTCCCTGACCTTTGGCTGGCCCAGGGGCGCTGGCGCGCTGGTATTGCGCCAGCAAGGCGTGGAACAGCCGTTTACGGATTATATCGAGGCCGGCTCCACCAGCCCCGATATCGACCTGCGCGGCGGCGGCGGGCAGGGGTCCTGGGCCACGTTTGGCACCTATATTCCAATTGGTTTCGATCACATCCTGCCCAAGGGGCTGGATCATATCCTGTTTGTGCTGGGGCTGTTTTTCCTGTCCACCCGCTTGCGTCCGCTGATCTGGCAGGTCAGCGCGTTTACGCTGGCCCACACGGTCACGCTGGCCCTTGGGGCGCTGGGATGGGTCGCAATTCCGGCCAGCATTGTCGAACCGCTGATTGCGGCCTCAATCGTCTATGTCGCTGTGGAAAACATCCTGACAGACGGGCTTAGCCGGTGGCGTCCCTTGGTGATCTTCGGGTTCGGGCTGCTGCACGGTCTGGGCTTTGCATCGGTGCTGGGCGAATACGGATTGCCCGACAATCAGTTTTTTCCAGCCCTGATCGGGTTCAACATAGGGGTGGAACTGGGGCAGCTGACGGTGATCGCCATTGCCTTTGCCCTGCTGGGATACTGGTTTCGTGACAAACCGTGGTACCGTGCGCGCATCGCGATCCCCGCATCGGTTCTGATTGCGCTGGTCGGCGGTTACTGGTTCGTGGAGCGTGTGTTTCTTTAACCCATCGCCGCCTGCATGGTCTTCAACATCGCGACCGGATCATCCGTGGACCAGATTTCATCGCCGATGCCGAAAAAATCGGTGAAAGGCGCAAGGCCGCGCACCAGATCAAGATCAAGCGCGCCCTCGGCAACGCAGGGTACCTCGACCACGTCGGACCACCATTCAAAGATTTCCTGTTCGGCGCGTGATCCATCGCCGAGCGCGGTTTCCCCGACAGGGCCGAAACTGATGTAATCCGCGCCCGCTTCGCCCGCAATCAGCCCGTCATGACGCGACGTGCCGCAAAAGCTGCCGATGATCGCATCTTCACCCAGTTGCTTGCGCGCATAACGCACGGATTTCGACGCATCCAGCAAATGCACACCGTCCAGCCCCAGACGTTCCACCAGAACCAGATGTTCCGACAGCACCAGTGCAACATCGCGGGCATGGGTGATCTCGCGCAGCGTGTCAGCGGCGCGGGCAATCGTATCTTCGGACTGACCAGCCATCGCTAGGCGCACGCAAGCGACAGGGCACTGGTCCAGCACCTGCGCCAGCAGGGGCGGAAAGGCCGACAATTCGAAATGGGCAGGGGTGATCAGATAGGTTTGTGGCTGCTCTTGTTCGGCCATGGTGAAACGTCCCTTTGGTCTTTGAAAACCGCATTTACCCTGTCTGGGCGCAAATGCAAACGGGCAGGTGAATATTGCGGCTGTCATTGAGGGTTCGGATTGCATGATACCGACGGGCCGCGTAGAGCAGGGGCGCATTTCTGGGGATTTCGCGATGCCGACCGACACGCCACAACCTGTCTTTATTCTGGTGCGCCCGCAAATGGGCGAAAACATCGGCGCGGCCGCGCGCGCGATGTGGAATTTCGGGCTGGACCGGATGCGGATCGTTGCGCCGCGTGACGGCTGGCCTAATCAAAAGGCGGTCGTGATGGCCAGCGGCGCAGGCCGCCTGCTGGACGAGGCCGGTGTTTTTGACAGCGTGGCCGATGCCGCGGGCGATTGTACCTATGTGTTCGCCACCACCGCGCGCCAGCGCGACCTGACGAAAACGGTCATGTCGCCCGAACACGCGATGCAGATCGCCCGCGACAGGATCGCAGGCGGGCAAAAAGTGGCGGTGCTGTTCGGGCCGGAACGCGCAGGTCTGGAAAACGAAGATATCGCCCGGGCCGATGCGCTGATCTCGGTTCCGGTGAACCCTGAATTTCCGTCGCTGAACCTTGCGCAATGCGTTTTGCTGACGGGCTATGAATGGCGCCGCCATGCCGTGGACGTTACGCCGCAAAGCGTGGAACTGGCCGGCACTGACTGGGCACCGGTGATCGAGATTGAAAAACTGGCCGAGCATTACGAGAACCGACTGGAAGAGGCCGGTTTCTTTTTTCCGCAGGACAAGGCCGCCAGCATGAAAATCAACCTGCGCAATCTCTGGGCCCGCATGGCGCTGACCCGTGCGGATGTGCAGATGTTGCACGGCATCCTGCGCCAGATGGTCCGCTGGAAAGAACGCGGGTCGTAACCGCTTGAAGCGGCCCTGACAGCGCCCTAGTCTTAGCCCCAACACAAGAGGTCGTCATGAGCGGTAAACGAAATATTTTTGAAGAAGTAGGCACGTCTGACGCAACTCGCCCAGCAGCGCAGACAGGCGTGATCGATCAGGGCCGGGGCGGCGCGCGCGGGGGCATCCGCATCTGGCTGTTGATCCTGTTCGCGCTTGTCGTGGTGATGATTGCCGTGGGCGGTCTGACCCGCCTGACAGACAGTGGCCTTTCCATCACCGAATGGCGCCCGCTGACCGGCGCGCTGCCCCCGATGAACGAAGCGGCGTGGCTATCGGAATTTGCAAAATATCAGGCGATACCGGAATTCCAGATCCAGAACCAGTGGATGCAACTGGATGATTTCAAAGTCATCTACTGGTGGGAATGGGGCCACCGCCAACTGGGCCGTGTGATCGGTCTTGTCTGGGGGATCGGGTTCTTGTGGTTTTTCCTGCGGCGCCAGATTCCAACCGGATGGACCGGCCGTTTGCTGCTTCTTGGCGGTCTTGGCGGGCTTCAGGGGGCGATCGGATGGTGGATGGTGTCATCGGGGCTAAGCGGGTCGATGACGGATGTGGCCAGTTACCGGCTGGCGATCCATCTGGGCCTGGCCTTTGCCATTCTGGGCATGATCGCGTGGTATGTGTTCCTGCTGGGGCGCAGCGAACGCGACCTGATGCAGGCCCGCCGCGGCAAAGAGGCAAAGCTGTTTTCACTGTCCACCGGCCTGATGCATTTCGCGTTCCTGCAAATCCTCATCGGCGCGCTGGTGGCGGGTATTGATGCGGGGCGATCCTATACCGATTGGCCGCTGATGGGCGGGCAGGTGTTTCCGGCCAGCGCGCTGGTGCTGGAGCCTTGGTGGCGCAACTTTTTTGAGAGTCCGGGTCTGGTACAGTTCATCCACCGGATTGCCGGGTATCTGTTGCTTGTGTTCGCCGTCATCGTCTGGCTGCGCGGGCGCAAATCGGCCCATGCAACCACACGCTTTGCCTTTAACGCGGTGATGGCGGCCCTGTCGCTTCAGATGGTGCTGGGCATCGTGACCGTTCTTTACGGCGCGCCCTGGCAAGTCGCCATTCTGCACCAGTTGCTGGCGGTGGCCCTGTGGGTTCTGATCCATCGCGCGCGCTACCTGTCGGCCTATCCCGTCGCAACCTCTCTCAGGACACAATAAATGACAGCCTATGATGAATTGATGGCGTTCCAGCGCGACACCGAAGCGTTGGGGCAGGTCGCGGGCCGGTTGGGCTGGGATCAGGAAACCATGATGCCACGCGGTGCAGCCGCACAGCGCAGCGAGGAAATGGCCGCGATGGAAGGCGTGTTGCATGCGCGGCGCATTGATCCGCGCATGGCCGACTGGCTGGCCAAGATCGATGATGCCGCACTGGGGCCGGTGGAACAGGCGCAAATGCGCGAAATCCGGCGCAGCTATGCCCGCACGGTCAAGGTGCCCGCCGCATTGGCCGCCGAAATTGCCCGCGTCACATCCCGTGCCCAGGGCCAGTGGGCCGAGGCGCGCAGCAATGATGATGTTGCAGCCTTTGTGCCGGTTCTGAAAGACGTGCTGCGCCTGAAACGCGAAGAAGGGCAGGCGCTGGCGGCTGGCGGCAATGTCTATGACGCGATGCTGGACGATTACGAACCGGGTATCACCGCCGATGATCTGGAAACGATGTTCACCGCAATGCGTCCACGTCTGGTGGCCCTGCGCGCTGCCGTACTGGACCGGCCCGCGCCCGCCGGTCTGACCGGCACCTTTGACGAACCCAAACAGATGCAGCTGACCCGTAAACTGGCCAAGGCATTTGGCTATGACATGGCGACAGGACGCGTGGACAAGGCGGTGCATCCGTTCAGTTCGGGCAGCGGGCAGGATGTCCGCATCACCACACGCACCTCTGAAACCGATCCGTTCAACTGTTTCTATTCCACCATCCACGAGGTCGGGCATGCCTGTTATGAACAGAATATCGCCCCCGATTTCCTGCTGACTCCGCTGGGGCGGGGCGTGTCGATGGGTGTGCACGAAAGCCAAAGCCGGATTTACGAAAACCAGTTGGGCCGCAGCCGCGCCTTTTGCGGCTTCCTGTTCGAACAGATGCAGGCGCAATTCGGCGATTTCGGCGTTGCGGATGCCGATGCGCTTTACGGGGCCGTCAATCGCGTATCGAACGGCTATATCCGTACCGAAGCGGACGAAGTGCAGTACAACCTGCATATCATGCTGCGCTTTGATCTGGAGCGCGCGCTGATTTCCGGCGATCTAGGCGCCGGCGATCTGGAGGCGGCGTGGAACGATCGCTTCAAGGCCGATTTCGGATACGAGGTTGATCGCGCCTCGAACGGGTGTTTGCAGGATGTGCACTGGTCTGTCGGTCTGTTTGGCTATTTCCCGACCTACAGCCTTGGCAATGTCTATGCCGGATGCCTTTATCAGGCGCTGCGCGCCGCCGTGCCCGATCTGGAAACGCAACTGGCCCAGGGCGATCTTGGTCCCGCAACCGGCTGGCTGGCGCAGAACGTGCAATGCCATGGCGGGCGGCATCTGCCCCGCGAGGTGATCGAACAGGCCAGCGGTATTGCACCTAGCGAAGGGCCGTTACTGGATTATCTGGATGGAAAGTTCGGCGCGCTTTACGAGCTTTGAACGAACAGCACCGGAGTTTGCGTAAAACTCCGGTGCCTTCTTTTTACCAACGTTTACTCTGTCCCGCCGTCTGCGATGTCGCCCACGACATCCTCATCGCCCTGATCGGCGATACGCGCAACGCTTACGACCACTTCGTTCTTGCCGGTGTCAAACACCTTGACGCCACCCGCGCTGCGCGAACGGAATGAGATCCCCTCGACAGGCACGCGGATCGACTGGCCCTTGGATGTCGCCAGCATGATCTGGTCATCCATATCCACGGGGAAGGATGCCACCAGCGCGCCGCCGCGCATGGCCTTGTCCATCGCGGCCACGCCCATGCCGCCGCGTCCGCGCAGCGGATAATCGTGGCTGCTGGACAATTTGCCCGACCCTTTGGCAGTGATTGTCAGGATCAGGTTTTCAGCCGCCGACATCTGCGCATAGCGTTCGGTCGAGAAATTGGGATCGGCCACGCCGTCTTCATCATCGGTTTCGCCATCATCGGCCAGTCCGGCCATGGCGCGACGCATTTTAAGATAGGCCACGCGTTCGTCCGCGGTCGCTTCGAAATGGCGGATCACCGACATAGAGACAACGCGGTCATCCCCCGTCAGGCGAATTCCTCGCACACCGGTGCTGTCGCGCCCCTTGAACACCCGAACATCCGTGCTGCGAAAGCGGATGGCACGGCCGGAATCGGTGACCAGCATCACATCTTCGTCTTCAGAACAGATGCGCGCATTTACCATTTCCACGGTTTCGGGCAGCTTCATCGCAATCTTGCCGTTGGATTTCACATTGGTGAAATCGCTGAGCGCGTTGCGCCGCACATCCCCAGCGCTGGTGGCAAACACGATTTGCAGATCGGCCCAGTTTTCTTCGGGCACATCCACCGGCATGATCGCCGCGATCGAGGTTCCGACCGGAATGGGCAGGATATTGACCACAGCCTTGCCCTTGGACGTGCGCCCGCCCTGCGGCAGACGCCACGTTTTCAGTTTGTAAACCATTCCATCGGTGGTGAAGAACAGCAACTGGGTATGGGTGTTGGCCACGAACAGGGTGGTCACAACATCCTCCTCCTTGGTCTGCATCCCCGACAGGCCCTTGCCACCGCGGCGCTGGCTGCGGAAATCGGCCAGAGGCGTGCGTTTGATATAGCCACCCGATGTCACCGTCACGACCATGTCTTCACGTTCGATCAGGTCTTCATCGTCCATATCGCCGGACCAGTCGACAATTTCGGTCCGCCGCGGCACGGCGAACTGGTCGCGCACTTCGCGCAACTCGTCCGAAATGATGCCCATGATCCGTTCGCGAGATCCAAGAATTTCCAGATATTCCCGTATCTTGCCTGCCAACTCCTGAAGTTCGTCCGTCACCTCTTTGACACCGATCTGGGTCAGGCGTTGCAGGCGCAGTTCCAGAATGGCGCGGGCCTGTGTTTCGCTGAGGTTATAGGTGCCATCATCATTGGCCGTATGGGTCGGATCATCGATCAGCGCGATATATTCCAGAATGTCACGCGCAGGCCAGCGGCGCGTCATCAGTTTTTCGCGCGCTTCGGCCGCATCGGCGGACTGGCGGATCGTCGCAACGACTTCGTCGATATTGGTGACGGCAACGGCCAGACCGCACAGGATATGGCTGCGTTCGCGCGCTTTGCGCAATTCAAAGGCCGTGCGTCGCGCAACGACATCTTCGCGGAAATCGATGAATGACGTCAGGAACCGGCGCAGTGTCAGCTGTTCGGGCCGTCCGCCATTCAGCGCCAGCATGTTGCAGCCGAAATAGGTTTGCATCGGGGTAAAGCGGAACAGCTGGTTCAGCACCACTTCGGCTGTGGCATCGCGTTTCAGTTCCACCACCACGCGCACGCCGTTGCGATCCGATTCGTCCTGCACGTGGCTGACGCCTTCGATCTTCTTTTCGCGCACCTGTTCGGCGATCTTTTCGATCATCGACGCCTTGTTCACCTGATAGGGAATCTCATCGATAATAATGGCATAGCGGTCTTTCCTGATCTCTTCCACGCGGGTCTTGGACCGGATGATCACCGATCCGCGCCCTTCAAGATAGGCTTTGCGCGCGCCGGACCGGCCCAGCATCATGCCGCCGGTCGGGAAATCGGGGCCGGGGACATATTCGATCAGTTCTTCGCTGGTGAGGTCGGGATTGTCGATCAGCGCCAGGGTCGCATTGATCACCTCGCCCAGATTGTGCGGCGGGATATTCGTGGCCATACCGACGGCAATACCGCCCGCACCATTGACCAGCATATTGGGAAACCGCGCCGGCAACACCGTGGGCTCACGGTCTTTCCCGTCGTAATTGTCCTGAAAATCGACCGTTTCCTTGTCGATATCAGCCAGCAAAAAGGCTGCCGGCTTGTCCATGCGCACTTCGGTATAGCGCATCGCCGCTGCGTTATCGCCATCCATCGACCCGAAATTGCCCTGTCCGTCCAGCAGCGGCAGAGACATCGAAAAATCCTGCGCCATCCGCACCAGCGCATCATAGATCGCACTGTCGCCGTGGGGGTGGTATTTCCCCATCACATCGCCGACGGGACGAGCGGATTTCCGGTATGATTTGTCGTGCGTGTTGCCGGTTTCGTGCATCGCGTAAAGAATGCGCCGGTGCACCGGCTTCAGGCCGTCGCGCAGATCGGGAATGGCGCGACTGACGATCACCGACATCGCATAGTCCAGATAGGACGTCTTCATTTCGTCTTCTATCGAAACCGTAGGGCCATCATAAACCGGGCGTTCCGGTGGCATTTCGTCTTCGTTTTCAGGTGTTTCTGGCGTGTCGTTCACGTAATTTTGTCCGTCTGTCACTGCGCGCTATATTTTGTGTTTCAGACTATATCAGAGGCAGGATGTAGGGTGCAATGGGTGACGTCCGATTGCTTTGGCAGCCACATCAATCAAGTGATAACATACTGTTTTTATTGAAAAGTAATTCGGATCAGGCATTGTAGGTTTCAGGGGGGGGTCGGAAAGGACCAAAGATGGATCGTCAGGAAACCGAATTGATGTTGCGGGGATACGGGCTGACCACGGCAGAGTTTTTCTATCGCATGCCCGATTACACCCATGTGCTGAACAGCTTTGTCTGGCAGGACTATGATATCGCACCGGATCACCCGAAACTGTTCGAGTTTGTCGAATTCTGGCAGTCGGAAATCGAAGGACCGCTGCATTCCGTGCGGTTTTCACACCGCAAATTGCTTCGCTCGGGCGAGTGGCGCAATGTCGTCGGAGAGTTTACCCTGCATTAGGCACAGGGCGAGACGTTCCGGGGCGCGCTGGCGGGCCGCTCGGGCCAGCTGACAGCCAGTTTGCGGGCAATATCCTTGTTGAACAGCGCACTCAGCGCGTTTGACAGACGCGGCGATTTTTCCATCAGGGCGGTCAGTTGATTGCGTTCCCACTGCACATAATGCGCCCCAGCCGGCGCGATTACGGTGGCCGTTGCCGGACCGTCGATCAGAAACGATATTTCACCGAGAAAATTGCCCGCACCGATATTAACGCTTTTGCCGTCACGGCCCAGCTTGATGGTGCCCGATGACAAAAGATAAAGATGCGTCGGCTTGACCCCCTGAGTGCAGATTTCGGTGTCTTGCTCTGCCACGATCCAGTCCCCAAGGCGCATGATCGGGCGAAACTGACCGGGGTTCAGCGTAGGAAAGGACTGGTACAAGGTCAGCATCTCGGGCGACATGCCCAAGGTTGAGCGTTCGCGCAAAATAACAACGATCATCAGCAAATTGGACGCTGCGATCGCGGAGCTGGCCCAGATTGCATCCCACAAAGGCGCGTCGGATGCGTTGTAGTAGTAGATGATGTAAAATCCCGAGCCGACCAGCAGAAAAAGCCGCAGGCGCAGCTCATTCCGTGTCAGCAACCCCAGAATATAAAACAGCAGTGCGAGCTGTACGAAGACGCCAGCGCCGGAAAAGTATGAAAAATCCATGAAATACTCGGGTCAAATAAAACGTAACCCTAAAAGCAAGTTTCGCTTATTTCAATCGGCAGCCTGTCCGGTACGAAATTTTGGCAATCCGGTTCACGCCGAACAGCTGGCGCCGCCAAGAACACAGAACTTTGCGCAATGGGGATGGTTCAGATACACATTGCGTTCCGCTGCTTCCAGCGTATCGCCCAGTTCGAATTCGGGCGCATAGGGCAGCAGGGTACAGGCCAGAACGGCCGGTTTTTCCGCACCCTTGCGTTTCACCACCATGCGCGAACTGGAACACATCACGTCACAAGGCGACTTGCCCAGAATATCCCAGCAGGCGGTGGTGATTTCGGGCACCGGCACGGTTGCGTCCATTTCCGGAAACAAGACCGTCTCGGCCGGGTTTTCGGCGTCAATATCAAACACGTGGCGCGCATAAAACGCGCCGTAGCCCTGCCGTGAACTCGCATCATCATCCCCCCAGACGGTGCGCCCGGCAACGGCCATCCTGATCCCCTGATCCCGCAGCCATTTCATTCCGGCCACGGTTCTGGAAAAACTGCCCGCGCCGCGTTCCTTGTCGTGAAAGGCGGCGGAATGGTGATCTACGGAAATCCGCAGCGTCAACATATCACCGAAACGGGTATTCAGATCAATCAGACCGTCATGAACACGGCGGCGCATCATCGGTTGCATCGCATTGGTCAGGATCAGCACCTTGTAGCCCCGTTCCAGCGACACGCGCGCCATGTCGATCATCTGTGGATTCATGAACGGTTCACCGCCGGTAAAGGCGATTTCCCTGACCGGCCAGCGCCGTTCTGTGATCTGGTCCAGAAACGCCGTCACCTCTTGTGCGGTGATGTAAACCAGACTGTCGTTTTCCGGGCTGCTTTCGATATAGCAATTGGCGCAGGTGATGTTGCACAGCGTACCGGTGTTGAACCACAGCGTTTGCGGGTCGCGCAGTGTCACGCTGGCACGCGGCGCACCCGTTGCCGTAACCAACGGGTGTTCGAACTTGCCGTCATTGCCCGATGTAGAAACATCTTTCATTGCGCACCTTGATTGAATTTGCCTGTTCCCCGTTCCTAAGGACTGAAAAAACCAAGGGAAAGTGCTACCTCGCGGTTTGACACCATTGTGATGCAGGCAGCAGATGCTAGGGTCGGCGCACATCATTCCGCAATGAGGGCGCACATGGTTTCTCGTATCATACCGGTCGAACCGTTCGATCTTGTCATTTTCGGCGGCACCGGTGATCTGGCGCGGCGCAAGATCCTGCCCGGCCTGTTCCGTCGCTATTGTGATGGTCAGGTCTTGCCCGGTGCGCGGATCATCGGCGCCGCCCGCAGCGAACATGACGACACCGAATACCGCCAGTTTGCGGCGGATGCGATCCGCGAATTCGGCGGCGGGCGCGCCTGCGAAGACGGCACCTTGGAGGCATTTCTTGAAAACCTGTCTTACGTCACAACCGATGCACGCGGCACCCAAGGCTGGGACGAACTGGCCAGCCGGATATCGAATGACGGGCGGATCAAGGCATTCTATTTCTCTGTCGGGCCCGGTCTCTTCGGCGATCTGGCCGAACGGTTGCACAGCTATGGCATGGCCGATGCGGACTGTCGCATAGTCGTCGAAAAACCCTTTGGCCGCGATCTGGCATCAGCCCGCACGCTGAACGCGACGCTGGCGGCGCATTTCAACGAAAGCCAGATCTACCGGATCGATCATTATCTGGGCAAGGAAACCGTGCAGAACCTGATGGCGGTTCGTTTTGGCAACATGCTGTTCGAACCGCTGTGGAATTCGCAATATGTCGATCACATCCAGATCACCGTGGCCGAAACCGTGGGTGTGGGCGGCCGTGGAGAATATTACGACAAATCAGGCGCCATGCGCGATATGGTCCAGAACCACCTGATGCAACTGCTGTGCCTGATCGCGATGGAACCGCCGGCCAAATTCGATCCGGACGCGGTACGCGATGAAAAGCTCAAGGTGATCCGCGCGCTTGATCCGGTGGAACCCCACCATATCGTGCGTGGCCAGTATGATGCGCATGCCGGACAGGAAGATGCCCACCCAAGCTATCGTGACGCCGTTGAAAACCCGCGCAGCAGCACCGAAAGCTTTGTCGCGTTGAAGGCCCATATCAGCAACTGGCGGTGGGCCGGCGCACCGTTCTATCTGCGCACCGGCAAACGGCTTGCAGCGCGGTCTTCGGAAATCACCGTCGTGTTCAAGGATACGCCCCACAATATTTTCGGCGCCGATGCGGGGCGCCACCGCAATGTCCTGTCGATCCGCCTGCAACCCAACGAAGGCATCACATTGGGTGTGACCATCAAGGAACCGGGACCGGGCGGCATGCGTCTGGTGGATGTTCCCTTGGATATGTCCTTTGCCGAAGCGCTGGCGCCGGATGGCGAAGATCCGCCCGACGCCTATGAACGGCTGATCATGGATGTTATCCGTGGCAACCAGACCCTGTTCATGCGCGGCGACGAGGTCGAGGCCGCATGGGCTTGGACGGACCCGATCATCGCAGGTTGGGAAGCGCGCAAGGAATTTCCCAAACCGTATGAAAGCGGCAGTTCTGGGCCAACGGATGCAGATCTTTTGATGCAGCGCGACGGACGCAAATGGCGAGGAGTGAGCCCATGACCATGATCGAGTATCCTGACCGTGATATGTTGGCCATCGATGTTGCCAACAAACTGGCAGGAGAGCTGGAAAACTGCCTGTTCAACCATGACCACGCATCTTTTGTCGTGCCCGGCGGAACAACGCCGGGGCCGATTTTCGACGTGTTGTGCGCCGCCGATCTGGATTGGTCACGCGTGCATATCTTCCTGACCGACGAACGCTGGGTTCCCGAGGATCACGACAGATCGAACACCAAACTGGTGCGCGAACGCCTGCTTGTGGAACGGGCGGCAGCCGCGCGGTACCTGCCGCTTTACGTCAAGGCCGACACACCCGAAGACGTTCTGCCCGAACTGGAATCCGAACTGGTGCCGGAATTACCAATCTCGATTGCGCTGTTCGGGATGGGCGCGGATATGCACACCGCATCCCTGTTTCCGGGCGCGGACCAATTGGCTGCCGCGCTGGACCCGCAAGCGCCGATCCTTGTTCCCATGCGCATTGATGGCCAGCCCGAAACCCGCGTCAGCCTGAGCGCGCGCGTGCTGGACGGCGCATTATCTAAACATCTGGTGATCTTTGGCGCAGAAAAACGCGCCGCACTTGAACGCGCGCGATCCCTTCCCCCAGAAGACGCGCCGATCAATGCGATCATGGATGACATGACCGTGCACTGGGCGGAGTAGGGACCGTGTGGCAAGACCTGAAATCGGAATACACGCGCGTCAGGGACCGCCCGATCCTTGATCTGTTTCAGAAAGACGGGCGCGCGCAAGACTTCAGCGTGACAGCGGGTGACATGCTGTTCGACTATTCAAAGACCAACATTGATGAAAACACCCGCGCCGCCCTGATCGATCTGGCAGTCACCGCCCGCGTTGCTGAAAAACGCGGCGCAATGTTTGCCGGCGCCCCGATCAACGACACCGAAGCGCGCGCGGTCTTGCACACAGCCTTGCGCAATCTGGATGGCGGAGCGGTTCTGGTCGACGGGCAGGATGTGATGCCCGAGGTCAGGGACACGCTGGCGCGGATGGCAGAATATTCCGATCAGGTCCGCTCCGGTCCCGTGACCGATGTGGTCAACATCGGCATCGGCGGGTCCGATCTGGGGCCCTCCATGGCCGTGCAGGCGCTGTCGCCCTATCACGACGGACCACGCTGCCATTTTGTATCAAACGTGGATGGTGCGCATATCGCCGACACTCTGCGCGGACTGGATGCAAAAACCACGCTGATCATCGTGGCCTCGAAAACCTTTGGCACTATCGAAACCATGACCAACGCGCGCACGGCGCGGGCGTGGATGCAGGATCATGGCGGCGATCCGAAGGCGCAGTTTGTGGCGCTGTCCAGCAATCTGGACAAGACCGGTGCCTTTGGCATACCGCGTGAACGCGTGTTCGGGTTTCAGGATTGGGTGGGCGGGCGTTATTCCCTGTGGGGGCCGATCGGCCTGTCCTTGATGATCGCCATCGGCAAGGATGCGTTTGGGGCATTCCTGCGCGGCGCACAGGCGATGGACATACATTTTCAGGCCGCCGACTGGCATGAAAACATGCCGGTTCTGCTGGCGCTGGTTGGGCTGTGGCACAATCAGGTCTGCGGCTATGCCACCCGTGCCGTTTTGCCCTATGACCAGCGGTTGGGGCAGTTGCCCGCCTATCTTCAACAGCTTGAAATGGAAAGCAACGGCAAGCGTGTGGCGATGGATGGCAGCGATCTGACGGTACCGTCGGGGCCGGTGGTGTGGGGCGCGCCCGGAACCAACGGACAGCACGCGTTTTACCAGTTGATCCATCAGGGCACGCGCGTGATCCCCTGCGAATTCATGATCGCGGCCGAGGGGCACGAACCCGAATTGCGCCATCATCACGATCTGCTGGTGGCCAATTGTCTGGCCCAGTCCGAGGCCCTGATGCAGGGCCGATCCCTGCAGGAAGCGCGCGCGCTTATGCAAGCCAAAGGCTATACCGGTGCCGAACTGGACCGGCAGGCCCGACACCGCGTCTTTCCCGGCAACCGCCCGTCGGTCACGCTGGCCTATCCGCAACTGACACCCTTTGTGCTGGGCCAGCTCATCGCACTATATGAACACCGCGTGTTCGTTGAAGGCGCGATACTGGACATCAATTCATTTGATCAATGGGGCGTCGAACTGGGCAAGGAACTGGCCACCTCGCTGGGCCCGATAATCGAAGGCCACGCATCCGCCGAGGGCAAAGACGGATCAACCCGCGCCCTTGTCGGTTTTGTCCACCGCTGGCGCGATTAGGCCTTATTCGGCGATCGCGCCATCCACGTCCAGAAACCGCTGTTTCAGCGCGTCCGGCAGCGGCATCCGGCCCGAACCATCGGGCATCAGCAGGACGCTGACACAGGTAAATACGGCCCGCAGATCACCTGACCACAACTGCTGTTCCATGGTGCAGGAGGTGTTGCGAAACGCCTTGACCCGGCAGGTGGTCACGTAATCCTCGCCCATCAGCATTTCCTTGATGTAGCGCACCGTGCCCTGTCCCAGAACAATCCGGGGGCGTGGCTGGTCGTCATCGTAATAAGGGCGCGCCAAACGGTTGAAATACTCGACCCGCAAAGTTTCAAACCACGTCATATACGCCTTGTTGTTGACGTGGTTCAGCACGTCCAGTTCGGCAAACCGAACGCGATCTGCAATGGCCATTGGCTGCGGTTCCTGCAAACCGGCGGCGCGTTGTTGATCGGGTGTAAGCGGGGTGTGATAGGGCAAATTCATGGCGGCAGGGCTAACCGTGTCCAAGGGGTGATGCAAGTGCAGTTCACAGCCGGTGCCGGGAAACGTGACGTCGTGAAGATGCCGCCAACTTTTCCGGAATTCGCCTTAAAGAAACCACCGGTGCAGCGCAGGGTAGTGACAGTCACGTAACCAGTCCCGATTTTGAAAGTATGTTCGTATGGCAAATGTGCGCCCCAAAACGCAGAATGATCTGCACCTTGAAATCATCGAAACCCCACCCGGTTCAAAACCGGCGCTGACCGCACTGGTGTTTCTGGAATTCGTCGCGGTGTTCTGCGCGATCTTTACAGTTGCGATGGTTGTCCTGACCTGAACGTCGCCGACGTCCTAGTCGCCGTCTGCAACCCCCTGCGCCCGCAGTCGGGCGCGCCGTGCGCGGTAACTGGGCAGGATGACCAGCAAAACAGCGACGCCCAGCAGGCCCATCGTCATCGGGCGTTCAAGAATGAAGCCAATTCCATCGTAGAGTTGCATCGAACGCGCGAAATTGTTTTCCAGCATCGCGCCCAGAATGAACCCGATCAGCAACGGGGCCAGCGGATAATCTGCAAAGCGCAACACCGTCGCGCACACGCCAAGGCCAACAAGGATCAACAATTCGGTTGCATTGTTCTGGCCGATATAAGCCCCCATCAGCGTGAAAAACAGAATGAACGGGATCAGGAAGGTGCGCGGCACGGCCAGAACCTTGGCGATATAAGGTATCAAAGGCAGGTTCAGGATCAGCAGGATTACATTGCCCAGATACATCGAAATGATCACCGCCCAGAAAATTTCGGGCTGGTCCACCATCAGGCGCGGCCCCGGTGATACATTCAACGCGATCAATGCCCCCAACAGAATGGCCGTAGTCCCCGATCCGGGTATGCCCAGTGTCAGCAGCGGTACAAACGATCCGGTGCAGGCGGCGTTATTGGCGCTTTCGGGCGCGGCCAGCCCTTTCAGGCTGCCTTTGCCGAACTGTTCCTGATCCGCCTTGGATGCGATATTGCGTTCTACTGCATAGCCCAGAAACGACGCGATTGTTGCACCGGCCCCGGGCAATACCCCGATCAGAAATCCCTGAACCGACTGGCGGCCGATCACAGGGGCGATGCTGCGCGCTTCATCAGCGGTAATTCGCAAATCCTTGATTTCGTTGGTGCCACCTTCGGTCCTTGACCGGTTGGGATCCAGCACCAGATAAATCGCCTCGGGCAGGGCGAACATGGCCATGGCCAGTGTGATAAAGCCAAAGCCCGACTGCAGATCAATCACACCCATGGTAAATCGGGGCAGGTTGAACAGGGCACCTTCGCCCACCGTGGCCATGATCAGGCCAAGCACCGTCATCAATACAGCCTTGGCCACCTGTCCCGTACCCGCAAAAGCCGCGATCGCCGACAACCCGACCACCATGAGGGCAAAGTATTCCGCCGAATGGAACAGCAGCGCGACCGATGCCAGCGCGGGCGCGAAGATCATCAGCAAAACGGCCCCGATTGTGCCGCCGCAAAAGGATGCAATCGCCGCAACGGTCAGCGCCTTGCCAGCCTTGCCTTGCCGGGTCAGCGGATAGCCGTCAAAGCTGGTCGCCACGGTAGACGCGACGCCGGGGGCGTTTATCAGGATTGAAGAAGTGGATCCCCCGAAAATCGCGCCGTAATAGACACCGGCCAACAGGATCAGTGCGGTCGAGGGATCGCCGATTGAAATGGCAACCGGAATCATGATGGCAATGATCGACATCGGCCCCAATCCCGGCAACATTCCGATGAAGGTGCCGATCAGGCATCCGCCGATCACCATCAGGATGTTGGTCAGGGAAAAAGCGGTTCCGAGCCCGATCAGAATACCTTCAAGCATGATCTATATCCCCATGAAAAACGGCCAGGGACGCAGGAAAATCCCCAGAACTTCCTGCACCAGATACCAGATGGATCCTGCCGCAACCGCAGCCACCGGGATCAGGATATGGAACCGCCGCTCGCCCAGAACAACCGCGCCCAGCACCAGAAACCCGACCGTAGATGCCAGAAAGCCGGCCGGGCGCAGCAACAGCGCATAAGCCACCATCAAGGCCAACAGGATCGCAGCTTGCCCGATCTTGTAATCCCCCAGACGGGTATAATCAATTTCGCCGTCCTTGGGGCCGCCTGACCCTTTTTCCAGTCCCAGCAGGATGATCAATGTGCAGCAAACCGCCATGACGGACAGCACTTTGGGAAAGGTTGATGGCCAGATCGGATTGCGCTGCATGAACGGGGCCATGCCCTGATCCATCGTAAAGAATGCGGCGTAGCCATAGACCAGACAGATCAAAAGGATAATCAGCGCGATCCAGCGGTCCAACGCCATGGGCTTATTCCTTTTGCTGCTGCGGGGATTATGCAGAACCGGCCAGCCTTACGCCCGCGTCAACAGGCGGGCGCAAGGGCGGGGCCGGGTTACAAGAACCCAAGCTCTTTCATCAGATCGCCGATCACCTGTTCCTGTTTTTCAAGGAAGGCTTCGAAATCAGCGCCTGAATTGTGGATGTTCACCCATCCGTTCTGGGCGCGCACGGCTTCCCATTCGGGGGTTTCATACATCTTGGTCAGGGCATCCTGATAGGCCGCAACCTTTTCTGCGGGCAGACCGGGTGCGCCAAAGAAACCGCGCCAGTTCACGAACGTGGCATCAATACCCTGTTCCTGCATTGTCGGCGCATCACCGTAAGCCGCGACACGGTCATCTGCCGTTACGCCGATGATTTTGACCTCGCCGGCGTTTGCCAGATCAACCGCTTCGGAAAACCCGGTGCTGAGCGCTGCAATCTCGCCCGACAACAGCGCCGCCATGGCCTTGCCGCCCGCATCATAGGGAATGTATTTGACCGCAGTAGGATCTTCGCCAGCCGCCTTCATGACCATCGCGGCCACAAGATGATCCATTCCGCCGGGAACCGATCCGCCGCCGATCGCCGTGCCACTGACATCCGCCTGATAGGCGGCGACCAGATCCGCCATCGAATTGATCGGACTGTCCTTGCTGACCACAATTGCCGCGTAATCGCCGATTGTGCCCGCCACCAACGTCAGATCGCGAAAGTTTTGCGGAAACACGCCGGTCAGGGACCGGATGATGATCGGGGTCGAGTTCACCATCAGCGTGCCGTGCTGGCTTTCGGCGTTTTCGATCAGGTAGCCGATCGCCTTTCCGCCGCCGCCGCCCGACATGTTTTCATAGCTCGCAGTGCCCACGAGGCCGGCCTTGGTCAGCGCTTCGCCAGTGCCGCGCGCCGTACCGTCCCATCCGCCACCGGCACCGCCGGGGATCAGAAAATGAATGCTGTCCACAACCTGATGTCCGCCCGCAAAGACCGGGGCCACGAACGACAAACTGGAAGCCGTGGCCGCCATCATCATGCGCCGTGTCCATTTCAAAGATGTCATGTCTCTCTCCCGTTGATGATCGCGACTTTGGCCGCTTGTTGATTTGAAAGAGAATGCAATGACAGGGCAGGGCTGTCACGATTTTTTTTTCCACAAGCCGCAGCCCGGCCTTTTGCAGCAGGGGGCGGGCACAAAAAAACCTGCCCGTGCAGCGCATCGGCCAGGTTTCAATGGGGTCAGGCGGAAGGGATCAGGCGCGCCGGCGGCGCCCGCCTGCAGCGCGACCACCGCGGCCACGGCCTTCTTCGCCGGCTTTGGGCGGCTGTTTGTTGAACTTGATCCATTCCCCGCCATGCGGATCATTGTTGGTCAGGAAATTGGCGGCGCGAATTGCTTCCATTTCCTTGCCCGCGCGCGGTTTGGTTGATCCCAGACCGGTTAGATTGGCCAGCACTTCGGGGTCGATATCATCAGGCACGATAATGCCGGCGGCGGCCAGTTCATCGCGTTTTTCCTGCAGCTTGATCGGCCCGACAGGCAGGGCGACAGGGTTCATGATCGCAGATGTCATTCCCGCCGCCATTGCCATCGGCAGAAACGCATTGTTGATGCCGTGACGGTTGGGCAGACCGAACGAAATGTTGGATGCGCCGCAGGTTGTGTTCACACCCAGTTCTTCGCGCAAACGACGCACAAGGGCAAACACCTGCAAGCCCGCCGTGCCCATCGCGCCCACTGGCATCACCAGCGGATCAACCACGATATCATGCGCGGGGATGCCGAAATCGGCCGCGCGCTGCACGATCTTTTTTGCCACTTCGAACCGCACATCGGGATCTTCGGAAATGCCGGTGTCGTCGTTTGAAATCGCCACCACCGGCACATTGTATTTCTTGACCAGAGGCAGGATCAGTTCCAGACGGTCTTCTTCGCCGGTGACCGAGTTCAGCAGCGGCCGGCCTTCGCAGACTTTCAAGCCTTCTTCCAGCGCACCCGGCACCGAGCTGTCGATGCATAAGGGCACATCCACCAGCCCCTGTACCAGTTCCAGGATCTTGCGCATCAGGGGAGGTTCGGTTTCGTTGGGGTTCGGGTTGGAATTATACACCACGCCCGCATTCACATCCAACACGGTCGCACCCGCCGCAACCTGCGCCAGCGCATCTTTCTCAACGGTCGAAAAATCACCCGCTTCCAGTTCGGCGGCCAGTTTCTTGCGTCCGGTCGGGTTGATCCGTTCACCGATCACACAGAACGGTTGATCAAATCCGATAATGGCGGTTTTGGTTTTACTTTCGACAATCGTACGGGTCATGCGCGCGTCCTTTTAGGCTTGATTTGCAGGACGGGCCGAAGCGCCGCCATTTTCGATGGCCCAGTTGGCATTGGTCTTGATGCCGCCCAGGGGAAAGAAGTGAACATTGGTGATGTTGAAATCGGGATTGGCCGCCTTGTGCGCCGCCAGTTCCGCGACCACGTCATTCGGTTCGAAGGGCAGCAGCAGTTTGCTGACATCCTTGGCCCGTTTTTGCAGCACTTTAAGCGACGGACCGACACCACAGGCAATCGCGAACTTGATCAGCGTCTGCAATTTGGCGGGTCCGGCAATGCCGATATGGATCGGCAGTTCGATACCCGCGGCCTTCAGGCTGTCGGCCCATGCGATGATCGGGCCGGCCTCGAATGCGAACTGGGTGGCAAGCGCCATCTTGGCATCGGTCTTTTCCGAAAACGCCTGCTTCCAGCGCAGGGCATCATCCACATTCTTGCTGCCACCCTTGGGGTCGATGTCGCGGTTGCCTTCGGGGTGGCCAGCCACGTGCAACCGTTTGAATCCGGCGCGATCAAACGCGCCATCCTCAAGCAGCTGCATGGAGCTGTGAAAATCGCCATGCGGTTTTTCCACGCCACCGGCCAGCACCAGTGCCTGATCGACACCCGCTTCACCCTGATAGCGTGCAATCCAGTCGGCCAGCGTGGCGCTGTCCTTGATGATGCGGGCCGGGAAATGCGGCATGACCGGAAATCCGTCCAGCGACAGGCGCCGGGCCGTGGCGACCATATCGTCTATCGGTGTGCCTTCGATATGGGCGATGTAGACACGGGTGCCTGCAGGCAGCAGATCGCGGAAATTCTCGACCTTCTCGGCGGTGCGGGGCATCACCTCGATCGAATAGTCCTGCAAAAACGCCTCGACCTTTGGATCGACCGGTTTCACGCCAACGTCTTCACGTTTCTTGAAATTGAACAAAGCCATTGCGGCCTCCCATATGGAACGGTGTCGGCTCAGCCCTGGGCCCAGCCATCATTGGCGATCAGCGCCTTGATCCGGTCGCGATCAAATTCGGTTTCCAGACGCACGGCCTCGGCCTCGGCGATCTGGGCGGGGTCGCCTTCGACCTCGTAGGGGGCGGCTTTGCGCCATTCGGCAAGATAGGCATCGGTATCTTCCGCGCCGATCTTCATGGCGGCGCGGTCAATTGCCTGCTCAAAGCGTTCTTCCAACTGGCGTTTGGAACCACGGCGGCCCTTGCCCACGATAACCTGCGCCGGAATATCGCGCCAATAAACAATTGTGACCTCTGGCATGTGTGATTCCCTAGCCGCGCCGAATTTACATCTATCTAGTGCAGACATCCCCTCCGGCACTGCCGTTTTTCGACAGAACGCGCCCTGTCCGCGACGTTGTGAACCTTGCACGATCACGGCACCACAACCAGACGCGCCGGCATGAAAGATATGCACCTTCTTTATGAGCCGCGCTATCGCGTGACGCTTGCGCGTTTAAACGCAAGGCGTTAGCGTGAACCCAACTCGAAAATGGAGGGCGTGTCACATGGCGCCCAAGCGTCCCACTGGTGCGGGCGCGTTCCCAAAGCCGGTTGACAGCCCCGCGCCGAAACCGCCTGATCCCGCCGCGCTTTATGCAGCGCTGGATTTGGGCACGAACAGTTGCCGTATGCTCATTGCCCAGCCCAAGGGCAGTGGGTTTCATGTTGTCGACAGCTTTTCCAAATCCGTCCAGCTTGGCGCGGGGCTGGAACGCACCGGTCGCCTATCGCGCAATTCGATGGCGCGCACGGTACAGGCGCTGCGCATCTGCCAGCAAAAGCTGAAACGCAACAACGTCCAGAACATGCGCCTGATCGCGACCGAAGCGTGCCGGCGCGCGCGCAATGCGCAGGATTTCATCCGGCAGGTACGGCGCGAAACCGGCATGCAACTGGAAATCATCCAGCCCGAGGAAGAGGCACGGCTGGCGGTAATTTCCTGCGCCCCGCTGGTCAGCACCAAAACCGAACAATTGCTGGTGGTGGATATTGGCGGCGGATCGACCGAACTGGTCTGGATCGACATCAGCTCTGTACCCAAGCGCGACCGCCCGCGCGCAATCATGCGCCTGCATGCGGGGTTTCATCCGCCCGAAAGCCCGTTTCCCGCCGCCAAGGTGATTGACTGGATATCGGTGCCTTTGGGCGTGGCCACCCTGCGTGACCAGTTCAACGATGTCGAAGACGATGCCGCACGCTTTGCGCTGATGAGCTGGCATTTTGAAGAGAATATGATGGATTTCGCACCCTACAAGGACGTGCAGGAGCGCGAACGCTTTCAGATTGTCGGCACATCCGGCACTGTCACCACCGTGGCGGCGACCCATCTGGGGCTGAAACGCTATGACCGCACCAAGGTGGACGGGCTGCGCATGACAACCGACCAGATCGACAAGGTGATCCGCGGCTATCTGGATCAGGGCCCCGAAGGGCGGCGCAACGATCCGCGCATCGGACAGGACCGGCAGGCGCTGATCATGTCGGGATCGGCGATTTTGCAGGCGCTGATGCGGGTGTGGCCGACCGACCGCCTGTCAGTGGCTGACCGCGGCCTGCGCGAAGGACTGCTTTATGCGCAGATGAGTGCCGATGGAGTCTTGGAAGACGGGCCGTTCTGACATAAAGACGCGTGTTCGCCGGGACATTTCGGCGGATTTCGAGTATTTCTGGACAAATGAAGCGGGCAGGGGCCCACATCGGATCATGGCAAAGACACCCACAGGCAAGAACACATCCGGACGCGGCGAGCGCGACCTGAAGGTCAAGGTCAAAAGCGCGCGCGGCCGCAAGCTGAGTTCGACGCGCTGGTTGCAACGGCAGCTGAACGACCCCTATGTGCGCCGCGCGCAGGCCGAAGGCTATCGAGGGCGCGCCGCGTACAAGATACTGGAGCTGGATGAAAAGTTCCGCTTTCTGGTGCCGGGGGCGCGGGTCGTTGATCTGGGCTGTGCGCCGGGCGGGTGGTGCCAGGTGGCAGTCAAGCGCGTCAATGCATTGGGCGAACGATCCGGCAAGGCGGTGGGGCGCGTGCTGGGCGTGGATCTTCAGGAAATGGAACCGATCGCGGGGACCGACCTATATCAGCTGGATTTTCTGGAAGACGATGCCGATGAAAAGGTCAAGCAATGGCTGGGCGGGCGCGCCGATGTGGTGATGTCGGATATGGCGGCCAGTTCATCCGGGCACAAGCAAACCGATCATTTGCGCATTATCTCGCTGTGCGAGGCGGCGGCCTATTTCGCCTTTGACGTGCTGGAAAAGGGCGGCACCTTTGTGGCCAAGGTTCTGGCCGGCGGCGCGGAAGGCGATTTGCAGAAGGTTCTGAAGCAACGGTTCGACAAGGTTGCAAACGTCAAACCGCCCGCATCGCGCGCGGACAGTTCGGAAAAGTTTGTTGTTGCCACAGGCTATCGCGGAGACCCGGAGGACTGATCAGGCGCGCATCTCGAACGAGCGTTTTGCCATCGCCTTGATCTCATCCGCTTCTTCGGCGCTGATCTTGCGCACCTCGAACCCTTTGACGCGGGCCACGGTGCGCGAGGCCTGATTCTGCTGACGCAGCATTTCGAACAGGCGTGCGTGGCGGATTTTGGTTGACTGGTCACTCATGCCCACGGTCCTCACAGATATCGACAGCTTCATCATGCGGTGAAATGCGGCAAGAACGGGACGGACTTGCGGTGTTTTCAAGGGGCAGGGGCGGAAACTGCCTAAAACCGGGCTGTTTTCCACCCGATCCGGTGCCAGGCAGCCAGTTCTGGGAATTGCCGCAATCCGCCTGACGCGGCCAAATTCAAAAACGGAAACAGAGTGTTTCGCATATCGCAGCAATCAAATCTGGGCACATCCGCCAGAAATCAAAACCATGCCGAAACCGCGCTTTTGTATCGCGACAAGAAACAATGCCAGCAATTTATGCCGAGAAATCCCAAGATACCGCCCGGCATCCGCCAAATTGTCTCCCCTACGGCATCAATTTCCGTTCTGCTGAACTCAGGCCGGCCACAACCCTGTCTTAAACCCGCCACAGCATGCGCCAAACCGGTCATATCCACACCTTGATTGTGCGGTGAAAGAACCCGGGTAAGATGTGTACCCGGTCGTGGCCGGTCTGGCCGCGCCCTTGTTGAGGTGTAACGATGACAACGAAAGGGTTTAAAATGGACCTGACGATTGAGTATGAGTACAAACCCGACGGCGCGCTTCTGGTGCATTCGGGCGGCATCAAGGAAGACGAGGGCGGCGCGTGGCGCCCCCTGGTGTTCCAGATCGGCCCCGGAAAATACCAGAGCGGCGTGATCCGGAAAGCGAAAGGCGCCAAACCCGTGCTGCACCGCGCCATTCTGGACGATCTGAGCTTTGCCCGTCACGTCGCTGAGGAACTGGCACGGCTGGCGGCAGCGTAAGCGGGCCGGTAGCCGGAAAATCCGATTGCAAAAGGTCTTGTGGCGGTGCTGGGAGACCAATGCGAACCAGTCTCTACTAAAATAGCGGCGCACGAGAACACCCCGGGAACTCCGGACGATTTTCTAACTTTCTGAATTTTCTCGGTTTTGGTCGAGCGAAGCGACTTCGAACTGAATGTCGCTCTACTCAGGAGTGCCGCATACCTGGCGCGAAACGCCCCCTACTCGTTTTCACCAGCCCCTGCCTCGGAAATTCCGAGATGGCCGTCCAAGACCTGGAGCACCTGAAGAAGGGTTTCGCGAGTTTCATGAAGTCCCGCCCCAATCTTCAACTCGCCTCGCCCGGCCAACACAAGCACCGCAGCCAACACCTCGTTCGAATTCCGCATGAGCTCGACCAGGTGCTCACCAGCCGGGCCGTGGGAGCCCGCGAGCCAGTTCTTGGCCGTTCGTTCCGAGACGCCTGTCCAACGCATCACAAGCTTGATCGCCCGATGAGATCCGCCGAGCTCCCGCTTCAGAGCAGCCGCAATGGCCATTTGGTATTTTAATCGATCGACCTTCCCTTCGTCGTCATCTGGAAAAGTCTTGCCCATCTTAGGAAACATTTTTCCGAACCTCCGCGTCTATGCTTCGGCCCCATGGAATCACATGCATTCCCAGCGACTTGGCAAAGACGAAAAATGAAAGGCTCGGTTCTTGAGCTGGAGGGACGGACATGACGGAGGCGCAATGGCGCCAAAGGGAGCGCAGCCTCGGCGCGCTGCTCAATACGTCCGCATGTCGACCGAGCATCAACGCTATTCGACCGAGAACCAGTCTGACGCGATCGCGCATTATGCTGTGCAACGCGGGATCGAGATCGTCCGTACCTATTCGGATGAGGGAAAGAGCGGTCTAAGGATCCATGGCCGCGACGGACTCAAGCAACTGATTGACGACATTCAGTCCGGTCGCACGGATTTCGAAGTGGTGCTCGTCTACGATATCAGCCGCTGGGGCCGGTTTCAGGATGCGGACGAAAGCGCGTATTACGAGTACATCTGCAAACGCGCCGGCATCTCCGTCATCTATTGCGCCGAGCAATTCGAGAACGACGGCAGCCCGGTCTCTACGATCGTCAAAGGCGTCAAGCGCGCCATGGCAGGCGAGTACAGCCGGGAACTCTCGCAAAAGGTCTTCACCGGTCAAAGCCGTTTGATTGAACTGGGCTATCGCCAAGGCGGCCCACCCGGCTTCGGCCTGCGGCGCATGCTGATCGACGAGCATGGGGTAACGAAGGGCATCCTGGAGCGCGGCGAGCACAAGAGCATCCAGACGGATCGCGTCACCCTCGTCCCGGGGCCCGCGGAAGAGATCGCTGTCGTCCAAGAGATTTTCCAAGCCTTCGTTGAAGACCTGAAATCCGAGACCGAAATTGCCGAAGCTCTGAATGCCCGCGGCATCCTGACGGATCTCGGTCGCGCCTGGACCCGCGGGACCGTCCACCAAATCCTGATCAACGAGAAGTATATCGGGAACAACGTCTGGAACCGCAGCTCATTCAAGCTGAAGAAGCGGCGTGTCCAAAACGATCCCGAGATCTGGATCCGCGCCGAGGGTGCCTTCGAGGGGATCGTCGATCCGGATCTGTTTGCAGCCGCCAGCGCCATCATCAGCGCGCGATCTAGCAAGCTCACCGACGACGAAATGCTCGAAGGTTTGAAAGAGGTGTTCAAGGCCCAGGGCTTTCTGTCCGGTCTCGTCATCGATGAGGCCGATGCGCTGCCCTCGAGCAGCGCGTACCGATCACGGTTTGGCAGCCTGCTTCGCGCCTACCGGCTGGTCGGGTTCAAGCCCGATCGAGACTACAGATATATCGACATCAATCGACGCTTGCGCGATCTCCATCCGGATATCGTTTCTGAGACGATTGCCGGCATCGAAGCTTCGGGCGGCAGCGTCGAACGACACGCCAAGACAGACCTGCTCACCATAAACGGTGAATTCACCGCGTCTCTTGTCATCGTCCGTTGCAACGAAACCAATGCGGGCTCTTTGCGGTGGAACATCCGCTTCGACATGAGCCTCAAACCCGACATCACGATCGCCGTCCGCATGGATCGGCCAAACCAACGGCCGCTCGACTACTATCTGCTCCCCAGCCTCGACATGACTCTTCCCCGCATCCGGCTGGCCGAGCACAACGGCTTGTCGCTCGATGCCTATCGCTTCGAGACGCTGGACCCGTTGTTCGACATGGCGATCCACGTCCCAGTACCGGAGGTGGCCTGATGCCAGATCCGCAACCCCAGACCGCCGAATTGATCCCGATGGATCGCATCACTGTGGTGAACCCGCGGGTTCGCAATCGGAAAGCATTTAGGGAGATCGTCGACAACATCGCCGAGCTCGGACTGAAACGGCCGATCACCGTCGCAGCCCGCCAGACCGATGATGGCTTGCGATACGATTTGGTCTGTGGCCAGGGGCGCCTCGAGGCCTTCCAAGAACTCGGACAAACAGAGATCCCTGCGATCGTGATTGATGCCAGCAGCGAAGATTGCCTCGTGATGAGTCTCGTGGAGAACCTGGCGCGTCGCCAACATCGCGCCCTTGATCTTCTGCGCGATATCAAAGGCTTGAAGGAGCGTGGCTATTCTGGCCCGGAGATCGCGCGCAAGACCCAGCTTTCTCTCAAGTATGTCCGCGGTGTCCTTCGGCTCCTCGAGAGCAGCGAGCATAGACTGCTCAGAGCCGTTGAGAGCGGAAAGCTTCCGGTCAGCGTCGCCGTTGATATCGCTGAGGCAAAAGATACGGAAGTGCAGGACGTTCTCCGCGAGGCCTATGAGAACAACCAGCTGCGCGGAGGTCGACTGATGGCCGCGAAACGCCTGGTCGAGGCACGTCAGCAGTACGGAAAAGGACAACCAAGTGCAGACCGGAAGAAAAGGCGCTCGCTGTCAGTCGAAGTCTTGATCCGGACCTATCAGAACGACGTCGAAAAGAAACAAGTCCTTCTGCGTAAGGCGACAGCAACGCGCAACGAGCTGATGTTCATCACGGAGGCCCTTCGCAAACTCTTGAATGACGAAAACTTCGTCACCCTTCTCAGGGCCGAAGGATTGGCGACGATTCCGAAGAACCTCTCTGACCGCCTGGCCGCTCGAACGGGAGACCTCTGATGGCACGATCCGGACGCTCCAAATCGATTAACATGGCGTTTGAAAAAGATCTCATTCAGCTGCCTCTCGAACAGATCTGTCCGCTCTACGCCGTTCGAAAAGAAACCAAGGATACGGTCAAATATCGCCAGGTCGTCGCTTCCATCAAAGAGGTTGGACTTGTCGAGCCCCTCGTCGTTGTCCGCGACCAATCCGATCCCGAGAAATACATGCTGCTCGATGGGCACGTGCGCCTCGCGATACTGACGGAACTCGACGAGAAGGATGCGCCGTGTCAGGTTTCGACGGACGACGAGGCCTTTACCTACAACAAGCGCATCAGCCGCCTTGCCACCATTCAGGAGCACAAGATGATCCTGAAGGCGCTCGAACGTGGTGTGCCGGAGGAGCGGTTGGCGCGCGCCCTCAATGTGAATGTCAAATCCTTGCAAGACAAAAAGCGACTTCTGGATGGGATCTGCCCGGAGGCAGCTGAGCTTCTCAAGGATAAGCAGGTCGCGCTGACCGGGTTCCAAATCCTGAAGAAAATGAAGCCGATGCGTCAGATCGAGGCTGCGGAACTGATGGTGACGATGAACAAGTACACCGTCAATTACGCCCGCTCACTTTTGGCTGCGACGCCGGCCAGCCAGCTGAAAGATCCGGAGAAGCCTAAAGCTGTGAAAGGGATCTCCCGCCAGCAACTCGAGCTGATGGAGCGTGAATCCGCAAACCTGGAGCGAGAATTGCGCTTGGTCGAAGATACCTACGGCAGTGATCACCTCGATCTGGTTCTGGCCCGCGGCTACGTTTCAAAGCTCATCACCAATGCGCGCATCACACGGTATCTCGAGATGTATCATCCCGAGTTTCTGCCTGAGTTCGAAAAGATCACGGAGACGGAGGCCTTGGCCTCCTAATCCGAGCAGTTCGGTCAATTTCGGCTGAGCTGCATTTGGGGACCCGGACCCATAGAAGCGCGGGGACCGCAGGAGACGCCGCACGGTGGGGCGGATCAAGCGCGGCGGTGGGGATGGCGGCGATCCCGCGCGGGGCCCACCAAGCCGAGATTATCCACTCGGCCAGACTTGCGAGAATTACCTCGCATGGGAGCCGGAGCGACTGACCCAAGGGAAAGACGTTCCGGTTCACCAGTTTTCCATGCCCGATGTGAATTGTTCCGAATTCAATGGGTTGGAGGAATCATTTGAACCGCTAGACTGCTTGCGAGGTGACCGGAATGGCGCGCGAGCGAGCAGACAGTTTCATATCAAGGTTTTTGTTTCGTGGTTCCAAGGAACGCGAGCAAGAGGCTGTGGGCGCCGATGTCGAGCCTACGCCCACGTCCGAACGCGCCACCGAGCATGAACTGGTCTGGGCGACAAACGGTGAGCAATCAGTCCAAAAGCTCGTTGAGCACACTCTGAATGGATCGCACGCTCTGGTCGTGACCGGATACCAGGACTTTCTGTCCGCGATGTCGATCATACTTCGCGTTCGGCCAAGCATCGTGGCGGAGCGCCCCGACACGATCCGGATCATATTCGGAACGAATACCGATAATCAAAGCCGCATGGACGGTGATGGGCGTGAGCTTTCGGAAGAAGCCCGTGACTACTTCCTTGAAACGCGCGGGCTTTCGCTACGTTCCCTCGACGAGTTGCGGGCTGTCCTGGCTTACGATGCGATCGCATCGGGAGCTATCTCGCTTCGTATCTTCGATAGTGATTTGGCCTGGGAACGGTTCGGTCGTACCCATGCGATGCTTCACGCGAAGCTCTTCATCAGTGACGCAGGGGGGCTCGCCGGCAGCGCCAACTTCTCGGTTGGCGGCCTTAGACGCAACCTCGAGTACGTCGACGATCTTCAAGCTTTCCCTGATCTTGCCACAACGCGTCGCGCAGCTGCCGAAGACTTCTGGACGCTTGGTACCGACTGGACTGAACAAGCTCTCGAGATCCTTAGGGCACTTCTGAGGCCTGTAAGCGCCGAAGAAGCCCTCGCCCGAACAGTTCACGAAATGATGTCCTATGCGCCGTGGCGTGTTGGCGGTGACGGCGCCGCTGGGCGATCGCCGCTGCCGTTCCAGACCGACCTCGTCTACGAGGCCGCAGGGACTGCCTACGAACACGGGTTTGCATTTGTCGAAGCACCGACAGGTGCAGGTAAGACAGACATCGGCAAGCACTTGGCGACGGTCCTACCGACGATGCATTCGAGCGTTGTTCTAAGACATGGAAATGAACGTCCGGATCAAACGCGCAATGGTGCGCTCGGCATCATTCCGGCAAGCGTTCTCAGCAATTGGACCAAGATCAAGCCTCCCAATCTCGATCTCATTAAGCATAGCCAATTATCCCAAAAGAAGGGCGATCAGGCCGAAGAGCTGGCTGAGATCAATCGAGGCGCACGATCGTCAGCGTCCATGATCGTGGACGAGAGTCACCGATTGAACTCCCGGTATCTCGCCCCGTCGAGACGTTCTCTCGTCTTTGAGCAAAGCCCGGCGATCTGGACGTCGTGCCTGTCAGCGACATTGATGGGAAACCAGGGCTTGGACGGATTGCTCGCCTTCCATGAACGACGCGCCTCGATCTATGTGCCCCCCGAAATCACCGCCAGGATCAACGGCAACCTCAAACGGGGACGCGAGAGAGCGCTGGAGTTGAACGCACTCCGCGCTCTTCGGCAAAACTTCGAGGATCGTCAGCGGTCTGGCATGGAAGACATGTTTCTCTCTGAAGCAGACCTCGCGCAACCAATCGAGGAAGCCGAGGAACGCCTAGCTGGAAAGCGGCTCGATCCGCGCGAAATCCAGGCCGACATGGTGTTGAATGTCACTCAGAACTGACCCGGTGTTGTCACCGAGATTTGACCCGCTCAGTCGTTATGCTTTCTTCGTCATGATGTGGTCAATGCTGTTGTTTCCTTCCTTTTCTGTTTCGCAATTTCTGAGCTGGCTTTGAAGCGATAACTATCATTGCCGGTCTCGAGAATGTGGCAGCGGTGGGTGAGCCGATCGAGCAAGGCCGTGGTCATTTTGGCATCACCGAAGACCGTCGCCCATTCGCTGAAGCTGAGGTTGGTGGTGATGACAACGCTGGTGCGTTCGTAGAGTTTGCTCAAAAGGTGGAACAGCAGCGCGCCGCCTGATGTGCTGAACGGCAGGTATCCGAGCTCGTCAAGGATGACGAGGTCCGTTTTGACCAGTGCCTCAGCGATTTTCCCAGCCTTGCCGAGGGCCTTTTCTTGCTCCAGCGCGTTGACCAGTTCGACCGTTGAGAAGAAGCGCACACGTTTGCGATGATGCTCTATGGCCTGAATGCCGAGTGCAGTCGCAACGTGGCTTTTCCCCGTACCTGGCCCACCGATCAGCACGACATTCTCAGCGCCGTCTATGAACTCGCACCGGTGTAGTTGGCGGACCAAAGCTTCGTTGATCTCACTGGCGGAGAAGTTGAAGCCGGAAAGATCCTTGTAGGCCGGGAAGCGTGCGGCCTTCATGTGGTAGGCGATTGAGCGCACCTCGCGTTCGGCCATTTCAGCCTTGAGCAACTGCGAGAGCACCGGGACGGCTGCATCAAATGCAGGTGCCCCCTGTTCAAGCAGATCGCCGACAGCCTGCGCCATTCCGGGCATTTTCAAGCTGCGCAGCATGATGACGATAGCCGCACCGGCGGGGTCATGACGCATGACGCGTTCCTCCTTGCCGCAGCCCGTCGTAGCGGCTGACATTGGCCTCAGGTTCCTTATTCAGAGCTAGGGCTGAAGGCGGGGTCACATCGGGCTGGTCTGTCGGAGTGCCGTCCACCAGCCTGTGAAGCAGGTTCAGCACATGGGTCTTGGTTGGCACACCTGCCTCCAGCGCCATTTCTACCGCACAGAGCACGGCCTGTTCATCATGGTGCAGAACGAGTGACAAGATATCGACCATCTCTCGATCTCCTCCGGGCTTACGCAGTAATTGATCCTGCAATTGTCGGAAGGGAT
This sequence comes from Sulfitobacter sp. TBRI5, assembly GCF_051013555.1. NCBI lineage: Bacteria > Pseudomonadati > Pseudomonadota > Alphaproteobacteria > Rhodobacterales > Roseobacteraceae > Sulfitobacter > Sulfitobacter sp. TBRI5. Next base: position 3,258,926 of record NZ_CP112884.1, on the reverse strand, counting down.
CGGGCATTTCCATGAATGGGGCACCATTGCGTAGCGCCCCCGGTTTGCGCTGGACCACCGCCAGGTAATGCCGCCAGTCATAGATGACGCGCCCAAGCTGGCGGTGGGATCTTTCAATGATGCGCTGGTGGGCGCAAATGACCTGCCCCTCGGTAACAACGACCAATTTCTCAGGGTAGATGTGCAGGCTGACACGGCGGTTTGCGAAGCTTGCGGGCACAGAGTAGCGGTTGCGATCAAAGGTGATCAGACAGGTTGGTGACACGCGCTTGCTCAGCTCAACAAAGCCGTCAAAGGCTGTTGGCAGCGGCATCAGCGCGGCTTTCTCGCCTTCCCAGGCATCGGCAATACTGCCGGGCAAACTGCCGTGCGCCGTCTCGGCCCACAACATCTTGCAGCGACCTTCGAGCCAATCATTCAGGGCTACAAGGTTTCGGAAGACAGGCGCGACCTGCCACAGACGATGGCGCGCATCGCGGACGTTCTTTTCAACCTGGCCTTTCTCCCAGCCCGCCGCTGGATTGCAGAACTCTGGCTCGAAGACGTAGTGGCTGGTCATCGCCAGAAAGCGCGCATTCACATCGCGCTGCTTGCCGCGACCGACACGGTCAACAGCCGTCTTCATATTGTCATAGATGCCACGGCCCGGAATGCCGCCAAACACACGGAAAGCATGCCAATGCGCGTCAAACAGCATTTCATGCGTCTGCAACAAATAGGCCCGCACCAAAAACGCCCTGCTATGTGACAGCTTGATATGGGCGACCTGAAGCTTGACACGCTCGCCGCCGATCACGGCCCAGTCCTCGCTCCAATCGAACTGGAATGCTTCGCCAGGTTGGAACACCAAAGGCACAAATGTCCCGCGCCCAGTTGTTTGCATCACATGCTGCCGCTCTGCTTTCCAAGCCCTGACAAAAGCTGCGACCCGTTCATATGATCCATCAAAGCCAAGCTGCACCAGATCTGCGTGCATCTGCTTGGCCGTGCATCGATCTTTGCGCGATTTGCGCTGCTCCGTAATCAGCCAGCCTGACAGTTTCTCCGCAAACGGATCCAGCTTGCTTGGCCGCTTGGGCGTCTGGAAACTGGGCTCCACTATGTCAGCCCGCAGATACTTCCTGATGGTGTTGCGAGACAGTCCCGTCCGCCGTGAAATCTCGCGAATGGGCATCTTGTCCCTCAGTGCCCATCGTCGAATTACGCTCAAAAATCCCATGTCTATCACTCCAATGACCCCCGACAAATCCCGTCAGGGGCACGGTTGCACATGGGTCATTTCTCAGTGACAATTCTGGCCCTTACCGGGTCAGTTCTGAGTGACATTCAACACCCTGTTCCTGAGGGAAATTTCCCTGATAATCGCGAAAATGTTCCCTGTTACTTAGCGCAGGGAAATCTTGTGTAACTCATTGATAAAGTGTGAGTATTCAGGGCAAAAAACTGCTCAAAAGGTCGAAATCTGAGGAATTTCCCTGTTAATTGCCTGTTAGCAGGGAAATTTGGACCTAACCGAAGCGCGTGATAGTGCGTCCGGAGACAATACGCAGAAATCGCGCTAGCTCGGGGAATGGCGGGTGTCTCTCTGGCAGATGGCACAATCCAAGCGCCCGATAAAACGGGGAAAAACAGGGAAAAAAAGGCTGTGCTGACAGAGATAGGGGTGGGTGGCGGAGAGACAGGGAAACTTTATCTCCGCCTCAATATAGCCCCTAAGCTATTGATATTAATTACGTATAGAGCATTCTGCGTGGTGTATTTTCGTGTGGTAAAAGATACACTACGGGGGCATGGGGAGCAAATCTACCGGTTTAACGCTTCCACCCTTTTCACTCGTTTTTGGTATTTGCCGCCTTCTCATGCCCTGATTCTGAATCTGAAACCAATCACCTCAAGCCGCTGGATTCGTTCATCTATCAGGGTGCCTTTCATGGCATTAAAGCAAGCCGCCTTTAACCTGATAAATATCCGGCAGCCCGAAAGTAGTTCCAGCACTCTTGCGGTGAGTACATGTCGCAGATTTCGGCAATTGCTGTGAACATGTCCACGAAGGAGCGCGCACCAATCCGGCGCAAGTGGGCTTTGAGTTTGGAAAAGGCCATTTCGATCGGAGCGAGATCTGGACTGTAGGGTAGGAGGAACAAGAACCAGCATCCGGCATTCCGCAGGGCTGTTGCCGCTTCGTCGTTCTTGTGGGTGGCGAGATTGTCCAGAATGACTACGGTTCCGGGCGACAGTTCAGGTACCAGTACCTTTTCGACATAGGCCGTGAAAGCGGCACCGTCCATTGCGCCCTTGATCACCCAAGGTGCGATCATCGCGTCGGCGGTCAGCCCAGCCATAAAGGTCTGAGTGCCCCATGAACCGAATGGCGCATCCATGACAAGACGATTTCCGCGTCGAGACCATTCCCGCTCTCTAGTGAGGTTGGTTTTCACTGATGTTTCATCAATGAAGGACAACGCGTTCCGGCCGCTCCATCACGGGTGGTATGCGGTGCTTGAAGCAGTCGGCGCGTTTTTGCCTTACCCAGGCGCGATAGCGCTCGGTAGCAACCAGTGTCTTTTGTTACACGAAGATGTTTTCATAGTGCTAGATATTTAGTCCCATAGTGTATCCTTCTGATGGTCACAGTTTAATAGACCACCACACAATGGGACTAAACACCTAGTGATGGAACCACACGAAACGCTGCTCCGTTACTGCACTAAGGCATTCATTACAGAGAAAGCCTGTCTAACGTCGGCACCAGAGGGACAGTTTAAGTCGAATTCATAAGGGGGTTTTCTAGCGCATCGTAACCACCAAGGTGTTCACCGGAAAGTTTCAAAGCTGTAGGCCGGACAAAAAAGAGATGGCAAATTGATCGATATTTCTCCAATGACAAAACTATGGGTGACCACGGTGAATTACGGAAACTACCCAGAACAAATCGTAATTTCAGCCTGCTTTCAGCGTAGAAAAACGCATTGTAAGGCATCGAAACTTTCTTCGAGAGATCAGAAAGGGAACTCTTCAGGGTAAACAAAAATGATCCTCAGACGAAATCGTTATTTGTAGGTATACTGGACTACGAGCAAATTGCGACGGTAATGCCGAAGTGTCCACGTCTTGCGTCGAGCCCTACAAAAACCATTGCGCGGCATTTGTTCGAGACTGTAACTTGTTGCTTGAAAAATCAAATATATTCAGAATAAAGCATCTCGGAATTCCTGGGCTTCCTTTGAGATCACAAACGCATCTGGTCCGAAACTTAATATGAACTCGTAAAGCTCTTTGGCACGCTGGGGGTCGCCTGCCTTGGTCTCAGCTTGCGCCAAATGATGAGCAATAAGAGGACCAGACGGTCCACCAATCTCATGAGCTTTTCGTAAATAAGGCAATGCCGCTTCGACATCACCGATCTGAAAGAGTATCCAGCCTAGCGTGTCTAGAGATGGGCCATCGTCTGGAGCTAGCTCTAACGCCTTTCTCGCAAGCAATTCTGCCTCTTGCAAATCGCCACCACTTGACACCAAAACCCAAGCGAGTTGGTTATACCCGATATGACTGCTTGGCAACTCTTCGATCAGGAAGCGATAAGCACGTATCGCTGAGTTTGTTGCTCCGACAACCTCAGCCGCCGCTCCAAATCGTATCGCATGGGCCGCGGTTGGCATCAATTCGAAGGTGGTCTCAAATGCGACGAGGGCTTCCTCGAAACGGGCTCTTCGCGACAGAATTTCTCCAAGAAAGAAGTGCGCGGATACAAATTCTGGGGCGGCGTTCAGTGATTGCGCCAAAGCCCGCTCTCCCGCCAATTGATCGGCTGAACGAAGAAGGGCTGCGGCACGTAGGTAGTGCAAAAACGCTGCGGCGGAGGGACTTTCACCGGCGTCGATATTCTCAACCGCAGTTGTCAGAGATTCGGCTGCAGGTCCGTTCATTCCCCGCTCGAGAAACAGCAACCCACGCACAAGCGAACTACGAACCGCCGGCTGCTGCAACGCAATTGGGGTTTCCAGCGCAAGACCTGCTATCAAGTATCCAGGGACAAAATCTTCGCTGTTCGCCCACAATCTCTGTTGCTGAGAAGTATCCGATGCGGCCAATGCGCCAAACAGCGCATCCATCGGACGATCTGGCAGCCGTGACCTCATTTCGCCTTCAGAATTCAGGATTTCCAATCCCTGCACAAACGAGGAAACAGTGGGATTACCAGCGTAATGTGGGGCCACGGTATTCATCTTTTGCAAAGCAACAGAAAAGTCTTCGTTCAAAAGATGAGCATATGCTTCGCTCATCAGTTTGACAGGCGCCGGAAGGTTCGTTTCCGAAAGCGCAGCAAGCGCGTCAGAGGCCCTCCCTGAACGCAGAGCAATCTCGGCAAGAAGGACATACGCCTGATTCCCAAGCACATCACGGTAGCGTGCAACCGATTGCTCTGCGCGTTTCAATTGTGACGCCGCGGTTTGCGCGACTACCAATGCGCGTGCCGCTTTGGTATTTGCTTCTGCCTCAAGACACGCCACTAAGTCAGCCTCAATCCCGTTCAGATCTCCTTGAATATCGTACAAAGTGGCTCGTGCTAGACGCGGGGCACAGAATGTTTGGTTCAACTCAATCGCGCGCTCAAGCGGTTCGCGCGCCCCAAAAAAGTTGCCGGCTTCGACATATGCCCCTCCAAGGTTGGCCAAATATATCGCTCCGTCGGGCGCCAGCTGCACCGCTTGAGAAAAATGCTCTATCGCCGCATCCCATTCGCTGCGCACAGCTGCAATTGTGCCTGCTACGTTGTGCGCATAAGCATTATCAGGTGCTTGCGACAAGACTTTTGAAATGGCGCTTTCCGCGCTTAAGAGATCGCCGGCCTGCCGTGCAATCAGTGCTTCTGCTATCATTGACCACTCCGAATACCGTTGCTCAGTCATTGAATCCAACAGTGTACGTGCCTGCACGGGATCGCCTGCTGCAGCAAACGCGGCCGCACGTACGCTTTGCAGAACTGCACTTGTGTGAAGTTCGGCATCGAAATACTTCAAAACAGCACGAAAATCACCGTAGTCCTGCAACACTTTTAAAAGCGACACAGTTTTAACGGCTTGCCGGTCAATGATCTGTCCGGATGCATCAAAGTCTGTAAGGGGATCAAGAGTACGCGCATCGGGCGCTTTAACGAACAGGGCAATGGAAAAGGTTGCCGACAGGCAAAGCACAAACATCGTAAAGCGTGGCATTAAAACACCTGTAAAATAACAGTGTCAAAAAAGACGCAGGCCGGTTTCCCGGCCCGTGTCAGTATCGTGGGCGCAGAACTTACACGCCTTTATGTCTTTCTGAAGCGCCGCAAAGCACCAAGGCCACCAAGCCCGGCAAGCAAAAGCCAACCCGCCGCTGGAAGTGGAACCACGTTTGTTCCTACCGCGGTACCAAAAACCGTCAAGTTGGCTGATTTGCTCGTGTTGTCATCAAAAAAAGCAGTTACTTTCCATGTGTTTGCGCCAAGCTTCAAAGCGTAGTTTTGTGGCACTTTGAACGTACCAAGCCCGGAGGTCAGGCCAATGTCGCTGAGGACTGTGCCGTCAGGCAATACAACATCGATCTGGCTGATGCCGACAAGGTTGCCCGCCGTGCCGTTGAATAAGTCAATCAGAGCCTGAGGACTGGTAGCAGTCACGAATGTTCCACCGCCAGCAGTCGCGATGTCTTGCTGGTTCCCAAAGGGGGTACTAGGTATGCCCACGGTGTTGACCTGAACAGGAACAGTACCAGAGTTCGCGTTCGTTGCTGCTTGTACAGCAGCGGTTTGGCTATTCGGTACACCGTCCGAAATCACGACCATCTGCTTCGAAGCGCCGTTGTCGTCGGCCTTGAGCATACTTGCAGCGAGATTAATCCCCGCGTCCGTTTGTGTACCACCACCAGGTGAAACTGTAGTCGAGGCCAAAAGCGTGGCTTGGTTCGTTGCAGATTGCAAGGACTGCACAGTCGTAGCGCTGCTATCAAAATGTACAATCCCAATTCTCGAGGACGCCTGCGGAACCGATGCGATAAGCGCGTTCGCGGCATCTCTCTGAGTCTGTACGCGACCCGACGGACTAGAAAACCCCATCGAACCCGAAGAGTCGAGGACCAAAACAAGGTCCAGACCACTTCCGGTCGCACCGGAGACGTTGGCGATACCTTCCGGCATCACCAGCGTCCCAACCGGAGCGCTCGAGTTGTTCGGTGGAGATGTCCAGCTTACCGATGACGCAGCCTGCGTTTCGCCTGCTGACAGAAGCCCTGCCAACAAAGCCGTTGCGGCGGTAAACAGCAGCGGCTTTCTTATTAGTTTTTCTATTAAAGAAAATTGGCGATCTGAAGACGCCTTATGTTTGAAGAGCATAATGATTTCCCCCTTACCCTAGCTAAAAATTAAGGCCAAAAACGGAGCCAAACATCCTTCACACAAATTAACTAACACAATTAAACACTTAAAATCTCTTAGTTCAAAATTAATCCAAAATCAACTTTTTTGACAGAGCTTTCCGCCATTCAATTTGGATTTGCTCTACAGGGATTCCATGCTTTTGTCATTAAAACAACTATCTGGACGGAAATGCTAAAGTGATTCCTTTTACACACAGCGCATAGTGCCTGAGGTGCTTTTGAGCAGATGTGACGCTTCAATGCCAAAGTCGCAAGCATTTCCCAATTCAGCTTCCCGCTCCGGTAGATCACCCGATTTTTCTAGCGTTTTTCTCCAAACCTGCCTAATTCCTGCTAACGAGACATTTATATTTGTATATTTGCTCGGTGTTCAGTCTTCGGACTAATAAAGCACAAAACAAACGTCCTTGGCTTCTGCAACCTCCAAATGTAACCTTTTGAAAGTATTGGAGGCCAACCGAATGAAACGTACTTTTCAAGCACTGACTTTGGCTGCGGCCCTGACCGTCTTTGGGCCAACGGCTAGGGCGCAGTACTACGACAATTACGAAAAGGGGTTGGCGGCTTACAACAGCGATGATTACGCCACCGCCTTGGAAGAGTTGAGACCTTTGGCCGAAGATGGCGTTCCTGTCCCGCAATACTATCTGGCCCTGATGTACGACTTCGGCAATGGCGTCGCAGAGAACGATGCGGTCGCGGTAAAATGGTATCGCTTGGCCGCGGAACAGGGCTATGCAGAAGCGCAGCACAATCTGGGTGTGATGTACGACGACGGTGACGGCGTCATCGAAAATGACATTTTCGCATATATGTGGTGGAACATTGCAGCTTCGCTTGGGATTGAAGATGCTAAGAAAAATAGGGACAAGGTTGCCGACGAGATGACCCGCGAAGAGATAGCAAAGGCGCAGGCATTGGCGGCAGAATGCGTTACCAAGAACTACAAGGGCTGCTGAACGGGGCATGGCATCTTTCCAAGTGAAATTCGCGCCAGCCTAAATCGAAGTGATTATTAGTTTTATCCAGCTTTGTGATTGGTGCAGTGTCAGCTGTATTGGTGATGATACTTTGCGCTTTTGCAGCTTTCATGATCTTCCTCTTCGCCCCCAAAGCTGAATTGATTTCACCGCAAAAATGTGAGCCTCCGAGATATATAAGAGGGAACGCGCATACCCCCCGTACGGCCTACGGTAAACTTTCTCCAACAACACAAAAACTCCTTTAACGTATACATTTCAATATCGTGAAGTGCTTTCCTCACGCACCCAAGTTCCAGTCACTGCGACCCATAAGAAACCCTTTCATGCACTTCACATCCCTACGCCTCGGTCGCTTTGAGTTCTTCGCCCAGCGCGAGACATTACCAGCCCGCTTTGCTGTTGATCGCTCGGACAAGGGTGAGGTCATCATTTACCTGCCACTGCGCGGCATAGCTCTGGTCAATCAATCCACCTTCGGAAAACAGCATCGGCAAGCCTGACATGACCCAAAGGTTTCCCACTGGGCAAGGTCTTGTGGGAACTCCAACACGCCCCAATAATCTTCCCATATAAATGGCGTTGACGTTCTGGGAACAATATCCCATAAAGTCTTAGGCTCTTATTGGAAGGATTGAACCATGATCATCGGTTACGCACGGACCTCTACCACAGACCAGAAGGCAGGACTTGAGGCGCAACTCAGGGACTTGAAGGCGGCTGGCTGTGAGAAGGTATTCACGGAGGAGGTGTCGTCTGTCGATGTTGTGGCAAGGGTGCAGCTTAAGGCAGCCCTTGAGTTTGCCCGTGAAGGGGATGTTGTGGTGATCACGAAGTTGGACCGCTTGGCCCGTTCGGTGGCGCACCTGCTACAGATTGTCGAAGACATGGAGAGTGCTGGGGTGTCCCTTCGCATCCTTGATCTGGCCATTGATACGGCAACCCCAACAGGACGCCTCATGCTCACTATGATCGGAGGCATCGCACAGTTCGAACGCGAGATAATGCTTGAACGCCAGCGGGAAGGCATAGCCAAGGCCAAGGCGGCTGGGAAGTATCTCGGACGCAAGCCCACAGCACGGGCCAAGACGAAGGAGATCAAGGCCCTTTCTGCCCAAGGGGTGAAGCCGATGGAGATTGCCAAACAGCTTGGGATTGGGAAGTCTTCTGTGTACCGCATTCTTGAGGAGGCATGATGGGGTGACTCCCACACATCGGCTCTAAGGTCGCTGAGGTAGGGTGGGCAGGCTCAAGGCTCTAACGCCCACCCTGAGAAGCATCAGGCGGTTCGATTAGCGCATCAAAAGAAACACTTGCGTGAATATTTCGTCAATCCGCTTCCGCATAAACTCAAGGGAAACCTTCACTGGCACCCCTGTGCTCAAGCGACTCCCAGCGAGCGCCTTAATGCTATGATTCATTTGGAGTACTGTATTGCGGACCTCTAGTTGGTGCTAGCGTCAGGACCTGCGACTGACTTGAAGCAGCCATTCTGTGCGTCTGTCTTCAATGATTAAAATGCGGACAGAACCGACATCATTGCTTGCACGTCACTTGCAGATTTTACCGTAGCGCCCCTTTATTAATTTGTGTCCACTAAGCGCGGCGTCGGACTGATTGTGTTGAAAAACCCGAAAAATCCGTACTCTCATTTTTTCGCTAAAATCCGTTGCTCCGGAACAATTTAGTCAAAGCCAAGCGAAGATTACCCAACCTCCCCAGGCTACAAGACCGACTCCGGCGGCTTGGCTTAGAACGATGCCCCAAGGTGTCAGCTTTTCAAGCGCTACAAATACAGTAAGAGCTACAATCCAGTAGAGGTTCATGATGCCACCCACAAAAAGCAGCGCCATCAGGAACCAGCAGCACCCAAGACAGTAGGTCCCATGCTCAGCGCCCATTCTGAGGGCACCGGCGACCCCAAAACGCCGCCTCTCAGTGAGGAACTTTGCAGGTGATCGACAGTGTTCAAGGCACGCTACCTTCAGCGGAGTGAACTGGTAGATCCCTGCCGAGATCAGCACGAGCGCGCCAGGAACTGTATCAATCAGGGTCATCATGGTGGCAGAAACAACGCCTGCCACCTCGAGTGTCCATTGCACTGCGGTGGCTGCCAGGCTGAAACCAGCCCACGCCAGCAAATATCCGGAAAGAAAGGCAGCCGAGACCGCCTGCACAGAATTTCCTCGGCCCGCGTGACGCATCAGAGAGGCCTGTAGCAGGACAGTGGACAAGATGCTCGGAAGCATCATAGCCACCATCATTACCCACCACATCAGAAACACGAGTAGGAAATAACTGGCACTCCAAACACCAGGCTCTCCCGCACCCGGCATATCTCGCATACCGCGCATTGAGGTCATTTCGAGGGCGGTCATTCGCATGCCGACACCGAAAACAGTGTACATACCTGCAAGTACAAACAGAGACCCAACCAGTGCCACAAGCAGCAACCTGTCGCGACGGAGGACACGCTCAGTCAGACTGAACTCAGCCATAAGTTACAAGCACACCAAAGTCAGGCGACTTCGAGCACGCCGGCGTTATTCATGTGAATTTCGCAAAAATGTGCGTGGCTGCTGTCGTTGCCCTTCAGCGAAATCGCCCCGTGAGTCTTGGTTGTTCCTTTCGCAACCTCTGCAACGTGGTATTCAAACCCGTTCGGCAGGTTGATGCGAGCGCGGTGCTCAGCGCCCGTTACCGGATTGGAAAGCGGCTCCCATGTTGTCTCGAATACACCCGGTACATTTGCTGAACCAGTACGGGCTTCAAAATCCATCGTCACGTCAACCGGCTTATACAGCGTCTCAAGCTTGTTTGGGCTCATAGCGGAATAGACCCACCAGAAAGTGGCCATCTCTTCTGTGTCTGCACCTGTTACAATTTTTTCTAGAGCTTCGCGTTGTTCGGCAGATGCATTTTCATCAACGATGGTTTGCATCGTGCCGTCACCCTCGTGAACCGCGCCCGGCCACTTGAACATCTGAGCGACTTTGGTTCCGCTAAGATCGACGTCACCGTAGTGGCCTTTCTCTATAATCAGGGCCACTGCTGCTTCGCAGGTACCTTTTGTCGGTAGTGACATGAACTGGCACGGGCACCCGGTATCACAATTACAATTCGCCAGTTCGAAGCCATGAATTTCCCAAGGTGTCATCCAAAATTCCCCCAAAAGTATTGATCCAATTCAAGATCAATAGCATAGAAACATGAAAAAATCACGGTTTTCGGAATGCCTAAGATCGACGGTCCCCTGAACACGGCTTTTTGCAACTCAGGATTTTCCACGCTTACGATCCGTTTCAGTATGTCTATTCTGGCTTAGAGCAGCTTATCGGTGCGTACGTCTCTTAGGTCTGATTTGGGCTCTGCCCGGTCAATCGCCGCAATTTGCCCTAATGTCTGCACAGCGGACTTTCCCGCCATTCGTTGCAACGCAGCAGTTTGCATAAGGTAGCCGTTTACGAAGCGACCCTGTCTGGCATAGCAGGTGACAATCTTGATAAGTTCTATGATTATGAGATCTTCAGGTGGCCTGTGGAGTGGAAAGATGCTGATCCAAGTAAATGGAATTGACGTCAACTTCGAGGAACGCGGTTCGGGGTGGCCGATCCTCATGCTTCATGGCGGTTATCTTGACCATCGACATATGATGGACGAAATGGAGCCTGCGTTCCTAGACCGCGCGGGATGGCATCGGATATATCCCGATCTGCCCGCCCATGGACGCACTCCGACCTTACCAAGGCCGATGACTTTTGACGCACTTCTAGACCACGTGATTAGGTTCATTGATGCTGTCGCGCCCGGAAAACGATTTGCGGTTGCAGGAATGTCGGCTGGCGGACACCTTGTTCGGGGGCTTGCGGCCAAATACCCGGACAGACTTCTTGGGGTATTTATCAATGCCACCCCCTTTGTAATTGACTATGAAAAGCGTGACTTACCCGAACCTTCGACCATCTTCGAGGAGGATGGGTTCGCAAAGAAGGCTGGAGACCGAACCGATACGTTGCGATTCATTCAGCCTGTTCGCGACGCCGCTCTCGTTGATTGGGACACTTCATGCTTGCGCCCGGCGATATCACTGCTCGATGAGGAGGCCGCTTTGGAAAGCTGGCGCCCTGAAAACTACGCTTTCAGTTTCAAACCGGACGAAGTCGGCGCACCATTCACTGCCCCATCGCTGATACTCGCGGGCAGGCAAGATACTATCGCCGGATATCGTGACACGTGGATATCTGTTGAGCGTTTTCCCAGAGCGACGTTCGCCACGCTCGATGGCTGCGGACATTTCATTGCTCCAGCCAAAAGGGAATTATTCCGATCGCTGGTCATCGACTGGCTGGACCGCATGGAACTTGACGGTGACGAGTAGCGTCCGCTCTAGGCGGCGGTTTCAACGGGTCGCTGCAACTTGCGCCGATGACTGCAATGCGGACACTGCTGCCGGTCGACCTCCTTTGGCGAACGGCTGTTGTCTGCGCTTAGCGTCCGAGTCGCCTGGGGCCTGCCAAAACAAGCTTCAATTTGCTGCAGGCGCAAACGAGAACACCGGGCAGGCTCAAAAGCGGCCGCTCATGAACGAAGTACCTGATTAAATGCATCGGGTGACCGAGTCGAGCCCAAAGTCGCTGTTTATCAAGTCAGTAAAGGCGTTGCTCTTCGTCGTCTGTATGAATGTGCTGTACCTCTCTGACAGTTTGTTCTCGTTCCACCGTGCCAACCACCCATTCCGCAAGTGTCGGGGCGGTGCCGCGAGCTGGCCAAGAATCAGGATGCCATAGGCGCGAGCGAATGAAAGACTTGGAGCAGTGCATGAAGACTTCTTCCACGTCCACGATCAGAGCAAGCAAAGGCTGTTTGCCATTCACGGACAAGCGTTCACAGATCTTTTGATCTTTCACTATCCGGGCCTTCCCAGCCACTCGTAGTGTGTCTCCATGTCTGGGGACAACAAAGATGAGCCCCACATTCGGATCGGTCAGTATGTTTACGAACCCGTCCACGCGGTGATTGCCAAGCCGGTCTGGGATAATAAGTGTCTTCTCGTCGTAGACTTCGACAAAACCCGCTGGATCACCCTTAGGGGAGACATCGATCAGTCCCCCTGATGCTTTGGTCGCTACGACGACAAATGGTGCCGTAGCTATGAACCTCTTTGCAACGGAATTGATCCTATCTGTCACTTTCAAGTCAGTGTTTGAACCTTTGAATTCTGGCAAGAGCTCTCGAAGTCGCTCAATATCCTTGATCTCTTCTTCGACCTGCAACATGCACCATCCCTTTCTCTGAACAAAAAGAATGCTAGGACAGATGCGCTTGCCAAACAACTCGAGCGTCCGCTCTGTCCCGCAACCCGGTCGGACAGCGTCGGACACCAGCACAATTCCCGATAGAATCAGTCGGGTGGCGGCAGCGAGCCCGATGCAGACTTTGTCACGACCTGGGAGTGGCAGCCGCAAGATGTTGCGTGACCGGTTGAACGCATCTTCATTTCGTCGAACTGGCCTTCAAGCGCAGATGCGATGCTTCCGCCGATCGCCGCGCTCGCGCTTCTAGGAGCAGGACAAGCCTGTACAGACCATCGGCCACAAAGGCGCATGCGGAATTCGTAATGGCGAAGCCGAAACCTGTTTGAGCCATAGTTTCCAACTCGGCCTCGGTTCGACCATCGGCACGTATAATCATCAGATCAAAGTTGGTAAGGCGACTCTTCGGTATTCTCTGTGTCATCATTTTCTCCATCGTTTGATTAAGCCAAGTCTGACTTCAGGGTACTGCTTTTCGCGAATCCGATGGAATGCGTTAAGGTCGAAACGCAGTATTCCAGTTTCCGGATGGGTGGACAGATGGACAGGTTCAAAGCCATCAAAGTGTTTCAAGAGGTCGCTTCGCAGGGCGGTTTTGCAGCGGCGGCACGACGTATGAACAGCTCTCCGCCGTCTGTGAGCCGAATGATCACGGAGTTAGAGGCCGATCTCGGAGTTCGTCTTTTTAGCCGTTCGTCTCGGGGTATCAGCTTGACTGAGGAGGGCGAAGAATTTCTTCGGAAGGGGGCGGTGCTTGTAGACGAGCTTGAGGCGGTTTCAGAGGAAATCCGCGAAAGAAAGCGCGTTCCGGCCGGACATCTGCGCATTTCCAGCGTTGTAGCCTTTGGACAGGAACGCATTGCACCGGCCATTCCGGGTTTCATACGAAAATATCCCAAGGTTTCAGTGGAACTCGAGATCTCGAACCGTAAAGTAGATCTAATTCAAGAACACTTCGATCTGGCGGTTCGCATCGGGACATCCGGAGAGCTTGAATCCTCATCCCTGAAGGCGAGAAAAATCTTTTCCCAGCGCCTCTTCTTTGTAGCGACACCTGAATATTTGGCACGTCATGGGATGCCAGCCGCGCTTGACGACTTGGATCAACATTTGCTGGTCAAGCAAATCAGCGGCACTTGGGGACGCACAAACCAGTTCCTCGTTGCAAGCGAAACGGTATCTTGCTCCTTGCCAGAGGGTTTTGTCGTCAACTCTCCCAACGCTGCGAGGAACGCGATCCTTACAGGCGGGGCCATGGGATTGATCGCGGACTATCTGATAGAGGACATGATTTCGGACGGCCGAGTAGTCCGCATATTGCCCGATTACGAGACTCTGGAACAGCCAATCTATGCAGTATTTGTGCACAGAAATTTTATGCCCGCGAAGGTCAGGGCGTTTATCGATCACATGACGGACACCTTGCGCAAAGAGTGACAACTTCGTCCCGCAGTGCCGTCGGTCGCCCAGCCTATCATGCTGCACATTGCGCGAACGGCCGGTTCGGTGAAGCTGCGATGCGGCAGAGCGACTCCCGGAGAACGGTCGAAGTCGTCCGGCGCCGTCATAGGCTATGTCCGCATAGCGCGTATTGCGCCAGTTCGAACCGGCCGCAGCAATCGTCGCGATGGGCTCACTGTGGTCATTCGCCGCAGTCAGCACCAATGACTGCGATGCGGTGTGGTTTCAACGGGTGGTCGCATGGTGAAAACTCTATTGGTGGCTACTTCATTGCCTTTGCTTCAAGTGCCCGCTCGGTGGTCCACATAGTTTCCGAACCTCCCCAATGCCCGCTTTTGACCTCATGGATGCGGACCGAAGTAAGTTGCTGCAAAGCTTTCCCAGCAACTTTTCCAAAGGCAGTCGCCGTTCCTGAAATAATTTGCGCTTTCTCTTCATCAGAAAAGACCCCTTCAAGTACGTGAATGTCGATCAATGGCATGGCCGATACCCCCTTTTTGCTATTGGTGAATTCACTACATGCTGAGAACTTTACCAAGCCCTCGACAAAATGTCAGCGTCGGCTCGGAACAGTTGCTCGCTGCGGAGCGCGCTGAGGTCTGCTTTGTCACAAATGATTGCTGGAGATGCTACAAGCGCAGAGGATCGATAATTTCATCCTCGCAAGCTGCGCCTGAAATTCTTCACATGTCGTCAGTTTACTGAGGTATTCAATTACCACCCACCTTACCCTAAGCACGGCTGGAGAGCGTTGTTTGGCGGAAGACCAAGACCCTTGGAAATGGTGCAAGAGCCAGCATGATGCTAGTCCGTCAAAGCTTTAGATCACTCGGGTTACAAAACAAGACATCACGGACGAGACGGCCGCACCGATGAGCTTTGCGCGTCTGTCTTCGATAGGGTGATCGGTGGATTTGATGAGCAAGAAATTGCAGCCCAGTTACATTGCTTGGTTGGAGACTATCGCTTGCCACTTTGGAGGTTTCGATCTTTCTCTCAATCCAATTGGGTGGGTCCATGCGTATGATTTTCAGGTAACCCAGATTCTCTGAACAATCTGAACTTGCCCATGCAGACCCCCTTTGAACGGCTTCGCCTTTGAAGACCAAGTAAACTGCTCCACCTTAAGGTCCTTGCTAAGTTGCCAGCCCCTCTTTGGTCTTTCCAAGATCGACCGATCTCCATAGTGCACCTTCTGGCCTATCTTGAGTAAATCCTGATGTTTCAGGGAACCTCAAGAAGACCAGAACATTCTTGTTGGAGGACAGTGCTAGTTTACAAAGCAAGAGGAGCAGCGAAGAAGGAGGCCGACTTAAGGTGTTCTGATCGCATTACCTGATAACGGTTTTACTTCTGGTTGACCCTTAGTATAGGAACGGATTATGGGCCGCTTCATGATGATAGTGCGCTGGTATCGTTAAAGATTTCCTTGAGCAGATTCGCTTCGCGAGTCCCCTTGTATTACGGTCGCGGCAGGTAACACCCTGTTTTGAATCGGGTAATCCGGTCGGTGGCCCACTGACTTCGGGCCAACCTACACACCCACTTTCTGGAACCCTTCTGGCATGTCCGAAATAACGATTATTGACCGACCTTGTGGTACCGGCAAAACCACCGATCTCATTCAGAGCCTTGCCGACAAAAACAAGTTTCTGATTGTCACGCCATACCTTGACGAAGTTCAGCGCATTGTCAGGGATGCCCCGCAGGGTGTTTGCATAGAAACCCCAAGCGATGACAAAATGTCCAAGCTGGAAAGCATACGCGAACTGTTGAGTAAGGGTGCGAATATCGCGACAACTCACGCGCTTTACGTCAATCTTGCGGAGGTCGCGAGGAACGGGCTTTTGGCAGGATACGAAATCATAATTGATGAAGTGCCCAACCCCATCGAAGTCACTGAAGGCGTTTCTGCGGCGGACTTTAAGGACGTCCTATTACGCGATGAATACGTCACAGTTGATGAAACAACAGGGCAAGTTCGCTTAACGATGAAATGGCAACTGTTGGTCAAAGGGGGAGCTACCGGGTTTTTTCGAAACGTCTATCAAGACGCATTGGCAAATCGACTCTTCACGGACGAAGAAGGCAACCTCTTTGTACTGGCCGTTCCAACCGATTTGCTGACTGCAGGAACCTCGCTCACCATCCTGACGTATCTGGCTGAGGGAAGCCTGATCAAAGCATATCTGGAAAGGTGCAAACTGACCTACACCTTGAACACTTGGGAGGGGGAAGCGGAGTGGAGAAAGAAGGCGCGCAGCCTGATTACCATTGAAGTCTTCAATGTGCCGTCTGACATCAAGCTAAGTCATGCGAAGCAAACAGCCCGAAAGCAATCGAATGATGGTCAGCGTATTTCTGATGCGATCAAGAAACTGTTCCAAAGGAAATGGAGTGGCGTCGCCAAGGAGAACACAGTTTTGACCTGTGCTGCGGTGAACTGGTTTGCAGATGGTTCCTTATCACGTCAAAAAGCGGGTCCTTGGGCATCCAGATCATTTGGAAAGTGGGCCCAAGAAGATGGTGTTTGGCAGGTCATGAACGGCATCAATTGGTTGGCCAATACAACACGCGGCAGCAATCGATACATACACTGCAGCCACGCTATTTATCTGTACGATCAGCATCCCAAACCTCAGATCAAAGCCTATCTTGGGCGATCTGATCAGGCGTTCTCGGACGCCTTCGCTCTGACAGAACTGGTGCAATGGCTATGGCGTACTCGGGTGCGTGCAGGTCTGCCAATCACTGTCGCTATTCCCTCGGAGCGCATGCGCTACCTGCTGACAAATTGGCTGCAAACTGGTGAAGTCAGTCGGAAAAGAGATTTCGTGCGCAAATGGCAAGCTGAACAAAGCAAATCGAGGCCGAAGAGGCTGTGAAGTAAGCCCTCAGGGGAACCCTTCACGGGCACCTCTGGGGGAACCTCAGAACGCTTTCAGATACCCGTCTGTCTTCAATCGCTCTGCAACCAGTTCCTGTTTCTTGGCAAGGTCTTGCATCATAAGGCCGTGGTCATACGAGGAGGAACTGGTCCTCTCCCCAGCCCAGCCCCCAAGGTCATTGGCATCCGGTACGGATACACCCGCCTGTCTGGCCTTCGTGAACCATGTATGCCGCAACGAATGGAACGTCAGCCGCCCGTCCGTATCAGCCCCCAGCACAGCCCGCCTTTGCCGCGTGTATTCTTGTGAAAGGGAAGACACTTTGTCTGTCGAAGGCCTGATAGGGTAGTCGTGGAACAGCCTGTCCTCTCCCACAGCCTTGGCATCCGCAAGACGCCTCAGCACGATATCTCGGGCAATCTCAGGAACGGGAATGGTTCGCGTGGCATTGTCGGTCTTGCCCCCTGCGATGTAATAGAACGCCCCGTCCTCCGAGACATTGTCGATGGTGACCTTCGCCAACTCCGTGGCACGGCATCCACTGACCAAGGCCAACCGGAAGATATCACCGAGGCGATTGCCCAAGGGGAAGGCCTTCATGATTGCTTCGGCTTCCTCGGCATTGTAGATATCGCGACTCGATACTTTCCTCCGCTTCTGCTTTCGCACACCCGTAGGGAGGTCAAAGGGGTTGCCCATACTTGCGTTTACGTGCCGATGTTCAACCGCCCATTTCCAGAGGGTGCGCAGGAACCCACACAGCTTCTCAATGGTCCCATAGGACAAACCAACAGGTGCCCTTGGGGAAGTCTTCTGGGGCAGGAAGTCATTGCGAAAGCGTGTGATCGCGTCAAGGTCCACATCTTCCAGAAACAGCGTTTCCTCTGTCTCCTGCATGAACTCGCAAAGATATTTCACAGCCACCCGCATGTCTTTCTGTGTGGTGGGCGCAAGGGTGGCATATCCAAAGCCGTTGTTCGGTCTTCTGTCGTGGAGATATCGGGTGACCGCATCAGCCATGCTCAAGGTGCCTGATAGGGCAACCTTCTGGAATGCCTTACGTCTGGCCTTAGGTGCCCGCCGTACTTCATCTTCGATCAGGTCATATACGTCAGGTTGGTAATCATCTGGGCCACCTTTGGCCTTCTGAACGCGCAAAGCTTCAGCCCAGCCTTCAGCCCGCTCCAAGTTGAACCTTCCAGACAACCCCGCACCCGACGCCGCATCCGCTGTCATGGTCCTGACCTCTGCGACACAGATATCACGCAGCTTCTTGGCCGTGGGTAAATGACGTTCACCGCCAAAGGGTCTGATGATCCAATTCCCGAACTTTTTCTTGGTCAGGGGGTCGATCATGCCCGCCAACGCCTTCGGAGTTTTCATCTTGAAACGATAAGCAGTGCCCGCGCCTCTGGGCTGGTCAATGTATCTCATGGTCTTCCGGTCCCTCATGCAAACGCCCTCACGGCGTCCCGCGTGGTGTAAAGTACACTACGCAGTAGGTTGACCACATCGGAAATTCCATTTAACTTCAACCACTTAGGGCAGCTGGCGGAGAGACAGGGATTCGAACCCTGGGAACCCTTACGAGCTCAACGGTTTTCGAAACCGTCCCGTTCGACCACTCCGGCACCTCTCCGCGGGGGTCTTGCAGGGGCGTGTAACTTGGACCGCGCAGCGTGGCAAGATCAGAATTCGCCTCATCCGCTGTCACGGGGATTTTCATTGCCTGCGGGATGAAATGGCTTAGGCTTGGCACCGACGCACAGCTCAACAGGACGTTTTCATGCCCCGCCCTCTTCTTATCCTTTCCAAAGCCCTGGTTCTGGGGCTGGTTCTGTCTCTGGGGTCGTTCTGGCCGGCGCAGGCCGCCGATCGTGCCCGGCTTGAGGCGTTTTTGACCGTGACAGGATTTGATGTCGCGCTGGAAAGCATCAAGCTTTCGGCGGCATCGGCGCCTGAAATGCTGGGGCTGGATACGGACGCGTTCGGTGATGTCTGGACCCGCCTTGCCGACGATATCTTTGAAACGGAAACCCTGCATGACATGGCGCTGGACATTCTGGAACAGACGCTCAGCGACGATTTACTGGCCCATGCGGCCGAATTTTATGCCTCGGATCTGGGGCAGCGGCTGGTGGTGGCGGAAAACGCATCGCACATGATGGAGGACGATACCGCCAAATCCGCGCAGGGCGAGGCGATCGTGGCGCAGCTGGTTGCGGACGGGTCTGACCGGCTTAACAGCCTGAACCGGATGAATGCGGCCATTGATACGGCGGGCCACGGGGTGCGGGCGTTGCAGGAAATCCAGTTGCGGTTTCTGATGGCGGCAGCGGCGGCGGGCGTGATCGAACTGCGCATCGACATAGAAGACCTGCGCGGCATGATGCGCGAGCAGGAGGGTGAACTGCGCCGTGCCATGCAAAAATCCGGCCTGTCGGGGGCGGCCTATACCTACCGCGATTTTTCCGATGCCGAAGTTCTTGCCTATGCCAAGGCGTTGGAACATCCCGATATGAAACTGGTCTATGAATTGATGAACGCCGTGCAGTACGAGATTATGGCGAACCGGTTCGAAAAACTGGCCGCACGTATGGCCGATCTGCATCCGGGAACCGAATTGTGAACGTGATCTGGTCCCGTATTTGTGCCGCGAGCGCGGTCCTGTTGATCTCTGCCTCTTGCCTGATGGCACAGGGCACCGCGCGCGTCACGTTGTTGATGGACGCATTGAAGATGGCAGAGATGATGCAGATCGTGCGCACCGAGGGGCTTGATTACGCGCGCGATCTGAATGCCGACATGCTGGACGGGCAGGGCAGCGGGTTCTGGGCCAGCCAGGTCGACAGGATTTACGATATCCACCGCATGAGCGAAACCACCCGCGCCGGGCTGGCGAACGCGCTGCAGGGCAGCGATCTGGATGCAACGCTGGCATTTTTCCAGACACCTGCCGGTGAACGCATCGTGGCCCTTGAAAACGCCGCGCGCGGCGCGATGGGGGATGATGACATCGAAGAAATCGCGCGCCAGAATTATCGCGACCTGGCGCAAGACGGCGGCAACCGACTGGATCTGATCCGCGCCTTTGTCACTGCAAACGATCTGCTGGAGCGGAATGTCAGCGGCGCCCTGACTTCAAACTACCAGTTTTTCCGCGGTTTGAGCGACGGCAACGCCTTTGACATGAGCGAAGACGAAATGATTGCCGAAGTCTGGGCGCAAGAGGAAGAGATACGTGCCGACACGGAAGAGTGGCTGATGGGATATCTTTTGATGGCCTATCAACCGCTGAGCGATGAGGAATTGGAAGCCTATATCGCGTTTTCGCGCACCGATGCAGGACAAGCGCTGAACCGCGGGCTGTTTGACGGTTTCAACGCCATGTACACCGATATTTCCTATGCGCTCGGACGGGCTGTCGCGCTGGAACTGGCCGCCAGCGAATTATAATTACAACATCTGTGCCAGAAGGCTCGCCTCGTGGGCGCGGGCTTCGGGGCGGGCCAGCTTGCGGGGCAGGCGCGGTGCCAGATCGGGAAACAGCGCAAGCACTTCGGCGGCCTGTTCCAAGGCGGCATCGCTGCGCGCCGTGTCGCCGACATAATAGCTTTCACTGTCGCAACCCTGGGTGCGCACAATCTCATGATCGTCAAACATGATGTGCACGTAAGTGACAAACCCCATTGGGCTGCGTTTGACACTGCACCCGTTCACAAGGTGTTTGGCCGCGACAAGTACGGTATCGCATCCCATGTAAAGTTGCGCATGCGCGCCTGTGATCAGCATGCGATGGTTGGGCGAAATCAGCAGATCGCGCGATGCCCCCAACGTGCCCTTGCAGATCCGAACAGGTGCCATGGCCCCCATGCCCGGAACGCTGCGGCGCCCGACCCAGCGCACCGGTTGCGCCCCGTGATGCAGGGTATCGACAAGATCGCCCGCGACCAGAACGCCAACCCTGCGCACCCCTGTTGGCGTATCAATCAGGGTTGCGCTGGTGAAGCAGGCAAATTCACTGTAGCTGCGCGCCCCGTTGCCACCGATATTGTCCTCTTGCGTAAAGACATATTGCTGCCCGGGCACCATGGGCTGTGTGGTGATAAAGGCTGTGGTTGTGTTGTTGCCGGAATTCTGGTCGCCAATGGTTATGGAAAACCCTTCGAACCCGTTGTTGTCGGTCAGCACATAATTAACCACGACATGGCTGCCTGCGGGATACAGAACACCGTCAATCGTAATGTCGCTGGCCAGCGGTTGCGACGGGTCCGAACCGGTTGTTTCGTGAAGCAGCGCATCGTCATCGTCGATCACGGTTTGCAACGGCGTGGCTGACGGATCAAGTGTCATCGTGAAGGGCGGCGATCCCTGAGCGCGCGCGCCTTGTTCATCCGGCGGCGTGATATTGGCACCTGTGGTCAGGAAATCGGACAGTTGATAGACATATTGCAGCGTAAAAAGAGCCATTGGTACCTCGCACTCACGAAACAGTTTGCCTATCTGCGATTTGCGGCGGTTTGATGGCATTTCAAATGGAAAGACCGAAACCGGCGCGATATTGCCAAAGTCCCGCGAAATCCGGGATCAGGGCAGGCGACGTGGCAGGATCAGCGCGGTGGCATTCTTCCTCTTGACTTGGTCCCGTCTTCCCCTCATAAGCCCGCATCTCGGCGGGAAAGGTCCCGATCCGGGTTTATTTTTCAATGACGCCCCAAGGGCGCGCTGTTCGAGGTGGCCAAACGGCCGAAAACACCCGCAAGGGGACCACAGAACGCGGCAAAAGCGAAGGAAAGACGCATGTTTGCGGTCCTCAAGACCGGCGGCAAGCAGTACAAGGTTCAATCGGGCGATACGCTTCGTGTTGAAAAACTGGCTGCAAACGCTGGCGAAACAGTACAATTCAACGAAATTCTGATTCTGGGCGGTGACAAGCCGGTCGTTGGCGCGCCATTGGTGGCAGATGCCGGCGTACAGGCCGAAGTGGTCGACCAGATCAAGGGCGACAAGCTGATCCATTTCGTCAAGCGCCGCCGCAAGCACGGTTCGCAGCGCACCAAGGGCCATCGCCAAAAGCTGACCCTGATCCGCGTGACCGAAATTCTGGCCAAAGGTGCAGACAAATCCGGCGTGAAAGCCGCGATCGGCGCAGGTTCGGTATCCGCTGTTGCGGTTGCTGCCGCTGCCCCGAAGAAATCTGCGAAAAAGGCCGACACAAAGGCGAAAGCCGAGACAAAGGCCGAGGCACCCAAAAAGGCTGCGGCCCCGAAAGCCGCTGCAAAATCCGCCGCTGCTGACGATCTCAAGCAACTGTCCGGTGTTGGCCCCGCGCTCGAGAAAAAGCTGCATTCCGCAGGCGTGACCACATTTGCCCAGGTGGCAGCGTGGACAGAGGCGGATGTCGCTGCTATGGACGAGCAACTGTCGTTCAAAGGCCGGATCGAGCGTGAAGGCTGGATCGAACAGGCCAAAGAACTGGCTAAAGGCTAAGGAGAAACCAAATGGCACATAAAAAAGCAGGCGGTTCATCCCGTAACGGTCGCGACTCTGCGGGTCGTCGTCTTGGTGTAAAGCTTTACGGTGGCCAGTCGGCTATTTCCGGCAACATCATCGTGCGTCAGCGCGGCACCAAATTCTGGCCGGGCGAGGGCGTTGGCATGGGCAAGGATCATACGATCTTTGCAACTGTTGACGGCGCAGTGACCTTTCACAAGGGCCTGAAAAACCGCACATTCATTTCGGTCATGCCGGTGGCAGAGGCCGCTGAATAAGCCGTACCGAAGTGGTTTGACATTTCAGGGGATCGGCGAAACCGCCGGTCCCCTTTCTTATTTGACGGAATTGATTTCATGGGCGTTGCCGCCGCCAGTTTCCTTGTTTTTGCCGCCAGTCAGGTCGGCACGCCGGGTCCGGCCAATATGGCCCTGCTGGCAACAGGCGCGCGCTATGGGTTTCGCGCCGCACTGCCTTTCGTGGCCGGTGTCGCGCTCGGCAAACAACTGGTAATCTGGCCCGTCGGTTTTGGGCTGATGGAACTGTCTGCCCGCGCACCATGGGTGTTTGAAACGCTGAAATGGGTTTCCGCCGCCTATATCCTTTGGCTAGCATGGAAAGTGGCCAACCTGCGCCTTGGGCCGCAGGGCACGCGCAGCACCGCACCGGGATTTCTGGCAGGGCTGATCGTTCATCCATTGAACCCCAAGGCATGGGGCATGATCATCGCGGGCTTTACCGGATTTGTCGCCATCGGCACACCGCCCTTGCAGGCCACGGCCACCATCGCGGCCATTTTGCTGGCCTGCCAGATGGTGCTGCACCCGATCTGGGCCTTTGCCGGTGATCGCATCGCCGCCACCGTTGCGGGGACGGCGGCGGAAACCTACCTGATGTGGACACTGGCGGCGCTAACCGCCGCCTCTGTCCTCTTTGTGTTGTTCGCAGGAGGAGCAAACGCATGAAACTGGATCCGATCCTGAACCAGCCTTTGGTCGAAACCGACCGGTTTGATCTGCGCCCGCTGCGCAAATCCGATATGGGCCTGATCGAGCTTTACGCCAGCGATGACCGCGTGGCGCGCATGACCACGTCGATCCCGCATCCGCTGCCACCGGGCGCGACCGAAGCGTTTGTGGCGCGGGCCCTGTCCACAACCCGGACAGAAGATGTGTGGGCCATGGACGGCACAAAATCGGACGGCCCCGATCTAATGGGTGTGATCGGTCTGGAACGTCTTGATCGCGACCAGTCCGAGGTCGGATACTGGGTGGCACCGGCATTCTGGAACACCGGTCTGGCCTCGGATGCCGTACAGGCGCTGGTCGATGCCAATCCGATGGACAACAAAACCATGTTCGCATCCGTGTTTCAGGACAATCCTGCCTCGGCGCGCGTGCTGATCCACTGCGGGTTCGAATATCTGGGCGACGCGGAAACCTTTTGCGTAGCCCGTGATACAACCATGCCCACATGGACCTATAGTCGAAAACTGTGATTGGCTGCGTCTGCCCTTTGCACTAGGAGAACATTATGAAGTTTCTTGATCTCGCAAAGGTCTATATCCGCTCTGGCGGCGGGGGCGGCGGCTGTGTCAGCTTTCGCAGCGAAAAATTCATCGAATATGGCGGCCCCGATGGCGGCGACGGCGGCAATGGCGGTTCGGTCTGGGCCGAAGCGGTCGACGGGCTGAACACCCTGATCGATTTCCGCTATCAGCAGCATTTCTTTGCCAAATCAGGCCAGCCCGGCATGGGCCGCCAGCGCACCGGCAAAAGCGGCGATGACATTGTTCTGCGCGTGCCGGTCGGCACCGAAATTCTGGACGAAGATCAGGAAACCGTGGTTGCCGACCTGACCGAAGTGGGCCAGCGCGTCCAACTGGCGCGCGGCGGCAATGGCGGCTTTGGCAACCTGCATTTCAAATCCTCGACCAATCAGGCTCCACGCCGTGCAAATCCGGGGCAGGAGGGCGTGGAACGCACCTTGTGGCTGCGCCTCAAACTGATTGCCGATGTCGGATTGCTGGGGCTGCCAAATGCCGGAAAATCAACCTTTCTGGCCGCCACATCCAACGCGCGCCCCAAGATTGCCGATTATCCGTTTACCACGCTGCACCCCAATCTGGGCGTGGTCGGCGTGGACAATGTGGAATTTGTGGTGGCCGACATCCCCGGACTGATCGCAGGCGCGCACGAAGGGCGCGGCATCGGCGACCGGTTTCTGGGCCATGTCGAACGCTGTGCCGTGCTGCTGCATCTGGTTGACGGCACATCAGACAGCATCGCGCAGGATTACCAGATCATCATCGACGAACTGGAAGCCTATGGCGGGCATCTGGCCGACAAACCGCGGATCACCGTCCTGAACAAGATCGACGCGCTGGATGAAGAAGAACGCGCAACTGCCTGTCAGGAATTGGAAAAGGCAAGCGGCGGCCCTGTCATGCTGATGTCGGGCGTTGCGCGCGAAGGCCTTACCGAGGTGCTGCGCGCCCTGCGCACCAAGATCGACGAAGACAGGTTGCGCCACCGCGCGCCCGCACAGCAGGAAGAGACATGGCAACCCTGACGCAGGCCAGACGGGTTGTTGTCAAAATCGGGTCCGCGCTTTTGGTGGACCGGACCAGCGGCAATTTGCGCCACGACTGGTTGCAGGCACTGGCACAGGATGTTGTCTGGCTGAAATCTCTCGGGATCGATGTGATCCTTGTCTCGTCCGGCTCGATCGCTTTGGGGCGGGGGGTGCTGGGTCTTCCGGGCACTGATCTGACGCTGGAACAATCTCAGGCCGCTGCCGCTGTCGGGCAAATCCGGCTGGCCCGCGCCTACGAAGAGGCACTGGCCCCCCATGATATCACCACCGGTCAGGTGCTGGTCACGCTGGAAGACAGCACAAACCGGCGCCGCTACCTCAACAGCCGCGCCACGCTGGAACAGCTGATCGCGCTTGGCGTGGTCGCCATCGTCAACGAAAACGATACTATCGCAACCGACGAAATCCGCTATGGCGACAATGACCGGCTGGCGGCACAGGTGGCCGTGACCGTGGGCGCGGATCAGTTGATCCTGCTTTCGGATGTCGACGGATTCTACAGCGCGAACCCCGCGCAAGACAGCAGCGCGCACCGCTATGACACCATAGACGACATAACCCACGACATCGAAGCGATGGCGGGCGATGCGGGGTCGGGCCTTTCAAAGGGCGGAATGAAAACCAAACTGATGGCCGCCAAGATGGCCACGGCAGGGGGCTGCACCATGGCGATCACCCATGGCGGCCCGCTCAATCCGCTGCGCGCCCTTGAAAACGGTGCCCCCGCGACCTGGTTTACCGCCAAACTGAACCCGCAGGATGCGCGCAAACGCTGGATCGGTGCCATGAAACCCAAAGGCGAGATCATCGTCGATGCGGGCGCGGCCCGGGCACTGAAAAGCGGCAAAAGCCTGTTGCCCGCCGGGGTTGCACAGGTCAACGGCACATTCGGGCGCGGCGATCCGGTTGCCATTCTGGATGCGGACAATCACAGACTTTCTCAGGGGCTTAGTCGATATACCTCAACCGAAGCCAAAGCCATAAAAGGCTGCCAGACCAGCGGGATCGAGGCGATTTTAGGCTATCCGGGCCGCGCCGCTTTGATCCATCGCGACGATATGGCAATCTGACCGCTTCATTTGTCCGGAAATACTCGTTCCCCCGCCAGCCAACAGGACACGACATGAAAGATATTGAAAACATTCCCGCCCTGATGGCCGAAATTGGCCAGCGCGCCAAGGCCGCCGCGGCCGAACTTGCCTTTGCCAGTGCCGAACGCAAACACGCCGCGCTGATTTCCGCGGCCGAACATGTCTGGGCAAGCCGCGCCGACATTCTGGTGGCCAACGAAAAAGATATGGCGTTCGGGCGCGACAAGGGCCTGTCGCCCGCGATGCTGGATCGTTTGCAACTGAACAAGGATCGTATTCGGGCCATCGTCGATGGGTTGCGCGCCGTGGCCGAACAGGCGGATCCGGTGGGGGCGGTGATCGACGAATGGGATCGCCCCAACGGGCTGCATATCCAGCGTGTGCGCACGCCATTGGGGGTGATCGGCGTGATCTATGAAAGCCGCCCGAACGTGACGGCGGATGCCGGTGCGCTGTGTCTTAAATCGGGCAATGCGGTGATCCTGCGCGGCGGGTCGGAAAGTTTTCACTCTTCGGGCGCGATCCATGCCTGTCTGGTGCAGGGGCTGCGCGATGCAAACCTGCCCGAAGCGGCTATTCAGCTGGTGCCCACCCGCGACCGTGCGGCGGTGTCCGAGTTGCTGACCATGACCGACACGGTTGATGTGATCGTGCCCCGCGGCGGCAAGGGGCTGGTCGGTCTGGTCCAGCGCGAGGCGCGCGTGCCGGTCTTTGCCCATCTTGAAGGCATCGTTCATATTTACATCGATGAACATGCCGATCCGCAAAAGGCGCTGGATGTCGTGCTGAACGCGAAAACACGCCGGACGGGCATTTGCGGCGCGGCCGAATGTCTTTTGATCCATCAGGCCGTGATCGACACCATCGGGCAGGGGGTGATCCGCGCCCTGATCGACAACGGGGTCGAGGTGCGCGCCGCCGGTGATCTGGCCCGGATCAAAGGCACCGTGCCCGCGACAGAGGCCGATTGGGGCCACGAATATCTGGACATGATCATCGCGGCGAAACCCGTTCAGGATGTCGATGATGCGATTGCGCATATTCGCCGGTTCGGGTCCGATCACACCGATTGCATCCTGACCGAGGATACAAGAACCCGCGACCGTTTTTTCGAGCGTCTGGACAGTGCGATCCTGATCCACAATGCCTCGACCCAGTTCGCAGACGGTGGCGAATTCGGCATGGGGGCCGAAATCGGGATCGCAACCGGCAAGATGCATGCGCGCGGGCCGGTGGGCGCCGAACAGTTGACCAGTTTCAAATATCTTGTGACCGGTGACGGAACAGTGCGCCCCTGATCACGTCAAAAGGCGATGTGCAGATCCGTATCATCGCGCGCCGAAGACAGAACGCGCCCCGCCTCTTGCGCCAGAACCGGCAGCAGCCCGAATTGCACCTGCGCAGGCGACAGGGCCGGGCGAATATCATAATCGGTCAGGCTGGCCCATAGGGTCGCATCATATTTGAGGCTTTGCGTGCACCCCGTAACACGCCATGTTGTATCGAGGCTTTTGAACGAAATAGTCCCGCCATGGGGCATTGCGGTCTCAAGACACTGAAAGGCCAGAAACGCCAGGCGCACCAGAACGCGCGGTTGCGGGGTTTCTAGACGCCATTCACAGTCAAACCGGCTTGCCGCCGACAGATCGGACAGGATCGACATGACTTCGGCGCGGCCCATCATCTGATCACCGGCGGCCCCGAATGCCACGCAAAAAAAACGGATGCGGGCGGCGGCGTTGCCGACGCTGTCCGTGATCAGGTTCAGTTCTGCGGCGCTGTCGCGCGGGGCCATCTGCAACAGTTCGATGCCGTTGCCGATCGCGCCGATCGGGCTGATCAGATCGTGGCAGATGCGTGACCCTACCAAAGACGACAGATCGCGATTAGGATGTACTGATAACATGAAATGCCCTGTGGATTGCTGAATGTCTGATTTGAATGCCGCACTGGCTCCCGGAATGCTGGTTCAACATCCCGACCGGCCGGATTGGGGCACAGGACAGGTCCAGTCCAATATCGGCGGCAAGATCACCGTCAACTTTCGTGAACAGGGAAAGGTTGTTATCGATAGTGCCCGCATTGGCCTGATGCCCGTGTTTGATCCCGGTTAATATCCCAATCAATCCTTAACACAACCTTAAGTTGAAATCTACTTACAAACGGCATTGCGGGTTCCGGTTGCCTCATGCCGATGGCTTTTGTATGCACGGCCACGCACTGCGACAGACCGGAAGGAATATGTGTCCGTTATGATCCGTCCCGCCGCCCCCCGGTTTACGGTCAAACTTGCCACGGATCAGGCCGAGGTCGAAGCAGCGCAACGCCTGCGATACGAGGTTTTCGTGCAGGAACTGGGTGCTGGCGGTGCGCTGGTGGATCATCAGGCGCGGCTGGAACGCGACAGGTTCGATCCCTACTTTGATCACCTGATCCTGCGCGATGACAGTGCCGGACGCATCGTCGGGGTCTATCGCCTGTTGCGCGACGATCAGGCCGCACGGGCAGGGCAGTTCTATTCCGAGGACGAATACGACCTGCAGGTTCTGAAAGACAGCAAGCGCAAACTGCTGGAACTGGGGCGGTCCTGCGTTCACAAGGACTATCGCGGCGGCATGGCGCTGATGCATCTTTGGAACGGTCTGGCCGATTATGTTGCCGATCACGGCATCGAAATCCTGTTCGGGGTAGCCAGCTTTCACGGCACCGATGTCAGCGCGCTGGCCCTGCCATTGTCCGCGCTCTACCAGACACACCTTGCGCCGCCCGATCTGCGGGTCAGGGCGCGCGCACCGCATTTTCAGACGATGGACCTGATCCCGAAACATCTGATCGACCGGCGGCGCGCGATGATCGAAACCCCCGCCCTGATCAAGGCCTATCTGCGTCTGGGCGGCTATGTGGGCGAGGGCGCGTTTGTCGATCATTCCTTTAATACAACCGATGTGTGTCTGGTCATGGATACCGCGCGGATGAATTCCAAACACGGGGCGCGCTATAAACGCGGGCTGCAGGGTTAGCGGATGGCAGGCCCGACCTGGCACAGCGACACGCCGGCAGATGCGTACAGGATCACCGTTGCGGGCTGGGTGCGGGTGTGCCTGCGCGGCCTGTGTCTGGGGTGTGTGGTGTTCGGTGGCCTGCTGATCCTGCTGCTGGTGCGGATGATCGAACGTCCGATCTGTGGCCTTGGGCGGCCGGTGACGCCCCACATCACCCAAACCGTGTGCCGCATGACTTTTGTGATCCTTGGCATGAAGCGGCACGTTTTTGGCACGCCGATGCGCGAACGCGGCGCCGTCGTGGCCAATCATGTCTCATGGCTGGATATCTTTGCCCTGAATTCGGTCAAACGGTTCTATTTCGTGTCCAAATCAGAAGTCGCACGCTGGCCTGGCATCGGCTGGCTGGCCCGCGCGACAGGCACCGTGTTCATCGACCGCGACCCAAAACGCGCCAAGGGACAGACACAGCAATTTCAGGACCGCTTGCTTGCCGGACACAAGCTGCTGTTTTTCCCCGAAGGCACCTCGACCGACGGGCAGCAGGTGCTGGCGTTCAAGACAACGCTGTTTGAGGCGTTCATGACGCCCGAATTGCGCGACAAACTGCATATCCAGCCCGTTACGCTGCACTATACCGCACCGCAGGGGCAGGCGGCCAATTTTTATGGCTGGTGGGGCGATATGGACTTTGGCAGCCATATGCTGAAAACGCTTGCCGCATACCCGCAAGGCAGTGTCGAACTGATCTATCATGATCCGGTGCGGGTGAACGCCCATGCCAACCGCAAGGCGTTGGCCGCGGAGCTGGAACGGCGGGTGCGGGCAGGGCACAGGCGCCTTTGACATGCGCGCAGCCAACTGGGTCCCGTGTACGCCTTTTGCCCTTGCGCACAGGGTAAACCTGTCTTATACGCGCGCCATTCAAACCCGCAGGCGGGGTTTGGGCCTTCGGGGGAGACATCCCCGAACGTCCGCCGGTTGAAGCAAACGCTTTGAACCCCCGCTGAGGATAAAACCGGAAAGGTAAACGAACATGGCTCTTCCTGAGTTCACCATGCGCCAATTGCTTGAAGCAGGCGTACATTTTGGCCACCAAACGCAGCGCTGGAACCCCCGTATGGGTCCGTTCATCTATGGCGACCGCAACGGCATCCACATCATGGACCTGACGCAAACTGTTCCGATGCTGGATCAGGCACTGACCGCAATCCGTGACACGGTTGCCAAGGGCGGACGCATCCTGTTTGTCGGCACCAAACGTCAGGCGGCCACGCCGATCGCCGAAGCTGCTGAAAAATGCGCGCAATACTACATGAACCACCGCTGGCTGGGCGGCACGCTGACCAACTGGCAGACTGTTTCCAAATCGATCCAGCGCCTGAAGCACATCGACGAGGCAATGGAAGGCGGCGTTGAGGGCCTGACCAAGAAAGAGCGTCTGGGCATGGAGCGCGATCAGGGCAAATTGCAGGCGTCACTGGGCGGCATCCGCGAAATGGGCGGCACCCCGGACCTGTTGTTCGTCATCGACGTGAAAAAAGAAGCGCTGGCCATCGCCGAAGCCAACAAACTGGGCATTCCCGTTGTGGCCGTGGTGGATACCAACTGTTCGCCCGATGGTGTCGATTACATCATTCCGGGCAATGACGATGCGGCCCGCGCCATCGCGCTTTATTGCGACCTGGCATCGCGCGCTGCCCTTGACGGCATGTCGGCCCAACTGGGCGCGGCAGGCGTTGATCTGGGCGCCATGGAAGAAACCGTGGAAGAAGCAATTGCCGGCGATGCAGCACCTGCCGAGCAAGAGGCAGCTGCCGAAGCCGAAGACACACCCGCCGCAAGCTAAGCGCGCCGGAACCGTCACCGAAATGACATGTGGGGCAGGGATACCTGCCCCCGAACCGATTTTGATTTGAGGAGAGCCGGAATGGCAATCACAGCATCTATGGTCAAGGAACTGCGCGACAGCACTGGCGCAGGCATGATGGACGCAAAAAAGGCACTGACAGAAACCGATGGCGACATGGAAGCCGCCGTTGACTGGCTGCGCACCAAAGGTCTGGCGAAAGCCGCCAAGAAATCCGGCCGTACCGCCGCCGAAGGTCTTGTGGCCGTCATGGTGAAAGACGGGCGCGGCGTTGCCGTCGAAATAAACTCGGAAACCGATTTTGTTGCGAAGAACGCCGATTTCCAGAAAATGGTCGGATCCATCGCTACTGCGGCGCTGGACGCGGAAGATCTGGACGCGTTGAAGGCGGCCGATCTGGGTGGCAAATCGGTCGAGGCAACGATCACAGACAAGATCGCAACGATCGGTGAAAACATGGCCCTGCGCCGCATGGCGTCCGTAAAGGGCGACACGGTTGTGTCTTATGTTCACAACGCCGCGACCGCAGGCATGGGCAAAATCGGTGTTCTGGTCGCAATGACCGGCGGCGACGAAGCCTTTGGCAAACAGGTTGCGATGCACATCGCCGCCGCCAACCCCGCGTCCCTGTCCCAAGCGGATCTGGACCCGGCTGTCGTTGAAAAAGAAAAATCCGTGCAGATGGATATTGCCCGCGAAAGCGGCAAGCCCGAAGCCGTGATTGAAAAAATGATCGTTGGCCGGATGGCCAAGTTTCTGGCCGAAGTCACCCTGCTGGGTCAGGCCTTTGTGATCAATCCCGACCTGACAGTCGAAGCGGCCGCCAAAGAAGCCGGCGCAACCATCACGGGCTTTGTCCGTCTGGAAGTGGGCGAAGGTATCGAAGTCGAAAAAGAAGACTTTGCCGCCGAAGTTGCAAAAGTCGGCCAAAGCTGAGACATCAGACCTAGATCATCGACAAAAAAGCGGAGCCCTCGCAAGAGAGGCTCCGCTTTTCATTTTGATCGCCCGCCTTTGGGGATGGACGGAATAGGCGTATCAAAATCCGGCCTGAGAATGGAAAAATACAAACCCAGGCCGGGGTTCCGGTAAACCGGCCGGTCAGAAGAGCCTTGGTATCGCAAGGGTCCTGGCCGATGTCCCAGAGGCATAAAAAGCCACCACTCACGGAACATGTTCAGAATGTGCCTTTACGCTACGTCAGGAAAGTAAGGGTTTCCTTACCTTTTTGTAAAAGTTATGTAAATCAACCCTCTAGGACGAACATTTGATTATGGAATGCCGCCTTGAGAACAGCCTGAGCCGTGGTTTCGACCGAAAGTGACTCGCGGGCGAGTCGCAGATGCTTTTCCACCGTGGCGGTTGTCAGCCCCATCAGCATCGCAATATCCTGAGTCGTTTTTCCGTCACCCACCCATTCCAGCGCCTCGCGTTGCCGTTTGGTCAGCGCGCGGTTGGGCGCGGTATAGGGCAGGGTCAGGATTTTCAGATGCGCGATATTGTTCATCAGGTGAATATCACGGCCATGTTCGGCCCACACGTCGTCCACATCCTGCTGGCTTAGGCCCTTGCGCGCCGTTAACGCGATTGCCCCTTTGGATCGGGCAGAAACCGCCTTGAAACTGATGGTATATCCCGCCGTCACATCCATCGAATGGTTGAACTGAAACACCTTGCGTTCCGCATCGGTCATTGTTTTTGTATCGATCATATCGGCCAGCATTTTCCAGCTGCCAACCCCTTCATGATCCAGCGCCCACCGCACCATCGGTGCATGGAAATACAGCCCCTGACCCAGAAACACATCCGTATAGGCCGCAGAATGGTTCGTGAGGATCACGAAATCTTCGGGGTCGCCCAAAGACGTGTTGGTGCGATAACGCGTAAATCCGTAAATCAGCCGGTCAAACCCGTATTCCGCCATTTTTTCGGTATGGGCTGTCCACAACTCTTCCAGGCTTTTTGTATTGCTCAGATAATACAGGTATTCCCGCATCATGAGGCGGCCCCCAGATGGTTCAGCATCGCATCAATGGCCATGATATAGCCGAACGCACCAAACCCGCAGATCTGGCCCACGGCGACAGGCGCAATATAGGATGTGTGGCGGAAGGGTTCGCGGGCATGAATGTTGGACAGATGGATTTCGACGACGGGCAGGGCGGCGGAACTGATCGCATCCATCAACGCCACCGATGTATGCGTGAACGCGCCCGCATTCAGAATGATCCCGTCATGTGTGCCACGCGCATTCTGGATCGTGTCGACCAGAATGCCTTCGTGATTGGATTGGGTAAAATCCAGCTGCGTCTTGGTTCCGTTCACATGCGCTTCGCACATCGCTTCGATATCGGCCAGCGTTGTGGCACCGTAGACTTCGGGCTGGCGCAGACCCAGCATGTTCAAATTCGGTCCGTTCAAAACAAGAAGCGATGGCATAACAAGAATTCCTTTTGTGTGATACTTAGCCGTGCGGGGGCAATCCTGTCCAGCACTGCGCGTTTCAACCTGCCGTTGGACACTAGGGTGAGTGTATTGCACAACATCCGGTAAGCCATTGTAATAGATGCAGGAACGTCAGAGTGCCAAATCTGATACAACCTTTATTTACATAATACTGATTATAGGTCTTTTGAATACTGAGATACGGCCACACCAAACCGGCATTCCTTGGGCAGATCAACAGCAGCCACATGCACCGCCCCATTGACCAGCGGCGCGTTTTTTCCGACCCTGACCCGAAATCGGTATCACGGTACACAGTCTCATGACAAACAGCCCTGTCTCAACATTCGACGCACGCACAAGGATCACCGGATGAAAACCCAGGTTGTGATCATCGGTGGCGGCCCTTCCGGTCTTCTGCTGTCACAATTGCTGCATGTAAACGGCATTCACAGCGTCATTCTGGAACGCAAGACCAAAGACTATGTTCTGGGCCGGATCCGCGCCGGGGTGCTGGAACAAGGCTTGGTGGATCTGATGCAGCGCGCCGGCGTCTCAGACCGCCTGATGGCCGAAGGTGATTTTCATGACGGTACGGTAATTGCTTTTGAGGATCAGACCTTTCGCGTCGATTTCACCAGACACACCGGCAAACCGGTCGTTGTTTATGGCCAGACCGAACTGACACGCGATCTGTACGACGCCCGAGAAAAAGCCGGCGCTGATATCATCTATAATGTTGAAAACGTTGAAATTCATGATGCGGACGGCGATACGCCTTCAGTTACATATCAGACCAAAGGCAATTCGCACCGTATCGCCTGTGATTTCATTGCCGGTTGTGACGGTTTTCACGGCGTCAGCCGTCGCACGATCCCCCAGAACGTCCGGAACGAGTTCGAGAAAGTCTATCCGTTCGGATGGCTGGGTGTCCTCTCGCAAACGCCACCGGTACACCCCGAACTGATCTATTCCAATTCCCGGCGCGGGTTCGCGCTGTGTTCGATGCGCAATGCAAACCTGAGCCGATATTACATCCAGTGTCCGATCACTGACGCGGTCGGGGACTGGTCAGACACGGCGTTCTGGACCGAACTGAAACGCCGCCTGCCCGCTCCCTTTGCCGACACGCTTGTGACCGGCCCATCGATCGAGAAATCAATCGCGTCATTGCGGTCTTTTGTAACAGAACCAATGTCTTGGGGGCGATTGTTCTTGTGCGGTGATGCGGCCCACATTGTACCTCCAACGGGCGCCAAGGGATTGAACACGGCCGCGTCCGATGTGCATTACCTTTATTCTGCATTGTGCGATCATTACCTGAACAACAGCAGCCATGGCATTGATACCTATTCGGAAAAGGCGCTTTCCCGTGTGTGGAAGGCTGAAAGGTTCAGCTGGTGGTTCAGCACTCTGATGCACCGCGACCCCAATCAGACGCCCTTTGATCTCAAGATGCAGCAGGCCGAACTGGCATTTCTGCGCGACGATGACATGGTGCAGGCTGTCATGGCGCAAAACTATGTCGGGCTGCCCTATTGAAAGAGGATAAGATGACATACCTTCCCACTGGATATCTGCCGCGCGACCCTGCCGCGCATCCCCCCGCGCTTTATCCCCCCTACAAAAGCAGCGTTGCGCGCGCACCGTCCCTAGCGCCGCTGTCTTTTCCGGCCTCGCCGTCGGAAATCAGCGGTCCGGTGTTCGGCCACAACCTGCTGGGGCCGCAGGACAACGATCTGATTCACAATTATGCGGCTGCGGGGGCCTCTGCAATCGGCCCGCGTATCATCGTTCATGGCCGCCTGAGCGACGAATACGACCGCCCGGTGCGCGGCGCACTGATCGAGGTGTGGCAAGCCAATGCCGGCGGGCGATATCGCCACAAGAACGAGGGATATCAGGCCCCGCTTGATCCCAATTTCGGCGGCTGCGGGCGCATGATCACCGACGATCAGGGGCATTACGCGTTCCGTACGGTGCAACCCGCCCCTTACCCCTGGCCCAACGGCCCCAACAGTTGGCGCCCCGCCCATATCCATTTTTCCGTGTTCGGCCACGGATTTGCCCAGCGACTGATCACCCAGATGTATTTTCAGGGCGATCCACTTATTCCGCTGTGCCCGATCGTGAACAGCCTGCCATCGCCCGACGCGGTTGATCGCCTGATTGCGCCGCTGGACATGGCGGCCACCGCCCCGATGGATGCGTTGTCTTACCGGTTCGACATCGTGTTGCGCGGCGCGCGCCAAACCCTGTTCGAAAACCAGCCCGAGGGGATGTAGAATGACAAAACCGCAAACACCATCGCAAACCGCAGGCCCCTATGTGCATATCGGGTGTATGCCGAATTTTGCAGGCATCACAGGCGTTTACGGCGTGGACCTCGGGCAGGATATGATCACGGGCAAGGCGCAGGGCCAGCGTATCAGCGTGACCGGCACGGTATTCGACGGCATGGGCGCGCCCTTGCGGGATGCGTTGGTCGAAATCTGGCAGGCGGATGCCAATGGCAGGTTTGCCCCCGCCCCCGACGCCGATCCGCATTTTACGGGCTTCGGGCGCACGGCATGTGATCAGGATACGGGCCTGTTCCGGTTCGACACAGTGAAACCCGGTTCCGTGCCTTTCGGCGACGGGCGCGTGCAAGCGCCGCACATCACCTTCTGGATTGTCGCCCGCGGCATCAATATGGGGCTGCACACCCGCATGTATTTCGCGGACGAGGACAACACGAACGATCCTGTGCTTGGCCGGATTGATCCCTCGTCACGCGTCAAAACGCTGATCGCCACACAGGAAAACCCCGGTGAATATAAATTCAATATCCACCTGCAAGTTCCTGATGAAACAGTATTTTTCGACGTTTAGGCGATCAGGTTGCGCACCGCCTGCACAATGCCGTCGCGCGACGGCAGCGTGGCACCATAGGCCGGGCCGGTTGCGATAAAGCTGTCTTCGGCCGTCAGACGCGCGAATGACGGCACGCCTGCCTCGGCCAGAAAGGCACAGATGCCTTCGCTTTGCGATCCTGTACGTCGGCATTCATCCACCACCAGCACATGCTTGCAGCCTTTTACCGCGTTCAAAATCGCCTCTTGCGGCATCGGGG
This sequence comes from Sulfitobacter sp. TBRI5, assembly GCF_051013555.1. Lineage (NCBI taxonomy): Bacteria > Pseudomonadati > Pseudomonadota > Alphaproteobacteria > Rhodobacterales > Roseobacteraceae > Sulfitobacter > Sulfitobacter sp. TBRI5. The sequence continues at coordinate 3,222,266 of NZ_CP112884.1, read as the reverse complement.
CCAGCCAGCGCAGATCAACGATACGCGTCTTTATTTTCTGTTTTTCCAGAACGGCTTGCGCCTGATGGCTCAGGTAACATCCGTTACCGTAGGTCACGATGGCAACATCCGTGCCCTGCCCGCTCACCGCCACCTCGCCCAGGGGCGCGCCCTCGCCCCGTTCCGGATAATCAAACATCCACTTGCCATCGCCGTCCGCATGCAGATCGCGCATCGGGTAAAGCGCGATCGGATCAATCATGACAACCACGCGCCGTTCCTCGCGCGCAAGCCGCACCGCTTCGCGGTACATCCGCACCGCATCGGCCCCGTTGCTGGGCACGCCGATCACGATACCGGGAATGTCGCGCAAAACGGCCAGCGAATTGTCATTGTGGAAATGCCCGCCGAACCCCTTTTGATAGCCCAGCCCCGCAATCCGCAGCACCATCGGGTTGGTGAACTGCCCGTTGGAGAAAAACGGCAAGGTTGCCGCTTCGCCGCGCAGCTGGTCTTCGGCGTTGTGCAGATAGGCCAGAAACTGGATTTCCGGCATCGGGGTGTACCCGTTCTGCGCCATGCCGATGCTCAGGCCCAATATGCTTTGTTCATCCAGAAGGCTGTCGATCATGCGCGCGGGGCCGAATTTGCCTTGCAGGCCCTTGGTTACGCCATAAACGCCGCCCTTTTTGCCAATATCTTCGCCGACCATGACGATATCGGGGTGCTCCAGCATCAAATCGGCCAGCGCCAGGTTGATCAGCTTGTTCATCGGGTGCTTGGCATCCAACGCGCGCATGTCCGCCGCGCCAAAGGTCTTGGCGCGCTGTTCTGCGGACGGGCCGTTGTGTTTTGGCAGCTTGCGCTTGGGTGGCAGGATCGATGCCATCACATCCCCCGCTGTTTTCAGCTTGGGGCGCGTTACGGCCTGTTCCGCTTCACGTTCAACACGATCCACAAGAGATTGATACAGATTGATTATATCATCTTTTGAGTGCCCCGCGTCCTGCATCAGGCGCGCTGCGGTATGGATTAAGGGATCGTTGCGTTCAGCCTGTTCGATTTCGGCCATCGGGCGGTATGCTGATTCCACGTCCGGCCCCGCATGGCCGTAAAGCCGCACACAGGACATATGCAGCATAACAGGTTTGCGGTTGCGCCGCGCCCAATCTGCCGCAGCGCGCGTTGTGGCATAGGTTTCGACCACATCCAGCCCGTTACACGCCATGTAACGCAGTCCGGGGCGGTGTTTCAGGCTTGCCTCGACCCATCCTCCCGGCGTTTTCGTCGAAATGCCGATGCCGTTATCTTCGCACAGAAACAGCAGCGGCAACGGGACGTTCTGATAAGCCGTCCAGCCGGCAGTGTTCAGCGCCCCCTGTGCCGTGGAATGATTAAGGGAAGCATCACCAAAGCTGCACAACACTATGGCATCATTGGGATATTCCGCATCTATCGGGGCACAGCGCCGCATCAGGCCGATGCTATAGGCCGCACCCACGGCCTTGGGCAGGTGGCTGGCGATGGTCGAGGTTTGCGGCGGGATCGACAGCGCCTTGGATCCCAGCACCTTGTGCCGCCCGCCGCTGATCGGATCATCCGAGGACGCGGTAAAGCTTAGCAGCATGTCCATGATCGGCGTCTGCCCCGGCACCTGCCCCGCCCGCGCGATCTGGAACGCACCATCACGATAGTGCAGAAACGCCGGATCGGTCGGGCGCAAGGCATGGGCCACCGCCGCGTTGCCTTCGTGGCCGGACGATCCGATGGTGTAAAACCCTTGCCCCCTGGCCTGTAATTTGCGCGACACCCGATCCAGATGGCGCGATGTCACCTGAGCGGTGAAAATCGCCAGCAGATCATCCGCACCAAGATCGCCGATGCCTCCGGCGGGCGTTGGCACATCCCCCGACGCCAGACGCGCCAGAAACGCCTCATGCACGATCTCGGCACGATCCATGGTGATATTCCCGCTTTTCGGCCTAGAAAAACGCCTGAAGGCCGGTTTGTGCCCGCCCAAGGATCAGCGCATGCACGTCATGCGCGCCCTCATAGGTGTTCACGGTTTCCAGGTTCATCATGTGACGGATCACATGGAAGTCCAGACTGATCCCGTTGCCACCATGCATATCGCGGGAATGTCGCGCGATTTCAAGCGCTTTGCCGCAATTGTTACGCTTGATGATCGAAATCATCTCGGGCGCGGCGCGGGCCTCGTCCATCAGGCGGCCAACGCGCAGCGCGGCCTGCAAGCCCAATGCGATTTCCGTCTGCATATCGGCCAGTTTCTTTTGAAACAGCTGTGTCTGCGCCAGCGGGCGTCCAAACTGGTGCCGGTCCAGCCCGTATTGACGCGCCCCGTGCCAGCAGGTTTCTGCAGCGCCCATGACACCCCAGGCAATACCATAGCGCGCCCGGTTCAAACATCCAAAAGGCCCCTTAAGCCCCTGAACATGCGGCAATAACGCGTCCTCGCCAACTTCGACATTGTCCAGAACAATCTCGCCGGTGATCGAGGCGCGCAAGCTCATCTTGCCCTGGATTTTCGGCGCGCTCAGCCCTTTCATACCTTTTTCCAGCACAAAGCCGCGGATCTTTCCGTCATGCGCTTCGGATTTGGCCCAGATCACGAACACATCGGCAATCGGACTGTTGGAAATCCACATTTTCGATCCGGTCAGGCGATACCCGCCATCAGTCTTGATCGCGCGGGTTTTCATTCCCGCCGGATCGCTGCCCGCATCCGGTTCTGTCAGACCGAAACAGCCGATCCATTCGCCGCTGGCCAGTTTGGGCAGGTATTTCAGACGCTGTTCTTCGGATCCGTAGGCGTAAATCGGGTACATCACCAGACTGGATTGCACCGACATCATCGACCGGTACCCGCTGTCCACACGCTCGACCTCGCGCGCGACAAGCCCATAGCTGACATATCCGGCACCCAACCCGCCATAGGCTTCGGGAATGGTGGTGCCCAGCAGGCCCATTTCACCCATTTCAGCGAAAATCGCCGGGTCTGTGCTTTCCTCCGCATAGGCCTTCGTCACGCGCGGTTGCAGTTTTTCCTGCGCATAGGCGTGCGCGCTGTCCGCGATCATCCGTTCTTCTTCTGACAATTGATCGTTCAGGTAAAACGGATCGGCCCAGTCAAACGATCCAAGATCGGGGGCATCGGTTGCTTTGAGCTTTGGCGCGATGTTCATGATGTGTCCTTTGCAAGCGGAACGTTATGAGTTTTATGCGTAAAGATTTGCCATTTGCGCCGTCATACGGCAAAGAGCAGGCAAAATACAGTTACAATTCCGCCTGATAACATGAGGAAATGGAATACATGATAGGCCCGCGCCGTTTTTTGCCCTCGATCGCGTCCCTGCGCGCGCTGGAAGCGCTGGACAGGCTGGGCAGCGCATCGGCTGTGGCCGACGAACTGGCGCTGACCCAAAGCGCGGTCAGCCGGCAATTGCAGACCCTGGAAAAGCAGCTGGGCACGACGCTGATCATTCGCGAAAAGAAACGGATGATGCTGACCGGCGAAGCGCAGAAATACGCCGCCGATCTGCGTCAGGCACTGGGACAGATCGCACAGGCGTCGCTACAGGTGCAGACGCGCGCCACCGGCGGGCAATTGACGCTTGGCATTCTGCCGACGTTCGGAATGCGCTGGCTGGTGCCCCGCCTGCCCGATTTTGCCCAGCGTCACCCCGACATTACCCTGAACATGTCGACGCGGCTGGTTCCGTTCAACTTTGCCGAACAATCCCTTGATGCAGCGATACATTTCGGCGATTCCGGCTGGCCCGGAACGCACGGTCTGCGGCTTAAGACCGAACAGGTGATACCGGTCTGTGCGCCATCCGTTCTGAAAACCGGGCCGCTGCATCATGCCCGCGATATCGCATCGCTGCCCCTGCTGCACATCGAAACGCGCCCGCGGGCCTGGGCGCAATGGCTGGAAAGCCACGGAGTGACGGATGCGCACAGTCTGGGCGGTACGATGTATGACCAGTTTTCGACCATCACACAGGCCGCCCTGCACGGGCTGGGCGTGGCGCTGCTGCCGGATTACCTTGTGGAGCAGGACATTGCGGCGGGCCGTCTGGTTGTGGCCCATGGCGGGCCCCTGCGATCGCTGGGGGCATATTATCTGGTCTGGCCAATCAACAAGGATCGCGATCCCGCGTTGCGGGCGTTTCGTGATTGGCTGGAAGGCCAGGCCGAGGATGAAGACACCCTGCCGCGCTGATTCCTACCCCAGCGCGTACCCTGCACCGCGCACCGTACGCACCGGATCCTGCCCGCCATGCTGGGTCAGCACCTTGCGCAAGCGCCCGATGTGAACATCGACGGTGCGGGTATCAACATAGATGTCACGTCCCCAGACCCGGTCCAGCAGTTGTTCACGGCTCCAGACGCGGCCGGGCTTTTCCATGAACGTGCTGAGCAGGCGAAATTCGGTCGGGCCCAGCTTGATCTGGTCGCCGCCACGGCTGACCTTGTGGCTTTCCGCATCAAGTACGATATCTTCGAATTCCAGTCGCTGGCCAACGGTCGACGGGCGCACGCGTCGCAATTGCGTGCGCACGCGGGCCATCAATTCAACCACCGAGTAGGGTTTGACCACGTAATCATCCGCGCCGGTTTCAAGCCCGCGCACCTTGTCCACCTCTTCGGAACGGGCCGACAGCATGATGATCGGGATGCTGCGGGTTTCGGGGCGCATTTTCAGCCGGCGGCACACCTCGATCCCCGAAAGGCTGGGCATCATCCAATCCAGCACGATGATATCGGGAAGGTTTTCGTCCACTAGAAGCAGTGCTTCTTCGCCGTTTTCGGCGCTGACCACCCGAAAACCTTCAGCCTCAAGGTTGTAGGCCAGCACTTCACGCTGCGCGTGTTCGTCTTCAACAAGTAGAATACAGGGCTGATCAACGGCCATGGTCCCGATCCTTATCCTTCCAGTTCAATCGATGTTCTGTCTGCCTTCTGGCGGTCGTCTTCGGGTTTTTCACCGGTGACCAGATAGACAACCTGTTCCGCAATTGAAGTTACATGATCGCCCATCCGTTCGATGTTCTTGGCGATGAAATGCAGATGCATGCAGGCGGTGATGTTGCGCGGATCTTCCATCATGAACGTCAGGAATTCGCGAAACAGGGCATTGTACATCTGGTCCACGTCACGATCACGCCCGATAACATCAAGCGCCAGTTCCGCATCCCGGTGAATATACGCATCGAGCGCGTCCTTTAGCATCACACCGACCTCTTTGGCCATGCGACGCAACGCACCGGCACTGTCGTCAACCGGTGCCATCTGGGCCAGAACACCAGTGCGCTTGGCCATGTTTTTTGCATAATCGCCAATGCGTTCCAGGTTGGCGCTGATCTTGATCACGGACAGGATCAGGCGCAAATCCACCGCCGTGGGGGCGCGCAGCGCGATGACGCGGGCCGCTTCCTCGTTGATCAGTTCCTCCAGTGCGTCAATCGCCTTGTCCGCGGCGCGGACCTGTTCGGCCAGTTCCTCGTCGCGGTTTTCAAGCGAATTCGCGCCGTCCAGAATGGCGGATTCGACCAGACCGCCCATTTTCATGATCTGCGCCTGAATGGCCTCAAGATCGCGGTCAAAGGCCGATGCGATATGTTGTTCCTGCATGGTCATGCTCCCTTAGCCGATCCGGCCGGTGATGTAGGATTCTGTGCGCGGATCTTCGGGATTGGTGAAAATCTGCCCTGTTTCGCCGTATTCCACCAGATTGCCCAGATGGAAAAAGGCCGTTTTCTGACTGACCCGCGCGGCTTGCTGCATCGAATGGGTCACGATGACGACCGAGAAATTCTGGCGCAATTCGTCGATCAGTTCCTCGACCTGCGCCGTGGCAATCGGATCCAGCGCCGAACACGGTTCGTCCATCAGCAAAACCTGCGGTTCGGTGGCCACCGCACGCGCGATGCACAACCGCTGCTGCTGCCCGCCCGAAAGGCCGGTGCCGGGCGCATGCAGGCGGTCTTTGACCTCGTCCCAGATCGCGCCGCGGCGCAGGGATTTTTCCACAATCTCGTCGAGATCGGATTTCGACCGCGCCAACCCGTGAATGCGCGGGCCATATGCGACATTGTCATAAATCGATTTCGGAAACGGGTTGGGTTTCTGAAACACCATGCCGACCATCGCACGCAACTGCACCGGATCGACTTTCCTGTCGTAAATATCCTCGCCTTCGATCAGAATATCGCCGGTCACGCGGCAGATATCAATTGTGTCGTTCATCCGATTGATACAACGCAGAAAAGTTGATTTCCCACACCCTGACGGCCCGATGAACGCTGTGACGGTTTTATCTTCAATATCAACGCTCACATCCTTGATGGCGTGGGTATCACCGTAATAGACATTCACGTCCTTGGCCTGAATTTTGACGTTATGTGTGTCCAAGGTTCTCTCCGCAATTCTCATATCATTCATTGTATCAGATCCTCTCTACCAGCGTCGCTCAAAACGACGGCGCAGAATAACCGCGACTGTGTTCATGGTGACAAGGAACAGCAGCAGAATGATGATACCCCCCCACGCCCGTTCGTAAAACGCGGGGTCCGCACGTTTGGCCCATTCGTAAATCTGCGCCGGCATCGCCGAATTCGGCGACATCAACCCTTCCGCAATCGTATCCGGTGCGTTGGATGCGATAAACCCGATCATCCCGATCAACAGCAAAGGTGCCGTTTCGCCCAGTGCCTGCGCCAACCCGATGATGGTGCCGGTCAGAATGCCCGGTGCGGCCAGTGGCAACACATGGTGGAACACCGATTGCATTTTTGACGCCCCGACGCCAAGTGCGGCATCCCGTATGGACGGGGGCACGGATTTCAGCGACGCGCGCGTGGAAATGATGATCGTCGGCAATGTCATCAATGTCAGGACAAGCCCGCCCACCAGCGGGGCCGATTGCGGCAGGTGCATATAGTTGATGAACACCGCCAGACCCAGAATCCCGAACACGATCGACGGCACCGCCGCCAGGTTCGAAATGTTGACTTCGATTATGTCGGTCAGCAGGTTCTTGGGCGCAAATTCCTCGAGATAGATCGACGCGGCCACCCCGATGGGCAGAGCCAGCGCAAGAACCACCAGCATCATGAAGAACGACCCGATCATCGAAACCCCCATGCCTGCGGCCTCGGGGCGCTGGTCGGACGCATCCGCTCCGGTGATGAAGGCCAGATTGAACCGTTTGTTCAACGAACCGGCGGCAACCAATTGATCCACAAAATCAAGCTGTTCCGCCGATATGTTCTTGTCATTGGCGATGCTGTCGCGGCTGACGCGGTCTTTCATGTATCCGTCAACGCGGCTTGAGGCCAGAAATTCGAACGAAATGGTCTGGCCGATGTTGTCGGGGTTCGCCAGAACGTAATCCCGCAACTGCGCGGCAGCCCCTTTTGACAAAAGTCCGGCCATTTCCTTTTTCTTCAGGGGCGTTTCAATGCCAAGGTTGTCAATTTTTGCCTCAAACGCCGCCTGAATCAGCGGGGCATAGCCAAATGTCGACACTTTGGCGATCTCTTCCAGATCGCGGTTACCGTTCTTGTCCAGTTTGTCTTCCAGCAGTTCGACATCCAGTTCAACAAAGGTTTGCTGGAACGCGCCGGTGCCGCGCGACACGATGGTCGCAACCAGAATGATCAGCATCAGCAACCCGAACCCGATCGCCGCCAGACCGTAAGCGCGAAACCGCGCCTCGGCCGCATTGCGCTTGCGGGTGCGTTCATCCAGTTGCAGCAGTGATCCGTGTTTGTACGGCGCGGCGGCGCCCATGGGCGTGATATCGGTCATTCGTACTGCTCCCGGTATTTGCGCACGATATAAAGCGCCAGAACATTCAACCCCAGCGTCAGAACGAACAGGGTCAGACCCAGGGCAAAGGCCACCAGGGTTTCAGGGCTGGCAAAATCGCCATCGCCCGTCAGCTGGCTGACGATGCGTGTTGTAATGGTGGTCATGGATTCCAGCGGGTTGATCGAAAATTTGGCAATCGCCCCCGCCCCCAGAACCACGATCATGGTTTCCCCGATGGCACGGCTGGCCGCCAGAAGTATCGCACCCACAATCCCCGGCAAAGCAGCAGGCAGAACCACCTGCCGGATCGTTTCCGACCGCGTTGCGCCCAGCCCCAGCGACCCGTCGCGCATGGATTGGGGCACCGCGTTGATAATGTCATCAGACAGCGATGATACAAACGGGATCAGCATGATGCCCATCACCAGCCCCGCCGTCAGCACCGATGTTGCGCCGGTCATCCATTCGACGCCCAGAACACCATCTTCGCCGCGGCCAAAAAACCGCACCAGCATCGGGCCAACGGTCAGCAAGGCGAACAGGCCGTAAACGATTGTCGGGATGCCGGCCAGAATTTCCAGCAGCGGCTTGGCAAAGGCGCGCGTCTTGGGCCCGGCATATTCAGACAGGTACACCGCCGAAAACAGCCCGATCGGCACCGCAACCGCCAGCGCGATGATCGAAATATACAGCGTTCCCCACAACAGCGGCAGGATCGACAGATCGCTGTCGCCCCTGAAATTGGGTGCCCAAGTGCCGCCAAAAAAGAAATCACGCCACGAATGCAGCCCGAAAAAGTTCATCGTTTCAAACAGCATCGACAAAACGATGCCAACGGTTGTCAGGATCGCCAGCGAAGCCGCCAGCATCAGCAGCCACAAAACAGCGCGTTCCACCACGTTGCGCGCGCGAAAATCCTTGTTTGTCGGCCGAAGTGACAGAACCAGCCCGCCAATCGCCAGGCCCAGAACCACAATCATCCGCCACGTCTGTCCGGTCGTGGACATTTTGCGATAGGCTTGCGCCGCTTTCAGAACCGGCGCTTCCACATCCGATCCCAGCGCCACGCCCACTTCGGCCAGTCGTGCGCGGATGTCTGTTGCATCTACATTCAGATCGCTTGCGGCGTCTTCGGTCATTGCGCCCTGCGCAACGGCAAAATCAATGCCGTCCGCCACGCGTTGCACATCCGACATCACCAGACCAAGAGAGGACCCTTCGGATATCGCGCTGTCGGGGATCATCTGGGAAACGCGACTGTCAATCAGCATGGGCTGTGCCAGCATCCACACCGCTAGGATCAGCAACGCGGGAATGGCGGTGAACAGTGCAACGTTTGAACCGTAATAGGATGGAAGGGAGTGCAGCCTGCGTGCATCGCCACCCGCGGATGACAGTGCGCGACTGCGCCCCAGAACATACCCGATTGCCGTCAACGCAAGCACAACAAGAACAAGAAAACCGGTGTCGTTCATGACGCGCTCCGTTTTGGTCGGGAAAAGTATTCAACACTTGCGGGGCCACCCGGTAGGTGGCCCCCAGTTGTTTCAGGCGATCAGCTGTTGGTGCCGATAACCGCTTCGTCAGCCACGTTGGTCTGTGTCTTGCCCAATTCGGGGTCGGCAACCAGACCGTATTCAGCCAGCGGGCCGTCAGGGCCGGCGATCTCATCCGCGACGAAGAATTCCGCGAATTCTTTCAGGCCGGGAATGACACCGATATGCGCTTTCTTGACGTAGAAGAACAGCGGGCGGGACACTGGATATTCACCTGTCGCGATCGAGTCGACCGAAGGTACGATGCCCGACATGGTTGCCACTTGCAGCTTGTCTGTGTTGTTTTCATAAAACGCCAGACCGAACACGCCGATACCGTCTTTGTTGCTTTCGATGCGGGCCAGAGTTTCGGTGTAATCACCATCGATATCGACCGAACGGCCATCGGTGCGCAGACCGATACAGGCTTTCTCGGCAGCCTTTTTCTTGGCTTTGTCGCTGTCGCCTTCGGCAACGGCAAGGAACGCCTCGAAATCGCCGGTCTCTTCACAGCCGGCCAAAATCACTTTTTCCTCGAACACTTCGCGCGTGCCGTGCTTGGTGCCCGGAACATAAGCCTGAATGGGCTGCGCGGGGAAATCGGGGTTAACCTCGTTCCACATTGTGTACGGGTTGGCAACGATCTGTCCGTCAACGACAACATTTTCCGAGATTGCGCGATACCAGTCGACCGGCGTGAATTCAAAGGAGTTGCCGTCGATATCCGAGGCGAACACGATGCCGTCATAGCCAATGCGCACTTCGATAATGTCGGTCACACCATTTGCGGCGCACACTTCCAGTTCGGACGATTTGATCTGGCGCGATGCGTTTGCAATGTCGATGGTGTTTTCGCCAACACCTTCGCAAAACCGTTTCAGGCCTGCCGATGATCCACCCGATTCAACGACCGGTGTCGGAAAATCAAAGTTTTCACCGAATGCTTCGGCCACGATCGACGCGTAAGGCAGAACAGTCGAAGAACCGGCAACCTGTACCTGATCGCGTGCAGCAGCAGTGGTTGCGGATACGGCGGCGATGGTCAACGCGGACGCCGTCAGTTTGAAGTAAGACATTTCAGTCTCCTGTATTGGAATGATCACCCCCATGATGATCTTGCGGCCCGTCTATCGGGCTTGCACGGAGGTTTTGTGATAGTTTTGTAACGTCTGTGTGACACTTGCCGGATTCGGCAGGAATTATTGCGCTGACGTCGGGGTAATTTCCTGCGAAATCGGCAATATCACCGTGAAAACAGACCCTTGCCCCAGATCGCTTTCAACGCGCAAACGCCCGCGATGACGGTTTATGATGTGTTTTACGATGGCCAGACCCAACCCCGTGCCACCTAGCTGGCGGCTTCTGTGACTGTCTGCGCGATAGAATCGCTCTGTCAGGCGCGGCAGATGCACCGGATCGATGCCCGGCCCCTTGTCGATCACCTGAATACGCACTCCGGGCGCGCGTAATGTCGGGTCACGTTCCGACTGGACCATTCGAACCGTCACAACGCCACCGCTGCCACCGTATTTCAATGCGTTTTCGATCAGATTGGTGAACACCTGGTTCAACTGGTCCGAATCGCCGGTGATGACGACCGGATCGTCCGGCGCCTCAAGCGTGATCTCAACCTTGCCCTCGTCCGCAAGCGGCTTCAGCGACCGGATCACAGACCCGATCAGATCACCGATATTCACCTGCCCCTTGGGACGCACACGTTCGTCGCCCTCGACCCGGCTAAGCGACAGCAAATCCCCGACCAGACGGTTCATCCGCCCTGCTTCTCCGGCCATGATCTTCAGGAACCGTTCGCGCGCGGCAGGATCATCGCGCGCCGATCCCAGCAGGGTTTCGATGAACCCCATTAACGCGGTCAGCGGTGTGCGCAGTTCATGGCTGACATTGGCAACAAAATCGCGCCGCATCTGGCTGGCGCTTTCCAGATGGCTGATATCTTCGAAACTGACCAACACGCCTGCGGTGTCCGGATCAATCTGCGCATCCACGAAACGGCATGTGACCCTGTAAGTAATATCCTGCGCGCCATCGTTGGTCAGATATCGCGCGCTACGGGGCTGGCGATCACGCAAAGTGCTTTCAATCGCATCCAGCGTGGCGGGCTGGCGCAGCATGGTCACATAGTTGCGCCCGTCAATCTGCTGACCCAACAGCGTGCGCGCCAGCGCGTTTGACGCCGCGATCCGTTCGTCCCGATCCACCATCAGGGCCGGCAGCGGCATGGAATCGAGCAAGGCGCGCAGATCACCAAGGTACATCCTGCCCGCCCCCCTGACCGGTCAGGCCAGATCGCGCGTGGCGGCCACGGCGTCGGTGAACACAGCCATCAGCGCGTCGGGGTCTTCCAATCCGACAGACACACGAAAGAACCCTTCGGACAGGCCAAGCGCCGCACGCTCGTCAACGCTTAGGGCGCGGTGCGAAGACGATGCCGGATGCGACAGCGTTGTTCCCACATCGCCCAGAGTCGGCGCGAAGCTCAAACCGTCGGCGGCGCGGGTAAACGCATTGGCCGCGGCCCGCCCGCCGTCCAGTTCAAAGCTGACCATGTTGCAGGTTTGCGCGCCCAGCAATTCACGCGCCCGCGCGGCATCGGGATGATCCGCACGCCCCGGATAGATCACCCGTTTCACCCCCTTCAGGGTGGCCAGATGATCCGCCAGCCGGATCGCCGTATCCTGCGCGCGGTCATAGCGCAGATCAAAGCTCAGCATGCCGCGTTCGCACAGCCAGCAATCAAACGGGCTGGCCGACAGGCCGGTTGTCACGGCAAAGACCCGCATTTTCTGCGAAAGGTCCGGATCACGGGCCGACACATAACCCAGCATCACATCGGAATGGCCCGCCAGCAGCTTGGTCAGCGAATGAATGACGATATCGGCCCCGTAGTCATAGGGTCGGAAACTGCGCGGGGTGGTGAACGTATTGTCGACCGCCAGCAGAATGCCGTGCGCCTTGGCCAGATCCGCGATGCCTTTCACGTCTGCCACCCGCAAGGTCGGGTTGGAGACGACTTCGATCAGGATCATTTTCGTTTGCGGTGTGATTGCCGCCTTGATCGCGGCCACGTCACCGGGATCAGCCAGCGATGTGGTTATTCCCAGACGCGGCAGATCTTCTTTCATCAGGCGCAAGGAGCGCCCGTAAAGCTGGTTGCCGCCAATCACATGATCCCCCGCGCTCAGCAGCCCCATCAGCGCGGCTGTCACCGCCGCCATACCGGACCCTGTGACGGTACCGCCGCTTTGCCCTTCCATCGCATCCAGCCGCGCCGCGACGACATCGGCGTTCGGGTGGCCTTCGCGCGAATATGTATAGCCGTGCAGGTGCCCTTCATATTGGGCATCCAGCTGATCCGGCGTTTCGCTGGCGTAAACCACCGAAGGCGAAAGCGGCGTGACCACAGGGCGGCTGGCGCTGGCGGGCAACGGGACGGGGCGGATCAGCGATCCTTTTTCGTTTCTCATGTTGTTCAGTCTGCCTGCGTCAGGCCGGCGCGATACCGGCGCATGTTGTCCTGATAATGCACGGCACTGTCCGTCAGGCCGGCAATCGCGGTCTGATCCAGCTGGCGCATCACCTTGCCGGGCGATCCCATTACCAGCGATCCGTCGGGAATGTCCTTGCCTTCGGTGATCAGCGCGCCCGCCCCGATCAGGCAATTGTTCCCGATCGTGGCACCGTTCAGGATGATCGCACCCATTCCGATCAATGTGTTGTCGCCAATGGTACACCCGTGCAGCATCACCTTGTGGCCAATCGTGCAATTGGTACCGATCATCAACGGAAAGCCCATATCGGTATGAAACACACAGTTTTCCTGCACATTGCTGCCCTGCCCCACGGTGATCTGTTCATTGTCGCCGCGCAGCGTGCTGCCAAACCAGACAGAGGCACCGGCGTGCAATACAACCCGTCCGATCAGGTTGGCATCCGGCGCCACCCATGTATCTTCGTGCAGGTTCGGCACGTGACCGTCCAGTTGATATAGTGTCATGATAGGTCCTCGAATTGGGCTTGAAGGGCGCGGACGTGATCCGTCAGCCCGGGTTGTTGACTGCGGCGCAGCCGCGTGGCGGTCACGATGGATTTCAAACGTTCTTCCGTTGCATCCAGATCATCGTTGATCAGTACAAAATCATAGCCATCCCAATGGCTGATCTCATCCCAGCTTTTCTGCATACGCCGCGCGATGGTGTCGGCATCATCCTGCCCGCGCGCTTCCAGCCGGCGGCGCAGTTCGGTGATCGAAGGGGGCAGCAGAAAGATCGAAAGGGTGTTCTGACCCAGCGCGGAATTGCGGATTTGCTGCGCACCCTGCCAGTCAATATCGAACAGAACATCCTGACCAGCCCCGATGGCCTTTTCCACCGGCGCAAGCAGAGAGCCATAAAAGTTGCCGAACACATGCGCATGTTCCAGCATCTTGCCGTCGGCCACTGCGCTTTTGAACATGTTTTCCGACACGAAATGATAATCTGTCCCGTCCTCTTCCCCCGGACGCGCCTGACGGGTAGTGGCGGACACCGAAAAACAGATACTGGGATCCCAGTCGCGTAACCGGCGCGCTAACGTTGATTTGCCCGCGCCCGACGGCGACGACAAAATGATCAGCAGCCCGCGGCGGGGCATTTTCGGTTCAACATTCATATCTATTCCACGTTCTGTACTTGCTCTCGCATCTGGTCAATCACCGCCTTCAGGTCCAGTCCGATCTTTGTCAGATCGCTTGATTGCGCCTTGGAACACAATGTATTGGCCTCGCGGTTGAATTCCTGCATCAGGAAATCCAGCTTGCGCCCGACCGACCCGCCGGCCCCAAGCAGATCACGCGCCGCGCCGACATGGGCAAACAGCCGGTCGATTTCCTCGGTCACGTCGCTTTTGACGGCAAGGATCGCCAGTTCCTGTGCCACGCGGTCCGCATCGGCGCCTTCGGAATTGTCCAGAACCCGCGCCAGATTGGCACGCAGGGTTTGCGCCACGTCGCCCTTGCGCACTTCCGCGCGCTCTGCCGCCGCAGCGGTCAGGGTTTCGATCTGGCTCAGCTGCTCTTGCAAGACCTGTTCCAGCGCCTGGCCCTCCGCGCGGCGCATATCCACAAAGGCGGACACCAGTGCCGCAAAATCTTTCTGCAACTGCGTGGACAGGGCAGAGGTATCATCCGGCGTTGCGGCCGCGTCCATCACGCCGCGCAGCGCCACGATATCGGATGCCTTGGACGGCGCAAGGGACAGACCCCGCTCCATCGCCTGTGCTTCGACTTCGGCCATGGCGATAAGAACCGCGTTCAGCTGGTCCGTATTCAGCGATGCTGCCGCATTCGCGTCGTCCCGCTGCACCCGCAAGGACAGGCTGACATTGCCACGGATAACCGATTTGGCAAGCTGTGCGCGCAATGCTGTCTCCAGCCCTTCGATCCAGTCCGGCACCCGCAGGCGCAGATCCAGCCCCTTGGCATTGACGCTGCGCAAATCCCAAACCCATCTGTAAGGGGCCAGTTCCCCCTGCGCCGATGCAAAGCCCGTCATCGAAGTAATCACGTTGCGGTTCCCCGTCTGAAATCTCTGCCTTGCACCTACGGCAATCTGCATGGTCTGGGCAAGGGTTGTTGCCCACCAATTGTCTTTCACTCGCCGTGGATAATTAACCAGTAAGTGATTTTTTGCCCCACCACGGGAAGCTTTGCCGATATTAAGACTTCAGTAATCTTTGTGTAGATAGGGTTAATGGAACCAGCGCCTGTCCCCCGGCACAGGCGACACCAAAGCCCGAAAAATATGTCGCAGACAAAGCGGCAGAAAGGGCAAACCCATGGACCAGCAAAACCATGTCACTTTCACCCGACCACAAGGCCCGCAAAAGCTGCGCAAGGGCAATCTTGTCGTGATGGACCGGTTTCAATCCGACAACCGCTTTTCCGCCATCCAGCAGGCCATCGCCTATTGGGAGGCGCTGCGCAGCGACAACGGGTTGCCGAAACGTTCGGATATCGATCCGCGCGGCATCGAAAATATTCTGGAATATGCCTTTGTTCTGGAAAGGATCGCACCCGGCCTTGCACGGATGCGGGTGGCCGGATCACACCTGTCCGACCTGATGGGAATGGAGGTGCGCGGCATGCCGATCACGGCGTTTTTCACCCCTGCCGGGCGCACGGCGCTGGAACGGACAATAGAATCCGTTTTTGACGATCCCGCCATTGTCGATCTGGCGCTGACGGGCGAACGCGGCATCGGGCGTCCACCGCTCGACGCCCGTATGGTGCTACTGCCGATGGAAAGCGATCTGGGCGAAGTCAGCCGTATTTTCGGCTGTCTTGTCGCCAAGGGCGACATTGGCCGCAAAACCCGCCGCTTTGACGTGCGCGCGACACAGAAACGGAGTCTGGGGCAGCCCACTTTTGCCACGCCCGCGTTCAATTACGGCCAGACCCGAAAAGACCCGGCGCATTCCATCCCCGGTTTTGCCGAAGCCAGCGCGCCCCTTGCCGGCGCGAAACCGACAAAGGTGCCCTATCTGCGCGTTGTCTCGCGCGACGACTAAAGGCCGCGCGGACGGTTCAGATGGCTTCGCGCGACTGACGTTTCGTCCGGAACGCCGAAAGCGCCTCGGCGACCAGAAACGCAAGTTCCAGAGACTGGCTGGCATTCAGGCGGGGATCACAGGCGGTGTGATAGCGATCTGACAGGTCTTCTTCGCTGACAGCACGCACGCCACCGGTGCATTCGGTCACATCCTGCCCTGTCATTTCAAAATGCACCCCACCGGGGATCGTGCCTTCGGCACCGTGCACATCAAAGAACTCGCGCACTTCGCGCAGCACGGATTCAAACGGACGTGTCTTGTACCCGGTCGACGATTTGATCGTGTTGCCATGCATCGGATCGCAGGTCCAAAGCACGTTGGCGCCTTCTTCCTGAACTGTCTTGATCAGACGTGGCAGATGATCCCCGACATTGCCCGCCCCAAAGCGCGCGATCAGGGTCAACCGGCCTGCTTCGTTGGCGGGGTTCAGCTTGGCCATCAGCGCCTTGAGATCTTCGGATGTCATCGAAGGCCCACATTTCAGCCCGATCGGGTTCATCACACCGCGACAGAACTCCACATGTGCGCCATCGGGTTGGCGGGTACGATCACCGATCCAGATCAGGTGGCCCGACCCGGCCAGCCATTTGCCGGATGTCGAATCAAGCCGCGTCAGCGCCTCCTCGTATTCCAGCAGCAAGCCTTCGTGGCTGGTGTAGAATTCAACCGACTGCAACGTGTGGGCCGATTCCTGCGTTACCCCCGCAGCCGCCATGAAATCCAGCGTATCGCTGATCCGGTTGGCCAGTTCACGGTAGCGCGCCGCCTTTTCGCCTTCGGTAAAGCCCAGCGTCCACGCATGTACCTGATGCACATCCGCATAACCCCCCGTTGAAAAGGCGCGCAACAGGTTCAGCGTTGCCGCAGCCTGTGTGTAGGCCTGCAACATTTTGGACGGATCAGGGACACGCGCGGTTTCGGTAAAGGCCAGTTCGTTGATGATATCGCCACGGTAACTGGGCAGTTCCACGCCTTCCATCACTTCTGTCGGGGCGCTGCGCGGTTTGGCGAACTGGCCCGCGATGCGGCCCACCTTGATCACCGGCACCTTGGCGCCATAGGTCAGAACCATCGCCATTTGCAGCATTACCTTGAACGTATCGCGGATGCCGTTCGCGCTGAACTGGTCAAAGCTTTCGGCGCAATCCCCGCCCTGAAGCAGAAATGCATCGCCCCGCGATGCAGCCGCCAGATGCGATTTCAGGCGCCGCGCCTCTCCGGCAAACACAAGGGGCGGATATTTCGACAATTGCGCCTCGACTGCATTCAGCGCCGCGCTGTCCAGATAGTCCGGCATCTGGATCCGTGGCTTGTTGCGCCAGTCCGATTTCTGCCATTCACCCATTGCATTTCTCCGGTCTTTCGTGTGTTGAAGGGTTTCTATACAAAACCCCAAGCCAACTGACCATATCACAAATGCGGCCTCTTGACGTCGGCTTTGCACTCTGGGCAAGGTCTTCGGCAGCGGCAATATGTGTCGTAAACCGCCAATTCAGACCGTGACAAAGGACCTGCGGAATGAAAGACCCTCGTCAGGTTTCTTCAAAAGAGCCGACCCAGATCAAACCGCGGCGCTTTGTATTCGTCCTGCTCGAGAATTTTTCGCTCTTGTCGTTCAGCTGTGCCGTAGACAGCCTGCGGATCGCAAATCGCATGGCCGGGCGTACGCTTTATGAATGGAAACTGGTCGCCGAAGGCGGCAACACCGTGCGGTGTTCGGCCGGAACCGAATTCAAGGTCGATGACGATCTGGCGGACATGGCCCGCGAAGATACGGTTATTCTGTGCGGCGGCGTGGATGTTCAGCATGCCACCACAAAAAAGCTGCTGAACTGGGTGCGGCGCGAAGCCCGCAAGGGCATCGTTATCGGCGGCGTCTGTACGGCGGCCTATTCGCTGGCCCGCGCCGGTCTGCTGGACGGAAAACGCGCCACGATCCACTGGGAAAACCAGGACAGTTTTTCCGAAGAATTCGAAGACGTGAACCTGACGAAATCGGTCTTTGTGGTCGATGGCAACCGC
Source organism: Sulfitobacter sp. TBRI5 (assembly GCF_051013555.1). NCBI lineage: Bacteria > Pseudomonadati > Pseudomonadota > Alphaproteobacteria > Rhodobacterales > Roseobacteraceae > Sulfitobacter > Sulfitobacter sp. TBRI5. Next base: position 3,204,288 of record NZ_CP112884.1, on the reverse strand, counting down.
CTGACAACGGCTGGCGGCACATCGTCGATCGATCTGATGCTGAAACTGATCGCGGATGATCATGGCGAAGAACTGGCCAATGCGGCCGCAGACCAGATGATCTATTCCTCGATCCGCACCGATCAGGACACCCAGCGCCTGTCCGTGCCCACACGCATCGGCGTGCGCCACCCCAAACTCAGCCAGGTCATCCAGATGATGGAGTCCAATATCGAAGAACCGATCAGCCCCTCTATCCTGGCGAAAGAGGTCGGCATGTCGACGCGGCAGCTTGAGCGGCTGTTCCGGCGCTATCTGAACCGATCACCCAAACGATATTATATGGAACTGCGCCTGCAAAAGGCGCGCAACCTGCTGATGCAGACCGATATGAGCGTGATCAACGTGGCACTGGCATGCGGCTTTGCCTCGCCCTCGCATTTTTCGAAATGCTACCGCGCCCACTATGATACAACGCCTTACCGCGAACGTGGCAGCCACGCCGCGCGCCTGTCGATCTGACGCGCAACTTCCGTTCTTATTGCCAGAAATACGGGACTCCTGCGGTCGGATCAGCCACGCGGCTTCGGTTTGCGCCCTATTGCGGCGTCATCCGGTACACCGCCCCCTGCCCGACCGAAATAAACCAGATCGATCCGTCCGGAGCTTCCACCACATCGCGCACACGTTCGGTCTCGGGGCCACTGATCTGTTCGACCTCTTGCACATTTTCCCCGTCCAGTCGCGCGATGTAATCGAATTTCAGGCTGCCGATCAGCATGTCGCCACGCCATTGCGGCCACAAGGCACCGGAATAGATCGCCATGCCCGAAGGCGCCATGGACGGATCCCAGTAAAAGGCCGGTTGTTCCATCCCCTCGCGGGCCGTGCCCTCGCCGATCTTGGCACCTGAATAATGCCGGCCATAGGAAATGACAGGCCAGCCGAAATTGGCGCCCTTCCGGATCCTGTTCACCTCATCCCCACCTTGCGCACCATGTTCGGCGACCCACAATGTTCCGCCCAGATCCAGTGCGGCCCCTTGCGGATTGCGGTGGCCAAAGGAATAGATCTCGGGTCTGACATCCGCCTGTCCGACAAACGGATTGTCCGCCGGCACCGACCCGTCGCGATTGATCCGGATCACGCTGCCATTGTGCACCGAAAGGTCCTGCGCGCTCGGGCGGTCGCCCCGGTCTCCGATGGTCAGAAACAGGGTGCCATCCAAGGCTTCCGTGATCCGGCTGCCGAAATGGCGCCCGCCGCCTGATCCTTCTGACATCACAAACAGATCGCGCACATCGCTCAGGGCGGTTCCATCCGCGCTTAACGTACCAACCGCCAGCGCCGTGCCGGCCCCGCCTTTCAGACTTTTCGAATAGCTGAGGAACACCGCGCGGGTCTGCGCGAAATCACGCGGTATCATGACATCCAGCAATCCGCCTTGTCCCGATGCAGCCACATCCGGCACCCCCGACACCTTTGTGGCAGTTCCGTTGTCTACATACAAAAGCGCGCCGTCGCGCTCTGTCACCAGAAATGCAGTGCTGCCCTGTTGCGGCAGATGCGCAATTGCCCACGGTTCGTCCAATCCGGTCAGCATCGGCGTCACCCTGACCGCACCGGCACTGGTTTCAAACGTTTGCGCTGATGCAAACGCGGTGCCAAACAGCAGGATCGCACAAGTCAGAACGAAACGCATTCCAAAGCCTCCGGGTTTTCAGATGTTGCGAACAATAACCTAATTCAACCTGACGCCCAATCACGTCGGCGTCAGCAACAATCATATCGTCGGCCACGCTTTGTACTTTTCTTTTTCAAAGGCTGCGCATAACTTGCCCGATGAACGTAAAGTTCCAACATGGGAGAAATCATATGAAAAAACTGCTTATGGCCTCTGCGGCTACTGCATTGATGGCTGGCACCGCCTTTGCGGGCGGCCACGGCAAAGAAGTGAAACTGGGCATTCTGATCGGCTTTACCGGCCCGATTGAATCGCTGACCGGCCCGATGGCCGCTGGCGCTGAAATGGCCATGAAGGAAGTGACAGACAGCGGCAAGCTGCTGGATTCGGCTGTTGTTACGCCGATGCGCGCAGATACCGGCTGTATCGATAACGGCCTGTCCACATCGAACGCCGAACGTCTGATCGCCGATGGTATCCACGGTCTGATCGGCGGCGATTGTTCCGGTGTCACCGGCGCGATCCTGCAAAACGTTGCGATTCCGAATGGCATGGTGATGATTTCACCGTCCGCCACATCGCCGGGTCTGTCCACAGTTGAAGACAACGATCTGTTCTTTCGCACCGCCCCGTCGGATGCGCGTGAAGGTCAGGTGATGGCCGACGTGCTGACCGACCGTGGTATCAAATCCATCGCGCTGACCTATACCAACAACGACTATGGCAAGGGTCTGGCCGATGCGATCGTCACCTCGTTCGAAGCGGTCGGTGGTGAAGTGACCATTTCCGCCGCACACGAAGACGGCAAGGCGGACTATTCTGCCGAAGTCGGCGCGCTGGCCTCGGCCGGTGGCGACATTCTGGTGGTTGCTGGATATCTGGATCAGGGTGGTCTGGGCATCATCAACGCAGCGCTTGATTCCGGTGCCTATGATACATTTGGTTTGCCCGGCGGCATGATCGGTGAATCGCTGCCCAACAATGTCGGCCCTGCCCTGAACGGATCGTTCGGCCAGATTGCCGGATCGGGCGGCGACGGTATCGAAAAGCTGACGGCGATGGCCGGTGACGCATTCGACGCCACATCACCCTACACGCCGGAATCCTATGACGCAGCCGCGTTGTTCATGCTGGCCATGCAAGCCGCAGATTCGACAGACCCTGCGGTTTACGGCGCCAAAATTCTGGACGTCGCCAACGCACCGGGTGAAAAAATCTATCCCGGTGAACTGGGCAAGGCGCTGGATATCCTGCGCGAAGGCGGCGAAGTCGATTATGTCGGCGCCTCGGCGGTTGAGCTGATTGGCCCGGGCGAAAGCGCCGGTTCCTATCGCGAAATCGAAGTCAAGGATGGCAAAAACGAAACCGTCGCGTTCCGTTAATCTGTCAGAGATTGCAAAAACAGACAGCCCGGAGCATCGTCTTCCGGGCTGTTTCAATAGAAGACAGCCGCATGAAAGCGGCGTGGGGGTGACATGATTGTCGTAGAAGACGTGCACAAGCACTTTGGCGGCTTTCACGCGGTGGATGGCGCAACGCTGTCCATTGCTGAGGGATCGATTACCGGATTGATCGGGCCGAACGGTGCAGGGAAAACAACCCTTTTCAATGTGATCGCGGGCGTTCTTAAACCGACGTCTGGGCGCGTGTTCATGGCTGGCGAAGATATCACCGGCCTGCCACCGCATGATCTGTTTCACAAGGGATTGCTGCGCACCTTCCAGATCGCCCATGAATTCAGTTCAATGACCGTGCGCGAGAACCTGATGATGGTGCCGGGCGGGCAATCGGGTGAAACGCTGTGGAACACATGGTTCGGCGCGGCGCGGATCGCGCAGGAGGAAAGCACCCTGCTGGCCAAGGCCGACGAAGTGCTGGAATTCCTGACCATCGACCATCTGAAAGACGAACGCGCCGGCAACCTGTCGGGCGGGCAGAAAAAGCTGCTGGAACTGGGCCGCACCATGATGGTGGATGCCCGCATCGTGTTTCTGGACGAAGTCGGAGCAGGCGTGAACCGCACCCTGTTGAACACCATCGGCGATGCCATTCTGCGCCTGAACAAGGAACGCGGTTATACTTTTGTGGTGATCGAACATGACATGGATTTCATCGGCCGTCTGTGTGATCCGGTGATCTGCATGGCCGAAGGCAAGGTGCTGGCCGAAGGCACACTGGACCAGATCAAGGCCAATGAACAGGTGATCGAGGCCTATCTGGGCACGGGCCTGAAAAACAAGGACAAGGTGGGCGCATGAGCGGGAACCCCTATCAGGAAGATCGCGGCAACAAGGATGCCTCGATCACCAACCCGAAAGGTCAGGGCACAGCCGAAAACACGCGCAAAAAGGGCAAGGCCACGCCTGCCCCCGGCGGCCCGTTCCTGATCGGTGAAAACATGACAGGCGGTTACGGCAAGGGCCCCGATATCCTGCATGATTGCACTATAGCGGTGAATCCCGGTGAAATCGCGGTGATCGTCGGCCCCAACGGTGCGGGCAAGTCCACCGCGATGAAGGCCGTGTTCGGCATGCTGAATGTACGCAGCGGTCATGTCCGGCTGGACGGCGAAGACATCACCGCCCTTTCCCCGCAGGACCGGGTGATCAAGGGCATGGGCTTTGTGCCGCAAACCTCGAACATCTTCACCTCTCTCACGGTCGAGGAAAATCTGGAAATGGGCGCGTTCATCCGCAAGGACGATTTCCGCGAAACCCTGCACCAGATTTACGATCTGTTCCCGATCCTGAAGGACAAACGCAATCAGGCCGCGGGCGAATTGTCGGGCGGGCAACGCCAGCAGGTCGCGGTGGGCCGCGCGCTGATGACCAAACCCAAGGTGCTGATGCTGGATGAACCGACAGCGGGCGTGTCGCCCATCGTGATGGACGAATTGTTTGACCGTATCATTGATGTGGCCCGCACCGGCATTCCGATCCTGATGGTCGAACAGAACGCGCGGCAAGCACTTGAAATCGCTGATCGCGGCTATGTTCTGGTGCAGGGGCGCAACGGCTATTCCGGTACCGGCAAGGAACTTCTGGCTGATCCCGAAGTCCGCAAATCGTTTCTGGGGGGCTGAGCCATGGATTTTCTCAACGCGTTCATCGCTCTCTCGAATTTCGTCCTCGTCCCCGCAATTGCCTATGGCAGCCAGCTTGCACTGGGCGCGCTGGGCGTCACGCTGATCTATTCGATCCTGCGGTTTTCCAATTTTGCGCATGGCGACACGATGGCGTTCGGCGCGATGATCACCATCCTGTTCACCTGGTGGTTCCAGTCGATGGGGATCAGCCTGGGGCCGTTGCCAACCGCCCTTCTTGCCCTGCCCTTTGGCATTCTGGGCTGTATGGCGCTGCTGCTGATCACCGATCGCGCCGTCTACCGGTTTTATCGCGATCAAAAGGCAAAACCCGTGATCCTTGTGATCGTGTCGATGGGTGTGATGTTCATCATGAACGGCATCGTGCGCTTTGTCATCGGGCCGGATGATCAGCGCTTTGCCGATGGCGAACGTTTCATTGTTTCGGCACGGACATTCAAGGAATGGTCCGGTCTGGAAGAGGGTCTGGCCATCCGCACCTCGCAAGGCATCACCGTCATCACGGCTGTGATCGTGGTGGCGCTGCTGTTCTGGTTCCTCAACCGCACCCGCACCGGCAAGTCGATGCGCGCCTATTCCGACAACGAAGATCTTGCCCTGTTGTCGGGCATCAACCCCGAACGGGTGGTGATGTACACATGGCTGATCGTCGCCGCGCTGGCCACGGTTGCGGGTGTGCTGTACGGGCTGGATAAATCGTTCAAGCCCTTCACCTATTTCCAGTTGCTGCTGCCGATCTTTGCCAGCGCCATTGTCGGCGGTCTGGGCAATCCGATAGGGGCCATCGCCGGCGGTTTCGTGATCGCGTTTTCCGAAATCACCATCACCTATGCGTGGAAAAAGGTGCTGGGCTACATGATGCCCGAAGGCCTTGAACCCAGCGGCCTCGTGCAGCTTCTGTCGACCGATTACAAATTTGCGGTGTCCTTCGTGATCTTGCTGATCGTGCTGCTGTTCCGCCCCACCGGCCTGTTCAAAGGAAAAGCGCTATGAACGAGACCGTCAAAAACACCGGCCTGTTTGTCATTGTCGCGGGTCTGATCGCCATCACCGGCTTCACCCAAAGCTGGAATGCGGCGCTGCTGATCCTGAACATGGGTCTGATTTCGGCCATCATGGCGCTGGGCGTGAACCTGCAATGGGGCTTTGCCGGCCTCTTCAACATCGGGATCATGGGCTTTGTCGCGCTGGGCGGTCTGGCGGCGGTGCTGGTGGCGATGCCGCCCACCACCGATGCCTGGGCTGCGGGCGGGCTCGGCATTCTGGTCGCCCTTGCAATGGGGGCCGGTACCGTTGTCGCCGCCGCCATTGCAATGAACCGCATGGCCCCCGGGCGCAACCGCACCCTTGCCGTGCTGGCAATCATCATCATCGGGTTTTTCATCTACCGCGCTCTGCTTGATCCTTCTGTAGAAGCGGTCGAGGCCGTGACCCCCGCCGCCACCGGCTATCTGGGTGGTCTTGGCCTGCCAGTCATTCTGGCCTGGCCCGTCGGCGGGGTACTGGCAGCCGGTGTCGCCTGGGTGATCGGAAAGACGGCACTGGGCTTGCGCTCGGATTATCTGGCCATCGCAACCCTCGGCATTGCCGAGATCATTCTGGCAGTCCTGAAAAACGAAGACTGGCTGTCGCGCGGCGTCAAAAACGTGGTGGGCCTGCCCCGCCCCGTGCCCTTCGAAATCGATCTGCAGAACAACGCGGGCTTTGTTGAACGGGCCGCGGGCATGGGCCTTGATCCTGTCACCGCCTCGACACTTTATGTCAAACTGGCCTATGCGGGCCTCTTCGCGCTGGTTCTGATCATTCTGTTGTGGATGGCCCAGCGGGCACTGCATTCGCCCTGGGGCCGCATGATGCGCGCCATCCGCGACAACGAGGTCGCCGCCGAAGCCATGGGCAAGGACGTCACCGCCCGCCATCTGCAGATCTTCATTCTGGGCAGCGCCATCTGCGGCATCGCCGGAGCAATGATGACCACACTTGATGGCCAACTGACACCGGGCACCTATCAGCCCCTGCGCTTTACCTTTCTGATCTGGGTGATGGTCATCGTTGGTGGCTCGGGCAACAATTTCGGGGCTGTGCTGGGCGGCTTCCTGATCTGGTTCCTGTGGGTTCAGGTTGAACCGATGGGCATCTGGTTCATCGAAACCGTCACGTCCGGCCTTAGCGATACCAGCCCGATCAAGGCCCACCTGATGGAAAGTGCCGCCCATATGCGCCTGCTGACCATGGGTGTCATCCTGTTGCTGGTCCTGCGGTTCAGCCCGCGCGGCCTGATCCCGGAAAAATAGGGCAAACGGCGGGGAAAAATGGCGCGCAACTGCCGCTTCATTTGTCCCCAAATACTCGAAGCCCGCCCTATCGCCCCTTGAAGAGACCACCCAGAATGCCGCGCACGATGCGCCGGCCCGTTGTGCCCTTCAACTCCTTGATCACCGCCTGGGTCATCGCGCTGGTCAGGCTGTCATCGCCTTGTGTGCGCCGTGACGTGGACCGGGGCACGCGTTTTCCCTCATAGCGGCGCGCGGTATTGAATTCGCGCAGTTTCGGCTCTTGCTGCTCGGCCTCGGCTTCGGCCTGCTCCGCTTCTGCGGCGGCCGCTTCGGCGCGCTTGGCCAGCATTTCATAGGCGGACTCGCGGTCCTCTACGGTCCGGTATTTTGCGTCCAGATCGGACGCGGCAATCATCGCCTGCCGCTCGGCGCTCTCCAGCGGTCCGACCTGCGACGAAGGCGGGCGGATCAGGGTGCGCTGCACGATGCCGGGTACCCCCTTTTTCATCAGCATTGATGTCACCGCCTCGCCGACACCAACCTCGCGAATGGCCTCTTCGGTGGAAAACGCCGGATTGTCGCGATAGGTTTGCGCCGCCAGCGCAAGGTTCTTGCGATCCTTGGCGGTAAAGGCGCGCAAGGCATGCTGCACACGGTTGCCCAACTGGCCCAGAATATCCTCGGGCACATCAGCCGGGTTTTGCGAGATGAAATACAGACCAACGCCTTTGGACCGGATCAGCCGCGCAACCTGTTCCACCTTGTCGACCAGCGCCTTGGGCGCGCCGTCAAACAAGAGATGTGCCTCGTCGAAGAAAAACACCAGCTTGGGTTTGTCCGGATCGCCGACTTCGGGCAGTTCCTCGAACAGTTCCGACATCAGCCATAACAGGAACGTGGCATAAAGCCCCGGCGACGCCATCAGTTTGTCCGCCGCCAGAATGTTGATCATGCCACGTCCGTCTGCGTCGGTGCGCATCATATCGGCCAGATCCAGCGCCGGTTCCCCGAACAGTTGCGCGCCGCCCTGGTTTTCCAGAACCAGCAACTGGCGCTGGATGGCCCCGACCGAGGCCACCGAGATATTGCCATAGCGCAGCGAAAGGTCGTTTTTCTGCTCGCCAACCCACACCAGCAAGGCCTGCAAATCCTTCAGGTCCAGCAGCGGCAACCCCTGTTCGTCAGACAGGCGGAAGGCGATGTTCAGAATACCTTCCTGCGCTTCGGTCAGGTCCAGCAGGCGTGCCAGCAGCAGCGGGCCCATTTCCGCGACGGTGGTGCGCACCGGATGCCCCTGCTCACCCAGCAAGTCCCAGAATGTGACGGGAAAGCCAGTGTAGGCAAAATCGTCAAACCCGATCTTGGCGGCGCGTTCGCTAAAGGGCGTGTGCAGTTTGCCGGTGGCCGATCCGGGTCTGGCAAGGCCGGATAGATCGCCTTTGACATCCGACAGGAACACCGGAACGCCGGCAGCCGAAAACCCTTCGGCCAGAATTTGCAGTGTGATCGTTTTGCCGGTGCCCGTGGCCCCCGCGATCATGCCGTGCCGGTTGGCATATCCCAGATTAAGGTTCTGTCGTTCGCCGTAATCCGGCCCGCCGCCACCGATAAAAATGCCTGTATCCACCCGTCAAAACCCCCTTGGTATCCTGTCATCGCGCCCCGACCATACAAACTTAACCTTTGAGGGCCATAGTCATTTTTGCTTCCGGCCCGGTGTCCTCCCGGTGTTCGGGGGCAAATTCCTCCCTGTTGGACTGGCCGTGCCTTCGGGTACGGCCTTTTTTCATCGATTTCCGTCCGGAATCCGGTCAGTTCGGGGGAAAAGCTCGGGTTTACTGTTGACCGATGCCAAAGGCTTTCATAACGTACGCTCAATAATAAGTCGGCCAGTCCGACGGGGAGCACTAATTGAAAAGAGGGCTGGTTTCAGCCCTCTTTTCTTGTCTGCAACTCTTGGATAAAAGCGCGGCCCGCCAGACTGTCATCGGGGCGGTCGCGGGCATTGGATCAGGCGCTTTCGGTCAGCCATAAGTTCAGCGCATCGCTGTAATCCCCGATGTCACCGAATGTTTTCTGCACCCAATCCGGATTGTAATAGGTATCCAGATAGCGATCTCCGCTGTCGCACATCAATGACACGATGGACCCTGTCTGGCCCTTTTCCATCATCGATTTTGCAACCGACAATGCGCCCCACAGGTTCGTTCCCGTCGATGCGCCCGGTTTGCGGCCAATCAGTTTGTCCAGCCATAGCATTGTCGCCACGCTGGCCGCGTCCGGCACTTTCATCATGTCGTCGATCACATCACGCTGAAACGATTTTTCAACCTTCGGCCGCCCGATCCCTTCGATCCGGCTTGACCAGTTCTGTGTCAGATCGGGGTCATTTTTAACAAAGCTTTCGTAAAAAACCGAATTTTCAGGATCAACGACCAGCAATTGCGTTTCAAACCTTTTGTAGCGGATATAGCGCCCCAGCGTTGCCGATGTTCCGCCTGTTCCCGCGCTCATCACAACGGTGTGCGGGATCGGATGGGGTTCATGTTGCATCTGGGCAAAGATGCTGTCTGCAATATTGTTGTTGCCCCGCCAGTCCGTCGCGCGTTCGGCAAAGGTGAACTGGTCAAAGAAATAGCCGCCGGTTTCCGATGCCAGTGCCACGGCAGCCGCGTGCATTTGCGGCGCAGAGTCGACGAAATGGCATTTCCCGCCATAGAATGTGATCTTGTCGATCTTGCTTTGGGCTGTGCTGCGCGGCATGACGGCAAAGAACGGCAGCCCCAGAATCTGTGCAAAATAGGCTTCGGATACGGCGGTGCTGCCGGATGATGCCTCGATCACCGGTGTGTGTTGCGTCAGCTTGCCATTGCAAAGCGCATACAGAAACAAGGACCGCGCCAGACGGTGTTTAAGGCTGCCGGTTGGATGCGTGCTTTCGTCCTTCAGATAGATATCGATGTCGCGCAGGCCCGGGATCGGCAGTTTGAACAGATGTGTGTCTGCCGATCGTTGAAAATCGGCCTCAATCTTGGTGATCGCTTCGGAAATCCAGCGCCGCATTGCTCAAGTCCTTGTCTTGCCTGATTGCCGGCACCTCTTACCATATCGGGCGCGCAAGTACACAAAGCCAAAGGGTCTGTCCGCAGCAGTCAATGCCACCGCCGCTTCACAAAAATGTTGGCGACAAATCGCCCCTGACCCCCCTGCCGCCTTTGATAAGGCACTGACAACCGGTCGGGGCCATGCTAAGCCGCATCAAATCAGTCAAGACAAGGATGTTGAGCAGATGCACACATATCTAAAAACCCTTCCGGTCGCTTTCATTCTGGCGCTGAGCGCACCCGCGTTCGCCCAGGACACCACGACAGCGGAACCTGCGGCCGAAGCCGAAACAGCCCCTGCCGAAAACGCCGAAGGAACCGCGCAAGACAACGTGGAAAATGCGCTTTCGATGGGCGAAAATGTCGATGGCACCCCGACATTGGGCCAGCCTTATACAGCCAAGACAATCGGCGCGTGGGAAATGCGCTGCATCAAGACCGAAGACGAAACAGACCCATGCCAGATGTATCAGTTGCTGGATGACGGTCAGGGATCGCCGGTTGCAGAATTTTCGATGTTCCGCCTGCCCGAAGGCGGTCAGGCGCTGGCCGGAGCAACTGTCATCGTGCCTCTGGAAACCGCTCTGGCCCAGCAGCTGACAATTTCTGTCGATGGGGTCAAGGGCAAACGCTATCCTTATGCGTTCTGCAACGCTGTTGGCTGCTATTCCCGCATCGGCCTGACGCAGGAAGATATCGATGCGTTCAAACGTGGAAGCGAGGCCAAATTGACGATCATTCCGGCCCTTGCGCCCGATCAGCCCGTCATTGTGACCCTGTCGCTGCAAGGTTTCACCGCCAGCTATGACGAGGTATCGGTCATCAATCCTTGAACGGATACAGGTAAGTTTTTGCTTTTGCCGCCGTCCCAAAGCGCTTGGGGCGGCGGTTTTGCGTTCAGACCCGGCGCAAGGCCAGAACCGCATTCATACCGCCGAACGCAAACGCATTTGACAGTGCCACATCCACTTTGGCTTCGCGCGCGGTGTTGGGCACCACATCCAGCGCGCATTCTGGGTCCGGCTCTTCATAGCCGATGGTCGGGGCCACGATCCCGTCGCGTAGCGCCATGATGCAGGCCAGCAGTTCCACCGCGCCGGTGCCGCCGATCAGATGACCGTGCATCGATTTCGTCGAACTGATCATCAGATTGTCGGCATAAGGCCCGAACACATCCGCCACAGCCGCACATTCGGTTTTGTCATTGGCCGCCGTGCCGGTGCCGTGGGCATTGATATACCCCACCTCGTCGCGGTTGATCCCTGCATCCTGCAAAGCGCCCGATATGGCGCGCGCCGCACCCTGTTTGGATGGCATCACGATATCGGCAGCGTCCGATGACATGGCAAAACCGGCAACCTCGCACAGAATCTCTGCGCCGCGCGCCTTGGCATGTTCATATTCCTCGAACACGAAAACCCCGGCGCCTTCGCCCTGCACCATGCCATTTCGATTGGCTGAAAACGGGCGGCAGGCATCTTTCGACATGACGCGCAGCCCTTCCCATGCCTTGACCCCGCCAAAGCACAACATCGATTCAGATCCGCCCGTGACCATAACCGGTGACATGCCATATCGCACCATCTGAAAGGCCTGCGCCATCGCGTGGTTGGACGACGCGCAGGCCGTGGAAACCGTAAAGGACGGCCCCTTGAGGTTATATTCCATCGACACGTGGCTAGCGGCGGCATTGTTCATCAGTTTGGGCACAACAAACGGATGCACGCGGTTCTTACCATCTTCGTAAACGCTTCGGTAATTGTCGTCCCACGTGCTGACACCGCCGCCTGCGGTGCCCAGAACCACACCCGATTTGGCGGCCAACTCACCGGTGAACACCAGCCCCGATTGCGCCACCGCCTCTTTCGCGGCGCATAGGGTGAATTGCGTGAACCGGTCATAAAGCGACATCTGTTGCCGGTTGAACAGCCCTTCGGTTTCAAAGCCGCGCACCTGCCCGCCGATCTGGATCGAAAGACGGTCGACATCACGCATCTTTAGCGGGCCAATCCCGCACTGGCCGTCGCGCATGGCAGCCAAGGTTTCCGGCACAGAGTGACCAAGCGCATTGATTGTGCCTGCACCGGTGATCACGACACGTTTCATGTCGCCGCTTTCAAGCCTGGCTTGGTCACGATTGCTCTGCCACCAGTTTTTCGACACCGCGGATAATCGCCGCCACTGTCGAAATGTCAAAATCGCTGGCTTTGGGTTCGTTGGCGTTGAACGGAACGTTGATGTCGAACGCTTCTTCCAGAGCAAAGATACTTTCGACCAGTCCCAGTGAATCGATCCCCAACTCTTCCAGCGTGCTGTCGGGCGTCACATCGGACGGCTCCAGCACGGCCTGTTCGGCGATGATGGCGATGACTTTCTCCGAAATACTCATACACAGGTCCTTTGTATGGGTGCCCCTTGTGACTTAGTCACTGGAACCGGACTTGAAAACCGCTTTCTTAAGCGCCGCAACGTCAGAAAACAGCCGCGGCAACCGGCGGAAACCCTTGTAGGATTCCATGTGGTTTTCCATCTTGATCGCCGGATAGCCCAGCATCACCCGGCCCGCAGGCACGTTTGACATCAGTTTGGTGCCCCCGCCCGTGATCACGTTATCCCCGACAAAAATATTGTCGGACACACCGCTTTGTCCGGCCAGAACCACGTTGTTTCCAATGCGCGCGGACCCGGCAAGCCCGACCTGTCCGCAGATCAGGCAATCGCGCCCGATCTCGTCATTATGGCCGATCTGCACCAGATTATCGATCTTGGTGCGGTCGCCGATGGTGGTGTCTCGGATGGTGCCGCGATCAATGCAGGTATTGGATCCGATTTCAACGTCGTCACCGATCCGGACCGACCCCAGAGAATGGATGCGTGCCCAGCTTTGGGGTTTGCGCTCTGCATCCGCGCCCAGTTTTTCGCGCGCCACCTCAACGTCCGAGCGTTCAGGCGTGACAAAGGAAAAGCCGTCGCCGCCGATACGTGCACCGGGTTGGGCAACAAACCGGTCCCCGATCACAACGCGCGCTGCGATGCTTACGGATTCGCGCAGAAACGCGTCATTGCCCAACACCGCATCGGCCCCGATATAGCAGTGCGGCCCGATCACAGCACCCGTGCCCACTTTTGCACCCGGCCCGATCACACTGAACGCGCCAAGGCACAGATCGTCGGCCACGTGCGCCGCCGGATCAACAAACGCTGTCGGATGTATCCCCTGCCCGAACCCCTGCCCGCGGTCCAGCATGCGTGTCAGGCCCGACATGGCAAAGCGCGGTCTAGGCGCGACAATCGCCGCCTTCAGCCCAAGCGCCTGCCAATCGGCCCCGTCCCAAAGCATTGCTGCCCGGGCCTGACCCTTTGCCAATCCGGACGCGTATTTTTCGTTGGTCGCCAGCGCCAGTTCATCCGGTCCGGCATCGGCCGGTTCCGCAGCCCCGGTAATGCGCAAATCCGTTGCGCCAAAGGCCTGCGCGCCCAAGGCATCCGCAATTTCCTGAACAGTGTACTGCATCTTTTGGCCCTCACATTTGGGCCAGTGATTACCCCTGAACGCCCCGCAGCGCCACCCCTGCTGATTGCAGCGCATCCCAGATTTTCGCATCACGGCCATAGATGTCGCGGCGGTACTGGATGGCGCCCTTGGCGTCGGAAAATGCGGTGCGATAGATAATGTGCACGGGCACGGGCTGAACCAGATCAACCTGTGTTTCCTTGCCGGTGCTCAATTGTCTCTTGAAAAAGCCCTCGGGGTCATCCGTCTGCTTGGCCAGCAACGTGTAGGCAAAATCAAACGGGTCGGCCAGCCGGATACAGCCATGCGAATAGGCCCGAACCTCGCGACCGAACAGGTTTTTCGCGGGGGTGTCGTGCAGATAGATGTTGTAGGGGTTGGGGAACATGAACTTGACCAGCCCCAGCGCATTGCTTTGGCTGGGCGGCTGGCGCATCGCAAACGGAAAGCTGCGCGCGGTGAACTGGGAAAAGTCCGTCGCCTCGCGGTTGATCCTGCGGCCCCGGCTGTCGGTGATTTCGATATGCCCCACCGCATTCGGGTTCTGCTGCAGTTGCGGCAGGTATTCCTTGGTCACGATCGAACGGGGCACATACCAGCTGGGGTTGATCACCATAAATTCCATCACATCGGAAAACTCGGGGCTGCGGCGGTCACTGGTATTTTTCCCAATCACGGAACGGGTTTCGAATGTCAGCTTGCCGCTGTCGTAGATCTTGGCGGAAAAATCCGTGAGGTTGACCGCTATGTGACGTTCGCCGCGATCCCGCGGCAACCAGCGTTCCCGCTCCATTGCGACAATCACGGACTGAAGCCGGTCCTGCATGGATCGGTTGATTTCGGCAAGTGTATCACCGCCGGCCACCCCATCAGGCGTCAGGCCATGGGCCGTCTGAAAGGCCAGCACGGCAGTCTGAATTTCAAGATCAAAGCTGCGCGTTGTTGTCCGCTCCAGATAGCCCTTGGCGATCAGACGGTTGCGCAGGGCCACGACGGCATAGCCGGTTTGCCCGAATTCCAGCTTTTTACCCGGCACCGTGGGGCCCCAGCCACCACGCGCCAGTTCCCGTTCAAGCCTCAGCTTTTCCTTCATCAAAGCAAGGTATTCGGGCGTTCTTGGCGGCAGGTCGCGCAGATAGTCACGCGGATCGGCGGTTGCAAATTCCGGCAGGAATGTTGCGCGGTCCTGATAGGGAACTGTGCGCACCAGGCCCGGATCAATTGAAGACGGCACGACCACCCCGGTCTGAATGTCACGGGCATAGGCCAGAAACCGTTTGCTGAATTCCACTTCCAAGAGCCCCATGTCACGGGCGCTGCGGGCGGATTTGGTCTGCGCCATCAATCCTTCGATGTCATAGCGTGCGTCGGGCAATCCATGTTCGGCGGCATGGGCCAGCGCCTGCATCAGTTCCCCGCGCCGTGCGCGATCCTGTTCGCTGTTGCCTGTCCAGATCGGTGCATAACCGTTGGACTGGTAAAACGCTGCAATGTCCTTGTCGCGCGATGCGGCCTCGGCGACAGCCTGTTTGAATGCTGTAACCTGCGCCGCCACCGGGCGGGCCATACCCATCAAGGCCACAAGGGACACAATGCAAAACGAAAACAGGGAAACTCGGACCAGTCGGTGTACCAGATGCATTGCTATCCTCTTGTTTCAAACGCGATGTCCCTTCATGTCACGCAAGGCGGGCAGGCATGTCCATTCACATTTGCGCGGGGTCAAAAAGCAAGTTGACGCTGGTGCAACCTTGCATCGTATTCGCGAGAGGGATCTGAACGACCAATCAGATTTGCGCAAGAACCCGCCGAAATGCCGCAATTACGTCAAATCGAAACAATCCGTGCTTGGTTCACGAATCTTCGTATGCAATAACGTCGATGCATCTGGGGATAGATGGATGCCCGTGTAACATCACGGGCGGGCAGGAACAAAAACATGTGCGGGACACAGCAGTAACATGACAGATTCTATATCGACGGGTCTTACCCGGCGTGCCCTTCTGGGTGCGTTCGCGGCGACTGCCGTCACGGCAGCACCCACATTTTCGAACGCAGCAGGTTTCTTGCGCGGATCAGGCGATATCCGCCGCATCCGGATGTATTCGGGCCGCACCGGTGAACGCATCGACATGATCTATTGGGTCGAAGGCAAGTACATCAAGGACGCTGTGAACGAAGTGAACTACTTCATGCGCGACTGGCGTACAGACGGCGTAAAGACAATGGACCTGCGCACCATTGATATCATGGCCGCCGCCCATAACATGATGGACATCAACGAACCCTATATGCTGCTTTCGGGCTATCGCAGCCCGCAAACCAATGCGATGTTGCGTTCGCGGTCCCGCGGTGTTGCCAAGAACTCCCTTCACATGAAGGGCCAGGCCGCAGATTTGCGCCTCAACTCGCGCTCGACCGGACAGATGGCCAAGGCCGCAGCGGCCTGCCGCGCCGGGGGTGTAGGACGATATTCAGGGTCCAACTTTGTCCATATGGATTGCGGACCCGTCAGAACCTGGGGCGGATAACCCAAGGACAAACCTCAAAGAATTCAGACGCCTTCGGGCGTCTTTTTTTTCGTGAAAGTTTTGTAAATCGGGCCATATGCCCTTTGCTCTTGAAATCCCTATGGTAGATTTATGTTCATTGCTGTCATCCCATGGCATCAAGTTCTATTTCAAGAAAGGAACAAACAATGCGATCCCTGACCCTTATTTCCTGTGGCGCGGCACTGGCCTTTGCCGCAACAACCGCATCTGCTGAAACATTCGAAAAATACGGCGAAGTCGAAGGCTGGAAGGTTTTCGTGGACGTTGAAAAGAATTCCTGCCTGATCGAAAAAATCGACGATCTGGAAAACGTGGTCCAGATGGGCCTGACCGCAGATAAATCGGCCGCCTATGTCGGTGTGTTCACCAAAGGTGAAACCACTGTCAAAAAGGATGAAAAGGAAGCCGTTGCCATTGCAATCGGGGAAAACGTGTATCTTGGCGAAGCCACCGGGATGCGCGGCAACATTACCAAAGGCTATTCGGGCGGCTACGTTCTGGCCGATGACCCGCAATTCATCGAAGACATCGCTCGCCAGTATGAAATGGTGGTTTTTCCGGAAAAGGAATTCGCCTTTGTCGTCGATCTGACCGGCACACTCAAAGCCATCGAAATGGTCAAAACCTGCATCGACGAGCGCTGATCGGCGCCACTTGAAGAATGGGCCGGTGCTGCACATTGATCAGCACCGGCCCTTTTTTGGTCAACGGGTACGCCCGTCAGATTTCGGCAACCAGTCCTGCCGCTTCGATACCGGCCATGGCCGCTTCGGCGTCTTTGTCGCTGGTGTCGCCGGTCACGCCGACCGCGCCCAGCACGTCGCCCTTGGCATTGCGTACCAGCACCCCGCCAGGAACAGGAATAACCTTGCCGCCATAAACGCCGTTGGCCGCCGTCATGAAATAATGCTGGCTTTCGGCGCGGGCCATTTGTGCCGTGCCGGCCATACCCAGCATCACAGTGCCGTAGGCCTTGCCCTGCGCGATGTCAAACCGGCCGGGGCTGGCGCCGTCTTCGCGTTCAAACGCCTTGACGTGCCCGCCTGCGTCCAGCACCACAACGCTCATCGGCTTGAGGCCCATTTCGCGGCTTTTTTCCAGTGTCTTGCGCACGATGGTGCGTGCTTTTCTCAAACTGATCTCGGCCATATCCGGTTCATCCCTTTATGAAAGTGCTTTGAATTGAAGGCGGCGCGCATGCAGCACCGGTTCGGTGTAACCAGACGGTTGCACGCGTCCCTTGAACACCAGATCACAGGCCGCCTGAAACGCGATTCCGTCAAAATCCGGTGCCATCGGGCGATAGCCGGGATCGCCTGCGTTCTGTTCATCGACCACAGCCGCCATCTTTTGCATCGCGCCCATCACCTCTTCCTGGCTGACCACCTCGTGATGCAGCCAGTTCGCGATATGCTGAGCTGAAATACGGCAGGTGGCGCGGTCTTCCATCAGGCCGACATTGTTCATGTCCGGCACCTTGGAACAACCAACGCCCTGATCGATCCAGCGGACCACATAGCCCAGAATACCCTGTGCATTGTTTTCAACTTCGCGGATGCGCTGGTCATCGCTCCACTTGCGATAGGCCGCCAGCGGAATGTCCAGAACCGTATCGACATAAGCGCGACGCCCGCCCGCACGGATTTTATCCTGCACCGCAAACACATCGACCTTGTGATAATGCAGCGCGTGCAATGTGGCGGCTGTCGGGCTGGGCACCCAGGCGCAATTCGCACCCGCCTTGGGGTGTTCGATCTTCTGTTCCAGCATCGCTGCCATCATGTCGGGCATGGCCCACATACCCTTGCCGATCTGCGCGCGCCCCTGCAAACCACAGGCCAGCCCGATATCCACGTTCTGGTTTTCATAGGCCGTGATCCACGCCTTGCGCTTGATGAAATCCTTGCGGCTGAATGGCCCCGCCTCCATCGAGGTGTGGATTTCATCGCCGGTGCGGTCCAGAAAGCCGGTGTTGATAAACGCCACCCGCGATTTGGCTGCCCGAATACATTCCTTGAGGTTGACCGAAGTGCGCCGTTCTTCGTCCATGATGCCCAGTTTCACGGTGTGGCGCGGCAGGCCCAACGCATCTTCGACCCGTGAAAACGTACGGTCGGCAAAGGCAACCTCGTCCGGGCCGTGCATCTTGGGTTTCACCACGTAAACAGATCCGCGCAACGAATTGCCCCCGTCGCGCTGCAAATCATGCATGGCGATCAGGGTGGTGATCATGGCATCCATCAGCCCTTCGAACACTTCGTTGCCATCCTTGTCCAGAATGGCGGGGTTGGTCATCAGGTGGCCGACATTGCGCACCAGCATCAGCGCCCTGCCCTTGACCGTCACGTCCGATCCGTCCGGCGCGGTATAGGTACGGTCGGGGTTCAGCCTGCGTTCAATGGTGCGTCCGCCTTTTTCAACGTCCGTGCTCAGATCGCCCTTCATCAGGCCCAGCCAGTTCCCATAGGCCAGCACCTTGTCTTCGGCATCCACACAGGCCACCGAATCCTCGCAATCCATGATCGCGGACACAGCGCTTTCCAGTACCACATCGGCCAGTCCGGCCTGATCACGGCTGCCAATCGGGTGGGTGCGGTCAAACACCAGTTCCGCATGCAGGCCATGATTGACCAGCAGCACGGCATCGGGCGCCTTGGGATGGCCGCGATAGCCGACAAATTTTGCAGGGTCGACCAAGGGCTGATCATCCACCAGCAACGCCCCGTCACTGATATGATAGCGGCGCGCATCCGCATGGCTGCCCCCGTCAATCGGAAACGCTTCGTCCAGAAACACACGGGCGCGGGCCACAACGCGCGCACCGCGCCCCTTGTCATACCCGCCCTTGGGCGGCGCACTGCCCATCGCATCGGTGCCGTAAAACCCGTCATAAAGGCTGCCCCAGCGGGCATTGGCCGCGTTTAACGCATAGCGGGCATTGGTGATCGGCACCACCAGTTGCGGCCCCGGCACGTTGGCAATTTCAGAATCCACATTGCTGGTATCGATTTCGAAATCATCGCCTTCCGGAAGAAGATAGCCGATCTCGCCTAAAAAGGCACAGTAGGCATCGTGATCATGGGGCTGGTTGCGGCGTTTGATGTGCCATGCATCGATCTGGGATTGCAATTCTTCGCGCCGCGCCAGAAACGCGCTGTTTTCCGGACCAAGATCATGAAGCAATGCGGAAAACGCCGACCAGAACGCATCCGCTTCAATCCCGGTACCCGGCAAGGCGTGATAGTTGATGAATGTTTCCAGTTCCTGTGCAACCTGCAACCCGTGCACTACGTTCCGTTTGACCATACTAAACCCTTTTCTGAAGTGTCGCGCGCACGCTATGCAGTTGCATCAAAAGAGGCAAGCAGACGCAGGCCCATTCAGCCGACAAAAGGGGTTAACCCGTGAAAATTGTTGTGAAATGGCGGACCCAAGATCCGCCATATCTAGTTCCAAGCATTTCCTTAAAATGCTTTAAATCAGTTGGTTAAGGCAGTTATAGATCTTGATTGTTCCAGTACTGTCCCCCATATTCCCACTATCGATGGGGGACGAAATGGCGGACGCAGAAAAAGCAATCGAACACAATGCGCCTAACAAGCGGTCGGAAAAGGCATTGTCAGCCGCTTTTGTGCGCACTGTCACCACCCCTGGTAAATACTTCGATGGTCACGGCCTGCTACTCAAGGTCGATAAATCCGGCGCAAAACGTTGGGTGCAACGCATCGTCATTCGCGGCAAGCGGACCGAGATTGGGATGGGGAGCGCGTCACTGGTCACTTTGGCAGAGGCGCGGGAAACGGCATTGCAGAACCGCAAGCTTGCGCGGGCGGGCGGCGACCCCCTGCAAGCCAAACGCACTTCAGAAGCTTTGCTGACGTTTGAGGAGGCATCCCGCAAAGTTCACAAGATCCATGAACCGACATGGCGCAACAAAAAACACGCGGCCCAATTCATATCGACGCTGGAAACCTACACCTTTCCCCGCATTGGTAAATTGAAGGTGTCAGAAGTCACCACAGCGGACGTGCTGGCGGTCCTGCAACCGATATGGCTGGAAAAGCCTGAAACGGCTCGTCGCGTCAAGCAACGCATCGGGACGGTTATGAAATGGGCCATTGCAAATGGCTGGCGGCAAGACGACCCCGCAATTTCTGTTGCCAGCGCGTTACCTAAACAAGATAGAACGCCAGCACACCGCAAGGCGCTGCCTTACGACAAGGTGCCGGAATTTCTGGAAACGCTCAAAGCGTCAGATGCGTTGGACGCAACCAAGTTGGCGCTGGAGCTGTTAATCCTGACCGCATCACGGTCCGGCGAAGTGCGCTTGGCGGATTGGTCGGAATTTGACCTTGAGCAAGGTATCTGGACACGCCCAGCACAGCGCATGAAATCCAAGAAGGAACACCGCGTCCCCCTCTCCGGCCGCGCATTAGAATTGCTGTCAGAGGCGCGCAAGTTGGGGACGGGTGAGGGTCTGGTTTTTCCCGGCACAGTGCATGGCAAACCGTTGTCCGACATGACGCTTTCCAAGCTGACTAAATCGTTGGGCTATGACGTAGACGTGCATGGGTTCCGCACGTCATTCAAGACATGGGCGCAGGAACGCACCAACACACTCCGCGATGTGTCCGAAGCAGCGTTGGCGCAAGTTGTGCAGAACAAGGCCGAGGCGGCTTATGCGCGGTCCGACTTTTTCGACAAGCGGAAAAAGGTAATGAACGGGTGGGATGCCTATGTGCACGAGAGTAGCGCGAACATCGTCACTCTAAGCCTGTAACTTGTGCAAAACTCTTTCCGGAACCGAAGAAGAAGCTTGATAATAGAGCCAATTCTGGGTGAGCAATCCACAAATTATTGGGACCGTCCAATGCTGTGCGTAGAATTTTGTCTTATCTCTGAGTCCACACACTATCCACAAAAACATACATTTTGCGCTAAGGAACCGTTGGGGATAAATTGAACCAATCGGGAACATCCGCAAGATGTTGCCGCAAGGGAATCAACTGTGGTAAAATGTAACTGTCGGGAACAAAGCGATAAGCCCGATGGGTTGCCCTGACCGCGCCAACGGTCAAAGCAACCGGAACAGGATAGAAAGTCAGTCCCTATTCCCGTTCATCCATCGCAAAATTAGGGCCAAGTTGCAATGAAAATTGCGCAAGGGTCATTGAGACGAGGGATATTTATGTCTTCAGAGTACTTACGCCGCCGTGCCGTTGAAACGGCAACAGGTCTAAGCCGCAGCAGTATCTATGCCATGATGGATGCAGGAGAGTTCCCCCGCCCCATCCGCATTGGCAAGCGTGCGGTCGCGTGGCCTTCAACCGCCATTGAGGCTTGGTTGGCAAGCCGTCCTGTTTCAAAAGGTGCTGCCGGATAAAACAACACCCGAACCATGAAACAGAGGGTCCGGGCGCTGGATAGTCTAAGCAGCTAACTCATACCGCTCTGCCCCTCAAAAATCAATGAGGCAGAAATGCATATTCACGTCACCATATTGGGCGGCGATTGCCCCCGCACGTTTGAACTAAAGGGCCGTCTGGGCTGGGCTATGGCACAACTTGCCAAAGCTGGCGCACGAGGCGCCACGCCGATTGAACACCCCGCGCCGCGTTGGTCAGCCTATGTCCACGAACTGCGCGGCATGGGTATTCCGATCAATACAGAGATGATTGTCCACGGCGGCGCATATTCTGGTCACCATGCCCGCTACACGCTTGCGTGTGATGCGTCCGTGTCCGTGTTGCAGGAAAGGAGCGCAGCATGAACAGCACGTCCTCACAGATCGACCCGCGCATCATGCGCAAAGCCTGTCACGAAACCTCCGACACCTACGGGGCAATAGTCGCCGTATCGGACCATAAACACCGCGTGATTGTCTGCGGGGATGGCATCCAATGGATAACCCAGCGCCGCAAATCAGGTGGCGCAGAGCGGCCTTGGCGGGGCTTGGGCTACTTCCGGACCCGCAAAGCTCTCATCCGAGCGTGCGCCTTGCTAGAATGTGAGATTGAACCCTCTGAAATGTCATTGTTGGCGGAACTGCCGGACACGATAGGCCGGACAGCATGAAAGGCGATAAAAAACGGTGCCAGCCGCCATCACAAGCCGTACGGCGCATCATGCGCAAACATGGCCTGCCCGAACCCAGCGCCCGTTCCTATGCGCTCCTGGCATATGGGGAGGCGTCATTGGATGGCCACTAAGCCCTACAAGAAACATAAACGAGGGGCTGGGCGTCACGTCCAGCTTCCCGAATGGCTGCAATCCTCTAAAGCGTGGGCGACACTGAAGCCGGGGCCAAGGGCACTCTATGTGGAACTGAAACGACGCTACAATGGTGTGAACAACGGGCGTATCCATCTCAGCCACCGTGATGCGGCCAAGGCGCTGAACGCTCACCGCAATACGGTCGGGTCATGGTTTGAGGAACTTCAGAAACGCGGCTTTATCCGCATGACGCAGGGGCCGCATCTTGGCCCGTCCGGTATTGGCAAAGCGTCCATGTGGGCATTGGATGAAGAAGCAACGCCAGATATGAAACCTGCCCTCAAGCGCTTCATGTCATGGACCTAAAAACGAAAGCCCCGCACAAAAAACAGGACACCCTGTCACAATGATTGTGACGGTGCGCTGTTTTAACAGTGGGAAACAGGCAAAACTGTCCCAAAAATTGTGACGCATTTCGCCAAAAAACGCAAATCCGCGTCACAAAAAACAGGACATATATACATATAGCCATGGGCAGGGCTTCGGGTCGAAGGAATACGTCTCGGTATTAGCCTCGCACTGTGGTCAATCCAAATTGACGTTGGCGGTCAAAACCGGACGTTCGTGCAAAATGCAGCGAATGACCGCATCGAGCCCTGAGCAGACAAATGGATTGCCGCAAATCTCGCTCCTCGGCACCGTTCAATGCACACTATCTACAGCAGGAGGTGCAGATATTTCCAAACTTTGCCTGCCCATCAATATTCAAATCGGATCAACATAATCCGCCGTCAGTCGACGTGTAATGGCACAATCGAGTCAGTGTGAGGCAAGCCCAACTTCCCGCGAATCTCCTCATAGTCAACCGCACTACGCACTATCTCGCTGGCTAGTTGATTACTCTCGTAGACAGCGTCAGGAATGGACTTCGTGTCTGATAACTGGCTTTCACGTCCGAACTCAGCAACTGTCATCATTCGTTTTACGTCGTCGAACCGGCCTCTGGCGCCAAAAAAAGGAAGAAGCTGATCGTTCACGATCGACAGCCCGTTCTGCGATAGTAAGTCTTCGAAGCCTATGACAAGCTTAGGCAAATCCGAAGCGAGATAGTGATCTATTAGCACATACCAATTTTCAAGTTCAGAAATAACAATTCCTGACATCCTCTCAGGCTTTCGAAGCTTTCTGACTTTCTTCCACCTCCGAATTCCGCGGAGATCGTTTGTGCTTCGGATGAGTTGTGAGACGACACATTTAGCTGGATCACGTACTACGAGGCACAAACGCTCGGTCAAGTATCCGTCTCGACGCAAGCTGAGTTCCTCAGAAATCCAATGAATTTTTTGCGCGATTGGCTGTTCCGAGCTTTTTTCGAATGGTGTGATCTTCTCCGCAGAGAAACGATCACGAATAGGTGTGTCGAGTGAATTACCTCTGCAGCCCAAGGTTGGTTGCCCGCTCGCCGCTTCTAGAAATGCCCTGACCATATGATTTCCGCTGCGCGGATAAGACATAAGAAGTGCAACCATGACGAACAAGCCTTCCTCTTTAGCTCAATAGCACCAAATGTCGCTCTGACATCTAAGGTTGTAATAGGCCCCACCAAAAACCTCAGCCTTATACTCTGCGTGTATAGGGAAATTAGGCACAAAGTATCAATACCGCGGGTTGTTGCCAATCCATTAAGCCTTGATTCAAGGAAGCGAATTGAACAGCATCTATGTCCGCGTCTTGATTGTCGATCTTTGTTGCAGCGAAGGAACCAATGGTCATCCTCATAGACCGTGATGGTCGGGAAGGTTCTATCGAATACCGAATAAAAACCGCCGCGCGACGGATGGGCGTTGCCTACCAGACTATTTCAGATGACAGACTGCTTCGCTGGCAGATGACAGCATATTTCCGGCAACGGCGCGCTGAGTTGCTAGCTCAAACGCAGGGCGACTGAAGGAGCAGAACCAAACGAAATTGCAGCAGAATGGGCCACCCATAAGGCCGCATAGCGGACCTTCGCTACGCGGCAGGCTATGACCGAGTTGCGGACTTTTCTGCCATTCGAGTCGATCAAGGCATCTGGCGCTTTCGACCCAGAGCCGACCTTGATCGTGCGCATAGATTGCTGCGGGGGCAAGGAGCGAAGGCGCTGCCAAGATGAGAACGTACAAAAAATGACACCAAAAGCGACCAAGAGAGGCGCGCGCCTTAGGCGGTCCAAGAGGCTACTCGAGTTCTCTTTTTCAGTCACTTGTCAGGTTCCCTGGCTGGTCCAATTTCATACGCGCTGCCGCCACCCTACCGGGTATCAAATCGGCCTTCCAAGCGTCCCAATCACCCCCGGCGCCCATATAGCCGGAATAGACCTTTGCGATGAGATTTGGATCAGCGGAAATCTCTTGCCACGAAAGCATTGATAGCTGGGGATGCTTCTGACGCAAACGCTCCAGAAGAACAGCGGCGCCCCAATCCGCCAAACCTGGTTGCTCCGCAAGATACACGTAGAGCCAGTGAAAGTCCGCAAGGGGACTGCTTTGCAGTTCGAGATACCCATTTTGAAGCGCCCAAGGGATAACCTCATCTAGAGTATGTCCCTTAAGGCGAAATGGCCCAACTGAAAAATCAAACCGGTAGACAAGTGATGGGGCCAAGAACGCAGCGACATCTTGCCCATTTTCGATCAGACGGCGGAGCGCAGGTTGTTGGGCATAGAAATCACTTTCTGCCTGGCGAACTGCCAATAAGACTTCAGATGATACAGATGGCGTCACGATTGAGAAATCGACCTTCGCGAGGGCGTTCACGCGACTAACAAGGAATAAAGTTGTCCCCAACGCTCCGACAAGAATGCCTAGCAGGCCACCTATAAAAAGCTTTGCCAAAGTGCAGCCCTTTCGCTTGAGTTGAACACAAAGCCGTAGTGCCGGAGGCATGTGTGACAGATAAAAAGCGGCTTAAGACCCCGCTCCTCATAGTTTGGACAATTTTGCGCTTTGAGCAATCTGCTATCTGCCGGCACTGTCCAGTCTAGGTTTCGTCTTTTCTCCACCAGCCCATGATTGGAGGCACGCCAACTAGAACGGAATGACGGCATCAAAGGTTGTGGAAACGGCACAGCCGACATTCAAAAGTTGTGCAGCATTATGCACTTTGGGCTCAAGGCAATCATTCGACTGTTCTTCTCTGATGGCCGGTTCGTCGCGTTAAGCAGCCGCTCACAACCGGAAATTCGAAGTTTTGGTTCTAAACGACTGCTTTCACCAGGACCGGACGTTCGCTGCGGTTGCGACGTATGTCTCACATGCGGGACGAAGCAGTCGTCGAACTTGGTAACAGTGAAGCTAAGCATAGCTGGCCCCTTACACCGCGCGCCCGTGCACTTTGAACGAGCCAAACATCTCGGCGCATTGTTCATCAGCTCAACCAGGCGCATGGGGTTAGCGTCACTTTCCATCCTTACCCCTCACCTCTATGTGTGTCATTGCCCAAAATGGCCTTACCACCACCCTCGACATTCACATGCTGCACCGTGACGGTTTGCTTGCCACCGTTTCGATGCTTTTGCAGAGCTTCCATTTGCGCGGCAAACGTTCGGGCCAGCTTGTTTACGATCCGCTCATGCACTTCTAGCTGTTGGAAGGTATCGACGCCTGCCATCTGCCGCGCATGGTGGCAATGTGCACGGCAGTCATCTGCGTGGCCAGCATAGCCTCGATCCTATATTCCGGGGTAATCTCCGCCACAATGGCAACGGCAAATGATTTGTCCTTCAGATTGTGTATTGATTTTCCAGATACGTTTACCCAGTGCATAAGCAGCGCTTCGGCAAACTCGCTGGACGAGCCGCCGAACAACGTGCTGACTTGGCCGTCGGCTCTTTGAATAACATTAACACTGCCATCATCGTTCATCTCAAATTCTGGCAGCTTTTGCTTCCCCCGCCGCACCGGTTTGACAAGCGGTGCGCCCTGTTTAGCACCTGTTTTTTCAAGGTTGGATTTTCCGTTCGCCATGCTGCCAGGAATCATCGAGCTGTTGAGAGTACCTTGCATGAAGATGGGTAATATAACACCCCAAGCACTGGGTACTTTCTGGAGATGAAGTTGCGCTGGAACCAAAACGACGCACTCTCGTTCCTAACTGAACAGCGAGACAGCGGGCCAAAGATGATTGATTGGGCCACAAAGAATTGGCAGGATGCACCGGAAGGCATGCCACTTGGGGAATGTCGGTTCAAATATTTGCCCGGACACTTTCAATGAATATTTTCCCAATCCGAACCGTTCTGTTGTGCGCCCTGCTTGGTACGTTATCGGCCTGTGCTGCATCCAATCAATCCCGGGATATGCCGCTTGCAGAAGTTGGGACATATGGTCCGATAACGGATGGCGACATTACAATTCCAGCCGTCGATCCGGTGTATTTGGAAGAACCGAACCGGCGTGTTGAGGTGTCGTATTACGGCAATGAAGAGCCCGGCACAATCGTGGTCGATCCTTTTGCTAAGTTCCTTTATTTTATTGAAGAACCGGGTGTGGCGACACGGTATCCCGTTGCCGTGGGTCGCGAGGGGCGCGGTTTTCGGGGTCGGGCCACGATCCAACGCAGCGAGGCGTGGCCGGGCTGGACACCGACGGCAAACATGCTGCGCACCGAACCCGAAGTCTATGGCGCCTTTGCAAGAGGCATCCCCGGTGGCGTCGCCAGCCCGCTTGGTGCGCGCGCGCTGTATCTTTATCGCGGTGGGCGCGATACCAAATACCGCATTCACGGAACCAATGACCTGCAGTCAATCGGAAACGCAAGTTCTGGCGGGTGCATCCGATTGTTCAATCAGGATGTGATTCACCTTGCTGAACGAACACCTATCGGCACCAAAGTGGTGGTGCGAACCTATGATGAATCCGTCTTGGCCGAAGGAGAAGTGATGGCCAACCGGGGCGTCGAGCTGCCACCGACCATTGTGGACCCAGACGTGATCTATGCAGCGGTCGAGGCCGAAAAACTGCGCAGGGCGCAGCAAGTGGAATAGGCTTTCGAACGACGCATTGGCCTTTTGGGGATCGAGGTGGCGCGTGGCAGGTTCTGTTTCCCGTCAGCCAAGTTCGCAAAACGTCCGGTCAAACCCTTGAGCGACAACATTGACATCCTCCATCGACAGGTAAATCGGCGGGACCAATCCTACCAGCCCCCGGAAACACTTCGGGCATTCCGTCCAACAGGGCAAGAACTCTGAGGGTTTCACCGAAGCGGGCGTTCCCATTGGTCTAAAGGGCAGAAATCCAAACCGGCCATTCGCCGCGCCTGCGACAAATGGCTGACATGCGGACTTTTCAGACACTCGCGGCAGTAACACGAATGACCGCTTCCCCGTCAGAGATACTATGTCGAACCTGCGCCACCCACGCGATTTTCTATAGGTTGCTTAGAAATACCGGACAAGCCGCTGAGGCCCAGCCAATCACGTGACCTTTTGACGATTGCTTCTCGACCGGTGATATCGATGGCACCCTCCCTCACCGCGTCATCGAGATCGCGCCAGCCCATCCAGACGCGGGTCATGGTGCGTAAATCTGTCTCGACGAAAACATCAATCTCACGCCCTGGATCGACATAGCACAGGTCGACATCATCGCTTTCAAAAACGAGCCAATGATCTGTCAATCCGTCCGGCGCGTCCGAAAAGATGAATTGCACGGTGAACGGGTCAGGTAGAAAGCTTGCGGGCTTTACGTTGCGCCGCATGTCCCACATCAAAAATCGAACGTCGATGTCCTTGAGGGACGGCTCTTCGTCGATCCATTCCTGGCCCCAGATCGCCATCGCACGAACCACGCTCGACAATGCTTTTCCGGCCTCTGTAAGCCGGTAGTCGCCTGACTTTCCCCGCGTTCCTGCACGGTGTTCGACAAGGCCGCATTCTTGCAGGTCACGCAGCCGTCGCGCCAGTAAAGATCGAGAGGCAAGCGGCAGGCCCCGTGCGATATCGTTGAAGCTGTTCGATCCGTCGAGAAGCTCGCGGATTACGAGCATCGTCCATTTGTTGCCGAGCATTTCGCTGGCCATCGCAAGCGGACAATACTGACCGTAGCCTTTTTCAGAGCTCATCTACGTTACCTCCGTCTATACTTACATACTCATGGCGCGTCTCACGAACCAGTCCAATCCGTGGACTGGTTTTTCGCGCCACCGACCTGCAACGTGATTATCGAATCCACGCAGAACCACGGAGGAAAAGATGGGCACAGAATTTCAAACCCTGAATGGGGAACGAATGAGCATTGGCGAAGAAGCGATCAACGATCTCGAAACGGCAATGAGGGGCCGACTCCTTCGCAAGGATCACCCTGACTACGACAATGCCCGGCGCATCTGGAACGGAATGATCGATAAGCAACCTGCCCTGATCGCCGAGTGCACTGGCACCGCAGATATTATCACCGCCGTCCAGTTTGCGGCTGAACATGGACTGCTGACTTCGGTGCGTGGCGGCGGACATAATATCGCCGGAAGCGCGGTTTGCGACAATGGACTCATGATCGACCTTTCGGGGTTGCGGGCCGTTCGCGTCGATCCTGAGGGGCGGCGGGCATTCGTTCAGCCCGGGGCATTGCTGGGTGATGTGGATCACGAAACCCAGGCCTTCGGTCTGGCCGTGCCGACCGGGATCAATTCTACGACCGGAATCGCCGGTCTGGCTCTGGGGGGTGGCTACGGGTGGCTGTCGCGCAAGTACGGGCACACCGTCGACAATATCGTCTCGGTGCGGATCGTGACCGCCGACGGCGGTTTGAAAAGGGCATCCGCAGATGAAAACGCAGACCTATTCTGGGCAATCCGGGGTGGCAGTGGCAATTTTGGCATCGTGACGGAATTCGAATTCGAACTTCATCCAGTCGAGACGTCGATGATGACGGGTCCGGTCGTTCATTCGCTTGAGGACGCAGCATCCGCCCTGAAAATGTATCGCGACATCGCGGCCAGATTGCCCGACGAAGCGACCTGCTGGTTCGTGCTTCGAAAGGCACCGCCACTCCCGTTTCTTGCGCCCGAGCATCATGGCAAGACTGTCCTGCTGATGCCCATGGCCTTTGCCGGTTTGCTTAGCGAGAGCGAGGAGGCACTGGCTCCGCTGCGGTCAATCGGTAACCCCATCGCCGATGGCGTTTCACTGCATCCCTACACCGGATGGCAATCGGCCTTCGATCCCCTGCTTACTGAGGGCGCCAGAAACTATTGGAAGTCGCACGACTTCACGGAACTAACTGACGATGTGGTCGACCTGATGGTCGAGGCGGCGAGTGATCTGCCGACCGACGAGTGCGAGATATTCGTCGCACAGTTGGGCGGGGCAGCAGGTCGTGTAGATGAGGACGCGATGGCTTACGCGCACCGGAAAACGCGCTATGCGATGAACATTCACGCCCGATGGACCAATGAAAATCAAGATGCGGTCTGCAAGACGTGGGCGCGCGCGTTGTTCGACAAGGCCACACCGCTCGCTGAAGGCAGTGTCTATATCAATTTCGTTCCTGAAGCCGGAGAAGAGCGGAGCAAAGGCGCGTTTGGCGCCAATCAGGCGCGGCTTGAGAGCATCAAGGCAAAGGTCGATCCAGCCAATCTGTTCCGCGCCAATGTCATGATCCAGCCTGATCCGTGAATTTTGCAGGCAGAAGGTATCGAAATTGAGGGGGGATGCGCCCGGCACATGGGCCGACGGCGCGCCCCATTTCTGTAATGAGAAGCAGTCATTCGCGCAAACCGCAGCATCGGTGACTCTGGGCTCAAGGCAGTCATTCGCCGCGGAGCGCACCAAGGTCCGCTTTGCCGAATTCATCAATTTTCGGTCTTGTAAATCCAGAGCCTAGTATGCGGGTGCTGGCGTTACGCATGGCGCAGGAAACTTATGCCGGTGTCGGGTTGTTTGGGCGCATGATTCCGAAGCGAGAGTATCCGCAAGCCCGATTTCTTTGACGCAGGTGGCGACTCACCCAATCGCTAAGTTTTGTTGTAGTTTTTGGATATGGGAGAAGGTCGCGTCAATCCACCATTGTATTTTTAAATTCTATAACTACTGTAGGTTTAGGTAGTAACGTTTGCTGCGCACGAGTTTCCTGGGTTGGGGGCAGAGCACTGGTTTACCCTACCGTATGTCCGGCCACTGAATTTAGCGAACGTTGCTACCCCCATCATTCAGACAAATCTTATGCGGCGAACTGAGCAACTTGATCCAAAATCGTCTTTGCTAGGTTTTGCAGTCGCCAGCGCCTAAAATCATAGCGTCTTTGGAGACGAAGCGGCCCGCCACTTCAAAATGAAATTCGGGAGTTGC
The DNA here is from genome assembly GCF_051013555.1 of Sulfitobacter sp. TBRI5. Lineage (NCBI taxonomy): Bacteria > Pseudomonadati > Pseudomonadota > Alphaproteobacteria > Rhodobacterales > Roseobacteraceae > Sulfitobacter > Sulfitobacter sp. TBRI5. The sequence goes on along the minus strand of NZ_CP112884.1, from coordinate 3,173,537 downwards.
GGCGGACCGTTCTTGTTTGCTGAGGTGTGGGCCTTCAGCATCAAAACTCTTATCTTTACAATGCGCCTAAATAGTGGCGCAGCATCATGTTTGTTGGAAAATTCTCTTGCAGCCAGAGTGAAGGCAAAAAATTCACGCCATTCAAAACTCAATTGGCGGACATTACGGGGGACAGAGTAACGCCACAAAACGCTAAATCATTGTATATAAACATAAAAATACAGATACATGGCGGACCCAAGAGGATTCGAACCTCTGGCCTCTGCCTTCGGAGGGCAGCGCTCTATCCAGCTGAGCTATGGGTCCATGTCGCGGGGTATAGCGTTGCCCCGCACAGCCTGCAATCTTAAAAACCTGTCAGGGCTGTCGCGCGTGAAAGACCTTGCTGCGCACCACGCAGGTGGATGATGCCATTCCTGCCATTTTGGCCATCGCTTCGGGCAGAGTCACGTTCATTTCCGCATCCTGTTCGATATGCGTCGGATCGACGACCGTCACCACGGATTTCGACACGGCAATAATATCGCCCATGCCGCTGTCGGATATATCGCTGAAAACCCCCTGCCAGACGTTTTCGTCCAGCTTTGTCCAGGTAAACTGAATGTCTGCGCCTTGCAGCGCGACCGGATCAAACGGTTCGGGAAAGATGATCGGCCCGACATGGCCGCCAGCCATGTTGGCCTGCAACTGAGTAACCATTTGCGGCGGGCATCCGGTCTGGTCCACAAACTCGACAGCGCTGGCCCATGTGCCGCTTTGCGGCTGGATATCAGCCTGGACAGTCAGGGGAGCAAGCAGGATGAAAGTTGCGGCAAAGATCAGACGTGGCATTGAAAGTGTTCCTTTTCCACCCCGCCTATCACGCCTAGGCAAAAAGATCATGCGCCAGTTCCAGCGCATCCACCAGAACATCGACTTCGGCTGTGGTGTTATAAAGCCCGAAAGACGCGCGGCATGTGGCGGTGACACCCAGATGATCCATCAACGGACCGACACAGTGATGGCCCGCCCGCACAGCAACGCCCCTTTTGTCCAGCACGGTTGAAATATCGTGTGCATGTGCGGCCCCGTCCAATGTAAAGCTGAAAATCGCAGCCTTATCAACAGATTGCCCCTGAACCTGCAACCAGTTCAAACCGTCCAGACGGGTGCGCGCGTAATCACGCAGGGCGTTTTCATGGGCCAGAATATTGTCCATCCCCAGCCCCATCATGTATTCCAGCGCCACGCCAAAGCCGATGGTCTGCACGATACCGGGTGTGCCCGCCTCGAACTTCATCGGGGGATCGTTATAGGTCACCTCTTCCTTGCTGACCTCGCGGATCATGTCGCCGCCGCCGATAAAGGGGCGCATTTCCGCCATCCGTTCCGATTTGATGAAAATCGCGCCCGATCCCGACGGGCCATATAGCTTGTGCCCGGTAATCGCGTAGAAATCGCAATCCAGATCCTGCACATCCACCGGCATGTGCACCGCCGCCTGTGACCCGTCCACCAGAACCGGAACGCCCTTTGCATGGGCCGCCGCCGTGATGGTTTTCACATCAACCTTGGTGCCCAGCACATTGGAAAGCTGCGTGATTGCAATCAGTTTGGTGCGCGGTGTAATGGCATCGATCACTGCCTGCGGGTCCAGATCGCCGTTGATATCGGTATCGACCCATTTGATTACCACACCCTGACGCTCGCGCAGGAAATGCCATGGCACGATATTCGCGTGGTGTTCCATCACGCTCAGAATAATCTCATCGCCCGCCTGCATCCGCGGCATGGCCCAGCCATAAGCCACCAGATTGATGCCTTCGGTGGTGCCGGAATTGAACACGATCTCGTCTTCCGATCCGGCGTTCAGAAAGGTCGCAACAATGCCACGGACCCGTTCATACTGGTCGGTCGCAAGGTTCGAAAGGTAATGCAAGCCACGGTGAACATTGGAATATTCATGCGAATAGGCGTGTGTTACCGCATCAATCACCACCTGCGGTTTTTGCGCTGACGCGCCATTGTCCAGATAGACCAGCGGTTTGTCGTTCACAGTGCGTGACAGGATCGGAAAATCGGAGCGGATTTTTTCTACATCATACATAGGCAACAGATCCCAATAGTGTGGCCCCGATCAGGGACAAGAAGAAAGACAGGCCAAGCGCAAGGCCCAGCATTGCGGCCACCAACACCCCTGCCGCGCGCGGCAAAGAGTTGAGATGATGCGCCGTGTTGATAAAATTCACGAGTATCCAGATGCCCCACAGCGCGGCAGCCATCACCACAAAGGCAGCCAGAACCGGGGCAAGGATCAGCAGGACCAGCGTGATCACCTGCAAGGCGACACGCAGCGCCTGCAACCAGATCATCAGAACCAGAATATCACCCAGTTCGCCGGTTCCGCCCAGAGCACGCCCCGTCCAGTAAAGCGCGTGCACCGTCAGAACCAGACCACCTGCAACGATGAACAGGAACACAACCGGGCTTTGAAACGCACCAGGCAAGGGCGATGGTGTGGGCACCAGAATATTTGTCACCATGTAGACAATCGTGTTCAGCACCGCGACCAGCAACAGGGCCAGCCACAACACATCGCGCGGCAATTGAAAGGCCATCACCCGCTCTGCGGCCTGCGCAGGGGCGCGCAATGTTTCAATCGCCAGATCGCGCCAGTATGGAACCGTCAGCGTCATGCCCGCTCTGCCTGCCACAATCCGGCCAGCCAGAACCACAGGAAACAGCCCAGCCAGACCAGACCGATGATCTGTTCCTGTGTCCCCATTCCGATAAAACCGCGCATCAAACCGTGCAACAGCATCAGGGGACTGGTCGCAAGAAAGGCCCAGAACAATGCGATACGGGCACTGTAATAGCTGCCTTTACCGCCCACCAGTCTGGCCAGTACATGACTGAACCATGCCAGAACATAAAGCAGCAAGGGTGCCACAATAATCCATGCCATCAACGAACCGGCCAGCAACCCGTTCAGTTCGACATCTTCCAGATGCGCCCTGCGTGCCAGATACGGCCACTGCGCGATAAAGGTGATAACACAGGCCGCCATGACAAAGATCAGCGCGCGATCTTCGCGCTGTCCCATGTCCAGCAGGCGCTGCACCACTTTGCGCGGGCCGCGATACGTCGCTGCGATATCGCGGCTGACAGGCATCAGCTTCGACGGGCCAGCCACGCTTCAAGGCGCGCCAGAACATCTTCGGCCAATGCCTCGTTTTCGATCTCTTCGACCGCTTCTGCCAGAAAGGCCAGCGTCAGCAGATCGGTGGCCTGCTTTTCGTCCACCCCGCGCGAGCGCAGATAAAACAACGCATCCTCGTCAATTGCGCCCGATGTACTGCCATGCGAACACACAACATCATCGGCATAGATCTCAAGCTCGGGTTTGGCCAGAAACTGGCTGTCGCCATCCAGCAGCAAGGATTGGCTGATCTGGTAGCCGTCGGTTTTCTGGGCATGCTGTTTCACCAGAATCTTGCCCTGAAACACACCTGTCGCGCCGTTGCGCAGCACCTTTTTGAACACCTGACGGCTTTCGCAATTCACTGCGTCATGGGTGATGAACACCGTATCATCGTGATGGAAATCACCATCGCCAACGCAGGCACCGGCCACATGGGCCACCGCATCATCACCGGTCAGTTCGATCACGCATTCATTGCGTGTCAGAACGCCGTTTGCCGTCAGCGTAAAGGATTTGAACGTGCTGTTTTCGCCCAGACGCGCGAACATGTGCGTCGCCGCGCGCCGGTCGTGATCGCGCCCCTGCGCGCGCACATGGTGAAAGCCGGCGCCATCGGCAATGTCGATTTCCATCACCTTGTTGAACCGCGCCGCGGCTGGCCCGTTTTCAAGCACCGTGACATCGGCGCCTTTTTCCAGCTTGATCACATGGTGCAGAATGGCATCCGACGTGGTCGACACATGATGATAGATCAGGCTGATCGGGCGCGAAACACGCCCCGTTACATGGATCAGAACACCGTCTGTCGCAAAGGCCGTATTCAGCGCCGCCAGCGGGCGGTGCACCGGTGTCTGGCCGTTGGTTTCCAATACACCGTAAAGATCCTTGGCCCAGTGGATATCCTTGTCCGCAACGGCGGCAAGGCGTTCGATACTGACACCTTCCAGCGTCAGATCATCCGATGCGTCGGCATCAAAAACGCCGTCCACAAACACGATCTTCAACCGGTCGATATCGCCGAACACCGGCTTTTCTTCGGGATCGAGTGCCGCGGCATCCGGCGCGTCCACCGCTGTCAGCGTATCGGGGCGGGTGAATTTCCAGTATTCATCGCGCCGCGATGGCAGCCCCATGGTTTGAACACGCGACAATGCGGCTGTGCGCGCCGTCATGCTCCATCCGCCCTGTGGCATCGCAAGCGCGTTCACTCGCGCCTCGGTCGTGGTCTGTTTCAATTCCGGCAGGCCCATTACGCCACCTCTGCCAGAATATCCGTGTAGCCGTTGTTTTCGACTTCAAGCGCCAGTTCAGGTCCACCGGTTTTCACGATGCGGCCATCGGCCATGATATGAACGACATCGGGTTTGATGTGATCCAGCAAACGCTGGTAATGGGTGATCACCAGAAATCCGCGCCCCGCATCGCGCAGCGCGTTGACACCGGATGCCACCAGTTTCATCGCATCGACGTCCAGACCGGAATCCGTTTCGTCAAGAATGCACATTTTCGGTTCCAGCATTGCCATCTGCAGGATTTCATTGCGTTTCTTTTCCCCGCCGGAAAAGCCGACATTAACCGGGCGTTTCAGCATATCCGCATCAATCTGAAGTTCCTTGGCCTTGGCACGGATCACCTTGAGGAATTCTGCTGCGCTCATATCGTCCTGCCCGCGCGCCTTGCGCTGGGCATTAACGGCCGTGCGCAGGAACGTCATGTTGCCCACACCGGGAATTTCAACAGGGTACTGGAACGCCAGAAACAGCCCCGCCGCCGCGCGCTCTTCCGGTTCCATATCCAGAATATCGGCCCCGTCCAACGTGGCCGACCCGGCTGTCACCTCGTAGCCGTCCTTGCCCGAAAGAACATAAGACAGAGTGGATTTGCCCGACCCGTTCGGCCCCATGATGGCATGCACCTTGCCCGCATCCACCGTCAGGTTCACACCTTTCAGGATTTGCTTGTCTTCTTCTTCAAGTTGCACGTGCAGGTCTTTGATTTCTAACATGTCTTGCCTCGTCTTATTTCGGTTTTGGCCATAGCGGCCTCAGAAGGGTTTCGTGTAAAACGCAAGGATATCTGTCATATCCCTGCGTGGAAAATCGGTTGGCTCCAACTCGAACCGGGCCATGCGATCGCAACATTCGACCGGTTTGATCCAGCGTTCAACCTTGGCGTATTGCTTGCGGTCCACATAGTCATCAAACAGAACCGTCACCGGTTTTTCCGTCCGCAACCAGGTGGTGATCAGACAGGCCGCACGAAAGCGCCCGTCCACCAACACCAAATCAGGTGCTTCGAATTCCGGAAGGTCCCACACGGAATTGGGGTACCGGTGAAACCGCCGCCACGCGCCGCCTTCAACTGGGCTGCCCCATTTTTCTGTCTTGCCGATATTAGCATGGTACAGAACGACAGGAGATGCCGGGCTGGATGCATCCAGGTATGCTTGGATTTTGGCACACCATTTCTTGTCGGACTCTACAGAAAACACCTTTTTGTTAGGCATTTCCGATGCCATAATAGTGGAACCGCCCGTACCGTATTCAAGGATTACCGATGCCGCCTCATAGTGGGTGCGCACCCAATCCGACACCGCCTGCGGAAAGGTTAGCACTGGCCTGTCGGTCGCGTCGGGTTTCATGTCAGCCGTCCACATTTTCAGGGCTGCGGGCACGCCGCACAATCCCGACCAGGCGCACAATGATGGCGCTCCAAACAACCAGCAGGACCGCACCAACAACAAGCTCGTATTTTTCGGCCTGCGCGGCCACGATCCAGCCTGTCGCAACAAGGTTCTGCACAATTTCGTCATGGGCCATCATCACCGCAAATACCGCAAACAGCCCGATTACCAGAAACGTCAATTCCTGTGTCTCGGGGTGCAACCGTGATGGATGTCCAAGCCGAATGCGATCTGCCGGCTTCAACGACGGATCATTGTGCGACATTACCCAACGCTGCCTTCCAGCGAAATCGCAACCAGCTGCTGCGCTTCCATAGCAAATTCCATCGGCAGCGCCTGCAACACGTCCTTGCAAAACCCGTTCACCACCAGCGCCACGGCCTCTTCCTCGTCCATGCCACGGCTGCGGCAGTAAAACAGCTGATCATCATCCACCTTGGATGTGGTCGCCTCGTGCTCCACGCGGGACGAATTGTTCTTCACCTCGATATAGGGCACCGTGTGCGCGCCACAATTTCCGCCGATCAGCAGGCTGTCGCACTGCGTATAGTTCCGGCTGTCCTTGGCTTTGGGGTGCATCGACACCAATCCGCGATAAGTGTTCTGCGCGTGGCCCGCGCTGATCCCCTTGGACACGATCCGGCTTTTGGTGTTCTTGCCCAGATGGATCATCTTGGTGCCGGTGTCGGCCTGCTGGTAATTGTTGGCAATGGCAATCGAATAGAACTCGCCCTGGCTGTCATCGCCTCGCAGGATGCAGGACGGATATTTCCACGTCACCGCAGACCCGGTTTCCACCTGCGTCCACATCACCTTGGCGCGGTCGCCACGGCAATCGGCGCGTTTGGTCACGAAGTTATAGATCCCGCCCTTGCCGTTCTCGTCGCCGGGATACCAGTTCTGCACCGTGGAGTATTTCACCTCGGCGTCTTCCTCGATGATGATTTCCACCACGGCGGCGTGCAGTTGCGAAATATCGCGCTGCGGTGCGGTACATCCTTCCAGATAAGACACATAGCTGCCCTTGTCGGCGATGATCAGCGTGCGTTCGAACTGGCCGGTGTTTTCCGCATTGATCCGGAAATAGGTGCTCAGCTCCATCGGGCAGCGCACGCCCGGCGGCACATAGACAAACGATCCGTCCGAAAACACGGCGCTGTTCAGCGTTGCGTAGAAATTGTCCGACACCGGCACCACCGATCCCAGATATTTGCGCACCAGTTCGGGATGGTCCTTGATCGCTTCGGAAATCGAACAGAAAATCACACCCGCTTTTTTCAACTCATCCTGAAAGGTCGTACCCAGCGATACGGAATCAAACACCGCGTCAACCGCCACCTTGCGGCCCTCGGCGGGCATGTCCTCGGCACCCTCGACACCGGCAAGGATCATCTGCTCTTTCAGCGGAATGCCCAGCTTTTCATAGGTCGCAAGCAATTTCGGATCGACCTCGTCCAGAGACTTGGGTTTGACTTCAAAACTTTTGGGGCGCGCGTAATAATACTGGTCCTGAAAGTCGATTTCAGGATAATCGACCATCGCCCAATCGGGCTCTTCCTTGGTCAGCCAGCGTTCATAAGCTTCAAGCCGCCAATCGGTCATCCACTGCGGTTCGCCGTTCTTTTCGGAAATCAGCCGCACGATATCGGGCGTCAGTCCTTTGGGCGCGTATTCCATTTCGACATCGGTCGACCAGCCGTATTTGTACTTGCCGCCAACCTCGCGCACCGCATCGACGGTGTCCTGATCCACACCTTCCTTGACGGTTGTGTTGTCCAGTGCTGCCATAATCGATACTCCCGCTTCGGTCACGCCGCCCGGCGCGCATGTTTGTGTCTTTTGTCCAGCCAGGTTTCTGCAAACCTGACAACATCGTCTTCCTGCGTCTCAAGCCCCAGCGACACCCGGATCGCACTGCCCGCAACCTCGTCGCCGTACCCCATCGCCCGCAGCACACGGCTGGCCCGCACCTTGCCGCTGGAACAGGCCGAACCTGCCGAAACGGCAAATCCGGACAGGTCCATCTGCATCACCTGCGTCTCGCCTTTCCAGCCGGGGGCCGCGAAGCAAGAGGTGTTGGGCAAACGTCCCACGGCTTTCCCGACAAAAATAGTCTTATTTACGCCAGCCTCAAGAGCCTTTTCTAGAATATTTCTAAACTGGCCGATTTTTTCCCACCGCCCCGCCGCCACATCCGCAACCGCAGCCGTTGCCGCCGCGCCAAATCCGGCAATGCCGATGGTGTTTTCCGTCCCGGACCGGCGGCCCATTTCCTGCCCGCCGCCCTTGATCTGGGCTGCAATATCCAGCCCGCGCCGCAACACCAGCGCGCCGACGCCTTTGGGTCCGCCCAGTTTATGCGCCGAGACAATCGCCATATCGACGCCCAGTTCGTCAAACCGCAGCGGCACCTTGCCAAACGCCTGCGTCAGATCGCATACGGCCAGTCCTACCGGTATGTCCTGCAGAATGCCGGTCTCCGAATTGGCCAGTTGCAGCGCGGTCTGCGCCGCATCCGCAACATCCGCTTTTCCCTTTGCGTCAACCGGCAGATCCGGCTTAACCCACGCCAGCACCGCCTCGTGCTCAATTTCGCCGCCATGCAGTCCGCGCCCGGCACAGGCCAGCGCCGCCGCCTCGGTCGCGCTCGACGTGAACACGATATCCGCATCCCCCGCCCCCAAGGCCTGGGCAATCTGTCCGCGCGCGTTTTCGATCAGGGCTTTCGCCGCCCGCCCCTCAGCATGAACCGAATACGGATTGCCCACCACATCCATCGCCGCACACATCGCCGCCCGCGCCTCGGCGCGCAGCGGCGTTGTCGCATTGTGATCCAGATAGGTGCGCTTCATCGCTTCATTTGTCCAAAAATACTCAAAACCCCGTCGCCCTAATCATCCACAATCGCAAACAGGTTCGGCACCGCCGGACAGGGCGCCAGTTCGTTTTCAATCACGTCCGACAGCCGGGTCTGGTGCAAAAACACATAGACCTGCGCGCTCAATCCTTCCCACAACCTGTTGGTCAGCGACTGTGCGCGGCTGCCCGACAGCGCGCCTGATACCCCTGCCCCCTTGTGCATCGCGTCAACCGTTTCATCCACGGCCGAAAGCACGTCCACAACGCGTATTTCCGATGGAAGTCTCGCCAGCCGATAGCCCCCGCCGGGTCCGCGCACCGATGCCACCAGCCCGGCGCGCCGCAACTTGACGAACAACTGCTCAAGATAGGGCAGCGAAATGTCCTGTCGTTCCGAGATCTCGCCCAGCGTCACCAGCTTGTCGCCCGATGTCAGCGCCAGATCGGCCAGCGCCACCATTGCATAACGCCCTTTGGTCGATAGTTTCATGTTTAACGCCCTCTGGCCTGCAAAAGCCGTCTGAATTCTTGACCTTCCGCGCCGTAGCGCTTAAGTCCCGCAAGCTACCGCATCGCTGCGGTCGAATAGATTAGAACAGTTCTAAGGTGCCTTAGCGATTTCGTCAAGAATTCAGCGCGCCTTGGTGTCATGAACAAGGACGCACATGCCCGAGGTTATTTTTCCCGGACCCGAAGGCCGCCTCGAAGGCCGCTATCACCCGCAAAAAGAAAAAGACGCGCCCATCGCGATCATCCTGCACCCGCACCCGCAATTCGGCGGCACGATGAATCACAAGGTTGTCTACAACCTGCACTACGCGTTTTACAACATGGGTTTTACCGTATTGCGGTTCAATTTCCGCGGTGTCGGTCGCAGCCAGGGCGAATATGATCAGGGCATCGGAGAGTTGAGCGATGCGGCCTCGGCCCTCGATTACCTGCAGTCGATGAACAACAATTCCAAACATTGCTGGGTCGCAGGCTTCAGCTTTGGTGCGTGGATCGGAATGCAGCTTTTGATGCGCCGTCCTGAAATCACCGGCTTTATCAGCGTGTCACCCCCGGCCAACATGTATGACTTTTCCTTTCTGGCGCCCTGCCCGTCTTCGGGTCTGATCATCAATGGCAGTGCGGATCGCGTCGCCCCGCCCGCCGATACCGTGTCTCTGGTCAACAAGCTGCATGAACAAAAGGGCATCACGATCACCCATCAGGAAATCGAAGGGGCCGGCCATTTCTTTGAACCGCCGCACATGGATACGTTGATTTCCAACACAACCGATTACGTGAAACGCCGCCTGACCGAGACATCGCGCTGATATGTCCCTGACCAATGATATTGCCGACGAACTGGCGTTGCAGACGATGGAAATTCTGCACGCCACCGGCAAGGATGATGTGATCGCCGAACTGTCCGCGGCGCTTGGCGGCTTTTCCCAGACTCTGGAAGAGGCGTACATGACGGCCATCCGCGTGCGCCGCGCCGAAGAACGCGCCCGCATGATCCTGTCCAAACGCCGGAAAGAAGCGGGCCTGCCGTCAGATGACTGACCGGCTGGACCGACAGTTCGCGTTTCTGAACGAAGCTGACAAACTGAAATCGGTTCTGCGCGGAACCACCCTGAATGACGGATCGCGCCCGGAAAATTCGGGCGAACACAGCTGGCACATTGCCCTTTACGCCTTGGTTCTGGCCGAACATTCCGATCGTCCCGTCAACGTAAACCGCGTTATCAAAATGTTGCTGGTGCATGACATTGTGGAAATCGATGCGGGCGACAACCCCATTCACGGCGATCATGATCCGCTGGAAATGGAAGTGATCGAACAACAGGCCGCCGAACGTATATTCGGGCTTCTTCCGCCTGATCAGCGCGACAGTTTTCGCGCCTTGTGGGAAGAATTTGAAGCGGCCGAAAGCGATGATGCCATTTTCGCCAAAAGCATTGATCGCATTCAGCCCGTGAACAGCAACCTGCAAAGCGGCGGCGGCACATGGCGCGATTACAACGTGACGGCCGATCAACTGCAAACCCGTGTCGGGGCCAAGGTTCAGCGCGGCGCGCCGCGGCTTTGGGCGTGGCTGCAACCGCGACTGGCAGGCTTCTTTGAACCCTCGTCGCACTGACACCGCGACATCTCGTCACCGGTATACATTGGTATACAGTCTTTCCAGCCCGCAAGAAGTGCGCTAGACCGCGCGCAAGTGATTCAACCTACAGCAAAGGGACCGCACCCATGACCAAGATCAAGGTGGACAATCCCGTCGTCGAACTCGACGGCGACGAAATGACCCGCATCATCTGGGATTTCATCAAGAAGAAACTGATCCTGCCTTATCTCGATATCGATCTGAAATATTACGATCTGGGCATTCAGGCACGCGATGAAACCGATGACCAGATCACCGTTGATTCCGCCCATGCCATCCAGAAATACGGCGTTGGCGTCAAATGTGCGACCATCACGCCGGACGAGGCGCGGGTAGAAGAATTCGGCCTGAAACAGATGTGGCGCAGCCCCAACGGCACAATCCGCAACATTCTGGGCGGCGTGATTTTCCGCCAGCCGATCATCTGCCAGAACGTGCCCCGCCTTGTGCCCGGCTGGACCAAACCGATTGTTGTCGGCCGTCATGCCTTTGGCGATCAGTACCGCGCCACCGATTTCAAATTTCCCGGCAAGGGCAAGCTGACGATCAAATTCGTCGGCGATGATGGCAGCGAAATTGAACGCGAAGTGTTCGATGCGCCCGATTCCGGTGTTGTCATGGCGATGTACAATCTGGACAAATCAATCATCGATTTCGCCCGCGCGTCCATGAACTATGGCCTGTCGCTGGGCTGGCCGGTGTACCTGTCGACCAAGAACACCATTCTCAAGCAATATGATGGCCGGTTCCTGGAGCTGTTCCAGAAGGTCTATGAGGAAGAATTCGAAGACAAGTTCAAAAAGGCGGGCATCACCTATGAACACCGTCTGATCGACGACATGGTCGCCTGCGCGATGAAATGGAACGGCGGTTATGTCTGGGCCTGCAAAAACTACGATGGCGACGTCCAGTCCGACACCGTGGCCCAAGGCTTTGGTTCGCTGGGCCTGATGACCTCGGTGCTGATGACACCCGATGGCAAAACCGTCGAGGCCGAAGCCGCCCACGGCACCGTGACGCGCCATTACCGCCAGCACCAGAAAGGCGAGGAAACATCGACCAACTCGATCGCGTCGATCTATGCCTGGACCGGCGGATTGAAGCACCGCGCCAAACTGGATGGCAACGACACATTGATGAACTTTGCCACCACGCTGGAAAAGGTCGTTGTCGACACCGTAGAAAGCGGCGACATGACCAAGGATCTGGCGCTGCTGGTCGGACCCGATCAGAAATGGCTGACCACAATGGGGTTCCTTGAAAAGGTAGATGAAAACCTGAACAAGGCCCTGGCCGGATAAATCCGGATAAAAAAACGGGGCCAGCAATGGCCCCGCTCAGGTATCAACTGGAAAAGCCGTCCCACACCCCGGGGGCGGCTTTTTCAATTAATGGGTTCGGTTATGCATCCGGTGGTGCAGCTTCTCGATGATGCCGCTTGCCGTCTTTTCAAACGCGCAAGGGACAAACGCATGCACCAACGCGGCGCCGGCCGCTGCAAACAATGCGCCGGAAAATTTCAGCGCAAACAGCATATGCTGAAAAAATGATTCATCTACGCTTTGCGGGTGATCCAAAAATATCCGGTTAAACATGTCGCGCTCCGATCCGTGAGTGGTGCCGACAAACTAGAAAAAACAGCTTGAACATATGTCCCAAATATCAGTTTATTCTGCTTTATCTTGTGATAATTTCCCGCGATAAGGCAATTTGTGATGACATTTGATGAAATAGATCGCCGCATACTGCAAGAACTGCAACGCGACACCACGCAATCGCTTGATACGCTGGGCGAACGGGTGCACCTGTCGCGCAACGCCTGCTGGCGCCGGATCAAGGCGCTGGAGGATGCGGGCGTCATTGAAAAGCGCGTCGCCTTGCTGTCACCGGAAAAACTGGGGCTGGGGCTAATGGTGTTCCTGCAAATCCGCACCAATTCACACGAACCCAACTGGCTGCGCACGTTTTCGGCAGCGACCCAGTCCATGCCCGAAATTCTGGGCGTCTACCGCATGACCGGCGATCTAGATTATTTGATCCGCGCGCGGGTTGCGGATATGGCGGGGTATGACCGGCTGTACCAGAACCTGATCCGGCGCGTCCCCCTGTCGGATGTGTCGGCCAGTTTCGTAATGGAACAGATCAAGGACACCACCGAATTACCGCTTTAGGGAGGCATCATGCCCGTTCACTATCTTTATCTGTTCATCGCGGTGATTGCCGAAACAATCGGGACAACCGCGTTGCAGGCCAGCGCCCAGTTTTCGCGGTTCTGGCCTTCGGTCATTGTGGTGATCGCCTATGCGCTGTCCTTCTATCTGATGGCGGTGACGCTGAAATACATGCCTGTGGGCATCGTCTATGCGATCTGGTCGGGTCTGGGCATCGTGTCCATTGCGCTGATTGCCTTTATCGTCTTTGGCCAGCGGCTTGACCTGCCTGCAATACTGGGTCTGTCGATGATTATCGGCGGGATTGTCGTGATCCATGTGTTTTCGGGCACCACCACGCACTAGCGCTGGCGCGCCACGTCACAGGGCCATTCCGCTTTTTCCCCTAGCCTTCTGCACCGCAGCGATGTATGCGCGCGACAACTCCGAAAAAAGGTAGAGACAATGGACCTGCGAAATATCGCAATCATCGCGCACGTTGACCATGGCAAGACCACGCTGGTGGATGAATTGCTGAAACAATCCGGTGCGTTCCGCGAAAACCAATCGGTGGCCGAACGCGCCATGGACAGCAACGATCTGGAACGCGAACGCGGTATCACCATTCTGGCCAAAGCCACGTCTTTGGAATGGAAAGGCATGCGCATCAATATCGTCGACACACCCGGCCACGCCGATTTTGGCGGCGAGGTCGAACGCATCCTGTCGATGGTGGATGGCGTTGTGTTACTGGTGGATGCCGCCGAAGGTCCGATGCCGCAAACCAAATTCGTGACCTCCAAGGCGCTGGCACTGGGCCTGCGCCCGATTGTGGTTCTGAATAAGGTCGACAAACCCGATGCCGAACCCGATCGCGCGCTGGACGAATGTTTTGACCTGTTCGCCAATCTGGGTGCTGATGACGACCAGCTTGATTTCCCGTCCATGTATGCCTCGGGCCGCTCAGGCTGGGCAGATATGGAACTGGACGGTCCCCGCAAGAATCTGGATGCGCTGTTTGATCTGATCGTGAAACATGTCCCCGCGCCCAAACAGATCGAACGAATGGATGAACCGTTCACCATGCTGGCAACAACCCTGGGATCGGACCCGTTTATCGGCCGTATCCTGACGGGCCGCGTGGAATCCGGCACGCTCAAGGCGGGTGAAACCGTCAAGGCGCTGTCACGCGACGGCACGTTGATCGAAAACTTCCGCGCGACAAAAATTCTTGCCTTCCGCGGTCTGGGCCAGCAGGCGATTGATCGCGCCGAAGCTGGCGATATCGTGTCCATCGCGGGCATGTCCAAGGCCACCGTGGCCGACAGCATTGTCGCGCCTTCGGTCACCACCGCCCTGCCCGCGCAACCGATTGATCCGCCCACCATCACGGTGACCTTTGGTATCAACGATTCGCCGCTCGCGGGCCGTGACGGCAAGAAGGTACAAAGCCGCGTGATCCGCGACCGCCTTATGAAAGAGGCCGAATCCAACGTTGCCATCAAGATCAGCGACACACCGGGCGGCGAAGCCTTTGAAGTCGCCGGACGCGGCGAATTGCAAATGGGCGTTCTGATCGAAAACATGCGTCGTGAAGGGTTTGAACTGTCCATTTCGCGCCCGCAGGTTCTGTTTCAGACCAGCGAAAGCGGCGAACGTCTTGAACCCATCGAAGAAGTCACCATTGACGTGGATGATGAATATTCCGGTGCGGTGATCGAAAAGATCACCGGTACCCGCAAGGGCGAACTGACCGAAATGAAACCGGCCGGTGCGGGCAAAACCCGCATCATCGCCATGGTGCCGTCTCGCGGGCTGATCGGGTATCACGGCGAATTCCTGACAGATACGCGCGGCACCGGCGTGCTGAACCGTGTCTTTCACGGCTGGGCGCCACACAAGGGGCCAATACCGGGCCGCCGGGCCGGTGTTCTGATTTCCATGGAAAGCGGTCAGTCGGTCGCCTATGCCCTGTGGAACCTTGAAGATCGCGGGCGCATGTTCATCGGCGCGCAGGCCGACATCTACGAAGGCATGATCATCGGGGAACACAGCCGTGAAAACGATCTGGAAGTGAACCCGCTGAAAGGCAAGAAACTGACCAACGTGCGGGCATCGGGCACGGACGAGGCCGTGCGCCTTACCACCCCGATTACCATGTCGCTGGAACAGGCGATTGCCTATATCGACGACGATGAACTGGTTGAGGTCACGCCGAACGCGATCCGTCTGCGTAAACGCTTTCTGGATCCGCATGAACGCAAGCGGATGTCCAAAGCGGGCTGATCTATCTGGGGCGCGGCTTTGTTCGCGCCCTTATTCGCTGGTTTCCACGATCATCAATTCGCGTTCAGACGCGCCAAGCGCGTGGCTTAACGCGCGCTGGTACGTCACTGAATTATAACATTCTTCCGCTGCCTCGACAGACGGAAACCGCGCCACAACATTGCGCGGACGCGCCTGCCCTTCCAACTGAACGAACCGGCCGCCACGCGCAATGAACTTGCCGCCATGTTGGGCAATCGCCTCGGTCGCCAAAGCGGCGTATTTGCTATACGCCTCTTCATCGGTCACCGTCACATGTGCGATCCAGAGTGCTGGCATCTTATCCCTCCAATACAGCAGTTGCAGCCGCAATGGCCGCCTTGGCGTTGGCCGCATCGGGCCCACCGCCCTGCGCCATGTCAGCGCGCCCGCCGCCACCTTTTCCGCCCAACTCTGCCACGGCAGCCTTGACCAGATCAACGGCGGAAATGCGCGACACCAGATCATCGGTTACACCGGCAGCGACAGCCGCCTTGCCCCCCGCATCGGCGATCAGCAGAACCGCACCGCTGCCCAGCCGGGATTTGTGTTCATCAATCAGCGCCGGAAGATCCTTGCCCGTGACCCCCGAAAGCACCTGAGAAATGAACTCTATCCCATTGACTTCATTTGGCTCTGTACCAGCCACAGCTCCACCGCCAGCCATTGCCAGCTCGCGGCGCAGTTGTGCCACTTCGTTGGCCAGTGCCTTGCGTTCGTCCAGTAAGGCGCGCACCCGCGCAGGCACATCTTCGGCCTGCGCTTTCAATTCCTGCGCCAGCGCGTTGACCCGGCGGTCTTGCGCGCTCAGATGGCGCAACGCATCCGCGCCGGTCAGGGCTTCGATCCGGCGCACGCCCGCACTTGATGCGCTGTCGCCCAGCAAGGCAAAGACCCCGATGTCGCCCGTCTGGCGCACATGGGTGCCGCCGCACAATTCCAGCGAATAGGTCTGCCCGTCGCTGCCCTTGCCCGACCCGTCCTGCCGGCCCATCGAAACAACCCGTACTTCGTCGCCGTATTTTTCACCAAACAATGCCTGCGCCCCCAGTCCGCGCGCGTCATCCGGGGTCATGATCCGCGTTTCCACGGGCGCGTTCTGACGGATATAGGCATTCACGTCCTCTTCGACCTTGGCCAGTTCGTCGGCTGTCAGGGCTGCATTGTGGCTGAAATCAAACCGCAAACGATCCGCCGCGTTCAGCGATCCGCGCTGCGATACGTGATCGCCCAGCGTTTCGCGCAGCGCCTCGTGCAGAAGGTGGGTGGCCGAATGGTTCGCGCGGATGGCGGTGCGGCGGGCATGATCGACAATCAGCATCGCCGCCTGTCCCTGTGCCATTTCGCCTTCGATCACCTTGCCGAAATGTACAAAAACCCCGGCCGTCTTGCGCGTGTCGGTCACTTCGGCCACGCCGGTATCGGTTCTGATCAGGCCGGTATCCCCGACCTGCCCGCCGCTTTCGGCATAAAACGGCGTCTGGTTCAGCGCAATCTGCACCGCCCCCCCTTTGCCAACCTTTTTCGCAATGGCCCCGTCAACCACCAGCGCCACAATCTGGCCTTCGGCAGTTTCGGTGTCGTAGCCCAGAAAATCGGTCGTGCCATGTTCGTCGGCCACATCGAACCAGATCGTCGCATCCGTCGCCTCGCCCGAGCCGGACCATGCGGCCCGCGCCTTGGCCTTTTGTTCGGCCATGGCAGCATCAAATCCGTCCGTGTCCACCGCGCGCCCCTTTTCACGCAGCGCATCCTGCGTCAGGTCCAGCGGAAACCCGTAAGTGTCATAGAGCTTGAACGCCGCCGCGCCGGGCAGGTTCTGTCCTTCGGGCAGATCACCCAGTTCCTCATCCAGCAGCTTCAGCCCGCGATCCAGCGTCGTCTTGAACCGGGTTTCTTCCAGCTTCAGCGTTTCGGTGATCAGCGCCTGCGCCTGCCCCAGTTCGGGATAGGCCGCCCCCATCTTACGCACCAGCGCGGGTACCAGTTGATACATGATCGGGTCTTTCGCACCCAGCAGATGCGCATGGCGCATGGCGCGCCGCATGATCCGGCGCAACACGTAGCCACGCCCGTCATTGGACGGCATCACCCCGTCCGCAATCAGAAACGAGGTTGAGCGAAGATGATCCGCAATCACGCGGTGATGCGTACGCCCGGGCCCGTCAGGATCGGTGCTGGACGCATCTGCGCTGGCCTCGATCAGGCTGCGCATAAGATCGGTGGCATAATTGTCGTTTGTGCCCTGCAACAGCGCCGCAACCCGTTCGATGCCCATGCCGGTATCGATCGACTGGTTGGGCAGATCGGTGCGCGATCCGTCGGCAAACTGTTCATATTGCATGAAGACAAGGTTCCAGATCTCGACAAACCGGTCGCCGTCTTCTTCCGGGCTGCCCGGCGGGCCGCCCCAGATGTGATCCCCGTGATCATAAAAGATTTCCGAACACGGGCCGCAGGGACCAGTCGGGCCCATCATCCAGAAATTGTCATCCGTGGCGATACGGATGATCTTGTCATCGCTCAATCCGCCGACCTTTTTCCACAGGTCTGCCGCCTCGTCATCCGTGTGATAGACGGTGACGGTCAGCTTGTCCTTGGGGATGCCCAGTTCCTTTGTCACCATCTCCCACGCATAGGGGATCGCTTCGGATTTGAAATAATCGCCAAAGCTGAAATTTCCCAGCATTTCAAAGAACGTGTGATGGCGCGCCGTATAGCCGACATTGTCCAGATCGTTGTGTTTGCCGCCGGCGCGTACACATTTCTGTGCTGTCGTCGCGCGGGTGTAATCGCGGTGTTCCAGCCCGGTGAACAGGTTCTTGAATTGCACCATGCCGGAATTTGCGAACATCAGCGTCGGATCATTGCGCGGAACCAGCGGGCTGCTGTCGACCACCTTGTGCCCCTGTCTTTGAAAATAGGACAGAAATGTCGATCTGATATCGTTAACGGTTTGCATGGACGGCACCCCTTTTGGGCGAAGAATTTCGGTTTCCGTCAAATAACCGCCCACCTGCGTGCTGTCCACAGGTCACTGACCCAAGACGCAAAAACAGGGCACACTGTCCGCGCGCCCTGTTTTGATGTGTTTTCTGTGCGGGCGCGAATATGCGCCGCAACGCGTTTGATCTTCAGGCTTCCAGTATGTCCTCGTCCACCGCGTCCGCCCCTTCGGGCATGTCGAAATCAAGCCCGTGCGACGCCCGGATCTTGTCTTCGATCGCGAACGCGATCTTGGGGTTGTCGCGCAGGAACTGTTTTGCGTTCTCACGCCCCTGTCCGATCCGCTCATCGCCATAGCTGAACCACGAACCCGATTTATCAACCACGCCGGCCGCCACGCCAAGATCCAGCAATTCGCCGTTCTTGGAAATGCCTTCGCCATACATGATGTCGAATTCGACCTGTTTGAACGGCGCGGCCACCTTGTTTTTCACGACTTTGACGCGCGTGGCGTTGCCCACAACCTCGTCCCGGTCCTTGACCGCGCCAATGCGGCGGATATCCAGACGGACCGAGGAATAGAACTTGAGCGCGTTGCCCCCCGATGTGGTTTCGGGGCTGCCGAACATCACGCCGATTTTCATCCGGATCTGGTTGATGAAAATCACCATGCAGTTGCTGCGGCTGATCGATCCGGTCAGTTTGCGCATGGCCTGGCTCATCAGACGGGCCTGCACGCCAACGCTGCTGTCGCCCATGTCGCCTTCCAGTTCCGATTTCGGCGTCAGCGCCGCAACCGAATCCACGACCACCATGTTCACCGCGCCCGATCGCACCAACGTGTCTGTGATTTCAAGCGCCTGTTCGCCGGTGTCGGGCTGCGAGATCAGCAATTCGTCGATATCCACGCCCAGTTTCTTGGCATATTGCGGATCAAGCGCATGTTCCGCATCGACAAAGGCGCAAACACCGCCCTTTTTTTGCTGTTCTGCCACGCAATGCAGTGTCAGCGTCGTCTTGCCCGAGCTTTCGGGCCCGTAAATCTCGATGATACGGCCCATCGGCAATCCACCGATTCCCAGCGCAATGTCCAAACCCAGAGAGCCGGTCGAACTGGCCTTGATGTCCTGTATCGCGCCTTCCGCGCCCAGTTTCATGATCGAGCCCTTGCCGAACTGCCGTTCGATCTGCGCCAGTGCGCTGTCCAGCGCTTTCTGCTTGTCCGCGTTTTTCTTGCTGTCCATTGTCAAAAGATCTGCCGTTGCCATAATTGTTCATTCCCTTACTGTCACACCCGCGCGCGGGCGGCAATGCTGTCGATGTTCGCCTCTTGTTCTTTATGGGACCAAAAAGAGAACATTTCAATCAAATTTTTCCTGCGCCTACTGTTTGCACCAAGAGTTAAAGAGTGGTTTACAAATGGCAGCACATCTGTGGGCAATCCAAGGGATAAACCTAAATGCTTGTTTTTTATAAGGAACGTCTGGTGTTTTTGTCGGTGCCGAAAACCGGAACCACCGCATATCAGACGGCGCTGGCCCCGCATGCCGACATTGTGGTGTCCGATCCACCGATTCTGAAACATGCGCCGGTCTATCGCTACAACCGTTTTTTTCGCCCCATGTTCGAAAAAGCCTGCAACGTCGAGATGGAATTGCTGGCGGTGATGCGCGAACCGGTCAGCTGGCTGGGCAGCTGGTACCGCTACCGCCAGCGCCCGTTCATGAAAGGCAACCCCAATGCAACCTTCGATCTGAGTTTTGACGACTTTGTCCAAGGCTATATCAAAGGGCGCAAACCCGCATACGCCGATGTCGGCAGTCAGGCGAAATTTCTGGAACCGCATCCCAGTGGCTGCCACGTCACCCATTTGTTCCGTTACGAAGATCAATCCGGCCTGCGCGCCTTTCTGGAAGACCGTCTTGATCTTTCGATCAGTCTGGGGGCGGAAAACGTATCGCCCAAATTGCCGCTGGATTTGTCGCCAGACACCCGCGCGGCCCTGCTGCGCAAATGCAGTCAGGAGTTCGATCTTTACAACAGCATCCCGGTGCGCGGCGACCCCGACGACATATGAACCGGCACCGCGCGGCCCATACACCGGACATCTAGTGCAACTGACGATGTACCGTTTCGGTCAGATCGTTCAAAGAAAACGGTTTCGGCAGAAAGACCGAGTTCGGGATGCGGGTCTGGTTTTCGCCGAATGAATCCTCGGCATATCCCAAAACAAACACCACCCTGACATCGGGCCGGTCCTGCAAGGCCTGCCGCACCCAGCTGGGCCCGTCCATGCCGGGCATCACCACATCGGTCACAAAAACATCCACGGCCACTCCGGGATCTTCCAGGGTTTTCAAAGCCGCCTCGGCGCAATCGGCCTCAAGCACGGTATAGCCGCGCAAACGCAGGGCGCGGCTGGCAAAGGCACGTACCGGCGCTTCGTCTTCGACCAGCAGAATCACGCCTTCGCCATGCTTGGGCTGTGTCGCCACCGCGACAACGGGCGCTGGCGCAGGTGCCATCGCTTCCACTTCGTAGACCGGGAACAACAGGGTAAAGGCGGTTCCCGACCCGACCACACTGTCCACAAAGATGAACCCGCCTGTCTGCTTTACGATCCCGTAGGCGGTTGACAGGCCAAGCCCGGTGCCCTCGCCCGTGCGCTTGGTGGTAAAGAACGGTTCGAATATTTTTTGCAACTTGTCCGCGGCGATCCCCGTTCCTTCGTCCGAAACCTTGACCGATACGTAAGAACCGACAGGAATATGGGCGCGCTCGCGTTCCACCATGTCTGGAAAGTGCACCCCTTCGGTTTCGATACGGATTTCACCGCCCGACGGCATCGCATCCCGTGCGTTTACCACAAGGTTCATCAGCACCTGTTCAAGCTGGCGCTTGTCGGCGCGGATGGATTGCAGAACCGGATCATGCGACAGCGTCAGAGTTATTTTTTCACCGACCAGCCGGTTCAGAAGATGGGTCAGGTCAGACAGGGTATCGCGCATATCCAGCACTTCGGGCCGCAAGGTCTGCTTGCGCGAAAACGCCAGCAACTGCCCGACAAGGGCAGCGGCCCGATTGGCATTCTGGTTGATCTGCACCAGATCGCTATATTCCGGACCCCCCTGATCATGCCGCAGCAACAACAGATCGCAATGCCCTGAAATCGCTGTTAAAAGGTTGTTGAAATCATGCGCCACACCGCCCGCCAGTTGCCCGATGGCCTGCATTTTCTGGCTTTGCACAAACTGCGCTTCCAGCGTTTTAAGCTCGGTTGCATCGCTTAGAACTGCGATCAGGGCGGTGCCTGTCGCCTCGACGCACCGGTTCAGCGTGACCTGAACGAACACCTCCCTGTCGCGCCGCGTAAGGCGCAAGAACTCGGATCGGGGGGTGGAATGCGCCTGCGCAGCTTCGGCAAGCCAGTCCGGGATCGCCCGCCCCAACCCTTCCATCACATCCGACAGCACGGTGTTTTCACCGATCTTGCCACCCAGAAGGGCCGTTGCCGTGGTGTTCGCCATCAGAATCTCGCCACCGGCCGCCACTTTGAGCAGGGGCACCGACAGATCCTGAAACATGGTCCAGTCCTGCGGATCGTGCTGAACCTGCATCGGCATCAGATACACTTCGCGCCGGCCGGCGCTGGCCGGCACTTCTGACACCAGCACATCCCTGGGGCCTTCTGCGGTCGTGATCCTGCTGGGCTGGCCGGATGTATAGGGCAGCGACACAAACAATCGGTCCAGCGATTTGACGCGGCTGCCGATCAGGTGGCGCGCGGCTTCGTTCATGAACAAAACGGCGTCGGTACGTCCGACTGTGATCAATGGGATGGACAGGCTGTCCGCCCCGCGCCCCGTATTCGGACGTTCAAGTATATCCTCGATCCGCCACAGAAACATGCCCTGCCCCACACCGTGCACAGCCAGCCGGTAATGTCCCTGACGCGTTACCAGATCTTCTTTGGCCGACCCGACAGTTTCCGCCTTGGATTGCAGGCGGAACAAAACCGCGCTGGGGTTTGCAAAAACCGTGCGCAACACGCTGGCAAGCGTTTGCGACCCTAGGCTGTCCATTCTTTCGCGCGCCGCCGCGTTGCGCGACCGGATCACACCATCCGTGTCTGTCACGAAACTGGGCGCAGCATCTTTGGCAATGAAATCGGTCAGGATGCGATAGGCGGTTGCCTGCGCGTTTCTGTGATACAGCGCCAAACCAAGCAGCAGCGCCGTGATCGCCGCCAGAGTGCCCCCGGCCCCGACCAGCGGCAACAAGACCGGCCTGGGTGCCAGAAGAACACCGCCTGCCATGATCACCAGCGCCGTGGCGAACAGGATACTGCATTGGCGCACTGCCTGATCCGCAACACGTTGCAAACGCGCAAACACACCATCCGTAACGGGCCGGGCGTGTTGTTCATCCGTCTGTGTCAGCACGCTGCGTCACTCCTGCCAGTTCGAATCGTGTCAGGGCATTACCGTCATCAACGGTTAATCCGCGCTTAACCGCTGCTTCGCGATCTCAACTTACTACCTTAAGTTGTTTAGATTTCAAATTACCCGCGCGTCAAGTGTGCGCTGTAAAATCCATCTCCGCCCTGGGACGGCAGAAATACCTGCTCAAAGGTGCACTTCCATTCCGGATTACGCGACAGGAACGCCTGAACACGGTCCTGGTTTTCAGACCGAAGGACGGAACAGGTGGCATAAGCCAGCGTTCCGTTCGGCGCCACAAGCGCCGCGGCATTTGAAAGAACATCGTCCTGCACACCATTCAGATCGTTCAGTTTTTCCGGCGTGAGGGTCCACTTTCCATCCGGCGAACGGCGCCACGCACCACTGCCCGAACAAGGCGCGTCGCAGAGCACAAGATCATAGGGGCCGTTCTGTGCCAGCTCATCGACTGTCAGCATACGCACGCCTGCTCCGGCCCGCACGGCGCGCAGCGGCAGGTCTTTCATCCGGCCCGGATCGATATCATAGGCAAAAAACCGGGCATTCACCCGCGCCGCCATCGCCAGTGTCTTGCCGCCGCCACCGGCACAGTAATCCAGAACGGTCTGATCATCGCGCAGGGGCAACGCAGCAACAACCGCCTGACTGGCCGCGTCCTGCAATTCAA
Source organism: Sulfitobacter sp. TBRI5 (assembly GCF_051013555.1). Lineage (NCBI taxonomy): Bacteria > Pseudomonadati > Pseudomonadota > Alphaproteobacteria > Rhodobacterales > Roseobacteraceae > Sulfitobacter > Sulfitobacter sp. TBRI5. The sequence goes on along the minus strand of NZ_CP112884.1, from coordinate 3,150,135 downwards.
CGCAGCCGCTGGTATAGGCCGCCGATTTCCGGATTTTACGCGCCCCGTCGCACACGACCAGCGCAGTCTCGGCCAGCCCGTGCGGCTGAACGCTTATGCCCTCTTCGGCAAGCCGGTCTATCGCCTCGGCCACCGATCCCATCGCCAGATTCACCCGCAGCATGACCGGCGCGCGTTCTGCCAGATGCATCGCCGTGTCTTCGGCGGCGTCGCCCAGAGACTCTTTGAACGACCGGACCAGCCAGTCCGGCAGGTTCCAGCGCTCGGAGTCTGATTGCGGTTCCTGGCCAGCGGCGCGTTCCGCATCATCAAGGGCGGGCGCACCATACCCATCGCCGGTAAACACGGTTTCGGGGTCTGCACCGGACGCGCGGACCTGCCCGATCATAAGGCCACGCCCGCTCATCCCGCCGCCCAGGGCGGCAAATGACAGCTTGCGCCGGATCGCATCAAAAACATGATCACGGATAGCGGCACGATCCTTTGATCCGGCAAACCGGCTGCGTCTGGCCCAGGACGTCAAAGCCTGTTCGGCAGGAACTCCGTTCAGAATCTCATCCAGAATGGTGACGGCCGCGGCGACGCGCGCAGAGGGTGTCATTGCCCGGTTTTCACATTATATTTGGCGCACAACATATTGTTCATAAACACTTATCCTATGCGGTAATTCGGGCTTTCGCGGGTGATCTGCACATCATGTACATGGCTTTCCTTGAGGCCCGCACCGGTGATCCGCACAAAGGTGCAGTTGCTGCGCATTTCTTCGATGGTGGCGCAACCGGTATATCCCATCGCCGCCCGCAAGCCGCCAACCAGTTGATGGATCACTGCATTGGCGCTGCCTTTATAGGGAACCTGCCCCTCGATCCCTTCGGGCACCAGTTTGTCACTGGCGGCATCCTTTTGAAAATACCGGTCCGCCGATCCGCGCGCCATCGCGCCAAGCGACCCCATTCCACGATAACTTTTAAAGCTACGCCCTTGATATAGAATGACTTCTCCGGGGCTTTCATCGGTGCCCGCAATCATCGATCCGACCATTGCACAGGACGCACCCGCCGCGATCGCCTTGGCAAAATCACCGGAAAACTTGATGCCGCCATCGGCAATCACCGGAATATCACCTGCAGCCGCGGCGCAATCCATGATCGCCGTCAGTTGCGGCACGCCGACACCGGCCACCATCCGCGTCGTACAGATTGATCCCGGCCCGATGCCCACCTTGATCGCATCCGCCCCGGCACCGATCAGCGCGCGGGTCGCCTCGCCCGTGGCGACATTTCCGGCGACAACCTGCACTTCGTTCGACAGCATCTTGGCCCGCTCCACCGCGCGTGCAACGCCTTCGGAATGGCCATGCGCGGTGTCGATCACGATCATATCCACACCGGCATCAACCAGCGCCTGAGACCGTTCAAAGCCCGCATCCCCAACCGTGCTGGCCGCAGCCACCCGCAAGCGGCCCAGTTCGTCCTTGCACGCTGTCGGGTTCAACACCGCCTGTTCTGTGTCTTTCAGGGTCAGCAGCCCCGTGAGAACGCCCTTGCCGTTCGTGATCAGCAGTTTTTCGATCCGGCGCGCCTTCATCAGGCTGATCGCCTCTTCGCGGTCGGCGGGTTCGTTCAGAACCGCCAGATTGTCGGTGGTCATCATCACGCTGACGGGCGTGGCATCATCGCTGGCAAAGCGCATGTCCCGGTTGGTCACGATGCCGACCACGCGCCCGGCATCGTCCACTACGGGAAACCCCGTCACGCTATAGCGCTCTTGCAGCGCTTTTGCATCGGCCAGCGTCTGATCAGCCCGCAGGGTGATCGGATTGTAGACAATGCCGGATTCAAACCGTTTCACGCGCCGGATTTCACGGGCCTGCGCTTCGATATCCAGGTTGCGATGCACCACGCCCATGCCGCCCGCCTGTGCCATGGCAATGGCCATGCGGCCTTCTGTGACGGTGTCCATCGCGCTGCTCAGCAACGGAATGTTCAAGGCAATCGCCTGCGTCACCCGCGTGCTGGTATTGGCCCCTGCAGGCAGGACCGAAGACGCCCCCGGCACCAGCAGAACATCATCAAAGGTAAGGGCCTCGCGAATCTCCATCACAACTCTCCATGGATAGCTCGTTTGGCGGCCACCCTATGACACGGATCGCACCTGCGTAAAAGAGGCCATGTATATATCTTGGGGATGATCCACATCCGTGCCCCAAGGGATCGCCATTTCAGGCGAATTTTCAAAAAATGCCGCGACCAAACCTGATTTTGCCGCAAGCCGCCTTTCTCTTGGCGCAAGGTCGCCTATTGTCTGGCCAACACTGGCAAAAGGACGACCCCGCGCATGAGCGATCCTCTGGTAATTTTTACGCCTTCGGGCAAACGTGGCAAGTTTCCCGTGGGTACGCCCATTCTGACGGCGGCGCGGCAGTTGGGCGTCGATCTGGACTCCGTTTGTGGCGGGCGTGGCATCTGTTCCAAATGTCAGATCACGCCCAGCTATGGCGAATTTTCCAAACATGGCGTCACCGTCAAGAACAACGCGCTTTCGGAATGGAACAGCGTCGAGGAACGCTATAAATCCAAACGCGGCCTGATCGAAGGGCGCCGCCTTGGCTGTCAGGCCACGGTGCAGGGTGACGTCGTGATCGATGTGCCACCGGAAAGCCAGGTGCACAAACAGGTCGTGCGCAAACGTGCCGAAGCGCGCCAGATCACGATGAACCCGTCAACAAAGCTTTATTATGTCGAAGTGGCCGAACCGGACATGCACGATCCGTCGGGCGATATGGAACGCCTGACCGACGCGCTGAAATCCCAGTGGGGTCTGGAAAACGTACATGCCGATCTGCATATCCTGCAGGTGATGCAACCGATCCTGCGCAAGGGGCAATGGAACGTCACCTGTGCCGTGCATCTGGGCGATCATGAGAACGCGCCGCGCATCATGCACATCTGGCCCGGGTATTACGAAGGGTCGGTTTACGGCCTTGCCGTTGATCTGGGATCGACAACCATCGCCGCGCATCTGTGCGATCTGCAATCGGGCGAGGTTGTCGCCTCTTCCGGCATCATGAACCCGCAGATCCGCTTTGGCGAAGATTTGATGAGCCGCGTGTCTTATTCGATGATGAACCCCAAGGGCGCGCAGGAGATGACAACAGCGGTGCGCGAGGGCATGAATGCCCTGTTCACACAGGTTGCCGCTGAGGCGGAAATTGACAAGGCGCTGATCGTGGATGCGGTGTTTGTCTGCAACCCCGTCATGCACCATCTGTTTCTGGGGATTGATCCGTTCGAACTGGGTCAGGCGCCTTTCGCGCTGGCAACATCCAATTCATTGCGGCTGCGCGCCGACGATCTGGATCTGAACATCCATCCTTCCGCGCGGGTCTACCTGCTGCCGTGTATCGCGGGCCATGTGGGCGCCGATGCGGCGGCTGTTGCGCTATCCGAAGCGCCCGACAAATCCAAGGAACTGCTGTTGGTTGTCGATGTGGGCACCAACGCCGAAATCCTGCTGGGCAACACCGAAAAGGTTCTGGCCTGTTCCTCGCCCACCGGCCCCGCCTTTGAGGGCGCGCAGATCAGTTCCGGCCAGCGCGCCGCCCCCGGTGCGATCGAGCGGGTCGAGATTGACCCCGTGACCAAGGAACCCCGCTTTCGCGTGATCGGTTCTGATATCTGGTCCGACGAAGACGGTTTCGAAGAAGCAATCGCAACGACCGGCGTCACCGGCATCTGCGGATCGGGCATTATCGAACTGGTCGCCGAAATGCGGATGGCAGGTGTTGTCGATGCCCCCGGCCTGATCGGATCGCCGGAACAAACTGGCACATCGCGCTGCTTTCTGGACGGGCGCACCTATTCCTATCTGGTCTATGACGCCACAGCCAAGGGCGGGCCGAAGATCACCGTAACAAACCGCGATATCCGCGAAATCCAGATGGCCAAGGCGGCGCTGTATTCCGGCGCGCGCCTGTTGATGGACAAATTCGGTGTCGACAAGGTGGATCGCGTGGTTCTGGCGGGCGCGTTCGGCGCCCATATCAGCCCCAAACACGCGATGGTGCTGGGCATGATCCCCGATGCGCCCCTGGACAAGGTCACATCGGCCGGCAACGCCGCCGGAACAGGCGCGCGGATCGCGCTTCTGAACACTGGTGCCCGCGCCGAAATCGAAGAAACCGTGCGCAATATTCACAAGATCGAAACCGCGATCGAACCCCGCTTTCAAGAGCATTTCGTGAACGCCAGCGCCATTCCGAATTCGGTGGAACCGTTTCCGATCCTGAATTCGATTGTCACCTTGCCCAATGCCACCTTCAACACGGGCGGCGGCGGAGCGGATGACGGGGCGACAGGCGGGCGGCGCAAACGGCGGCGGGGATAAACAGGGACAAAAAAGGCGGAACAAGTCTGGACTTCGGCGCGCGAAATGCCACGTTTGGCGTGTACCCGCGCCGCCTGTGCAGCGCCCCGATGTAGCAAAGGATATCCCGATGATCCGATTGTTCCGCTTTGCGCTGCTTGGCACGTGCCTTGCTGCCCTGCCTGCCTGTCTTGATGCCACGACACAGGACAACAGCGTGCCCTATTACCAACAGATCGAAGAACGTTCGAAATACGGCGAACGATAGGTCTATTTATAGGCGTCCAGCGCGCGGCATATCTGGGCATGCAAGGCGGCCGCCGCCTGCCCGATCGGTTTGTCCTTGGCCGTGATCACAGCCAGTTCGTGATCAATACGCGGGGCAAAGGGGCGCCATGTGACCCCGTCGTTCAACTTCGCCTTGCCATTGATCGGATCAATGATCGCAACATCATTGCCCGCAGCCACGATATTGCGCGCAATGGCAAAGAAATATCCGGACACCGTGCGCGTCACGGTCGTGCCGGTATCGGACAACATGCGTTCCAACTGCCGGTCAACCGTATGATCCCCTGTTACCCCGACGACAGATCGCCCCTGAAGCGCGCGCGGTGAAACAACATCAACTGCACTCAGCGGGTCGTTCCCCGACATGACGCACACGCATTCCAAGAGGTACACATCCGCGTTCAGCCCCGCGACCGGAACAGGCAGGTCAATCAGCCCGATATCGATCTGGCGCGCCCCGACCCATGATGCGATCTGACGCGAACTGTGGACCCGCACTTCGATCCCGACGCCGGGGTTGTGTTTTTGATAATCCGCAACCAGCGCAGGCAGGAAATTGATCGCCAGCGCCCCGTTCGTTGCGATGCTGACCGTGCCCGTGGTGCCCGAACGGATTTCTTCGGCCCGTTGTGTCACACGCGAAATCGCCCGCAACCCTTGCGCCACTTCGCTGTGCAGCAACATTGCCTCGCCTGTGGGCGCAAAATATCCCCGCTCGCGATGAAACAGGCGAAAGCCCAGATCCGCCTCAAGATTGGACAGCGCGATACTGACGGCAGGCTGTGTCAGATTAAGCCGCTCAGCCGCGCGCGATACCGATCCTGCTTCCAGCAGGGCATCAAAGACTTCCAGATGTCTCAGTTTAAGTTGCACAAAGCACCCTGCCCATGGCTGATTCATTCATTTGTATAAGTAAATCGAAACTAAAGATAACAGATATTAAATTGATTTAATCAAGGGCGTTTCCTAGCGTCAAGAGACCGCGCGACCGGATTGATCTTTGCTGTTTTGCAACGGCCTGACCATCTGCGGGTGCGACTGCTTGGGGATGCCGTCAAAGATGACCACGTCGGAAACGCCTTTGTTGAAGAATTTCAAGGACACGTCCTACTGGCTGGACGGTCTGCCCCCTGCGCCATCGCTGCCCGATGTTCCGCTGGCCAGCGCCGATGTTGTGATCGTCGGGTCCGGTTACACGGGTCTGAATGCCGCGATCCAGACCGCGCGCGCCGGGCGCAGCACATTGGTGCTGGATGCCCAAGACCCCGGTTGGGGCTGCAGTACCCGCAATGGCGGCCAGATCAGCACTAGTATCAAGCCGTCGCTGGAAAAACTGACAAAGCGCTATGGGCCTGACCGCGCCCGCGCCATCCGCAAGGAAGGCGAAAACGCGCTGGAATGGATCGGCGATTTCATCGGCAGCGAAAACATCGATTGCCATTTTCGCCGCTGCGGGCGCTATCACGCGGCCCACACCCCGGCCCATTTCGAAGAAATCGCCCGCAACGCAGAAGACCTGCGCAAACATGAAGGCATTGAAACCCACGTGGTGCCGCGACAGGACCAGCGCAGCGAACTGGGATCGGATGTCTATTTCGGCGGCGTTGTCTTTGAACGGCACGCAGCGCTTGATCCCGCGCGTTATCACAGGGGTTTGCTGGATATTGCCGTCCGTGCCGGCGCGCATGTCACCGGCCACTGCGCCGTGAGCGACATTGCAAAGGACACAGGCGGATTTGTACTGACCACGTCCAAAGGCACCATCAAGGCGCGCGACGTGATCATTGCCACCAACGGCTACACCACCAGCCTGATGCCGTGGCTGCAACGCCGCATCATCCCGATTGGCAGCTACATCATCGCAACCGAACCCCTGCCCGGCGATCTGATGGACCGTCTTTTCCCGACCGACCGCATCGCCAGCGACACCTGCAAGGTGATCTATTATTATCGCCCCTCGCCGGATCGCACACGCATCCTGTTTGGCGGGCGGGTGTCGGCCACCGAAACCAACAACGCGGTCAGCGGCCCGAAACTTTACGCCGATATGTGTCGCATCTTTCCCGAACTGGCCGCCTACCGCGTCACCCATTCATGGTCGGGCAAGGTCGCGTATACCTTTGACGAACTGGCCCACACCGGCGTGCATGACGGGGTTCACTACGCGATGGGCTATTGCGGATCGGGGGTGTCGATGGCGAGCTATCTGGGCATGCGTCTGGGGCAAAAGGTACTGGGCCTGCCCGAAGGGCGCACCGCAATCGACAACCTGCCCAATCCCACCCGACCGTTCTATCGCGGCAATCCGTGGTTTCTGCCCGCGACTGTGGCATGGTACCGTCGCAAGGACCGCGCCGAGTATCAGAAAGCGGCGGCATCCAATCAGAAATGACACCCCGGCGGCCTTTGCCAAAGCCGTCGGGCACGCAACCTGGCAACACCCAAACGCCAAAGAATATGGCGGATATCAACAAGGAGGATAATTATGAAGCTTTCAACTGGTCTGACGCTGGCGGCGTCCTTAATCGCCGTTCCGGCCCTTGCCCAAGACAAAACCGTCACCATCGCATCCTGGGGCGGTTCCTATCAGGAAGCACAAAGCAAGGCGCTGTTCGGCCCCGCATCCGAAGCCACCGGCATTGTGGTCAAGGAAGAAACCTATGGCGGGATGTCCGATGTCCGCCTGCAGGTGACATCCGGTGCTGTCACACTTGATATTGTGGCCAGCGGATCGGGGTCTGCCGCGCGCGCCGGGGCCGAAGGATTGCTGGAAGAGCTGGATTATTCGATCATCGACGTTTCGGATTTCTATACGACGCTCTATTCCAAGCACTGCGTCGGCGGTGATGTGTTTTCCACCGTTTATGCCTGGAACACCGACACTTACGGTGATGCCGGCCCGCAAAGCTGGGCCGATTTTTTCGATGTTGAAAAGTTCCCGGGCAAGCGCGCCTACCGTGCCAAGGTTGCCGGCGCACTTGAACCGGCATTGATGGCTGATGGTGTCGCCATGGAAGACGTCTATTCCGTGCTGGATTCAGAAGAAGGCATCGAACGCGCGCTGAACAAGATCCGCGAACTGAAACCCAATATCGATGTGTTCTGGACGTCGGGCGCGCAGCACGCGCAGTTGATGAAAGACGGCGAAGTCGACATGACAACCGGCTGGAACGGTCGCTTTGACAACGCCGCCAAGGACGGCGCGCAGGTGAAATACAGCTACAATCAGGCCTTGCTTGATTACGACTGTTTCGCGATCCCGCTGGGCGCACCGAACAAGGACACCGCGATGATGTTCCTGGCCGAAATTTCCAAGCCCGAATATCAGGCCAACCTGCCGCTTTACATAACCTACGGCCCCACAAACAAAGCGGCCTATGATCTGGGCAAGATCGATGCCGAAATGGTCGCCATGCTGCCTTCATCGCCTGACAACGCGGCGCTTCAACTGCCGGTCTCGCTGGATTGGTACGCGAAATGGGAAACCATCGCGGATGAAATGTATCAGGAAATGCTGACAGAATAATCCGCATCCCTTGACACCTTTTGCCATGGGCCGCCCGTGCGGCCCGTGGCCCCCTGACCAAAAGGACGAGATATTGGCCCAAACACCAAACGCAGCCCTTCCCATCACCGTGCGTCATGTCACCAAGACCTACGGCAAGGTCCATGCGCTGGATGATGTGTCTCTGGATGTCAAAAGCGGAGAGTTTCTGACCCTGCTGGGCCCGTCCGGATCGGGCAAGACCACGCTGCTGATGGTGCTGGCGGGCTTTACCCGCCCCGACCGTGGCAGCCTGAAATTCGGCGACACCGAAGTCATCCGTCTGGCACCGCATCTGCGCGATGTGGGCATGGTGTTCCAGAACTATGCCCTGTTTCCCCATATGACTGTCGCCGGCAATGTCGGCTATCCGCTGCGCCTGCGCAAAACGCCAAAGGCCGAACTGGATCAACGGGTCGAAAAGGCGCTGGAAACCGTGCAGTTGGGCGGCTTTGGCACCCGTAACATCGATCAGCTTTCCGGTGGCCAGAAACAGCGCGTCGCGCTGGCCCGTTCGATTGTATTTGAACCGCGCATTCTGCTGATGGACGAACCGCTGTCCGCGCTTGACAAGAAACTGCGCGACCGGATGCAGATCGAACTACGCCACCTGCACGAAAAACTGGGAATGACCACCGTCTATGTCACCCACGACCAGCGCGAGGCGCTGACCATGTCCGACCGGATTGCCGTGGTCAATCACGGACGCATAATGCAACTGGCCACCCCGCAGGATCTGTACGATCAGCCGGCCAACCGGTTTGTGGCGGATTTTATCGGCGATTCAACCTTTTTGCCGGTCACTCGAAACGGCAGCACTGTCACCCAAGGTGATACCGTTCTGAAAACAACCCGCCCGGTTCCCGAAACACCGACATTATCACTCATGCTGCGCCCCGAGCGGGTCCGGCTGGCGGCACAGACAGGCGGGGATGTGAACCTGTTCAAGGCATCCGTGTCCGAGGTGGTCTATCAGGGCGACAGCTATCTGATGTATGCAAATCTGGCGGACGGTACCGAAATCAGCCTGCGCGGCGCGATCCGCGATGGCACTGTGGATGGGTTGCCCGCCATTGGCGATCCCGTCACTCTGGCGCTTGATCCGGGCGATACCGTCATCATCGACGGCGCGGATGTATGACATGAGCGCAACCGATATCAACGCACACGGATTGCGCCGCGACGAAAAACTGGAACGGCTGAAACTGTTCGGTCTCAGTTCGCCCGCGCTGCTCTTGGTGATGGTCATTCTGGTCATTCCGGTCGGCTGGCTGTTCTATGTGTCCTTCATCGGCGCAAACGGGCAGTTTTCACTGGAAAACTACCAGCGCATGATCGACCGCAAATCCTACGCGCGCATTTTCATAACCACGTTCCAGATCAGCCTGCTGACGACGGGCCTGTGCGTTCTGATCGGCTATCCGCTGGCCTATTTCATGTCACAGCTGCCCACCCGCATCGCAAACCTGTGCCTGATAACGGTGCTTTTGCCGTTCTGGACATCGCTGCTGGTGCGCACCTATGCGTGGCTGGTGTTGTTGCAGAAAAGGGGTCTGGTCAACGATTGGGCCATCAGTCTTGGCCTGTGGGACGAACCGATCAAGATCGTCCACAACATGACCGGTACGCTGATCGGGATGGTACACATCATGCTGCCGTTTCTGATCCTTCCGGTCTACAGCGCCATGCGCGCCATCGACACCGACCTGCTCAAGGCCGCATCGAACCTTGGTGCCAGTCCGCGCCGCGCGTTCTGGAGCGTATTCTTTCCGCTCTCTACGCCGGGCCTGTTTGCCGGGGCGCTGATGGTGTTTGTTCTGTGTCTTGGCTTTTTCGTGACCCCTGCGGTTCTGGGCGGTGGCAAGGTGATCATGGTGTCGATGAAGATCGTCTCCAACATCGAACTGTTCGTGAACTGGGGCGCGGCCAGTGCCTTGGGCGCTGTGCTTCTTGTTCTGACCGGCGGCGTGCTCTGGATCGCGTCCCGCTTCCTGAACCTTGAAAAGATGACGGGGGGCGGTCACTGATGCTGAACTGGCTGAAAAAACCCGCGTCGGATACACAGGTCACCCACGGGCAGCGGCTTTGGCTTTATATTTTCGCCATTATCACGATGCTGTTGCTGGTCACGCCCACGCTGATCGTGATCCCGATGTCGTTTTCGGATTCGCAGTATCTGGAATTTCCACCGGAAACATGGTCGACCCGCTGGTATCGCCACTATTTCGCATCCGATGCGTGGATGCAGGCCACCTACACATCGCTGAAAGTGGCGTTTCTGACGATGCTTGTGGCCACACCGATCGGTGTAGTCGCCGCCTATGGCCTGCATGCCAGCAACATCCGCTTTATCCGCGTTGCCTTTGTTCTGCTGATAACGCCGATGATGGTGCCCGTGGTCCTGATCGCCATCGGGGCGTTTTATGCCTATGTGAAACTGAACCTGCTTTATACTGTCACCGGCCTTGTGCTGGCGCACACCATTCTGGCCCTGCCCCTTGTGCTGATCGTCACGGGATCGGCGCTGAAAAGCTATGACATGAATCAGGAACTGGCATCGCGCAGTCTGGGCGCGCCAAGGTGGAAGGCGTTTCTGACTGTCACCCTGCCCCAGATCCGATTTGCCGTGGTCACCTCGGCGCTGCTGTCCTTTCTGACCTCGTTTGACGAAGTGGTGATTGCCATGTTCATTTCCGGGGGCGACAACGCCACCCTGACACGCAACATGTTCAACGCGCTGCGCGATCAGATCGATCCGACAATCGCGTCCATTTCGACCCTGATGATTGTGGTAACATCCGTGATGATGGTGCTGGCGCAGGTGTTCGGACGCAGCAAGACCGGGCGGTAGCGCGTTCCAATCCTTTGCCTTACTCGGTTCCGGGCGGCGCCATGGTCTCAAGCTGGCGCTTCAGCACATCAACCATCCTTTGAACCTCATCTGGGTCAAGGCGGCCATGGTTTGTCAGAAATTGCGCGATATTTCTGTCTGAATATCGGCCAAGCAGCATGTCATCGCGCAGGATCAGGGTAGAGCGTGCCAATTCTTTCGCGTTGGTATGGCAGATTTTGCATTTTTGCTGAAAAACCCGCCCGGATTTCCAGATGCCGAACATATGCTCCATCAGAACCTCGGCTTCCACAACCGACAGGCCACCGTGACCCGCCGCCAGATAGTCCGAAACCGGTTTGCCGCTTTCTTTCCCGACAAGGGTGCCACTGGTCATCTTCGTGCTCTGGGAAACAAACTCGCCCGCATGGGGCGCGTGACATCCGGAACAGTTTTTCTCGTACACGCTATGGGGGTCGATCTCCTGTGCATGCGCCATGCCAACCCAACAGGTCAGTGCCAACATCCGGAATACAAAAAGCCATTTACGCACAACACACCATTCCATTTCGCCGATGGTCAGACCATCTGCGCCGCCCGACCCACAGCCTGCCATCCGCACAGCCCCTTTTTAGGCAGACCGGACCGCACGCGCATTGACTTCGGTTAATCAATTCGATGCCAACCTCTGGTCCGGTCCGCGCCGCCATTTTCACGACCCCAACCGAACAGAACCCCGAACTGCATGACATTTGAAGAAAACAGAGCACCTGTACCCGTCAGGGCGGTGTCATTTAGTGCCTTTGCTAACGTGTTCCCCAAAGTATCCAGCGGCTTTTCAGAAGTTTCTGCAATTAGCTCATCATGCCCTAAAGCTCTAACTACAATATCGATGTCGGGAAACAAATTGGCCAATTCGACCGATTTGTCCATCCATCGCGTAACTGCTGATGGAACTCCATCTTTGAACGACCAGACCTCCTGTTTTATACCCTCGAGATAGTAGCCCAAAAAGAGTTTATTGCCGTCCACTAGGAGTTCCGAACGCGCATCCGGAGCACTTTCATTTCCTAACCTGGAGCCAATGTATTCTGATAGACGCGAGACGCCTAGGTGAGCAGAGTCGATCCCGTCAACAGTACCCCACTCAACCGCAAAAAACTCCACGCCAGCATTTATAGCAGAGCCTCGATCCAGTTCATTATCACCTAGATAGAGTGCTTCCTGATTTGATACAGCAAAGTGATCAAGGATCTTATACACACCTTGCGCTGATGGCTTGTGCTCCTGAATGTCATGATAAGCAATGACCATATCCACTGAGATATCAAAGTAAGTTAGAAGCGTTTTTACATAATTAGAGGGGGCGTTGGTGAATACGGCGATTTTAATGCCTGATGAGCGTGCGGTATTAAGAAGCCCGAGTACATCATGGTGCGGGCTACAACTCTTCAGATGATTACGTATTTCTCGCCATTTACCTGCTTGCCTTAAAGGCTCCAGAGCTTTGGTATCAAGAAGCGCCCGGCCCTGCAGCAGTTGCTGGGTGATATCGGGACGGGCCGCATCGACATGGTGGTGGTCTACAAGATCGATCGCCTCACACGATCCCTGGCCGATTTTGCAAAACTGGTGGACCAGCTGGACGCCGCCGGGTGTTCCTTTGTCTCCGTCACCCAGGCCTTCAACACCTCATCCTCCATGGGGCGGCTCACCTTGAATGTGCTGTTGTCCTTTGCCCAGTTCGAACGGGAAGTGACCGCGGAACGTATTCGCGACAAGATTGCCGCCTCCAAGAAGAAAGGTCTCTGGATGGGGGGTGTGCCACCGCTGGGCTACGACCCGCATCCCGAAAGGACCCGCCGGGAACTGGTCCTGAATGAAGGCGAGGCGGTCACGGTGCGACGGCTGTTTGCCCTCTATCAGGAACTGGGTTGCCTCAACGCGGTGACGCGACAGGCGGACGTGGAAGGCCTGCGCTCCAAACACCACGCCTTCAAAACCAGTCGGGAACAGGGCAACCGCCCCTTCAGTCGCGGCCAGATCTATCACGTTCTGCGCAATCCGACCTATCTTGGGCGCATACGGCACAAGGACAGGTCGTTCCCCGGCCTGCATGCCGCCACCATCGACCAGGCCCTTTGGGACCGGGTGCAGGCAAAGCTGGAAGCCACGGCGATGCGCAAGCGCGGGAGCAAAACAGCCAATGGCTCCCACCCCCATGCCCTGAATGTCGAAGCGCCGCTGCTCGGCAAGCTCCGCGACGAGACCGGCGACATCCTGACACCGTCGCACACGAAGAAAGGCAATCGTCGTCATCGCTACTATGTCTCAAACCGACTGGTCTCGGGAAAGCCGGACCCTGCAGGCTGGCGATTGCCGGCCAAGGCATTTGAAGCCGCCGTGGCCTGCGCCATTCAGGACAGCCTGACACGCGCGGCCAGGAGACATGAGGTCATCGTTGCGAAGGATGTCGTCGTGCTGCAGGACGCCTCGGCGCGGGCACACAGTCTGGCGGCACGCATTGAACGCGAAGGCATACGCCAGGCGGCACCTCTGATCGACAGGGGCACGATCCGCAAGGACAGGCTCGGCATCACGCTGTGCGCGGCGGCGCTTTCGAATGCGCTGGAGCTGCAGGTGGATGAACTTGCCGGCGACGCGGGGCGGAGATGAAGATTATCGCGGGCAGCTTCCAGCCCGTACCGGACAAAACCATGATCCGCGCCCTGCGCAATGCGCATGCCTGGGTGAGACAATTGAAGGCAGGCGCCTCGATCCGGGAGGTCATGATGCAGGCCAACAAGTCCGACAGCTATGTCTCGCGCATCATGCTCCTGGCCTTCCTCGCTCCCCGGATCCAGAAAGCCATCATCGACGGCACCCAGCCGGTATCTCTGACCCTGGAAACCCTGATCAGATCGCGCATGCCACGGGACTGGAACGCTCAGGAGATCCTGTTCGGGTTTGACGCAAAATCCTGACCCCGAACGCCCCTGCAACCCCGTTCCCTGTTCCGTCCCTGAAAATCCCTGTTCGCCCGCGAAAAGTCCCTGTTAAGGGTCAGAAAATTCCCTGTTCCATATCTTAGGGAATTCTCCAACTAACCCACTGTAATGCAAGTGATTTATTCACGCCAAAACCACTCAAACAGGCCGAAATCGAAAAAATTCCCTGTAAATTCCCTGTTAACAGGGAATTCCCCGCCAAACCCCACCGTCCAAATCAGCCAACTGAGACACGCACGCAAATGCCGGCGAAAATCAGTAGAAATCCCGTCTCAGCACGACTCAAATCCCGCAAAATCGCGGGAAAATCGGACAGAATTTTGAGAGATTATCACATAATTACAATGGGTTATGTGGGTGGCGGTGCTGTCAGACCAATTCGAACTCGTCTCTGCAAGGACAGTAAGGCTTATCCTTATGCCGCACCGAGACCGCGCCACTCAGCCAGAGCGGCGGCGCGGTTGAGTTTGAAATTCGTTCGACTTGAGAGGCTGCGTTCCTGATTAAAATGGTTGTAGACGGAAGCGTGGACGGAGGCGAATTTCTGCAAACTTCGCATCCGTCTGAACCGAAGCATGGCTCGCTCTCGTCGTCGAAACGGCAGGTGTGAATTCTCCACTCGGTTATTCAGCCAGCGGCCTGTTTCCTGCCTGTCTGCGGCGCCGATCTCTTTCAGCGCAGCACCGTAAGATCCCAGCCCGTCCGTCACGATCACCTCTGGGCGACCATGCTTCCGCACTGCTTTCTTTAAGAATTTCAAGGCGGCCTTCTTGTCACGCTTCTTCGTCACGAAGCTCTCCAGCACCTCGCCTTCGTGATCGACGGCGCGCCATAAGTAATGCCGTTCGCCGTTGATCTTCACGAACATCTCGTCAAGATACCAACGCCACTTGCTCGATTTCACGCCAGCAACCCGCCGTTTTCGGATCTCCGCCGCGAACATTGGACCGAACCGATGCCACCAGTATCTCACCGCTTCATGACTGACATCGATGCCGCGCTCGTGCAGGAGATCCTCGACATTTCGAAGGGACAGAGGAAACCGCACGTACAGCATTACCGCCAGGCGGATTATCTCACGGCTCGTTTTGAAGTACCGAATTGGATCAGGTTTGGTCATCCGACGAGGCTACGAAACCGCCCTGCCCGTCTCAAGCTAGTTTTCTTTGACAGTACCCCCGCATGGGGTACTACGATTACGCCCCCATCAGCGAGACGTTCGAAATGCGCATTCCAAGCGCATCAGGGGCAGCAGAAGACGACCTCGAAGAAAAACCAACCTTAACCAAACCCAACAAGGAGACATCTTATGGACAGACGTAAATTTCTAGCATCAGCGGGGATCGGCACAGCGGCGGCCGCCCTGGCCTCGCCGGCCATTGCACAGGACAAACGCCAATGGAAAATGGTCACTGCTTGGCCAAAGAACCTGCCTGGGCCCGGAGTGGCCGCGCAAACACTGGCGGATCGTATCACCACATTGTCTGGCGGGCGGATCGAAGTGAAGCTTTTCCCCGCCGGCGAACTGGTTCCGGGGCGCGGCGTATTTGACGCTGTCAGCGAAGGCACGGCCGAACTTTACCATGCGGTTCCCGCATATTGGGGGTCTAAATCCAAGGGCATCCTGCTATTTGGGTCGCAGCCTTTCGGCCTGCGCGCGGATGAGCAGTTCGGCTGGCTTTATCACGGCGGTGGTCAGGCGCTTTATGACGAGATGTATGGCCGTTTCGGTATCAAGCCGTTCCTGTGCGGTAACTCCGGCCCACAATGGGGTGGTTGGTTCCGCGACGAGATCAATTCGGCCGAAGACCTGAAAGGCATGAAGTTCCGTACCACCGGGCTGGCCTCGGAAATGGCATCAAAACTGGGAATGGCCGCAGAAGCCATGTCAGGCCCGGCGATGTTCCAAGCCTTGCAAACTGGTGCGCTGGATGCGGGTGAATTCATCGGGCCTTGGACGGATAGTGCGCTTGGTTATCATCAGGTCGCCAAGAACTACTATTGGCCCGGTGTCGGAGAGCCGTCCTCTGCCGAGGAATGCGGTATCAACGCGGCAGCCTTTGCAGAACTGCCCGATGATCTGAAGCAGGTTGTCAGCCTCGCCTGCGAAAGCCTCTACAACCCGGTTTGGACCGAATACACAACCAAACACGCAGCGGCGCTACGAACACTTGTCGCTGATGAAGGCGTACAGGTAAAAATGTTCCCCGAGGACGTGATCAACGCCATGGGCACTGCCGCCGCCGAGGTGATCGACGAGTTGCGTCAGGACGAGGACGAGTTGGTTAAGCGGATTGCGGAAAGCTTTGTTGCTTACCGCGACTCTGTGGGTAGCTATATGGTCTATGCTGACAACGGCCAGATGAACGCACGTGCTGCGGTTATGGGCTACTAAGACGACCTGCCTGCGCGAAGCACCTTTCGCGCAGGCATCATTTCGCTTTGGGAGGGGCCGATGGAAAAACTGGCAAACTCGATCGACGCCTTCAACACAGGCTTCGCCAACTTGGTTAGATGGCTTGCGCTGTTCATGGTGCTGGTGCAATTCACAATCGTCGTCGGGCGCTATGCTTTTGGTGTGAACTATATCGCCGCTCAGGAAAGCGTGCTTTATATGCATGCGACCCTATTCATGCTGGGCGCGGGTTACACGTTATTGGTCGACAAACACGTCCGCGTGGATGTGTTCTATGCCAAGGCCAGCCCGCTAACCCAAAGACGCATTGATATTTTTGGCCACCTCTTCCTGCTTTTGCCCTCCATGGCCGCGCTGCTTTACTGGTCTTGGCCGTCGGTGCGCAACTCCTGGAAAATCCTCGAAGGCCCTCTTTCCGTCGGCGGCATTGAAGCCGTGTTCCTGATGAAATCCCTGATCCCGGCCTTCTGCATCCTTGTCATGCTTCAGTCCGTATCGCTGTTGATCCGGCTCATTCTGCAAAGGCCATCGTAATGACCGAATATCTGGACCTTTTCATGTTCGCAGCCTTGATGGGCGCGATCCTGCTGGGCTTTCCTGTGTCCTTTTCCATCGCAGGTATTGCGGTAATGTTTGCCTATATCGGCTGGTATACGGACCATATGGACATCACCCTGCTGGGCGCCATGGGCCAACGTGTTTTTGGCCTTTTGTCCAACAACGTGCTGATCGCCATTCCGCTGTTTGTCCTCATGGGGGCCATTCTGGAGAAAAGCCGCATCGCGGAAGAACTGCTTGACACTATGGGGCGCCTTTTTGGCCAGCTCCGCGGTGGTTTGGGGATTTCCGTGGTACTTGTGGGCGCGCTTCTGGCGGCCTCAACCGGTATCGTCGGAGCGACGGTTGTTGCCATGGGGCTGATCGCCCTGCCAGCCATGTTACGTGCAGGATATGACCCGCGTGTCGCCTCGGGCATCGTATGTACAGCGGGCACGCTGGGGCAGATTATCCCGCCTTCAACGCTGTTGATCATACTTGCCGACGTCATGTCAAACTCGTTCCAGCAGGCCCAGTACGAACAGGGTAAATTCTCGGTCGAGGCGCTGTCCGTTGGCCAGTTGTTTGCCGCCGCTGTTGTCCCCGGCCTGCTGCTGGTCAGCCTTTATCTGATCTATATCCTCTTGCGGGGCTGGATCCGGCCACAAGACATGCCGCCGGCCCCGGCAGATCTGGCAAAACCCGATCGTGCCGAAGTCATCCGCGCCGTTGTGCCACCGATCCTGCTGATCTTTGCGGTTTTGGGTGCAATTCTGGGTGGTGTCGCCACCCCGACCGAAGCTGCCTCGGTCGGCGCTGTGGGGGCGGTTCTGATGACTGGACACAAGATGGCCATAAACCCCAAACTAATTATGTTTGGAACGGCCGCCCTTATCTCGCTTGGTATCCTTGCGGGGGCCTTCCCCGTCCGCTTTCAACGCGATGACCTTAGCAACGGAACCTTTGCATTGGGCGTCTTCTACGCGGGTCTGGCCGTCGTCGGCATGGTTGCCGTCATTCTCGCCCTGCGCTCGGCTCTCAAAGAAAAAATCGTGCATGAGGCGATCAATTCGACCCTGACCATGACCTCGATGATTTTCGCCACAATTCTTGCGGCCGGCATCTTCAGCCTTGTTTTCATCGGCTTGGGTGGAGAAGAGCGTGTCGTGGGCATCCTGAGCAATATGCCCGGCGGCGCCACCGGTGCGTTAGTTTTCTGCATGATCTTCATCTTCTTTCTGGGGTTCTTTCTGGATTTTGTTGAAATCTCGGTCATTGTTCTGCCGCTAGTCACACCGATACTCATACTGCTCGGTCATGATCCAATCTGGCTGGGCGTGCTGATTGCCATCAACCTGCAAACCAGTTTCCTCACCCCACCATTCGGCTTTTCACTGTTTTATCTAAGGGGGGCCGCTCCAAAAGAAGTCACGACAGGCCACATATACGCAGGCGTCGTGCCTTTTATCGGGATTCAGGCGATTGGCGTGATTTTGATCTGGATGCTTCCGTTTTTGGCAACATGGTTACCGTCGGTACTGTTCTGACGGTGTTGTCAGACAAATGCGAACCAGTCTCTGCAAGGACAGCGACACTGCACAAGTTCCATGTTGGACAGATTCAGTGCATCTTGAAGTGAGTTGGCACACACGAGGTCGGAATTTATAAATGACAACAGTTGAACGGCGAAGAGCTTTAGCGCGTTTATTGCGACCATTCGATGTTGGCCATGAACTAATTAGGGTCGGAGACTTCGGTGACGGTGGTTACCTTGTGCCCGACGATCTGTCTAAAATAAGGGCTTGCTTTTCACCTGGAGTATCCAAGCAAGCGAGTTTTGAGATGGACCTTGCAAAGCGAGGCATCCAGTCCTTCATGGCGGATGCATCAGTCGACGGACCGGCTGAGGACGTGCCGGGTGCCGTTTTTCGCAAACAGCATGTCGGCCCACGTACGGAACGTGGTCTCATCTCATTGAAAGACTGGATCGACGACTGCGTTCCCGGTGAAGGCGAATTGCTTCTACAGATGGATATTGAAGCGGCCGAGTATCCCGTATTTTCATCGCTTCCTCCGCAGTACCTTGCCCGCTTCCGGATCATCGTAATCGAATTACACCGCATACCTTCGATATTGATGAAACCAAAATTCTTTGATCGTGCAAAACCTCTCCTGGATGCAATCGGCGCTTCGTTCACCAGCGTGCATAGAGCGCTCGTCAGGCCAGCAACTCAGTCTCGTGATCCTCGATGAAGGCATAGGAATGGGTATTTATGTCGCCACTCCAACGCCAGATTGCGAGGAAACCCTCAGATCCGGTGCGAAAGGCATGCGGCATCAGGCTGGGATGATGGATCATGTCACCCGCCCCTCGCATCTGGGTGTCATCGCCGGCTGTCCACAGCGCCCGTCCTGCAATAATGGCATAGGTCTCGTCAGCATCATGAAGATGCAGCGGGTAATAGCTTTCGGGTCGCATATAGACCAAGCCCAGCCTTACATCTGGCGCGGGGATCGGTCCCTCTGGCCCCATCAGTGTCAACACGCTTATCATCGCAGCAATACTCTCTTCGGTATTTCCTTCGACGGGGTTTGATCCCCAGGACAGGAAATTCTGTGCGGTCAGAACCGAGCGTGCTGTCGGGTGGGTGCTGTCAGCCAAGACCGCGCGAATGCCCGCATCAAACAGGCAGGGCAGAACAGGGTTGAAGGCCACAGGCGATGGTGTCACCAAAAGGGTTTTGGCCGTATAAGGCCCTTGCGGATCGGCTTCGGTCTCGTAGACCTCCGCGATTGCCCGCAGCATGTCGTGAAAGATATTGTTTTGCACCATGGTAAGTGGACTCCGAATGACAGCCCAGACGTTGTCGGTTTTCGTTCGTCTATCTGCGAGGAACGCGACCGGTTCAGGTCGTAATTATGCTTGGACAGTTCGAAAAAGCTGTCTGACCAATCTGTTTTAGAGGTTGGCGAGAAATCTGCGAAAACGGATCCAACCCAAAAGCAGAGCACTTGTAGAAGGACAGCTTCGCCCCGCATGTGAGACGTCCGTAACCGGCGCAGCGTACGACCGGTTTGGATTTCGGCCAATTTGGACGATTTCAATGGCCTCTGTGGATGGCTCCTGCATTGCAAGACATTTTTGACGTTTATTGCGGCATTTAATCAGTACAGTCGTCTGTCCGGCCTGTTCACGTGGTGATCTGCCACTGGCCTTGATGATTTCCGCAAGCGAGGTTCCAATCGGCTTCACGGCCTAAAGAGGCCATCGTCATTCCCGGAGTGTCCTCGCTCTTGGTTGACTCATTCCGCGTCATCACATCATGCGTCTTGCATTTCTGGCAGGTTTCCCGATCAGGTGATCGGCTGCCGGTAATTCTCCTGCCTCGTCAGCATTGCCCAGATCACGTGCGCCGTTTTGTTTGCCATGGCAACTGTTGCAAGCCGAACCGGCTTTCCAGCGAGCATCCTCGCGGTCCAGATATCGACTTTCTCGGGATGAAGTTTTGCCATCAATGCGCGCGATGTCATGCCAACGATAAGGAGTTTCCTGAGGTAATGATCACCTTTCTTGGTAATCCGCCCAAGCCTCTCTTTGCCGCCACTGGACTTATTGAGTGGGGTTAAGCCCAGCCAAGCGGCCAGATCTCGTCCGGTTTTGAACTGTTTGGCGTCGCCGACGGTCGCCACGATGGCTGACGCCGTAATCGGGCCAATCCCAGGCACCTGCATCAGTTGGCGTGCGTTGGCATCTCGTCGAGCATGGCTCTCGATCAACTTGGAAAAGCCTTCAATTCGGGCGCTGAGCCCAAGGAGTTGATAACACAAGGTGCCGAGAACCCCGTTCGCCAGTTCGGGAATTTTAGGTTGATCACCTTCCAGGTGGCTTTTGGAAAAGCGGACCACAGCCTCAACCCCGGTTGGGAGAACATAGCCAAACTCACGCAGCATCCCCCGTATCATGTTTGAGACCTGGGTTCTCTGGCGGACGATGAGTTCGCGCGTGCGGTGAGCGGTCAAAAGAGCTTGCTGGTCTTCGGTCTTGATCTCAACAAATCTCATCGTCGGGCGGCCAACCGCTTCGCAGATTGCCTCTGCATCCACTGCGTCGGTCTTTCCGCGTTTGACGTATGGCTTGACGTAAGTTGCTGGCATCAAACGGACATCGTGCCCTAACTTGCTAAGTTCTCGACCCCAATGATGGGCCGAACCGCAGGCTTCCATACCGACCACACAAGGCGGTAGGCCCTCAAAGAACTCTAACAGTTTTGCGCGTTTGATCTTCTTGTTGAAGACCTTGTCGCCTGTCACAGAAACTCCATGAACCTGGAAAACATCCTTGGCCAGATCCAGTCCTATGGTTTTTACTTGCATTGGGTGGCTCCTCTCAAAAGCAGATTCTGACACCTGCATTATGGCGCATTGCGACGCCGGGTGGAGCAGGAGCCATCCACTTCATCCGCTCTGGCGACACGCGCTGCTTCACAGCGAGAGCCATGCCGCGCCCGCGAGCATTTTCTGCGTCAGCAATAGTGGCGGGGGCAAAAGGCGGCTGTGTCCCGCGCAGCCGACATTGGTGCAGTCTACTGCGAACGACTGCTCAACGCGAGACAGCAGACATTCACCAAAATTCGGCGAATGACTGCAGTGAGCCCTTTTGCGACCTTCGCCAAGCATTTACAGAAGGCAGCATTCTGCCAAAAGCTGCCATAACGCTGAGGAATACCCCATAGATTTTCTCTCTTTAGAGAATTAGGCTCTTGGAAGGGAGAATGATCTTGGAACGCAGGTTAGCCGCCATACTGGCCGCCGATGTCGTTGGCTATTCACGCCTCACACGTGAGGATGAACAAGCCACACTCGTGGCCTTTAGCAAGCTAAGAGAAGACTTCATCGAACCCTTGATAGTTCAGCACCACGGCCGCGTTGTTAAGGTCATGGGTGATGGCTACCTGGTGGAGTTCAACAGCGCGGTTAATGCCGTACAGTGTGCGGTAGCCTGGCAACAGGGAGTGACTGAAGCGCAGGACACGAAAACCCTGACGTTTCGCATTGGAGTGAACCTCGGAGATATCGTTGTTGAAGGTGATGACATCCTAGGGGATGGCGTGAACCTTGCTGCGCGTCTTGAAGGCCTGGCCGACCCTGGTGGAATCGTGATCTCCGATATGGTTCAAAAAAATGTCTGCCACAAATTACACTTCAAATTTATAGATCAAGGGAAGCAAACACTAAAGAACATCGATCAGGCTTTGCGTACCTGGAAATGGGTAGATGGTGACGTTAATGCCACTGTAGCTGGCGATGTCGTGGCCATTGGTGACAAGCCAACAATCGCTGTCCTGGCGTTCAAAAATCTGAGTGGCGGTCCTGAGCAAGAATATTTTTCCGATGGAGTTAGTGAAGACATCATTACCGAACTGGGACGCTTTCCAGAGTTGTTCGTGATCGCTCGAAACTCGTCGTTCGCATACAAAAACGCGCGGACCCTGGCAGGAAATATTGGGCGAGATCTCGGTGTCCAGTATCTGGTTCAGGGTAGCGTCAGAAAGGCAGGTGAACGAGTTCGGATTTCAGTCCAGTTGGTGGATACTGAGACGGGCAATCAAATTTGGGCAGAGCGATACGACAGACAGTTGGAAGACATCTTCGAGCTTCAGGATGAGATCACTCGATCAGTGGTGGCCGTACTTCCTATTCGCTTACAAAGTGCCATTGTAGAACGTGCCAAACGCAAACCAGTCAAGAGTCTCTCTGCATATGACTTTGTTCTGCGAGCACGATACATGGAGAACCATACGAGCGACAAAGTCCCTGAAATACTTGAACTACTGAAGACAGCAATCGAGCTCGACCCAACATATGCACGGGCCTTCGGCATGCTGGCGTTCGTGCAAGCGTACAGCGTCTTCACATTCAGCCCGATTGGGGATGATCCGACAGCCTCTGCAGAGGTGAATATCCGTAAGGCACTAAGCCTTGATCCAGACGACCATCTAATTCAATCCGATGCAGCACATGTATATCTGATTGCTGGAAAGCATCACCTCTCGGAGAAACACATTAAAAGAGCCTATGCTCTCAATCCCAATGATATTTCTCTTCAGATAGAACGAGGCATAATCACAAACTATTGCGGTGACTCACAGCTTGGCCTGGAGATCTTGAAGACCGCTCTTGCACATGACCCGTTGGCGCGGGACCATTGGTTCGAGAGCCTGGCAGAGACCTCTTACATGCTGCGAAAATACGAAGACGCAATCGAACTATACGAGCAGTGGCAAAATCCACCTGTACATATGCTAACCCATCTTGCCGCTTGCTATGCGCAACTCGGCCAAATGGATAATGCGCGCCAAGCAGTGGAAGAGTTTGAGCGCAGGCGGCCAGCAAACTCAGATTTTGAGTTCTATGCAAACGCACACGCCCGGCTATGCAAGAGATCCGAGGATGCTAATCATTGGGTTGAGGGCTACCGAAAAGCCGGACTCATTGGCCATAACCTTGCCGACAGCTAGGTCCGGTGAGGGTCAGAAGCTGACTTTCAACTGGACAAAAAGAAGGCCAGGTTTGTCCCGCAACTCAGTCATTGCGCCATGACGCGGCGAAGGTCCGGTGCTGATGGAAGCGGGCATTTGGCTGGGCAAGAAAACGAATGAACTTTTGGATGGATTGGGGTGAGCGAGGAATTTTCCAGCCTTGAAGAACTAGACACCAAGCAGTCGACGGAGTTGAAAAGCAGGTGATCTATGTGGGTCTTCTGCAAGATTTGCTGCCGATAGCGACACGGCAAGAATTTCGATACGTGTCATAGTAAACTGACCAACTACAGTCATTGCCCAAATCCTTGCTAGAGTTTCACAGCTTTTGTTTCTCACGGGAAGGCGGCAACAAATCGCAGAAATTGTGGCATTTTTCGAAACAGTATGAATTTTCCTAGAAACAATCGGCTGGACAATGAGCGGGCGCTGGCTTGCGATTTGGGAAACTGAATGTATTCATTCAATTTCATAATGGCGGACAAAATGGGGGATAAGACAACGACCCAATCACTTAACATATTGATAAAATAGAAACTATTAAGGATGAGTGGCGGACAGACAGGGATTCGAACCCTGGAGACGGTCTCCCGCCTACACACTTTCCAGGCGTGCGCCTTCGACCACTCGGCCACCTGTCCGTGGGACGCTGATTAGACCAGCCCGCAATGCAATTGCAAGGGCCAAGCGCATAACAATCGTACGATTGTTTCATGCGGTGCTTTCCAGTAGCCTCATGCCGGTAAAACCAGACCACAGGACATCCGGCACGTTATGAACGATCTTGACCCGGCCACTTCGCCTTCCCGCACCGAACCGACTTCGCGCCGTCGCGTTGACACCGGTACCGTGCAGGCCATTGCTCTGGTGATCATCGCCTGTGCCGTCGCGGGAGAGGTTCTGGTACAATCCCGGTTTCTGCTGATCAATCTGGTGGTTGCAATCATCATTTTCAGCCTGACCAGCGATGTGATCAATTTCATCGCCCGTCAGCGTATCGGCCCGCTGCACATCCCCAACTGGCTGGCCAGTCTGGGCGGTCTTGCCATCATCTCGGCCTCGTTGCTGATCCTGACGTCGATCCTTCTCAGTCAGGTGAACCCGGTTCTGATGACCACATTGCGCATATCCGAAAGCGCCCCCGCCGCGATCGCATCGCTGTTCGCCTGGATGGGTGAAGAGGTCGAGGCGTCGATCCTGCAATCCCTCGGCTCTATCAAGGTTTCGGGGTATCTGCGCACCATCGCGGGACAGGCAGGCAACCTGATGTCGGCCACTGTCATCGTCATCCTGTTTGTCGGGTTCCTGTTCGTCGAACGGATCTGGTTCGGGGCCAAGCTGGACAATATGTTGCGCGATCCGTCACGGGCGCAACAGGTGCGCCGAGTGATCGCGTCGATCATGCACAACGTGAACTATTATCTGCTGGTCAAAACATCGGTCGGGGCCGTTACCGGAACTCTGGTCGGTATGGTCTGCGTCGGCTTTGGGCTGGAACTGGCCGTGGCGCTGGGGGTTCTGACCTTTGTGTTGAACTATATTCCGTCAGTCGGCTCTATCGTGGCGACGCTGCTGGTGACACTGGTCGCCTATGTCGAACTGGGCGATGCCGGGGCAACATTTGCGATTTTCCTGATCGTGGCGATCTTGCAGTTCGTCATCGGCAACGTGATCGATCCGCTTCTGACCGGGCGAACATTGCGCGTTTCCTCGTTCGGGATCATCCTGTCGCTGGCCTTCTGGGGGGCGGTCTGGGGCATTCCGGGCATGTTCCTGTCGGTTCCGATCATGGTGGCAGGCATGATCATCTGCGGCCAGTTTGAGGTGCTGCGCCCGGTGGCGATCCTGTTGTCCCGCGAAGGCCTGCCCGATCCGGAACCCTATGTCGATATCGATCCGGCCGCGCCGCACCGGTCCGCGACAAACGGCAAGTAAGGCGATAAACCCCGCCTTCAGCCTTCGCCGCGGTTCAGCACTTCGGGATTGCGCAACCAGATGTCACGCTGGGCAAACGGAATTTCGATACCTTCTTCTTCGAACCGTTTCGCGATTTCGTGGTTCATGTCGGATTTCACGGACAATACCCAGTTCACATCGCGCAGGATCGCCCGGATTTCAAAATCCAGCGAGTCCGCACCAAAGCTTTGGAACACGATGTTCGGTGCCGGATTGGCCAGAACCATGGGGTGCGCGTTCGCAATCTCGCGCAAAATCTCTTCCACGCGTTTGGTATCGGTGCCGTAAGCCACACCGACGCTGACGATCACACGACCCACGGTATTGCCGCGCGTATAATTCGTGACCGTACCGCTGACAAAATCGGCGTTGGGTATGATCACATCGGTGCGGTCAAAGGTTTCGATCCGTGTCGCGCGCACCGAAATATCGCGCACATATCCCATCTGGCCATTCACTTCGATCCAGTCGCCTTCGGAAATCGGACGTTCGATCAGCAGGATGATCCCGCTGACAAAGTTCTGCACGATGGTCTGAAGACCGAAACCGATCCCGACGGACAGCGCACCAGCCACAATCGCAATTGATGACAGATTGATGCCCGCCGCAGTGATCGCCACCACGGATGCAATGAAAATCCCGACATATCCCAGCCCCGCAACAATCGCTGTCTTGCCGCCGGGATCAATCTGCGTTTTTGGCAGAACCGTGTTGCGCATGGTCCCTTGCAACAAGCGGGTGATCGAATAGCCGATGGCAAAAACGACAGCAAATGTCAGAAACGCCGAAGGAGAAATCTGGACGCCGCCGATGGAAAATCCGCCCAGAAAGTTCAGCCACCATTCATACAGATCAGCAATCCGGGCACCCCAGAACAAGGCCAGAAACGGCAGTGATGCCAGAGTAAGCCCAAACCCCAACAGGACCGGTACCAGCGCATCGCGCCCTGCCTCACCCTTTTTTGTGACCCAGACATAAATGTCGGTTGCAAGCCGGTTCAGCACCAACACCAGGGCCAGCGCCCAGGTGGTTGCGATCATCGGGAAAATGATGCCCTTGCTGGCGGCGGTGTATCCGAACGCGGCAAGTATTGGTGTCGCAATGCCGATCGCCGCCATGGCCGTGCCGATATTGCGCGCCAGCCATTCCGCATTGCTTTTCTGCGTTGCGTCCTCGTCGTCCTCCGGTTTCGGGATGTTGCGCAAGATCTGGCCCAACCTCGAAAACACCAATCCGGCCAACAGGACTTGCGGGAAAAACAGGATCGCTTCGACCTGAGGGGAAAACCGTTCGAAATTCGAAAGCATTTCGAAAAAGCTGCGCAACACGATCAGAACCGCGAGGAATGTGCCGTAGAACCGTGCCTCGGCGCGGCGCTGAAGCGGCAAATTCAAAAGCGGGTCATCTTCGTTTTTTGCGAAAACCTGTTCGCACAACCAGCGGAACAACAGGATAATCGCCCCCCACGCGGGAATGGCGAAGATAAGCGTGCTACCGCGCAACCCAAGATTTCCGGTCAGAACAAAGGCCTGTGCAATAGCCACCAGACCAATCAACGGCAGAATGATGCGCCCAAGCGAGACGATCAACTGCCAGATCCGCGCGCCGCCCCCACCCAAAAGAGCGAAACGCGCGCCAAGACGTTTGGACCAGCGCCCGCCGCGCGCGATCAGGACGAGGCCAATCGCGGCCAGTGCAATAATCACTGGCAGATTATCGCGTGTCGTTACGGTGCGGGTGGGCGCGTTGCGCATCGCCTTTGACTCGGCTCCGATGGCACGCAAGGATCGCAAAACATGTTCAAACGCGACGGGCCATTCCGACAGGTTAAGAGGCGACGGGGACCGTTCCAGAAAATCGTCGCGCATCCGTTCGCGGATCAGCTTGTCGATTTCCGACACAAGAGCATCAGCAAGACTATAGGCTTCCTGTGCCGCGACCACAGGCTCGCGCGCCTGAGCCAGTTGGTTCTTCAGGTTTTCACGACGCACGGCTACCGGTTCCGGATCGCCTGACTCGGGAACAGGACCCAGCGCTTCAAGCTGCGCATTCAGCGTACTTATGCGAGTGTCATTGATGCTTTGCGCGTCCTGAAACTGTTTGCGGAACGCCACGATTTCCTTGCGCAGGTTTTCCATCGTGATGACCGACGCACGATTGGCCTCAATGGCCGCCTCGGCGCGCGCAGCAGTCGAGTCCCACGCGTCGTAATCCGGCGCCTTGCCTTGGGCAACGGCCAGCCCGGCGCACAGCACAAGGCAAAAGGCCGCGATAAGGGTGCGTAACGTTTTCATACGTCTTCGAACACGCCGGGGATGCTGGCCGGCGCCTGTGTCAGCCAGCGCGGCTGCGGCAGGTTCTTTTCGCGCAGGAAATCAGGATTGAACAGCTTGGATTGGTACCGCGTGCCGTAATCGCACAATATGGTTACGATCGTATGGCCCGGTCCCATATCTCTGGCCATCCGCACCGCTCCCGCGATGTTAATGCCGGATGAACCGCCCAGACACAGACCTTCGTGTTCCAGCAGATCAAACACATAGGGCAGTGCCTCGGCATCGTGAATGTTGTAATTGAAATCCGGTGTCAGACCTTCCAGATTCTTGGTGATCCGGATCTGCCCGATCCCTTCATTGATCGACCCACCTTCGGACATCACCAGTTCACCACTGGTGTAAAAATTGTAAAGCGATGCGCCATCCGGATCCGCCAATCCGATCTTGACCCCCTTGGGTTGCAAGGCCTGCGCCACACCGGCCAGCGTTCCGCCTGATCCGACCGCACAGATAAACCCGTCAACCTTGCCGTCGGTCTGCTGCCAAATTTCCGGTCCGGTGCCCTCGACATGGGCCTGTCGGTTGGCCACGTTGTCAAACTGGTTCGCCCAGATCGCGCCGTTGGGTTCGGTCTTGGCCATTTCGCGCGCCAGTCGCTCTGAATAGCGCACAAAGTTATTCGGATTGCGATAGGGCACCGCCGGCACCAGAACCAGCTCTGCTCCGATCAGGCGCAACATATCCTTTTTTTCCTGGCTTTGGGTTTCCGGCATCACGATAACGGTCTTGAACCCCATCGAGGCGCCGACCAGCGCCAGACCGATGCCGGTGTTGCCCGCCGTGCCTTCGACAATCGTGCCACCTGGTTTCAGATCACCGCGCGCAATCGCATCACGGATGATGAACAACGCCGCACGGTCCTTGACCGACTGGCCCGGGTTCATGAATTCGGCCTTGCCCAGAATCTCGCATCCGGTTGCCTCACTGGCCTGTTTCAACCGGATCAACGGAGTGTTGCCGACCGCCCCGGCCAGATCTGATGCAATGTGCATGATACGTCCTCGATTATTCAGTGGCGTTGACGCCTTGGACAGATGTACCCGCGCGCCGCCGCGACCTCAAGCCATTGACGGGGTCAGGCGGTATTTCGCAACCTGTCGCGGTGCCGCGCCAGCCACAGCGTGGCCAGCACCAGCGGCGCATTCCGGATATGGCCCCGATCCAGCATCGCCATCAGCGCATCAAATCCGATCAGATGCACGCGAATATCCTCGTTCTCGCTGTCCAGCCCGCCGGTGCCATTGGTCTTATCCGGCAAATTCGCAAGGCCGACATAGACATAGAAAAATTCGCTGGATGCGCCGGGGGACGGATAACAATCCGCAACGTTTTCAAGCGTATAAAGTTCAACCCCCGCCTCTTCCAGCGTTTCGCGATAGGCGGTTTGTTGCGGCGTTTCCCCGGCATCCAATCGCCCCGCAACCGGTTCAAGCTGCCAGACATCCGGATCACCACGCCCCAGCGGCCCCATGCGCATCTGTTCCACCAGCAGAACCACATCGCGCACCGGATCGTAGGGCAGCACAATTGCAGCATCCCCGCCCATGAAAACCGCACGTTTGACAATATCGGTTTCCTGCCCGTCGAACCGGCGAAACGACAGATCATATTCATCCAGCGCAAAGAAATCGGCATAGGCGCGCCGGTGCTGTGAAATCCGGACATCCGCGCGGCTCAGGCCGCTTGGGCTGACCGGCACGCCCGCCGCTGCGTTCAGACGGGCGGCGGCGCGGGCCTGTATCATCGGGAACATGCGCCCGATCTGATCGTCGGATTTGACCCCGAAATAATCCATCACTTCTATCGCGGCCGTCGAGGCCAGTGGCCCGCAATCCTTTTCCCATTCGGTCAGGGACCACGGCGCACCGGGCTGCCACAGCAATACATCGGGGAAAAAAACCTGTGCCGGTTCGGCATTGCCGTCCTCCGTCACCACATGGACCGGGCTCAGATCATAATCGAACCCGGATTCGTAGAAATCCAGCCGCGCCACGTCTTCATCGCTTAACCCGCGGATCAGCAGGCCCTGCGCCTGCGCGCCAGCCTGCGCGACAATCATCGGAAAGGTCTGATCCTTGGCCCAGTACACAGCATGATCGGGCAACACCGCCTGCGCCATGTCCAGACTTGAAGGTGCGCGCCCCAACACGATCCCGAGAAGCGGCAGATGCCGCAACGTGCCATAACAAAAGAATGAAGTCATGCCGTCAGCGCCATTTCCGCGACGCATGTTCCGTAAGCAGGCCGACAATCACGCCGCCGATCACCAGAACCATGATCAGCGGGCCGTTCAGCAACACCATACCAAACTGGGCCATCAGTTCGAAAATCGCGATCACCGCTTCGAACGCGTTGTCATAGCGGTTACGCATCGCAAGGCGTACCATTTCGTTGCAGCCCTGCACGAACAGACCCCAGAACACCAGACTGACCATACCGGTAAACCCGTTGTTGATCGCGGCCGTGGTGCCCCGCCCTGCCCGCTTGCCCATCACAACCCAGCCGCACAGCACGCCCAGAACGATGTTCACGATTGTGAAATACCCGAAATCCGTGCTTTCGGGCATCAACGGCATAATCATACCGGAGGCGATAAAGGCCAGCACAGCCAGCCCGACAGCGGCGACAAGGCGGGCGGCGTTAGGCATGTATCTTCATTTGAATCATGTGGGCCGTGATATTGTGATCTGGGTTACGTCACAGTTGGCACTTTCAAACGTCGCAGCGCAAGAGGTGAGATAAAAATTCCACATTCTTCGAAACCTCTGATCAAAGCCAAGGGCTGCGATCTGATCCCACTTTTCGTTGAATGTTTCATGCCAGCGCCGCAATGACAGGCTGTAGCTTTTGCCGAATTCCAGCGACCGGACGATGCCAAGACCGGATTTTTCGATCTGCGCGCGCAGCACAGACGGGCTGGGCAGCATGCCGCCCGGAAAGATGTATTTCTGGATGAAATCGGGCCCACGCTTGTAAACGTCCCAACGCCGGTCGGCAACGGTGATGATTTGCAAGGTCGCGTTCTTGCCCGGCTTCAGCCGTTCACGCACCGTTTCGAAATAGATCGGCCAGTATTGTTCGCCAACCGCTTCGAACATCTCGATACTGGCAATGCCGTCATAGACGCCCTTTTCGTCGCGATAATCCTGAAGCTTGAAATCCACCATTCCGGAAAGCCCAGCCTTTTCAATGCGCTTTCGTGCATAGTTGATTTGCTCTTCGCTGATGGTAAGCCCTGTCACCTTCAGGCCGCGCTCTTTGGCGGCGTATTCGGCAAAACCGCCCCAACCACAGCCGATTTCCAGAATATGATCGCCGGGCTGTGCGCCCATCTGATCCACCATACTGGCATATTTGGCAATCTGGGCGGCCTCGTGGCTTTCCTGCCCCGTCTGAAAGATGGCGCTGGAATAGGTCATCGTGTCGTCCAGCCACAATTTATAGAAATCGTTGCCCAGATCGTAGTGATAGGAAATGTTCTTGCGCGCCTGGTTCTTGTGGTTGCGCTGCAGCCAGAACCGCACCCGTTCAAACAGACGTACAATGCCCATTCCGGGAAACCCGTCATATATGTCTTCGTTGTCGGCATGCACCAGATCCATGAACGCCTGCAAGTCGGGGGTCGACCACCATCCTTCAAGATAGCCGTCACAGAACCCCAGATCGCCTTCGCGGATCAGGCGGGCGAACAAATCGTCGTTGTGTATGTCAATTTCGGCCACGGGACCGGGATTCTTGCCGTGGGCGCGAAACCGGCGGCCATCGGGCAAAACAAAATCGACCCATCCGTTGTTCATGCCTTGCGACATCGCAAAAACATTCGAAAAATAACGGGGCAGCCCTTTCTGGCCGTCTGTTGTCGTCAGGATCATCCCCGCTCCTTCTTCGTTCTCTTGCAGAAAAAGGCTAGGCGCTGCGGCGTGGCCCTTCAAGGTTTCAGTCATATGTTTCATCAGAATCCACGATCTTCATAGGCGCCCAGTGCCCTTTTGCGTCCGTCCGCCGGCGTTACAATCGGGTCGGGATACGCATCATCCGGGGACAGGCCCCAGCGCTTTGGAACGGCATCAAAATAGCTTAACGCGGTGGCACTTGGCCGCGCGCGGCCTTCGGCGATCCATTTATCGGCATAGACGCCCTTGGGGTCGAACTTGTCCAGTTGGCTGGCAGGATTGAACACCCGGAAATAGGGTGTCGCATCCGGCCCCGATCCGGCCGACCACTGCCAGCCCATCGCGTTGCTGGCCGGATCCCAATCGGTCAGGCAATCGGCAAACCAGTCCAACCCGATTTTCCAGTGGGTCAGCAGATGTTTGGTCAGGTAACTGGCCACGATCATCCGCCCGCGGTTGTGCATCCGGCCTGTCACATACATCTCGCGCATGGCGGCATCGACAAAGGGCAATCCGGTGCGCCCCTGTTTCCACGCCAGCACATCGGGATGATCACCGTCAGTCTGCCAAGGGAATTCATCCCAGTCCGGTTTCCAGTTACCGGTCAGAATACGCGGTGTGTGATGCATCAGGTGATAAGCAAACTCGCGCCACACCAGTTCCTTGAGAAACGTTTCCGCGCCCTGTTTGCCCTGATCCTGCGCGCGCGCGCCCGCATGCCAGCACTGATGCGGGCTGATTTCGCCCAAGGCCAGGTTTTCGGACAGGTTTGATGTGCCATCCACGCCCGGACGGTCCCGGTTGGCAACGTAGTCCCCCACCAGTTCATCGATAAAATAATCCAGCCTGTCCTGCGCCGCTGCCTCGCCCAGTTGGATATGGGGGCGCACGATCTCTGCGCCGCGATACATGCCACGCCCCAGCGCCCAATCTGCCAGCGGCTCTGATTTTGGCCAGTCATCGGGGGCCGGCAGGGTTGCGGGTTCAGCCAGCGGATAGGCCACATCGCGCCCCTGCACCGACCGCCAGAACGGCGTGAATACCTTGTAATACCCGCCGGTTTTTGTTTCCACGCTCCACGGTTCAAACATCAGATGCCCGCCAAAGGATCGCGCGTCGATGCCCTGATCCTTCAGCGTTGCCTTGATTTCCGTATCGCGTTCCACCGTATCCGGATCATAGAGCCTGCTCCAGTAAACCGCCGTCGCACCCGTATCCCGGATAAGGTCTTGCAACATATCTAGCGCGCGCCCCTGCCGCAGGATCAGATCGCTGCCCTTTTCGCGCAGGCGGTCCTGCAAATGGCCGACCCCAAGACCCAGACGCCATTGTGGCGCGGTGCCCAACCCGCGCACCGCGTCATCGCAGATGAATACGGGTATGACAGGGCGGCCGGACTCAGCCGCCGCACAAAGTGCCGGGTGATCGGACAGGCGCAGATCGCGCCGGAACCACATTATGATGGGGGTATTTGACTGCACAAGGTGCCTTTTATTATCGTCTTTTAGCTTTATACGCGCGCCACGTCCGTCCGGATTAAACGATATCGTCCAAAGCGTTCAAAAGTTGGTCCATTTCGGATTGTGCGGTGTAATGGGTGAAACTCAGCCGCAGCACACCGTCCTCGGGCGAGATACCCAACGCTTCCAGCGCGCGCACCGCATAAAAATCACTGCCCTCGGCCATGATCCCGCGATCCGCCAGCTTTTTCGCCAGCGGAAAGGCCGCGCGCCCCAGATCCAGCGCCACGGTCGGCGCCCGTCCGCTCGCCTTGTCCGGCCCGATCAGCCTGACGGAATTACGGCTGTTTGCCCAGTCCAGAAGCGGCTGCAACAGTCTGGTTTCATGGGCGCGCATCAGGTCGTGCACAAAGGCGGATTTCCTGGCTGGCGCCATATCGCCGCCACCACCGTGATGTGCATGGAGCGCGTCGATGTAATCCGCCATTCCGGCGCAGGCGGCTATCTGGGCATGGTCCGGACCCGCCGGGGTAAAGCGTTTATACAAGCTGTCCGCATTGAAATAATGCCCCTGATTGGGCAGCAATTCCCCCAAGGCCCGCCGGATCACCATCAATCCCTGATGCGGCCCGTATGTCTTATAGGCTGATAACAGATAGATATCGGCCCCCAGCATCCCGACATCGGGGAACCCGTGTGGCGCATAACTGACCCCGTCAACACACACGAACGCGCCCGCCGCATGGGCCATTGCAGTGATTTCAACCACCGGATTGATCGCGCCGATCACGTTGGAGCAATGCGGAAAGCACACCAACCGTACCTTTTCGTCCAGCAACTCATCCAGATCATCGGTGTTCAGCATACCGCTAACGGGGTCGATCTTCCACTCGCGCACCTCGATCCCCTGATCGGCCAGACGCCGCCACGGCCCGGAATTTGCCTCGTGATCCTGATTGGTCACGATTATCGCCTCGCCCTTTTGCATCCAGTCCCCGAACGCACGGGCCAGAACATAGGTGTTCTGTGTCGTTGACGGGCCAAAGCTCAACTCGTCGCCCGCCACCCCAAGCATGGCCGAAAGCCGGGCGCGCGCCTCGTCCATTTCGCAGCCCGCCAGTTGTGACGCGGCATAGGGCGCATAGGGCTGCACCTTGCGCTGCGTATAAAAGCGGAACAACCGGTCGATCACCGGCTTGCAGGTATAAGACCCGCCCGCGTTTCCAAAAAAGGCCTGACCGCGCAGGCTCGGTTCGCTGAACGCCGGGAATTGCGCCCGGACAAAATCGATATCAAGTGTCATGGCAGATTGGTGGCGCGTCCCGCATCATGCGTCAAGACCACAAAAAAAAGGCCGCCCCGAAAGGCGGCCTGATCTTGCAGAGTAAATTGTAACGCGGTTGCTATTCCGCGGGTTCGGCCGCGACAACCGATGTGGTGGGCAAACCATGCTTGATACGCTGCCCGTCACGCCAGATCGCCTTGATCAGCGAAACGCCCATCAACACCATCACAAAGCTGAACGGCAAGGCCCCGATCACCATCGCCGTCTGGATCGCGCCCAGACCGCCGGCAATAATCAGACCGCCCACAACCAATGCCAGGGCAGCGCCCCAGAACAGGATATGCGGGCGCGCCTTTGGTCCTTCATCACCCGCCGCGTTGATCGTGTTGATGATCAGCACCGCGCTGTCCGCCGACGTGACCAGATAGGTCAGCAACAGCACAACAATCAGGATCGACATCAGCCAGGCCAGTGTTTCGCTCAGGATCACACCCAGCATCGCGAACAACTGGTCTGCCTGACCAGCGCCGACAATGGCACCGTTTGCTTCGCCGGTCAGTTCCAGATCGATGGCTGTACCGCCCACGATCGCGAACCAGACGAAACACATCAGCGCCGGGATCACCATCGCACCCAGAACATATTCCCGCACCGTACGACCTTTCGAG
The DNA here is from genome assembly GCF_051013555.1 of Sulfitobacter sp. TBRI5. Lineage (NCBI taxonomy): Bacteria > Pseudomonadati > Pseudomonadota > Alphaproteobacteria > Rhodobacterales > Roseobacteraceae > Sulfitobacter > Sulfitobacter sp. TBRI5. The sequence goes on along the minus strand of NZ_CP112884.1, from coordinate 3,115,010 downwards.
ATCCGTGCCAGAAACACGCCGACGAACGGCGCGAACGCAATCCACCAGGCCCAGTAGAAGATGGTCCAGGCACCCTGCCAGCCCGACAGTCTGCTTTCGGTGGCCGCAGCATAGGCCGCTGCAATATCACCTGCCGGCAAAGATGCGGCACCTTCCGGCAATCCTTCGGTAAAGGACGCCAAAGTGCCCCACGGGCTTGTCGCGCCGTCATACACGGCCGACAGCGTCTTGGCGGGCAACGCCTGAACGCTTGCCGGCACATTTGCCACAAACGCATCCATGGGTGTTGCCGACCAGACGGTAAAGATGTTCCCCGGAATGGACAGGAGATAATCCCAGATACCGACAAACAACGCCGACAGCCCAAAGAAGGTCGATCCGAAGATGACAAAGAAGGTCAGAACGAAAAAGCTGAGGCCCATGTTGATGTTGGACAGCCACTTGATCCCCTTGCCCACACCGGAAAGCGCCGACAGCGTCGATGCACCCATGATGATCAGCAGTGCAAAGATGATCGCGCTGGTCGAGGATGATTGCGAACCATCCGCCGCCGTCGTGTACAGCCAGTCGCCGAAGCCGATCCGCGAAAGGCCCGCAATAAACTGCTCCACGCCAAAGCCCAGCGTCTGCGCCACACCCAGAACCGTGGCAACAACCGCCACCACGTCCACAGCATGTCCTACCGGACCAGACAGCTTTGTGCCAAAAATCGGCACCAGTGCCGACCGGATGGTCAACGGCAGCCCGCGCCGATACGAGAAATAGCCAAGCGCCAGCCCGACAATCGCATAAGACGCCCATGCCGCAAGCCCCCAGTGGGTGAACGACCAGATATAGGCATCCCGCACGTTTCCGGCAGTGCTGCCTTCGGTGTCACCCATGATCGTCGCGGGGTTCGATCCGAAATGATACATCGGCTCTGCCGTTGCAAAGGTCAGCATCCCGATACCGATACCGGCGCCGAACATCATGGAAAACCACGAAAAGTTCGAAAATTCCGGTTTGTCAGACTCAAGCCCAAGCTTGAGCTTGCCCGCCGTCGGCCACAGCGCCAGCGCGAAACACAGGATCACGAAAAACGCCATCACATAGACGTACCAGTAACTGAACGATGCAAGAATGATACTGTTCAGTGCCCCCAGAACGCTGGCCGCCTGATCGGGGAACGCGATGGCCCACAGGATCAGCGCACCGACCAGTAACTTGGCCGTAATGGTCACATCCTTGGTGAACCCTCGATAAAATCCGGACGCTGCCGTCTTGATCGGCAGCTCCGTTAGAGCTGGTTTTATTGGCATTTTTCCCTCCACTGCCGCCCGAAAGAAAGACGGTCATTTTTGCGTATTGCGTTTTTATTGTGCCTGATATTGCAGCAATACATACATCTCAGGCTCATCATAAGCGGCACTATGTCAACAAAAAAAGGCAGCTTGCGCTGCCTTTGATCTTTTAATCCCTTGCCACTTACGCGTTCACATCCACCACAACCCGGCCCTTGACCTGGCCTTTCAGAATGTCTTTCCCCAGTTGCGGCAGATCGCCCAGCGTCGCCGGTTGCACCATCGCATCCAGCTTGTCCATCGGCAGATCCTTGGCAATCCGCGCCCAGGCCCGCACTCGGTTGTCATAGGGCTGCATCACGCTGTCGATCCCCAAAAGGTTCACACCGCGCAACAGGAACGGAATGACCGTCGCAGGCAAATCCGCCCCGCCGGCAAGGCCAACAGCAGCCACGGAAGCCCCGTATTTCATCTGTCCAAGCACCCGCGCCAGCATTGCCCCCCCCACGGCATCGACACAGCCCGCCCAGGTTTCGCCCTCAAGCGGACGCTTGACGGTTTCGTTGATGTCTTCGCGCGCGACAATCTGTGTTGCGCCCAGCGATTTCAGATAATCGGCAGTTTCGGGGCGTCCGGTTACACCGGCCACTTCGTGTCCCAGATGCGCCAGAATGGCCGTGGCAACCGATCCAACCCCACCGGCAGCGCCGGTCACCAGTACCGGCCCGTGCCCCGGCTTCAGCCCGTGATCCTCCAACGCCATCACCGCCAGCATCGCGGTGAAACCGGCCGTTCCTACCGCCATCGCAGCGCGCGTGTCCAGCCCTTCGGGCAAGGGCACCAGCCAGTCGGCCTTGACCCGTGCCTTCTGCGAATATCCGCCCCAATGCGCCTCGCCCACGCGCCAGCCTGTCAGCACCACCTTGTCGCCGAGTTTATAGCGCGCGTCCTCTGAACTTTCGACAGTGCCGGCAAAATCGATCCCGGGCACATGCGGATAATTGCGCACCAAACCGCCCCCCGGACCGATGCACAGCCCGTCCTTGTAATTCACCGTGGAATATTCAACCGCGACAGTCACCTCGGCATGGGGCAGATCATCCAGACCGATCTGCGACACCGCTGCGCTGGTTTTTCCGTCTTCATTCTTGTTCACGACCAATGCGTTAAACATCTTATTCTCCTGTTCCGCGCGGCGGCACCTTGCGCACCGCCTTCCTCTTCATTTGTCCGCAAATACTCCCGCCGGAGGCTCCGGCGGGGGTTGGCGGGACTACAACCAGAATGTCTCCTGCACGGTTGCACCGCGCATGCCATCGGGGGTTTCGACCTCAAGCCTGGTGCCCGCGTCCCAATGGGTCATGCGCACCATGCCGATGGCCACGTTGGTTTTGAAATCGGGCGACCAGGCCGCCGATGTCACCTGCCCCACACGTTTGCCCTTGGCAAAGACCGGCCACGCGCGGTCACATCCGGGCACGGCATCGCCGTCAATCGCAATCGGGCGCACCTGCTGCACCGGCCCTTCCTTGGCCACCCGCAGCAATGCATCCCGCCCGATACAGCCGATTGCCGTCTGGGTGTCGCAAAACCGCCCCAGCCCGCATTCATGCGGCGTGTTGTCATCCGTCATGTCATTGCCGTAAGACAGCAAACCCGCCTCGACCCGCTCGATCCCGTTGGGGCACCCGGCCCGCACGTTCAGATTTTCTCCGGCCTCGAACAGCGCGTTCCACAAGGGCATGCCGAGATCACTGCCCTCGACATAGATCTCGAACCCGCCCTGCTTGGAATAGCCTGATCGTGCCACGACCAGATCGCGCCCCTCGAACTGGTAAAGCCCGTAGCGGAAAAAGCGGATGCTGCGCACCGACTCTCCGAACACCCGTTCCATCAGATCGTCGGCCTTGGGCCCCTGCACCGCCAGTGGCGAAATATCGGGTTCATCCACCAACACGTCCAGCCGATAACCGTTGGCCACGCCCTTGACCCACAACAACAGGTCACTGTCGGCAATCGAAATCCACCAGCGGTCTTCCGTCAATTTGACCGCAACCGGATCGTTCAGCATCCCGCCAGTTTCATCGACGATGGGCACATAGTAACACTGCCCCGGCAGCATGCCGCGCAGATCGCGCGGCGTCAGCATTTGCATCAGACGCGCCGCATCCGGGCCGCGCAATTCCACCTGCCGCTCGCAGGCCACATCCCACACCTGCACGTGATCCTTCAGATGCCGGTAATCGGCCTGAACCGTCTCGAACATAGTGGGCAGCAACATCCGGTTGTAAACCGTGTACGCTTTCACGCCAGCGGCCTCGACGCAGTCGGAAAAAGGGGTGCGCCGCAAACGGCGGGAGGGAGAGATCAGGGCCATTATTCAGGTTCCGGCATAAAGGGAAGATCGGTATCGGACGTTTTCAGTCCTGCGGCGGTCATCATCGCGTGGATTTGCCCGCGATGGTGGGTCTGATGATTGAAAAGCTGCATCACACAGATCTCCTTGGGCTTTGTCAGTTCTTTTCCAACGGCGCCGGAAAACCATGTCAGATCGCCTTTCAGGTCGATATTGTTCAGCATTTGCGCCCATTGCAGAATCCGTCCATCGGTTTTGAACCGCGCGGCGCTCCAACTGGCAAAAGTGGGGTGCTGTACCAGTCCTTCCTTGGGGCCCACCGCAGGCGGATCGCCCCCGTCAAAGCGCGAAATCCACAGATGATCGCCCCAGACCAGATGATTGAGCGTCGCCATGATCGATCCGAAAAACGCGCCCCGGTCCTGATGCAAAGCCTTTTCATCCAGCGCCTTGAGAGTGTCGGTCATCTGTGTGTTCTGCCACGCATTGTAGCGCGCCATCGTGACGCAATACCCGCGGTCGATCATCACTTGGGGCCTTTCCAGTCGATCGGGCAGATTTCGGCCGACATGCCGGCAAAATCCCACACCCGCCCGTAATCGCGCACGCGGCTTTTCAGCCCCTTGGCGGCAATTATGTCCGGCCCCATCCAGTATTTGGAATTGCTGACCATCACCGGATGTTCCGGGCTCAGCCCCGCGATCATCTCGATCTCGCCCTGTATCTTGCGGCCGATATTGATCGACCGGCGATTGCCTTCGCGCACGATCTCGACCGGCGCCTTTTCCGCGCCGATGATTTCGGACACCAGCATCGTGAACAGGCCCGTCGTGCCGCCCGCGGCTCCGGAAAAGATTTGCAGGATGCCGTTATAGGCTTTCTGGCTGGCACGTTCGTCGACATAAGCGGCGACCTTCCAGTTGCCCTCGCCCATGCGACCGGGAATATCCACCAGCAGCCCGACTTTCAGACCACCCAGATCCTCGCCTTCGTAATGGCCCTCATCAATGGCAATCGCCATCCACGCGTGGCAATGGCCTTCGGTCGGCGGGTGTGCACCCAGTGAAACAACACAGGGGCAGAATACGGTACACGAGCAGTTCAGGAACAGCTCTCCCTTGATTGCCCATTCGGTTGCATTTGTCTGCCGCCGTTTGGGGTTGGGCATCCGCTGGTCGATCCGTTGCGATATTGGCAAACGATCCGCATCAGGTCTTTTGGTCGCCATGTCTCTCTCCCTTTAAATCAGTGTCGTGTACGGGGCCGCCATCACGGCGCATCCGCCCGCGATCAACGCAAATCCCATCGGTTTCGTCACATAATGCCCGATCTGGGGCAGTTTTTCGATCACCATGAACAGCGTCGCCAACCCCATCCACAACAGGCTCATCACCCCGCCGACAAAGCCAAGCACCATGAAGCCCCAGCAACAGCCCACGCAGAACGCGCCCAATCCCAGCCCCATACGCATGCCGCCGCCAAATCCGGTCCGCCAGTGGCCCAGAAAATACATCATCGGGCTGTGGCAAACGCCGTGGCATACCTCTTTGGCGCGGGTGAACTGGAACGCCCCGACCGCGATCAGCAATCCACCGGCAAACCAGTGCGATGTGGCGATGCCCAGCATGTCGATCGCGCCGGAAAACAGCAGCGCCAGTTGCACCAGCGCAATCAGCGCCGCAAACCCGACCCAGACCACGAAATAGCCCAGCAATACGCCCAGCCATCCGGCCCGGGTGCCTGTGGCGCTGGTCATCAGATCCTCGTAGCTGCGCAGGGTCGGCACCAGCGTCGGCAGCATCATCGCCGCCATCATGATCGCCCACATCCAGAACAGCGGGCCGAAAGTGGCCATCGGCATGTACATGTCCATACGCGGATCCATGCCCTGCATCGCCTGCCCCATCGGTCCCGGGCGCCCCAGCAGATCCAGATCCATATCGGCGCTCATGGAATACATGACCCACCATGCCGCCAGAATGGCCGCAAAAAATCCGATCCACAAAATATTGCGTACAGGTGTCAGGCTCACCGAATTCTCCCGCATGTTCGCCGACTCAAGGACTTGCCTTTTTAATGTCAGACATTTAATTGTCTGACAAATGAAAATTGATCCAGACAACCCCGCAGACCTGTCGGCCCAGATCGCCACCGCCATTCGCGACGCGATTATGTCCGGCGCGCTGATCGTTGATGCCCGCCTCCCGTCCGAGGCCGAACTGGTCGAACAGTTCCAGGTGTCGCGCCCCACCGTGCGCGAGGCCCTGAAACGTCTGGCGGCCCAATCCCTGATCCGCACCCAGCGCGGTGCCTCCGGCGGCGCCTTTGTCAACCGGATCAGCTTTGAAGACGCCTACAACCAGCAAATCACCACATCCACATTGCTGCTCAGCATGAACGCGGTCAGCTTTGAAACCGCGTGCGAAGCGCGTTACGCACTGGAACGCGCCTGCGCCCCGCTTTCGGCCACGCGCCGCAGCGCCGATCATCTGGCCACGATGCGCGCCGAAATCCACCGCCAGTCCCAGCCTGGCCTGACGGACGAGGCGTTCTGCGCCTCTGATGTGGCGTTTCACCGCGCGCTGGTCGATGGCGCAGGCAATCCCGTGCTCAGCTATCAACTGGCGGGCGCTGTCGAAGCGATGCAGCCCCTGATGAACATGATCACCTTTACCGCCCGCGACCGCGCGCGCATCGTGGCGCTGCACACCCGCATCGCCGATGCGCTGGAAACACAGGACGGCGATGAAACCAGCGCCGCGCTGTCCGCGCTCGAGGCCGAGACCCAGGCCCTGGCCCAAAGCGTCTTTGCCGCACGTAAAAGCGCGGGCGCACGCGAAAGCTAGGCCCTTGCCGCGCGCAGCACGCAGCGCTACCTGCATCTCATGACAGATACTCTCAACATCGTGGCCGCGCTTCTGACCATCGGCTTTGGGCTTTTCGGCTTTCTTGCGCCGCGCTTTACTGCCGCTGCGCTAGATCTGGCGCCCACCACATCCACCATGGGGCTGTCGGAAATGCGTGCTTCGGTCGGCGGGCTTTTCGTCGTGGCGGGTGCGGCCGCCCTGTGGATCGCAACGCCGCTGGCCTATGCCATGGTGGGGTTTTGTTTTGCCGGCGCGGCGCTCGGGCGCGGCCTGTCCCTGCTGCTGGACAGCCCGCCGCTGCGCAAGACCCTGCTGTTCGGCGGGATCGAAGCCGCACTGGCGCTGTGGCTCATCGCGGCCAATCTCTGACACCGCATCTTCATCTTTTCAAAAATACTTGTCGCGCTGCACAAGCAATTGAAACGCAACACGGGTTGTCTTATATAAAAACTGTCCTTCGGGACTATGAACATAAACGCGCTCGTAATACGCGGATCGGACCCGGGGGCGGTACCCGGCGACTCCACCAAAAACCCGTTCATTTGGCGGTCATGGGGTCGAAATAGGATCGACGAACGTCTAAAGGGGTTAGCTTTGTTTCGGCGGGGTGCCACCGTATCGGCCCGAAAAGTACAATTGCAAATGACAATCGTGCTCCGGTAGCCGTTGCTGCGTAAGCAGTAACCAAACCGAAACTTAAGCCCTTGCGCCTAGCAGCGTAAGGCGGGGTTCGCAGGCACCTGGCAACAGAAGCCTGCACTTTCAACATATTTTTTCGCCGGCGGCCCCGAACACTCACAGAAACGTGAAATTGGCTTGCTTGTCCCGTTTCAAAGTGAGCCTAAACTCTATTCAATGAAACATTTCATAGTCACTCTCACCCTCATTCTCTCGGCTCCGGTCGCGGCGACTGCTGCGTCCTCGCCGCCCGAACAGGGATGTGGCGGTCGCTGAACCTGACCGTCACAAGAGACCCACACGAAAGAAAAGCGCCCCGAGGTCCGGGGAGCTTTTCACGTGAATACATAAGCAAATAGGTCGAATTATGCCGCTGCGGCCCCTTTTCGGGCCTTGCGCCGGCCGGCAAATCCCAGACCACCGATCGCGGCACCCAGCATCAGAACCGAAGCCGGCAGTGGCACGGCCGATACTTGAATACCGTCAACGGAAAACCCGTCATTCAGGCTGTACTGGTTTCCGCCAAGGGATGAAAAATTGCCCAGAACGATATTGGCCGACGACATCTGCTGTCCGAAATCGATAACAACCAGCTTGGCGTTCCCGTCCGGCAGTTTACTGCCTGTGCGCAACTCTTCCACCATGCCGCCTGCACTGATCCGCAAAAACGCGCCCACATCGCTGGCATCGTTCAGGATAAAGGATATCGCATCGAATCTGGATCCGATGGACACATCCCAGGACATGCCCCAGGTGTCGTTTGAATCCAGAAACCACGAACCACCTGTCGGAACGGTGTTTTCACGCCCGAAAACGTTGCTATCGCGCAGGGCCAAAGTTTTCCCTGTGTTGCCCGGCAACCCTGTCACGGTACCACCGCCACCAGTGCCACCCAGTGTCGAGAACGTCCCGACGGCAGTGCCAAATCCGTTGGCCACTTCACCTTCACCCAGCGTACTGCCCAATTGCTCGAAATCCTCGCCCACATTGGGGGCCAGACCGAAGCCTGCGTTGTAAGACGCAGCATCAAAGATCGAAACTGTAATGGAAGAAGCTTGGGCGCTTGCAGTGCTGACCAGCACAATCGTAGCGGCCGAAACCGTTTTAAGAAAAGTCATGATACACACTCGCTAATAAACCAATTGTGGCAGAAATAAGGAACCTGCATCAACCTGACAATCCAAGGATCAGGAACATTCTGTTTCCGAAAACGATCCAAAGGGCCACAGCGGCGGCGGGCAAAGCCTTGCCGAGCCTGCATTTGTCCGTTCCGTTCCGCAGATTTCATCTGTAAACCATGCGCATACAAACAAAATTCCGGGCAGCGCCATGCATTTTTCAATTGTCATTCCGGTTTTCAACGCCGGATCGAAAATCGGAAAAACCCTGTCAGGGCTTCTGGCGCAAACCTCGGTTCTGGATGGGCGCGACAGTTTCGATTGCATCGTCGTCGATGGCGCCTCGAGCGATGACACGCTGGATCATGTGGCTGGCTTTCAGGACGACCGGATCACCGTGATCTCGGAACCCGACAAGGGCATGTATGATGCGCTGGCCAAGGGTCTGGCGCGCACAAAGGGCGACGTGACCAGCTATTTGCCGGCGGGTGAAGTCTTTGATGAAAACGCTTTTGCAGTCGTGTCCGACGTGCTGGGCCGGTTTCCCGATATCAACTGGCTGACAGGGCGGTCCGTCACGCGCAATGCAGACGGCGTGATCACCGATTCCTTCCTGCCGCATCCGTTTCAACGGCGCTACATCGCCTGCGGCATGTACGGCACCCGCCTGCCCGCCCTGCAACAGGAAAGCACGTTCTGGCGGGCCTCCCTGACGCAGGAAATAGATCTGGATGCCTTGCGCCCACTGAAGCTGGCGGGCGATTACTTTATCTGGAAAACCTTTGCCGAAAATCACGATCTCTACGTGGTCAACAGCCATCTCGGGGCGTTTTCAATCGAACAGGGTCAGTTGTCGCAGCAGGTTCGCGGCGCCTATCGCAAGGAATTGCGCACCCTGCGCCGCCGCCCGACGTTTATTGAACGCGCAGGTGCGCTGGTCCACCGGTTGCGCACCAAGTACAGGCAACCAAGGAAAAACGCACCGCGCCTGATCCGCTATGATCACGGTGCAGCCTGCTGGGTGATGAAAAACAAAGGCTGACCTGCCCCTTGACCTGCGCCCTTTGATCCGGCCATCATGGCGCATGGGGTTCAACTGCGAACGCCCCGTGAGGCGCAAGCCGCAGGTTCGCATGTTTCCGCACAAAAAGGATGCATGCCATGGCTGCCCCCAATGAAATCACCCCGCCCCAACTTCTGCGCCTGATCGGAACACCCGATGCGCCCGTGATCGTCGATGTTTCGATCGATCCCGATTTTGCCGCCGACCCGTTTCTGATCCCAGGTGCCATCCGCCATCCCCATACCGACATTCCCGGCCTGATCGCCCGCCTGAACGGGCGCGCCTGCGTGATTGTCTGCCAGAAGGGCCACAAGCTTAGTCAGGGTATGGTCGCATGGCTGCGCAGCGCGGGCGTGGCCGCCGAATACCTGCAAGGCGGCAATTTCGGCTGGCGCGACCTGAAGAACGCGCCGCGTATTCCGGTTGCCGCCATTACTGTTTCAGCAGACCAATCCACGCTGTGGGTGACCCGCCACCGCCCCAAGATCGACCGGATCGCCTGCCCGTGGCTGATCCGTCGTTTCGTCGACAGAACCGCGCGGTTCCTGTTCGTGGCCCCGTCCGAAGTCGACGGTGTGGCCGAGCGCTATGGCGCAACGCCCTTTGATGTCGAAGATGTTTTCTGGTCCCATCGTGGCCCGCTATGCACCTTTGATACAATGCTGGACGAATTTGGTCTGCGCACGCCCGCGCTGGATCGTCTCTCAACCGTGATACGCGGCGCGGATACCAACGCCCACGATCTGGCCCCCGAAGCCGCGGGGTTGCTGGCGTTTTCGGTCGGCCTGTCACGGCAATACCGCGATGATACGACCCAGTTTGAGGCAGGAATGCCGCTTTATGATGCGCTCTATCGCTGGGCGCGCGATGGCGCGGACGAAGGCCATGACTGGCCCGCGGATCGCAATTCATGAACGCCCCCGATCTGTCCGAACTCACCCGCGTTGCCGCCCGGATCGGGCTGTTGTCTTTTGGCGGCCCCGCCGCCCAGATCGCCCTGATGCACAAGGAACTGGTGGAAGATCGCAACTGGCTGGATGAACCGACATTCCTGCGGGCGCTGTCCCTGTGCATGTTGCTGCCCGGCCCCGAGGCGATGCAACTGGCCACCTATGCCGGCTGGCGGCTGCATGGTGTGCGCGGCGGGTTGATTGCGGGTGGATTGTTCGTACTGCCCGGTGCGCTGATCATTGCGGCGCTGGCACTGGGGTATGCAACCTATGGGCAATTGCCGCTGGTGCAGGCGCTGTTCATCGGCATAAAGGCAACGGTGATCATAATCGTCTTGCAGGCGCTGCTCAAGGTGGCGCGCAAGGCGCTGACCTCGCGGGCGGCGTGGATGATCGCGGCGCTTTCCTTTATCGCGATCTTTGCCTTTGGTCTGCCGTTCCCGCTGATCATTGCCTGTGCCGCACTTTGGGGATACGCCACGGCCCGTGCAACACCTGTGCAGGCTCCGCCTTTGCCTGCGGCCACGACGCGACAGGGCCTGGTGCGCACAATCGCGATCTGGGGCAGTTTGTGGCTGTCACCTCTGGCCGTTCTTGCGCTGACCGGTCACAGCTTTCTGACGCAGCTTGGCCTGTTCTTTGCAAAACTTGCCGTGGTGACATTTGGCGGGGCCTATGCCGTTCTGGCCTATATGACACAAACCGTGGTGGCCGATTACGGCTGGATCACCACAGCCCAGATGATCGACGCGCTGGGGCTGGCCGAAACCACCCCCGGACCGCTTATTCTGGTGACCGAGTTCGTGGCCCTTCTGGCCGGTTTTTATCAGGGCGGATGGGGGATGGCGTTTGCAGCGGGCGCACTGGCGCTTTGGGTGACGTTCATACCCTGTTTTCTATGGATTTTTCTGGCCGGCCCTCTGCTGGATCAGATCGCGACACGCCCGCGTCTGGGCGCTGCCCTGACAGCCATCACCGCGGCGGTGGTGGGTGTGATCCTTAATCTGTCGCTGTGGTTTGCCCTGCATGTTGCATTTGCCGACGTAAATCAGACCGCAATAGGCCCGCTGTCACTGCCGGTGCCCGATCTTGCCACGCTCCAGCCTGTGGCACTGGCTCTGATGGGGCTGGCTGCACTGCTGCTCTTGCGCCTTGATCGGGGCCTGCCTGTGACGCTGGCAATCACGGCTGCCTGCGCCGGCTTCATTTCGGTGATCTGACCGGCGCAATTGATCAAGTGGTCTTTTGTTTCGGATCGAATCCCCTATGCTGGTGTCAACACCATTCAGAGGGTAAGCCATGACCCGTTCTATTGATTACGGAAACCTGATGCACCGCGCCATGCGCGGGCTTATCCAGAATGTATTGCAGGACGTGGCCGAGAACGGGCTGCCGGGCGAACACCATTTCTTTATCACCTTTGACACCGGCCACCCTGATGTCGAACTGGCCGATTGGCTGGCCGACCGGTATCCCGGCGAAATGACCGTTGTCATGCAGCACTGGTATGACAACCTTGAGGTGACGGACGAAGGGTTTTCGATCACCCTGAATTTCGGTGACGCACCGGAACCGCTTTATATTCCCTATGACGCGATCAAGACATTTGTCGATCCGTCGGTGGAATTCGGCCTGCGCTTTGAAAACCACAACGACGACAGCGCCAACAGCGATGTTCTGGCGCCTGCGACGCTGGAACTGGCGCAATCCGAAAAAGGCGACAAACCCGTCAAGGACAAGGACGCGGACGTGGTGTCACTCGACAGTTTTCGCAAACCCTGACAGGGTCGCGAGACTTACAGTCACCCGGTCATCTAGCCTTCGACGCGTTCCAGATAGGCGCCCAGTTCCCGGTGAACGTGGCCATCCCGCATGCTTTTGAATTTCAGTTCCAGCCCGCCTTCGACAAGGGTGCGGTCGAATTGCTGGATCTCGTATTCTCCATCGTCATAGACATAGAGGGAAAACACGGTCAGCGTATCATCCTCGATCCGGCCCCAGACATAGGGTTCTCCCTTCATCGGGTCCAAAGGCACGGCCTTGCCAAACACATTGTTTTTCATCGCCGCGCCATAGACGCCGTCCCGTTCGCTTGGCTGAAACTCGACCGAATAGGATTTCGCCTTAAGCGTCCCGTCAGCGCGATAGGTGCCGGTCGTCCAGTCGACGGTAAACCCCGCCTTTGTCGGCGCGATCTTTACATTCAGATCCCGCTGGATCGTCTTGCCACCCGACTCGAACGAAACCGAACCGGTATAGGTGCCGGCAAACCGGTCAATCTGATTGGCAAACGCCATCTGGGCGGCCATCGCCAACGCCAACGCCATGACCAGCCCCAAAATGCCAATCAACCGGAAACGTTCTGATCCAAAAACGGAAATCATCATGGTCTTCCTTTTCGTGGCGACATTTACACGCGGGATACGCATTTACAGCTTACACCTCTATATGTGGGGCCAGATCACCATCAAGGCAAGGGTGCTGTGCCCGCCCTGCGCCAATTGGCCCATATCTGCGCGATTGCCTTGATCCATCCGTATGGGTAAACCGCACCCAACACTGGAATTGGAGAATATGATGGCCCAGACCCGCACAGAAACCGACAGCTTTGGCCCACTGGAAGTCCCCGCTGACAAATATTGGGGGGCGCAGACGCAGCGTTCGATCATCAATTTCCCGATCGGCTGGGAAAAACAGCCCATCGCCATCGTGCGCGCCCTTGGGGTGATCAAAAAGGCCTGTGCGCAGGCCAATGTCGCCTCGGGCAAGCTGGACGCGACGCTGGGCAACGCGATCATTCAGGCCGCTGGCGAGGTGGTAGAGGGCAAATTTGACGATAATTTCCCGCTGGTCGTCTGGCAAACCGGGTCGGGCACCCAATCCAACATGAACGCCAACGAAGTGATCGCCAACCGTGCCATCGAGCTTCTGGGTGGCGTGATCGGATCGAAAGACCCGGTTCACCCCAATGATCACTGCAACATGGGGCAATCCTCGAACGATACGTTCCCAACCGCAATGCACATTTCAACCGCCATGACGGCCCGCGATGTCACCCTGCCCGGTCTGGAAAAACTGCATGCCGCGCTTCAGGCCAAGGTGCGCGAATTTGACGGCATCATCAAAATCGGGCGTACCCATACACAGGATGCCACCCCGCTGACCCTCAGCCAGGAATTTTCCGGCTATACCCATCAGGTCGCGATGGGCATCCAGCGGATCAAGGATGCGCTGGGGCGGATTTACGAACTGGCGCAGGGCGGCACCGCCGTGGGCACCGGTCTGAACACCGCCAAAGGCTGGGATACCACCGTCGCCGCGAACATGGCCGACATCACCGGGCTTCCCTTTATCACTGCCCCCAACAAATTCGAGGCACTGGCGGCCCATGATGCAATGGTGGAAATTTCGGGCGCGCTGAAAACCGTGGCCGCGTCGCTGTTCAAGATCGCCAATGATATCCGCCTGCTGGGGTCTGGCCCGCGCTGCGGTCTGGGCGAACTGATCCTGCCCGAAAACGAACCCGGCAGCTCAATCATGCCGGGCAAGGTGAACCCCACCCAGTGCGAGGCCCTGACACAGGTCTGTGCCCATGTCATGGGCAACGATGCCGCCGTCGGCTTTGCCGGATCGCAGGGGCATTTCGAACTGAACGTCTATAAGCCGATGATGGCCTATAACGTGTTGCAATCCATGCAGCTGATCGGCGACGCGGCCAGCGCGTTCACCGACAATCTGGTGGTCGGCTTGCAGGCCGATCCGGTGCGCATCGAAAAACTGATGCGCGAATCCCTGATGCTGGTCACGGCGCTGGCCCCGGAAATCGGCTATGACAACGCCACCAAGGTGGCCAAGACGGCGCACAAGAACGGCACCACCCTCAAGGAAGAAGCGATTGCACTGGGCTTTGTCGATGCCGAAACATTCGAACGCGTGGTGCGCCCCGAAAACATGATCGGGCCGAAATGACCACGCCGGTCAACCTGAACAAGGCCCGCAAGGCCCGCGCCAAGACGGCGCGCAAACAGGCGGCGGATGAAAACGCCGCAAAGCACGGGTTGACCAAAACCCAGCGTGACCTGAACCGCGCGAAGGCAGATCGCGCGGTCAGCCAACTTGACGCCCACAAGCGCGAGACATGAGCGCGCGGCCAAAAAAACGCTCTCTCACCTTGCGCGGGCACCGCACCAGCGTGTCGCTGGAAGATGAGTTCTGGACTGCCTTTGTGCAGATCGCGCAGGAACGAAACATGCCGATCAACGCGCTGGCCGCCAGCATTGATGAAGAACGCGGCACCGAAATCGGCCTTGCTTCGGCAATCCGTGTGTTCGTGTTAAAGGCACTAACCAACCGCTAGCTGATGGGTGGCACTCTGGCGGACCCTACCAGACCTGCGCCCCTAACGCCGGCTGATCCGCAGCCATATCCCGTCCATGGACCGTACCGTCAGATGCGCCACCGGCACCGGATCGCGCCCGTTTACCACTTCGAACCGGAAATGCCGCACAAGGGTGGACAGCAAAACCACCCCTTCGACCATGGCAAAACCCGCCCCAGTACACACGCGCGGCCCGGCGGAAAACGGGATATAGGCCGTACGCTGGCAGGATTTGCCATTTTCGGTCTGCCAGCGCGACGGGTCAAATTCGTCCGGCGCGTCCCATAATTCTGTGTGGCGGTGCAGATGCCACGGGCTGATCACCAGTTGCGCGCCTTTTGGCACATCACGGTCGCGAAACCGCTCTTGCTGTGTGGCCTCGCGCACCATCATCGGCACCGGCGGGTAAAGCCGCAAGGTTTCGCGAAACACATCGCGGCTGATCCGCAACCCGGACAGCAGTGCAAAATCGCACTTTTCCAGCACCTCAGCCTCGGCGGCGACACGATCCTGCCAGTCGGGGTAAAGCGCCAGCAGATAAAGCGCCCAGGACAGGGCCGACGCGCTGGTTTCATGCCCGGCCAGAAAAAAGATCGCGACCTGGTCCACCATCTCCTGCGTTTCAAAGCACGCGCCGGTTTCCGGATCGGGTGTTGTCATTATCTTGGTGGCCAGATCATCAGGGGCGCTGCCATCGCGGATCGCGCGCATCCGCTCTTGCGTCAACTGGGTGATCAGGCTGCGGATGGCGGCGGCGGTGCGTTTGGTGCGCCGCCGGAAGAAGCGCGGCATCCAGCGCGGCACCGGCACAAAAGCCGCCAGATTAAGGATCGGCTGGCTGCGCTGATAGGTTTTGAACTGGTCAAAAACCTGCGCCGCGATCCGGTGTTCGATGGGAATGGAAAACAGCGTGCGAAAAATCACATCCGCCGCCGCGTGGCTGGTTTCGGCCTCAACCTCCACGATGCCATCACCCTGCGCCGCAAGCCGCCCCACCGCCGCCTGCGCGGCCTCCCAGATCGCGGGAAACGTGTCTTTCAGGCGCCCGCCTTCAAAGGCAGGATCAATGATACGGCGCTGGCGTTTCCAGACCTCGCCGTTTGTCAGGAACACCGATTGGCCCAAAAGCGGGCGCAAGCCTTCGCCGATCCGGTCCGATTTAGGGAAGTCATCGGGGCGCTCTTTCAACACCGTCTGGATCAGATCCGGCTGGTTCAGCAGGAAACTGCGGAAAAACGGCGTGCGGAATTCGGCCATCTTGGCGCGGTAAAGCCGCGCCGGCTGGGCCGACAGTATATCGGCACGAAACAGGCGCGCATAGCGCCACAGCGATACCTTGTCGGCGCGCGCGGGCGGTTTGGGCGGTGTCGTCATGCGGCGACCGATGCGTATTTGGACACCGGCGTTTCGATCCGCGAACGGGATGCGGGCCGCCCCGCATAGCGGTCTTTCAACGTCACCGGCCCTGCGGTGATCCGGAAGTAATCATAGTCCCTTGGCCGGTCGAACGCGCACAGATACTGGAAATGCAGCCGGAAAAACCGCCAGCGCAACTCTTTCCAGCGCGCGGCACTCAGGCTTTGGGTAAAGGCCGCTGAAAATACCAGAGGCCAGCGTTTGCCTTTCGTCGCGACCCCCGACACCGCCACCGGATCGCACAGCGCAAAGGCGCACCCGTCCCCCGGCGCCGAAACATCGACCCACACCAGTTCATTCCGCGTTGACAGAAACTGTAAATCGGCGCGCAACCGGTGCGCCCGGGGCAAGAACGACACCATCGGCACCACCTGCCCCAGCGACAGAAACGCCAGATGCGGCCCCTTTGGCGGCACCCGCCCTGCGCGGATCAGATCCGACAGGATCGACACGGCCAGATGCGCCCCCGAAGAATGACCCACGACCAGAACCTCGTCCACATCGGTATCCAAAGCGGCGGCAATCGCATCGCCGAATTGCGCCATGCGCTGTTCCAGTTCGGGAGGATAGGCACCGCGCGATTGCGCTGAATAGGCGTAATCATGCATCAGGTAATAGGCGAACAGCTTGTTGTCTTTGGCCTTGAACCAGCGCAGCGCCGCCACGGCTGCACCCAGCCCCGCCACCAGCGCCAGTGCGTTACCGGCCACTCCGGCCGACGGCATTACCGCATCAATCCCACGCGCCAGACCGGCCCGCACCAGCGCGGCCAGCGCGACCGCCAGCGCCAGTTGCCCCAGCAACATGCCCACCGGATAAAGCGCCGCGATCACCGGCCCTTTGCGCAACCGCATCAGCCGCCACAACGCACCGGTGCTGAAATAGGTCCACGCGGTGCGCACCAGTTGCGCATAGGTTCCCGGAATGGTGCCAGCCATGCTGGCGCGCACGATATCGGACCACAGAAGTACATCGAATTCCGCCGACACCTGCGCGCCGTCCATATCGCCCGCAACGTGCCAGCCAAAGGTATCACCTACTGTTTTCGGTTTCAGATCAAGGCTGTATCCGGATATCTTCGCCTGATCCGCGCCTTCGCGCCGATACAGTTCACGATAGCGGCGCGGGTGAAAGGGATCATAACCGGGAATATAGAAAACCCGCCTTTTGCGCACCTGATTGGGTGGGGTCCTGTCCATCCTGCTCCTCGCTCTGGCGCAAGGCTAGCGCGATTTTCCGGCAAGAGTAAGGCTCTATCCAAGCGTCGCCAAGGCAGGGAAGCGTTCCAGCAACCAATAGGAAAACGAACTGAATGCCCCGGTGACCAGCGCCAGACCGACAAGGATCAGCAACACACCCATCATCCGTTCGATCAGCTTCATATGCGGCTTTAGCCGGTTCATCACGCCCATCGCGCGGGTCAGGAACATTGCCGCCAGCAAGAACGGCAGGCCCAGACCCAGCGCATAGATGCCCAGCAACATGGTGCCGCGCGCCACCGAAGCCTCGGATGCGGCAAGCGACAGGATCGCTCCAAGCTGCGGCCCGATGCACGGTGTCCAGCCAAAGGCAAAGGCCAGCCCCAGAATATAGGCGCCGAACGATGTGCCGCCGTGATCACCGGCTTCAATCCGCGCCTCGCGGTCCAGAAAGGGAATGCGGAAAATACCCAGAAAATGCGCCCCGAAGATAATCACAACCACGCCTGAAATCTGCGCGAAAAGCTGTTGGTTTTGCAGGAAAAACGCCCCGAACGCCGACGCGGTAAAGCCCAGGAACAAAAACACCGTCGACAGGCCCAGAACAAAACACAACGCCGCCACAACCGCCTTGCGCCGTGCGGCTTGCGACCCTTCGATCTCGTTCAGGCTGACCCCGCTCATATAGGCCAGATAGGGCGGCACGATGGGCAGCACGCAGGGCGACAGAAAGCTGATGATCCCGGCTGTCAGCGCCACGATCATTCCCGGCAAAAGCCCGGCGTCTATGATGTCAATTCCAAACATATCCCGTCCCTTACGCGACACCGCGCACGGCGTCACGCCCCTGTCGCATCGCATGCGGTCACATCTGTGTGGACAGGATGTAACATCCCGCTTATCTGGGGACCATGACCCAGATCACCGATCATCTAGACGCCACCGGATTGCTGTGCCCCCTGCCCGTACTCAAGGCCCGCAAACGGCTGAAATCCCTGCCTGCGGGCGCAGTTCTGGCATTGCGGGCCGATGATCCCGCCGCCGTGGTCGATGTGCCGCATTATTGCCTGGAATCGGGCCATACCCTGCTCGACACCACCGATGCCGATGGGGTCCAGACCTATCTGATCCGGAAATCCGGCAGCTAGGCTTTTGCGCCCCAGCTACGAAAAAGGGCAGACCAGCGGCCTGCCCAAATTCTGTATCATCGTCAATTCCGGATCACTTGCCCAGTGACCACCAGCCTTTGCGCTTTGGCTTGGCCGGTTCACTTGACGCGACCGGTCCGACAGGTTCCGGCACCGGTTCGGGTGCGGGTTTTGCTGCGGGGGCCGGTGTCGGGGCCTGTGCGGCCTTGGATTCGGGCGCAGGAGCGGCATCAACCGGTTGCGCCTTGGCCGCGTCATTGACCGACGCGTCCGGTTCTGCATCGGCTTTCGGCTTTTTGGCCCGCGGTGCCGCAGGTTTGCGGGTGCGTTTCGGCTTGGCCGGGGCGGCTTCGGCGTCTTCTGCCTTCACCTCGGTCGCATCGGCCTGTTCGGCAGCAGCCGGTGCAGCTTCGGCTTCGGCCTCGGCCTTTTTGGCGGCTGCAGATTTGCCCTTGGCCTTGCTTGTCGTCGACCGTGTGCGCGTTGTTTTCTTCTTCGGAGCAGGGGCGTCCTCGGCCTTGTCATCTTCTTCGGGCGCCGGCGCGTCTGCATCAGCGGATGCGTCCTTGGCCGTCACGGTTTCCGCTTGTGCCGGCGTAGCGTCGCCCTCTTCGGTCACATCGCTGTCGCCATCTGCGGACGCACCGTTGGTGTATCCCTCGCCATTGTTCTTGCTGCCGCCACGCCGCCGCGATCTGCGCCGACGTTTGCGCTTGGGTTTGCCATCGCCTTCGCCATTGCCATCCTGCGTTTGCACGTCATCCTGTGCCTTTGCGGCGGCCTCGCTTTGCGCTTCGTCTTCGTCGATCTGATCCATGATCGATGTATCCACCGACACCACATGAGCAGATGCAGCGGGCACAACACGGGTGGCCGTCTTGAATTTTTCCAACGCGAAATCAGGGCTGACCAGATGCGGATCGCCCTCAACCCGCACAGACAGGCCATAGCGGGCCTCGATCTGGGCAATGTGTTCGCGTTTCTGGTTCATCAGGAAATTGGCAATGCCGACCGGTGCCTTGACCAGCACCTCGCGCGAGCGGCGGCGGGTGCCTTCTTCTTCGATCTGGCGCAGGATCGACAGCGCAAGGTTGTCGTCCGACCGGATCAGACCGGTGCCATGACAGGCGGCACAGGGCTGTGTCGTTGCCTCGATCATGCCGGGGCGCAGGCGCTGGCGCGACATTTCCATCAGGCCGAAACCGGAAATACGGCCCACCTGAATACGCGCACGGTCGGTTTTCAACCGGTCCTTCATACGCTTTTCAACAGCGGCATTGTTCTTGCGTTCGTCCATGTCGATGAAATCGATCACGATCAGTCCGGCAAGGTCGCGCAGGCGCAACTGGCGCGCCACTTCATCGGCGGCCTCAAGGTTGGTCTTGGTCGCGGTCTCTTCGATCGAACCTTCCTTGGTGGCCCGCCCCGAGTTGACGTCGATCGCCACCAGCGCTTCGGTCACTCCGATCACGATGTAACCGCCCGATTTCAACTGCACCGTCGGGTTGAACATGCCGGCCAGATAGGTTTCGACCTGGAAACGGGCAAACAGCGGCAGGCTTTCGCGATACTGTTTCACGTTCACCGCGTGCGATGGCATGATCATTTTCATGAAATCCTTGGCGATGCGGTAACCGCGTTCGCCTTCCACCAGAATTTCATCGATGTCACGATTGTAAAGATCACGGATCGACCGTTTGATCAGGTCGCCTTCCTCATAGATCTTGGCGGGCGCGATCGATTTCAGCGTCAGTTCGCGGATCTGTTCCCACAACCGTTGCAGATATTCGTAATCGCGCTTGATTTCGGGCTTGGTGCGTTTGGCACCGGCGGTGCGCACGATCAGTCCCGCGCCCTTGGGCACTTCGATTTCCTGTGCGATCTCTTTCAGTTTCTTGCGGTCGGCTGCATTGGTGATCTTGCGCGAAATGCCACCACCACGTGCCGTGTTGGGCATCAGCACGCAATACCGGCCAGCCAGCGAAAGATATGTCGTCAGCGCCGCGCCCTTGTTGCCACGCTCTTCCTTGACGACCTGCACCAGCAAAATCTGGCGTACCTTGATCACTTCCTGAATTTTGTATCTGCGCGGGCGCGGTTTGCGCGGCGGGCGGATATCTTCGATGTCATCTTCGTCCGCTACGGATTCGATGCTGTCATCCTTGGCGGCGGCACTCGCCCCCTTTGCCGGGCTGTCATCGTCATCATCGCCGCCATCTGCCTGGCCGGCGTCTGCCTGTTCGACATCTGCAGCGTCATCGCCTGTTTCGTCTGTCGTCTCTTCTTCGGCACTTGGTGTGTCCACCGGGGTTTCGGCCACCGTTTCCATGGGCGACGATCCTTCCAGATCGTCATCGCCCAGATCAATGGTTTCCATGCCCGAGATTTCGCCGTCCACGTCCTGCGTTTCAACGGCGTCCTTGGAACTGACCGCTTCGGCCTTGGATCGGCTGCGGCTGCGCCCGCGACTGCGGGATTTCGGTTTTTCGTCTTCGTCTTCACGCGCCTTAAGGCTGTCCGCATAGGCCTGTTCTTCGGCCATCAGCGCCTCGCGGTCGGCGACGGGTATCTGATAGTAATCGGGGTGGATTTCCGAAAACGCCAGAAAACCGTGCCGGTTTCCGCCGTAATCCACAAACGCCGCCTGAAGCGACGGTTCGACCCGCGTAACTTTTGCTAGATAGATATTGCCAGCAAGCTGGCGTTTGTTTTCGGATTCAAAATCGAATTCCTCGACCTTGTTTCCATCCACCACAACCACGCGCGTTTCCTCGGCGTGGGTGGCGTCGATAAGCATTTTCTTAGCCATGTTGTCCAATTGCACCTTGGCCCAGGCCCTGATCCCGGGGGATCACTGCACTCGGGAAGGTGACTTGTTCGGGCGAAAACAGGCGCGCGACAGGCGGCGCCCGAAAGGGCCCCTGCTCTGTGTCTCAATACGTCCGCGCGCTTCATCGCGTTTCTTCTCCGATGCTTGACCTGTTCGGGCCAGCACCCGTTTATTTCCTGTTCATCCTGTTAGACGTTCAGGCATTTCATCGGCCCCTTACGGGCCCTATCGGTCTGCCTCGGTCTTGGGCGGCATATCGCCAGCAAGGCCCCGAAACAGCGAATCTCATCCCATGACACACGCGCAAAATCGCGTTGCCATGTCTCTGTTACAATAAAGCCAGCAAAAGAAGAATGACAATGGGCAATGTGCCCGCAATGCGAAATGAGGCCCCACATTTCGTGCAAGACCCGCCAAACCTGTCCGTTTGGCGGGATATCTCGCGATTTCTCAGCCTGTGCGTGTCTTACAGATAGTCAGACCGCTGCAGGCCATACTTGGCCATCTTTTCGTTCAGCGTACGCCGCGGCAGGCACAATTCGTCCATCACCGCAGCAATCGATCCCTTGTGGCGCCGCATCGTGTTGTCGATCAGCATCCGCTCGAATGCCTCGACATATTCCTTCAGCGGCTTGCCTTCGGTGGTCATAACCGGCTGCATATCCTCGTGATCGGACATCAGCAGCGACGCAATTGTTCCGCTGCCACGGCGCGATTGCAGGACAGACCGTTCCGCCACATTGATCAGCTGGCGCACATTGCCCGGCCATGGCGCCTGCAGCAACTGTGCCGCCTCTTGCGCGCTGACCTTGGGTGTATCGCAACCGTATTCTTCGGCAAACTGTTCGCTCAGGCGGGTGAACAGCGTCAGAATATCCTCGCCCCGCTGGCGCAGCGGCGGCACGGTGATGCGCAACGCGGCCAGACGGTAAAACAGATCGGGGCGCAAGACATCCTCGCAGGTCCGGTTCTGTTCCTGAAGGTTGCTGATCGCAACGATACGGGTTTCGGCCGGTGTGCCCTGCTCGTTGATCACACTCAATAATTTGGCTTGCAGTGTTTCGGGCAGCGCCTCGATATCTTCCAGCACCAGCGTACCGCCGCGCGCTTCCTCGATTGCGGGCAATTGCGCATCTTCGGGCTGCATCGGGCCAAACAGGCGCTTGGCCAGCGCGTCGGGCTCCAGCGCGGCGCAACTGACTAGTACAAACTTCTTGCCTGCGCGGCTGCCCACGGCATGCAGCGCATGTGCCACCAGCGTTTTTCCGGTGCCGGTTTCGCCATCAATCAGAACATGGCCATCCGCCTGCCCCAGATCCAGAATATCCTCTTTCAGACGTTCCATAACCGGTGCCGCACCAATCAGCTTTTTCATCAGCTGGGTGCCGTCGCTCAACTCGCGCCGCAGGGCGCGGTTGTCCATCACCAGACGACGCGCGCCGGTGGCTTTTTTCGCCAGCGCCGACATACGGTCGGGGTTGAATGGTTTTTCCAGAAAATCGAACGCGCCCACGCGCATTGCCTCGACCGCCATCGGCACATCGCCGTGCCCGGTGATCATGATCACCGGCAGTGCGCTGTCATTGCCCATCAGCTTCTTCAGAAACTGCATTCCGTCCATGCCCGGCATCTTGATATCGGAAATCACGATGCCCGGATAATCCGGCCCCAGAACCTTCAGCGCGTCTTCGGCGCTGGCGAATGTTTCAGTGTCATATCCCGACAGGGCCAGCCACTGGCTGATCGACTGGCGCATATCCTGTTCATCATCAACAATCGCAATTTTCATCGCTTGTGCCATCACCGGTCACTCCGCTGCTTCAATTTCTTCTTCCAACAGGGGCAGTTGCATTTCAAACACCGCCCCCCCTTTCCGACCGTTGCGGGCCATCAGGCGTCCGCCAAGGTCGTTTACGATCCCCGAGGAAATGGCAAGCCCCAGCCCCACGCCGTCGCCCGCCTGCTTGGTCGTGTAGAATGGCTCGAACAGGGCGTCCAGATCCTCGATTCCGGGGCCGTTGTCACGCACCGTCAGGCTGGCGACACGGCCCGCCGTCAGGATGATATCAACCTGCGGGTTCGGAACCGATTTGGTCGCGTCCAGCGCATTGCGCAACAGATTGACCATCACCTGTTCAATCCGCATCTGATCACCCATGACCCGCACAGGCGCATCAGGCAAAATCCGGTTGATCTCGACCTGGCGTGATTTCAGCTGCGGCTCCATCATCGACAGCGCCGAATTCAGCGCAAGCCCCATATCCACAGGGGAAAATGTCTCGGATCCCTTGCGCGCATAGGATTTCAGCTGGCGGGTAATACCCCCCATACGCTCGATCAGATCATCGATCCGCCCAAAAGACGACATCGCCTCGTCCGGGCGGTTGCGCCGCAGCAGCAACCGCGCCCCGGCCAGATATGTTTTCATCGCCGCCAGCGGCTGGTTCAATTCATGGCTGACCGCCGCCGACATCTCGCCCAAAGCAGCAAGTTTAGAGCTTTGAGCCAGCGTTTGTTCCGCCACCGAAAGCGATTCCTGCACCCGCTCGCGTTCGGCGATTTCCCGCTGCAGTCTTGCATTCAGTGCGCGAAGCTCCGCCGACTCGCGCTGGAACAGCGCCATGCGCAAGGCGTTCTTGCGGCTGAGCGCATAAAACGCCAGCGCCAGCAAGATTGCGAATCCCATGATTTCAAGCGCCAGAACCCCGTTCACCCGTTCGCGCACCGATGCATAGGTGGTGAACGACGCCATGCGCCAGCCGCGAAACGGAATACGTGTTTCAAGCCGCATCACCGCTTCACCCTGCAGATAGGTATCGGCAGGAAGCGCCGTCCAGTCGGCGGTGGCCTGTATCGCGCGTTGGATCGCGCCCTGCGGCGTCTGCTGCGCCAGAGCCTCGCCCTCGATCCGGCCACGCCATCGCGGTTCGGTCGCCAGAATGATGGTGCCTTCGCTGTCCGTCACAAGCACCGCGTCCGAAATGCCCGCCCAGGCCCGTTCGAATTTCTGCAGATCCACCTCGACCACGATCACGCCCAGAACTGCCGCACCGCTTTCAATGCGGCGCGAATAGGTAAACCGGTAGCCGCCGCTTTCGCGCGGGATCACGGAAAACACCGTTGCATTGGACCGGATCGCATCGACGTAATAAGGCTCTGTGCGATGTTGCGATCCCAGCCTGTTGCGGTCGGTCGCTGCCACGGTGCGGCCGCTGCCATCCAGCAGCATCAGGGATTCCGCGCCAATTTCTTCGACAAAGGAAATCAGCCGCTGCGTTGACAGGCTGAAATCTTCGGATTCCAGCGCCGCAATCAATGTCGGATCGCGCGCCAGAAGCTGTGGCACAATCGAATTACGGCGCAATTCGCTCAGCAGGTTGCCGCTGTACAGCGCCAGCCGCAGTTCGGCCCGGTTCTTGGTACTTTCGGTAAAGCGTTCGGTCAGCAGATGGTTCGTGACCCAGACCGTCGCCACCGCCACCACCAGCAACAGCACCAAAGCCAGGCGCACCCGCCAGCTGATCGGGGCTGCCTGCCGCTTGGGCGCAATGTTCAAAAGGTTGGCCATAGGGCCAAACTACGCGCCCCGTGCCACAGGCTCAAGTCACGCTGTCACCAGCGCCCCCGTCAATGCGCGAAAGAGCGCCGCCCCGTCAGTGCCGCCATGGCCCGCATCCGCCGCCCGTTCCGGATGCGGCATCATCCCCAGTACACGCCGGTTTTCCGACAGGATGCCGGCGATATCGGCCACCGAACCGTTGGGGCTATCGGTATAGGAAAACGCGATCCGGTCTTCGCCCTGCAAGCGGGTAATGGTTTCGGCATCAGCGAAAAAATTGCCGTCATGATGCGCAATCGGGATGTTGATCACATCGCCTGCATTATAACCTTGCGTATAGGCGGATTGCGATGTTGCAACCCGCAACCCTATGGTTTTGCATATATATTTCAGACCCGCATTGCGCAGCAGCGCGCCCGGCAGCAAACCGGTTTCGGTCAGTACCTGAAATCCGTTGCAGATGCCCATCACATAGCCGCCCCGCCCCGCATGATCCGCCACCGACCGGCAAATCGGAGAGTTCGCGGCAATCGCGCCACAGCGCAGATAATCCCCATAGGAAAACCCGCCCGGAATGCCGACAATATCCACCCCCTGCGGCAGGGCCGTGTCCTTGTGCCAGACCATGCTGACCTTCGCACCGGCCTTCTCAAAGGCCACCGCCAGATCGCGGTCACAGTTCGATCCGGGGAAAACGACAACCGCCGCGTGCATCACAACACCTCGATCCGGTAGGATTCGATCACCGTATTGGCCAGCAGACGCTCGCACATCTGCCTGATATCGTCCTCGCCGGTGCCCTCGGCCAGATCCAGTTCGATCACCTTGCCCTGACGCACCTTGTTCACACCGGCAAATCCCATCGCCCCCAGCGCGTGGCGTACCGCCTCGCCCTGCGGATCCAGAACCCCGTTCTTCAGCATCACGTGCACTCTTGCCTTCATCTGTTCCCCCGGACCCTTTGCAGCTTCATTTGTCCAAAAATACTCGAATGCCGAACGCCGGCCTAGTTGATCAGCGTCGGTTTGGTGATCGGTGTCGATGTTTTCGGCATCACCCCCAACCGGCGTGCCACTTCGGTATAGGCATCGGTCAGATTGCCCAGATCGCGGCGGAACACATCCTTGTCCAGCTTCTGGCCGGTTTCCAGATCCCACAGGCGGCAACTGTCTGGGCTGATCTCGTCCGCAATCACCAGACGCTGGAAATCGCCGTCGTAAACCCGCCCGATCTCGATCTTGAAATCCACAAGGCGGATACCGACCGCCATCATCACGCCGGAAAGGAAATCATTGACCCGCAGCGCCAGGCTCAGGATATCGTCCATGTCCTGCTGGCTGGCCCAGCCAAAGGCGGCAATATGTTCCTCGGTCACCAGAGGATCACCCAGACTGTCATCCTTGTAGCAATATTCGACGATCGGGCGCGGCAGTGCAGTGCCTTCCTCGATGCCCAGCCGTTTGGACAGGCTGCCGGCGGCGTAATTGCGCACGATCACTTCCAGCGGAATGATTTCGCAGCTGCGCACCAGTTGTTCGCGCATGTTCAGCCGTTTGATGAAATGCGTCGGCACCCCGATATTGGTCAGACCGGTCATGAAAAATTCTGACAGGCGGTTGTTCAGCACGCCCTTGCCTTCGAACACATCTTTCTTTTCCGCATTGAATGCGGTGGCGTCATCCTTGAAATATTGCACGATCGTGCCCGGTTCCGGGCCTTCATACAAAATCTTGGCTTTGCCTTCGTAGATTTTCTTGCGGCGGGCCATATTGAATATCCTGTGCATGGGGCGGGCCGACTCCCCGGCGCCTTTGTCAGTCTCATAGTCCAAGGGACCCGGTGTCGCAAGCGGGCCGCGCCCTCTTGCGCACACGGCCAAGGGACTGCATATCTATAAGGAACTTATCTTCAGTTTCAGGAAGCCAGAAATGACCACATTCGACGAACGCGAAAACGCATTTGAAGCCAAATACGCCCATGACGCCGATATGCAGTTCAAGGCCGATGCGCGGCGCAACAAATTGCTGGGTCTGTGGGCCGCCGAATTGATGGGTCTGTCCGGCGAGGCCGCCGCCAATTACGCCAAAGAGGTCGTGAAGTCCGATTTCGAAGAGGCCGGACACGAGGATGTCTTTCGCAAAGTCTCTGGTGATCTGGGGGACAAGGCAAACGAAGCGACGATCCGCGCGCAGATGGCCAAGCTGATGGCCGAAGCCAAGGCCCAGATCATGACGGAAGTCTCCAAAGACTGATCCCGCCCTGCCGCGCAGTTCGGCAAAACGTTGCAAAACGGGTGATCCGCGCGCAGGCCGGATCACCTTGTAACGCCACGCGTTCTGCCGCCCGCCTCATGATTATCATGAATATTATGAATTTGCCTCATGCGGGCAGACATGGCACACCGCGCGAAAGCGCGGCGCACCCGGGCTGTGAAACCCTCAAAACCGGAACATCCCAATGACTTCTGCTTTTCGCGACATGTTGGCCACCTATGACGTCATTCTGGCAGATGGGGCAACCGGCACCAATCTGTTCAACATGGGCCTGATGTCTGGTGATGCGCCCGAAATGTGGAACGATGAACACCCCGATCGCATTGCCGCGCTTTATCAGGGGGCTGTGGATGCGGGCAGCGATCTGTTTCTGACCAATTCCTTTGGCGGCAACGCTTCCCGTCTGAAACTGCATGGCGCCGAAAAGCGCGCCCATGAACTGTCACGCATCGCCGCCGAAATCGGGCGCGAGGTCGCCGACAAATCCGGCCGCAGGGTGATTGTGGCGGGTTCGGTCGGACCGACCGGCGACATCATGGAACCCGTCGGCACGCTAAGCCACGCAAACGCCGTTGAAATGTTTCACGAACAGGCAGACGGCCTGAAAGAAGGCGGTGCCGATGTGTTGTGGCTGGAAACCATTTCCGCGCCCGAAGAATACCGCGCCGCCGCCGAAGGCTTTGCGCTGGCCGGAATGGACTGGTGCGGCACGATGAGCTTTGACACCGCAGGGCGCACGATGATGGGCGTGACATCCGCCGACATGGTGAAGATGGTCGAAAAACTGCCCAACCCGCCATTGGGATTTGGCGCCAATTGCGGCACCGGCGCATCCGATCTGTTGCGCACGGTGCTGGGTTTTGCGGCCCAGGGCACCGAACGCCCGATCATCGCCAAGGGCAATGCCGGCATCCCGAAGTATGTTGACGGACACATCCATTATGATGGCACACCGGAGTTGATGGGCGATTATGCGGTGATGGCGCGTGATTGCGGTGCCAAGATCATCGGTGGCTGTTGCGGCACGATGCCCGACCATTTGCGCCACATGCGCGATGCGCTGGACACCCGCCCGCGCGACGCACGCCCGACGCTGGATCAGATCACCGCCGCGCTTGGCGCGTTTTCATCGGCCAGCGATGGCACCGGTGATGATGAACCCGCACCGCGCCGCACCCGCCGCGGCCGCGCACGGGCCTGATACGGGCCTGATACGGGCCGCTTTCGCATGCGAAACAAAAAACGCCAATGCCTTGATATCGCTCAGCCGAATCATGCACCTTAACCGACTGTAAATGGTGTGTTTTTCAGATCAAAGCAGCGTTAACTGATCCCCAGCTCTGGCCGGAACCCGAAACAGATCGCAGCGCAGTTCGGGCTGTTTGTGATGCAGCCCCAAACGGCGGCTGGCCAGTTTGAACCGTTGCGCCACCATCTCAGCATAGGCGCCCTCGCCGCGCATCCGGTGGCCCCAGCGCGCGTCGTAATCGGCGCCGCCATGCATTTCGCGCACCCGCGCCATGATACGGTCCGCGCGGTCGGGATAATGCTCGGCCAGCCAATCCTGCCATAGCGGCGACACCTCGCGCGGAAGGCGCAGCATGATCCAGCTGGCGCTGGTCGCACCGGCACTGCGCCCCGCACTCAGGATCGCTTCAAGCTCGGGATCGGTCAGGGCCGGAACGACAGGCGACACCATCAGCCGGACAGGTACTCCGGCCCGCGACAGGCGTTCGATCACCTTCAGACGACGCGCCGGGGCGGGCACGCGCGGTTCCATCAAGCGCGACAGGCGCGTATCCAGAGTGGTCACAGAAATGCCCACCCGTACCAGACCGTCCGCTGCCAGTTCAGCCAGAATATCAATATCGCGTTCGATCAGCGTACCTTTGGTCACAATCGCGACCGGATGGCGGAACCGCTTTAACACAATCAGACAATCCCGCATGATACCGTGATTTTTCTCGATCGGCTGGTAGGGATCAGTGTTGGTGCCAAAGGCAATCGGGGCCACGCGGTAACCGCGCGCACGCAATTCGGCATCAAGCCGCTGCGCCGCATCCTTTTTTGCCACAAGCCGCGTTTCAAAATCCAGACCCGGTGACATCCCCAGATAGGCGTGGCTGGGGCGCGCAAAGCAGTAGATGCAGCCATGTTCGCAGCCGCGATACGGGTTGACGGACCGATCAAACGGCAGATCGGGCGACCGGTTATAGGTAATCACCCGTCGCGGGTCTTCGATGCTGACATGGGTGCGCAACACCGGCATTTCTTCGGCCAGATCCCAGCCATCATCTTCGGCAACGTGCTGAAAACGCTCGAATCGGCCAGTGACATTGCTGGCAGCGGCGCGTCCTTTCGCGCGATGTTTCGGGTCAAAGCGACTGGAACCTGTGGTCATGCCCTCATTTAGAACATTACGGGAACATTTGCCAGAAAAACTGCGCGCTTCCGGCCACATGCCTGCCAAAAAAGAACGTTTTCGCAGGCATTCGGTCGGTTGCAGCGCCAGCCATGTCGCAATTCGCAAAGTGGAACTGTGACAAAATGCCAAAACGGGCAGAACACTAAACGCCGCGCTGCGTGCGCGAACATTAAGGGAATGCCCCATGTCAGACGAAGACGACATCATCCTGTCAGAGCTGGACGACGAAGAACTGGTCCAGCAGATGTTTGACGACCTGTATGACGGTCTGCGCGAAGAAATCGAAGAAGGTGTGAACATTCTGCTTGAGCGCAAGTGGGAACCCTATGACATCCTGACCAAGGCGCTGGTCGGCGGTATGACCATCGTGGGCGCGGATTTCCGCGACGGCATCCTGTTTGTCCCCGAGGTTCTGCTGGCTGCGAACGCGATGAAGGGCGGCATGGCCATCCTGAAACCGCTGCTTGCCGAAACCGGCGCGCCCCGCGTGGGCAAGATGGTGATCGGCACGGTCAAGGGCGACATCCACGATATCGGCAAGAACCTTGTCGGCATGATGATGGAAGGCGCGGGTTTCGAAGTCGTCGATCTGGGGATCAACAATCCGGTCGAAAACTATCTGGAAGCGCTGGAAAACGAAGGCCCCGACATTCTGGGCATGTCCGCCCTGCTGACAACCACGATGCCCTATATGAAGGTTGTGATTGATACGCTGGTGGAACAGGGCAAGCGCGAGGACTATATTGTTCTGGTTGGTGGCGCCCCCCTGAACGAAGAGTTTTCAAAGGCGATCGGCGCTGACGCCTATTGCCGCGATGCGGCCGTAGCCGTGGAAACCGCCAAGGAATGGATGGGCCGCAAACACAATTCGGCCAAAGCCTGACGGGCAAAAACAGACGCTTTTTGCGGCCCGTTCCGGCATACCGGAGCGGGCCGTTTGTTTGAATAAAGGGTGAACAGGTGGATCTGAGCGACAAAACCCTGACCGAAAAGGGCCTGCCACTGGCCCGGCCCAAGGGCCGCATCCTGCTGGTCGCCTGTGGCGCGCTGGCGCGCGAGATCCTTGATCTCAAGACACAAAACGCATGGGATCATCTGGACCTGACCTGTCTGCCGGCGATTCTGCACAACCATCCCGAAAAAATCACCGATGCCGTGCGCAAGGCGGTGGAAAAGCACCGTAACGCCTATTCCGATATCTTTGTCGTCTATGCGGATTGCGGCACCGGCGGCCATCTTCAGGCCGCCTGCGATGACATGGGCGTGAAAATGGTATCCGGCCCGCACTGCTACAGTTTTTTCGAAGGAAATGAACGGTTTGCGAAACAAAGCGAAAGTGAGATAACGGCCTTTTACCTGACGGATTTTCTGGCCCGGCAATTCGATGCCTTTATCTGGAAACCTTTGGGCATGGATCGCCACCCCGAACTGGTAGACATGTATTTCGGCCATTACACCAAGCTGGTTTATCAGGCGCAAACCGATGATCCAGCACTGACCGCGCGCGCCAAATCCTATGCCGACCGGTTGGGTCTGGAATTCGAACGGCGCTATACCGGCTATGGCGATCTGGCGACAACCCTGTCGGATGTCGCGGCCGAAAAGGATTAGGACGCAGCGGCAACCTGTTGTATACGTTCGATCATCGCGCGCAAACCGTTCGATCTCTGCGCTGAGAGATGATCATTCAGACCCAGCCGCGCCATTTCAGTGCGCGCGTCAACCTGCGCGACTTCAGCCACCGGCAATCCGTTATAAAGCGCGCGCAATACGGCAATCAGCCCGCGCACGATCATCGCGTCGCTTTCGCCATCAAACCGGAACACACCGTTTTCCACGACGGGATGCAGCCAGACCTGGCTGGCGCACCCGTCCACCTTGGTGGCCGGCACCTTAAGCGCATCCGCCAAAGGATCCATCGCCTTGCCCTGTTCGATCACATAGCGGTACCGGTCTTCCCAGTCCTCAAGGTATTCGAAATCTTCGACAATATCTTCAAATGCCTGCGTCGCCATAACCTGCCCTTTCGTCTGCGTGACAGGTAAGGCGCGAGGGCGCAAACGTCCAGACCTGCCTTCGCGCTTTTCAAGTGGATGCAGATGCGATAACCCGATGGACAAAGACGAAAGGGGCAGTACCCATGCGCAGACCAATGACAACGCTTGTGATCGTCGCATCCTTGCTGGGCGGTTGCGGATTTTCCGATTCCGGATGGAACCCGTTCAACTGGTTCGGTGGCGGCCGGTCTGTACCGGTCGAGGCCAGTGACGGCACGAGCAACCCGCTGGTCCCCGACACAAGGCGCACCCGGCGCGAAGCCGAATATGTCTATTCCGGTACACCCATCGATACGATCACCGAACTCAAGATCGAACGCATTCCCGGCGGGGCCATCATCCGCGCGACCGGCGTGTCGCAATACCAGGGCGGCTATAATGCATTCCTGTTTCCGATGATCGACGAAGCAACCACGTCAAGCGGGGTTCTGACCTTTCGCTTTGACATCAATCTGCCTGCCGGTGCGCGGCTGGGCGGACCGGAAAGAACCCGCGAAATCACGGTCGCGCGGCGTGTGACGGAACAGGATCTGGCCGGTATCCGCTCAATCCGCGTCGAAGGCCGGCAAAACGCGCAAGTGTCCAGCCGCTAGGCAGGCATCTTGCGCGGGTCGCTTACAGCGGTACGATCTTGATGGCGCTGCCTTTGGCGGTCAGGGCGATCTTGCCGTCGCACAGACGCAAGGCATCTTCTCCGAACACCTCGTTGCGCCATCCTGTCAGTGCGGGCACATCGCGCAGTCCTGCAGCGATTGCATCCAGATCGGCAGAGGGAGCAATCAGCTTGGCGGCGACGCCCGCGCTTTCGGTCTTGGCCTTCAGCAAAACGCGCAGCAGATCCGCCAAGGCCGGATTGACCTGAAGCTTTTCGCGGCTGCGATCGGGTTCGGGCAGCCCGTCTTGCGGACAGGCCAGCCCGGCAGCGACAGCGGCCAGAATACCATCGGCGATATCGCCTCTGCGCGCTTCGCGCAGCAACAGACGCGAACGCCCCAGATCCTCCATCGTTTTCGGTTTGGTCGAGGCCAGTTCAACAAGCGCATCGTCTTTGTAAACGCGGGACCGCGGGATATCGCGGCTTTGCGCGTAGGATTCGCGAAACGCCGCCAATTCACGGACAATCGCAAGAAACCGCGGGCTGTTTGTGCGGGTTCTGATCCGCCGCCAGGCTTCGACGGGGGCGATATCATAAGTGTCGGGATTGGTCAGGATCTGCAATTCTTCGGCGACCCAGCGGGCACGCCCGGTTTCTTCCAGTTTGGCAGCCAGAAATTCGTAGATCTGGCGCAGATGGGTCACATCGGCCAGCGCATAGGTTTTTTGTGCATCACTTAGCGGGCGGCGCGACCAGTCGGTAAAACGGGATGTCTTATCAACCGGTTTGTTGGCGATCTTGCGCACCAGCGTTTCGTACCCGACCTGTTCGCCAAAGCCGCAGACCATGGCCGCGACCTGTGTGTCGAACAACGGTTCGGGAAACACCTGCGCATCGACCCAGAAAATCTCAAGATCCTGACGCGCGGCGTGAAACACCTTGACCACAGATGTATCGCGAAACAGATCATAAAGCGGTTCAAGCGACATATCGCCCGCCAGCGGATCGACCAGAACGGCATTGCTGTCATCGGTGCCCGGCATCGCCATCTGGATCAGGCACAATTTGGAATAATACGTGCGTTCGCGCAGAAATTCGGTGTCGAGTGCGACATAGGGATGTGTACGCGCCTGCGCACAGAAATCGGCAAGCTCTTGGGTCGTTGTCAGGGTTTTCATAAACAAGCGTCTTCTTTTTCAATCGGTTGGGTCACACCCAATTCCACAGTCATAGCGATACGCCCCGCAGATGGAAAGCGGTGTTGCCGTTACGTCAGATGTCCAGAAACGAGGTGTCGCCCGCCGCGAACCGGCGCAGGACAGCCGGATAAAGCTGGTGTTCGGCCTCAAGCACGCGGGCGGCCAGTGTTTCGGGCGTATCATCCTGAAGTACGGGCACATGCGCCTGCCCCAGCAACGGGCCGTCATCCAGCGCGGCCGTGACCCTGTGCACGGTGCAGCCGTGTTCGCGATCCCCTGCCGCCAGAGCGCGGGCATGGGTGTGCAGACCCTTGTATTTCGGCAGCAGAGACGGATGGATATTGAGCATCTGGCCGCGCCAGTAATCGACGAATTCACCGGTCAGCACCCGCATGAATCCCGCCAGACAGACGATATCGGGCTTGGCATCCATCAACGGCATCATCAGTTCGGTTTCAAAGGCCTGACGGTCCGCGCCAAACGGGCGGTGATCTACCACCGCCGTGGGCACCCCCATCGCGCGCGCCTTGGCCAGACCGCCCGCATCGGCCCTGTTGGACAGCACAAGACAGGGCGTTGCGGGATGATCGGGGTCGCGCTGCATCGACTGGACAAGCCGGATCATGTTCGATCCGCCGCCCGAAATCAGGATGGCAACTCGTTTCTTCAAATCAGGCTGCCCGTGTAACGCACCCCTGCCCCCGCCGTGACGGTGCCCAGATCAATCACCTGTTCGCCACTTGCACCCAGTTGCGCGCGCAGGTCGTCGGCGGCATCGGCATCCACCGCCAGCACCATTCCGACACCGCAGTTGAATGTCTTGAGCATTTCAAGCGGAGCAATATTGCCCACACCCGCCATCCACGCAAAGACCGGCGGCAGCGCCCAGGCATCCAGATTGATGTCCGCGCCCAGATTGTCCGGCAGCACGCGGGGCAAGTTTTCTGTCAAACCGCCACCGGTGATATGGGCCAGCGCGTGCACACCCCCTGCCCTGATCGCCTCCAGTGCCGGTTGCACATATAGCCGCGTCGGCGCCAGCAGCGCCGTGCCCAGCGGGCCATCCGCAAACGGCGCGGCATCGTCCCAGCCCAGCCCCGAAATCTCGACTATCCTGCGTACCAGCGAATAACCGTTGGAATGCACCCCGTTGCTGGCCAGCCCCAGCAGCACATCGCCTTTTATCACGCCGCGCGGCAGATCTGCGCCACGTTCCATCGCGCCGACGGAGAATCCCGCCAGATCGAAATCACCCGCCGGATACATGCCCGGCATTTCCGCGGTTTCCCCACCGATAAGCGCACAGTTTGACTGTACACAGCCTTCGGCAATGCCTTCGATGATGCGCGCGGCCACATCTGTTTCCAGTTTGCCAGTTGCGAAATAATCAAGAAAAAACAATGGCTCTGCCCCTTGGCAGACCAGATCGTTCACACACATCGCCACCAGATCGATGCCGACCCCGTCGACATTGCCGGTGTCGATGGCGATACGCAGCTTGGTGCCCACCCCGTCGGTGGCAGCCACCAGAACCGGATCGCTGTATCCTGCATCCTTGAGATCGAACAACGCGCCGAATCCGCCCAGCCCGGCCATAACGCCGCTGCGGTTGGTCCGTTTCGCCGCCGGTTTGATCCGATCGACAAGCGCGTAGCCCGCATCGATGTCAACTCCGGCCTGTGCGTATGTGATACCGTTCTTTGCGTCGCTCATTGCCCGACCCTTGCTGCTGCGGATTGCTCTGGCGCGGGGTTAGAGCATTGTGACGGCGCGCGCAACGGTTTGGCTTGACGCAGACGTTCTGTCTGCTAACCACAGGCACAGGTCGGGCCTGTAGCTCAATTGGTTAGAGCAGAGCGCTCATAACGCTTTGGTTGGGGGTTCGAGTCCCTCCGGGCCTACCAGCATTTCGCTATCTGTGAAACGAGAACGACTGCACCAATCCGACCCTAGCGCGCAATCACGATATCGGCGCGCAAGCCGCCCAGTCGGTCGCTTTCACCCAGACGCAGCACGCCGCCATGGGCGCGGGCGATGTCGGCGGCGATGGCAAGGCCAAGGCCCACGCCGCTGCCCTTGTCCTGATTGCGCGACGGATCAAGACGCATGAACGGCTTGATCGCTTCGCCGCGCATGTCGGGCGGGATGCCCGGGCCGTCATCTTCCACGCGAAAGCGCAGGGATTTGTCGGTCAGCGCCACCGATACCTCGGCGCGGGTGCCATAGCGCACCGCGTTGCCGATCAAGTTTTCAAGGGCTCGGCGGATCGCAATCGGGCGCACGCGCACCTCGCCCGTGCCGGTGCTGTCCACACAGGTCACGTTCTGTCCGCTGCGATCGTAATCGGCAACGATCTCGGCCACCAGAAGGTGCGGATCCACCTTTTCGGGTTCACCTTCGGACGCGCCTTTGGCAAAGCTCAGAAACTCGTCCAGCATACGCTGCATCTCGTCCACATCCTGAAGCAATGGTGCGGCGTCGTCCTCGTCCAGCATCGACAGGCCCAGTTTCAGCCGTGTCAGGGGGGTGCGCAGATCATGGCTGACGCCGGACAACATCAATGTGCGCTGTTCGATCTGGCGTTCGATCCTTGCGCGCATGTCGACAAACGCGCTGCCCGCTGCCCGAACCTCAAGCGCACCGGACGGGGTATAGGGCACATGCCGCCCGCGTCCGAACGCCTCAGATGCCGTCGCAAGCCGTTTGATCGGGCGCAACTGGTTGCGCAGATAGAAATAGGCAATCACTGTCATCAACCCGCCGAAAAACACCATGTTCACCAGCAGCTGGTGCGGGTTGGACGCCGACACGCGCCGCCTGTCGAACCCGACCTGAACCACGCCGTGACGGGTATGCGCAAAAGTGATGACCTCGCGGTTGTCGGGCAGCAGAATGCGTTGCATCCGCGGCAGATTGGATTTCAGAACATCGATTACGACGATGCCCGAAAAATCGTACCAGCGCCGCCGGTTCTGATCGGGCACCACATCGGCCGCGACAAATGCGATCTTCATGTTCAGGGTCTTGGTGATCTGGTCCAGCGAACTCAGCGCCTGTGCCGGATCAGGTGCGGTTTCGATCCCGTTATAGACCAGCCGTAATTCCCGCGTGACGGTCAGGGTCATCTGGTTTGTCACGTCTTCGAAATGGCGCTGGATGAACACCACGGACACCACCAGTTGCAAAAACACGACCGGCAGGATCAGGATCAGCGCGGCGCGTCCGTAAAGACCGCGCGGCATATAGTGTTTGAGCCATCCAAAAGACATGCGCTATACCTATCCCGACGCCCGCCCGTTAGAAAGCCAAATGACAAGCCCACCCGACAGTTTCGTTCCCCCCACCGGCATCGCCGAGATGCTGGAAACCGGTTTGCGCCGCATCGTAGCGCCGAACCCGTCGCCGATGACCTATCGCGGCACCAACACCTACCTGTTGGGCACGCGCGATCTTGCCGTGATTGATCCCGGCCCCGACAGCGCCGCGCATCTCGCGGCCATTCTGTCCGCGATCGGCACAGGTCAGCGCGTGACCCACATTATCGTATCGCACGCCCATCTGGATCACAGCCCGCTGGCCCGGCCCCTGTCGCAAAAGACCGGCGCGCCGGTCTATGCGTTTGGCCCTGCCTCTGCCGGGCGCAGTGATGTGATGGCGCAGCTGGCCGCAGGCGGGTTGGCGGGGGGCGGCGAAGGCATCGATGCGGATTTTGCGCCCGACGAAACACTGCACGACGGGGCCACCCTGCACACGCCCGACTGGACGCTTGAGGCGCTGCACACGCCCGGACATAT
Organism: Sulfitobacter sp. TBRI5; assembly: GCF_051013555.1. Lineage (NCBI taxonomy): Bacteria > Pseudomonadati > Pseudomonadota > Alphaproteobacteria > Rhodobacterales > Roseobacteraceae > Sulfitobacter > Sulfitobacter sp. TBRI5. The sequence continues at coordinate 3,077,825 of NZ_CP112884.1, read as the reverse complement.
CGGCAACCATCTGTGTCTGGCCTGGAAGGATGCCTGCTTCACCGCCGATCACGTGATGGGATGGGCCAGTTCGCTGGTGTCACCCCCCGATGGCGACCTGACCGATTTCATGGCGTCCTGCGCCCGCCTGCAAGCGCGCAGCTGGCGTGCGTTCTATCCCGGCCACGGCGCCCCCATCGACGCGCCGAACGCGCGGCTTGACTGGCTGGTTGCCCACCGGCGCACCCGCGAAGCCGCAATTCTTGAGGCGCTTACGCACGGCCCCGCCGACGCCGCAACGCTTGCCGCCGCGATCTACACCGACACGCCCCGCGCCCTGATCCCCGCCGCAACCCGCAACGTTCTGGCGCATCTTGTTGATCTGACAGGGAAATCCATCGTATCTCCCTGCGGCGCATTATCGGCTGACGCGCGATTTGAACGATGTGACAACAAACTTCCCGCGAATTCATAAGATTCCGCCAAAACCCTCTGGACGCCGCAAAGTCTGATTGCTATATCGCCCAAACCGTTCCGGCGTAGCTCAGCGGTAGAGCAGTTGACTGTTAATCAATTGGTCGTAGGTTCGATCCCTACCGCCGGAGCCAAAATCTCTTAAAGAGATCAAAGAGTTACAAAGCCGCCCTCCGGGGCGGCTTTTGTTTTCTGCAACATCTCTGCAACATGGCAATATTTGCTTTCGCCAATACGGGGCCCCGTCGCGTCAAACCGCTAGACGACAGCGGTCCTGGTTACTCAAGGGCCAGCACTTGCACGTTTGATACGCAGTGAATGGCAAGAAACCTCGAGACCAGCCACTCGTGCGAAGTGCAGAGAACGGCTGGAGAGAGCCCAAAGTGCATAATGCTGCGGTCGGGATCAACTAGCGCAAACAGTTACTAAGCTGCCATTCAAATTTGCCAACCAACGGTATGTGAATGAGAGATGGCCTTCCGTCTAATCCCCTTAATAGCCTCGCTCGGTGGCAAAGAACTTGAGGCAGGGAAAGTTCGCTTTCGATACCAGATGCCCAAGACCCAAGCGAGATGGACATTGAGCATAAAGGCGAAACACGGCGTTTTGCCCGGCTCTCCGACGCCGAATGCGGGAAGGTCGATCCTTAGATGCAAATGAACCCTTGACCATTTTCAGAATTGGCATTAGATGAAACGAAATGACGTTTTGCTCAGTGAAACGTAAGAATAAAGGGAACTGGTCGCTCATGTCGCAGACCCACAAGCCAACCAACAGTTAGGGAGGAGCCTGACACGATGAAAGATAACGTAAAATTGACGCTCACCATGGGCCTCGTAGCCGGTAGTCTGGCCATTGCTGCGCCAGCCTACGCAGAAGGCGAAGTGGTGTTTGCGTCCTGGGGTGGATCATTTCAGGATGCTTTACGCTCAGCAATGCTAGAACCTGCCGCCAGCACATTGGGCGTCACGGTCAAGGAAGACACGACAAACGGCATTCAGGACGTGCGCGCACAGATCACAGCGGGTGCTGTCGCTTGGGATGTAACAGAGCAGGACTTGCCCTCGTGCGAAACACTCAGCCGAGAAGGCAAACTTGAGCCGATTGATTATTCGATCGTTGACACAACGGGTATCCCTGAAGAGCTGATCCATGAAAACTACATCGGCTTCATCAACTTCACCAAAGTGATTGCTTATCGCACCGACGCCTTTGACGGAGCCGGACCATCCAACTGGGCCGAGTTCTGGGATCTGGAAAACTTCCCCGGCAATCGCGGCATGCACGGCAAGGTGAACTACAACCTTGAGGCTGCCTTAATGGCCGATGGTGTGCCTATGGCGGAAGTCTACGATGTGTTGGCCACGGATGAGGGCATGGCGCGCGCCTGGGCCAAACTGGGAGAAATCGCACCCGAAGTCACCGTTTGGTATCGTGGCGGTTCTCAGTCTGCACAATTGTTGCGTGATGGTGAGGTGGACGTGATCCATATGGGCCATAACCGCGTGGAGAGTGTGATCGAGTCCGGCATTGATGTCGCCTATGCATTCGATGGTGGCACGATGGATGTCGATTGCCTGCTGGTGCCCAAAGGCGCGCCAAACGTCGAGAATGCGATGCGCCTGATCAATGAATTGCTCAGTGCCGAAGCGCAGGCGCGGTTGGCGGTTACGATGCCGCTGGGCCCGGTGAACACGGGTGCATTCGACACCGGCATTATCTCGGGAGAGCAGGCTTTGTCGGTCAACACGCATCCCAGCAACTACGACAAGCAGCTTCTGGTCGACCCGAACTTTTACATCGGCCAGCTGGGTGAGTTGACTGAAGAGTTTGACACGCTGATCCAGCAGTAAACCAATTGGGCGCAGCGCAATGTGCACTGCGCCCATTTTCAAGTTAGGAGCCAGCATGTCCTCTGCCAACCAATCCCTTCCCATCGATATATCCAGCCTCAGCAAGGCCTATGGAGCGGTCAAAGCACTTGATGATGTGTCGCTGAATATTGCTGCAGGCGAATTCCTGACATTGCTTGGGCCATCGGGCTCGGGCAAAACGACACTCCTGATGGCACTGGCCGGATTTGTACGCCCTGATGGCGGGTCGATCCGGTTCGGCGATCGCGAAATGATCGCGACACCGCCGCATAAACGCGGCCTTGGCATGGTCTTTCAAAGCTATGCGTTGTTTCCATTCATGACCGTGGCTGAGAACGTCGCCTACCCACTGAAAATCCGTGGCGTTTCCAAAAGCGATCAAAAGACCCGCGCCGAGCGTGCGCTGGATACCGTACAGCTTGGCGGCTATGGGGATCGGCGCATCACCCAAATGTCTGGCGGCCAACGACAGCGCGTGGCTCTGGCCCGCGCCATGGTTTTCGAGCCGCAGATCATCCTGATGGATGAGCCTCTGTCCGCGCTCGACAAAAAACTGCGCGAACATATGCAGATTGAATTGAAGGCGCTCCATCAAAAATTGGATGCGACCGTAGTATATGTAACCCACGACCAACGCGAAGCCCTGACGATGTCAGACAGGATTGCAGTGGTCAATCATGGGCGGATCGAGCAGGTAGAGACACCTGAGCGGCTGTATCGCCAGCCTCACAGTTTCTTTGTGGCGGATTTTGTCGGTGAATCCATGTCGGCACCAGTGAAGGTGGCCAACGATCGGGCGCACCTTGGCGAAAGTTTGCTGAAATCTGATTTGCCCATTGCACAGGGAAGTGGTGGTCATCGCTTGGTTATCCGGCCTGAGTTGCTGGAGGTCACCTCAGGTGCTGTGCCTGAAACTGCCAATGATTTATCCGGCCGGGTCAACGACATCATTTATCAAGGCGACAGTGTGCTGGTTATCGTTCAGAACGACAACGCAGGTGAGATTAACGTACGCGTCCCTGCCAATCGCGCTGGCCAGACTGGGCTGCCTTCCAAGGGAGAGCAAATTGGCCTTGCCCTGCATCCCGAAGACACGATCATCGTACCGGAACATGTATCATGAGCGTCGCTGAGCTCAACGGGGCTGCTCAGACGCTTCAGAACGCAAGTACGCTCAAATCCGAAGAACGCCGTGAAAGCCTGACGTTTTTGGGGCTTTCGATGCCCGCGGTTCTCGCGATTCTAATTGTCGTGTTCCTGCCAATTTTCTGGCTGTCTTCGCTCTCGTTTTACAATGCGGCGGGCGAGCTGAGCATGGAGAACTATGCGCGTATCTTTGAAAGTGCTTTGTATCGGCGGACCTTTGTTGTCACCTTTCAGATCACCATTGCTGTGACGGTGATCTGTGTCCTTCTCGGATATCCGCTGTGTTACTGGCTGACCAAGGTACCGGACAGAACAGCTGCCATTCTGATGGTTTTCGTGCTGGTTCCATTCTGGACGTCGGTTCTGGTGCGTACATACGCATGGCTGGTGCTGTTGCAGCGTAATGGAGTCATAAATTCGTCGCTGATGAAGCTCGGCGTAATCCAGGAACCGCTGCAGCTGGCGCACAACCTCACGGGATCAATCATTGGCATGGTGCATATCATGCTGCCGTTTCTGGTTTTGCCACTTTATGCCACGATGCGTGGCGTTGACACCGACCTCGTCCGGGCGGCCGTTGGGCTGGGGTCCAGTCCGCGTGGGGCATTCTGGCGGGTGTTTTTCCCGATGTCCCTACCGGGCCTTTTTGCCGGTATCGTGCTGGTCTTCATCCTGTCTCTTGGGTTTTTCGTCACACCTGCTTTGCTGGGCGGCGGCAAGGTGCAGATGCTTGCACAGCGGATCGAAAGTACCATCACAGTCTATTCCAATTGGGGTGCGGCATCCGCCTTGGGCGTTGTCCTGCTGCTGCTGGCACTGGCGATGATCTGGCTGATGAACCGTGTCTTCGGCCTCGACAAACTCTTCATGCGCTAAGGATCTGAACATGGAACAAGTTGGACAACGAAAAATAGATGGTCTGTGGCTGATGGTAGTTGGCATTGCGGTGCTGTTCTTTCTGATCCTACCCACGCTTATTGTTATCCCGATGTCGTTTTCGGGTGCCTCATTTCTGGAGTTCCCGCCTACGTCGTTTTCGTTTCGCTGGTACGAGACCTATTTCACTTCCCCGGAATGGATGAGCGCCACGAAGACGTCCCTAATAGCGGCGGTGTTGACCACGGCGATTGCGACGCCTTTAGGCTCACTTTGTGCCTATGGCCTGCATTGTTCCACCCCACGTATCAGGAGCACCGCGCAAATCCTCGTGATCATGCCCATTGTCGTACCGGTGATCCTGATCGCCGTAGGCGTGTTCAGCCTTTATGCAAAGCTGGGGCTCAATTACACGCTTACCGGAATTGTGATCGCCCATACCGCACTGGCGTTGCCCTTTGTGATCGTGACCGTGATGTCGGGCTTGCAAAATTATGATTTCGATCAGGAATTGGCAGCGCGTAGCCTTGGGGCATCGCGGGCATATGCGTTGTGGACGGTGACCGTTCCGCAAGTCAAATTCTCGATCCAGACAGGGGCCTTTCTGGCCTTCATCACGTCGCTAGACGAGGTGGTGATTTCGATGCTGGTCTCGGGCGGGGAAAATGCGACAATTACCCGCCGCATGTTCAACTCCCTGCGCGATCAGCTTGATCCGACCATTGCAGCAATCTCTACCTGCCTGATTGTCGTGTCGGTTGGGATGCTTATCGGCGTTCAGTTGATTGGCCGCAGCAAGAATGCTGACAAATGATGCGTTCCTTATCTTTCGCCAAACTTAACCCGGATCTGGCGGACGGCATCAAGAACTGCAGTGCGATAGCCTTCGACAACGGTTTCGCTGAAGCGAACGCGCAATCCCGACAGGCTCACAGCCCCCAGCAACTCGCCTTCAAGCCCAAGAACCGGAGCAGACAATCCAGCGACGTCCGGATCACGTTCACCAAGGCTGAGGTAATACCCAGCCTTTCGGATGTTGGTGGCCTGTTTGCCTTGCCGAATAGTATAGGCATCCAGCACCCGGCCCGACGAGCCAATGCTCAGCGGAATGATATCGCCCTCTTCGACATGATCCCGCGCAAGCCTGTGCGAATTGACACGGTAGAGGCAAACGCCGGAGTTGCCGCGTTGCACGTAAAACGAGGCGCTTTCCCCCGTTGCATTCACCATGTTCGCCAGCACCGGGCGCACAATAGGCCCCATGCGCAGGTTCTGACGAAACACGGACCCCAGACGCCACAACGACGGCCCGAGGTGAAACAAGCCTTCGGCGTCCCGCGTGATATGGCCAAACTTTTCAAGCGAAACACTCAGACGCAGGATTGTCGCTTTGTTGACACCACTGCGATCCGCGACCTCTTTCAAAGACAGCCCCGCATCACCGGGCTTAAAGCTGTCCAGCACACGCAATGCGCGTTCAACCGCTTCGACACCACCTGTTGTGTCCGGGGTTCGGGGCTTGTCAGTCATCGGCAGACCTTTCGACGCAAATTCGTCACTTTTTATAGCTGGTTTGAACGCAATTGGAAATCGCAAATAATGAAGGCATCTGGCAATGATTAGTGCGCAGAAACAAATGATAACAACCGGTTATGCCGGCCTGCCATTTGGCAAGGTTTCGCAATGCGATGCAGGATCTGTCGGGCTTTTGGGTGTTCCAAGCGAAGTCGATAGCGGGCCGCGTTACGGCGCCTCCCTGGCACCGGATGCGCTGCGCAAGATGACCGGGCAGCTTGGGACTAGCCTGCCTGTAAATGGTCGGGATCTGGGAAATCTGGACCTGTCCGGTGATTGGTTGGGCGTATTAATGCAGCTTGTGACACAAATGGCGGATCGCGACGTTGTGCCAGTTGTCCTGGGAGGCGCGTCTGATGTTGCCTCGGCTGTACTGGCGGCCTTTCCGGACCGGCCCGTCGTCGCGGCCATGCCACTGGCTCGACGTGATCTCATAGAACGCCCGTCAAACACGACCTGGGTGGGTTTGAACGGCGAGCAACCTGCCGACGTTTGGGATCAGATCAGCCAGCGCATGATGGATTGGCGTACCGCCCGGCAGTTGGATGAGGTGCAGGCCAACACTCTTGATGTACCCGAGCGCGCCGTTCTCTGGATCGACTTATCGGTCATTGATCTGGGGCATGCAGCCGGTGCTGTCGGCCTCAATCCCGGCGGGATGAAACCCGAAACGTTGGTTTCCGTCATCGGCGCAATGTCCTCCAGTTGGCATGCCATTGTGATAACCGGCCTTGCGCCTGCCCTCGACACGCGGGGCATGTCGGAATTGGCGGCCATCGAAACCCTGAACGCGGCATTGCGTCATGGGTGATGCGGCGCAAATTCAGTTTGACACGATCCCCAGTTTTCTGGGCGTGCCTGTTGGCGATCTAGAAGACCTCGTGCCTGGGCAGGTCGCGATAGCAGGGTATTTTTGTGACAACCTCAGCCGACCAGCAGCAGAGCAACGCTATCTCGCAAGGCAGCTGCGATATGCCTCCGGACACGGAAAAGCCCCCGCAAATGCCATTGACCTGGGGGATGTGAATGTATTTCCGCTTGAGCCGGACAAGCATTTTTCCGCAGTGGTTTCGCAATGTGTGGCGGTTCTGGAAACCGGTGCGCGACTGGTGCTGGTTGGCGGCGATTCCAGCGGCCTAAAGGCGCTTGGTACCGCTGCACGACAGGTCACAGGGGCGGATGTTCCTGTCATTGAGGTGACCGGGGGCATTGCGGGCAATCTGCCCAACGTACAACCGGTTATCCTGTCTGTGGATTTACAAGAGCTGGCGGCCAATTGGGTGTCGCACCCGCACCGCCTGGCTGGGCTGTCACCCGCACAGATGGCCGCGCAGATTGTCGCCACCCCAGGCAACGTAATCGCCGCAGCAATTTACGGGCTTGCCCCGGCACTGGACAATCGTGGCAGCACGGAAGTCCGCGCCGCACTGGCGATCTTGCGGGAGGTGTCTGACCGCCTTGAGAAAGGAGCAGGCTGATGCCTTTACGTTCAGCCCCATTGCCGCGCATGGCAGGGCATCTGTCGTTCATGCGCGCTCAGACCAAAACAATCAGTGATGTCAGACCCGGCGATCTGGCGGTGCTGGGCGTCCCGTTTGAAGACACCAGCGCACCATTTGCCGGGCAATCCCTGGCGCCGCGCGCCTTGCGCGAAACCTCGGTCTATTTTGGCTGGCATGCAAACCCACAATTCAGCCACCCGGTTGATATTGATGCACGACAAGACATATCGACCGACGGTCTGCATGAGCGGCTCTGTGACCTCGGAGATGTATCGCCGGGGTCCGAGGACGAGATCCACGCGGCGTTGAGGGCGGCAACGCGTCAGATCAGCCGCAACGGTGCCTGTGCCGTAATATTGGGCGGGTCGGATCGCTTGTCGGAGACAGTGCAGAGCGCGCTCCTCAATTGTCAGACTGCGCAGCTTGGCGGTACGCCACATGATGCGCGCGATTTTCATGTAGCGCCCTTGCCGAATGGGAAGGGCACGACCTGCTCTTTGGGTACTACCGCACAGCTCGCAGCGTTTTCCAGGTGGCGAGATGTATCAAAGCCGCTGTTTGTGCGGTTTGATCTGTCCGTGTTTGAAACATCGCTCAGCGCGCTTTGTGATCAGCCCCGGTTGGGGGGCTGCGATCTTGATACAGTGGTGCAATGGCTTGAGCTTTTGGGACAGCACGAGGTCAGCGTCATTATGTTGACTGGCCTGAACCCGAACAGGCCCGGAATGGGCGTGGTGAAGGTTGGCCAACGCCTTATGGTCACGGCCCTTCTGGCATTCATCTACGCGCGTCTTGGATTTGGGATCGATCATCCGAGCAGCCAAACTTCAGAGGAAAATGTACTGACATGACTGCAGCGATTACGACATTCCACCCGCCCTTGGCTCAACCGGGATACCGGCTGTTTGATGGGCCTTTGCGCGACGTGGCCGACGCCCACGCGGACCAGATCGGCGTGGTGGGCATGCCGAGCGACTGGACACATTCCAGCCGTCTTGGCACAAGGTTCGGCCCCGAAGCACTGCGCAGGGCGACAACTCTTCTGCAATCCATACGCCCGCAGGGGCCCAGCATTGATCCTGACACAAGCCGCCGTACTGTGCCTGCAACCGATTGGTTGGTCGACTGCGGAGACGCCGAGATCACAGCGCAAGATGTTGATGCAACGACCGAAGCCATCGCCGCAATGACCGAAGGGCTGACTGTCGCAGGCGCGATTCCACTGGCACTGGGCGGTGATCATTATAACAGTTATCCGGCTTGTCTGGGGTATTCACGCGGGCTGGCCAAACGCGCGCCTGACGCGCGCTTTGGGTATATCCAGATCGACGGTCATCTGGATTTCTCCGACCGGCTGGGCGCATGGGGCAGCCACAATCACGCGACCAATGCCCGCCGGATTTCTGAACTGCCCAACGTTGATGTATCCAATATGGTCTGGATCGGCATCGCGGGCTGGGTTGATGGCGGCGATCTGGACCTGATCGAAAAACAGGGTGGTCGGGTGTTTTCGTCCAGTGACGTGCATGAAATGGGCGCGGCAGAGGTCATGCGCCAGGCGCTTGCTCACGCCATGCAGGGGTGCGACGAACTTTATCTGACCATTGACATTGATGCGATGGACGCCGGTTACCTGCCCGGCACAGGGTCTATCGTGCACAGCGGCGTTACACCTCGTCAGTATTATGATTTGCTGGATGGTTTGGCCGAGGCCCCCTTGGGTGGTTTGGACATTGTCGAGGTCTCACCACCGCTTGATCCCTCAGAGCGCACGGAATTCCTGGCGGCGGAAATGCTGTTCCGGATTCTGCGGCGCTTCCGCACGAGGTCGGTGACAGAACAATGATGGAATATATCGGAACCTGGCAGCTGGGTGGGTTATCACATGCAGGACAGATCCTTGCTCCGGCAACCCGCCCCTGGATCACGGATCTAGCAGCGCTTTGTCCATACGAGGGTCTGCAACCCGGCAACCTCCCGGAATTCGAGCGTGATCCTGACTGGAACAACTGGGCTCTCACAGACAGCCCCCAGGACCCTTCAGAGCGCCTGAACTGGCATGTGTTTCAGCAGGGAGGTACCCGGTATCTGGTGGCCGACCGGATGCTTATGAGCCGCGTCAGCTGGCAAGATCTGGATGATGCCGGCTATGTCTTTGGCACAGAGGTGTCGATTGATGGCAAGCCGTTTCGCTGCCGGTTGCTGACCGGTGGTGATACGCCCCATGATGACCCTTACCTTGGTGCGACCGGGCCCAATGAGTGGGATGCGTTGGTGGGCGGTGGCGGCGCCTTGAGCGCGCCTCAGCCGGACCCGACCAACAGTGCAAAGCCGCTTAGCCCGGATCATCTGAATTCCGCACACAACAAATTGTGGAACTGGTTCGGGGCAGTCAGCTGGACGGTCGAACCTGTCGCCCACCGCGCGGACGGACGGGCATGCCGAGGCTATCATGGCCCAACCTATTTTTACGTCAATACTGTGGACCACCGGCATGAAGATATCGGATGGCGACCCGTTCTTGAGGAAGTTCTATGACTGTCAATCTGTTCCCCAATTATATCGCCGGAACATGGGCCGCTGGCCGCGGTGCCGCGACCAATATCAACCCCTCGGACCTGAACGACACGATTGGCGATTATGCTCAGGCTAGTGCCGACCAGACCGCCCAAGCGATCGAAGCCGCGGCTGCCGCCTTTCCGAAATGGCGCGCGGCATCGCCCCTGATACGATTCGAAGCCCTGGATCGCATCGGGTCGGAAATCCTCGCCCGTGTGGACGAGCTGGGCGACATGCTGGCCCGCGAAGAAGGCAAAACCCTGCCCGAGGCCAAGGCGGAAGCGCATCGCGCCGGACATCTGTTCAAATACTTCGCAGCCGAGGCCTATCGCACGACCGGCGATATCTACCAATCTCTGCGCGAAGGTGTGTCACTCAAGGTTTTGCGCGAGCCAATTGGCGTCGTGGGCGTGATCACACCATGGAATTTCCCGCTGGCTATCCCGGCATGGAAAATTGCGCCCGCTCTGGCCTATGGCAATACGGTCGTGTTCAAACCTGCCGAACTGGTGCCCGGATCGGCTTGGATGTTGTCCGACATCATTGCCCGTGCAGGCCTGCCCGACGGTGTGTTCAACCTTGTGATGGGCAAAGGCCGCGAGGTCGGGGAGGCGATCGTTACACACCCTAAGGTTTCTGGGGTCACGTTCACCGGCTCCACACCTGTTGGACGCAATATGGGGGCAGCGCTGTTCGCCCGCGGGGCCAAAATGCAGCTTGAAATGGGGGGCAAGAACCCATTGATTGTGCTGGATGACGCGGATCTGGATCTGGCGGTTCACTGCGCATTACAGGGCAGCTTTTTCTCAACCGGCCAACGATGCACGGCCTCCTCCCGCCTGATCGTGACTGAGGGAATTCACGACGCATTTGTCGACCGTCTTTGTACGGCAATGAAAGACCTCAGGATCGGTGATGCACGTGCAGCAGATACCCAGATTGGCCCGGTGGCCAGTGAGGCGCAGCTGGCTATCGACAAACGATACGTTTCTCAAGCTGTGGATGACGGCGCGACACTTGCCGCAGGTGGCGGTGAAGTCGAATCCAAAACGCCCGGACATTACTTTGCTCCAGCCCTGTTTACGGATGTGTCCCCACAGGCCGCAGTGGCCCGTGACGAGATCTTTGGCCCAATCGCTGCCGTGTTGCGCGTACCGGATTATGACGCCGCCCTTGCCACCGCCAACGACTGCGAATTCGGTTTGTCAGCAGGCATCGTCTCGCGGGATGCCGCCAAGATCGACCATTTCTCGCAGAACGCCGAGGCAGGCATGATACAGGTCAACCTGCCCACGGCAGGCATGGATTTCCACGCGCCATTTACCGGCCGAAAAGGATCATCCTATGGCGCTCCGGAAAAAGGCAGCTATTGCCGCGAGTTTTTCACTGCAGCCAAGGTTGTACACGAGGGGCGCGGACAATGACGCAGGCACCTTTGAAGGGCATTCGCATTCTTGATCTGACCAATGTGCTGGCCGGTCCGTTCTGCTGCCATCAACTGGCGCATATGGGTGCCGACGTGATCAAGGTCGAAACACCGGGCACCGGTGATCTTGCGCGCCAGCTTGGGGCTGATCCCGCGCGCAACGCCGATCTGATGGGCGTATCCTTTCTGGCGCAAAATCCTGGCAAACGGTCAATCACCCTGAATCTGAAATCTGCATCCGGAAAACGTATCCTGAAGGAGTTGGTGCAAAAGGCCGATGTCCTGGTCGAGAATTTCCGTCCCGGGGTGATGGCACGCTTGAACCTTGACTATGATACGCTGGCCCGCGAAAACCCCCGTCTTGTCTATTGTGCTATCTCCGGGTTCGGTCAGGATGGCCCGCTGGCGAAACTGCCCGCTTATGACCAGATCGTACAGGGAATGAGTGGCGTGATGTCGATCACTGGCGATGCCAACACCGCCCCCTACCGGGTGGGCTACCCGATGGCCGACACCATCGGAGGTATGACGGCTGCCTTTGCCGTTGCAGCGGCCCTGGCCAATAAGGCCGAAGATCGCGGCACTTTTATTGACGTCTCAATGCTGGAAGCCGTGATTGCAACAATGGGCTGGGTGGTCTCGAACCATCTGATCGCCAGCAAGACACCTACCCCGAACGGCAATGATAATTTCACCTCCAGCCCGTCCGGCACATTCAAAACCGCTGATGGAGTGATGAACATCGCCGCCAACAAACAAGAACAGTTCGAGGCCCTTTGCGAGATCATCGGCAACCCGGCCCTGGCGCAGGATCCACGCTTTGTCGACCGAAAGAGCCGACTGGCCAATCGATCCGCCCTGACCGCCGAACTGGAGGCGGCCTTTGCCACGGCCCCCACCCATGAGTGGGTTGAAAGACTGACGGTGCAGGGCGTTCCCACAGGGCCGGTCTGGTCAGTGCCCGAAGCGCTGGCGCATCCGCAACTTGCCGACCGGGGCCTCCTGCAAACCCACCGCATTGGCGAGCAGGATCTACAACTTGTCGGGATCGGTGCCAAGCTTGATGGCGTGGCCCCTAGCGTCGGTTCTCCACCCCCTGCATTGGGCGCACATACAAACGATATCCTGAGCGAACTTGGCTATGACAAAGCCCAGATCTCGGGCCTGAAAAAGGAAGGCGCGATATGACGGCCCCCTCAGAGCCCAAAGATGCCGATGACATGCGCCACTGGTGGCGCACCGCAATTATCGACATGGCTCCAGGACGGATCGCCTTTCGCGGCCACCCAATCCAGGACCTTATAGGTTCCGTTAGCTTTGCTCAGATGATCTGGCTCATGGTGCGGGGCGATATGCCCACGCCAGAACAGGCGGCGCTTTTTGAATGTGCGCTGGTGGCGGGCGTGGATCATGGTCCACAAGCGCCTTCGATTGCTGCCGCACGTATGGCCGCGACCTGCGGGCTGGGGCTCAACAATGTCATAGCCACCGGGGTCAACATGCTGGGTGACGTGCATGGCGGCGCCGGTGAACAATGCGCCGAACTTTATTTTGACATTGCCAAACGGATCGATGACGGCGCTGAGCAGGACGCTGCCGTCAGCGACGGTATCGCCGCCTGGCGTGAGGAATATGGCAAGATTGTCTCGGGCTTTGGCCACCGTTTCCACAAGCCCGTCGATCCCCGCGCACCGCGGTTGATGGCGTTGGTACGCGAGGCCGCAAAGTCGGGTACAGTAGATGGGCGGTTTGCCGACATCGGTGAAGCGGTTCAGGCGGAAATCGGACGCAAGCGCGGTACTGAGATTGCGATGAATATCGATGGGGCCACGGCTGTTATCTTTTGCGAACTGGGTTTTCCACCCCCGCTCTCTCGTGGACTGTTCTGCCTCGCGCGCTCGGTCGGCGTCTTGTCTCATGGCTGGGAACAGATGCAGCAGGGCGGCCGGAACAAAGGGCCAATGCCACCGCGCTATCTGCCAGAATACGTTGGCGTCAAATCGGAGAGCTAATCCGGTGAAACCTCTGAAAACCGGAGTTATCAGTTGCGATCAGATCAGCGACATCTATTTCAAAACACAGGTAAAATATGACGGGGCTGAGGGTGTGGCCTGAGCCAGTCTCGCACTGCGGATAAAGGTGCATACATCAGATATCAAGACCCGCCCCGATCCCGATGAACATTGATGGCGCGGCCGCCGTAATCTACGCCGAACTCGGCTTCGATGCCCCACTCGCGCGTGGACTGTTCTGCCGGTCTCGGTCAGTTGGCATCCTGGCACGCGCCTGGGAGCAGACCCAACAGGGCGGTCGGAAAAAAGGCCCATTACCCAAGGGGCACCTATGAACGTATCTCAACCCAAGTGAGAAATGATACGATTTTCACTCTTGTCCTGATGTCAGCAAAGCGCAACAAGCCGCTATTGGTGCACGCGCAGCGAACGCCCACTAAGTCCCGCAACCCGGGCATTGCCTCGATTTCGGCGAACGTCCGGTGTTGGCAAAACCTGCCGTCGAAGTCCTGACCTGTTTATAGGTCCAGAGCCTGAAACGCAGCGCCGTTCACATCCCGATCAACACCCTATGAATTGCAACCATCGCCCAAGTATCACGAGTGCAGTAATCCACTAAATCCGCATAAACCTTGTCACGTTCTGTAGCTTCTGGATTGGTCAGCGTAACTTCCTTCCATAGACGGGATGCACTTGCCCCTTCCTGAATATCGAGGTCGTCGTACGCAAGTTCTGGGACCAAAGCTGGAAGAACCTTCTTGATCGAAGCGCTTCCCTTGAATGCAGGATCGGTGATGGTCTCGTCAGAAAATGGCTTCATTAGGTCAATCACACGCTCATTCAAATCGCCTAGAAATGCTGCATATTCCGGGAAAGCCGCAGCCATTTCAGTATTGCGACTTTTTTCGAAGGGCTCATACCACACCAACACGGAGCCCACGTCGCCTACATCTTCTTGAAGTCGCTCAAGAAGCGCTGGCATCGGGTTGCTCTCATCACGGTGCAAGTATTCTCGGTGCTCGATATCGCCGCCGGGCTCGCGCTGTATATGCAGAGAATACTGAAACGGCACCTGCTGATAAGGACGCACGCCATCCCAAGGAGGAAGCAAGCTCTGTGATGTTTCGTAGTCGAAATAATAAACTGGATAAACAATCTCGGCTAAAAAGCAATCCAGCGCGCCGCGGTCAACGGTCCGTGACCCCTGGGCCCGCGCAGCCAAGTACCGCCGGGTCGATTTGCCCAAAACTGACGGATCGTCGATCGCATCGATCGTCGTGATCCCAGACTCAGTCAGAGTTGAGGCTTGTTTCGCGTTGATGAACGGAAGTCGATGGATGCTGTCTGGCGCTAGAGGTGGATCAAGCTTCTCGCGGATTTCCAGCCATTCATCGTAGGATTTCAAGCGTGCCCGTTCTGGGGCCGCATCTGGCATCGTATCACTAGCAGCCACTTTTAATGCATGGGCTATCCGCACGCGCGTGTTATCGATCTGATTATCGACCGCTTCGGTGATGTCGGTAATGGCGACCAACTCATGTGGATCGATCTCGCCCACCCTTACATAGTAGCGATTCACATGTGCCACTTCGCAGCGGGTGATTGGAAATCCAGCTCCCTCGAGGACAACACGCTGAAACGCTAGATCAAAGGCGTGCTCTGGTTTGGTTGAAGTGCTGCTCTTTATCTCGGTCAGGACGTAGCCTTCGCCATCCCTGCACACAATATCGGTGATACATGTGATTGGGCCATCCTCATACCGGCCCTGTCCGACCGCTTTCGCCCCATCTTGCCAAGTTTCAGACGTCAGAGACGTTAGAGATCGATATCCCGCAAAGTCCGAAAATCCGAGGCGAACAAGGTCAGGGAAGAGCGCCTCAGCATAGGGCTCAAACGCATGGCCTTCATCAAAACGAGATTGAAGAGCGGGGTCGATCGGCGGAAGAAGATGCCTGGCATGCTTCTTGATCCAGAACCACGCTGGATGCTTTAGAAACAGCATGTAGTCTGATTTGGAAAGTTGCATGTCAATTTTCTGTCAGTGTCGATGTTTAAAGAACATGCTCGGCTGCCGTTGGCAAACCAAGCCCGCTCACTGGCCCAAGGACATAGCAAGAGCGACGAAATCGAGACAACTGGAGTTTGGCTGAATTCGACTGCTGACGCCGTTTTCTGCGCTCAATCGGTCTTGTCGTTAACGAGCCTCACTCAAGCACATGACTTCACTGCCAAAATCTTGCCACAGAACGCTGTTATGCGCACTACATGCAATTGTATATGTCAGGCACCCCAAGCAATGACCACTTCCAAGTGGTCGAGAACCAGATGTGTTCTCATCGCCTGTTTTCGATGCATGCCAATTACGCCAAAGCTGTCATGAAATGGCTTGATATGGTCCGACAGGGCATTCGGACCTTTGACGACTACTGCCAATTCAATCCATCCGCACTTGGTCAGCTGGAATCAGCGGACACCGACATGCGAAATCTTCTGCGTGAGCGAAGGATTGATGAGAATTGGATCCCCTACTCACAAGCTCTTCGCACCGCGAGCGCTAGGTATGACGCCAATTGGCCGCGCCATATCATGCTCGACTCGGGCGCCTATACCGCCTGGAATGCAGGTAAGACCGCCACACTTGAGCAGATAACAAAGGTTTACGCTGAATTCATCGAAAACGCGGTTGGGCTCTTTGATGAAATCTGGCTCGTAAATCTCGACGTTATCCCGGGAAAACCTAAACGAGCTGCAACAGAGGACGAATGCAAACGGGCCGCTGAGGAATCTGACGAGAACCTCGCAGTTCTAAAAAGCGAGTTTGGTGAATGCGTTCTGCCGGTGTTCCATCAGGGTGATGGTAAGCAACGGCTTTTAGACGTTATTGACCAAGGCAACGGCTACATTTGCTTTTCTCCAACGAATGGAATCGCCGAGAAAGAACGGTGGTTGTGGGCGGTTCGAATGCTCCATTCCCTTCACACATTACGCTGTGATGTGCAGGCGCATGGCCTGGCGACCACTGGTAACGAAATGATACGCGAAGCCTATCTACATTCGGGAGACTCGGCAGCATGGAAACGTCACGGCGGTTTCGGCATTGTGGACTTGGTGGAAGATGAGCGGTGGCTGGAGCGTCACATTGAAGTCGGTCAAGACTGCGAATGGCTGAGCCTCGAAATCAATGATGCGACCAGGCCGCGATACAGGGCCTATCATATCGCGCGTGACCGCAACGACCTGGATGAATTAACGGGCGAAGAATTAATTGACAACGCGCGCCACTACACCAGTTTACCCAAAGACATTCAATTGAGCGTGCGTTCACGAGTGGAACAGCATTTTCCGATGATAATGGCACAATTTGACAAGCGTGTTCGCGAATTGATTTGCCTTGCAGAACTAAGGAAATTTGCGGAAAGCGCGGGACTGCCTCGTCCAATTCCGAAAGTGAGGATTAAGCGAAACGGAAATTGGATTGACCCAGGGCTGCCATTGTCCGACCTAACAACGTCGAAGTACCCCACCCAAGAAGACCGTGAATCGTTTCTATCCCATCCATTTTTGGAGCCGCTATGAATTTTATAGTTTCTCCGGGACAGGAAGCTCAAAGTCATGCCGAGCCGCTTCGTGGACAGCCCTTAGGCTGTTCCCTTGTTTCTGCTCTAATAACTGCACGGACATTCGTCGGACGCCACACAAAAATGTATCCGGGTTTGCAGTTTGTGCACCTTGCCGATGGCAAGATTTATGCATCCAACAACCGTTGTCTGATTGAGATAAACTTGCATGATGAAAGCCTCGGCTCAGCAATGTTCTCATCCGTCGACCTGGCAACGATACGAGCAATGGGCGACGAGCCAACTCACGCCAAAATCGACGCCGAGCAAACTGCGTTGCACTGGCCCAAGCAGCGGTGGTGCCTGTTGCCGACGGAACCAGCCAAAATTGATTTCGTCACTAAATGCCAAGTATTTCTTGATCGTTTCTGGCACGAGGGACATGACGCGCGGTCGGACGCATCTGCAACGATGGACGCAATTGCCAAGCTTCGCGCCAAAGAAAAAGCACAGAAGGAAGAATTGCCGCCGGTTGAACAAAAGAAATTTCGACGGGCACAATACATAGATGTTCTCATCGATGGCACAATTCGGCATTGGCACATTGATATCCTTGGTTGCTTCAGCAACGCCGCAACGCTCATCACCCCCGCAAAGGCGCAAAACCCCATTAATCTCTATTCTACTTGCGAAAAACTTTTGATTGGTTGGAAAATAGCGAGCGTGAGCATGCCAACCAAACAAACAAAAAAACGCACGAGAAGTGAATCCCGTGCGTCTTTGCGCGTTTGCGTGGCCACGCTCTTAAATGCCCGCGTCATCCTCCCGTTGCCGCGCGTATTTCTCGGCCATCGCAAACACATCCTCCGCTGACGCCTCGACATCTTCGACCTTCTCGAAGATGAATTCTCGATCATGCCCGCGTGTCACCGACCATCCCGTCGACTTCCGCAGCAGCGATACCGTCTGTGCGATGCGTGATCCCATGACACGCGGTTGCGAAGGAATGTCCGACATTGCGAACGGCACAGGCGCTTCTTTCAACTTGTCCTTCATCTCCATCAGCAGTGCGCCTGCGTATTCGACGCGCCTCGACCCGACGCCTTTGTCGAAGTCGAGTAGGTAGTGCGTAAGGAATTGAAACACGCTGTCGGCTTCGCTCGACTCCATGGCGATACTCATGCGCATGTCGGCGTATGCCTTCAAAAACCACCCGTTTGATCGACCCATCTGACGCGCGATGCTTTCGCCGACGCGACTGTAGACACCAAACCGTGCCGTCTTCTGCTCGATACCATGAACGTCCCGCAACACTTTGGCTGCGAGATCATACAGCGCACCGCGAAGTCGAGGCAGCAATTCCTGACGCTTTGCCATGAATTCTTCCTCGTCCATGTAGGACGTCGGTTTGGTCAACGTCACGCGGATGATCCGCTCGATCAAATCCTGCTTGTAGAACGTGGGATCGACACCCGCGACCATCACAGGTCGCATCGCATCGAGCGCGAAAACACCTTCATTAGTATACATCTTCCGCTTCGACATCCCGCCGCCTGTCGAGAGGCGGCAGAGCGGGTCGGACAGCTTGGCGAGTGAGGTCACGTTGTCAAATGACATGACGGCCGATTGATAGGCAGACACAAGCAAATCCTCCTCACTCGAAGGATCGCCCGCCTGCGCCCCAACTTTCGGGTCAACGATCTGCACGATGGTCGAAAGCGTCGATGATTTGCCCGATCCCGCAATTCCGTCGAGCACGGCAATCGGACATTGACCACCTGGGTGGATGATTGCCGTCACCATCCAAGCGAGCAGGAATACCATCGAGTCGTCGTCCACATTCAGGAAATCAGTGAGGTCGCGGATTGTCCCGCCTTCCTCCACGGTCATGGGCAAGCCAACGCCTTTGCGAAATTGAACGGGCGCATCGTTGTTGAACCGCCATCCGTCAACGTCGATTTCGACAATGCTGCGTTCCTTATCGGCCAAGAAAGCGTATCGCTTTCCGCCAATGCGGGAATATCGAAGCGCGATGTTTTCGGGATCGGTGTCACGTGCCATCGCCATCGCAATCATCTGTGCGCCTTTTACCGCGCGCTCATCAGGCAGGTTTTGGTCTTTGCGGTAGAGTGCGAGCGCGATTGTTTCTTTGAACTCACTCGAGTCGATAGGCACAAAGTCGCGGTCGCGAAGTTCAGCATACGCCTTGTCCGATTGATCACGCAGGATTTTCACATCGGTCAGGAAGTCGATTGCGAGGAGTTTGCGTTTCTCGGCGGCGGTGTGAGGCCACTTGCCATCATATCCATGGTTTTTTGCTGTCCGCCAAAATGACAACGGCGAGTATTTCTTCGCGGAGGTCAACTGATCCCACTCACATTCATCACCGCCTTCATACTTCGACGACGACCGCGACCACTCCTCCCATTTCTCTTGCGCCCACGCATCTTCCTTGCCGAATGCGGCTTGAAGGCAAATGCCAGCTGATCCCCATTGCGAGTAGCCGTCAGCATCGTATGCCTGAATGAACGCGTCGAAGGCGGCGTCGCGGTCAACTTGGGGCGACGCACCGCTCGCCTTGCGACCCGACTTCTGTAACGGCGCGAATTTCAATTCGAGATCGTCGAGGCGGCATTCTTCGAGCGAGACTACCGATCCTTCCTTAACCAATCGCATGGGCACGGATGCACGAGAGCATGGGATAGCGACGTTCTGCTCGCCTGTCCCTTTGGGAAGAATTTCGATGCCGTGTTCAACGCCGATCTTCTTGCCTTTGGAGTTGGTTTTGGTTTGATTTAACTTGCCGCTCTTGACGACGACGTATTTCGTCTTTTCTTCGTCAATGCCGCCGAGCCATTCTTTGGCAACGGACAGCAAAGTATCAACACGGCGCGCCTCCTCCCAAAACACCCAAATATGGTAACCATGCCCACCGCCTGAACGAAACACGAGGAAAGGAATCCCGATCTCTTGCAGGTGCCTCGCGACTGTCAGCGTCGGCCCAAGGGCGATGCCTTTTTTGTCGTGATCATCGAAGTCGAAAACGAGGCAATGCGATTTGGTTCGCTTTTCGTCAACATGCAAGAGCATTCCGAGCGGCTGCTTTGCTGACACATGCCTCTTGATGCTGCTGTCGTCGATCTCGGCGTCAATCGGTCGGTATGCCGTTTTGCCTTTGTTTATGTACCATTGCGTGTGTCGCCGCTTGTCACCCAAGGCAACGATCTGATTGATGATTTCCATTGTATCTCTCTTCCGCAAGAGAGCGTGGGTGATCACCTCAATCCATGGTTTTGGCACGTCGCAAAATCTGCTATAAAACAGTTATTCCAAACACTTCGTGACACGCCTAACCCGGAGCGGGGATTCAACCCTCGCTCCGATTTATTTCACTTCGTGGGATTTAGCCCATTCAAGCACGGCATCACGGTCGTACCTGAGGGTGCGGGCGGTGATATGCAGGTATGGAGGACCATCCCCGCTCCTTCGCCACTCGAACATGATGTCTTTCCCGACGCCAAGAAATTCAGCGCACTCGGGCGTGGTCATTAGTTTTGGGCCGACACCAATGCGGGTCAGTTGGTCGGCCATAAAACCAACCGTTTCGCGCAAGGCGCGCACTTCTTCTGAGAGTTCGATCGTAGTCAAGGGTTTCATCCTTTCGGAATGAAGCCATTGACCGTGTGCTCATGCCTTCGCGCTCAGGATCGCATTTGCTTAAGGCCCTTTCACGGGCGTTAATCCTGACTTCTGCATCACGGCCTCATTTCGCGGAAGGTCGCGTGCGAGATGGGGCAAATTACAAGTATATGATTATGCGCCGCTTTTGATCCGATCAAGTACGAAAGAAGGTGTTAGCCCGCATTCCTTGATGATGCGTTCGGCGATCGTGTTGGCATCATCATGGTTGGCTGAGCCTTGGTCGTAGATGTCCTGGACGCTTTTCGGTGTGTCGCCGCGCAATTCGTCAATGATGTACTCAGGCAAGCGAGCGCGACGCGCAGCGGTCGTGAACAGGCGGCGGCAATCGTGCTGGCGAAGAACGTTGACCTCTTGCGCCTTACTCCCCTGCCCAACAGTCATTGTGAAGGCTATCAGCTGGTGAACGTGCCCCGTGCGTGACTCAGCGGGGAATACATTCCCCTCGCGGTACGGAAGCGCCTTCAGCGCCTCAATCAGCACGTCTGCGACGGGGAACGTGCGGGTCAGGCCGTTCTTCATTTCGGTAAGCGTGATCGTCTTGCGGGTAAGGTCGATCTGATCCCAAGTCAGTGTGCGGGTGTTCAGCGAACGAAAACCCGTGAACAACATCGTAAGCCATGCCGTGCGATGGATCAGGCTTCGCTTTTCCAAGATAAGATCAAGCGCGGGCCATGTCTCTTTGGGATCGAACAGTACATGGCTCGCGGGTTTGTGCCTCTCCATGACTTTGAGATCAGCTGACACATCAAAACATCGCCGAAGGGTCGATGCCCGCCGAAACGCCATTCGGATGATCTGTGCAAGGTGCAATGCGGTTGAGGGGGTTTTGCCCTTGATGGCGTCCTCGAGCATCGGCAGCGTGATGTTCTCGACTGGCCTCTCGAATAAGTCTGAGAGGTGGTTCTGAACTTGGAGTCGGTAGTTGTCCTTGGTCGACGGCTTTGCCGATGACCGTGCCAAGTGAGATTCAAAGGCATCCATCAATGTCACGACCTGCGTCGTGACGGCATCTGTTCCAGCCTCGAGAGCAACGATTTTTTCGCGTGCGACCGCCATCGCGGCGTCTCCGTTCGCGATCTCGGGCCAGCGACCAAGAGTTATCGACCGAACCTTGCCATTGATGCGTTTCGACATGATCCATGTCTTCGCCTGCGCACCGACAGCAAGACGCAAACCTTGTAGGGCGTCGCCATCATGACGATAGAAGATCGTGTCACAAGTCGATGGTTTGATTGAATGAATTTTTGGGCGTGATCGTAAATTGGCGTAATTGGGCATATCAGGGCTCTGCAACAGTTTCTGCAACATTCGGTCCATATGTAATACGACCTATCCCCAGAGCGCCCAACCGGAGATGATGATGGAGACCCCATTTTACCTTATTTAATATATACTTACCCGGTCAAACCCGATTAAACACAACTCAAGGTTGTTCTCTGTTAATCAATTGGTCGTAGGTTCGATCCCTACCGCCGGAGCCAAAAATCCCTAATGAAAACAGGAACTTGATCTAAATGATTCGCTTCCGAATCAGGTGGCAGAGACCTCCGTACTACGCCTGTACTACGCGGCGGTCAATTTCGATGCCGGGGTGATAATTGAGTAGGGCATGCGTAGTTTCGCCCTGCTGATCGCATCGCCCAATGTGTCCCCGAAAACCTCCAGCTTGAGCGCGCCCAATTCCGTTTTCAGCTTCACTGACAGAAGGTGCCATCTAAGGTCACTAGGCTGCGCCGCGTTGATCACCCGTGTGCCGCGTGTCTTCTTCCGTGCCCGGGGCAGGCCTGTCTTCTGATCTGTCAGGATCTCTTCCATCATGCGCTCTTCCGCCGCGTGATTGATCTTCCAATACCCCGGCCTCGTCCCCGGTAGGCGGAAGCCCGTCGAGTATAGATAGCTTAATGTCTCCGGTTCCATTCTTCTTCTCCTTCTCTCTCGATTTTGATTTCGTTCCTTTGACGTCCCCATGCGGGAACCTTTCTAACAGAAGATCCTTCGCCTTGCGCCCAGACTGGCTCAGGACGAGGATGTCCGCGTAATTCCCCCTGCTGCCTTCGCCACCGACAGGGCGTAGTCGCATGTGGTAAGACAGCTCTCTCGGGTGCGGCCAGAAGTGGCGGTTCAGGACGTCAAAGTCATACTTCTGGCGCTGCTTTTTCTTCTCAGCAGCATGCGGGCTGTAGTCCATCAATCTCGTCATCACGCTCGTAAATCCGTACCCGTTTTTCAGGGGGGCGATTCCGACGTCAGAGATCATCTGCAAGTACCATGTCGGCACCTTGTCCATGTCGACGATGTAGTCAAAATCGAAGGGCATCATGTTGTCGCCCCAGACCCAGACGTCGCAGTGCTCATGCTGCCCCCGGCGGTTGTTCGCGCGCGCCCGGTTCGCCTGCTGCACGGCTGCAAACGTCGTCGCGAACAGGAGGGCGTTGAGGTGCTCGTTCTCATGATAAGGGACGCCAACTTCCGTCTCCTGGATGGTCTCGCCACCCGGCGTGAGGACAGACATCTTCTCCCGCCGCCACTTCCACTTGTCGACGCCCGTATGTGTGTCCATGTCGATAACTGTGCCCGAGATCTGTTCCGCCTTCATCCAGAGATCTTGCAGGCAAGGCAGTGGGCGACCGACGATCAGCAGGCCGCTTGTCTTCTCGTAGACGTTCGACCCGTCCAGCTGATTGAAGTGGCCCATGCTCAGGCCCTCTGGCAGGACGCCATCATCGTCAGCAAAGATCTTTCTCAGCGCCTTCTCCACTTTCATCTGGCAGACGACAAGAAGACCGCCGCCCTTCGCATTGCACTTTACCAGCAGCGTCCTGATGGTCTGAACCAGGCGATCTTTCCACCTTGGTGTGTCCAAGATCTTCTTGGCCGTGCTCGGTGCCTTGAGCATAGTGTACGTCGAGAAGGGCCGATCCGGCGGCTGCATCATTTCGATCTCTGACGGTGGCGTCCCATCAAAATCGAGCGGCATGATCGGGGCGTACTCGATCTCGTCGAAATGCCGCCGCAGCAATTTCGGTATGACGGTCGCGGACAGGAGCCAAGCCTTCGTCTTTTTCCGTGTCCGGTGGATCTCGGCCTTGCGGCAGACTGTTATGTCCCCATCGATGATGCGGATGGCGAGTAGGCGGCCATCAGAAGAACTGTTCCGGATTGCTTCGCAGATCGCTGTGATGAATTCCAAGGCGCGAGTCAGCCAAGCATTGCTGTCATCATCAGCCAGGGCTTTTCGATTCCGCCAATATCTGACAGACGTCAGGATCGAGTGCAGCTGATCCAGGTTTTCGACAGGCGGCAAGGACTGCGCCAATATGCGCCCATTGCTCTCATGCGCCGGGCGTTCAGGTGCTTCCGACCTTTCCGCAGTCGACTGGGACGAGATCGCCTCGATGCGGCGCGCTGTCGCCTCATCCACCCGGTACAATGTGTCGATCAGGGCGACGGCGTTATTGATGTGCCAGTCTGCGACGGCAGCGACGGGGACGCTCGGGATGGGCTGGCCTTTCCTGACCCTCTCATCACGCCGCCTTTGTGTGGCCTCGGCGATGTCGTCGCGGTATTGGCTGATCCCGCTCAGGACGTCGATCTTGTAGTGCCTTTCAGGAAACAGCCTGCTTGTCGGATCTTCGTCGATGATCAGGATGCCATCGTCGAATGGGACACCATCCGCCTCGGCCTGAGCGATGGCCTCTTTCCGCGCGGCCTCGGCATTCGGCGGAAGAGGCTGGAAGAGCTTTTCAAAGGCACCCACGCGGATGGGCGCAGGATCCAGATATGCCGCGTGAATGGGGCAACCGTCAGCATGTTCGCACGTCGGGCAGAGCACCTGTCTCGGATCCTGACCAGCGTTCTGGCGGCGCTTCACTTCCGTCACCTGTTTGCAGATGGATGCCTTGCCCGTGGGCGTGTTCCTGCGGGATGTCAGACCTAGGTCATGCGCAGCCTCAGCGCCGAGGGATCGCAAGTCGGCAAGTGACGACTTGCCCAGCTCGGTCAGGCCGACGGCCATGTCGCCCCGGCCAGCTGCCGTCATGTGGTGTTTCGCCGATGTTGACTTCCCAGCGCCAGTGCCTCGCCTGTCTACAAGCAACTTCATTTCAGCACCTGCCCTTGAGCGCGCCAGAATGGGTTCATCGCCATCCGCTCTTCCAAGCTTTCCTTCGCGACAACACGCTCAAAGACAGGTGAATGGCCGTGCGCATCCGGCATGGGCGGGCACGCCTTCAATCTGGCGTAGGCCTTCTTCCAGTGCCTGTCGAAATCTTCCAGCTTTTCAGCCCTTGCTGCGTATGCAGGCGGCCACTCGACCTCGTTGAAGCGCCTCTGGATGATGCCCCTGCACTCTTCCATGTCGGGGCCGCCGTCACGGTGCCAATTTTCGAACTGGTAACGCCAGATCGCATGGACCGTCGCCATGTGCATCAGAGATCCTTGGTAAGGCGTCCCGATCATCTGCACGATATCGTCAAACTCCAGACCCGGCGCGATGCCGCTGCCTTCGCCGTACGATACGCCATCCCGCCCAGACATGGGCGCTGAGGGCAGTTCGTCAGGCACGGGCACGGGTGGCCCATCAAAAAGGATCAGGCGCGGCCTGACGGGATCTGCGACGGTGTCTAGGCGGTTTCCGCGCCTGACGACCGTGCGCGGCCTTGCCGTGTAGATCGGTTGATGCGGCAGAAGTGGGTTCTGCCAGTCGACGCGCCGCCCTTCTGATCCGATCCAGCCGCGAAATTCTCGGGACAGGATCGGTCGGTCGAACCAGA
This sequence comes from Sulfitobacter sp. TBRI5, assembly GCF_051013555.1. Classification (NCBI taxonomy): domain Bacteria; kingdom Pseudomonadati; phylum Pseudomonadota; class Alphaproteobacteria; order Rhodobacterales; family Roseobacteraceae; genus Sulfitobacter; species Sulfitobacter sp. TBRI5. The sequence continues at coordinate 3,052,371 of NZ_CP112884.1, read as the reverse complement.
ACCAGAGGTGGAATTTTCCGCTTGAGCTGATCTGCAGGATCACGCCAGCCTTCCAGAAACATTCCGGCAGGTGATCCCGCAGCAACATTTTCCGGATCTTGTTGCCGCGCTTTTTCCACGTCTCAGACCAGTCATCGCCGATGTCGATGTCAGTGACGTAGGTGCTGCCAAACCAGTCGTCTCGATCAAACACCCAGAGATCTTCTTCACGATCCGGCGTCAGCTGGGTGATCAGATCGGTGAGATGGGCGCGCAGGTAGACAGGCTGCAGGTTCTCCCACTTGCGTTTGACGCCGGGAGGTGCACCCCGCCACATCGCCGTCTTAGCGCGTGCATCGACGGCAAGGCGGCCTTCGTTGTAGTCGAGCGGCGCGATGGGCAGTCGGTCGATCTCAGGCTCTACTATAAGACCCACGGTGTGGTCGTTGGGTACGCGCCCTCTGGGCGCGAGTGAGATGTCCAGCGGCAGTGCGTCGTCTTCTTTGTGTGTCGTTCTATCGTTCATTTTCTTGCTCCCTTAGTTTTGCTTCGCGATCCAGTCGGCAACGTCTTCCGGGCGATACCGGATGCTGCGATTGAAGCGGATGAATTTGGGGCCACGTCGGCCACCATGCACCGTATCTCGCCAGCGCCATTGCGCGATTGTTTCAGGTGTGACGCCGATCTTGCTTGCAAGCTCCGCCGTCGTCATGAGTTTGTCATTTATGGACGCATCAACGCGCCCTGCTTGAGGTGCCATAGGACACTCCTTTCGCTTTCGATGGGGCGTTTGTAGGGCTGAGGTACAGGCTCTCATCCGTATCCGTGTACGGGCTGGCTCGTCCTTTATTTAATATGGGCCTTGGTTGCCTTTACCGCAGCACGCTTTGTCAGTCCTATCGTCATCGAACATGCTTTCGCCGTTCCCCATTGTCAAGAAAAATTATGAACCTTTTCAGTGACTTGATCAGCGCTGATCAATAGCTCGCCAGGCAATGCGCCCGGATTTGGGGGTGATTTCAGGTGGCGATTTGTGCCCGGATTTAGGCCCTGATTTGGGGGTGAATTTGTGCGCTGATTTGGGGGTAAATTCGTGCGCTGATTTGGGGGTAAAATAGGCCGATTTCAGGGGCAGAAGCGCTCGGCGCTGTTGAGTGAAGGACACACGCTAAGGTTGTGCGTTGCATTCGTTGATACAGCCTAAACGTGCTAAAAACGTGTATTTTGTCAAGAAATGGACCGTAAGTCTTTGATTTTAAAGGAAAAAGTGTAAAAACACTGATCAGCGCATGACAAAGTGGGTTATTCCGGACACTTTCCTTATAATTATTATCTTTATAAGGAAAGTGTCCGGAATAACCCACATTTTGCTCCGGTTGATCAGCGCTGATCAAAAATGCCCTAAAACGCGCAAAAACCCGGAAAACCGGGCCGATTTCGGGGGGCGATCTCGGGGCCGATTTCAGGCCCGATTTCGGGGGCGATTTCAGGCCCGATTTCAGGCCCGATTTCGGGGGCGATTTCGGGGGCGAGATCAGGGGCGAAAACTGTGTGCGCGCAAATGCGCCGGGTTTGTCTGCGTGCCTGTTGAATGTCGCCATCCGGATCTGTTAGGTGATCAGCGCTGCGCGCGGTGTGAGGTTTTGCTGATCTCCCCACCGCAGCGGCGGCTCGGTTGGCATCGCGTGTTCAGCGCTTTGTCAGCCGGGTTCGCGTAGCACTGGCGTAGTTTACCACCATCACATCCTGCATCATGTCCAACGTCGTATGGCGATCAGCGCTTATGACCAGTTGATAGACTATCACCTGCCCCGGCCCGGGGCCGATGGTGCAGTGGGAAAAGTTTGCCCACTGCTGCACCTGCCCCGGCCCAGGCGCGGGCCAGCCCTGCGGTAGCTGCCAGCCTAATCGGAATTGTGCCACAGGCGCGGGGCGGTCGGCTGAGCGCGCAGACCCCCGGGGTGGGTCGGATTTCGAAAGGTGGTCGCCGGGGTGTGTCCCCATAAGCAAGGGCGCACCGACCATTATTTTTTGTGCCCCGCTTCAGATGCCTCCGGATGCGATGAGCACGTCCATCCTGCCGACATTGGCGGATGACCCTGACAGCTGGCTTCTGGTCATTGGGACGCCTGCAGGGATCGGCGACGCCCTGTTCGAACTTTTCCAGAGAGGTCAGGATCCCGCGTACGAACGCTGGGCGAGCGTCCTCTACCCAGTGACGGAAACAGGCGTCTTTACGGATCAGCAGATCGGCGAGTTTCAACGTGACGCGACGACGCCCGGTGCCTTTGAACGGGAGTTCATGTGTTCCTTCTACTCCGCTCAGGATGAGGTTCTCATCCCGTTCGATCTCGTTCAGGCTGCGATGTCTCGTCGCGGTCGACCTGAGATGATTGCACAGGTGCATGAGCCGAAGATCCTGAGCTGTGACCCTGCCCGGTTTGGCGCTGACAGCTCCGTCATCTTCCAGAGGTGGGGGCGCGTCGCATACCCGCCAAAGGTCTTCAATCAGATCGACAACATGGCCTTGGTCGGTCAGCTCGCGCAGGTGGCGAATGACTGGCAGCCAGATGCGATCATGATCGATGAGGGTCATGGTCAAGGGATCATCGACCGGATGCGTCAGCTCGGTTACGACGTCATCGCCGTCAACTTCGCATCGACGGCACCTGACGACAGCTGCGGCAACTTGAGATCCTACATGTGGCTGCAGGTGAAGAAGTGGCTTCAGGACGGCGCGTACCTGCCGAATGATCAGCGCCTCCTGTCTGACCTCACCAGCCCGCAATACTTCTTCAACGCGAGCAACAAACTCATGCTTGAGCCGAAGGAGAAAGTGAAGGCGCGCCTCGGCAAATCGCCTGACTGGGGCGATGCACTGGCGATCAGCTTTGCGTACCCGGTCGCGAAGAAAACGGTAAACGAAACGCCGCAGGAATATGCGCGCCGAAACATGCACGAGAGGGCGCTCGCCCATCGTGATTACGACCCCTTCGCAGGGGTCAGGTAAGGAGATCGATATGACTGATGACAGTGAAATAGGACGGCGGATGTACCCATCCCTCAGACGCGATACGTTCGACACAATCGCCGAAGACATCATCAAGGAAAAAGGCAAAAGATCCGTCGACCGGATGTACGCGAAAATGACGTCAGAGATCCTGACTGAGAGAAGTGACGCGGATGAGGCGAGAAAGGCTGGGTGGCGTCGGACGCATGATCAGGACGTCGCAGGCCTGCGCCGCTTCCCGGGCATGGCTGGGCGCTACGACTTCCAGCCTGATGATCCGAAAAACCCGGGCGGAGGCGGTTGGATCCGCAAGCGCGAGGCGAATGAGGGCCTGAACGATGACAGCCTGAAACTGGCGTCCAAGAATTTGGGGCGCGGCGTGAAGGGATATTAAGACATGGCACTGAGTATGATCCCCGGCGATACGGGCCTGAACCATCGCAGCAACAACGTCACGCCTCTGGGGTATAGCATGCCCCAGCTGCCGCACTCCGTCAGGACATTCAAACCTCCTAAGCGCAGTGCTTCTTTCAAGGCGTCTGCAGGCCCTAGGCTCTGGACCTATAAACGGGCCGCGGCCTCAACGGCAGCTTCGACCATGAGCCGACACTGGCGAAAAACGGGGCTATGACCGAGATGCGGACGAAGCCGCCTGATGCGGATGCGGCGAAAATCACCTTAATCGCTCGACGGTGTCGTTGGATTGCTCGCGGCAGCGCAGCAGGATTTACTGAAAGCAGACGTACAAATCACGCAAATCGGCCGAAACCCAATCCGGACATTCGCTGCGCTCACGTTCTATGTCGCACATGCGGACAAACCCGCCTTATGCAGACGCAGCGAAATTTGCCTCCGCGCGCAAGGTAAGTTGCTGGTTCCGTCGTGGTGATGCAGCGCGACTTCCCGTAAGCGGTCATTGAACTCGGACAAATTCACCCGAACCGAAACCAGCCATTCGCTGCGACGCTGTCGAGCGTCTCACATGCGGGACAAAACCGCCGGTCAGAAGCCACATTCACGAAACAAGGTGATTTGCTTTTAGCTTGCTCCGTAAGCGGCCTCTGGATGTTCCGCCAAAAAGCCTCGCAGCACGGCAAACAATTCGCGCGCATCGGGAAGATTTGTAAGCTTTTCTTCGACGCAACAAAGCCTTTAGTACTGGCGCGTGGTGGTGTTGGGTTCTGGACAGGTAACGGGGCACTAACTGCAAACCTTCAGTATCTGAATAACCCCGGCTTTAATGAAGAAGATCCGCGGGTGCTTGGACTGCGGCTGAGGTTCAATGTTTGAACGAATGGTCAAGATAGCTATAATAAGGCGTTTCGCAATGGAATTGAGCGTACGGTTTATCGGCTTGTCCTGCTGGTCTACACATACTCTCAAGACAACGATTAAACTACAGTTCTAAATGGGACAGATGGAGTATGATGCGCTGGATCATCCGAATAGCTTTGGGCGTGTGCGTCGTGGCAGTGGCGGCTATCACCTTCGCTTGGTCGGTTCTCGCAGTGCCGTATTTTAGCGACTTCCGGAGTGCGTTGGTTTCGGAGCTGCTATCAGATCAGCTAGGTCAGCCCGTGTTCGTAAATGGAGATGTCAGCGTTGTCATGGCACCCATCAGCCGGGTTCGGGCAAGCGCTGTACAAATCCCCAGCGAAAACATGGCGGACCTAGATCTTGCGAGGCTGAACACATTTGCGTTCGATGTGGATCTTTTTAAGCTACTGGATGGCAGAGTTGATCTAAACAATCTGGTTGTGGACGGCCTTAAAGTTGAACTTATTAAAACACCAGACGAGACGACAAGCTGGAGCGAACGAGAAAATAAAATGATTGCAACGAAGCGTAACAAGAAGCCTTCACCAGAAAATGACCCAGCTCAGACTGATGGCGAAAGTAGTTCCGGCATACTGGCGTTTCTCAGAACCAGAACCGTGGCGTTCACTGACATCCAATTGATTGTTGACGATCAGGTTACCGGGTTCGAGTACGATTTTGAATTGAAAGAACTTTCGTTGGCTCAACTGGACGAGGGTTCAACTCTCGGCATCATTGGCCGTGGTCAGGTCAACGGTCAGCCATTCGAGCTGGACGGAAACTTTCCGGACTCCGCGCCTTTCACAACGTCCGCCAAATTCAGCTCGGCTGATTTGACGTTTAACGGTGATCCAATTTCGATTGAGGAAGGCGGAGGGTATACAGGTCAACTGGCGTTAGACGTCGAGAGTGTGAATGACTTACTTGAGGTGCTGAAACTCAAAGGGTCAATCGATGGCAGAGGCAGCATTCGGGCGACCGTAACAAAGAGTGGTAGTGTGACATCGGTGTTCGATATTGGCGCAGCACTAAACCTTGAGAAAGGTCAGTTGATCTCCCTCAATGGCAAAATTGACAACCTCAATGAGCTCGATGGTTTTGACCTTCAGTTTGACGCGCGCCTTCACCCCGAGAACCAGCCACCCACCAATGCGCAGGATCTTAAAGACCTTAAGCTCACCAATATATCTACACAGATTATCAGCCAAGATAACCTACTGGAGCTGGAAGAGTTGCTTCTGGTGACCAATGCTTTTCAGCAGGGGCTTGATGAGGTTGGGCCGGTTGCAATAGGCCGCATCCGCCGAACAGAAGAAGGAACGCTTGCCCTTCAAGACATCACTCTTCAAGCCGGACCGCGGGACAGGCCGATACTGGTCGCACGCGGCAATATCGAAAACGTACTGGAATTAAAAAACCTTAGTCTGGCGGGAGAAATAGATGCCCCCGCGTCACTGGTTCTATCAGGTCTCAACGAAGGCGTCGCATCAGAATTTGGGGGTATTGAAGCCGAATTTATGCTTGATGATAGGCAAGGTGCATTAAGCCTTTCTAATTTGACCGTGAAAGCCGTTGACACCGATGTTTGGACGCTGGATGCGAATATGAAGGTCGGTGATGTGACAAGCCTCGAAGGGGCGCTGGTTGATATCGCACTCGGGATTCAAAACGGCGCGGCGTTTTTTGAAGCACTCGACCTCGATCCCATTGAGACAGGGTCTTTGGGTCTCGGGATTGCGCTACGGGGCGAAGGAGGGCTCTGGAAAGGAGAGCTTGATATTGGGGCGGGAACATCGGAACTAACCGCGACGGTCGAAACCAGCGAAGAAGCCGGCCGGCAGAAAATTACTGCGGCTATTACTAGTGAAAGTATGGTTCTTGCTGATTTGAAGAATGCACTTGCAGGTGTAAAGGAACTGAGAAAGATCGGAAACCAGCCTAAAGCAGACTTAGGATCTGGAGAGCTTGAATTGCAGCCATTGGTCCTGCCCGAGACGGATGAAGTTCCGATACAGCCCACGGACACAGAAACGGATATGGCAATCCAGCCCTTAGTGGTCGCTACTAGTGGGGAAGATAAAATACTGGACGGGTCTGAGTTTCTGCGTGAAACGGATATATACGGCATAATTGATTTTAGAGAAATCTTGGGTATCGAAGGTATAACGCGCGTCTCTAGCGACTTTGAATCCGTAGGGGGGAAAGCGAGATTAGGGCCTTTGGAATTCAACTATGGTGGCGGGTTTTTCAACTTTGAAGCAGCGATGGATGTCGTGGAGGCACCTAAGTATGTTTCCGTTTCCGGTGCGACTTCCGGATGGAATTTGTCGCAGATACTCGCCGCCGCGGGAGTAGAGTTTGACGCAAGCGGTGGTTTGAGCGGGAGGTTCACCGTGGCAGGCAATCTTACGTCGGTCGAAACATTCGTAAATTCCATGACTGGCTCTGCGTCCGTGTCGATGTCGCGGGGTAAGGTCGCGACAAGTCTCTTGGAATTGGCAGGTTTGGGAATTTTTCCATGGCTGTTTTCGGAGGAATTGCGCCAAGGATATACTGACGTTGTCTGTGTGAATGCGCCAGTCCGCATAACGGCCGGAGTTGTATCCTTTGACGCTGTCGTTGCCGAGACTGAAAGCGTCCAGATGGTTGCGCGTGGGAATGTCGACTGGGTTGGCGATTCCGTCGCAATCAGGGCGGAGCCACGCGCCGTTGGCCGTCCGCTTTCCCGTTCAGCCTGGCCGTTCGACGTGACGGGCAAACTATCTGATCCAAGGTTCAAACTTGACATCGGTGGCTCACGCAGCCGCCGTACAGACGGTGCAAATCAGATGCCCGCAAACAGGCAGCCATGCCAGCCCGACATTCTACAACTGCAATAGCCAAGCCTACTCGTTGACTGGGTCACCTTCAGGCTGCTCATCCTGACAGGCCAAGACCCCACGAATGGCCTTTGCGGTGCCGGTTAGGTCAAGCTCGAATACATTGCCTTGCGAACCGGTAATCTTGGCAGTCTGGCTGCGGGCAATTGCTTGAACAAATGCAGGGTTATTGAAAAAGGCATATCCCCCGGGCATGCCGTTTTGCACCTTGCCCATCATCTCACCGCCAAAGCGAGACGTGCCGAAATCAAACTCAACCGTTCCGCTCTGACCGTCCTCGATATGGGTCCATTCAGCGTTGTAGATTGCGAAGTACCCGCCATCCAGAGTGGGCTCGGTTCCCATTTGAACTTCGCTGCCATCGTCCAAGGTGCGAGACGCAAAACACCGACTGGAGTTGTTGGTACTGACCATGATGCTCCAGTCGCCTACAGTTTGCCAAACCTCTTCCGCTGACACCGCTAAAGGCGCCATCAAAAGGACCTGTATTAGGGTTAAGCACCTCATGTTCACCTCATTGGCTTCGAATGTGGTTAGAGCTTACTAGAGCTTTACTAGCAAATGAAATGTAATCAGTATGACTTGCAAAGAACGTAGCATCGCGCGAACTGCGCCTTTATGGCTATTTGACGATAAGTTTCAGGTCATTCTTAAAATCTGTCTGCGGGATGGCTGTAGCGGGTCAAATCTATTCCACCATTATCGAACCGTTTCGTGGCTGAAATCGATACCGCGCTCATACAGCAGATCCTCGACATTCCTGAGAGCGCACTGGACAGGTGATGAGCGCGTTTGGCTAAGTGTACAACCCTGATCTGATCGTATCTGAGAACTATCTGGCGCAAGCCGATTGAACGGCCGGTTTCGTTTTTGCTTCGCAGCACAGGTCTCGGAGCAACTAAGACGACTGATTTCTGCGAGAGCAAACACCGCGATTTCACACCGGCAGCTCTGGGCTCAGGGCAGTCATTCGCCGCGAGCTGCATCAATGGCGGCAACGCGGACTTTTCAGACATTCGCAAAATTGGGTTGGATGACATAATAGGGGAAGAACGGGTAGGTAATTTTGCAAATCAACTTGTAGCAGGGATCAGAATATTGGACTTAAAAATTGATAGTTCTTTGGTTCAAAATCTCATTGCAAATCAGTTTCCCGATCTTTGCAGTCTCCCAGTTATGCCCATCAAGAAACAGGGTCACGACAATCGAACGTTCAGACTTGGCGATGAGCTGACAGTTCGCCTTCCCAGTCACCCTTTATATGCTGATGCCGTACAGAAAGAAGCTATCGCTTTGGAGGCATTGAATGGCCAGTTGTCTGTGGAAATTCCCAAGATTTTCGGCTTGGGGAAGCCGAGCAAGGAGTATCAGTTACCGTGGTCTATCCGCCATTGGCTTGCTGGGGAAACTTTGGAAGACACCCAAGTATGTGACAAGAGTTCGCTGGCCCGTAGTTTTGGTGAAGTACTTGTAGAGTTGCAATCTGTACCGGCAGATATTTTCCTAAGCGCAGGAAAGCACTCGTTTTATAGAGGTTGTCATCCAAGCGTATACAGCGACGAAGTGATAGAAAGCCTAAGAAGAATGGGCGACCCAACTAAGAAGAAACAATGTCTAGAAATCTGGCAACGCGGGATGATGTCGGCTTGGTCGAATGCCCCGGTTTGGTTCCATGGAGACTTGGCCGTAGGCAATGTCCTAATGAAGGGTGAAACGATAAGCGCATTGATCGACTTTGGGACATGCGGCGTCGGTGACCCAGCCTGTGACCTCACTATTGCATGGACATATTTTGATGCAATGACCCGTCAGCATTTCAGGGAAGCCGCCAAAGTCGATGATAATACTTGGTCTCGCGCAAAAGCATGGGCTCTTTGGAAGGCTTTGGTTAGCATTAACGGTCTGTCGGGCCCAGACACAGAAGGGGTTCAGGCTCGTGCTTTGGGTGAAATTATCAACGACGATTGTTAGAAAATAGTCCGCTTTCGCTTGGGCATGGGTGCGTAGGAATGGGCTCTGACCGGTCAATCGCCGCAATTTGCGCTAATGTCTGAACAGCCGCCCGAAGCGGATGAAGTGGATGGCTCCTGCTCCACCCGGCGTCGCAATGCGCCATAATGCAGGTGTCAGAATCTGCTTTTGAGAGGAGCCACCCAATGCAAGTAAAAACCATAGGACTGGATCTGGCCAAGGATGTTTTCCAGGTTCATGGAGTTTCTGTGACAGGCGACAAGGTCTTCAACAAGAAGATCAAACGCGCAAAACTGTTAGAGTTCTTTGAGGGCCTACCGCCTTGTGTGGTCGGTATGGAAGCCTGCGGTTCGGCCCATCATTGGGGTCGAGAACTTAGCAAGTTAGGGCACGATGTCCGTTTGATGCCAGCAACTTACGTCAAGCCATATGTCAAACGCGGAAAGACCGACGCAGTGGATGCAGAGGCAATCTGCGAAGCGGTTGGCCGCCCGACGATGAGATTTGTTGAGATCAAGACCGAAGACCAGCAAGCTCTTTTGACCGCCCACCGCACGCGCGAACTCATCGTCCGCCAGAGAACCCAGGTCTCAAACATGATACGGGGGATGCTGCGTGAGTTTGGCTATGTTCTCCCAACCGGGGTTGAGGCTGTGGTCCGCTTTTCCAAAAGCCACCTGGAAGGTGATCAACCTAAAATTCCCGAACTGGCGAACGGGGTTCTCGGCACCTTGTGTTATCAACTCCTTGGGCTCAGCGCCCGAATTGAAGGCTTTTCCAAGTTGATCGAGAGCCATGCTCGACGAGATGCCAACGCACGCCGACTGATGCAGGTGCCTGGGATTGGCCCGATTACGGCGTCAGCCATCGTGGCGACCGTCGGCGACGCCAAACAGTTCAAAACCGGACGAGATCTGGCCGCTTGGCTGGGCTTAACCCCACTCAATAAGTCCAGTGGCGGCAAAGAGAGGCTTGGGCGGATTACCAAGAAAGGTGATCATTACCTCAGGAAACTCCTTATCGTTGGCATGACATCGCGCGCATTGATGGCAAAACTTCATCCCGAGAAAGTCGATATCTGGACCGCGAGGATGCTCGCTGGAAAGCCGGTTCGGCTTGCAACAGTTGCCATGGCAAACAAAACGGCGCGCGTGATCTGGGCAATGCTGACGAGGCAGGAGAATTACCGGCAGCCGATCACCTGATCGGGAAACCTGCCAGAAATGCAAGACGCATGATGTGATGACGCGGAATAAGTCAACCAAGAGCGAGGACACTCCGGGAATGACGATGGCCTCTTTAGGCCGTGAAGCCGATTGGAACCTCGCTTGCGGAAATCATCAAGGCCAGTGGCAGATCACCACGTGAACAGGCCGGACAGACGACTGTACTGATTAAATGCCGCAATAAACGTCAAAAATGTCTTGCAATGCAGGAGCCATCCACAGACGACATTCCCGATATCATTCATAACGCACCTTTTTGCCTCATCGGATCAAGGGTGCATTGGCCAACCGGCGCCGTTCAATTTCCAGATCGTCAATTCCAGCGTCTCGGAGAAGTCGAGCGGGTAATCGGTCTACCTGATAGCTCTTACGGAATAGGCCACTCAATTTCGCAATACCCGCCTTCGCAAACGCAACAACGCCAGCGCGTGCTTTCAAAATAGGTGCTTCGCCGACTTCAAACTCTGTGTGATTGATAACTTTCATGATCGCCTCCTTGGTTCGACTTGCGCCAAATTTACCGCACCGCACTCAACAGGCTCAAACGCCGTTCCTTGACATCCATTGTTCCAAAAAGTCACAAAGCAGGATGCGACTCTTGCCCCCACTGAACGCGTTGCGTGCCTTCGAGGCAGCGGGAAGGTTGGGCAGTTTTACGAAGGCCGCCGAAGAGTTGAACGTGTCTCATTCCGCAATCTCTCGGCACGTGCGCGGTTTGGAGGGGCGTCTGGATGTCCACCTCTTTCGCACGCACAACACAGGTGTTGTCCTCACCGATCAAGGGCGCGCGTACCTGTCCGAGATCACCCCCGCGCTGGATCGGATAGCCCATGCAACCGAGGCGCTCTCGGTCCCACCCAAAGGCACCGTCACCCTCACGACAGAAAACACAGTTGCCCAGAAATGGTTGATCCCGCGACTGGCCAGCCTCAAAGCGCGCCACCCCGATGTTGACCTAAAGCTGTCTGTCTCGACCCAGTTGATGGATATCGAGGCGCACGACTTTGACATGGGCCTGCGGTACTTACGCACTAAGGCAGATGATGACGACCATCTTCTGTTTCAATGCGGTGTCAGGGCGTACGCGGCACCCGGCTTTGCCCCGTTGTCGCATGGAGCACTGGATCTTTCGGCGCTGGCCAAAGGCCCCCTGCTTGTTGATGCGACATTCGGCCTTTGGCCCGAATGGTTTGAAAAAGCGGGCCTTACCAATATCCCGAACCTGAACCTGCTCCATCCCCTTGGCGCCATACTCTCAATACAGTCCGCGGTGGCAGGATTGGGTGCGGTCCTCATGGACAAGAACCTTTGCGAGCCAGAGCTACAGTCCGGCGCGCTTGTCGAATTGAGCCCTGTCGAGATCGAGTTTGGGGGATACTATCTTGTCGTCAACAAGCGCGCCAAGCGCCGAAAGGCCGTGCGCGCAATCTGCCAATGGCTGCTTGAAGGACCGTCGAAGTGATCTGAGAAAAAGCTAAGCTCAACGCCCTAAAGGTTCAAAGAGGTCATGTCGGAACATCCAACCCTGCCATGGTTAGACCTTCCATGAGTTTGTCCACAAGAACTTTTTCCATACCACGTGCCCGGAATGGCTGTCTCGGATCTTCCGCATAGTCGGGTTTCAATTCAAGAACTTTTTCCAATGTCCTTTCGGCCATCTCTTGATCCCCGTTCATGGCGTGTGCAGCCGTTAGAGCAGCCTGCACCATATAGTTACCGGGCAAGTTCACGGTTTGCGCATGCGCAATAGACGCCGAATAGTCGCCTTGGAGGAATGAGTGCAGTTGCCATATAAAATCCCACCAACTCTGGTGCTTGGGGTTCAAAGCTTTGGCCCGAGTAACCCATTCTTTGCCTGTATCCCATTGACCGGCATAGGCCATCCAAGTACCCAAATCCGCCAGAACGAAGGAGTCATATGGATTTAGCTCAATCGCCTTTCGCGCGTGGTTCGCGAATACATCCGGCGCATCACCGACCATCTGGCTACGGATCGCCAGAGCGTAATACGCATCTGGATTGGCCGGGTCTAGATCGATCGCACGCTGTGCCGCGCGTAAACTGTCTTCGTCCCAACTGTCCTTCGTATCGATAGAGTATTTCTTCGACTCGATGTGTGAGAACGCCAGTCTCGACCATGCGAGCGAATAGTCAGGATCGGATTTCACCGCACCCATGAGGCAGTCACGCGCTCGCCTATGGCGGTCAGGTTCGAAATTCTCGTAAAACCAGTAAGATAGCAGCACGCACTCATAAGCGTTGAGGTTCTCTGGCGCCTTTTCCTCAATCGCGCGAGCGAACTTGGCATCGAAGATGGGGGCGTCAGCAGACCCTATCTCAGAAACGACCTTCCTTGCGATTTCGATCTGTACGTCAATCACGCTTTGCGCCGACAGATCGCGTGTGAATGGGCCGGGCGCGTTAAGCTGAACGCAATCCCTGGCATCCGTGAATGAGGTTGTAACTCGCAGGCTTTCATCCGCGCGACGGACCGTCCCGGATAGTATAAAATCTGCATTCAACTCCCTGCGGATGGTGGCGCAATCAACCTCAGAATACTCCCGTGTCGAACTGAGAGAAAAAACAAATAGATTAGAGAATTTGGTTAGGTAGGCGTTGATGTCTCGGCTAAGTCCATCAGCGAAGAAGACTTCTTCCGCACCCGCACCAACTTCCTCGAATGGTAGAACTGCGATCTTGGGACCCGTTGGCATACCTTGATCGACCTCTTCCTGACGGGCGAACCACGCGAATACTGAGGCGACAGCAATCAATGCGACCGTCGCAATAGGCCACAGACGCATGAGTTTACGGCGACGGTAGGCCTTTGCTGCCGTTTCGGGCCAGCAATACAGATCAACCGGACGTGCAATGTTTTTGACACTGTGCTTGCCAATCGCCGAGAATCTCGCATCGACTTTCCCCACAATTTGATCAGCGACAACGCCGGAGATTATTATCCCGCCCTTCGGCGCCAAAGGCTCTAGGCGCGCGGCGATATTAACCCCATCACCGAGAAGTGTTCCGTCCTGCTGTACTACGTCCCCGAAGTGCACCCCAATACGAAAGCGAAAATTATCTGCTTCATCTCGCTCCAATTGGGCCTGAGCATCGAGAGCGGCGCGAACGGCATCCAGCGCCGAAGGAAACTCGGCGATGACGCTATCTGCTGCAGTAGCGATAATCGAGCCCTGATGCTCAGCAAGAATGCCGTCTATAATCGCGCGTGAGTTGGAGAGCGCGGCCAGTGCTTTGGCCTCGTTTTCCTCCATCCGGGCACTGTAGGCGACTGCATCAGCCACCAGGATTCCAGCAAGTTTTCGGGACATTCGTTCTCCGGTGTTGTCTTGCGGTGTTACAATGCAACAACTAGGCAGTTTCTACAAACAAAGACCGGTTTGCTGCGCCGGCGAAGGGCGAGGTTTTGATCCGGCTGCTTTGGGCGGCGGTTTCAACGGGTCGACGCAACACATGCATTGAAACGCTCGGCTGGTGTTTCGTAGTTGAGCGTCTTTCGAGGTCGTTCGTTGAGTTGTCTGGCGACGGCGCTGAGCTTCGCCTGACTATGTATCGACAAATCTGTGCCCTTTGGGAAGTACTGTCGCAGCAGACGGTTGGTATTTTCGTTTGTGCCGCGTTGCCATGGCGAATGTGGCTCGCACAGAAAGACGTCAATATCCGTGGCCAGGGTGAAGGCCTTGTGTCCAGCCATCTCCGTTCCGCGGTCCCAGGTCAGCGAGCGGTACAGCTCTTTTGGCAACTTGCGAGACTGTTTGATCAATGCCTGAATGACACTGTGGCTGTCCTTGTTGCTCACCTTGGCCAGCATCACAAAGCGGGTGTGACGTTCGACCAATGTCGCGATGAAGCTGTTGCCAGACCCTGCAATCAAGTCTCCTTCCCAATGGCCCGGCACTGCTCGATCCTCAACGTCCGCAGGTCTGTCACGGATCGATATTGCGTCGTTGAACTTACCCAGGCCGCTGCGCTTCAAGGTGGCATGGCGGGATCGGCGTATGGATCGTGTCGCCCGCAGATGCGCCAATAATTCTTTCTTAAGTACGCCTCTTGTCTGGATAAAAAGGCTTCGGTAGATCGTCTCATGGGAGACCCGCTTGTTGTCTTCATCGGGATGTTCACGCATCAACCAGCCTGCGATTTGTTGTGGAGACCATTTGCGCGTCAGCTTGGCCGATATTGCGCGGCACAGATAGTCATTGCCCGCCAACTTGCAGAGCTTTGGGCGATGGGCGCGGTCCCAAGCAGCTGCATCAGACACCGCTGCTCGATAAAGTTTGGCGCCGCCATTGCGCCTGACCTCGCGACTGATTGTGGATGCCGGTCGCTTCAATGTTTGAGCAATTGAACGCAGCGAGACCTGCGCTCGCAAGCCTCTGGATATCTCTTCGCGGTCGGAAAGCGTCAGAGCGAGCCGAGACCTCACACGGTCCGGCGGGCGAATGCCGCCAGTGCGCGCAAGCAGCGGATAGATCGACGATGACTCGCGTTCAAACAAACGTCCGATCGAACTCATCGACTCGCCGCGTTGCCATCGATCCCATATCTCTGACTTCTGTTTATCTGTGAAAAATATCCGGCGACGATACTTCATTATGCTCACTCCATCTTTGGTCAAAGATTAAAGTGTTGCGTCGACCCGTTGAAACCGCCGCTCGATGCAGTCATTCGACTATTTTTCTCTGACGACCGGTTCGTCGCGTTAAGCAGCCGTTCATGACTGGAAATTTGAAGTTTTGGTTATGAACGACCTCTTACCACAAGAGCGGACACTGACGAAAAATTGGTCTACTTCCGCTCTGCGGACAATCCGGACTTTTCTGGCTCGAAACAGAATGTCTGCTTTGATGAAATTACCGTGCTGCCCGATGCGGGCGCTATGCATTGCCTGTCTTTTCCTGCTTCTCGGCGCCTATTTCATTTTGGGAACTTCATGGAATGTCGCTAAGTGGCGCATATGCGGCGTTGCAGCATTGCGACTGCAGCATTGCGATGTCTTATGTTCTCAAAACAGGACACTTCCCACCGCGATAGGAACGTTTAGATGATAAACATGCTGGCTGCTGTTTGGGCGCTCTTGCTTGGAATTGTGCTCATCATGCTTGGCAACGGGATGCATTTTACCCTGATGGGCCTGCGTGGCGGGATCGAAGGGTTTTCCTCAGCCGAACTATCCGTTGTGACATCTGCATATTTTTTGGGCTTTCTGTCCGGGGCGCGTTTCACACCGGCCCTGATCCAGCGGGTTGGACATGTGCGCGTCTTCGCGGCTCTGGGCAGCTTCATCTCTGCGGCTCTGATCGCCTTCACACTGGTGGTAGAACCTTGGTCCTGGACAGTTCTGCGCATCATTGTCGGGTTCTGTATGTCCGGCGTCTATGTCGTCGCGGAAAGCTGGCTCAACAACGCGACGACCAATGAAAATCGTGGCAAAATGCTGTCGGCTTATATGCTTGCGCAAACGCTTGGCATCATTGGGGCGCAAGGCCTGCTGACACTGGGGGACGCGGCAAATTCCGCCCTGTTCATCGGAGCCTCTATTCTGGTGTCTATCTCGTTTGCTCCAATCTTGCTGTCGATCCAGCCCGCCCCAGCTGTGAAAGTCGCCAAGCCCGGCGGGCTCAAGGACCTGTTTGATGCCTCTCCGCTTGGCACCGTCGGGATCTTTTTGCTGGGCAGCATCTATGCCAGCCAATCGGGGATGGGCGCAGTTTTCGGTAGTGAGATTGGCATGAGCGCAAACCAGATCGCGCTCTTTGTGGCGATGTTGTTCGGCGGCGCAATCCTGATGCAGCTGCCCATCGGCTGATCAACCGTCAAACAGTCTGTTTGAGCGCGCAAAGTAAAAGCATGACATAAACCAAAAAAGGCTTACTGTCGGGCTTTTGGGAGGTGTCGGTTCCTGACATCGGTATCCGTAGGGGGTCAAGTTGCAGGACGTACAAAGCTGGCTCGCAGAACTTGGACTGGAGAAATATGCGCCAGCTTTTGCCGAAGCTGAGGTGGAAGTCAGCGATCTGCACCGACTGAGCGAAGATGATTTTAAAGAACTGGGCCTGCCGCTAGGACCGCGTCGCCGGTTGAATGATGCGATCAAGCTCCTGGTTGGCGGCTCCGGTTCCATTGAGCCGAATGCGACACCGGTGGCACCTGTTTTGGATGCTATGGCCACAGATCCGCCAACCGACGCCGAGCGCCGCCACCTGACGGTAATGTTTGTTGATCTTGTGGGTTCAACAGAGATGGCGACGCGCTTTGACGCGGAAGACGTGCGCAATGTCATCACGGGCTACCAGAACACGGTTGCGGGTGTGGTGAGCCGCTATGAGGGATTTGTGGCCAAGTTTATGGGCGACGGCGTGATGTGCTACTTCGGCTGGCCCCGTGCCGGTGAGGATGATGCGGAGCGCGCGGTGCGGGCGGGGCTGGCGATCATCGACAGCGTCAGAGCGACAAAGGCGCCCGACGGTTCAGCGCTGGCAACCCGCATCGGTGTCGCGACAGGTGTTGTGATCGTTGGAGACCTGATCGGCAGCGGCGCAACACAGGAAGCCGCTGTGGTTGGAGAGACCCCCAACCTCGCCGCGCGACTGCAGGGCGTAGCTCGGCCCAACCAGCTTGTTCTGCCAAGCGAAACACGTCGCCTGCTGGGCAGCACTTACAAGCTGACGTCAATCGGCGCACAAGAGTTGAAAGGCGTGGGTGCCCCGGTTGAAGCCTTCATCGTCGAGGGCGAGGCAGTGCAGGAAAGCCGCTTTGCGGCGCGCCAGTCTGGAGCCCTTACCCCCATCGTTGGACGCAATCGCGAAATCGAGCTGATGCTCGAACGCTGGACGCTTGCCAGGTCGGGCCAAGGCCAGATGGTCATCGTCAGCGGCGAGGCTGGTATCGGCAAGTCGCGCATCACCAGAGCAGTGATCGACGAGGTTGCGAAGGATGACCACACCCGCATCACTTATCAATGCTCGCCCTATCACGCGGATTCAGCGTTCTATCCGGTCATTCAGCAGATCGCTTTCGCCGCCGGGTTCACATCGGCGGACGGGTTGGATACCCGGCTGGACAAGCTGGAGGCGCTGCTCGGTCAGGACCCCGAGGTACTGAGGCTGATCACGCCGATGATGGGTCTGGACGGCACCGCGAGGTACGGTGCGCTTGACCTGACACCAGCCCAGCAACGGGCGCATACCATGAAGACACTGGCCAAGCTGCTGGTTCAGCAAAGCCAGGACAGGCCGGTGCTGTTGGTCTACGAAGATCTGCACTGGATTGACCCGACTTCGCTAGAGTTGCTCGACCTGCTTTTGGATACTGTTGCGGATCAGAAGATCATGATCCTCGCCACGGCGCGCCCGGCGTTCGAACATGGCTTTGGCGGTCATCCCATCGTGACGCGCTTTGCGCTGAACCGGCTGGGGAAGGATCAGATCGAGGATATCGTCGCCAAGCTAACAGACGGCAAGGCCCTGCCAGACGAGATCATCGCGATCATTGCTGAGCGCACCGATGGTGTGCCATTGTTTGTCGAGGAACTGACCAAGACGATACTGGAATCCGGTGCCCTGAAGGAGGACGGCGACAGCCTTGTTCTGAATGGACCGCTCAGCACCATTGCCATCCCTACCACACTGCACGACAGCTTGATGGCGCGGCTTGACCGGTTGCAACCAATCAAGGAAGTAGCGCAGACGGCTGCCTGCATTGGCCGCGAGTTCAGCCACGGCCTGCTGGCGCAGATCTCCCTAATGCCGGATGCCGAACTGACAGCCGCACTCGATGGCCTGATCAAGGCGGAACTGATCTACCGGCGCGGCCTCCCACCTGAAGCCACCTATCTGTTCAAGCACGCGCTGGTCCGGGATGCGGCTTATGAAAGCCAGCTGAAGGAGAAGCGCCGCGCCATCCACGCACGCATCCTGACGGCGCTGGAAACCGACCACGACGTTGCCCCGGAAGTCCTTGCCGTGCACGCCGAGGCCGCCAACCTGACCGACCGCGCTATCGATCTGTGGGAAGCCGCAGGCAAGGCCGCCATCGCTAGACCGGCATTCAAGGAAGGCATCTCCAACCTTCGACGTGCTATCGCTTTGATCAACCCAAACGTTGAAGGAGGTGAACGCACGGTTATCGAGCGGGCACTTGCCTTGCAGGTTCAACTAGGAATGGCCTGCCTGCAGGGTGTTGGATATGCCGCCGACGAGACAAAAATGGAAATGGAGCGCGCACTTGTTCTGGCGGATTTGATCGGGGACACTCCATTGAGGTTCGATGTCGTTTTCGCACTTTGGGCTGGACGATACGTCAGAGCCGAACATTCCGAAGCTTTACCATGGTCGCAGCTTCTTTTGGACGAGGCTGAGAAGTCGGGAGACACGACAGAACTCGTTTTAGCAAATCGAAGCCGGGGCGTCTATTCAATGATGTCTGGCAAGCTTGCCGAAGCGCGGAGCTTCCTAGATAAATCTCTCGCGGTTTATGATCCAGCCAAGCACGATGGCCTCGCTTTTCGGTTTGGACAGGAGATAGGTGTCGCAACCCATATCTACCACTCTCTAAATTCTCTTCTCATGGGCGAAACAAAACGTGCCGCAGTGCACGCGCGAGAAGCGGAGAACCGGGCTTTGGCGTCAGGCCATATCCTCACGACCTGCTATATGCATGGTCACTTTATTATTTCCGCTGTGATAGCCAATGACGAGTCTACCTTGTTGCGTCATTTGAATGCGTTGCATCCGATTGTCGAAGAACACAACCTGCATATCTGGTTGAGCATAGCTCGGATAGCGTCTGATCTGCTTAGAGCGGGTCAGGGTGATCGGGCAGGCATAGATCGCTTCTTTGCTCTCGATGCTGAGATGGCTGCAGGCATGAATGGTGTTTTCGTACCAACTTTCCGGATCGAAGCGGGAAAACGGGCTTTGGCGCTCGGTCTTTTCGGTCCGGCCAAGGAATTGGCGGCCATGGCTCAGGACGTGATTGAAGCGACTGGCGAACGGTACTCATTGTCCGATTTGCATCGCTTACAGGCCGGGTTGGCAAACGTCGACGGCAACGGAGACGCCGCGGAAAAGTACCTTTTGATGGCCATCGAAGTCGCCCGTCAGCAGGGCGCCAGACTTTGGGAACTGCGCGCAGCCATCGACCTCGCGCGCCTCTGGCAGGAAAAGGGTCGAAACGCTGACGCCATCTCTCTTCTCAAAGCCGTCCACGAAAGCATCACCGAAGGAGATTGCCCGGAAGAGCAGATGCAGGCTCGCACATTGCTTGCTGCGTTGGCTGCATAAATCTGCTGTCGACGGATTTCAGAGGCACCTCGCTCTAACAGATGAAGCCAACCATGGGTTACTCCGGACGTCGGTTTTATTGATTTGGTGATCTTCGTTTGCTCTTGGAAAAGAGGTCTAGTTCGAAGTGCTCTCCAACTCGTGTCGCGCTTTGGAAGACAGAGAGGATGCAGGTGCGGCGTATTGCTGCCAGCGGTTCGTGTAGCTGCCGGCACCAAGCGTCGTGTGCACGTCAATCACGATTTTCTGTGCCAGGTCATCCTGCAACTCGAACAGGTGGCTCCCAGATCGATCATAACGCTGCGCCCAGACCTGCACGCCGGAAAACTGGTCAACCAGCTTGCACTGTACCCGCACGCGCTCTCCAATTGCACGAATGCTGCCACTAAGCCGGTAACGTGGTGGTTCGAGGCTGCGGCTCTCATCGACTACAGTAAGCTGCGCAACGGTACCGATCGCGATGGCAATGTCCTCGGCCAGGCCGCTGGACAGTTCTTCTATCTCATTGCTGGCAGAGCCATGCCGAAACGGGGCGATCGCGATGGTCGGCTGCACCTCCACTACACGCGCGGCGATACTGCTGTCACCCTCTGGCCGCCACCGATACACCCTGATCGGCTTGTCGATATTCTTCACCTTGTAGGGCCCACTATCGGCAAACTCATCTGCTCGCCTCGGTCCTAGTCCCTCATAAGCCAACCCAGAGATGCACAAGCCATTTGGGTCCGCCAGCCCTTCCAGCCGCGCCGCGATATTGACGCCCTCTCCGTGGATGTCACCATTCTGCAAGATCACATCCCCAAGGTTTACGCCCACCCGCAGATATATTCGCCGCGCTTCGGGCTGTGTCTCTTCCTGTTCCCTGTTCAGGTCCAGTATGTCGATCGCAGCCTGAACCGCATTCACTACCGACGGAAATTCAGCCAGCGCACCATCGCCCAGATACTTGACGAC
Source organism: Sulfitobacter sp. TBRI5 (assembly GCF_051013555.1). NCBI lineage: Bacteria > Pseudomonadati > Pseudomonadota > Alphaproteobacteria > Rhodobacterales > Roseobacteraceae > Sulfitobacter > Sulfitobacter sp. TBRI5. Next base: position 3,031,733 of record NZ_CP112884.1, on the reverse strand, counting down.
GCGTCCCTCCCAAGTCGCCACGACAGGAGCGATGATCTTGTCCTGCAACGCCATGATCCGGGCATGCATGCCCTCTTCATCGGCGTTGGTCAGCTCGGCGGACCCGGCAATATCGATAACAAGCACAGCAATTAGGCGACGCTTCAAGTGATAACTCCCATTTCTTTTGATGTTAGGGCAGAAAATCAGCTATGTCGCCCTCAGCATGCCCGCGCTAAGCGGAGCAACTCACCTTGCTTAGGCACCGTTGATTAAGTTTGCCGCCGCTGTCTCTGCATAATGTGCAAACGAAAGTTCTGATGCACTTCTGCTATGGGCTCCGAGCTGCCCGATGCCATCGCAGCACGCACTTTGCTCAGACTGCAGGGAACCGGCCCTTCGCCAAAAACGCCAAGCACTTGATCTTTCGCGTTTCCCATCGAACCCAAGACATGCGCGCTTCAGCAGGCGACGTTCAAGTTAAACGCCGCGATTACGGGCTCGGAGCCCACTGCGGAAGTGCCGCTTACTCACTGCGCGCGCTTGCAGCATGACGTCCTGCTGCACTGCCGAAATTCTTCCGCTGCATGGCGAGGGAAATGCGGACATTCGGGCAAGGCGCGGCGAGGTTTCGACAGGCGATGCCCGGGTCGCGGACTTTGCAGAGATTGGCAAATGCTCACTTGGCGCCGCTACGCCTACCTCATGTTTGCCACTCCAATAGATAGAGCGTGTGCTCGCCATCTAACCCTTTGAGAGGAGTTGAGACCTGTTGAGAAAAGGTAAAGTCAACGCTACCGCCCACCATCGCGCGGGTTGCGTCAGAGACCCGGATCTCGCCGGGTTGTGCGGCAGCTGTGACACGAGCGGCCTTGTTGACGACGGACCCGAACATATCGCCATCCTCCTCGACCAGATCGCCGGTGTGTAGCCCGATGCGCGTTTGCAGCCGGGGTTCACTATCTCTATCGTACATGGCCCTTTGAAGTGCGGTTGCAGAAGAAAGGGCGGCGCGAGCCGAATTGAAAGACGACATTGTGCCATCGCCCAGGGATTTGATCATTGTGCCACCGTGTTCCGTTACAATCTCACCGACAAGCGCAATATGAGACTTAATAGCGGTAGACCATCGCGCGTCACCAACCGTGGCGGCTAAAGTTGTACTATCGGCAATATCGGTAAACATTATGGTGGCAAGCCCCGTCCGGGCCAGTTCGGCGTTCGACGAGAGCGCGGCATCGAGCAGATCCTGAAGCTGTGTCAGCTCCTGGCTGATCCCGTCAATATTTGGGGTCGGCTTTGAGTTGTGGACGTGGATTAGACGCCAGAACCCATGCACAAGGTGGTAAATCTGAGTCACGCGGATATGTGCGATTTCGCCTGTTACAACGTTGACTGTTCCGAACCCGACCGCCCAACCGATATTACCGCAAGAATAGGCGGTTATTTCGGCGTCGTTAAATTCGAACAATGGATGAGCTTGTTGAATGTCACTCAGAACTGACCCGGTAAGGGCCAGAATTGTCACTGAGAAATGACCCATGTGCAACCGTGCCCCTGACGGGATTTGTCGGGGGTCATTGGAGTGATAGACATGGGATTTTTGAGCGTAATTCGACGATGGGCACTGAGGGACAAGATGCCCATTCGCGAGATTTCACGGCGGACGGGACTGTCTCGCAACACCATCAGGAAGTATCTGCGGGCTGACATAGTGGAGCCCAGTTTCCAGACGCCCAAGCGGCCAAGCAAGCTGGATCCGTTTGCGGAGAAACTGTCAGGCTGGCTGATTACGGAGCAGCGCAAATCGCGCAAAGATCGATGCACGGCCAAGCAGATGCACGCAGATCTGGTGCAGCTTGGCTTTGATGGATCATATGAACGGGTCGCAGCTTTTGTCAGGGCTTGGAAAGCAGAGCGGCAGCATGTGATGCAAACAACTGGGCGCGGGACATTTGTGCCTTTGGTGTTCCAACCTGGCGAAGCATTCCAGTTCGATTGGAGCGAGGACTGGGCCGTGATCGGCGGCGAGCGTGTCAAGCTTCAGGTCGCCCATATCAAGCTGTCACATAGCAGGGCGTTTTTGGTGCGGGCCTATTTGTTGCAGACGCATGAAATGCTGTTTGACGCGCATTGGCATGCTTTCCGTGTGTTTGGCGGCATTCCGGGCCGTGGCATCTATGACAATATGAAGACGGCTGTTGACCGTGTCGGTCGCGGCAAGCAGCGCGATGTGAATGCGCGCTTTCTGGCGATGACCAGCCACTACGTCTTCGAGCCAGAGTTCTGCAATCCAGCGGCGGGCTGGGAGAAAGGCCAGGTTGAAAAGAACGTCCGCGATGCGCGCCATCGTCTGTGGCAGGTCGCGCCTGTCTTCCGAAACCTTGTAGCCCTGAATGATTGGCTCGAAGGTCGCTGCAAGATGTTGTGGGCCGAGACGGCGCACGGCAGTTTGCCCGGCAGTATTGCCGATGCCTGGGAAGGCGAGAAAGCCGCGCTGATGCCGCTGCCAACAGCCTTTGACGGCTTTGTTGAGCTGAGCAAGCGCGTGTCACCAACCTGTCTGATCACCTTTGATCGCAACCGCTACTCTGTGCCCGCAAGCTTCGCAAACCGCCGTGTCAGCCTGCACATCTACCCTGAGAAATTGGTCGTTGTTACCGAGGGGCAGGTCATTTGCGCCCACCAGCGCATCATTGAAAGATCCCACCGCCAGCTTGGGCGCGTCATCTATGACTGGCGGCATTACCTGGCGGTGGTCCAGCGCAAACCGGGGGCGCTACGCAATGGTGCCCCATTCATGGAAATGCCCGATCCCTTCCGACAATTGCAGGATCAATTACTGCGTAAGCCCGGAGGAGATCGAGAGATGGTCGATATCTTGTCACTCGTTCTGCACCATGATGAACAGGCCGTGCTCTGTGCGGTAGAAATGGCGCTGGAGGCAGGTGTGCCAACCAAGACCCATGTGCTGAACCTGCTTCACAGGCTGGTGGACGGCACTCCGACAGACCAGCCCGATGTGACCCCGCCTTCAGCCCTAGCTCTGAATAAGGAACCTGAGGCCAATGTCAGCCGCTACGACGGGCTGCGGCAAGGAGGAACGCGTCATGCGTCATGACCCCGCCGGTGCGGCTATCGTCATCATGCTGCGCAGCTTGAAAATGCCCGGAATGGCGCAGGCTGTCGGCGATCTGCTTGAACAGGGGGCACCTGCATTTGATGCAGCCGTCCCGGTGCTCTCGCAGTTGCTCAAGGCTGAAATGGCCGAACGCGAGGTGCGCTCAATCGCCTACCACATGAAGGCCGCACGCTTCCCGGCCTACAAGGATCTTTCCGGCTTCAACTTCTCCGCCAGTGAGATCAACGAAGCTTTGGTCCGCCAACTACACCGGTGCGAGTTCATAGACGGCGCTGAGAATGTCGTGCTGATCGGTGGGCCAGGTACGGGGAAAAGCCACGTTGCGACTGCACTCGGCATTCAGGCCATAGAGCATCATCGCAAACGTGTGCGCTTCTTCTCAACGGTCGAACTGGTCAACGCGCTGGAGCAAGAAAAGGCCCTCGGCAAGGCTGGGAAAATCGCTGAGGCACTGGTCAAAACGGACCTCGTCATCCTTGACGAGCTCGGATACCTGCCGTTCAGCACATCAGGCGGCGCGCTGCTGTTCCACCTTTTGAGCAAACTCTACGAACGCACCAGCGTTGTCATCACCACCAACCTCAGCTTCAGCGAATGGGCGACGGTCTTCGGTGATGCCAAAATGACCACGGCCTTGCTCGATCGGCTCACCCACCGCTGCCACATTCTCGAGACCGGCAATGATAGTTATCGCTTCAAAGCCAGCTCAGAAATTGCGAAACAGAAAAGGAAGGAAACAACAGCATTGACCACATCATGACGAAGAAAGCATAACGACTGAGCGGGTCAAATCTCGGTGACAACACCGGGTCAGTTCTGAGTGACATTCAACAGCTGTATCCATAACTATACGCTTACCACTATCAATCTGTTCTTGTGTTGGCTCCATTGCTACTGCTGCTGTAATCATAAGGCTTAGCGTTAATGTAATTGCTGTAATTTTCATAATCACGTTTGTATCTCCTCCTTATCTAATGGTGGATTTGTGCCTTTGTACGGATGTTTGCGATGTCGTAACCGTCCAGCCAGATGTAGCCAAGACGAGCGTTTCCCATGATATTCTTCCTTTAGTTCATTTTACTTATTCGTGCCATCAACTGGCCGATATCAAGCGAATAAAATTCTACTCTTTCATTCGTTGGCTGTCGTTAGTTGCCAGTCGCAATCTGCTTGTCTGAGAGTCTCAAGCCGGCAAGCAAACGGCCACTTGGCTGTCCGGCTAAGTTGACCCTTATGTTCGGACTCAGAATTTGGATACTTGGAATCTCTCTGGTTTTTTCAGCAGTAGCGGCTCATGCCTCGCAGTTTGAGATCGTTGACTGGCGTGGCGGGCAAGCGCTTAAGATGACTGGCAAGATTGACTTAGGCACGGCTGCGCGTTTCAACTCAATTGCGGATCGAGTAAAACCGGCAGAGCATGGTTTGCCCATCCTTCTACTGGACAGTCCGGGTGGGAACGTATTCGAAGCCCTTTTGCTTTCCGCAGCTATGAAGAACCGTCCCTTATGGCGGAAATGCACGTCGAACTCGCGCAACAGCTTCAACGTATCCTCATCCGAATACCGTTTCCGAGCCATCCTTCTAATCTCCTGTGACAATCAAATAGTGGCACAGTTTTAGAGGGATAAGACAGGTACCGCATAGACCCGCGCAACCCCACGTGACTTCGGGAACAGATGTTTAATGCGTTTCAAATGTGCTTCGTGAAGCCAGTAAAGGTGCGACATGGACAGTCCTCCTGTCGCTTTTGAATCACGAAGCCGAAAATATTGGAATCGGCCACAGCAATGTCTGCTTAGCATGGAACGCTGGACATCCGACTAAAACACTCAGATGACTGCATCGAGCCCACAGTAGACATGGTCCGGCCCCGACGCTCGCAGATGCAGCAACCCCGTTGACAGGAGCCGTCAGCCGCATCGCAGCAGGAAAAGCCGCCGTTCGCTTTATCCGCAGCGAATTTCATGACCTTTAGGTCCGAGTTGCGAACTAGGGTCAGGACCCATTGATTTCCGGGAAGTTGCATGATTCACCGCTGGAAAAACGAGCGGTGACATGTCTGATCTTTTCTGGTTGAGCGATGCGCAGATGGCGCGTTTGAGGCCCTATTTTCCAAAGTCCCACGGCAAACCACGCGTCGATGATCGGCGCGTGCTTAGTGGAATTATCTTCATCAATCGCAATGGTTTACGGTGGCGTGATGCGCCGAGGGAGTACGGTCCTCACAAGACGCTCTACAACCGTTGGAAGCGCTGGAGCAATAAAGGCATCTTTGCGCAGATGATGGTCGGTCTGGCGGCCAACCACGGCGAAGAGAAGACCGTGATGATCGACGCAACCTATCTCAAGGCCCACCGAACAGCGACCAGCATGGGCGTAAAAAAGGGGGGCGTGGACGCCTAATCGGTCGGACCAAAGGCGGCATGAACACCAAGTTGCACGCCATCTGCGACAGTCAGGGGCGGCCACTCAACTTGTTCGTCACCGCCGGACAGGTCAGCGACTACATCGGGGCACGGGCCTTGCTGAGCAGCTTGCCCAAGGTCGAGTGGTTGCTTGGGGATCGAGGCTATGACGCCGACTGGTTCAGAGAAGCGTTGAAAGACAAAGGGATAAGATCCTGCATCCCAGGTCGGAAACAGCGCAAGAAAGCCATAAAATACGACAAGCGCCGTTACAAACGCCGAAACCGGATCGAGATCATGTTTGGCAGGCTGAAGGATTGGCGGCGTGTGGCCACACGATACGACCGATGTCCCAAGGTCTTCCTATCAGCAATCGCACTCGCAGCCCTCGTCATCTATTGGCTATGAGTCCTGACCCTAAGGGGGCGTGCGATCTATTATGCAAGAACCCAAAGGCTCTGAGAGCTTCTCAGAGCGTCATAACCATCAAATATTTTGTTGAATAATATCATGGCTATGATATTTTCGTGTGCTGCTGAGGGGTCGCTTCGCAACTGACCCTGCTCAATACTGTTCGACACCTTTCCGCCCCGTTCCCTACCATAAAAAAGAAACTCACCTGTCTTGGGTGTGTATTTTCCACATTTTCATCTGAAACCACTGCTTAGGGAGTTTCCCATACATGCGCACCAGCACCTCCCACCCGCTTCAAATAACCGCGATCAAAGGCCGGACACTGGACTGTTTTGACCAGCCGAGCAATCAACGCTTTTTTCTTAGAAATCAGGCGCCATCCACGTAGGACGGTGCGAACCGATGCAGCTATGGCGGTTTTTGCATGAAATTACAGGCCAAGTCAGGTCAGGTCAGGTCGGTGAAGAAGTCAACGCGTTGCTGCGCAACTCCTTCAAAGCGACAGTTCGCAAAAGACGGAGAGGTAACAGTCCATTCCAGATTCTCGCCGCGCCTTATTCAGATGTCCCGGTTACAAACAAACTTTCCATTCTAACAACAACTTCAGCTGTCACTTGCCCAAAAAGACTTTTGCAACACCACATTTCTATTCGCTGGACATCTGCGCAGACGGGGTGGAAAGAGACATCTTGCGTTCTTCTTCCGTCATGTCATCCTCTATCCCTTCGAACAAAGGTGTTGAGAGATACCGCTCACCCGTATCTGGCAGCATTACCAGCATCACAGATCCGTCCGGCGCTTTCTCAGCAAGACGCATCGCAACCGCGAACGTCGAGCCACCAGAAATTCCAGTAAATATGCCTTCCTGAGCGGCAAGTTTTCTGGACCACTCAATGCCTTCGCTGCCCGGGATAGGGATCATCTCGTCGTAATACGCGTGATCGATCGCTTCCTGCAGTACCCAGGGGATGAAGTCAGGTGTCCAGCCCTGAATAGGATGTGGTTCAAAATTCGGGTGGCTCTCTGTTGGCTGATTGGATTTGTTGCGTTTGTTCACATAACCCGAAGTTACAATGGCCGCATTGGCTGGTTCAGTCAGGATGATCTTTGTCTCGGGGCGTTCGCTGCGTAAAACGCGAGCCACACCCGACACAGTGCCACCTGTGCCATAGCCGGTGATCCAATAGTCTAGGCGTTCTCCTTTGAAGTCGCCCAGAATCTCGCGCGCGGTCGTGGTTTCGTGGATATCGGCATTGTCTTTGGTTTCAAATTGGCTGGCCAGAAACCAATCATTCTGTTCGGCCAATTCCTTAGCCTTTGTGTACATGCCGAACCCCTTCTGAGCCCGTGGCGTGAGAACCACTTTGGCACCAAGAAATCGCATGAGCTTTCGTCTCTCGATCGAAAAGCTGTCTGCCATGGTGACAACCAGAGGATAGCCTTTGGCTGCGCAAACCATTGCCAGACCGATGCCAGTGTTGCCCGATGTTGCCTCCACAACGGTTTGTCCGGCTTTCAGCCGTCCATCTCGTTCAGCGGCCTCGATGATATTGAGAGCAAGGCGATCTTTTATCGATCCACCGGGATTGAAGGCCTCACATTTGACGTAAACCGAAATGTTGTCAGGCGCGATGTTGTTAATGCGAATGCAAGGCGTATTGCCGATCGTGTCGAGTACGCTATCGTAGCGGCGGCCCTGCCCCGTAGTGGATCTAATTGTCACCTGACCCTCCATAGTCTGCTGAATGCCTTGTGAGCCTGCCACAAAAACCGCTCACATGAAAGTTGATGATTTGTGCCAAAGGTCAATCGCAGAGCAAGTTACCCATTGGCGCACAAGATGACTAATGCCATGCAATCTTACTGCTGCACGCAACACTTCATCTCAAAGGAACACCGACAATCGCCATCTGCTTGCCGATCCGCTCAAGCGCCCTCGGAGAGAATACCATTGCTTCCTTGAACCGCTCCACGGTCATGTTGGGGTGCACCTTCATCAGTGTTCGGGCTGACGCGCGGGCCTCTTCTTCGCGTCCGGCGCCAAGCAATGCGGCGCACAGGTTCCGGTGGACCCAATGCGCGTTGGGACGCTCCTCCAATGCCCGCAGGAACAAATCCGCAGCGCGATCATCTTCGCCTGCCACTTGGTGGGCGCTCCCCATACCGACTAGGTTGTTGAAATTCATCGGATCAAGCGGACTGAGACGCATCGCACGTTCGAAGTACTGTTTGGCTTCCTCTGAGTGGTCCGCGTATGTCTCAAGCCAACCAAGGCGGCTCAACGTCCAGGCCGCGTTTGGATCAAGTTGTATCGCCCTTTCAAGAAGGACCCGCGCAGCACCATAATTTCGCGCAAATGTGTGAACGGTGCCCAGTACGGCCAGGATCAGTGGATCGTCCGAAGACATCTGCGCCGCCCGTTCTGCACGAGACAGCGCCTCTGCCCTGGCATGGCTGATATCGTCGGCCCAATTGTAAACAGAACGCTGCGCCCAGCACCATGCAGCCAGCGCAAGCGCAAGGGGATAGTCCGGATCGATCTCAAGAGCTTTGTCGAGCAGGCCGAGCGCGGTTGCTGCGGCGCGTTCTTCCAACATCCAGACATTGGGCATAGCGCGCATTGTAAAATCATAAGCCCCCAGGTCTTGTGGCGGCTTACGTCGAGTGCGTTCAATCTCGGCAAATTGGATTGAAGGCTGAATGGCACCGGCGACCTGCTCGGTGATCTTGTCTTGAAGATCGAATATATCGTCAAGCGAGCCGTCGTATTTGTCAGCCCAAAGATGCGCGCCGCCATCCGTTTCGATCAGCTGCACCGTAATCCTCACCCGGCTTCCGGAGCGCTGAACGGAACCTTCAAGCACATATTTAACACCCAGTTCACGCCCGATTTCCCGAACATTGATATGCCTGCCTTTGTACGCGAAGGCCGAATTGCGAGCGATGACAAAGAACGAGCGTATGCGCGAGAGCGTGGCGGTAATCGCCTCAACAACGCCATCGGCAAAGTACTCCTGCTCGGGATCTCCGGACATATTGTCGAAAGGTAGCACTGCGATTGACGGCTTATCGGGGCGCTGTGGGGGCGGGCGCGCACTGCCTTTGCGCTTTGTCTTCTCGGCCATACTAGACCAGCGGAACACGTGCACTGGGCGTGGTATGTTCTTCAATTCGTGCGCACCGTCGTCAACAAAAGAAGCGTTTATACGGCCAACCAAATGTTCGTATGTGCTGGCACTGAGGCAAATGCCGCCGGGAGATGCGATTTCTTGAAGCCGCGAGGCCAGATTAACGCCGTCGCCGAATATGTCGCCATCCTCGATAATGATGTCGCCAAGGTTCAGGCCGATGCGAAGTTGCAACAGCGGCTGTCCCTGTGGGTCGTCTGCGCGCGCTGCCATCTCGGTCTGAATCTCGATTGCGCAAGCCGTTGCATCCACAACGCTGCCAAATTCAACCAAAGCACCGTCGCCCATCAACTTGACTACTCGACCGCCATGAACCGAGACGCTGGGCGCAAAAATCTTTCTACGGATCTGGTTCACGGCAGCAAGCGTTCGGGTTTCGTCGGCGTTCATCATTCGTGAAAACCCAGCGACATCCGCGGACATAATCGCAGCAAGTCGGCGCTTGACGGCTGGTTTAGTCACTTTCTTCTCCGGTTCCGCACTTGAGACCTAACAAACCTGCCTCTTACATCCGCTCATTTGCAAGAAGAATTGAAAGTATTCGGAACGTTTGAAGCCGGACACAGCAACTTAGAGGTTTCCAACCCAATCGAACTTTTTGCATCTTTTCGAACCAACTTAAATGTGGATGACACCATAAGGGCGCCGCACGTGCGTCATACTGTCAGAAGCGGACCTTAGACGAAGACACAGCATCAGTCGAATTGGGCTTCAAGGCGACATTTGATTGAGACCTTCAGTTAACCACTTTGAAGGGCTTTCCAGATGGCGGGCGAGAGCTGTCGACGGTCCATGTAACACTCGCACCTGCTCCCTTGCCAGAAGACCCCTCTCGAAAAACGACCTTGGAAAAATCTGATTGCTCACGCCGGTCCCCTGCCCTGAATACTTCGAACTTTCATTCCCCCTTGAGCGGGCCTCCCGTTGAACCTCTTTTCGTACATCGTTTTATTTATTTTCTGCACTTCTTGAAGGCGTATGTAAAAACACCATATCCCATCCATCCAGGCGTGAGGCTCCGCCCGGCGACTGCAGAGCGCGGGGTCGCGCCGAGAGTGCAATCCTCATCTGGACATTAGAAATGCGTTTATTATTAGCAGCGGCATTGACCGCAACATCGGGAATGGCCTGCCTGGCTGACGAAACCGAAGGGCACGTTCTTGCGTACGATCGCAAGGCGGGCATCGTTGTACTTACCGATAAGACAGTCTGGAGAATATCCGACGAACTTACACTTCCTGACGACCTAGGACGGGGTGATCGTGTGCTCATTGAATACGAAACAGCCGGTGAGGACGGTCTGACGGCAATTGACGAGATTACCCGCCTCGCCGTCGCGTTGCCTGAAGGTACAGACGGGGGCAGCTGACCTCTGAAATCGTCGCGTTGTCGCGCCCTTGCGGCAGGTCAAAGGTGCAAAAGACTGCATCTTTGACCCTTTTCTCAAACCAAAACTGATTAAACTGGGAATGCCGCGGCGGTTGCCAACACAGTTTGTGGCAAAGAGAACTGATCGGATGCGTACAGCTCTCATTTCTGAGCTTATCCAGACAAGAAGAACAAAGTAACCGACATGCAATTTCGCACCTCAGGACCAGAGAAATCGTGGTTTGTGTTTGTCATTTCCGTTTTGCTGTTTTCAGCTTTACTCTCGGGGTGCTCATCCCGCGCGCAAGTCGTGCCTACGCCGGTTCCTGAAAACTTGGGATTAGACATACCGGTTTTGATTGGAACGACCCGTGCCCGCGATTCTGATGGACTGTGGTCACCAACGAAACGCGACATTCTCAACTTCGCTCGTATTGACGTATCTGTGCCGCCCGTGCGTCGGCCGGGGCAAATAAAACTACCTGGCAAAACCACGGACCCGTCCACTGATTTCTTGACCCGGCAGGTTGTTTATTTCGACGGGAAGCCCTCATTTAGAAGTGCGATAAGGCAACGATTACGAGAGCCTGGGCAGGCCGGACGCGAGGTAATCGTGACCGTTCACGGTTTCAACAATACCATGGGCGACGGTGTCTATCGCACCGCTCAGATGATGCGCGACCTCAGCATAACAGGCGTGGTCGTTCATTATTCGTGGCCGTCCATTGGCGATCCTCTTGGCTATGCGGCTGATCGTGACAGCGTATTGATTGCTCGGGACGGTCTCGAACAACTTTTCGTAGAATTGAGGAAGGCGGGCGCGCAACGCATTGTAGTTGTCGCCCATTCGATGGGGTCACAGCTAACAATGGAGACGCTGCGGCAGATGGCAATACGCGGGAACGACGATGTTCTGTCGCACATAAATGGAGTTGTGTTGATGTCGCCTGATCTGGACGTCGCTCTGTTTAGAAGTCAAGCTGAAGCAATCGGCAAACTGCCACAGCCTTTCATTATTTTTGTATCCAAGCGAGACCCGGTTCTTGCACTTTCAGCGCGCCTTACAGGCCAACCAAACCGATTGGGGAATACTCAACAAATCGAAGATGTTGCTGGCCTGGAAGTCACCATTATTGACTTGAGCGACGCAAGCGACGCTGAGTCAGCTCATAGCGCTGCCCTGAGTTCGCCTTCAGTACTGAAGGTCCTGGAACAGGCGACCACCTCTGTTCGTAGAGCGCTTCAGACCGATCCTACCGGCCGCACTGGAATTTTTCCGGGGTCAGTTCTGGTCGCTCAGGAAGCGACAGCTGTGATACTGGCGCCGGTGAGTGTGATCGGGAGATCAATAAATTAGGGCGCCCATTCGCCTGAATTCGCGCAGTTGATTTTCTATCACTGGTGGATGCTTTATATCGTCGGTTCTGAAGTTCTTTTTTGCCAATCGGTATATGCTTGACCACTTTTGGGTTCTCGTTGGCCGTTAAGCGGACAATGCACTTGGGAGCAAAACGAACGAATGCTTTTGTGAACGACGTTCCTTCCGACAATATCCCGCTTCTTACGAGCCATAACTTCAACAACAACTCCAGTCTGCGCCCTTTGAAAAGCTCAAACACCCAGCTTCCGAGCGGCGCGAGTTACCCGGATGATCAGGGGCTGGAAAGGACGCAACAGCCGCTGACACCGAACCGACCTGTCGGGTTGGGCGCGTTAGCCACGAACGGGGCGAAGCTGCCGTAACCTCGATCGCGATGCATGGTGGCCAAAAAGTAACCAACGATTGATCGCGTAAAAGCGCACAGGCCATTTCGATGCACACAAACCAACAAGATATGTACCGGACAATAACGCCTGCAAGAAGACATCTATGACTTGCAAGAACCTGGAATAATGAGCGAAGAAACGTGCCATATTGGGCTTTCGAACCAGTGAAAGGGTGCTGACATGAAACTGTCTCATGCTGATCCCAGCCTCGTACGTCTTGCCGGCGCGCTTTATTTGGCCATCATTCTATGTGGCCTTTCCGCCGAATTACTTTTGCGCGGCCCCTTGCTTCAGGGCACGCCAGATCAAATCGCGCAAGCGCTTAGCGCTAATATTGGACAGCTTCGTCTGAGCCTCATTGCCGATACGGTGATGTTGCTGGCGGATATTGCGCTTGCCCTGATTTTTTTCGGTCTTCTGCGACATATCTCCCAACCTTTGGCGCTTGCCGCAATGGTGTTACGCTTGGGGCAAGCCGTGCTCATTGGCGCCAGCCTGATGGCCCTTGCAAGTGTACCGTCTTTGCTTTTGGACGCGCCGCGCATCGCGGTGCACATGACCGAATTGCACGCAATTGGCTATGACATCGGGTTGATACTTTTTGCGGTCAACAGTGGGATCATGTCTGTCATGCTTTGGCGCTCGCAGGTGCCGAAAATGATCGCTGCGGGCATCGCGGCTTCGGGCGTCGTATATGCGACAGGAAGCCTGGCACGCCTTATCGCGCCCGACTGGGTCGTAAACATCGAACCTGCTTACTTGATCCCGATGATCGCTGAGAGCGCCCTATGTCTCTGGTTGCTCATCCGAGCACGGGTTTGAGTCACGGTCAGCTAATGGGATGTACCGGCTGCTTCACCCAGCAGGTTAGGCTTGGCCTATACTGCAAAAAGGAGAAGTAGCATGGCGAAGAATGATTTTGATGAGCTGATGTCAGTTGGCGTTGATATCGGCAAAGACGTATTTCACTTGGTTGGCTTTGACAAAGAAGGTCGGCTTGTTTTGCGCAAGAAGATCAAACGCATGGCGTTGGTTGCGACGTTTGAGGAGCTGCCGCAATGTATTGTCGGGATGGAAGCTTGCCTGAGCGCGCACTTTGTCAGCCGAACGCTGAGCAAGATGGGGTTCGAGCCCCGGATCATTCCCGCGATTTATGTGAAGCCTTTCAACAAGGGCCAGAAGAACGACTACAATGACGCTGAAGCTATTGCAGAAGCCGCTTTGCGTCCCAATCTCAAGACGGTATCGGAGAAGACGCAGGAGCAGCTTGATCTCCAGGCGCTGCATCGCGTTCGGTCACGGCTTGTGTCACGTCGGACAGCAGCAATGAATCAGATCCGGGCCTTTCTGATCGAACAGGGGATCACTGTCCGACGTAGTGTCGCGGCTCTGCGCGCCTCGCTCGAAGCCATTCTTAGCAATCGCGGCGACGAGATGTCCTTGCGGATGCGGAGATTGATCCTGGGGCTCCAACAGGATTGGATATGGCTGGATAAACGGATCGATATGACCACATCTGAAATCAAAGAGGTCAGCGAGACCGAGGAAAGCTGCCAACGTCTGATGACCATTCCGGGCATCGGGCCAATCATCTCAACGGCTGTGGTTGCAGCTGTCGGGACCGGCGAGGCTTATGATCGGGGGCGAGATTTTGCGGCTTGGCTGGGGCTCGTTCCGCGACAACACAGCACCGGCGGGCGCACCATCCTGGGTCGTATCACAAAACGAGGCAGCCGGTATCTCCGCATGCTGTTTGTGCAGGCCGCGCAGGTCATCATGATGCGACCGAAGAACTGGCATAAGTTTAGTTTTGGCGCATGGTTGGAAGCCGCCGCGACGCGCATGCAGCACAACAAGCTCGGCGTGGCGCTTGCCAATAAGCTAGCGCGGATCGCATGGAGTGTTCTTAACTCAGGCAAGGACTTCGATTGGATGGAAAAAGAATTGGCGACTGCGATCTGATCACAGCCGCAAACGACGTTCGTAAACCTCAAATGCATGGAACAGAATAAAAACGCACTCAAAGTCTGAGAGCCCGAATGGTCATAATCGACCTGTCCGCTAATGAGACAAAGGCGCGTGCGTACTCCCAACAGGGCCACGGCAAGCAACACAAGCCGATCCAAAGGCCGGATACATATCAGCGACTTCCAGAAGACATGCAATTGAACACTTGCGAACAGCAGCCGGTACATACATTCGGGCTCAAAGCACCCCTTAGCTGCGCCTTCAAAAGAAAGCTGCTCTGCGGAACAAACCTTCCAGCCGCTTGCTATTTCTAAGTGTCCGCTGCTGGCTACAGACCCACATCTGTGCTTTCTGCGAAATTGGGGATGGTTCTTTTGCTGCCTTTTGGTGCAAGAAAGGGTGTCTTCGCTCGTGATACGGATATGAAACGTGTTGAAACTCATCAAGAATGCGCGCCTCTACTCACCCGAGCCAGTTGGTTTGGGCCATATTCTTACCGCGGGTGAACGCATCATATACATCGGTAGCACGCAACCCGAATTGCCGGATCAGCTTCACGCCGAGATCTTGGATGTCGAAGGTGCAGCGGTTGTTCCGGGTTTGATTGATGGACATGCGCATATCACCGGCGGTGGCGGCGAAACCGGGCCAGCCAGCCGGGTGCCGCCGATGTTCCTGTCCTCCTTTACCCGCGCCGGTGTCACCTCGGTCGTTGGGGTATTGGGCACGGACGATCTGACGCGCAACACGCAGACGCTGGTTCAGCAGGCCTATGGGCTGCGCGAAGAGGGACTTTCGGCCTGGTGTCATACCGGTGGCTATCACGTCCCTCTGACCACCCTCACCGGTTCAGCCCGTGGCGATATCGTGTTCCTTGATCCCGTTATCGGTGTCGGCGAACTGGCGATCAGCGATCATCGGTCAAGCCAACCAACACTGGACGAGTTTCTGCGGATCGCAAGCGAGGCGCATGTCGCGGGCCTGATGACCGGCAAGGCGGGGATTGTGCATTGCCATATGGGAGACGGCGAGCGGGGTCTGTCGATGTTGGAACAGGCAATCGCGACCTGCGAAATCCCCGCGCGCGTCTTCAACCCGACCCACGTCAATCGCAACAAACCACTCTTTGAACAGGCCGTCGCGCTGGCGCGACACGGATGTTACATCGACGCGACAGCATTCCCTTGCGGGCATATCGATCCGGGTATATCGGCCGCCGATGCCTACATCCAATTCCGCGATCTGGGCGGTCGCGCGGACCGGTTCACCATCAGTTCTGACGGCGGTGGCTGCCTGCCGGCCTTTGACCGTGAAGGAAATCTGACACGGTTTGGGGTGGGATTGTCGGACACTTTGCCCGAAACGCTGCGCGAGCTTATCGACAAGGGAATACCCCTGCCCGAAGCGCTGGCTCCGTTGACGTCAAATGTCGCCGATCTGCTCAAGCTGCGCCGAAAAGGTCGTTTGAACGTAGGGATGGATGCCGATCTGGTGGTTCTTGACGAAAACACGACTGTGCGGCATGTGATGGCCCGGGGGGAATGGCATGTCCGCGATGGCCAGATGGCCCGGCGTGGCATGTATGAAAAGGTTTGAGCGTCCGCGCGGCCCCCGGTGGCTGCCCGTTCTAGCACCGGAAGGTAGTTAAGATATGTGCCCTGCACCCATTGATGCAGAGACCCCGCGCGGGTTCATCATTCCAATCGGCGGTGGTGAAGACCGCGTCAAGGAAATGCAGATTCACCGCAAATTCGTGGAACTGTCCGGCGGTGCGGATGCCGATATCATCGTGGTTCCGACAGCCTCGATGCTGGAAGAAACCGGACCGGATTATAACCGCATTTTCTCTGAACTCGGGGCCGGTCAGGTCGAGTTTTTGCCCATCTCGCGCCGCGCCGATTGCGACAATCCGGAATATGCCGAGATGCTGGACCGCGCCACCGGGATATTCATGACCGGCGGCAACCAGCTTCGGTTGTCGGCGATTCTGGGTGGCACACTTGTCGCTCAGAAAATCCGGCGGCGGAACGCGGCGGGTGTACCAGTTGCGGGAACCTCGGCCGGGGCTTCGGTCATGTCCGAACACATGGTTGCAGGCGGGAGCAGCAATTCCGCGCCAGCCGAAGGCAATATCACTCTGGCACCGGGTATGGGGCTGACCAATGCGGTCATCATTGACCAGCATTTCACCCAGCGTAACCGCATGGGGCGCCTGTTAACCGCCTCATCTTTCAACCCTTTTCTGATAGGGTTGGGCGTTGATGAAGACACGGCGGCATTCATTGGGCCTGATAACGTCCTTGAGGTTGTCGGCAGTGGAACTGTCACTGTGGTGGATGCCAGCCATCTGACGCATTCGTCGATGTGGGACGCCCGCCGCGGCGAGGCGCTGAGCCTTCTGGGACTTCGGCTTGACGTTCTGGGCGAAGGGTGCCGTTATGATCTTACCGCTCGCCAGGCTTTTCCGCCGGATGAGCATATGGCCTTCTGCACATTGCCTGAACTGTCCGGGGATGAAGTCGCCAGCGACGGGAAATAAAAGCTAACCAACGGGGAACTTCATGAAAATCATCTCGACCAATGTCTTTGTCGGCCCGAATGTTTGGGCAAGTTTTCCGGTCATTCGCCATGTTATCGACTTGGGTATTCTTGAAGAATGGCCTTCGGGGAAAATTGGTTCCGAGTATGTTGACGCGTTGATCGAGGCACTTCCCGGTCTGGCAGAACACGGCTGTTCCTATCGCGAACCCGGCGGGTTCATCCGCCGCTTGCGCGAAGATGAAGGCACCTGGCTGGGTCATGTGCTGGAACATTGTGCCATCGAAGTGCAGAACGTGGCCGGTTCAGATGTAACCTTTGGCCGAACCCGCGGCACTGGCGAACCTGGTCAGTACAACATGGTTTTTGAATACCGCCAGCGCGATGTCGGCCTGGATGCGGGCAAGCTGGCGATGGGTCTGTTGATGCATCTGTTGCCACCATCCCTCAAGGAGCAGGTGGATTACGACTTTGATCCGGATTTCAACTGGGATGACGAATTGCGCAGCTTTGTGCTGCGGGCTCAGCGCAAGGAATTTGGCCCCTCAACCAGTTCACTGGTCAAGGCGGCACAAGAGCGGGACATCCCCTGGATCAGGCTGAACTCAGGCTCGCTGGTGCAGTTCGGGCATGGGAAATACCAGAAACGCATTCAGGCAACCATCACCTCCGAGACCAAGCATATCTCGGTCGAGATTTCCTGCGACAAGGAAGATACCCACAATCTGCTAAACGATCTGGGCCTGCCGGTGCCGCAGCAGCGCATAGTTTATTCGCCGCGCGAGGCGGCAAAAGCGGCGGGACGTATCGGTTTTCCCGTCGTCGTCAAACCACTCGACGCCAATCATGGGCGCGGTGTTTCGATCAATCTGAACTCGGAATCCGAGGTTGAGGCGGGCTTTACCGAGGCCAAGGAACATTCTCGCAGCAGGGCCATTCTGGTTGAAAGCTTCGTCACCGGTTTCGATCATCGAATGCTGGTTGTGAACAACAAGCTGGTTGCAGTGGCCAAACGCGTCCCCGGACATGTCGTTGGCGACGGCACGCACACGATTGCCGAACTGGTCGACGTCGTGAACCAGGACCCGCGTCGCGGCATCGGGCACGAAAAAGTGCTGACCATGCTTGAACTCGACAATCAGGCCAAACGCCTGATGGAAATTGCGGGCGTGAACGAAGAAACCGTTTTGCCGGATGGCGAGGTTTTCTATCTCCGGTCGACGGCAAATCTGTCAACGGGAGGCACAGCCATTGACCTGACGGATGTGGTGCATCCCGACAACCGCGACATGGCTCAACGCGCCATCATGGCGGTTGGGCTGGATGTGGGCGGCGTGGATTTCCTGATCGACGACATAACCAAATCCTACAAGGAAATCGGTGGCGCCATCGTCGAAGTGAACGCAGCCCCCGGCTTTCGGATGCATGTGGCGCCGTCCGAAGGTCAGCCGCGCGACGTGGCCGGTAAAGTGATTGACATGCTTTTCCCTGCCACTCAGGAAACCCGCATCCCGATTGCGGCGATCACGGGCACCAACGGCAAGACTACGACAGCCCGAATGCTGGCGCATATCATGAAAACCAGCGGCCAGACCGTTGGTATGACCTCGACCGACGGCGTCTATGTGGACGGCAAACTGAGCGTCAAGGGCGACATGACGGGGCCCAAATCCGCGCAGATCGTGCTGCGCGATCCGGCGGTCGATTTTGCCGTAATGGAAACCGCACGCGGCGGGCTTGTGCGATCAGGTCTGGGTTATCAGCGCTCGAACGTGGCGGCGTGTCTGAATGTCTCGGCAGATCATCTGGGTCTAGGGGGCATAAACACGGTCGAGGAACTGGCCGTGGTCAAGCGCGTGGTGGTTGAAAGCGCAACGGATACGGCGGTGCTGAATGCCGATGACATCAATTGCCTGAAAATGGCCGACTACGCCGGGGCGGACCAGATATTCTATGTCACCACCAATCCGGGGCACAGTCTGGTCAAGGAACATATCAAGGCAGGCGGCAAGGCCATTGTGCTGGAAAAGGGCATGAATGGTGACATGCTGACCATCTATGACAACGGTCTTCACATCCCGGTTCTGTGGTCGCATCTGATCCCGGCGACCTTGGAAGGCAAAGCGATTTTCAACGTCCAGAATGCGATGTTCGCCGCCGCGATGGCCTATAGTTTCGAAGTGGATCTTGACAATATCCGCCACGGGCTGCGCACCTTCGACACCAGCTATTTCCAGGCACCCGGACGGATGAATGTCTATGACGAACATCCTTTCAAGGTGATCCTTGACTATGGCCACAACCCTGCCGCCCTGAAGGCGATGGCAGCGCTGGCCGATCAGTTGGAAATCAAGGGCCGCAGGCTGTGCGTTGTTGCGATGCCCGGCGACCGGCGCGATCAAGACATTGTCGATGGGGCCGCCGCGTTGGCCGGACATTTCGATCATTTCGTTTGCAAGGCAGATGACCGACGCCGCGGTCGCGGGCTTGACGAGGTACCGCAGATGATGCGTCAGGCCTTGATCGACAACGGTGTGGATGCTGCGGCCATCACGATCATCCCCGATGAAGTCAAAGCAGTGAATGCCGCGTTGGAACAGGCTGCGCAGGGCGATCTGCTGGTGATCTTTGGTGACGACACAACGCGCTGCTGGAAACAGATCATCTATTTCAATTCTGATGGTGAAGCACCCGAGGCCGCGCCGGTGGCAAGCCCCGCCGAAACCTCGTTCGAGGACATGTTCGAAAGCGACCAGAACCTGATCCGGGATGAGCGTGGCGTGCGTCTGGCCCGTGAAGTCAGCGAAGACGCAGATTGAGCGGAGGCCCCGGAATGGACCGGATCAAAGAGCTTGAGACCGCGCTGACCATTGAAAGCGCGACCTCTGACCATATTCAGGTGGATGATGCGCGGCGTCTGACCGGGCCGGGCCTGCTTTGGAACCGCCCCGGCGCAGTGGTGGACGTTTTTCTTACCGATATCGATGCCACCCGGGTCACCGCCCTGTGGGAGAAACATGCACGTCGGGTACTGGACGCGCTTGGCTGGCAGGAACAGCACCTGACCCACCGCATCTTTACGGGTGGGGTTAATCTTGCGATCTCGGCGCCCATGGATCAGCTCTATTCCGCGATCTTCGCGGCGCAAACCGCCTGGCATTTCTGTGCCGCTGAACTGTTGGCATCCGAGCCCGGAGATTTCGATCAGATGATTTCGGACGTCCAAGGCGTTATGGAAACCGAAGCCAATCCCGCGCTGATTGCCTTGATCGCGGCAGCACAGGCGCATGGTGTGGATATCCTCTGCGATGATGACGAAGTGTCAATCGGGCATGGCAAAGGCAGTCAGACCTGGCCGGTCGATGCGCTGCCCGCCGCCGACAAGGTGGACTGGCCTGCTTTGCACAATATCCCGATCGCGTTCATCACCGGAACCAATGGCAAAACCACGACAACCCGGTTGCTTGAGGCGATCGCGCGCGCTTCGGGCAGGGTCGCCGGGCTGACATCAACCGAATTTGTGCGCGTGGGTGACGATATTCTGGACCGTGGCGATTACTCGGGCCCCGGTGGCGGGCGGATGTTGCTGCGCGACAAGCGGCTGGAGATTGCCTGTCTTGAAGTCGCACGCGGCGGCATCCTGCGTCGGGGTCTGCCGACCCGCGCGGCCACAGCAGCGGCGGTCACCAATGTGGCGAACGATCATCTGGGGCAATACGGGGTCAACACTGTACCGGAACTGGCTCAGGCCAAATTCGCCGTACATCGCACGCTGGCCGAGGGTGGCGTGCTGGCCCTGAATGCCGATGACGGTTATGTACGCGCCGAGGCGGCGAATACATCGGCGAATTTCTGGTGGTTTTCGCTGGATGCGCAGAACGATCTGATCCGTCAGGCGCGTGATGCCGGCACCTGCTGCGCCTATGTGCGGCGAGGCGATATCGTCTTTTTCGACGGCACGGCGGAACAGGTGGTGATCGCCGTTTCCGATGTTCCCCTGACCATGGGCGGCGCTGCTAAATACAATATCCTGAATGCGCTGGCGGCCTTGTGCCTTGCCCTGGCACTGGGCCTGCCCGTTCAGGCGGCTCGGGATGGTTTGGCCGGGTTCAAGCCCGACGCCAAGGATAACCCGGGTCGTTGCAACGAGTTTTTGTACAATGGAGCACGGGTCTTTGTGGATTTTGCACATAACCCCCATTCGATTTCGGCCGTTTGCGATGCGCTGTCGAGCCTTCCGGCAAAACGGCGTTTCATAATGCTCAGCCATGCGGGGGACAGATCGGATCAGGATATCCGAGATGTAACTGCGACAGCGCTGAAATTCCAACCCGACGTTGTCGTCGCAACCGAACTTGAAGGGTATTTAAGAGGTCGCGAACTGGGAGAAGTCTCTGATCTGATTGAAAGGACAGCGTTGGAACTCGGGTATGAAGCAGAACACATACTCAGAGCAGCGTCGCCCACACAAGCCGCTTCAATGATACTAGAAAAGCTGGAGACGGGTGATGTCGCCTTGCTGCTGGTGCTGTCCGAACGTGATGCCGTTCTTTCGATGCTCGACAGGTAAAAACACGCAAGGCGCCAAAGCGGCCATTTGATCGCAGCATGGCAATTGGTAGTTTGGGTTCACAACGGTTGTTCGCTTCACATTCGATGAACGATCGCTGAGCGGTGTGGTTTCAACTGGTCGCTGCAACACATGCGTCAAACTTCTCAGCAGGCGTTTGGTATCGGTTTACAAAAGCGGCGTGACCAAGTTGCTTGGGCCTGCGCCCGGACAAACGTAATCGCCAGCCTAAACCGGATACAACCTGAAAGTGAGCAGGTTTTAGAATCCATCTTGCGGTCAAAATTCGCGAACCTGCTTGATTTTGGAGATTGGATTGATCCCCCCACCACCAACGTCCTTGATGCTGGGCCTTCATGCGGTAAGGTCTGCGCAGGGGCGCAACTGCGGGACATTCGGCAGGTGACAGGATGAAAAACACCATGAACGGGGCCGAGGCGATGGTCCGGATGCTGGAGGCGCATGGGGTGCGTCACATCTTTGGCCTGTGCGGGGATACCACCCTGCCGTTTTACGATGCGATGCGCCAGCTTGATCACGGGATCACCCATATCCTGACCCGCGACGAGCGCTGCGCGGCCTATATGGCCGATGGCTATGCGCGGGTCACCGGGCGGGTTGGCGTCTGCGAAGGCCCGTCGGGCGGTGGCGCGACCTATATCCTGCCCGGATTGATCGAAGCCAACGAAAGCTCTTATGCCGTGCTGGGGATCACCACGGATATTTCGGTCGGCTCTTACGGGAAATACCCGCTGACCGAGGTCGATCAGGAGGCGCTGATGCGGCCCCTGACCAAATGGAACACGGTGATCAAGCGGGCCGATCATATCCCCCGTATGGTGCGCAGCGCCTTTCGCGCGATGACAACCGGGCGGCCCGGTGCGGCGCATCTGGGCCTGCCCTATGACATTCAGTACGACCCGGTCGAGGTTGGCGATATCTGGGCCGATCCCAGACTGGCGCTTTACCCGGCCTATCCCCAGGCCCCCGAACCCGGCGCCGCCGAGGCGGCGGTTGATGCGATCCTGTCGGCGCGCAATCCGCTGATCGTGTGCGGTGGCGGCGTGGTGATCGCAGGGGCGATGGACGCGCTTGACCGGCTGGCAACCCGGCTGGACATTCCGGTCGCCACATCGATTTCCGGCCAGGGATCGCTGGCGGAAACGCACCCCAATTGCGTCGGCGTTGTTGGATCGAATGGCGGCACCGATGACACATGGGAGATGATGCAGGCCGCCGATCTGGTCGTCTTCATGGGCGCGCGGGCCGGATCCACCACCACATCCCGCTGGGAGGCGCCGGATGCCGACACACGGATCGTGCATTTCGATGTCGATCCGATGGTGATCGGCGCGAATTACCGCACCGAAGTGGGCGTTGTGGGCGATCTGCGCCTTGCGCTGGATCAGGTCAACACAGTGCTGGACCAACGCGATCAGGGCAGCGAAACCTTTGGCGGGGCCGCAGCGGTGGCAGCGATGAAACGCCGCAAGTTCGAAACCTTCCGCACATTGGCCCAAAGCAGCGAAAGCCCGATCCGGCCGGAACGGGTGATCGACACGCTGATGCAGGCGCTGCCCGAAGACGCGACGATCGTGTCCGATCCCGGCACCAGCTGTCCGTATTTTTCCGCCTATTACCAACTGCCCAAACCGGGGCGCCATTTCATTACCAACCGCGCCCACGGGGCCCTGGGCTATGCGCTGTCTGCCGCACTTGGGGTGTGGTTCGGGCGGCCCGAACGCAAGGTTGTTGCGATGATGGGCGACGGATCGTTCGGCTTTACCTGCGGCGAACTGGAAACCGTCTGCCGCGTCGGTGCGCCGATCACCTATATCGTGTTTTCCAACGCCACATTCGGATGGATCAAGGCCAGCCAGTATGCGGACAAGGACAAGCGCTATTACAACGTGGATTTCAACCGCACCGATCAGGCGGCGGTGGCCGCAGCCTACGGTGTGACATCATGGCGGGTGGAAAACCCCGACGACCTTCACAGCGTTCTGAAACAGGCGATCGCCCATGACGGCCCGACGCTGGTGGATGTTGTCTGTCAGGCGCTGGAAGAGTCCAACGCGCCGGTGCGCCGCTGGATGGGCTGACCCCTTTTGCCCGCACGGCCCGCGCGCTAACCTTGGCCCGAAATGCAACCTGAACCAAAGAGCATGCCCATGAAACTGACCCTGCATCACATTAACCTTGCCACTGAAAACGTCGAAGGCATGAACCGGTTTTACCGCGATGTACTGGGGCTTAGCGCACCGGACAGTGGATTGCCGACGCTGGAAAAGAAAAAGGGATATGCCGGTGATGTCGCCTTTGTCACCGATGGTGCGATCCAGACCCATCTGGCGCAGCGCGATGTTCTGGCAGGGTTTCGCACCGGTCATGCCGTAAACCCCGTGTCGCACGGGCATATCGCCTATCGCACCGATGATATCGACGCGTTCAAGGCGCATCTGACAGAAAAGGGCATTCCGTTTTCGGATTGGGGCAATACCGCCGTTGCCGGATGGTCGCAGATTTTCTTTTATGATCCCGACGGCAACGTGATCGAGGTTCATCAGGTGGATGATCCGGCCTAGACGTAGCTGGCCACCACCTGCAACAGTTTGAACGATGTCGCCGCGTCGTTTTCGACAACGGCCAGAAATTCCGCGGCGCCGATGCGCAGGCATTTCAGGTCGGTTTCGGCCTTCATGTCCAGTGCCCGTGGCACGTTCCGGATCAGCCCCAGTTCCCCCACAAGACGGCCCGGCCCGACCTTGGAGATCAGTTGATCCTCGGCCTTGTCCTTGGGCAGGTACAGACCGGCCTCGCCCTCAAGGATCATATAGGCGCCATCGGTGGGATCATCATCCTTTCGGAACACATATTCACCCGCCAACGCCTCGTACCAGCGCGCCCCGAAGGCCAGCAGGCGCAGTTCGCGTCGGTTCAGCCCGGAAAACAGTTCGGTCTGTTGCAGCGCCCGCACCTTGCGGGTCAGATCGGCGCTTGCGGCGCTGTCGGTGACGTCTTCGGCGCGGGCCGTGTCACTGACGATGCGGCCCTGCCGCAATTCAAAGAACACATCGAAGATGTCATTGTTCTGAAATTCAGCATTGAGATAGATCAGCGTTGTGTCCGGCAAGAGGCTGCGCAGGTTCTTGTAGACGGCCACCTGGGTTTCAAGATCGTAACTGGCCAGCGCGTTATCCAGAACAAGAATATCCGGCCGCTTGATCGTGGCACGGCTGAAAGCAAGCGGTTCCGCGTAAAGTGCGGGAAGGTTGGCGCCGCCCAGCGAAATCGGCAAATCGAAAATCAGTTCGATAACCAGCTGTTTTGCCCCGGCCTTGGCGATCGTGTCGCTGACAACGGTGCGCACATCGTCGGCACGCCCGCCTGATGCATCCGAAATCTTGCCGAACAGTGCGTTTTCCAGAACGCTAAGCCCCGGCGCAAACAGATCGGGGCGCAAGGGCGCATAAAGATGTTCCAGCAGCGTCTGAAAGTCGGCCGCGTGAGAGTGCCGCAAATCAAGCACGCGGGTCTTCATTTCATCAGGAAAGGCCGCGCCGATCTGTTCGGCGGAAATCCGGAACGGAATGATCAGCAACAGCGCCATTTCGGTATCGCTGAACCGGGCCGTTTCATCGGCGCGCGCCTTGTTCACCAGCCCGACAGCCGACTCGAACGTATCAGGGTCCAGCCCCAGCTTGCGAAACAGCGGATGATCTGTACCGTCAATTCCGAAAATCTGGCGCAAAAGATCGACGATATCCTGCGTCAGATGCACAAGACCCTGTTCCAGATCCAGCTTGCGGATCTGCGCCAGAAATTCGGTCTGGTCCGCCAGCAATTCCCGCGTGATCGGTTGGCGCGGTGACGCAAAGACAAGGTTGTCCACCACGGGAAGCGCCGGGTTGTAAAGGTCCTGATCAAAGAAATAGACGTGGCGATTCAGCCCCGCCTTGACCAGCGCATCATGGATCGCCGGACGCAGCGCAACCAGTTCCTGCGCCAGTTCGGGATGCGCGTCGCCGTCGAACTTCTGGTCCAGCCCGCGCCGGAACAGGGTTGACCCGCTGCCCATCCCATCGACCAGCTGCACCCACCAATCGCGCAGATCGGCCTCGCTCTCAAGTCCGGCAATCGCGGGATTGATCCAGTCGCCGCCCAACAGATCGGCGCTGTTTCCGGCAAGCACTGCCTCGCGCGAACGGGTGTCCTCTGCCGCCGCGGTAGGCCCGAATTTCAAAGGCATCATGACATTATCGCCGAAACTGCCCTGAAACATGACCGGACGGGATGAGGCATGCCCGATCCGCGTGGCGATCACGCCCTGATGCAAACCCGCCAGATCATGGCCTGCGATGACAACACGCCCTGAAGCGGGCATCAGTTCACGGGTCAGCAATTCAGCGAAGGCACGGCGGTCTTCTTCGCTGCTGGCTGCGATGCCGATCACAGCACCGGCGGGTAGAACCGCGTCAAGCTCTTCCAGCACCGGATTGCCGTCTTCATCGCGCACCGTCACATGATCAAGAACAATATCGCCGGTGAGATGGGGCACGTTTTCGGGTGCGCCTGTCATCAGCTTCTCGTCGATCAGGCCCTGGGGCGCAAACCGTTCGGTTATGATATCCCAGCGCAGCGACATATCCTGCACCTGATTGTAGTAGGTCAGAAGCTCTTTCCATGGCGACGAAAGATCCTTGTAGGCCGCCAGCGCCGCAACCAGAGCGCCCAGTGACACGTTGCCGCGAATGACAAGATAGCCGCCAATGGAAAAGAAAAAGAACGGAGTCAGCTGCCCCAGAAAGTTGTTCACGAATTTCATCATGAACTTCTTGTGGTAGATTTGCAGGCGGATCCGGTAAAGATGGCCCAGCCTGTCCGTCACCATCGCAAGACGATAGCGCCAGCCGCCATTGACACGCAGCGCGCTGGCCCCCATCGCATTCTCGCCAATCTCGGCCGCCAGCGCACGAATTTCGACGATGCGCTTCTTGTTCAGCAGATTGATCTGGCGCTGCATTCTTGGAATGATCCACGCCTGCACCGGGATCAGGGCACATGCCGCAAGGCCGAACCAGACACTTTGCAGGAACAAAAAGCCCAGAATGGTCAGCATCTGCCCCGCCTGCAAGACGGGTTGCGCGACAGCATCGCCCATCAATCCGCCCATCGGTTCGGATTCTGACGTGATCATCGACACCAGTTCGCCCTGACTGGTGCGTTCGAAATAGGGCTGCGGAAAGCGCAGTATCCGCGCGATCAGGCCATAGCGGAACCGGCGCAGCAGCCGTTCTGACAAAACGCCCTTCATCGTGTTGATGCGCATTTTCATCAGCCCATGCACAAGGACCGAGATCAGGAATGCGCCACACAGGATGGCCAGAAAGACCACCTGATCCAGTTCATAGCCGAACACTTCCACCGGGCTTGTGCCCGCGCCGATGGCATCGTTGATAATTCTTTTGGGCAATTCCAGGGTCAGATAAAGCACCGGAAACAGCGCGGCTGTCACGATCAGAAGAATGATCTGATCCCGCTTGGAATGCTTCCAGATAAAAGAGAAAAGCGTTGGTTCTATGGGTTCGGCCTAAAATTATCTTGGTGCAATGTGCGAATACAAAGCGCCTGAAAACAGGCCCCTGACCCTGGGTCACAATCTAGCCTTCAAAGGGCGCTTTGTTCAAACAAAACTTTGCGGCGAACATATTGGCAACGCTTCTACCCGAAAATGTGGCGGGTGGAATTGCGCGCCGCGCGGCAGACCAGTAGCATTGATCGAAACGGGATGGAGGAAATTGGCAGTGTCAGACACTGTTTTTGTGGTATTGATCTTATTGTTTCTGTTTCAAATCAAGCACATGCTGGCTGATTACTTTCTTCAGACCGAACGAATGCTCGTGGGGCGGGATCAGTATTTCCATTTGGGGCGGATGCAGCACGCACTGGTCCACGCACTGGGATCGGCCATTGTTTTTGCGATGGTTCTGACCCAGCCCGCCTTTATTCTGATCACGGTCCTGATCGAAGCGGTTGTGCATTTCCACATCGATTGGGGCAAAGCGCGTTATTCCGACAAAGCCGGATACACCCCTGCGGATGCGGGATTCTGGCGCGCTGCGGGTGTCGATCAGGCTCTGCACCAGATGACCTATGTCGGGATGCTGGCCGCCTGGGTTCTTTATACCGCGCCAGATACCGGGTAAGCGCAATAACCGGTGCGCGCCCGTGCCCGTTCTGCCATATTTGCGCGTCTGCCCTGCACCCATTTCGCAGAATAAACGCGTTACCTCCCCATGCATGCCGCAATATCAGCGGATCGTGATGGCTGACCCGTACAGTGCCTCTTGCACTTGCGGGGACAACCTGTAACGAGGATTTTAGTAATGGCACAATCGACACCACCGGCAACACCGCCGGAAAAAGGAAAACCCGAATTGCAAGACACACCGGCATCAAACACTGCCCCGGCCAATCCCAAGGACACGGCGAAAACGCCGCCGATCACGGATTACGCCAGTTTGTAAGCCGGCCGTCGCGCCGCCAAAAGACGGATGACAGCATTGCCACCGGCGCATAGGCTTGGCCCATGTCCGATCCGGTTTCTTCCATCCGCAACCTTGGCCCCGCGTTTGAGGCAAGCTGCGCGCGCGCAGGCATTCACAGCGCACAGGAACTGTACGCCCTGGGCGCCGACGCCGCCTATGCGCGGCTGCTGGAAACCGGCACACAGCCCCATTTCATAGGCTATTACGTTCTGGTCATGGGTCTGCAGGGCCGTCCGTGGAACGATTGCAAGGGCAAGGAAAAAGACGCCTTGCGCGTCCGTTTTGACGCGATCAAGGCCGCCAGCCACGACAAAGGCCGCTCCGATTTCGAAGCGGCCCTTGATAAAATCGGTGTGATCGACCGCAAGCGGTAGACCGGCAGGTCAGCCCACCAGTTCCAGACCCGAAAAGAAATACGCAATCTCGACTGCGGCTGTTTCCGGTGCGTCCGAACCGTGCACGGAATTTTCGCCAACGCTTTCTGCGAATTCGGCGCGGATGGTGCCAGCTGCGGCATCAGCAGGGTTGGTTGCGCCCATGACTTCACGGTTTTTTGCAATTGCGCCTTCGCCTTCCAGAACCTGCGCAACGATCGGGGCCGATGCCATGAATTCGCACAATTCGCCATAAAACGGACGTTCTGCGTGGACTTTGTAAAACTCGCCCGCTTGTGCCAGCGTCAGGTGAATACGCTTTTGCGCCACGATACGCAGACCTGCGTCTTCGAATTTCTTGTTGATCGCACCGGTCAGGTTGCGACGTGTGGCATCGGGCTTGATGATCGAAAATGTGCGCTCTAGGGCCATGGGGACTACTCCGGTTGTTCGGGATGCCGAAAATGGCACAAACCCGTCTTGATGAATCGCGGGTCAGGTAGCATGGCACCGCTGCGTTGAAAAGCGGCGATTGACGCGGCGCGCTGGTTGCGCCAAACCGCGCGGATGTTACGGATCACAGATATCACCTATTCGGTCGAAGGCCGCCCGCTGTTTGTCGAGGCGTCGGCCACCATTCCCACAGGCCACAAGGTGGGCCTGATCGGGCGCAATGGTGCGGGCAAGACAACCCTGTTCAAACTGATCAGGGGCGAACTGCCACTTGAAAACGGCACCATCACTTTACCCTCGCGGGCCCGCATTGGCGGCGTTGCACAGGAAGTGCCCGGAAACGAGGTGTCGCTGATCGATACGGTTCTGGCCGCCGATACCGAACGGGCCGCATTGCTGGCCGAAGCCGAAACCGCCACCGATCCGGGGCGGATTTCCGACATTCAGACGCGGCTGAGCGATATCGATGCATGGTCGGCCGAAGCGCGTGCCGCCTCGATCCTCAAAGGGCTGGGCTTTGAACATGCAGAACAGCAAATGCCCTGCTCTGCCTTTTCCGGCGGATGGCGGATGCGGGTGGCACTGGCCGCCGTTCTATTTGCGCAGCCCGATTACCTGCTGCTGGACGAACCGACCAACTATCTTGATCTGGAAGGCGCGCTGTGGCTTGAGGCCTATCTGGTCAAATATCCGCATACGGTGATGATCATCAGCCATGATCGCGAATTGCTGAACCGGTCTGTCGGGGCAATTCTGCATCTGGAAGACAAGAAACTGACCTATTACACCGGCAATTACGACAGTTTTGCCCGCCAGCGCGCGGCGCAACGCGCGGTACAGACCGCCGCCGCCAAGAAACAGGATTTGCGGCGGGCGCATTTGCAGGCCTTCGTCGACCGCTTCAAGGCCAAGGCGTCCAAGGCCAAACAGGCACAAAGCCGGGTTAAAATGCTGGAAAAGATGGAAACCATCCGCGCGCCCGAAGATGCGGCGCGCACGGTGTTCAAATTTCCCGAACCCGAAGAACTGTCGCCCCCGATCATCGCGACCGAAGGTGTTTCGGTGGGCTATGACGGCACCGTCGTGCTGGGCCATCTGAACCTGCGCATTGATCAGGACGACCGGATCGCCCTGCTGGGGCGCAATGGCGAAGGCAAATCAACCCTGTCCAAACTGCTGTCCAACCGGCTGGATCCGATGGGCGGCAAGATGATCAGCTCAAACAAGCTGCGCATCGGGTTCTTCGCGCAACATCAGGTCGAAGAATTGCGCGTTGACGAAACGCCGCTGCAACACCTTCTGCGCGAACGCGCCGCCGAAGGTCAATCCAAGCTGCGCGCGCGACTGGCCAGTTTCGGCCTTGGCCCTGATCAGGCCGACACCGAGGTGGGCCG
Source organism: Sulfitobacter sp. TBRI5 (assembly GCF_051013555.1). Classification (NCBI taxonomy): domain Bacteria; kingdom Pseudomonadati; phylum Pseudomonadota; class Alphaproteobacteria; order Rhodobacterales; family Roseobacteraceae; genus Sulfitobacter; species Sulfitobacter sp. TBRI5. Next base: position 3,001,625 of record NZ_CP112884.1, on the reverse strand, counting down.
CCTGTCGGGCGGGCAAAAGGCGCGCCTGTCCCTGTTGCTGGCCACCCTGCCCGCGCCGCATCTGCTGATCCTGGACGAGCCGACCAACCACCTTGACATCGAAAGCCGCGAGGCGCTGGTCGAGGCGCTGACCGCCTATTCGGGTGCGGTGATCCTTGTCAGCCACGATATGCACCTTCTGTCGATGGTCGCCGACCGGTTGTGGCTGGTCAAGGACGGGCGCGTGAAACCCTATGACGAGGATTTGCAGGCCTATCGCAAGATGCTGCTGAGTGCCGACAAACCCGCCAAGGACAAGGCAGCCAAACCGCAACCCAAGGCGCGCCCTGTATCGCGCGATATGGTGCTGGCGCTGAAATCGGATGTGCGCAAGGCCGAGGAACGTGTGACCAAGCTGAACGACATGCGCGACAAACTGGCCAAGAAACTGGCCGATCCGGCGCTTTATGAACAAGACAAGCTGGGTGAAATGGCCGTCTGGCAAAAGAAATACGCCGAAGTGATGGAGGCGCTGGACCGCGCCGAGGCGTTGTGGATGGCGGCCCTTGAGAAGCTTGAAAAAGCCAGTGAATCCGCGTGATGGACAGCGCGTTCCTGATCACCGCCTTTGTCACGCTGTTCGTGATCATCGATCCGATCGGCCTGCTGCCACTGTTCGCGGCGCTGACCCAGGGCATGTCGGCGCGGGACCGGCGCATAATAGGCCTGCGCGCCTGCGTTGTGGCCGGGTTCTTGCTGTGCATCTTCACCCTGTTCGGCGAGGCCGTTTTGGGTTTCGTGGGAATTTCCATGCCCGCCTTTCGCATTGCGGGCGGTATTCTGCTGTTTCTGACAGCGCTGGACATGCTGTTTGAACGGCGCACCAAACGGCGCGAAGACCGCGCCGATGACCGCCCCGACCCGTCTGTGTTTCCGCTGGCCATCCCGCTGATCGCCGGGCCGGGATCAATCGCGACGGTGATCCTGCTGGCCGCACAAAACCCCGGTGCGCAGGGTCTGACGCTGGTCATTGGTGTGATGCTGTCGGTAATCCTGGTGACATTTGTGTTTTTCCTTGGCGCCGGTGCGCTGGAAAAACTGTTCGGCAAGACTGGCATCAACGTCATCACGCGATTGCTGGGCATGTTGCTGGCCGCGCTGTCTGTGCAATTCGTGCTGGACGGTCTGCGCGATTTCGGCTTTGCCGCGTGAACCCGGGCTACGCCCACCCTATATAGGCAGGGTATGCAACGCGGAGTTTCGGAATGAACGGCGATGATTTTGGCAGAGTGATCTATCTGGTGCTGCTTGGCGCGGTCATTGCAGGCTGGTTTTTCATGCAGAACCGCAATTCCCTGAACAAAACACTGCAACATGCGGCGGTCTGGGGCTTGATCTTTATCGGCGCGATTGCGGTGGCCGGATTGTGGAACGATATCCGCAGCACACTGAACCCGGCGATGGCACGGTTCGAAGGTGATGGCACGATCACTGTGCCACGCGCCATCGACGGGCATTATTACCTGACGCTGGACATCAACGGCGCGCCGGTGCGTTTTGTCGTGGATACCGGCGCATCAGACATGGTGCTGACCCATGACGATGCCGAACGCGCAGGTCTGGTGCTGGATAATCTTGCCTATGTCGGAAAGGCACAAACCGCCAACGGCATCGTCGAGATTGCCCCTGTCTGGCTGGATCGCGTCGCGCTGGGATCAATCGTGGACACCGATGTCGGCGCCTCGGTCAATTCCGGCGATATGGGGCAATCCCTGCTGGGCATGCGCTATCTGCAGCGTTTTCAGAAGATCGAGATTTCCGGCGGTGAACTGGTGTTGACGCGCTAGGGTTAAGGGCGCAAGCATTGCGACACCTGCTTTTGGTCAACTCACCTGCAGCCTTGCGCACATCATAGGGGGGCGACAGTGACGCTTCGCATCCTGACGGCTGAAATTTCGCACGAAACGAACACGTTCAACATCCGGCCCACGGACCTTCAGGATTTTCGCAACCGGTTCCTGCTGGACGGGGCGTCTGCCGTTGCGGCGCGTGGCGCGGCGAACACAGAACTGGCCGGAGTGCTGGATACCGGCCGCCGCTACGGCTGGGACGTGACGCACGTGATCAGTGCCGCCGCCGGCCCCGGCGGGCGCGTGACGGACGATGCATTCGATCACATCTGCGCGCCCCTGATGCGAGCCGCCGAAACAGGCGCATGGGATGGCATCCTGCTGATGCTGCACGGCGCAATGGTCACCGCATCCTTCGAGGATGGCGATGGCGAAATCCTGCGGCGGCTGCGCGCCATCACCGGCCCCGATTTGCCCGTTGCCGTCACGCTGGACCCGCATGCCAATGTCAGCACGGCAATGTGCGCGCTGGCGCAGATTCTGGTGTCTTACACCACCTATCCGCATGTTGATTTTCGCGCCACGGGCCGGCGGGCGGCGGAAGTGCTGAACCGGACAATACATGGCGAAATCCAGCCCCAAACCCTGCGGGTGCACCGCCCCATGCTGGAAGAGGCGAATGGCGGGCGGACCGATATCGGGCCGATGATTGAACGCCACGCCATGGCGCGCGCTTTCGAGGCGCGCGCGGGCGTTTATGCCGTCAGCATCAATGGCGCGTTTCCCAATGCGGATATCGCCGAAGTCGGCCCAACCGTTCTGGTGACTGCCGAAATCGGGCTGACGCAAGCGCAAGACATCGGAGAAGAGATTGCCGATGATATCTGGCAGCGTCGCGATGAACGACTGAATAGCTATCTGGACGTGGCCGAAGCAGCCGAGGTTGCGCGCGTCTGGAAAACCGGCAGCGGCCCGTTGATCATCGCCGATTATGCGGACAATCCGGGGGCCGGCGCATACGGAGACGCGACCGCCCTGCTGAATGCCTTGCTGAAGGCAGATGTCAGTGACGCATGTTTCGGGCCTCTGGTCGATCCACAGGCCGCCATGATCCTGCAATCACAAACTGTCGGGTCAACCGTGACGCTGGCGATTGGCGGCAGGACCGCACCAGAGTTTGGCGGTGGCCCGCTGAATGTGACCGGTACGCTGAAATGGCGCGGCAACGGAGACGTCACAGGCAGCGGCCCCATTCTGGGCGGATTGCATCGCAGTTTCGGCGCGACGGCGGTTCTGAATGTTCAGGGCATCGATATCCTGATCGTCAGCATCGCCCACCAGATGCTGGACCTGCGGCAGTTCGAAACCTTCGGCATCATGCCCGCGGACTACCGCGTTGTCGCGCTGAAATCGATGCAGCATTTTCGCGCCGCATTTGCCCCGATCGCCGGGCGGATCATCGTGTGTGACAGTGGCGCGCTGTGCACGATGGATTACGCCAAGATGCCCTATGTCAACGTGCCCCGCCCCATGCACCCGCTGGATCAGATCGACTGATCCCGGTCTGCCCATCTTGATTTAGCCAAAGCTTGCCTATCAGGCTGGCCCCATGCAACGCTGATCCAATGCCTCCACCGCCTGCCCATCCCAAAGGACATCCGATGACAATAGGTAATGTGATCGTCATTATGACAGACGAACTGCGCCGCGATTTTCTGGGATGTTATGGCAATCCACTGGTCAAGACGCCCCATCTGGATCGCCTTGCCGCGCGGGGTGCGCGGTTTGATGCCGCCTATACCCCGTCACCCATCTGCGTGCCCGCGCGTGCGTCCATTGCAACAGGGCGATACGTGCATGAAACCGGATGCTGGTCCAACGCCCAACCCTATCACGGTGCACCGGACAGCTGGCATCACAAGCTGCGCCAGTCGGACCGCACGATATCATCAATCGGCAAGCTGCATTTTCGCAGTACCGATGATGACAACGGCTTTAGCGAGGAAATCCGCCCGCTGCATGTGCGCAACGGGCTTGGCTGGGTTCAGGGTTTGTTGCGCGATGACATGGATATGTTCGATGCCTCGGGCTTTGCCACCCATATCGGCCCCGGTGACGACCCATATACGCAATATGACAGGTCAGTGTGCGCACAGACGGTTGACTGGATCAGACAGCGCGCCGCCACACCACATGACACGCCTTGGGGGCTTTACGTGTCGTTTCTGCGCCCGCATTACCCGCTGACCTGTCCGCAGGAATTCTATGATCTTTATGACCCTGATCAGGTACCGATGCCCCGTGCCGCCACAGCGGGCAGCGGTGCGGATCACCCGATACTGGAAGGCTTGCGACAGTCCTGCAATTTCGATGCGCCGTTCACGGATGACACCCGCAGGATCGCTGTGGCGTCGTATTACGGGCTGTGTTCGTTTGTTGATCAGATGGTTGGCCAGATTCTGACCGCGCTGGAACAAGGCGGGCTTGACCAGAGCACAACCGTCATTTTCACCAGCGATCACGGCGAATGCCTGGGCGATCGCGGATTCTGGACCAAGATGGTGATGTACGAAGAGGCGACGGCCGTGCCCCTGATCATGACCGGACCGGGTATAGAACCGGGCGTGCACACTGCGCCGGTCTCCCTGATCGATCTTTACCCGACGGTTCTTGATCTGGCCGGTATCGCCCGCCCCGATGATGCCCCGCGATATGCGCGCAGCCTGCTGGCGGCGCTGGATGCGCCTGACCCGGACCGCGCGATCCTGTCGGAATACCACGATTACGGCGCGCAAACCGGCATGTTCATGCTGCGCCGGAACCAGTGGAAGCTGGTGCTATACCCCGGATATGAAAGCCAGTTGTTCGATCTGGAAACCGATCCGGGCGAAACGATTGATCTGGCGGCTGATCCGGGCCATGCAACGGTGCTGGCCGACATGACAAACGCCTTGCACAAGATCATCGACCCCGATCAGGTGAACGCGCAGGCCTTTGCCGATCAGGCCCGGCGCATCAGGGAACTGGGCGGGCGCGATGCCATTCGCGCCATGCCGGGTTTTGATCATACACCGGTCGAATAACCGGGAATATCCGGCGCGAAAACGTCCGAAAGATCAGCCTTTTTCCGCTTTCTTTTCCCAGCGCCCGCCGTCTTCGGACCAGTATTGCGCCGCACATCCCGCATCTGTCAGCGCCTTCCACTGTCCGCGGGCGTGATTCAGCGCAGTGGCATCATTGCCGTCAAACAGGACACAGACCCGTTCCAGCCTGTGCACATCTTCGGCGCTGACATCGGCACCGTCGACGGCCATCAGGCATTCGGCGTTGTTGCCGCCAACCGCATCGGTGCCCAGCAAAACCGGCTGTTCGGCGTCATGCGGGCCACCGGCCAGCCCGTGCGGCAGAAAACTGTCATCCGCTCCCAGCCACAACTGTTGATCCAGCCACGCCATGCGCGCAGGATCGCTGCCGCGCACGGCGATGCGCCAACCGGCCTGCCGCGCCTTGCCCAGCAACTGTGGCAAGGTGCGTTCCAGCGGGGTCTGGGTCAGATGATAGAAATAGACCGCGCCCATTTGCTACTTGGCCTCGAACCGGTCCTGCACCAGACGGTTCAGCGCCATGACCCCCCAACCGGTCGCGCCTTTGGGCGCATAGGCAGTTTCGGTCGTCACCGACGCCACACCGGCAATATCCAGATGAATCCACGGCGTGCCGTCCTTCACGAACCGGCCCAGAAACTGCGCCGCCGTGACAGACCCGGCAGCACGACCGCCCAGATTTTTCATATCGGCGATACGCGATTTCAGCAGATCGTCGTAATCCTGCCCCAGCGGCATACGCCACGCGCCTTCTTTTTCCGCCCCAGCCGATTTGAGGAACGCGTTACAGAACGCATCGTCATTGGAAAACACACCGGCGTTGAAATGGCCCAATCCGATGATGATCGCACCTGTCAGCGTGGCCAGATCAACCATGCCCGCCGGTTTGAAACGATCCTGGGCGTACCACATGACATCACACAGAACCAGACGGCCTTCGGCATCGGTATTGATCACTTCTACCGTGTCGCCTTTCATCGATTTGATCACATCTCCGGGGCGCGTGGCCGAACCGGACGGCATGTTTTCAACCAGACCGACCAGCCCCACGACATTGGCCTTGGCCTTGCGCAGGGCCAGCGCGCGCATCACGCCCGCCACAACACCTGCCCCGCCCATATCCATGGTCATGTCTTCCATACCTGCGGCCGGTTTCAGCGAAATACCGCCGGTGTCGAACACAACGCCTTTGCCTACCAGCGCAAGGGGTGCGTCGCCTTTCTTGCCGCCGTTCCATTGCATCACGACAACTTTGGAAGGGCTGTCGGACCCCTGCCCGACACTCAGCAAGGTGCGCATGCCCAACTGTTCCAACTGGTCTTCGTCCAGCACTTCGACCTCAAGCCCCAGATCGGACATATCCGAAAGGCGTTTGGCAAATTCCGTGGTGGTCAGCACATTGGCCGGTTCGTTCACCAGATCGCGGGTCATGAACACGCCTTCTGCCACGGCCAGAAGCGGCGCGCCAGCAGCGCTTACCTCATCCGGTTTGGACACCATAAAGCGGACATCACCCGCGGGCTTGTCATCGTCTTTCGGGGTCTTGTGATCGTTGAACTCATAGGCCCGCAACGCCAGACCATAGGCGATTTCCGCCGCTTTTGATGCAGTTCCGGCCAACACGAGCAGTGCTGCCGACCCTTTCTGACGCGCCAGTGTCGCCCCGCCCTTGCGCGCATCCTCGATCGACGTGCGGCGCGGCAGGTACAGAACGTCGACAGCCGCACAGGCCATGCCGGCGGGAAAGGCCATACTGTGCACATCACCGGGTTTGGCCTTGGAAAATGCATCGCCTTCAACCAGACGCGCCAGCGCGCCACGGGTCAGACGGTTGACGCGCCGCGCCGCCATATCAAGCCGTTTGGCGGGGTCGACAACAACCGCAACACGCCCGGTTACTGTGGCAATCTGGTCGATATCCGTCTCTTCAAAGGCAATGTTTACAACCTTGGTCATGCTCTGCTCCTGATCCTTTTGACACACAGGTAACGCGCCTCTGGCCATATGACTAGATAGCAGTTTTCCCCGGAATCAATTTGCTTTAACGTCCCGCCAAGTTCCATGTTCCCGTCCGGAGGGGCCGTAGTGTCGAAATTTGACAGATATGTCCTGTCACAACTGCTGGTATTGTTCGGATTTTTTTCGCTAATTCTTGTTGCCGTATTCTGGATCAACAAGGCGGTATCGCTGTTTGACAAGCTGATCGGCGACGGGCAATCAGCCATGGTATTCCTGCAATTCTCGGCGCTGACCCTGCCCAGCCTGATCGAGAAAATGATCCCTGTCGCATCGTTCGCAGCCACCGTTTACGTGACCAACCGCCTGAACAATGAAAGCGAACTGACCGTGATGCAGGCCACCGGCAGCAGCCCCTGGCGCCTTGCGCGCCCGGTGATCGCTTTCGGGCTGGTCATCATGGTCATGATGTCCTTTCTGACCCATCTGCTTGTGCCCATATCGGTGCAGCAACTGGGCCTGCGCGAAGCCGAAATCACCCGCAATGTCACCGCCAAACTGCTGAGCGAGGGCGAGTTTCTGCACCCCAGCAGCGGCGTCACCTTTTACATCGGGTCGATCGATCCGGATGGAGGATTGAACAACGTCTATCTGTCCGATCGCAGGGAACCATCGAAAACAGTCACCTATACATCGGCGGCGGCCTATCTTGTGCGCAACGGCACCTCGACCAACCTGATCATGGTCGATGGAATGGCACAGCAATATGTCAGCGCAACGCAACGTCTTTCCACAACAAGCTTTTCCGATTTTTCCTATGACATCAGCGCCCTGACGCAACGCGATACCGCGCGCGGCCGGACATTCCGCGAAGTGACCACGTTCGAAATGTTTGGCAAGAGGGACCAGATCAGCGCGGAAACCAATGCGCGCCCGGCGCAGGTCGCGCGCGAGATGCATGATCGGTTTGCCGCGCCGCTGTTCAGCATTGCGGCGGCTTTGGTCGGGTTTTCGACCCTGCTGATGGGCGGGTTTTCGCGCTTTGGCGTGTGGCGTCAGGCGGCTTTTGCCCTTGCCATTCTGATCAGTCTGGAGGCCGTACGCAGTGCGCTTGTCGGCCCGCTGGAACGCAATGACGATCTGTGGCCGGTGCTTTACATTCCTGCCCTTCTGGGTCTGTTGATCAGTCCGCTGTTCCTGTTCATTGCGGCACGGCCAACCCTGTTGCGGCCATCGCGATTGCGGGGGGCCACATGATCCTGCATTTCTATTTCGCGCGCCGTTTCGCAAAAAGCTTTCTGGCACTCGCCTTTATCTTTTTCTGCCTGATCGTGCTGATCGACAGCGTTGAACAAATCCGCAAATTCCGCGATCAAACCGATGTGGGTCTGCCCGAACTGGTTCAACTGACATTGCTGAACGTCCCGCAGGCTATGAATGAAATCCTGCCGCTGATCGTCATTCTTGCGACGATATTGCTGTTCATCAATCTGGCCCGCAGCAGCGAACTGGTGGTGACGCGCGCAGCGGGCCGGTCTGCCTTAAGCGCGCTGATGGCGCCGGTCGGCGTGGCACTGATCATCGGCGGCATGACCGTCACCCTGCTGAACCCGATCGTCGCGGCGACGACGAATTACTACAGCTCGCTGGAAGACGCTTACAAAAGCGACGGGTCGGCCACATTTTCGATCAGCGATGAGGGGCTGTGGCTGCGTCAGGGCGACCCGCAGGAACAGACAGTAATTCATGCCTCGCGCACCAGTGGCGAGGCTCTTATCCTTTATGAAGTGACGTTTCTGACCTTCAACGCGGCAACCGGCCATCCGGTGCGCCGGGTCGAAGCCAGCAGTGCGCAGCTGAAACCCGGCAACTGGGAACTGCGCAAGGCCAAGCTTTGGCAACTGGTTCCCGGCACCAATCCCGAAGCGAACGCCGAGTTTCATGACACGCTGGTCGTGTCCTCATCGCTGACACTGGACCGTATCCGCAATTCCTTGGGAACACGGGCCAGCATTTCGGTATGGGATCTGCCCCGCTACATCACGCAACTGGAACGGGCCGGGTTTTCTAGCCGCCGCCATCAGGTCTGGTATCAATCCGAACTGGCGCGCCCGTTGTTTCTGGTGTCGATGGTGCTGATCGCCTCGGCCTTTACCATGCGGCACACACGGTTCGGTGGCACTGGCATCGCCGTCCTGACCGCTGTGATGGTCGGGTTCGGATTGTATTTTGTTCGCAATTTCGCGCTTATTCTGGGCGAAAACGGCGAATTGCCGGTTCTGCTGGCAGCATGGGCGCCGCCTATTGCGGGCACGCTTCTGGCTTTGGGTCTGTTGCTTCATGCGGAGGACGGGTGATGCACAGACTGCTTGCCATCCTTGTTCTGCTGTTTGGTCTGGGTCAGGGTATTCACGCACAGGAAACCGCGGAACCCGCACCGGCAATTCTGGTCGCTGACAGCGTTTTCATCAGCAACAACAACACGCTGGTTGCTGAAGGCAATGTAGAGGCCCTGCAGGGCGACATCCGGCTTCGGGCACGCAAGATCACCTATGATCAATCTACGGGCAAGATGCAGATCACCGGCCCGATCATCATCCAGCAGGGTGAAAACCAGACCATTCTGGCAGATGCTGCGACGCTGGATGATACATTGCAGGATGGTCTGGTGACCGGCGCACGGCTGGTGCTGAACCAGCAATTGCAGCTTGCCGCAGTCAGCATCGCGCAATCGGGCGGACGCTACAGCCAGCTTTACAAGGCATCTGTCACGTCGTGTCGGATCTGCGACGATGGCCAGCCCCCGCTGTGGCAAATCCGTGCCAAGCAGGTTGTGCATGACCGTGCGGAACGGCAGCTCTATTTTGACGAGGCGCAGTTTCGCATTCTGGATGTTCCGGTTCTTTACGTGCCGCGCCTGCGCCTGCCCGACCCGACACTGACCCGCACGACAGGTTTTCTGATCCCGACCGTCAAAAGCACCACCCAGCTTTCGACGGGTGTGAAAGTGCCCTATTTCATCGCAATAGGGGATGACAAGGATCTGACGCTGACGCCTTATGTTTCGTCGCGCACCCGTACATTGCAGTTTCGCTACCGGCAGGCGTTTCGCAACGGCGATCTTTATGCAGAAGGCGCGCTAAGCAACGATGATCTGGAAATGGGCGGAACACGCGGATACCTGTTTGCCGATGGTGCGTTCGATCTGCGGGACGATTTCAAACTGGCCTTTGAAATCGCGGCGACCAGCGACAAGGCCTATCTGCTGGATTACGATTATTCGGACACCGACCGCCTGACGTCTTTCATTGAAATCAGCCGCACCAAGCGCGATCGCTTTTTTGCCGCGAACCTGACACATTTCAATTCCCTGCGCGAAAACGAAAGCAATTCAACACAAGCGTCCCTGGTGGGCGATGTGTTTTATGATTACCGGTTTTTTCCGACCGCAATCGGCGGCGAGGTTCGGGTGGAAAGCAACCTTCATTCGCACTACCGGTCGTCCGATCTGGCCACTGACGGGCCGGATGCCGATCTAGAGGTCGATGGCCGCGATGTTACCCGTCTCAGCACCGATGTGGCCTGGATTGAGGGGTGGAACCTGCCCAGCGGGCTACGGGCGGACGCGCGGTTGGGGGTTTCGGTCGATCTGTTCCACATCCGTCAGGACAGCACCTATAAATCATACCAGACCGAAGTTCTGCCCCAAAGCGCACTGGCGCTGCGCTATCCCATGACCCGTGCAATGCCCGGTGGCGCGGTGCAGTTTCTGGAACCGCTGGCTCAGGTTGCGTGGATCGGCAGTTCATCGAATTCGGTACCGAATGACGAAAGCACAAGGGTTGATTTTGACGAAGGAAACCTGTTGGCCCTGTCACGCTTTCCGGCGCAGGACCGGCGCGAAAACGGGCTGGTGGGGGCCTACGGGGTAAACTGGGCGCGGTTCGACGAAAACGGCTGGGATGCGCGGCTGAGTGTCGGACAGGTCATCCGCGAGACTGCCGATCTGGATTTTACGCGCACTTCGGGCCTGACCGGAACCCGTTCGGATTTTCTGGTGGCAGGGCAACTGAAAGCCAAGAACGGGTTCAGGCTAAGTGCCCGCACCCTGTTTGATGACGACCTGAATTTTTCGAAAGCGGAAATTCGATCGCTTCTGCGCACGAAAAGGGTTGATTTCATCGGCAGCTATGTCTGGCTGGCCAAGGATTTCGAAGAGGACCGCGACCGTGATGTTTCGGAACTGGCGCTGGCGGGCAGCGTGCCGATCAGCCGCCATTGGACGGCAAGCGCCAACTGGCGTTATGATGTTGTCGACTCGGGTCCGACACGGGCGGGTGCGGTGCTGACATACCGAAATGAATGTGTTGAGGTTGATCTTTCCGTTCAGCGGCGCTTTACCTCTTCGGGAAGTGTTGAGCCCTCGACCAGTTTCGGTTTTACCGTCGCCTTGCGCGGGTTTAATGTAACAACGGGCACAGAAAATTACACACGATCATGTGGGAAGCAGGCAAAATGAAAAACTCGCTGACGTTAATGCTGGCTGTCGGGACATCGCTGATGCTGTCAGGCACGATACCGGCCGTCGCACAAAACCCCTTTGAAGCCGTCATCAAGGTGAACGAAGACACCATTACGCGCTTTGAACTTGAACAAAGAGAACAGTTTTTGCGCGCGCTGAACGCCCCCGGCGACAATGCGGCCCAAGCCCGGCTTGGCCTGATCGAAGACCGCCTGAAAGCACAGGCCACCGGCGATGCCGGACTGGTCGCAGAAGAGGCCGGAATTGACGCCGGTATGGAAGAATTCGCCGGTCGCGCCAATCTGACCAAGGATGAATTTATTGCTCAGCTCAAGGAACTGGGCGTTTCGGAAGAAACCTACCGCGATTTTGTGGCCGTTGGCATCACGTGGCGCGAACTGGTGCGATTGCGCTATGGCGGACAGGTCGAAGTGTCCGAAGCCGAGATTGATCGCGCATTGGAGGCCACCGGCACGGCAGGTGTGCGCGTGCTGATTTCGGAACTGATCATGCCCGTGCCCCCGGGCCGCGAGGCCGAGATTGAGGAACTTGCCGACAACCTGTCCAAAATCACCTCAATCGAGGAATTTTCGGCCGCGGCGCGGTTGTATTCAGCGACCGCCACACGCGATGAAGGCGGCAAACTGGATTGGATGGCTTTGAATTCACTGCCACCGGTGCTGCGTCCGCAATTGCTGACTCTGGGCAATGGCGAAGTGACAGCACCCATTCCGATCCCCGATGCCATCGCCCTGTTCCAGATGCGGGGCATTCAGGAAACCCAGACACCGGCAGCCTCTTTTGCCGCGATTGAATATGCGACCTATCTGATACCGGGCGGGCGCACTGAACCCGCGCTGGCGCGGGCCGCAGAGATCAAGGCGCAAGTCGACGTGTGCGATGATCTTTATGGTGTGGCGTTCGGCCAGCCCGAAACGGTCCTCAGCCGTGAAAGCCTGCCACCGGCACAAATACCCAGCGATATCGCTATGGAACTGGCCAAACTGGATGACGGCGAAGTTTCAACCGCCCTGACGCGCGCAAATGGCCAGACACTGGTTTTTCTGATGCTCTGCGGGCGCACGACAGCAATCAGCGAAGATGAAACCCGCGAAGATGTTGCGGCGTCGTTACGTTCGCAGCGGATCAATGCGTTTTCGGATGCCTATCTGGATCAGTTGATGTCTGACGCGCGGATCATCGAAAAATGACGCATGCCCTGCGCGCACCTGTTGCGCTCAGCTGTGGGGAGCCGTCCGGCATCGGCCCGGAAATCGCGCTGAAAGCCTGGCAGGCCATCGGGCATGAGGTGCCGTTTTTCTGGATCGGTGATCCGGCGCATTTGCCCGCGGGTGCAGAATGGCATGCGATATCCGCACCAGATCAGGTAATGGCGTCGCAACAGACCACGATGCCGGTTCTTGAACACCGATTTGCCGCGCCTGCGCCAGCCGGCGTACCCGCGCCCGAAAACGCCCAAAGTGTCATTGATGTCATAGCGCGGGGTGTAGATCTTGTGCGGTCAGGACAGGCGGCGGCCCTGTGCACCGCCCCGATCCACAAAAAGGCGCTTCAGGATGGGGCGCAGTTCGCCTATCCGGGACATACCGAATATCTGGCGGCACTGGGCGGAACAGACCGTGCGGTCATGATGCTGGCCAGTGATCAACTGCGGGTCGTGCCCGTGACCATCCACATCGCGCTGGCCGACGTGCCCAAATCCCTGACGCCGGACCTGCTGCGCGAAACCATCGACATCACAGCAACCGGACTATCGCAGCATTTTGGCCTGCCGGCACCGCGGATCGCCGTTGCGGGGCTGAACCCGCACGCCGGTGAAGGCGGCGCTATGGGGAGCGAGGAACTGGACTGGATCACTCCTCTGATCCGTGAAATGGCCGCGACTGGCCTGTCCATCAGCGGCCCGCATCCCGCCGACACCCTGTTTCACGCAGCGGCGCGCGCGCGCTATGACGTGGCAATCTGCATGTATCACGATCAGGCGCTGATCCCGATCAAGACACTGGATTTCGATCGCGGGGTGAATGTCACGCTGGGCCTGCCGTTTATCCGCACTTCGCCCGATCACGGCACAGCCTTCGATATCGCGGGACAGGGCATCGCCAACCCAACCAGCCTGATCGAGGCATTGCGCTGCGCCGCGCGGATGGCCGGCAGCGCATGATTGATGCTCTGCCCCCCCTGCGCGACGTGATTGCCGCCCATGATCTTAAGGCGCGCAAATCGCTGGGGCAGAATTTTCTGCTGGATCTGAACCTGACATCAAAGATCGCGCGCCAGGCGGGCGATCTGTCGGGCTGTGATGTGCTGGAAATCGGGCCCGGTCCGGGTGGGTTGACCCGCGGCCTGCTGGCATCGGGTGCGCGCCGCGTTCTGGCCATCGAAAAAGACAGCCGCTGCCTGCCCGCGCTGGAACAGATCGCCGCCGCCTATCCGGGCCGACTGCACATTCTTCAGGGCGACGCGCTGGATATTGATCCGCTGGACCATCTGACACCGCCGATCCGGATCATTGCCAACCTGCCCTATAACGTGGGCACGGAATTGCTGATCCGCTGGCTGACACCACATGACTGGCCGCCCTTCTGGCAAAGCCTGACGCTGATGTTCCAGCGTGAGGTGGCAGAACGTATTGTCGCCACGCCCGGGTCAAAGGCTTATGGGCGTCTGACGTTGCTGGCGCAATGGCGCTGCGACGCGCGTATTGTGATGTCGCTGCCACCCGGCGCGTTTACGCCACCGCCAAAAGTATCCAGCGCCGTGGTGCACCTGACCGCCCTGCCCGCGCCCCGCTATCCAGCCGATCCCGACGTGCTGTCGCGGGTTGTGGCCGCAGCATTCAACCAGCGCCGCAAAATGCTGCGCTCGGCGCTGAAAGGGTACGGGGCCGATATAGAGGGCAAACTGGTATCCGCCGGAATAAAACCGACGGATCGGGCGGAACAAATCTCGCTTGAACAGTTTTGTGCGTTGGCCCGCGTGTTAAAGCAGGCCTAGCCGTTACTCTGCCGCTTCCGGTGCGTCGCCCTGGGCCTTTGGCTTGGGCTTGCGCCGCGCGCGGGGTTTGGCTGGTTTGCTTTCCGGTGTTTCAACCAGCCCGCTGTCACCATTGTCGGAGCGATCTGCATCGGACGTATCAACCGGCATTGGCGGCATCATCGGCGATGTCGGTGCAGTCTGCGCGGCGGGTTCGTCAGACGAATCCTGCCGTGGCGCCTGTTGCTGCTGGGGCTGTGCCGCCTGCTGGGCATCACGGTCGGCGCGTTCACGGTCGCGTTCGGCCTGACGTTCACGGTTCTGGCGTTCCTGCTCCTCGCGGCGCTGTTCCATTTCACGCATCGCTTCGCCCAGCATCCGCAGGTAATGTTCGGCGTGTTGCTGGAAATTTTCGGTCGCCACGCGATCGTTGCCCAGCTGCGCATCACGTGCCAACTGGTTGTATTTGTCGATGATCTGCTGCGGCGTACCGCGCACTTTACCTTCGGGGCCGGAACTGTCGAACACACGGTTTACAACGTTTCCGCCTGAATTTTGGGGTCTGTTACGGTTCGATTTCGACCGCGAACGGGATTTTGAAGATCTCATTAACTCTGCAAGAGCCTTATTCTCGCTGTCTTTGCACCCGTTTTGCGCCTCGTGCGCTCTTGTCATTTCCGGGCCTGCGACATGTTGGGCTTAGTATTGCACGGGACCGCCAAAGGCATCCACCGAAGCAACACCTTTGAGTAAACATGTACGGGACGTCCAGACAAGAGCTAACTGACCCGAATGCATCGAATTTGGCGAAAAAAGCACAGAATAGGCGGTAATCCCGCGCCAAATCCGGCGAAATCAGGCCCAATGGGCCAAAATGACCCGGTCGCGCCCGTCCAGATCGGACAAAACAGCGACATCCGTCCAGCCGCAGGACTCAAAGATCGCTTTGACCTCGGCACCCTGCTGCCAGCCGATTTCAACCAGAACACGGCCCCGTGGCGTCAGATGATCCTGCGCCTGCGCTGCGATGATGCGATAGGCGCTTAGCCCGTCTGATTCGTCCGTCAGCGCAAGGCGGGGTTCATGTTCGCGCAGTTCCGGCGCAACGTCCTGCATTTCGTCCGCCGCCAGATAGGGCGGGTTCGACACGATCAGATCAAACCGCCCCTTTACGTTTTCAAACCAGTCCGACTGGCGGATGTCAGTGCGATCGCTGACCTGATGCAGCACCGCATTGGCGCTGGCCTGCAAACAGGCCGCCGCACTGACATCGACACCGACACCCTGCGCATCGGGTTGTTCCGCCAGCAATGTTACCAGAATGCAGCCTGATCCGGTGCCCAGATCAAGCACGGAACGAAAGGGCACGGCCAGCGCCGCTTCGATCAGGGTTTCGGTTTCGGGGCGCGGGTCCAGTACATCGCGGCTGATCTTGAACCGGCGCCCGTAAAATGCGCGCTCTCCCACCAGATGCGACACTGGTACGCGGATTGCGCGCAAAGACACCAGATGTTCAAACCGGTCTTCGATATCGGGTGCCAGATCTTCTGGTGCGATCAGGGTTACGCGGGTCGCATCAATGCGCGCGGCATGGGCCAGCAACACCCGCGCATCCCGCGCCGGATCGTCCACTCCTGCGGCCCGCAGGCGCGCTGTCGCAGTCATCAGGGCCTCGGCGGCGGTCACGTTCCCAACTCGGCCAACTGGCGGGCCTGATCGTCGGCCTGCAGCGCATCGATCACTTCGTCCAGATCACCGGCCATCACCGCATCCAGCTTGTAAAGCGTCAGGTTGATCCGGTGATCTGTCATCCGCCCCTGCGGAAAATTATAGGTTCTGATCCGTTCCGAGCGGTCACCACTGCCCACCTGCGCGGCGCGGGATGCGCTGCGCTCACTGTCGACGCGCTGGCGTTCCAGATCGTAAAGCCGGGTTTTCAGCACCTGCATCGCGATCTCGCGGTTGCGGTGCTGTGATTTTTCCGAAGACGTGACGACAATTCCGCTGGGCAGATGGGTGATGCGCACCGCGGAATCGGTGGTGTTCACGTGCTGTCCCCCCGCCCCGGAAGAGCGCATCGTATCAATCCGAAGGTCGTTGGGATCAACGGTGATGTCTACATCCACCGCTTCGGGCAGCACGGCCACCGTTGCCGCTGAGGTGTGAATGCGCCCGCCGCTTTCGGTGGTAGGCACCCGCTGCACGCGGTGCACGCCGCTTTCGTATTTCAGACGGGCAAAGACATTTTCACCCTTCACATGCGCGACCACTTCCTTGACGCCGCCCAGTTCGGTCAGCTGTTCCTCGATGATCTCGAATTTCCAGCCGCGCGCTTCGGCATAGCGCTGATACATCCGCAGCAGATCACCGGCAAACAGCGCCGCTTCGTCGCCGCCGGTTCCGGGGCGGATTTCCACCATGGCGGGGCGTGCGTCAGCCTCGTCCTTGGGCAACAGCGCCAGTTGCAAGGCTGCCTCGGCCTCGGGCAGTTTGGCCTTTAACGCCGGTAGTTCCTCTTCGGCCAGCGCCTTCATATCGGGATCGGCCAGCATGGCGCGGGCATCCTCCATATCACGCAGGATCCGGCGGTACGCCTCGATCTGGGCCACGACGGGGCGCAGATCGGAATATTCCTTGGCCAACGCGGCAATATCACCGGAATGTGCGCCATCGGCCATCTTGGCCTCAAGAAACTGAAACCGCTGGGTGATCTGTTCAAGGCGTTCTTCGGGAACCATCGGCGCGGTGTCCATTATCAAAAGGCTTTGGTCAAGTGGCAGAGCGTGCTAATATACCGCCATGATCCGACTGTGTAGCCTAATTTTCCTGATCGCGGCGCCTGCCATGGCCGATGTCACCGGTCCGGGGGGCAAAACCGTGGAATGTTATTGCACCGACACATCCGGCAGCCGCATCGAATTGGGACAGACGATCTGCCTTCAGGTCGATGGCCGGATGTTCATGGCGCAATGCCAGATGTCGCTGAACGTGCCGATGTGGCGCGAAGTGCAGCAGGGATGCCTGTCGTCAGAGTTGGAGCGCCCGCAAAACCCGCTCCAGTCGGTTGCGGTTGACGCCCATATCTGACGTACCGAACCGCAACCGCGCATACATTTTTAACGTGTTCCCCGCCTGTTCCACCGTCGTATAATCGGGAAATCCGAAGATAAGTGAGCGTGTTTCATAGGTTATACGCCCTTCTTCAACCGATCCGGCAATCACCTTTGTGCGCGGCAAGGCACGCATTTCCTGATCTACGCGGGGCAGCGAATCCGGGCCGACCTGAACAATGCGGACCGCCCCACCGGGCACATCCTGATTGCTTTGCGCCTCGATCGGGCGATGCCAGCGGTCCGTATCTGTCGGGCCGAACCGGATATAGGCCAGTCCGGCCACGGCTAGGGCCAGAATGACCCATCCAAGCGTTGCCATCCGCATAACCCCTTGCGCCGTCCTATTTACCCTTGCCGTGGGTGTTATACCCCAGCAGGCACAGGATTTCCGTCGCCACATGCGCGCCCGCCACTGCGGTGGCCCCTGTTGTGTCATAGGCGGGCGACACTTCGACGATATCACCGCCAACGATGTTGATACCGGCGATATCACGCAGGATGATCGCGGCCTGTCCTGATGACAGCCCGCCCCAAACCGGCGTTCCCGTACCCGGCGCAAAGGCCGGATCAAGCCCGTCAATATCAAAGGTCAGATAGGTCGGGTGATCGCCCAGAATATCCCTGATCTTTTTTGCGGCGGCCACGGGGCCTTTTTCATGCACTTCGCGCGCATCGATCGTGTGCACGCCCAACGGGTCGGGGTTGGTGGTGCGAATGCCTACCTGAACCGAACGCGCCGGATCGACCAGACCCATCTTGACCGCCTTGTAGAACATCGTGCCGTGATCAATCCGGTCCATATCGTCATCGGGCCATGTATCGGAATGGGCATCGAACTGCAGCAAAGAGATCGGGCCGTATTTTTCGGCATAGGCCTTGAGGATCGGGAAACTGATATAGTGGTCCCCGCCCAGCGTCAGCGATGCGGCGCCAGCCTGAAGAATGGTTTTGATATGTGCGGTCAGCGTGGCCGGAAACTCGGACACGCGGGCATAATCAAAGGCCAGATCACCATAATCCACGATGGCCATGTCCTGCATCGGATCAAAGGGCCAGCCATAGGGCGGATCATACGGTTGCAACGTGCTGGCCTCGCGGATGGCGCGAGGGCCGAAACGGGTGCCGGTGCGGTTTGTCACCGCCTGATCGAACGGCACGCCCGTCACCGCCACATCAACACCGCGCAAATCCTTGGAATATTTGCGCCGCAGAAACGATGTGGCCCCGCCAAACGCGTTTTCAAAGCTGTTGCCTTTCAGATCATCGCGGGTAAACGCCTGATCCACCTGTTCTTTTGCCTCGTACAAAGCCATGTCTTATGCCCCCTTGACTGGTTGCGCGCGTTCCACAAGCCGCGCGAAAAACGATGCGCCCACCGGCGCAATCTCATCATTGAAGTTGTATTTGGGATGGTGCACGCCTGCGCCATCACCCTGCCCCAGCATCAGATACGCACCGGGGCGCGCTTCGAGCATATAGGAAAAATCCTCGGCCCCCATGACCGGTTCAAACGCGGCGTCTACATTGGTGTCTCCGGCCACGTCACGGGCAATCTCGGCCGCGAAATCCGCCTTGCGCGCATCGTTGATCGTGGGCGGATAGCCGAACTCGAAATCCAGTTCCGCCGTCACGCCAAAACTGGCGGCGTGCCCGGCGACGATCTCTTCCATGCGCTTGACCACCATCGCCTGAACCTCTTTGTCAAAGGTGCGCACCGTGCCGTTGATATAGGCGGTTTCGGGGATCACATTATCGGTTGTGCCGGTGTGAATCTGCGTTACCGAAATCACCAATTCGTTTGCGGTCTTGTGGTTGCGGCTGACGATGGTTTGCAACGCCTGCACGATGGCCACCGCCGCCACCACCGGATCAACACAATCTTGCGGGCGCGCGGCATGCCCGCCCCTGCCCGTCACGGTGATGTGAAACGTGTCCGCCGCCGCCATGATCGCGCCGCGCGTGGTAAAGAAATTGCCGAAATCCTTGCCCGGCGCATTGTGCAGGGCGTAAACCTCGCCGATGTCGAACCGGTCCATCACGCCTTCTTGCACCATCACTTCGCCACCGCCGCCGAATTCTTCGGCCGGCTGAAACAGCAAGGCGACACGCCCCGCGAAATTGCGGGTTTCGGACAGGTATTTGGCCGCGCCCAGCAGCATCGCGGTATGACCGTCGTGGCCGCAGGCATGCATTTTCCCCGGATGGGTGCTGGCATAGTCAACGCCGGTTTCTTCGGTGATCGGCAACGCATCCATATCGGCGCGCAAGCCGATGGTCGGGCCTGCACCCTGCCCGTTGATGATGGCCACGATACCGGTTGTCGCGATCCCTTCATGCAGTTCGTCGACACCGAATTCGCGCAACCGGTCGGCCACAAACGCCGCCGTCTGGTGACATTCCAGCCCCAGTTCCGGGATCGTATGCAGGTGACGCCGCCACGCGGTCATATCTGCGCTGAAATCAGCGATACGGTTGACAACGGGCATGGGGTGGACTCCTTGGGCGGTTTGATTTCACAGTCCATCTGACACCCAAAAGGACACAGCCGCAATGCCCGATGACACGTTGATTCACGATCCCGATGGCGGAATGGAGCGTTTGCTGGAAATCATGCGCCGCCTGCGCGATCCTCAATCCGGATGCCCCTGGGACATTGAACAGGATTTCGCCAGCATCGCGCCCTACACGATCGAAGAAGCCTATGAGGTGGCCGATGCGATCGAACGGGCCGACTGGGCCGAACTTGAGGGCGAATTGGGCGATTTGCTGCTGCAAACCGTCTATCACACCCAGATGGGGCAGGAAGCGGGGCATTTCAGTTTTGACAGCGTCGTGCGCGCCATTGCCGACAAGATGGTGGCCCGTCATCCGCATGTTTTCGGCGACGAAACCCGCGACAAATCCGCGGATCAGCAAACCGCCGACTGGGAAAAGATCAAGGCGGCAGAACGCGCGGGCAAGGATCAGGGCGGTGCGCTGGACGGGGTCGCGGTGGGCCTGCCTGCGTTGTTGCGCGCCTATAAACTGCAAAAACGCGCCGCCCGCGTCGGATTTGACTGGCCATCGACAGATCAGGTGCTGGACAAGATCATCGAAGAGGCCCGTGAACTGACCGAGGCATACGAAACCCACAGCACGGATGAAACCGAAGAGGAATTCGGTGATCTGCTGTTTGTCATGGCCAATCTGGCACGGCACATGAAGATCGACCCCGAAGCGGCCCTGCGCCGCGCCAACGCCAAATTCATCCGCCGCTTTGCCGGGGTCGAGGCGCGGCTGGCCGCGCAAGGCAAACGCCCGCAAGACAGTGATCTGTCCGAAATGGATGCGCTTTGGGACGCGGTCAAGGCGGACGAGCGCAAGGGCATGTCCGCCGACTGAAAATCGGGGCATGGACATCAGCACGACGAGTTGCGAATGTCCGCGCCAAACCCGGAATGAAGGCCGCGACATGCCCCCACGCAAGATCATCATCGACACAGACCCCGGACAGGATGACGCCGTTGCGATCCTGCTGGCGCTGGCCAGCCCGGACGAGATTGAGGTGTTGGGCATCACCGCCGTTGCAGGCAACGTGCCGCTGGCGCTGACGGCCAAGAACGCCCGTATCGTGTGCGAACTGGCAGCGCGCCCCGATGTACCCGTCTTCGCCGGATGCGACCGCCCGATGGGCCGCGCCCTTGTCACCGCAGAACATGTGCACGGCGAAACCGGCCTGAACGGGCCTGACCTGCCCGATCCGTCGATGCCGCTTCAGGACAGGCACGGCGTTGATTACATCATTGACACCCTGCGCCGCGAACCGGCGGGAACAATCACCCTGTGTCCGCTTGGGCCGCTGACCAATATTGCCACCGCCTTTGAAAAAGCACCCGATATCATCCCGCGCGTGCAAGAGATCATCCTGATGGGCGGTGCCTACTTTGCAGTCGGCAATATTACACCGGCGGCGGAGTTCAACATTTACGTCGACCCGCAGGCGGCTGATATCGTGTTCAAATCCGGCGTTCCGATAACCGTCATGCCGTTGGATGTGACACATCAGGCGCTTGTCACCCGCGCGCGCAACGATGCGTTTCGCGCCCTTGGCACGCCCGTCGGCACCGCCGTGGCGCAGATGACCGATTTTTTCGAACGGTTCGACAAAGCTAAATACGGTTCGGAGGGCGCGCCCCTGCACGATCCCTGCGTGACCGCCTATCTGATCCGTCCCGATCTGTTTTCAGGCCGCCACATCAATGTCGAGGTCGAAACAGGGTCCGAACTGACGCTGGGCATGACTGTGGCCGACTGGTGGGGCGTCACCGACCGGCCCGCCAATGCGCTGTTTATCGGACATGTCGATGCTGACGGGTTCTTTGATCTGCTGACAGACCGTCTGGCCCGGTTATGAGCGCGGCGCTGCATCTGGCAAAACCGGGCCATATCGAACAGGTCGATGCGCTGGTTGCCGCCTTCCATGCCGAGGAAGGCATTGTGATGAACGCCGAAAAAAGGCGCGCCGCTATCGCCCCTCTGCTGGATGGTATCCCGCACGGCGCGATTTATCTGATCGGTCCGCCACGTGCACCCATTGGTTATGTGATCGTCACATTCGGCTGGTCTGTGGAATTTGGCGGCATGGATGGTTTCATTGATGAAATCTATGTTCGCCCCGGCGTGCGGGGCCGCGGCATTGCCGCCGAGGTGTTGCAGACCCTGCCACGATCGCTGGCCGAGGTCGGCATGAAGGCCATCCATCTTGAGGTCGATACACAAAACCAGTCGGCGCGCAGGCTCTATGCCCGCGCGGGCTTTGCGCTGCGCGACCGGTATGCCCTGATGACGCGCAAGCTCTAGCAATCGGGGCGATTGCGCTTAGATTACGGGTCATGAGCATGCACATTCCCTTTGATAACACCTATGCCGCCTTGCCGCCGGTGTTCTTTTCGTCCCAGAAACCGACCCCGGTCAGGGCGCCCCAGCTTCTGGCTTATAACGAGGGTCTGGCAGAGCTGCTGGGCCTGCCTGATGCCGGTCAGGACGAGTTGGCGCAGGTGTTTTCCGGTAATCACCTGCCTGATGGCTCTGCCCCCATTGCCCAGCTTTACTCCGGCCACCAGTTTGGCCATTACAACCCGCAACTGGGCGACGGGCGCGCGGTTCTGCTGGGCGAAGTCGTCGGCACCGATGGCCAGCGCCGCGATATCCAGCTCAAAGGCTCCGGCCCGACGCCCTATTCGCGCTCGGGTGACGGGCGCGCATGGCTGGGGCCGGTGCTGCGCGAATATGTCGTATCCGAAGCGATGCACGCACTTGGTATCCCCACCACCCGTGCGCTGGCCGCCGTCGCCACCGGAGAGCCGGTCTATCGTGAAGGTGCGCTGCCCGGCGCCGTGCTGACCCGCGTGGCGGCCAGCCATTTGCGTGTCGGCACGTTTCAGGTGTTCGCCGCGCGCAGCGACACGCGCAGCCTGCAACAGCTGACCGATTATGCCATTGCCCGCCACTACCCCGCCGCGGACGGCCCGATGGGCCTCTTGACTGCGGTGCGCGATGCGCAGGCGGCACTGGTCGCCAAATGGATGTCCGTCGGGTTTATCCACGGTGTCATGAACACCGACAATTGCGCCATATCAGGGGAAACCATCGATTATGGCCCCTGTGCCTTTCTGGATACCTATCACCCCGACACGGTGTTCAGTTCAATCGACCGTCAGGGGCGCTATGCCTATGCCAATCAGCCCGACATCATCGTCTGGAACCTGGCGCAACTGGCCACTGCGCTGATCCAGATCATGCCGGATCGCGACGCCGCGGTTGAGGAGGCAACAGCAATCATACATGCCACTCCCACGCTGATCCGCGGGCACTGGCTGCGCCTTTTTGGCCGCAAGATCGGGCTGGCACAGGCGCAAGAGGATGACATGGCCCTGATTTCGGATCTGCTGACCCGCATGGCCCAAGAACAGGCCGATTTCACCAACACGTTCCGCGCACTGGCCGATGGCACTGCGCGCGCGCAGTTCACCGATCCAACCTCATATGATGCATGGCACAGCGACTGGCAGGCGCGCCTTGCCTCGGAACCAGATGCGCCAGCGCTGATGCGCGCCACCAACCCGGCGCTGATCCCGCGCAATCACCGGATCGAGCAAATGATCGAAGCTGCCGTTGCCGGCGATATGGCCCCCTTCCACCGTCTGCTGTCTGCGCTGGCCACACCCTATGACGACAATCCCGCTGTTGCCGATCTGGCCCGCCCGCCGCTGGAAACGGAAATCGTGCCGGCGACGTTCTGCGGCACCTGATCTTCATCTTTTCAAAAATACTTGAAGGGCAACGACCGCAACGGTCAACGCCGGTTGATCAGGTAAATCCCCGCCGCCACCAGTACCAGCGCGCCCCAGATTTCCAGACCGACAGCCTCGTTCAACAGGACCCAGCCCAGAATGACCGAAAACACCGGCGACAGAAAGCTGAACGAGGCCACGGACGCCGCCGGATAAAGCGTCAGCAGCCAGAACCAGAACAGGAACCCCAGACTGGCCACGCAAACGATCTGGAACGCCAGTCCGGCCAGGTGGATCATCTGCAGATCCCGCACCAGATCGCCCGAGGCATAGGCCAGCAGCAAAAGGATCGGCGCGGACACGGCAACCTGCCACAGCAACTGCACCTCGGGCTTGACCGTGTTCAGCTTTGTCGCCCGCACCATCAGCGCGATACTGGTCCAGCCAAGGGCCGCCCCCAGCGCCGCCAGATCGCCCTGCCAGCTGACATCGGCGCCGTCTCGGTTGGACAGCGCCCAGATCACTCCAGCCATGGCCAGCGCCAGCCCGACCACCCGCAGCGGCGTCAAACGCTCTCCGGGCAGAAACAGATGCGCGGCAATGGCCAGCCACACCGGCATCGAATAGAAAATCACCGATGCCCGCGAAACGGATGTGAAATCAAGCGCGGTGAACAGGCAGATGAATTCAAACGTAAACGCCAGGCCCGACAACAGCCCCCAGCGGCTGACACCGCGCGGCATCACCAGCGCCACGCCTTTGAGCCGCATCCAGACCAGCAGCACGACCACCGCCCCGGCAGAGCGTAACCCGGCCTGAAACACCGGGCCAAAGCCGCCGCCCGACACTTTGATGACAACCTGATTTAACGCCAGCAACAGCGCAAAAAGGATCAGCGCCGTTGCCCCGAAAGAGTCCATGGATGATTTACGTTCCATGCGCGCCACAAGGTCGTGACCGGCTGGAAATGTCAATTGCCCGCGTGCGTTACGTGCCCGCTTTAGCCCGCGCTCTGTGTGGCTGATCAGGCCGGCGGGGAATTCCCCGTGGAGTTCATCTGCGAATCTGGCATTCTTTTTTCATTTTCAACAGGGAGATTTGGACAATGAGTTTGGTTAAAACACTCGCCAAGGTGGCGATCGGCGTGGCAGTGGCCAAAGGCGCCAGCAGCATGATGAAAGGCGCAAGCGGACGCAGTGCGTCGGGCGGCGCGGGCGGATTGGAAGATTTGCTGGGCGGACTGACCGGTGCGAAAACAGGTGGCTCGGGCCGCGCCAAAAGCGCGAGTGCGGGTGGCGGGATCGAGGATCTGCTTGGCAGCCTGCTGGGTGGCAGTGCCGGAGCCGGTGCCGGCGCCGGGCTGCAAGGCGGTCTGGGCGGATTACTGGATCAACTGGGCGGCGCGCAGGCCGGCGGGTTGCAGGACATGATCGGCGGCGGCACCGGTGGAACTGCGGGCGGCAGCAACACAGGCGGCCTGCTGGAAGGTCTGGCGGCCGCGCTGGGGGGCAAGCCCGCAACGAACAACGCGGATTTCGGATCGGTTCTGAATTCACAGTTCGACCAGACGCCCCAGGAAGAAATCGAACCCTCTGCCGCACAGGAGGCCGCGGCCGGCATCATGCTGGCGGCGATGATCCAGGCGGCCAAATCGGATGGCAAGCTGGACGATGCCGAACGCACCAAGATCATCGACCGGCTGGGCGATGATGTATCGCGCGAAGAGGCCGATTTTGTGCAGGCCCAGTTGCAGGCCCCTGTCGATATCGAAGGTCTGGTGCGCCAGACGCCGCGTGGCATGGAAGCGCAGACCTATGCGATGTCGGTTCTGGGAATTGATCTGGACAGCCGGTCCGAGGCGGAATACCTGCACCGGCTGGCACAGGGCTATGGCATGAACGCTGCCACGGTAAACAGCATTCATGAAAAAATGGGCGTGCCCTCACTTTACGAATAGCCTGTATCTGCCTGTTCCGGAAAGAAAAAGGGCACCCGACGGTGCCCTTTTTTTACTGATCAGGCCGCGCGCTGGCCACCGGGTTTGCCGCCGCCCTTGCCGCCGCTTCTGCGACGACGCTGGCCACCGCCGGGTTTTCCGGCGCTGGATTTTGCGCCACCGCCGCCACCACCGCCGCCAAAGCGGCGTTTCTGGCCACCGCCGCCGGGGCGACCACCGCGACCTTTGGGCTTGTCAGGTATTTCCGAACTTTCCCAGGGCCGTCCGGACGCGACCGGCACCGGCATTTTCATCGCCTTTTCAATTGCCTTCAATTCGCCCATCTCGTCAGGCGCACAAAACGCAATCGCAGCGCCATCTGCACCCGCACGTGCTGTTCGCCCGATCCGGTGCACATAGTTTTCCGGCACATTGGGCAGATCGAAATTGTAAACATGGCGCACATCAGGGATATCCAGACCGCGCGCGGCCACATCGGTGGCCACAAGAACGCGGATCTCGCCTGCCTTGAAGGCCGCGATTGCGCGATCCCGCTGGCCCTGGCTTTTGTTGCCATGGATCGATCCCGCCGCATAACCGGCGTTGACCAGCGACTTCATCAGCTTTTCACACCCGTGTTTCGTGCGCCCGAAAACCAGCGCCAGCTCGTCGCGATGCTTGTCCAGCATTTCAATCAGCAGCTTGGGCTTTTCCGCCTTGGCAATAAAATGCACCTCTTGTGTGATCTTGTCGGCGGCTTTGCCGGGGGGCGACACTTCGACCCGGATCGGTTTGTTCAGATAGCTCGAGGCCAGTTCGTTCATCTGCTTGGGCATTGTGGCCGAAAACAGCATGGTCTGGCGTTCGGCTGGCAACATGCCCGCGATCTTGCGCAGGGCATGGATAAAGCCCAGATCAAGCATCTGATCGGCTTCATCCAGCACCAGAAAAACGGTTTCGTCCAGCCGCAGGGCGCGGCGGTCCATCAGGTCGATCAACCGCCCCGGCGTCGCCACCAGAAGATCAACACCGCGCTCCAACCGTTTGATCTGATTGTTGATTGACTGACCGCCAACAACCATCGCAACCTTGATCGGGGTGCCTTGTGCATAGGCGCGCAGGTTTTCGGCAATCTGACCCGCCAGTTCGCGCGTCGGCGCCAGAACAAGACCGCGTAAGGTTTTCGGCGCCGGGCGTCCGCCCAGTTCCAGCATCTGCGCCACAAGCGGCAGACCGAATGCGGCTGTCTTGCCGGTGCCGGTCTGCGCCAGGCCCATCACATCGCGCCCGTTCAGCGCATGGGGGATGGCCTGATTCTGGATCGGCGTTGGTTCCGTGATCCCCATTGCCGTCAGGCGGGTGATCAGGGATTTGGGCAAGCCCATGATTGAAAAATCGTTCAAAATATATCCTTCCGGCCCGCGCGTTGCGCACGGACCACTTGTTTTGCGGCACCGATAAGGGCCGCGCGTCGGGTGCGCAAAAAGCTCAACCCCGCGACAGCCGAATGCTGTCCGGGTCGTTCGTGCGCTTTGGCCCCACGCGTGATTTTGGGAACAGGTGCGATACCTTTTGGTTTCGGGGCGGGCTTTTCCCGCTCATTCTTCTGACTGCTCACGCGGCAGAAGGCATCGCTGAGGGTCACATGGGGGATCGCGCACCATAAGTCAACCTTTTGCCGATCCGGCCTGCGGGTTGAAAAGCGTCTGGAAACCGAATGGCGGACGCGGTACACCAAGGATCACGGCTAAGTTTGGGACCTTGGGCATGACTGATACGATAATCGACCGCAGCGCCGCCAAGGGCCTGCGCATGACCGAACAGCGCCGCGTGATCGCGCGCGTCCTTCAGGACAGCGATGACCACCCCGATGTTGAAGAGCTTTATGCCCGCGCCAGCGCGATCGACAGCGGCATTTCAATTGCAACCGTATATAGGACGGTCAAACTGTTCGAAGAGGCCGGACTGCTGGACAAGCTTGAATTCGGCGACGGGCGCGCGCGCTATGAAGATGCGGAACGCGACCATCACGACCACCTGATTGATATGAACTCGGGCGAAGTGATTGAATTCGTCGACGAGGAAATCGAGGCATTGCAGGAAAAGATCGCGCGCAAGCTGGGCTATGAACTGCGCGGGCACCGGCTTGAGCTTTATGGTGTGCCGATCCGCAAACCGTGATCCGATGATGCGCCCAGGCGCGGTTACCAGCGTCTGCGGCGCGCCCTGACGGGCGTTTCCCGTCCCGTATTTCTGGCAAAAAGAAAAACAGGCACCGGCAGGGCGATCTATCGGGCTTGTGTTTGACTGCGCAACGCGCCATTGGCCAGTCATCACTTTGAAAGCTTACCCCAAGATGGACAATTTGCGCGGCGCCGCCCTGATGATCTTTGCAATGCTGGGCTTTGCGATCGAGGACATGTTTATCAAACTGATGGCCGGCGCCCTGCCTGTTGGCCAGATCATCCTGATGCTGGGGATCGGCGGCGCGACAGTGTTTGCCGCGCTGACCCTGTGGCAGGGTACGCCGCTGTTTTCCCGCCTGTTTCTGACGCGGATGATTTTGCTACGCAATCTGGGCGAACTGGTGGGCACGC
This sequence comes from Sulfitobacter sp. TBRI5, assembly GCF_051013555.1. Taxonomy (NCBI): domain Bacteria; kingdom Pseudomonadati; phylum Pseudomonadota; class Alphaproteobacteria; order Rhodobacterales; family Roseobacteraceae; genus Sulfitobacter; species Sulfitobacter sp. TBRI5. The sequence continues at coordinate 2,973,299 of NZ_CP112884.1, read as the reverse complement.
TGGGCTTTGTTACCGCGATTGTGCTGACCCCGCTGTCCAGTGCATCGGCGATCCTGCAGGCAACGCCATTGGCGGTCACGCTGGGCGCGGCGCTGTTTTTGCAGGAACAGGTCGGCTGGCGGCGCTGGAGCGCCATTATCGTCGGTTTTTTCGGCGTTTTGCTGATTATCCGGCCCGGGCTGGACGGTTTTGACGCCAATTCGCTGTTCGCGGTGCAAGGGGTAATCGGGCTGGCGATCAGGGATCTGGCAACGCGGCAGGTTCCACGCACAACGTCGTCCATGCAGCTGAGTTTTCTGGCTTTTCTGACATTGGTGCCAACCGGTTTCATCCTGTTGCAGGTCAACGGTGCGCCGCTTGTCGCGCCCGATCCAAAGCTGTGGGCGCTGGTCGGGGGTGCCGTTTTGCTGGGCGTGGTGTCCTATTACGCAATTGTTGCCGCCATGCGGGTTGGCGATGTGGGGTTTGTCACACCGTTTCGCTATACCCGGCTGATCTTTGCCATGTGTGTCGGGGTTCTGGTGTTCGGGGAACAGCCCGATACGCTGATGTTGGTCGGGTCCGCCATTATCGTCGGATCGGGCCTGTTTACCGTCTGGCGCGAACGCAAACTGTATAAAACCGATTAATCTACCTTTTCCTTGGCTGGCGGACGGTCTAAGACCCGCGCAACCCTTCTATGATCAAGGAACCCGGCTGATGAGCACGATTATCGATATTCACGCACGCGAAATTCTGGACAGCCGGGGCAATCCGACTGTCGAGGTCGATGTGGTTCTGGAAGACGGCACCATGGGGCGCGCGGCGGTGCCTTCCGGGGCGTCCACCGGCGCATACGAGGCGGTGGAACGCCGTGACGGTGACAAGAGCCGGTACATGGGCAAAGGCGTTCTGGATGCCGTGGCGGCGGTCAACGGCGAAATTGCCGAAGAGTTGCTGGGTTTTGATGCCACCGAACAGGTCGGCATTGACGAATTGATGATCGAACTGGACGGCACAGAAAACAAATCGCGCCTTGGCGCGAACGCCATTCTGGGGGTCAGTCTGGCGGTGGCCAAGGCAGCCGCCGATTACACCTCGCAACCGTTGTTCCGCTATGTCGGCGGCACATCGGCGCGGGTGTTGCCGGTGCCGATGATGAACATCATCAACGGCGGTGAACATGCCGACAACCCGATCGACATTCAGGAATTCATGATCATGCCGGTCAGCGCCACCAACATCCGCGATGCGGTGCGCATGGGATCGGAAGTGTTTCACACCCTGAAAAAAGAACTGTCTGCCGCAGGTCTGAGCACAGGCATCGGTGACGAGGGTGGGTTTGCACCCAACATCAGCTCGACCCGCGATGCGCTTGATTTCATTTTGAAATCTGTTGAAAAAGCCGGATACAAACCAGGTGAGGATATCTATCTGGCGCTGGATTGTGCGGCGACGGAATATTACAAGAACGGAAAATATGTGCTGTCGGGCGAAGGCAAGACACTGAGTTCGGATGAAAACGTTGCCTATCTGGCGGCGCTGGTGGCCGATTATCCGATCATCTCGATCGAAGACGGTATGTCGGAAGATGACTGGGACGGATGGAAGGCGCTGACCGATGCGCTGGGTGACAAGGTGCAACTGGTGGGCGATGATCTGTTCGTGACCAATCCGACGCGCCTGTCAGACGGAATCGCACGCGGCTGCGCCAATTCGATGCTGGTAAAAGTCAACCAGATCGGCACCTTAACGGAAACTCTTGAAGCGGTCGATATGGCGCATCGGGCGCGCTATACCAATGTGATGTCGCATCGGTCGGGCGAAACCGAAGACGCGACAATCGCCGATCTGGCCGTTGCCACCAATTGCGGACAGATCAAGACCGGATCACTGGCGCGCTCGGACCGGCTGGCGAAATACAACCAGTTGATCCGCATCGAGGAAGCGCTGGGAGAGACCGCAGATTACGCGGGGCGGTCCATTTTAAGGTAACGCACCGCCCGCGCCTGTCTGCCTGAAAGGGTTAGGGGCAAGGAGCCGAATAATAGGTTCCGTCACCGCGCGCATAGGCGCAATTGCCAGTCTGGGTGTTTTGCGCCACGGCAGTGCCCGCGGCGGCGCCCGCAAGGGCGGCAATCAGGCGCCATTCGTCATCGGCATCAAAAGCTTCGGCGGCGATCAGGCCACCCGCCGCGCCGCCTGCGACACCGGCAACGGTGCGTTGTTCGGCTGTCATGTTTTCACAAGCCGACAGGGCCAGAATGCTGGCCAGAAAACATCCGGAAATCCAACGGGTCATAAGGTATCCTTTCCCAAAACGATCCATCTGAAATCGGGCGCGCTTAAAGGCATGCAAAAACACCCGATGTCAGCCAGAACAACCTATCGCGCCGCAAAAGGTTCCCGATGATCAAAATCAATCCCGCGGCAAATCCGGCGACAACGTACCGAAACGCGGATGACAAGCGGCTGAAATTGGCCGATCCGGCTGTTAAAATCCGCACCACTGAAGGTTACACGCCGATCCGTTGCACAGTTGCGCCCGGATTTGACATTCTGCCAGCCTGAAAGGCGCAGTGCACGCTTGCCAAAGGGAGCATTTCAGCCGCACCATCCGCGCATGACCCATACCGAGATTCTGAAACGGCTAAGCGTCGCGCGAAAAGCGCATTTGCAGGAACGATCCGATCGCGCCGGCCTGACGCATCTTGCGCTGTATGTCGGGGCGTTGGCGATCAGTACGGCGGCCATTGTGATGCAGGTGCCGTTTTGGGGTTTCCTTGTTCCGGTTCAGGGCGTTCTGCTGTGCTTTCTGTTCACCCTAAGCCATGAATGCACACATCAGACTCCGTTCAAAAGCAAATGGATCAACGAAGTCGTGGGGCATCTTTGCGCGGTGCCGGTTGCCCTGCCCTTTGTCTGGTTCCGCTATTTCCATCTGGCACATCACAAATATACCAACGATCCCGAACGCGATCCCGAACTGGAAGGCGGCGGCCGCCCCAGCGGATGGCGCGGGTATCTGATCTATCTTAGCGGCTGGGGCTATTGGAGAAACGGATTGACCATGCTTTGGGTCAATGCCTTTGGCACACCGGATGCGCCCTATTTGTCTGATCGCCTGCTGCCCCGCCTTCGGCGCGAGGCGCGGATCATTCTGGCGATCTATGCCGCCGCGCTGATCAGTCTGTTCCTTACGCCACTTCTGTTCTGGATCTGGCTGCTGCCTGTGCTGGTCGGGCAACCGGTGCTGCGCGCCTATCTGCTGGCCGAACACGGGCTTTGCCCGCCGGTGGCCGATATGCTGGAAAATTCACGCACCACTTACACCACGCGCGTGGTGCGGTTTCTGGCATGGAACATGCCTTATCACGCGGAACACCACAGCTTTCCGGCGGTGCCGTTCTATCGCCTGCCGGAATTTCATGCCGATGTGCAGGCCCATCTGAAATCCACATCCGCCGGGTACGGGGAATTTACGGCAGATTATCTTCGCCATCTGGCGCGCTGATCGTGCCACCGCCCACCGCCGCACGCACGCCCGTGGTGCCGGGACAGGATGTGGGCAATCCGCGCGCCACACGCACCGCCAGATAGGCAAAGGCCTGCGCCTCCAGCATATCCCCGTTCAGGCCGACCTCTTCCACCGGGACGGCGGGGCAATCCAGCGACACGTTCAGCATTTCCATCAGCACCGGATTGTGCCGCCCACCGCCCGTCACCAGCACGCGCGCGGGCGGGCTTGGGCAATGCTGCATGGCCTCCATCACACCGGCGGCACACATTGCGGTCAGCGTGGCGGCGGCATCGGCATCGCTCAGCTCGTTCACCAGCGCGATCATGTCTGAAAAATCATTTCTGTCCAGGGACTTCGGCGGCATTCTTGCGAAAAAGGGCTCGGCAAGAAACAGCTCCAGCGCGCCCTGCTCCACCTGCCCCTGGGCGGCTGTCGCGCCATCGGCATCATAGGGCACGCCTTGGCGCGCCTGCATCAGATCGTTGACCGGCGCATTGGCGGGGCCGGTATCAAAGGCCAGCAAGGCGCCGTCCTGTTGTGGCGTATCAAAGGACGGATCGACATAGGTCAGGTTTCCGACGCCACCCAGATTGAGAAACGCCACCGGTTCGGTTGCACCAATCCACCTGGCACAGGCGAAATGGAAAAACGGCGCCAGCGGCGCGCCCTCGCCGCCCATTTCAACATCGGTGCTGCGAAAATCCCAGACCACCGGCACATTCAGATGTTCCGCCAACGCCGATCCGTCACCCACCTGCAATGTGCCCTGAAGGCGGGGCGCATGAGCCAGTGTCTGGCCATGAACACCCACCAGATCGATCCCGTCAAAACCCGACAGCACCTCCTGATGGGCGGCATCCACCACGCGGGCGGCGGCAATCACGGCATCGCCGGTCCATTGCCCCAGCGCCGCGCGCAACACCGCGCGTTCCTGATCCGAATACGGGCGATAAGCTGTCGGACCAAAGCCGAATACCGTGTGGCCATCGGTGTCCACCACGGCGGCATCGACCCCGTCCAGCGATGTGCCCGACATTGCGCCAAGGGCGCGCACCGGTTTTGCCTGTGTCCTGGCCCGATTCATGGCCTTTTCCTTTGCTTCACTGCCGCCTATACACTGCCGCGTAACGCAAGCCAGAGGCAAGACATGACGTATCACCCTAAATCGGATTTCATCGCCGTGATGATGCAACGCGGATTTCTCGCGGATTGCACCGATTATCAGGGGCTGGACGAGGCTTTGCTGAAAGGTGGCCAACCCGGCTATATCGGGTTTGATGCGACAGCCAAATCTCTGCATGTCGGATCACTGATCCAAATCATGATGCTGCGCTGGCTGCAAAAGACCGGCAACAAACCGATCACCCTGATGGGCGGCGGCACCACTAAGGTGGGCGATCCGTCTTTTCGCGCCGATGAACGCCCGCTGCTGACACCGGAAGCGATCGATGCCAATATCGCGGGCATCAAGGACGTGTTCAGCGCCTACCTGACATATGGGGACGGGCCGAGCGACGCGATGATGATCAACAACGCCGAATGGCTGGATGATCTGAACTATCTGGATTTCCTGCGCGACATCGGACGGCATTTTTCGATCAACCGGATGCTGAGTTTTGAAAGCGTCAAATCGCGGCTGGACCGAGAACAATCGCTGTCGTTCCTTGAATTCAACTACATGATCCTGCAAGCCTATGATTTCATGGAGCTTTACCGCCGATACGGGTGCATTCTGCAAATGGGCGGGTCCGACCAGTGGGGTAATATCGTCAACGGGATCGATCTGACGCGGCGCGTGATCGACGCGGAAGTCTATGGATTGACCTCTCCGCTGCTGACCACGTCGGACGGCAAGAAGATGGGCAAATCGCAATCGGGCGCGATCTGGCTGAACCCCGAAATGCTAAGCCCATACGAATTCTGGCAATTCTGGCGCAACACCACCGACGCGGATGTGGGCCGGTTCCTCAAGCTTTATACCGAACTGCCGGTTGACGAATGCGACCGTCTGGGGGCCTTGCAGGGATCGGAAATCAACGAAGCCAAGGTGCGCCTTGCCAACGAGGTGACAACCCTGCTGCACGGTGCGCATGCGGCCGAAACCGCAGAAGCGACCGCACGCGAAGTGTTCGAAAAGGGCGGTGTGGGCGATGATCTGCCGACCCTGACGCTGACGGCGGCAGACGTGGGTGAAGGCATTTCGATTGTGCAACTGATCGTGAAATCGGGCCTTGCAGGATCAGGCAAGGAAGCCAAACGCCTGATCGCGGAAAACGGCGCCCGTCTGGATGATGTGCCATTGACGGATGCGGGCCTGATGCTGAACGCCGCCGCCCTGTCCAGCCCCATCAAGCTGAGCGCGGGCAAGAAACGGCACGCTTTGGTGCAGGTGGCGGGCAGCTAGTATCTGTCCCTGCCGTGTATCCTGTTGCCGATCCGTCGGTGAACGCACTTGCGTCATCGGGTTTTCCGCGCATAGTTTGAGTGATCGGTCAAAGTAAACGCGCCCCGCGCGGCGTGCAAAGCCTGTTTGCTATGTACGTGCGGAGACGTTCAGGGGCCGGTGACACAGGTCTGCAAACGAAAGATCATGATCAAATGAACGTGCGATCCCCCGAATCCTCGCCTCTTTTGGGGCACTGCCCGCCAAGCCTGCCTGCCAAAGCCTATTATGATGGCGCGTGGTTTGATCGTGAAAGCATGGCAATATGGGCACGAAACTGGGTCTATGCGGGCCGCATTGATGCGTTCCGGCCCCGCACCATCCGCAGGATCGACATTGCCGGCGACAACGTGATCGTGGCCTGTGACGATAACAACGCCTTGCGGGCCTATTTCAATACCTGCCGCCACCGCGGGGCCGAACTGTGCAGTGCGCACCAACAGGACTATAACGGGCGCTTGATCCGTTGCCCCTATCACGCATGGGCCTATGATAACGAAGGCGCGCTGGTATCCACGGGCTATGCCACACCAACCCACGATTTTGACAAGGCACTACACGGCCTGTTTCCGGTGGCCCTGCACCAATGGAACGGCTGTGTCTTTCTGTGCCTTGCGGACACGCCGCCACCGTTTGAACCCGATATGGGCGTTGCCGCGCTGGACAACTGGCCGATGGACCGTCTTGTCACCGGTCACATTCTGGAAAAGCAACTGGCCTGCAATTGGAAGGTGTTCTGGGAAAACTACAACGAATGCCTGCATTGCCCCGGTATTCACAAGGGGCTAAGCGACATGGTCCCGATCTATCGCAAGGGCATCATGTCGGACGAGGAAGATGCGGACTGGTCCGCGGATCAGGGACACAACGCCGCTTTGAAGGACGATGCACGCAGTTGGACGGTAAACGGACAAGCCTGCGGACCTGAGTTTCCGGACCTGACACCACGCGAACGGGCCATCGCGCATAATTTTGTCACGATCTATCCATCCACTTATATCGTGGCGCATGTAGATTACGTGCGTATCGTATCGATGACTCCGCTGGCGCCCGAGATCACGCAGTTAAGGGCGGAATGGCTGTTCCTGCCCGAAACTCTGGCGCAAGCCGGTTTCGATCTGGCCAATGTCACGGATTTTGCCACAACCGTCTTGCTGGAAGACGGCGCCGCCTGCGAAATGAACCAGCGCGGGCTGAAATCATCGCGCTTTGAACAGGGCCGTCTGATGCCGCAGGAATTCGACATTCACGCATTTCACAAATGGGTGCTGAACCAGCTTGAGCCTTGGCAATAAACCTTTAGCGTTGCCTTTATCGGGCAAATGAATGCGTTCGCGGCAGCGGCTTAATCCCGCAAAACCCACCCGTCCTGCGCAGGCACAAATGCCTCGACCGCGGCAGATGCGATCACGATGGTACCGCCGGTATCGGGGTTGTGCACGTTCAACCCGCCCAGAACGGCCTGCACCTTCGCCCGCCCGCGCGGCAGATTGCGGGCCAGCGATGCGACATCAACCGCATCGGGGTCTTGCACCCCCACCGTAACCTGTACCCGCATGGCATCGTGGCTGATCCCCAATGCCTCGAACATCGGGATCGAAGAATGGCGGATCGCGTCTTCGATCGCGCGGGCGGCGGCCTTGGTGTAATCCATACCGTAAAGATCGTTGCCCATGCCCATTTCGATAATCATCCGCTGATCACTCATCCCGCCCGCTCCATATCAAAACTGACCGACAGCGCGGCATTGGCAATGATCGGGGCGTGCCCGTCACCATCGGGGCGTGCAATGTCCAGCCCGCCGTGACGCACCACGATATCAGGGCGCCCGTAAGGGAACACCGCCCTGATCACATCGATGTCCACCGCATCGGGATGTTGCACACCGATCTCGACCGTCAGGATCATCGCGTCCTTGGGAAAGCCGAACAGTTCCGCCATGTTGATCGAATTGTGCCATAGCGCGTCCTTGACCGCACGGCGCGCCGCTTCGGTGTAATCGCCGCGCCGCAACAATGTGCCCATCCCGAATTCCGTCAGTAGCCTGTGCATGGCCCACCTCCCCTTGTTCTGTCCGGCTCTTAACGCGCGATCCGAAAAACCGCCAGAGCCTGATCGGGCAGAACACGCTTTCCCGCTCTGGACTTTGCCGCCGCTGTCGTGAACAAATCTCCTCACACCCCAGCACGAAAGAAGACGCAATGCCTCTTGATCAGACCAAAGCCGTTGTCACCGGTGCCGCCTCGGGCCTTGGCGAAGCCACGGCGCGTTACTTTGCGCAACAGGGCGCGGCCGTGACGGTGCTGGACCGCGATGAAGACAAGGGTATGGCCGTGGCACAGGACATCGGCGGGCATTTCGTTCAGACCGACGTCACCGACGAAACATCGGTCAAGGCGGCAATTGATGCCGCCGTGGGCCATATGGGCGGGCTGAACGCAGCCGTCAACTGCGCCGGCATCGCCCTTGGGATCAAGACCATCGGTCGCGATGGTCCGCATCCGCTGGATGCGTTCCAGCGCACGATCGACATCAACCTTGTGGGCAGTTTCAACGTTGCAAGGCTGGCCGCACAGGCGATGGCCACCAATGATCCGGCCCCCGATGGCAACCGCGGTGTGATCATCAACACCGCGTCCATCGCTGCCTTTGACGGGCAAAAGGGGCAAACCGCCTATGCCGCATCAAAGGGCGGCATCGTCGGCATGACCCTGCCCATGGCGCGCGATCTGGCCAGCACCGGCATCCGCGTCATGACCATCGCCCCCGGCATTTTCCGAACCCCCATGCTGATCGGGCTGGGCGAAGAGATTATGGCATCGCTGGCCGCCGATGTGACCTGCCCGCCCCGGCTGGGCGATCCAGAAGAATACGCGCAGCTGGCCGCCTTTATCGTCACCGCCGGCTATCTGAACGGTGAAGTGATCCGCATCGACGGCGCACTGCGCCTGCGCTAGGCAAACAATGGGGGCCGCCATGTGGCAAGGGGAACTGCTTGAAATCCACACCGCGCCTGCGGCGCGCGCGCCGATGCAGGCCCAACCCACAGCGCAATTGATTGCAGGCGTCGGCATCAAGGACGACCGTTATTCAACGGATGTGAACAGCGGCACCTATTCGGAATTCCCCGACATCCGCGAGGTTACGTTGATCGAGATCGAAACCATCGAAGCGCTGGCGCGCGATCATGCGATCACCCTGCCCCTGCACGAACACCGGCGCAACCTGACAACCCGTGATGTACCGCTGAACCATCTGGTCGGGCGGCGGTTTTATGTGGGTGATGTGCTGCTGGAAGGCGGACGGCTGAACACGCCCTGCCGCTATCTGGATATGATCACCCAAAAAACCGTGTGTGAACTGATGGAACACCGCTCGGGCCTGAATTGCCGGATTATCAGCGGCGGCACGCTGCGCATCGGCGATATCATCCGACCGGCCTGATCTAGGCCCCAGATTTCTCTTCAAGCCGCAACCATTCATCTTCGGCTTCGGCCACCCGTTCGTGCCGCTCGACCAGCGCATCCGACGCTTTCTGGAACTTCACCGGTTCGCGCGTGAAAAGCTCTGCATCCGACAGCAGGATTTCCAGCTTGGCAATCTCGGCCTGAAGCCTCTCGATCTCGGCGGGCAGCGCCGCCAACCGGTGCTGCTCGGTAAAACTCAGACCCGGTTTTTGCGCCTGAGATTGCGTTACCTTTTCTTTTTTACGCTTTGATTTCACGACACTTTCATCGAAATCAACAGATCCGCGCTGCGCCTGATAATCGCTCCATCCGCCGGCATAAACAGTGGCCTTGCCATTGCCTTCCATGGCAATTGTGGTGGCCGCCACCCGATCCAGAAAATCCCGATCATGGCTGACCAGCAGAACCGTGCCGTCATAATCCCCCAGCAGATCCTGCAACAGGTCAAGCGTTTCCACATCCAGATCGTTGGTCGGTTCATCCAGCACCAGAACATTGCTTTCGCGCGCCATGATCTTGGCCAGCAGCAACCGTGCCTTTTCCCCGCCCGACAGCGAGCGCACCGGCGCGCGCGCCTGTGCCTCGTCGAACAGGAAATCCTTGAGGTATCCGACCACATGGCGCGGCATCCCGCGCACCAGTATCTGATCGGCCTTGCCCGACACGCGCATGTCAGGATCGCCGGTCAGGCTGTCCCACAGTGACATGTCCGGATCCAGTTGTGCGCGCGCCTGATCAAACACGGCCAGCACCAGATTGGTGCCCAGCGTGACCGTGCCGCTGTCAGGCGCCACCTCACCGGTCAGCATCTTCAGCAACGCGGTTTTGCCCACGCCGTTGGGTCCGACAAAGGCGATCCGGTCGCCGCGCTGCACCTTGAGCGAAAAATCCTCGACAATTGTTTTTTCGCCATAAGACTTTGATATATTGACGGCTTCCATAACTTTCTTGCCGGATTTCTGCCCCGTATCCAGCACCATTGCCGCTGCACCTTGCCGCCGGATCTGGGACGCAGCCTGCGCGCGCAGATCCTGCAAGGCCCGCACCCGCCCCTGATTGCGTTTGCGCCGTGCCGAAATGCCTTCGACGGCCCATCGCGCTTCGGCCTTGATCTTGCGTTTCAGCTTGTGGCGCTGGGTGTCTTCTTCTTCCCATGTGGCATCACGCCAGGCTTCGAACGCGTCAAAGCCTTTTTCCTGCCGCCGCACCATTCCCCTGTCAATCCAGAGGGTTGCACGCGTCAATGCACGTAAAAAGGCGCGGTCATGGCTGATCAGTACGAATGCGGCGCGGGTTTGCGCCAGTTCCGCCTCCAGCCAGCCGATCGCCTCGATATCCAGATGGTTTGTAGGCTCGTCCAGCAACATCAGATCCGGTGCTTCGGCCATCAGCTTGGCCAGCGCCGCGCGCCGCCTTTCGCCGCCCGATGCGGTGGCCACCGGTCTGGCCGGATCAAATTTCAACCCGGCACCGGCCCGCTCTACCCGGTAGACATCGCTTTCTTCCAGCGCGCTGGTGGCAAAATCACCCAAGGTGGCAAAGCCCGTCATATCGGGGTCCTGCTCCATATAGCCTACGGAAATACCGGGGGGCACAACAACGGTACCGCTGTCCGCCTCAACCAGTCCGGCCATCACTTTCATCAGGGTCGATTTTCCCGACCCGTTACGCCCGACAAGCGCCACGCGGTCGCCCTGCTGCACCACCAGATCCAGCCCGTCAAATACCGGATCGCCGCCAAAGGTCAGCGAAATATCGGAAAGTTGCAAGATCGGTGCGCGTGCCATAGCGCGCAGCTAACCCCACCTGGTGACAGCGTCAACGACCCCCGATCATCTTTTCGTAAATACTTCCGCCGGAGGCACCCGAACCTTGCCCCGCCACCGCCCGCAACAGTTTCTTGCGGGCCGGCGGGATCGCCGTGATTTCAAGCCCGGTGAACACATGCAGCGTATTCATGTTCCGATCGACCACCGCATGATCGCTGACCCAGCCGCCCATCAGCAGATAGGTGCGCAGCAGCGGCGGCATGCGCATCATTGCCTTTTTGACATCCGGTTTGCGCCGCAGACGGGCCGCGAACCGGAAGACATCGGGCGCCTTGATCCGGGGCAACCAGCGCGGCGGCGCCAGATGGCGGGCCTGCAACATCGCAAATGTATCCAGATAATCCTTGGTTTCGGTACCGGCAAAGGACGAACAGCCAAACAACAGTCCGATCCCGCTCTCGTCGACATAGGTTGTCATGGCCCCCCACGCCACGCGGATGATATCGGGATCACCATAGCCCGGCCGGATACAGAAGCGCCCCAGTTCGGCCATGCGGTGCGGGTAGGCTTCCAGCGCCGCAAGTTCATAATACTGAGCCGAATAGCTGCTTGATATCTCGCGTCCGTTTTGCAGCGGCAACAGCCTGAAACAACAGACAAGTGTTCCTGTCGCCGCTTCGATCACCAGAAAATGCAGGCATCTTTCATCAAAAATATCGCAATCCAGCCCGTCATCATTTGCGGACCGGAACGCTTGCGCACGCAGGGATTGGGCGGCAATCAGATCGGCCTGACATGCGGCCTGACGGATCAGGTATTTACCACGCAACCACAGCTGACGCGGCATCCCGACGTCCCCGCCCTAGCCGCCGAATCCGCCGGTGCCGATCTGGCCGATATTTCCAAGCAGTTGCCGGATAAAGGTTTTGCCTTCGGTCGAACTGCTGGTGACACGCCGGCTCAGGACAACCGGGCGACCGTCCTGCAACCCGTACCGTTCAATGTTGGTGACGATGCCGCTGCTGTTAAAGCTGATGGCGACAAGCTGTCGTTCCATCACTTCGGGCCGGCGAAAGGCAAAGGTGCGCACCTGCTTGCGGACATAATAATATCCGTCATCATTCAGAACGCCGCCCGCCGAGGGAATACCGATGGTTTCCTGGACGCTGTCCTTGTTGTCGACCCCGACGACGATCTCGGCAAGCTCTGCGTCGGTCGGGACGTAGCCATGATTCCGGTATGACGCCGCACAGGCCCCAAGGGCCATCAGGGCGGTGGCGACCACAGCCCATTTCAGTCCGGCTCTTATCCTCGACATGGCATCCCTCTTGCATTCGCATCTTGTGCCTTGGTATCCCGATTACAGAAGGTTCGCCTCCGGTTCAAGAAACGAAAGTGCATATCAGGATGAGTTTGCCCCAGAGCACAACACGCGCGCTGCGTGTCGCGGATTTGTCGCACAACGCGGCAACGCCGTTCGATCTGCGCCCCGATGCGGCGGCCCTGCAGGATATCGCACGTGATCTGGGCCTGCTGGCCCTGCGCAAATTGTCGTTTCAGGGCACAGTGTCGGCTTTGGGCCAGCACGATTGGGAATTGCAGGCAACCTTGGGCGCAACCGTTGTGCAACCCTGTGTCGTGACATTGGAACCAGTGACAACGCGGATTGATGTTCCGGTGGTGCGCCGCTTTATCAGGGATTTTGTGAAACCCGACGCGCCAGAGGCGGAAATGCCCGAGGACGATACCATCGAACCCCTGGGCACATTTATCGATCCCGAGCTGGTCATGACCGAATCTCTGGCGCTGGCGCTGCCCGATTACCCCAGAAAAGAAGGGGCCGATCTGGAGCATTCGCGTTTTGCCGAACCCGGAACCACCCCGATGAGTGATGATGAAGCCAAACCTTTTGCAGGCCTTGCAGGCTTGCGTGACAGTCTGAAAAAAGATCCCTGACAGCGCCTGTGTGTGTTTGGAGTGACGCGATCCAGAAATCGCTTGCGCCGGGAACAAATAACAGTATTTTCGCGCCTTCATCGTATTTAGAGTTGGACATGACGCAGGCTTGGGCCTAAACGCACGTCACGCTCGTGAAACGCGGCCCGATGCCGATCTTGGCAGGCCCATAATATCTGAGGTTGAGACATGGCTGTCCAACAAAACAAAGTATCCAAGTCACGCCGCAACAATCGTCGCGGCCATGATGCCCTGGTTGCTGCGAACCCGAACGAATGTGCAAACTGCGGCGAACTGAAACGTCCGCATCATATTTGCGCGGCCTGCGGGCACTATGACGACCAGGAAGTTGTCGCTATGGTGGACGAGGTCGATCTGGACGAAGACGCGGCCTGACCTAAAGGCACAAAGGCATTCGCATGACGGCACAGCCCGATCAGACAGACGCGAAGGCCAGGCGCATTATCCTATCTGTTGATGCAATGGGTGGAGATCAGGGACCGGCGACAGTTGTCGCCGGTATTGCCGAATCTGCGCGTCTGAATCCCGAAATCGGGTTCATTCTTCATGGCCATGCGGACGAACTGAACGCACTGGTTGCCAAACGCAAACCGTTGCAGGGCCGGTGCGAGATCCGGGATGCGCCCGATGTGGTGTCGATGGATGACAAACCGTCATCCGTTGTGCGCAACGGCAAGACAACGTCCATGTGGTCAGCCATCGAATCGGTGCGCGCGGGCGAAGCAACTGTTGCCGTGTCCTGTGGAAACACCGGTGCGTTGATGGCACTGGCAATGATCCGCCTGCGCAAGCTGCCCGGCGTGAACCGCCCCGCCATCGCTGTTCTTTACCCCTCGCGCAATCCGCAGCGGTTCAACGTGCTGCTGGATGTCGGCGCCGATGTGCGCGCTGACGCCCGCGATCTGCTGCAATATGCGATGATGGGCGCGTCTTACGCGCGCAATGGTCTTGATCTGCGCCGTCCGCGCATCGGCCTGCTGAATGTCGGCACCGAAGAACACAAAGGCCGCGCCGAAATGAAAGAGGCGCACGAGTTGATCGGTCAATATGCCGACACTGCCGCCTATGAATTCGTCGGCTTTGTCGAGGGCGGCGATATTTCCGGTGATATTGCCGACGTGATCGTCACCGACGGGTTTACCGGCAATGTCGCGATCAAGACCGGCGAAGGCACCGCGCAACTGATCGGGGACCTGTTGCGCGAAGCTTTCAAATACTCTCCACTGTCGCGTCTGGCGTCATTGCTGGCGCTGACATCCCTGACCCGACTGAAGAAACGCATTGATCCCCGCCGCGTGAACGGCGGTGTGTTCCTGGGCTTGAATGGCACCGTGGTCAAATCCCACGGGTCCGCCGATGCGACCGGCGTGTCAGCCGCGGTCAAGCTGGCATTCCAGCTTGCACAACTGGGTTTCACGGAAAAACTGGCGGCGCGGGTTGCATCCACCGGTCTGCTTGACCAAGATGTCGATACAGGCACATCGGCAGAACAAGCCGAACACACGAACGGACAAAAAGAATGACAAGACGCGCCGTGGTCAAAGGCGTCGGGCACTATCTACCCGAACGGATCGTTCCTAACAGCGAATTCGAAAAAACGCTGGATACTTCAGATGAATGGATCAGGTCCCGTTCCGGGATCGAACGCCGCCATTTCGCCGCCGAAGGTGAAACAACTTCGGCAATGGCGACAAACGCGGCGCGTGCTGCGTTGCAGGATGCCGGGCTGGAAGCTGACGACATTGATGCCATCGTACTCGCCACATCCACGGCAGATCTGACATTTCCGTCAGCCGCCACGATGGTGCAGGCCGAACTGGGCATGACCAAGGGCTTTGCCTTTGATGTGCAGGCCGTGTGTGCAGGGTTCGTCTTTGCCCTGTCAAACGCTGCTGCCCTGATTGCATCACAACAGGCCAACAGGGTGCTGGTGATCGGCGCGGAAACCTTCAGCCGCATCATGGACTGGAGTGATCGCGGCACCTGCGTCTTGTTTGGGGATGGCGCCGGCGCACTGATTCTGGAAGGTCAGGACGGCACCGGCACCGCGCAGGATCGCGGTATTCTGTCGACCGATCTGAACAGCGACGGCCGCTATCGCGACCTGTTATACGTTGATGGCGGGGTCAGCACCCACTCAACCGGTTATCTGCGCATGCAGGGCAATCAGGTCTTTCGCCACGCCGTTGAAAAACTGGCCAGCACCGCGGAAACCGCGATGCAACGAGCCGGCGTTGAAACCGACGAGGTTGACTGGATCGTGCCACATCAGGCCAATATCCGCATTATTCAGGGCACCGCCAAGAAAATGGGTGTGCCGATGGAAAAAGTTGTCGTCACCGTACAGGACCACGGCAACACGTCGGCGGCATCCATTCCGCTGGCCCTGTCGGTCGGGAAGGCACGCGGCCAGATCAAACAGGGAGATCTGATCGTGACCGAGGCAATCGGCGGCGGTTTGGCCTGGGGTGCCGTCGTTCTGCGCTGGTAATTGGTTGCATTTCATCGCTTAATCTTGTCCCCACAAGCCATTGATATTGACTCGGAATTTCCAAAGACCCTATGGTTGCCAAAACAAAGGGGATGGAAATGGCGGATAAGACGTTGACCCGGATGGACCTGAGCGAAGCTGTGTTCAGCGAAGTCGGCCTGTCGCGCAATGAAAGCGCCCAGCTGGTTGAAAGTGTTCTTGAGCATATGTCGGACGCGCTTGTGCGTGGCGAACAGGTCAAGATTTCATCTTTTGGCACCTTCAGTGTACGAGATAAGTCAGCCCGCATCGGGCGCAACCCAAAGACCGGGCAAGAGGTTCCGATCAACCCGCGCCGGGTTCTGACCTTTCGGCCATCGCATCTGATGAAAGATCGCGTCGCTGACGGCAACAAGCGCTAAGGAACGCGCGCGGATATGGCCAAATCCCCCGACGCCTTTCGCACCATTTCAGAGGTGGCAGAGTGGCTGGGTGTTCAGGCCCATGTCCTGCGGTTCTGGGAAAGCAAATTCAGTCAGGTGAAACCCGTCAAACGCGCGGGCGGGCGGCGGTATTACCGACCCTCGGACATGTTGCTTCTGGGGGGCATTAAGAAACTGCTGCACGATGATGGCGTAACCATCAAAGGTGTGCAGAAAATCATTCGCGAACAAGGTGTTGGGTTCGTTTCCGATCAATCGCCATCGCTTGATGATCTGACAATGGCGCAATTGGATAACGAAGCGCCAGCGCGTGACGCGCCGGAAAAAACCGCCCCTGCCAAAGATGATAACAGCACGGTGGTGCCCTTCCAGAGCCCGGCGGACACAGCCAAGCCAGAGCCGCAAACCGAAGACAGCGATGCCGTCACGGCCGATGCAGCGCCCGAGCCGGAAACCGATCAGCAAAGCGCAACACCCGACGCGCCAGATGCCGACGTACCTGCGCCAGAGCCGGAAGAACAACCCGTTCGATCCGATGACGAAGTGGCGGAACAGGCGCCGGTGGCAAAACCGCCCGAGCCGTTACCCTCTTTCATGCAGCGGCCAACCGCGACCGACACCACGAAACCGAAACCGCGTGTTGTCGAAGCTTTGGATGGCCCCGACGAACAGGATATCGAGGCCGTTCCGGGTATTCTGGCCAAGGCCGCGAAACTGCACAGATTGCGCGCGGCAGACCTGTCAGCCGTCCGGCAATCCTATGCGCGGCTCGAATCTCTGCATGCGCGTTTGACCGGGACGGGCAAAGAGTAGTCACAAGTGGCAATTCCCCCTTGCTCCTGCGCGCATTTCCACTATGAACGGCACATCGTCGGGCTATGGCGCAGCCTGGTAGCGCGTCCGTCTGGGGGACGGAAGGTCGCAGGTTCGAGTCCTGCTAGCCCGACCAAATTCATCCGACGATATATCCCCGACACCATGGCCACAGATGTGGCCGGGCTGTCCGGGGTGCGTTGATCGCGAAGGGATTGAAATGACTGGCGTAATTCCAAACCAGCACCTGTCGAAAATGATCGCCGATGGCGTGATTGCAGGCCAGCCCGCCATTGAGGATGCGCAAATCCAGCCGGCAAGCCTTGATTTGCGTCTGGGCAGTGTCGCCTACCGCGTACGGGCATCGTTTCTGGCTGGTGCAGGGCGAACTGTCGCTGAGCGGTTGCAGGAATTTGAAATGCACCGTGTTGATCTGACAGACGGTGCGGTTCTTGAAAAAGGCTGTGTTTACGTTGTGCCCCTGATGGAATCACTGGCCCTGCCGGACGGGATGCAGGCGGTGGCCAACGCCAAAAGTTCGACCGGACGGCTGGATCTTTTGACCCGCACCATCACTGATGGCGGCGTGGAGTTCGATCGTATCGCTACGGGCTATCACGGACCGCTTTATGCTGAAATCTGTCCACGCTCGTTTTCGGTACTGGTGCGGCCCGGTATGCGGCTGAACCAGATCCGGTTTCGCGTCGGCCATGCGGTACTGGACGATGCTGCATTGAACGCCTTGCACGCACAATCACCACTGGTTGACGGCACGGCGGTGATTGATGACGGGTTGGGTTTTTCCGTTGATCTGAAACTGCCAGGCACTGATCTGGTCGGCTATCGTGCCAAACCCCATACCGGCGTGATCGATCTGGACAGAATCGGCCACTACAACCCGGCCGAATACTGGGAAGACGTGCGCACAACAAACGGCCAGATCATTCTGGATCCCGGCGCGTTTTATATTCTTGTCAGCCGTGAAGCCGTGCACATTCCGCCGGAATATGCGGCCGAAATGGCCCCCTATCTGGCCATGGTCGGCGAATTCCGGGTGCATTATGCAGGGTTTTTTGACCCCGGTTTCGGCCATGATGCCGCTGGCGGGGCCGGTTCGCGCGGCGTGCTGGAAGTGCGCTGCCACGAAGCGCCCTTTGTTCTGGAACATGGTCAGGTGGTGGGGCGTCTGGTCTATGAACGGATGCAGGACGTGCCCACACAGCTATACGGCGCAGGCATTGCGTCAAACTATCAGGGTCAGGGCCTGAAGCTGTCCAAACACTTCAAATAGCGCGCGACAGGTCTATTCGATCAGGTCACGCGGTTGCTGGGCCTTTGGTTTGCGGCCTATTTTGGCCGCCTGACCCATCCCCATGTTGATACCCTTGTTGATCGCCTTCCGCATGACAATGCGGATGACCATGTTGATGATCTGGTTCATGTTCATGTCTGCCTCCACAGCTCGTTTTATTGTTATATAGCCGGTAATCATGAAGATTTCTGGGCACCGGCCCGATCAATCTTCAAAAAGTTCCGACTGGCCTTCGTTGGTTTCTTCTTCTTCGTCGCCTTCGCCCATTAACGGCACCGTTCCGGGCGGTGCGCGATTTTCCAGCAAGCCGGCTGCCCGCAATTCCTTGAGCCCGGGCAGATCCCGCGCGCTTTCCAATCCGAAATGGTCCAGAAATTCCTGGGTGACGACAAATGTGACCGGTCGCCCCGGTGTCATTTTCCGCCGCCCGAAGCGGATCCATTCAAGCTCCAGCAACTGGTCCACAGTACCGCGCGACACGCTGACGCCGCGAATTTCTTCGATCTCGGCCCGTGTGACGGGCTGGTGATAGGAAATGATCGCAAGGGTTTCGATCGCGGCCCTGCTCAGCTTGCGGGTTTCGACTGTTTCCTTTTGCATCAGGAACCCAAGATCGTTGGCGGTGCGCATCGCATAGGCATCGCCGATCTTGACCACATGTACGCCGCGCCCTTCATAGCGTTTGCGCAGATGCACCAATGCCTCGGCAGCATCGCAGCCATGGGGCATGCGGCTTTCCAGCTCCTTGACACTTACCGGTTCGACACTGGCGAACAGAACCGCCTCGACCATGCGTTCCTGTTCCGCAAGCGGCGGAGCTTCGAACAGTGTTTTGTCTTGTTCTTCATAATCTTGCGACACTGTTCTAATCCCTTTTGCGCAGCTGGATCGGAGCAAACAATTCCGATTGCCTGATTTCCAGGGCGCCTTCTTTTACCAGTTCCAGGGTCGCTGCAAAGGTGGATGCGGTCGCACTGCGCCGGCGTTGGGGATTACTGCTCCAGCCATCCGGCAGGTAACTTGACAGATCGGTCCATTCGCCACCATAGCCGATCAGGCCGCGCATCCGGTCCAGCGCCTGTTCCATGGTGAATACAGCATCGCGATCCATGACATAGGGGCGGAACTCGTCGCGCGTGCGGATACGGGCATAGGCCTGCATCAGGTCCAGCAGCGTCGCGCTATAGCTGACCTTGCGGGTACGTTCGACGGTTTGCGGCACGCCGCGCGCAAAAAAATCACGCCCCAGACGGTCGCGCGCCATCAGCCGCGCAGCAGCATCCCGCATCGCCTGCAACCGTTCCAACTGAAACGCCAGATGTGCCGCCAGTTCTTCTCCTGACGGGCCTTCTTCGGCGGGATCGGGGGGCAACAATAGACGCGATTTCAAAAACGCCAGCCACGCTGCCATCACCAGATAATCCGCGGCCAGTTCGATCCGCAGCACTTTGGCTTTTTCCACGAATTCAAGATACTGACGGGCCAGTTGCAGCACGGAAATCTTGCGCAAATCCACTTTTTGCGTGCGCGACAGTGTCAGCAACAGATCAAGCGGGCCTTCAAACCCGTCAACGTCGACTATCAACGCCTCTGCGGCCATCCTGTCGGATACCGACAGTGTATCTTCCTGAAAACTGTCCTCAGCCATATACCTGCCCGTTCAAAAGCGCTTCAAGCTGGGCTTCACAAGACGCAATGTCAAGCGGCTGGGGCGGCTTTCGTGCGGCCAATGCCGCCTCGGCACGTCTTTGCGCGGCATCGCCCATCTCGCCGGCGGCTTGGGCAACTTCGGCGCGTTCCGCCAGCGTTCCGTTGCAATGCAGAACCACATCGCACCCCGCCGCAATCGCCGCGCGGGACAGATCGCCCAGATTGCCCTTAAGCGCTTTCATTGAAATATCATCGGTCATGATCAGACCGTCAAATCCGATATCCTCGCGGATCAGGCTCATCATGCGGGGCGATATCGTGGCGGGTGCATCATCAACGGCACTGTAAACCAGATGCGCGGTCATCCCCATGGGCAGATCGTTCAGCGCCTTGAACGGCGCAAAATCCCGCGCTTTTAGGTCGTGCAGATCATCATCGACATGGGGCAGATCAAAATGGCTGTCTTGCGTCGCGCGGCCATGGCCCGGAATGTGCTTTAACACCGGCAGAACGCCCCCGTCCAGCAGGCCCTGGGCAACCGCCCTACCCAGTGACGCAACACTGTCGGGATCTGTTCCGTAACAGCGGTTGCGCAGAAACGCGTGGGTGCAATCGGCGGCGACATCCACCATCGGGGCGCAATTGCTGTCGATACCCAGCGCGTGTAGTTCCTGCGCGATCAGGCGATAGCGCAGATACATCGCCTCTTGCGCGTTGTCTTTGGCAAGATGTACGAAATCCAGCGGCGGCATCCAGTCGCGCCAGTGCGGGCGGCGCAGGCGCTGCACCCGCCCGCCTTCCTGATCGATGGTGATCGGGGCATTGCGCCCCACAGCCGCGCGAAAATCATCACACAGGGCGCGCACCTGATCCGGCGTATCGATATTGCGGGCAAACAGGATAAAACCGAACGGGTTAACATCGCGGAACAGGGCAATCTCTTCCGCGCTCAGCCGAAACCCGTCTGCATCCAGAATGCTCGCTCCGAACCGTGTCACCGCGCAATGACCGGAATGCAATCCGCGTTCTCCGCCACAAGTGCGGAACAGAACCGGCGCGCATCGCTCAGGTCTTCAAAGCCGACAGCCCGCAGGCGGTAAAAAATGCGCCCACCACTTGAGGCGCGTTGGATAACGCTTTGTTTATCTTCCATATAGTCCGAAAAATTTCCGGTCAGGCGGCCCCATTCGGATTTTGCCACCTCTTCGCTTTCGAAGGCGCCAAGCTGAACCATGCGTGTGCCGGGGGCGATACTGTCCGCATCCAATGGCTCAAGTGATGTGGCCACGGCTGCCACCTGCACAACGTTTTCCAATTGCGATTGCGTCGGGCGCGGCTTGGGCCGCAGGGAATTTTGTATACCGGATGCATCGTCAACGTCTGGCTCGACCGTTTCTGCAACCGCCGAGGTGATCTCTTCCGCTTCCGCTTCGGGTTCGGCCGCAACTTCGGCAACCGAGGTGACAACGGGCGAACCTGCGGTCGGGGGAACGTTGCTTAATGGCTCTACCCCGTTGGTCAGTTCTGCCACCAGTGCCTCGATGGAACGCGCCTGCGCTTCCTGCTCGGTCAGCGCCGCGGGGGCTTGCGTTTCGTCCGCATCGGACCGCGCTATGGCTTCCGGCTGTTGTTCTTCAGCAACGTCTGGCACGGCGTCAACCGCGCCTGATGCCAGAACGGGTGTATCTTCCGCGGCAAGATCAACTGGGCGCGGCGCCAGAACCAGACGATCTGCCGGCGCTTCTGCCGATCCTTCTGCCGCCACCGAGTTCACGGCCAGCCCCTGATGATCTGCCTGCGCGCCACCCGGATCCTTGGGAGCAATCCGCATTGCGCCTTCAACCGCGCGCACGACAGGAATGCCACTGACGTCCCTGATGAACAGCTTGTATCCCCAAACTCCGATACCCGCGATCAATGCCACCGATACCGCCGCGCCGACAAAATTAGTCAGCTGGCCCAGCGGCTTGGCCGCCGATGTTAAACTTCTGGATGCTGCGTTTTGTAAATCCGAATCGTAAGCGCCTTGCGCGCTTGCCCAATCTGCCGCCATTTTTTGCCTCGCTGCCCAAACGATGCTCTGCCGTTCGGGTCCGGTTACTTGCTCTGTCCCGGCGCGGTGCGTTTTTCTATCGCATTTCCTGTGCCGGATTAACGCCAAGAATACCAAGACCTGACGCAATTACAACGGAAACAGCGCGCGCAAGGGCGATTTTCGCCTGTGACGTGGCCACATCGTCTTCCTGAATGAAGCGCAGCGCGGGTTCGTCATTGCCCCGGTTCCACAAGCCGTGAAGTTCACCCGCAAGTTCATAAAGGTAAAAGGCCACCCGATGCGGTTCATGCGTGCGCGCAGCAATTTCGACCAGACGGGGCCATTCCGCCAGCTTTTTGGCCACTGCCTGTTCCGCCTCGTGCGTCAGGCCGCCAAGATCCGCCTTGGCCAGCGTCGCATCTTCGACGTCCATACCGGCCTCGGACGCTTTGCGCAGCACGCTCATTACGCGCGCATGGGCATATTGGACATAAAACACCGGATTTTCCCGGCTTTGTTCCAGCACCTTGTCAAAATCGAAATCCAGGGGTGCATCGTTTTTGCGGGTCAGCATGACAAACCGTGTCACATCCGCCCCCACCTGATCAACGACATCACGCAGGGTGACAAATGTTCCCGCGCGCTTGGACATCTTGAACGGCTCACCGTTCTTGAACAACCGCACCAGCTGGGTCAGCTTGATATCCAGCGGCACCCGCCCGTCAGACAAGGCCGACACCGCCGCCTTCATCCGTTTGACATAGCCGCCATGATCCGCGCCAAACACATCAATAAGTGCATCGAAACCCCTGGAAACCTTATCATAATGATAGGCGATATCCGGCGCGAAATAGGTCCAGCTGCCGTCCGATTTCTTGACAGGACGGTCCACATCATCGCCATGCGCTGTCGAGCGGAACAGCGTTTGTTCGCGTGGCTCCCAGTCTTCCGGCATTTTGCCCTTCGGGGGTTCCAGAACGCCCTCGTAAATCAGCCCCTTGCCCTCTAGATCGGCGATCGCCGCCTCGATCCGGCCAGTGCCATACAGCGATTTTTCGCTGTAGAAAACATCCATTTCGACGCCCAGCGCCGCCAGATCGGCGCGGATCAGATCCATCATTGCGTCAGTTGCAAAATCACGCACGTCCTGCAGCCAGACCGCTTCGGGCTGATCCACCCAGGCATCGCCAACCTTGTCCTTGAGCGCCTGCCCGACCGGCACAAGATAATCACCGGGATAGGTGCCATCGACAAAGGCCACTTCCTGTCCGTGCGCTTCAAGATAGCGCAGATAGACCGACCGCGCCAAGACATCGACCTGTGCGCCGCCGTCGTTGATGTAATATTCGCGCGTCACGTCAAATCCGGCGAAATCCAGCAGCGATGCCAGCGCATCGCCAAACACCGCCCCGCGCGTGTGCCCGACATGCAAAGGCCCTGTCGGGTTCGCGCTGACATATTCCACGTTCACCCGGGCGCCCTGCCCCATGTCCGAACGGCCAAAGCCGGTGCCAAGATCGAAAACACCGTGAACCACGTCCTGCCAGACCTTGGGCGCAAGGCGCAGGTTCAAAAACCCGGGGCCTGCCACTTCGGCGGTGCTGATCCGGCTGTCGGCCAGCAGCAAGGCCGCCAGAGCATCCGCAATCACACGCGGATTCTGCCCTGCGGGTTTCGCCAGAACCATGGCGGCATTGGTTGCCATGTCGCCATGCGCGCTGTCGCGCGGCGGTTCAACCGTCACATTGGACATGTCCAGCCCATCGGGCAGCGCACCTTGCGCTACCATTGACTGAAGGCTGTCGATGACCAGAAGGCGCAGGTCGGAAAAGATATTCATTGTCGATAGGTTCCTGTTGCGGACGTGCGTCGGGTTTATCAGGCCTGCGGGCCGCGTCAACGCAGCTTAGGGCGTGTCTGCACACAGGCGCGCATGTTCCTGAAGTGCAAAACGATCCGTCATGCCGGCAATATAGTCCGACACAATGCGGGCAAGCGCCACCCTGTCATCGGCAGCCGCCGCAACGTCCTTGTGCCAGCGTTTCGGCAACAGCCCCGGATTCGCCAGAAACATCGGGAACAGGTCTTCGACCACCTTGGTGACTTCGGCGCGTTTGATCATGACAGACGGCGCCCGATACATGCGGGCAAACAGAAATGTGCGGATCTGCTGCAAATCAGCCCACAAACCGGGCGAAAACCGGATCACCGGGCGCCCCAGATGCCGGATGTCACGCACATCCTGCGCGCCCGATTGCGCCAACGCCCTGCCGGATGTTTCGATCACATCCGACACCATCACACCAAAGACCCGGCGCAATGCCTCATGCCGGCGGCGATAGGCGTCTGTGTCGGGGTAAAGCCGGTCGACCTGCGCATAGGCGGCACCGATAATCGGCAGCTCCGCAATCTCGGCCTCGGAAAACAAGCCGGCACGCAGCCCGTCGTGCAGATCATGATTGTTATAGGCGATATCATCCGACAGCGCCGCCACCTGCGCCTCGGCGCTGGCGTGGGTATCCAGCTCCAGATCATGCACCGCGTTATAGCCGGCCAGCGCATGTGGCAGCGCGCCTGTGACCGGACCGTTATGTTTGGCAATCCCTTCCAGCGTTTCCCATGTCAGGTTCAGCCCGTCAAAGGACGCATAGTGCCGTTCCAGCGACGTGACGATCTTGATCGCCTGCGCATTGTGATCAAATCCGCCATAGGGTCGCATCATTTCGTGCAGCGCATCTTCGCCGGTATGTCCGAACGGGGTGTGCCCCAGATCATGCGCCAGTGCGACCGCTTCGGTCAGCTCTGCGTTCAGGCCCAGCGCGCCGGCAATGGTGCGCGCCACCTGCGCCACTTCGATCGAATGGGTCAGACGTGTGCGGTAGTAATCGCCCTCATGCTCAACAAACACTTGGGTCTTGTGTTTCAAACGGCGGAACGCCGATGCATGAATGATCCGGTCCCGGTCCCGCTGAAAGCAGGAACGAAAGGTACTTTCCTCTTCCGGTACGCGCCGTCCCCTGCTGCGTGCCGGATCTGAGGCAAAAGCTGCACTCATCATCACCTCGGTCCTTGTGGCCTGTCCCTTGGGTTTCTATATTGCAGGCACGTCCAAGTTGAAACCGTATCAAGGGCCAGAGAATGCAATTGCCTCCGAAAGTAACAGAACGCGCTTTTGCCCGGCTCGCCGAAATCGGCGCCGCGGATCAGGGTCAAGCGCTGCGCGTCGCGGTTGAAGGCGGCGGATGCTCTGGTTTTCAGTACGAAATCGCACTGGATCAGCCCGCCGAGGATGATCTGGTACTGGAAGGTGCCGGGCAAAAGGTGGTGATTGATACGGTATCCCTACCGTTTCTGGAAAATGCCGTTATCGACTTCAGCGAAGAATTGATCGGTGCCCGGTTCGTGATCAACAATCCCAACGCAACCAGTTCCTGCGGCTGCGGCACATCGTTTTCGATGTAACCCCTACCTATGCGCGGGCAGTGCGCATCCGCTCTGCCCCCGGTGCAAGCTGTTCCCACACCAGAAACAGGCTGGTCAGCACGACAAGTCCGGCCCCCAGATAGGTGCCCGCAGCAGGCACTTCGCCAAAGAAAACGGCACCAAGCAGCACCATCCAGACGAATTGCAGGTTCAGCAAAGGTGTCACCGCATAGGCGGCCAGCAGACGCAACGCGACAACAAGAACCCAGCGCGCCACAAACAGCAGTGTGGCATAGGCAAAAACCCAAATCAGGTCTGCGGGTGGCATCGGCACCCAGACAAACGGCAAGGCCACTGCCATGATCGCGAATACAGCAAGATTGGGATAAAACACCTGCGCCAGCGCATTGTGTTCATACTGCCCGATAAAGCGGGCCATGATCATCGACACAGTTCCCGCCACACTGGCCAGCAGCGCAAAACCGTGCCCGATCGACACCCCCGACAGGCCGGCAGGAAACAGGAACAGCATCCCGACAAAGCCCATGCCCAGCGCGCCCCATACGATTGGTCGCACATGTTCGCCCAAGATCAGACCCGACAGAATGCCTGACAGGATCGGCATCAGCCCGATAAACAGGAATACTTCGGCAAAGGGCAGCGCGCGAAATGCATAAAAGAACGCAGTGCAGGCAATGACCGTTGCACCCGCCCGCACCGCCATTGCGCGCGGGCATCGCGTGCGCAACCCGGCCTGCGATCCTTGCAATTGGTTCAGGGCAACCGACAGCACCACCACGACCAGACCGGAAAGGCAAAACAACTGCGGCGCGGCATAGCCACCCGCGATGAATTTCGTAATCGCATCGGCCCCCGAAATCAATCCGGTATAGATCAGCACCAGCCCGGTGCCCAATCCCGTTGCCCCCAGAAGCGGCCGCCATGACTGCGCGCGCGCACTCATCCCGATACTCCCTGCAGTCCGGTTCTGGCGAAGCCTTCAAAAAACGCATCGAACTTGTCTGTCGATTGCTCTGCTTCGCACAGGATGTCAGTTCCGGTGTCGCTCAGGGCGGCCTGCACGACCTCGCGCATCCTTGTCCAATCGGCGCTGCGCTGGTCATCGAGACGGAACATGCATTCCGACATTTCGCGCAACGGCCCGGCGCAGGGGGGCGCGCGGAAAAAAGCCATACGCGCAGGCTCGGCCGGTTTTGCGAACCTCTTGCGTCCGGAGACCGCCATCAACCAGTTGCAGACAAAATAGTCGTGATAGTCGTCCTGCGCGCTGACATGTGGCCCGGTCTCGACCGAAAAGAGATGGGTTTCCCGTTCCAGCCAGCCTTCCCATATTTGCGAGGGTGTCTGCCCCGCATAGCGCAGCGCCACACAGATTTCAGCCAGCAAATCGGCATTCTGATCCAGATAGGCCAGCAATCCCGCAAACTCGAGACTGGTTATCGCATCTGTGTCCAATAGAGGATCGCGCCGGCCATATTCGCTGAGGTAGAATACCGCGTGTGTCAGCTCGTACGCGGCTTTTTTGTTGGGCATGGCAAATGTTGCATGGCGGGCGATAAAGTGGCGCATCCGCGTTTCCAGGCCTGTGTCATTCGGCAAAGGATCAACACCCCGGCGCATCATTAGGCGGCGTGCTTCAAGGCGTTGCAGATCAGACAATTCGGCTTCTGCCATGCCTTGGCGTGCCACCCAATGCGCCAGCGCCTCGCCCTTGGTGCCGGCCACGCCCAGATCTTCGAGATCCAGACAGATTGACAACAAAAAGCGGTAATATTGCGGGAAAAACCCCATCCGTTTTTCCACCTGCTCGTAAAATCCGCCATGCGCCTCAAGTGCCGACGTGTCCGGGCGGATGCCGGTACATTCCAGAATGTTCAGAAGTTCGGCGTTTTCCTTAAGCCAGTACACATCATCCCCAAACCGGCGGTGCTGTGCAAAGCAGCGCAATGTGGCGGCTATACAGTCCTTCTGGCCTTGGCGCGCAGAGGGGGCGTTCAGTTGGATTACGTTCGACATTTCAATCATCCTTGTCGTTTCGGGCCTTCTGAACGCCCCGCTTCCAGTTTTCACGTCTTCAATTCACGCTGGATCAGGCACCCGATGTGAACATCTCCGTCCGTTCGCCGGTGATTGCAGCGCTTGTGGCGCACGGTGCGGCCCCCGAGGTGAAGAGCTGTGTCGCCTCGCCTGTGGATGCATCGGACGTGGCTGTTGGCGCGGCACCGGATGTGAACATTCCTGTCTCGTCACCGCCAACAACGGTGGCCAAAAGGATTGGCGCAGCCCCCGAGGTGAACATCTGAGTGCCTTCGCCGGTGACAATGTCCGACAAGACAGACGGCGCGGCACCGGACGTGAACAGATAGGTGCCTTCGCCGGTGGCAATGCCGGAGGATGCAGCAGGTGCGGCGCCAGATGTGAACATCTGTGTGCCATCGCCGGTCAGTGCGGTCGCACCACCCATCGGGGCCGCACCGGATGTGAACATTTCCACGCTGTCGCCCATCAGGGCGGTTGCGAACGCAGAGGGGGCTGCACCGGACGTGAACATTTCGGTTCCCGCCCCGTCAAAAAGCGCAGCGTCGCTTTCGATGGTGGCGGCAGCAAAGGTGTCATAGGTTTTCAGTTGAGCTTGCATATGGTCGTCTCCCAAGTTGAATTTACAGCCTCTTCACGCTTGCACGTAAAAGGCGAGTTATAAATAGTATTTTCAACCCTGAATAATTACCTGTCGAGTTATCCTTATCAGCATCGCTGGCCAAACCTATGACTTTGTCATCAAAGAATTTTCTGGTGCGCGCGCGAAAAAAACTTATCCACAAGCCTGTTTTTGCCAGCTTTTTGGGGCGGTTGCGTTGATCAGAGTTTTGATGGCCACGAATCGTGCACAGGTGGCGGCAGACAGCGGACTGCCCGATTCTATCGCCAGCCCCGAACCTGCGACGTGCAACCTGCTCTTGTGACGTCGGGCGGCATCGGCGATACAAGGCGGGCATCTGCCAGACCGGGGTCATCATGAAAATTGCCAGCTTCAACATCAACGGTATCAAAGCGCGCATTGCCGCCCTGCCCGACTGGCTGGACGAAGCCAAACCCGATGTTGTCGTCTTGCAGGAAATCAAAAGCGTCGACGAAGCGTTCCCGCGCGACCTGTTTGAAGACCGTGGTTACAACGTCGAAACGCACGGCCAAAAATCGTTCAACGGCGTGGCCATCCTGTCAAAACTGCCGCTGGAAGACGTTTCGCGCGGGCTGCCGGGGGACGACGAAGATGAACAGGCCCGCTGGATCGAAGCCACGGTCGTGGGCAAACACGCGGTGCGTGTCTGTGGGTTGTACCTGCCCAACGGCAATCCGGCACCGGGCCCCAAATTCGATTACAAACTGGCATGGATGGCGCGGCTGCAACATCGCGCGGCGCAATTGCTGTCTGATGAAATGCCTGCCCTGATGGCCGGTGATTACAACGTGATCCCGCAGGCCGAAGACGCCGCGCGCCCGGATGCGTGGCGCGAGGATGCGCTGTTTCGCCCCGAAAGCCGCGCGGCATTTCAAAGAATTCTGAATCTGGGCTTTACCGATGCGTTCCGCGCCCGCACCCAAGGCCCCGGGCATTACAGCTTTTGGGACTATCAGGCCGGAGCATGGAACAAGAATGACGGCATCCGGATCGATCATTTCCTGCTGACCCCCCAGTGCGCCGATCTGTTGCTGGACTGCCAGATCGACAAGGATGTGCGCGGCCGGGAAAAGCCGTCAGATCACGTGCCAATATGGGTCGAACTTGACGCCTGAACCCAGCGGAATCAAAGACGCGTCACATCGTGGTCGTAAATCCAGGCAAAACGCGCAGACAATCGCGGCCCCATCACCGCCATAGCCGTTTGCGCCAGCCAGCTGACCGGCGGCGCGTAATGAAAAGTGCGCGCATTTCCGGACGCTGCTGCAACAACCCGTGTGGCACGGGGTTGCCGCACCGCCTGATAGCGCGCCAGACCGGCATCAACCGATGTGCTGCCTGATACGCAGCTTGCCAGCACCCACGCATCTTCCAGCGCAAGACAGGCCCCTTGCGCCATGAACGGCAGGGTCGGATGCGCCGCATCGCCCAGCAAAGCCAGCCCGCCCTTGTGCCAGACCTGCGCCACCGGATGCAGATAAAGCGCCCACAAGTGGGTTTCCTGAACCCCCGCCAACAGGTCGGCGGTTGCGCCAGTAAAATCGGCAAACCGGGCGCGCAAATCATCAGGATCGCCGGACAGTCGCCAGCCTTCTTCTGTCCAGTCCGCGCGCTCTTCGACAGCGACGATGTTCATCAAACTGCCGCCGCGCAGCGCATAAGACACAACATGCCGTCCCGGCCCCATTGTCAGAACGGCGTGTGACGGTGCGTCTTGGGGCGAAAACGGCACAACGGCGCGCCAGGCAACCTGCTTTGAAAATTGTGGCGCGGCGTTGCCGTTCAGCGCCGCGCGCAAATTGCTTTGCCCCCCATTTGCGCCAACAACCAGATCAAAACACCCCATCTCCCCAACGCGGCCGGTCTGAAGATCGACATCGGTGATGGCCTGACCCAACTGAAACGTCACACCGGCGTCTGCGGCCCGCGCAACAAGCAGGTCAAGCAGATCCGCACGGTGAAAATACCATGTCGGGCCTGCCTGTGGCGGCGGCACAAACGAAATCCTGTTGGGCCGGCGATAATCGCGCAGTTCTGTGCCCGACGATTGCGCTGCCCCGTCCGGCGTGTCTTGGACGGCCCCCAAGGCGCGCAGCACACACATGCCATTTGCGCTGATCTGCAAGCCGGCGCCGACTTCGCTAAGGGAGGCGGCCTGTTCGAATACTGTGACAGTGGCGCCCCTCTGGGCAAAGGCGATTGCGGCTGCCACCCCGCCGATGCCGGCACCGATCACTGCAACATTCATCGAATTCATTGTCATACTTCTATGGACCATAAAAAAACGCCGCGGCTGTGGCCACGGCGTTCTGGAAATCTACGATCACGCCGGATCAATCGTCGCGGTGAACTTTTTCGCGACGCTCATGTTTTTCCTGTGCCTCAAGGCTCATCGTGGCGATGGGGCGTGCATCCAGACGTTTCAGCGAAATCGGTTCGCCCGTGACCGAGCAATAGCCGAATTCGCCGTCTTCGATCCGGCGCAGGGCGGCATCGATTTTCGACACCAGCTTGCGCTGACGGTCGCGTGTGCGCAGTTCCAGCGCGCGATCTGTTTCCTCGGATGCACGATCTGTCACATCGGGAATGTTGCGCGTGCCGTCCTGCAATCCTTCGATGGTATCGCGGCTGCCCGCCAGCAATTCGGCGCGCCAGTTCAGCAGTTTGCGGCGGAAATATTCAACCTGACGTTCATTCATGAACGGCTCGTCCTCGGCCGGCGTATATTCTTCCGGCAGAATCAAATCCTGTTTCATTTTTGCTCCCACGGTCTTGCGAAGACCTGTCATACTCTATCCTCAGACGGATGGCTGTGTTTGAGGGGCGTTTACCGCACCGTTCGGCAATTGTCACTACACAATCATTTCAAATTGGCCCTGCGATTGCAGCCATGAACAGCGCAGGCTAAGATGCGGCAGAACAGGCATAAAAAGGCACCCAGACCCCATGAAATTCCAAGGTACGGCCGAATACGTGGCCACAGATGATCTGACAATTGCGGTGAACGCGGCAGTGACACTGGAACGGCCATTGCTGGTCAAAGGCGAACCCGGAACCGGCAAGACAGAACTGGCCCGCCAGGTGGCGTCTGCCCTGGGCCTGCGCATGATCGAATGGAACATCAAATCCACCACGCGGGCGCAACAGGGGCTTTATGAATACGATGCCGTCAGTCGCTTGCGCGACAGCCAGCTTGGCGAAGAAAAAGTGCACGATGTGTCCAACTACATCCGCAAAGGCAAGCTGTGGCAGGCGTTCGAGGCCGATGAAAAAGTCGTTCTGCTGATTGATGAAGTCGACAAGGCCGATATCGAGTTTCCCAATGATCTGCTACAGGAACTCGACCAGATGGAGTTTCATGTTTATGAAACCGGCGAAACCGTTACGGCCCGCCATCGCCCGGTTGTCATCATCACATCGAACAATGAAAAAGAACTGCCCGATGCGTTTTTGCGCCGCTGTTTTTTCCATTACATCCGTTTTCCGGACGAACAGACGATGCGCAAGATCGTCGATGTGCATCACCCCGGAATCAAGGATGCCCTGCTGACCACGGCGCTGACCCAGTTCTACGAAGTACGCGAAACCGCAGGGCTCAAGAAGAAACCTTCGACCTCAGAAGTGCTTGACTGGTTGAAACTGCTTCTGGCCGAAGACCTGAGCGCTGAAGATTTGAAGCGCGATGGTGCCAATGCGCTGCCGAAACTGCACGGTGCCCTGCTCAAGAACGAGCAGGATGTGCATCTGTTCGAACGTCTGGCGTTCATGGCGCGCGGACAGCGCTAGGGGCCCGGTTTTTCGCGATATCCATGCTATGATCTGGTCGCCTTGCGCGAACTGAGGTATTCGAAACCCAACAGAGCGACGTGCAGGAATTGCCACATCCGCTTTAACAAAGAGGTATTACAATGGCCGACGCGCCTTCGCTGATCATTCGCCCCTTGCAGGAAACCGATCGCGCCGAATGGGCCGAGATGTGGACCGGATATCTTGAATATTACGAAACCTCAGTGCCCGATGAAATATATGACAGCACCTTCGCCCGCCTGCTTGGGGATGATCCACGCGACTTTAACGGGCTGGTTGCCGAAAAAGAGGGCCGCCTGCTGGGGCTGACGCATTTCCTCTTTCACCGGCACGGCTGGAAGGTCGAAGACGTGTGCTATCTTCAGGATCTGTACACCCGTCCAGAGGCACGCGGCGAAGGCGTGGCTGGTGCATTGATCAATGCGGTTTATGACGCCGCGGACAAGGCCGGGGCACCTTCGGTTTACTGGCTGACACAGGATTTCAACGCAACCGCGCGCAAACTTTATGACAAGATCGGCGTTCTCACGCCGTTCATAAAATACCAGCGCCCGTGATGCGCCTGCTGCTGATCCCCTTTTGTCTGGCGCTGGCGGCGTGCGGATCGACTGCGCCCAAAGACACGCCGACACGGGCGCAGATCGCAGATAGCACGCTGCCGCCGATGAAAAGTTTCGGCGCCACCAGCCCGGTACGTTCGACACGCCCCAACGGCAACATCGCCTATGATTTCCTTGATCTGTCTTTCCAACTGGAAAGCGGTCGGGAACTGCCGGTGTTCAGCCGCTTTGAAACGCCCGTTACCGTCCGTGTCACCGGCACGCCTCCTGCCAGTCTGGGCCCCGATCTGTCGCGTCTGATCCGACGGTTGCGCAACGAGGCCGGGATCGACATTTCGCTAAGCCAGACAGCCACCGCCAACATCACGATCGAGGCCGTGACACGCGCCGAAATCCGCCGCGCCCTGCCGCAGGCGGCCTGTTTCGTGGTTCCGAACGTATCCAGCCTTGCCGAGTACCGCTCGAACCGCAGATCGCAAAAAACCAACTGGGCCACGCTTCGGACACGCACGAAAATGGCCATTTTCCTGCCCAACGATGCAAGCCCGCAAGAAATCCGCGACTGCATGCACGAAGAACTGGCACAGGCTTTGGGGCCGCTGAACGATCTTTATCGCCTGTCCGACAGTGTGTTCAACGATGACAACATCCATACCGTGCTGACAGGGTTTGACATGACGATCCTGCGCGCGACCTATGCCCCCGAATTGCGCAGCGGCATGACGCGTGAACAGGTGGCCGCGCGCTTGCCTGCCGTTCTGGCCCGCATCAACCCGGCCGGCAACCGCGCTGCAATCCGCCAGCCCGCCCCGCCATCGCGGGCGTGGATCAGTGCGATTCAATCCGCCCTTGGCCCCGGATCAAGCGCCGGCACAAGACGGCGGTCCGCGGCAGAAGCCCTGAAAATCGCACAGGCACAGGGCTGGCAGGACAACCGCCTGGCCTTTAGCCATTATATATCCGGCCGTCTGATCCAAAGCGCCAACCCGCTGGCCGCCTTTGATCAGTTCATCAAAGCCGACCGCGCCTATGCCCGGCTGCCCGACACAGAATTGCACCGCGCCTATGTGGCCGCACAGATTGCGGCCTATGCGATCAGCGACGGTGAAGGCGCGATTGCCCTGCGCATCGTCGATCCGTTTATCGGCACGGCATCGCGATACGAAAACGCCGCATTGCTGGCTACACTGATGCTTATGCGCGCCGAAGCGCTGGACCTGACCGGTCGTGCGTCCGAGGCGCAGCGTGTCAGGCTGGACAGTCTGGGGTGGGCGCGATACGGATTTGGCCCAGATTGGGCTGTACGTGGCAAAATGCGCGAGATAGCGCAGATCAGCCCGCTTCAAAGGGATGACGGATAGATATGATCGTAATTGTAGCAGCACTGGCCGGGGCGATTATCGGCGGCACCACCGCCGCACGGCGTAAAGGGTCGCGCCTTGACATCGCCCAATACGCGGCATCCTTTGCCATTGCCTTTGCCGTTGTCGGTATGATCGCGACAGTCATCATCCACCGCGCGGCCGTTTGATCTCATGTTTCTGCCGTTTTTCGAAAGCTTGCGCAAAAACGGTGTTCCGGTTTCCCTGCGCGAATTCCTGAGCTTTTTGGAAGGCATGAAGGCAGGGTTGGCCACCTATGATGTCGAAGCGTTCTATTATCTGGCCCGCATTTCAATGGTCAAAGACGAGCGCAACATCGACAAGTTCGACCGCGCCTTTGCCGCAGCGTTCGAAGGGCTGGAAAGCATTTCGCTGGATCAGGTTCTTGAGGCGGTCGATATTCCCGGTGACTGGCTGGAAAAGCTGGCGGAAAAACATCTGAGCGACGCAGAAAAAGCCGAAATCGAGGCATTGGGCGGCTTTGACAAGCTGATGGAAACCCTGAAAGAGCGTCTGAAAGAGCAACAGGGCCGCCATCAGGGCGGTAACAAGTGGATCGGCACCGCGGGCACATCGCCCTTCGGGGCCTATGGCTACAATCCCGAAGGGGTGCGGATAGGCCAGAAAGAATCGCGCCACCAGCGCGCCACCAAAGTGTGGGACAAGCGTGAATTTAAGAACTTGGACGACACAGTTGAACTGGGTACGCGCAACATCAAGGTCGCGCTGAAGCGTCTGCGCCGCTGGGCGCGCGACGGGGCGGCGGAAGAGCTTGACCTGAACGGCACGATCCGTGCCACGGCCGAACACGGCTATCTGGATTTGAAAACACGCCCCGAACGGCGCAATGCGGTCAAGGTATTGCTGTTTTTGGATGTGGGCGGGTCGATGGATCCTCATATCAAGGTGGTGCAGGAACTGTTTTCCGCCGCGCGCGCCGAATTCAAGCATCTGGAAAATTTCTATTTCCACAACTGTCTTTACGAAGGCGTGTGGCGCGACAACCGCCGCCGCTGGAACGCGCAGATTTCCACCCACGAGGTGCTGCGCACCTACGGCCCCGATTACAAATGCATCTTTGTCGGCGACGCTTCCATGTCGCCCTATGAAATCGCCTATCCCGGCGGGGCGAACGAACACTGGAACGCCGAGGCCGGACAGGTCTGGCTGGCGCGTGCCCGCGATCAGTGGGCATCGCATCTCTGGATCAATCCGGTGCCGGAAAAATATTGGGGCTACACCCATTCCATCGGCATGATTCAGGATATCTTTGGCGCGGGTCGCATGGTTCCGATGACATTGTCAGGTCTGGAAGCGGGCATGAAAAGCCTGACACGCTAGGCGCGCGAAACGCTTGTCGCAGACGCGCGCGCGCCTTAGCGTGATGCCATGACGGATGCCCCTGTAACCCATATCGATCCCGTGGCCTTTGCTGCTGATCCCTACCCGGTTCTGGCAGAAATGCGGCGCAATGCACCCGTCACCTACGTGCCCGAACTGCGCGCAACCCTGTTTACACGCCGCGATGATATCCACGTTCAGGAAAAACGGATCGATCTGTTTTCCAGCCATCAGCCCGACGGCCTGATGACCCGCCTGATGGGCACCAACCTGATGCGCAAGGACGGCAGCGATCACATGGTGGAACGGCGCGCCCTGTTTCCCGCGCTAAGCCCGAAAACAGTGCAGACCTATTGGCTGCCCCGGTTCAAAAATGCTGCAAATTCGATCCTGAATACTCTGAAACCAAAGGGATATTGCGATCTGGTCACTGACTTTGCGATGCCGGTATCTGCCGAAGCGCTGAAAGCGATCACCGGTCTGACAGAAATGACCGCAAGCGAAATGGATGGAGTATCCCAAGCCATGATCGACGGCTGTTCGAATTATGGCGGCGATCCGGATGTAGAACGGGCCTGCCATGTCGCAACCGCGTTGATCGATACGCATATTGACAGGATTCTGGCGCGCGCCCACCCTGCCGGTGACAGATCGGCGCTGGCGGTGCAGCGTGCTGCACACCTTCCGATGGACAGCCTGCGCGCCAATATCAAGCTGATCATTTCCGGCGGGCAGAACGAACCGCGCGATGCCATTGCGGGAACCATCGCCACCCTTCTGGCCCATCCAGACCAACTACAACGGATCACCACAGGCAAGGCGACCTATCAGGATGCGTTTCTGGAATATGCACGCTGGATGTCACCCATTGGCATGTCGCCGCGCCGCGTAGCCCGTAACGACATTGTCAATAACATAAGCTTCACCAAGGACAGCACTGTTTTCTTTATGTTTTCATCTGCCGGTCGGGATGAAAGCCATTTTGAAAACCCCCACCTCTTCGACATCACCCGCGATACC
The DNA here is from genome assembly GCF_051013555.1 of Sulfitobacter sp. TBRI5. NCBI lineage: Bacteria > Pseudomonadati > Pseudomonadota > Alphaproteobacteria > Rhodobacterales > Roseobacteraceae > Sulfitobacter > Sulfitobacter sp. TBRI5. The sequence goes on along the minus strand of NZ_CP112884.1, from coordinate 2,937,187 downwards.
CAGGCATCGATCCCTTTTGGCGCGGGGCCGCATTTTTGCGCCGGTGCTGCCGCCGCGCGCGCCCTGATCAGCCAGGTGGCCCTGCCGATGGCCTTTGCCGCACTGCCTGATCTGCACCTGACTGGGCCGGTGCGCTATCACGGGTGGGCCTTTCGCGGCCCTGTATCAGTGCCGGTCGCGTGGTCTGCATGACCTTGCCGAAGGCCGCGCAACGCCCCATATCTATCCCATGATCAAGGTGATGCCCATTCTGCTGGCCGTTTTGTATGGCCTTGCCGTGTACCGGTTTTCGGTCTGGCGGACGTCTGGCGAACTGAACAGCAAATCCACTATCCTGGCCGATCCGCACCTGAAACCGCTGACCGATAAAATGGCGGCGGCGCTGGATCTGGACCGGATCAAGGTGTTCATCTACGAAATTGATCCGGTCAACGGCCTTGCCGCACCGGACGGGCGGATTTTCATCACCCGTGGCTTTTACCGCAAATTCAAACAGGGCGAGGTGACCGGAGAAGAGCTTGCCTCGGTGATCGCGCATGAACTGGGGCACGTTGCCTTGGGCCATTCACGCCGCCGGATGATCGATTTTTCAGGGCAAAACGCATTGCGTACAGCTTTGGCGATGGTTCTGGGCCGCTTCCTGCCCGGTGTCGGCGTCTGGGTGGCCAATATCGTGGCCTCTACCCTCGCCGCGCGCCTGTCACGGTTCGACGAATACGAAGCGGATGCCTATGCCGCAGCCTTGCTGACCAAGGCCGGTATCGGTGTCGGGCCGCAAAAAGAACTGTTTCGCAAACTGGAAACCCTGTCGGGTGCACGGGCGGGTGTGACCCCTGCGTGGCTGCTAAGCCATCCGAAAACCAAAGAACGGATTGCCGCACTTGAGGCGCTGGAACAGAAATGGGCGTCTCACCCGAACACGTGATGCGGCCCTAGGTTTCCAATGCCTTGCCCAGACGCGGCAGGCGGGCCTTTTTCAATAACGTCCGCATTGTCCAGGTCTGTCCCGACATCGCATTGGCCTGCGCCAGCACATCATGCGCGACCTGACCCAATACATCGGAATGTTCCAACCACAGCTGATAAAGAAACCCGTCCGGTTCGATCCGGTCAAGCCCTTCCTCGGCCAATATGTTACGGGGAAAATCTTTTCTGTTCAGTGTCATAATGGCGTCTGCTGATCCTGATATTGCGGCCGCCAGAACATGCACATCATGGCTGTCCGGCAAATAAAGCCGCGCTTCAAGCGAAGGTCGCCATTCCACCTCTGCATCGGGCCAAGCGGATTTCGTCAGGGCAATTTCACCTTGGGCCTGTGCAACGCCATCAGGGCCAAGTTTGGCAGCGGCGCGCACCCATTCTTCCAGAATGCGGGCGGACCATAGCGGCGTGAACAGACCCGCCCGCGCGACGCCCAGCACCATTTCCCGCAGCACGGTCGGATACAACACGCAGGTATCGATCAGAACCTTCACAGGCGGAAAAACAACGATTTCAGATAACCGCTTTCCGCCAGTGCGGGCATTTGCGGATGGTCCGGACCGGCAAATCCGGTATGGATCAGCGCACTGCGCCGCCCCGCACGGCCTATCCCGCGAATGGATGCCCCGCGAAACGCCGCCAGATCGGCCGCATGCGAGCAGGAACACAGGCCCAGATACCCACCGGGCCGGACCAGCCCCGCGGCCAGCCGCGCCACCCGTTCATAGGCACGCAGCCCCGCCGCCAAGGCCGGTTTGGACGGCGCAAATGCCGGCGGATCACACACCACCAGATCAAAGCTGGTCCCCTGTTGTGCAAGTGCTTCAAGCACTTCGAATGCATCGCCCTGCGTGGTCTGGAACCGATTGGCCATGCCCATTTTTTCGGCCCCCATCTGCGCCAGTGCAAGGGCGGGCGCCGACCCGTCAACCGCCTGAGCGCGTGCGGCCCCGCCCGCCAACGCCGCCAGTGAAAAGCCACCAACATGCGAAAAAACATCCAGCACATCGCCATCGCGCGCCAGTCCCGCTGCAAACGCATGATTGGGGCGCTGATCGAAATACAGCCCGGTTTTTTGCCCGCCGGTCACATCCGCCATGTAGATTGCACCATTCATCGGCACGGGTACCGGTGCATCAGAGGCTGCCCCAATCACGACCTTGTTTTCGTCATCAAGCCCTTCCAGCGCGCGGGTGCGGCCCGAAGCGTTCTTCAGAACCGTCGTCACGCCCGTCACGTCGACAAGCGCCTGCGCAAGATCGCCCAGACACAGATCGGCCCATGCCGCGTTGGGCTGCACCACGGCCACATCGCCGAAACGGTCAATCACAACACCGGGCAGCCCATCGGCTTCGGCATGGATCAGGCGGTAAAACGGCTGTTCGTACAACCGCGTGCGCATCGACAACGCATGGCGCAGATGCTGCGCGAACCAGACTTTATCGATCACGGCTGTGGTATCGGCATCCAGCATTCTGCAAAAGATTTTCGACGACGGATTAACGGCAACCAGCCCCATAGGCCGGCGCTCACCATCCTCGAGAACAGCAAGTGTACCGGCGGCCAGCGCCTTGGTGCGCCGGTCCAGCACAACTTCGTTGGCATAGACCCACGGCATGCCGTGGCGGATCGCGCGGGCATTGGCTTTGGGCAACAACCGAACGACGGGCCGGTTTTCGGGGGCGGGATCTGGGGAAAGCGCTGTCATGGCGCTGTCCTAGTCTGTCTGTGCGCTTTGTGAAAGCCCTAGGTGTTGTTGATCGTCTGAAGAACCCCCAGACGGGCATTGCTGTAACCGCCGGGAACGCTCAACTCCACAACAATTACGTTTGCCAAGTGGTTGGTAATACGAAATTTTTGTGTAAACCCTTGTGCATCCGCGGCAATCGCATCATCGCCGCCATATCCGGGAAGATCCGCCTGAACGATACGGGGTTCGCCCACGGCTTGCCCGGTTTGTGGATCAAGCAGCGTCACCTTGAAGGTAATCGAATGCACCCCGCCCACCGAATAGCGCGCTTTTTGCGTCAGGGCGTGAAAGCGTAATACTTCAATGTCGAGATCGTAAGTTGACGGACCGTCCAGCGTGGCCACACCGCGCCCGATACCGTCCTCGAATATCGCCTTAACCTGCGCCCGGCGATCACCGGGCGGGTCTTCGCGCCAAACGATGTCACCCGACGGGTAATATCTGTTTTCCTCGGACACAACCAAGGTATCGGGCACGCGAATGGTGACGTTCGAAATACTGAGGTCCGCATCGGGATTGGTGATCACGATGTCGGAATTGGCAGCTTGCGATATGGCATCGGCATCGGCTGAATTCTTGCGCGCAGACGCGCACGCGGACAGCGACAGCCCCAAAGCCAGGATTATGATTGCTCGTACAAATATCATCTTTACAGTTACCTTTCTGGCCCGGACTCCGGGAAACTTGCATTGTTGTCCATAGTTACAAAATCTGGCCGATTTACGATGATTTCGCAGCATAAAGGCGACAATTAGGCGATAAACCGCGCGTTTTCACCTGTTTTTTTTGCGGGCCCGTCAATTGCGCGGGCGCGAGCGCCAACCGCCACGGCGCCGTGGTGCCTGCATCGCGTGCAACCCTTCTTTCATCACACCCGTCATCGGGTGCTCGGGCGCGGTGGTGCCGTATTGCCCGATCAATGCCCTCAGGGCCGCTGCCGTATCATTTTCCAGCGGAACACTCAGCGCCCAGTCCAGAAAGATAGAACGGCATTCCCCGGCACTTATCCCGTCAATCCGGTAGGCCTCGAAAATCAGGCCCTTGGGGTCGTGTTCATCACCTTTCATCACTCGTCTTCCATTTCCGTCACGGCAAAATGCGCGTCTATCGCCTGTGCTGCTGCCTGCCAAGCCGACGCCAGATCGGCCGACAGCGCATCCAGATCGCTATGGCCGGTCTGTCGCGTCAGAAAGGCCGCGCCGCCCTGCCCGATCTGGTCGGAGTTCGGCAGCGTCTCGCTCAGCAGGCGGATCGACAATTGCGTGGTCCAGCTAAGCCGGTAGGCATGCAGCAATGCTGCCTTGCCTGCGTCATCCAGCCAGCCGATTGCGACAGCCCCGTCCAATCCCGATGCAACATCACGCGCCGGTCCGCCCTGTACCAGGGCGCCTGCTTGCGCCACAAGTTCGATATCCTGCATCCGGCCCGGTCCGATCTTGGTATCCCAAGGGCCATTCGGCGTTTTCGCAGCGGAAATTCTGGCCCGCATCCGGGCCACTTCGGCGCGCACGTCTTCGGGGTCGCGCAGTCTGGACAGGATATCGGTGCGAAACTGTTCAATCTCGGCACCAAGGTCCGGATCACCGGCCACCACACGGGCACGCGTCAGCGCCAGATGTTCCCATGTCCATGCCTGATTTTCCTGATAGTCGCGAAAACTGGCCAACGATGTTGCCACCGGCCCCTGATTGCCCGACGGGCGCAGGCGCATATCAACTTCGTACAACCGCCCCTGAGACATGCGTGCCGTCAGGGCCGTGATGAACGCCTGCGTCAGACGCGCATAATAGGGGCGCGCCGCCAACGGGCGGCGGCCATCGGACATTTCAACTCCATCAGCATCATAGATCACGATGACATCCAGGTCAGAGGACGAGGACAGCTGCCCTACCCCAAGCGAGCCCATTGCCAGAACCGACGCACCGCGCCCAGGCGGGGTGCCGTGTTTGGTCGAGAATTCGGCAACCACAACCGGCCACAGCCCGGCCAGAACTGCCTGCGCCAGATCGGCATAATGCTGCCCGGCAGTTACGGCATCCACCAGTCCACGCAGATGATGAACACCGATACGGAAATGCCATTCCTTGGCCCAGCGGCGGGTGGTGTCCAGTTTCGCCTCGTAATCGGGCTCACGTTCAAGAATAGTGTCCAGATCCGCCTTTAACGCGTCCAGTCCCGGCCAGTCTGCAAAGAAATCGCCACCGATGACGGCATCAAGCACCCCGGCATTGCGCGCCAGATGTGTAGCCAGCGCCGGCGATGTGCCGACAATATCGACCAGAAGATCGATCAGGACGGGGTTCGCCTCGAACAGCGAAAACAGCTGCACGCCGGCCGGCAATCCGGCCAGAAACCCGTCAAGCGCGCTCAGGGCTTCTTCGGGTTTGGCGGCGCGGGACAACCTTGACAGGATTTCGGGGCGCAGGCGTTTGAAAATCTGCACGGCACGATCAGAGCGGAACGCCGGATAGCTGTACCAGCGCGTCATAACGTCGGTTTCGAATTCCGGTTCGGGCTCGGGGGGCGGGGAAGCGCTGGCATCGGGCGCAAAAAACCCTTCGGTCAGCGCATGAACTTCTGTCAGACGTTCAAGAATATCCTTTTCAAGCGCCGCGCGGCTGGTGCCCATCATTGCGGCGATCCTGTCAAATCCGGCTTCGGAATTCGGCAGATCATGGGTTTGCGCATCATGCACCATCTGCAACCGGTGTTCGACCATACGATGCGCGCGGTAGTGATCGCTCAGCCGTGTCGCCACATCCTCGGGCACCCAGCCCTTGGCAGCCAGCACCCGCAATCCGTCAACCGTGCCGCGCACACGCAGATCGGTATCCCGCCCGCCGGCAATGATCTGGCGTGTCTGCGTAAAGAATTCGATCTCGCGGATGCCGCCGCGCCCCAGTTTCATGTTATGCCCCGGCAGGCTCATCGGGCCGCCCAGACCTTTGTGTTCGCGGATCCGCAGGCGCATGTCGTGGGCATCCTGAATCGCGGCGAAATCCAGATGACGGCGCCACACGAACGGGGTGAGATCGCCCAGAAACCTGTTGCCAGCCGCCAGATCGCCCGCTGCCGGACGTGCTTTGATATAAGCGGCGCGTTCCCATGTGCGCCCCAGACTTTCGTAGTAACGCATCGCCGCTTCCATCGCGATGCACACCGGGGTGACGGCAGGATCGGGGCGCAGACGCAGATCGGTCCGGAATACGTAGCCATCACCGGTCAGGTCATTCAACGCGGCACTCATCTGTCGGGTGGCGCGGATAAATGCGGTGCGGGCATCGTGAAAATCGTCCCGGTCAAACCTGCTTTCGTCAAACAGACAGATCAGATCAATATCCGAGGAATAGTTCAGTTCCCGTGCGCCCATCTTGCCCATGGCCAGAACGACCATACCGCCGGCGGTTTCGATATCATCCTCTGTCATTCCGGGAAGTTTCTTGCGGTTGATCTGGGCGGCAATGGCCGTTTTCAACGCCCGGTCACAGGCCAGATCTGCCAGATCGCTAAGCGTGGCAGTGACCTGCTCAAGGGGCCAAACGCCCCCCAGATCGGCCAGAGCCGTCAGCAAGGCGATACGTCGCTTGGCCTGTCGCAACCCTGTGTTCAGCGCATCCGGCGACAGGGCAGAAATCCGCGCAAATTCCGCCGTCACAGCGTCTTCCGGGGCGTCCAGTGCCTCGGGCAGCCAGGCGGCTTCCTTTTCGATCAGACCGCATAGATAGGGGCTGCATCCTGCCGCACCGCCCACCAGATCGGCCAGAACACCCGACAGTTCAGGCAAGGCGGCGCGCGCCTCATCTCCGCGATCCGGATCGTAGGCGACGGGCATGGACGTGATACGGTTCGAAAAACTCATGGTTCAAGGAATGCGGCGCAGGTTATATGCCGTCAATAGCAATTAAGACATGATCGAAAGGCGACATTGTGAGCAAAAGTCTGACCCGGGTGCGCGCCGCACTGGCCGCGGCGCAGCTGCGTGAAACGATCCGCGAAACCAGCGATGCCCGCACCGCGCAGGATGCCGCAGCGGCCATCGGGTGCGATGTGGACCAGATTGCAAAATCGATCATTTTCGCCCGTCAGGACGATGGGCAAGCCATTCTGTTCCTCACAGCCGGTGGCAATCAGGTCGATCTGGACGCCGCCGCACAGGTGGCAGGGGCACAACTGGGCAAGGCGGATGCCAACGCGGTGCGCGCCCAGACCGGTTTTGCCATTGGCGGTGTGTCGCCGTTGGGGCATCTGACCCCGATCCGCTGTTTCATGGACCCGCGATTGACCGAATTTACCGAAATCTGGGCAGCAGCAGGCACCCCGCGGCATGTTTTTGCCGTCGCACCAGCCGATCTGATCCGCGCGACGAATGCACAGGTTGTTGATTTCACGTCGTAAATCAAAAAAATGTAAAAAAGATTCACATAGGGTCTTGCAAGGCCGACAGGGAATTCCAATCTATTAGATGTGAAGGGGATTTACATTCCTTCCAATTCTTGGACTTCCTTGCGGCGATAGTGCCGTACCCAACAACGGAGAACCCGAAATGTCTACTGTTACACACCCAACCCAGATGACCGGCCCGCGTTTCGGCTGGTTGTCCAGAACCGAGGCGTGGCTGGACGACAAAGGCAAAGGTGCCTGGATCGCGGCCATGGTGCTGGGGTTCATCTTCTTCTGGCCCGTTGGTTTGGCCCTTCTCTTTTACATGATCTGGAGCAAACGCATGTTCAATTCTTCCTGTAGCCGCCGCACAAACGCAAAGGCATGGTCGCGCACCGCAAGAACGGCAATGTCCACCACCGGCAACAGCGCCTTTGACGCCTACAAGGCCGACACATTGCGCCGCCTGGAAGAAGAGCAGATGAATTTCGAAAGCTTTCTGGAACGTCTGCGCGAAGCCAAGGACAAATCCGAGTTTGACCAGTTCATGGACGAACGCGCCCGCAAGGCGAAATCGGATGCCACCAATGCAGACGACACATCTGACAAAACCATCTGACCCTGATACACCCGGTGCGGCCCCCTTAAGCGGGGGCCGACCCGTTTCAACATATCACAGGCCCGAAATGACCCATTTGCCCGATCCCGTTTACCAGTCGGAATTCTATTCCAGCGTACCAGCCAAACGTCTGCTGGCATGGTGTTTCGATACCATTGTGATCCTGCTGATCTGCGTGATCATCGGCCTGCTGACGGTGACGCTGGCGTTCTGGGTTTTTCCGCTATTGGTTCTGACAGTCAGCTTCATTTATCGGCTTTTGACGATTTCAAACCGGTCCGCGACATGGGGCATGCGCCTTATGAACATCGAATTCCGCCGAAATGACGGCATGAAATTCGACTTTGCCACGGCGTTTCTTCACAATCTGGGCTACATCTTTTCTGTAGGATTACCGCTGATCCAATTGGTTTCTGTCGTGCTTATGGCAACATCACAGCGCGGTCAGGGTCTGACCGACATGGTGCTTGGAACCACTGCCCTGAACCGGCGTGGGCCGGTTTAAGAACCCTGTAATATCAACGCTTGGCCTGACGCAAATCCATTGTTATCATCCCGACATTCTGACGTCGGACCTGAAATGCGCCACACGCTTCCCATAGCGCCCCAATTCTATGTGACGGCCCCGCAACCGTGCCCCTATCTGGACGACCGGATGGAGCGCAAGCTGTTTACCGCGTTGCAGGGCGAGAACGCGGAAAAGCTGAATGACAGCTTGTCCCAGCAGGGATTCCGCCGGTCACAGAATGTGCTGTACCGTCCGTCCTGTGCGGATTGTTCCGCCTGTTTGTCGGCGCGCATTGATGTGTCGGCGTTTCGCCCATCCAAAAGCCAGAAACGCACATTGCGGCGCAACGCGCGTATCACCCGCCGCGCCACGGCGCCATGGGCCACAGAAGATCAATATGCGCTGTTTCGCAGCTATCTGGACAGCCGCCATGCGACCGGCGGTATGGCCGATATGGATGTGTTCGAATTCGCCGCGATGATCGAGGAAACCCCGATCCGAAGCCGCGTGGTGGAATATACCGATCAAAGCACTGGTCAGCTTGTCGGTGTCAGCCTGACAGACGTTCTGAGCGACGGGCTGAGCATGGTGTATTCGTTTTTCGATCCCGACCGGCCCCGCAACAGTCTGGGCACCTACCTGATCCTGGATCATATCGAAATCGCGCGTGATGCGGGGCTGCCTTATGTCTATCTGGGCTACTGGGTGCCCGGCAGTCAGAAAATGGGCTACAAGGCCAAGTTTTCCGGGCTGGAAGTCTACTTTGGCGGTGCATGGCAGAAAATGCGCGATCCTGCGGCCTACAGTTCCGACCGCCACCCGCTGTCGACGGACCCGATTGCCGAACAGGTTGCCAACATCTTTCTGCCGGACAAGCATCCGACGCGCTGACGAGCGCGCGCACGCTCAACACGATCACACTGCTTTTCGATGTCTTGTTTGTGCCTGCATTTGTCGAGATTGACACAGGCGGGGCAAGGCACCTTCCGGTATTCATCAGGAAACCCTGATGCAAAGTGTTCCCGATGAAAGCTGCTGTCCTCCACCGGTTCAACGACGATATTCCCCTGGAAACGGTGAAAGACCCCGAATGCCCGCCGGACGGGGTGATCGTGGGCGTAAAGGCCTGCGGCGTGTGCCGTTCGGATCACCACACCTGGGTCGGCGCAGAAGCAGACCTGTCCCTGCCCCATGTCATGGGCCATGAATTCGCAGGCATCATTCAGGAGGTCGGGGCAGATTGTACTAGCTTCCAAAAGGGCGACCGTGTCACGGCCCCCTTCATTCTGGGCTGCGGGCACTGTCCTGATTGCGTTGGCGGCCAGCCGACGATCTGTGAAAGCCAAAGACTGGTCGGGTTCACCCAATGGGGTGCCTTTGCCGAACGTGTCGCGGTGCAGACCGCTGATTTCAATCTGGTCAGACTGCCTGACAGCGTGGATTATGCCGAAGCCGCCGGAATGGGGTGCCGCGTCACGACCGCGTGGCGCGGGTTGCGGGAACGGGCAAATCTTCAACCGGATGAATGGATTGCCGTGCATGGCTGCGGCGGTGTGGGCCTGTCGGCGATCATGCTGGCATCGGCACTGTCCGCCCGCATTGTCGCGGTGGATGTGTCGGAGGACGCATTGAAAAAGGCCAGGAACCTGGGCGCAGAGGTGTGTATCAACGCCGCTCAGGTCGCGGACGTCGCCGAGGCTGTCCGCGACGCAACGCAAGGGGGCGCGCATGTCTCGGTCGATGCGCTTGGCATTGCTGCAACCTTTGAAAACTCTCTGCGCTCTTTACGCAAACTGGGTCGTCATGTGCAGATCGGCATGCCGGTGGGCCCCCACGAAACCGTATCATTGCCATTGCTGGAACTGGTCTATGCCAGACAACTGGCGATTTTTGGAATGCGCGGCCTGGGTGCCGCTGGCTTTTCAACGCTGTTTGACATGGTCCTGAAGGGCAAGCTGAACCTTGGGCAACTTGTAACAGACCGCATTGCCCTGTCTGACGTTGGCAAGACACTCAAGATGATGGACCACGGCCAGACCGCAGGCATTACCGTGGTTGACCGGTTCACCGAATAGCGCCCGCACCCTTGCCAGACATTCACAATAAAGAAGGGGGCGCATTCGCCCCCTTCGTTCGTCACAATGCCTGCTTGCCGACTGTCTAGTTCGGCATCAGCGCGGGCACGATGGTCACGATCGCGGGGAAGAACCACAGGATGGCCAGCCCGACGACCTGAATAAGCACAAAGGGCGCGACACCCCGGTAGATATGCCCTGTCGTCACCTCTTTTGGCGCGACCCCGCGTAAGTAGAACAGGGCAAAGCCGAAGGGCGGTGTCAGGAACGAGGTTTGCAAGTTCACCGCAATCATGATCGTGACCCATTTCGGGTCAAACGATCCGCCGTAGATCACCGGCCCGACAATCGGAATGACGATGTAAATGATCTCAAGAAAATCAAGCACAAAACCCAGAACGAACAAGACCACCATGACCAGCAGGAACACCCTGAATTCGTTATCAAAGCTTTTCAGGAACTGCTGGATATAATGCTCTCCGCCGAACGAGATCACCACAAGGTTCAGCAATTGCGATCCGATCAGGATGGTGAACACCATCGATGTCACCTTGGCCGTTTCGCGGACAACCGGGCTCAGAATGCCGCTGCGGAACAGTGTCCAGCACGCGAACAGCAAACCGAACATCGCATAAAGATACGTTCCGTAAGCCACAAAGAACGCGATCCAGTTTTCAAACGTCACGACATCCTGATTGATCCGCAGATCGAAATTCACGCCGACCAGAATACAGATGATGATTGCAAAGGTAGACCAGATGATGACCTTGGGCGTTTTCTGTTCATCCTTCAGTTTGCGATAGGCGGCCAGCATGATCGCACCGCCAGCGCCCAAAGCCGCCGCGGGTGTCGGGTTGGTGATCCCGCCAAGGATCGAACCCAGCACGGCCACGATCAGAACCAGCGGCGGAAACACGACACGGATCAGTTCGTTCTGGGTCAGGCGCCCCACTGCCTGACGACACCCGTAAAGGATCATTGCCAGAGGGATCGCCAGCATCAACAGAGTGATCCCGGGTGTGGTTGTGGCAGAGACAAACAATATGTCCACCATCACCGCCAGCACGACACCGATCCCGCCGATCAGCAACGGCTTGGGATCGGACGAAGGCGAAATCCCCCGCGCCGTGGTCAGAACCAGCGACATCAGGATCAGCAGGATCGCGATACCGGTTCCGATGGGCGCCACACCGGCCAGCTTTTCGGCCTGCGCCTCGGCGTATTCTTCGTCGCTCAGGCGTTCGCTTTGAACAACGCCGCCCGCATCATCAATCGCCTGCTGTTCGGCCACGGCGATGTCCCATGCCTCTTGTCCGTGCAGATCGATCATCGACGCCTTGCATTCGTCGCCGACGCGCGTGCGCAGGCTGGCGCCTTCGCCGATGTCGGAAAAGGTAGATACAGTCAGATTCTGGCTGCCGATCATGTTGACACTGCCCAGCAGGATCGCCCCGCCGATCAGGGCAATCGGTGCTGCCAGAAACCATGTCAGGCCTTCACCGCGGGTGATCGGTTCCTTGTTGCTGGATCCCATTTCGACGGCAGGCGCCTTTTCGGGGTTCATCAACGCATATCCAAAGGCGTAAAGCGCATAGAGCAGCGCCAGCATGATCCCCGGCAGCAGCGCGGCCTGAAACAGCGTGCCGACCGACACAACCGCCGGTTCGCCCAGAAAGGTCAGCGCGTCGGTACATCCGGCAGCAACCGCGCGTTGTTCCTGCGCGGCGGAATACAGATCGCCCGCCAATGTGCCCAGCAGAACGATCACGATCGAAGGCGGGATGATCTGCCCCAATGTGCCCGATGCGGCAATCACACCCGTGGCGATTTCAGGGGAGTAATTGTTGCGCAGCATGGTTGGCAGGGCGAGCAGACCCATGGTGACAACCGTCGCGCCGACAATCCCTGTCGAGGCGGCCAGAAACGCGCCCACAACCACAATCGACACGGCCAGACCACCGGGCAACGGGCCGAACACGCGCGCCATTGTGGTCAGCAGATCATTGGCGATCTTGGAGCGTTCCAGCGTGATCCCCATCAGAACGAACATCAGAACCGCCAGCAGCGTTTCGATGGACTGACCGGCCAGCACGCGTTCGTTCATCCTGTTGACAACAAAGGACACGTTGCGATCCAGCGCGGTTTCCCATCCTTGCGGGAATACCGGTTCGGCGATGCGTGGCATATCCGGATATCGGAAAATCGATATACTGTCTGCCTTGACCCCGGAATTCACCAGATCCCGATAGGCCTGGCTGCCAGTGTCGATCGCGGCATGTATCAGCAAACCAGCGCTGTCCAGCGCGGCGATGATGCCGAAAGAAATCACACCGGCGCCGGCAATGGCAAAAGCCACCGGAAACCCCGACAGAATACCGCCAAACAGGCAGATACATACAATAATCAGGCCAACTTCGACGCCATCAAGACCAAAAAACATCAGAACCGTCCCGTAGATTAATGTGCGCCTTCATAGGCTTCTTCACCTTCGCCCAGGGTATCCCTGTCGAGGTATTTGTTTTCGCTTTCCGGACCTTCACGCCATTCAAGGTAGGACCGGTAGAACATCGAAACCGCTTGCAAAAAGATCATCGCCGCAAAGGCGCACAACAGCACTTTGAACAGGAAATAGCCGTTAAAGCCGTTCGGGCTGAAGCCGATGGTTTCCACGTTCCAGCGCATCGCGCGCGATTTCAGCAGCAGACGGTCCAGCGTGTCGGACGCGGACGGCTTTGGCACGATCAGGTGGCGCCACATGAAATACCAGCCATACATCCATGTCAGGACAGCCATCGGCATCATGAAGAAAAGAGAACCGAACATGTCGATGATTTTTTTGGTCCGGAATTTGACGACGGAATAGAACAGATCGACCCGCACATGCCCGCCCTGCACAAAGGTGTAGGCCGCACAAAGACAAACCACCAACGCGTTGTAAAGCTTGAGCTCTTCGGCAAACCAGCTGATATCGAATTGCAGCGGAATACCAAAGCCGATGGAAATGTCGGGGCGCGTGAAAATACGCTGCATGAACACGATGACGATCTGTTGCAGTACCATCAACAGGCCCGCCCATGCGAAAAAGCGGCCCACCGTGTTGGCAAAGCCTTCCAACACGCGGACATAGCCCCACATGATCTGGTGTCGCCACATGCCCAGCGCCGTCAGCACAAAGAACGCGGCCAGAATGACAAAGAAAAATTCGACCGAACCGCCATAATATACAAAGCGCATGACCGCTTCTTTATTGGTCCAGTCCAGCCAGAGGCCGGGATTGGTGATCGCGTAGCCGAAATTGTAAAACGCTTCGGCAAGATTGGTGAAAAACCACATCACTCCGTCTGCAAGCGCGCCAAATACGCTGGCGCCATCGGCGTTTTCTTCCATCCCGGTGTCCCCTCCCAACAGCGCAAAAGCGCGTGTCTGGTCGTCTATAATGTTCTGACCTGCAAAAAACAGGCGTCTTCAAGTGTCGAAAGACAGCGCCAGTCAGCGCTGTCTTTCCATTCTTTTGATCCGCTATGGCAGATCAGCCTCCCAGAACGCGGTTACGCTGAGCAACGTAGTAGCCGTCCGATTGCAGGATCCAGTCCGAGCTGGCCGCAAGCGATGCTTCAAAGCTTGCACGGATTTCGGCAAACAGTTCGTCGCTCATGTTTTCGTCCATGACTTCCTTGGATGCGGCACCGAATGCGTCCCACACATCGTCAGGGAACTGCATGGTTTTTACGCCCTGCGCCTGAAGACGCTTCAGCGCGGCACCGTTGTTGGCCAGTGTTTCGGCCAGCTGGGTATGCGTTGTCGCCATGGCGGCGTTGGCCACGATGGCCTGATGCGCAGGTGACAGATCGTTGTAGACGTCAAGGTTCATACCAACGGCCAGACCCGAACCCGGCTCGTGGAAACCGGCGGTGTAGTAGACTTTGGCCACCTCCTGGAAACCGGCGCGTTCATCCGCAAACGGACCAACCCATTCCAGACCGTCCAGAGCACCCGAAGACAGCGCCTGATACAGCTCGCCGCCGGGAATGTTCTGAACCGATGCGCCCAGTTTGCCCAGCACCTTGCCGCCCAGACCGGGCATGCGGAACTTCAGACCGTTAAAGTCGTTGGCCGATGTGATTTCGTTACGGAACCAGCCGCCCGACTGCGAACCGGAGTTGCCCGCAAGGAACGAACGCAGGTTAAAGATTTCACCCAGCTTGTTGTGCAGGTCCTGACCGCCACCGTGATGGTACCAGTTGGTCAGTTCTTGCGCTGTGCCGCCGAACGGAACGGCCGTGAAATAGGCATATGCCGGATGCTGGCCGATGAAATAGTAATCTGCCGAGTGATACAGATCGGCCTGACCGGACGACACTGCGTCAAACACTTCGAACGCACCCACCAGTTCGCCCGGTGCTTTCTTGTCGATGGTCAGTTGACCATCGGACATGGCGCCAACCATTTCTTCAAAATAGGTGGCGGCATCGTCAAGAACCGCAAATCCGCGCGGCCATGATGTGACCATGGTCAGGGTCCGCTGGCCTTGCGCGTATGCAGGTGCCGCCAGTGTTGTTGCCGCGGCGGCCGAGCCACCCAATGCGGATGTTTTCAAAAAGGAACGACGATCCATTAAGCAATCCTCCCAGATATAAGATGCCCTGCGCACAGCCAAAGCCAGACACACGGGCGGATCGTTTCGAGTGTCGCCACCATATGTAGACCGTTACGATTGTGAATACCTAGTACTGCGTAGAGCGCGCCGTTTTTTCGGAATTTTCTTTGGATCGACGCCATTTTTTGACCAAGACCGGAGTACATGCCGCGCTTCATGTGCGCCTGACGCCGCGCTTGCCCTTTGATTTGCGCGCGATTCGCCGTAACGATCCCTTATGCGTTCGCTTTTTGCACGATTCCGGCCCAACTATGCCCAAAAACTGGCCTTGGTGGCATCGGTTCCACTTATTTTGGCCGTGGCTGCGATTGCGGCCTTGGTGGCTGTCCAGTCGCGTACCCTGGCGGAACGCGAAATCAAATCGCTTGAAAACCAGTTGATCGAGGCAAAGAAAGCCGAATTGCGCAATTACGTAACGCAGGCGCGCAACGGGTTCTATTTCATCTACGGGTCCGCCCAGCCCGATGACCAGCAGGCCAAGGATCAGGTCGCACAGATCCTTTCGGCGATGATTTACGGCACCGAGGGTTTTTTCTTTGTCTATGATTACGACGGCACCAATCTGGTCAGCCCGCGCCAGACCGACCGGATCAATCAGAACTGGGCGGGTCTGACTGACAGCGAAGGCACCCCAATCGTTGATGAATTCATCAATCTGGCCCGCAGCGGTGCCGGATATCACACCTTCCTGTGGCCCAAACCCTCGACCGGAGAAGAAGCGCAGATGGTGGCCTATGTCACCGGCTTTCAAAGCTGGCGTTGGGCTGTGGGCACCGGCGTGTTCATCGACGATGTGCTGGCCACCGTGGCCGCCGCCCGCGCCGAGGTTGAAACCCGCGTGGAACGCACGTTCTTTTACATCGGGGCAATTACACTGGCGGCGCTGCTGGCGGTTTTCGTATCGGGCATGGTGATCAATATCCGAGAACGGCGTCTGGCCGATGCAAAGCTGAAAAAACTGACCCAGCGTGTCTTTGATGCCCAGGAAGAAGAACGCGGGCGCGTGGCCCGTGAATTGCATGACGGCATCAGCCAGATCCTTGTCGGGGTGCGCTATGCGCTGGATACTGCACGCCGCAGGCTGGGCGCACAGGATACCGGGGCCGCCGCCCCGCTTGACAAAGGCATCGAAAATCTGGCCGAGGCCATTACCGAAGTCCGCCGTATCAGCCGCGATCTGCGCCCCGGCGTGCTGGATGATCTTGGGCTTGGCCCCGCCCTGAAAACGCTGGTGGACGAATTCAGCGCCCGCACCGGTATCGAGACAGAGTTTGACACGGTGGTGTTTCGCAACCGGCTGGGTCCGGACGCAAAAATCGCGCTTTATCGTATCGCGCAAGAGGCGCTGACCAATATCGAACGCCATTCCGGTGCGACCCGCGTCAGCGTTGACATCCGTGGCCATAAAAAAGGCGCGACCCTGCGCATCGCCGACAACGGCAGCGGCCTGTCAGACAGCGAAGACCGCCGCGCAACAGGGCTGGGTTTGCGCAACATGCAGGAACGCATTGAACAGCTTGACGGCACGTTGCGCATCTTCTCAGCCCGCAGCGGGCAATCTGGCGAGGGCACAATTATCGAGGCTCAGGTGCCGTTGACCCATCTTTTGCCACCGCAATCGAGCACCGAAACACCCAAAGAACCACCGAAAAAGGCAAGCGCATGACCGATCCTGTCTCTGTTCTGATCGTCGATGATCATCCCATGGTCGCCGAAGGCATCCAGTCCATTCTGGAAAGCTATGATGACATTCGTGTTGTCGGCACGTTGTCCAACGGGCGCGAGGCGGTGGAACAGGTGGCGCATCTGAAACCGGATGTGATCCTGATGGATCTGAACATGCCCGAACTTGGCGGATTGTCGGCCACGGAAATTCTGCTGGAGCAGGCCCCCGACACCCGCATTCTGATCCTGTCGATGCATGACAGCCCCGAATATATCGCATCCGCCCTGTCGCACGGGGCGATGGGCTATGTGCTGAAAGACGTACCGACAGACGAGATCAAGCAGGCGATTGATACAGTGATGCAGGGCAATCGCTACTTGTGCACCGGTGCCAAGGGATCGCTGGAACCCAAACCCGGCACCGAGCGCGAGGCGCTGACCGGGCGGGAACAGACCATCCTTTTGCAACTGGCCCAGGGCAAATCCAACAAGGAAGTGGCGCTTGATCTGGATATTTCCGTGCGCACCGTTGAAACCCATCGCAAGAACATCAAACGCAAACTGGGGATTTCCAGCACCGCCGGGCTGACCCGCTATGCGATGGAACACGGCGTGTTGCAGGGCACCGGCGCAGGATTGTAACGGCAACACTATCCGCACGCGCCCGGTCACGACCTTGGATCAATCTGCGGTGCAGAACCGTTAACGGGCCAAACCTGTTGCTTTCACGTTCCGGTTTGTGCCGCAGATGCATCTGACCTGAAGGCGGCAACCTGAAAACAGAAATACGTCCACGTTGCGATGCCGACAAACTTGAACCCTTCTTCCAGCGCCTGCCCCAGCCCGTAGTCTATTGGCAGGATTTCCTGCACAGCATCGACAAGCACAGACATCGCCAGCGACGTCATCGCCAGCAGGAACGCAGCCCCGTCAATTTCGAAAATCTTGGCGCGAAACCGTTTCAGCACGTACCCGATGAAAATCGCATAAAGCGGCACTATGATGCCTTCCGCAATGTAGCGGTCATGGATCAGGAAAAAGTCATCGACAGCCAGAAAAAACGAAAACCCGCCAATCAGGATCAGCAAGGTCCGGTGCGTATCGCCCACCGGAAAATCATCAGTCGCGATGCGGAAGAAACAGAAGGCCGCGCCTGACACCCATAACCAGCTGCCGATGTTGGACAGAAACCCCAGAAAGCTGGACGTGTCCGTCTGCTGTGCCGGATCTCTGGTCATTTCGATATAGCTGAAGCCCGACATCGACATGATCCAGACAGTGATCACATAAAACAAGGCAGCAGGCACGCTGCATATCAAAAGACACCGCACCACATTTCCCCAAAGAACGGTCTTTTGCATATCGGTTGTTTTGGTCACGTACTGCCCCTTTGGCTTCGCAAGACATGTTGATGTGTCTTCGGATTTGCTTCGATAGCCGTTATCGAGGGGGCAGATCAAGCCTGCACCCTTGTCCGTTCGTTCCCGATGAAGGGAACCGTACCGGCATTTCGCCTGCCAAAAGGAATAGGCGCAAACGCGGATCTTCGGACCAGACGCGCTTTTGTGTGCAATGAAAGCACCTCCAAGCCGTTGCCGATTTGTGTAGATTCACGCAAAATTCGCGCATCGTTTTCCCAAATCAACCAAAAACGACGATTTTTGCGCAATAAACCGAAAGAAAAATGCATCCCTGCGACATTTTTTGTGCGATTTGCCTGTTGACGGCCCCGCACCCCGCTCCTAAAGTCCGCGCGACACGTAAGGAAGCCTTTGAATATGACAGAACTAGTCGTCATCGTAGGAAGACAGCGCATGGGCCGGTAACGGTACACCATATTGGTTCCCATGCGCCCCCGCCCGAACGGGGGCTTTTTTATGCGCACAAGAAAGACACGTCTGATTAAACGGAGCAACGCAGATGACACGTCAAATGACCGGAGCGAAAATGATTGTCCAGGCCCTCAGGGATCAGGGTGTGGATACAGTCTTTGGCTATCCCGGCGGTGCCGTGCTGCCGATCTATGACGAGATTTTTCAGCAAAACGATATTCGCCACATTCTGGTGCGCCACGAACAGGGCGCGGCACATGCCGCCGAAGGCTATGCCCGCGCCACCGGAAAGCCGGGTGTGTGTCTGGTGACATCCGGCCCCGGCGCGACCAATGCCGTAACCGGTATGACAGATGCCCTGATGGACAGTATCCCGATCATCGTTCTGACCGGACAGGTACCAACCTTCATGATCGGGTCCGATGCCTTTCAGGAGGCCGATACTGTTGGCATCACCCGCCCCTGCACCAAACACAACTGGCTGGTGAAAGAGACCGACAAACTGTCCGAAGTCATTCACGAAGCGTTTCACGTTGCCACCGCCGGACGCCCCGGCCCGGTTCTTGTGGATATCCCCAAGGACGTCCAGTTTGCGACCGGCAGCTATACAGGCCCGAAACAAAAGACCAGCCGCTACCAGCCGCAGGTCAAGGGCGATATGGAAGAGATTACCGAACTGGTGGCGGCGCTGGAAAAAGCCAAGAAACCGCTGTTCTACACCGGCGGCGGCGTGATCAACTCTGGCCCTGCGGCCAGCCAGTTGTTGCGCGAACTGGTGGATGCGACCGGCATTCCCATCACCTCAACCCTGATGGGTCTGGGCGCCTATCCGGCGTCGGGCAAGAACTGGCTGGGGATGCTGGGCATGCACGGCCTGTACGAAGCCAATCTGGCGATGCACGATTGTGATCTGATGATCAACATCGGCGCCCGGTTTGACGACCGGATCACCGGACGTCTGGATGCGTTCAGCCCGAAGTCGAAAAAGGCCCACATCGATATCGATCCGTCTTCGATCAACAAGGTGATCAAGACCGACATTCCAATCGTGGGCGATGTGGCCCATGTGCTGGAAGATATTCTGAAAGTCTGGAAGGCGCGCGGCCGCAAAACCAATGCCGAAGGCATCGCCAAATGGCATGCCCAGATTGATGAATGGCGCAAGGTGGACTGTCTTGCGTTCAAGCAAACAGGCAAGGTGATCCGTCCGCAACACGCCCTCGCGCGGCTGGAAGCATTGACGAAGGACCGCGACCGCTATGTCTGTACCGAGGTGGGACAGCACCAGATGTGGGCCGCGCAATACCTGAATTTCGAAGATCCCAACCGCTGGATGACATCGGGCGGTCTGGGCACTATGGGCTATGGGTTCCCCGCCTCCATCGGCGTGCAGATGGGCCATCCTGATGCCTTGGTGATCAACGTCGCAGGCGAAGCAAGCTGGCTGATGAACATGCAGGAAATGGGCACGGCCGTTCAGTACCGCCTGCCCGTGAAACAGTTCATTCTGAACAATGAACGTCTGGGCATGGTGCGCCAGTGGCAGGAATTGCTGCACGGCGAGCGCTATTCGGAAAGCTGGTCAGAGGCATTGCCCGATTTCGTCAAACTGGCCGAAGCGTTCGGGGCCAAGGGCATCCGGTGCAGCGATCCGGCTGATCTGGACGATGCGATCATGGAGATGATCGACCATAAAGGGCCGGTCATTTTCGACTGTCTGGTTGAAAAGCATGAAAACTGTTTCCCGATGATCCCGTCCGGCAAGGCGCATAACGAAATGCTGCTGGGTGAGGCCGAAACCCAGGGCGTCATCGACGCCAAGGGATCGGTGATGGTTTAGACGCGTTTCCTGATCGGAAACCCAACGGGAACAGCCGGATCGACCGGCAAAAGAACTTCAGGAAAGGCACATAAATGTCTGCTCTCAAAATCAAAAAAGGCGCAACCAGCCATTCGGCCTACAACCTGCGCCCGAACTTTTCGGATGTCGAGGAAAAGCACACGCTGGCTGTTCTGGTGGACAACGAAGCAGGTGTTCTGGCGCGGGTGATCGGCCTGTTTTCAGGGCGCGGTTACAACATCGACAGCCTGACCGTCGCCGAAGTGGATCACACAGGACATCTGTCGCGCATCACCATCGTCACATCCGGCACACCGCAGGTGATCAATCAGATCAAGGCGCAACTGGGCCGGATCGTACCGGTGCATGAAGTTCACGATCTGACGGTCGAAGGTGCGTCGGTTGAACGCGAACTGGCGATGTTCAAAGTGGCCGGCGCGGGTGACAAGCGTGTCGAAGCGCTGCGCCTTGCCGACATTTTCCGCGCCAGCGTGGTCGACAGCACGCTGAACAGTTTTATCTTTGAAATTACCGGCGCGCCTGAAAAGATCGACGCCTTTGCCGATCTGATGCGCCCCCTGGGTCTGGTCGAGGTGGCGCGCACCGGTGTCGCCGCCCTGCCCCGCGGCGAATAGATCAGGAACCTACTGATTGGCCGAGGCTGGCGGCAACAATCCGCTGTCCCCGGCCGGATGTTCAAGCATAGGTCCGGCAAACTCGATCCCGCGCGGCTTGAAGGGTACGATTTCGGCGGATTCCGTGCGGGCTGGCTGCGCGCCGGAAACATCTGTCAGCGTTCCTGCCAGATCAGGGTACAGCCCGTCCGCGACCAGCCTTGGGTTATGGGCGTAACGCAAATGTCGGTCCACCGTCAGATCAAACTGAACCAGATCACCCGCGTCCATCAGGAAATCCTGCGCGGATGAATCCTGCGATCTGGTGTAGAACGCAAGGTCGCCATGGTCCTCGCACCAGATGACCGCTTTTCGATCTGTCGTGTCGCTCCAAAGTACTACGCCAATCATGTTCATTCCCAGATTAAAATTCCCTTTCAGTTTTCATGATCACCTGCCGAAACAACATTACTAATACCGTGTCGCCCTCTTGCATTTTGTGTCCGCACCGCTAGGGTTGTGTCGCGAACTGGCGTCATGTGCGACGCTAATTAGCGTCAAAACTGTAAGAACTGATTGCTTTTTGTGGAATACACCCCGCGACCGGCACTATCCGATCTATATTACGCCCGTTAAAAAGAACTGAAGATGACAAAACCCGCACGATCGCCCGCTGAGCTACGCAATATGTTTGGCGCTAATTTGCGTCATCTTGCCAGCGCCTACCCGTCCATTTCGGAGTTATCGCGCCAGTTGGGCATCAACAGAACCCAGTTCAACCGTTACCTGTCCGGCGAAAGCTTTCCCCGGCCGGATGTTCTGGCCCGCATCTGCGCGTTTTTCAACGTCGATGCACGGGTGTTGCTGGAACCGGTGGCGCAACTGAACGGCAATCATGAACTGTTCAACACTCCGGTATTGCGCGACTTTCTGGGCGACAGCGTCCGAAATGTGACAACAGAAATGTTCCCGGACGGATTCTACCGTTTTTCGCGCCGCAGCTTTGTGAACGAAGAACTGATGCTGACAGGTTTGGTGCTTGTGTTCAGAAAAGACAGCAACACTTACATCCGTGGCTACGAACCCAAAGAAGCCATGCGCCAGCAAGGCCTGCCTTTTGATCTGAAGAACCGTGAATTCCGTGGCTTTGTCATGCATCAGGAAGATGGGGTTGCAGCGTTCGTATCGCGTCGCAATTCGATGACATGTTCGTTCAATTATCTCAGCCGCGTGCCGTCCTACGAAAACAATTTCTGGGTCGGATACGCCACGCGTACCGTGCGCGAATCCGTCACCAGCACCCGGATTGCCCGAATGGTTTATGAACATATCGGAACAGGCACGGCCGCGGCGCTGAAATGCGCGCGCGATACAGGGTTCTGCGGTGTCGAGGATCTGTTGCCGTTTCATCGTCGCCTGCTGCAACTGGATCAACCGTTTCAATAGATCTCCGCGTGTCGCCTGTGGCAAAACCGCGTCGCCTTCGGACAAGCCGATACAGGCATTTTCCGTAAAGTCCTCCGATAGTTCAACGCGCGCCTGCGCCTGCCTTCGGAGTCGCCTTTCATGAATCCCACCTTTACCGATCTGAGCGCGGTGCGCCGCCCCATCGCGCAAGCCCGTGGCCTGCCCAACGCCCATTACATCGACGATGCGGTGATTGCCGAAGAAAACCAGGCTGTGCTGGCCAAACAATGGGCCGGACTGGCCGTCGCTGCCGATGTGCCGGAACCGGGTGATGCGGTGCCAATGACCTTTCTGGGGATGCCGCTGCTGCTGGTGCACGCCAAATCGGGCGCAATCAAGGTGTTTCAGAACACCTGCCGCCACCGCGGCATGATCCTGGTCGAAGAACCGCGCAAGATCGAAGGCGCGATCCGCTGCCCCTATCACAGCTGGTGTTATTCCACCGAAGGCAAGCTGGTCAGCACGCCCCATGTCGGCGGACCGGGGCACAACACCCACGCCGATATTGATCGTGCCCTGCTGGGCCTGATTGAAGTGCACAGCCATGTCTGGCGCGATGTCGTCTGGATCAACCTCAGCGGTGACGCACCGGCCTTTGAAGAGGCCTTTGCCGATCTGATCCAACGTTGGGCCGATTTTGACAAGCCGATGTATCACGGCGGCCCCAACAGCCGTTTCCAGCTTGAGGTGAACTGCAACTGGAAGCTTGCGGTGGAAAACTACTGCGAGAGCTATCACCTGCCGTGGGTCCATCCGGGCCTCAACAGCTACTCCCGGCTGGAAGACCACTACAACATCGAAGAACCCGGCAAGTTTTCAGGCCAGGGCACGCTGGTCTATCGACAGCTCAAGGCCGAAAACGGGGCCGTGTTCCCCGATTTCCCCGATGTCGGCACAAAATGGAACGAAGCGGCCGAATATGTCGCGGCCTATCCCAACGTACTTCTTGGCGTTCATCGCGATCATGCGTTCGCGATCATCCTTGTCCCCGAAGCCAAGGACCGCACCATCGAACACGTGCATCTTTATTATGCAGAGCCCGACACAAGCGACGAAATGCGCATGTCCAACGCCGCCCTGTGGAAAGGCGTGTTTGTGGAAGATGTCTTTGTTGTTGAAGGCATGCAGCGCGGGCGGCTTGGTTCCGGATTCGATGGCGGAAAATTCTCGCCCGCGATGGACGGGCCAACCCACAACTTTCATGACTGGGTCGCCACACAGGTGATTGCGCACCGCGATGCGATCAGCGCGCCGGCTCAGGCAGCAGAATAGGGAACGCGCCATGAATGCTCTGGACCAGCGCTTGCTACAGGCCCACGCCGCGGATGACCGTCTGGCGCTGGTACCGCTTTACACACAGGCGGCCGATACCGCACCGGATCTGGATGCCGCCTGTTTTTTCCTGACCCATGCCTATGTCTATGCCCTGGAACAGAACCACGCAGATGCGCGCGCGCTTCATGCCCGGCTTGTGGCGCAGGGCCGCGAAGAATAACAGCAAGTACCTTTTTTGCCGGAAATACCGGGGGTGATTACCGCCCCTGCCCGTCACTCCGCAGGGACGGCCATTGTGACCATCTGGCGATACAAATGCCATGTGGCGTGACCCAACAGCGGCAAGACAACCAGAAGGCCCACAAACCACGGGATCAGCGCCAGAAACGTGATGCCGGCAATCAGCGCCGCCCATGCCAGCATCGGCACCGGATTGGCCACGACGGACTTGAAACTGGTGATCATCGCCGTGACGAAATCAACCTCGCGGTCCAGCAGCAAAGGCAGGGCCACCACCGTGATCATGTACAGGATCAGCGCAAAGACCGCGCCCACGATCGTTCCGAATGTCAGCATCATGATGCCGTTCGCGCTTAAGAAAACATCAGGGGATGAAAACACGTTTGTCATCGTCGACAGGCCAAGGAACAGCGCAAAAATCATGTGACCCAGAAAGAACCAGAACATGAAAATCACGATGATGATCGCGCAGATCGAGGGCAGTTGCCGCTTGCTTTGCAGCAGGATCACTCCGAACACACCGCTCCAGTCCAGCGGCTCTCCTGCCTCCAGACGGCGCGACACCTCGTAAAGGCCGACAGCGGCAAACGGGCCGATCAGCGGAAAGCCCATCACCGCCAGAACCAGCCAGAACGTGTGCCCGGTCTGATAAGTGATCCACGCAATCGCCCAGCCGGCCAGGACATAAAACCCCGCAAACGCCAACCCGTAAAGCGGGGCGCGGCGGATATCCTGCCATCCACGCGCCAAAGCTTCGCGCAGCATCGCGCCGTTGACAGGGGCCAGTGGCGGAACGCCAAGCTCAGGTGTCTCTGCCATATGTTGCGCCTCCCCGCGCGATCAGTGCCTTTTCGCGCGCACCCGCCATAGTTACCGACAGAAAAAACGGTTCGCGCCCCAAGATCAAGCCCCTGCTGAAATGCCCGTTACATCTTTGGCGGCTGAGTATTCGGCCAATCCGTGGCGCGGTGATAGGCGTGGCCCAGTTGCAGCGCGCCCAGATCATCACCGAACGCCCCGAACATCTGCATGCCCATGGGCAATCCGGTCGCGCCAAAGCCAACAGGAATATTTAGGCTGGGCAACCCGATCAGACTGACCGGCACGACACATTCCATCCAGCGGTGATAGGTATCCATCTTGACCCCGTTGATGCCCTGCGGATACCGCCAGTCGATCGGAAACGGCCAGACCTGCACAGATGGCATGATCAGCGCATCATAGGTTTCAAACAGCGCCGCTGCCGCCCGAAACCAGTCTGACCGGATTTCGCTGGCACGATAAATATCGGCCGTGCTTTGATTTTGGCCACTTTCGATTTCCCATAGGGTTTCATCTTTCAAAAGCGCCCGTTTGGCCGGGTCTTCATAAAGCGCCCGCATCGACCCGGCGCGCGCAAAGCCCCGCAATGCGCACCAGCTGTCCCACAGGGCGCTGGCGGAAAACGGTGCCGGTACCTCTTCGACCTGACAGCCCTGAGCGACAAAGACGTTCAGGGCCGCACGCCCGATATCAAGGATTCCCGGTTCGACCTGAAAGGCGCCGCCCCAATCCCCCAGCCATCCGATCCGCCGCCCGCGCACTGGTGCCTCCAGTTGCGGGCCAAGCGCGGTATGGGCCATCCCGTGCGGCTGGCGCGGGTCCGGCCCCGCGATGACATCCAGCAGTGCTGTCAGATCCGCAGGCGAGCGCGCCATCGGTCCATCCGTCACCAGTTGGTTCAGATACATATCGCCTGCCGGTTCGTTGGGCACCCGCCCCCAAGTCGGGCGGAACCCGTAGACATTGGCCCATGCCGCCGGATTGCGCAGGCTGCCCATCGCATCAGACCCGTCTGCCAGCGCCAGCATCCGCGTCGCCAGCGCCGCAGCAGCCCCGCCCGAGGATCCGCCAACGCTGCGGTCCGGCGCATAGGGATTTCGCGTCGCGCCATAGATCGGATTGAACGTATGAGAGCCCATGCCAAATTCCGGCACATTGGTTTTGCCAATGAATATCGCACCCCCCGCCCGCATCCGTGCTGCCAGCACCTCGTCCGTCTGTGGAACATGATCGGCAAACAACGGCGATCCGGTGGTAGACCGGATGCCTTGCACCTCGACCGTGTCTTTCACAGCCATGGGCAGGCCGTGCAGCACGCTTTTTCGCGGCGCAGTCGATATTTCTGCATCCGCTGCCCGCGCCTCGGCCAGCAGGTCATCGGCGTCGCGCAAAGCAACAATGGCGTTGATGTCCGGATTGATCCGGTCAATCTGCGCCAGCGTGGCGCGCATCAGTTCTTCTGCACTGATCTCCTTGCGGTCCAACCGGTCGGAAAGATCACACGCCGTCGTGTTCAGCACGTCCACACCACATCCCCTTCTAAAGTTCAGCGAACGATAGAAGCCGCGCCCACGCAGCGCAACATCCCGAAAAGATGTTCAATGCTGATCGGTCTTGTGTGGTGGCGTTCAGTCCGCGCCGCGCGCCTCGGCACGGGATTTGCC
This sequence comes from Sulfitobacter sp. TBRI5, assembly GCF_051013555.1. NCBI lineage: Bacteria > Pseudomonadati > Pseudomonadota > Alphaproteobacteria > Rhodobacterales > Roseobacteraceae > Sulfitobacter > Sulfitobacter sp. TBRI5. Next base: position 2,910,798 of record NZ_CP112884.1, on the reverse strand, counting down.
GCTGGCATTCAACGCCAGTGTGGCCCCCATCAACCCGTCCAGATCGCCGTCAAGCACGCCCTTGGTATCGGATGTTTCGTAGTTGGTGCGCAAATCCTTGACCATCTGATAGGGCTGCAACACGTAAGATCTGATCTGGTTGCCCCAGCCTGCGTCACCCTTGTTTTCATGGGCTTCGTTGATGGCTGCGTTGCGTTTGTCCAGTTCCATCTGATAGAGGCGCGACTTCAGGGCCTTCATCGCGATATCACGGTTCTGATGCTGCGATTTTTCCGAAGATGTCACTACGATCCCGGTCGGATGGTGGGTAATGCGCACCGCCGAATCCGTGGTGTTCACATGCTGCCCGCCCGCGCCCGAACTGCGATAGGTATCGATCCGGATATCAGCCGGATTCACCTCGATTTCGATATTGTCATCGACAACGGGATACACCCAGACCGAACAGAATGACGTGTGCCGCTTGGCGGCGCTGTCAAACGGGCTGATGCGCACCAGCCGGTGCACGCCGCTTTCCGATTTTAGCCAGCCATAGGCGTTCAGGCCGGAAATCTTGTAAGTCGCCGATTTGATCCCGGCCTCTTCGCCCGCACTTTCGGACTGAAGTTCAACCTTGTAGCCCTTGCGTTCGGCCCAACGCACATACATGCGTGCCAGAATGTTGGCCCAGTCACAGCTTTCCGTACCACCCGCACCGGCGTTGATTTCCAGAAACGTGTCATTTGCATCGGCTTCGCCATCCAGCAGCGCCTCAAGCTCTTTCTGCGCGGCCTTGATCGCAAGCGCCTTCAGTGCGACCTCGGCTTCGGCAACAACGTCCTGATCGTCCTCCATCTCGCCCAGTTCGATCAGTTCGATATTGTCACTCAACTCCTGCTTGATGCTGGAATAGGTCTCCATCGCGTCCACAAGCGCCTGCCGGTCCCGCATCAGCTTTTGCGCGGCTTCGGGGTTGTCCCACAGGTTCGGATCTTCAACGCGGGCATCAAATTCTTCCAGCCGGAACGGTGCCGTTTCGACATCCAGCCGCTGCCCCAGCAGGTCCAGCGACTTCTGAATTTGATCCACAGTGTTTTGGGCGTCTGCGCGCATCCGGCAATAACCTGTCCTAGAGTGATGGAAATGCGGTGATAAACCAGCCCCGCAGCGCGGGCAAGCGGTGCCGGTCGCTTAAATGGGTCTAGTACAATCCACCGGAACTGACCGTGCCGAAATCCGCCTTGGGTCCGACCACCGCCGTTTCACCGGACGATGTCGTGACCTGTCGTCCGCTTTCGATCACTTCTTCGAACAACGGCAGGTTCGATCCCATGGCAAATCCGCCATCAAATGTCAGGCCGAATATCGGTTCTTCCCCGTCACGGAAATACTCTGCGACAACATTGGGGCCGGACGCTTCATTCGGCAGGCGGGCACCGGTGAAACGATCGATCTTGATGAATGTCCCGCCAGGCGGGATGGCAAACTGACCGCCGCCATATTTGGCCGTCGCCTCGGTCATGAATTCCTGAAACACAGGACCGCACATTGCGCCGCCAAACGCGCTGCGCCCCATCGGGCGCGGCCTGTCAAAGCCGATGTAGCAACCGGCAACGATGTTGCTGGTAAACCCGATAAACCAGACATCGCGCGCATCGTTGGTGGTTCCGGTCTTGCCCGCAACCGGCACACCCAGCTTGACATATCCGCTGGCAGTGCCGCGTTCCACAACGCCGGTCATCATCGATGTCAGCTGATAGGCCGTGACCGCGTTCATGATCTGGTCGCGGTTGGACACGATGCGCGGCCCCAGCCCGCTGCGAATGTCGGGATCGGAACAATCCGAACACACGCGCTGGTCATGGCGGTAAATGGTTTTGCCGTACCGGTCCTGTACCCGGTCAACCAACGTGGGCTGCAGCCGTTCGCCACCATTGGCAAACATCGCATAGGCCGTCACCATCTTGTAAAGCGTCGTTTCTTCGGACCCAAGCGCGTTGGCCAGAAACTGGCCCATATAGTCGTACACGCCGAACCGTTCGGCATAGGCCGCCACAACATCCATCCCGACCTCTTGCGCCAGCCGGATAGTCATCAGGTTGCGCGACCGTTCAATACCTGTGCGCAGCGGCGTTGGCCCGTAATACTGATTGGACGCATTGCGCGGACGCCACAGCCCCTGGGGTGTGTTGATCTCGATCGGGGCATCAATCACGATCGTCGCGGGGGAATACCCGCTGTCAAGTGCTGCGGCATAAACGAACGGCTTGAACGAAGATCCCGGCTGGCGCTGTGCCTGGGTGGCGCGGTTGAACACGGAATGCTGGTAGGAAAACCCGCCCTGCATCGAAATCACCCGTCCTGTATTGACGTCCATCGCGACAAAGCCGCCCTGCACTTCGGGCACCTGACGCAGGGTCCAGCGGATAAAACTGCCATCGCTGTCATCCGTCATCCGGCGCACCAGAACAACATCGCCGACCTCGACCAGATCACCTGCAACCTTGGCCTTGCTGGAAAGCGATCCGTCCGGACGCCGCTTGCGCGCCCATTGTACATCCTTGGCCGGAATTAAATGGCCATCGGCGTCGTCTTCCACACCTTCGATGCCGATGCGCGCATCATTGTTGCCCACCTCAAGCACCACAGCCGGATACCACTGGCTCTCAAGGTCAACATCGCGCGCCACTTTCACCTTCGCCAATGCAGCGCGCCAGCTTTCCTCGTTCGCCAACAGTGCCGGATCGATCTTCTTGCCGGTGCCGCGCCAGATACCGGTTCCACGGTCATATTTTTCCAAACCGCGCCGCAGGGCATTGGCCGCAATCGGTTGCATCTGCGCATCGATGGTCGCGCGCACGGTCAACCCGCCGGTGAAAAACTCGCCCTCGCCGAAATCCTCGCTCAGCTGCCGGCGGATTTCGTCGGTAAAATAATCGCGCGGCGGCAAAGCAGTGCGGAAGCTTTCGAAATCGCCATTCTGCACCGAACGCAACGGCGCCGCGCGTTCCGCCTCGTAGGTTTCCTTGTCCAGATAGCCGTTTTCGAACATCTCTTTCAGCACGAAATCACGGCGCGCCAACAAACGCTCCTTTTCGCGCACCGGATGATAGTCCGATGGCGCCTTGGGCAAAGAGGCCAGAAACGCCGCTTCATGCGGTGCCAGCTCGCTCAGGCTCTTGTTGAAATAGGTCTGCGCAGCGGCCGCCACGCCATAGGAATTCTGGCCCAGAAAAATCTCGTTCAGATAAAGTTCCAGAATGCGCTCTTTGTCCAAGGTTTCTTCCAGCCGCGCGGCCAGAATGATTTCCTTGATCTTGCGCTCTGCCTGACGGTCCCCCGACAAAAGGAAGTTCTTCATCACCTGCTGCGTGATCGTCGATGCGCCGCGCACGGTCTTGCCGCGGGTCTTGATCGCTTCGAACCCGGCGGCCGCAATGCCGCGCGCGTCATAACCGGCATGGGTATAGAAATTCTTGTCTTCGGCAGAAATGAACGCCTGTTTCACCAGATCTGGGATCGACTCGGCCGGAACGAACAAACGCCGTTCACGGGCAAATTCATCGATGATCTCGCCCTCGCCCGAATAAATCCGGCTGATCGTGGGCGGTTTATACTGTGCAAGGGATTCATGGCTGGGCAGATCGCGCCCATACATCCAGAAGATGCCCCCGATGGTCAGCGCAACAGCGGCGATGCCTAGCGTCAGAACGCTGAAAATCGCACCGAAAAATGACAGGATGAATCGAAACACGCGCACAGCCTTACCTTGGGGACTGCCTCTATATAGGGTGCCACATGCGGGGCGTCAAAACACGAGTGTGGCGCGCGCGGCCATTTCCCGCCACGTCACACTCCACCTATAATATCAAAGTCATTAAGCCGCGTTTCTTTTTGCCGAAAATAAGGAACCGACGGTAGCATCCGGGACAAAGCAGGGTTATTGCCGCACAAGGTCACGTACCGCCTCGTCCAGCACCGCCCAGTCCTGCAATCCCTGCCGGATACCGCGCGCCATACGGGCGCGCCATTCCGGATCACGCAGATTGTCCAGATCGCGATTGCTTGACAAAAATCCCAGCTCGATCAGTACAGACGGGATATCGGCGGCTTTCAGCACGGAAAACCCGGCATGGCGGATGGCACGGTTGTTCATCGGTCCGCCCGCCTTTTCCATGGCGTCCGCCAGCGCCCGCGCAAGCGCTTTGGTTCTGGGCTTGGTTTCCTGCCGCGCCAGTTCCAGCAGAATGCCGGTTACCTCGTCATCCGACCCCGACAGATCGACACCCGCCAGAACATCCGCTCGGTTGTGACGCTGAGCCAGACCTTCCGTTGCCTTGTCCGATGCCTCGTCCGACAGCGTGTAGATCGTCGCGCCGTGCGCCTGCCCTTCCGATAGGGAATCCGCATGAAGCGAGAGGAACACATCCGCACCCGCGCGATGGGCAATGGCGATGCGTTCCTGCAGCGACACAAAAACATCCGCATCCCGCGTCAGCACCACTTCAAATCCGCCCGAACGCACCAGAACCTCGCGCAACTCGCGCGCGAACTGAAGCATCAAAACCTTTTCCACATCACCATCGCGTTCGGCGCCGGGATCAACGCCACCGTGACCCGGATCGATCACCACGATCAGCGGATCATCGGCGGTGCGCGGCGCGCGCGCGGGCAGATCGGCAGGCGCCGGCAAGGCCCATTGCAGATCGGACGGTGCCCCCGACCGGGCGGCATAGGTATCCGCGTCAGTTGTTCGCAGTGTAATCCGCAGATGCGCGGTTCCGGTTGTGATGTCGGTGTCCAGCCCGGCCTTGTCCAGAACCATCGGCTCTGTCAGATCGGCAATCAGGCGCGACCATCCGGGCCGGAACGGACCGAACCGCACATCGCTGATGCGCTTGCTGTCAAGCAGTGCGTCCTGCGACACTCCGGACCAGTCGACCTCTTGAAAATCAATCACCAGACGGCGCGGATCAGCAAGGCTGTAAACCCGATAAGGCACCGCCTGACTAAGGTGCAGATCGATATTGGTGGTGCCCCACCACCCGTCCGTGATGGCACTTTGATCGCTATCGACACGCGCCAGCGCGCTCAGATTCTGCGCGACACCGCTGAGCGGCCACAGGCCGAATGCCAATAGGAAAAGAAAAAGCCTGATCATCTGCCCGCCGCACATTTGCGTTTTGCCGGCATCCTACCCGAGCACGGCCGCGAATGGAATCGTCCAAAGCTAATTAATTGCTGGCATCACGCTGCGCCATGAACACGGTAAGCCGCGCCAGACCCTCCTGCATGTCTTCGGTGGATCCGGCATAGGAAAACCGCAGCGTCGTATGCCCCCGCACCGGATCGAAATCCAGTCCCGGCGTAACGGCAACACCGGCTTTTTCCAGAATTTCCGCTGCAAAGGCGCGGCTGTCGCTGGTCAGATCCGACACATCGGCATAAACGTAAAACGCGCCGTCAGGCGGTGCAAAGCGGGAAAATTCGGCCTTGGGCAAGCCCTTTAGCATCAGGGTGCGGTTCGCCTTGTAAACATCCATATTCGCTTGCAATTCCGCGTCACAGTCCAGTGCCGCGAGGGCCGCGATCTGGGCCGCATGGGGCGCGCAGATAAACAGGTTCTGCGCCAGCCGTTCTATGGTGCGCACATGATCCGGCGGCACCACCATCCAGCCGACGCGCCATCCTGTCATGCTGAAATATTTGGAAAACGAATTGATGACATAACATTGATCCGTGATTTCCAGCGCGCTGACCGCCTTGGCCTGATATTCGATCCCGTGATAGATTTCGTCGGATATGAATGCGGCTGATTGCGCCTGTGTGGCCGTGATCAGATCTGTCATTGCAGCACGGTCCAGCATGGTGCCCGTCGGGTTGGCGGGCGAAGCCACCAACAGCCCGGCCAGATCCAGCCCAGCAAAATCGGATGGTACAGGTTGCAGCCGGTTTTCCGGTGCCGTGGGCAGATCGACGGGCTGCAACCCCAGCGCATGCAGGATCTGGCGGTACGAAGGATATCCCGGCGCGCCGATGCCGACACGATCCCCGCTATCGAAGAGGGCCGTGAAAGACAGGATAAACGCCCCCGACGACCCGGACGTGATCACCACGCGTTCCGGATCAAGATCGACATTGTACCAATCCCGGTAAAGCTGCGCAATCCGCGCCCGCAAAGCAGGCAGACCCAGTGACACCGTATAGCCCAAAGACTGGTGTTCCATCGCCTTGGCCAGCGCCTGCGTTGCGCCGCTGGGCGCACCGGTGGCCGGCTGGCCCACTTCCATATGGATGATCCGGCGGCCTGCGGCCTCGGCCCGGCGGGCGGCCTCCATGACATCCATCACAATAAAGGGATTAACCTGAGATCGGGTTGAGTTTTTCACCGGAACACTCCTAAATGCGATCATGGATTTCTGGCGCCCCTTTCACCGCGAAACTGTCGCTGCGTCAATGCGCGCGCAGGGTGCCTTGCGCCTGTTTTTCGCCTTTGCACTGGCGCTGTTGGTCGCGCTGCCTGCACATGCCGTTCAGCTTTTGCGCGATCCAGATATCGAACACGCGCTGCGCAAACTGGCCGAACCGGTGTTGCAAGCGGCGGGCCTGAACCCGAACCGGGTGCGTATTCTGATTGTGAATGACAGTGCGCTGAATGCCTTTATCATCGATTCCGATGCGATTTTCATCAATTACGGGCTGATCCTGAAGCTGGACGAACCCGAGATGCTGCAAGGGGTCATAGCCCACGAAGCCGCGCATATCGTCAACGGCCATATTTCCCGCCGGATGGCAAATCTGCGCAACGCCCGAACGGTTTCGGGGCTGGGTATGGCCTTGGCAGCAGTCGCAGCCGCCAGTGGTCAGGGCGAGGCCGCAACAGGGCTGGCTCTGGGCACCAGTTCTTCAGCGCAGCGCAGCTTTCTGGCGCACACCCGCAGCGAAGAGGCATCGGCCGACCAGTCTGGCGTGCGGTTCCTGAAACGTGCCGGCATCAGCCCCAGTGGCATGCTGAAAGTCCTGCAAATTTTCGAAGGGCAGGAACTGCTGATTGGCGGGCGGCAGGACCCTTATGCACGCTCGCATCCGCTGAGCCGTGACAGGGTGCGCGCGATGGAAGCCTTTGTCGCGGCCTTTGGCGACACCAGCACGCCGGATGCGGATCGCAATTATTGGTATGCCCGCGCACGCGGCAAGATATCGGCATTCACCCGCTCGCCCAAATGGACATTCGGGCGCGCCAAGGAAGGCCCGACACAGGATATTACCCTGATGCGGCAGGCGATCGCGCATCATCGCAATTCCAATGCAACCCAAGCGGTCAAGGCCATCGACGCCGCCATTGCCCTGCGTCCGTCAGACCCGTTTTTCTATGAACTCAAAGGTCAGATTCTGCTGGAAAGCCGCCAGATCAGTGCCGCTGTGACTGCGTACAAGAAAGCCGTCGATCTGGCCCCAAAAGATGCCCTGATCCTAAGCAGCTATGGGCGGGCACTGTTGGCCAATGAACAATATGGCGCTGCCCTGCAAATGCTGGAAAACGCCCGCGCGCGTGATTTCCGCGATACGCGTCTTTTGCGTGACTTGTCAGTTGCATATGCGCGTCAGGGCCAGAACGGGATGGCATCCCTGGTCACGGCAGAACGTTATGCCCTGCAGGGCCGCCTGAAAGACGCCGAAATACACGCCAAACGCGCATCCGGCCTTTTGCCTGCAGGGTCTGGCCCTTGGCAACGCGCGCAGGATGTGATCATTGCTGCCGAACGCAGCTGAACAAACCGGATCGGAGACCCGTCATGAAACGAACACTGACCGCACTGATGGCTTTTCTGATGCTGTCCGCCCCTGCCCTGGCTTTTGACATGGAAGCCATGTCAGACAGCGAACGCACGGCGTTTCGCGCCGAAATCCGCGCCTATCTGCTGGATAACCCCGAAGTGATCATGGAAGCCGTTGCCGCGCTGGAAGAAGCGCAGAACCAGGCGCAGGCGCAAAGCGATATCGCGCTGGTGCAGGCCAATGCAGCCGACATTTTCGACGACGGGTATTCTTGGGTGGGTGGCAATCCGGATGGCGATATAACACTGGTCGAATTTCTGGATTACCGATGCGGGTACTGCCGCCGAGCCCATGGCGAAGTGGCACAGTTGCTGGAAAGCGATGGCGATATCCGCCTGATCGTCAAGGAACTGCCAATCCTGGGTGAACAATCATTGCTGGCTTCACGCTTTGCGATTGCCGCGAAACAGGTGGCGGGCGATGCTGAATACAAGATCCTGAACGATGCCCTGATGACAATGAACGGCGACGTCAGCGAAACCAGCCTGCGCCGCCTGTCAGACACGTTGGGATTTGATTCAGACGCGATTATCGCGGCGATGGACTCTGATGCAGTGACACAGGAAATTGCCCGCACCCGTGCGCTTGCACAGCGGTTGCAGATCAATGGCACGCCGACCTTTGTGATGGAAGATCAACTGTTGCGGGGATATCTGCCGCTGGACCAGATGCAGGCACTGGTGGCTGATCTGCGCGCGCGCTGACAGCGACAACAACCGGCGGCAGCGTTACTCTGCCGCCTGTTCCGCGACCGCCATTTCAGTTTCGATTTCGGATGCGCGTTTTTCGACCTGTTCGACGATGTGATCAATCATCCGATCATTGTCCATCTTGTGGCTTTGCTTGCCCGCAAGATAGACCATGCCCGCGCCGGCCCCGCCGCCGGTAAAACCTACATCGGTCATCAGCGCCTCGCCCGGGCCGTTCACCACGCAGCCGATGATACTCAGGCTCATCGGTGTCTTGATATGTTCCAGACGCTGCTCCAACGCTTCGACCGTCTTTATCACGTCAAAGCCCTGCCGCGCGCAACTGGGACAGGAAATGATGTTGACCCCGCGATGGCGCAGGCCCAGCGACTTCAGGATTTCAAACCCGACTTTGACCTCTTCCACCGGATCGGCAGACAGGGACACGCGGATCGTGTCGCCAATCCCCATCCACAACAGGTTGCCCAGACCGATGGCGGACTTGATCGTACCGCTGACCAATCCACCCGCTTCCGTGATGCCCAGATGGATCGGCGCGTCGGTCGCATCGGCCAGTTTTTGGTAGGCGGCGGCAGACATGAACACGTCAGATGCCTTGCAGCTGATTTTGAATTCATGAAAATCGTTGTCTTGCAATATCTTGATGTGATCCAGACCGCTTTCCACCATCGCATCCGGGCAGGGTTCGCCATATTTTTCAAGCAGGTGCTTTTCCAGCGACCCCGCATTCACCCCGATCCGGATGGAACAGTTGTGATCGCGCGCCGCCCTGATCACTTCTTTCACGCGGGCCGGATCCCCGATGTTTCCGGGATTGATGCGCAGACAGGCGGCCCCCGCCTCGGCGGCTTCGATGCCACGTTTATAGTGGAAATGGATGTCAGCGACGATTGGAACGGGGCTTTCGCGCACAATCTCTTTCAGCGCCTTGGCGCTGTCCTGATCGGGCACCGAAACGCGCACGATGTCCGCGCCCGCATCTGCTGCGGCCTGCACCTGTGCGATGGTTCCGGGCACATCGGTGGTCAGCGTGTTGGTCATGGTCTGAACGGCAATCGGCGCGTCACCGCCCACCGGCACATTGCCCACCATGATCTGGCGCGATGTCCGCCGGTAAATGTTTTTCCAGGGCCGTATGTGGTTCAGCGACATGGGCGCAAACCCTTTTTGATTGCGTCTGTAAGTTGAATATTAGGTAGGGCAGCAGGCCGTTGCGCGCAAGGTTTGCGCCAGCAACGCGCCGGTTAGTCCTGAACTGGTACAGGCGTTTGCAATTCGGCCACCATCTGCGCCAGATCGCTGTCCTGTTCCAGATCGGCAATCGCATAGGTTTCACTTAGAGCCGTGATCGACAGGGACACATTGGCCGTGACAGACCCGCTTTCGCCAGCCGGGCCATAATGGGCACCGTTCATTTCGAAATAGATCGCTCCGGATTCGCCCACGCGCAGGGTTGGCGGTTCCTCGGTGGTTGCCACCTCGTACGTGTCGCCTTTTTCCATGATCGATTCAAAGATCACAGTGCCGTCAGCGGCCCGTACCCGCACCCAGGACGGACGCACCGCAACGACGCGCAGGCCCGGTGTCGGCGTTTCAACCACTTGCGGCACCGCCGTAGCAGGGGTGGCGGCATCCGCAGTCAACACCACAGGATCGGAAATCGCCTGCGGTGAGGTGAAAACACCCGACGCATTCGGATCAAGCGTGGAAATCGGTGCATCGCGTGCCACCAGAACCGGAACATCCAATGCTTGCGGGCGGTAAAGCCGGTCAAATGCTTCGGGGGATGGCGGAACGATCACATCCGATGTGGATGACACTACATTTGCGGGCGTGGTCTGATCTATCGTCGTATTCAGCGGATCAAGATCAGACAACACCACCGGCGTCTGATCCACAGGCGCATACTGCACGCGCTGCACTTCCTTCAGAACCGACCAGCCGCCAAATCCGATGGCACTGATCAGGCCGACCAGAACAATCATTGATCCAACAGCGCCGGGTTCAATCCGCGTCCAGAGTGCATCACCCGCGGGAACGAAAGGCATCGACGGAGACGAGAACGGATCACGGTTCGCACCGGAAAGCCGCTCTTCCCGGCTGGGTTTTTTGACGACAGATGCCGCTTCGGACATACCGTGTGCTACGGAAAACCCGCTTTCTTCGCAAAAAGACGCGAAAGCCTTGTCAGGGTCCATTTCCAGATAGCGCGCATAGGACCGCACATAACCTGCAATAAAACCGGGTGTGTCAAAGGCGGACGGGTCGCAGTTTTCGATGGCCGCGATATACGCGGCCTTGATGCGCAATTCACGCTGCACATCCAAAAGTGATTTTCCCATCGTGGCACGCTCACCGCGCATCACATCGCCAAGACGCAGATCGAAATCATCAAACCCTTTGGGTTCAACAACGACCTCTGCGGCCTTACGGGATAACCTACGCCCGATCATACCTAACTATCCGCCCCCTAAAAACACGCGAAATCGTCCCAACGATTCGTACACGCGTGTTTGTTTCCAGAACGCTAACACAAAGCAAGATGCTTTGCACTGTCAGGAAAGGCTATCCAGCCATGTTGGCGCGATTTAGCGCACAATGTGACCATAGTTTGTCCATGGCGCGCACCAGTGCATCCATCTCTTTCGGGCCATGCACCGGCGACGGGGTAAATCGCAGTCTTTCGGTGCCGCGGGGCACCGTCGGAAAGTTGATCGGCTGTGCGTAAATACCATGATCCTGCAACAGCATATCGCTCAGTTTCTTGGTATGAACCGGATCGCCCACCATCACCGGAACGATGTGGCTGCCATGATCGATGATCGGCAAACCAAGCCCCTTCAGGCGCATCTTCAGTATCTTGGCCTGTGTCTGGTGCTGTTCGCGCAATTCCGGATGGCGTTTGAGATAGGCAACCGACGCGGCGGCACCCGCCGCAACAGCAGGTGGCAGCGATGTTGTAAAGATGAAGCCCGGCGCGTAAGACCTTATGGCGTCACACATTTTATGCGATGCCGCGATATAGCCGCCCATCACACCATAGGCTTTGGCCAATGTACCGTTGATGATGTCCAGACGGTGCATCAACCGGTCGCGTTCAGCCACACCAGCCCCGCGCGGGCCGTACATGCCAACGGCGTGCACCTCGTCGATATATGTCAGCGCGCCGAATTCGTCCGCCAGATCGCAGATCGCCTCGATCGGGCCGAAATCGCCATCCATCGAATAGATCGATTCAAACGCGATCAGTTTGGGCGCGTCGGGATCATCCGCTTCCAGCAGCTCGCGCAGGTGATCCAGATCGTTATGGCGGAAGATCCGCTTGGCCCCGCCATTGCGGCGCACGCCTTCAATCATGCTGGCGTGGTTCAGCGCATCGGAATAAATAATCAGGCCCGGGAACAGCTTCGGCAAAGTGCTTAAAGTTGCATCATTCGCGATATAGGCGCTGGTGAACAGCAGCGCGCTTTCCTTGCCGTGCAGATCAGCCAGTTCGGCCTCAAGCCGTTTGTGATAGACGGTGGTGCCGGAAATGTTGCGGGTGCCGCCCGATCCTGCGCCCGTGGCATTGATCGCCTCGTGCATCGCCGATTGCACGACCTCGTGCTGGCCCATGCCCAGATAATCGTTGCCGCACCAGACAGTAATGTTCTGTTCTGTCCCGTCGGGGCGGCGCCAGATCGCGTGCGGGAATGCCCCGTTGCGCCGTTCGATATCGATAAAAGTGCGGTAACGGCCTTCGTCATGTAGACGGGCAAGCGCCTGATCAAGCTTTGCGGTATAATCCACCCGGCATCTCCGTTCATCTGGTCTGCCATCAAAGGCAAGTTGTCGGCGGCACGCAACCGCATTCGGTTTTATGAATGGATATAGATCGCGCGCCCTTGGTTCAACCAGTTAGGCGGGGGCGCGGTGTCGCAGCCTTGATCCAGATCAAGACCAGTCAAAACAGGGCGGCGATGACGTAGGGTAAGGTTTTCCGGACTGGCGGGGTTTCAAAATCAGGCGCACACTGATTTTCATAGTAAGTGTAACGATTTTTTGTTTTTAGAATATAATAATCAGAGACTTGCGGATTATCGCAACGTTACGTCTATCGCATTTCCACGTGGTTTGTTTCGCGGAACGCAACGACGGGCCGATCAGGGCAAAACCCCCTGTTCGCACCCGAGGGTGACACCATGAAAAAGACCGGATCGGATGTTCTGCTATTGGAAAATGCAGGCCAGCTGTCCAAAGCGGGGGTGCCATGCCAAGGAATCACCTTGCGGATTTCAACAGGCGTAACGGGCCGGGGGGCATTTCTGATTTGCAAGTGATCCGGTGCTGCCTTGGTCACGATTGAATGGGTAACGATATCTCATTAGGGGGCTCTGGACTCGGGGTGGCCGCCTGCTACGGTCACCCCGACCAAATTCAGGAGTCTTCCATGTCCATTGATGCCGTTCTTGCGAAAATCGATCAGGATTTACCGGCCGCCACCGAGCGGTTGCTTGATTTGCTGCGCATCCCGTCCATTTCCACCGATCCGGCGTTCAAGGCCGATTGCGACACCGCCGCAGACTGGCTGGTCGCTGATCTGGAAAGCCTTGGTATCACGGCAAGCAAACGCCCCACACCCGGCCACCCGATGGTTGTTGGTCACGTCGATGGTGCGGCTGACGCACCCCATCTGCTGTTTTACGGGCACTACGATGTACAGCCCGTCGACCCGCTTGATCTGTGGGATCGCGATCCGTTTGATCCCGAAGTGCAGGACACGCCGAAGGGCAAGGTTATCCGGGGTCGCGGATCGTCTGACGACAAGGGCCAGTTGATGACCTTTGTCGAAGCCTGCCGCGCATGGAAGGCGGTGCACGGCACCCTGCCCTGCCGCATCACGTTTTTCTTTGAAGGCGAAGAAGAAAGCGGTTCGCCCAGCCTTGTGCCGTTCATGCAGGACAACAAGGACGAACTGAGCGCCGACATCGCCCTGATCTGCGATACCGGCCTGTTCGAAAGCGCAGTACCCGCGATCACCACCATGCTGCGCGGGCTGTTGGGCGAAGATTTCACCATCACCGGCCCGTCGCGCGATCTGCATTCGGGCATGTATGGCGGCATCGCGATGAACCCGATCCGGGTTCTGTCAAAAATCATCGCAGGGCTGCACGATGAAAACGGGCGCATCACCCTGCCCGGCTTTTATGACGGCGTGCCCGAACTGTCTGACGATATCCGCAGCCAGTGGCAGGGCCTGAACTTTGATCATGCGGCCTATCTTGGCGATGTCGGGCTGAAAGAGCCGGCAGGAGAGGTCGACCGCACCCCGCTGGAAATGATCTGGTCGCGCCCCACCTGCGATGTGAACGGCATCTGGGGCGGATACACGGGCGACGGTTTCAAAACCGTGTTGCCATCACAGGCAAGTGCCAAGATCAGTTTCCGTCTTGTCGGCACCCAGGATCCCGAAGCGATCCGCACCGCGTTCCGCACCTATCTGGAAAACGCGCTGCCTGACGGATTCACGGTTGAATACCGCACCGAAAAAGGATCGCCGGCCTCACAAATGTCGATCGATCATCCCGCATTTGAAAAGGCGCGCGGCGCCCTGAGCGATGAATGGCCCCGCGCTGCAGCCTATATCGGATGCGGTGGATCGATCCCGATTGCCGGATATTTCAAGAATATTCTGGATATGGACGCCATGCTGATCGGGTTCGGCAAGGATGACGACCAGATCCATTCCGCCAATGAAAAATATGACATGGAAAGCTTTCACAAAGGCATGCGCAGCTGGGCCCGTATTCTGGATGCGCTGACCTGATGGTCCGCCTGTCGGGGTGGCGCAACCGGGGGCGTGCATGACACAGTTCGCGGATGTGAACGGTCAGCGCATCGCCTATGAGGTCACTGGAACCGGGCCGCCTGTTCTTTTGCTGCACGGATTCCCGCAAACGCGCGCCATGTGGGGCCGCGTGCTGCCTGATCTGCAGGACAGGTTTACCCTGATCACGTCCGATTTGCGCGGATATGGGGAATCCTCGAAACCGCAAGGCGTGATACAGAACAGCTTTCGACCGCTGACAGCTGACCAGATCGCCCTGATGCGCCATCTTGGCCATGAGCGGTTTCATCTGGTGGGCCATGACCGGGGCGCACGAACAGCGCACCGGCTGGCGCTGGATGCACCCGATGCCGTGCTATCGCTGACCCTGATGGATATCGCGCCAACGCACCACGTTCTGGCCGGGCTGGATCACCGCGTCGCGCGCGCCTATTACCACTGGTTCTTTCTGTCCCAGCCGGCCCCCTTTCCCGAAACGCTGATCGGCTATGATCCGGACAGCTATTTCGAAAGCTGCCTGCTGGGATGGGGGGCCGCCGATCTGTCCGATTTTGCCCCCGACGCGCTCGAAAGCTATCGCAGGGCGTGGCGCGCCCCCGCGACGATTACGTCGATGTGCGACAATTACCGCGCTGCGATTGATGTTGATTTCGCGCTGGATGCTGCCGATATGAACCGGTGCGTGACCTGCCCTGCCCTGGTCTTGTTTGGCGCGGATGGGGTCGTTGGGCGCAACTATGATGTGGCCGCGATCTGGGCAGACCGCCTTTCTGCCATGCAGGTCGCGGCGATACCGGGCGGTCACTTTTTTGCAGAACAGCACCCACAGGAAACCGCACGGGCATTGGGCGCCTTCCTGACCGAAGTCAGCAGCGGATCACGATAAAGGAAAATGGCGCGGTTGACGGGGCTCGAACCCGCGACCCCCGGCGTGACAGGCCGGTACTCTAACCAACTGAGCTACAACCGCGCGTGGGATGCGGGATAGGCGAAGTGGGTTTTGGCGTCAATAGGATTTGTCGCAACCAACGCGAAAGACCGCGTGTGGTCCTGCGCGGTAATTCCGCCTGTCTTGGGAGATTTGGCCTTTCATGCTAGGGATGGCACTGCGGGTCAATTACGGCCCGATCACCGGGAGGACAGATTATGTATGCAAGGGTAACGCATTACCAATTGAAACCTGAATCCATTGAACAGGCCAAAGCCGATCTGGAAAAGCTGAAACCCAGGATCATGGCAATGCCGGGCATGATCAAATTCATTAACTCTGTGAACGATGATGGCAGTGGCTGCGTCGTTTCGTTGGTTGAAAGCAAGGAAACTTCCGATGCCAACGCAGAGGCCGTGCTGGCCATGTGGAACGAATTCAAGGATCACCTGAAAAGCGCGCCCATCGCCAAAGGGTTCGAGGTGTTTGCCGATTGGGGGAACTAGGCACCCCGCCGCACCGGAAGCGCACAAAAAAGGCCCCGTAACGGGGCCTTTTCTAGGCAGCGGTGGCGCGGTTGACGGGGCTCGAACCCGCGACCCCCGGCGTGACAGGCCGGTACTCTAACCAACTGAGCTACAACCGCCCGCTGCACGAACCTTGCGGAACGTTCGGACCTCATATGGTGCGACCCATGCCCCGTCAAGCGCGGTTTGCAAATTTTGGCAAAAACCGCGGATCAAAGGACGTGCTTCCCCACCTTCTCAACGCTCTGGCAACGGGATGAATTCAGCGTCGTCCCCCGGCGGCAACTGAAACCGGCCATGCGCCCAATCGCCTGCGCGCCATGCTTCTTTCGCCGCATCGATCCGGTCTTTGGACGACGCCACGAAATTCCACCAGATATGGCGCGACCCCTCCAGCGTCGCGCCCCCCAGCAGCATCAGCCGCGCGCCCCTGTCA
The DNA here is from genome assembly GCF_051013555.1 of Sulfitobacter sp. TBRI5. Taxonomy (NCBI): domain Bacteria; kingdom Pseudomonadati; phylum Pseudomonadota; class Alphaproteobacteria; order Rhodobacterales; family Roseobacteraceae; genus Sulfitobacter; species Sulfitobacter sp. TBRI5. The sequence goes on along the minus strand of NZ_CP112884.1, from coordinate 2,894,552 downwards.
CCCGCCGTGGCGCTGATCCTGTCGCCGGGACGAAAGACCATCATACGCCCCGCTTCGAATGATTGCCCCGCCACGTTGATACTGCCTTCGACAACGTAAATCCCGCGGTCTTCGTGGTTGTCGGGCAAGGGCAGTTTCGCGGACGGTGCCAGAACCGCATCGGCATAAAACATCTCGGACGCTGTCTTGACAGGCGCGGTCTCGCCCCAGGCATCCCCAAGGATCAACCGCACTTCCTTGCCTTCGCCTTCCAGCAACGGCAGCGCCTCTTTGGGGGCGTGCTCAAAGGCGGCAGGCTGGTCTTCGGCGTCCTTTGGCAGGGCCACCCAGGTCTGGATACCGAAAAACGGCATCGGATCAGTCTGGGTTTCATCGTCAGTGCGTTCGGAATGTGTAATGCCGTGCCCCGCCACCATCCAGTTGACCGCCCCCGGTTCGATCCATGCATCCGTGCCCAGCGAATCCCTGTGATGCATCCGGCCCCGGTAAAGATAACTGATGGTCGCCAGCCCGATATGGGGATGCGGGCGCACGTCCAGCCCCTTGCCGCGCAGGAATTCGGCTGGCCCCATCTGATCGAAGAAAATGAATGGGCCAACCATCTGACGTTTTGGCGCGGGCAAGGCGCGACGCACTTCGAAACCGCCCAGATCACGGGCGCGCGGGATGATCAGCGTGTCTATCGCATCGACCGCATCGCCAGTCGGGCAATCGGGATCAAGCGTCGGGTTCCAGCTCATGTCGATATCTCCTGTTTCGGACAGGTCAGAAGATAGGCCCGAACCGGACAGGAACAAACTGCCGTAATAACACCGGGAATGTGCGCGTTTGCACACAGTAATGTCAGATGATCTTCCTTTTTCGAAAAATGCACAGACCAGCAGCCTAGGTGCGTTTCATAATGTTCAGTTTGGACGTGCCCCGCCCCATGACACGTAGAAGGCTGACCAATTGATGCGGTAGCAGATCAAGCGTTCTGACGCGATCCCGGGCAACGATTATGGTCGATCCGGACCATGCCGATGGCGAACTGGGCAAAAACACAACCACCTTGTCGTCGAGGCGTTCGACCTCAAAGGCAAACTGATCGAAATCATCAAAAGTCACCAGAACCGGCTGCAACGGCTTTTCATCCCCCCGATCGCCAACAAAGCCGCCCACCACGCTTTTGATGACGGCATAGCCCGGTACCACGTTGACCAGAAACGCATCCACATTGTGCAACCGTTTGGAAAACATGGTTATTTGCGCCAGAACGCCTGCGAGATAACACACAAGTATGATCAGGCAAACCGCCAGTATATCCAGAACGGCCACTCCGATGATCCGGTCCACCGGGATCAGGTTCTTGACCGGTTCGGCGATGCGCCGGCAGACTTCAAAGGCTTTGGTCAGGCCGATTGCGATAAACGCAAGCGGGATCAGAAACAGCACACCCCCAGAATTGTAGCTTTCATTCCTGCATCCCCCGCGCCGCGATCTTGTTACGTAAACCGTAGAATCAATGGTCGGAAAGTCCACCGGCAAAAGACCACGTTCCGGCCCACAACGAACCGTAAAGCTGATCAAATCGCCGATGCGCTGAAAGCTGCGGGTTCGTTAGCGCCCTTGAACGCACTTCGCCTGACAGCGATGACTTTGGATTTATGGGGAATGGTGGGTGATGAGAGACTCGAACTCCCGACATCTTCGGTGTAAACGAAGCGCTCTACCAACTGAGCTAATCACCCGCTTCGGGCGATGTACCCATTCGCGACCGCCCGCGCAAGGGTGTTTCAAGCAAAAGTTTCAGATCGCGGCACCGGCATGGTCAAGCACATGCTCTTGACCGTTTTCAAGAACATAAACACAGCCCTGCCGATTGCCGGAATACCCCATCCCGGAACGGTCCAACCCCGTCACCACGCCACGCAGCACATGCCCCGGCAATCCATGTGATACGATGACGCTGGGGCCGGTCAGATCTGCCAGGAAATCACACACCCGCGCATGTAATGTCAGGCCACGTTCTGTGCCAGAACCGGCCGCATGATATCCGCCTGACGAACGGTATCCTTTACACCCTGCGGCGTCAGTTCGGAGTTGAGCTGACCTTGTATGCGCCGCTCTGCGTTCCAAAAGGTTTCACCATGACGCAGGAACCAGATTTTCGGCATATCCCGGCGCATCTAACGGCCTGTCCCAGATGGAAATGGTGGGTGATAAGAGATTTGAACTCCTGACATCTTCGATGTGAACGAAGCGCTCTACCACTGAGCTAATCACCCGCGCGCACCGGTTTTAGCGTCAGTCATCCGTGTCTGCAAGCGGCTCTTTGTGCGACGTATCGGATGCTGGCTGATCCTCTGCGCCAGTGCCGCGCACGCCGGTGCTTTGGCGCAGTTTGCAGATCATGACCTTGGCGCCGCGTCCGGTTTTGGTGCGGTTGATCTTGAGCTTGCCAAGCGGTTCAAGGTTCAGCTCTCGCCCGCTGGAAATTGCGTTGCCCAAGACCGACAGCATCGCTTCGATCACCGGCTTGGCATCGCGTTTCTTGACGCCCGATTGCGCCACAACGGCTTCGATCAGCTCTTTCTTGCGCATCATCGGCCCGGCAAGAACAGGCTGGGCGGTTTCGACAATGGTTGGCTTGAACGGGCTGTCCGTTTTGGGCGACGCCACCACCGACGCCGATTTGCTGGGCGCGGATGATTTCGCCGATCTTGTATCGCCCTTGGCGGATGGCCGGGCCTTTTTTTCGCTGGACGTGACGGGTTTTGTCGGGGCTTTGCTCATGGGGGTGCCTGTTGTTTTCGTTTCTATATTGGAAACAGCTTAACCTGAATTGCATCAGATAAACAGGGTATGGCGCGGACCGGGTGCGTTTGCACGTCTTAAATTGGCCAAAACAGAAACAGTATGAAAAAAGGCGCGCCCGAACCCGAACGCGCCTTTTGAACGTTTGATCTGTGTCTTAATGCGCCGTCGCGCTGTCCCCGCTGGAACTGCGCGCGGCAAGGGCTGCGGCCGCCGCTGCATCTTCGGCGGCCTGATCCCACTCCACAGGCTCGGGTGCGCGCACCAGAGCATGTTTCAGGACATCGGACACGTGCGAAACGGGGATGATCTTCAATCCTTCTTTCACATTGTCCGGGATCTCGGGCAGATCCTTTTCGTTTTCTTCAGGGATCAGCACTGTCTTGATCCCGCCACGCAGCGCCGCCAGCAGTTTTTCCTTCAAACCGCCAATCGGCATCGCATTTCCGCGCAACGAAACCTCGCCCGTCATGGCGATGTCCTTGCGGACCGGTATTCCGCTCAGCACAGACACGATGGACGTGACCATCGCCAATCCGGCAGAGGGGCCATCCTTGGGCGTCGCGCCATCGGGCACGTGCACGTGGATGTCGATCGTGTCGAACACCGGCGGTTTCACACCGATCTGCGGGCTGATCGAGCGGACATAGGAACTGGCTGCATCGATGCTTTCCTTCATCACATCGCCCAGTTTGCCGGTCGTTTTCATCCGCCCCTTGCCTGGCAGGCGCAGCGCTTCGATCGACAGCAGTTCACCACCGACCGACGTGTAGGCCAGCCCGGTGACGACACCCACCTGATCTTCCTGTTCAGCCAACCCGTAGCGGAACTTTTTGACACCCAGAAAGTCCTCGATATTGGCAGCGGTGACATGCACGGTTTCTGCCTCTTTCTTGACGATCCTGGTCAGCGCCTTTCGGGCAATCTTGGCAATGTCGCGTTCAAGGTTTCGCACGCCTGCCTCGCGTGTGTAGGTGCGGATGATCTCGGTCAGCGCACTGTCGTCGATGCTGAACTCTTTCGACTTAAGGCCGTGGTTCTTGATCTGCTTGGGCACCAGATGCTGTTTCGCGATCTCGCGCTTTTCATCCTCGGTGTAACCCGACAGCGGAATGATCTCCATGCGGTCCAGTAGCGGACCCGGCATGTTGTAGCTGTTCGACGTAGTCAGAAACATCACGTTGCTCAGATCGTATTCAACCTCAAGATAGTGATCCATGAACGTATTGTTCTGTTCGGGATCAAGCACTTCAAGCATGGCAGACGCGGGATCACCGCGAAAATCCTGACCCATCTTGTCAATCTCGTCCAGCAGGATCAGCGGATTGGTGGTTTTCGCCTTTTTCAGCGCCTGAATGATCTTGCCCGGCATTGACCCGATATAGGTCCGCCTGTGGCCGCGAATTTCAGACTCGTCGCGCACCCCGCCCAGCGAGATGCGGATGAATTCGCGCCCCGTGGCCTTGGCAACCGATTTGCCCAAGCTGGTCTTACCCACACCCGGAGGGCCGACCAGACACATGATCGGGCCCTTCATCTTGGCGCTGCGTTGCTGCACGGCCAGATATTCAACGATCCGTTCCTTGACCTTTTCAAGCCCGAAGTGATCGTCATCCAGCACCTTCTGCGCCTTGCCCAGATCCTTTTTGACACGCGATTTCTTGCCCCACGGGATCGACAACATCCAATCCAGATAGTTGCGCACCACGGTGGCTTCGGCCGACATCGGCGACATGTTTTTCAGTTTTTTCAGCTCGGCTTCGGCTTTTTCACGGGCTTCCTTGCTGAACTTTGTTTCTGCAATTTTCGCCTCAAGCTCGGCCACTTCGTTCTTGCCGTCTTCGCCATCGCCCAACTCTTGCTGAATGGCCTTCATCTGCTCATTCAGGTAATATTCGCGCTGGGTGCGCTCCATCTGTGACTTCACGCGGGTCTTGATCTTCTTCTCGACCTGCATGACAGACATCTCGCCCTGCATCAGGCCATAGACCTTTTCCAGACGTTCCGAAATGCTCAGGGTTTCCAGCAGTTCCTGTTTCTGATGCACTTCGATGCCCAGATGGCCTGCGACCAGATCGGCCAGTTTGGCCGGTTCCGAGCTTTCGCCAACGGCCACCAGCGCCTCTTCCGGGACATTCTTCTTGACCTTGGAATAACGCTCGAACTCGTCCGCGACGGTGCGCACAAGCGCCTCGGTGATGGCAACATCGCCCGGCATTTCGCTCAGGTATTCGGCCCGCGCTTCGAAAAAGTTTTCGTTGTCCAGATATTCGGTGATGCGCACACGCGCCTGCCCTTCGACCAGAACCTTGACGGTGCCGTCGGGCAGCTTCAGCAATTGCAGGACATTGGCCAGCACGCCGACCTTGTAGATACCTTCGGCTTCCGGGTCATCAATTGCGGGGTCGATCTGGCTGGACAACAGAATCTGTTTGTCGTCCGACATCACCTCTTCCAGTGCGCGCACTGATTTCTCGCGGCCCACAAACAGCGGGACGATCATATGGGGGAACACCACAATGTCGCGCAGTGGCAACACGGGGTAAGAGGCGTTCAGGGGCTCTTGCATGCTCAATCCTTATCTTTGGCAAGACGGGTCTGGTCCCGATGTGCGGCAACGCTCGCCCGTCTCCTGTTCTTGGAAGAATAAGGTGGGTCAGCAATGCACCTATTTCAACCATGTTCATCTTTTTTATGCGCGCTAGCGTGACGGCCTGCTGCCCCGATTGCAAGACGCGATCACAGCTAATATTTGTGATTCTGACTAAAAACGTCATGCACCCGTCGCATTTCCGTAAACAGTTTCAGTTTCAACGCGGGACTATCCGGAAACCGAAAAAAACCGACAAGAAAGAAGCCTTATGATCCACCAGTTTGCCGACGATACTGCCCTGTTGTTGATTGACGTCCAGAAGGGCGTGCACGTCCTGACCCACTGGGGCGGCCCGACGGGCCGTATGAACAACCCGGACTGTCAGGATAATCTGGCCGCACTGGTCGATGCGTTTCGCGCGGCAGACCGCCAGGTGGCTTTCACCCGCCACAACAGCCGCGAGGCGGCCAGCCCTCTCAAGTTTTCGTTGCCGACCGGCGAACAACTGGAGGGGCTTGAAGTTGCCGAGGGCGATATCGTCATTCCCAAGGATGTGAACAGCGGCTTTGTCGGCACCAATCTAGAAATCGAACTGCGCCGCGCCGGGATCAAACGGCTGGTGATTGCGGGCTATTTCACCAATTTCTGCGTTGAAACCACAACCCGCATGGCCGGAAACATGGGATATGATGTTTACCTGGCCCACGATGCCTGCGCCACGACCAACCGGATCGGGCTGGACGGCACCGACTACGAACCGGAACTGGTTCATGACATGGCGATTGCATCCCTGAACGGCGAGTTTTGTACAGCTTTGAGCACGCAACAGGTCATCGGCCTGCTTAGGGCTGATTCGAAGGATCTCAATCGCGTACAGGGCAATGAATAGGGCGATTTGCACAGGTTTTCGGGCAAAAACCGAATGAAATCATGGGTTTTTGGGCAATTCGCTGCCGCATGGGCCTCTGTTTCAGCGCGAACTTGCCTAAATCTATGAAATCATTGCGGTGTTTGCCCTAAATTGGTCACAATTGCCTTCTACCTGTTTCCAATAAGGCAACAAACGATCCGAAGTTGGCAACAAACGAGACTTTCGTTGCCAACGCTCCAAAGGAAGAAAAGACGTCCGGTCTTTTGGTCAGAAAACGTTCTGATCCGGTTACAACGGCTCTATGTCCCCCAGAGCACGTTGGGCGTGGAACTTCTTGTTCCACGCCTCGAAACCGCCCTCGGCGATCGCTGCCCGCATCTGCGCCATCAAATCCTGATAGTAATGCAGGTTGTGCCATGTCAGCAGCATGGACGAAATAATCTCCTGACTGCGGAACACATGATGCAGGTATGCGCGCGAATAGTTGCTGCACGCAGGACAGGAACAGGTTTCATCCAACGGGCGCGGATCATCCTGATGGCGTGCATTCTTGATGTTTACCGCGCCGCGCGGTGTAAACACCTGCCCCGTGCGCCCCGAACGGCTGGGCAGAACGCAATCCATCATGTCTATGCCGCGCGCCACGGCGCCGACGATATCATCCGGCTTGCCCACTCCCATCAGATAGCGTGGTTTTTCTGCGGGCAGCATGTCGGGCGCGAAATCCAGCACATCAAACATCATCTTCTGGCCTTCACCCACCGCAAGACCGCCAACCGCATAGCCGTCAAAGCCGATTTCCCTTAGTTTTTCGGCGCTTTCGGCACGTTGTTCACGAAACACCGATCCCTGCTGGATACCGAACAACGCATGCCCCGGCCTGTCACCAAAGGCATCGCGCGACCGCTTTGCCCATCGCATCGACAGCTGCATGCTGTTCAGGCTTTCCTGTTCGGTGCAGGGGAACGGCGTACATTCATCAAAACACATCACGATGTCAGATCCCAGCAACCTCTGGATTTCCATAGAGCGTTCCGGCGTTATCTCGTGTCTGGAGCCGTCGATATGCGATTTGAAGGTGACACCGTTTTCAGTCAGCTTGCGTAATCCGGCAAGGCTCATCACCTGAAACCCGCCGGAATCCGTCAGGATCGGTTTTTGCCAGTTCATGAAACTGTGCAGCCCCCCCAATGCGTCGATCCGCTCTGCGGTCGGGCGCAGCATCAGATGATAGGTATTGCCCAGCAATATGTCGGCACCCGTGGCGGCCACGCTTTCGGGCATCATCGCCTTGACGGTCGCAGCCGTTCCAACCGGCATAAATGCCGGTGTGCGGATGTCGCCGCGCGGCGTCGAGATGATACCGGTGCGCGCCTTGCCGTCCGTCGCCGCAATGTTGAATTCAAACTTTTTCGCCATCCGCCTGCCCTTTGCTTGTCCCGCCCTCATAATCGCGCCCGTTCAAAAGGCCAAGCCACCCGACCGGTCATGATTGTGACAATTCGGCAACCGGAATTTCGCCGCTTCCCTCGCAAACGCTGTCTCTTGCTTCCGGTTGGCAGGGTTTTGCGACACATTGTGGCAACTCAAACCATGTTGGACCCGTTCATGGCCCCGAATATGCGACCGGCTGGCACTCTGGCCCTGATTTTTCTGGCAACTCAGGGCGCGGCCCAAGACACGTCCCTTGAGCTGGAAGGGTCATATGGTCTGTGGGAAAACCGGAACGGCGGCGCCGGCATTACTGACAATGGCGGCCTGAACGGCACCGACACCCGCACAATCGGACAGCTTGATTTCAGCCTGGCGCGTCAGTTCACGCCGAACTTTGCGGCAGCCGCAGCCGTTTCTTATGGCGCTTGGTCGTCGGCAGATTCAGATCTTGACCCGGATGATGCCACGCAATCGACGCTGGATGCGTCCTTGCGCGGCTTCTGGCAAGGCGCCGGCCCCGTCCGTTACAGTGCCTTTGCAGGCCTAGGTGAACAAAACGATTACGGCGATTCCGATCAGGACATGACATATGTTTTTATGGGCGCCGATGCAGAATGGCAGACAGATTTTGGAAGCGTTTTCGGACAGGTCGGATATTTTGATTCGTCCGATGAATTCGCCGAAGGTACCCAGAACGCGCCGTTTCTAAGAATAGGCGGCGTCTATGAATTCGGTCTGGATTATTCTGCCACGGCGGCCTTTTCGGTCGCCGGCGGCGAAAAATACGTCAACAAGCTCGACAATCGCACCCTGAATATCGAACTGGGTCTTGAAAAAGATTTCGGAAATTTCGTCGGGTTTGCCCGATACGAATGGACGCAAATCAGCTATAAATTTGGTGGTGATCGCTTTGGCGATACGTTTGAAACCCTGTCGCTTGGTGTGCGGCTTGTCGTGGGCGGCAAGGTGAATCACGGGCCAGACATCGCCCCGATCGGGCGTTGGGTTGCGTATAACGCAAATGAAATTGAATAGGACACAAGGGCGGACCGATCCGTCCTGCGTGTAAAACCAGTCAGGGAACCCGAACATGGATTTTGAAACTCTCATTCTGGATGCTGCCGAGGGGAACCTTGTATACCTCCTTTTGGCTATCCTGTTTATCGTCTTTATTTACAAGGCGGTACAAATCGTTCCTCAATCCGAAAAACATGTGGTGGAACGGTTCGGGCGGCTTCATTCCGTGCTTGGGCCGGGGATCAACCTGACGGTGCCGTTTCTGGACAAGGTAGCGCATAAAATCTCGATACTGGAGCGCCAGTTGCCCACCGCCAGTCAGGACGCCATTACCAAGGACAACGTGTTGGTTCAGGTCGATACATCGGTATTCTATCGCATCACCGAACCGGAAAAGACTGTTTACCGTATCCGCGACGTTGACGCCGCCATCGCCACCACCGTTGCAGGTATCGTGCGGGCTGAAATCGGCAAAAGCGATCTGGACGATGTGCAATCAAACCGCGCCGCGCTGATTGCCACGATCAAGGAATCTGTCGAAGACGCTGTCGACAACTGGGGCATCGAAGTCACCCGCGCCGAAATACTGGACGTGAACCTTGATCAGGCCACCCGCGACGCGATGCTGCAACAGCTGAACGCCGAGCGCGCACGCCGCGCGCAAGTTACCGAAGCCGAAGGCAGCAAGCGATCGGTCGAACTTGCCGCTGATGCCGAGTTATACGCCAGCGAACAAACCGCCAAGGCGCGCCGCGTTCTGGCCGATGCCGAAGCTTACGCGACACAGGTTGTCGCAAAGGCCATCAATGAAAACGGGCTGGAAGCCGCACAATACCAGATTGCACTGAAACAGGTCGAGGCGCTGAACACTCTTGGCGCAGGCACCGGCAGCCAGACCATCGTCGTGCCCGCCAACGCGCTTGAGGCATTCGCGGATGCGTTCAAAATGCTGAAAGGGCGCGGCTGATGGATGTGTCATCGCTGTTTTCGCTTTGGTGGGTCTGGCTGGCCGCGGCGCTGGCGCTCGGGATTCTGGAAATCCTTGTGCCCGGCTTCATTTTCGTCGGCTTCGCCTTTGCCGCCGTTCTGATGGCAATACTGCATCTGGCATTCGGCATGGCCATTTCCCTTCCGGCCAAATTCGCCCTGTTTGCCGGTCTGGCCCTTGTCGGCTGGTACGTGATGCGGCTGGTGTTTTCCGGACGCCGCAGCAGCGTGAAAACCTTCAAGGACGATATCAACGACGGATAAATCCTTCTGTCCGCGCCGTTGCACCACGTGACATGCCCGACCTGATCCTGTTCAACAAACCCTTTGACGTGCTGTGCCAGTTCACCGACAGCGGCGGGCAGCGCCAGACACTGGCCGAGTTCATTGATGCCCCCGGCTACTACCCTGCCGGACGGCTGGACAAGGACAGCGAAGGTCTGGTTGTTCTGACCAATGATGGCCGGCTTCAGGCGCGTATTGCCGACCCCAGGCACAAATTGCCCAAAACCTATCACGTTCAGGTCGAAGGCGTGCCAGATCAACCGGCGCTGGATCGGTTGCGCGGTGGTCTGGCCCTGAAAGACGGGCCGACCAAACCGGCCAAGGCCCGTCTGATCGCGCCCCCCGATTACATCTGGCCACGCAACCCGCCTGTCAGGTTTCGCAAAACCGTACCCGATTGCTGGATCGAAATCATCCTGACCGAAGGACGCAACCGGCAGGTCAGGCGCATGACCGCCGCAATCGGTCATCCCACATTGCGGCTGATCCGCTACAGCATCGGCGACTGGACGCTGGCAGGTTTGCAGCCCGGCACATGGCGCTACGGCTAAAGGCCCGAGGTGCGCAGCCCCGTTCTCTGAGGATGGTGGAAACCTTCCCGACACAAGCGGTACCGTCAAACACCGCGCTTGCACTGGACGCCCTGCCCGCTAATCCCTATATAATCAGTCAGGAACAGATTGAGGTCGACATGAACCAAGCCCAGAAACCGCTGGAAGGTGCGCCACTGATCGCGCCATCTTCAACAGATCATGACTTGTATGAAGCCGTAGTTGAGGCCTGTCGCACCGTCTATGACCCTGAAATTCCAGTTAATATTTATGAACTTGGCCTGATTTACACGATCGATATCAACGATGAAAACGAAGTGCGCATCAAGATGTCCCTGACAGCACCGGGCTGCCCCGTTGCCGGTGAAATGCCCGGCTGGGTCGCCGAAGCGATTGAACCGCTTGCAGGTGTCAAAACTGTCGATGTGGAACTGGTGTGGGAACCGCCCTGGGGCATGGAAATGATGTCGGACGAGGCACGTCTGGAACTGGGCTTTATGTAGCCCCTACTTGAGCAACAGAAATGCGCGCCCTATCTAGAGCGCAAAGGAGACAAGTTTCATGTTCGGTATCCCAGGCAAACAGGCTGTCACCATCACACCAAAGGCCGCGGCCCAGATCGCGCGCCTGATGGAAAAGGACGGCCATTCCGGTCTGCGCATCGGCGTCAAGAAAGGCGGCTGTGCGGGCATGGAATACACCATGGATTACGCCACCGACATTGATCCCAACGACGAAGTCGTCGAGACAGACGGCGCGCGCGTGATGATCGCCCCGATGGCGCAGATGTTCCTGTTCGGAACCGAAATCGACTACGAAACAAGCCTCTTGGAATCCGGTTTCAAGTTCAACAACCCCAATGTATCCGAAGCATGCGGATGCGGTGAATCGATCAAATTCAACGACATGTAAGCGGATTGTCCTGCAAGGTTGCGACTGCTAGGTAAAGGCAGGATCAACTGCGGGGAATTCATATGCGGCGCGCTCTGGCAGCAGGCAACTGGAAGATGAACGGGTCGCTTCGGCAACTGGACGAACTTGACCAGATCGCACAGCAGCATGCGCACAGCGGCATCGACATTCTGGTCTGCCCCCCTGCCCCCCTTATCGCGCCGGCCATCACGCGCCTGAACGGGTCTGCCTTGCAGATCGGGGCGCAGGATTGCCACGCCGAACCGGCGGGGGCCCATACCGGCGATGTATCCGCCGCCATTCTGGCAGATGTGGGCGCAACCCATGTCATCACCGGCCATTCCGAACGCCGGCAGAATCACCATGAAACCGATGATATCGTGTGCGCCAAAACCCGCGCTGTCTGGCGCGCCGGTCTCACGGCTATCCTGTGCATCGGGGAAAGTGCCGCACAGCGCAAAGCGGACAACACGCTGGATATCATTGCCGCGCAACTGTCCGGCTCCGTACCAGACGGCAGCACACCCTCAAACCTTGTCATCGCTTACGAACCGATCTGGGCCATCGGCACCGGTCTGGTTCCAACGCTGGACCAGATCGAAGAAGTACACGCCTTCATCCGCGCGCGGGTCAAACACCGTTTTGGAGCCGATATCGCAAACGGCATGCGCCTGCTCTATGGCGGTTCGGTCAATGCCACCAACGCGGCCAAGATATTCACGCTGCCCGATGTGGACGGTGCCCTTGTGGGCGGGGCCAGCCTGAAGGCAGCCGATTTCTCGCCTGTCATCTCCGCGCTGGAAAACAGCGCCGCCTGACCTTCATCTTTTCAAAAATACTTGAAAACCATGCTGGCAAAAAGGCGTCGCACCCGTATGGGTACGCCGCCTTTCCTGTTGCACGGAACCCGTTGGGCACCGCGCTATTTCGTTATGATCTCTGGCCCCATCATCAGTGTCGGCAACCATGTGCTCAGGATCGGGATATAGGTCACCATGATCAGGAACACGAACAGCACCGCCGTAAACGGAAGCGCCGCGCGCACCACCGCCATCATCGGCATGTTGGCCACACCTGACGTCACGAACAGGTTCAGACCCACAGGTGGCGTAATCATCCCAATCTCCATGTTCACCACCATGATGATGCCCAGATGGATCGGATCAATGCCCAGTTCGATGGCAATCGGGAACACGAGTGGCGCCACGATCACCAGCAGGCCGGACGGTTCCATGAACTGCCCGCCGATCAGCAGGATCACGTTCACGATGATCAGAAACACGATCGGACCGAACCCGGCCTCAAGCATGGCCCCGGCGATCTGTTGCGGGATCTGTTCATCCGTCAGCACGTGTTTCAGGATCAGCGCATTGGCGATGATGAACATCAGGGTCACGGTCAGTTTGCCCGCCTCGAACAGGGTGTCCCGTGTGTCGCGATGGAAAAACACCGTGATCAGCGACAGCGGCTTTTTCAGGAACGGGATGTTCTGCGCATCATCGCCTGCCACATGCAACGGCCCCATATCGCGATAGACAAAGCTGGCGATAAAGAACGCGTAAACGGCAGCCACGGCGGCAGCTTCGGTCGGGGTGAAAATCCCGCCATAAATGCCCCCCAGAATGATCACGATCAGGAACAGGCCCCATCCCGCGTCACGGCCGCTGGCAAACACTTCGCCCCAGCCATGCCATTCGCCCTTGGGCAAATCGCGGATCTTGGCAATTGCATAGATCGTGACCATCAGCATCGTACCGGCCATCAGGCCCGGAATGACCCCCGCCAGAAACATCCGCCCGACAGACACATCCGTGGCCGAGGCATAGACCACCATCACGATAGACGGCGGGATCAGAATGCCCAGCGTACCGGCATTGGCGATGACACCTGCGGCAAAATCCTTGGTATAGCCAACCTGCCGCATCCCCGCGATCACGATCGATCCGATGGCCACAACCGTGGCCGGTGACGATCCGCTGAGCGCGGCAAACAGCATACAGGCAAAGACGCCCGCGATGGCCAGCCCGCCGGGCAAGTGCCCGACCAGCGCGATGGAAAACCGGATGATCCTTTTGGCCACACCGCCCGTCGACATGAACGTCGAGGCCAGAATGAAAAACGGGATCGCCAGCAGGGTGTAGTGCCCCGCCATCGCCTGAAACAACGTCTGCGCAATCGATCCAAGCGAGGTATCGCTGAGAACCAGCAGGAAGATGATCGAAGATGTTCCCAGCGAAACGGCGATGGGCACACCGATCAGCATCAGGCCGATCACCATGGCAAAAAGTATTACGACTTCCATGTGATCAATCCCCTGCGTTCATATGTTTGACGTCTTCAACGGCGTCTTCGGCCTCGTGGCTGACGATCAGGCTGCCCGCGTCGCCGCGCCACAGGCGCAACGTGGCCTGTACAAAGCGAAACAGCAGCAGGCCCATGCCGAAGGGCAGGATTGCATAGGGAATGAAGCGTGGAATTTTTTCGTAGGCTTCGCCTTCGTTCATGATCGGTTCGATCCAGCGCAGCCAGTCCGGCATCGGAATATCGACAACCTCGTACCATGCCTGATCGCGGCTGTTTTCAAACCCTGTCGGGAACCAGCGCCCCGATGTGGCATCCAGACCGGCGAACGGCGCCCAGTAATCCCACGCCCCCTTGAACACCAGAAACGCATAGCTCAGGCAGACCACCGCAGCGGTCAGGGCCAGAACGCGGCGCACGGGCGGCGAAAACAGATTGATCAGGGCATCAACGCCCAGATGGGCCGTCACCTTGACCGCATAGCTTGCGCCGAACAGAACCAGCCACGCGAACAGAAATGTGACCGCTTCCAGCCCCCAGATCAGCCCGGTGTTGAACCCGTAACGCAGCACAACGTTGATAAAGGTAAGTATCGTCATCAGACCGAGCAGAACCGCGATAACAGTTTCTTCGATCTCGTTCACGATCCGGCCAAGGCCGGTTTTCGCATGATAGGAATGTGACATGTGCGTGTCCCCGGCGCATGATTTCCCCGGCCGGGACACTCCGGCCGGGGATTGGTCTTGACTGCCCTAGTGGGTCATATTGATTTTTTGGGCCGCGTCGATGTTTTCCTGGCCGACATCGCCTTTGAACTCTTCCCAGACGGGTTTCATGGCGGCAACCCATTCTTCGCGGGCCGCACCATCCAACGTACGCACCACACCGCCGGCATCGATGATGGCCTGCTTGGCCGCTTCGTTGACGGCCGTGGATTCAGCGTTACGCGCGGCGGTCACTTCGGTCACGATTGTCGCCAGTTGATCGCGCACATCGCCATCCAGTGAATCCCACCAGTCGGTCGATGTCACCAGCATATAGTCGATGATACCGTGGTTGGTTTCGGTGATGCCATCCTGCACTTCAAAGAACTTCTGGCCGTAAATGTTGGACCATGTGTTTTCCTGTCCGTCGACAACGCCGGTTTGCAGCGCGCCATAGACTTCGGAAAACGCCATCGGCTGGGGCGATCCACCCAAAGCCGCCATTTGCGCCTTCAGAACATCCGAATTCTGCACACGGAATTTCAGGCCATTGGCATCGGTCGGGCTGTTCAGCGGCACGTTGGCCGACATCTGCTTCATGCCGTTGTGCCAGAACGCAAGGCCCAGCAGACCACGGCGGGTCATGCTTTCCTTCATCGCCTGTCCGGTATCGGAATTCTGGAAATCATCCACCGCCGCGATGTTCTTGAACATGAACGGCAGATCGAAGATGCGGAAAACCTTGGTGAACTGTTCGAACTTGGACAGCGACGGGGCGGCCATCTGTACGTCGCCCTGCAACAGGGCCTCAAGCACCTGATCATCGTTGTAAAGTGTCGAGTTCGGGAACACTTCCATACAGGCTTTGCCGTTCATTTCGTCATTGACGCGCTGTTGCAGCAAAGAGGCGGCGATGCCTTTGGGGTGTTTGTCTGTATTGGTGACGTGGCTGAACTTGATAACGATCTCGCCTTCGTCACAGGCAGCGGAAGCCGCATTTGCAGTCACTGTCAGAGCCAGCGCCGTTGCGGCGGCGGTTACAAATTTCATGGTGGGTCTCCTCCCCGGTTGTGTGTCTGGCAGCGCCAGACGGCATAATCAGCTTTACCCGTCAAAGAACGGGTTGGCTGTCACAACCAAACCGCAAGTCGCCCTTTCGCTCAAGCTTTTGTGACCACCGGAACTACAACTTGACTTATTACATTTATAACAGCGCCTTAAGCAATATTGCTCAAGCACGCTTCCTTAAGCCAGTCGCCATCTGTGCGAAAAACCGCACAGCTGAAACCGAACCTTGTGCGGAATTTCGCACAGATCAGAGCCTGAAATCCTCGGCCCGAATCCCGTAGCGGGCCAGTTTGTCGTAAAAGGTTTTGCGCGGCAGGTGCAGGTCTTTTGCGGCCGCGCTGGCCTGCCCCTTGGCGCGTTGCAATGCAGCCGCCAGCAATGATCTTTCGACCTGCGCCAGTTGATCGTTCAGCCCCAGTGACGCATCCGGCTGCGTCACACCGCCTGCCTCCAGCCCCAGCGCAAATCGCATCGCAACCGACATCAGCGCACGGGCATTTCCCGGCCAGTCCTGCGCCATCAGCCCGGCCAGAACATCGGGGGTGATTTCCGGCGCGCTCAGACCGGCCTGCTCGCTTGCCAGTGCAACATAGTGGCGAAACAGCACGGGAATATCCTCGGGGCGTTCGGCCAAAGACGGAATGCGCACCGGCATGACCTGAAGGCGATAGTAAAGGTCGGAGTTCAGCGCACCTTTTTCGGTCGCATGACCAAGATCGGCAGTGCTGCCACAGATCAGGCGCGCGTCCGCGCCCGTCTCCAGTGCTTCGATCAGGGCAAACTGGCTGTCAGCGGGCATTGCCGCAATCTCATCGATGAGCAGGCTGCCGGCCTGCGCCATCTCAAGCGCGGCAATCAACGCATGCGGTTCAAGCCCGGCCCCTGCCCGTTTCACGAACGGCCCCTTGGACACGGGTGAACACAGGTGGATCACTTCGGCCACCTTGGAAATGCCGGTGCCCGGATCGCCCAGCACCAGCACTTCGGTGTGCGCGCGGGCCACCTGGCGGACATTTTCGCGCAAGGTTTCGGCCTTTTGCGATGTTCCAAACAACATCCGCGCAGCAGCATCCCCGCGTTCCAGCTGCGCACGCAAACGGCGGTTTTCCAGCACAAGATGGCGGGTTTTGATCGCCCGTTCCAGCACGGCCACCAGATCGGCAGGCGCACACGGCTTTTCCAGAAAATC
This sequence comes from Sulfitobacter sp. TBRI5, assembly GCF_051013555.1. Taxonomy (NCBI): domain Bacteria; kingdom Pseudomonadati; phylum Pseudomonadota; class Alphaproteobacteria; order Rhodobacterales; family Roseobacteraceae; genus Sulfitobacter; species Sulfitobacter sp. TBRI5. The sequence goes on along the minus strand of NZ_CP112884.1, from coordinate 2,877,844 downwards.
GAACGCGCCCTGCGCCATGGCCTTGACGGCCATCGGAATGTCGCCTTCGCCGGTCAGCAGAACAACCGGCAGATCGGGGTCCTGTTGCAGCGCATAATCCAACAGATAAAAACCGTCGCGTCCCGGCATCCGGATATCGGACAGGATGACCCCTTCAAATGTCGTCGATATATGATCCTTGGCCGCAATAAACGATCCAACAGCGCGCGGCTCCAATCCGGCCAGGGCCAGCGATTGCGCCAGTGCCTCGCGTACGGCAGCGTCATCTTCGACAATCAGAACAGGGGTTGCGCTCATGCGGCTTTTTCGCCTTCCCAGCGATCCAGTTCAACGGTAAAAACCGCGCCGCCCTCTGGCCGGTTGGCGCCGCGAATGTTACCGCCAAAGCTTTGCACCAAACCATAAGAGATCGACAGGCCCAGCCCCATGCCTTCGGCGGCGCCCACCTCTTTTGTGGAATAGAACGGATCGAAAATCTTTTCCGGCGCGCTGATGCCGGGGCCGGTATCGGCCACATCCACGCTGATCCGGTCGCCGGTGTTCAGGGTGATCGTCAGGGCGCGATCCTGCGTCGCCTCCATTGCGTCTGCCGCGTTGGTGATCAGGTTCACCATCACCTGCGCCAGACGCACTTCGCCTGCATGCACCCAGACAGGTCCGGATGGGGGCACCCATTGCACCTGCACCGCGTCATCACGCAGCCGCACCGCAGTCAATTCCAGCGCAGTGTCAATCACGGCAACGATATCCACCCGCGTCAGTTCGCGGGTTTCCTGCCGCGCAAAAGCGCGCAGGTTCTTGATGATGCGCGCCATGCGTTCCGCCAGATCGGAAATACGGCCCATATTGGCCGCCGCGACCTGCGTTTCGCCGCGCGCCAGAAACTGCGCGCCGTTTTCGGCAAATGACCGGATCGCCATCAGCGGCTGGTTCAGTTCGTGGCTTAACCCCGCCGACATCTGCCCCAGGGCCGACAGTTTGCCCGCCTGCACCAGATCGGCCTGTGCCCGTTGCAGGGCTGCTTCGGCCTGCCGCCGTTCGGAGACTTCGCGCCGCAGGCTGACGTTGGCATCCTGCAAGGCCGCCGTGCGTTTGGCCACCCGGCTTTCCAGCACCGCATTGGCCTGCGCGAGGGTACGGCGCCGTTCGGTTGCCAGAAACAGCATCGCTCCAAAGGCCAGACACAGCGCCGCCACCGCCGAAGCCTGCAAACCTGCCAGACGGCGCGCGGGGGCCACATCAACCAACACCTCACCCGTCATGCCGATCACCGGCAACTGTTTCACCAGATGCAGCGCCCGCGCCGGCAGATAAGGCCCCCACCCCAATTGCCACACCTCGTGCGGCCCGGTGAAGCTGGAAGAAAACGGCGGCGAACGACCAGCGGCAGGCACCAGTCCCGCTTCGCCCTTGGGACGTGTCCAGAACAGCAGTTCGGACCGGTTGGAAATAAACACCTCGCCGCTGCGATCCGTGAAGAATACAGCCGGGTTGGAGCCGCGCCAGTCATCTTCTAGACGGTCCACATCCACCGCCACCATCAGCACGCCAATCACCCCGCCGCCCACGGCAAAAGACGGCGCTCCGAACACAAATGTCCGCTGGTCAAAGGGGGGCTTGACCCCGTGATCAATGCCCATCGCCCCGTGCATGGCGCGCGCGAATGCGGCGTTCTGCGAGACGTCCTGCAATGTTGCGTCATGCGCTGAGGCGACAACCTGTCCGGCGGGTGATACGAACAGAATATCCAGTGCCGCCGTCTTGTCTGCCGCTGCCAGCAACATCGCCTTGGCCGCAGCTGTTTCGCGCCCGATTGCAAGCGCCTGCAACACCGGATGATCCGCCAGTAGAACGGCAATCTCCTGAAATCCCTGCAACTGTCCGGTTAACCGGTCGCTGGCCAGATCCAGATCGGCCTGCCCGCGCTGCGCCAACTGATCCAGCGCCTGCAAATACCCATAGCGCCATACGGCCGCCGACACCGCCGCAACGGTGATCAAAAACCCCACAACAATCAGGGCGCGCTGGTTCCATAATCGCGTCATCTTGCAAGACCCTAGCAAACCCGGACTTGCATTGACCAGATCGCACCGCTTTGATGCCGTTATGGCAACACTTGTGCAATCCCCGACAGATCCCGCCTTTGTCCAGAACCCCTATCTTTTCTATGCCGATGCGCTGGAAAAGGGGCCGTTGCATTTCTGGCAGGATTACGGAATGTGCGCGGCGTTTTCGCATGACGCCGTTCATGCATTGTTGCGCGACAAAAGGTTGGGCCGCGCAATGCCACCGGAAAATCAAGTGGACCCACCAGACCATCTGGCCCCCTTCTACGCGGTCGAGGCCCATTCGATGCTGGAACTGGAACCGCCCCGCCATACCCGCCTGCGCGGCCTTGTTTTGCGCGCCTTTACCTCGCGCCGGATCAGAGCGATGGAGGGCGAGATTGCCGCGCTGGCCCACGATCTGATTGACGCGATGCCCCAGGGCGAGACCGATCTATTGCCGGCGTTTTGCACGCCCTTGCCAGTGATCGTAATTGCACGGCTTCTGGGCGTGCCCGACAGCATGGCCCCCGATCTGCTTCGCTGGTCCAACCGGATTGTTGCGATGTATCAGGCAAACCGCACCCGCGCGATCGAAGACGATGCCGCCAGCGCCGCCCGCGATTTTGCCGCGTTCATGCGCGGCTATGTCAGCGAACGCCGCACCCGCCCTGCCGATGATCTGATCACCCATCTGATTGCCGCAGAGGAAGATGGCGAAAAACTGTCAACGGACGAGCTGATTACAACCTGCATCCTGCTGCTGAACGCCGGACACGAGGCTACCGTGCATAGCTTTGGCAATGGCATCAAGGCGGTGCTGGAAAACGCAGTGCCACGCGCATTTCTTGCGCGCGACCAGATCGCCGACACCGTCGAGGAAATCCTACGGTATGATCCGCCACTGCACATGTTCACGCGCTATGTTTACGAACACGTCACGCTGTTTGACCAACCTTTTGCCCGCGGCGACCAGATCGCGTTGGTGCTGGGCGCAACCGGGCGCGATCCGCACAGATGGGCGCAACCAGACAGGTTTTTGCCCGACCGGGCGCAGCACAGCCATCTGGCCTTTGGCGGGGGCGTGCACTTTTGCGTCGGTGCGCCGCTGGCCCGGTTCGAACTGGCCACAGCTCTGCCAATCCTGTTTGAACGCCTGCCCCGCTTGCAGATGACCGTGCCGCCGGTCTACGGCGACACCTACCATTTCCACGGCCTGACCCGCTTGATCGCAGACAAATAGCCACTATTGCCCGACCGGCAGCATTGTGGTCGATTTGATCTCTTCCATCGACAACAGGGCCGTGACGTTGAACACCCGCACTTCCGAAATCAGCGCCTGATAGAAAGCATCATAGGCACGGGCGTTTTTCACCCGCACTTTCAGAATATAGTCGATGTCCCCCGCCAGCCGGTGCGCCTCTTGCACCTCGGGGCGTTCTTTCAATGCCTTCAGGAATGCGGCCTGCCACTCGGCCTCATGCTCTGACGTGCGGATAAGTACAAAGAAACACGCCTCAAACCCCAATGCTTCGGGATCCAGCAAAACGGTTTGCCGCCCGATCACCCCCGCCTTGCGCAATTTGCGAATCCGGTTCCACACCGGCGTCTTGGAACTGCCGACTTTTCCGGCAATATCATCCAGCGACTGGCTCGCATCCTCCTGCAGCTCGGCCAGAATTTTCCGATCCAGTTCATCTATCTGCGCTGCCATTCCTGTTATCCTTGCATATCGGGACTATATTCTATGATTTCAGCATTATATAAAACATATGTTCTTATCTATCGACACATATGGCGTATTGGCGGGAATATTTCCTATATTGCATCTCAAGTCAAACAAGGAAGTCCGCGCGTCATGGATCAGAAAATCACTCCTCCCAAGGCCGGAACCGACCCTGTCGGTCACGTCACCTTTGTCGGCGCCGGCCCCGGCGATCCCGATCTGCTGACGATCAAGGCGCTGCGCGCGCTTGAACAGGCTGATGTGGTGATCCACGATCGCCTGATCAGCGCGGACATTCTGGCGCTGGTCCCGCACAGGGTTCTGTTGATCGACGCGGGCAAGGAAGGCTTTGGCCCCTCGATGTCTCAGGACGACATCAACGCGCTGATCGTCCTTCACGCGTCAGGCGGGGCGCGGGTCACGCGGCTGAAATCGGGTGATGCAACCGTGTTCGGACGACTGGACGAAGAAATCGATGCGGTCGATGCGGCCCGGATCGGCTGGCATATCGTGCCCGGCATCACTTCGGCCAGTGCGGCGGTGGCCGCGATCGGGCAAAGCCTGACAAAACGCACACGCAATTCTTCTGTGCGGTTTCTGACCGGGCACGACATGAAAGGATTTGCCTATCACGACTGGGCGGCACTGGCGCGCGCGGGCGAGGTTGCGGCGATCTATATGGGCAAGAAATCGGCCCGCTTCATTCAGGGCCGCCTGATCATGCACGGCGCGGACCGCGCCACGCCTGTCACTGTGATCGAAAACGCCTCGCGCCCCGATCAGAGGGTGCTGGAAACCACATTGGCGGCATTGCCCGCTGATCTGGCTCGTGCCGAAATGTCCGGCCCCGCCCTGACCTTTTACGGCCTTGCCCCGCGCGCCGCTGTGCAGGCCACACAAGATCTGCCCCGAAAGGAACGTGCCTGATGTCCAAGCCATACACCCCCAAAGTCGTAACCGCCAATGCCCTGATCGAAGGTGACGTGATCTATCTGAGCGCCGATGACCAATGGACCCGCGACCTGTCACAGGCCGAAATCATCACCGACGAGGCCCACGCCCAACTGCGCCTGTTGCACGCCGAAATGCAAAGCAGCGCCATCGTCGGCGCTTATCTCGCGGATGTGGTGCCCACCAAATCGGGCGCCGCCCCCACCCATTTCCGCGAAGAATTCAGGGCGACGGGCCCATCCAATTATGCCCACGGCAAACAGGCGGAGCAGGCAAATGTATAACTACACAGATTTTGACGCCGCGTTTCTGGCAGAGCGCAACGCGCAGTTTCGCGCGCAGGTCGAACGGCGCATTTCCGGCGCGCTGACCGAGGATGAATTCAAACCGCTGCGCCTGATGAACGGGCTGTATCTGCAACTGCACGCCTACATGCTGCGTGTTGCCATCCCTTATGGAACGCTGAACAGTCGCCAGATGCACAAACTGGCCGATATCGCCGACCGGTGGGACAAGGGGTATGGCCATTTCACCACCCGCCAGAACGTGCAGTTCAACTGGCCCAAGCTGAACGATGTGCCCGATATGCTGGATGCCCTGGCCGAGGTCGACATGCATGCGATCCAGACCAGCGGCAACACCATCCGGAACGTGACGGCAGACCATTTTGCCGGTGCCGCCGCCGATGAAATCGCCGATCCGCGCCCTGTGGCCGAACTGATCCGGCAATGGTCTACCGACCACCCCGAATTCCAGTTTCTGCCGCGCAAATTCAAGGTGGCCGTGACCGGATCGCCCAACGACCGGGCCGTGACCAAAGCGCATGACATCGGCCTTCGGATGATCACCCGCAACGGCGCACCGGGGTTCGAGGTGATTGTCGGCGGCGGTCTGGGCCGTAGCCCCATGATCGGCAAGGTGATCCGCGATTTCCTGCCGCGCGCTGATCTGCTGCCCTATCTGGAATCCATCGTCAGTGTCTATAACCTGCTGGGACGGCGCGACAACAAATACAAGGCCCGCATCAAGATCACCGTGCATGAAAACGGTATCGACGATATCCGCGCCCGCGTTGAACACCGGTTTGCCCAGATCCGCCCCACATTTTCCGGCGTCGATCAAACCCTTCTGCCCGCGATCGAGGCGCAATTTGCCCCGCCCGCCTTCAAAGCCGGCGATACCGCGGCCTTCGATACGGCCTATAGCAACGATCCGGTCTTTCGCAGCTGGGCCGACACCAATCTGGCCGAACATCGCACAAGCGGCTATGCCATCGTTTCGATCAGCCTCAAGGCGCATGGCGCCACACCGGGCGATGCCACATCGGACCAGATGCGCGTTATGGCCGATCTGGCGCGCGCTTATGGACATGACGAATTGCGCATCAGCCACGAACAGAACGTGATCCTGCCCCATGTGCACCGCTCTGATCTGCCTGCCCTGCATGCAAAATTGCGCGCCCACGGCCTTGCCACTGCCAATATCGGCCTGATTTCGGATATCATCGCCTGCCCCGGCATGGATTACTGCGCGCTGGCCACGGCCCGGTCCATCCCTATCGCCCAGGAAATCGCGACCCGGTTCGACGATCTGAAACTGGAACACGATATCGGGGATCTGAAAATCAAGATTTCCGGTTGCATCAATGCCTGCGGGCACCACCACGTGGCCCATATCGGCATTCTGGGGCTGGATCGCGCCGGCGTGGAAAACTACCAGATCACGCTGGGCGGGGATCACACCGAAACCGCCGCTGTCGGCGAACGCGCCGGACCCGGCTTTTCCGCGGACGAGATCATTCCCGCCATCGAACGTCTGGTCGAGGCCTATCTCGACCTGCGCAGTGATGCGGGCGAACGGTTCATCAACACCTACCGCCGTCTGGGCCTTGCCCCGTTCAAGGCGGCCCTTTACCCCGAGGCACGGGCCGATGCAGCCTGACCCCCGGCTTCTTCTGTTGCAAAATATCCCCGCCGGAGGCTCCCCTGCGTCCGGCGCGGCACCGCACGCGAATTTGGTCCCTCATGTCGCCGCTCTGAACAAGGCATACCGCCATCACAGCGCCACAGACGTGATCCGCGCCGCGTTGCGCGATCTGGGGCATATTGCGCTGGTCTCCAGTTTCGGCGCGGAATCGGTTGCGTTGCTGCATCTTGTTTCGATGCAGGACCGCACCGCACCGGTGGTGTTCATCGACACCGAAATGCTGTTCACACAAACGCTGGTCTATCAGCAGGAAGTTGCGGAAAAGCTTGGCCTGCGCAATGTGCGCATCATCCGTGCCGCGAATGCAGGCACCGCAGACCCTGATGGCACCCTGCACAAAACCGATCCCGATGCCTGCTGCGCGCTGCGCAAGACTGCGCCGCTTGATCAGGTGCTTGCCGAATATGATGGCTGGATCACGGGGCGCAAACGGTTCCAGTCGGGCCGGCGCGCCACACTGGAGTTTTTCGAGGCCGAGCCTGACACCGGCAGGATCAAGGTGAACCCGCTGGCCCACTGGACGTCACAGGATGTGCAAACCTACATGATCGAAAACCGCCTGCCGCGTCACCCGCTGGTGGCCCAAGGCTATCCTTCGATCGGATGCGCGCCCTGCACGTCGCCAGCCGCGCCAGATGAAAACCCGCGCGCCGGACGCTGGCGCGATCAAACCAAAGATGAATGCGGCATCCACTTTGTGAATGGCAAAATGATGCGAACAGGAGAAACGACATGACGGTCATTGTAACGGATGCAGGGTTTACCCCCGATACATGGACGCACGGTTTTTGCGGGCCCGACGTGGCCGCCAACGACATCTGCGCCCTTGATCTTCCATCGGATACCGATCCGCAACAGGTTCACCTGACGCCGGGCCTGCAGATGATCCGCGTTGATTTCCCCTCAAGTGCCGATGGGCGCGGCTTTACCATCGCGCGCCAGTTGCGACTGCGCGGGTACACCGGCCGGTTGCGCGCGCGCGGCCATGTGCTGTCGGATCAATACGCCATGGCGCGGCGCGCCGGATTTGACGAGGTCGAAATCAGCGATGATCTGGCCGCTCGCCAACCCGAAAAGGAATGGGTGTTTCGTGCCAACTGGCAAGACCACGACTATCAGGCTCGCCTGCGCGGCTGATTGTCCCCTTTCCCCTGCCCCTCTCACATCTTAAAGAAGGCATGCGAGCCCTGAGCCCGCATGATTTAAACCATGACTGAGATCAGACCCTTGAGCGAAGCCACAGCAGTAAAAGTGCCCACCCTGCCCGATGCCCAGACGGTGACATCTGTAACCCACTGGACAGACCGTTTGTTTTCGTTCCGGGTCACGCGCCCTGCATCACTGCGTTTCCGCTCGGGCGAGTTTGTGATGATCGGCCTGCTGAAAGAAGATGGCCGCCCGCTGCTGCGCGCCTATTCGATCGCGTCGCCGTCCTGGGATGACGAGCTGGAATTCTACTCGATCAAGGTGCAGGACGGGCCGCTGACCAGCCGCCTGCAACATATCGAACCCGGGGATCAGATCATCCTGCGTCCCAAGCCGGTGGGCACATTGGTGCACGATGCGCTGTTGCCCGGAAAACGCTGCTGGTTTTTTGCCACCGGCACCGGCTTTGCGCCTTTTGCCTCGCTGTTGCGCGATCCGCAAACCTACGAGGATTACGATCAGGTCATCGTCACACACACTTGTCGCGATGTGGCGGAACTGGAATACAGCCGCCAGCTGATCGAAAGCATCCGTTCCGACGAATTGCTGAACGAGTTGATCGGCACCGAAAACCTGAAGAAACTGACCTATTATCCGACCACCACGCGCGAAGAGAGCCCGAAAATGGGCCGTATAACGACGCTGCTGAACGATGGCACCCTGTTCAGCGATCTGGGCATCAAAGGCATCAGCGCAGAAACAGATCGCGCCATGGTATGCGGATCACTAGGCCTGAACACCGATCTCAAAGAGATACTGGAAGGCTTCGGACTGGAAGAAGGTGCCAATTCGGATCCCAAACACTATGTGGTCGAAAAGGCGTTCGTGGGTTAACGTTTAGAACACTGATGACAGGCCAAGCGGCCTGTGCCACCATTCTGGCATGCGCAATGCCAAACAGCCCAACATCATCCTGATCCTTGCCGATGACATGGGGTTTTCAGACCTTGGGTGTATGGGGTCCGAAATCCGGACCCCCAACATTGATCGTCTTGCAAAAGGCGGCCAGACTTATACGGCGATGTACAATTGCGCCCGTTGCTGCCCCACGCGCGCATCCCTTCTGACCGGCTTATACCCGCACAAGGCCGGGATCGGGCACATGACGGCCAATTACGGAACCCCCGCCTATCAGGGATATTTGCGCAACGATGCCGTCACGATTGCCGAAGTGCTGCGCCTTGCCGGATACCGCACGTTGATGAGTGGAAAATGGCATGTCGGCGGCCCCTATGATCCGCGCGACGCGGATACTTGGACACCGGGCGAAGTAGGCCAGCCCACGCCGCGACAGCGGGGGTTTGACCGGTTTTTTGGTACGTTAGACGGCGCCGGAAGTTTCTTTTTCCCGCATTACATCGGGGAAGACGATTGTGAAATCGAAGTCTCTGACAGTGCTTTTTATATGACCGATGCCGTCACGGACAAAGCAGTCGAGATGATCGGCAAGGCCAGTGGCGAGGATAAACCGTTCTTTCTGTATCTGGCCTATACCGCCCCGCATTGGCCTTTACAGGCCCACGCGGAAGACATCGCCAGGTATCAGGGAAAATACCGTAAAGGTTGGGATCATCTGCGCACGGCGCGACACGAGGAAATGCTGGGCCGTGGCCTGTTGCAGGGTAACTGGGATATTTCGCCCCGCGATCCGGATGCCCACGCATGGACTGATGAAAAGAACACCGATTGGGAAGACGCGCGAATGGCGACCTATGCCGCCATGGTGGATTGCATGGATCAGGGCATTGGCCGCGTTATGGCCAAACTGCGCGCGTTGGGTGTGGAGCAGGACACGCTGGTGCTATTTCTGTCCGACAATGGCGGTTGCGCCGAATTTCTGGCCGAAGACGGGTGGACCGACAGCTACCCTGCAACCGGATTTAACGGCGAAGAGGTGGTTTCGGGCAACATCCCCGATCTTGCCCCCGGTCCGGGCACCACGTTTCAAAGCTATGATGTGGCATGGTCGAACGTGTCCAACGCACCCTTCCGTATGCACAAAAGCTGGGTCCACGAGGGCGGCATTTCGACCCCGCTCATTGTCCATTGGCCCAATGGCGTTGAAGCCAAAGGCGTGATCCATCAGGCGCGCCATGTGGTTGATATCATGCCTACGCTTCTGGATGTCTCCGGGGCGACCTACCCCAAGGACTTCGACGGGCACGGCATTCAGGATCTGGATGGCGAAAGCCTGATGCCGCTGTTCTGCAACAATACGGCAGAACGCGAAGCACCGATTTTCTGGGAACACGAAGGCAATTGCGCCGCACGGATTGGTGACTGGAAACTGGTACGCGAATTCGGCAAGGACTGGGAACTTTATAATATGCGCGATGATCGTACCGAACTACACGATCTCCGTTTCAGAAACACGCCCAAATCCCAGATGCTGATCAGGGAGTTTGACAACTGGACCGAAAAGATCGGCGTGATTGATTGGGCAATTCTACGCGAACATCCCGACATGGATTGGGTAAAGCCGACAAAACCGGAGTGACAGTTTCGTGGGCAAAGCAACTGAAACCTAACGCTCCAACGCCTGCCCTTTCACCGTGATCCGGTGCATCAGACGCGCGTGTCCCTGATAATCAGCCGTTGCAAAATGCTGCACCGTTCGGTTGTCCCATATCCCGACGCTTCCCGGCGTCCAGCGCACGCGGCAACAATACTGCGGCTGGGTCACGGCCCGATAAAGGTATTCCAGCAGCGGGCGCGATTCTTCCTCGCTCCAGCCGTCAAAACGGGTGGTGAAATCCCCGTTCACGTAAACTGCCCTTTCGCCCGTTTCGGGATGGCGGATCAGCACCGGATGCAGGCTGGGCGGGCGAAATGCGGCCGCATCCTTGCCCATATCAAATTCGGACCGGGCGAAACTGCCATCGGTGTGCCACGCAGACAGCCCCGACAGCGTATCGCGCAACCCTTCCGAAAGACCGGCGCAAGCGGCTGTCATCGACGCAAACAAAGTGTCCCCGCCATAGGGTGGCAATTCGCGCGCCACCAGTATTGATGCCATTGCCGGTTCAGGATCATAGGAATGATCGCTGTGCCATGTACCACCGATCACGGTGTTCTGCTCGGCTCTTGTACGCACTTCGGCAATCATTGGGTGCGCGGCAACCGGCGTAAAAAACCGGTTCACGTCAATTTCGCCAAAGCGTTCGGCCAGTGCGATATGCGCCTCGGGCGAAAAATCCTGATCCCGCAGGACAACGACACCGCGCCTGAACAGGGTATCGCACAACGTTTCAAACTGGCTGTCACTGATCCGGTTCAGATCAACGCCCGAGATTTCGGCGCCGACCGCGCCGGTCAATCTCGTGACGCTCAGATCAGACATTGGCTGTTCCTTTCCTGACTGGTGAAACCCACGCTGCCAGAGGATTGCCCCTTTCCCAAGAAAAAACCGCGCACCCAAAGATGCGCGGCAGTTTTTCAGTACTTCTGAGAAGTCTGTTTTTTACAGACCCAGAAGGTTCCTTGCCTCGTCCAGCGCCACTTTCAGCATGACGGGGCTGTCCTGTGATGCTTCCAGCGTGCTTTTCAGGGTCAATTTCTGCAAATCGTTCAGGTTCGAGCTGTCGATCATTTCCTTTGCCGCATCAAGGTTGAACCCCTCTACCGTCATCACGGACGGATCGATTGCAGGCAGCGTCGTCGCCTCCTGCAACGCGCCCGCAACGCTTTCAGCAGCTTCTTGCGCCGCCTCGACGGCTTCACTTGCCGCCTCGCCTGCCGCCTCTGTCGCTTCGTTTACAACATCGGCCGCGGCATCGGCCGCTTCGCTTGCCGCACTGGTCGCGGCGTCGCTGGCATCGCTCACGGCATCACTTGCCGCGTCTACCGCATCGCTTGCGCCTTCTGTGACACGCTCAACCGCGTTTTCGGCAGCTTCGCCTGCTGCTTGCGCTGCTTCGCTGGCCTGTTCCACCGCAGCCTCGGCAGCCTCACCCGCCTGTTCAGCAGTCTCGTTAACAGCATCGGTTACCGCTTGCGCCGCATCGCTGGCCGCCTCTGAAGCTCCTTCAACCGCGTCCGAAACAGCCTCTGTCGCCTGTTCTGTCGTTGTTTCCGCCTGGGTTGCCACTTCTTCTGCGGTGTCGCCCGTGAACAAAACATAGCCGAGCACAACCACAACGGCCACGCCCGCCAGCACCAATAAATTTCTCATCTTCGCATCCTTTAAACACTGCGCCGTCTGCCTGTTGCAGAAGGTCCGCTATCCTGTGCCAAATGCGGCATCAAAGCAGAAGGTACAATCGAAAAAAATCCCACAAATCGGCAGGGTTCAGCTTATTTTGCGGCTTGAAGTGTTGCAGGCCCGCGTCTAGGTTAAGGCCTCAAAATTCAGCAATGATCAAAGGAATAAACTCATAGCCCGCAGACCTCATAACGCGCCCCCGCAGCGCGATACCGGACCCCGAGTGAACGAAAACATCAGGTCGGATGAAATCCGGCTGATCGGGGCCGATGGTGAAAATGTCGGCGTTGTCACGCCCGCCCGCGCCATGGTCATGGCCGACGAAGCCGGGCTGGATCTGGTTGAAATATCGCCCAACGCCAACCCGCCCGTGTGCAAGATCATGGATTTCGGCAAATTCAAATACGAAACCCAAAAGCGCGAGGCAGAGGCCCGCAAAAAGCAGAAGATCATCGAAATCAAAGAGGTCAAGTTCCGTCCCAATACGGACACCAATGATTACGATGTGAAAATGCGCAACGTGTTCAAGTTTCTGGACAATGGCGACAAGGTCAAGATCACCCTGCGCTTTCGCGGTCGCGAAATGGCGCACCAGAATCTGGGGCGCGAGTTGCTGGAGCGGGTGGCAGAAGACACCAAGGATGTGGGACGTGTGGAAAACATGCCCAAGATGGAAGGCCGCCAGATGATCATGCTGATCGGCCCGCTTCCGAACAAGTAACCGGAATTCACAAAAAAAACGCCCTCTTTATCACAGGGGGCGTTTTTCTGTGCGGCGGGGGCCCGTATTCAGGCGGCAGCAGCCACCGCGCGTCTGGTGATCACCGATACCAGATGGGCGCGATATTCCTTGGTACCGTGCAGATCCCCGATCATGTTCATCGGATTGATCTTCAGGTCCATCAGCGCATCTGCGCGAAACTCTTTGGCTAACGCGGCTTCGGCCTCGGCCCAGCGGAACACACCGTCCTCCGAGGCGCCTGTCACCGCCACACGCACACCATCCGCAAATTTCGCAACAAACACGCCCACCAGCGCAAAGCGCGAGGCAGGTTGCAGAAACTTTTCGTAATGCGCCGCCTGCGGCACCGGAAAGCGGACTTCGGTGATAATCTCGCCCTCTTCTAGTGCGGTTTCGAACATGCCCTGAAAATAATCATCCGCAGCGATCTCGCGCATGTTGGTCACGATCGTCGCACCACTGCCCAGCGCCGCCGCCGGATAGCAGGCAGACGGATCATTGTTGGCAAGTGATCCGCCGATCGTGCCACGGTTGCGCACCGCCGGATCACCGATATGGCTGGCCAGCGCTGCCAGCGCCGGATAGGCACCCGCCTGCGCGGCCACTGTTGCATGTGTGGTAGCCCCACCGATACTCAGTTGCCCGTCATCAAGCGTACACACGCCCTGCATTTCTGCGATCCCCGTCAGCGACACCAGTGTCGCAGGGCTGGCCAGCCGCTGTTTCAGCGTTGGGATCAGGGTCTGCCCGCCGCCCAGCGCCTGCGCGTCCTCACCGGACATCGCAGCCACCGCATCGGCAAGGCTGGTCGGTTTCAATAGTTCGAAATCATACATCTCTGTTTCTCCTGCAAGCGGGGGACAGCATCCTCGTCGCTCCCGTTTTCATTTGTCCAAAAATACTCGAATTCCGGCGGTTGCGCACACACGCCCTCGCCGGAAAAGGTCATCCGTTCATCGCCGCCCATACCCGCGACGGGCTCAGCGGCATATCGATATGGGTCACGGTGCTGCCTGCGGCGCGCAATGCATCCACGACTGCATTCACGACGGCAGGCGGCGATCCGATTGCTCCAGCTTCGCCACACCCCTTCACGCCAAGCGGATTGTGCGTACAAGGCGTGATGCAGCTGTGATCAACGGAATAAAACGGCAGATCATCGGCGCGCGGCATGGTGTAATCCATGTACGACCCCGACAAAAGCTGCCCAGTCTCGTCATACGAACATCCTTCCAACAACGCCTGCCCGATACCCTGTGCAACACCGCCGTGCACCTGTCCATCCACGATCATTGGGTTCATGACGTTACCGAAATCATCGGCGCAAGTGAAACCGACAACATCGACCTTGCCTGTATCCGGATCGACCTCAACCTCGCAGGCATAGGCTCCGGCAGGATAGGTAAAATTCTCCGGATCATAAAATGCCGACTCCTCCAGCCCGGGTTCAAGCGATTCCAAAGGGTAGTTGTGCGGAACATAGGCGGAAAAGGCGATCTCGCCAAAGCCCTTCGCCTTGTCGGTGCCCGCAACAGCGAACTTGCCATCCTCAAACACTATGTCGTCTTCCGCGGCCTCAAGCATATGGGCTGCGATCTTCTTGCCTTTGTCAATAATCTTGTCCACGGCTTTAACCATTGCCGAGCCTGCCACAGCCAGACTGCGCGAGCCATAGCTGCCCATCCCGAAGGGTATCTTGGACGTGTCGCCATGCACGATCTCAACGCTGCTTTCAGGTATGCCCAAACGCTCTGCAACAACCTGCGCAAACACGGTCTCATGTCCCTGCCCATGGCTGTGCGCACCGGTCATCACGCTGATGGTACCTGTCGCATTGACACGTACGGTGGCGGCATCAAACAATCCGACACGCGCACCAAGAATTCCCACGAGGTTGGACGGCGCGATGCCGCAGGCCTCGATCCAGGTGGACATGCCCAGTCCACGCAACTTGCCGCGCTTGGCACTTTCGGCGCGTCGCGCCTCAAAGCCCGCGAGGTCGCCTTTCTCGATCACCTTGTCCAGTGTCGCCTGGTAGTTGCCTGTGTCATAGACCAGCCCGACCGGAGAGGCATAGGGGAACTGATCCGGTGTCAGCAGGTTCTTGCGTCGCACCTCAATCGGATCAAGGTCCAGCTCGTCGCACATCTTGTCGATGATGCGCTCCAGACCGTAGGTCGCCTCAGGGCGTCCGGCACCGCGATAGGCATCCACTGGTGCAGTGTTGGTGAACACGGCCTTTAAGTTCACATAGACGTTTGGCGTCTTGTAGGGGCCCGACATCAACGTGCCATGCAGGAATGTTGGCGTTACAGTGGAAAAATTCGACAGATACGCGCCGACGTTGGCCATAGTGTCTGTGCGAATGCCTATGAAGGTGCCGTCTTTTTCGCAAGCCAGCTCGATCTTTGTAACGTGATCGCGACCATGCGCATCCGACAAAAAGCTCTCTGAGCGGTCTGCCACCCATTTAACAGGGCGACCGATTGCCTTGGCGGCTGCCAGTACAGCCGCCTCTTCGCCATAATGGTAAATCTTTGAGCCAAACCCACCACCCACGTCAGGCGAAATCACCGTCAGTTTATTCTCGGCAATGCCCATGACAAACGCGCAGATCAGCAAGCGCGTCAGGTGAGGGTTCTGGCTGGTGGTGTATAACTTGTAATCGCCTGTGCCCGCTTCATAACAGCCAATGGATGCGCGCGGCTCCAATGCGTTGGGTACCAGTCGGTTGTTGATCAACTGGAGGGTCGTTACGTGTGGCGCCGCTTTGAACGCGGCGTCGACAGCCGCACGATTGTCTTCAATCCAGCCCCAGTCGAAGCAGACGTTGCCGTCAATTTCGTCGTGTACCCTGTGCGACGGATCGGCAACGGCTGCTGCCATATCCACAATCGCAGGGAGCTCCGTGATATCTGCCTCGATGGCCATAGCCGCATCGCGCGCCTGCGCGCGGGTCTCTGCGACAACTACTGCATAGGCATCGCCGACGTGGCGGACTTTGCCGTGCGCCAAAACGGGTCGCTTGGGCTCGCGCATGGCCGAGCCGTCGCGGCTGGGAATGTGCCAGCCTGCAGGGTTGCCGCCGACATCCGCGAAATCCGCCCCTGTCATGACCGTCAAAACACCCGGCATTGCCTTGGCTTTGTCGGCGTTAATGCCGTTGATGTAACCGTGTGCGACATCTGATCGCAAGAAATACGCGTGCGCCTGGCGCAGTACGTTGATGTCATCCGTGTAATTTCCCGCGCCGGTCAAAAACCGCACGTCCTCGCGCCGTTTAGAACTGGCTCCGATGCCTGAATCCTTTGGCATGTTGATCTCCTCCCTAAAGGTTCGACGGATCGTGTCCGTCTGGAAGGGACAGGCAGACGGGCGGGTTTCAGACCGCCGCTGCGTCCCTTGTTGCTTTATTCCGCAGCGATTGCGCTGACGTCCTGACCGGACGCGGCAAGGATCGCCTTGACGATGTTGTGGTATCCGGTGCAGCGGCAGATATTGCCTTCCAGATAGGCGCGCACTTCGTGTTCTGTCGGCTTGGGGTTTTCCTTGAGCAAAGCAGCCGCCGACATCACCATACCCGGTGTGCAGAACCCACATTGCAACCCGTGGTGATCCTGAAAGGCCTGCTGGATCACGTTCAGCGTTCCGTCGGCTTCGGCCTGGCCTTCGATCGTGTCCACCACCGCGCCATCGGCTTCGGCCGCCAACATTGTACAGGCCTTCACCGCCACGCCGTTCACATGCACAACGCATGCGCCGCACTGGCTGGTGTCACAGCCGATATGGGTTCCCGTCAGGTTCAAATCCTCGCGCAGGAACGTGGACAGCAATGTCCGCCCTTCCACATCTCCAGACGCGGCTTTGCCGTTCACGGTCATCTTGACCTGTGTCATAACATCCTCCCTTTTGGTCTTTTCGTTTGGCCCGAGTTAACCACGCAAAATACCACTTGAAAACAACAACTTTGCGATCACGACATTTTGGGCGCAAAAACCGACGCGTCGCTAGACTTTCTTTGTGCGCGGACTGGGGTTTCTGGGTTGCGGGCGTGTGGGAATTTCCTTGAGCAGGCCGCCAATTCCCATTCCGGCAATATCATCGGCACTGACATGAATGCCGCACGCCACGCGCGACAGCACCCAGTCCGCCCCGTTCAGCGCGGGCGCACGGGCGCATCCCGGCAGGCCGATGACAGGCTTGTCCGCCATATGCCCCAGAAACAGCAGATTACCGGGATCGACCGGCATGCCAAACCGTTCCACCTGTCCGCCCGCCAGACGCAATGCCGCCGGGCCCACATCATTGTCATCCGATGTGGCCGATCCGGTCAGGATCAGAATCACATCGCCCCTGATACCGGCGATGGCCACCGCCAGCGCATCCTGTCTGTGCGCGATCACCCGAACCTCGGCCATGTCCATGCCCAGCGCCGTCACCCGCGCCTCGATCGCGGCGCGCCCTTTTTCACCAGCGCCGCCGGGAATTTCCGTGATGATCAAACCCGCCGTTGCATGGACGGGCCGCGCAAGCCGCACCGAAGCGCGCGCAATATCGCAGGCCTGTTCCAGCGCGGCGCGCGGCACGGCGTATGATATGATCTTGATCGTGCCCACCATGCCTTTGGCGCGCATCTGCGCAAAGGGCGGCACCGTTGCCAGCGTGATCATGGGATGCACGCGGTTCAACGCCTCAAGCGCGGGCACATCCAGAACGGCAACACCGGGGCCGTCGGCCAGCAGATTGACGCGGCCGGTAAACGCATCCGTCACCCGCAGACAGGCTGCCGCCGGATCGGGCACAAGCGCCTGCGCCAGTTGCTGCGCCGCCGCGTTTTCGGGTACATCATCGGCATCGAGCGCGGCAACAACCACGTCGTGCACACCGGCCGCCTCCAATCTGGCAATGTGGTCTTTCGTCAGCACCACACCCTTGCGCAACCGTCCCTGCCCCAGATCGACAGAATGGGCCAGAACCGCGCCCAGCGCGTCCTGTACCGGCACCGTACCAAATTTCATGCCCCGCCCCGCAATTGCGCGATCATTTGGGCCAGAACCGAAACAGCAATTTCCGCAGGGCCACTGGCCCCGATATCCAGCCCGACCGGGGCCTTGATCCGCACGATCTGCTGCGGCGAAAACCCGTCAGCAGACAACCTGTCCACACGCTTTGCATGGGTCCGCTTGGACCCCAGCGCGCCAATGTAAAACGCATCTGACACCAGCGCGCGATGCAGCGCCGGATCATCCAGTTTGGGATCATGGGTTAGCAAAACCAGCGCCGTGCGCGCATCCAATCCCAGCTTATCCAGCGCTTCGTCAGGCCAGTCCTCGACAATGGTTTCACGCGGAAACCGGGCTTCAGACCCAAAGGCGGCGCGTGGTTCCACGACCACCGGATCAAACCCAGCGATACGTGCCATCGGCACCAGCGCCTGCGCGATATGCACCGCCCCGACCACAATCAGGCGCAAGGGCGGATTGTGGATGGCCACAAACATCTGGCCGTCCTCTTCGAAGCCCGAGCGGTCCAACCGAAAGCGGTCCGCATGTCCGGTTGAAACAACATGGCGCGCGCCGCTTTCTGTGTTCACCTCGTAGGCCACAGCCTGCCGCGCGGCCCGCGCCGCAACGATCTGATCCAACACATTTTCGGGCAGGACAGCGCCGACCGGTTCTACCAAAACGCGGATCGTTCCCCCGCAGGCCAGCCCGACCGCAAACGCGTCATCGTCACTGACACCATATTCCAGCAGGCGCATTTCGCCCTTTTCCAGCGCATCCTGCGCCTCAAGAATAACGGCCCCTTCGACACAGCCGCCCGAAACAGACCCGCGCATATGGCCATCCCCGCTGATCGCCAGTTGCGCGCCCACGCGCCGTGGCGCGCTGCCCCATGTTTCGACAACCGTGGCCAGCACAGCACCGCGCCCGTTCCTGTGCCAGTGCAGCGCCGTTTCAGGGCAATCGTCAAACCGATCCATTTCAGAACTCCTTTGGCGCAAATTATGGCGCAGGCAGCAGGGGATGTCTGCCCCATTTGCGCGCCGGCACAGGGTTTGACACCCTGCCGGACGAAAGAAATGCGCCCCAAGGGACGCATTTCAAGTTGATTGGATCAAGTTTGCGGCAAACTTATTCCGCCGCAACCGTCCTTGCAGGCTGAGGACGCAACCGTTCGGGCAGCGCAAAGGCCACACCAATAAACGCCAACCCCAGAACGATCCCGACCAGATCACCGGAAAACGATGTCAGACCGTCATAGCCCGAATTCGGGACGGTGCCCAAAGTCACCTTGCCCCCGGCCACATCGTTCAGCAGGCCGAATGCTTTCCACATCGGATAGGTCATCATATAGGCCGCCGCCCCCAGCAAACCGCCCGCAATGAAAAACACCGCATCCTTGCGTCCCGATGCGGCCGCGCAGACACCTGTGCCAGGACAATACCCGCTGGCAGCCCATCCGGCCCCCAGCATCAACCCGCCAATGAACACACCGGCATACGCGGCTTTGACCGACATATGCCCCACGTCAACCAGCCCGATCATCTGGCCACCAAACATCAGGACAGACCCGGTGCCGATCGCCAGCAATATGGCTTTCATGAGGTTCAGGTTCATCAGGTTCAGCATCTTGTCGATATAGGTCGGGTTGGTGGCCCCGATCCGGTCCAGAACGGCGCCGAATGCAGCACCGATTACGATTGCAAGTATAAGCGAAGACATGGCTCAGGCCTCCTTTTTGAACATCAGAATGGACACGGGGATGGCGGCGGCAAAGGCGCCAGCGGCAAAGATGTAACCCGACAGCGCGGTTTGCATCATGCCCGACATCATGTGCCCCGATGTACAACCGCCCGCCAGACGCGCGCCGTACAACACGACAAAACCACCCAGAAAGGCAACGGCATAGCGCTGCGCTGCGTTGTCACCGTAATTGGCCCGCCACAAGGCGGGCATCGTGCGCTCTGCCTTTTCCAGGCCGCCGCGCGCCCATGTGGACAGGAACGCGCCGGCCATCATGGCCAGCACGAAAACAAAGCTGTAGTTCATCGGGTTGGCCGCGGCCTCGGCATATTTGCCGCCCGATTTGTCAAGATACGCATTGCTTGAGGCAAAGCCGTCACTGGTTTGCGTTACCAGATCGGGGTTCACCAGATCACCGATGATACCATTCAAAATCACGAATTGGGTGCTGACCCCGATCGGTTTGACCAGCAGCACCGCCATAAAGAAGACAAGGCCCAGAAGAAGCCCGCCGATTTTCCAGTTCAATGGCATTTCATTTCTCCCAAAACACATTCATTGGAAGGAATGTATATGACACATTCTGTAAATGGAATGATTTAGATCAAGTCGGGTCCGAAGTGATCTGGGCCATCAATCTGGCCTTTTCGCCCACATCATCGGGGCGCGAAATCGCATGGGCCAGCGCCGCGAGGGAATCTATCGAATGGCCTGCGCGAAAACTGTCGACATGGGGCAGCATGGCGCGAATTCCTTGGGCCTTCGGGGCAAACTCGTCCCAGCGCAGCAGCGGGTTCAACCAGATCAGTCGCCGCGCCGAAAGATGCAGGCGCTCCATCGCGGCGCTCAAAACCTCGGGATCTTCGCGATCCAGGCCGTCCGTGATCAGCAGCACTACAGCGCCCTGCCCCATCACGCGGCGTGACCAGTCGCGATTGAACTGGGCAATACAACTGCCGATGCGCGTGCCGCCTTCCCAATCCTGCGCCTGCGCACCGGCGGCAGCCAGCGCCGCATCCACATCGCGCTGCGCCAGATGGCGGGTGATGTTGGTTAACCGAGTACCAAAGGTAAAGCCGTGCACCTTGGCCCAGCCTGCCCCCTTGGCATTGGATACTGCATGCAAGAAATGCAGAACCACGCGGGAATACTGGCTCATCGAGCCGGAAATGTCGCACAAGACCACCAGATTGGGCCAGCGCGGGCGCGGCGACACATGCGCGATCCGGTGCAATTCTCCGCCGCGCCGCATTGCCGCGCGCAAAGTTGCTCGCCGGTCAATCCGTGCACCGTTGATATCACCCATGCTCCGGCGGGACGCGATCGGTTTAACCGGTAGTGTCATCTGCGCCAGCATCCGCTTGGCCTGCGCCATTTCCGCCGTGCTCATCTGTTCGAAATCCAGCGTGCGCAACCGTTCTTCCTGCGAAATGGTCAGGCTGGCATCAACTTCGATTTCGGTGCCGTCTTCCGGTTGCGTTTCGTCCATTTCAGGCAGATCGCGTTCCTGCCCGTCCAGCAGTGCCTCGGCCGCCCGCTTTTCTGCCGCCTGCCCCTTGCGGTCTTCCTGAACGCCGCGCACCGCCGGCAACAGCATCGACATCATATGTTCCAGATAGCGCGGGTCACGCCAGTACAGCCGGAAAATCTGGGCAAACACAGTGCGGTGTTCGGGGCGCGACACGAAACAGGCCTGCAGCGTCCAGTAAAAATCGCGTTTTTCGCTGAAGCCTGCGGCCTGTACAGCCGTGATTGCATCCAGAATACGCCCCGTTCCGATCGGCAGGCCGGCGCGGCGCAACGCGCGCGCAAAATGGGTGATGTTCTGCGCCAGCTTGGGATCGTCAGGCAGTTCCAGCGCGGGATATTCAGGCATGGCCATACCATTCCAACGTGCGGGCAACGTTCTGGTCGTGAATACGCTGATAAGGCGCGAACCAGTGCAGCACCCCGCTGTCCAGATCGTCCCTTAGTATATCGAACACAGGGGTGTCTGCCCGTTCGGGGCTGTCGCGCAGATCCATCAGCCAGTGGATATAGCGTTGCGTGGCCGGAATGATTTCGTTCGAATATCCGCCCCTCGCGATGATCGTTTCCGATCCGTGATCAGGCAGAACATGGCGCGCACCCAAGACGGCAAGCCGATCCAGATCAGCCAGATGAGTGGCGAAATCGGATGGCTCGGCCACATAGGTCACGCAATCCTCAACCGTGTCGCCAGCCAGCAGAATGTCGGCATCCGGCAGCCACAACACGGTGGCATCGTCACTGTGAATATTCGCCTCGATCAGCACCACCTTGCGTGCGCCCAGTTGCAATTCCATCTGCCCGTCAAAGGTGCGGGTCGGCAGAACCAGCGGCGCAATCGCGGGCGGGCCGCTTTCCGTGCCGGCCTCGATCCCGGCGCGGCGCTGCGTCAGATGCTGCGCGGTTCGGTTGTTGGCAATGACAGGGCAATCGGAAAATGCGCCGGTGCCGGCAACATGATCCAGATGCCAGTGGCTGTAGACAATCATGATGTCGCGCACGCCCAGATCGTGCAAATGCGCGCGGATCGCCGCACCGTGGTCCAGCGATACATGCGTGTCATAAACCAGCGCCTGCGATCCCGACACGATCGCATAGGTCGCAATGCCCAGCGCAATCGCCCCGTCATCGACCCAGTTCGGCCCGTCCAGAAACCGGTAATCCGCCACCCGCCCGTCATAATAGGCAAACACGCCAGCATGCGGCTGCAATATCCGGAGGTGGGGCGGGCGTTTGCGGGTCATGCAGGCGCCAGTGCCGCCTTGGCCTGATCCAGAATGCGCTTGGCCTCGGAACCTTGCAGTTTCTGAATATCGTCCTGATATTTCAGAACCGCGCCCAGCGTGTCTGCGATCACTTCGGGGCTCAGGTTGATCACATCCAGCGCCAGAAGGCATTTCGCCCAGTCGATGGTTTCAGCCACGCCGGGTTTCTTGAACAGGTCTTCGGTGCGCAGCGCCTGCACAAAGGCAACGACTTCGCGGCTTAGCGCGTCGGCGGCTTCGGGCGCGCGGGCATGCAGGATTTCAATTTCCCGGTCAAAGTCGGGATAATCCACCCAGTGATACAGGCACCGGCGCTTCAGCGCATCATGCACCTCTCGGGTGCGGTTTGATGTCAGCACCACAATCGGCGTTTCGGGCGCCTTGATCGTGCCCAGTTCCGGGATTGTGACCTGAAAATCGCTCAGCGCCTCTAGCAGGAAGGCTTCAAACGGTTCATCCGTGCGATCCAGTTCGTCAATCAGCAGCACCGGTGCGCCGTTTTTGTCAGGGCGCATCGCTTCCAATAGCGGGCGTTCAATCAGATATTCGCGACTGAACAGCTCCTCCTGCAAGGCAGCACGATCTGCGCCGCCTGCCGCTTCTGCGGTGCGGATCGCCACCATCTGCGCGGGGAAATTCCATTCGTAGACGGCGCTGGACGCATCCAGACCTTCGTAACATTGCAACCGGATCAAACGGCGGTTCAAACCGGTAGCCAGCGCCTTGGCAATCTCGGTTTTGCCGGTGCCCGCCTCGCCCTCAAGAAACAATGGCCGCCCAAGGCGAAGCGCCAAAAACACCAGAACGCCCAGTGCGCGGCTGCAAATGTAACCCTGTCCTGCCAGCAACGCCTGAACGTCTTCGATACTATCAATCTTTGCCATGTCGGCCCTTTCCTGTTGCCCCGATAGGTACACCTTGCGCCGGTGCCGTCAAGAAAAGCACCGACACCTGCATGCCCGGGACCAGATCAGCCGGACCGACAAGCTTTTCGAATCGCGCGTTACATCTGCGCGCGAACGTCCGCCCGGCATTCGCCCAATGGGTGCATTGACCCGACACGGTTCACCCACCGCGCGCAGAGCCTGTGGATAAGTCGTTTAAATCGCGACGATCAACACTCTGTCGTCAATTTTGGCATATTGGCCGCACAAAAAAACCGATACAATCTTTCAACTCGGTTTGTGTCAGGAACGCATGGTATGCAAAAGGCCCACGAAAGTCTGGAAACACCGATGGTCGGGCTGTCCAAAGGCGACTGGCTGGAGGCATTGGCAACGGCATCGGACGAAATGGGGTTTTTCGAACCTCTGGGCACACGCCACTACGCCAGCTTTATCGAAAAGTCTGACACGCTTTTGGTGACCTTTGAAAACCTGCAAGGCATCCAGTCGCTGTCCGAAAACGGCCAGCCGCTGGGCTGGGACATGGTGCGCGAAAACGGCTGGTCGCATTTATGCCTGATCAGCGATGGCGACACCTGGTTTCGCGACGGGGATGTTTACGAATTTTTCGATCTTCTTGTGGATGATTGTTTTTTCGACAATTACAGCAAGGTGATCTTTTACGGCGCGGGCCCGTGCGGGTATGCCGCTGCTGCATTTTCGGTCAGTGCGCCGGGCGCCACGGTTCTGGCCGTGCAACCGCAAGCTACCCTGACCCCTGCCGTCGCGGGGTGGGATGACAGGTTCATTGAAAACCGCCGCATGACATTCACCGATCGCTACGGATTTGCCCCCGACATGATCGAGGCGGCCCAACACGCCTTTATCGTTTTTGATCCTTATCAGCGGCTGGATGCGATGCACGCCGCCCTGTTCAACGGCCCCAATGTAACGCATCTGCGTATGCCGCATATGGGCGCCGCGCTGCAGGGCAGTCTGATCGCAATGGAAGTGTTCTGGCAGATGCTGACGGACGCGGGCAACGGCCAGCTGGATGTTCCGTCATTCGCGCAGCTGTTTCGCGCGCGGCGGGAATACCGCCCATACCTGCGATTTCTGCTCGGGGTGCTGGAACGCGAAGACCGCACCCAGCTTGCCATCATGCTGTGCAGCAACGTCTCGAACAGAATGAACGCGCCGCTGTTTCGCCAGCGCCTGAAGGACCTGCGCATCAAGCACCGCGCCAACCAACCACAAGAAGCGATCTTTGACAGCTAGACGTAGCCGCCCGGAACGCATGCCGCCCGCAATTTTCCACCTGTTTGCCCTATCGGCACTGGCGACAGTCAGAACCCTGTGCTAGCCACGCGGGCATGAGTGAAACACTGACATTGCGCCGCCCCGACGACTGGCACCTGCACCTGCGCGACGGCGCGATGCTGGCGGCTGTCCTGCCCGAAACCGCCCGCCATTTCGCCCGCGCGATCATCATGCCGAACCTGGTACCACCGGTGGTACGGGGCGTCGATGCGGCGGCCTATCGTGACCGGATCATGGCGGCCCTGCCAGAAGGCATGGCGTTCGAACCGTTGATGACGCTGTACCTTACGGAAGACACCGATTCCGATGACGTTGCCGCCGCACATGCCAGGGGACTTGTGAAGGCGGTGAAACTGTATCCGGCCGGCGCAACAACCAATTCGGCAAGCGGTGTTGCGAATTTTGACAAGGTTCGCGGCGTACTGGAACGGATGGCCGACATAGGGCTGCCGCTCTGCGTGCACGGTGAAGTCACGGATGCGGACATTGATATCTTTGACCGCGAGGCCGTGTTTATAGACCGGGTGCTGGACCCGATCCGCCAGAATACGCCGGGATTGCGCGTGGTGATGGAACACATCACCACCTCGGTCGCTGCTGATTATGTGCGCAGCGCATCCGAAAACCTTGGCGCCACAATCACAACGCATCATCTGGTGATCAACCGGAACCATATTCTGGCGGGCGGGATCAAACCGCATTATTACTGCCTTCCTGTGGCGAAACGCGAAACCCATCGACTGGCCCTTGTCGCTGCTGCAACATCCGGCGACAGCCGTTTTTTCCTTGGCACGGACAGCGCACCACATACAGACGCCAACAAGTTGCTGCCCTGCGGATGTGCGGGCTGCTTTACCGCGACGAATACAGTGTCGATCCTTGCCGAAGTCTTCGAACGCGCCGATGCGCTTGACAGGCTGGAGGCGTTCACATCGCTGAACGGCCCGGCGTTTTACCGGCTGCCTGTGAATGCCGACAGCATTACCCTGACCAAGGGGCATCCGGTGTCCTACCCAAAGAAGATTGCCACGGGTGACGGCAATGTGACCGTGTTTGACCCCGGTTTCGACCTGCACTGGCACGTGGCGTGACAAGGGCGCGATACAGCAAAAATCCTGTCCCTGCCGCATCTGTGGATGCCTCCGGCGGGGATATTTCACAACAGAAGAAGCCTGACCTTTTGAAGGAGCCGTTATGATCCCGACCAGTTATCCCGATGCCTCTGAAATGGCGCGTCTGACGGCGCGCATGCTGCTTGAGATCGGGGCGGTGCATTTGAATGCGGACGAGCCGTTTACACTGGCCTCGGGCCTGCCCAGCCCGACCTATATTGATTGTCGCAAGCTGATTTCATATCCGCGCATCCGCTCGACCCTGATGGATTTCCTGACCGTTACTGTCATGCGCAATGCAGGCTTTGAAGCGTTCGACAACATCGCCGGTGGCGAAACGGCCGGTATCCCGTTTGGCGCGCTTGTCGCTGAACGGATGGCCCTGCCGATGAGTTATGTGCGCAAGAAGCCAAAAGGCTACGGGCGCAACGCGCGGATCGAAGGCGAAATGACACCGGGCCAGCGTGTGCTGCTGGTCGAAGACCTGACAACGGATGGTGGATCAAAGCTGTCATTTGTCGATGCCATCCGCGAAACCGGCGCAACCTGTGCGCATACGGCTGTCATTTTCTATTATGGCATTTTCCCGGGAACCGAAGAATCCCTGGCCGGCCACGGCGTGCAGTTGCACCATCTGTGTACCTGGTGGGATGTTCTGGCCGAAGCCAAGGCATCCGGTGCGTTTGACGATTCTACCTTGGTCGAGGTTGAAACGTTTCTGACAGCTCCGCGTGCCTGGCAAGAGGCACGGCAAAAGACCTGACGGCGAAATATTGCGCTTAAGCGCAGAGAGAAACCGCAAGATGTTGACGCAAGGCACCTGAACAGGGCTATATAAAGCGGCACGCCGGTATCCACAGACTATCCACAGAAACATACAATTTGCACCGCGCCGCCCGACTTGGATAAGAACACCCTTCAAGGGGACAGAACAAAAAAATGAACGAGATTTCGAGCATCAACACCGCCGAAAGCGGCGCGCAATCTGCTGACACGATGCCCCATTCGATCGAGGCGGAACAACAGCTTCTGGGCGCGATCCTGACCAATAACGACGTGTTTGACCGCATAGCATCCATCATCGGTCCGCAACATTTTTATGACCCCGTACATGCGCGTATTTACGAAATTGCCGCCGCGCGTATCGCCAAAAACAATCTGGCCTCGCCTGTCACGCTCAAGGCATTCATGGAGGATGACGAGGGCCTGCGCGAACTGGGCGGCCCGCCCTACCTGGCGCGTCTGGCCGGGGCGGCGATCAGTGCATTTGCGGTGCGCGATTACGCTCAGATGATCTATGATCTGGCGATCCGGCGTGATCTGATTTCGCTGGGGCGCGATATTTCGGCCAAGGCGGCGCGGGTCGATGTGGCCTCGGAACCCAAGGAACAGATCGTCGAGGCGGAACAGCATCTTTACAAGCTGGCCGAACAGGGCCAGTCGGATTCCGGTTTCCAATCGTTCTTGCGCGCCGTCACAGACGCCGTGAACGTGGCGAACGCCGCCTACCAGCGCGAAGGCGGGCTGGCCGGCGTTTCGACCGGTCTGATCGATATGGACAAGAAACTGGGCGGTTTACACCGCTCGGACCTTCTTATTCTGGCCGGTCGTCCGTCGATGGGCAAAACATCTCTGGCCACCAATATCGCCTTCAACATCGCCAAAGCCTACAAACGCGGCTTGACCCCTGATGGCACCGAAGGGGCCGTGGATGGTGGCGTTGTCGGGTTTTATTCTCTTGAAATGAGCGCCGAGCAGCTCGCCGCGCGGATTCTGTCAGAGGCATCGGAAGTGTCCAGCGAACAGATCCGGCGCGGCGATATGACAGAGGCCGAATTCCGCCGCTTTGTCGATGCCGCCAAATCGCTTGAGGCGTGCCCGCTTTATATTGACGACACGCCCGCCCTGCCAATCAGCCAGCTGGCCGCCCGTGCCAGACGCCTGAAGCGAACGCACGGTCTGGACGTTCTGATTGTGGACTATTTGCAGCTTGTGCGCCCGGCCTCTGCCAAGGACAGCCGCGTGAACGAAGTGTCGGAAATCACGCAAGGGCTGAAGGCGATCGCAAAAGAGCTGGATATTCCGGTGATTGCCCTGTCCCAGCTCTCTCGGCAGGTGGAAAGCCGCGAAGACAAACGTCCGCAGCTGAGCGACCTGCGCGAATCCGGATCGATCGAACAGGATGCGGATGTGGTCATGTTCGTGTTCCGCGAAGAGTATTACAAAGAGCGCGAAAAACCCGGCGATCATGAACTGGAAAAGATGGCCGCGTGGCAGGACGAGATGGAACGCCTGCACGGCAAGGCCGAAGTCATTATCGGCAAACAGCGCCACGGCCCCATCGGCACGGTCGAATTGTCATTCGAAGGCCGGATCACCCGCTTTGGCAATCTGGTGAAACCTTGGCAACAGGGCAATGCGGGCAGCACCGAATTCTAGGGCCTGCGCAAGACCGGCGCGTCGGTCATTCATTCTGATCTGACCGCGGGTTTGATCCGTAAACCTGTTTTTAACCTGCGAGCACCCGATGAAGCCTTTCCTTGCATTGATCTTTTTCCTGATCGTTCCTGCTACGCTTGCTGCCCAGGGGCGTGCGCCCGATGGCTGGAACATCGGCGTGATCATTGCGACCGACAGCAACCCCTATATCGGACAAAGCGCAGATGTAGTGCCTATTCCGCTGATTTCATACCGTTCTGGCCCGTTATCGATCGGAACCAACGGATTGGGATATAGATTTATCCAAACCGGCCCCTGGGACGTGACAGTTGCGGCCCGTCCGCGGTTTTCCGGCCTGATTTCAACCGATGGCGCGCTGTTGGATGGCATTGACCGGCAGGTCACCGGTGATCTTGCGCTTGAGGCGCGCTATGACATCGGCGTTTATTACGCCAGCTTCGACCTGCGTCAGGAATTCACCGGTGAACATGACGGTCAGGAATTGCGGTTCGGCGTCGGCACACGCACTAGGGTCGGACGCGTCGGGCTGGATCTGGGCGCGGGTGCGTTCTGGCAGAACGATGATCTAAGCCGTTATATCTGGGGCGTCTCGCCGTCCGAAACGGCGATCGGGCGTCCGGCTTATGCGCCCGGCGATGTCATCGTGCCCTATGTCAGCCTGCGCGCCAGACTTCCGCTTTCCGGAAACTGGAGCCTTTTGGGCACGGTGCGCGTTGATTTCCTGAATTCCGATATCTCCAGCAGCCCGATTATCGAGGATGATCAGCTTTTCAGTGGTGCACTTGGCATTTCCTACAGTTTTTGAACCGATAAAGGGCGCTGCTTTATCCGCCACCGGGAAGACAAACCGCCTTTGCCTCTTGACCCTGCCCGCGCGGATGTCATGAACAGCGCATGACAACCGGTAACCTGAGCATTGATCTGAAAGCCATCGTGGCAAACTGGCGCGCGCTGGATGCATTAAGCACCTGTGAAACTGCCGCCGTAGTTAAGGCAGACGGCTACGGGCTGGGCATTGCCGAAGTTGCAACCGCTTTGGCAGGCGCCGGGGTGCGGACATACTTTGTGGCCTATGCAAACGAAGGTGCCATTCTGCGCAAGGCTATCGGTCGCGGACCGACCATCTATGTTCTGAGCGGACATATGCAGGGTGACACAGCGCGGCTTCGCAATCACGCGCTGACGCCGATGATCAATTCCATTGACCAGATGGTGCGCCATGTTGAATCCCTTGCTGATGCGCCTTTTGGCATCCAGCTTGATACCGGTATGAACCGGCTGGGTCTGGAAGCGGCGGAATGGGCCGCACTTAAAGAGGTGGCACTGCCCCTGGGGCCAAAGCTTGTCACCTCGCATCTGGCCTGCGCCGATACGCCCGACCACCCGATGAACGGGCAACAACTGGCCACGTTCCTCCAGATGACGCAGGGCCTTGAGATTCCGTTGTCGCTGGCGGCAACCGGCGGCCTGCTTCTGGGCGAAGACTATCACATGGATATGACGCGCCCCGGTATCGGGCTTTATGGCGGATTGTCCTTCATCGAAGCCACGCCTGTGGTGCGCCTTGATCTGCCGGTAATTCAGGTCCGCGACGTGAACGTGGGCGAAACCGTAGGCTACTCAAACACGTGGACGGCAAACCGTCCATCGCGCATTGCCACGGTCGCCGCCGGATATGCAGACGGTCTGCTGCGCAGCCTTGGCCCAGACGCGCACATGTTCGCCGAACAGACCGCCTGCCCGATTGTGGGCCGCATATCGATGGATCTGATCACTGTGGACGTGACGGATTTGAAGGCTGATCCAGAAAGTCTGGAAATCCTTGGCCCACATCAGTCAATTGATACTCTGGCCACGGCAGCAGGCACCATCGGCTATGAAATCCTGACAGCACTTGGGGCGCGGTACACAAGGGATTATTCCGAATGATCGTGACAGCCCCCTTGGCGGCCCTGGGCCGGACAGTTCTGGCCCTGTTGGGGGCGATCGGGCGGGTGGCGATCTTTGCCTTTGATACCGTCAGCCATATCCTGCGACCGCCGTTTTATCCCCGTGAATTCGCCCATGCCATGTTGCATATCGGGTGGCTGTCATTGCCGGTGGTCGGCCTGACCGCATTGTTCACCGGTGGCGCACTGGCGTTGCAGATTTATGCAGGCGGGGCACGTTTCAACGCCGAAGCGGTCGTGCCGCAGATCGTGGCCATCGGGATGGTGCGTGAACTGGGGCCTGTGATGGTCGGCCTGATGATTGCAGCGCGGGTGACATCATCAATCGCCGCGGAAATCGCGACGATGAAAGTGACCGAACAGATCGACGCGCTTGTCACGCTTTCGACCCACCCGATGAAATACCTGACCGCGCCGCGTGTGCTGGCGGCGCTGATCACGGTGCCACTGTTGGTAGGCATCGGGGATATTATCGGCATTTTCGGCGGCTATGCGGTATCCACCGGCACATTGGGGTTCAATCCCGCGACCTACCTCAAGAACACAGCTGATTTTCTGGAACCGCTGGATATCATTTCATCGCTGACCAAAGGGGCCGTCTTTGGTTTCATCGCCGCTTTGCTGGGATGCTATTACGGTATGAATTCCGGGCGCGGCGCCCAGGGTGTTGGCCGCGCGACCAAAGGATCGGTTGAAGCTGCGGCCGTGCTGATTCTGGCCAGCAATTTTGCGCTGACGGGGGTCTTCTTTTCGGTATGATCAAGATGGAACACGTCACAAAATCATTCGGAAGCAAGGTCGTGTTGCGCGATTTTGACCTGTCGGTGCCGCGCGGCGAAAGCATGGTGATCATCGGCGGGTCCGGTACCGGCAAGTCTGTGGCACTGAAATGCATTCTGGGACTCATAAAACCGGACGGCGGTAAAATCACGGTGGACGGCACCAATGCCGCCAGCGGCGACCGTGATGCATTTCTGGCGCGGTTCGGCATGTTGTTTCAGGGTGGCGCGTTGTTTGATTCCCTGCCCGTCTGGCAGAATGTGGGGTTTCGTTTGCTGCGCGGATCGCTCAAACGGCCGCAGGACGAAGCGCGCGCCATTGCCATAGAAAAACTGCGCCGCGTCGGCCTGACGCCGGATGTGGCCGATCTGTTCCCGTCCGAACTGTCGGGCGGCATGCAAAAACGCGTCGGCCTTGCCCGCGCCATTGCAGCAGAACCCGAGATTATCTTTTTTGACGAGCCGACAACCGGGCTTGACCCGATCATGTCCGGAGTAATCAACGATCTGATCCGCGAAATCGTCGTTGAAATGGGGGCGACGGCCATGACGATCACCCATGACATGTCCTCGGTTCGGGCGATCGCCGACAAGGTGGCGATGCTGCATGACGGGGTGATCCAGTGGACCGGCCCGGTTGCCGACATGGACAATTCAGGTGATCCCTACCTTGACCAGTTTATCAACGGCCGCGCCGAAGGTCCGATCGAAGCGGTTCGTTAGGCTTTTTTTGCTCCATTGGACCGAGTCGGTGCAGCATCCGCCACGCCATCGGCAGTTCGACGCCGAAGGCGCGCAGTGCGACACTGTCCGTGATCGACGCCTGCGCGGGGGCAACCGACACTATAACCACACCTTCACCAGTCAAAGGACCGTCATGGATCTGGCCCTTGCAATGCACGTTTTGTTATTAGTGGGGTTTGTTTTGCTGCCGGCAACTGTTGCTTATACCGCATTGCGGCGGTTCCTGCGCTCGCGCAGTGCGAACCGTCCGTATTACGCAGCCATGGCGGGCCTGTCGATCATATGCGCAATCTGGGTCATGCTGCCGATGCTGGCAGGCCATTTGCCTGGCCTTGTTGCGTTGGCATGTGCCGGATCAACCTTGCCCATCTGGTTATTGCTGCGGGCTTTTTGCAATCTGAACACAACAGGATCCCGCGCAACCTGACCGGCAGACAAGTCCTCGCATAAAACGCGACGCACGACTCTAAAGTCTTTGGGACAAAGAAGGTGCGTTGTGCAGTCGCCGGATTTCGCATCCTGCACAACCGTCACAACAATACGCATTTGACGTCCTGACACCGCTCGTGCACTAGAACGTCATGGCAAAAACCAAAACCTTTTCCTGCACGGCCTGTGGCGCGGTATCCAACAAATGGTCGGGGCGCTGTGACGGGTGTGGCGACTGGAACACCATAGTCGAAGACACGCCACTTTCCGCCGGCCCTGCCAGCAAATCGCTGGGCGCGCGCCGCGGCTCGGCGATGAAGCTGACGGACCTCGCCAGTCAGGAAACACCACCACCGCGCACCACCAGCGGGATGGATGAACTGGACCGGGTGTTGGGCGGCGGGCTTGTCCCATCCTCGGCCATTCTTGTCGGTGGTGATCCGGGTATCGGTAAATCCACCCTTTTGTTGCAGGCCGCGGCAAAATTTGCGCAGGCCGGATTGAAAACCATTTATGTGTCCGGCGAAGAAGCCAGCGCACAGGTTCGCATGCGCGCACAGCGTCTGGGTCTGGAAACGGCCCCCGTCAAACTGGCCACCGAAACCAACCTGCGCGATATCCTGACCACACTGGAAGCCGAACGCCCGCAACTGGCCATCATCGATTCAATCCAGACCATGTGGGCCGACAATGTCGAAAGCGCGCCGGGATCAGTCAGTCAGGTGCGCGCCGCCGCGCATGAACTGACGAATTTTGCCAAGCGCAAGGGCGTGTCTGTCATTCTTGTGGGTCACGTCACCAAGGACGGGCAGATTGCGGGCCCGCGTGTTGTGGAACACATGGTTGATACGGTTCTTTATTTCGAAGGCGAACGCGGTCACCAGTTCCGTATCCTGCGTGCCGTCAAGAACCGCTTTGGCCCGGCCGACGAAATCGGCGTCTTTGAAATGACGGGTCTGGGGTTGGCCGAGGTCGCGAACCCGTCAGCGCTGTTTCTGTCGGAACGTGGCGATCCGTCGCCCGGGTCGGTCGTGTTTGCCGGGATCGAAGGCACCCGCCCGATGCTGGTCGAATTGCAGGCACTTGTTGCGCCCTCGCCCCATTCACAGGCGCGGCGCACTGTTGTGGGCTGGGATTCCGGGCGTCTTGCCATGATCCTGGCGGTGCTCGAAGCGCGCTGCGGCATTCCGTTCACCGGGCTTGATGTGTACTTGAACGTGGCCGGTGGAATGAAAATTTCCGAACCGGCGGCCGATCTGGCGGTGGCTGCCGCCTTGCTCAGCGCGCGGGAAGACGCCGCTTTGCCTGCCGAAACCGTTGTTTTTGGTGAAATAAGCCTGTCTGGCGCCCTGCGTCCGGCCCCGCAGACCGAAAACAGGTTGAAAGAAGCGCAAAAACTTGGTTTCACATCAGCCATCACGGCGAGTGGTGGAAAGGCTGGCGGCACAGCGGGCCTTAACGTACAAAAGATAAGTGATCTGACCGGCTTTGTCGGTGACATTTTCGGCGCAGGATAGCGTCACGGGACGAAAAAGGGACAGGCATGGAAGGTTTCACGCTCATCGATGGCGCCGTTGCGGTGATTATCGTGCTTTCGGCACTGCTGGCCTACGGGCGTGGTCTGGTCCGAGAGCTTCTGGCGATTGCGGGATGGGTCGGCGCGGCCTTTCTGGCGTTTATCTTCGCACCGCAAGTGGAACCGCTTGTTCGTGAAATACCGGTTCTGGGGGATTTCATCGCCGGCAGTTGCGAACTTTCGATCATCGCGGCCTTTGCCGCCGTGTTTGCCGTGGCGCTGATCATTGTATCCCTGTTCACGCCTCTGTTTTCATCCGCAGTCCAGCGCTCGGCGCTTGGCGGCGTTGATCAGGGGCTTGGGTTCCTGTTCGGTGTGGCACGTGGCGTCCTGCTGGTTGCAATTGCGTTTTTCGTCTATGGCACGGTCGTGACCGGCCAGGATTTTGCCATGGTCGATGACAGCCGTTCGGCGCAGGTGTTCAGCACGGTCAGCGGCCAGATCGAAGAGCGTAATCCCGAACAGGCACTTGGCTGGATCACCCAGCAATACGAACAGCTGGTCGGCAACTGCGGCGCGTCGCAATAATTTTGAGCGCCGGAAAACCCGCCCGTCACAGAACCTGCGCTTAGGTCACACCGATAGAATCGCCATCCTGAAAACGCGCCTTCAGGGGTGTGATAGCTGCCTCGTGGTTAACAGATTATGACTGCGCGTTCTCTTATCCATCCAAATCAGCGCTGGCGTTGCCGATTGATCGATCTGACGAAAAAGCTCTGTGATTAAGCCGCAATAAGGTCGAAGAATCGGCAGATTTGGGCAGGCCAATTGGGGGCAGACAACCTGCAAACCCAAAGCCAAAGGACACTTCCCATGTTACTCAATCACACTTCTGACTTCGCAAATTTCACCGCAGCCACAACGGGTGCCAAGCCCCTTGTCCCCCCCCTTTTGGAACCGGTCGAACCTATCGCCGCCATGGATGCGGGTACGCGCATCGAAACAGCAAAAGGATGGCGCAGCGCGGGGCAATTGTGCGCTGGTGATCTGGTGCATACACTTGATGGCGGTCTTGTTCCCGTGCTCACCGCACGCAGCCGTCAAATGCCACGCTATGCCTGCGATATTTGGTTTATCCCGCAAGGCGCATTGAACAATTGCGATGCCGTGCGCATCACTGCCGCCCAATCCCTGTTGATATCGCACAGCATGTGCGACGCGCTGTTTGGCACGCCTGATGTCCTGGTACCGGCGCGCGCCATGGCCGGATTTCGCGGCATCACATCGGGCGCGGGGCTTGCCGCCACACATCTGGTCGAACTGGCCTTTGAACAGGAAGAGGTGATCTTTGCCCAAAGCGGTACATTGCTGCACTGTCCCGCAGCCAGTGGCAAAAGCGATGGGTTCTTTCGCACTTTGACCTACGGCGAGGCCCGCGCATTGCTGACACTGATGTCAGGCAACCACTATGCACCCGATCTTGCGGCATGACCAAGCCGGCCGATTGCCACCTTTGCGTGCGCCTGTGCCCATCATGCAGGCGCACGCAAAGGTGAATGTCACCTTGGGGCACTTATTGTGATCCTTTC
The DNA here is from genome assembly GCF_051013555.1 of Sulfitobacter sp. TBRI5. Lineage (NCBI taxonomy): Bacteria > Pseudomonadati > Pseudomonadota > Alphaproteobacteria > Rhodobacterales > Roseobacteraceae > Sulfitobacter > Sulfitobacter sp. TBRI5. Next base: position 2,842,667 of record NZ_CP112884.1, on the reverse strand, counting down.
GTGACATGCCCCGCGCAAAACAGTAAGACAGACATGCCCCTATGATGGATTCGGAGCTGCCACTCTTGTCTGACGCCCAACTGCCATTTCATCCATTTGATCCCCATCCCCTTGATGATGACAAATTGCGCGAAGAATGCGGAATTTTCGGCGTTGTCGGGGTCACCGACGCCGCCAATTTCGTCGCTCTTGGACTGCACGCATTGCAGCATCGCGGACAGGAAGCGGGCGGCATTGTCGTGCACGACGCGGAACAGGGTTTCAATTCGGCGCGCCGTTTCGGTTATGTGCGCGACAATTTCACATCCGAAACGCTGATGAAAACCCTGCCCGGACCTATCGGGATCGGCCACGTGCGCTATTCCACCGCCGGATCGAAAGGCCAGACAGCCATTCGCGACGTGCAGCCCTTTTTCGGGGAATTCGCGATGGGCGGGGCTGCGATTGCCCATAACGGCAATATCACCAACGCTGATCTGCTGCGCCGTGAACTGATCGAACGCGGCTCGATTTTTCAAAGCTCGTCAGACAGCGAATGCATCATTCACCTGATGGCGCGCAGTCTGCAACGCAACATTCCCGAACGCATGGAAGATGCATTGCGCCGGGTTGAAGGCGCGTTTTCCGTCGTCGCGATGACCCGCACCAAGCTGATTGGTGTGCGCGATCCGCTGGGTGTGCGCCCGCTGGTGCTGGGCAAACTGGGGGACGGCTGGGTTCTTAGTTCGGAAACCTGCGCACTGGACATCATCGGCGCCGAATTCATCCGCGAGATTGAACCGGGTGAAATGGTGGTCGCGACCGAAGGCAACCCGGTGGAAAGCCATTTTCCGTTCCGCCGACAGAAATCGCGGTTTTGCATCTTTGAACACGTTTACTTCAGCCGCCCTGATTCCATTCTGGGCGGTCGTTCCGTCTATGAAACCCGCGAGGCGATCGGCCGCGAACTGGCCAAGGAAAACCCGGTTGAGGCCGATCTGGTGTGCCCGGTGCCCGACAGCGGTACCCCCGCCGCTATCGGATTTAGTCTGGAAAGCGGAATACCTTATGCGATGGGGATCATTCGCAACCAGTATATGGGCCGCACCTTTATCGAACCGACGGAACAGATCCGAAATATGGGTGTGCGTCTGAAACTGAACGTGAACCGTGCCCTGATCAAAGGCAAACGGGTTATTCTGGTGGATGACAGCGTCGTGCGCGGCACAACCAGCCGCAAGATCAAGGAAATGATCCTGGATGCAGGCGCGAAAGAGGTTCATTTCCGCATTGCGTCGCCCCCCACCGCATGGCCCTGTTTTTATGGCGTGGACACACCGCAACGCGAAAAACTGCTTGCCGCAACCATGACCGAAGATGAAATGCGTGACCATCTGGCGGTCGACAGCCTCAAGTTCATTTCACTTAACGGGCTTTATCGCGCGGTTGGCGAAGCAACAGGGCGCGATCCCAAACAGCCGCAATACTGCGATGCCTGTTTTTCCGGTGAATACCCTGTTAAGCCCGCCGACATGATCAACAAGGGGTTTGAATTGAAACCCGCCGCAGAATAACAAAGCAAAAGCACCCAGAACGTGTTATACGACACCAACCATAAAAAGACCGACACAGGCATGACAAACACCACAGACACAGTTGCGCAGGACGGCGTTCAGACCCCTGCCCCGAAAACAGCGCGCGAATGGGTGAAAATTCTGGCCCAGTACCGCGATCCGAACCCGGCGCGCTCTGTGTTCGAACTTTGCGTCAGCCTGCTGCCGTTTCTGGCCCTTTGGGCATTCGCCTGGTGGATCCTGCAATACAGCGTTCTGGCCGCGTTGGTGATTGCGATGCTGAACGGCGCGTTTCTGGTGCGCATCTTCATCATCCAGCATGATTGTGGCCATGGCGGCTTTTTCCGCAACCGCCACCTTAGTGACTGGACAGGCCGCGTTCTGGGCGTTCTGACCCTGACACCTTACGACGTGTGGCGTCGGACCCATTCGCTGCATCACGCCTCGGCGGGAAATCTGTCGCAGCGCGGATTTGGCGATGTCCACACAATGACCGTCGTGGAATACCGCGCCAGCAGCTGGATCGGGCGGCTTGGCTATCGCCTTTATCGCAACCCCTTGGTGCTGTTCGGTCTGGGCCCCGCCTATCTGTTCATTATCCAGAACCGTATACCCTATGGCCTGATGGACAAATGGACCTATTGGGTCAGCGCCATGGGCTCGAACATCGCGATTGCCGCCGTTCTGGGCCTGATCGTCTATTTTGGCGGGTTGCTGCCGCTGGCCGTCATCTTTGTGCCCACCGTTCTGGTTGCGGCATCGGCGGGCATCTGGCTGTTCTATGTCCAGCACCAGTTTGAAGAAACCCACTGGGATCATGATACAGACTGGCAGTTGCACGATGCAGCCCTTCACGGCAGTTCGCATTATGTCCTGCCAAAGGTGCTGCAATGGTTCAGTGGCAATATCGGGGTTCACCACGTGCACCATCTTTACAGCCGCATCCCGTTTTACCGCCTGACCGAAGTGTTGCGCGATCACGCCGAACTGGTCGAAGCGCAGCGCCTGACCATCCGCGAGAGTCTGGCATGCGCCAAACTGCACCTTTGGGACGAAGATCAGCGCAAACTGGTGTCTTTCCGCAGCCTGCGCCCGGTGCGCGTTCAGGCCTGAGACTATGACCCGACTGGCCCTGATCACTGGCGCTTCGCGCGGTCTTGGTGCGGCTTTGGCCGAAGCGCTGTGCGACAGCTACCATATCGTCGCCGTGGCGCGCACGACCGGCGCGCTGGAAGAACTTGATGATCGCATTCAGGTCAAAGGCGGTCAGGCGACCCTGGCCCCGATGGACATCACCAACACCGATGCAATGGCAACGCTGTGTCGTGGAATCTATGATCGCTGGGGCCATCTTGATCTGTGGGTTCACACGGCTGTCCACACCGCCCCTTTGACCCCCGCATCACATCTGGATGCCAAGGACTGGGCAAAATCGGTGGCCAGCAATGTCACGGCAACCGGCACGCTGATTCCGTTTATTGCACCGCTATTGGGGGACACTGGCACAGCCCTATTTCTGGATGATCCGACAACAGCGGGAAGAAAATTCTTCGGCGCTTACGGGGCAAGCAAAGCCGCGCAAATCGCATTGGCGCGCAGCTGGCAGGCGGAAACGGCCAAAACCGGGCCACGTGTTCTGATCGAAACGCCTGCGCCCATGCCCACGGCCTTGCGGGCGCGGTTTTTCCCCGGCGAAGATCGCAATGCCCTTAGTCCGGCAGACATCGAAGCCGCCGCTTTGGTCAAGAAATTGCACTGAACGTTCTTTTTGCCAAAAATACGGACGACGACGCGCCGTGGCAAATGCTGACAATTGTGGGGTTCGCGCAACCTGATCCACCAACATTGCGTCCGCTGACTACAATCGCGCCGTCATTGCTTGCCGCCCCAACGCCGCTGGCCTATTGAGACAACACGCGACTATCAAACGGGCGGTATCATGCGCATTCTGATCACCAACGATGACGGCATCAACGCGCCGGGCCTGAAGGTTCTGCACGATATTGCAACCGATCTGGCCGGCCCTTCGGGCGAGGTCTGGACTGTCGCGCCCGCGTTTGAACAATCCGGTGTCGCGCATTGTATTTCCTATACCCATCCCATGCTGATCGCGGAAATGGGGCCGCGCCGCTTCGCCGCAGAAGGATCGCCAGCAGATTGTGTGCTGGCCGGTTTACACGACGTGATGAACGGGACACCCCCTGATCTTGTGTTGTCCGGCGTGAACCGCGGCAACAATTCTGCCGAAAACACATTGTACTCCGGTACGATCGGCGGTGCGCTCGAGGCAGCATTGCAAGGTATTCCGGCCATAGCGCTGTCGCAGTATTACGGCCCGCGCAACAACACGACAAGCAACCCGTTCGAAGCGGCCGCCGTTCACGGGGCTGGCCTTGTGCGGCGCATTCTGGCCGCCTGCCCTGAAACCGGCAGTGACTACCGCCTGTTTTACAACGTCAATTTCCCGCCCGTGCCGGCGGCGGAGGTTTTGGGCACACGCATCGCCGCCCAGGGCTACCGCCGCGGCACGAGCTTTTCGACCGAACCCCACAGTTCACCGTCCGGCAAACGGTTCCTCTGGATAAAGGGCGGCAACCAGCATATCCCGACCCTGCCCGGAACAGATGCCGCCGTGAACCTGGAAGGATACATTTCTGTCACCCCGATGCGGGCAGACCTGACGGCACATGACGCGCTGGACGCCCTGAAAGACATCAATGACTGACGCAGACGATCCAGCCACACGCAAGATGCAGTTTCTTTTTGCGCTGCGATCCAAAGGTGTCACAGATGCGCGGGTTCTGGGCGCGATGGAAGAGATCGACCGCGGCCCGTTCATTCGCGGTATTTTTTCGGAACGCGCATACGAAGACATGCCATTGCCCATCGCGTGTGGTCAGACGATCAGCCAACCCTCTGTCGTCGGGCTTATGTCGCAGGCTTTGCAGGTCAGCGCGCGCGACAAGGTTCTTGAGGTGGGAACAGGATCGGGCTATCAGGCCGCCATTCTCAGCAAACTGGCGCGGCGGGTCTATACCGTCGATCGCCACAGCCGGCTGGTCCGCGAGGCGCGCGAAATTTTCGATGCACTCAACCTGACCAATATCACCGCCTTTACCGCCGACGGGTCGTATGGCCTGCCCGATCAGGCACCGTTTGACCGGATTATTGTAACGGCTGCCGCCGAAGACCCGCCCGGTCCGTTGCTGGCCCAGCTTAAAATCGGCGGCATCATGGTTGTTCCGGTGGGGCAATCGGACACCGTGCAAAGCCTGATCAGGGTGCGCCGGACCGAAACAGGCTATGAATATGACGAATTGCGCCCTGTGCGCTTTGTTCCTTTGCTTGAGGGACTCGGCAAAGACGGATAAGGTGTTCTTGTAATAAGTTCGCAAACCCAAGCCTTGACCCAACAAAAGGCCGGATGAGGATATCGAGATGACACACCTGCTACCGTATGCACGGTCTGCTGCGCCACAGCGCGCGCACGGATTTCGGATGATCATGGGATGCAGCGCACTGGCGTTGCTGACGGCTTGCAGCCAACCGCTCGATTTTGATCTGCGCGGCGCCGGGGGCGGATTTACCACCGCAACTGCTGCCCAGAACGCGACCGCAATGCGCCCCGCCCCGGATGATCGCGGCATTATCTCTTATCCCAATTATCAGGTGGCGGTTGCCAAGAACGGCGATACGCTGACCACGCTGGCCACGCGTATCGGTGTCGATGCCACCCAGCTGGGAAAATACAACGGCATTGATCCGGGTGTGCCGTTGCGCGCCGGTGAAATCATCGCGCTGCCCACGCGGGTGGCGGAACCAACCGCCGCAACGGGCGCTGTCGATATTTCCGCGATCGCAGGCGGGGCCATCGACAATGCGCAACCCTCCAGTGTGCAAACCCAGACGCTGGCCCCTGCAAACACTGCCGCGCCGCAGGCTGCGGCCACCTCCGACAAGGAACCTGTGCGCCACAAGGTACAGCGCGGTGAAACCGCCTATACGATTGCGCGCCTTTACGATGTACCGGTTCAAAGCCTCGGCGAATGGAACGGGCTGGACAGCGATTTTGCCGTGCGTGAAGGACAGTATTTGCTGATCCCCGTCGCACGTCAGGCTCCGCCCAGACAGACCGCTGCGGCCGTTCCGCCGCCCGGTGCCGGATCGCCTACACCAACGCCACCCAGTTCCACGAAACCGCTGCCCGCCGAAAGCCCCGCGCCCGCTGCCGCAGCAGCACCCGCAGCGGCCCCCAAAGTCGATGTTGGCGAACCCACCAGCGCCACGGCAAAAGCGGCTATGGCCTTTCCGGTTCAGGGCAGCATCATTCGCGAATACGCCAAGGGCAAGAATGACGGGATCGACATTTCAGGCACCGCCGGCGGCCCCGTCAAAGCCGCGGCCAACGGAACAGTGGCCGCGATCACATCCGATGCAAATCAGGTACCGATCATCGTGGTGCGCCACCCTGACAATCTGCTGACAGTCTATGCCAACATCACCGATATTGCCGTCAAGAAGGGCGACAGCGTCACGCGCGGTCAATCCATGGCAAAGCTGCGCGCCGGCAAAGATGCCTATGTCCACTTTGAAGTGCGCAAGGGTTTTGACAGCGTCGATCCGATCCCGTACCTGCAATAAAGCATTTGCTGCTTAGGTAATTTTCACGCCCCTGCGGCCTGCAAGATCGGTAAAATACTGCCATGCAACACGGCCTGACCGCGCACCACGCGTGGCCTGCCATTCGATCGCTTCGGCGCGAAGCGTGTCCGCGTCGATGCTGATCCCGTAAGCGGTGCAATATCCTGCGATCATTTGCAGATACTCATCCTGCGTGCACGCATGAAACCCAAGCCACAGCCCGAAACGATCCGACAGCGATACCTTTTCTTCCACCGCTTCTGACGGGTTGATTGCCGATCCACGCTCGTTTTCGATCATGTCACGTGGCATCAGATGCCGCCGGTTCGATGTCGCGTAGAACACCACATTGTCCGGACGCCCTTCGATCCCGCCATCCAGAACCGCTTTGAGCGATTTGTAATGCTGGTCATCATGGCTAAAGGACAGATCATCGCAGAACAGGATGAACCGGTGGGTTGATTGCCGCAAAAGCGCCAGCAGGCGCCCCACTGTCGGCAAATCCTCGCGCTGCAATTCGACGATCTTCAGGTCCGTGTAGCTGGCCTGAACTGCGGCATGTACAGCTTTGACAAGGCTTGATTTTCCCATGCCGCGCGCACCCCATAAAAGAGCGTTGTTGGCCGGAAGACCGCGGGCAAACTGTTCGGTATTGGCGCGCAATGTATCGCGCGACCGGTCAACACCGATCAAAAGCGACAGATCCACTTTCGACACGTCGGCCACCGGCACCAGCCGGTCAGGATCAACATGCCAGACAAACGCCTTGGCTGCATCCATATCCGGGGCATCCAGCGGCGCGGGCGCCATGCGTTCCAATGCGGCGGCAATCCGCTCCAGCGGATCACTCATTTTGCATCATCCGCGTCCAGATCACCCAGATCGTCTTCTTCGTCGTCATAATATCCTTCGGCGCGCAGCTTTTCTTCGCGTTTGGTTTCCACGCGGCGCACCAGAAAAATCGAAATCTCGTACAGACCGTAAACCACGACAAACAGGATCACCTGTGTAATCACGTCGGGCGGTGTGACCAGTGCGGCCAGAACAAGAATACCGACAACCGCGTATTTGCGCACATTGCCCAGCCCTTCGGCACTGACCAGACCGGCCTTGCCCATCAGCGTCAGCAAAACCGGCAACTGAAAACACAGACCAAAGGCCACGATGAATTTGATGGTAAGGCTCAGGTATTCCTGCGCCGATCCCTGAAAGGCAATGGCGGCAATGCCCCCCTCGCCCAGCCCGTCGCCATCCACCACGGTTCCGGGTTGCTGGAAACCAAGGAAAAAGTTGAAGGCCAGCGGAGTTACCACAAAAAACGCGAAACTCGCCCCCAGAAAGAACATCACCGGAGACGAGATCAGAAATGGCAGGAACGCGTTCTTTTCCTGTTTATAAAGACCCGGCGCCACAAACCGCCACAACTGGTAGCTGATATACGGAAAGGACAACACGAACCCGCCCAAAAGCGAAATCGAGATTGCAACAAAGAAACCTTCCTGCAACTTGATCAGGATCAGGCCACAATCCATCTGTCCCCGCTCGGCCATCGCGGCGCACAGCGGATGGGTCAGAAAATTGAACAGCGGGTTCCAGATTGTGAAACAGATCACCATACCGATGATAAACGCGATGACCGAATGGATCAGCCGCGTGCGCAGTTCTGCCAGATGCTCGATCAGCGGCGCACTGGAATCCTCGATCTCGTCGGTGTTGCTCATGCCTTATCCTTGGGCGCGGGTTTCTTGGCTGCCGGCTTCTGGGCAGCGGGCTTCTTCGCGGCTGGCTTTTTGGCTGCCGGTTTTGCGGCAGCGGCTTTGGCGGCCGCGGGCTTTTTCGCAGCGGGCGCTTTCGCCTTGGGTGCCGCTTTCTTTGCGGCAGCAGGCTTGGCCGCAGCCAGCGCTTTTTCAACGGCAAAGTCGGGTATTTTTTCGGCCGCCGCATTGGCAGCTTTTGCGGCCTCGCGGCGCGCATCCGCTTCTTCCTTCAGCTTTTGCGCCTTGTCTTTACGCTCTTGCGCAAGCTTTCCGGTTTCGCTGTCAGGATCAAAGGTGAACGATTTTGCGGCATCTTTCACACCGTCCATCGCAGAGTTCAGCGGATTTGTCGCCGATTTCAGCCCCTTGGCCACATCTTTTACACCGGCCTCATCCGCCGCCTGGTTCATCGCCGAACTGAATTCGCGCGCCATGCCTTTGGCTTTGCCCACGAACCGCCCGACATTCCGGAACAGTACGGGCAAATCCTTGGGGCCAACGACAATCAGCGCCACGATGCCAATCACCAAAAGCTCGGTCCAGCCCAGATCGAACATATGGGTTAGACCTTGTCTTTATCAGACTCGGGCGTGACGTCCTTGGCCACTTCGGCGGCGTCTTCTTCCAGCTCCTTGTTGCCTTCGCTGATGCCTTTTTTGAACGATGTGATGCCCTTGCCCACTTCGCCCATCAGCGAGCTGATCTTGCCGCGTCCGAACAGAACCAGCACCACAACCGCAATCAGCAGTATTCCGGGCAAACCTATGTTATTCAGCATGTAGTATCTCCTTGTCATGTCCGCACGTCAGGATACGCGCGCACGATTTCGAACCTGTCTTACGGTCTGACGCAGCGGGGGAAAAGCCGCAATAGAGTGCGACGCGCAGGATTCATTCACAAAAACCCCGTCGATTCGGCTTGCATTATCGCAACTGACAAGTTTTTGTCAGTTGATCCCATAACACGGTTTCCTCGTCAATCAGCACCCTCGGTAACATGTCCCGCTCTGATCGCCTTTATGAAATCATCCGGCTTTTGCACGATGGCCAACTGCACCGCGCCGAAGACATCGCCGCCACATTGAATGTGTCGCAGCGCACGATCTATCGCGATATGGAAATGCTGATGGCGACCGGCCTGCCGGTTCAGGGCGAACGGGGCGAAGGATACCGGATCCACGCCAGCATTACCCTGCCTCCGCTGAACCTGACCACACAAGAGCTTGAGGCGCTTAACCTGGGCATTGTGATCGTTGCCCAATCACCCGATCCTGATCTGCGGGCCGCTGCTGATGCTCTCGCCGGCAAGGTCGATGCAGGTCTGCCAACAGAAACAGTGCCCCCCGCGCAGGCATGGAAGTTTGTCACCTCTCCCTTTGCCGATGCAACGCGCAGCTTTGCGCATATTCCGGTCATTCGGGCCGCAATTGCCGCGCGACAGAAACTGGAAATTCACTATCTCGGCGATGACGGCAACTTGTCTCGCCACGTTTTACGCCCGTTGCATGTTGAATATTGGGGGCGCGTCTGGACGCTTACGGCATGGTGCGAATTACATAATAAATTCAAAGAATTTCGCGTTGATCTTATATCAGAATCAACACCTCTTCCGGCCCTGTTCGTTGATGAACCGGGCAAACGGCTGGAGGATTACCAGCGCGTCTGACGCACCCGCAACCTACCGCACCGGAAACACGAAACATTTGTCGCGCCGGATGGTCAGCCACAAAACCGTTCCCTCGGCAGGCAGGAAAACGTTCGGCACAGTGGCACGCAAAAGCGTATCGTCATGTTCCAGACGAAACTCGACCAGCGATTCATGCCCCAGAAACCTTGCCCGTTCGACGGATGCGCGTGCGGCGACACCTTGCGTCGGGGTTGGCAACGGGCCTTTGCCCGCACGGTCAAAATCAATGCTCAGGTGCTGTGGGCGGAAAACAATATCAACCTCGGTTCCGTCCGGCACGCCCGGTGCCAGAAACCGTCCGAACACCGTCTGCGCCAACGCTCCATTAACCGTGGCGCGCAACACATTGGCATCGCTGAAAAAAGAAACAGATTGGCGATCTACCGGACGGGTATAGACGTTATAGGGCGCGCCCTGTTGCACCACCTTGCCATCGCGCATCAAAGCAATCTCATCCGCCATGCGCATCGCCTCTTCCGGCTCGTGCGTGACCAGAAGAACGGCGGTATCTTCATTTTTCAACAGGCTTAGCGTTTCATCGCGAATGCCATCCCGCAGTCGGTTGTCCAGGCCGGAAAACGGTTCATCCATCAGCATCACCCGCGGCCGTGGCGCCAGCGCCCGCGCCAGTGCAACCCGCTGCTGTTCCCCGCCCGACAACTGGTGCGGAAACCCGTCAATGAACCGCAGCAGATCGACCTTATCCAGCAGTTCCGCCACACGGGCGCGCTTTTCCTCTTTCGTACCGGACAGGCCAAACCCGACATTGCCTGCCACACTCAGATGCGGGAACAGCGCAAAGTCCTGAAACATCAGCCCGATTTCGCGCCGTTCGGGCGGAACGCGATACACCGTGTCACAAATCAGGTTGCCATCGACGTAAATTTCGCCGCTGTCCTGCATTTCAACGCCTGCAATGATCCGCAGGGTTGTGGATTTCCCGCAACCCGACGGCCCGAGAAGGCAGGTCACCTGCCCCGGCATGATCTTTAAAGACACGTCATCCACGACCGAACGGCCATCAAACCGGCGGACAATGTTGCGTATTTCAAGGCGGGGATGCGGGGGGGTCAAAGCGGCCTCTTGGATATCCGATCAAAACCATCGGATTTGGAATATGTCCCTATCAGCCCGATTTCCGGCCCGCAAGCCTGTGCTGCGCCCCAAGGTGCAATTGATCGCCACAGCTTACCGTCACGCGGGCGGCAACAGCGTGAACGCCGCTTCCTGTGTCAGGATACCGTTAACCTGCACGCCGATATAATGCGTCCCGGGATACAGCCGGAACGTTGTCGCATCGCCTTTGAACCTGTGGTTCTTGCGAAAAGTCAGCGGCTGTCCGGGCTGCACAACGGCCTGCTTCAGCTTGAACACTTTCGGCGCGTGCTGCCCCGAACTTTTCAGGAACCGGATGACGTAATCTATCAGAACCGGCGCCTCGTTTCGGGCGGCAATTGTCACATCAAATGTCAAATTATCACCCACATGGACACACGCGTCTTCCAGATGCAGCACGACATCAACCTGTGCCTGCGGGTCAAAACCCATCACGCCCAGGGCGCGGGCATTTCCCTGTTTGATCAGAACCCGCAAGGCGTGCCGCGTCATCCAAGCCAGTTCCGTCTGGTCTTGCCGCCTGTCGCCGGCCCATTTTTCCAGCCTGTCCATCACCAGATCTGAATCAGTTTTAGCTATATCATTCAGATGGTTGGAAACCGATCTTGTCACGTATCTTGTGTTGTCAGCATGCAGGATGTCCAGCAGTGGGAGAACTTTATCAGGTTCGATCGAAACCGCCTTGGCCCAGGGAAGTTTGGGCCGCGTGCCCTCTGATACCAGCCGGCGGACATGATAATTATCATCGCGCGCCCAAACCGCCAAACGGCGCAGGGTTTCTTCTGGCCACACATTCAGGAACGGGCGAATATAGAACTCCATCGAAAACCGCTGTGTTGCGGCATGAAGCAGATCAAGCGCCCGGTCGCGATGATGTTCCAGCCCGTGGCGCACGGCAAGGATGCCCGGAACCGCATGAATGAAGCGCCCGAAATCATCATCCGTGCGCTGCGGATCCAGCGGTGGAGGCATCGCGGCTTCCAACTGCGATGCCATTTCGTTGAAATCCTTGGGCAGGTACGGCTCCAGACAATCGGCCATCCAGTCCAGCCGCTCCAGCAACGCACGATCCCCAAATCCGGCCAGTGTGTCACGATGATAGGCATCCGCGTCGAATCCGGGAATTCCGGTCGACATTTCATTCGCAAAGTCGCGTAAAGACTCGGCGTTAAACAGATGATCTTTCAGCGAAAACTGTGCCATCAGATCGTTGCGTTCGTAGCCCCGCCGTCCAGCAGGATGTTTTGCCCGACAATGAACCCCGCATGCTGCGAACACAGAAACGCGCAGGCCGCGCCAAATTCCTGCCGCGTGCCATAGCGACCTGCCGGAATGCTTGCCGCCCGTTCACTGCGCGCCTGATCCAGCGTGATACCGCGCGCCTTGACCACACCACCATCCAGCGCGTCCGCCCTGTCTGTGGCGTGGATGCCCGGCAACAGGTTGTTGATGTTGACGCCCTTGCCGGCCACCTGGCGCGATGTGCCCGCCACATAGCCCGTCAGACCCGTGCGCGCCGCGTTGGACAGGCCCAGAACCCCGATCGGAGCCTTCACCGACTGCGACGTGATGTTAACCACACGGCCCCACCCGCGATCCATCATGGGCGGCAACAGTGCGGTCATCATCGCAATCGGGGCCAGCATGTTGGCGTCGAGCGCCTTGATGAAATCATCACGATCCCAGTCATGCCACATGCCCGGCGGTGGACCGCCCGCATTTGTCACCAGAATGTCGACATCACCGGCTGCCTCCAGAACCGCGGCACGCCCCTGCTCTGTCGTGATATCCGCCGCAACGGAAGTGACTTCGACGTCGTGTTCGGCGCGTATCGCCGCTGCTGAAAGTTCCAAGGCGTCCGCCCCGCGCGCATTCATCACCAGATGCACACCAGCCGCGGCCAACGCCTCGGCACAGCCCAGACCCAATCCCTTGCTAGACGCGCAGATGATGGCGCGCTTGCCTGCTATACCCAAATCCATAAGTGATCTCCCTTGGTGAAATTTCCCCTTGGGTAACACCACGTCATGCCCCATTGCCAGCAAAACACCGATACATCGGCCACATGCTGACACATTCTTGTGTTCAGACGGTTTTCACCAAATGCTGACAAGGCAACACCAAACATGCCACCCTTGGATTTTGACAGTCCGGAACATGCGCTGCGCGTCTATCGCGGTGACCAGTTTTGCGTGCGGAACGGTGCCAATCTGGGCGATGGGCTGGCGATTGCCGAAGAAATCATGCTGGATGATTGCTACGCGCTGGAACCGGACGCCACACTGACCCGCTTGACCATCCAGTCGGTCGATAACGGCAGATACAGTGTCGGCCCCGGATCAGAGGCCGGCAAACCGGGGCATCCCCTGCATCTGGATTGCGCACTGACGCTGATGTCGCCTGACGGGACAACGACAGAGGCAATTGTTCTGGTCGAAGCCAACAAAAAGGGCAAGTTGAACGCGGTGTACCTGCTGCCGCTGGCCCCGATGGAACCGACCACCCTTTATGCTGTTGTCGGGATCGATATCAATCTGGCCCGCACGAAATTCGCGCAGGTCGCTTGTGTGTCCTTTACGCGTGGAACGCATATTACCATGGCATCGGGTGAACAGGTGCCGGTCCAGAATCTCAGGCCGGGTGATCGCGTACTGACCCGCGATGATGGCGCGCAGAAAATTCGCTGGATCGGGCAGAACACGGTGCGCGCGGTCGGGGCTTTTGCACCTATCAAGATCATGGCGCAAACCCTTAATAACGAACGAGATTTGATCGTCAGCCCTGATCACCGCCTGTTTGTGTATCAACGGACCGATGCACTGGGAACAGGCCGGCCCGAGGTTCTGGTGAAAGCGCGACATCTGGTCAACGGAACAACAATCCAGGTTCAGAACGGCGGCTTCGTCGACTATTTCCAGCTGTTATTCGACCGCCACCAGATCATCTATGCCGAAGGCATTGCCGCAGAATCCATGTTGATCGATTCCCTGACCCGTCCGGCATTGCCCAAGGATCTGAGCGAAAAGCTGGGCCAAACCATTCCCGGCCACACAGACCGCCCGCATCGCGGGCTTGACGTGGCACGCGCCTTGCTGGAAGGCCGCAACGCCGCAGAAATCCTGCGCCGCTCCTCGTCCAGCTGACCCGCGCAGGACCGGGCGAAGTCAAATGCCATCACAACACTGATTTTCTTGCGCTTGCTGCGCGGTCTGCCTATATGCGCGGTTATGTTGGACACCCTTTCAAACCGCCCTGAATTGCCTGCCGAAATTGCCCGCCGCCGGACCTTTGCGATAATCTCGCATCCCGACGCGGGGAAAACCACGTTGACTGAAAAGTTTCTGCTGTTTGGCGGCGCGATCCAGATGGCCGGACAGGTCCGTGCCAAAGGCGAAGCACGGCGCACCCGATCCGACTTCATGCAGATGGAAAAGGATCGCGGCATTTCCGTTTCCGCATCTGCAATGTCTTTTGATTTCAAAGAGTTCCGCTTTAATCTTGTTGATACGCCCGGCCACTCTGACTTTTCCGAAGATACCTATCGCACGCTGACGGCGGTCGATGCCGCCGTGATGGTGATTGATGGCGCCAAGGGCGTGGAAAGCCAGACCCAGAAACTGTTCGAGGTTTGCCGCCTGCGCGATCTGCCGATCCTGACATTCTGTAACAAGATGGACCGCGAAAGCCGCGATGTCTTTGATATCATCGACGAGATCCAGGAAAATCTGGCAATTGACGTGACACCGGCCAGCTGGCCTATCGGCCTGGGCCGCGATTTTATCGGATGCTACGACCTGCTGCGTGATCGGCTTGAACTGATGGACCGCGCGGACCGCAACAAGGTGGCGGAAACCGTCGAAATAAACGGGCTGTATGATCCGAAACTGGCCCAGCATGTCCCCCCCGCGCTGCTGGCCAAGCTGCTTGAAGATCTTGAAATGGTGCGCGAGTTGATGCCGCCTTTGGATCCCAAGGCCTTTCAGGAAGGCACATTGACCCCGATCTGGTTCGGCTCTGCGATCAATTCGTTTGGCGTGCGTGAACTGATGGAAGGGATCGGGAAATACGGCCCGCAGCCCCAGATACAATCGGCCGAACCGCGCAGTATTTTACCAGAAGAAACAAAGGTTTCCGGCTTTGTCTTCAAAGTTCAGGCGAACATGGATCCCAAGCACCGTGATCGCGTGGCCTTTGTCCGCATGGCCTCGGGGCATTTCAAACGCGGTATGAAACTGACCCATGTCAGAACAAAGAAACCGATGGCGATCACCAACCCGGTTCTGTTTCTCGCCTCGGATCGGGAGCTTGCGGATGAAGCGTGGGCAGGTGACATCATCGGCATTCCCAACCACGGCCAGTTGCGTATCGGCGACACGTTGACCGAGGGCGAGGCGCTGCGGGTCAGCGGCATCCCGTCATTCGCACCCGAACTGCTTCAATCCTGTCGCGCAGGCGACCCGATGAAGGCCAAACATCTTGAAAAGGCGCTGATGCAATTTGCCGAAGAAGGCGCCGCCAAGGTTTTCAAGCCCAGCTTTGGCTCCGGCTTTATTGTCGGGGTCGTCGGGCAATTGCAGTTCGAAGTTCTGGCCAGCCGGATCGAACTGGAATACGGCCTGCCTGTGCGCTTTGATCAAAGCCAGTTCACCAGCGCCCGCTGGGTCAGCGGAACGCGGCAAGCCGTTGATAAATTTGTTCAATCCAACAAGCAGCACATCGCACACGATCACGATGGTGACATTGTGTATCTGACACGGCTGCAATGGGATATTGATCGCGTGGAACGGGATTTTCCCGATGTGCAACTGACCGCGACAAAGACAATGATGGCCTGAGTCGACCACGTCACAAGCAAGGTCAGTCCCGCACGCATCGGCTTTCGGATCAGGCCACTTGTGCTAGGCTGCGGTGAAGTCTACGGGCCGGGCGCCCGATGCAGACCGGGGAAAGCACATGACACATTGGGGCCTTGTCGCAACCATCAAAGCACCGGTCAGGGATGTTCTGAACTTTGCCGCCTATCATCTGGATCAGGGGGCCCACCGGCTGTACATTTATCTGGATGAAGCATCAGAAGAGGCGTTTACCCTTGTGAAATCACATCCGAAAGTTCGTGTCGCCACCTGCGATGCAGCGTTCTGGGCAAGACAGGGTGGCAAACGCCCGATCAAGCATCAGGTGCGCCAAAGCCGGAACGCCACCCATGCTTATGCAAGAAAACCCGAGGTGGACTGGCTGACCCATATCGATATTGACGAGTTCCTTAGCCCATCCGGCGATATTGCGCAGATACTGGCCGCATTGCCCCCCGACATCCTGTGCGCCCGCATCCGCCCGGTCGAAGTGCTGGCAGACGGAGATGGCACTGCATTCAAAGGGTTCATTCCCAGCGGCCCGCACCGCGCCCGCATCGTCGATGAAATCTATCCGACCTACGGCACCTACCTGAAGGGTGGTTTTCTGAGCCATGTGGCGGGCAAGCTTTTCGTGCGCACCGGGTTGGACAACGTGACCTACAAAATCCACAACATGTTTCAAGGCGACGTGATGAATCCGGGGCAAACCGAATTGCCGCAGGTCGATCTGTGCCATTTTCACGCCCGGACATGGCAACATTGGATCGAATCCTATCAATATCGCCTTGAAAAAGGCGCGTATCGCGCCGAATTGGCCGCGGCGGCAGGCGAAAACGGCGTAAACCTGCATCACTTTTTGCTGCAACTGGACCGCAAGGGCGGAACAGATGCCTTGCGCAGGTTCTTTGCAGAGGTGGCGCAGGACACACCCGATCTGCGGCAGCGTTTGCAGGCGCAGGGTGTCTTGCGCAGCCATGATCTGAATCTGGACCGCAAACGCCGCGCATTGTTTCCTGGAACCTGATCCATCGTTTCGATTATCGGCATAATCACGCGAAATCACCGCATCTGTTTGACCCGGCCCCGGGTATTTGCTAAGCGCTGCAGCAAGAACCAGAAATGTGAATAGCCACAGGGCCATACGGGTCCGGTTCGAACCAGATGCGCGGGCCAGGTTGTGTCCGCAACTTGCGGATACATATGACAAAATTTTCTGATCTAAACCTGAATCCCAAGGTTTTAAAAGCCATTGACGAAGCCGGGTATGAAACCCCGACACCGATTCAGGCGGGCGCAATTCCTGCAGCGCTGGAAGGCCGGGATGTATTGGGCATCGCCCAGACCGGCACCGGCAAGACGGCAAGCTTTGTGCTGCCGATGATTACCCTTCTGGCACGGGGCCGTGCACGGGCGCGTATGCCAAGATCTTTGGTGCTGTGCCCGACCCGAGAGTTGGCGGCACAAGTTGCCGAAAACTTCGACACTTACACAAAACACTTGAAGTTGACCAAGGCGCTGCTGATCGGCGGCGTGTCCTTCAAGGAACAGGATATGCTGATTGATCGGGGCGTCGACGTTCTGATTGCCACACCGGGCCGCCTGCTGGATCATTTCGAACGGGGCAAGCTGTTGCTGACCGGCGTTCAGATCATGGTTGTGGACGAAGCCGACAGAATGCTGGACATGGGGTTCATCCCCGATATCGAACGTATTTTCAGCCTGACGCCGTTTACCCGCCAAACCCTGTTTTTCAGCGCCACCATGGCGCCCGAGATCGAACGGATCACAAACACCTTCCTGTCGGCCCCTGCCCGCGTAGAAGTGGCGCGTCAGGCGACAACCGGCGAAAACATCAAACAGGGTGTTCTGATGTTCAAAGGCAGCCGCAAGGATCGCGAGCCGAGCGAGAAGCGCGATGCCCTGCGTGCGCTGATTGATGCCGAAGGCGACAAATGCACAAACGCGATCATCTTCTGCAATCGCAAAACCGATGTGGATATCGTATCAAAATCGCTGGCAAAACACGGCTATGACGCGGCCCCGATCCACGGTGATCTGGATCAGTCGCAGCGGACCCACACTTTGGATGGGTTTCGCGCGGGTACATTGCGGTTTCTGGTTGCATCCGATGTGGCCGCACGCGGCCTTGACGTGCCAGCCGTCAGTCACGTTTTCAATTTCGACGTGCCCAGCCATGCCGAAGATTACGTGCACCGGATCGGCCGAACTGGCCGTGCCGGTCGCGATGGCAAGGCTGTGATGATCTGCATCCCGCGGGACGAAAAGAACCTCGCGGATATTGAACGGCTTGTGCAAAAGGAAATACCGCGTCTGGCTGATCCGCGCGGCACCAATGCTCCTGCCCCACAGGCGGATACGGCCGAGCCAAAAGGCGAAGGCGAGTCGACAGGGCCCAAGAAACGCACCCGGTCGCGCAAACCGGCCAAGACCGATACAACGCCCGATCAAAAGCCGGCACCGGACAAGGCTGAAACAGCCCCGCAAAAGCAGGATCAATCAGGCGATCAGGACAAGCAAAACCGCAATACCAGAGGCGGGCGCAGCCGCAGTTCCGGCAATCGTGACAGCGGCAACAGCCCCGTCGGACTGGGCGATCATATGCCCGGCTTTATCGCGATGAGCTTTGAAGAGCGCACCGAAAGCGAAACGTCCTGATCAACAGGCGCGAACAGACAAAATTCCGAACCGGACAATAACAGGGTTTTCCAATGGAAAACCCTGTTTCGCTTAACTAAGCCTGCTGACCACCACGGTCACTTCCGGCTTTTTGCCGATTTCGTTCTGCGTGCTTTGACGCACTATACGACGTAACGCCTCTTCCAGTTTGGCGTCATCCGACAGCGTTTTTTCATTCGCGCGATTCAGAAACTGCCTCAGGTCTTCTTCCAGCACGTCGACCAGCGGCGCACGGCTGTGCCCAACCTCTGCCAACCCCATGGTTTCACACCATGCATCGCCCAATGGTTCGTTTTCATCATCGATGATCACCGTCACGATCACATGGCCGTTCAGCGCCATCCGGATCCGGTTGCGCACAACCCCGTCCAGCGCGCCGATCTGAACCGTCCCATCCAGATAGGTACGTCCTGTTTCGATGTATTCCGCCACCGTCGGGGCATTGCCACTCAGGTCGATCATCATACCGTTCACGGCCACGACCCCCTGCAGCCCCTTGCTGGCGGCCAGTTTGACATGTTCGCGCAAATGGCGGTGTTCCCCGTGCATCGGGATCAGCATCTGCGGCTTGACCAGATCGTGCATCGTTTCGAGATCGGGGCGATTTGCGTGACCGGACACGTGGTAATGCCCGCCCGAGCTTTCATCCACCACATCCACACCAATTTCGGAATACGCGTTCACAATCCGAATGACGCCGCGTTCGTTGCCGGGAATGGTTTTGGATGAAAACAGGAACAGATCACCGTCTTTCATCTCGAACCCCTGATAGGTTCCGCGCGCAAGCTGGGCGCTGGCGGCGCGCCGTTCGCCCTGGCTGCCTGTTACCAGCAGCATCAGGTTTTCACGCGGAATGCCTTTGGCATCTTCGGGGCTGACGACACGGGGAAACCCTGTCAGCACACCGGTTTCAATGGCCGCTTCCACCATACGTTTCATCGCCCGCCCCAGCAGCACGATCGAACGCCCGGCACGGTCGCCCGCCTCGGCCAGCGTTTTGACACGGGCCACGTTGGATGCAAATGTCGTGGCGACCACCATGCCATTGGCCGCACTGACCAGCCCTTCGATCTCGGGGCCAACCGACACTTCGGACCGGCCAGCATGGCGCGAAAATACGTTTGTACTGTCGCAGACCAACGCTTTGACACCCGGTTTGGCCACCTCGGCCCATAGCTCGGGATCAAACGGTTCGCCGACAATAGGTGTTTTATCCAGCTTGAAATCACCGGTGTGAATCACCCGCCCGTCCGGGCTGTCGATCACAAGAGCTGAAGATTCGGGGATCGAATGCGAGATTGGCAGAAAGCCGACAGAAAAAGGCCCCGCCACGGTTTGCTGAGGCCATTGGGAAACAACACTAACAGCTTCGGCAGGATGGCCGTTATCTTCCAGTTTGGCGCGTGCGATATTGGCCGTGAACGGGCGCGCATATATCGGCGCTTTCAGATCGGCATAGAAATGCGGCACCGCGCCAACATGGTCCTCGTGGGCATGGGTGATGAATATCGCATCAAGCCGGTCGGCATTCTGTTTCAGCCAGGTCATGTCGGGCAGGATCAGATCAACCCCCGGCGTGCCATCCATATCGGGGAATGTAACACCCAGATCGACCAGAATCAGGCGTTCCTTGCCAGGTTTTCCATAGCCGTACACATAGGCGTTCATACCAATTTCACCCGCCCCGCCAAGGGGAAGGTAAATCAAACGTTCATTGCTCATATTTTAAGAATTATCCTTGTTATACTTATGTATAACGGTCAGGCCGTGCATGGTCAGATCATCCTGAAAGTCGTCGAACAACGCTTCTGTCTGCTGAAACAGCGGGGCCAGACCGCCTGTTGAGATCACGCGCATTTCGCGGGCACGTTCCGCCTTAATGCGGGCACATATCTCACGAACCAGTCCGACGTAACCCCAAAAAACCCCGGATTGCATACAGGCAACAGTATTGGTGCCCACCACGTTTTGCGGCTTTGTGATGTCTACATGCGGCAAGGCGGCCGCCGCCAGATGCAAAGCCTCAAGGCTCAGGTTCACGCCCGGCGCAATAACTCCGCCCACATAGGCGCCATCTGTATCAACCACATCAAAGGTTGTCGCGGTGCCGAAATCCACCATAATCAGATCGCCGCCATAAAGATCAAACCCCGCTACCGTATTGACCAGACGGTCGGGGCCGACCTGTGTGCCTTCGTCGACCCGCACATCGACAGGCAGCAGGCATTCGGGCTTGCCCACCACCAGCGGGCGCGTATTGAAATAGCGATCGGCCAGAACCCGCAGGTTGAACACAACCCGCGGCACCGTCGACGAAATGATCATGTCGGTGATCGGCACGTCAATGTTTTGCAATTTCATCAACGTGCTAAGCCAGACATAATACTGATCCGCCGTGCGCTGCCATTCGGTCGAGGCGCGCCATGTGCCGATAAACGCCTGCCCGTCCCAAATGGAAAAAACCGTGTTGGTGTTGCCGCAGTCAATCGCCAGAAGCATCGCAGCGCCCCCCTTTCAGAAATAGATATCGGCAGCGGGGATGGATACCGGCCCCGTTGCCGTACGCAGAACAAGGTTACCCCGCCCGTCCACCGTTTCAAAGGTGCCCGTGGTTTCACTGGACGCCGTGCGCGCGGTGATCACCTCGCCCAGACGCGCGGCACGGTTCAGCCATGCGGCGCGGATCGGTTCGAACCCGTAGGTGTCAAACTGTGTTTCATAGGCTGCATAGGACGATGCCAAAATGGTCAGAAAATCTTCGGCCTCGATTGCGACCCCGGTTTCAGAAAGCAGCGACACGGGGCGCACAGCGTGGGGTTCGACCGCATCGCCATCAGGGGCTGCGATCAGGTTGACCCCGATACCGATGGCCAGATAGGCGGCCTGCCCACCCTGCCCTGCGCTTTCCAACAGGATACCGGCCAGCTTGCCACCGTTCAGCAGAACATCATTGGGCCATTTCAGCGCCAGCCCCTGCGCGCGCCCGGTCGAGGTTGCAACCGCATCAAAAAGCGCCAGCGCCGCCACGAACGAGCGCAAGGCAATCTGATCCACAGGGCCTTTGGGGCGCATGACCAGTGTCGCGGCCAGGTTTCCCTTTGGGTTGACCCATGCGCGCCCCCGCCGCCCCCGCGCCGCCGTCTGGCGATCGGCCAAAATCCATGTAGGGCCTGTCAGGCCCGGTGCAATGCGGGCCGCCTCGTCCAGCGTGCTGTCGATCTCGGCCAGCCGGTGTAACCCGTAACCCACAGGCCAGACAGGTTGTTTAGTTGACAAGCGATGCCGCCGCTGCCGCCGCCGCACCTTCGACGCCGAACATATTGACGATGCCCAGCAGCATGATTGCGGCTGACGCCATCAGGAAACCCCACAAAACGGGGGTGGATCCGCTGTCCAGCTCGTCGGCACGGTCCTCTCCGAAATACATGTAGAAGACGATGCGCAGATAATAGAATGCACCGATGACCGATGCGACCACACCGGCAATCGCCAGCCAGACCAGATCCGCCTCGACCGCGGCGCGCAACACATAAAGCTTGCCGAAAAAGCCCAGCATCGGTGGCACACCCGCAAGGCTGAACAGCAGAATCAGCAAGGCCAGCGCCTTGCCCGGTTCACGTTTGGAGTACATGTTGAGCGCGGAAATATCCGTGACCGGCGCGCCGTCTTTCTGCATCATCAGGATAAACGCGAATGTGCCGACATTCATCGTTACATAGATCGCCATGTAGATCAGCAGCGCCTGCACCCCAAAAGCCGTACCCGCAGCAAGACCCATCAGGGCATAGCCCATATGCGCGATCGAAGAATAAGCCATCAGCCGTTTGATGTTGGTCTGCCCGATCGCGGCAAAGGCGCCCAGAAACATCGACAGGACGGACAGCAGCGCGATGATCTGGCTCCAGTCCGAAACTGCGCCGCCAAAGGCATCATGCATCACGCGCGCGAACAGGCCCATCGCCGCCACCTTGGGCGCGGTGGCAAAAAATGCGGTCACCGGCGTGGGCGATCCTTCGTAGACATCAGGTGTCCACATGTGAAACGGCACCGCCGACACCTTGAACGCCATGCCGGAAATCAGGAAGACCAGCCCGAACAACAGGCCCAGCGACACTTCGCCATGAACTGCCGTCTGGATGATACCGCTGAACAGGGTTGTGCCTGCATAACCGTAAACCAGCGATGCACCATAAAGCAGCAGCCCCGAAGACAACGCGCCCAGAACAAAATATTTCAATCCCGCCTCGGTTGATTTGACCGAGTCGCGGCGCAAAGACGCGACCACGTAAAGCGCCAGAGATTGCAGTTCCAATCCCATGTACAGCGCCATCAGATCGCCCGCGCTGACCATCATCATCATGCCCACGGCACTCAGCGCCACCAGCAGCGGATATTCAAACCGCAGCAGGCCGCGGCGCTGCATGTATTCCTCGCTCATCACCAGAACGGCGGCGGCGGATAGCAGGATCGTCACCTTGGCAAACCGCGCGAAGCTGTCTTCGATGAACATGCCGTTAAAGGCCACTTGCGTGCCCTCGCCCGTCATGCCGATCCACAAGGCCAGACCAACCATCAGGGCCGCTGTCGCCCAGACCAGAAGCGGGGCGGCACCGTCCTTGGAGGTATAAACGGCCCCCAACAACGCCAGCATCGCGTACACGGCCAGCATCATTTCCGGCAGGATAACGTTCAGATCAGCAACAAGCATGGCCCGGGCCTTTTCTTTTTCTAGTTCGACGCGATCTGGCTGGCGGCATCCGCCGCGGCCAGGGCCGTGTCATAATTGGAAACCAGCGCCTCGACCGAGGGGCCGATGATATCAAGCACCAGCGCGGGATAGACCCCCAGCAGGATCGTCATCACCACAAGCGGCGCGAATATCGCCTTTTCGCGGCGGGTCATATCCGTGATCGACTTCAGGCTTTCCTTGATCAGATCTCCAAACACCACACGGCGATAAAGCCACAGCGCATAGGCCGCCGAAAAGATCACACCGGATGTGGCAACAGCCGCCACCCACGTGTTGACCTGGAATATCCCCATCAGCGTCAGGAATTCACCGACGAAACCGGACGTACCCGGAAGGCCGACATTGGCCATGGTGAACAGCATGAAGATCAGCGCATAGGCCGGCATCCGGTTCACCAGACCGCCATAGGCCTCGATCTCGCGGGTGTGCATGCGGTCATAGATCACGCCGACGCACAGGAACAACGCGCCCGAAATGAAGCCGTGGCTGATCATCTGGAAAATTGCACCGTCCACGCCCTGCTGGTTGGCGGCGAAAATCCCCATGGTGACAAAGCCCATATGCGCCACGGATGAATAGGCGATCAGCTTTTTCATATCGTCCTGCACCAGTGCCACCAGCGACGTATAGACAATCGCAATCGCGCTCATCCACAGAACCAGAGGCGTCAGCACTTCAGAGCCGACAGGGAACATCGGCAGGCTGAAGCGCAAGAACCCGTACCCGCCCATTTTCAACAGGATCGCGGCCAGAACCACAGACCCCGCAGTCGGGGCCTGAACGTGCGCATCGGGCAACCATGTATGCACCGGCCACATAGGCATTTTCACCGCAAAGCTGGCAAAGAAGGCCAGGAACAGCAGCGTTTGCATTCCGCCGACAACATGCACACCCAGCACATCGATATCGCCAAAGGCAAACTGGTGAACCAGCAGTTTTTCAATGTCAGTGGTGCCTGCATCAGCAAACATGCCAACCATTGCCACCAACATCAGAACCGATCCAAGGAAGGTATATAGAAAGAATTTGAAGCTGGCGTAAATCCGCTCCTTGCCGCCCCATATGCCGATGATCAGGAACATCGGGATCAATCCGGCCTCGAAGAACAAGTAGAACAGCACCAGATCCAGCGCCATGAAAACGCCCAGCATCAGTGTTTCCAGCAACAGGAACGCGATCATGTATTCCTTGACGCGGGTTTCCACATTCCAGGAGGCCGCGATTGTCAGCGGCATCATGAATGTGGTCAGCATCACAAACAGAACCGAAATGCCATCAACACCCATCTTGTATTGCAGGCCCAGCAGCCATTCGCCCTGTTCGACAAACTGGAACCCGGTGTCGTTCGGATCAAACTCTGCCAGAATGAACAGGGACACGATAAAGGTGGCCGATGTCGCAATCAGCGCAAGCCATTTGGCATTGCGGTTGGCGGCCTCGTCATCGCCGCGCAAAAAGACCAGCAGGATAAGCGCCGCAATGGCCGGAATGAACGTTACAATCGTCAGCAGGTTGTCCATTAGTTTGCTCCCCCGCCCAGAGACATCCAAGTGACCAGAAGAACAATTCCGATCACCATCGCGAATGCGTAGGTAAAGATGTAACCCGACTGAAACCGGCCCGCGAGGCGGGTGAAGAACGGAACAATTCCCATCGCCACGCCATTCAGGCTGCCGTCAATCACATTGCCGTCGCCGCGTTTCCACAGGAACCGCCCAATGGCTTTGGCCGGACCGACAAAGATCACGTCATAAAGTTCGTCAAAATACCATTTGTTCTTGAAGAACAGGTAGAGCGGGCGCTGGTTTTCGGCCAGACGCGCGGGCAGGCTTGGGTTCCAGATGTAAAACCACAACGCCATGATCAAACCGCCCAGCATCGCGACAAACGGGCTTACCTTGACCCATTTTGGCACATTATGGGCATCATCCAGCACGGTGTTGTCCTTGCCAAAGTAAAGTGCGCCATCGCCCGGATTGCCGGCAAAAGCATAGTGATGTTCTTTGGCGTCGCCGTGGTCTGCACCTTCTGCCGTCGCCGCAGCCCCGCTATGGTCGGTGTCCGTATCGCTCGCAGCTTCGCCATGGGCGGCATCATCGCCATGCACGCCCGCTTCCTCGTAGGGGATGCCGTAGAACTTTGCCACTTCGTCGGTGTGGCCAAAAAAGCTTGAATGCCAGACCATGCCGGCCAGCACCGCACCAACACTCAGAACACCCAGCGGGATCAGCATGACCTTGGGCGATTCATGGGCATGCTCGTGCGTGTGCTTGTCGCCGCGCGGGGTGCCGAAAAACGTCAGGAACATCAGGCGCCAGCTGTAAAAACTTGTCATGGCAGCAGCCACGACCAGCAGCCAGAACCCATAGCCGGACCCGCCCGCATAGGCGCTTTCGATGATCGCGTCCTTGGACAGAAACCCGGCAAAGCCGATATAGGTCAGCGGGATGCCGACGCCGGTAATCGCCAGCGTGCCGATCATCATCGCCCAGTAGGTGTAGGGTATCTTCTTACGCAACCCGCCATAATTGGTCATGTCCTGTTCGTGGTGCATCGCGTGGATCACCGAACCGGCCCCAAGGAACAGCAGCGCCTTGAAAAACGCGTGCGTCAGCAGGTGGAACATCGCAGCCGAATACATGCCAACACCGGCGGCCACGAACATATAGCCCAGTTGCGAACAGGTCGAATAGGCGATGACGCGCTTGATATCGGTCTGGACCAGACCCACTGTCGCCGCGAAAAACGCTGTGGTGGCACCGATTACGGTAACAAACGCCATGGCGGCTGGTGCAAACTCCATCAGCGGCGACATCCGGCACACAAGGAAAACCCCCGCCGTCACCATGGTTGCCGCGTGGATCAGCGCCGACACCGGTGTCGGGCCTTCCATCGCGTCCGGCAACCAAGTGTGCAAAAACAGCTGTGCAGATTTCCCCATTGCCCCGATGAACAGAAGAACAGCAATCAGGTTGGCTGCATTCCATTCCCCCCACAAAAACGCCAGTTGCGTTTCTGCAAGTTCCGGCACAGCGGCAAATACATCGTCGAACCGGATGCTGTCTGTCAGGTAAAACAGCGCGAATATGCCCAATGCAAAACCGAAATCGCCGACCCGGTTGACGACAAACGCCTTGATCGCGGCGGCATTGGCGCTGGGTTTGCGATAGTAGAACCCGATCAGCAGGTACGAAGCAACGCCCACACCTTCCCAGCCAAAGAACATCTGCACGAGGTTGTCGGCTGTGACCAGCATCAGCATCGCAAAGGTAAAGAACGACAGATAGGCAAAGAAACGCGGTTTATAGGTTTCGCCTTCGCGCCATTGCGGATCATTGTCCATGTAGCCAAAGGAATAAAGGTGCACCAGTGCGGACACTGTGGTGATCACGATCAGCATGATCGCGGTCAGCCGGTCCATCCGGATCGCCCAGTCGGTGCTAAGTGTTCCACTTTCGATCCAGCGCAGGATCTGGATCTGTTCGGTCACGCCGTCAAAGCCGAGGAACACAATCCAGCTGAGCAGCGCGGACAGGAACAGCAATCCGGTCGAGACCCAAAGGGCAGCCGTTTCACCGATGAACTTCCAGCCGAACCCGCAGATCAGGCTGCCCACCAGCGGGGCAAAGAGGATGATGGTTTCCATTGGTCTCTTAGCCCTTCATCACGTTGACATCTTCAACCGCGATTGTCCCACGGTTGCGGAAGAAACAGACCAGAATGGCCAGACCGATCGCTGCTTCTGCTGCGGCGACCGTCAGGACAAACAGGGTAAACACCTGCCCGACCAGATCACCCAGAAAGCTCGAGAATGCGACCAGATTGATATTCACGGCCAGCAGCATCAGTTCGATGCTCATCAGCAGGATGATCACGTTCTTGCGGTTCAGGAAAAGCCCGAAAATGCCGATCACAAACAGCGTCGCCGCCACAATCAGGTAATGTT
The DNA here is from genome assembly GCF_051013555.1 of Sulfitobacter sp. TBRI5. Lineage (NCBI taxonomy): Bacteria > Pseudomonadati > Pseudomonadota > Alphaproteobacteria > Rhodobacterales > Roseobacteraceae > Sulfitobacter > Sulfitobacter sp. TBRI5. Next base: position 2,815,665 of record NZ_CP112884.1, on the reverse strand, counting down.
CAAGTCCGATCATCGTTTCGTCCCACGTTCTTTTTTGTTGCCGAGGTTCTTGATGAACCCCGTTTCGTTTCCTGCGTGCAGAAAACGCTTATAGTCCCTGGCCCGGCTTTACGTCTTTCAGTTCCATTGCCTTGGCCGGATCACGCATCATCTGCGCAATCACATCCTGCCGTTTCACATCCACACGGTGGCGCAGCGTCAGCACGATCGCCCCGATCATCGCCACCAGCAGGATCAGCCCTGCCAGCTGGAACAGCAGAAAATACTGGTCATAAAGGATCATCCCCAGCGCTTCGGTATTGTGCCGGTCCACCGGGGCCACCTGCGCGCGCATGCTGTCTGCCGCTGCGCTGGTTTCCCAGACACCAAAAGCGATGCCGAACTGCATCAACAGGATCACACCGATCAGCAGGGCCAGCGGCATATAGCGCGCCATTTCGGCCTTCAACTCGGCAAAATCGATATCCAGCATCATCACGACAAACAGGAACAGCACCGCAACCGCGCCGACATAGACAATGATCAGCAGCATCGCGACAAATTCGGCCCCCAGCAGCACGAACAATCCGGCCGATGACAGAAACGCAAGGATCAGCCACAGCACCGAATGCACCGGATTGCGGCTGATGACAGTGAACAATCCGCCCGCGATCACGCAGATCGCAAACAGGTAAAAGGCAAACACGGTCATTTCTTGTCGTCCTCTTTCATCACGTCCTGCGCCAGTTCCAGTGCGCGGTTCATCGCAGGCAAGCCCGCGAACATCGACATCTGGCCGATGGTTTCCACGATTTCCTGTTTCTTGGCCCCCGCCTCAAGCGCGTGGCGCACAGTCTGGCGCACGGCAACATCGGCCTGTGCGCCCTGCATGGTCAGGCCCGCCAGCGTCAGCAGCAGGCGGGTTTTCGCATCCAGCCCGTCTTCGTTCACCGCGTTGCCGAACATCATTTCCATCATTTCCTTGGGCATCGTCGGCCACAGGCTTTCGAAACCTTTGGGCGAAAACGATTCCAGCGCAGGGTTCAGCGCTTTCGCCATCTCCTGCGCCTGCTTCATCATCGCTTCGAACGGGTTTGTTGCATCAGTCATCGGTAGGGCGCATCCATTTCCAGATTGCGGGCAATCTCTGCCTCCCAGCGGTCGCCGTTTTCCAGCAACTTGTCCTTGTCATAGAACAGCTCTTCACGGGTCTCGGTGGCAAACTCGAAATTCGGACCTTCCACAATGGCATCGACCGGGCAGGCCTCCTGGCAAAAACCGCAATAGATGCATTTGGTCATGTCGATATCATAGCGCGTGGTGCGCCGGCTGCCGTCTTCGCGCGGTTCGGCATCGATTGTGATGGCCTGCGCGGGGCAGATCGCTTCGCACAGCTTGCACGCAATACAGCGCTCTTCTCCGTTGGGATACCGGCGCAGCGCGTGTTCGCCGCGGAAACGGGGCGACAATGGCCCTTTTTCATGCGGATAGTTCAGTGTCGCCTTGGGGCGGAAAAAGTATTTCAAACCCAGTTTGAACCCGACAAAGAAATCCTGAAGCAGGAAGTATTTCGCGGCACGTGTATAATCGATCTGTGTCACATCAATCTCCTTGGTCGGCAGAATTGGTTTGCATATAGGCCCATGCCCCTATGGCTTTTTGCACATTCATCAGCGCCGCAGGCGTCAACCCATCCTGCGAAGCCGATTTCTCAAAGACATCGAACTGCACCAGCAGGAATTCCGCCAGCGCACTCAATTCTTCTGCGTCCGCCGATTTGATATGGTCCGCAAGCTGCATTCCTAGCCCCCGACCGCATAACGCGCAAACACGCCGCCAAACCATTCGAATTTCGCGGCAAACGCCACAAACACAACCCAGAACAGCGAGAACGGCAGGAACACTTTCCAGCCCAGGCGCATCAACTGGTCATAGCGGTAGCGTGGCGTGATCGCCTTGACCATCGAGAAGAAGAAGAACACGACGCCCATTTTCAGGATCATCCAGAAAATGCCGTCCTGCAGTCCCGGGATCGGCGACAGCCAACCGCCAAGGAACAGCAGCGACACCAGCGCGCACATCAGAACCACGGCCACCAGTTCACCGATCATGAACAACAGGAACGGCGTGGACGAATATTCAACCTGATACCCGGCCACCAGTTCGCTTTCCGCCTCGGGCAGGTCGAAAGGCGGGCGGTTGGTTTCAGCCAGCGCCGAGATGAAGAACAGGAGCAGCATCGGGAAATGCGGCAGCCAATACCAGCTGAGAAAGCCGTAACCGCCATCCTGCGCTGCCACGATATCACCGAAATTCATGCTGCCGGTCGAAATGATCACACCGATGATAATCAGACCGATGCTGACCTCGTATGAAATCATCTGCGCCGCTGAACGAAGCGACCCGAGGAACGGATATTTCGAGTTTGACGCCCACCCGCCCATGATCACGCCGTAAACCTCAAGCGAGGACACCGCGAAAACGTAAAGAATGGCGACATTGATGTCCGACAGGACCCAGCCATCGTTGAACGGGATCACCGCCCACGCGATCAGCGCCATAACCAGTGACACCATCGGGGCCAGCAGGAACACGGCCTTGTCGGCCCCTGCGGGGAACACGACCTCTTTCACGATGTATTTCAGGAAATCGGCAAAGCTTTGCAGCAGGCCGAACACACCAACCACGTTGGGCCCGCGCCGCATTTGAACGGCAGCCCAGATCTTGCGGTCGGCATACATCAAGAAGGCCAGTGCCAGAAGCAGCGGAATCACCAGAAGAAAGATTTGCCCAACGATCAGCAGTCCAATGCCGGTATAGGTCGTGGTAAAGAAATCAGCCATATGTCCTCACACCGTGGGTATTCCGTTTTCTGCACAATGGGCCGTCACAACTTCGGCGTCGAGTGTCCGGCTTCCGTCGGGCAGTGATGGCGAGATTGTGTAAACAGCATCTGCGACCCACACGCCACCCTCCTCTTGCACATTTGTGCGCAAATGACGCGCAAATCCGTATCCCCGGATCAGCGTATACTGCGCGGCAGCGCATTCCGCGTATTCCGCCACATCTTCGGCAGTGCGTGCCCCTGTCATGGCAACCTGAAAATTAACCAGATCATCCTGCAACAATTGCGTCGTCACGCCCTGATAGTCGGGGGCGAACACTGCGGTTTCATCCACCACGCGTTGCGGCTCGCAACCGGATACCGCGCCTGCGATCAGCATCAGCAAAGGGCATATGATCCACCCGTTCCGCATTATTCGGCCGCGATCTTTCCACTGTTGCGTGCTTTGGCACCGGCGGACAGTTCCGCCATCAGTTCCGAGGCGCGGGCGATCGGGTTTGTCAGATAGAAATCGCCAAGTGCGTTGCGGAACGTCGCCTTGCCCAGTTTGCCCTTGGGTTCGGTCTGCCATGTGTTTTCCGGCACCTCGTCGATTAGTGCCAGATGCGGCGCATCGCCCACCAGTGCACTGCGCAGCTGCGCCAGTGAATCATAGGGAAGCTGCGCCCCCATTTCCGCGCTGAGTGCACGCAGGATGGCCCAGTTTTCCTTGGCTTCGCCCGGTGCAAATCCGGCACGCAGCGCCAGTTGCGGGCGTCCTTCGGTGTTCACGAACAGGCCCTGTTCTTCGGTATATGCCGCGCCCGGCAGAATGATATCGGCACGATGTGCCCCGCGATCCCCGTGGCTGCCCTGATAGATCACAACGGGGCCGGCGGCGATATCAACCTCGTCCGCACCAAGATTGTAAATCACCTCGGCCTGCGCAACGGCGTCCATTCCGCCGTTATTGGTGCATCCGGCGTCCAGCGCGCCAACGCGCCCCGCCGCGGTGTGCAGCACCAGAAGTTTGGATTGCGAGTTTTCACAAAGCTGCATCACTGCGGCCAGCACTGCGGCGCCGTCAGCCTCCTGCAATGCGCCCATGCCCACAATGACAAGGCTGTTCTTGTCCTTGGCCGCATCGATAGGTTGCTGTGACAGCTTGTCCAGCGCGGCGCGATCGGTGCCCATGTGGGAATATTCATATGTAAGATCAACGGCTTCGCCGATCAGGCCGATATTGGCACCGCGCGACCATGCCTTGCGCACTCGTGCGTTCAGAACAGGGGCTTCGATCCGTGGATTGGTGCCAATCAGCATGATCATTTCGGCGCTGTCGATGTCTTCTATCGCCGCCGTGCCGACATATCCGCTGCGGTTTGCCGCAGGCAGTTTTGCGCCATCGGTGCGGCATTCGACAACGCCGCCCTGCCCTTCGATCAATTGTTTCAGCGCAAAGGCAGCTTCGACCGGGGCCAGATCACCCACCACACCGGCCAGTTTCTTGCCTTTCATCGCCGCCGCAGCAGCCGAAAGCGCCTCGGGCCAGGTGACCGCCTGAAGCTTGCCGTTTTTGCGCACATAGGGGCGGTCCAGCCGCTGGCGGCGCAATCCGTCCCAGACAAAGCGGGATTTGTCTGAAATCCATTCCTCGTTCACACCGTCATGGTTGCGCGGCAGAAAACGCATGACTTCGCGGCCCTTGGTATCCACACGGATGTTAGAGCCGAGCGCATCCATCACATCGATGCTTTCCGTCTTGGTCAGTTCCCACGGGCGTGCGGTGAACGCGTAAGGCTTGGACACCAGCGCGCCGACCGGACACAGATCGATAATGTTGCCCTGCAGGTTGGAATCGAGTGTTTCGCCCAGATAGGATGTGATTTCGGCATCTTCGCCGCGACCGGTCTGCCCCATCTGGGTGATACCGGCCACTTCCGTGGTAAAGCGCACGCAGCGGGTGCAGGAAATGCAGCGGGTCATGTGGGTTTCTACCAGCGGACCCAGATCAAGATCTTCGGTGGCGCGTTTGGGCTCGCGGAAGCGGGAAAAATCCACGCCATAGGCCATTGCCTGATCCTGCAAGTCACATTCTCCGCCCTGATCGCAGATCGGACAATCCAGCGGGTGGTTGATCAGCAGGAATTCCATCACGCCTTCGCGCGCCTTTTTCACCATCGGTGAATTGGTTTTCACCACCGGGGGCTGGCCTTCGGGGCCGGGGCGCAGATCGCGCACCTGCATGGCACAGCTGGCTGCAGGTTTGGGCGGTCCGCCGACAACTTCAACCAGACACATCCGGCAATTGCCGGCAATCGACAGTCGCTCGTGATAACAGAAGCGCGGGATTTCGACACCCGCCTGTTCACAGGCCTGGATCAGGGTCATCGCCCCGTCTACTTCAACCTCGGTTCCGTCGATGATGATTTTCTTCAGATCGTTCATTTACAGCTTCCTGTGAACTGCCGGATGGCGGGCACTGTCCAAGCCCCCCGGCACGCGGTGTATTTCGGACCGGCCGTCAGGCCAGATGTTTTGGCGCAACGGATCGCACCGTTTCGGCGGGCAAAGCCCGGCAGGGATATGAAAGCCAAAGCACTCACCTGGATCGCAACAGCACGCCGATGGGGCTGCCTTTCTCGATTTCGGCAAGGCCTAGCGGGCATAGCGTTTCGGGTTTGGCCGGATCGGCACCGTTGGCGCGTGCATAGACTTCACCCCGCGCGCGCATCCGTTCTTTTTCCGCATCCGACTTTCGGTATTCCCTGATTTCCTCATAGGTGTAGCCCAGAGATTCCGCATGCGAATTCAGCGACATCAGAAAATTGTAAGCCTTGAGCAAACGCGGCTTGATGTCAGGGCATGTTTCCTGAATTTCATTGGCCAGAACCAAGGCCAGAATACCGTCATCCACCACCGCAACATCGCGCAAGGGCGGCTTGGCCGCCGCAACGCCGGTTGCCAGAACACCTGCCGCTAAAACACCCAGTATCATACGCATAACATCTCTCCTTTTGCGTGAACGCCGGCGCGCACTGCGCCGCCTGTCCAACCGCAAATGGGGATTGCCCCGCGTGATATGCAATAACACGCGCCAAACCGCGCCTTTTGGGCGGATCGTTGCGCGTGGTTATGCCGGGGCGGCAGCATCATCCGTCACATTCCCCGCGCAGATACAGCGAATTCTTTTCAATTGGCAGTGTCGCATCTTCGGCATCGGGCCCGACGGCCCAGATGATATCGGACGTGCCGTAATTCTTGATGCAATATTTGGTGGCCTCGTACCGTCCCGCCTCTTTCGCGCCGGTCAGGGATTGCGATACCGGCGACACCGACACCTGAAACTGTGACAGATCGCCATCGACCTTTTTGGCTTTGGAATTGTAGAACTGTCCATCGAACGCCACCCGTTCCGAGCGTTTTTCGCATCCCGCGATCAGGGCCGCAGCCAGTACCAGTAATAATCCTGCACGCATTCGACTACTCCGCCGCAACAGGGCTGCACCCGTGGGTGCGCCATGCCGTGGCCTGTTCCAGATAGGACCATCCGAACGCCGCATCGCTATCGCCATGCGTGCGCAAATGATCCAGTTTTTCCAAGGCTTCTTCCAGCGTCGGGCAGTGCCCGGCGGGCACCCACCACATCACGAAATGCATCTTTCCCAGCACCTCGAACCATTCGGCGCGCCGTTCGTAGAACTGCTTGTGCACCGTACCCCAGACAAATGTTTCAAGGTTTTCAACGCTTTCCCAAACCGTCAGATTGCTGACATATTGCGGATCGTTACCAATGGCATGTTCGGTGTTGCCCGTACCCGGTACGCCCGAACCTTCCATCATCCAGACAAAACCGGGCATCCGTTTGCCCAAGCCGTTGATGCGGTCAAGGTTGGCCATGAATTCTGCCACACGCGGATCATCAACCGGCGCCAGCAGACGGCCCACATTCAGTTCGGCCAGATGATATGTCTGTTCAGTCGCCATCAGTTTACCGGCACCAGAAGCGATGCAAGCGCGGTATTTGCGGCGCTTTCCTGATCTGCGGCTTCGCACAGATTATCCTGCCCGACCGTCACATCATGTCTTGCCTGAAACTCGCGCCGGATCACATCGGTCATTACTTCCAGCCCACCGCTTTGCGACAGGGCCGCGACAGATCCGCGCCCTTCGGCGTTGCGCTTTTCGTTCACCTGAAAATCCTGCGCCTGATCATAGCTGTAGCGCGGGCAGGCCTGCGCCACCTGTCGGGCCAGTCGTGTGGTCCCGACATAATCGGGCACCGGCAGCATATACAGTTTTTGCACGGCCGGATCTGAAAAGGCCCGCGCCGGTTTGGGTGATGCATCACATCCCGCAAGCCCCGCGCACAAAGCCACGGCCCCGATCAGCCGAACGGTCATCGCTGTCATTGCGCTACCTCCATAAGATAGGTGCCGATCTGGCTGCCTTCGGCCATTTCAACGCGTGCAGCGGAACAAACATCCCTTTGCGCTGCACCTTCCTGCAAATTGTGCTTGTCCAGAAACGCCACCTGCATCGCGGCGATCTGCGCGGAAGGGTCTGTCATGCCCAACGTATCGGTCGCGGTATCAAACCCGTCCGCTTTCAGCCGGTCCATGACCGCACCGGAATCAGCACTGACCACGGGCAGGTTGATGCTGATATCGGCACAGGCCAGCGCCAGTTGTTTGGCCGTTGTCGTCGCCATGACGGCGTCGATAAAATAATCGGGGGCCGGACGGTCAGCCGCCTGCACCTGCACGGCCGAGCCGAGCGTGACACATATGATCGCCGTGCGGATCACTCTGCCGCCACCGCAGACACGCGTCCGGTGCGTTTGTGTTTGATACGGTCTTCGATTTCGTCGCGGAAATGCCGGATCAGGCCCTGAATGGGCCACGCCGCCGCATCCCCCAGCGCACAGATCGTGTGGCCTTCGACCTGCTTGGTCACGTCCAGCAGCATATCGATCTCTTCGGGTTCCGCATCGCCTGTCACCAGGCGGTCCATGACCCGCATCATCCAGCCGGTGCCTTCGCGGCACGGCGTGCACTGGCCACAGCTTTCATGCTTGTAAAACTTGCTAAGCCGCCAGATCGCCTTGATCACATCGGTATCCTGATCCATCACGATCACCGCCGCGGTCCCCAGACCCGAGCGTTGCTCGCGCAGCCAGTCGAAATCCATGATGGCGTCTTTCATCACGTCACGCGGCAGCAGCGGCACGGACGATCCACCCGGAATAACCGCCTTGAGGTTTTTCCAACCGCCACGAATGCCGCCGCAGTGGCGGTCGATCAGTTCTTCAAACCCGATCGACATCGCCTCTTCGACGACACAGGGGTTTTTCACATGGCCGGAAATGGCAAAAAGCTTGGTACCCGCATTGTTGGGCCGCCCGAACGACGAAAACCAATCGGCACCGCGGCGCAGGATCGTGGGCACCACTGCAATGCTTTCCACATTGTTCACGGTGGTCGGACAGCCATAAAGCCCCGCGCCCGCCGGGAACGGCGGTTTCATCCGTGGCATGCCTTTTTTGCCCTCAAGGCTTTCCAGCAGCGCGGTTTCTTCGCCGCAGATATAGGCCCCTGCCCCGTGATGCAGGTAGATATCGAAATCAAAACCTGATTTGCAGGCGTTCTTGCCCACCAGTCCGGCATCATAGGCTTCGTCAATCGCGGCCTGAAGCGCCTCTTTCTCGCGGATGTATTCGCCGCGGATGTAGATGTAGCACGCATGCGCCTGCATCGCGAAAGACGCGATCAGACAGCCTTCGATCAGGGTGTGCGGATCATGGCGCATGATCTCGCGGTCCTTGCAGGTTCCGGGTTCGGATTCATCCGCATTCACCACCAGATAACTGGGGCGACCATCGCTTTCCTTAGGCATGAACGACCATTTCAGACCGGTGGGAAACCCCGCACCGCCACGCCCGCGCAGGCCGCTGTCTTTCATCGTCTGGATAATCCACTCGCGCCCCTGTTTGATCAGGTTCGCCGTGCCATCCCAATGGCCCCGTGCCTGCGCGCCTTTCAGCGTGCGGTCATGCATCCCGTAAAGGTTGGTAAAGATGCGGTCCTGGTCTTTTAACATGTGGACTACCCTTGGTTGTCACGGCGCGCGCGGCGCATTTGGTAAATATTGAACATCGCCCAGACAAAGGCGGCGAGCGATCCGAAATAGAACAGCATCTCGTAGCGGATGGGCAAACCCAATGCCTGCACCAGCCATGGCGCGAGCAGTGCGGCAATGCCACCCGCAGCTATCACCAACGCAACAATTCGCCCGCGCCGGGCGATTGCTGCATCCGTGGCCATGTCTTGATCGGACCTCACGCTGTATTGCTCCTATCAGGTCTTCTTGCTGCGTTTGGAAAACTCGGTCTCGCCGCCTTTGGCCAGAAGCTTGGCCTGTTTGATCCAGTCGTCGCGTTCGATCCGGCCCTTGAACTTCAGCTTGTCATCGACCCAGTCGATTTCCTTTTTGCGCCAGCTCGCGATCTGATCGAAATGGTACACACCCAGCGCATTCAGCATCTGTTCCAGCTTGGGCCCAACACCTTTCAGCAGTTTCAGATCATCGGCAACGCCACCGCGCGCCGCTGTCAGCATTTCGGGCTTGCCATCTGCCGCGACCGGTTTGCGCGCAGGGGCCTTGGCCGTGGCCGGTTTGACCGCACTTGCCTTGGGGGCTGCCTTTTTCGCAGGGGCCTTTTTCGCTGCGGGTTTTTTCGCAGCCGGTTCGGATGTTGGCACGCTTGAGGCGACGGCAGCCGGCGCGACAGATGCCGCTGCGGGCGTCGGCGTCGGCGCAGGTGTTGGCGCAGGCGCAGGATCTGCCGGTTTGGCTGCGGACGCAGGTGGCTGCACCTCTTGGTCAGGGCATTGCACCTTGCTCAGGACAAACCCGGCGATCACAGCCACCAGAATACCCGCGACAAGAGCACCGAAGAACCCCCACCCGGCCAGCAGCCACAACACCAACGCCAGTACAAGTCCGCCGATTGCAGACAGTTTCCACCATTTTTGCACACATTCAGATTTCTGATCGAGCTGGTTCATTATTCTCTGTTCCCCTGTTGATTATCGGTGTCAGTCATAGACGCCGTCTTTTTTGGCACGTTTCGAGAATTCTGTTTCGTCACCCGATGCCAGTTTGGCAGCTTGCGCCACCCAACCGTCGCGGCTTACGCGGCCCTTGAACCCCACAAGGTTCTCATCGACCCACGCGATTTCTTCGGCACTCCACTTGGCGATCTGATCGTAATGGTAAAAGCCCATGGAATGCAGCAGTTTTTCAAGCTTCGGCCCGACACCCTTGATCATTTTCAGATCGTCGGCGCCGGATTTGCGCGGCGCTTTCATGACACGGGGTTTCTTGCCGTCCGCGGGTTTGACGGGTGGTTTCGCCTTGGATTTGGCCCGGGCCTGCTGTTTCGCAATCCCGGTTTCATCGGCGGGGGCAACGGTACGCGCCTTATCCTTGGGCGTGGATTTGCCCGCCGATTTATCTGCCTTGGCCGGCTTGCCCTGCCACGGCGTGATCAGCGGCACCTCGGTGCCATCGATACGTTTGACGGTGTCGCCGATATCCATCGCAAGCTGCGCGCTGGCGTTATACTGGGTCTTGCCGCTGTCATATTCGGTCAGGCTGGTCAGTCCGCCCAGCGGTTCAGCCGCATAGCGTCCGTTCTGCGGCCCCGGCACCGGCACTTTGCCCGCAGCCAGTTCATCAATGATTTCGCCCATCCGCTTGGCGGTCAGATCCTCGTAGTAATCCTTGCCGATCTGCGCCATCGGCGCATTCGAACAGGATCCGAGGCATTCCACCTCTTCCCAGCTGAACTTGCCATCATCGCTGAGCTGATGCGCCTTGGGCGCAATCTTGTCCTTGCAAACCGCCACCAGATCTTCGGCACCGCAGATCATGCAGGACGTTGTGCCGCACACCTGAATATGGGCAACAGACCCAACAGGTTGCAACTGGAACATAAAGTAGAACGACGCCACTTCGAGCCCGCGAATATATGCCAGCCCCAGCATATCGCTGACATGTTCGATGGCCGGGCGGGTCAGCCAGCCCTCCTGTTCCTGCGCACGCCACAGCAGCGGAATGATCGCCGATGCCTGACGGCCTTCGGGATATTTGGTGATCTGCGCCTCGGCCCATGCCTGATTGGCTGGGGTGAAGGCAAAACTGTCAGGTTGGGTGGGGTGAAGGCGGCGTAGCATCAGGTCGTCTTTCTGTGCGCTTGGGAAGCGTCGGAGCCTCCGGCGGAAGTATTTTGGAAAAGATGAATGGCGGTCATGGCATCTCTCACCGGTCAATCTCCCCGAACACCACGTCCATGGATCCGATGATGGCGGCAACGTCGGCCAGCTGGTGGCCGGTCGCCATGTAATCCATCGCCTGCAGGTGCAAAAAGCCCGGCGCGCGCAGTTTGGCGCGGTAGGGTTTGTTTGTGCCATCGGCCACAAGGTAGACGCCAAATTCGCCCTTGGGTGCCTCGACCGCGCAATAGACTTCGCCCGCGGGGACGTGAAAGCCTTCGGTATAAAGCTTGAAGTGGTGGATCAGGCTTTCCATCGAGGTTTTCATGTCGCTGCGCGATGGTGGTGTGATCTTGCCCCGCGCCAGAATATCACCCGGTTCATCGCGCAGTTTGGCGATCGCCTGTTTGATGATGCTGACCGACTGGCGCATTTCTTCCATGCGGACAAGATAGCGGTCATAACAATCGCCGTTCTTGCCTACCGGTACCTGAAATTCGAACTCGTCGTAGCATTCATAGGGCTGGGCGCGCCGCAGATCCCATGCCATGCCAGAGCCGCGCACCATGACGCCGGAAAAGCCCCAGTCCAGCGCGTCCTTCCGGGAAATGATCCCGATATCGACATTGCGCTGCTTGAAAATCCGGTTTTCGGTCAGCAATCCGTCGATGTCGTCCATCACGGCCGGAAACTCGTGCGCCCATGTTTCGATGTCATCCAGCAGCGCATCGGGCAGGTCCTGATGAACACCGCCGGGACGGAAATAGGCCGCGTGCAGGCGCGCACCGCACGCCCGTTCGTAAAAGATCATCAGCTTTTCACGCTCTTCAAAGCCCCAGAGCGGCGGTGTCAGCGCGCCCACATCCATGGCCTGCGTGGTGACGTTCAGCAGATGGTTCAGAACGCGGCCGATTTCGGAATACAGCACCCGGATCAGGCTGGCGCGGCGCGGCACCTCGACCCCTGTCAGTTTTTCGATGGCCAGACACCAGGCATGTTCCTGGTTCATCGGCGCGACGTAATCCAGCCGGTCGAAATAGGGCAGGTTTTGCAGGTAGGTGCGGCTTTCCATCAGTTTTTCAGTGCCACGGTGCAGCAGGCCGATATGGGGATCGCAGCGTTCTACAATCTCGCCGTCCAGTTCAAGCACCAGACGCAGAACACCGTGGGCCGCAGGGTGTTGCGGGCCAAAGTTGATGTTGAAGTTGCGGATCTTCTGTTCGCCGGTCTGGGCGTCGGTCGATCCGTCGTCATAGGTGTTTACGCGAATATCACCGTCCATCAGCGTTGCTCCAGCTCTTGCAGTTTCATCGCCATCACCCACAGCAGCACCAGCGCTCCCAGCGGGATGATACCCGCAAAGGCCCAGTTCTTGTTCACGCTGAAATGCGGCAGCAGCTTGAACATCGGGATAACTGTCAATGCCGCAACGATCAGCCAGACGATAAATTCCATCACTTGGCCTCCTCTTTCTTTTCGTCGCCGGGCAGGATGTATTCAGCCCCTTCCCAGGGCGACATGAAATCGAACTGGCGGTATTCCTGAACCAGCGAAACCGGTTCGTAGATCACGCGTTTCTGCACATCGTCATAGCGCACTTCGGTATAGCCAGTTGTCGGGAAATCCTTGCGCAGCGGATAGCCGCGAAACCCGTAATCAGTCAGGATGCGGCGCAGATCGGGGTGGCCGGAAAACAGGATGCCGAACATATCGAACACTTCGCGTTCGAACCAGTTGGCGCTGGGGTGCACGTCGATGATCGAGGGCACCATATCTTCTTCGCGGATGCTGACACGCAGACGGATACGGTGGTTCTGGTACATCGACAGCAGATGATAGACCACGTCAAAGCGTTTCGGGCGTTGCGGGTAATCAACACCTGTGATGTCCACAAGCGACGAAAACTTGCACGTGTTATCGGATTTCAGGAATTCGACAAACCCGGCGATGTTGGACGGCGCCACATCCATGTTCAACTCGCCCTCGGTCACATCCCATGCCAGCACGCAATCGGGGCGTTTCAATTCGATATGGGTGCCTAGTTCTTTAAGCGCGTCACTCATCTTTGGCCTTTCCGTGCGTCCGGGACATCCGACTAGCGGACAATCGTGCCCGTGCGGCGAATTTTACGTTGCAGTTGCAGGATGCCGTACAGCAATGCCTCGGCTGTCGGCGGGCAGCCCGGGACATAGACATCAACAGGCACGATCCGGTCACAGCCGCGCACCACCGAATAGGAATAATGGTAATACCCGCCCCCGTTCGCGCAGGATCCCATCGAGATCACGTAGCGCGGTTCGGGCATCTGGTCATAGACTTTGCGCAGCGCGGGAGCCATCTTGTTGGTCAGGGTGCCGGCCACGATCATCAGGTCGGACTGGCGCGGGCTGGCGCGGGGCGCTGTGCCAAAGCGTTCAAGATCATAGCGCGGCATCGAGGTGTGCATCATTTCCACCGCGCAGCAGGCCAGACCGAATGTCATCCAGTGCAGCGATCCGGTGCGGGCCCAGTTGACGATATCCGCGGTCGAGGTCAGCAGGAACCCCTTGTCCTGAAGCTCTGCGTTCATCGCCTTGGCCGACGCATCCATGTCGACGCCGGCGGTGTTCACTCCGGTTGCTACTGCCATTCCAGCGCTCCCTTTTTCCATTCATAGGCAAAGCCGATCGTCAGCACAGCCAGGAACACCATCATCGACCAGAAGCCTGCCATGCTGATGTCCTGAAAGGCCACGGCCCACGGAAACAGAAAGGCAATTTCGAGATCGAAAATAATGAACAGAATCGACACCAGATAGAACCGGACATCGAATTTCATCCGCGCATCATCGAACGCATTAAAGCCGCATTCGTAAGCCGACACTTTTTCAGGGTCGGGATTGCGCACGGCGATCACCACGGCAGCCAGGATCAAAACCAGACCAAGCCCTATGGCAACGGCCAAAAACACCAGGATGGGAAGGTATTCCCTCAACATCTCGTCCACGGTGGCTGCTCCTATTATTGCGCCTCGGGCGCAGATCAGTTTGCGAAGTTGGCTGACAAAGGGTGTACCTTTGGGCTCTGACAGGGTCAACATGGGTTGCGCGGTTTGTTTGGTTGGAAATGCCGCACCCACAGAAAGGGCAAAGGGATGCAAACAGAAGCTATCGGGCGGGTGCAATCGCCCCGCATCATCCGGATCGGTGGCGGTGTTGTGGCTGAAACCGGTGACGTTCTGCACCAGCTTGGCCTGTCCCGCCCGCTGATCGTGACCGATCGCAATCTGGTTGCCTTGGGTCATGTCGCCACGCTGACGCAAGCGCTGGATGCGGCGGGCGTGGTGCATCAGGTGTTTGACGAAGTTGTCGAAGACCCCACTGATACCTGCGTGGATCAGGGGCTTGCCGCACTCAGGGCGGGTGATTTCGACGGCATCATCGGATTTGGCGGCGGCAGCCCGATGGACACGGCCAAGGCGGTATCGTTCATGGCGGTGAATGACGGGCATGTGCGCGATTACAAGGCACCCCGCCAGATCAACCGCTGCGGTTTGCCGGTTATCCTGATTCCCACCACCGGCGGCACCGGATCGGAACTGACCCGCTGGTGCGTGATCACCGACACCGCCGCGCCGGAAAAATACAACCTGTCCGGTCTGGCCTGTGTGGCGACCGCCGCGCTGATCGACTGGACGCTGACCACCACGAAACCGTGGCGGATCACCGCAGACACCGCCGTTGACAGCCTGACCCACGCGATTGAGGCTTATGTGAGCCGCAAGGCGTTTGCCTATACGGATGCCTTTGCCCTGTCGGCAATGCCGCTGATCGCCCATAATGTGCGCACCGCCTGCGCCGACCCGGAAAACGGCCCTGCCCGCGCGGCGCTGATGCTGGCGGCCGCGCAGGCGGGTATGGCGTTTTCGAATGCGTCTGTCGCGCTGGTCCACGGGATGAGCCGCCCGATCGGGGCGCATTTCCACGTCGCGCACGGATTGTCCAATGCGATTTTGCTGCCCGCGGTCACGGCCTATTCGACACCCGCCGCGCCCGAACGTTACGCCACCTGTGCCCGCGTCATGGACTGGGCGACGACAGGTGACAGCGATGCGGTCGCCTGTGGCAAACTGGTCGATGGATTGCGCCGTCTTAATGACGATCTGAAAGTGCCCACGCCGTCGGCGCTGGGGCACAGTGGCGACACGGACATGTTTGCCCTGATGGCGCAGCAGGCACTGGCGTCAGGATCGCCCCAGAACAATCCCAAAGTGCCGGATGCGGACGATATTATCGCGCTCTATGGCGAAGTCTGGTAAGATGTTCAGGGAAGATCAGCGTCAGTCGCGGTTTCCGGAAAATGCTGTTCAAGCTCCTTGAACCCCATCGCGTCATCGGCAAAATCAAACGTCCCGTTCTGGGCCATGTCGCGCGCGGCGCGCACCAGAGTGCCATAGGCCAGACGCGCCAGAGCGGACCCGACACTGATCCGCTTCACGCCCGCCGCGCTTAAATCAGCTACCGAAAACGTGCGCCCCGGCATGCCCATCACCACGTTGACCGGTTTGGACAGGCTGTCACAGACCAGCCGGATCGATGCAAGATCGGTCAGGCCGGGCGCATAAAGCACATCCGCGCCTGCGGCCTCGAACGCTTGCAGGCGCTTGATCGTGTCGTCCAGATCGTCCCGCCCCCACAGCAGGTTCTCGCATCGCGCGGTGAATACAAAATCATCCGGCAGGGCACGGCACGCTTCGACTGCGGCCGTGATCCGTTCGACGGCAAGAGAAAAATCGTAGATTGGCGCATCAGGGTCGCCGGTATGATCCTCAAGCGATGCCCCCGCCAATCCGGTTTCAGCGGCTGCCACGATGGTTTTTGCGGCACTTTCAGGGCTATGGCCAAACCCGTGTTCCAGATCGGCGGAGACTGGCAGATTTGTCGCGGTTACGATTTCGCGGCAATGGGCCAGAACCGCATCGCGCGATGCCATCCCTTCACGCAGGCCCATGGAAAACGCCATGCCGGCGCTGGTGGTCGCCAGCGCGGGAAACCCGAGCGCGGCCAGAATGCGCGCGCTGCCAGTATCCCAGGGGTTGGGAATGACAAAGGCTGCGGGTTGGCTGTGCAAAGCGCGAAATGCCGACAGGGTTTCCGTCATGGCATCCACTTGGCCTTGCGTTTCTCAAAAAAGGCGGCGATCCCCTCGCCCGCCTCTGGGCTGTCCCAACGCTCGGACAGCGCGTTGACGGTATGATCAATTACCGCCTGATCAATCTTCGGCCCCAGATCACGTACCAACGCCTTGGCCGCAGCCACCGCACCCGGCGCACAGGACAGATAGGGTGCCACCTCTGCCTCGACCGCCGCAGCCAGATCGTCTGCGGGCACAGCGCGTGCCAGCAGACCCAGATCAACCGCTTCGTGCGCATCAAACAGACGCGCGGACATGAACACGCGCCGTGCGCGCCCTTCGCCCATTCGGGCCACCACATAGGGGCCGATGGTGGCCGGGATCAGACCCAGCCGGGTTTCGGTCAGGCCCATTTTTATGTGATCGGCGCCAATCGCCACATCGCACACGCTTGCCATGCCGACGCCGCCGCCAAACGCATTGCCCTGTACCGCCCCGATTACCGGTTGCGGCAAGGTGTTCAACGCCTGCAACATGATGGCCAGCTTTGCCGCTTCCTTGGCGCGGGTGGCCTCGTCCATCTGCATCTGTGCCTGCATCCAGCCCAGATCCCCGCCCGCGCAAAAGCTTTTTCCGGCCCCCGTCAGCACCACAACGCGCACATCGCTGTTTTGCGCGAACCGGGCCGCAGCCTCGGTCAATTCCGCAAGCATCTGGGCAGACATCGCGTTGTGCTTGTCCGGGCGGTTCAGCGTCAGCGTTGCAACCCCGCGGCTGTCGGTTTCAATTGTTATCGTTTCAAACATATCACCCACCGGTTCATCATTGTTCCGTCTTATCCGCGCATGGACCGCGCCATATCCGCCGCCTGGTTCAGCACATCCAGATCAAGCCCGGTTTCATAGCCCAGCGCATGCAGGTGTTTCACCACCGCTTCGGTCGCGACATTCCCCGCCGCGCCCGGCGCATAGGGACAACCGCCCAGACCGCCGACCGCCGCATCAAAAGTCCGCAATCCCAGGGACAGGGACGCATCTATATTGGCCAGCGCCCGCCCGCCGGTGTTGTGGTAATGCCCCGCCAGACGGTGCATCGGGACCACCTCGCGCACGGCCAGCAACATCTTGGCGATGGAATCCGGTGTGCCCGCGCCGATCGTGTCCCCCAGTGACACCTCGTAACAGCCCATCGAAAACAGCGCGCTGGCCACTTCGGCCACCTGTGCCGGTGCAACCTTGCCGTCATAGGGGCAGTCGGTCACACATGACACATATGCCCGCACCGGCATGTCGATATGCCGCGCGGCAGCCACCACGGGTTTGAAACGCTCCATCGATTCCGCGATGCTTGCATTGATGTTGGCCTTGGAAAACCCCTCGGACGCCGATCCGAAAATCGCGATTTCGTCCGCCTTGGCGTCCACCGCATCCTCGAAACCGCGCATGTTGGGCGTCAGCGCCGTATAGGACACGCCCTTGACGCGCTCGATGCCCGCCAGAACCTCGGCGCTGCCTGCCATTTGCGGCACCCATTTGGGGCTGACAAAACTGGCCACCTCAATGCGGGAAAACCCTGCCCGACCAAGAAGATCAATCAGTGCAATTTTTTCAGCCACCGGAATATCGCGCTTTTCGTTCTGAAGCCCGTCCCTTGGACCGACCTCGAAAATCTCGACCTGCTTGTGCATGGTTCAGCCCTCCCAGACTTCGTAAAATTCCTGCTTGTACAATTCCGTGCCGCGTTCGGGCAGAGACTCTTTGAAGGCAGGGCGCGCCGCTATGCGGGCATACCAGGCCGCCAGTTGATCGAACCCGTCCAGTCTGGCGAAATAGCGCGCCATGTAAACCGCCTGCCCTACGGAAATATCGGCCGCCGAAAACCCGCCTGTCAGCAAATAGTCACGCCCGTCCGAAAGTGCCGCTTCCAATGCGCCAAAACATTTGCCCAGCCGCGCCGCTTCAAGTTTGGTGACGATGGGGCTGCGCATTGCAGGATCATACAACGCCACATGCTGCTGTGTCAGCGCGGCAGAGTGTTGCGTGATCGTTTCGGCAAAATGTATCCACGACAGCCATTCCCGCCGCTCACGCTCGCCCTGCAGACGACCCAGACCCGCCTTGGGAAACAATTCGCACAGATATTCTGTGATCGCACCGCTTTCGATCATCCGGTCGCCATCGATTTCCAGCGCGGGCACCCGGCCGGATGGCGCGATCTGCAAATAGTCCGCAGATCTCAGGTTCTTTCCAAAGGCGTGTTCGACAACTTCGAAAGTGACCCCCAGTTCGATCAGCAGCCACAACGTCCGCATGGAACGTGTCTGGGGACAATGATGCAGACGGATCATTGGCTGTTTTGCCTAGGCTTCGGGGACGGGATAAAACGGTTTGTCGTAAAAATCCTGTTCGCCGTCACGGGCGCGGGCCGCGCGATAGGCGGGGCGTTCTTCAAGCCGCTGTTTATAGGCCAGCAAGCGCGGGAACGGGTCCAGATGCACGTAATAGGGCAACGAAAACACGTTGAACCCCATCATCGCATCTGCCGCAGAAAAACCGGATGGCAGCAAATAGTCCTGATCGCCCAGCATCTGCTCCATCACCCTGACCGTTGCGGTCAGACGCGCGGTGTTCAGCTTGATCACCACCGGCGATGCCTGGGCCGGATCGCGCAGAAACACGTGGTTCAGGTTCAGCTGTTCCACCAGGGCAGCCATGGTTTCGGCAAATCCGATCAGTTCAAGGAAACGCGGGCGTTCCGGCGCGCCCGGTGTCGGGGCAAGCCCGTGTTCAGGCCGCGTTTCGCACAGATATTGCACGATGGCCCCGCTTTCGAACATCGAAATACCGTCGATCTCGATCCCCGGCACGCGGCCCGTGGGCGACACCTTGGTAAACGCGGCAGATCGCAACGATCCGTCGCGGATACGGTACTCGGCCACATCAAAATCCAGCCCCATTTCCTGAAGCAGCCACAACACCCGGAAGGATCGGGAAAACGGAACGTGGTGCAGGCGGATCATTTTCTATTCCTCGGGCTCAAGCTGGACCAGTGCGGCACCAGCTTCTACCTGAACACCCGCAATGGCAAGCACTTCGGCCACGATCCCGTCACGCGCCGCCAGCAGCGCGTGTTCCATCTTCATCGCTTCCAGAATGGCCAGCCGGTCGCCTTTGGCCACGGCCTGACCGGCGGTGGCGAATACCGCCTTGACCAGTCCCGGCATCGGCGCCTCGATCAGGTTGCCGTCACCGTGTGCGGCTGTGGCGCGCTCTAACGGATCGATCACGGTAAAGGGCAGGCCGTAATCCGCAAATACCGTGATCCGGTTACCGGCCTGCGCCACTTCGGGCGCGATCTGCCCGTCAATCATCCAGCGCCCGCCGACCCGCTCGGCGATCACTTCGGCCCCCTGAACTGTCCAGATTTGCCGGTCCGGTCCCTGTGCACGCATCACCGCATCAAATTCCACGTCATCGGTTTGCAATGTCACTGTTCTGGCCAGCGGCTGCCAAAGGGCAAATCCGGCCTCTGGTCCGCCCGTTTCCACGTTCAGTGCCGCCATCGCCGCGCGCACCGCATGGCGCGGCTGCGCATCGGGCGCGCGGGTCAGTGCATCGATGTCGCGCGCGATCAGCCCGGTATCAACGTCGCCGGCGGCAAAACCGGCGTGCCCTGCCAATGCGCCCAGAAAGGCAAGGTTTGTCACCGTCCCCGCCACCTGGGTATGGGCCAGTGCCGCCCGCATCCGCGCCAGTGCCACCGCACGGGTCGGTCCGTAAGTGACCACTTTGGCGATCATCGGATCGTAAAACGGGCTGATCGTGTCACCGGTGCGCACACCGCTGTCTGCGCGCACACCTTCGGGAAATTTCAGATGTTGCAATGTGCCGGTCGCGGGCAGGAACCCCGCTGGCACATCCTCGGCATACAAACGCGATTCAAACGCGTGGCCCGTCAGCGTGATCTGGCCCTGTTGCAACGGCAATGCCGCACCGGCTGCAACCCGCAATTGCCATTCCACCAGATCAATGCCGGTGATCGCTTCGGTCACGGGATGTTCCACCTGCAGGCGTGTGTTCATCTCCATGAAATAGAACCGGTCGCTGCGCAGCCCTTCGCTGGCATCAACGATGAATTCAACGGTGCCTGCCCCCTTGTACCCGATCGCCTCGGCAGCGCGCACTGCCGCCGCGCCCATTTCGGCGCGCATTTCCGGCGTCATACCCGGTGCCGGCGCTTCCTCGATGACCTTTTGATGGCGCCGTTGCAACGAACAATCCCGTTCGAACAGATGCACGGCATCGGTGCCGTCGCCAAAGACCTGCACTTCGATATGGCGGGGTTTGCTGACATATTTTTCGATCAGAACCGCATCGTTGCCAAAGGCGGTCAGCGCTTCGCCCTGTGCGCTGGCCAGGGCGGCGTCGAATTCGGCCGGGTCTTCGACGAGGCGCATGCCTTTGCCACCACCACCGGCGACCGCCTTGATCAATACCGGATATCCAACGTCGTCCGCCCGCGCCGCCAGATTGCCTTGATCAGCCCCATGATAGCCGGGCACCACAGGTACATTGGCCTTTTCCATCAACGCCTTGGCGGCATCCTTTAACCCCATCGCGCGGATCGCATCCGCATCCGGCCCGATAAAGACCAGCCCCGCCTTTTGCACCTGTTCGACGAAATCCGGATTTTCGGACAGGAACCCGTAACCGGGATGGATCGCCTCAGCGCCGGTGTCCAGAGCCGCCTTGATGATCGCATCGCCACGCAAATAACTGTCCTTGGGGGCCGCGCCACCGATATGCACGGCAACATCCGCCATCTGCACATGCTTGGCCGCAGCGTCCGCATCGGAATAGACCGCCACACAGCGCACGCCCATCGCCTGCGCCGTTTCCATCACGCGGCATGCAATCTCGCCCCTGTTGGCGATCAGGATTGTGTTAAACATTTTGTCTCTTCCCAAGCATTTCAGCGTTGTCCCAAATGTCTCATGTCACACCCCATTCCTACATCCGGAACACGCCGAAACGTGTCTCCCTGATCGGGGCGTTCAGCGACGCGCGCAGGGAAAGTGCCAGCACATCGCGCGATTTGCGCGGATCAACGATGCCGTCATCCCAAAGCCGCGCACTGGCATAAAGCGGGTGGGATTGTTCCTCGAACATATCGATGGTCGGCTGTTTGAACGCCGCTTCCTCGTCCTCGGACCAAGTGCCGCCACCGCGTTCGATGGCATCGCGTTTGACCGTGGCCAACACCCCCGCCGCCTGCGGCCCGCCCATCACGGAAATCCGCGAATTCGGCCAGGACCACATGAACCGCGGCTGATAGGCCCGTCCTGCCATGCCATAGTTTCCGGCCCCGAAACTGCCGCCCACAACCATGGTGATTTTCGGCACGCTGGTGGTGGCCACAGCCGTTACCATCTTGGCCCCGTGGCGTGCGATGCCTTCGTTTTCGTATTTCCGCCCCACCATGAAACCGGTGATGTTTTGCAGGAATACCAGTGGAATCTTGCGCTGGCTGCACAGTTCGACAAAATGCGCGCCCTTTTGCGCCGCTTCGGAAAACAGCACACCATTATTGGCGATGATCCCCACCGGGCAGCCTTTGACATGGGCAAACCCTGTCACCAGCGTTTCGCCAAAGCGCGGTTTGAATTCATCAAAGCGCGACCCGTCGACCGTGCGGGCAATCACCTCGCGGATGTCATAAGGCGTGCGCAGATCACATGGCACAACCCCCAGAATTTCCGCCGGATCATAGGCCGGGTCTTCGGCGGGTTGCCACTGGACCGTGTCGGGAAGGCCGCGGTTCAGCCCCGCCACAGCCCGCCGGGCCAGGGCCAGCGCGTGCGCATCGTCTTCGGCGAGATAATCGGCCACGCCCGACAGGCGGGTGTGCACGTCGCCGCCGCCCAGATCTTCGGCAGTGACCACTTCGCCCGTGGCCGCCTTGACCAGCGGCGGGCCGGCCAGAAAGATCGTGCCCTGATCCTTGACGATGATCGTGACATCCGACATGGCCGGAACATAGGCCCCGCCTGCAGTACAAGAGCCCATCACAACCGCAATCTGCGGGATACCCAGGGCCGACATCTGGGCCTGATTGTAGAAAATCCGCCCGAAATGGTCGCGGTCGGGGAACACCTCGTCCTGATTGGGCAGGTTGGCCCCGCCCGAATCCACCAGATAGACACAGGGAAGATGGTTTTCCTGCGCAATCTCCTGTGCGCGCAGGTGCTTCTTGACCGTCATCGGGTAATAGGTGCCGCCTTTGACAGTGGCGTCATTGCACACCACCATAACATTCTGCCCGTGGACCTGCCCGATGCCCGCGATCACCCCGGCGCAGGGGGCCGCACCATCATAAAGCCCATGTGCCGCCGTGGCGCCGATCTCCAGAAACGGGCTGCCTGCATCCAGCAGGTTGGCCACCCGGTCCCGGGGCAGCATCTTGCCGCGCGACACATGGCGGTCGCGTGATTTTCCACCGCCGCCGGCCGCGGCATGCTCTGCCGCCTGTCGCACCACATCCAGCGCCTCAAGGTGCTGGCGCACATTGGCCTGAAAGCCCTCCGAGGATGGCAACGCGTTTGATGTCAGTTTCATTCACTGTCCTCCACATGGCACAGCCGCGCCATTACATATCCGTTCAGGGCCATTGATCCGATTTGGCCCAGTATCACCCAGATCACTCCGGTGATCGCAATGCCCCATGCCCCGGGCAGGATGGCCAGCACCATCGCGCCAATGGCGAAAAGCAAAGCCAGAGCAAGGCCCAGCGTCACGATCCCCAGCAACAGGTGCAGTGTGGCCCCCGCCCCGTAGGACACATTGTAGACCAGCCGCACCCCGCGCCCGCATTGCGGGCAATTCACGCCCTTGGCTCCGGTTTTCAGCGACATGCTCAACCGGTTGCGCAATGTCGTGACCATCACAAACAGCGGCAAAAGCGTCTGGCAATTCGGACACCGGAAATTGGCCAGTCTGGTTCCCATACCGATCATCCCTCGCGCGCCGCCCGCGCCTTGAGTTCCTTGCGGATCACCTTGCCTGTTACGGTCATTGGCAGCGCATCAAGAAACCCGATTTCCCGTGGGTAGGAATAGCTGGCCAGATGCTGTTTGACATGATCCTGCAAGGCGCGCGCCAAGGCATCACTTGCCGTGCTGGCATCTTTCAGGACGACATAGGCCTTCACGATTTCGGTGCGCAGCGGATCTGGTTTGCCCACAACGCCCACGGTAGCGACCGCAGGATGACGCAACAGGCAATCCTCGATTTCCGATGGGCCGATGCGATACCCGGACGAGGTGATCACATCATCCTCGCGTCCGATAAACCGCAGATAATCGCCTTCCCACATGCCCCTGTCACCAGTCAGCATCCAGTCACCACGAAATTTCGCGGCGGTGTCTTCGGGACGGCGCCAGTATTCCAGCATCATCGACGGCGAACCACGCCGCACCGCAATATCACCTTCCGCCTGCGTCGGGGTGCCGGTTTCGTCCAGCACGGCAACCTCGTGCCCTGCGACCGGTTTGCCGATACATCCCGGGCGCGCCGGAAAGGCGCTGCCACAACTTGAAACGATCATGTTGCATTCTGTCTGGCCGTAGAATTCGTTGATCTCAAGCTCGAAGGCCGCCCGCCCCCAGGCCAGCATTTCTGCCCCCAAAGGTTCACCCCCTGACGCCACACTGCGCAAGCCGGAAACACTGGCGCCGTCAGCCTTCAGCATCCGCAAGGCGGTCGGCGGAAAGAACACATTGCGCACGTTGCCACGCGCGATAATGTCCTGACACCCCGCCACGCTGAATTTGTCCAGCCGCGCCGCCACAACCGGAACACCAAGCGCAAGACCCGGCATCAACACATCAAACAGGCCCCCGATCCATGCCCAGTCGGCAGGGGTCCACAGGCAATCGCCCGGTTCACCCAACAGGTCGTGGCTGACCGCCACACCGGGCAAATGTCCGGTCAGCACACGGTGTGCATGCAGGGCGCCCTTGGGCAATCCTGTTGTACCGCTGGTGTAGATCAGAACGGCGGGGTCTTCTGCCGCTGTCATATGATAAGGCACCGCCGTTTCGTGCCGCGCCAGTGTTTCGGGGATCAGGGTGTTAACCCCCAGACCATCCACCATTTCGGCACCGGCCTGATCGGTCACGATCATCACCGGCTGCGCATCCACGATCCGGACGCGCAAGGCATCGGCTTGAAACAACTTGAACAACGGCACCGAAATCGCACCGATTTTCCAGATCGCCAGATGCGCCGCAGCGGTCCACGGATCCTGGCTGCGCAACACACCGACCCTGTCACCGACCCTGACCTGTCTGGCCAGCACCGCTGCCAGCGTATCCACCATATGCGCAAGGTCACCATAGCTGATATCGCGCCGATCAGCACCGGTAAGGTCGATCAGGGCAATCTGGTCATCGGGATGGGCCAGACATTGCGCCGCCATATTCAACTGCGCCGGAAAGGTCTTGTTGCGGGTTGCGTCTGTCCAGTTGTTTTGCCCCGTCATAGCGTGACTTCTTTACAACAAACGGCGTGCAACATTGCTGCGGCAGACGCAGAGCAGCCCGCTTTTTGACTCAGATCATATCGCGATTGTGCAGGTGCAGCATATTTTTGCGCATAACACAGACGAAGGAAAGAATCGTGAAAAATACAATTGTTCCAGTCGCTTTGGCGGCCCTGATCGCCTGCTCGGGCAGTATGGTGGCTGCGCAATCTCAGGGGGATTGGTCGTTTGGCATTGGCTTGGCCAATGTGAACCCCAAATCCGGTAACGGCACGGCTGCGGGCGGCGAACTGTCGATTGACGACGACACCCAACTCAGCCTGACGGCCGAGTATTTCATCCGCGACAATCTGGGCATCGAATTGCTGGCGGCCACTCCGTTTGAACATACGATCAGCATTGCGGGGCTTGGCACTGTGGGTTCGACCAATCACCTGCCGCCCACCCTGTCGCTGCAATACCATTTCCCGACCAACAGCAAATTCACGCCGTTTATCGGTGCCGGTGTCAACTATACCAACTTCTTTGACGAAGAAACGACCGGTGC
Organism: Sulfitobacter sp. TBRI5; assembly: GCF_051013555.1. Classification (NCBI taxonomy): domain Bacteria; kingdom Pseudomonadati; phylum Pseudomonadota; class Alphaproteobacteria; order Rhodobacterales; family Roseobacteraceae; genus Sulfitobacter; species Sulfitobacter sp. TBRI5. Next base: position 2,790,390 of record NZ_CP112884.1, on the reverse strand, counting down.
GATTGCGGGCGGCAACCTGACACTGAAAAACAGCTGGGGGCTTGCGCTGCATGCCGGTGTTGATTTCCAGATCAACGACAATTCCGCGGTCCGTCTTGATGCGCGCTATATCAACATCGAATCCGATGTGTATCTGAACGGCGCCAAGATCGGCAAAGCCGAAATCGACCCTGTTGTTCTGGGCATTTCCTACGTGTTCAGCTTCTAAGCCGGACACACGACCATAAGGCTTGATGCCTGAAGAGGCATCAGGCCGTTTCATTTCATCGCTCCCATCAGTTCGCGACCGATCAGCATGCGGCGGATTTCGGATGTTCCTGCACCGATTTCCATCAGCTTGGCATCGCGGAATATCCGGCCCACTGGCGCATCGTTCAAAAATCCGGCCCCGCCCAGCGCCTGCACGGCCTGATGCGCCTGTTTCATCGCCTCTTCGCTGGCATAAAGGCAACACGCGGCGGCATCCTGTCGGGTCACTGTGCCGCGGTCGCAGGCTTTGGCCACCTCGTACACATAGGCGCGTGCGGAATTCATCGCGGTGTACATATCGGCAATCTTGCCCTGCATCAGCTGGAAATCCCCGATCGGTTTGCCGAATTGCTTGCGGGTGGAAATATAGGGCATCACCTCGTCCAGACAGGCGGCCATGATGCCGGTGCCGATCCCCGCCAGCACCACGCGTTCGTAATCAAGCCCGGACATCAGAACGGCCACGCCGCGCCCTTCTTCGCCCAATACGTTTTCAAACGGCACTTCGACCTCGTCAAAGATCAGTTCGGCAGTGTTTGATCCCCGCATGCCCAGCTTGTCGAAATGCGGGCTGGTGGAAAACCCGGTCATCGACTTTTCGATCAGAAACGCCGTCATTCCCTTGGCACCTGCATCGGGATCGGTTTTGGCGTAGACAACCAGAGTATCCGCGTCCGGCCCGTTGGTGATCCAGTATTTGTTGCCACTCAAACGGTAATGATCATTGCGTTTTTCCGCCCGCAGCTTCATCGAAACCACGTCTGAGCCTGCACCAGCCTCGGACATGGCCAGCGCCCCGACATGGGTGCCGGAAATCAGGCCCGGCAGGTATTTGCGTTTTTGTGCCTCTGTGCCGTTCAGTTTGATCTGGTTCACACACAGGTTTGAATGCGCCCCGTAAGACAGCGATACAGATGCACTGGCCCGCGCGATTTCCTCGACCGCGATCACATGCGCCAGATAGGAAAGACCCGCGCCACCAAATTCTTCATCCACAGTGATGCCCAGCAGGCCCAACTCACCCATTTCCTGCCAAAGTTCGGCCGGAAAGACATTGTAGCGGTCAATCTGCGCCGCCATCGGTTTGATCCGTTCCTGCGCCCAGCGATGCACCATATCGCGCAGCGCATTGACGTCTTCACCCAGATCGAATTGCAAAACCGCGTTGAACATGTTCCGGCCTTCTCTGATTTTATTGAACACTTGTTCAAATAGTAGAGCGACGGCATCATTCGGTCAAGACAATCCTGTGATTGCCAAAGCGTCGGCGCGCACGCGCCGTTGAAACGAAAAACTGGAAAGAGCGAACGGAACACAGAAAACGGACAAATGTGCCCGGCGTTGCGCCTATGGGTTTTCGGCCTGAAACACCGCACCCACTTCGGCGCGGATGATGCGCGCGATCAGATCGCAATCTTCCAGCGAAAAGGTCAGCGGCACGCGCATGTCGATTATTCCTGCCAAAATCCTGTCGCTGTCGGGCATCTTGGCACTGGGGGCATAGCGCCAACTGTCATAACGCGATGTAAAGGCAACGGGTTCCGGCGCGCCGAACCATTTCATTTCAACCCCGCGCGCCGCACATCGGCGCAGCACATCGCCAATCGCATCCGCCGCCCAGTCCAGCAGCAGAAACTGGATCGAAGACCCGACAGGGCGGGCCCGTGGATCACGTTCGATGATCCGCAACCCGGGCGTGCCGCGCAAACCTTCTTCGATCCGATCGTAACGCGCATTCCATTTCCGGCATTGTCCCGCCAGCGCCCCAAGCTGCGGGCGCAGAATGGCGGCGCGCAGATTGTCCATGCGGCCAGAAATATTGGGCGTTTCGTATTTTATCGTTTCGAACACTTCGGGTTCGGGGGCGGCCAGATGCCGTTCATACAGCATATAAGACCCCGACAACATCACCGCCTTGGCCGCCAGAACCGGATCATCCGTCACCAGAAATCCGCCTTCGCCGGAATTGATATGTTTATAGGTCTGGCACGAATAGCACCCGATAACCCCGTGCCGCCCCGAAGGCACCCCGTCATAAGACGCCCCCATTGTGTGGGCACAATCTTCGATCACGGTGATATCGTGCGCGTTGCAAATGGCCATCAGCCGGTCCATGTCGCAGATGTGGCCGCGCATGTGGGATAACAACAAAACGCCGGCCTGATCTGCCTTGGCCGCAAGATCATCCAGATCAACCGTCAGGTTTTCTGTCACGCCGACAAAGACCGGAACTGCGCCCAGCGACGCGATTGCCCCCGGCACAGGGGCCAGCGTAAACGCGTTTGACAGCACAGGATCCCCTGCCTTGACACCACAAGCCCGCAAAGCGGTGGACATGGCATAACCACCAGAGGCCACCGCCAACGCATATTTCGCACCGGTCAGCGCTGCGAATTCCTGTTCAAGCTGCGCGGTTTCGCTGATTTCGCCCGGCGATACATTATAGCGATGCAGGCGCCCATGGCGCAATACGGCCAGCGCCGCCTCGATCCCCTGTTCGGAAATCGGTTCCTGCTGGGTGAAACTGCCTTTGAAAACCTCGCTCATGGCGCGAATGTGTTGCGTGTCCGCTGCTTCGTCAATGGCCGCTTTGGATATTTCGACTTCTCAAAGGCGGCCATTCGATTTGGCAGCGAAACATCTGGCGGCTTTCACCGGTGTCAGCCGATCAATCGCCGCACCACATCGGGCAGATCGGCAAAATCATCCAGCAACGCTTCGGGTTCCAGCGCAGCCATATCCCCGCCGGCCGGGCCGAATGTGACCAGAACAGATGGCACACCCGCCGCGCGCGCCGTATTGCGATCCGTATCGCTGTCGCCGATCAGAACACAATGATCCGGATGCCCGCCCGCGCGCCGCGCGGCTTCGCGCAGCGGTTCGGGATCGGGTTTGCGCACCGGCAATGTATCGGCCCCGATCATCGACTGGAACACATCGCGCACCCCCAGCTTTTGCAGCAGAATCTCGGCCAGCGCCTGTGGCTTGTTTGTGCAGATGCCCACACCGTAGCCGTCGGATTTCAGCCGTTCGACCGCATCCATGGCACCCGGGTACATCACCGTATGCACATCAATCGCGCCCTCATAGGCAGATAACAGCAGCGGATAATACCGGTCCAGCGTGGCCGTATCGTGGACGCGGCCAAGACGGGACAGGCCCAGCATCAGCATCGCGCGGCCACCGCGCAGGGCCGTGCCCGCATCAGCCACAGGATCAAGCATCGCCCCTGCCCCCATATCGACGAAACAACAATTCGCCGCCGCGATCAGATCGCCGCTTGTGTCGGCCAATGTACCGTCCAGATCAAAAATGACCGTTTTCATGTTTCGCCCCTTGCCTGCCTGTTATCGGCGCTTTCCTGCCGCGATGTGTTGCAGGCCGCAATGTAGTTTGAACCGGCGCGGCCTTGCGCGTCTGTCGCAACCGGATAAAACGGGCGCACCCTGATTACAAAGAGAAATCGCAATATGAGTATCGCACTGGTTATTCTGGCCGCCGGTCAAGGCACCCGAATGAATTCGGATCTGCCCAAGGTTCTGCACAAGGTTGCAGGCGCCCCGCTTCTGGCACATGCGATGCATGCCGGCGCCGCGCTGGAACCGGAAAAGATCGTGATTGTCGCCGGCCACGGTGCTGATCAGGTGGCGCAAGCCGCGCATGATCAGGACGAAACCGCCCAGATCGTCATTCAATCCGAACAGCTGGGCACCGCCCACGCAGTGGCACAGGCCAAATCCGCGCTGGCCGGTTTCTTCGGCGATGTCATCGTTCTTTATGGCGACACCCCGTTTATTCGCCCCGAAACACTGGACCGCATGATTGCGGCACGTGCGGACAATGCTGTCGTGGTGCTTGGTTTTCAGGCCAAGGAACCGGGCCGCTATGGCCGTCTGGTCATGGACGGTGACAGCCTGCGCCGCATTGTCGAATTCAAGGACGCCACCGAAGTCGAACGTGCGATTACCCTGTGCAACAGCGGCGTGATTGCCTGCGATGCGCAAACCCTGTTCGATCTGATCGACGCTGTGGGCAACGACAACGCCGCCGGCGAATATTATCTGACCGACATCGTTGCGCTGGCGCGCGCCAGAGGGTTAAGCGCCACCGTCGTAACCTGTGACGAGGCCGAAACGCTGGGTGTGAACGCCCGTGCCCAACTGGCCGAGGCCGAAGCCGCTTTTCAGATCAGGGCGCGCGCGGCATTGATGGAGGATGGCGTGACACTGGCCGTTCCGGGCACTGTGTACCTGTCCTTTGACACCGTGATAGGGCGCGACACGGTGGTTGAACCGAACGTGGTTTTCGGCCCCGGCGTTACCGTAGAGTACGGCGCGCAAATCCGTGCATTCAGCCATCTGGAAGGCTGTCATGTCTCGCGCGGTGCGGTTGTCGGCCCTTACGCGCGCCTGCGCCCCGGTGCCGAACTGGCCGAAGATGCGCGCGTTGGCAATTTTGTCGAAGTCAAGAACGCACAGATCGGCGAAGGCGCCAAGATCAACCACCTGTCTTATGTCGGCGACGCCACAGTCGGCGCCCGCACAAATGTCGGCGCGGGGACGATCACCTGCAACTATGATGGCGTGATGAAGCACCACACCGATATCGGCAGCGATGTCTTTATCGGATCGAATACCATGCTGGTGGCGCCGGTTTCTGTCGGTAACAACGCGATGACAGCCAGCGGATCGGTGATCACGACGAACGTCGAAAACGATGCGCTGGCGATCGCACGCGCCCCACAGGTGAACAAACCGGGGCTGGCGGTAAAATTGTTCGAAATGTTAAAGCGAAAAAAGAAATCCAATGAAAAGGGGCACAGTTAATGTGCGGTATTGTCGGGGTTCTGGGCACCCACGAAGTTGCCCCCATTCTGGTCGAGGCGCTGAAAAGGCTGGAATATCGCGGCTATGACAGCGCCGGTATCGCCACCGTGAACGCTGGCGTTCTGGACCGCCGCCGCGCTTTGGGAAAACTGGTCAACCTGTCGGATGAGCTGGTGCATAATCCGCTGGCGGGAAAATCCGGCATCGGGCACACCCGCTGGGCCACGCATGGCGCACCATCCGTGGCCAACGCGCACCCGCACAGGGCGGGGCGTGTCGCGGTTGTGCACAACGGGATCATCGAGAATTTTCGCGACCTGCGCGCGGAACTGGCCGATCTGGGCATTCAGTTCCAGACCGAAACAGATACCGAAACCGTGGCGCTGCTGACCCAGCATTTTCTTGAAACCGGATCAACCCCGGTGCAGGCCGCCAATCAGGCGCTGGACAAGCTGGAAGGTGCCTTTGCACTGGCCTTTCTATTTGAAGGCGAAGACGATCTTCTGGTCGTGGCGCGCAAGGGCTCACCGCTGGCCATCGGCCACGGCAAAGGCGAAATGTTTGTCGGATCAGACGCCATTGCCCTGGCCCCGTTAACCAGCGAAATCACCTATCTGGAAGAAGGCGACCGCGCGGTTCTGACCCGCACCAGCGTTGAAATCCGCGATGCCAACGGAAGTCTGGCAAACCGTGCAAAGAAATCTATCCAGATCGGATCAACCCAGATCGACAAGGGTGGCCACAAACACTTCATGGCCAAAGAGATCGAAGAACAGCCCATCGTTCTTGCGCAGGCGATCCAGCATTACCTGCAAGCGGGAACGGAAACGATCGCCCTGCCCGACGGCGGTATTGATTTTGCCGATTACGACCGCGTGACCATGGTGGCCTGCGGCACGGCCTATTATGCGTGCCTGACGGCCAAATACTGGCTGGAACAACTGGCGGGCCTGCCTGTCGAAGTTGATGTGGCATCCGAGTTCCGCTATCGCGAACCGCCCATTCCACCGCGAACACTGGCGATTTTTGTCAGCCAGTCCGGTGAAACCGCCGACACGCTGGCCGCCTTGCGCTATTGCGCCGGCAAAGCCGACAAGATCGTGTCTGTCGTCAACGTTCCCGAAAGTTCCATCGCGCGGGAAAGCGACCTTGTGCTGCCCATTCTGGCAGGTGTTGAAGTCGGCGTTGCCTCGACCAAGGCGTTCACCTGTCAATTGGTGGTGCTGTATATTCTGGCACTGAAAGCCGCCAGGGATCGCAAGGCAATCGCGCCAACGGCCCTGTCAGATCATCTGTCGGCGCTGCGCGGGTTGCCGGCCACCTTCGGCGCGGCGCTGGATGCATCCGCTCCGATGAAACGTGCCGCACGCCGCATCGCCGAAGCGCGCGATGTGCTGTTTCTGGGGCGCGGGCGGATGTTTCCCCTCGCCCTTGAAGGCGCACTCAAGCTTAAGGAAATAAGTTACATTCACGCCGAAGGCTATGCCTCGGGCGAATTGAAACACGGACCAATCGCGTTGATCGACAAACACGTGCCTGTTGTCGTCATGGCCCCGCGCGATGCCCTGTTCGATAAAACCGTGTCCAACATGCAAGAGGTGATGGCGCGCAAGGGCAAGGTGGTTCTGATTTCCGACGCCGCCGGAATTAAAGAGGCCGGTGACGGTGTCTTTGCCTCGATCCAGATGCCCGAAATTTCCGAAGCGCTGACGCCGATCCTCTACGCTCTGCCCGCGCAATTGCTGGCCTATCATGCGGCTGTGGCCAAGGGGACAGATGTGGACCAGCCGCGCAATCTGGCCAAATCGGTCACGGTCGAATGACCGACCTGCCCGCGATTGGCCCCTTGGCAACAGACGCGCTGACCCAGATACGCGCCCATGCCGATCCAGATCGCGCCGCAGGGGCCAGAGCCTATCACAAGGTTGATCGCGTCTATCTGGGCGTGCCCAATCCGGTTTTGAACGATCTGACCAAAGACTGGCGCCAAAGCCTGAGCGTGGATGACCGCATAACGCTGGCCGCAGACCTGTGGCGTACCGACATTTACGAGGCCCGTCTGGCCGCCGCCAAGCTTCTGACACAGGCACGCATCAGGCCAGACACCGCCGTCTGGGATCTGATCACAAGCTGGGTGCCCGATTTTGACAGTTGGGCCATCGCGGATCATGCCTGCATGGCCGGACAAAAACGTCTGGTGGCCGATCCGGGACGGGTTGCAACTGTCGCACACTGGGCCACGTCCGACCACATGTGGACAAAGCGGGCGGCGCTGGTCATCACCCTGCCCTGGACAAAACAGAACCACCCCAAGCAGCAAGAGCGTGAAATCCGCGAAACCGTGCTGGGATGGGCGGCAACCTATGTCGATGACAAGGCATGGTTCATCCAGAAAGCGGTGGCGTGGTGGCTGCGCGACCTGAGCAAGCACGATGCTGATCGCGTACGCACCTTTCTGGACCTGCACGGCGAGCGGATGAAGCCCTTTGCCCGCAAGGAAGCTGCAAAATATCTGGCTTAGGGCAGCGCGAAGACCTGCAATTCCACCAGTGCGGTCAACGGTGCGTTGATCAGGCGGAACGCTGACAGGGACAGTTGACTGCCGGCGGTGGCCGGCCCCTCGATCGGGCGCAATTCGACCTGAGCCGATTGGCCTGTATCCGCAAACAGCACACGGCCGAATCGCACGTTCGACACCAGCGGCGTTTTCAGCCAGAAACCCGGCTCTCCGGGTGCCCCCAAAGACGCGATTGTTGTGCCCAGCGCCACTTCTGCAGCAACGGGCGCGGCGCGCGCTGCCGCTTTCTGGGCCTCTGTCGTCGTGTCGAATTCTTCCACAGTCTGTGCCTGCGCCGTCGGAACCGTGTCTTCGATCTGCAGCGGCACCGCATTAATGGCCGGTTCTTCAGGTTCGGCCCCGGGAAAGACAGAGCGCAACACCCCGCAGCCGGACAGCCCGGCACACAATACCCCGATGACACAGAACGACATAACTTTCATACCTGACCGTAACTTCTGGCTGCGGCGGCATCAATTGCTTCTTGCCCTCTTGCCGATGGGGCACTTGCGCTTTACCTATTCCCTTATGAACGCGCCTTTGATTGATCCCTTCGCCCGTGCAATCACCTACCTTCGGGTGTCGGTGACAGACCGCTGCGATTTTCGCTGCGTCTATTGCATGTCTGAAAACATGACTTTTCTGCCAAAGAAAGACCTGCTGACGCTGGAAGAACTGGACAGGATGTGCAGCACTTTTGTCGGCATGGGGGTGCAAAAGCTGCGCATTACCGGGGGCGAGCCGCTGGTACGGCGTGACATCATGACGTTTTTCCGCAGCATGACGCGCCATCTGGACAGTGGTGCGTTGCAGGAACTGACGCTGACCACCAACGGATCGCAACTGGAACGCTTTGCCCAGGACCTTTTTGATGCCGGCGTGCGCCGCGTGAACGTGTCGCTCGATACGCTGGACGAAGAGAAATTTGCCGACATAACGCGCTGGGGCCGCTTGCCCCAGGTGTTGCGCGGCATTGACGCGGCCCAAAAGGCAGGTCTGCGGGTCAAGATCAACGCCGTCGCTCTCAAGGGGTTCAATGAAGCTGAACTGCCCGCGATAACAGAATGGTGCGCCAGCCGCGACATGGACCTGACCTGGATCGAGGTCATGCCGATGGGCGACATCGGAAACGAAGACCGTTTGGGACAGTACTGGTCCCTGAAAGACGTGCGAGCGACCTATGCACAGCACTATACTGTTACCGATCTGGCAGAACGCACCGGCGGACCGGCGCGCTATGTGCGGCTGGAAGAAACCGGCCAGAAAATCGGGTTCATCACGCCGCTGACCCACAATTTCTGCGAAAGCTGCAACCGTGTACGCCTGACCTGTACCGGCGAATTGTACATGTGTCTGGGGCAGGAAGACATGGCAGATCTGCGCGCGCCGCTGCGCGATTATCCCGATGCGGTTGAACCATTGCAAAACGCCATTCGCGCCGCGATCGACCGCAAGCCAAAGGGCCATGATTTCGATTATTCCCGGCAAAAGCTGGATGGCCAGATGCCACGGCACATGAGCCATACAGGCGGCTGATCCATGCCCCGTCCAACGCTGGTGTACCGGCTATATGTCGCGATCAGCGCCCTGCTCGCTCCGCTGGCGTTTCGCCGTATTTCAACAAAGCTGGCGGCGCAGGATGTTCCCGCACCACGCATCGACGAACGTCTTGGCCGGGCAACGATACCCCGCCCCGACGGCCCCCTGATCTGGTTTCATGCCGCAAGTGTCGGTGAAAGCCTTTCGGTGCTGACGTTGATCACACGGCTTGGCACCCTGCATCCTGATCTGTCGTTTCTGATCACGTCCGGCACGGCCACCTCGGCCAAGCTGATCGCGCAACGCCTGCCCCCGCGCTGCGTTCACCAGTTTGCACCCCTCGATACGCAGGCAGCGATGAACCGGTTTCTGACCCACTGGCACCCCGATGGCGCGGTGTTCGTCGAAAGTGAACTTTGGCCCCAAATGCTGATCCGCACCAAGGCAACAGGCATTCCCATGGTGCTGCTGAATGCACGCCTTTCGGAAAAATCGGTCCGCACATGGCACAGGTTGCCCGCCACCGCCGCTTTTCTTTTGCGCGTGTTTGACAGGATATTGACCCAGAACCAGACCACGGCGGACAATCTGATCGCCTTGGGGGCCGATCCGTCACGGGTGGCTGTCGGCGAAAACCTGAAATCAACGTCGGCCCCGTTGCCGGTTGACACGGCGGCATTGAAAGACATGCAGACCCATTTGGGCAGGCGCCCCGCTTGGGTGGCCAGTTCAACCCACGCCGGAGAAGAGGAAATCGTGCTGGCTGCGCACAAGACACTGCTGATCAGCCATCCCGATCTTTGCCTGATCCTTGTGCCCCGCCATCCCGAACGCGCCGATACGGTGCGGGCTCTGCTGGAACAGGCTGATTTTCGGTTTACCCAGCGCAGCGCAGGTGACACCCTTGCGCCGGATACCCAAGTTTACTTGGCCGATACGTTGGGGGAAACGGGCCTGTGGTACACGCTGTGTCCACTGGTATTTCTGGGCGGATCGCTGTTGCCGATTGGCGGGCACAACCCGTTCGAAGTGGCACAGGCAAACGGCGCCGTGATTAGCGGCCCACATGTGACCAATTTTGCCGAAACCTTTGATGCGCTGCAGGATGCCGGCGCGGCGAAAAATGTAACCGATGCGCCCGAACTGGCGCAGACAGTGCAAAAACTGCTGGACGCGCCCGGCGAACTGGACGCCATGCGCACGGCAGCAACAGGCTTTGTCACCGCGCAAAGCGATCGGCTTGACGCCGTTGCGGCAGACCTTTCGCGCGATCTGCAACTGCGCTAGCAACATCATATGCCCGATCTTTATGTCACCAATTTCAATCGTAACTTCACCGGCGTGTCGGCAACGGCGGCGAATGTGATCCGCCAGCAGGTGAACGCGCATGATCTTCGTCTTGTCGGCCACGCCCTGCCCGGCGCGCCTGCGCCGATCAGCAAGGCGGCGGCCAAGACACTGTCGCGCACCCCGCCACCGGATCGCGATTTCGCGATCTGGCATGTGCGTCGCAACCCTGAAATGCAAACCGCCATCTGGGCGCGCGATGTATTGCGCCTGCCCATCCGGATCGTGTTCACCTCGGCGGCGCAACGGCTTCATTCGGCCTATCCCCGCTGGCTGATCCGCAAGATGGATGCGGTGATTGCCACAACGGATCGGGCGGCAGATTTTGTGCCACATGTGCGCGCCGTGGTGCCACATGGCGTGGATACGGACCTGTTCATACCCGCCGAAAGCCGGGCCAATGCCTGGGCCGCCCTGGGCTATGGCGGCACCATGGGCATTGCGACAGTGGGGCGTATCCGCCCCGAAAAAGGCACCGATCTGTTTGTCGAATCCATGCTGCATCTGTTGCCGGACATGCCCGACGCCGTTGCTCTTGTGATCGGTCGGGCGGCCAAGGAACATCAGGGGTTTCTGAACAGGCTGAAATCCAGAATTTCCGGTGCCGGTTTACAGGATCGTATGCTGTTTATCGGCGAAACCGCGCCCGATGCCCTGCCCGCGCTGATGCGCGCGCTGAGCCTTGTTGTGCAACTGCCCCGCTACGAAGGCTATGGCATGGTGCCATTGGAAGGCATGGCCTCGGGCGTGCCCTTTGTCGGATCGGACGCAGGCTACTACACAGCCTTTGGCGCGCAGGGCAAAACCGGTACGGTCGTTGCCCAAGAAGATGCAAAAGCCGCCGCCGAGGCCGCCAACGCAATCCTGTCAGATCGCGTCCGCCACGCAGCGATGGCAAAATCCGCGCGTATCGTCGCCGAAAAAAGCTTTAGCGCTGCGGCAGAAGCCGCTGGAATTGAACAAGTCTATCAGGACATGTGGGCGGGCCGATAAGCCCGCCATTCTGATCCGGACCTATTCAGATCAGACCGCAGGCATCCGCTGCTCCACAATCTCGGCCCACCAGCTGCACCCTGCCGGTATCGCCTCGTCGTTGAAATTGTATTCTGGGTGGTGCACTGCTGCCGTATCCCCGTTGCCCACCAGAATATAGGCCCCCGGGCGTTCTTCCAGCATATAGGCAAAGTCTTCGGCCCCCATGACCAGCGCGGCATTTTCATCGCATTCGCCGGACACTTTGCGCGCGACGTCGGCGGCAAAGCGGGTCTGTTCTTCGGAATTCACCATCACTGGGTAGCCCGGATGCATGATGACATTGGCGGTACCGCCGAACGTGGCGGCGGTGCCTTCACAGATCGCTTTCAACCGCGCAATGGCCAGTGTTTGAACCTCGGCACTCATCGTGCGGATTGTGCCTTTGATATGAACCCGTTGCGGGATGACATTAAACGCGCTTGACGACGTTGCGAAAGACGTCACCGACACCACGACCTGTTCCACGGGATTGGTATTGCGGCTGGCAATGGTTTGCAGCGCCAGAACGATATGGCTGGCGATTACGGTTGTATCAATCGTTTCATGCGGTTTAGCCGCGTGGCCACCGCGGCCTTCCACTTCGATTTCGAACTGGTCGGTTGATGCAAAAAACGCACCCGGACGGATCGCGAAACTGCCCACCGGATGCCCCGGCCAGTTGTGCATGCCATAGACCTCTTCAATGTTCCAGCGCTCCATCAACCCGTCTGCGCACATTTCGCGCCCGCCGCCGCCGCCTTCCTCTGCCGGCTGAAAAATAACCACGACGGTGCCGTCGAAATTGCGGGTTTCGGCCAGATATTTTGCCGCACCCAGCAGCATCGCCGTGTGCCCGTCATGGCCGCAGGCATGCATCGCATTCGGGGTCTTGCTGGCATACTCCAGCCCCGTCTGTTCGTGGATCGGCAGCGCATCCATATCGGCGCGCAGCCCGATCACCTTGCCGCTGGTGTTGGATTTGCCATGGATCACACCGACAACGCCGGTCCGTCCGATACCGGTTGTTACCTCGTCACAGCCGAAGGCCTTCAGCTTGTCAGCGACCAGTGCGCTGGTGCGGTGCGTTTCAAACAGAATTTCGGGATTTTCATGAATATCGCGTCGCCATGCGGTGATTTCATCGTGCATTTCGGCGAGTCGGTTCTTGACGGGCATGTATTTTGTTTCCTGATAGAGTAGACGGCTTACGTGGCCGGCATGCGTGTTTCAACCATTTCGGCAAACCAGCTACAACCTGCTGGGATGGCCTCGTCGTTGAAATTGTATTCGGGGTGGTGAACTGTTGCGCCACCGCCGTTGCCCAGAAAGATATAGGCACCGGGGCGCTCGTTCAACATGAACGAAAAATCTTCGGCCGCCATGATCGGGGCTGTATCGTCTTCCACATCCCCCGCCACATTGCGCGCCACGTCAGCGGCGTATTCGGTGTTGGCAGCGGCATTGACCGTAACGGGATAGCCGTCTACCCACACCACATCCGCCGTGCAGCCATAGGCCTGCGCCGTTGCCGTGGCCAATGCGATGATCCGGTCCTTGACCTGCGCGCGCACCGCTTCGTCGAGGGTGCGCACCGTGCCCCCCATGCGCACCGATTGCGGGATCACATTGGTCGCATCGTTGTCACTGTGCAGCGAACAGACCGATACAACCACATGCGCCAGCGGATCGATATTGCGGCTGGCAATGGATTGCAGCGCAATCAGAACATGCGCCGCGGCCAGATTGGGATCGATCGCCTCGTGCGGGGCGGCGGCATGGCCACCCCGGCCCGTCACGGTGATGAAAATTTCATCGGCCGAAGCCATTAACGCACCGGGCCGGATCTGAAACTGGCCCACATCCACACCGGGGGCGTTGTGCAAGCCATAAACCTCGTCGATCTTCCACCGCTCCATCATCCCGTCATTGACCATTTCACGACCACCGCCGCCACCTTCTTCGGCGGGCTGAAAGATCAGCACGACGGTGCCATCGAAATTGCGCGTCTCGGCCAGATATTTGGCCGCGCCCAGCAACATCGCCGTGTGTCCGTCGTGGCCGCAGGCATGCATTTTGCCCGGTGACTTGCTGGCATACTCCAGCCCCGTTGCTTCGGTGATGGGCAGCGCGTCCATATCGGCACGCAGACCGATCACGCGCCCCGACGTGTTTGTCTTGCCGCTGATCACACCCACAACACCGGTCTGCCCTATGCCCGGCGTGATGTCATCCACCCCGAATTCGGCCAGCTTGTTCTGGACGAAAGCCGCAGTTTCATGCACGTCGAACTGCAATTCGGGGTGCTGGTGCAGGTGATGGCGCCATCCGGTTATCTCGGCGTGCATTTCCGCAAAACGGTTCTTGATCGGCATGGTTTACCCCTCGGTTGCAAGACGCTGGACCAAACGCTCCATAAAGGCGATGCCGGCGTTGAATTGCGCCACGGTGATATATTCGTTGGGCTGATGCGCCTGCGCGATATCGCCCGGGCCACAGATCACCGCGGAATAGCCCGCTGCCTGAAATTGCCCGGCCTCGGTGCCATAGCTGACCACGTGACCGGCGTTATCGCCGGTCAGGGCGCGCACCAGCATTTCAGCCTCGCCCTGGGGTTCGGGTTGCAGCGGCGGTACAAAGAAATGTTGCTTCACATCGATGCGGGCGTCCGGATGCACGGCCTGCATTTCGGCCTCAACCTCGCGCACGCGGGCCAGATAGCGCTCGCCCCAGCCTTCCATGTTTTCCCCCGCTACGGCACGGAAATCCATATCAAACCAGCAATCCTTTGCGGTGATGTTATGCGCCGTGCCACCCTTGATCATGCCGACATGCACGGTGGTGTAGGGTGGATCGAACATCGCGGCCAGATCTGTGGGTGTGGCTGCCATATTGGCGGCGTTCATCTCGTTTGCCCATTCGATCAGCTTGGCCCCGGACATGATCGCATTCACGCCCGTATGCATCAGGGAAGAATGCACTTCGAAACCGATGACATGGGTGGCAAAGCCCTGCCCGCCCTTGTGGCCGGTGACGGCCTTCATCGTCGAAGGTTCGCCGACAATAACAGCGGATCCTTTGGGCAAGACCGGCTGCATCGCCTCGATCATCGGCGGCGCGCCGGTACAGCCGACTTCTTCATCAAAGCTGAGCGCCAGTTGCAGGGGGCGTTTGACGCCGCGGTGATGCGCCTCGACCAGGGCCCAGATGGCAAGCGCGTCAAACCCTTTCATGTCACAGGTGCCGCGCCCGTAATATTTGCCATCCTTTTCGACAACCGCAAACGGATCGGTATCCCACGGCTGGCCATCGACGGGAACAACGTCTGTATGACCGGACAACACGATCGCGCCTTCGATCATCGGGCCAACATGCGCAAACACCGCCGCCTTGTGCGGCTGGTCGGGATCAGGCCAGCGGTGGGATGTGATACCGTGGCTGTCCAGATAGGTTTGCACCCAGTCCACCAGCGGCAGGTTCGTATCACGGCTCACCGTTGGAAAGGACACCAGTCTGTCCATGATGTCTTTGGCGCTTAGACGCGTTGTCATGTTTTTATCCTCAATAACCGCTTTCGCTGGTCAGCACGAAATGCCCCGGCTCGACTTCGCTGTAGACAGACGGTTCGGGTTTGTAATCCACCGGATGGATCGGCGACGGGATCGGTTTGAAATTCAGATCGCGTTCGTCCTTGCGCTGGCGCGGGTCGGCGATTGGCACGGCCTTCATCAGCGCCTGCGTGTAGGGATGTTGCGGGTTTTCGAACACCCGGTCGCGTGGTCCGCGTTCCACGATCCGTCCCAGATACATCACACCAACCTGATGGCTGACCCGTTCGACCACGGCCATGTCGTGACTGATGAACAGATAGGACACGCCCAGTTCCGATTGCAGTTCCATCATCAGGTTCAGAACCTGCGCCTGCACCGACACGTCCAGCGCTGAAACAGCCTCGTCCGCGATGATCAGTTTGGGGTTCAGCGCAAGGGCGCGGGCAATGGCCACGCGCTGGCGCTGTCCGCCCGACAGCTCATGGGGGTAACGGCGCATGAAACTGCGCGGCAATTCCACCCGGTCAAACAGCATTTCAACCCGTTTCTGCAACGCGTCGCCGGAATGGGTTCCGAAATTCCACATCGGTTCCGCCACCTGATCGCTAAGCTGCATCTGCGGGTTCAGGGATGCGAACGGGTCCTGAAACACCATCTGCATGTCCAGCCGCGCCTCGCGCAGGCGGGACTGATCCAGTTTCATGATGTTGACACCGTCCAGATCAATTTCGCCTGACAACGGCTCGACCAGCCGCAGGATGGATCGGCCCGCCGTCGATTTTCCGCAACCGGATTCCCCGACAAGACTAAGCGTCTGGCCCTTGTTGATGGTAAACGACACGTCTTCGACGGCATGCACATTGGCCACGGTCTGCCGCAGGAAACCGCCCTTGACCTCGAACCGCGTGGTCAGGTTCTTGACGTCCAGCAACACCTTGTCGGTTCCCAGGATCGGGTCGATGTTCTGGCCTTCGCTGCCCAGCAGCTTCATCGGCGACGGAACCTTGGTGCCGGTCATTTCGCCCAGTTTCGGCACCGCCGCTAGCAAGGCCTTGGTATAGTCGTGCTGCGGGTTCTCAAAAATTTCCTGAACCGTGCCTTCTTCGACCTTGTTGCCGCGGAACATGACAACCACACGATCGGCCATTTGCGCGACAACGGCCATATCGTGGGTGATGAACATCACAGCCGTTCCGGTTTCACGCTTCAGCCGGTCCATCAGGGCCAGAATTTCGGCCTGAATGGTCACATCCAGCGCCGTTGTCGGTTCATCTGCAATCAAAAGGCGCGGCTCGCAAGCCAGCGCCATGGCAATCACAACCCGCTGGCGCATGCCACCGCTCAGTTCGTGCGGATATTGCTGCAACCGCCGCTCGGGTTCGGGGATGCGGACCTGACGCAGCAATTCAACTGCGCGCTCTTCGGCCTGATCCCTGGACATGCCCATATGCAGGCGCAACCCTTCAGTCAGTTGGCGCCCGACCGTAAACACCGGGTTCAGGGCCGTCATCGGCTCCTGAAAGATCATTCCGATTTCGTTGCCGCGAATGTGGCGCATCAGATCGGCGTCCGCACCCGCCAGATCAAGCTGCCCGCCGTCCTTGCGATCAAAAAGCAAACGGCCATTGGCAATCTTGCCACCGCCATATTCAACCAGACGCATCAGCGAAAGCGACGAGACCGATTTGCCGGAACCGGATTCCCCGACAACACAAACAGTTTCACCGGGGTTGATAAAGAACGACACATCTTCAACACCGACAACCGGGCCATCCTTCGTCTGGAATTCGACCCGTAGTCCTTCGATCTGCGCAATAGGCTGGTCCAGCACGGAATATCCCCTAACGATGCTTTGGCCCGCGAACGCTACGGCTTGCGGGCAGGCAATGTCAAACCCCGCGCACATGCTTTCGCTGCGGCAAGGCTTGCAATTTTCTCAAACTCTGTTTCGATAGCGGCATTCCGTTTAGACGGGGGGTATGACTGACGTCAGAAATCGAATCTGACAGCGGCATGAACCACGTGTTCCCAACGGCTAACGCACGCGCGTGCACAAGGCGCGCCACAAAAACGAGACACCTATGTGTCCGACAAGGAGTATGACATGAAACTTAAAACCCTATTGATGGGTGCAATTGCGTGTACCGCGATGGCCCCTGTTGCCATGGCCGAGCGCGGCTCGGATGGTGAGGTCAAGATCATCTATTGGCAGGCGCCATCGATCCTGAACCCCTATCTGTCCAGTGGTACCAAGGATATCGAATCAGCTTCGCTGGTGATCGAACCGCTGGGGCGCTACGACCAGAACGGCGATCTGGTGCCGTTCCTGGCCGAAGAAATCCCGACCGTGGAGAATGGCGGCGTCAGCGCCGATCTGACCAGTATCACATGGAAACTGAAATCCGGTCTGGTGTGGTCTGACGGATCACCTGTTACGTCGGCAGATGTGAAATTCACTGCAGATTACTGCATGCACCCCGAAGGTGGTTGCGCCCAGGGCGCGAAATTTGATGGCGTCACATCCGTCGATGTGGTGGATGATCTGACCGTCAAGGTCACGTTCAACCAGCCCAAACCGAACCCCTATGGCCCGTTCATGGGTGGCCAGTCGCCGATCATTCAGGCGGCACAGTTTGCCGATTGTCTGGGCGCACGCGCACCGGAATGTACCGATGCCAACTTTGGCCCGATCGGCACAGGCCCGTTTGTTGTGACGGATTTCCGCCCCAATGACGTGATCCAGATGGAAGCCAACCAGAACTACCGCGATCCGGCGAAACCCGCCTTTGCGACACTGACCTTCAAAGGCGGCGGCGATGCCACAGCCGCCGGTCGTGCCGTCATGGAAACCGGTGAATATGATTATGCGTGGAACATGCAGCTTGCGCCCGACGTTCTGGCCAAAATGGCCGAAGGCGGCAAAGGCGTTCCAATCGCGGCATTCGGCACGTTGGTCGAGCGTCTTGAAATGAACATGACCGACCCGTCGCCCGACCTGCCCGAAGGCGAGCGCGCAACGGTTGCACATCCGCACCCGTTCCTGAGCGATGTGCGCGTGCGCAAGGCGCTTTCGATGGCCATCGATCGCGAATTGCTGGTCGAAGTGGGCTATGGTCAGGCGGGTCGCCCGACCTGTAATCTGGTCCCTGCCCCGGCGCTTTATGCATCGGACAACACCGACTGTCTGACGCAGGACATTGCCGGTGCCAACGCGCTGATGGACGAAGCCGGCTGGGTTGACAGCGACGGTGACGGTGTCCGCGATAAGGACGGCGTGAAACTGTCGATCCTGTACCAGACATCGACCAACGCCGTGCGTCAGGACTTTCAGGCGCTGATCAAACAGTGGTGGAGCGAAATCGGTGTTGAAACCGAACTGCGCAATCTGGATGCGTCGGTCTTCTTTGGCGGCGATCCCGGATCGCCCGACACGTTCCAGAAGTTCTATGCGGACGTGGAAATGTACGCCAACAACTTTGATGGCACCGACCCCCAAGCCTATCTGGCGGCCTATCGCTGCGGCAACGAGCCAAAGCCTGACAGCCAGTGGCAGGGTGAAAACATCAACCGTTTCTGCGATCCGGCCTATGATGCGCTGATCGACGAACTGGCGCGCACAGGTTCGCTGGAAAAACGCGGTGAACTGGCCAAGAAGATGAACGACATGCTGACAAAAGACACCTACACCATCGTCCCGCTGGTCGATCGTGGTCGTGTGTCGGCCCACTCCACCACATTGGGTGGCGTTATCTTGAACACTTGGGACAGCGAATTGTGGAATGTCGCAGACTGGTATCGCATCAAGTGATGCGTTGCGCCGCGGCAGGTTATCCTGCCCCGGCCCTGCAAAGAAGCGCAGGGTGGGGTCGCACCCACCCTGTGTTTTTGCCAATAACAAGAATGACTGATTTACAAAGGCGCCGCCGATGCTGACCTTCACGATCCGACGACTGGTCTTTGCGATCCCGACGCTTTTGCTTATCAGCCTTGCCATTTTCATGCTCTTGCAGCTGGCCCCGGGCGATCCGATGGCGCAGGTGCCGCTGACGGTGCCGCCCGAAGTCAAACAGAAGATGCGCGAAGCACTGGGGATGGGGCAGCCGCTGCATATCCAGTATTTCAAATGGCTGGTCCAGTTTTTCTGGATCGAACCGCAGGTGTTGTTCGATCACTGGTTCGGCACCAGCTTTTCCGAAGGCAAGTTGCGCGTGATCAGCTGGCAAACCCGCAGCCCCGTCATGGATATCGTCGTGCAGCGTATGCCGCAAACCCTGTGGGTGGTGGGCATGTCCTACATCGTCGGCATCCTGATCGCTCTGCCCATCGGCATCTATTCGGCCTACAAACAATATTCCGTTTTCGATCAGGCCGGTACGTTCGTGTCGATGATCGGATTTTCCGTACCGCCGTTTTTCTCGGGTGTTCTGGTGATCGTAATCTTTTCCGTCAATCTGGGCTGGTTTCCATCGATCTATGACACCACCCACGAGGTGAATGACTGGGACAGCTTCATGGTGCAGCTGCGCCAGATGATCATGCCAGTCATGGTGCTGGCCCTACAAACCACGGCCCAGATCAGCCGCTACATGCGCTCGGCCATGCTGGACAACCTCAACCAGGATTATGTGCGCACTGCCCGCGCCAAGGGGCTGAGCGAAAGCGTGGTTGTCATGGTGCATGTGTTGCGCAATTCGCTGATCCCCGTGGTCACCGTGATTGCCCTTGGTATCCCTGCCATCTTTGGCGGCGCCATCATCACCGAACAGGTGTTCAAGGTGAACGGGATCGGCCAGTTGCTGATCACGGCGCTGTTTGCCAACGACCTGCCGATGGTGATGACCCTGACCTTTATCTTTGCCATCCTGATCGTGGTGTTCAACCTGATCGCGGACGTGCTCTATGGTATTCTCGACCCAAGGATCCGCTATGACTGAGCCTGCCCCACAAACTGTCATCAGTGCCTTGCAGGACAGCGAACTGGTCAAGCCACCGCGCAGCCAGTGGGTTGATGTCTGGGACCAGTTCAAACACCACAAGGGTGCGGTGCTGGGTATGGGATTTCTGGTCTTTATCACTCTGGCAGTTCTGATAGGTCCGCTGATCTGGACAATCGATCCGCAAAAACTTGATATCCGCAACAAGGACCTGCGCCCGATTTACACCCTGTTGTGGGACGGAGATGCAAAGACCGCCTGGAACCGTCCCTTTGGCACCGACAATCTGGGGCGTGACGGGCTGGCCAACATGATGGCGGGCGGTCAGGCATCGATGGCAGTGGGCTGGAGTGCGATGTTGCTGTCCCTGATCATCGGCACGACCATTGGCGTTGTAGCGGGATATTTCCGCAAGCTGGATGGCATCCTGATGCGGTTTACCGATCTTGTGCTGTCTCTGCCGATCCTGCCGCTGCTGCTGGTGGCGGTCACGTTGTTCCGCCAACCGCTGCGCGCCGCCTTCGGGCCGGAACAGGGCATGTTCATCCTGATTGTCGGCGTAATCGGCATTACAAGCTGGATGCAGACGGCCCGTATCGTGCGGGGCGAGGTTCTGGCGCTTAAGGAACGGGAATTCATTCTGGCGGCACGATCGATTGGCACGACACCGGGCAAGATCATCAGACGCCATCTGCTGCCCAACATCGTTTCACCGATCATGGTGTCGGCAACGCTGGGTCTGGCAACCGCCATCATCACCGAAAGCGCCCTGTCGTTTCTGGGTGTCGGCTTTCCTTCCGACTTTCCGACATGGGGCAAGATGCTTTCGGATTCCGTACCGCGAATGGAAGAGTTTCCCGAACGCGTGCTGCTGCCGGGGCTGGCGATTTCGCTGACCGTGCTCAGCGTGAACTACATGGGCGACGGCCTGCGCGACGCGCTGGACCCGCGTATTCGCGGCAGATAGCGGGTAGAAAAACGCAATCGGTTGTGTTCGCGCGGACCTGCGGGATTTCCGTATTTCACGCAAAAAGAAAACCGGTGCGCCGGATCAAGGCAGCATCGTACCCGGCTATTTGTTGATACGCGCCCTGATCCGGCGGACAAAGTACCAGACCAGCGCCACCACCGGCAAAGTGGACAGCGCGAGAATGTTTCCTTTGCTTAGTCCCGTCACCGCGGTCAGCGGATAAAGAAGATACCCAACCAGTGACACCGCGTAATAGCTGATTGCCACCACAGACAGGCCTTCGACCGTGTGTTGCAGGCGCAGTTGCATATCGGCGCGACTGTCCATGCTTTCCAGCAGTTTCTGGTTCTGCGCGCTGCGTTCCACATCAACGCGCGTGCGCAGCAGATCGCCCGCACGAATGGCG
Organism: Sulfitobacter sp. TBRI5; assembly: GCF_051013555.1. NCBI lineage: Bacteria > Pseudomonadati > Pseudomonadota > Alphaproteobacteria > Rhodobacterales > Roseobacteraceae > Sulfitobacter > Sulfitobacter sp. TBRI5. Next base: position 2,769,000 of record NZ_CP112884.1, on the reverse strand, counting down.
CGATCCGCCATGGTTTCCAGCCGTCTTTCAGTGGATTTCACGGTGCGCATTGCCGGTTCGAACCGTCGCATCATGAATTCGCCGAATGTCTGCCGACCCAGAAAACGGGTTTCGCGCAGAACCGCGATACGCTGGTTCACGATGGCATCATAGGCGCCCGTTGCGCCGAACCGGAACGAGGATTGCGCCGCCAGCGTTTCCAGTTCCGCCGAAATCGACAGCAGCGATGCCAGCGTCTGATCCGCAGGGACACGCCCCTCTGACATGTCCCCCATCAGTGCCGTCAGACGGCCATCCAGCCCGCCCAGCATCGCCGACAGTTTGCGCGCGCGTGAAAACCCCAGCATCGACATGGATTTGTAGGTTTCAATCTCGCACAGGCGCTGCACCACACGGCCCACACGCCGGCGCCCGACATCGGGCGACACAAACACGGCAAACCGCTGGTGCCCCGCTGCGTCGATCCTGAAATCACCCGCCACAACCGCCGCATGGTCCAGCACATGCGCAACCGCCACGCTTTCTGGAACGAACCAGTCGCCGATCAATGTGCTTATCTGTTCGTCCAAGGGGCGTTCCAGCACTCGCAACATGATCGATGTGATACGCTGCCCCGGTGCGCGCGCCAGCCAGTCTTCGGGGAACACCTCAAAATCGGCAGGATTGAACGGCCGGTCGCTGACGCCGTCCACGAAGGCTGTATAGGTCACGAATTCGGTGTGCTGTTCCCATTTCAGCATGTGGCGCCCGATCTTGCCGGAATAATGCGTCGCGCCGGGTTGGGGATGGGGCGCGCCGAACCGGTCCAGCAGGTCAACCAGATGATCCATATCCCTGGCACGGTCCCGGTGTGCGGCATCGTCGGGTTGTTTGATGGCGATATAGACTGCCGTACACGGCACGCTGGTGGCGGGAAACGGGCGCGCGTGCAGTTCGTTGGCAAGCGGATAGCGCAGCGGATGGTCCTGGATCGGGGGCATGAAACCTGTCCTAGATGTCGACATGGCCTTTTTACAGGTCGGGCGCATAAATGAAAGTTATTTTTGTTAATTTTCAGTAAGTTAGCAGGATACGATGGTATGCAATGCAATCTGGAACGGCAAAACCGGACGGCTTGAACGGAAAATGCCCCGCACATATCGTGCGAGGCATCCATAATTCAGGTGTCGTGCAGGCGGTACGCCCTACTCGATCATGGGCAAAAGCTTGTCCAGTGACGCCTTGGCGTCGCCGTAGAACATCCGCGTATTTTCCTTGAAAAACAACGGGTTTTCGATACCGGAATAGCCTGTGCCCTGGCCGCGTTTTGAAACAAACACCTGCTTGGCCTTCCAGCATTCCAGAACCGGCATACCGGCAATGGGGCTGTTAGGATCATCCTGTGCCGCGGGATTCACGATATCGTTGGACCCGATCACGATCGCCACATCCGTATCCGGAAAATCGTCGTTGATTTCGTCCATTTCCATCACGATGTCATAAGGCACACGCGCCTCGGCCAGCAGAACGTTCATGTGGCCGGGCAACCGCCCTGCCACGGGGTGAATGGCAAAACGCACATTCTTGCCCTTGGCGCGCAGTTTGCGCACCAGTTCGGCAACGCCCTGCTGGGCCTGCGCGACCGCCATGCCGTATCCCGGAATGATGATCACGCTGTCGGCTTCGTTCAGGGCGGTGGCAACGCCTTCGGCCTCGATGGCGATCTGTTCGCCCTCGACCGCCATCTGTTCGCCCGCAGGGCCGCCAAAGCCACCCAGAATAACGCTGATAAACGACCGGTTCATCGCCTTGCACATGATGTAGGACAGGATCGCACCGCTTGAGCCGACCAATGCGCCGACCACGATCAGCAGATCATTGCCAAGGCTGAAGCCGATCGCCGCCGCCGCCCAGCCCGAATAGCTGTTCAGCATCGAGACAACGACAGGCATGTCCGCCCCGCCGATGCCCATGATCAGGTGATAGCCGATGAACAACGCCGCAAGCGTCATCACGAACAGGGGCAGAAACCCGCCCGTGTTGAAATACCAGATCAGGCACAACACCGAGATTGCGGCCGCAGTCGCATTCAGCATATGCCCGCCCGGAAGTTTCTTGGCCGCCGTGTCAACCTTGCCCGCCAGTTTGCCATAGGCAATGACAGAGCCGGTGAACGTCACCGCACCGATGAACACGCCAAGGAACAATTCAACCCGCAGGATCGACACCTCGGTTGCGTCTTTCTTGGCCAGCAGGGCGGCAAACCCTTCCAGAGATTTGCGCGCGGTATCGTCCATGGCCAGCACCCGGCCCAGTTCGATATGCGCGATGAAGCCGACGAAAACCGCCGCCAGACCCACAAGGCTGTGCATGGCCGCGACCAGTTCGGGCATCTGCGTCATCTGCACGCGGGTCGCCAGCTGATAGCCGATGGCTCCGCCCAGCGCGATAAGCACGATTGATGCCAGCCACAGGCCCGATCCCGGGCCGATCAGGGTGGCAAAAACCGCCAACCCCATACCCATGATGCCATACCAGACCGCGCGCTTGGCGCTTTCCTGTCCGGACAGACCGCCAAGGCTGAGGATGAAAAGAACTGCTGCAACCACATATGCTGCTGTTGTGAAACCGTATTCCATGTCGCGGGCCCCCTTAGGATTTCTGGAACATGGCGAGCATGCGCCGTGTCACGAGGAAACCCCCGAAGATGTTAATTCCGGCCATAAAGACCGATAGAGCCGCCAGCAGGATCACGAGAAATGATCCTGATCCGATCTGCATGAGCGCACCCAGAATAATGATCGACGAGATTGCGTTGGTGATGGCCATCAGCGGGGTATGCAGACTGTGCGCAACCCCCCAGATCACCTGAAAACCGACAAAGACCGCCAGGACGAAAACGATGAAATGCTGCATAAAGCTGGCCGGAGCGACCAGCCCGACAGCCAGCACCAGGGCTCCGCCGACAGCCAGCAATGTGACCTGATTGCGGGTCTGCTGCTTGAACGCGGCAAGTTCGGCCGCGCGCTTTTCTTCGGCGGTCGGTTCCTTGACCTTTTCCTTGGGTTTGGCCGCAATCGCCTGCACCTTGGGCGGCGGGGGCGGGAACGTCACCTCTTTGGCGTGGGTCACGGTGGCCCCGCGGATCACATCATCTTCCATGTCGTGATTGATCACACCGTCTTTTTCCGGTGTCAGATCGGCCATCATGTGGCGGACATTGGTCGCATAAAGTGTCGAGCTTTGCGCCGCCATCCGGCTGGGAAAGTCGGTGTAGCCGATGATCGTGACACCGTTGTCGGTCACAACCTTTTCATCTGCCACGGTCAGTTCGCAATTGCCGCCCCGCTCTGCCGCCAGATCGACAATGACCGACCCGGGCTTCATCGCTTCGACCATATCCTTGGTCCACAGGATCGGCGCGGCGCGGTTGGGGATCAGTGCCGTGGTGATCACGATATCGATATCGGGGGCCAGTTCGCGGAATTTCTCAAGCTGTTTGGCCTGAAATTCAGGGCTGGACGGGGGCGCATACCCGCCTGTCGCCGCGCCATCCGGCAGTTCGCTGGCGTCAAATTCCAGAAACACGAACTCTGCGCCCATGCTTTCGATCTGTTCGGCCACTTCGGGGCGCACATCAAACGCATAGGTGATCGCACCCAGCGATGTGGCGGTGCCGATGGCGGCCAATCCGGCCACACCGGCGCCCACAACCAGAACCTTGGCCGGGGGCACCTTGCCTGCGGCAGTCACCTGCCCGGTGAAAAAGCGCCCGAAATTGTTACCGGCCTCGATCACGGCGCGGTAGCCTGCGATATTCGCCATCGAGCTGAGCGCATCCATTTTCTGCGCACGGCTGATGCGTGGCACCATATCCATCGCGATCACGGTGGCGCCCTTGGACGCAGCCAGATCCATCAGTTTTTCATTGGACCCGGGGTAAAAGAACGAAATCAGGGTTTGCCCGTCGGTCAGGCGCTTGGCTTCTGTTTCGGTGGGGGGGCGGACTTTGGCCACCACGTCAGAGCCTTTGAACAGGGCCGCCGCGGTCTTTGCAATCTTGACGCCGGCCGCCTTGTAGGCCGCATCGGAAAACCCGGCAGCGACACCGGCGCCCGATTCAACCAGACACTCATGGCCCAGCTTTTGCAATTGAACGGCACTGTCGGGGGTCATGGCCACGCGTGCCTCGCCCTCAAAGACTTCTTTGGGTGTTCCGATCTTCAACTTGAATTCCCCCGTCTGGTAGATTTCATTTTGCCGCAGGGCAGCATGCGGCGTCAGGTTAGTTCCCTAGCGCGCGCAATATAGTTGCGCAAGCAATAGAGGCGATTGAAATAGAATTTTTCGCAATTGATCTAAACCCAGCGGCGCACCTTGCCTTCGTAGCGGGCAAAATCCATCCGGAAGGTGCGCCGCATCCGGTTTTCTTCGGGGATGATGAACCGCTTTTCCAGAACCCAGACGAAAACCGGCACCAGCGCCAGCGACGGCACCGCATCCCAGCGCAGGATCAAACCTGCCAGAATAAGAACGTCGCCCAGATAGATCGGGTTTCGCGATTTGCTGAATATGCCAGACTGGATCAGCCGTTCAGGTGTCTGGTGCGGTACGATTGTTGTCTTATGACGGCGGAATTCAACAAAAGCCATCAGCGCCAGGATTATTCCGCCACCGATCAGAATGCCCGCCGCAAATCCGGCCCACGCTCCGCCAAAATCCAGCCCGAATGAAAAATAGGACGACTGCACCCACGCCAGCGCAACAAATCCGGCCAGCCAGACAGGGGGCGTATCCAGCCATTTCATCGCGGACAGGTTCCGCGTTGCAAACCGAACCGGTCGCCCCCCATGCAGCAGATTTGCACTATTCCCACTCCATCTCTTCGAACACGCGGCCTGCATTTTTTGTAGCAAGCTCTTCAAACGTATCAAGCCCGGCCCAGTTTGACTGATCCACATAATAGGCGCCGGCCAGATCGCCGCCATGATCGATATAAGCACCGATTTTGGCGCGCAAATCCACCAGATAATCCAATGTGTACCGGCGGACCTGATCAAAATTGGTCGGGTGGCCATGTCCGGGGATCACATATGTCGGTGCTAGGGGTTCCAGTGCCGTTTCCCATGTTTCTATCCAGCACGAGGTGCAGGTATGTGCGAAAATCGGCAGCATCCGTTCGTGAAACGCGATGTCACCCGTAATCATGATGTTCCATTGCGGTATCCAGATCTGCGCGTCGCCGGGATCATGGGCAGGCCCCAGATGCAGCACCTGTATGTCTACGCCCCCCAAAGTCAGGTCATACCGGTCCTCGAACGACAGGTTGGCATGGACCACATCAGTTCCTTCGGCCTTGTCACGGTTATACCGCTGCATGCCTTGAAGGATGAAATCACCGTTTTCCATCGTTTCGGCAATCGCGTCCTGATGGGCCAGAATATCTACACCCTGTTCCGCCCAATAGCCGTTGCCCAGCATCGCATGGCCCTGCCCGTTTTCATTGATCACCAGAACCACAGGTTGGTCTGTGACCGCCCTGATCTCATCATGCAATGCGGCGGCCAGACGATAGGACGCACCCGAATTTATCACCACAACCCCTTCATCCGTCAAGATAAATGACAGGTTGTTGTTGTGGCCCGCGTTTTCATAGGTCGGCGGTGCCGTGGCCCCGATTGCGGAATACACATGCGGTATGAATTCAACGGGTTTGGAATACAGCTCTGATTGCGGATACTGGTCGGCGATCTCTTCGCTGGCCTGCGCAATGCCGGCTGTCAGGATCAGAATGGCACCCAAAAAATACTTCATGGCAGCTCCTTTCGCTCACATCACATTCACAGATACGAATGGGTAAGTAAAGCCGTTGCTTGCCCCCCGGCCATACCCCGCTAAGCTGCGTGAAAAGAGGAGAATTGCAGATGCAGTTAAGCGGGAAACATGCCTTTGTCACCGGCGGGGGATCGGGCATCGGGCTGGCAATCGCACAGGCGCTGGCCGATAACGGGGCCCACGTCACGATCACCGGGCGCCGCCAACAGGTACTGGATCGGGTGGCCACAGATCAGATCACAGGTCTGGCAATGGATGTCCGCGACGAAAGCGATGTCAGACAGGTCATGTCGCAGGCCGTGCAAGCCCATGGCCCGATCCAGATTTGTGTTGCAAATGCCGGCATCGCCGAAGGGCGCGCCTTGCACAAGACAGACATGGCATTCTGGCGCAACATCATGGCCACCAATCTGGACGGCGCCTTTCTGACCATCCGCGAGGCGATGAACAGCATGGTGCAAACCGACTGGGGCCGCGTGATCACTGTATCGTCCATTGCGGGGGTGCGCGGGTTGAAAGGTGCGTCGGCCTATACCGCATCCAAACACGGGCTGATCGGGCTGACCCGCGCCCTGAGCGAGGATTACATGGGCAAACCCTATACGTTCAACGCGTTGTGCCCGGGTTATGTGGATACGAACATCGTGGCGCAAAACACCACCAGCATTGCCGAACGCACGGGCATTTCAACCGATGAGGCCCGAAACCTTATGATCAAGGCCAACCGGCACCAGCGTCTGATCGCGCCCGACGAAGTTGCCACCGCAGCGTTGTGGCTGTGTTTGCCCGGATCGCAAAGCGTGAACGGTCAATCTATCGAAATCGCTGGCGGTCAGATTTAGGCCACGGCTTTACACACAGCGTTTCGGGGCGTATGCCCGCAGATATACTTTAAGCCTAAAATACCTGATGAGGGCCAGATGACCGATTTCGCCGCCACCAAAGCCATGTTCGATCTGCCCGAAGGCATGATATATCTGGATGGCAATTCGCTTGGCCCCCTGCCTAAATCAGCCCCTGCCCGACTGGACGGGATGCTGCGGGACGAATGGGGCAAAATGCTGATCACCGGCTGGAACAAGGCCGGCTGGATGGCGCAACCGATGACAATCGGCGACCGTGTCGGCGCAATGATCGGCGCCGAAGCCGGCCATGTGGTCATGGGCGATACCCTGACCATCAAGGTGTTTCAGGCGCTGGCCGCTGCACTTGATCTGGCGCAGGACCGCAAGGTGATCCTGTCTGACAACGGCAATTTCCCGACCGATCTGTATATGGCGCAAGGGTTGCTGAACACGCTGGATCGCGGTCACGAATTGCGCATCGTCGATCCAGAAGATGTTGCCGATGCGATCAATGATGATGTGGCCGTTATGATGCTGACCGAGGTGGATTACCGCACGGGCCGGATGCACGATATGGCCGCCCTGACCAAAAAGGCGCATGACCACGGCATTCTAACGGTCTGGGATCTGGCCCATTCCGCAGGCGCGATCCCGGTGGATGTCGCAGCAGCGGGCGCGGATTTCGCGGTGGGGTGCAGTTACAAATACCTGAATGGCGGCCCCGGCGCGCCAGCGTTCATCTATGTCGCGCCGCGCCACGCCTATCACATCAAACCGGCCCTGTCAGGCTGGCTGGGCCATGCCGCCCCTTTCGCCTTTGATCTGGACTATCGCCCGGGGCAAGGCATCGAACGGATGCGCGTGGGCACACCGCCGGTCCTGCAGATGACCGCGCTGGAATGCGCGCTTGATATCTGGGACATGGCCGATATGACAGATGTGCGCGCCAAATCAATGGAACTGACGGACCTGTTTGTGGAACTGGTCGAACGCAAATGCCCGCAACTGACACTGGCCAGCCCGCGAGATGCTGCGCGGCGCGGTTCGCAGGTATCGTTCCGCTTTGAACAGGGATACGCGGCGATGCAGGCGTTAATCGCACGCGGAGTGATCGGCGATTTCCGGATGCCGGATGTGATGCGATTTGGCTTTACACCGCTGTACATCGACGTGAACGATGTACGCCAAGCTGTTGATATCATGGCTGACGTGATGGAAAACAAACTGTGGGACCGCGACGAATACAAGGTTCGCGCCGCAGTCACATGACACCGCTGATCCGCCCCTATCACCCGCAGGATCGCGCAGCATGCGCTGCGGTTTTCTACCGGGCCGTGCGCGAAGGCGCCGCAGAATATTACAGCACAGACCAGCGCGCCGCTTGGGCCCTTGCAAGCGCGCCGGATGATGCCACACCCGACCGCCTGCTGAACCAGCATTGCCGGGTTGCCGAACAGGATGGGCAAATCATCGGGTTCATGTCTTTGACCGCCGAGGGCTATCTGGACATGGCCTTTGTTCTGCCCGAGGCCAAAGGCACAGGCGTGGCCGATGCGCTGTATCGCGCGCTGATGAAACGTGCAAAGCAAGACAATATGACCACCCTGACCGTGCATGCCAGCCTTGGCGCACGGAAATTCTTTGAAAAGAACGGCTGGCAGATTGACTGCAGGGAGCAGCATCCCGTCAACGGACAGACATTAGAACGCTTTCATATGTCACTGATGCAAAAGGATATTGCAACATGACCGATCCCTACGACCCCGCCAAAGAAGGCGCGCAAATGTCCTTTGACGGGCGTATGTCCTATGGCGATTATCTGAGCCTGTCAGCCCTGCTGGACGCACAGCATCCGGTGTCAGACGCGCATGACGAAATGCTGTTCATCATCCAGCACCAGACATCGGAATTATGGATGCGGCTGGCGATACACGAACTGACAGCGGCGCGCGCGACGCTGCAAACGGGTGACCGCCGCCCTGCGTTCAAGATGCTGGCGCGCGTCTCGCGCATTTTCGAACAGCTGAACAATGCATGGGATGTTCTGCGCACCATGACGCCCAGCGATTACACCGCCTTTCGCGACTCACTTGGCCAGTCTTCGGGCTTTCAATCGCATCAGTACCGTCAGATCAAATTCGTTCTGGGCAATCGCAACCCCGCGATGCTGCGCCCGCATGCACACCGCCCGGACATAACGGCCCTGTTGCAGGCCGAACTGGCGACTCCGTCACTCTATGATGTGGCATTGCAGGCGCTACATGCCTCGATTCCCCTGCCGGAGGAGGCACTGCACCGCGATATCGCCATGCCGCATACCCCCAGCGATGCCATCATCGCCGCCTGGAGCAAGGTCTATCGCGCGCCGCAAACCCATTGGGAACTTTATGAACTGGCGGAAAAGCTGGTCGATCTTGAAGATTACTTTCGCCGCTGGCGGTTCAATCATGTGACCACGGTGGAACGTGTCATCGGCTTCAAACGCGGCACCGGCGGGACCGGCGGCGTCAGTTACCTCAGGAAGATGCTTGAGGTCGAACTGTTTCCGGAGCTTTGGCATCTGCGGACCGGCCTTTGAAGCTGACGAAATCCTTTACGATGTCAGCCAGTTTGGCCCAATCCGTGTATTCCCGATCCGCGTGCGGATCGACGTCCTGATCCATCTTTGCCGCGATATAGCGCATCGCCCACGATTTGAAGAAATCGTACTGCGTGAAACGAAACGCACCGGCAACCTGGTGGATCGACAACGGGCGCAATCCGGCCTTGTCGCAGAATTCGGCCGCAATCCGGTCCAGATCGGCCAGTTCCTTTTCATCGCCTCCGGCAATGGCCAATGAAACCTGCAAAAGCAGCGTCGGCCTTTCGTTCAGTTCGCCCACATGAGCGGTGGCAAAATCGGCCAGTTCCTTTTGCAAACGGCCCATATGGACCGATCCGGCCAGAATGACCGCATCCGCCTGCCCCAAAGTACCGCCATCATCATCGGCAGCGCGCAACATTTCGACCGAATGGCCCATGGCCATCAATCTGTCAGCGCAATACCGCGCGATTTTTCGGGTCTGCCCCTCGGTCGAGGCGTAAACGATAAGTATTTTCCGGGCGTCAGAATGTGTCATGCGGCCAAAGTAAATCGTGTGATTTGCGTTTGTATTGCTTTGCGTTAAAGCTGCGCGGCTATTTTTGAAATTTCCGATGTGTCGTCATGCGCCGCCCAGTCCCTGACTGCTGCGCCGAACGCCTCGAACAGGGGGCGCGATACGGGATCGTTGCAGGCGTCCCATTCCGGATGCCACTGAACCGACAGGGTAAAGCCCTTGGCACCTCGTATATAGATCGCCTCGGGCGTGCCATCAGGCGCGTATCCGTCGATTACGATATCCTTGCCCGGTGTCTTGATACCCTGCCCGTGCAAGGTGTTTGTCATCACTTCGGTGGCGCCCATAACACCGTGGAATACACCGTTTTCTGTAAACCGCACCTTGTGGCGCAGTTCGAATTTTTCTTCCAACGTGCCATCGGGCGGCATGCGGTGGTTCATTCGCCCCGGCAAATCCCGGATTTCCGGATAAAGCGTTCCCCCCATCGCGACATTCACCTCTTGAAAACCGCGGCACACACCCAGAAACGGCTGCCCGCGCGCCACACAGGCGCGCACCAGTGGCAGCACAATAGCATCACGCGCGCGATCAAACGTACCATGTGCTTCGGTTTCCGCCTCGCCATATTCCTCGGGATGCACGTTCGGGCGTCCACCTGTCAGCATGAAACCGTCGCATACGTCCAAAAGCTCATCCACCGATACAAACCGGGGATCGGCCGGGATCAGCATGGGCAGACAGCCGGACACATCGGCAATCGCAGCCGAATTCATCGTCCCGCCCGCGTGGGCCGGATACTGGTCATTCAGCAGATACTGATTTGAAATAATGCCGACAATCGGGCGCTGCGGGCTGCGACGGACCATGATTTTCCCTGTTATGGACTTCACGCGTTTATAAAATGCCTTTTAACCCTATGCCAGTGGCTTCGTGCGCACACGCGCGTGTGCCCAATTGCACAATGGCGGGTTCCAACCCGGTTAAAGCTCGGCCAAACCCTGCTTGCAGCGGATGCGCAATCTTTCTACCGTCTGCGCGTTCCCAGCCCGAAAGGTTCCCCATGAAAGACGCTGCCCCAGAAACAATTTACCTGAGCGATTATGAACCTTTCGGATATCTTGTGGATGCGGTTCACCTGACCTTTGATCTGTCGCCTCATGCCACCAAAGTAGCCAGCCGGATCCAGTTTCGCCCCAATCCCGATGCAAAGGACCGCACGTTCTTCCTGCACGGCGAAGACCTCACGCTGATCCGCGCCAGCATTGACGGCACCAAAGTCGATCCCGAATGCACGGACGACGGGCTGAGATGCCCCGTTCCGGACGCCCCGTTTATCTGGGAAGCCGAGGTCGAGATTGATCCGGCCTCAAACACGGCACTGGAGGGCCTTTATCAATCCAGCGGCATGTATTGCACCCAGTGCGAGGCGCAGGGGTTTCGCAAGATCACCTACTATCCGGATCGCCCCGACGTGATGTCCGTGTTTACCGTACGCATAAATGGCCCCCACCCCGTTCTGCTGTCCAACGGCAACCCTGTCGGGGCCGGCGACGGATGGGCCGAATGGCATGATCCGTGGCCCAAACCCGCCTATCTTTTTGCTTTGGTTGCCGGTGATCTGGTGAACCATCCCGATACGTTTACAACGATGACTGGAAAAAAGGTCGCGCTGAACATCTGGGTGCGTGCCGATGATCTGCACAAATGTGCGTTTGGCATGGAAGCCCTGAAAAAATCCATGAAGTGGGACGAAGACGTTTACGGCCGCGAATATGATCTGGACGTATTCAACATCGTGGCGGTGGACGATTTCAACATGGGGGCGATGGAGAACAAGGGGCTGAACATCTTCAACTCCTCAGCCGTTCTGGCCAGCCCGGAAACATCGACCGACACAAATTTCGAACGGATCGAAGCGATCATCGCCCATGAATATTTCCACAACTGGACGGGCAACCGCATCACCTGCCGCGACTGGTTCCAACTGTGCTTGAAAGAAGGATTGACGGTATACCGCGACGCCCAGTTCACGTCCGATGTACGCAGTGCTCCGGTAAAACGCATCACCGATGTGATTGATCTGCGCGCGCGCCAGTTTCCCGAAGATAACGGTCCGCTGGCGCATCCGGTACGCCCGGAAAGCTTTCAGGAAATCAACAACTTCTATACCGCAACTGTATACGAAAAAGGCGCCGAGGTGATCGGCATGCTGAAAACACTGGTCGGGGATGAGGCCTATGGCAAGGCGCTTGATCTTTATTTCAAACGCCATGACGGTGACGCCGCCACGATCGAGGATTGGCTGAAAGTGTTCGAAGATGTCACAGGTCGCGACCTGTCACAGTTCAAACGCTGGTATTCACAGGCCGGAACACCGCGCCTGTCCGTCGAAGAAGATTTCAAAGACGGGGTTTTTACCCTTACCTTTCAACAGGATACAAAGCCAAGTTCTACTACGCCCGACCCGCAGCCACAGGTTATTCCCATTGCTGTCGGTCTGCTGGGCCAGAACGGTGACGAGGTACAGGAAACACAGGTTCTGGAAATGACGCAGGCGCGCCAGTCCTTTTCCTTCAAAGGGCTTGCCACGCGCCCCGTTGCATCGATCTTGCGCGGCTTTTCGGCGCCGGTCATCCTGTCCCACCCCGAGGGCGAGGCGCAACGCGGTTTCCTGCTGGCCCATGACACCGACCCATTCAACCGGTGGGAAGCGGGACGCGCCTTGGCGCGCGCCGCCCTGAGCGACATGATTCTGAAAGACGCGCCCCCCGACACCACCTTTCTTGCCGGGATGGCGGCCGTGTTGCGCGACGACAGTGTTGACCCGGCAACCCGTGCCCTGATGCTGGGACTGCCCAGCCAGTCCGATATGGCCACCAGTCTGCACGACACCGGGCATGTGCCTGACCCGCAAGCGATCTGGGCAGCCAGCGAAACGATGAAGCAGGCTATCTCGCAATATAATCAGGATCTTCTGCCACGACTCTACAGTGAAATGCATATTGACGCCCCCTATTCGCCGGATGCCGATCAGGTCGGCAAACGCGCGTTGCAGGGGGCTGTTCTTGCACTGATGTCGCGCCTTGACGGTGGCGCGCAGGCGGCGCGGCAGTTCGAATCCGCGGATAATATGACTCAACAATTGTCGGCTCTTGCCTGTTTGCTGAATTCCGGAAAAGGGATCGCGGAAACACAAGCGTTCTACGACCAGTGGAAACACGACCGTCTGGTGATCGACAAATGGTTCAGCCTGCAAATCATCCAGTCCACGCCGCACCAGACCGTGGAAATCACGAAGAACCTGACGAAACATGCTGATTTCAATTGGAAAAACCCCAACAGGTTCCGTGCCACACTGGGTGCTTTGTCAATGCATCACGCAGGGTTTCATCAACAGGACGGCAGCGGGTATGCGCTGCTGGCCGACTGGCTGATCAAACTGGATGCGGTCAATCCGCAGACAACCGCCCGCATGACCAGCGCGTTCCAGACATGGCGCCGCTATGACAGCAAACGTCAGGATCATGTGCGCGCCCAGCTTGACCGAATCGCGGCAACGCCCGATCTGTCGCGCGACACACATGAAATGATCAGCCGGATCAGGGGGGCATGACACAACCCGCCCCCTTCCGGCATGTCAATTACGGGCGCAACCACCGCACCGCAACAATCGTGATTGCGATCTATTTCGTCCTGATTGCAGCCGTAATTCTGGTGGATGCGGCATGGTGGCTAATGGCCATTCTGGCGGCCTTTACTCTGCCGGCGCTGTGGGATCTGTTCACCAACCGCGCGGCGGGTGTCGAACTCGACGAGACAACCCTGTCCTGGTTCACCGGAAAGCGCAGGGCCGATATGGCGCTGCAGGATATCGACCACATGCGCTTTGACACAAGGCTGGATTTTTCAGTGCGCGTCAGCGCAGTGACGCCGGCACGCAAAAAGATCAGACTGCCTTATGAAAGCCTGCCACCACACCAGATATTCGAACAGGCGCTGAGCGCACAGGGGGTGCGGGTCGAACGACATCACTTCTCTCTGATGTGAATGCCCGGCAGATCAGCGATCGCCACCCGTGCCCGTGCGTTCACGCGGACGCACGGACTGAAGCGGGCGGCAATAGGTTTGTTTGCCGAGCCATGCCTGCATGTCAGCGCGCTTGTTGGCATTGCGCATCGGCCCCCAATCGGCAGCGACACCGCCCCAGCGCCCGCCTTTGGTTGCAACGACACCGTCACGCGGCACCGTCACGGCCATGATCCGAACCGCGCAACTGACATTGGATGCGCCGTCTTTCAGGTCCTGCCCCGAACGGGCAGCGCAACCATATCCCCGCGCGGTCGATGGCTGGATTTGCAGCAATCCGAACCAGCGCCCGCCGCCGCCCACGGCATAGGGCCTGTAGGTGCTTTCATGTTTCGCCAGCGCAGACAGAAACCCGACCCAGAATGCCTGCCGCTGGGCCAGATCCGCCTCCGGATAGGCGGGGCACCAGTCTTTGATATCAACGGGTTCCGATTGCGCGAGCGCCGCACCATGCGTTCTAAGCGCCGCCAGCGCGCCCCGTGTCCAGATATCTGACCCTTGTTGGTATTCCCAACGGGTCCGCGGTAGATTCGCTTCACGTACCAGCGGGCGCACCAACCCATCCTCTGTCGACGCCAGCAACGGCGCTGTCGATGCCAGCCCCAAAGCACCGGCAATGACCAGATAAAGAACGCGTTCAATCATCAACGCCAGTATTCCCTTGTCCGCAGGGCAGCGCAATTGAAAACCCGGGCAGGCCAACCGCCCTTTCAATTGCCAGATATCACCCCAGTTGCGCCTTTTTTAGGCCTGATTGCACAGGCAAAACCCTGCCCTGTACCCAGTTAAGATTATCAATGAGTTGGATGTTACCGAAATGCGCGATCTAAGGCTTAGTTTTTCTGTTTTGCGCAATGCAATTGCGCCGGTTTCCGCTTGTATGGAAACTGCAAAAGCCGCGATGCCCGCCCGAAACCGGGCGGCACAACCTGTTTGCCACAGTGCAGAACCCATCGACTTTCAGGTCAAGCGCAACATTGCCGATCATCTGAACATTCCCGTTGTCGAAGCAACATCGGAACATGCCGAACGCACGGCGTTTCAGAACAAGGGCCAGAAACTGGCGCGACAGGAAGACTGGGAAACGCTGTCGCAGCTGATTTTCGATGCCGATCAGACCCGTGCGAAAACACGCGGCGGCATGCCGGTTGCCGATCTGTTGATGTACGGGGCGCGGGCCGATGTTGTTCTTGCCGCCGAACATGCCTTGTTTGACGGGAAACCCGCCAGCGGCGCACCTATTCTTGATGGCATCGAAGCGCTGGAACAGGTGCTGGACGAACATCCAGACAATTATCCGGTCGCCCTGATTGTCGCGCACGCACATTTGGATATGGGGTGGGCGTGGCGCGGTACAGGCTGGCTGACCGAACTCAAACCGCAAAACCGCGAGGCGTTCGCCGCCCATTTTGACCGCGCAACCGGAATTCTGAACCAGTTTTCCGGTCTGGAACCGCTTAGCCCCGCGCTTGCTGCGGCGCGCTGTGCGTTGCTGGCAGGCTATCCCAATTCCCGCACCCGCGTCGCGGACGATTACGAAGCGCTGATTGATCTTGATCCGAAAAACCCGCACCACATGCGTGCCATGGGCAACCATCTGCTGCCCCGCTGGTTCGGATCACTGGCCCAGCTGGAACTTGAGGCCCGTCGCACCGCGTCGCGCACCATCGATATCTGGGGCGCTGGCGCCTATACGTGGTCGTATTTCGATGCTGTCGTGATCGACGATGCCGCTTGCGCACAGGTCGAGGTGGAATTCTTCATTGAAGGGCTGCATGACATTCTGGCCCACGCCCCCGACCAGCACACCGTGAACCTGCTGGCCGCCTATTGCGCGGTTGCCGTTCGCGCCAGATGCGGCAGCGCGGACGAGGCGGACCTGGTGCGTCATCAACTGATCGATTGCGCCGATTGGATCATTCGCGACCATATGACAGAAATCCATCCACTGGTCTGGGCTCATGCCACCACCGGCTTTGACAACTCGGCACGGGTGCGTTCCATGCGCAATTTTGCCGAACACGGACGCCGCAACGCGCTGGACGTGATTGCCACATTGTTCCGCGATGATATCGCCCGCGGGCATCAGGTGACCTTTACACCCTCTGGTCCGATGGTCAGCGCCGCCTGACCGCTCTTGCCCTGATGCGCGCCCTGCCCTAGAACCCACATCGTTGCGAGATGATGAGGCAGACCATGCTGGACCACACCTACGAGGCCCCGACCCCCAAACGGATAGCCGGTGCCAAACACGACTGGGAACTGGTGATCGGGATGGAGGTGCACGCCCAGGTCACCTCGAACGCGAAACTGTTTTCCGGCGCGTCCACCAAATTCGGGGCGGAACCCAATGCCAATGTGGCCTTTGTGGATGCCGCGATGCCGGGCATGCTGCCGGTGATCAACCGATTCTGTGTCGAACAGGCGGTGCGCACCGGGTTGGGCCTGAACGCGCATATCAACCTGAATTCAGCCTTTGACCGCAAGAACTACTTTTATCCCGATCTGCCGCAGGGCTATCAGATTTCGCAATTGTATCACCCCATCGTAGGCGAGGGCGAAGTGCTGGTGGAAATGGGCGAAGGCAAGGCGCGTCTGGTCCGGGTAGAGCGCATCCATCTGGAACAGGATGCCGGAAAATCGATCCACGACATGGATCCGAACATGTCTTTCGTCGATCTGAACCGCACCGGCGTGGCGCTGATGGAAATCGTCAGCCGGCCCGATATTCGCGGCCCCGAAGAGGCCGCAGCCTATATCACCAAACTGCGCCAGATCCTGCGCTATCTGGGAACGTGTAACGGAGATATGCAATCGGGCGCGATGCGTGCGGACGTGAACGTATCGATTTGCCTGCCCGGCCAATACGAAAAATACATGGAAACACAGGATTTTTCGCATCTGGGCACGCGTTGTGAAATCAAGAACATGAACTCGATGCGGTTTATCCAACAAGCCATCGAAGTCGAGGCCCGCCGGCAGATCGCCATCGTCGAAGCCGGTGGCAAGGTCGATCAGGAAACCCGCCTTTATGATCCGGACAAGGGCGAAACCCGTTCAATGCGGTCCAAGGAAGAGGCGCATGATTATCGCTACTTCCCCGACCCCGACCTGTTGCCTTTGGACATCGAACAAAGCTGGGTGGACGAAATCAAGGCGGGCCTGCCCGAACTGCCCGATGCGAAGAAGGCAAGGTTCATCACTGAATTCGGCCTGTCCGATTACGATGCATCGGTTCTGACCGCCGATGTCGAAGCCGCGGCCTTTTTCGAAAAAACCGCAGACGGGCGCGACGGGAAAATGGCCGCGAACTGGGTCATCAACGAACTGTTCGGTCGGTTGAAAAAAGATGACCGCGACATTGACGCAAGCCCTGTCAGCCCGGATCAGCTGGGCGGCATTATCACGCTGATTTCCAAGGGCGACATCAGCGGCAAGATCGCCAAGGAAGTCTTTGAAATCGCCTACACGACAGGTCGCGATCCGGTCGAGATCGTCGAGACGGAAGGGATGAAGCAGGTCACGGACACAGGCGCCATCGAAGCGGCTGTGGATGCCGTGATTGCCGATAACCCTGCGCAGGTCGAAAAGGCCAAGGCCAATCCGAAACTTGCAGGCTGGTTCGTGGGTCAGGTGATGAAGGCAACCGGCGGCAAAGCCAATCCGGCGGCGGTGAACAAACTGGTCAGCGAAAAACTGGGCCTGTGATCGGACAGGGCACCGCAAACACTTGGCGCATGCAGCACCGTTTGCTATGACGCCGTTCTATCCCTTCAAGGCTTAACCCATGCCCCACTACGAGTACAAAGTTGTTCCTGCCCCGACCAAAGGCCTTAAGGCGCGCGGGTTGAAAACGCCTGAATCGCGGTTTGCAAATGCGTTGCAGCACCTGATGAACGACATGGGCAGCGACGGATGGGAATTTCAGCGGGCCGAAACCCTGCCCAGCCGCGAACGCAGTGGATTGACCAGCTCTGTCACGACCTATCGCAACGTGCTGGTGTTTCGTCGTGCGCGTTCCGGTGATCTGGAAGAGTTCAAACCGGTTGTGCTGAAAATGGCTGACGACGCGGAAGTCGCGGCGCCAGAACCCGTGACGCCCGCAGAGCCCGAGGTTGCACAAGACCCGGAAAGGCCGGCAGGACAGCCGGGCGCTACCAAGATGCTAAGCGACAATGGCGTCGAAGAACTGTCGGAAGTCGCGGGCATGACCGAAGCCCTGAAAAAACGCGCCGGTCAGAAAAAACCTGCTGAATAAAGCCTGTCTAGACGCCGATATCCAACGCCAGTGCGTGAATACGCGCAATAAGCGCAGGCCCAAGCGCGGCATGAACCGCCCGGTGACGCGCCACCCGCGATTGCCCCTTGAATGCGTCGGCGCGGATCATCACATTGAAATGGCTCTGCCCGCCTTCCTGATATCCACTGTGGCCGCGATGCGCCTCGCTGTCATCCACAACCTCAAGCGCGGTGGGCGAAAAGGTCTGTTCAAGGCGATCGTGGATTTCATCCCGCACCAGAACCGGCACAACGCCCGCTGCATCCAATTTATCTGTCATTTTTTGAACCTGACCCCTTCAATCTGACTGTGTTTACTTTAAACTCTCTGGGCCGAGTCGGAAAGAGGACCACGAAAATGAACAAGAACGATCCGTTTGGATTTGACATGTCTGTGTCTTCGGCCAAGAAGAAAAATCCGCGGGGCCGCCGCGGAATGTCGGGTGCCTCTGAAACATCGGTCCGTCTGTGCGAACATGAAGGCTGCGAAGAACCGGGAAAATACCGTGCGCCCAAAGCACCGGATGTTCTCGACGATTATTTCTGGTTCTGCCAACAGCACGTGCGCGAATACAATCTGAAATGGAATTTCTTCCACGGCACGACCGAGGCTGAAATCAACGCGCAGCAATCCAAGGACAAGGTTTGGGAACGTGAAACCAAACCGATGAAAGACCCCGAAGCGCGCGCCTGGGCACGTTTGGGCATTGAAGACCCGCATCAGGTGCTGGGTGCGAATGCCACGCAAAACCCCGGCAAAGGGGTCAGCAACAGCCGCAAACTGCCGCCCACCGAACGCCGCGCCGTCGAAATTCTGGAAGCCAAGGATCACTGGACAAAGACCGAGGTTCGCAAAGCCTACAAGGCGCTGATCAAGGTCTTGCACCCGGATATGAACGGGGGCGATCGCAGCCAGGAAGAACAGTTGCAGGAAGTCGTCTGGGCATGGGATCAGCTAAAGGTTAGCCGTAACTTCAAGGACTGATAACCGGCCTGTGCCCACAGGGCCTTTGGCTGACCTGTACAGTTCCGGATCGTCACACTACGGCGATCCTTATGGGGCACCCCTTGCGGGGACAGCGTTATTTTCCACCCCCCTTCCCCTTGCCCTGCTTCGCGATATGTTGCACCACGGAAACTGCACAAATGACGCCCCGTTCCGGGGATATTTTACAAGGATAAGACAGATGGCGGACGGCTCGATCGATATCAATGCAAAACCGACCGAGACGATTTCGGTGCGCGATGTATTCGGCATCGACACTGACATGATCGTCAAAGGGTTTTCGGATACATCTGATCGGGTTCCGCTTCTGGACAGCACCTATAAATTCGATCCAGATACCACGCTGGCCATTCTGGCGGGGTTTTCGCACAACCGGCGTGTGATGATCCAAGGCTATCACGGCACAGGAAAATCCACCCATATCGAACAGGTCGCCGCGCGCCTGAACTGGCCCACGGTACGGGTGAATCTGGATAGCCACATCAGCCGGATCGATCTGATCGGCAAAGACGCGATCAAACTGCGCGACGGCGTTCAGGTGACGGAATTTCAGGAAGGCATCCTGCCATGGGCGCTGCGTACGCCAACGGCCATCGTGTTTGATGAATATGATGCCGGCCGCGCGGACGTGATGTTCGTGATCCAGCGCGTGCTGGAAGTTGACGGAAAACTGACCCTGCTGGACCAGAACAAGGTGCTGGACCCGCACCCCTATTTCCGCCTGTTTGCCACCGCCAACACTGTTGGTCTGGGCGATACAACCGGGCTTTATCATGGCACACAACAGATCAACCAGGGCCAGATGGACCGCTGGTCACTGGTGGCAACGCTGAATTATCTGAGCATCGAGGCCGAAACCGCCATCGTTCTGGCCAAGAACCCGCATTACAACAGCGACAAGGGTCGCAAGACGATCAAACAGATGGTCACAGTGGCCGATCTGACGCGCACCGCCTTCATGTCGGGCGATCTGAGCACGGTCATGTCACCGCGCACTGTGATTGCCTGGGCGCAGAATGCCGAAATTTTCCGCAATGTCGGCTATGCGTTCCGCCTGTCGTTCCTGAACAAATGCGACGAGCTGGAACGCCAGACCGTGGCCGAGTTCTACCAGCGCCTGTTCGACGAGGAACTGCCCGAAAGCGCGGCCAGCGCGAGCCTGGGATGACGCGATTTGTGCGCATGATACCAGCGCTGCCGCGCACCGTCATTGACGCATCGGGGCCCGTAACGACGGGTGCCCGTTTTACATACCGGCCCGGAAGATGAGCAAACCAACCGACAACCCTGCCGATCCGTTCAAGAAAGCGCTGGCCGAGGCGACCAAGGTCATGGCGCATGATCCGGAATTGAGCGTCAGCTATACGGTTGATCCATCTGGCCTGTCGGGCGATGCGATGCGCCTGCCACAAGTCAGCCGCCGGATGACACGCGACGAGGTGCTTCTGGCACGCGGCACAGCCGACGCGCTGGCACTGAACCGGCGCTATCACAATGACAGCACCCACGCGCGCTACGCCCCGCCCGGAGAAATGGCGCGCGAACTTTACGAAGCGATGGAAACTGCCCGCTGCGAAGCGATGGGCGCGCGCGATATGCCCGGCACCGCAGGCAATATCGACGCCAAGATCGCCCATGAGGCGACGCGCAAGGGCTATGAGGACTGCAAGCAGCCATCAGACGCGCCGCTTTCCGTGGCCGCCGGTTACCTGATCCGCCATCTGGCGACCGGGCGCACATTGCCCGCCGGCGCGCAGAACGTGATGGAACTGTGGCGTGGCTTTATCGAAGAACAGGCCGGCGGCACGCTGGACAACCTGCAAGACACCCTGTCGGATCAGGCATCCTTTGCCAAGTTCGCGCGGCAGGTGATTTCCGATCTGGGCTATGGTGACCAGCTGGGCGACGACCCCGACCAACTGGATGATGAAAACGAAAACGAAGCCGAAGACGGCGGCGAAGAAGAACAGGATCCCGACAGCACCGGCGATCAGGACGACGACGATCAGGACGCCGAAGCCAGCGCCGAGCAAAGCCAGGAAGACCAGCAGGACGCGTCACAGGCGCAGGTCAGCATGGACGAAATGGCCGACGAAGAGATGGGCGAAGAAGCGGAAATGCCCGAAGGCGAAGCCCCGCTGGAGCCGCCCGCCCCGCAACCGATTTCAGACGCCGACCCCAATTATACCGTGTATCTGAGCGATCACGACGAAGAAATCGCCGCCGAGGATCTGGCCGAACCGGTCGAACTGGAACGGCTGCGCGCCTATCTGGATCAGCAACTGGAACCCCTGAAAGGCGCGGTGTCGCGGCTGGCCAACAAATTGCAGCGACGCCTTCAGGCGCAACAGAACCGGTCTTGGGAATTTGATCGCGAAGAAGGCATTCTGGATGCCGGTCGTCTGGCCCGTGTCGTGGCAAGCCCGACAACGCCCCTGTCCTTCAAGGTCGAAAAAGACACCGAGTTCCGCGATACCGTGGTGACCCTTTTGCTGGACAATTCCGGATCGATGCGCGGCCGCCCGATTTCGATTGCCGCGATCTGCGCCGATGTTCTGGCCCGGACACTGGAACGCTGCAACGTCAAGGTGGAGATCCTCGGCTTTACCACCCGCGCATGGAAAGGCGGGCAGGCCCGCGAAGCGTGGCTGGCCAATGGCCGCCCCGGACAACCCGGCCGCCTGAACGATCTGCGCCACATCATCTACAAATCCGCCGATGCCCCCTGGCGGCGCACACGGCCCAATCTGGGCCTGATGATGAAGGAAGGTTTGCTGAAGGAAAACATTGACGGCGAAGCGCTGGAATGGGCCCACCGCAGGATGCTGGGGCGTGCGGAATCGCGCAAGATCCTGATGGTAATCTCGGATGGCGCGCCGGTCGATGATTCCACCCTGTCGGTCAACCCGGCCAACTATCTGGAAAAACACCTGCGCGATGTGATCGCGATGGTAGAGCGTCGCCGTGCGGTCGAGCTTTTGGCGATCGGCATCGGCCACGATGTCACCCGCTATTATGACCGGGCCGTGACAATCACCGATGTTGAACAGCTTGCCGGGGCCATGACGGAACAACTGGCCGCCCTGTTTGACAATGATCCTCGGGCGCGGGCGCGCGTCATGGGTATCCGGCGCGCGGGCTGATGACGCCGGAGCCTCCGGCGGAAGTATTTTTGAAAAGATGAAGGGGTTGGGATGTTTCAAAGTTTTGAGGTAACCGCCCGGCCCGAACAGGGGCCACCCCGACTGGCCGACTTGCGTGCAGAAATGCAAAAAGCGGGGCTGGACGGCTTTCTGGTGCCACGCGCAGATGCGCATCAGGGCGAATACGTGGCCCCGCATGACGAGCGGCTGGCCTGGCTGACCGGGTTTACCGGATCTGCCGGATTTTGCGCCGTTCTTGCAAAGAACGCCGGTGTGTTCATCGACGGGCGCTATCGCACTCAGGTCAAGGCGCAGGTGGCCGATGTGTTCACGCCGGTACCATGGCCGGAAACGAGCCTTGCCGACTGGCTGAAAGACACCCTGCCCGACGCCGGCAAGGTCGGGTTTGATCCCTGGCTTCACACCGTGAACCAGATCAAACAAAGTACAGAGGCGCTGGTGGGCAGCGGTATCGCTTTGTTCCCCTGCGAAAATCTGGTGGACCGGATCTGGCCGGATCAGCCGGCGCCGCCGATGAACCCTGTCAAACCGCAACCGCTGGAATATGCGGGCGAACGCCACGGGGACAAGATCGCGCGGCTGGCGGCATCCCTTAAGGACAAGGGCTGCAAGGCTGCCGTGATCACGCTGCCAGATTCGATCATGTGGCTTTTGAACATTCGCGGCAGTGACATTCCCCGCAATCCGGTGGCGCATGGCTTTGCGGTTCTGCATGAAGACACGCGCGTTGACTTCTTTGTGCATGAAGACAAACGCGGAAACATTGCCGATCATCTGGGCCCTGCCGTGCGCCTGATGGATCCGGACCGGTTTCTGGCCCATATCGCCACCCTGGACGGCCCTGTTCTGCTTGATGCGGGCAGCGCGCCAGTGGCGGTGGAACAGACATTGCAGAATGCAAAGATCGATATCGTGCCGGGGGATGATCCCTGCGCGCTGCCCAAGGCCCGCAAGAACGCCACCGAAATCGCCGGCAGTGCCGAAGCCCATCTGCGCGATGCGGTTGCGATGGTCGAGCTGCTTGCCTGGCTGGATGCGCAACCGCCCGGCACATTGCGGGAAACCGATGTTGTGACCCGTCTGGAACAGGCGCGCCGCGCCAGCAATGCCTTGCAGGATATCAGTTTCGAAACCATTGCCGGCACCGGCGCAAACGGCGCGATCATGCATTACCGCGTCACGACCGAAACCGACAGCGTTCTGAAAGACGGCAATTTTCTGGTGCTGGACAGTGGCGGCCAGTATCTGGATGGCACAACAGACATCACCCGAACCATACCGATCGGAACTGTAGAGGAAGAACCAAGGCGCTGCTTTACACGCGTCTTGCAGGGGATGATCGCAATGTCGCGACTGCGCTGGCCCAAAGGCCTGGCCGGTCGCGATATCGAGGCTGTCGGGCGTTTGCCGTTGTGGCAGGCAGGGCAGGATTTTGATCACGGTCTTGGGCACGGGGTTGGTGTGTATCTGAGCGTACATGAAGGGCCGCAGCGCCTGAGCCGCGTCAGCCACGTGCCCCTTGAACCCGGCATGATCCTGTCGAACGAGCCGGGTTATTACCGCGAAGGCGCGTTTGGTATCCGGATCGAGAACCTGTTGGTGGTGGAAACAGCCCCCGACATGCCGGGTGCGGACACGCACCGCAAAATGCTGCACTGGCAGACCCTGACCTATGTGCCCATAGACCGCCGCGCGATCATTGCCGAGATGCTGAGCGAAGCCGAACGCGACTGGCTGAACAGCTACCACCGCAGCGTTGCGGAAAAAGTGGGGCCGCGTCTGGGCAAGTCCGCGAAAACATGGTTGGATGCCGCAACGGCCCCGATCTGACATCGTAATGTCGCATCACAGGGCCACTATCTGAGAGATTGAAGTCTGCAAGAAAGGTTCTGACCGTTATGGCTGATCACATAAGAATTCGCAAAGCACCGGGGCGCTGGTCGGTCCGCGCAGGTGGTGCCGTTCTGGCAGAAAGCGCAAATGCCCTTGAACTGTCCGAGGGCGATTACCCGCCTGTGATCTATTTTCCAAAATCCGATATCGCCATGGCGATGCTGGACCAGTCCGATCATAGCACCCATTGCCCGCACAAAGGTGATGCGACCTATTACGCCATCGCCAGCCGCAGCGCGACATACAAGAATGCCGCTTGGTCTTATGATGCGCCCATGGAAGATGTGGCGCGCATCAAGGACCATATTGCGTTTTACAATAATGACGACGTCACCGTGGAACAGATCTGAATCGCGCCACGGCGTGCACCCTGGTCAGGAATGTTCTTCGGCCGCTGTGGCGGCAAGCGCCCTGTTATAGGCCTTCAGCGCATCGACATGGAACAACGCCCCGCTCAATTCCGGCGGGGCATCTTCACCCTGCAACGTGACCACCGGAATGAAAGCGGCGCCTGATTTTTCGAACACCGGCATCGCGGCCTCAAGCGTGGCATTTCCATCGACATAGATGCCATCCCTGATCATGTCCCAGCACTGGCTTTCATCAATGCCGCGTTCGTCTTGCATGTTGCGCATCACCGTTGCGACACGGAACATCGCCAGAAGATAGGCTTGCGGACCGGCAGCCAGATGGATGTTGCGCCGTTCCAGCTGGGTCAGGAAAAACGACCGGTCGACCAGACGGGACGCCAGCGCCGTGGACAGCGACACCGACACCATAACTGCAATTCCGGTTTGCCAGTCACCGGTCAGTTCAAACACGATCAGCGTTGTTGATATCGGCGCCCCCAGAACCGCAGCTGCCACGGCCCCGGTGCCCGCCAGCGCATAAAGCGTGGTCGACCCCGACACATCGGGCAAAATGCCCGTGGCAACCAGACCAAAAGCCAGACCTGTCAGCGCACCCACCATAAGAGATGGCGAAAACACCCCGCCCCCCATGCGCCCGGCCATGGTCACTGCCACCGCGATGGTTTTCAGAACCGCGAATACCACCGCCTCGTGAAAGGCAAGTTCTCCGTTCAGGGCCAGCGATGTCGTTTCGTATCCGACGCCGATGATGTGGGGAAACCAGATGGCCAGCGCGCCAAGCAACGCCCCCGCGACAGCCGGGCGCAGCCAGCGCGGCAATCCTGTCTTGTTCTGAATATGGGTGCCAACGTCTTCGGCCCAGAAAACGGCTTTCATCAGGGCAACGGCCACCAGCCCGCACAACAGCCCCAAAAGCAGGAACGCCGGCAATTCGACGTAAAACTGCAATGCGCCTTCCAGCGGGCGGGCGAATTCGGTGACGTTGCCAAACTCAAGCCGGTTGATCACGGTACCGGCGACAGAGGCGATGACAATTGGCGCGAAGGCATGGACCGCAAAATGGCGCAACACAACCTCGAGCGCGAACAGGGTTCCCGCAATGGGCGCGTTGAAACTGGCTGACACCGCTGCCGCGACGGCGCAGCCCAGCAAATCGCGCCCGGTGATGCCGTCGGCCTGAATCCGGTTGCTGACCCATGTCGATATGACGCCGGCCATGTGAACAACCGGACCTTCCCGCCCCGTTGATCCACCCGAACTAAGCGTCACGAGAGAGGCAAAGGCCGATGCGATCCCGGCTTTGGTTTCAACCCTGCCGTCCTGCATCGCAGCACCTTCGATCACGTCGGCGACAGACCTGACACGCCCGTCCGGCGTAAACCGGTGCAGGACAAGCCCGACAATCAAGCCGCCGACAATCGGAATAATCAGCACCCAGTACCATGGCAGGCCCGACGCAAAGCTGTGCAAATGCTGCACATCGTCCGTCCCGTATAGCAGCGCCTGAAGGCTTTCGATGGCTTTGCGAAACGTCAGCGCCGCAAAACCGGCCCCGATCCCGATCAGCAAGGCAATGAACCAGAACTGTATCTGGCTGGGTCCGCGATCCAGCATGATCCGCCACACGTCCTTGCTTGCCTTTTTTGCCTGGTCCATCTGCTGGGACAAAAAAGAACGCGCTGGATCAGACATCTGGAGCTTACATCAGGAAACCTGTGCCAAGACTAAGCAAATATGAACGGGGCGCGATAGCCCCGTTGGCTCTAATATCGTGAAACTGCGGCCAAAATCGCACCTTTGATCCGGCCACAGCTATATTGCAGGTTCAGCGCGTTTCACACCGGTTGATTGACACACCGTAACAATCCTGGCTTTGCACTTGTGCGGCCGCCCCGTTCAGGTCGATGAAGCCGAACTGGCCCACGATATCCCGTGGAATCTGTTCATCATCCGGTGCGCCCTGATCATCACGACCGGCAGGTTCATTGGCAGATGGGCCGGCAGACGGACCGGCAGATGGTCCCGCCGGATCATTGGACGGACCAGTGTCACCGGGCGAATCATCGGCGCCGATAAACGCGCCAGAGGCGGTCGCCAAGCATGCAAAAACAATGACATAGGGGATGGTACCGGTGGCGGACAGTATCCGCAGTGGTACTGATACAAACTTTACAAAACTCGCTTACAAACACAAAAAAACTAGTACACTCTTAACGGTAGTCCCCGCGATGGCCTTTGGTCAACCCAATATTTTGACACAATCGGTGCACATTTCTGACACAATCGGCGCCGAACACATCCGCCAGGCGTTATCCGGCCAGCAGAACCCGCGCCGCGCCGCGTGCCTCATCCGTGATGGAATCACCGGCCAGCATACGCGCGATCTCGTCAACACGCGCGTCCTGGGGCAAGGCAACAACTGTTGATGTCGTCATGCCGCCCTTGACCTGTTTTTCAACCCGCCAGTGATGCGCGCCCAGGGCCGCAACCTGCGGTGAATGCGTGACAACCAGAACCTGCCCGTCCTCGGCCAACGCTGATAGCCGCCGTCCGACCGCATCTGCGGTCGCGCCGCCAACGCCACGGTCGATTTCATCGAAAATCATCGTCACGCCACTGTTCTGGCCGGTCAGGCAAACCTTTAGCGCCAACAGAAACCGGCTGAGTTCCCCACCCGAAGCAATGCGCGCCAGTGGGCCAGCCGGGGCACCGGGGTTTGTGGCGACGGAAAAAGCGACAAGATCAATACCGTCCGGCCCCGGATCGGCCGGACTGACCTGCGTTTCAAACACGGCCCTGTCCATTTTCAGCGGTGCCAGTTCGGACATGACCGCCTTGTCCAGCTTCCCGGCCGCTTTCTTGCGCGCGCCGCTCAGGCGTTCGGCGGCTTGGGTATAATCAGATTGCGCACTTGATAGATCCTTTTTCAACGCTGCCAGATCGGCATCACCCGCATCCAGCGCAGTAAGTTTCTGGCGCAGCGTGTCCCCGAACAATCCCAGATCATCCGGCAATATATCGTGTTTGCGCGCCAGTGCGCGGATCGCAAACAACCGTTCTTCGGTTTCCTCCAGATCGACCGGGTTGAAAGACAAAACATCCAGAGTACGGGCAATCCCGTCTGTCGCTTCATCCAATTCAACCATCGCGCGGCCCAATGCCGAAAGCGGTGCATCCAGATGGCCTTCGGCTTTGTCCGCGACGCCGTCCAGCCAGCGCATCGCATTGCCGACAGCGCCTTCTGCGCCGTCATGTCCCAGAGCATCATGGGCGCGCTGGACGTCTTCGCGGATTTTTTCCGCGCCCTGCATCAACCGGCGCGCAGCATCAAGTGCCGTGTCTTCGCCTGCCTGCGGATCAAGCGCGTCCAGTTCTGCCATTGCGTGGCGCAGATATTCTTCTTCATCGCGTGCGGCTGCCAGCGCGGCTTCGGCCAGCTCAACCGCCTTGCGCGCCTTGCCCAGCACAGACCACAGAGATCGCAATCTGGCGCGTTCGTCTTCCAGCCCGGCGAAACTGTCCAGCAGATCGCGGTGCCCCCGCGGGTTCAACAGGCCGCGATCATCATGCTGGCCATGCAATTCCACCAGCGTTTCCGACAACAGGCGCAACACATCACCCGAACAGCGCCGGTCATTGACCCATGCGGTCTTGCGCCCGTCCGATGTATTCACACGCCGCAGGATCAGTTCCGGCCCCGCCGGCAATCCCGCCTCTTGCAGAACGGCGTGCGCGGCGTGGCCCTCCGGCAGATCGAACCACGCAGTCACTTCGCCCTGTTCGGCCCCCTGACGCACAAGTTCGGCGCGCCCGCGCCACCCAAGGACAAAGCCCAGCGAATCCAGCAGAATGGATTTTCCCGCGCCGGTTTCGCCGGTCAGCACGTTCAGGCCCGGCTGGAAGGCAAGTTCCAGACGGTCGATGATCAGCATATCCCTGATATCAAGGCCGCGCAGCATGGTGTTTATCGATTATCCAAAGACGGCATCACCGCCATCAAATCCATTCGCCTTTGATTGTCTGGCGATAGACCTGCGACAACCAGTTGTTGCCGCGCGCATTGGGCGAAAGCCCCTGCCCTGTCAGCAGGTTGTAGCTGTCCTGATACCATTCCGTCGATTGGTAGTTATAGCCCAGAATGGCGCCTGCGGATTGTGCTTCATCCGTCAGACCAAGCGCCAGATAGGCTTCGACCAGACGATGCAACGCCTCGGCGGTGTGGCTTGTTGTCTGGAAATCCTCGACCACAACACGGAACCGGTTGATCGCGGCGGTATAGTGATCCCGACGCAGATAATAGCGCCCGATTTCCATTTCCTTGGCCGCCAGATGGTCAAACGCAAGATCGAATTTCAGAATCGCCGCTGTTGCATATTCACTGTCGGGATACCGTTCGATCACAGCGCGCAAGGATTGCAGCGCCTGAAAGGTTAGCCCCTGATCGCGTCCGATTTCGTCGATCTGGTCATAATAGCTGAGCGCAAGAAGATATTGCGCATAGGCAGCATCATCATCGGCGGGATAGAAATCGATAAACCGTTGTGCTGCGGACCGGCTGTTGGGGTAATCCTGTTCCTGATGGTAGGAAAACGCCTGCATGATCAATGCACGTTTGGCCCAGTCGGAATACGGGTACAGCCGTTCGATTTCGGAAAAATAGAACGCCGCCTGTTCGCCGCGGTTCCGGCTAAGTTCGTATTCGCCGCGACCGAAAATCTGTTCGGGGGTGTAGTTTTCCAGCGGCACATCATCATTGCGCAGCAACCTAAAACCGTCACCGCCACAGGCAGTTAGGACCACGGTCAAAAGCACCGCACCGATCACCTTTGTCCGGGATCCGCCTGTCATGCCTGTTTCCTTACCGCCATTGCTATTAATTGTTCAGCCTTTGGTCTTACGCGTCCTAGCACATAAAATTCCGTTGCAAAACGCCTTAGACTCAAATGTTATACGTGTGTCGGACAAAGGTCGCAATTGCTGTCTGGGGTTTGGAAAAAAGGCTGTTTGCCAAAATCAGGCAACGGCGGGAATTTCGTCCCAAACAACGCCGACGCCGGGCAGTTTCGCCGTCATTTCGGGATCACATTCCATCAGACGCACGGCGCCGGGCGTTTCAAAAAGCGCTCGCAGCAATGTGTTGGTCAGCGAGTGGCCCGCGCGGACACCCTGATAATGGCCAAGAATCGGTGTTCCGGCCAGCGCCAGATCACCAAGTGCATCCAGCATCTTGTGGCGCACGGCCTCGTCCGCGTGGCGAAAACCACCTGGCGACAAAACTTCGGCACCATCGACAACAACCGCGTTTTGCAGTGTTCCGCCAAGGGCAAGCCCGTTGGCGTGCATCACATCCACATCGGCCTGCCGGCAGAACGTACGGCTGTCGCACAGTTCGCGGACAAACGATCCGTTTGCCATATTCATCGACTTGACCTGACGTCCTATCGCCTGATCAACGAAATCGATTTCAAAATCGATTTTAAGCGCATTGGCGGGTGACAGCGTTGCGCGGGCATCCCCCTGCTGAACACACACGGGTTTCAACACCTGCAAAGCGCGAACCGGTGCCGATTGGCGTTGCAGACCACGGCCGATGAACCCCCGCACAAACAATGCCGACGACCCGTCAAGGATCGGCACTTCGGGGCCATTCAACTCGATCAGGGCATTGTGGATACCACAGCCGGCCAACGCCGCCATCAGGTGTTCAACCGTCGAAACGGACACTCCGGAAGCGTTTTCCAGTTTGGTACACAAGGGAGAGCGGTTTACCGCATCCCACAACGCAGGGATCATCCGGTCGCCCAAGGCGATATCCGTGCGGCGGAACCAGATACCGTGATTGGCGAATGCGGGCTTTACCACCATACGCACATTGCGGCCGGTATGCAGGCCAACGCCTTCAAAGATCACTTCGGATTTTAACGTGTTTTGCACTTAATGCCCCTGGCACAGATACGCCGCTGCTTCTTGTTGTTAAAGGTAACTAAGCAGGCAACCCGAAAGCCTCAACTCAATCTTTGTAACGGACTGAAACATGCGCGTCAGGCTTCGGCAGTTCCCTGCCTACATCATTCTAAATCTTTGTTTTTAATAGGAAAAGGGCCACCAAGCGGCGGCCCCTTGAAACAGAATTGTGACAAAAATCAGTTGGCTTGACGCCGCAAGAACGCCGGAATCTCGATCCGTTCCTGATCCTGATCAGCCGCTTCCTGTGCCTGTTGCGACGGGCGCGGCTGGTGCGCTTGCGCCTGCTGAACTGGCGGTTGGGTCCGCATCGGCTGACCGCCGCGTTCGCCGGACTGCTCGTGCGCGTGACCTGTCATGCGGTTGATTAGCGAATTAATTCCAAAGCGCGGGCGCTCGGCTTCGCCACCTGCCGCACGGGGTTCCTGACGCTGGGCAACTTCCTGCGGGGCACAGTGGCCAGAAGGACGTTTCTGCACAGCATCGCGCAACCGTTTCATCGCTTCGGGCGATGGCGTGCCCGGCGCGGGTGCGCGCGGCGCTACGAACGATTCCATATCGTCATGCATCGTTTCCTGCTGCGGTTCGAACTCGGCCACTTTCGGCTGATAGGCCGGCATTGGCAGACCGTCATCTGTGGCTTCTTCAGCTTCCTGGGCAACAAATGCGTCGGCCTGCTCTTCCTCGGCGGCATGGGTGTTGTAATCGTCGAACAGTTGCGGTTCTTCGGTGGTTTCGGCCGCCACGGCGACTTCGGGCTGTTCAACGACCTGTTCCGGCGCGTCCTGTGCCTTTTCGACAGGGGCAGACGGACGCAGCGGCGCCGACATCGGCCGGCGCGGTACCGGCACTTCGGTGTGCACATCAACGGCATCGATGCCTGTCGCAACAACAGACACGCGCATGATGCCTTCCATTGCTGTATCCAATGTCGAACCGACAATGATATTGGCCTCGGAATCCACTTCTTCGCGGATGCGGTTCGCGGCTTCGTCCAGTTCGAACAACGTCAGATCATGGCTGCCGGTGATATTGATCAGCACGCCTTTCGCGCCACGCAGGCTGATTTCGTCCAGCAGCGGGTTGGCAATGGCCTTTTCGGCGGCCTGAATGGCGCGATCTTCGCCTTCCGCCTCGCCGGTACCCATCATCGCCTTGCCCATCTCGTCCATCACGGCGCGGACATCGGCAAAATCAAGGTTGATCAGACCGGGACGCACCATCAGATCGGTCACGCCCTTCACGCCCTGATACAAGACATCATCTGCCATGCTGAACGCTTCGGTAAAGGTTGTTTTTTCATTGGCCAGACGGAACAGGTTCTGGTTCGGAATGATGATCAGCGTGTCAACGACCTTTTGCAGCGCCTCAACGCCATCTTCGGCCTGACGCATCCGTTTGCCACCTTCGAACTGGAACGGTTTGGTCACGACACCGACAGTCAGAACACCCAGCTCGCGCGCAGCCTGCGCAATAATCGGTGCCGCCCCGGTTCCGGTACCGCCGCCCATGCCAGCCGTGATAAAGCACATATGCGCGCCGGCAAGATGATCGACAATCTGTTCGATGCTTTCTTCTGCAGCGGCAGCACCCACTGAAGCACGTGCACCGGCGCCCAGACCTTCGGTCACTTTGATCCCAAGCTGGACCCGGCTGGTTGCATTGCTTTGCTGCAAGGCCTGCGCATCAGTGTTGGCAACAACGAAATCAACCCCGTCCAGCTGCTTTTCGATCATGTTGTTGACCGCATTGCCACCTGCCCCACCAACGCCAAAAACGGTAATCCGTGGCTTGAGGTCTTCTTGTCCGGGCATTGAAAGGTTGAGTGTCATGGTTACTGTCCGCCTGTGCTGCTGACCCGCAATTACGGGTGTTTTTTTACCTAAATCGCCCTGATCTTATCGTGCAAGGGCCGTAACGTCACCTAAAAAACGCAAAAATGACACAAAATATGGGCGATTTTTTGCCGGTAAATCCATGATTTCGAAGTTTGCGCCATATCTTGCGTCTACCAGTTGTCGCGGAACCATTTTACCGCGCGTTTCAAAGACCGGGCCGGATATCGATCAACCGGAATGTCAAAATCCCACCACTCGTCCTGTGGGTGTGCTGCAAACAGGCACAGGCCCACGGCGCTGGCGAATCCGGGGCCGGTTGCCGCCTGTGGCAACCCGTGCACCCGAAGTGGCCGGCCCAGCCGTACCTGCTGCCCGAGTATTTTGCTGGCCAATCCGTCAAGCCCGGGTATCTGGCTGCCCCCGCCCGTCAGCACGATCTGCTGGCTGGGCAGATGATCAAAGCCCGCCGCATCCAGCCGCGCGCGCACCTCTTCCAGAATTTCTTCGACGCGGGGGCGCATGATCCCGATCAGCTCTGCCCTGCTGACGGTGCGCCTATCATGTTCCCAATCACCGGTTTCGCCGCCGATCTCGATCATTTCACGATCATCCATACCGGTGGCATGGACACCGCCATAAAAGGTTTTCAACCGCTCGGCATTTGTTGTCGGAATTTGCAGACCCATCGAAATATCCGATGTCACATGATCCCCGCCCATGCGGACCGCATCGGAATAGATCATGTGTTTCTTGATAAAGATCGAAACACCCGTGGCCCCGCCCCCCATATCAATACAGGCGGCCCCCAGTTCCTGTTCGTCTTCAACCAGTGATGAAATGCCCGACACGTAAGCCGACGATGCAATCCCCGCCAGTTCCAGATCACAGCGGCTGACGCAATGGGCCAGATTCTGGATCGCTGCGGCATCAACCGTCAGCATATGCATATCCACAGACAGGGTTTGCCCCAGTTGTCCGCGCGGATCCGACAGGCCCGAACGGTGATCCAGCGCAAAGTTCACCGGCTGCGCGTGCAGCACCTCGCGCCCTTCGCCGTATTCCGGCAGATCGCAATCGGCCAGCACCCGCGCGACATCCTGCTCGGTGACGATCTGCCCTTCCAGTTCAAGCTGCGCATCCAGCCCGTAAGACCGCGGTTCAGCCCCCGAAAAACAGGCGATCACGTGATCAACACGGATGTTCGCCATTTTTTGCGCCGCTTGCAGCGCCGTACGTATGGCGCGCTCGGTTTCCTGCATCGCGACAACTTCGCCGAATTGCACACCGCGCGACCGCGTCGTTGCCGCCCCGATCACCCGAAACCCGGACTGGCCCGCCAATGATCCGATCCCGCCCGCTTCGTCCAAGGGGCCGGACGTGCCGTCAAACCGCAGCACGAGACAGGCAATCTTGGAACTGCCGACATCCAGAATGGCGACGACCCCGCGCTGCATTGCAAGTTTGCGCATGTGACGCATTGCACGTTGGGATTGGTAAAGGTCGATCATTGAGAGAGTCCATCGTTACTGAGTTGTCGGATGCGCCACCATTCCGAAACGGCAGCCTTGTTCATGCGCAGCGTCGGGCGGGCGGCAATACGCATATCCACCGCGGCCAGATCACGCTCCAGAATGTCCTGCGCCTCGCTTAAGGCGATGACGCGTTCCAGCGCCTGAACCGGCGCGTTTTCGGGCAACAGGATGCGCTGGTCACGATCCAGAACGACATCCCAGCGCCGTTCACCCACACGCACCAGCCCGCGCAACCGGCCCGCCAATGGCTGGGCCGCGCGAAACAGCCGCATGGCCTCTTCCACATGTGCATCGGCATTTTCGCCTGCGATCAGCGGCAGGTCTGCATATTCGGAACGCGAAGCCGCCTGCGTCACAAGCACGCCCGCGTCGTCCAGCACCTGCAGCCCCTCTCGGGTCCGCCACATAACGGCCGGCATGCGCTCGATCACATCCACTTGCAACACGCCGCCCGGGCGGATGCGCACCGTTGCCTCCCTGACGGGATCAAGATCCGAAATAGTCTTGCGGATTTCTTTCAGGTCCAGATCAAAGGAGCTGACCGGAAAACTGATTGGCACAACTTCGCGGATTTCGCCCGCCACCTTGTAACCGGCACCGTCGACAGCCATCAGCTGCACCATGAACTCGGGGCGGGTTTCCACGCTGTTGCGCGCCTCAGCCACCGAAGCGGCAATGCGATCGCGGCGGGTTTCATCAGAAAAGTAAAATCCGGCAGCCCCCAGCGCCAGCAGGAACGGCATCCCGACACGAAACATCAGCCGGACGCCGGGTGTCAGGATCAGGCGCTGATAGCGATAGGACCAGCGCGACGGCGCCGGATCGCAGGGAATGCTTTCTGATCTTTTGCGCAAAGCTGTTAACGGTTGCATGAGGCATCCTCGACCATCCAGCGGCACAGCTCTCCAAAGCTTACTCCGCACGCCTGCGCCTGCTCGGGGCTGAGCGACGTGTCGGTCATGCCCGGCTGCGTGTTGGTTTCCAGAAGAACAAGACCATCCGCGCCGCGCGTTTCATCCCAGCGGAAATCGGTTCGGCTGACACCGCGACACCCCAGTGCACTGTGCGCTCGCACTGCAAAATCAAGGCACATGCCGAAGATGTCGGCAGGCAGATCCGCCGGAACCACATGGCGCGACCCGCCGGGCTTGTATTTCGCGTCATAATCGTACCAGCCGTCGGTCAGGATATCGGTGACGGTCAGCGCTTTGCCGTCCATCACCGTGGTTGTCAGTTCCCGCCCCGGCGCGAACGCCTCGACCATCACGTGTTCCGGCATGGTGTCGGCCAGTTGCGGCGGACCGTTGGCAGCCTCGTGCACCAGATAGACACCCACGCTTGAGCCTTCGGCGTTCGGCTTGACCACATAGGGGGGCTGCATCACGTGCGAACGGCGTACATCGCATGCAGACGCAATGATGCTGTCCACCACCGGCAACCCGACTGTCTTGTAAACCTGTTTGGTGCGCTGCTTGTCCATCGCCAGCGCGGATGCCAGCACACCTGAATGCGTGTAAGGCAACCCAAGCCATTCCAGCAGACCCTGAACACATCCGTCTTCGCCCCAACGGCCATGCAGGGCGTTAAAGACAACATCGGGATTGTGCGATTGCAAAACGGAACACAGGTCGCGGCCGGCATCGACCTCGATCACCTGATATCCCTGGTCCCGCAACGCAGCGGCGCATGCACGCCCTGAAGACAGGGACACTTCGCGCTCTGCCGAAGGGCCACCCATCAAAACTGCCACTGTCGGGGACGTCCTGCTCGACTGACCCACTTTCGTGCCTCTATGTCCGGGCCTTAAGACCCTGTTATTGCGCCGCTCCCTTTTGGGTTATCCGGCTCCGCCTTTTGGGATCGCATCACCGATCCGCATAATTTCCCATTCTAACGTGATCCCACTGGAATCGTAAACCTTTTTTCGCACGTCTTCGCCCAATCCTTCCAGATCGGCGGCTGTCGCGCCGCCGGTGTTGATCAGAAAGTTCGGGTGCATCTCGCTCATCTGCGCGCCGCCGCGCCGCGCACCGCGCATTCCGGCCTTGTCAATCACCGCCCACGCCTTGAGATCATGCACGTCATCCGCCCGCCCGGTTGAGCTGAAACCCGCCGGATTGCGAAAGGTCGAGCCTGCCGACCGTTCTTTTGTCGGTTGTGTCGCGTCCCGTTTGGCCAGTTGGCCGGCCATGCGCGCGTGCAAATCTGCGGGATCACCGGTCGGGGCGGCAAATGTTGCCTCGAACACCACCCACCCGTCGGGCAGATCAGTCTGGCGATAGCGGAATTTCAGATCATCGGCCGTCAGCGTGACAATGCGCCCGTCACGCGTAACGGCGCGCGCGCTTTGGAAGACATCTGCCGTATAGTGGCCGTAACAGCCTGCGTTCATCCGCACAGCACCTCCGATGCTGCCGGGGATCGTGCGCAGGAATGTCAGATCAAGCCCCGCGTCGGCCGCCTTGCGCGCCACGTGCGCATCCAGCGCCGCCGCCCCGGCTGTAACGGTGTTTCCGTCGATCCGGATATCATTGAACCCACGCCCCAAACGCACCACCACGGCGCGCAATCCGCCGTCGCGCACGATCAGGTTTGAACCAACCCCCATGGGAAAGACCGCGATACCGGGATCAAGGGCCGCCAGAAAGGCGGCAAGGTCATCGGCATCTTCGGGCTGAAACAGGAAATCCGCCGGCCCGCCAACGCGCAGCCACGTCAGATCGGACAGATTGCGCGCCTCGCTCAACCGGCCTCTTGGTGTCGGCAGTGCCGTCACGAACCGTGATCCGGATTTGACGGGTCAGGTTTCTTGCGGCCCCGGATCAGACGGGACAAGCCGCCAAACATCAGGCCGACAACATAGGCAGCACAGCCATAAAACAGAACCGCCAGCTGCGATGTAAGAGCGGGCGGATCCAGCGGAGATTCCCCCACGCCGTATTTGATCCAGACCGCGTGAAACAGAATGGCAAACAGGAAAAGAAAACCGAACAGCCTGCGATTGCGCCGCCACCCTGCAACAAAGGACAGCACGAT
Source organism: Sulfitobacter sp. TBRI5 (assembly GCF_051013555.1). Taxonomy (NCBI): domain Bacteria; kingdom Pseudomonadati; phylum Pseudomonadota; class Alphaproteobacteria; order Rhodobacterales; family Roseobacteraceae; genus Sulfitobacter; species Sulfitobacter sp. TBRI5. The sequence continues at coordinate 2,732,072 of NZ_CP112884.1, read as the reverse complement.
CCAGATGATAAAGGTCAGAACGACCCCGCCCAGAACTTCCGCAACTTCAATCATGTTTAACCCTTTCCCATGATCCGCCCTACCCCCCAGGATGCAAGCGCGCCTCCACAAAAGGCCGGCAGTGCGAAATACAGCCAGAGCGACAGAAAAATCCGCCGGTCAAATGATGGTGTGCTCAATGCCAATAGAAACAAGACCACACTCAGCACAATCCACAGAACCAGCAGGATGCGCAACAAGCGGGTCAAGCCGAAATAACGCGCACTGCCTGTGATCAAGGCCGCAATGGCAGCCGTGGCCGCCATAAACAACAGGGCCTCAACTGCCATGGCGCCCGGCCTTACGCAACCAGCGCGTCAGGTAGATCACCGGCCAGCGCAAAACGCTAATGCCTGCGACCAGCACGAACAGCCCCACCCACGGTCCATTCTGATAGGTCACATATCCCAATAGCGGGATCCCGATGGCGATCAGGATATAGGCATTGCGCCAGTGGTTGTCGCGGCTGGGTGTCATCGCCAGAACATTTGCGATCACGGCCCACATACAAGCCAGAATAAGGGAATACGTCATTTTGGAACCTCGGGATGGCGGCCACGGAAACGCTGATAGAAATAACGCAGAGGATTGCGGAACATCGACACAAAGGCAGCCGCCCCCAACACGGAAAATTCCCATCCGTATTGCAGGCCGATCAGAAAGATCAAAACCGGCGCCATCAACAACAGCGCAAAACCGGGAACATACTGGTATCGCATCGGCAGCATTGCAACCACCGCAGACGCCAGAGCCCAGAGACAGGCAAGTATCAGGACGATATTCATGCCGCTCCCGCCCAAATCAAACCCGTTAACGACTGAACAACGACGCCATACACTGCCAGCAATCCGGGTCCGATCCGACGCTGTAGTGTATCTCTCATACCGCTATCCCTTGGCCAGCCGGTCTGGTAAACCGTGGGCCCATGCACTGATGGTGCCCGCCCCTAGGCAAACGACCATATCACCGGGGCCGGCCTGTTCACGCACAAGACGGGCCAGATCGTCTTCGTTGTCGATGGCGCGAGCGTGGCGGTGCCCGTAGCGGATTAGACCCGACACCAGATCGTCGCGGCTGGCCCCCGCGATGGGGTCTTCGCCAGCTGCATAGACATCCGCAATCGCAACGACATCCGCGTCATTGAAACAGGCACAGAAATCATCAAACAGAGAATGCAGCCGCGTATAACGGTGCGGCTGGTGGATCGCGATCACGCGACCTTCGGTTGCCTGACGCGCGGCGCGCAAAACCGCTGCTATTTCAACCGGGTGGTGGCCATAATCGTCGATAATGGTAACGCCGTCGACTTCCCCCACTTTGGTAAATCGCCGGTTCACACCGCCAAAATTTGCCAACGCGGTGCGGATTTCATCCTGTTTCATGCCAAGATGACGCGCCACTGCGACCGCCGACAGGGCATTGGATACGTTATGATCGCCCGGCATCGGCAATGTGCAGCCTTTGATCAGTTTGCCCTCGGCTTGCAGCGCGATATCGAAATGCGCCACGCCGGCTTTGTATTTCAGGTTCACGGCGCGCACATCGGCCTGTGCGTTGAACCCGTAGGTGACAATCCGCCGGTCGGTAACCTTGCCCACCAGCGCCTGCACTTCGTTGTGATCGGTGCAGCAAACCGCGACCCCGTAAAACGGGATGTTGGATACGAAATCCAGAAACCCCTGCCGCAGCGTATCAAAATCGCCCCAGTGTTCCATGTGTTCGGGGTCGATATTGGTGACAATGGCGATGGTTGCGGGCAACCGGTTGAACGTGCCGTCGCTTTCGTCTGCTTCGACGACCATCCATTCGCCCTGCCCCATGCGGGCGTTCGACCTGTAGGCGTGGATTATACCGCCATTCACCACCGTCGGATCAAACCCGCCTGCGACCATCAATTCGGCCATCATGGTCGTCGTTGTCGTTTTGCCATGGGTGCCCGCCACGGCGATGTTTGATTTCAGCCGCATCAATTCCGCCAGCATTTCGGCGCGCCGCACGATCGGCAGGCCCAGGCGCCGCGCCTCGTCCAGTTCGGGATTGCCTTTCTTGATCGCCGAGGAAATCACAACAACCTCGGCACCTTCCAGGTTTTCGGGCCGCTGGCCTTCGAAAATTGTCGCACCACTTGCAGCCAGCCTGTCGGTGATCTTGGATGCCTTTAGGTCAGAGCCCTGCACCGTGTAGTCAAGGTTCAGCAACACTTCGGCGATGCCCGACATCCCGATTCCGCCGATTCCGACAAAATGGATCGGCCCCACATCACCGGGGAGTTTGGTGGCTGCATTCATCAATCAATCTCCTTGCTCAGGGACAGAACCATATCGACCAGCCTGTCCGTGGCATCGGCACGGCCAGCGCCCAGCACGGCATTTGCCATTTTCGTGGCGCCTTTGGAATCGGAAAAAACAATTTCGATCTGTTCGGCCAGCGCATCGACCGTCAGCGCCTTTTCCGGAATCAGAATGGCCCCACCCGCCTGCACCAGTCCGCGCGCATTTGCGGTTTGATGATCGCCTGCCGCAGCCGCGAACGGGATCAGGATCGACGGGCGACCGATCACCGTAAGATCCGCAATCGTGGAAGCACCCGCACGGCTGATCACCAACTGGGCTTCGCTCATCCTGCGGGGTACGTTCTTGAAAAAGGGCTGCACTTCGGCATCAATGCCATGTTCGGCATAAAAATCTGCAACGCGCTGGCCGTCTTCCTCGCGGGCCTGATGGGCAACACGGATGTTCTTAAGCCATTTCACCGGCAAATTGGCCAAGGCAGGCGGCACCACATCAGACAGAATGCGCGCACCCTGACTGCCGCCCATCACCAGAACGGACATCGGATAATCGCCCGGTGGAATATAGGGCGCGCCTGCACGTTCCAGAATGGCCCCGCGCACCGGGTTGCCCACATGCACACCTTCTGCGCCTTCTGGCAGGTCTGTTGGCCAGACACCGCATGCCACCGCATCAACCTTGCGCGCGAACAGTCTATTCACCTTGCCCAGCACACCGTTCTGTTCATGGATCATACGCGGCCTGCGCAACAAGAACGCCGCCGCCATGGCCGGAATGGTTGGATATCCGCCAAAGCCCACCACGATAGCAGGGCGATCCTTGACCATCTTGAACGTCGCGGCAAGGATACCCGCCGCCAAGCGGAACGGAACAATCGCTTTTTGCACAACACCGCCGCGGGCAAATGTTGCGCTGCTGATCTGTTCGATCTCAGTTGTATCGGGAAATCCGCCCGTATAGCGCGCACCGCGCGCATCCGTCGAAAGTTTGACCCGCCAGCCGCGCCCCGTCATCGCCTCGGCCAGTGCCTGGGCGGGAAACATGTGGCCGCCAGTGCCGCCTGCCGCGATGACGATCAGTGGCCCATCACGCATGACACCCACCAAAGCGGTTTTCGCGCGCGTTCATCGCAGCCCGCTCCTTAGCAGATCGCCGATGCCGCCTTGCGGGCGGGTGCGGGTGAAGGCCAACAAAATACCAACCGCAATGCCGCCCGCAATCAGGGAGGATCCGCCGTAACTGACAAACGGCAATGTCATGCCCTTGGCTGGCAACAACCGGACGGCCACGCCCATGTTGATCATGGCCTGCACACCAAAAATACACGCCATTCCGGTACCGGCCAACCGGATGAACGGATCACGTTCCCGCATCAGCCGCAAAAGCGAACGGACCACAACAATCGAATAAAGCGCAATGATGACCAGCACCAGAACAAGGCCGTACTCCTCGGCGGCGACGGCCACGATGAAATCCGTGTGCGCATCGGGAAGCGACCATTTGACTTCGCCCTCGCCAACACCCACGCCGAACAGACCACCTTCGCGAATGGCGTTAGTTGCATATCCCAACTGGGTTGTCGGGTCTACGTCCGGCGACAGAAAGCCATCAATTCGGCGGGCAAAATGTTCTGAATTCGAATAGGCAACCGTGCCGGCCAGAATGACCAGACAGGCCATGCCCACCAGCAACAGCATCGGCGCACCTGCAACGAAATACATGACGCCCCAGCCGAACAACACAAGACACGCCTGTCCAAAATCAGGCTGCAAGGCCAGCATCAGAACGATCGTGATACACAGGACAAACGACCAGGTTCGCCCGGGCGGTCCGTTGATTTCCTGGCCTGCGGCCATCATCCACGCCGCCACAACGACAAATCCGGGCTTCAGAAATTCCGACGGCTGGATCGAGGCAAACCCAAGAGAGTACCAGCGCATGGCCCCTTTGCCGAAATCGGTGCCGAAAACCGGCAGGAACGCCATCGCAACAAAGGCCACAAGAAAACCGATGACTGACAACCGGCGCACCACCAGCGGCGTCATCATGGATGTCAGAAACATCGCTATCAAAGCCAGACCGCCAAAAAACGCCTGCCGCTGAACATAATGGAACGGTTCAAACCCGTTCTTGGCTGCCAGCGGCGGCGATGCCGCCAAACCCAACAGAATTCCGATCGCGAAAAGGATCAGAACACAGGACATCGACCATTTGTCGATGGTCCGCCACCATTTTGGTAAAATTGGTTCGCCGTCCCGCATAGGAACCGCGCCATAGACCATTTCCGTCATGGATCACCGCCGATCACTGCCTCAACATCGTCCCTTTTCGGGATCTGAGGCAGAGTTTAGCGCGAAAAACATCGTTGCGCCAGTGTCTTCCTCTTGCACTGGCGCAAGAAGCGCGTCACCTGCAAGGTTATGAGGACACGCTTGCACTACGAAACGGTGATCATTGGTGCCGGAGCCGCCGGAATGATGTGCGCCGCCCATGCCGGCGGATCGTGTCTGGTGATTGATCACGCCAAGGCCCCGGGCGAAAAAATCCGAATATCAGGCGGCGGGCGCTGCAACTTTACCAATCTTTACGCCAGTCCGGAAAACTTTATCTCGGGCAATCCGCATTTCGCGAAATCGGCGCTGGCGCGATACACGCAATGGGATTTCATTGATCTGGTTGCCCGTCACGGTATTGCCTACCATGAAAAAACGCTGGGCCAGTTGTTTTGCGACCACTCTGCCAAAGACATCATTGCGATGCTTCTGGCCGAAATGAAAAACGCGGATGCCGCGCTTGAACTGAACACATCTGTGTCGCGCATTGCGAAATCGCCGCAAGGTTTTGATCTTGATCTGGGCGACGGGCGCAAGATATCTGCCACAAACGTAGTGATCGCAACCGGTGGCAAATCCATTCCGAAAATGGGCGCTTCGGGCTTTGCCTATGATATTGCGCGCCAGTTCGGCCTGCCGGTAACCGAAACCCGCCCCGCACTGGTGCCGCTGACCTTTCCGGACGGGCGATTTGCGCCGCTTGCCGGTGTCGCAACCCCGGCACGCATACACAATGCGCGTGCAAGTTTCGACGAAGCGATGCTGTTCACCCATCGCGGCCTGTCAGGACCGTCGATCCTGCAAATCTCGTCCTACTGGCGCGAAGGCGAAGAGATTTGCGTTGATCTGCTTCCCGGTATCGATCTGTTTGAAAGGTTGCGCACTCAACGCCAGACCGGCGGGCGGCGCAATCTGACAACGGAACTGGCGCAGGTTCTGCCCACACGGCTGGTCGATCATCTGGCGCATTTCATGCCCATGGGTGGCAATCTGGCGGACCAGTCGGATGCCGCCCTGAAAGCGTTGCAACATGATCTGAAAAACTGGCGCATCACTGCCAATGGATCAGAAGGATACCGCACCGCCGAGGTGACGCTGGGCGGCATTGATACCGATGCGCTGGATGCAAGGACCATGCAAAGCAAATCGGTGCCGAACCTCTATTTCATCGGTGAAGCGGTCGATGTGACCGGCTGGCTGGGCGGCTATAATTTCCAATGGGCATGGTCATCGGGCTGGGCCGCTGGTACCGCCATCGCCGCCGCTTAGGATCACCCCAGCCTTGCCTTGACCTGCGCGATAAAATCCTCTCCGCGCCGCTCGAAACTGTCATATTGATCGAAACTTGCCGCCGCAGGGGCCAGCAACACGGTTTCGCCCTCTTGTGCATCGTCAATCGCGCGGGCCACTGCGATATCCATCGTATTGCACACCTCGGCTTCAACGTTCAGTTGCATCGCGAAGGCCGCCGCCTCGCGCCCGATCACATAGGCTTTGGCGACTTGGCTGGTCGCATTCTTCAACCCGTCCAGCCCGCCTTCTTTTTCCAGACCGCCGCAAATCCAGCGAATGTTCTGAAAGGCGCTTAGCGCTTTGGCGGCACTGTCGACATTGGTGGCCTTGCTGTCATTCACAAAGGTCACACCATCCGCCTGCGCAATGATCTGGCTGCGGTGCGGCAGCCCCGCAAAGCTGTGAAAGGCCGCTTCGATCACTTTGGGCGCAAATCCAAGTGTGCGGCAGGCGGCATAGGCAGCACAGGCGTTCTGATGATTATGCGCGCCGGGCAATCCGGCGATACCGCGCAGATCGACAGAACCAACCTGCCGCCCGTTGCGATGCTCTGAGAGGAACCCCTTGCGCGCGAAGACATGCCAGCCCGGCCCGGACAGTTTTTGCCCGGACGATATCCGGATCACCCGATCATCCCCCGGCCCTTCGGACAGTTGCCCGGCAAGATACTGCCCTTCCGGTTCATCGACACCGATAACGGCACGATCCGGCCCGCCTTCTGCAAACAGGCGGCGTTTGGCGGCAAAGTATCCGCCCAATCCCGCATGACGATCCAGATGATCAGGGGACAGGTTGGTAAAAACAGCAATGTCGGGCGTCAGCGCGCGGGCCAGTTCCGTCTGGTAACTGGACAGTTCCAGAACAACTACCTCACCATCGATTGCGGGATCGATATCCAGCACCCCGCGCCCGATATTTCCGGCCAGTTGGGCAGGGCGCCCGACATGGGTCAGAATGTGATGGATCAAGGCCGATGTCGTGGATTTTCCGTTTGATCCCGTCACCGCGATCACCCGCGGGGCGGTATCGAAACTGTCCCAGTCCGATGTCGCGAACGAGCGGAAGAACAGACCGATATCGTTGTCAACCGGCACGCCCGCCGCCTGCGCAAGGACCACAACAGGGTGCGGTGCCGGATAAAGATGCGCAATTCCGGGGGACACGATCAGCGCCGCTGCGTCATCAAAAGCGCCCTGGTTACGCAAATCGACGATATCCAACCCTTCTGCTTGCGCCTTTGCGCGGGCATCGGCATTGTCATCCCAGCAGATCGCATGCGCCCCGCCCGCCCGCAAAGACAGCGCGGCACTCAGACCAGAGCGCCCCAACCCCAGAACAGCCACAGTTTTTCCGGCAAATCCCTGGGTTGCGATCATTGGTTTTGTCTCAAACGCATACGCATGCCCAACCCCCTACCGGACTTTCAGTGTGGCAAGCCCGATCATGGCGAGGATCAGGGAAATAATCCAGAAACGGATCACGATCTGCGGTTCCGCCCATCCCTTTTTTTCATAGTGGTGGTGGATCGGCGCCATCAGGAAGACACGTTTACCGGTGCGCTTGAAATACAGCACCTGAATGATCACCGACAGCGCCTCGACCACGAACAGGCCACCTACGATAGCCAGCACCAGTTCGTGTTTCGTGGCAACCGCAATCGCACCCAGCGCGCCGCCCAGCGCCAGCGATCCGGTATCGCCCATGAACACGGCCGCAGGGGGCGCATTGTACCAAAGAAAGCCAAGTCCGCCGCCAAAAAGACCCGCCGTAAAGATCAGGATTTCACCCGTTCCCGGCACATAATGCACATCCAGATATTCGGTAAAGTCGACACGACCAACGGCATAGGCGATGATCCCCAGCGTGCCCGAGGCGATCATCACCGGCATGATCGCCAGCCCGTCCAGACCGTCTGTCAGGTTCACCGCGTTGGCCGCCCCGACAATGACAAGAATGGCAAACGGCACGAACAGGAACCCCAGATTGATCAGCGTGTCCTTGAAGACAGGCAGCGCCAACTGGTTTTGCAGCCCTTCGGGATGGTACTGCGCCGCCCAAAAGCCCGCAATGGCCGCAATCAGCAGGCCCAGAACCATACGCACGCGCCCCGATACGCCACCGGTGGTCTGCTTTGACACCTTGGCATAATCATCGGCAAACCCGATGGCGGCAAAAGACATTGTCACGAACAACACCATCCAGATGTAGGGATTGTCCAGACGCGCCCAAAGCAGCGTGGATGTCAGCAGCGCGCCAACGATCAGCAACCCGCCCATAGTGGGGGTTCCGGCCTTGATGAAATGGCCCTCTGGCCCGTCATCGCGGATGGGCTGGCCTTTGCCCTGTCTGCGCCGCAACACGGAAATAAGCGGTTTTCCGAACAGGAAACCGAATACCAGCGCCGTCAGAAACGCGCCCCCTGCACGGAATGTGATGTACCGGAACAGGTTGAACACATCCCCCCCGTCTGAAAGTGCGGTCAACCAATAGAGCATTTCAGCGGTCCCTACTCATCATCTTGTGTCTCGTCCTGTGGGAGCGCATGGCCCATTTTTCGGATGGCGTCAACGATCAGGCCCAGTTTCATGCTTAATGACCCCTTGGCCAGCACAACATCGCCGCTGTCCAGATGACGGCGCAGGCCATCGTCCAGCAGCGCCCGACTGGTTTCCACCCAGACACCGCGCTGGTGATCGGGCAAGGCCGCATAAAGATGCTTCATCAAGGGGCCGATGCAGTGCACGCGGTCAATCTGCGACAGCGCTGGCAGGGTGGCGATATCGCGGTGCAACTCCGCCTCGTTCGAGCCCAGTTCCTTCATGTCGCCCAGAAAGGCAATGCGCCGCCCCTGGGCCACGCGGCCCAACCCGTTATGCACTTGCGCAACCGCCAGCACTTCAAGTGCTGCGGCCAGTGAGGTTGGATTGGCATTGTATGAATCGTCCAGCAGGTCCAGTACCTGATCCGTTTCGACAGGATCCAGAACGATCTTTTCCCGTGCGCCGCGCCCCTTATAGGGATGCCAGCGCCCCAAACCCTGCGCCGACATCGCCAGATCGGCCCCCAATGCCTGTGCCGCCGCCAAAGCGCCCAGCCCGTTCATTGCAAAATGACGCCCGGCTGTCTGGATACGGAACAGCACAGGCACGCCAAAAGCGGTGGCTTTGACCACGGTTGTTTCATTGCTCAGGATCACGTCGTCCAGATGGTAATCAGATGCTTTTTCACCAAATTCAATGATTTGCGCACCAACGTTCACCGCCTTTTCACGCAGGATCGGGATCTGCTCCACATCAGCGTTCAAGACCGCGATGCCCCCTTCGCCCAATCCGTCCATGATCGCGGCCTTTTCGTGGGCAATCCCGTCAATATTGTCGAACGCTTCCAGATGGGCAGCGGCAATTGTGGTAATCAGCGCCACATCCGGTCGCGCCATACGCGCCAGCGGAGCAATCTCGCCGGGATGGTTCATTCCAATTTCGATCACGGCAAAATCACTGTCCTGCGGCATCCGCGCCAGCGTCAGCGGCACGCCCCAGTGATTGTTGTAACTGGCCTCGGCGGCATGAACCTTACCCTGACTTGCCAGCATGGCCCGCACCATCTCCTTGGTCGATGTTTTGCCAACCGATCCGGTGATCGCCACAACGCGGGCCTTGGTGCGCGCGCGCGCTGCCTGCCCCAGTGCAACCAGTGCCTGCAACACGTCCGGCACGATCAGCAATGGCGCATCCGGGCGCACACCGTCCGGCACATGGCTGACAAGGGCCGCCGCAGCGCCACGTTCGAACGCCTGCGCTACAAATTCATGCCCGTCGCGCGCAGCCTGCAAGGCCACAAACAAATCACCGGGCTGTAAACTGCGGGTATCGATGGACACACCCGACGTGGACCAATCGGCTGTGGATGTTCCACCCGTTGCATCCTCTGCCTGCTGCGCGGTCCAAAGCGTCATGCCAGCCGCCCGTCCAAAGCAGCCACAGCGACGCTGGCCTGTTCGGCATCATCAAAAGGCAGAACGTCATCCCCGACGATCTGTCCGGTTTCATGCCCCTTGCCACAGATCAGCAGCGCATCGCCCGGCCCCAGCGCATCGACCCCGCGCAGGATCGCTTCGGCACGATCACCGATTTCGGTTGCGTCCGGCGCGCCCAGCAAAACCTCGGAACGGATAATCTCGGGGTCTTCGCTGCGCGGATTGTCATCTGTCACAATCACCAGATCGGCGTGTTCCGACGCCGCCCGCCCCATCAACGGGCGCTTGGTTGCATCACGATCCCCGCCCGCCCCGACAATCGCAATCAGACGTCCCAGCACATGCGGGCGCAACGCCTGAAGCGCCGTGGAAATCGCATCGGGCGTATGTGCAAAATCGACAAAGACAGACGCGCCATTGTCACGCGTCGCCACAAGCTGCATGCGCCCGCGCACCGTGACCAGATGTTCGAGTGTTTCAAACACACGCGCTGGCTCTTCGCCGCACGCCATCACAAGGCCCGCCGCCAGCATCACGTTGTCGGCCTGAAAGCCGCCGATCAGGTTCAGCCTGATCTGATGCACCTTGTCCTGATAGGAAAACCGGACATCCTGCCCTGTCGCATCAAACCGCTGGCCCTGAATGTGAATATCACCGCCATCGCGCCCCACACTGATCACATCGTGACCACGCGCTGTTGCAATCGCCAGCATATCAACGCCCTTGGGATCATCGATATTGATCACGGCGCTGCCGTCTTCGGGCAACACGCGGCGGAACAGGCCCGCCTTGGCGGCGAAATATTCTTCGAACGTGTTGTGGTAATCCAGATGATCCTGCGAAAAATTGGAAAATCCGGCCGCTCGCAGATGAACCCCGTCAAGCCGGCGCTGATCCAGCCCGTGGCTTGACGCCTCCATTGCTGCATGTGTGACACCGTTTTTCGCCGCCTCGGCCAGCGCGCGGTGCAAGGTGATCGGTTCGGGCGTTGTGTGCGCCAAAGGCGCGGTCCAGCTTCCCTCGACACCGGTCGTCCCCAGATTGACGGCGCTGTATCCCATTTCCACCCAGATCTGGCGCACGAAACTGGCCACGGATGTCTTGCCATTCGTTCCTGTCACCGCAACCATTGTCGCAGGTTGTGCGCCGAACCACAGGGCGGCGGCATAGGCAAGCGTTTGGCGCGGGTCTTCCGTTACGATCAGAATCGCATCAGATGCATCCAGTTCGTTCTTGGCAATCGCAGCCCCTTCGGGATCCGTCAGGATCGCGGCCGCATCCATTCGCAAGGCATATTGAATGAATTCCCCGCCATGCATTTTTGAACCGGGAAGTGCTGCAAACAGATGGCCCGGCTTCACATCGCGGCTGTCGACGCTCAATCCGGTGATTGCAACATCCCGTCCTCCGGGTGCTGTCAGGCCCAACGCAGCCAGTGTTTTGCTCATCGGCCCTGCCCCCAAAGCGGTCTTCCCTAATTCGATGTCAGCGTTATACCAGCCAGCTTCCCGGGTTCAATATTGGGTCGCAAGCCCAAAAGCGGGGCAATGCGACCAATCATTTCCGCCGCGACAGGCACCGCTGTCCAGCCTGCGGTGCGGCGTGGTTCATCGCCGGAATTTTCAGACGGTTCATCCAGCGTAACAATCAGGACGTATTTCGGATCGTGCGCGGGAAAGATGCTGGCGAATGTCGCGATCACCTTGTTTTCATAATAGCCGCCACCGCGCGCCTTCGGCTTGTCCGCAGTGCCGGTTTTCCCACCAACCGCATAGCCCGGCACTTCGCCGAAACTGGCGGTGCCTTCGGTTACAACCTGACGCAGCATCATGCGCGATGCGGCGGCGGACTGTTCGGAAATCACGCGTGGCCCCGAAACCGGACCACTTTGTTTAAGGATCGTCGGTTTCACGTAATGTCCGCCATTTGCGATGGCCGCATATCCCGCCGCCAGATGCATCGGGCTCGTGCTCAGGCCATGACCGTAGGATATGGTCATCGTGCTCAGTTCAGACCAGTTCTTTGGCAACAGAGGCTGGCCGCCCTGCGCTTCGACGATTTCGAACGGTGTTGCCTCCAGCATGCCAAGCGACTGCATGAATTCGCGCTGCCGGCCTGCACCGATCTGCTGTGCCAGACGGGCAGTGCCGATGTTGGACGATTTGACGATAATGTTCGTGACCGACAATTCCTTGCCGTAATTGCGAAAATCCCGAATTCGGAACTTGCCCCATTGCAGCGGCCCACGAATGTCGATGATCGTCGCCGGATTGACCAGCCCCAGATCCATCGCCTGCGCAGTGGTGAAAATCTTGAACACCGATCCCAGTTCATAGACACCCTGCACCGCACGGTTGAACAGCGGGCTGTCGGACGGGTCACCCGATGTCGGCGGTCTTGGCCGGTCGTTGGGATCAAAGCTGGGCAGCGATACAACCGAAATCACTTCGCCTGTGTGCACATCCATCAGGATGGAGGTTGCGCCCTTGGCATTCATCAATTTCATGCCGCCGTACAACACCCGTTCGGATGCCGCCTGAATGGTCAGATCCAGCGACAGTTCCAGCGGTGCGCCCTGCCGGGCCGGATCGCGCAAATAGCTGTCAAAATATTTCTCGACACCGGCCACGCCGATCACTTCGGCTGCATTGACACCCTCTTTTCCGAAAGACGCACCGCCCAGCACATGCGCTGCCAGCTTGCCATTGGGATAAAGCCGCATCTCGCGCGGGCCGAATAACAGGCCGGGATCGCCGATATCATGAACCGCCTGTTTTTGTTCCGGACTGATCTTGCGCTTGATCCAGACAAATTTGCGGTTTCCGGTGAACTGGCGCTTAAGCCGTTCACGATCCAGATCGGGGAAAATGGCGACAAGCGCATCGGCGGCCGCAACCTTGTCCACCATGTGCGGCGGTTGGGCGTAAAGCGAATAGGTATCGAAATTCGTCGCCAGAATGCGGCCATGCCGGTCTACGATATCGGCGCGGCTTGCGTTGATGGCAGCGCCGGTTGCGCTGGCAAGAGGTTCGGTGGGGTCGCTGGTGGCCAGCATCCCCATACGCGCACCGACAACGGCAAATGCGCAGAAAAAGAACACACCAAGCACAAGAAGCCGCCCTTCGGCACGGGCGCGCGCCTTGTCACGTATCTGTTCGTGGCGAATGCGAATATTCTCGCGCTCGATCGCGTCGGGGTTTTCCCCCTTTTTGCGGGCCTCCAGGATACGGGCAAGCGGACGAAGCGGCGTACGGATCACTGTGTCTCCTCCGTATTTGCCACGTCGATCGCATTGCTGATCGGCAATGCTTCGGGCATCGGATAGCCAACCTGATCAACCTTGCCAAACTGGTCTGGCCGCAGCGGCAGCAGGCCCAGACGGTCAAAGTTGATTTCCGTCAACTCGCGCAGCCTGTCGGGCCGGTTCAGATAGGCCCATTCGGCGCGCAGCACAGCCAGCCGCGCGCGGGTTTCACCGATTTCCTTATGCAAACGGGTGGTTTCGCTGAGCGCACGCTGCGTCGAATAATTTTCGCGATAAGCCCAGAACGCCATCGCGATCACCGCCATCGCTGTCAGCAAAAACATGAAACTGCGCATCTTACTTCGTATCCTTTAACATCGGCATGCCAATTGATTTTTCATCCGGTTGCGTCCCGCTGTCTGACGGCACATCAGTACGGACAGCAACACGCAATTTCGCAGAACGCGCGCGCGGATTTTCCGCCAGTTCCTGCGCATCAGGTCCAATGGCCTTGCGGGTTTTCTGGGTAAAATGAGGCGCATCAGCCACTGTTTCGGGCGCATAGCGGTTTGCACGGCCACCCCCGCCGGAACGCGCCTGCAAGAACCGTTTGACCATCCGGTCTTCGATGGAATGAAAACTGACAACCGCCAACTGCCCACCGGGGCGCAATACACGCTCTGCGGCCATAAGCCCCTGAAAAAGCTCTTTATATTCATCATTTACCGCGATGCGCAGCGCCTGAAAACTGCGTGTCGCGGTATGCGACTGGCCCGGTTTGGCGCGCGGCAGACAGCTTTCGATTATTCCGGCAAGGCGCAGCGTGGTCGTGATCGGCGCCTCGGCCCGGGCGCGTAAAATGGCCGCCGCGATCCGGCGGCTGGCGCGTTCTTCACCGTAATGAAAAAGAATATCTGCCAGCGTTTCTGCGTCGGCCGTATTGACGATATCGGCCGCAGATATCCCGCTTTGCGACATCCGCATATCCAGCGGGCCATCCTTCATGAACGAAAACCCGCGATCAGCCTGATCAAGCTGCATTGACGACACGCCCAGATCAAGCACCACGCCATCTAGGCCGGTCGCATATTCGTCCATGCGCGAAAACACACCCAACTGCATCACGATGCGCCCGCTGTAGTCCGCGGCCCAGCTTTGCGCCATTTCAAAGGCCAGCGGGTCACGATCCACCGCGATGACACGCGCGGCACCTGCATCCAGCAAACCTTTCGTATAGCCACCCGCGCCGAATGTGCCGTCAAGCCAGGTTCCTGTCACCGGGGCGACTGCCGCCAGCAAGGGGCGCAATAAAACAGGGGTGTGCGGGGCAGTCTGATCGGGGCGGGCCGCAGCAGCCATAACCTTAATCCCCCTTTGGACCATCCAGATAAACCAGCGGATCGAAATCGTCCGGCAATTCGTCCAGCCAGTCTTCGGTTTTGGCCAACTCTTCGGTTTCGTAGGTCTCGGGCTTCCAGATCTGGAACGTATCGCCCGCCGCGATGAAAAATGCCTCTGCATCAAGCGCGATTTTCTGGCGCAGTTTTGCGGGCAGAACCAGACGGCCGGTCTCGTCTATGTTTGTCGGAAAAGACTGTCCGTGGAACAGGCGCTGCAACATCTTGCGCTCCATTGAGCCGCGCGGCAACGCATCAATCTTGGCATCGACCTCGTCGATCGCCTCCATTGTGTAGCATTCCAGGTAATTGCGACGATGATCGCCGTATACGATCACCAGTTCGGGATTAAGACCATCGGTCCAGTTCGGATCAGACGCTTCGATCACACGACGAAACGAGGCCGGGATAGACACCCTGCCCTTCGCATCCACCTTGTGATGGCTTTCGCCTCTGAATCTGCGACCCAACTTACTGGTCCCTCACATTACGCCACCCCAAAAAACTTGAAACAGCGCTGAATTTTCGTCCCCAGAATGTGGAAACGGCAGGTTGATCTGCTGCCACTGATCAACCTGCCGCCCTCGTCCGCTTTCGCGGGATGTCCAGCTGCGCGCGCCACCTGGGGGGATGTCTGCTCGCCCGCGCGCCGGATCTTCAATTAGATGAAAGCGAGGTACCTGTATGAAACCTGCTAGAGTTTTTTGTGTTCGGGGTCGTTTAGCGCCCCTGCTGTCTCGTTCTCATCTCATGCATTATGGATAAGATGGGAATTCATGGGAGGCAACAGTTTTTTATGGGAAATCACTGCTAAATCTTGTTTTCAGCGCACCGAAAAGACAAGATATGGTGCGAAAATTGGACCTTTCGACACATTCAATTGCGATTTATGGATTTCCGAGCACTATATCTGGTAGATAATGCGAAAGCGCGTATTCTTCCCACAAATTCCCATTTTTTTCGATCAAAATTGGAGCTGCCGTCGATGTTTTTGCTTTGTTCCACCAAACGTAGAGGAAATTACCCGCGAATCCTGACGAAATTCAGCTGAATCACTGATTGATTCGCGCTTTTAGAACGGTTGCGCGCACTGCGTCCCATCAATTCCCGTAAGTTTGGAACGCCGGCGGGTACCCCGTTTCAGTGCAATCAGGCCATGCCGCCCTTGATCAGCCCTTCGGCGATCTTTGCATAGGCTTGCGCGGCCGCGCTGTCACCGGCTGCGATCGGTGTGCCACCATCACCGGCAAGACGCGTCTCCAGATCAATCGGCAATGCCCCCAGCAATGGAACACCCAGCCTTTCAGCCTCGCTTGCCACGCCGCCCTGCCCGAAGATCCGATGCTCTGATCCACAATCAGGACACACAAACATCGACATATTCTCGATCAGGCCCAGAACCGGCGTTTTCAGAGTATCAAACATATCAAGCGCCTTACGGGCATCAATCAACGCCACATCCTGCGGCGTGCTGACCACAATCGCGCCCGTAACCTGCGATTTGGTGCACAATGTCAGCTGAACATCACCCGTTCCCGGCGGCAGATCGACGATCAGCACATCGAGTTCGCCCCATTCGACCTGACCCAGCATTTGCTGCAAGGCTCCCATCAGCATGGGGCCACGCCAGACCACGGCCTTGCCTTCTTCCAGCATGAAACCGATCGACATCAGTGTAACGCCGTGCGCATGCAACGGGATAATAGTCTTTCCATCCGGAGATGCGGGGCGTTTGTTGACCCCCATCATGCGCGGTTGGCTGGGGCCATAGATATCCGCATCCAGCAGCCCCACCTTGCGCCCTGCCCGCGCCAGCGCCACGGCAAGGTTTGAGGACACGGTTGATTTACCGACACCGCCCTTGCCCGAACCGATGGCCAGTATCCGGTCAACACCCGATGGTTTGGTCGGTCCGTCCTGCGGCTTGGGATGGCCGCCGATTTTCAGGCTGGGCGCGGCAGGGGCCTTGGGGGCTGGTCCGTGGGCCGTCAGTAACACGGAAACAGAAGTCACTCCGTCCAGGTCTTCAACCAGCTTGGCAGCGGCGGCGCGCAAGGGTTCCATCTGTTGCGCGATCTCGGGGCTTGGCGCCTCGATCACAAACCGCACTGCTCCCCCTTCGATTGCCAGCGCACGAATCATATCGCGGCTGATCAGGGTGCCGCCGTCGGGCAAGGCAAGGCGTGCCAAAGTGTCTTCGATAATCTGCTTCGTCACGGCCATGCTCAATCTCTCCTCTTGTTGCTGCAATAGGTGGCAGCTTTTTGCGAAATCTCAAGGCGTGCCTTCAAAACGCGCAACAGGGCTTTTCGCTGCCTCAATTCTGGGCGTGCAGCCTATGCAATTGCTGCATAGCAGCATTGAGGCAAAAAACCATTGTGCACGTGCAGCATTTCCCTATCTTTAACCCAACAGATGAAACACCCGCCACCGCACAGAGGTGCAAGATGAGAAACGTTCGTTACATTCCGCTGACCGGCTGGTCATTCTGGCGCGCCGCCCCGTGGTCGCAGCGCAAATTGCGCCGCACGACACAGGACGTTCAGGCGATCGGAGCAATTGCATTGGCCCAGTTGGGTCTGGGTGGGCTGATTTTCAGGGGTCAACACCTCTAACAACCAAAGACCTTCGGGTCCCGAATTTTGAGATCAGGCTCTCCTCTCCTCCTCCCTGGAGGGTCTGTGATTGGCGGCGGCATCGACCTCCTCCCTGATGTCGCCGCACCTTTTATTCGCGCACCTTCGGGTGTGACACCGCATCGTATCGGTCCCTCTCCTCCTCCCTGGGGCTGGTACGTGAAATGAGCGGTAGCACCTCTCCTCCTCCCTGGTGCTGCCGCTTTTTTCTTTGAAATCAGGTCAGTGAAACGTTTTGCGGCGCGCAGATGCACCGCCGCGCCGTAACGGGCGCGCGGCATCTGTCGTTGCCACGGTACGTACGAAACCCACAAAGGTTTCAGCTGCCACACTATGGCGCTGGCCCGAGTTTAACCCGTCCAAAGCCGCGCAAGCGGCATCCTTTGCGCCCCTGTCCAGGCCAAGCGCCCATTCAAGAAAGCCCAGACGCGCGGCCTGTTCGGCGCGTGCGCCTTCCGCGGTGATGGTGTCCAGCCCCTGCAGGATTCGTGCGAAACCCATGATCTTGCCTTTCTGCCACGCCCCGTGGCCTTTGTTAGGATGCGAAGGGCAAGAAAGGACCGTGACACGCCTATCCGGGCGCACCACCGCCCAGACCGCCACCCGCGGTTTGACGTACATCCAAGGCTGGTTTCCGGGCTTGGGGCGGGCGGCATTTCTGCCATGATCAGGCGCCTTCCCAGACCTCAGTGGCCCAGTGGCTTTTGCCTGTCTCATCCCGCCCTCACCGTTGCGGGGGCAGCGCCGGATTCGCACCGGCTTCCCAATTCTCCGCTTTGTCTGCGGCACCTTGGACCGACAGGCTATCATCACGTCGCTGGGGCGCAACGCCAAAACCGAAGCCACCTGTCCCGTTTCCGTCACCCGCGCGTGACCGGATCAATCCGTTGGCAAGTAGAAAACAGTTGAAAACTTACCGGACAGCCCTGACATTTGTGGTTTTACTGGAAACACTGGGGCGCACCGCGGCCCTTTTTTCAAAAAGGAATTTCAGGATGGCACTCAAAGTAATCGGTTCCGGATTTGGCCGCACAGGAACCAAATCGGCCAAGGATGCCTTGGAACAATTGGGCTTCGGCCCTTGCCATCACATGTACGAAGTGATCGAAAACCCGCCGCAGGTCGCCTTTTGGCAGGATATTGCAGCGGGTCGTCCGGTTGACTGGAATACGGTGTTTCACGGTTATACGTCACAGGTGGATTGGCCCGGCGCGCATGTCTGGCGGGAACTGGCCACGGCTTTTCCCGATGCCAAGGTTCTGCACACGCGCCGCCCCGAAGCCAGTTGGGTCAAAAGTTTTTCGCGCACCATCGGCAAGCTGATGTACACCTATCAGACGATGGAATTGCCGCCCCACATCAAAGATATGATGGATGCAACATCTCACCTGATCACAACCGAAACATTCAAAACCCGCCTTGACGATCAGGAAGGGTTACTGGCCGCCTACCGCCAGAGGACAGAAGACGTAATGGCCGCTATCCCGCCGGAACGTTTGCTGGTTTTTGATGTCGCCGAAGGCTGGGAGCCTTTGTGCGCGTTTCTGGATGTGCCGGTTCCCGACACGCCGTTTCCGCATCAGAACGTGCGCGCGGATTTCTGGGATCGTCTGGGCGGAGAGCCCGACACCTAGCATCCGTTTGATTGCCGGGCAGCAAGTGTCTGGCGCCCCTTAAAACGGAATGTCGTCGCTAGCTGACACAAAGCTGGCAACGACCTTTTTCGTGCCCGCCTTTTCAAACGCGACCTCAAGCTTGTCGCCTTCGATCCCGATGATGGCGCCATAACCGAATTTCTGGTGGAACACCCGTTCGCCGATCATAAAACTGGACACCGCCTGAAGGTCGATCACCGTGTTGCGGGTTTCCTTGGGCTGCGACATCGGGCGCTGTGATGCCCGCGCCTGCAAACGCCGCCATCCGGGTGAATTATAGCCATCCGCCTGCGCCGCGTTTTCTGCCAGACTGGAGTGTACCGGCTGTTCCTGCGCCATGCCCGCCGCCCCGTACCCGCCGCCGTACAATCCAGGCGGGGTCAGCACTTCAACGTGCTTTTGCGGCAATTCATCGATAAAGCGGGACGGCATAGAAGACTGCCATTGCCCGTATACCCGCCGGTTGGCAGCAAACGAAATGGTACAAAGCTCTTCTGCACGGGTTATCCCGACATAGGCCAGCCGCCGCTCTTCCTCCAATCCCTTCACACCGCTTTCATCCATCGACCGTTGCGAGGGAAACAGACCATCCTCCCATCCCGGCAGGAACACGGCCGGAAACTCCAGCCCCTTGGCGGCATGCAGGGTCATGATGCTGACTTTTGCACCGCCCTCTTCGCTTTCATTGTCCATGATCAGGCTGACATGTTCCAGAAACCCTTGCAGGTTTTCAAACTGCTCCAGCGCCTTGACCAGTTCCTTGAGGTTTTCCAGCCGCCCCGGAGCCTCGGGTGTCTTGTCGTTCTGCCAATGGCCGGTATAGCCGCTTTCATCCAGAATAATCTCGGCCAGTTCGATATGGCTGATGTCCGGCGCGTCCGCCATCCGTGACCAGCGCGCCAACCCGTCGATCAGTTTGACGAGCTCGGAACCGCCCTTGCCCTTGATCTGCCCCGCGTCAACGGCCAGACGCGCGCCCTCGACCAGAGACACGCCATTCTCGCGCGCCGTTACCTGAATGATTTGCTGGGCCTTGTCGCCAAGCCCGCGCTTGGGGGTATTCACAATCCGCTCGAAAGCAAGATCGTCGTCCGGGCTGGTGACAACCCGGAAATAGGCCATCGCATCGCGGATTTCCATCCGCTCGTAAAACCGCGGCCCGCCGATCACGCGATAGGGCAATCCGATGGTCAGAAACCGGTCTTCAAAGGCGCGCATCTGGTGGCTGGCCCGCACAAGGATCGCCATATCATCCAGCGATACCGGCGCATGGCCGCGCGTGCCGCGTTGCATCGCCTCGACCTCGTCACCAATCCAGCGCGCCTCTTCCTCGCCATCCCAGTGGCCGATCAGGCGTACTTTTTCGCCTTCTCCGGCCTCTGTCCAAAGCTCTTTTCCCAGACGGCCCTTGTTGCCCGAAATCACGCCCGATGCAGCACCCAGAATATGCGGGGTGCTGCGATAGTTCTGCTCAAGCCGCACCACATGCGCGCCCGGAAAATCCTTTTCAAACCGCAGGATATTGCCCACCTCGGCCCCGCGCCAACCATAGATCGACTGATCGTCATCCCCCACGCAGCAGATGTTCTTGTGATCCGCCGCCAGCAGGCGCAGCCACATATACTGCGCCACGTTGGTGTCCTGATATTCGTCCACCAGAATATAGCGGAACCAGCGCTGGTACTGTTTCAAAACGTCTTCGTGGGTCTGGAATATCGTGACGACATGCAGCAGCAGATCGCCGAAATCCACAGCATTCAGCTCGCGCAGGCGGGTCTGGTACTGGATATACACATCACCTACTGAACGTTGAAACCCAGTACCATCCGCTGCGGCACCGGGAATTCGATCGGCGCGTTTTCCGTTTCCCGCGCCAACTCTTTCGGCCGACTCCGCTCTGTTTTTGTAATTTTCGATGTGAAGGAGAAACCAACGGTCCGTCCATTTTTTTCGATCAACTTTCTCCGCGTCTAGTATCTGGCGAACAAGGCGCAGTTGGTCGTCGGTGTCCAGTATGGTGAAATTGCTTTTCAGGCCCGCAAGTTCTGCGTGCCGACGCAGCAGTTTCACGCAGATCGCATGAAACGTTCCCAGCCAGGGCATGCCCTCGACGGTCTGTCCCAGCATGCCCGAAACGCGGTTCTTCATTTCGCGCGCGGCCTTGTTGGTAAAGGTCACGGCCAGAATCTCGTTCGGGCGGGCGGTGCCGGTGTTCAGCAGATGTACAATCCGTGCGGTCAGGGCCTTGGTCTTGCCGGTGCCCGCCCCCGCCAGCATCAGCACCGGACCCTCAAGCGCCAGAACGGCCGCACGTTGTTCCGGGTTCAGCCCCTCCAGATAAGGCTGCGGGCGCGCGGCCATCGCGCGTGCGGACAGGGATGCGCTCTCAAAGGCGTCGGCTTCGTCAAAACTGCTCATGGCTGCCAATCTAGCGCGCGATGCCTCCAAGATAAAGACACGTTCACACAATGTTCCCCATTAAATGACGGACTCGACAAACCCATGTGAACTCAGTCACATACCGGCATGAACCTGCACAGCACCTATCCCGGACTGTTCGATCTGAAACAGCGCGCACAACGGCGCGTTCCCAGATTTGTATGGGAATATCTTGACAGCGGCACCGGGCAGGAAGCCACCAAGGCCCGCAATCGCACCGCGCTGGACAAGGTGTTGTTCAACCCCTCGATTCTGCATGGCGAATTCACCCCTGACCTGACCAGAACGTTTCTGGGCGAAACCCATCCCCTGCCCTTCGGGATTGCGCCGGTCGGCATGTCCGGTCTGATCTGGCCGGACGCCGAAGGCCATCTGGCCCGCGCCGCAGCGCAGGCAGGCATACCCTACACCCTGTCCACCGTGGCCAGCCAGATGCCCGAAGACCTTGCGCCCCATCTGGGTGCGCATGGCTGGTTTCAGATGTATCCCCCCCGTGACGAGGATATTCGCACCGACATGCTGAACCGCGCCAGAGAGGCCGGTTTCAAGACACTGGTTCTGACCGTCGATGTGCCCGTGGCCAGCCGGCGCGAACGCCAGACGCGCTCGGGCCTGACCCAGCCGCCCCGCCTGACGCCCCGCCTTCTGGCACAGGTCGCGATGCGCCCTGCCTGGGCAATGGGCATGGCCCGGCGCGGCATGCCGCATATGCGCATGCTCGACAAATACAGCACCGGCAATGTCGGCAATCTGCCCCCCACGGCCCATATCGGATACCTGCTGCGCACCGCGCCCGATTGGGATTATGTCAAGTGGCTGCGCGATGCCTGGGACGGCCCGTTCGTGATCAAGGGCGTCTTGAGCGCTGATGACGCCCCGAAACTGGAAAGCGCCGGCATCGACGCGCTTTGGGTATCAAACCACGCGGGGCGACAGTTCGATGCCGCGCCTGCCGCGATCGAAGCGCTGCCCGCCCTGCGGGCCGCAACCGGCCTGCCGATCATTTTTGACAGCGGCATCGAAGGCGGGCTGGATATCCTGCGCGCACTCGCACTTGGTGCGGATTTCGTGATGCTGGGGCGTGCCTTTCATTTCGCCCTTGCCGCCCTTGGCGCCCCGGGGCCGGCGCATCTGGTCGATATGCTGGCCAAGGATATGGCCGCCAATATGGGACAGATCGGCGCGCGCGATCTGAACACCCTGCCCAAGCCTTTCTTTTTGCCCTGAATACGGCCGCCGGAGGCGTCAAATGTCCTGGCAAACGGGGCATTTCGTTTTTGCGGGCCTGCAAGTCGCATCTGATTGCAGCATTGCTAGCGCAATCATGCCACATCTACCCAGAACTACGTGTTTACGCACCTGCAGAAACTTCCTAGACAAAACGTGATTTCACGCCAGCCAGAGGCCGCCATGACCGATTTCCGCAAAATCCTGATCGCCAACCGCGGCGAAATTGCCATCCGCATCATGCGCGCCGCCAACGAGATGGGCAAGAAAACGGTCGCCGTCTACGCGGAAGAGGATAAGCTGGGCCTGCACCGGTTCAAGGCGGACGAGGCGTACCGGATC
The DNA here is from genome assembly GCF_051013555.1 of Sulfitobacter sp. TBRI5. Taxonomy (NCBI): domain Bacteria; kingdom Pseudomonadati; phylum Pseudomonadota; class Alphaproteobacteria; order Rhodobacterales; family Roseobacteraceae; genus Sulfitobacter; species Sulfitobacter sp. TBRI5. The sequence goes on along the minus strand of NZ_CP112884.1, from coordinate 2,709,200 downwards.
GGCGAAGGGCTGGGGCCGGTCGCGGCCTATCTGAGCATCCCCGAGATCATTCGCGTGGCCAAGGCCAGCGGCGCGGATGCCATCCATCCCGGCTATGGCCTGCTGTCCGAAAACCCCGATTTCGTCGATGCCTGCGATGCGGCGGGCATCACGTTCATCGGGCCGCGCGCTGAAACCATGCGGGCCTTGGGCGACAAGGCCAGCGCCCGGCGCGTTGCGATCGAGGCTGGCGTGCCGGTCATTCCCGCAACCGAGGTTCTGGGCGATGACATGGCCGCGATCAAGGCCGAGGCGGCCGCGGTCGGCTATCCGCTGATGCTCAAAGCCAGTTGGGGCGGCGGCGGACGTGGCATGCGCCCGATCCATTCCGAAGCCGAAGTCGAGGAAAAGGTGCGCGAAGGCCGGCGCGAGGCCGAAGCCGCCTTTGGCAACGGCGAAGGGTATCTTGAAAAAATGATCCTCAAGGCGCGCCATGTCGAAGTTCAGATACTGGGCGACAAACATGGCGGCATGTATCACCTGTTCGAACGCGATTGTTCCGTCCAGCGCCGCAACCAGAAAGTCGTCGAACGTGCGCCCGCCCCCTACCTTAGCGAATTGCAGCGCCGTGAGATTTGCGAACTGGGCTACAAGATCTGCAAACACGTGAACTACGAATGTGCCGGCACTGTCGAATTCCTAATGGATATGGACGATGGCCAGTTCTATTTCATCGAAGTCAATCCGCGCGTTCAGGTTGAACACACCGTGACCGAAGAGGTCACCGGCATCGACATCGTGCAGGCACAAATCCTGATTTCCGAAGGCAAGACAATTGCCGAAGCAACCGGCAAACCCAGTCAGGACGACGTGGTACTGACGGGCCATGCCCTGCAAACCCGGATCACCACCGAAGACCCGCAAAACAACTTTATCCCCGATTACGGCCGCATCACGGCCTATCGCGAGGCAACAGGCATGGGCATCCGTCTGGATGGCGGCACGGCCTATGCTGGCGGCGTGATCACGCGCTACTACGACAGTCTGCTGACCAAGATCACGGCCAAGGCACCGACGCCCGACATGGCGATTGCGCGGATGGACCGCGCACTGCGCGAGTTCCGTATTCGCGGCGTCAGCACCAATATCGCATTTGTCGAGAACCTGCTGAAACATCCGACATTTCTGAACAACGAATACCACACCAAATTCATTGACGAGACACCCGATCTGTTTGTGTTCCACAAACGCCGCGACCGGGGCACCAAGGTGCTGACCTATATTGCCGACATCACCGTCAACGGGCACCCCGAAACCAAAGGGCGCCCCAAGCCGGCACCTGACCTCAAGCTGCCCCGCCCTGTTCAGCCGCGCAATGAACCGGCTGAAGGCACCCGCACCTTGCTGGAACGCGAAGGCCCGCAAGCGGTCGCCGACTGGATGGCAGCCCAGCCGCAACTGCTGATCACCGACACAACGATGCGCGACGGGCACCAATCGTTGCTGGCCACGCGGATGCGATCAATTGACATGATCAAGGTGGCGCCCGCCTATGCGGCACACCTGCCGCAACTGTTCAGTGTGGAATGCTGGGGCGGTGCGACTTTTGATGTGTCCTATCGGTTCCTGCAGGAATGCCCCTGGCAGCGCCTGCGCGATCTGCGCGCAGCCATGCCCAATCTGATGACCCAGATGCTGCTGCGCGGCTCGAACGGGGTGGGCTATACCAACTACCCCGACAACGTGGTGCAGGAATTCGTGCGTCAGGCCGCGCAAACCGGCGTTGATGTGTTCCGCGTGTTCGACAGCCTGAACTGGGTTGAAAACATGCGTGTCGCGATGGATGCGGTTCTGGACAACAACAAACTGTGCGAAGGTGCGATTTGTTACACCGGTGACATTCTGGATCCGGACCGCGCCAAATACGATCTGAAATACTACGTCGCGATGGGCAAGGAATTGCGGGATGCGGGCGCTCATGTTCTGGGCCTCAAGGACATGGCCGGACTGCTCAAGCCAGCCGCCGCAGGCAAACTGATCACCGCCCTGAAGGAAGAGGTCGGCCTGCCGATCCATTTCCACACCCACGATACATCCGGCGCTGCAATTGCAACGGTGATGGCCGCTGCGGCAGCAGGAGTGGATGCGGTTGACGCCGCGATGGATGCGCTTAGCGGCAACACCAGCCAGCCGACACTTGGCTCCGTGGTTGAGGCAATGAAACATACCGGTCGCGATACAGGTCTGGATATCGGTGCCATCCGCGAGATCAGCAATTACTGGGAAGCCGTGCGCGGACAATACGCGGCCTTTGAATCCGGCCTGCAGGCGCCTGCGTCAGAAGTTTACCTGCACGAAATGCCCGGCGGTCAGTTCACCAACCTCAAGGCGCAGGCGCGTTCGCTGGGTCTGGAAGAACGCTGGCACGAAGTGGCGCAGACCTATGCCGACGTGAACCAGATGTTCGGCGATATTGTCAAAGTCACCCCGTCCTCCAAGGTTGTGGGCGATATGGCGTTGATGATGGTCAGCCAGAACCTGACACGCGCGCAGGTGGAAGACCCCGATATCGACGTGGCCTTTCCCGACAGCGTAATCGACATGATGCGCGGCAATCTGGGCCAGCCCCCCGGCGGCTTTCCCGATAGCATCGTGAAGAAAGTGCTGAAATCGGAAAGCCCCAACACCGAACGCCCCGGCCGCCACCTGCCCCCGGTCGATCTGGAACAGGTCCGCGCCAGGGTCATTGCCGAGCTTGAGGGCAAACCTGTCGATGACGAAGACCTGAACGGCTATCTGATGTATCCAAAGGTGTTTCTGGATTACATGGGCCGCCATCGCATCTATGGCCCCGTGCGCACCCTGCCGACGCTGACGTTTTTCTACGGCATGCAACCGGGCGAGGAAATCAGCGCCGAAATCGATCCCGGAAAGACGCTGGAAATTCGCCTGCAGGCGGTCGGCGAAACCAACGAAGACGGCGAGGCCAAGGTGTTTTTCGAACTGAACGGGCAACCACGGGTCATTCGTGTCCCGGACCGTCTGGTCAAAGCATCAACAATCCAGCGTCCCAAGGCGGAAAGCGGCAATCAGAACCACATCGGCGCGCCGATGCCCGGTGTCGTGGCCACAGTGGGTGTAACCGCCGGACAGCCCGTCAAGGCCGGCGATCTTTTGTTGACCATCGAAGCGATGAAAATGGAAACCGGTATCCACGCCGAACGCGACGCGGTGATCAAGGCGGTGCATGTGCAACCCGGTGGGCAGATCGACGCCAAGGATTTGCTGGTCGAACTGGAATAAAGGGCGCGCGGCCAAAGTTGCGCCGCCCTGCTGTCCGGTTTTCCGCCGGGCAGCACTTTTTTCGCCGGTCAGGCCGATTTTCCTCTTGCAGGACACGTCAGTGGTGAGTATCTGAACCTCACCCAAGGAAGCGGGCGTAGCTCAGGGGTAGAGCATAACCTTGCCAAGGTTAGGGTCGGGCGTTCGAATCGCCTCGCCCGCTCCAATGGGAAACTCAATCAAAACAAGCACTTGCTGTGTAGAAATTACACAGCATTGCTGTGCGAAATCAACTTTTTTCGTTGGCGTTCACAGTTGAGATTGTGAACGTTTGGCTTGGCAAGGTGCGCAAAGCAAGGCTTTGGCACGATAGCTCTACCCCTGAGCTACGCCCGATTTTGCTAAACGAGCAATTTTCTGCCAAAAAAGATTACGATTGGCATCACGTATCCATGGGCGGGAAGCGGTCCTTCGCTGCAGTTGAGAGTTCTTTAGCCCTACTTAGCAAACGGGGACATCCATAGGGTTTCGTCCCCTGATCCGATCCCATTTCAGCAGACTTAACCATCTAATTTTGACATCGCAACTATGGAAATTCAGCGTCAGTGGGCCGACTTTCCATCGGATCAAATTCTGAGTTTAAAGCCTCTCACTAGGCTTCGAATATGCGTGTGAAGCTTAGTTCTATTTCCATTTCGGTAGAATGGAAATAGCAGCTCCTTTGCTATGGGCCGACGCGTGGACCAAAAAAGTCTTGCGACGCCACCATAGCAAACCATGCGATCTCTAAGTGGTAGCCCTGCTCTGTTAACCGACCGCGCAAATTCAACTACATATCGGCAATGCTTCATCACGCGTCTGCCCGATTTTTTGGGATCTATCCAATCTATGCAAAAGTCCTGTCCTGCGGACATCCGCTGACTATACTGCTGATCATGTACTCGGAACGAAAAGTCCGAACTTTTCAGAAGAGCGATGCCCCCATGCAGCAGCATTTCGGCGATCAGCACCCGATCGCTGCTTAGATAATTCCCATGAAGATTGGTGCACGCGAGCGCTTTACGGCGAAATAGCGCAAAGAATGGCGCGCAGTGAATCTGTCTACTCCTTGGCACAAATAATGCAAAGCGCTTAGCATCACTAACGTCATCAGAGCTGAAAAAATCGATGGTGACGTGGCTGAGTGTCTTTCCAGTTGGGTCAATTTTACGGACATCTTGTGGAAGCGCACCAACATTTTCGGGATGCTCGTTTAGATGTGCGACGCAATATCTAAGAAAATCATGCCCCAGTATATCGTCATGAGCGCACCACTTGAAAAGCTCACCCGTTGCCTCGTGAAAGGTGAAGTCATAATTCGCGGCGGCTCCCAGGTTTTTCGATTGGCGTATGTATCGGATGCGATCATCTTTCCTTGCATAATTTTCACAGATGCTCTGGGTCGCATCCGTCGACGCATTGTCACTAATGATCAATTCGAAATCTTTGAAGGACTGGGCAAGGATAGAGTCCAGCGTTTGGGCAAGATAGTTTTCACCATTGAAGACGGGCAAGCCGAGGGAAACGATCGGTTCTGAAAGGGACGTGTTTTCATTCATTTGAAAGATCCTTGCATGATCAGTCTCGCGATACAGCTTGGCCGAGAAAAACGGCGTCTAATGCCGCGCCCACTGCAATCACGTATGCATTTACACCCAAAGCCGACAGTTCGCCCCGGATCTCGTCCACATAGATGGCGTTCATCACCGCACAGCACCTCAACCTGCCGCAGCTTCGTGACAATCTCTTCCGGCTTGTGTCGCTTGATTCCCATCTTTGATCCTCCGTTTCCTAACTATGGGGGCGGACCACTTCAAAGGGGGAGGATCAAACGGTCTCGGCAGGGCCATCGTTGAGCGCGCGCGGGAGACATTCCGGAGTAATGTTCTGATCGGTTTTATCGCCACCGGATCAGAGGACGGCAGGAGTGACCGCTTCGATCAGGCGTTAATGACACTATTCGCATCCAAGCTGGGCCACCTATCGGCCCTCGACGCTGCATCCCAAGCCGAAAGGCTGGTGATCCCCAAGGGTCTCAAGCACGGTGATACGTTGATCAGGGAGGCTCATGGCCTTCGCACCAAGATAAGCCGCTCCGGGCGCATCCTGGTGGACGAACCCGACAGCCGCATCAGCCAGTTCGACGACGTGCTGAACTCGGTCAGCATGGGCGTTGCCGTTGCGGACCGGATTTGGACCAAATCGCACATTGCCCGGATGCGTGACAACTGGCCCGACAGACTGCAGGCCAGCCATGAGGAGTTGACCGGATGAATGAAGTCACAGTGGTAAAAAGCCTCTGGGTTGCCCCCACTCAAATACCCATTCTGGGCAGTTTCTGGCTTTGGCGATACGACCGGTTGGTCGCCGCAGGCGGGCAGCTGCAGGCTCTGCAGCGGAATGTGCAGCACAACGAGACCGGAATGATCGGTGGTGACAGCCGCGAAAGCAGGAACGTCTTCGTCGTGACACATTTGCTCGACGAGGATATGACTTCGCAGCGCGAGGCCGTGCGCGCCCTATCCAATTTCAACTGGGATGTGTGGTCGTCTCTTCGTTCCATTATGCTCGCCATTGGCCCTGCACAGCCCGAGCGGCTCAACGGGACGCGCAACGCAGTTGCCGCAGCATCGGAGGAAAAGGTCGATCTCTTCAGCCATCGCCGCTACCGGCCAATGCTCGCCTATCAGGGCATCGATCACCCGTACGGAACGGTCGAGATTAACCGGCGACCAACGGACCAGTATCCATGCAGCTTCCACGCCGGAGAGGTCAGCGGCATCCTGACAGAGCCTCGCGATGATCCGCGATCGCCGGCACGTTACAAGGTAGCCCCCGACCTCCCCCTCCTGCCTGTTCTGCGCGCAGAGCTGGACGGCATCATTGACGCACCGTCGGCAGATATTGCCGATCTACCCCAATTGGCGGCGTGCGTCGGAACTTTATCATCGATCATGCACAGTAGAAGATGGGCTCCAGAGCCCCTGCTGCGCAGGTCTGGAGATGATGCCGACTGGGACGGCCTTTACGACGAGATCACAACCCACCGGTACTGAGCGTGGGTCGGACATACAGCATTACCGCCAGGCGGATTATCTCTCGGCTCGTTTTGAAATAGCGAAATGGATCAGGTTTTGTCATCCGACGAGGCTACAAAACCGCCCTGCTCGTCTCAAGCGATTTTGCTCTAACAGTACCACGGAAACGCCCTGCCCGCCTCAACTCAAACCCTTCTAACAAGACCTATTTCCGGCCTGACGGCCTTTTTCATCGGTGCACTTTCAGTGCTTTACCGACTTTATTCACGAGGTCAGATCATTTCAGTTGACGTCGGCGATGCATAAATGCAGCTTTGATGCATGATCGCATCACAACGAATCCCCGCTACATATCCCTTGACGAACACGTCGACGCTAGACGTAGAAATTCTTGCTGGTATCATTTCAGCTTCGAATGATGCCTGCTGGTGTATGGAGTTTTCCGAACCCGTCGATTTGACCGCTCCGGAGCGGGAAATCGTCAGACAGGTTTTCGAAAATGACCCGTTCTGGCGGTTTACCAATCCGGCCATGGCGCGCCTGTATCTTCTGGAGCCAAAGAAAGATTTCAATTCGCGCCCGACGTCGGAAATTTTTCCGTGGAACGAACAGAACGAAGCATTCGTTCGCAATCTGATCGATAACGGCTTCGAAATGGACGCTGGCCCGGCGCTTGATACCCGTTACGATGGCGTACAAATATATGTGGAAAATGATGTCCGAGCGCATATTGAAGGCGGTAAGCTGCTGCGCATTTTCGGGATCGTCCGCAATGTAGGCAAGCATCGCCTGCGCGAAGAAACCATTCAGGAAGAGCTGAGCGAAGCGCTCAACATCCTGATGGATTTGCCGTGCGGTGCAATTGCATTCAATGAAGTTGCCGAGGTCATTGCAGTAAATCCTGCCGCCTGCAAACTTCTTGGCATACCGATGGAAAACCTCCTTGCAGGGGCGCTTTCGCAGAACACTCAAAGCTCGGACGTAATGGATACAGTGCGCCGCGTTATCGCGACGGGACAGGACGAGACAATCGTAGAAAATCTGGTTGGCTGGAATATCGCCGCGCGCAAATCTGGTGGCGCCGTGGTTTGCCTGCAACCAAACGATGCAGAAGTACATCACTCATGATCGAGCAACCTGAAAATTCCGCATCCTCGGCCGCAACCAATCAGGCCGCAGCGTTTAGCCTTGATACGCTGGGTGACGGGCTGATTGCACTGGCGCCAGATGGCGCAATCGTATCGGCCAACAAGGAAGCCTCTAGAATGCTCCGGTTTGGCAGGAACGCTGATCTGGGTGATCTCGGCTCGATCACTAAGGACAACGATGGCTGGAGCGCCCTGCGCGCAGCAGTATTGGCCGGCCGCAGCGGCGATTTCGCCGTGCGTGCAGCAGAGGGTCAGCCACTGATGGCGACAACCCGCCATGCCTCAGGTTCAAGCGAAATTCGCTGGATCGTGCTGCGTGACATTGAGGCCTTCGCTTACCGGCAGAACCGGGTCTTCAATCCAAAACAGGAAGGCGCTTCCCGGTTTATGTCCTCAGAAGGAACCCGACCGGATTTCCAAGTGCAGCGCCAATTGTGCCCCGAGATCAATCGCCTGCTTAATCGAGGTGAGCGCGCCACACGACAGGGCGCGCGTGTTCTGATAACAGGTGAACCGGGGGTCGGAAAAACGGAAATAGCACGGTTCCTTCACAACTCGATCTCTGACTCGCGCGATCCATTTTACCTGGTAAATTGCGCGTCTGCCGGCGAGGTGGAATTGAGCGAGATGCTATTCGGCACCCCAGGCGACCGAACGCAAGGCTTTCTGGGCCAGACGAACGGGGGAACCGTTTTTTTGGACGAGGTCGCCGAATTGCCACCAGCGGTTCAGGTCAGGTTGATCGGGTATCTGGAAGACAGGAAACGGCGGGATGAATATCAGCCCGCTTCGCGGCATCGGCAGTCGCGTATCATTGCCGCGACCAACCGGAACTTGAAAGAACTTGTCGCAAAGGGCCAGTTCCGGTCGGATCTTTATTTCCGTCTTGCGGTCATCGACCTGAAGGTACCGCCACTGCGTGATCTGGCGCCTCTGGTGAACCATCTAGTCGACCGGTTCGCCAGAACGATAAACCAGCGCCGTCATGCCCCGGTGATCATTCCCCAGCGCATCCGCGAAATCCTGAGCGATTACAGCTTTCCAGGCAATATTCGCGAGCTTCACAACATCGTCCAGCGCATCGCCGTCTTCATCGACGATGCGGACGGGCTAGATGAAATCATGGGCGACTTGCTGAGTCCGATGAGCATCCCGAATGACAGCGCGATGCAGGAACTCTCAGGGGCCGCAACTCTGGATTTGCGCAGCGAGGTGCGCCGTTTCGAACGGGCGCTGATCGACAAGGCAATTCAGGTTCACGGATCGAAACGAAAAGCCGCAAAGGCACTTGGCGTGGATATCGGAACAGTGGTTCGCAAGACCGCACCTACGACACAGGCACCTTCATCAAAACAATCACCTGACAGGGAGAAAAAAGTATGAGAAAGACATCAAAACTGACACTGGGCATCAGTGCCATGGCGCTTGCGCTGGCAACATCAGCGCCAGCCTTTGCCGGTGAATTGAGCCTGCTAACGTGGGAAGGGTATGCAGACGACAGCTTCATCAAACCCTTTGAAGAAGCAACCGGTTGTAAAGTCACGGCCACATATGTCGGCTCGAACGATGATTTCGCGCCCAAACTTGCGGCCGGCGGGGGCGTTTTCGACCTGATTTCGCCGTCGAGCGACTCGACCGCCCCGCTTATTGCCGCAGGTTTCGTTGATCCGGTCGATACAAGCCGGATTGATCGCTGGGACGAACTTTACGAACAGTTTCGCTCAGGTGAGAACATCAATGCCGATGGCAAGGTCTTTGGCGTGCCATATGCTTGGGGAGCAATTGCTTTCATGTATCGTCCGGATAAGTTCGACACCCCGCCGACATCTCTGGCGGCGTTGTGGGATCCGGCACTGGAAGGACGCGTTTCGCTTTGGGATGACAAGAGCGCGCTTTACGTTGCGGCCCGTCACAATGGCGACATGGACATCTACAACCTGAGCGACGAACAGATCGCGGCCGCGCAAAACTCGCTTGCCGAGCAGCGCCCGCTTGTGCGCAAGTACTGGTCGACCGCTGGCGAACTTGTCGATCTCTACAAATCCGGTGAGGTTTGGATATCGAACACCTGGGCCGGTTACCAATCCGCGCTCCTGGCGGATGAAGGGATCGAGGTTGTCGAATTCATCCCGGAAGAAAACGCGGAAGGGTGGATGGACAGCTTCATGATCGTGTCTGGTACGCCGAACGAGGAATGTGCATACCAATTCCTGAACATGGCGATCAGCGAGCAAGGTCAGTGCGGTGTGGCCAATGTGAACGGCTATTCAGTCACCAACCCGGTCGCGGCGAAGAACTGCATGAGCGAAGAGCAGTTCTCGGCGTTGCACCAAGACGATCCGGAATACCTCAACAGCTTGCTGCTGTGGGAAAATCTAGGTGATCGCCTTCAGACCTACACCAACGCCTGGAACGCCGTGAAAAGCCAATAATCCTTTGCGCCGGACCCGGAAACGGGTCCGGCTTTTTCAGGGTGAAACGCATGTCTGAAATCGTACAAATTCAATCAGTGACGAAACGGTGGGGTGATGTTGTCGGTGTCGACGATGCCTCATTGTCCGTCGAAACAGGCGAGTTTGTTACACTGCTGGGGCCGTCAGGTTGTGGTAAGTCAACTTTACTGCGGATGATAGGTGGTTTCGAGCAGCCGACCTCGGGGACAATTTGGCTGGATGGCCGGGATGTTACGCACCTGCCCCCGAACCGCCGGGACGTGAACATGGTCTTTCAGGACTACGCACTGTTCCCGCATATGAGCGTTGGGCGAAATGTCGGTTATGGGTTGAAATTCACCAAAGGGCCGCGAAGCAAGATCGTCGAAAAAGCGCTCGAAGCGCTAGATCTTGTTGGCCTGTCGGACAAGGTCGATGCAATGCCCAGTCAGCTTTCGGGTGGGCAGAGACAGCGAGTCGCGCTGGCGCGGGCGCTGGTCAGGCAACCTAAAGTGTTGTTGCTGGACGAGCCGCTTTCGGCTTTGGATGCAAACCTGCGCGAGGCGATGCAGGTCGAGTTGCGGCATCTGCACCGGAAAGTCGGGCTGACCTTTATCATGGTCACCCACGATCAGGACGAAGCCCTTGCCATGGCAGATCGTGTGCTGGTCATGCGGGCTGGCCGCGTGATTCAGGATGGCAGCCCTGATGATCTATATGATCGCCCTTCTTCGCCTTATGTGGCCGAGTTCGTAGGGTCGACCAACCTTTTCACATCAAAAGTCATCGATGGGCAGGTCACCCTGAACGGGCAAACGCTTGATCTGCCGGATCGGCTCAAGCAGCACGCCGATGGCCAGTTCGGGTTCCGTCCGGAAAAGGCGCGGATCGTCACCGCTTCCCAAAGGGGCCCCAACCAAATTTCCGGACTGCTAAGTGAAGTTCTCTACCACGGAAGCACCGCCCGTCTTGTTATCGGCACAGGCGAACAATCCATCTTGGTCTCGCACATGCTGCAAGGACACGGCGGGCGCGAGGGTCTGCCCAAACCTGGTGACGAGGTTACTGTCGAAGTCGCGCCGGAATCACTGATGTGTTTTGAACAAGAGGCGAGTGCATGACGCGCGGCAACAAACTTCGCGCGGCGCTGGTTCTGTCCCCGCCGCTTTTGTGGACGGTCGTCTTCATGTTCGTACCCTACACTATTCTTCTGGTTTATTCCTTCTGGAGGGCACAATTTCCGTTATTCGTGCCGGATTTCCAGCTAGGGAATTACAAGACGCTGATCACCGATCCGCAATACCTCAATGTCCTGCTGCGGACGCTGAAAATCGCCGGTCTGGTGAGTGTCTGTTCGTTGGTTCTAGCCTATCCATACGCCTATTTCCTTGTCTTCAAGGTCAAGCGACCGGGGGTGAGGCTCGCGCTTTATATGGCGGTCGTAGCACCGCTTTGGGTCAGCTATCTTCTGCGCGCCTATACTTGGAAAACCATTCTAGGAACGCAGGGAATCCTGAATTCATTCTTGATGTCCACCGGCATCCTGAATGAACCGTCGTCGGTGTTTCTTTACAATCAGACCGCCATGGTCCTGACTTTGACCTACGTGTTCATCCCGTTCATGGTCATGCCGATCTATGCAGCGCTGGAGAAGATACCCGGGTCATACATCGAGGCGTCCCGCGATCTTGGCGAAAACGCATTGTCGACCTTTATCAAGGTGACGTTTCCATTGTCGCTGACCGGCGTCGTCGCCGGTTTCACGATGACCTTCTGTCTGTCATTCGGTGATTTCATCGCGCCTTTCCTTGTCGGTGGACCTGACGGAACGATGGTTGCCAATGTGATCGCCTCACAATTCGGCGCGGCACTGAACTGGCCGCTGGGCTCTGCCCTTGCATTGGTGATGCTGGTCATTGTTCTGCTGATCATCTCCGCATCTGACCGGTTCGAACGGCTTGGCCAAGGGCGGTTGGCATGACAGTTTCAACATCATCTACACTACGTGTCTTGGCCGCTTCGGCGAAACAGCAGAAATTCCGGTCTGCGCAGTTTTTCGAAGACACCGTCTGGCGGACGGTCATAGGTGCCATCTTGGCGTTCCTCTATCTGCCGATCGCGGTACTGGTTCTGTTCAGCTTCAACTCTTCGCGCTCGCTAAGCTGGCCGATGACTGGGTTAACGCTCGACTGGTATCGCAAGCTTGCCGCCAATGAACAACTGTTGGAGGCACTTTGGAACTCGCTCTATGTCGCCACCTGTGCCACGGTCCTGACCCTACTCATCGGGGTTCCCGCAGCGATTGCACTGGATAGGCTGAATTTCCCTGGCAAGGCTATATTCCGCAAGCTTGTGTTGCTGCCAATCGCGCTGCCGGGGATCATCACCGGTATTTCGATGCTTTCGATGTTCAAGCTGTTTGGCATGCCGCTCAGCCTTGAAACCGTGATCATCGGGCACGCAACGGCCCTTCTTGCGGTGGTTGTGACACAGGTGTTTGCGCGACTTCAGCGTCTTCCCAAAAGTTACGAGGAAGCTTCTCTGGATCTGGGGGCGGGTGCCTTGCACACCTTTTTGTTTGTCACCTTGCCCAATATCCGCGCAGCCGTCATCGGGGCGGGATTACTCAGCTTCACACTCAGCTTTGACGAAATTCCAGTGACATTTTTCCTGACCGGGCGCGACAACACTCTGCCGATGTACATCTGGTCAACCATGCGGCGGGGCATCACGCCGGAAATCAATGCCGTTGGGGCACTGATCGTACTGGCCTCGGCCTTTCTGATCGTCACGTCGGTTCTGCTTCTAAGAGACAAAACAAACAGCCGCTAGGCGGCGAAAAAAGGAGGATACCACAATGAATAAGCACATTAGTAAAAATACAGACACGTTGAAGGCCATGCTTGTGAACGGCAGTTGGCAGGACGGCAGCGGCGGAACATTCGATGTCCACAATCCGCATGACGGATCGGTGCTGCACCAGGTTGGGCGCGCGGATGTCGGCGATGTTGACAAAGCCGTGGCCGCCGCGCGGGCGGCACAGCCGGGCTGGGCCGCGCTTTCGACGATAGAGCGCGCGCAGATTATGCGCCGGATTCACCAGATTTTTCTTGAAAGGGCCGAACCGATTGCCCAGATGATCACCGCCGAAATCGGCAAGACCATCACCGATGCGCGCGAGGAAGTCTTCGAATACTCGGCCCCGTCTTGGGCCAAATCTGCCGAGGAGATTTTGCGACATCGCGGACTGAGCTTTCCATCAACCCAGGAACGCACTCGCAACAAACGTCTGGTGATGAGCCATCGGCCCCTGGGTGTCGTTGCGGCGATCACGCCCTATAACTTCCCCACTGACATTTCGTCGATTGCACTGGCGCATATTGCGGCCGCGGGCAACACGGTCATCTGGAAGCCGTCGGAATACGCTGCGGTTTCCTGTGCCATGATGGGCGACGTTTTCCGCGATGCGGGCCTGCCAGACGGTGTGATCAACATAGTGCAGGGCAAAGGCGACGTTGGTGCGGCACTTGTCGATCACTCCGACGTAGATGGGGTCTTCTTTACAGGGTCGACCGCAACTGGCCGCAAGATCGCCGAGAAATGCGCTCTGCGCCCGCATCTTCTGGAACTGGGGGGCGACGGACCATTCATCATCATGGGCGATGCCGATATCGATGCAGCCGTCGAAGGCGCCATGAACGGGTGTTTTTATTACACCGGTCAGGTCTGCACTTCGGCCGAGCGACTGCTTGTGCATGAAGACGTCTATGACGAATTTCTTGAAAAATTCCGGGCTCGGGCAGCTCAGTTAAAGATCGGTGATCCGAGCAAGGAAGATACCGAAATGGGGCCGCTTTGCAACGCCGACACGTTGAAACGGGTAAAGGCACATGTCGAAGACGCACGTGCAAAGGGTGCCAAGATCGAGCAGATCGGCAATGAAGAAGGGTTTTATTATCCAGCTACGATCCTGACCGATGTTACGCTGGACATGGACATCATGCGCGAAGAGACCTTTGGCCCCGTGGCCCCGATCTACAAATTTAAAGACGCTCAGGAAGCTATCGACATCGCGCATTTGTCGGGGCTTGGACTAATTGCCTCCCTGTGGACCAGAGATCTGGCAACCGCTTGGCGTGTGGGCGAGGCGCTGCCGCACGGATCGGTGAATATCAACGAAACCTCAAACTACTGGGATCAGCTCGCGCCCTTCGGTGGCGCAGGCCAATCCGGTGTGGGCCGTGAGTTGTCCCAATGGTTCCTGGAAACCTTCACCGAGAAGAAACTTCTAGTCTTTGATCTGGGCGGCGAAAGCTATGACCGCCGTGCAGAAGGCGGCTGGTAAGCGGTTGCAATGGCGCTGTCAGACCAATTCGAACCCGTCTCTGCAAGGACAGCGACACTGTCCATTAATTCACGAAGAGACCGCGCCACTCAGCCAGAGCGGCGGCACGGTTGAGTTTGAAATTCGTTCGAGTTGAAAGGCTGCGTTCCTGATTGAAGATGGGGTGGTTGCCGCCCTCCCTCGACGGCATCGCAATGTGCCATGATGGTGGAGTACAGCCACTGAAGCAGGAAAGGACGGCAACCATGACGAAGGATACAATGATAGGCGTCGATCTGGCGGAGAGCGTTTTCAGGTTCACGGCGCATCGATGACAGGGCAAGTCAGGTTCTGCAAGAAGCTGACACGCGTGCAGTTTTTGAGGTTCATGGGAGACCACCCACCCGCAGTCGTTGTAATGGAAGCATGCGGCAGCGCATATTATTGATCGCGTGAGATGGTCCGCCTAGGCCATGAGACAAAACTGATTGCGCCGCAATATGTGAAACCATTTGTAAAGCGCCATAAGAACGATGCTGCTGACGCTGAAGCAATTGTCATTGCTGCGCAGCGCCCGGAGATGCGGTTTGTCGAGCCTAAATCGGAAGAGGTTACCTTTATGGCTCCTTACTGATTACGGTCGTGACAGTTCGCGTCGAGCGGCTTTGCGTCATGGCTATCGCCCCCAATACCAAAGCGCAGGCAATCGCCTGTGCAGCCGTAATCACTTCACCAAAAGCCAGCACGCCAACGGCAAACATCGTCGGCAATTCAATACTTCCAATAACAGCCGTGCGCGTCGCACCGATTATAGGTGAACAGACAGTGTAAATCAGTTGCGGAATAAGCGCGGTCACAAGGCCGATCCCAACAATCAGAAACCAGTCACTCCCGCCCTTTGGCAGGATTTCACCAACCTCAGACGTCAGAATGAGAGGGGCAAGGCCAATGACCGACCCAAGCGAGACCGACGCTATTCTGGCCAAAGGAGCAATGCGAGACAGGCGATGAACGAGAACACATATGCCAAAACCAAATCCAAAAGGTGCCGCCAAGGACACGATTAGCGTTGGAATCTGGTCTGGGGGCACAGATGCCGGAGAACCAGCAATGATCGCCGCAACAACTATCAATCCAGCTGCAACGATGCTGCGCCGTGTCGGTCGGTCGCCAAAAAGCGCCCATGCGATCACAATCGTGAACACCGGATACGTCATATATAAAACACCAACGGTCGATGCAGGAACTGTCTCAAGAGCCGTGACATAACCGACCCAGCCAAGCCCCATCACGCTTCCGGCCACCATTCCCCAGACGATTTCCCGCCAATTTGAGCGATACTTCAGAATTGCCGGTATCAGGATAATCGCTGCCAATATGTAACGATAGAATGCAACCGCGTAGGGAGCGAGACCCTGATCGGTCAACCCGCGGCTAAAATACGGGACAAAGCCAAAGCAGATGGATGCAAAAAGAACACCAGCTACCGCAAGGGCATAGGGGGTAGCTGCTCCTTCGATTGAGTTTGGCTTATCCATTTCTGACAGCTAACACACGCTGATGTGGTTGGCATCACCATCACAAATGAACGGCAGTTTTGTCCTGCAAGGCGGTCATTAATACAGAGTGCAGCGAACGTCTGGTGCCGGTAAAAGCAGCTATTCGGAACCAAAGTTTCGAATTTCCAGTCGCTAACGGCGGCTTGACGCGACACAGCAGACACTCGCCAAAAACCTGTGAACTTCCGCTTTGAGCCCTTTTGCGACATTTGGCTCGATCACAACATTCGATACCGACGAGAATTTCGCGACTCGCCGGGCGCTGTGCTATGCTTGTGACGCAAGGTGCCGGATTGACTGGTGCCGATAAAAAGGGAGGATTAAATGGCCAGCCAATATCAGGGTGGATGCCACCACGTGCGTGTAACCGCCTCCGGCGAACCGATCGACAACCATGAATGCCACTGCAATGTTTGCAAATCGGTGACCGGCCAGCAGCACACACATGTGGCTTTCTTCAACTGGGGTGATTTAACAGCCGATCATCCCGAGAAGATGGCTAGACAACCGTTCAACAAGGACAACCCAGACGGTCCGCTGGAGCTTTGCACCTGCTCTGAATGCGGGGCAGCTCTCATGCTGGACGATAAGGAGAAGCGCATCCGGGTCGCTGTGCCAAACGTAATGGGCTACGACGATGCGGCGTTTCCTGATGCAACTTATCACGCGTTCTGGGACGAGAGCAAAGGCTACCCGAAACCATCGGATGGTCGCCCGGTCTACGAGGCACTGCAACCCAGCTTTGCCTGGCCAGCCGGGGCCTAATAGCCTGCCCGAGTGAGTGCCTGGCTCCGCTAAGCGGCCGTCCGACAATATCGACCGGATGGCCGCAGAGAGCCCGGAGCGGACCTGTCGCCTTTGATCAGATAAAGGAAGATAGGTAGAGTTTATCAGACAGTCGGGCCATCGTTATCCCCCGTCCATTTGCCTTCTCATGTCCAGTTTGGGGGACGACGGTTGAGGAAAGCTTCTATCCCTTCCCGAAAATTTGGGTGCTCTGCGAGTACGCACGCCTCATGCGCCTCCATCGCCATTCCCTCCGCGAATGTCGTATCACCGCCATCAGCAAGGCAGCGACGGATTGCAGCAAGCGCGTTCGGGGGTTTGGTGGCTAGTTGCTCACAGAATACTTGGACCGTGGCCTCAATCTCTCCCGCATCATGAATCTCATCCACGAGACCGATTTTGAGCGCCTCTTCGGCATCAATCAATTCGCCCGAATACAGAATCTTGAGTGCCGCGCTGCGCCCCACCAAGCGAACCAAAGCCTGGGTACCGGCAACAGGTGGGACGAAGGCAATATTGACCTCAGGTTGTCCCAGCTGAGCGTCGCGCGCCGAGAAGCGCCGGTCGGCGTGGAGAGACATCTCAAGGCCGCCTCCAACCGCAACACCTCGGATACATGCAATCACTGGCTTTGGTCCGCTGCGGATTCTTCTGGCCAACCGGTGGCACGTAGTGACCCAGTCATCGATAGCTTCCGACGAAATGTTCCGGAATGTTTCGAGGTCAGCTCCAGCGCTGAAATACTTTGGGTTGGTCGATCCGAGCACAATTACACGGGCTGTTTCGTCGGCGAGAAGCAAATCAAATGCCGCCTCGGTTTCATCAAGCATTTGGCGATCGAAGGCATTGACCCGTGGCCGATCGAAACGAAGCCAACCGACCCCTGAAACGACATCGATTGCGACATGCTCAAACATAGACTGATCCCACTGCAAACATATCCTGAAACCGCAACGTACATTTTAGCCCGTCTGGCTGACTCAGAGTACATAAGTCTGGGACTGAATGTCGAGGGGCCCGGGTCCCGGTCGCCAGCTCAGTTAGTGACCCGGCTCTCGACGGCCGCTTAGTCCGCACAGCCGACATTTATTACTATCATCTTTGACGTCTGCTTTTGGGATAACTCTGCTAACAACAGTATTGAAAACAACTGGGTCAAGCGCTCGTCAGGCCATCAACTCAGTCTCGTGATCCTCGATGAAGGCATAGGAATGGGTATTTATGTCTCCACTCCAACGCCAGATTGCGAGAAAACCCTCAGATCCGGTGCGAAAGGCATGCGGCATCAGGCTGGGATGATGGATCATGTCGCCCGCCCCTCGCATCCGGGTGTCATCGCCGGCTGTCCACAGCGCCTGTCCTGCAATAATGGCATAGGTCTCGTCAGCATCATGAAGGTGCAGCGGGTAATAGCATTCGGGTCGCATATAGACCAAGCCCAGCCTTACATCTGGCGCGGGGATCGGTCCCTCTGGCCCCATCAGTGTCAACACGCTTATCATCGCGGCAATACTCTCTTCGGTATTCCCTTCGACGGGGTTTGATCCCCAAGACAGAAATTTCTGTGCTGTCAGAACCGAGCGTGCTGTCGGGTGGGTGCTGTCAGCCAAGACCGCGCGAATGCCCGCATGAAACCGGCAGGGCAGAACAGGGTCAAAGGCCACAGGCGATGGTGTCACCAAAAGAGTTTTGGCCGTATGAGGCCCTTGCGGATCGGGTTCGCTCTCATAGACTTCCGCGATTGCCTGCAGCATGTTTTGGAAAATGTTGTTTTGCACCATGGCCAAAGGACTCCGAATGACGGTTTAGCCTTGGTCAGTTTTTGTTCATATCTCTGCAAGGATTACGACCGCTTCAAGTCGCAATCATGCTTGGTCAATTCAAAAAAATCAGCCTGATCGGTCGAATTTGGCGGTTGGCAAGTCATGTGCTAAACTGGGTGTCCCGGAAAACAGAAAGTTTGGAGAAAGAAATCGTTGTCCGCTTGCAAGACATCTGCAATGCAGACGAATGTCCTCATTGTCCGCCGAGCCGACATCGGTGCAGACTGCGGCGAATAAGGACAATATCGGCAGTCTGTTCAGCGGTCCATGATCCACGTGAGCCGGTGTTAGCCGTCAACCCCCGGCAAGTGACGCGCCCACCACCAGGGCGAAGCAGAATACTGCGCCCGCAATCGGAAATACGATATGAACCGTAAAAGCACCTTCGGGTGCCGCCACGCCTTTGATCTTGAACCAGACCAGTGACAGATTGATCACCGCGAAGACTGTCAAAAGCACCTCCGAAGATGTTTCTGCCAGGACGTCCAGCGGCGTGAAGATCGCCATAACCAGAACGACCGCGGCAATGATCACGGTTGCGCGAACCGGTGTTTGCGTGCGCGGCGACACGGTCCCGATCCAAGCGGGCAATCTTCTCGCCTTTGCCATCCCGTAGGTGACGCGGGCAGCCATGATAAGGATAATGACCACACCGTTCATCGTGGCAATGATCGCGATCAATGTGATCGTGAGCGGGGGTAATCCGGTAAGGCGTTCAAAAAGCAGGCTGATCGGGGCAGATGTTTTGGCCATTTCTTCGACCGATACGCTTTTCGCGGCCACGAAGGATACCAAAACATAGAGCAACGTGACCACGGCCAATGTAATTCCTATAGCCCAGGGCATGATTTTTTTGGGGTTCTTAGCTTCTTCCACAAGATTGACGACGTCGTCGAACCCGATGAAGGCAAAGAAGGCAAGCATGCTGGCCGCCAGCACACCAGACACGGCTGGCCAGTCCCCAACAGGCGGAGTCAGCGATCGCGGCAATTCGGCGATGCTGCCGGGGTCGTTGACCAGTCCGAGGACGATAATGATAAGCAGTCCGGCGACCTCTACAAGCGTCATTGCTCCCGCGATCGCGATGGACTCGCGAATACCCCAAGCTGCGATCATTGCCATCGACAGGACGACAAAAGCTACCAACACTTCGCTGCGTAAGGGGATGAGTTCAGCGATATAGCCTGCTGACCCGACAGAGATGGCAGCAGCCGCAATCATCGCCTCTATCAGTACAGCAAGACCAACGGCAATGGTCATCCAGGCAATACCAAACGATTTCTCGACGTAGACTGCCTCCCCCGCTGCTTGCGGCACACGCCCTGATAATTCAGCGAATGACGCTGCGGTAAATCCCATGACAAAGGCTGAGAGCAAAAAGGAAGCAGGGGCGTATGGTCCGGCCCGCACGATCGTCTCGCCCACAAGAACATAGATCCCTGCCCCGATCGTAACCCCAAGACCATACAGGACAAGCCCCATCAGGCCGATCGATCGTTTGAGTGGGACTGCGTCTCGTTCGGTTTTCGACATCTGCAACCTTGTCTTGGGTTGGAATCGTAGCACTGATTGGCACCCGACGGTATAGAAGGTTCAGTTTTGGCTGGGTTTGTGCTGTACATTCACAGCGCAGCGAGATTGGGACATCTATTTCCGCGCTACGGACAGAACCAGTCCTTCGCTACTGATCTGAGCCAGTAATAAATCAAAACTTGGCGCTGCAGGTAAAGTAGACATCTATCCTTCAGCCACAAATAGTTGCGGCGACGTTTAGCGAGAGGCGAAGGCCAGTTCAAAGCACAAGATGACTTGAGTCAACGCTAACCTTGAGAAAATCAATTATCATTGTGCAGAACCACAACAGCTCAGGAGTGTATCCGCTATGAAGCAACGCAATCATCTGCTCTGGCTTATAGCGAGTGTCACCGCCGTCGCACAAATCGCCACAGTATCGCTTGCTCAAGATGCTGAGCCCCTGTGGGCGCACGCGCCTGATACGATCTCGTCTGAATGGAGCGCAGTGCTAAACGCACTTGGCCAAGGGCGGGACGCGGCGGTGCCTTCCCCGGATGATGTGCAAGCGTGGCAAGCACTGCAGGACGCCGACAGCACTGCTAAGATCAAAGCGGCGGCACCGTTCGTTGAGGCGTTCAACGGTGCGCTTCGGGATATCACGCTTGGCGGCGTCCCAGTGGTCGAGGTCACACCTGACAAACTGGCACGCAACGACAAGATCGCAGTTTACTTACATGGTGGCGCCTATGTCTTCAACTCCGCCAGAGGTGCGATTACCTCAGCGATCCTACTTGCCGATGAAACGGGTCTGACAGTAATGGCCGTCGACTACACTCTGGCGCCACATTCCAAGTGGCAAGAAACAACCGATCAGGTCCTATCCGTCTTCGCCGCCCTTGGTGAGAAAGACTTTGCGGCTTCGGATATCGTGCTCTACGGCGACTCGGCGGGCGGCGGCCTCTCGGCCGGCAGTGTGTTGAAGATGCGTGATCAGGGCATGGAAATGCCCGCAGTATTGATTCTCTGGTCGCCTTGGACCGATATCTCTGAGACTGGGGATAGCTATGTGACGCTCCGGGATGCCGAGCCGTTCTTCACATACCAGGACGTCCTCGGTCCCTCGGCGCTTGCTTATGCCGATGAAACGGACCACCGGCACCCCTACGTCTCTCCGGTTTACGGCGACTTTGCAAAGGGCTTCCCGCCAACGCTCATCCAGGGCGGCACCAAAGAGATATTCCTCAGCAATTTTGTCAGGCTCCATCAGGCATTGGATCAGGCCGGGCAGACCGTGAAGCTCGACCTTTATGAAGGTATGCCACATGTCTTCATGGCGGCTTTGCCGGAGTCGCCTGAGTCCAGAGTTGCTGTTAGCAAAGCGGGCGATTGGGTGTCCGAGCACTTGCTCGATGACTGAACTGAGCCGTAGGAAGTGAACTGGTTGAAAACCAACAGCAACTAAGCCCGCAAGTGAGGCTAGCAGTGCCCATGCACCAAGAGTCCGGTTTGAATTGCGACACATTAGACCATTTTGAATGTCTGGTTCGGGGAAGCGTGCCGCAATGCCGCTACATGTTCGGCGACTTGGCCGTCACTTAGAGTGGATTTTCTCTGCATCAGCATCAGGCGGGTTTGTCCCGCAACTCGGTCATAGATGCGGAGCGCGGCGAACGTCCAGTGTTGGAATAAGCGGTCATTCCCACACTCAGAGCACAAGAGTTGATGCAATAGATAATTCGTCGTTAAATCTTACCTGCTTGGTTGGAAATCGCGTCGATTGAGATCGTCTTGTTGTCAGGAGTTTCAGCGGCAAGGCTGAGCTGCCCTAACACACAAAATCCGTGCCACTTGACTGCCATTCCGCGCCAGTCTAGGAGTATTTTCAGAGCATTTCGGGGTGATAGCCTGTTATGCCGTTGGAATGGTTTAGTATTTCTGGGGACCTCGAAACCTTGCCAAGGTTAGGGTCGGGCGTTCGAATCGCCTCGCCCGCTCCAATCCACTTTAAAGTGGAACAAAGATCAGGCCGCCTTCGGGCGGTCTTTCTTTTTTGCGCGTCCTGAAAGCCGCCGTTTTTCATGCATCCGAGGGATTGCAGAATGACGCGCGCGGCACGACACTGGCCGCCGAACCCCCGAACCCGCCTGTCACAAAGGATTTGCCCATGACGTTATCCGCCCCGAATTGCGTGCTGAACGCAAACAGACCAGCAGGCACCACATGACGCCCGCGTGGGCAATCCGCCCCGTCACGGCTGCGGATCAGGCCGATTGGCGTGTTTTGTGGACCAGATATCTTGAATTCTACGAAAGCACTGTGCCCGAAACTGTGTATGAACACAGCTTTGCGCGCCTGTTATCGGGTGATCCGCATGAATATCACGGCTTTATCGCGCGGCTGGACGGCAAAGCGGTCGGGCTGACGCATTACCTGTTCCATCGGGACATGTGGACCGTTGCCAACACCTGCTATCTTCAGGATCTTTATGTCGACCCTGCCCAGCGCGGCACCGGACTGGGCCGCGCCCTGATCGAGGCCGTATATCAGGCTGCATCAGAAAACGGGGCCGCGTCGGTTTACTGGCACACGCAGGACAACAACAAAACCGCACGCCAGCTTTATGATCGCGTATCAACGCTCACTCCGTTTGTTCAATATTCCAAGACCCTTGCGACGGAATAGCGCTCGACAGTAGCAATACAGAAAGGCCGATCATGTCCACGCCCCGAAAAGACGGTTTTTACATGCCCGCCGAATGGGCGCCCCACCTGCGCACATGGATGATGTGGCCCTGCCGGACCGAAGTGTGGGATGATATCGGTGAAACACGCGCGAATTATGCGGCGGTCGCCCACGCCATTGCCCGCTTTGAACCTTTGACCATGGTTGTGCATCCGCGCGATGCCAATCAGGCCGCTGATCTGCTGGGCAGCGATATCGACATGTTGCAGGCGCCGATTGATGACAGCTGGTGCCGCGATTCCGGCCCCTGCTTTCTGATCGACGGCAAGGGCAACCGCGCGGGCACGGCGTTCGAATTCAACGCATGGGGTAGGAAATACACGCCTTTTGACGGCGACAATGCCGTGGCCGAAACCATCCTGAATACCGCCGGACTGACAGCCTTTACATCCAACCTGATTGCAGAAGGCGGCGGCGTCAGCGTGGATGGAGAAGGCACCATTCTGACAACACTCAGCTGTTTTCCCAACGCCAATCGAAACCCCGACTGGTCGGTCGCGCAGATCGAAGCAGAGCTGAAAGAGATGCTGGGCGGCGAAAAGGTGATCTGGCTGCCAGGCGATGCGTTCGAAGTGGAAACCGACGGCCATGTTGACGGCATCGCCACCTTTGTCGCCCCCGGCGTCGTCGCGATCCAAGGCGCCGAGACAGCGAATGATGAACTGCACGAGGTCTATCTGGCCAATCTTGATGCGCTGAAGGGCCAGACAGACGCCAGGGGCCGGCCGATCACGATACGCACGCTACCCGGCGCGACCGGTCTGGACAGCGAAAGCGAAATCTTTTGCGATTCTTACGTCAATTCCTACATCGTGAACGGCGGCGTTATCATGCCGTCATACGGGATCAAGGAAGACGGCCAAGTGCTTGAAATATATCATGATTTATTCCCAGAGCGCGAGGTCGTGGCGGTAGACATCCCGTCAATCGCGATCGGTGGTGGCGGCATTCATTGTATTACCCAGCAGTAACCCGCGCCGTAAACGCAGCAGCTGGAACCAGATCGTCCGCCCCTGCCTTGTGGCCCGGTCAGAATGCTTTGAACGTCAATGTCGTCAGCGACCTTTCGATTCCCTTGATGGTCAGCAGGTTGTCATTGATGAACTTGCCGACATCCGCGTCCTTGGGAATGTAGAGTTTCATCAGCAGATCATATTCACCGCTGGTCGAAAACAGTTCCGAATGGATTTCGCGCAGGGCGATCTCTTCGGCGACGGCATAGGTGGTTCCGGGGGTACAGCGGATTTGAATAAAGACGCAGGTGCTCATATCTTTGGTGCTCCTTCAGGCCTGCACAAACTGGCATATCGGACACGGGCGCTGCAATCCCTCAAACTGGGTGCTTGGCCCGCTGGTCCGTCCCGCCTATAAGACCTCGAAATCGTTCAGGATAAACACCATGCGCACGGCCACGATCACCCGCAAAACCGCCGAAACCGATATTTCGGTCAAGATCAACCTTGATGGCACCGGAACCTATGACAACCAGACCGGGATCGGTTTTTTCGATCACATGCTGGACCAGTTGGCGCGCCATTCGATGATCGACTTGGAAATTTCCGCCACGGGCGATCTGCACATTGATGATCACCACACTGTGGAAGATACCGGAATTGCTTTGGGGCAGGCCCTGACAAAGGCACTGGGCGACAAGCGCGGCATTCGCCGCTACGGATCGTGCCTGCTGCCGATGGATGATGCGCAGGTGCGCTGTGCCCTTGATTTGTCGGCCCGCCCGTTTCTGATCTGGAACGCAGACCTGCCAACCGCAAAAATCGGCACGTTCGATACAGAGCTTGTGCGCGAATTCTTTCAGGCACTCAGCACACATGGCGGCATAACGCTGCATATCGATGCTCTGCACGGGATCAACAGCCACCATATCGCCGAGGCCACGTTCAAATCGGTCGCCCGCGCCCTGCGCGAAGCGGTTGAGGCTGATCCGCGCAGCGCGGGTGCCCTGCCCTCGACCAAGGGCGCGCTGTAGCGCCATGCTGACTGCGATCATCGACTACGAAAGCGGCAACCTGCATTCCGCCGAAAAGGCGTTTCAGCGCATGGCGCAGGACACCGGTGCCGGGGATGTGGTTGTGACCGGCGATGCCGATGTTGTGGCCCGCGCTGACAGAATCGTATTGCCGGGTGACGGGGCGTTTCCCGCCTGCCACGCGGCGCTGACCGGACATAGCGGGTTGTTTGATGCCCTGCGCGAAGCGGTCGAGGTAAAAGGCCGCCCGTTTCTGGGCATTTGCGTCGGGATGCAGTTGATGGCGACATGGGGTCGCGAATATTCAGATACCAAAGGCCTGGACTGGATCAGTGGTGAAGTCGTGCGCATCACGCCCGACGATCCGTCGCTGAAGGTGCCTCATATGGGCTGGAATGATCTGATCCTTGATGTGCCCCACCCGGTATTTGACGGGATTTCCAGCGGCGACCACGCCTATTTTGTGCATTCCTATCATTATGTTGTGTCGCGTTCTTCAGACAGATTGGCGCATGTGGAATATGGCGGTGACATCACCGCTGTGATCGGCCACTCCACCATGATCGGAATGCAATTCCATCCGGAAAAAAGCCAGAACACGGGCTTGCGTCTGATCGCAAATTTCCTGAAATGGTCACCCTAGGCGCACGTCCAGTTATTTCAATCTGGTCCAGGTCTGACCGTCACAGATCTTGCCTTTGCAACCGGTCACTTTCAGAGTGTTGCCTGCCAATTTCATGCTGGCTGACGCTTTGACATTCAGCAAAGGCACAAACACCGTGCCGTTGCCATAGTTTCCACTGCCCAGATCCTCGACATCCCAGAACAGTTCGCGCCCCACATTGCGCGTTTTCACGGATTTTCCGTAAACGTCGAAGGCTTCCATGACCTTGCCGCATATTTTGACGCCACACTCGCGGATTTCGATATGCGAAGTCAGTTTCTTGCGGTCCGGTTCTGTCTTCCAGAGGCCAATTACGGCATCGCTGGCCTGCGCCGCTGATACGGTGCAGATTACAGAAAAAGACACCGCAAACAGAAATCTGAACATCCGCATCACTCCTTGATCAGGGTCCAACGACACTGTTCAAAACAATAATGCGATTTTACCACAAGCCAAGGGATCAGTTTTGAACCCGCCGCACCTGAGCGACGGGTCAATGTTGAAGTTGGATCAGTTCACCCGGGTCCATGTACCGCCATCACGGCATATGCCAAGGATACAGCCGGAAATCGCCAGCGTATTGCCGTTCAACTGCATCTTGGAATTGTAGGTCTTGTCACGGTCCGGCGACCAGACCTTGCCACCGCCATAGGCCCCGCCACCTTCGGCTTCCATATCCCAGATGATCTGCTTGCCGATGTTGCCGCTTGGGCCGGCTGCGCCGCCAGCGGCAAAAGATTTCACCAACGTGCCGCAGATTTTGGAACCACATGGCGCCACATCGATATGGCCATAATTGCCATTGTCATCGCTCACGGTTTGCCACGTGCCCAGAACCGGATCGGCCAAAGCCGGTCCCGCCAGACCAAGCGCGATAGCCGCAGTTAATGCCAGATTTCTCATCATCATCTCCTCGTTTTGATGGACCTGGCGAAACCCTGCGTACCAATTCTGCAATCTGGCAAGTGTAACCCAACGTCGCGTTGCAATTGACGTCAAGTCGGGGATAAGAACGCGCGGACCATTACCAAGAGATGCAGCATGATCCTTTACCCCGCGATTGATCTGAAAGACGGACAGGCCGTACGGCTTGTCCATGGCGATATGGGCCGCGCCACCGTGTTCAACGATGATCCCGCCGCACAGGCGATGGAATTCGTCAACGCAGGCTGCGAATGGCTGCACCTCGTCGACCTGAACGGCGCGTTTGAAGGCGAACCCGTCAACGCCGCGCCGGTCGAGGCGATTCTGGCGCAAACCCGCGTGCCCGCGCAACTGGGCGGCGGCATCCGCGATATGGCAACGATTGAACGCTGGCTGGCCAAGGGTCTGGCGCGGGTCATTCTGGGCACGGTCGCCGTGGAAAACCCTGATCTGGTGCGTCAGGCCGCGCGTGCGTTTCCCGGTCAGGTGGCTGTCGGCATTGATGCGCGCAACGGCCGTGTCGCAACCAAAGGCTGGGCGACGGAAACCGATGTGATGGTCACCGATCTGGCGCGGTCGTTCGAAGACGCCGGTGTGGCGGCGATCATTTACACCGACATCTACCGCGATGGCGCGATGCAAGGCCCGAACATAGAGGCGACGGCAGCCCTCGCCAATGCCGTGAGTATTCCGGTCATCGCATCAGGGGGCGTGTCCTCGCTTGCCGATCTGATCGCGTTGCGTGATTGCGGCGCAGATTTGAACGGCGCGATATCCGGGCGCGCGCTTTATGACGGGGCGATTGATCTGGCCGAGGCGCTGACTGCTCTGAATGGCTGAGATGATCTGGCCTCTGGCCGGCCTGTTCCTGATTTCGCTTTCCGCGGCCACCCTGCTGCCCGGCGGGTCCGAGGCTGCGCTGCTGGCACTGGCGTCGCTGTCGACATATTCCGCCCTGACACTGCTTGTCGTGGCCAGCACCGGCAATATCCTTGGTTCGATCCTGAATTATCTGCTGGGCCGCATCGCGCTCCGCTTTCAGGATCGCGTCTGGTTCCCGGCATCTGCCAGCCAACTGGAAAAGGCCCAGAATTGGTTTTCACGATGGGGATACTGGGCAGTGTTGCTGGCATGGATGCCGCTGATCGGTGATCCGATCACGGTCGCTGCGGGCGTCCTGCGGATGGGGTTTGGTCTGTTCCTGCTTCTGGTGACGATTTCCAAAACGCTCCGGTACATGGTCGTTCTGGGGCTGTTCAACCTGTTCGCTTGACGGGAAAACATGATATCCGCCGGTGCAATGCACCAGCGCTTGGCCATTGATCCTTTGGCCGCATCGCATTATGTCGGCATCATGCTGAAAACCCGTATCATTCCGTGCCTTGATGTTGCCAACGGGCGCGTTGTCAAAGGCGTGAATTTTGTCGATCTGATTGATGCAGGTGATCCGGTGGAAAGCGCCAAGGCCTATGACGCGGCAGGCGCAGACGAATTGTGTTTTCTGGACATCAATGCCACTCATGAAAACCGCGGCACCATGTTTGATGTTGTCACCCGCACAGCCGAACAATGCTATATCCCGCTGACCGTGGGTGGAGGTGTGCGCACCCGCGAGGACGTGCGCGATCTGCTGCTGGCGGGGGCCGACAAGGTGTCGTTCAATTCCGCCGCCGTGGCCAATCCCGATGTTGTGACGCAAGCAGCAGATCATTTTGGCAGCCAGTGCATTGTGGTGGCCATAGATGCAAAAACCGTCAGCCCCGGAAAATGGGAGATTTTCACCCATGGCGGGCGCAAATCCACCGGGGTCGACGCGGTTGAATTTGCCCGCACCGTTGCCGCCAAGGGTGCGGGTGAAATCCTGCTGACCTCAATGGATCGCGATGGCACACGCGCAGGGTTCAACCTGCCCCTGACCCGCGCCATATCCGATGCCGTGGACATTCCTGTCATCGCCAGCGGCGGTGTCGGCACCCTTGATCATCTGGTCGATGGTGTCACCAAGGGCGGCGCCAGCGCCGTGTTGGCAGCCTCGATCTTTCACTTTGGCGATTTCACCATCCGCGAGGCCAAGGCCCACATGGCCGCGGCAGGCATCCCGATGAGGCTGACATGACACTGGACGATCTTTACGCCACCATCACCGCCCGCAAATCCGCCGATCCCGAAACAAGCTGGACCGCCAAACTGCTGGCCAAAGGCCCCGAAAAATGCGCCGAAAAATTCGGGGAAGAAGCGGTCGAGGCCATTATCGAAGCCGTGAAGGGCGACACCGCCGCACTGACCGGCGAAGCGGCGGATGTGCTCTATCACCTGCTGGTGATGCTGGCCGCGCGCGACGTACCGCTGGCGGATGTGATGGCCGAACTTGATCGCCGCCAAAACCAAAGCGGCATCGCCGAAAAAGCCGGCCGCACGCCCTGATCTTCTTCTGTTTCCAAATATTCTCGGGGGTCCGGGGGCAGACAGCCCCCGGTCTTCACAGTTTGGATGAAATCACACCGGTGTTGAACCCGCCCATGCGCAGCTCTCCGAACAGGCGCTGATATTCGATCTTCGGACAGCGGTTCTGGATCACCGTAACACCGCGCGCTTGCGCCTTTTGAGTGGCGGCCTCGTGTTCCACCCCGATCTGCATCCAGATCGTTTGCAGATCCGGAAAGGCTGCAAGCGCTTCGTCCACCACCGGTGGCACCGCTTCGGAACGGCGGAAAATATCCACCATATCCACCGGGCCGTCGATCTCGGACAAGGATGCGACGACTTTTTGACCAAACAAAACCTCGCCCGCATGCCCCGGATTGACCGGAACGACATCATAGCCTTTCAGATTCAGATAGCGCGCCACATAATAACTCGGGCGCACGGGGTTGGCTGACACCCCGACCACCGCAATGCGCCGGGTTTTTGTCAGAATGGATCGCAAAAGATCATCAGAATACGCTGTCATGTTGGTTCCATACATCGCCCGATCAGAAGAAAAAAGCGCCCAAGGCAAAAAGCCAGGGGCGCCAGTAGCGGAACGAGGGACAGTGAAGGGTGTAACCGGAGTTCCGGACCGGCTACATGCAATAAAGATAGGAACGATTTGCGGATCGAAAAGGGGCGCTGACATTTACGTGATCGGTTTTTTTGACCGCAGGCACATGTCAGTCAAAAATATCCTCGATCACGTCAAACGCCTCTTCAAATGCCCATTTGAGGAAGCCTTTGCGTTTTTTGCGGTACTTCGTTTTTTTGACATGCGGTCGCGGCTCCCACTTGCCACCGGGCGTCGGGTCTTTGGGGCGAACCCGGATGCGGCTGGGCGAAACCAGTTCCCGGTCGCCAACCTTGTCCTTGCGCAGCATTTTCAGATCATGCAGCGGCGCCCCGCAAGAGGCACAGGCCAATTCGTGCCGCTCTTTGCCGCGCAGCACTAGCGCCGCGCGTGTCCCGCAATAACAGCAGGTCGCGATTTTCGTCGGATAGGCGATATCGGCCTCCTGTTAACGTCCTAACGTGGCATATAGGGCAACTGCCGCCGCATTTGAGACGTTGAGCGACCCAAAATTGCCCGCTGCGTCGATTTTGACCAGGGCATCACAGGTGTCTTTGGTTTTTTCGCGCAATCCCGGCCCCTCTGCGCCCAGAACCAGAGCGATCGGGCGGTCTGTTGCACCGGCGACGGCCTGTTCAATGGTCTGGTCAGCCTCGCCATCCAATCCCAGAACCAGATAGCCAAAGCCCTGCAATTCGCGAATGGCATCCGCCAGATTGCGCACCCGAAGATACGGCTGGCGTTCCAGTGCGCCACTGGCGGTTTTCGCCAGCGCCCCGGTTTCCGGGGCGGAATGGTGGCGCGTTCCAATCACCGCCGATGCACCGAAAACCTCGGCCGAACGCAGGATCGCGCCGACATTGTGCGGGTCGGTCACACGATCCAGTAACAACACACGGGGTACCTTGGCCCCGATACAAACCTCTTCCAGCCGCCCCCAGTTCAGCGGCTTCACCTCAAGTGCTGCACCCTGATGCACCGATCCGGGATCCAGCGGCGCGCCAAAGCGGCGCGGATCGGCAATTTCGGGCTCGATTCCGGACGCGGCGATCGCATCGGCCAGTTTCGTTTGTGCATTCAGCGTGACGATCAGGCGCAGTTTTGCCCGCGCCGGGTTTTGCAGCGCATCCCGCACCGCATGCAAACCGAACAGCCAGACGGTTTCGGCCCCGGCCGCCTTTTTCGCCTGTTCCTTTTCAACGACCCATTTGGGTTTTTTCATCTGATCCCGCCTTTGTGCCCATGCGTCGTATATCCACCCGCCACAGGTGATATTTGAGGTTGACGCCCCATAGGCGCGCTTGTAATCACGCCTTCACGTCCGGCGCAATCTTTGTCCGGTCCGTGGGCGACAGGCCGCAAGGTGTGGCAGGGGACTGTAACTCCCTCGCGGAGACGCACGCCTGGTTCGATTCCAGGGTCGCCCACCACTCAATCTCCCTAAAACCGTAGAAAAAACGTGCGCTCTAATTAGTGTTTATTTTTCCGTTAGTTACGGGACCACAGAGCACCAGAGACCTCACAATAGGTCTCAGATATTGCCCGTTTGGGGGCTGTTTCCAGGAAAGTCTCAGCGGGGCAAGTGCGGGTGACGGCTCTTCGGCGGGCATCTTTCCATAGGCTTTCACCAAGCCTTTTAGGTGCTCTAAGCCGTCGTCTCCCAGCGTCGGCGCAAGCCGTCCGATAATTCCGTCAAATTCGCCATAGCCGTTATCACGCAAGGCATCCCAAATGCGGGATGCCAAAGCTGTTGGATCGAGAACTGCACGGGGGCCAATATCTTCAAACCTCAACGCTGCAGACCGAAAGACATCGCCGACATCGCCGCGGCTGTCATCCACCCGCTCGTAGACCGACGGTGCTAGCTCGATGAACTGCCACAGCAAATCAAAAGCTTCTGTCGGCTCTTCAGGTGCTATTTTTTCGGTGATCATGTCCAATTGGGTGTCGAGGTCTTTGATCAGGGATTTGCGCTTGCGCCACCCGACAAAGCTGGTCGATTTGCGCAGCGACCCGAGCCGCTTTCGCACATCGCGTGCAAGTTCTGTCGGACCAACATTGTGGCTCAATTCAAGCCGCAGCCGTCGCTTTATCTCGGCGCTGCCAGTGCTGACCTCAAGCAACAGGTCGGCCAGACGTTCGGCGCCCAGCGCGGTCAGATTATCCTTGTTGAGGGTCTTTTTCGACATGGAGGCTTTTTGCCATCGGTCACAGAGAAAGGAAAGGACGGCTCCGTCACGGGTGTCCGTGGTCTGCGGGGCCGGATGGTGGTGAGGCCGGGCGCACCCTCAGCGACGCGCTGACTGTCCTGGAAAGTATCGTTGCAGACGAAACCAACGCACCTGGATTTGACGCTTTGCAGTTTGAAACCCCAACAACGGTGCAAAAGGTCAGACAGTGAAGTCTTTACGTTTGAGAACAGCCAATTAGAAGCGTTTCCATGGTCGTGTGATGACGTCTTTTCATCAATCGGGATTTCGCGACTTCAAGCTTTAAACGCGCGGTCTCCAACTGGAGCATTGCTCTCTCGCGTTGCTTGTACAACCGCCGAACATTGGAGCCCGGGTTCCCTATTATCGCGACGTGGGCTTGGCGAGTTTCTGGAAACCAACTCATAGCTTTTAAAGTCGAAAGATTCCAAGCATTGTCGGCTACCACGTATTTGCGATATGCTAGTTCAAGGGCTCGACGTCTGGTTTGCAATTCGACAAGCATATAGTCCCCTCCACGATCTACGATCCACTTAAGTCTAGGGTAAACTCGTGCGGCGTTTGTATCAACTGTTGAGGGCACCGAGAGCATGAAGGCCTGGGTCTACTTATTCTTGAATTGCCTACAAATAGACGGTCAGGATCGTGCTGGACGGGTTAAAATCCGTTTTTGTCCCGCGGAGCAGTCGTGCGCTGCAGTCTGAATCAAGGCCTGCCAAGAAGATTTAAACATGGGAAGTTTCGTGGGGGAGCATGCGAGCTCAAATCGAATTACTTCGGAAAAATCGTCATACATGCTACGCAAGCACGCTGCCCCCACACCACTTTAAATTGTGGCAAAACTATGTCTATCCCGTTTTAGGAAACAATCTGTTTTCAAAGCGCGACTTATAGTGCTGGTTTTCTTCATGTGCTTCGGGGTCAAAGTGAAATCTAGAACGGCTCAAAGTGGCAATACTGGCACTACCGGTTTTCGACACCTCGCCGCCGAACATCAATCGGCGCAACCAGCCCAAGGCAAATGCACAATTAGACAATTCGAGCAACTTCGATCGTCTTTCTTCGCTGAAGTTGAGAATAGGTCAACAGAAATCCGAGAAAACATGCGGAAACGGCGCTCGACCAAGTTACTTTCGGAATGCACGAGCAGAAGCGTGCAGTCTCTTCATGTCATCGTCTTGGATGCCCAATTCGTCTAGATGCATGACCAACGACTGAAGGTAATCGAAATTTGGGCCAAGCCCGCCTTCGGCGACTGCAATCATCCGAGCCGCTTCCTCGACGGTCAGATGCGGCATATAGCAGCGGTTCGTTCGGTCCATGACGAAGACCAATGCTTCTACTGACCCTTGAGACGTTTCAACTTCGTGAAACACAGGACAGTAAGCACCGGCAAACATCTCCCTGTGCCACATGAATTTTGTCTCGCGATCCACTAAATCTGCAGCGATCCTGAAGGCAACACCGTCACATTGCCCACCTTGATCAAGCGCGGCCATAAGCCCGGGCCGATCATGGCTGCCGCGGCCGCCTTCCAGCAGCATACAAAAACTGCGACGCCAGCCTGATAAACCGCCACGCCGGTATTCTTCGACATAAACCGCAGGATCCCAGATCAAAGAGCCATAGGCGAAAACCCAAAGATCCCGAGACCATCGTCCCGCTAGGACCGTTTGGCGATTGGCTTCTCGCGCGTCGTGGTCCATGCGCCATCCCGGTGGCCAACCCTCGGCCTCAGCTTGCTTATCCAGTTCATCGAAATATTCATGCCCGAAACGCATCTCCGAGGACTCTGGATGGGTGATTAGATCGCGAAGGGCGGGGGTGTGTTGAAAGACATGTTCTGGAAAAGGCATAGAGCAGTCTTGTTGGTTTTCAGCACCGATGACCAGAGTAGAATGCGCTGCAGGACACCGTCGCCAAAAAAGCATCAGGAAGCGTGCGGGGTAATCCGTAGATCATCATGTCACAATCTCCTTGTGCATTGATCCTGCTGTTTCGTGCATCAGACCCGTCAATGCAACAAATCAGCTGACCCCGCCTGACCGCTCAGATGATGCGTGACAAGAATGCAATCAAGCGAGTAAGTATGTATTCATGAAACAAATCCCAAAGAAAACGACAGATGATGCCTTAATTCAGGAGTTTCTGAACAAAGGCGGCAAGGTGGACATCGGAAAAACCAAACCGCTAAAAGCCGAACTGGGTTTGAGTAACAATGTTTGGAACAACAAGCTGACCAAAGAAGAAAAGTCGGCACGGGATAAGAAGTGATCTAGTGCGCCAGAAGCAGATTTGCCCACATTTGAAACTTGCTTTTTTGTGGCGCACCGAGCCGCGCATGTAACGGGTGGCTGCCTTTGCGGCAGCATCCGATTTGAAGCCGACGTTTTTTTGCAGAATGGTTGTCCCGGATGCTGATCGAGAGTTCTTTGCGGTCCATTTTGCCATCACACCTGTTGCCTTTACAGAAGCCCCCCCTCTAAAAGTAAACTCGGAAAAATCTGTCTACCCACGCCGGTCCCCTGACCTGAATGCTTTGAACTTTTATACCCCCCCTTCGCAGGTATCTGGTCTATCCTTAGTGCAAGTCATTGCTGGT
The DNA here is from genome assembly GCF_051013555.1 of Sulfitobacter sp. TBRI5. Taxonomy (NCBI): domain Bacteria; kingdom Pseudomonadati; phylum Pseudomonadota; class Alphaproteobacteria; order Rhodobacterales; family Roseobacteraceae; genus Sulfitobacter; species Sulfitobacter sp. TBRI5. The sequence goes on along the minus strand of NZ_CP112884.1, from coordinate 2,675,106 downwards.
TTCCTGGTCGCTCCGATCAGTTATCTGACGGGATAGACTACAGGCTTGTAGGTTTTCACATAAGCGCTCCCCTGCAATATTACCAAAGCGGACGCTTAAAGTTCAGAACGGCTAGGTCTGGTACGCGGACAAACCGAACCTGTGCAGCTGCAGCTATTGCTGACGCAGAAAGCACTCGCAATTGCGGCATGGCTATCGTTGTGCCGCAAAGCAATTCACCAAAGCGGCCATGATCTTGGCGCGCGTCAAAGTACGGCTTTCCTGCTTGCGCGGAGAAGTTGCCAATCAGTCCCAAATTTCTGTATTTACTGCACTAATTATTTCTATCTACATCTTGTATTCCGCATTACCCGGGGCCATTTCTGCATTAGGCGAAACACTGTGGATCGCCAATTCTCTGATGGGTAGAAAAATGAGTAGAGTCGCCATTGGTGCTCTTCTCGCGACCTTCGTAGCCTTCTCGGCTCATGCCATGAACCCCGAGATCGATACTGACGGGGACGGAAAAGCATCCCTCGTTGAGCTTCAAACGGTCTTTCCCGAACTCGCCGAAGATCTGTTTCTGGAAATAGATACCAACGCCGATGGTCTGGTGGATGATGAAGAAATGATGATCGCGGTTGAAACCGAGATGATCCCCGGCATCGAAATGGACGCATAACACCTAGCCTTGGAGATTGTGCAATGCACACGCATGACAAGTTCAGATGGGTCTTCGCAAGTTTGGGCCTCTGGCTGATCGTTTCACCCTTCCTGCTCCTCGGCGGTGAAAAATCTCTGATGAACGCAAGGATCGGTGAGACGGCAGTCCTAATGCTTGGTGGTCTGGTGGCGCTTTGGATGGCGTGTTTGAACCACCCCCGGCAAGACCTAATGCAAGCGATCGCCGGTCTGACATTGGGTTCGTCGTTGATCGCAGCGCCGCTGGCGTTTGATCTCAACGAAAGCTCCGTGGCTGTCTGGAACGCTCAAGTGATTGGTTCTGTGTTTGTGCTGAGCGCTCTTTTCGAGTTCTACGACCACTGGGCAGGCCACAACGCCCAGTGAAACTTCAGGAGTGGGGCGATTGTCGCCCCACCCACCTCCAACTCGGAGCCTATTGCGCCTCGTGAGGACCACACCGTGACAATCAAGAAGCTTCTAAAGGACCCAAAGGTAGGCCTGCGGACAATTGCGCCAACCGCACAGATCGCGCAGGCCATCACCATGCTGGCTGCGGACGATACCTCGGCCCTCTTGGTGACAAATGACAACCAAACGGTTGATGGCATTCTATCGAGCAGAGATATCGTTAAATACCTTGACGACCACAAGCAGGTCTCGGACGAAATTCTCGTGCTGGACGTGATGACAAAGGAGGTCATCACTTGCAATTTAATAGAACCTGTCCAGCGGCTTGAGCTGCTGATGACCCGAAACAATGTCCGCCACATCCCGATCACGGATGCCGGTGCCCCTGTCGCTCTGATCAGCATCATCGATGTAACCCGTCACCGCCTCTCTCTGGCCGAAGGCGAGTTGTCACAGATGCGCGATTTTGTCAGCGGTGCCAGCTAATGCCTTCGGCCCTCGTCGCCATCGTTCTCGAAATTGAGCGTGTCGATTGTTTCGGCATGAAACCAACCAACACTAAAAGGAAAGACAATGACAAAAGGTAAAGGCGGCAAACGCGGCAATAAGGAAGCCAAGAAACCGAAGCAGGAAAAGCCCAATGTCAAGGCCACAGCCAATTCCCTCGCAGGCAAGCCTGCACTGGAGATTGGTGGAAAGAAGCTGACGTAACTTTGGATCGCCCCTGCGGTGATTAAAAACCGCCACGCGACAAATGCGCCGCAAAACTGAATGGAGCACGCGAAAGGCTCGCGCGCTCCTGCAAAGGCACTGAAAAGTGGCAAGCGCCATTGCATCTGAATTTTGGCCATACCCATGGAACCCTCTAGAAGGAGCAATTCCAAAATGTTTACGCCTCTACACGACCGCGTTCTGGTCCGTCGCATCGAAGGCGACGAAAAGACGAAAGGTGGCCTGATCATACCCGACAGCGCAAAGGAAAAGCCCGCCGAGGGCGAAATCGTGGCTGTGGGCGCAGGTGCACTGGACGACGACGGCGACCGGATCGCCATGGACGTCAAAACCGGCGACAGGATCCTGTTCGGCAAATGGTCCGGCAGTGAAATCAAGATCGACGGCGAAAATCTCATGATCATGAAGGAGAGCGACATCCTCGGCATCATCGCCTGACCACTTCTGTCCTTCCCTCATTTTTAGGAATACCGACATGTCTGCAAAAGACGTCAAATTTGGCACGGACTCCCGTGGCCGCATGCTCAAGGGCATCAATACACTCGCCAACGCCGTCAAGGTCACGCTGGGCCCTAAGGGCCGCAACGTTGTTTTGGGCAAATCCTGGGGCGCGCCACGCATCACCAAGGACGGTGTGACCGTCGCCAAGGAAATCGAACTCTCCGACCCATTCGAAAACATGGGCGCACAGATGGTCAAGGACGTCGCATCGCGCACCAATGACGAGGCAGGCGACGGCACGACCACCGCTACTGTTCTGGCTCAAGCCATTATTAAGGAAGGCATGAAGTCGGTCGCTGCGGGCATGAACCCAATGGACCTTAAACGTGGCATCGACAAGGCCGTGGAAGCCGTCGTAGCCGAAGTCAAGGCAATGTCACGTCCTGTCGGCGACACGGATGAGATCGCCAAGGTCGGCACGATATCGGCCAATGGTGAGGCTGCGATTGGCCAACAGATCGCGGACGCAATGGCCAAGGTTGGGAACGAAGGCGTGATCACCGTCGAAGAAAACAAGGGCCTGGAGACCGAAACGGAAGTCGTCGAGGGCATGCAGTTCGACCGCGGCTATCTCAGCCCGTACTTCGTCACAAAAGCCGAGAAAATGACGGCGTGCCTGGAAGACTGTGTGATCCTGCTTCACGAGAAGAAGCTGACCTCGCTGGCCCCAATGGTGCCCCTGCTCGAAGCGGTCATGCAAGCGGACAAGCAGTTACTAGTTGTTGCCGAAGATATCGATGGGGAAGCGCTCGCCATGCTTGTGGTGAACAAGCTCCGCGGCGGCTTGAAGGTCGCAGGCGTCAAGGCGCCTGGCTTCGGGGATCGTCGTAAGGCGATGCTGGAAGACCTCGCTATTCTTACAGGTGGCCAGGTCATTTCCGAAGAACTCGGCATCAAGCTCGAGAATGTCACCCTGGATATGCTGGGTGTCGCCAAGAAGATCACGATCACCAAAGACGCCACGACCGTGATCGACGGGGCGGGCGACAAGACGACCATTGCCGCGCGTGTGTCTCAGATCCGCACTCAGATCGAAGACACAACGTCGGATTATGACAAGGAAAAGCTGCAGGAGCGTCTTGCGAAACTCGCGGGCGGAGTTGCGGTGATCAAGGTCGGCGGTGCGACCGAAGTCGAAGTCAGGGAGCGCAAAGACCGCGTCGATGACGCCTTGAATGCAACCCGCGCGGCCGTTCAGGAAGGCGTCGTTCCCGGCGGCGGTGTTGCTCTGGTTCACGCTGGCAAGGTGCTGGCAGGCCTTTCTGGTGACAATGCAGACCAGACGGCAGGCATCGCGATCATCCGCAAGGCCCTCCAGGCACCGCTGCGCCAGATCGCCGAAAATGCAGGCGTTGATGGTTCGGTCGTTGCCGGAAAGATCGTCGAGAATGACTGCAAGACGTTTGGCTACGATGCACAGGCAGACACCTACGGTGACATGTTGAAGGCGGGTATCATTGATCCCACGAAAGTTGTGCGCATTGCGCTCCAATACGCAGCCTCAGTTGCTGGCTTGCTTGTGACGACAGAAGCGATGATTGCTGATCGTCCGATAAAATCCGGCAGGACCGAAATGGCTGACATGGAAAGCATGATGTAGATGGTTACCCCGGACAAAAGGCGACTTATTTGGCGAAGGAAAGCAAAAACGCGTCGGTACTTAAGAGAGTGTTCTCGCTTTACAGCGAATTGCAACCCACCTGTGATAGTCTGGACTCCGGGGGCCACATCGAACGGCTGTAAACGGCAGATTGGCGATGGAACGCAGCGACTTCTGCGCGACCAACCCGCGAGATATCTCTTCACGGTCCACCAAGCTTAAAGCAAATCGAGATCGCTTACGGGCAGGTGGCCGGATCCCACCAAACTGCGCCAAATGTGGAAAGATCGAAGACGACGCACGATTGAAGTGCCGCCCAATCGAGCTCATAGACTCTCCGCGTTGCCATCGGTCCCACATCTCAGACTTCTGTCTGTCCGTATAAAACGTCCGCGTACGATACTTCATCTCTAACACTCCATCTTTCCAAAAAGATCAAAGTGTTGCGATCACCCGTTGAAACCGCAGGCATATTCAGACCTTTGCGACCCTCAAGACCCAACTCTTGCGTTTCGCGCGGACGCAGCATCAACCTGTGCGGCCCGAGGGCGACCGCCTGACGGTATCGGTAGGTTGTAGTGTGAAGGATGTCGAGGCAGGCCAAATTTTGGGGGTCCAGTGTGGTTCGCGCAAGACGGCACGCAGGTCGATGCGGATCAGCGGCGGCGCGATGACCCAGAGCTATCGGGCGCGGCGTTTCGCCAGGCGTTCAATCCTTTGCAGCGCCGACAGATCCGCTCTCCGAACCCTTCGCTCCAGAAAAGGGTTTCGCACCGCAGGCATTGGCGTTCCTGCGGAACGTCGCGCCGGGCCCGAACGGTCGTAATGTATGGCTGTTCGCCTTCGGACATGGCCTCGTCCGACATCAAGTCTGTCCCGCGACTTGGCGGCCTAGCGATCGCGACAGTGTTTCCGGCTCTGTCGAAATGCCTTCGTTTTCGGCAGCCTGTATTGGTGCATCGTCCGGCGTCTTTTGAGTGGTCGTGATCGATGCCCGCCCACCCAGATCGGGATCTGGCGTTTTGCGGTCCGAGTAGAGGTGGCGCAGATGCGCCTCGGAGACACCGTCGGCCTTCATCACGAGGCGCACCATCGGATCCGCCAGCATTTGCTCGAGGAAGAAGTCGGATAGCGCCTTACCCGTCAGCTTGTCCCTGGCACGTGCGTAGTCGAGGTCGGCAAGGGAAACGGTAAGAGTCCGTGCAAGTCCAGGATGCGATATCTGGGGATGAAGCTTCACCAAAACGGAGGCTTTCCAAGCTTCGGGATCCTGTTGATTGGGGGGCGAAACCAACTCCGTTTCGATCTCGTACTCTCCCGCCGGGAGCGTTTCGGTGAAACCGGGTACGGTGAACGGTCGTGCGAAAACCGCAACTGTCTTGCTCGTCATATCTTCCATCGGCGTGATCCTCTCCCTTATTGTTTCTGTTGCCCGCGCCCCCTTGAGAATGGGGCGCGCAGCCTGTGCAGGTCTCAAGATGTCTCTGAGTCCGCTGGCGCCTCCTTGCCAGCGACCGTGGGCTCGTTCGCCTTGGCAGGCGCGTTTGCTGTTTTGGCAGGCTTCGGCTTCATCGCGGCCGCAGCCTTGGCGGTCAGGTCCTTGAAGGACATGTCATGTTCCTTTGATTGGCCGGGGCCACCTCCTTGCCCATTGCGGACCGGGATGCTTGGCATCGGTACAATCTATATGGGGACTGGCGGCCCGATTTACGATAGCGCATCGAAAAGGAAGCCGAGATCATTCAGGCCAATTCATCCGTCCACACCTTGAATTCCGTCAAAGGGTACTGACCGAATGTCTGGGTCAAAGGGACATCCGTGGCATCGCGGCCGCGCGCGATCAGAATTCTCGCAAACCGCGGCTTGTTGTTGCGCGGGTCAAACATGTGCCATTCACCAGAGAGAAAGACCTCCATCCACGCGGCGAAGTCCCCCGGCGGATGAGGGAGAGGTTCACCGGTGTCACTCAGATATCCTGTGCAGTAGCGTGCAGGAATGTTCATGCAACGACACAAAGCGATGGCGAGATGGGCAAAGTCGCGGCAGACGCCCTTTTGCTCGGCCATTGCCTGCAATGCGGTGCGCGTCGCTTTCGCCTTGGGGCCCATTCGGATCGCGATATCAAAGCCGGCATCGATCAGGTCACGTCGGATGTCTGAAAAATCCAGAGACAGTTTGATCCTCGGGTGGGCCTTGGAAAAGGCCGCGATCTGCTCTGTGAAATGTGATTTTGAGAGGACGGATGGAACGGTCACGCGAAGCTCACCGCTCGGCGCAGTTGCGGACACCGACAGATCAACTAACTCGCCTTCGACGGCCTCCAGCATCTTGTGCGCTGCAGCCAGAAGCCTGTGGCCCTCGCGCGTCAGCGTCAGCTTTCGGGTCGAGCGATAGATCAGCGCGACGCCAAGGCTGTCTTCAAGAATGACATTGATTTGCTCCATGTACGACGGGTTAAAGTAGGTGAAAGATATTCGAGTGGATTAGGAGAGAACTACAATGGCAATTGTTACCAATGCGATTGCCGTAACAATTGCCATGCGAAACTTTTTGGCCGGTGATCGAAGGAACGCCTGGTCTGATTTCAAGCGCTTCCCCAATCTCTCGTTTAATGTGCCATTTTCCAATTTAGTCAGCCTTTCTCTTTAGATAACTACCCGGGCTGCAAAACAGGGATACGACCTCACGTGGGATTCTGTGCCCAACTTGGTACAGAGAATGCGCTTCATGTTTCGAAAGGCCGTGGTTGCTCGACGTCGGCAACACCGCGACGAAGGTTTTTTAACCACTAGCCATTGCTATATCCCACACGTCAAAATGTCAAAGCCCATACAAGCGGTGGTTCGGGTACCGTTAAGGAACAACCGCTTCGTTCCAAAACGTTTGTTTCTTGGGAGGGTACAGAAGGCTAAGCTCTTTTGTTTAGACATGTACCCATACATTCGACAGATGATGCGCTTGTTCAGGAATTCCTGAACAAAGGTGGCAAAGTCAACTTTGGCAAGACCAAGCCGTTGCCGGAAGAACTGGGCCTAAGCAAAATTGTTTGGAACAACAAACTAACCAAAGAAGAAAAGTTAGCTCGCGATAAGAAGTAAAGCGGACCTTAGATGCACGATGCGCCGAGATCCGCTGAGCGGGACGAATTGTAAATTCGCTGCGCTTGCACCAATGACCGTTTTGTTGGCTCGCACTAGTTGGATTGAAGAATAGTCCGCCTTTGACAACCCTTATTAGCCAATGCAGTACCGCGGTTGAGGGACACCGCTTTCGGGCGGGCCGTGGCTATTTTCGGATTTCTAGGCTTCGTCAAAATCCGGAACATTGCCCAGCCTTACAAGGAAGCTTGGTTCGCCAACTTCCCCACTGTTTGGATCCTCACTGACCATGTAAGCGTCAGCACCTGCGCAATCCACGGATAGAGCCTCTCGTTCGGCTTTGTTTTGTGCCTCCGAGGCTGTGGAGTATTCGAATTGCTTGGCAATTTTCAGGCCAGTCTGCCCATTTCGCCCAGCCTTCATTTCAACATACGTCTGGCAGATATAGTGAATTTTTTCTGTGGTCCGCTCTGAATTCGTCATGGATTGATCCTTGGAGGAAGCCGGGACGATTGAGAAATCTGACATCCGCCTTGGCCGATTTCAGCCCGGTTTGATTGCTTGTGAGGAATCTAGGCGTTCAACCCAAAACAAGGCTGCTGAAGCTTTGTCATCGCTTTGAAGTGCCCAAAGATCAACGGGTTTTGCGCGTCGCCTTGGTTGTGGTTTCAGGTGGCGTGTTCGCGTCTCGTTCAAGACGGGTGTTGCGAAGCCGGGTGATTTTAGCCTGTCGTTGTTCGGCTTCTTCATCGACCATTTGTCTGACAACACGTGTCGTCTTGTCCAGCGCGGTTTCCGGTTTGGGGTTATGCTCTTTGAAGACATTTGTAATTGTGTGTTTCGTCAATTTTTTAGTCTCTCTTTTTTGGTTACAGATCGGTTGGTCTAGGAAAGGTCCTTCAAAACAGCGTCAAGTGTTCGGCCTTGCCTCGGATATGTCGCGATTGTCTCGTGGGTCGATCATCGAATAGTTTTACTTTGATGTCTGGCGCGGCCATCGCATGCATCAACGCGTTGTAGTTCATCTGAAACTTCGCTTCAGATCCCATCTTCAGCATGGATCGGTTTGCCTCAATGACCAGATGATTTCTGGTTGCACGGATAAATATGCGCAAACTAGCATCGAAACCCCCGAAATGTCTGTGTCCTGATGTCCGATCGCGAGTATATGGCGCTTGGAAACACCACTGACTTGCGCGATCCGAAGTTTTACCAAAGTTGGGTTGACCAGGGCAATGGCGGAAGGCGCAGGTTTTGCATCCGCTTCAATATCGTCGAAAAAGGATCCGCTGTCTTGTCCGCTACAGGTGCTATCGATGACAGAAAGGATGCGATACGCTTGTTAATGGCGGACAAGGCCATTCGCCGTCTTGCCATCGGTTTGCGCAAAATTCCCCTCGCAATAAACGACTGCCGATGGGGGCTTTTTGACCTGCCTGACTGACGCCAGATTTGTAGGTTTGATCGGAGTGATTGGTGGCGCTTGCGCGCCGCCTACGGGACGGCGGATAGTGACAACATTTTCAGATTTGATTTCCATTGTAGTTCCCTTTTTGCGTCGGCACAGAGGACAGAACTGTCCTCACCTGCGCTTTTTGAAGTAGTCGTTGGCGCGTTTTGCGCCTAGTTGTTAAGCACGCACAGCTCCTTTGATTTTTGGAAATTTCGGTTGCATTCCCATCGGTTTCCCGACCTATCCAAATGCGCGTTTTCGGGCAGGCTGATCAATTCGCATGTATCTCCAGAGACGGCGTAGCCACGATCACACTTCCACCCTCTGCCGTAGGTTGTGCCGTCAAAATATGCATTTTGCGGGACCACGACAGCTTCGCACAGACCGGCCTTTTCAAAGAAGCCACGCTCACATGTCCAAGGTTGACCGTATCCTGATCCATTCAGAAAAGCGTTGGCTGGAACCGCAATGGGGGTACATTGCTCGCCAGTTGTTTCAAACCCACGTTTGCACGTCCACATGGAACCATATGAGGCATCTGCCAAGTATGCATTTGCTGGCAGCAAGATCTCCTGACATGTGTCATCAATCTTGATGTAGCCACGCAAACACCGCCACCGTTCGCCCGACGGGTCCAAAAACCCACCTTCAGGCACCTCTACTGCAACACATGCAGCTTCATCGGTTCCGCGAAACCCATGCAGACATTCCCATCCGGAACCGTAGGACCGGTTCGTTTCGTATGCGTTCTGCGGCACAACAACAGCGACGCAGGCATTTTCGTTTAGCCGGAAACCAATGTTACATTCCCATCCGGAACCGTAACGTTTGGCACTGGCGTTCTCAGGCATTGTCAGTGCGGCGGTTTGTGCAAATGCAGGGAGCGCAAGCAACATGACTGCTATGATCGAACCTACAAATAGGGCCATGACTGTTGGTCTGTCTGCTAGTATATGAACTGCGGCAGAGCGCGGAGATCGCGTTTCCGTTGTTCCTAATTTACGACCCATCTAAAGCAAGCTCCTCAAGACAGGCGTCTGCCAGATCCCGGCTTGGAACGTCAGTGCCGGGCAGTGTGGCCCAGCCTGTTTCCATCATCGCATTGCGCTGCTGAAAGCTTGAGGTTTGTTGAAGTGTCGCCAGTTTTTCGATGCGTTCTGCATCAGCTTGCGAAAGGTCTAGACAAACCGGCACCATGGCCAATGTGACTTGCTCTGACGCGAAGCTATTTGCCCTCTTGTCCGCGCTGCCTGCTGTTGACCAGCCACCCCAGGTGAAGCCAAGAATAGATACAACAACTGCGCCAACCAAGGCACCGTAAACACCGGGTTTCGTCCATTCGGGAAATTTCATTTTCGATCCTCTGACGGAGAAAGCGCCGCCGCACTATTTTTGATTGCGTTCGTATTTGCGTTGGCCTGATCCTGCTCCAGAGCCAACTCCAGGTCTCGGTGGTCCACTAAGCGCACCTCTGATTTTCCTGTGTGCCAATTAATCAATAGAAACGTCGCCGTCCGTCTGTATGCCGCAAAGCTGTGGCTCAGGATGACTTCGTCGTCTGCCAACACTTCGTATTCACCCGCGGGCAGTTCATCGGCGTATCCCGCGACCACAAACGGATGAAGAAATGTCACAATTGACGTGGTCGAGCGCGATGACATCGGCAACCTTCCCAAACATCAGACCCTTGCGACAGGACGTGACAGTTGAATTTTCATGATTAAGGATTGTGGTCCGCTTTCGCAGACTGATGCGCCGACGCCGCAGAGAACCGCAATTTTCGTATTCTTCATATAGTCTCTGGGCGTCAGAAATACAACGTTGGTGACATTGGCTCCAATTCTGAGACAACCCATGCGCCTAGAGAGGTCAAGGTTTGCAGGACTCCATCGTGTGCATCGGAAGACCTTCTCCAGCCATGTCATTTTTCGGCTCATCCGCTCAGAAGCTGACTTTCGCTGCATCACAGAAGATTGGAACAGAGGGCTCATTGCTGCCATCTCCGGTCGATGTTGTCGGACGGCCGCTCAGCGGAGCCAGGCACTCACTCGGGCAGGCTACTAGGCCCCGGCTGGCCAGGCAAAGCTGGGTTGCAGTGCCTCGTAGACCGGGCGAGCATCCGATGGTTTCGGGTAGCCTTTGCTCTCGTCCCAGAACGCGTGATAGGTTGCATCAGGAAACGCCGCATCGTCGTAGCCCATGACGTTTGGCACAGCGACCCGGATGCGCTTCTCCTTATCGTCCAGCATGAGAGCTGCCTCGCATTCAGAGCAGGTGCAAAGCTCCAGCGGACCGTCTGGGTTGTCCTTGTTGAACGGTTGTCTAGCCATCTTCTCGGGATGATCGGCTGTTAAATCACCCCAGTTGAAGAAAGCCACATGTGTGTGCTGCTGGCCGGTCACCGATTTGCAAACATCGCAGTGGCATTCATGGTTGTCGATCGGTTCGCCGGAGGCGGTTACACGCACGTGGTCGCATCCACCCTGATATTGACTGGCCATTTAATCCTCCCTTTCTTTCGGCACCAATCAATCCGGCACCTTGCGTCACGAGCATAGCACAGCGTCCGGCGAGTCGCGAATTTCTCGTCGGTATCGAATGTTGTGATCGAGCCAAATGTCGCAAAAGGGCTCTGACCGGTCAGAGCCGCATTCCGCACGAATGCCCACACCACAAACCGGCCTTTTGCAGTTGCAGCAGATGCGACTGCGTAAAACCTTTGCACCCGCGGCATGGGATGTTCGGCGACGCGGTAAATTCTTCCCGAAACTCGTCGTTCGACCTTGTCACATTCCCTGTTCTGCGTCCTTAGCACTTGCAATGAAGAGGACATGTACCCACATAAACTTTGCGATGTATCTTTTTACGACCTTCTGTTTTCTAGCGGCCTCAGTTGATCCAACGACGACACTGAGCCGGGCTATCGCGTGATGTGGATGGCAATTATTCTAGGAGACATCACGATGGCCAACGGCACCGTGAAATGGTTCAACACTCAAAAAGGTTTCGGTTTCATCGCCCCTGAGCATGGACCGAAGGATATTTTGGGTCACATTTCCGCCCTTGAACGGGCAGGGATTAATCAGCTGGACGATGGGCAGACTGTGGCCTTCGACATCGAAGAAGGCCGGGACGGCCGCGAAGCTGCAACCAATCTCGCACTGGCGTAAGTCGGCGTTGAACTGAATTGTAAGAGGGGAATGACCTTTGGGCTGTTCCCGCCTCCTTACTTGATATGGCCCTTTGGTTTTCAGAGATGGCCATCGCGATTTTAATGGAACAAAAACTTGATAGAAATTAACTGGGGAACCCCCATAACATTAGTTCTGTCGCCAGAAGGCGGCACCAAGAAATTCACCACCATAGAACAGGCCTCACACTGGCTTCGGAAAAAGTGGCCGGTTGCCGATCGCTACCGAGACGTTGCGGTTGGTCGGATTGATGCGGCGATGCATTGTATGGGTACGGTTGGCTCGGCCCGCAAAGCTTTCCTTGCGGCAGCGAACACTGCTGGCTTCAAGCTGGACCATGCGAACACCGGAACAACACCCATTCTTTGATCATTGCGGCGCAACGCCTGCGTCACTCGTGGATCACCATTCAGACTCAGGACGTCGGAAATATCAGCCCATCCAAAGCCTGGCGGACCGTGTCGCGGCCCCAGTGATAAGCTCAACAAGGAGACCACCAGATCACTAGTCTTACAAACACCACATTGTTGAAAAGCACCAAACCACGCGCGGAAACGCTGATGGACAAAACTACGCGCGCAGTAACCGAAATCCTTGACGAAGAAACGGAAAAACGCAGAATCAAGACAGATCGTCTTCGCAAGGCTCGCCTCGAGAGAGGCTAACGCGCTAGCCGAGACGCCAACGCCAATGGCAAAGTCCGGTACAGCCCGCAAAAAGCCCCCGGCCAAGGCTGCCAGAAAGAGCTGAAACGCGCCTGGTCCGGAACGCATCAGATTGCCCAGAACACGAGGGCAGTTTCAGGCCCGACATACGAAAGGTACCAGAATGCAACCCTCCGAATGGACCCGGGTCCTCGCCAAATATCGCGAACCTATCCTCTCCCGCAGTATCTTCGAACTGATCGTGACCCTTGCGCCTTTTGTGGCGATTTGGGCTCTGGCCTGGTGGGTGCTGTCGATCAGCCCTTGGCTGGCAATGGCGCTGGCGATTGCCAATGCGGCGTTCCTGGTCCGCTTATTCATGATCCAGCACGATTGTGGTCACGGCGCGTTCTTCAAAAACCGCCGGGTAGGCGATTGGATGGGTCGGTTTATAGGGGTTTTAACGCTGACGCCATATGACATATGGCGCAAAACCCACTCAATTCACCATGCGACGACCGGCAATCTCGACAAGCGAGGCGTCGGCGACTTACCCACACTGACAGTCCGGGAGTATCGGGAAAAGAATTGGGTCGGCAGGGCGTCGTATCGCTTGGTCCGCAATCCGCTATTCTTGTTCGGTGTCATCCCATTCTACACGTTTTTTCTGCAGAACCGGCTTCCTGTCGGTTTGATGCGATCAGGATGGCGGTATTGGTTCAGCGCTCTGGCAACCAACGTCGTTATCGGAGCCGCGCTTGCAACAATCGGTTGGCTGGGCGGTTGGGACGTGCTGTTGTTCGTGTTCCTGCCGACCATGCTTTTGGCCGCAAGTACGGGGATGTGGCTCTTCTACGTCCAGCACCAGTTCGAAGACACCTTCTGGGACCATGAGGGAGACTGGAACGTGCACGATGCCGCCTTCAACGGAAGTTCGCACTACGATCTGCCTGGTATTCTGCGTTGGATAACCGCGAACATCGGTGTTCACCATGTGCATCACCTAGCCAGCCGCATTCCCTTCTATCGCTTGGGCGAGGTCGTCCGAGACCACGATATCCTTGCGCAGTCCCGGCGCCTTACGCTTTGGGAGAGTTTCCGCTGTGCGCGGCTTCACCTCTGGGACGAGAACAGTCGCAAACTATTGTCATTTTCGGATGCGCGGGCGCTTGCGACGTAAAGATGTGCGCAGGATCGCCGGCTAACCTTCCTCAATGTGAGCGTGACGGGCCTTCAACTACAATTCCAGTGTGAATGCTCCCAAGCCCTCCCATCAAAAGAAAGGGCAAATGTGGCCGACTTTTACACCGCCCGCGACAGCACAATACTGCCGCTATCATGGCCGAGTATTGCTGCGTCGTTCACGGCAGAGGTTATGGACGATTTGCGCAACCCGATAGGGTAGCCCACAAGTCCGCTTCTCATCAGTTGGGGCTTAAGTTCTCGCTGCGACCAGCATGAACGGCCGGTTTCTCCACCGCATAGCAGCGGACTCAATCATGCTGGTGCCGCATTTCCCATGCTGTGAGCGCGCGCAGCGAGCAACACGAACTCACAGGATGGGCTCTTGGCGGCCATTCGCCGCAGACTGCACCGTTGTCGGCTGAGCGGGACTTTGCCGCTGAAGGTTCTTGCGCAAGCAATGGCCGCTTTCCAATTCATGACGCCGATATTTTCAGCTTAAGTAAGGGACGCCGTCAAAAGCGCGCTGCACCTGCGGATGAAACTGATCAGGTCTTAGAGTTGTGTTATGCGACAAAACCGCTTTCGACCAACGACCAGTAAATAGAACTTGCTTAGTTGAACAAAGGAGACTAGCGAATATGAGTTACGTTACCTCTATCGACTTTTCTGCTCCTTACGGCTCAGTGATACGATCTTGCACTGACTAGCCGAGCTACCGCATTCCGCGGGTGGCATTATTAAGGAGACTTACGATGGCGAATGGCACCGTAAAATGGTTCAACTCTACTAAAGGTTTTGGTTTTATCGCCCCTGAGGGCGGAAGCAAGGATGTGTTTGTACATATCTCAACGCTTGAGCGCGCAGGCCTGACTTCGCTGAATGATGACCAGAAGGTCACATTCGATATTGAGGCCGGTCGCGACGGTCGCGAAAGCGCGACCAATTTGGCTCTGGCTTAAGCATTTTACCTTTGAAGGTATAGGCTGAAATGGAATTTGGGCGCGTCGGAAACGATGCGCCCATTCTACTTTCCCTTCAAGGGTTTTGCTATTCATACGCAACGTTATATGCAAATCGTTTTCAATACATGCGCCGTCACGCCTAGCCATTGCAAACAAAGCATTCTCAACCCTTTGCAACAAATAGTCAGGCGAGTTAGCAGGTTTCTTTTTTCGGTTTCCAAAAAGGATACACGCATGATTTTCTATCGATATAGCGTGTAATCCCCTTAACCCCTGAACCACAAAAGTGTGAGCTAGAACAAAATGAAAAACTCCGATCGAGATCGCTTTGATGGGCGCCTCAAGAATGCATCTGAAGCCAAGCAGAACAGGCTGAAGCGTTTCAAAGCTTCCGCAAACAGCCCGGAAATGCTGGTAAAGCTCGCTAACAGAAATGAGGCCGCCGCGGTCCGCGAAGCGAAGAGACAGGTTAAGGCTGCAAACAGGCTCAAAGAACAAGAGGACCTCGCGCGTCAGCAAGCTGAGGATACAAGAAAAAGCGAAGAGGACGCCGCGGTGCGAGAGGCGGCGCTTGAGGCAGAACGCGCTGAGGTTTCCGATCAAGTCATTGCGCAAAATACATCGCGCGAAGCAGAGCGCAAGGCAGAACGTGACCAACGCTATGCTGCGAGACAAAACCGAAAGCGCTGATTGAACCAAAAAAGCCACTCGTGGGCGAAACAATTCGTTTTCTTTAACCTCGCTACCGCAATTTCCGGTCTGTTTGTCCGAAGGCTGCTTCCTTCATTGGCGCTGCCAGCTTGCAATTGCCGAGGCCGCTTCGATCAGGAACAACTGGATTGGTGCATGACTTGGCATCAAAGGCTTTGGCAGACGGTTGGGATGTGACTGATGCCGCGGGCTTCTTTCTAACCACAAGGTCCGGAAACATCTATTGGATTAACTCAGCACACGCTGTGCCGCCGGGAATCGATGAAATGACCAATCTGTGGCGCATGCCAGACGGTCGAATTGCGACTGTTCGAGTCTGCATTGGGCTCGATGCAGTCATTCACCGCAGACTGCACCGATGTCGGCTGAGCGGACAAAGTGTGAATTCGCTGCACCTGCATAATCTTGGCTTTCTAAAGCGCTTTTATTGATGGTGAGGGTGTAAACCGGCGCATTGATTTAAGAAAATATGAATAACTCAAAATCGGCAATGCGGACTTTCGGCTAGTCCCGTTGTTGGCCGCATCCGCAGAAACGAGGCGCGAATGTAATCCGTTGGCAGCAAAATTACGCCGTCAACTCAGCGAGCAGTTCTCGAGCCATCTTCTGATCTTCGGGGCAGTCGCCATCAGCGATGCTTTGGTGAATAGGTTCGAGAATTGCAATGGCTTCGTCCCGTCGATCCTGTTCCTGCATAAGGCGCGCCAGATCGATGGCCGCACGCAGTTCATATAGCTTTGCACCCTGTTGACGGGCGACGTCGAGAGCCTTGCCCAAGAAGCTTTCAGCCACTTCGCTGTCACCATCGGCCATGGCGATACGCGCCTGCACCCGCTTCAAGTCCGAAAGGGAATAGGTCTCGCCAGTCTGGTCCATCATTTCCTGCGCTAAAGCAGCCAGTTTGGCGGCCTCAAGGCGAAGTCCCAACGCCAACGCGCTTCGTGCCATCCCGATGCGAACCTGAGGAATGAACATTTTCGTGTCCAAAGCGGCAATCGCAGCATCTGCTTTCAGATACTTTTGCACGCAAGCCCTGTCTCCGCTTTTCGCCGCCAGAATTTCACGAATAGCGACTGCAAATTCATACCACACCGGCAGATTGTGCTCGTGAGAGATCGGTATGACCTCGGTCACACAACGCTCAACCACGGCATAGTCTTCTGCATCTAAGGCGAACATCGCCCGGATAACCAGCATGTAACAAATGGTTTGAATGTGCCCGGTCGATCTGGCTATCCGATCGGCTTCGTCTGAATACTTCCAGCCTTGGCGGGTTTTACCTAGAAGCAAGCTACGAGTTGCCGCAAATGTGTAAAGTGAAACGCCAACATCCTGCCCAAAGCGGTTGGCCAAACCGCCGTGTTCGACGGGGTCGTAATTCTTAAATGCAACGTTGAGGTACTTTTCTGCCCCAGCCAGGTCACCCATGAACATTCGCGTGGCGGCGGCGACCCGGTTGGCCACAACCAAGGGCACAATCTCTGACGAACCGGCCGTGGTCTCGACGAGAGCTTCTGCTCGCTGCCAAGCTTCTGAAAACTCTCCCCTGATCGCCTTGCCGATCCACAATCCGTAGAGAACCGAATAACGCATAGGGGTTTCACCGACTATGTCGGCTAGTGTGAGAGCATTTTCGAAGGCGTCAATAGTGTCACTGGCACCGTATCCACGACGAACGAGCAAAGTCATACCAAGCTGAATTTGCAAAGAAAGGGCTCGTTCAGTTGCTGAACCATCCCCTGCGTCCACCTTTGGTTCAATAAGCTCGATGGCTTGCGCCAAATGCGAGATCGCCTCGTCAAACGCTGGTCGTGCGGTGGCCGCTTTACTGGCGGCTTCCCACAGGTCTATTGCGCGGTCAGTAAGTCCGGCCGCCTCGGCGTGTACGGCAAGGACTTCAGGTGCTATTTCGGGGTCTGTCTCCAACGCCGTCAGGATACGCGCATGGATGGCGCGGCGTTTCTCTTTCAGCTGGCTCTCATAGGCCGCGTCGCGCACCAATGCGTGTTTGAAGAGATAGGTTGCTTCGGGAGGCAGGCCCCTGCGGTAGATCAGTTCGGCTGCGATCAGGCCGTCCAGTGCGGCAGTCAGTTCAGCTTTGGGCAAAAGGGATATCTCCGCCAGTAAACCATGGCTGAACTCCCGCCCGATACAGGCGGCCGTCTGCGCCACTTCCTTGATTGGTTGCAACCGGTCCAGTCGCGCCATCAAGCTGTCATGCAGCGTGGTGGGGATGGCGATGGTGCTCAGCGGTCCATTCAGAACCAGCCGGACGCCGTCTTCTTTCAGCGCGCCGGATTCAAGGATGGTCTTGGTCAGTTCCTCAACAAACAGTGGCACGCCATCCGTGCGCTCCGCGATAATTGCCATGATCTCGTCTGGCAGCGCCTTGCCGCCAGTCAACTTGGCGACGATGTCTCCGATCTGATCCTTGCCCAGCCGGTTCAGCGCGAACTTCGTCACGATGGGATGCCCGCCAAAGCCATACTCAAAGCTGGGACGCGCCGTGGCAAGGATCATGATGTTTTGATCCGCAACAGTATCCAGAAGCAGGTCCAGCAACTCCAACGAAGTTGGGTCAATCCAGTGCAAGTCTTCGTAGACCAACAGCACCGGCTTGTCCTGGCTTTGCTCAACCAGCAGCTTGGCCAGTATCTTCATGGTATGCGCCCGTTGCTGGGCTGGTGTCAGATCAAGCGCACCGTACCGAGCCGTTCCGTCCAGACCCATCATCGGCGTGATCAGCTTCAGCGTGTCGGGGTCCTTTCCAAGCAGCGCCTCCAACTTGTCCAGCCGGGCATCCGGCCCGTCTGATGGTGCGAACCCGGCGGCAAACGACAATTGCTGAATGACTGGATAGAACGCGGAATCCGCGTGATAGGGCGAGCATTGATAAGTGATGCGGATGTGATCATCCTTTGCAACCTCGTCGATGACCGCTCTTGTGATACGAGACTTGCCAATACCGGCCTCGCCGCTGACGATCACCATCTGGCCCTGTCCCGAGCGGGCCAAAGCCCAACGCTCCAGCATCAGTTCGATCTCGCGGTCGCGTCCGACGATGGGGGTCAGAGTGCCAGACTGGCGTGCGGCAAAGCGGCTTTCTTGCACTGCCTCGCCGTCAACGACGAAGGCTTCGACCGGCGCACCCACGCCCTTCAAATCTTGTGCGCCGAGTGACGCCAGCTTGTACGTGCTGCCCAGCAGACGGCGTGTTTCGCTGGGCAGAACAAGCTGGTTCGGCCCTGCAACGCCTTGCAGCCGCGCGGCCAGGTTGGGGGTCTCTCCAACCACAGCAGCTTCCTGAGTCGCACCGCTGCCGATCAGGTCTCCAACGATGACAACACCCGTGGCGACCCCGATCCGGGTTGCAAGGGCTGTGCCATCGGGAGCATTTATTGTCCTAATACTGTCGATAATCGCCAGACCCGCGCGCACGGCACGTTCCGCATCATCTTCACCCGCGCGCGGCCAGCCAAAGTAACACATCACGCCGTCGCCCATGAACTTGGCCACGAAACCTTCATAGCGGCCAACAACACCGGCCACCGTGTTCTGATACCCAGTGATGACGGTACGCATGTCCTCAGCGTCAATGCGCGTCGCCATCTCGGTCGAGCCGACAAGATCAACGAACATCACCGTTAGATGGCGGCGTTCCGCGTCGGCGCTCGGGTTGGATGTGAGGTTGGAAGACGTGTCAGAAACCGCGTCTCCTATTGATTGGTTTTGCAATGCCGGGGTATCTGCTTCGGTTTTGTCGGTGAATTTTCTGATCGCCTCGTTGACGCGACGTCGAGGCCCAATTGGTAACCCCATTTCTTTCAAGTCATCTTCAGAAAGATAGGCAAGGTCAGCGAGCTCAATCTCGGCTTCAACAAAAGCCAAAGTGTATTTTTGTAAGCCAAGTTCAGCGAGCCAGCTTTGAACGTCTTGCACGTCTTCCCCCACATCCACGGATTTCAGCAATCCGTAATTACAAAGGAGAGCTTAGCCTGATCTTCGACTATGTCATGCCATTACTTTAGACTTTAACACGCTGTTTGGGGACAAACTTGCCTGTCGTTGGCGACCTGATCTCGGCGGCTCTAGCCACTTGGGTTACCCTTTGACGGCCGGAAAGACCCCGCAGCGAACGTCCGCAATGCGAAATCGCAAAGCAAAAATGCAGGATATCAGTGACGGGCACGTCTGGTCCGGTTGTGAAATTCTGAGTCGTGCTGCAAGTGCCAAATAAATCCATTGCGACACGGCTGGTTTGGGCTCAAAGCGGAAGTTCACAGTTTTTTGGCGAGTGTCTGCTGTGTCGCGTCAAGCCGCCGTTAGCGACTGAAAATTCGAAACTTTTGTTCCGAATGGCTGCTTTTACCGGCACCAGACGTTCGCTGCACTCTGTATTAATGACCGCCTTGCGGACTGAACGGACATTGAGCTTTTTCGCCAGATTACTTTTTATGGTAAAATGACCAATTTCACATGCGCCTAAGTCGTCTTGTGGTTTCTGCCAATAAGGGGCGCCAGATGCGGGCGCCCCAAAACTTGTCTCACTCTTTACTAAGTCGAAATCAGCATCAGCCACCCTGATTGCGCTGCAGAGAAGACAGAACCTGATCAATAGAGAAGCTCGCCGGAGCTTGCCGGGGTGGATAGTCTTTGAAAGTCTCGAGGAACTTGCCGACAAATACTTGCGCCGGAACAAGCAAATAGAGCCGCTCAAACCGCCACATAGTGTATCCTGCCGCTTCTTCCTGCGCGCGCTCGAAAGGGTCGCTATAGAGGTCGATCAGTTTCGGTACCCGCAGTGGAACAAAGGGTTCCTCCCAAACCTCGAAGCCTTCGGCGCGTTGTTCAGCGAACACAAGTTTCCAACGGCCATATCGCAGGTTTACGAGATCACCACCGTCATTGAAGTAAAAGAACTCTTTGCGCGGCCCTTCTTCGGCTTCGCCTTTGAAGTATGGCATAAAGTCATAACCATCGAGGTGAACGGGCTCGTTCGCGTCCCCAAACGGAGCCTCGGTCAGCATGCGTTCTTTCATGTTTTCATCGCCTTGTGCCGACATGAATGTCGGAAACCAGTCAAGATGACTGATGATCTGGTTCGACTTGCGGCCCGGTTCGATGACGCCCGGCCACTTTATCATCATGGGAACACGGTAGCCGCCTTCCCAGTTATCATTTTTTTCACCCTTAAACGGGGTGGTCCCACCATCCGGCCATGAAAAGACTTCCGCTCCGTTGTCAGTAGAGTAAATAACTACGGTATTGTCTGCGATGCCAAGCTCTTCAAGCTTGTCCAGCATTTCGCCGACCATGCCGTCATGTTCAACCATACCATCGGGATAAACACCTAAGCCAGTTACACCTTCACTCTCGGGCTTGAGCCGAGTGTTAATGTGCATCCGGGTAGTGTTGTACCAAAGAAAGAATGGCTTTTCCTGATCTACCGCACGCTCCATGAAATCTATGGCACCCGCCGTGACTTCTTCATCAATCGTTTCCATACGCTTGCGCGTCAGTGGCCCAGTGTCTTCGATCGAACCATCTGCACTTGCACGGATAACGCCACGCGGACCAAAGTTCTTTCTGAACTCCGGGTCTTGCGGGTAGTCAACGCTTTCAGGCTCTTCTTCTGCATTGAGGTGATAGAGATTGCCGAAGAACTCATCAAAGCCATGGTTCGTCGGTAAGTGTTCGTCGCGGTCACCAAGATGATTTTTCCCGTATTGTGCAGTCATGTAGCCAACTGACTTCATGTACTCCGCAACAGTTGGGTCCTTTTCGGACATCCCCTCCGCTGCCCCCGGTAAGCCAACTTTAAGCAAACCTGTTCGAAACCCCGACTGACCTGTAACAAAGGAGGCTCTGCCAGCAGTACACGACTGTTCGCCGTAAGCGTGCGTGAACAGCATCCCTTCATTAGCAATCCGGTCAATGTTAGGCGTCTCGTAGCCCATCATTCCTTGATTATAGGCACTGATATTCCAGTACCCCACATCGTCTCCCCAGATGACCAAATAGTTCATCGGTTTTTGGTCTTGTGCCACTGCCGTAGCGGCGGACAGTGCTAGCCCAGCGCAGAATGCAGCAGTTGCCGCTGATCCGCTGATTTTTTGAAAGAATGTCCCCATTCGTAACAAGCTCCCTTTTCTCCAAATAATTTTTGGAGAAACACATTAGCACGTATGGTAAGAATAGCCTTAGCATTTCCGGCCACGCATCAGGGAATTACGTCCAAAGAAGGCGTTATCGGGTCGCGGAATGTTTGGAAGTGAGGAATAAAATATGGCACAATTTTGCATTGTTGCCGCGCATGCGATCAAGCCAATGATTGGTGCCGCAGCCATACCGATGCCGCAACTTGAGCGACTAGCGGAACGTGCAGGTTTACCCGGTTCGATTATTGAAGACACAACTGGATATGTGCCGCTCCATGCAACTGAGAGCTTTCTCAATCTTGTCCATCGAAAGCTAGGTGATCCTTCTTTCTTGTACACAAGTCTAAGCCTCGACATGTCTGAAAAGCAGGAAACCCATTCGGTGGTCGGAATACCACTTCCTGTAGGGGCAACGGGTAAAGAAGCGCTGCAGGCTTTGACGACCACGTTTAACCGTTACATAACTGGAACGCGGTTTTATTGCGAGATAAGAGGCGAACTTTTGTGGATTGAGCGAACAACCTCAGCCACCGATTGGTCTGATGAATGGCCGATAATCCAATACAATCTCAGCATCATGTTATTGGGTGTGCGCCGCGCTCTCGGACGACGGGTGCACCCAAGAGCCCTCCATCTTCCAGTAATTACAACACAGGCAGACATACCGGAAGAATTGCGGGGCATTCCAGTAACCCTGAAAAAGCAAGGGTTTGGCATGGCTTTTGATGTTGTCGATGTTGCCTTTTCGGGCTTTACACTAGGACATATGGAGAACCGATCAAACGGGCTGATGTCTGAAGCCATCCATATAGATATACGGTCGGCCATTTCATCTTGTCTGTCTCAGTTCGTTATGTCTTCGACAACCGACAATCTGTCTGAGCGCGTTGCAAGATCATTTGGGATCAGCGAGCGGAGTTATCGGCGTCTACTCGCAAAGGTTGGTACAAGTCATTCGGAACTTCTGTCAGATATTCGACTGGATTGGGCGCTCAGACTTCTGGCGGACAAAACGAATGCTGTAGCCGAGATCGCAATGGAGTTGGGGTATGCACATGCTGGCGACTTCACGAGGTTTTTCAAAAGCCGGATGGGATGTTCTCCTACCGAGTATCGTTACAAAGTCTAATGGTGCATGGATGTTCCGTAATCTCATTTACACTCCAGTTCAAAAGTTGAAGGTCAGTGTCGCCTTTGGGCTCGGTGCAGTCATTCGACAATTCCAGATGAACTTCTGCTTCTAGGTGAGCCTTTGTCACCTCTGACCGGCGCTTACGAAAGTTGGCAACTTAAGCTTCAGTGTTGTGTTTGGCGGGAATGATTGTCAGGAAGGTCGCGTGTCCGTGCCAAATGGAAGCCACACCTATGAAATCAGTAGTCGAAGAAGACCTAACCATAGAAGGCAATTTAGAAGCAAAGGATGGTAGCGTCGAAGTCAAAGGCAAAGTGCTGGGTAATGTCACTGCCGCATCGGTCGAGTTACATCAGACCGGAAAATTAGATGGGAATCTCACCGCTGCCTCAGTTTCAATTGAAGGCAGCTATGAGGGTACCCTGAAATGTGATGAATTGCGGGTCGCCGCCACTTCAAAGATCAAGGGCGATATCTCCGCGAAAACTATGACAACGGAAGGTGGCGGTATATTTGTTGGCAAAGTCAATATAACAGGCCCTTGATGTAGGGTTACATGACAAAAAATTTGAGGCCGATTTGGGCTCGATGCAGTTATTCACCGAAATTTGGTGACTGTCTGCTGTGCAGCGCAAAGCAGTCCTTCATGGCTGCAAATTCGAATTTTGCTTTTGAACGACTGCTTTCACCGGCAGCGGACGTTCGCTGCAATCACAACGAATGTCTCAGTTGCGGATGGGGTGGATGGCTCCTGCAACATTCGGCGTCGCAATACGCCATCGTGCAGTTGTCATGAACTCCTTACGAGAGGAGCCACCCAATGCAAGTTACAACAATCGGCCGTGATTTGGCTATTCGATGCCGATGCCGATATCGAATGTAACTGGTTGCGCCCCGGAATTGACGATCTCGACCACGTGGTCGCCGGACTGCCAGAGTTGACCTTGATAAGGGGTGTCGGAAGAGATCAGGTCCAAAAGGAGCGAGCCGTCCGGGTTAAAAATCTTGTAGTCCAGCGCGCCGCCACGGGAACCAACGTCTATGCGCATGAACTGGCCGTCTGCCGCGCCAAGCACGTAGCTCACTGATGAATTTGGATTCAGAGTGCCGGACATAGCCGCGCCGCTGGTGCCTGCCGCGAACTGGACCCGCTGAGACCCTGATACGACTGGAGCAGCAGAAGCGCCCGCCATCGCGCCACCTCCGTCATCGGCCATGGTGCCTTCGCCACTGACCTGCCGGAAATCCGCGATTTCGGGGCCAGACCAGACGAGACACTCATAAACGCCGCCATTGGCATCACGCAGTCGAACCATAATGGCAGCTTCGGAAAACTCTTGGCCCAGTACTTCGCCACCCACGTTCCCGACGCGGCTGATGAGTTCGTCGATGCAAGCATTTGCTTCGTCGGATATATCGGCCACGGTTGGAGTTGCCATAATCGCCAAAGCCAAAAATGCAGAATTCAGTCGAATGTATTTCATCGCCCATCTCCTTGCCTTGAGCTGCTTGTACTCGGGCACAAAAGTTATGACGCAGAAGCGTCCCGAAGCTTTTGCAGTACTGCGTCGCATTCGCTTGCAGCACCGACAATCGTTTCGCCACTGCCTTCTGCGTCAGGTGTCAACTCCCTGAGATTGCTAACCGCGCGGTTGAAGACTTGATCGACCTGTTCTTCGGTCAAAAGCCCCTCTTGCTGCGCAGCGTTCGCAATGCCGCAAACGCCAGCCGAAAGACCCGTTGCAATACCTATTCCCGCGCCACTGCCAACGCCCATCATGCCGCCGCCAATACCGCCAACAACCAATCCGACAACAAATGTCAAAGTGGCTAATAGACCTTTGCCCATGAAAATTCCTCCGTAGCATTCCATTGTTTAATCACGAATTAGGAACAGCTTAAAACTTCTTTCGCAACACTTTTGTGATGAACGCTTCGGCTCGGTGCTGCCGTTCGCCGCAGGCTTCACCGATGTCGGCTGAGCGGGACGAAGCAGACCCTCGAACTGACCGGTCTCGTTGGCGCTGCCTGTCTCATGGCTGGGACAACAGCTGAATTGGCAGAAAGGTGCTGTCAGACCAATTCGAACTCGTCTCTGCAAGGACAGTAAGGCTGATCCTTATGCCGCACCGAGACCGCGCCACTCAGCCAGAGCGGCGGCGCGGTTGAGTTTGAAATTCGTTCGACTTGAGAGGCTGCGTTCCTGATTAAAGTGATTGTAAACGGATGCGTGAACGGCGGCGAATTTCTGCAAACTTCGCATGCGCCGGAAGCGAAGCATGGCTCGCTCTCGTCGTCGAAATGGCAGGTGGGAATTCTCCGCTCTGTTGTTCATCCACCGTCCTGTTTCCTGCTTGTCTGCGACGCCAATCTCTTTCAGCGCAGCGCCGTACGAGGCCAGCCCATCCGTGACGATGACTTCTGGACGACCATGCTTACGCATTGCTTTCTTTAAGAATTTCAATGCGGCCTTCTTGTCGCGCGTCTTTGTCACGAAGCTTTCCAGAACTTCGCCTTCATGATCGACGGCCCGCCAAAGATAATGTCGCTCACCGTTGATCTTCACGAACATCTCGTCCAGATGCCAGCGCCACCGGCTGGATTTCAAACCCTCGATCCGCCGTTTTCGGATCTCAGAAGCAAACATCGGACCGAACCGATGCCACCAAAATCGAACGGCCTCGTGGCTCACGTCGATGCCGCGTTCGTGCAGCAGGTCCTCCACGTTACGAAGGGACAGAGGAAACCGGACGTACAACATTACCGCCAGGCGGATAATCTCACGGCTCGTTTTAAAATAGCGAAATGGGTCAGGATTGGTCATCCGACGAGGCTACAAAACCGCCCTGCCCGCCTCAAGCGATTTTGCTCTGACTGGACCCATACATCCGGGCTCGGACCAGACAATCGCCGCGATTTGCACCAATGGCGGCTTCGATTTTTATCCAGCCTTTCGTGAGGGAGACTTGATCGACGGCGCTATCGAAAATCCGGGGGGATGCTGGCTTCCCTGATTTCCCTGCTCGCCTACCACCTTTCCCTGTTCTTTCAATTTCTTTCCCTGATATCCGGATAGTTTTCCTGCTAATTTGAGAACAGGGAAAAACCCCATAACACGCTGTAAACAAATCAAGAATCTGGGTGAAAATCGTCAAAAACGAACCAAATCAGTCCGAATTTGCAGATTTTCCCTGTTATTTCCCTGTAAAACAGGGAAAACAGGCCCGAGACTGGTTCGGTCAGGACTGCGTCCACCACCATTTCCTCTCGATACCGTTGGCAAACCCCAACTGAAATCTGCGCGAAATAGTGCCTTTTGGCGATCTGCAATCCGGCCTATGCTATCCGCGACACCCCAAAGGTTTCAGAGCAGAGAATGGCACGAAAAGCCGCAAGATCAGCCAGTTTCAATATCGTGATTGTGGGCCAGTCCGGCCGCCTGCAATACGAGGCGCTGTTGTTTGTCGCGTCGCTGCGCCAGTGCGCGCCCGCTTTCAAGGGTCGCGTTCTGGTTGCTGAACCGCAGCCCGGCCCGCTTTGGTCGTCTGATCCGCGGATCAACAAACCCGATGTCCGCGACAGTCTTGCCGCGCTTGGCGCACAAATCATCCCGTTCGAAAGCCGCCATTTTGGCGGATCCTATCCCTATGGAAACAAAATCGAGGCACTGTTCGCCCTGCCCGCAGATGAACCTTTTGTATTTTTTGACAGTGATACCCTGATCACCGGCGAAATTTCGGATGTGCCGTTTGATTTCGCGCGCCCTTCCGCATCCTTGCGCCGCACCGGAACCTGGCCGCAACCCGAGCTTTACGGCCCCGGATACACGGATATCTGGAAATCTCTTTACGATAAATTCGGCCTTGATATCCAAAGTTCGCTGGACCTGTCCCAACCCGATGAATTCTGGGCACGCTACCTTTATTTCAACGCCGGATATTTCTACTACCGGTGCCCGCATCTGTTTGGGCAGAGATTTCTGGACTACGCTTTGGCCATCCGCGACGATCCACCGCCCGAACTGGTTTGCCAGTCGCTGGATCCCTGGCTGGATCAGGTGGCGCTGCCGCTGGTGATCCATGCCCTTGGCGGCGGGCGTAATGCTTTGCCTGCCGGGTTTCTGGACGGGTCGGTCAGTTGCCATTACCGCCTGTTTCCAATGCTTTATGCCCGCGAATCCGATGCTGTGGTTCAGGTGCTTGAAACGGTATCGGCGCCCAACAAGATCAAAAAGGTCCTGAAAGGATCCGATCCGATCAAACGCATGGTCTATCAGGGACGCGGCCAGAAGGTGCGCGCCCTGTTTGACCGGAACAACCTGCCCCGCCGTGAACAGGCGATCCGCAACAGGATCAAGTCCGAAGGGTTCTGGATGCGATAGCCGCGCGTCGCGGTTGTTTTGGCAATGCCAATGTCATAGTGCTATCGCAACGCCATTTCACAACGGAGAATTTCCCATGACTGACGGCCCGAAATACGGTTTTGACACGTTGCAAATTCACGCTGGTGCGCGGCCGGATCCGGCAACGGGCGCGCGTCAGACACCGATCTATCAGACAACGGCTTATGTGTTTCGCGATGCAGAACACGCGGCGGCCTTGTTCAATCTGCAAGAGGTCGGATACATCTATTCGCGCCTGACCAACCCGACAGTTGCCGTGCTGCAGGAACGCATTGCCACACTGGAGGGCGGCGTTGGCGCAGTGTGCTGTTCTTCGGGACATGCCGCACAGTTGATGGCGCTGTTCCCGCTGATGTCACCGGGGAAAAACGTTGTTGTCTCTACCCGCCTTTACGGCGGAACTGTCACCCAGTTCAGCCAGACCATCAAACGGTTCGGCTGGTCTGCCACCTTTGTAGATTTTGATGATACCGATGCGGTCAAGGCTGCGATTGACGATGATACACGCGCGATTTTCTGTGAATCGATCGCGAACCCGGGTGGTTACATCACCGATCTGCCGGCAATTTCAAAGATCGCCGATGGCGCAGGCATTCCGCTGATTGTCGATAACACGTCTGCCACCCCTTACCTGTGCCGCCCGATCGAACATGGCGCGACCCTTGTTGTCCATTCGACCACGAAATACCTGACCGGCAACGGTACGGTGACCGGCGGCTGCGTGGTGGATTCGGGCAAGTTCGACTGGTCCGGCAATGACAAGTTCCCGTCGCTCAGCACACCCGAACCCGCCTATCATGGCCTGAAATTCCATGAAACATTCGGCCCGCTGGCGTTTACCTTTCACAGCATCGCCATTGGCCTGCGCGATCTGGGCATGACGATGAACCCGCAGGCGGCGCATTACACGCTGATGGGCACCGAAACACTCAGCTTGCGGATGCAGCGCCATGTCGAAAACGCCGAAAAAGTGGCGGCGTGGCTTGAAGCCGATCCGCGGGTGGATTTTGTCACCTATGCGGGCCTGAAATCCTCGCCCTATTTCAAACGGGTGAAAACCATATGCCCGAAAGGCGCGGGCGGATTGTTCACCTTTGCGGTCAAGGGCGGCTATGACGCCTGTGTGAAACTGGTCAACGCGCTCGAGATTTTCAGCCATGTCGCCAATCTGGGCGATACGCGGTCGCTGATCATCCACTCGGCCTCGACCACGCACCGCCAGTTGACGGCGGAACAGCAAGAGGCCGCAGGGGCCGGCCCCAATGTTGTGCGGATTTCCATCGGGATCGAAGACGCCGACGACCTGATCGCAGATCTGAATCAGGCGTTAAGCAAAGCATCGCATTGAAAAACCGGCCCGGAGAGCGCGCTGCGCTCTCCGGGCCAATCATCCTAGTTCTCTATCGCAAACACCATCGACACGGACGCGGATATTGAAACTTCGCCTTCTGCGATGGGAATGCTGGAATCACTCATCATCGCGCGTTCCATCATGACCGGTTGATTTCGACCACTATGTTCCGCGATCGATTGAACCGCGCCCAATGTCACACCCGCAGCGGCAGCCATTTGTTGGGCTTTTGCCATTGCATCCTGCACCGCGCGGGTGCGGGCGGTTTCCATCAAGGGTTCGGGATCCTGAAGTGAGAACTGCAACCCGTTGAAATCGTTTGCACCATCCTGAACAACCTGCGTCAGAACCGCCCCCAGCACAGACAAATCCCGCACCCGCACAGACACTGCATTCGATGCGGAAAAACCGGTGATTTCCGCGCGGTTGCCGTTGGACGAATTGCGGTTTGACCACACCGGGTTCAACGAAAACCGCGATGTCTGGATATCGCGATTTTCGATTCCAGTTTCGCCCAGCCGAGTCAGAATACCGGTTACGGCCTTTGACACCTCGGCCATCGCATCCTGTGCGTTCTTGGCCTCGTGCGTCACGCCAAGGGTGATGATGGCCATATCCGGCGCAACCTCAACCTGGCCTTCTCCGGTTACGGAAATAAGCCTTGGTGTGTCCTGCGCACTGGCCCGGGCCGTCAGCCCAATTCCCACCAATATCGCCAAAACTGCAACCCGCCACATGTCGTTCTCCTTTGATTATCGAATTACTGTCCAAGTATGACGCAAGGGCTGCGCAAATCCTTGGATAATTCTCAAATAAAATCAGCGTTTTTCTTCCCCTCGGCAAAGACCTGCTTTAAAATGCGCGAAACGCAGGGGGTGTTTCCCTTGCCCGTGGGCCAGATGGTAGACACACACGCATGAAACCAATGTTCGCGCTTTCCCTGTCTTTTGAAGGCATTGACCTGTTGCATCGCGGCGCAGGCGGGTGGCGGATCGTGGGCGAGGTTCCGTTGCACACGCTAGACCTGACGGAAGAACTGGCGGCTTTGCGCAAAACCGCAGGCGTGCTGGAACCGGATGGTGTCCGCACCAAGGTGATTATTCCCAACGATCAGATCAAATACCTGACGATCCAGACGGAAGGCCTGTCTGACGACGACCGCACGGCACAGGTACGTGCGGCGCTTGACGGCGCAACCCCCTATGATGTGGACGAACTGGTTTTTGATGTCAGTCTGGACGGCAATGTGGCGCATGTTGCGGCAGTTGCCCGCGATACGCTGGACGAAGCCGAAGATTTCGCAGTTGAACACGATTTCAACCCGATCTGTTTCGCCGCCATTCCCGGCGACGAAGCCTTTCTGGGCGAGCCGTTTTTCGGCGTGACCCGCGCAGCCAAAAGCCTTTTGGCACCGGATGAGGAAGTGGAAACAGACGGCGTCGCGGTTGTGGTTGTGGGCAAGGCGGACATTTCCGAAGACCCGGTTGCCGATGCCAAAACCGGCGATTTCGTTGCACCCGTATCAGGGCCGGAGCAAGCAGACGAGCAAGCAGACGAGCAAGCAGACGACGCTCCGGAACCGTTGGCAAGTGTTGATGACGAAGAAACCGAGGCGACCGCCCCGCAGATCGACACCGGGAAACCTTCCGCAACGGATGACGATCACGAGGGCACCAGCGCCCCCCCTCCGGTCGGATTTTCAAGTGTGCGCGCAGCACGCACAACATCCGAAAGCCTTGATATTACCGCACCCAAACTGAGCGGTGTGCAACGCGACAAGGACAGACCGACAGCACCAGACATTCCCGTTCCGGCAGCCCAAAAACCGGAAATGGCGCTGGCCGATGATGTGACGGCACCACCGATCACAGGTCTTCCGGTGTCTCCGGAAGCGATTGAAGATGGCGATCCGGGCGGCATTTCTACGCCAGACGGTCTGCCCCGCCTGACACCCAACACAATCCCGCCTGCACCGGATACCGACGGGCCGGGCGAACATGCGTTCGGTGCAGTCAAGGCGGGCGCAGCACCTGCAATCGGCGGCAAACCGAAATATCTGGGCATCATTCTGACGGCCATATTGTTGGTGTTTCTTGCAGCTGTGGCCGCATGGGCATCGCTTTTTGCCGGCGCAGGGCTGTCCAAATTCTTTGGCCGCGATCACGATGACACGGACGTGGCCGTTGTGCAGGAAGATCCGGCACCTGCAGAACCGGAATCCTTGATTGCGCCGCAATCCGAGGTGACAGCCAGTCTGGCGCAACCGGATCAAGAAACAGAGATGACCCCCAGCAATATCGTGGAAGTCTCTGCCACCGAACCCGAAGACGAAGACGAAGCGTTGACAGACGCGGACATCGCCGTGCTGGACGCCATGCGCCAGCCTGCCCCGCCCGAACCGCTGACGCCCGAACGCGCCGAAGCCCGCTATGCCGTTTCGGGCATTTGGCAAATGGCCCCTGTTGCGCCGGACGCCAGCAACCTGATCGATATTGAAGATATTTATGTGGCGGGAATTGATCCTGTATCAAGCACGACAGATGCGGTGGCCCTGCCTTCTGTCACGGCTTTCCTGACGGATGAATTGCCCGAACAGATATCTTCGCCGAGTGCGGCAGGAACCGTGTTCGATCTGGATGAAAACGGTCTGGTCGTCCCCACGCCCGAAGGTGCTGTGACGCCCGATGGCGCGCTGGTCTATCTGGGCAAACCACCGGTTGTCCCGCCCGAAAGACCACAAAGCATCATAGCGCAAACAGATGCGGAAACCGCAACGCAAACCAGATTGTCCCAATTGCGGCCCCGCCTGCGCCCCGAAAACCTGATCGAAAATACCGAACGGACGCAACTGGGCGGGCTGACAAAATCGGAACTGGCCGGCATCCGGCCAAAACTGCGCCCGGACGTGGCCAAAGTTGAAGAGGAACAGGACGAGACACCGACCGCCCAGGCCGTTGCAACGTCGATCAAGCCGAACTTGCGCCCGAAAAACATGGATCAGATCGTGCAGCAGGCCAATGTGCGCGCGCCCGAACCTGTACAGGTGGCGGCCGCCGCCAGCGTCGCGCCTGTCACCGTTGCGCCGTCCATTCCGTCCACCGCATCGGTTGCCAAACAGGCGACGGTCAAGAATGCGATCAAACTGAACAAGATCAACCTGATTGGCGTCTACGGCAAACCTTCAAGCCGCCGCGCGCTGGTCCGGCTTGAAAACGGACGATACAAAAAGGTTGAGGTCGGCGACCGCATCGACGGCGGCAAGATTTCGGCCATCGGCGACAGCGAATTGCGCTATACCAAAGGCGGCCGCAATGTCGTGCTGAAAATGCCGAAAAGCTGAAGCAATCGCAGGTCAGACCTTGAGTTCGCCCGAGTTCACCTGTTCCTGTTCGATCGATTCGAACAACGCCTTGAAATTACCCTCGCCAAATCCGTCATCGCCTTTGCGCTGAATGAATTCGAAAAAAATCGGACCGATCACCGTTTTTGAAAAGATTTGCAGCAGAATTTTGGTTTCGCCACCATCCACCACGCCTTCGCCATCAATCAGAATGCCGTGCTTTTTCATCCGATCCAGCGGTTCATTGTGCCCTTCGACCCGCGTTTTGCTAAGTTCATAGTAAGCATCAGGCGGCCCCGGCATGAATTTCAGTCCGCGTTCGGCAATGGCATCTGTGGCGTCGTAAAGCGTATCGGTTCCCACGGCGATGTGTTGGATACCTTCGCCATTGTACTTCTTCAGATAGGATACAATCTGGCCGGTTTCGCCACGATCCTCGTTGATCGGGATGCGGATGCGCCCGCATGGCGATGTCAGCGCACGGCTCAGCAATCCGGTAAACTTGCCTTCGATATCGAAAAACCGGATTTCGCGGAAATTGAAAAGATCACCGTAAAACCGGAACCATTTGTCCATATTGCCTTTGTGCACATTGTGGGTCAGGTGATCGAGGTAATAGAACCCCACGCCTTTCGGCTTTGACACGTCCAGCCATTCGAATTCTTCGTTATAGGGGCTGGTGTCGTAATACTGATCCACGAAATACAAAAGCGACCCGCCGATGCCAATTATCGCAGGCACATCCAGTGACTTGCCGGTGCCGGTGTAAGGTGTCGCTCCCTTGCCCATCGCGTGATCAAATGCCTTTTGCGCATCCGCCACCCGCCATCCCATCGATGGCGCACAAGGCCCGTGCTCCTGCACGAACTCATGGGCAAAACTGTCTGCATCCGCGTTCAGCAAATAGGTGATATCCCCCTGCTGCCACAGTTCGATATCCTTGGTCTTGTGACGGGCCGTATTCCGATATCCCATCCGGGTGAAAAGTGTGCGCAGTTCCTGTGGATCAGGATGGGCGAATTCCACGAATTCGAACCCGTCGGTTCCGGCAGGATTGTCTTTAGTGATTTGTGATTTTGGCGCGCTATGCGGAAACGGTCCCATCGGGCTGTCTTTCTTTGGTCTGATCTGTTCGCGCTTCCCGTATAGACGCCACAGCTTGCGTCATTTGCGCGAAATTATGCCAATATCAAAGGTTGAACGCGCAGGATTTAATGAATTATTATAAACAGCGCGGAAATTGCGCATAAAGGCTGCAAAACATGCTAGATCACCTCGACACAAGGCTATTGGCCGCCCTTCAAAGCAACGCACACCTGACAACGCAGGAGCTAAGCGATGTGCTGAACCTGTCGCCCAGTCAGGCAGGACGCCGCCGCCTGCGGCTTGAGAAAGAAGGCTATATTACCGGCTATTGTGCCCGCCTTGATCCGGTCAAGCTGGGGTTGAACGTTCAGGGGTTTGTGCAGGTCCACCTGAACCAGCACGGGCCGGAACACGGGCGGTCTTTTGCGCGCCTCGTATCGCTGCGTGCCGAAATAATCAGCGCATGGACGATGACGGGGGATGCGGATTACCTGCTTCGGGTGTATTGTAGCGATCTTTCTGCACTGAACACCTTGATTCATGACGTTCTTTTGCCCCACCCTGCTGTTGGGCGGGTGCACAGCCAGATCGTGATGGATCAGTTCAAAAGCGATGCGCCACTGCCTACGTGACGCCGTCCCATCCGACCAAAAGGCCCCTTTTATGGAATCATTCCTTTATCAGGCTTCAATCTATCTGGCGGCCGCAGTCATCGCGGTTCCGTTTGCCGCGCGATTGGGGCTTGGATCGGTTCTGGGTTATCTGGCCGCGGGCATACTGATCGGGCCGGTTCTGGGCTTTGTCGGTGCCGAAACCGAAGATTTGCGCCATTTTGCCGAATTCGGCGTCGTGATGATGTTGTTCCTGATCGGGCTGGAACTGGAACCGCGCGCGCTGTGGGATATGCGCCATCGCCTGATTGGCATGGGCGGCTTGCAGGTTGTGCTAAGCACGCTTGCCCTGATGGGCGTCGCAATGGCGTTTCACCAGCCGTGGAGCGTGGCACTTGCCATTGGGCTGGCACTGTCCCTGTCATCGACCGCGATTGTCCTGCAAACGCTTTCGGAAAAGGGTTTGATGCAGACCAGCGGCGGCAGATCGGCGTTTTCCGTGCTGCTGACGCAAGATATCGCCGTCATCCCGATTCTTGCCCTGTTGCCCCTGCTGGCTATTGCGCAACCGCCGATCACGGCGTCGCCTGACGGATCGCTGCAACGTTCAACACATTCCGGCACCGGCGGCGATGGCCATGGCGGGGGCCATGGCGACGTGGCGCTGTCGCTTGTTGATGGATTGCCCGGCTGGGGCGTGACACTTGTCACGATCGGTGTGGTGGCCACCATCATTCTGGCGGGCATTTACCTGACCCGCCCGGTGTTCCGCTATATCCACGCCTCGCGGTTGCGCGAAATGTACACCGCGCTGGCGCTGCTGATCGTGGTCGGTATTTCGTTTCTCATGTTGCTGATCGGCCTGTCGCCGGCTTTGGGCGCGTTTCTGGCGGGCGTGGTTCTTGCCAACTCGGAATTCCGGCATGAGCTGGAAAGCGATCTGGAGCCGTTCAAGGGGCTGTTGCTTGGCCTGTTTTTCATCACTGTTGGCGCCGGCATCAACTTTACGTTGCTGTTTTCCAATGCGCCTGCAATTGTCAGCATGGCCCTGCTGGTGATCATTATCAAAGGCCTGATCCTGTTTGTTCTGGGCCGTGCGTTCAAGCTGCGCGGCCGCGATCAATGGCTATTCACTCTGGGCCTCGCACAGGCCGGTGAATTCGGGTTCGTGCTGTTGTCTTTTTCCGTCCAGCAAAATGTGATCCCGCAGCGCGTTGCCGAAACGCTTTTGCTGGTGATCGCGCTGTCGATGCTGATCACGCCGTTGCTGTTCATTCTGTTTGATGTGCTGTC
Source organism: Sulfitobacter sp. TBRI5 (assembly GCF_051013555.1). Lineage (NCBI taxonomy): Bacteria > Pseudomonadati > Pseudomonadota > Alphaproteobacteria > Rhodobacterales > Roseobacteraceae > Sulfitobacter > Sulfitobacter sp. TBRI5. Next base: position 2,640,585 of record NZ_CP112884.1, on the reverse strand, counting down.
CAAACGCATGGGCGAAGGGGCGGGCCACCACGAAGCGGATGAAATCGATGAAAAAGGCACCGTGATCATCGCCGGCGTTGGCCGGTTCGGGCAGATCGTCAACCGTCTGGTGCAATCCAGCGGGTTCAGCACCGTGGTTCTGGATCACGATATGGAAGTGATCCAGTTGATGCGCCGGTTTGGCTTCAAGGGGTTTCTGGGCGACCCTACCCGCCCCGAACTGTTGCGCGCCGCAGGCTTGAGCGAAGCATCGGTGCTGGTGGTCGCGCTGGATGATCCCGATGCAGCCGTGCGGTTGGTGGCCTATGCGAAACGCCAAAGGCCCGATCTGCATGTCGTCGCCCGCGCCCATGACCGAAACCATGTCTACCGGCTGTACAAGGCCGGTGCGGATGACATTGTGCGCGAAATGTTCGACAGCTCGTTGCGGGCGGGACGGTATGTTCTGGAAAACATCGGGCTGTCCGAATACGAGGCCGCCGAAGTCGCCCAAACCTTTTACGCCCATGACCGGTTTGCCGTTAAGGAACTGGCGGAACTGTGGCGCAGCGATATTCCATCCAGCGAAAACGAACCCTATCTGGCCCGCGCCAAAGAGCTTCAGAAGGAACTGGAACTGGCGCTGCTGAACCGTGCGCAGGACGAACCGAAGAAATCCGCCTGAGCGTCTAGCCCTCGGAAACACCGGCCTCGGCAAAGGTTGCCATGCCACTGTGGCACGCCACGGCGCCTTGCAACACGGCAATCGCCAGCGCCGCGCCCGATCCTTCGCCTAGCCGCAAACCCAGCGACAAAAGCGGTGTTTTCCCAAGTTTCTCCAGCAATTTCCCGTGCGCGCCCTCGGCACTCAGATGGCCCGCCACCGCGTGGTCCAGAACTGTATCGTGAACGCCGTGCAGGCACGCCGCTGCCGCCGTGCAGATGAACCCGTCAAGGATCACGGGAATCCGCAACTGCCGAGCCCGGGCAATGGCGCCCGCCATCGCCGCCAGTTCTCGCCCCCCCAGACATTGCAGAACCGCCAATCCGTCTTTGGCATCACGGTGCTTTTCTACACCCGCCGCTACCACGCGACATTTCAGATCAAGCGCTGCGCCCTCAACACCTGTGCCCGTCCCTGTCCAATCGGGTGCCGATCCGCCAAACAGCGCAAGACAGATCGCCGCCGCAGACGTGGTGTTTCCGATCCCCATTTCGCCCGTGACCAAAAGATCCGCAGCAGGATCAACCGCGTCCCATCCGGCCAAAAGCGCGGCAACACACTCTGCTTCGCTCATGGCGGGCGCTGTCGTGAAATCCTGTGTGGGCCTGTCCAAGGACAGTGCATGCACATCCATGCGCGCGCCGAAGGCTTTACTAAGCTGGTTGATTGCCGCCCCGCCATGTTGGAAATTCAGCACCATCTGTTCCGTCACTTCGGGCGGAAACGCGGATACGCCCTGGGCGGCAACACCGTGATTGCCGGCAAAAATCACGACCTGTGGCGATGTAATCTGCGGGCGCCCTGTCCCTCGCCATCCGGCATACCAGATTGCCAGATCTTCCAGACGGCCCAGCGCGGCAGGCGGTTTTGTCAGTTGGGCATTGCGTGCACGCGCATCCGCCACCGCATCACCATCGCATTCAGGCGCGTTTCGCAAAAGAGATCTGAACTGGTCCAGTGTGGAAAATGCGGTCATGTTGTCGCCTTCATTGCAAGTGTCGTGTGATGCGTGTTTAACCCGACAACAACGAGTGTGACAGTGGCGAAACCCGTACCGGAGACGCAAAAACGACATGACTGCCCATCTGCGCGCCATTGATCTTGGGATCGCGTTTTCCCTGCTCTGCCGCCTGCCGGTTGATCGGCTGGTACGCATCCCCGATGCCGCATGGCAAAGACAGGCGCAGGCGGCTTGGGCCTTTCCGCTTGTCGGGGCGGCTATCGGCGCGCTGGCTGCGATTGCAGGCTGGTGCGCGCTGGCGCTGTCCTTGCCGCCGTTGATTGCCGCAGGGATCAGCCTTGCCGTTCTGTCGATATCCAGCGGCGCGATGCACGAAGACGGATTGGCCGATTGCGCAGACGGGTTCTGGGGCGGGTCAAGCCGCGAACGCCGGCTTGAGATCATGAAAGACAGCCAGATCGGCACCTATGGTGTTCTGGCCTTGATCCTTGTTACCGGCCTGCGGTGGATCGGATACGGCGTTCTGCTTGCAAGTGGAACATTGGCTGTGATTGCCATCGCCGCCCTGTCGCGCGCGGCAATACCCGCTGTGATGTGCGCCCTGCCCCACGCGCGAGCAACAGGATTATCCTATCGTGTAGGGCGCCCGGAATGGCCTGCAGCGGGCCTGTCCGCACTGATTGGCATTGCCATCGCCGTCTTGTGTCTGGGGGGCGGCACCGTAATCGCAGCCTTGATTGCAGCCGCCACGGTGTTTGGTATTGCGCTGTTGGCAAAGGCCAAAATCGGCGGCCAGACCGGGGATGTTCTGGGCGCAGCGCAACAAATGGCCGAACTGTCCGCCATTCTGACATTGCTGGCGCTGGTCTGAAACAAAAGGGCCGCGCATTTCCGCACGGCCCCAAAATGAGTTTGGTGTTTGCTCAGGCCGCGACGCGCGACATCAGAACATCATCAACCTGCTTTGCGGCGGCAATTTCATCGCCACCGGCAACAGCCGCCACCTCACGGGTCAACCGCTCCAAAGCGGCTTCGTACAACTGGCGCTCGGAATAGCTTTGTTCGCGCTGATCGTCAGTGCGGTGCAAGTCGCGCACCACTTCGGCAATTGCAATCAGATCGCCGGAATTGATCTTTTGTTCATATTCCTGCGCACGACGCGACCACATCGCCCGTTTGACCTTGGCCTTGCCCTTAAGCGTCTTCATCGCATGCGTGATCACATCGGGCGAGCTGAGCGCACGCATGCCAAAGGCCGTGGCCTTGTTGGTCGGAACCCGCAACGTCATCTTGTCTTTTTCGAAAGAAATCACAAAAAGCTCAAGCGTGATGCCCGCCACTTCCTGTTCTTCGATCGAAATGATCTGACCCACGCCATGCGCCGGGTAGACGACGAATTCTTCGGGGCGGAAATCCAGTTTCTTGTTCTTTGTCATTTAAAAAGTCCTTGATCTGCACCTGACACTTTACTGCGACGTCACAAATTCTGGCACGGGATCATCCATTTGCCCCCATGTCAGACTTTTCGCCGAAAATAAAACCATCCCAGAGCGGCAGCACATGAGGATGGTATCAGGTCAGTTGCTTCATTTGTAACGAGTACATAACACAAAAAACGGCATTTTCCAAGCCACGCGTGATTGCCGCGCACGATTTAAGCGCCCCTTTGGCACAAATCAGCCGTCTTTCAGGCGCACGGGGCATTTTTTTCGGCCCCGTTGCCGGGCGAATCGTTCAGCCGCCCTCGCCCGGGGCTTCGGAAAAGTATTTTTCAAGCTTGCCGGTTTCGCCGTCACGCTCTTCCGCGTCGGGTAACGGATCTTTCTTGGTAATGATCACGGGCCACATTTCAGAATACTTGCGGTTGAATTCGACCCATTTTTCCATGTCCGGCTCGGTATCAGGGCGGATCGCGTCTGCCGGGCATTCCGGCTCACATACGCCGCAATCGATGCATTCATCGGGATGAATAACCAACATGTTCTCACCCTCGTAGAAACAGTCTACCGGGCACACTTCGACACAGTCGGTATATTTACACGCGATGCATGAATCGTTGACGATATAGGTCATGGTTTGTCTACTTTTCTGAAGCTTAGCGGCTAGCTAATTCAGCAGGCTGGATCATTCAAGGTTTCGCGCACGAGAAAGGTCAGTTTGACGCCGCGCGCGTTTCGTGGGCCGCCCTTTTCCCTCAAATCGCGGATTTGGCGCAACGCTGTCCGCCTTGTCCGCCGGATCGCGGGGTTGGGGCGGATCAAGATCGGTGTAAAGCGCCTGTGCTTCCGGGGCCGGGCCGCGGCGATCCGCCAGGGCTTCGATCCGGATCACGCGGATCACACGGGACTGCGCAAAGGTCAGCACATCGCCGGCGCCCACCAATTGCGCAGGTTTACCGGCCTTTACCGTGTTCACACGCACATGCCCGGACGAAATGGTTTTTGCAGCCAAAGTACGGGTCTTGAAGAACCGCGCCTGCCACAGCCATTTGTCCAAACGCTGTTTTCCGGTCGCGTCGCCCACAGATCAGCTGTTGTCTTTCAGCCCCATCAACGCGGCGGCGAATGGGTTATCGGGATCGATTTTCTTTTCGGGTCTGGGGGGTCTTGCCTGAAACTGCTGCGCGCCTTTGTCGCGGCCCTGTCCCTGCCGCTTGTCACCGCGCGCACCACCCTTCTTGCCTTGCGGTTTTCCCTTACCACGAGGTTTGTCCGAGAATTGCGCCGGTTTTGCCCTGCGATCGGGGCGCATTCCGCCCCAGCGGAACGTATAGAAAACTTCCTGTTCCGGTGCCGCGACCGGTGCATCCGTTGCACCTGCCCCATCGGCGCCCGGCGGGATTTCAACCGGGCTGTCGGGTGGCGCTTCTCCGGGCACATCGACAGGCACCTCGACCGGAGAATCGGCGGGCTCTTCCGCCGGCGGCTCGGTCGGTGTTTCATCCGGTTGAGGCGGCGTTTCCTCGGGCTGTTTCTGCGGCACTTCCTTTGGATCTTGCTGTGCGGCAACCGCGGCCTCGCTGGCCTTGACCTTGGCGCGCTCGCCTTTTTCGGCACTGTAGCCCAGCCCGGTCATCAGATCGGCGAACTGTTCCAGCGTCATACCGGTGATCGACAGCATATCGGCTTTGGCTTCGAACCCGCCACGGCTGTCTTCGGCCCGCACCATATCCGCAAGTCGCTCCAGCATGTCGATGCGGATCGCCCGTGTTCCGGCGGCGCGGTATCCGCACATCGTATGATAGCCCTTGGGCGCATCGGTTTTGGCCGGAACCGTCACCAGTCCGGGCGGCGGGCTTTCGGGAAATTCCTGAAGGTCCTGCGCCAGCGACCACAGCACAAGCCGCAACCGTGTCGGGGCCGGTTTCAGCAGCAAAGGCATGAAAATAGTGAACTGGCCAAAGCGGATACCATGTTTGCGCAGCGCCCCGCGCGCATCCTGATCCAGCGCTTTGACATCGTCGGCCACGTCCGCGCGTTGGAGAATCCCCAATCCTTCGACCATGCGAAATGCAAAGCCGCGCGCAAGTCCGGTAAGGGCTTCGTCCTTCGACAAGGCCAGCAACGGTTCGAACAGGGCTGCGATCTTGCGGTCTATGAAATGCTGCAATCGGCGCTGCACCTTCTGCGCAACATCCACGCCGGCGGCATCATCCACAAAAACCTCTACCTGCGGCTTGAGCGGATCGCTTCCCTTGACAAGTTTGCCCACCGCATGGGTGCCCCACATCAGGCCACCCTGTTCTGTGAAATCGATTTCGGTGTCCGGCGCGTTGTAAAACCGGTCCGCGCGCAGATGGAACTGCGGCGCCAGTGCCTGCAGGGACGCCGCCTTCAGCGTCTTTGCTTCGGCCCCGGCCGCCCCTTTGTCCGGCGAAAACCGGAAGCCTTCCAAACGACCGACAAATTCGCCTTCGACGGTCACATCACCTTTATCATTCACTTCGGCCAAGAGGGCCTCCTTTTGGTTGAGCCGGCGAAGCAAAACTGACGTGCGCCGATCCACAAATCTTTGGGTCAGACGTTCATGTAACGCATCCGACAACCTGTCTTCTACAGCGCGCGTGGCCCCGCGCCAATGGCTTTCGTCCCTTGTCCAGCCTTTGCGTTGCGCGACATAGGTCCATGTGCGGATAAATGCCAGCCGTTTGGACAGCGCATCGATGTCGCCATCGGTGCGATCAATCCGCTGGATTTGGCGCGCCAGCCAGTCATCCGGGATATCGCCGGACTGGTGCAAATAACCGAAAATCGCCTCAAGCAGGCCGGCGTGTTCCGCGTGACTGATACCGCGAAAATCGGGGATGCGGCAAACATCCCACAGCAGCCGGATCGATTGGCCATCCGATGCCCGCGCCCGCACCTCGGCCAGACCCGCAAGGGTGCGCAGCGCAATAAGATCATCCGCGTCACGCGCCTTGACCAGAATGGGGTTGTCCGGCGACGTTTCCAGTGACGCAATCAATCCATCCACACTGCCGAATTGAAAGGCGGGATTGCGCCAGTTCAACTTTTGCAACGGTGTGAACCTGTGCGCCATGATCGCCTGCGCCACGTCGTCGCTCAGCGGGGATGCTTCGCCGGTGACGCCGAAACTGCCATTCGACATGCCGCGCCCTGCGCGCCCCGCGATCTGGGCCAGTTCGTTGGGCGCAAGCGGACGCATCCGCCGCCCGTCAAATTTTGACAATGCGGAAAACGCCACATGGTTGATATCCAGGTTCAGGCCCATCCCGATCGCATCGGTGGCAACCAGATAATCAACCTCGCCATTCTGGTACATATCGACCTGGGCGTTGCGTGTGCGCGGTGAAAGTGCGCCCATTACCACAGCGCACCCGCCCTTTTGGCGACGGATCAGCTCTGCGATTGCATATACATTTTCAACCGAAAACCCGACAATCGCACTGCGTTCTGGCATTCTGCTTATCTTTTTCTGACCATTATAGGTCAGTTGCGACATTCGCTCGCGGTGCAGGAACTGTGCGTCGGGCACCAGCGCCGAAATCGGGCCGCGCATCGTATCCGCGCCCAGAAACAACGTTTCGTGTTGCCCCCGCGCGCGCAGCAACCGGTCGGTAAAGACGTGGCCGCGTTCAGGGTCAGCACATAGCTGGATTTCATCCACGGCCAGGAAATCGCACCCCATACCTTCGGGCATCGCCTCAACAGTGCAGACCCAATATTTCGTGCGTGGGGGAACAATGCGTTCTTCCCCAGTGACGAGCGCCACGACAGACGGTCCGCGAATAGCGACGATCTTGTCATAAACCTCGCGCGCAAGAAGACGCAGCGGCAACCCCATGACGCCGGTTCGATGCCCCAGCATGCGTTCAATCGCATAATGGGTTTTACCTGTGTTTGTCGGGCCCAAAACGGCCACGATCCGCGACGATCCGGTCACTGCTATGTCCCTTCGCGGACGGAGTTTGTTTTAAAGGGGCTGGCCCAGAACGCCGTTTTCCAGACGCTGTATCGCCGTGGTTACTTCGCTATGATGCGGATGTATAGCGCGAACCCGCAGGTAGGCCTGATAGGCGCGATCCGTATCACCCAACTCTTCCAGAATGACACCAAAGCCGAACATCGCATTGTAATTGTCCGGGTTCAGAACCAGTGCCTTGCGCAAATCCCCCAGCGCCGGCCCGTAGAGATCGGACTGGTAAAAGGCCGTGGCCCGCATATGCCATCCTTCGGCAAAATCGGGGGCGTGATCGGTCAGCGCGCTGAAATGTTCGATGGCAGCCGCATAATCGCCCGCATCCATTGCATCACGCCCGCGCTTCAACAACAAATCCATCGAGGCAGAGCCGGTTTTCGACCATTCCGCCTGTACCGCCCTGTCCAGCTGCTTTGCCTTGACAGGTTCGGCGTCTTTCAGCTGTTCCAGCAATGATTTTACATCATCCTGTGCCGCCAAAGGTAAGGAATTCATGACTAGCAGCAGAAATGCCGCAACGGTACATTTGAGATTAATCGCTTTGATGCCCATAACACCGCTAATGTAGCGCGCGTGCAGATGCATTTCCAGACATCTGTGGCCAAATAAGGGAAGACAGACAATGAGCGACGTAATTTCAGAGGCCGTAGCCGTTCTGAACGAAAAACTGGCGGGCACCGATATTGGTGGTACCGCAAAATTCAGCATCGCCGGCGAAGGCGACATTGTGATGGATGCCAGCGGCGCACGTGCCTCGGACGAAGAGGCCGATGTCACGCTCAGCGCAGATGCCGACACTTTCCGCTCGATTCTGGATGGCGAAACCAATCCGACCAGCGCCTTCATGACCGGAAAACTGTCTGTGGACGGCGACATGGGCATGGCGATGAAACTGGCGTCAGCGCTGGCTTGATGCATTTAGAGGCGGCCCCTTTTTTTGACGATGTGGCCGATGGGCCACCGGGCGGGGCCGCCCACTGGTTGCGCGCGTCCGATGGGGTGCGCATCCGCGTAGGCCACTGGGTGCCCGCAAACGCCAAGGGCACGGTTCTGCTGTTTCCGGGCCGCAGCGAATATGTGGAAAAATACGGTCGCGCGGCGGCAGACCTTTATCAGCGTCAGTTTGCGACGATAACAATCGACTGGCGCGGCCAGGGCCTTGCCGACCGGATGCTTGAAGATGCCCGCATCGGGCATGTGCATCGTTTCACAGACTACCAGAAAGACGTGGCAGCCATGGTGCAGGCCGCGCAGGCGCTGGATCTGCCGCGCCCCTATTTTCTGATGGCCCATTCCATGGGCGGATGTATCGGCCTGCGGTCACTTATCGAAGGGTTGCCTGTTCAGGCCGTGGTGTTTTCCGGCCCGATGTGGGGCATCCGCATCGCCCCGACAACGCGCCCCGTCGCTTGGGCACTGTCCTTTGGCAGCGGCTGGATCGGTCAGGGGCACCGCCTGCCCCCCGGCACCAAGATCGATGCCTATGTCACGTCCGAACCGTTCGAAGACAATTTGCTGACCACAGATGCGGACATGCATGATTATATGGTGCGTCAGTTGCGCATCCATCCCGAATTGTCACTTGGCGGCCCCAGCCTGATCTGGTTGCGCGAGGCACTGTGCGAATGCCGGTATCTGGCACGGCGCTGTACGCCGGACCTACCCTGTCTGACAGTGATGGGCGGCAATGAACGCATTGTCGATATCGCGCGCATCAGGGACAGGATGAACACGTGGCCCGGCAGCCGGCTGGACGTGATCGAAGGCGCCGAACACGAGGTTCTGATGGAAAGCGCACAAACCCGCACCCGTATCTTTGATCAGGCAGCCGACCTGTTTTCAAACAACATGGAAAGCAAGGCGTCGGCCCAAAGCGCCTGATCGCAGAACAGGTTTTCGCGAAAGGCTGGGAAATCCCGCCGCCCCTACTATTGTTGGGATATGAAAAACCCGGTTCTGACTTTTACACCAAACGGCATTTATTGCGCCGCAGGCGATTTTTACATCGATCCGTGGCGCCCGGTTGATCGCGCCCTGATCACCCACGGCCATGCGGATCATGCGCGCGCCGGTCACAGCCGCTATCTGGCTACCAGAACCGCCGCACCGGTGATGCGGCACCGTCTGGGCAACATCAGCATTGAAACAACCGGTTACGGCCGCCAACTGAGCATCGGCGATGCAATCGTTTCGTTCCACCCGGCAGGGCATGTACCCGGTTCTGCCCAGATCAGGGTCGAGGTGGGCGGCGAAATCTGGGTCGCGTCCGGCGATTACAAAACCGAAGAGGATGGCCTGTCTGATCCCTTTGAGCCGGTGCGCTGTCACAGCTTTATCACCGAAAGCACCTTTGGCCTGCCCGCGTTTCGCTGGGACACACAGGAACAGGTGGCACAAGATCTGAACGCTTGGTGGGCCTCCTGCGCCGCACAGGGTAAAACCGCGCTTTTGGGGGCCTATGCCCTTGGCAAGGCGCAGCGCCTGATGCGCATGCTGGACCACAACATCGGGCCGATCCTGACCCACGGCGCGGTCGAGGCAACCAATACCGTCCTGCGCGCCGAAGGTATCGATTTGCCCGCCACTGTGCTTGTCACGGGCGATACCAATATCAAGGATCATCCAGGCGCTATCGTGCTGGCCCCGCCCTCGGCCCTGGGCAGTGCATGGGCCCGCAAACTGGGGCCGCATTCGACTGGGTTTGCCAGTGGCTGGATGCGGTTGCGCGGCATCCGGCGCCGCCGCGCGGTCGATCGCGGCTTTGTTGTTTCGGATCATGCCGACTGGACGGGCCTGAACAGCGCCATTCGCGATACCGGCGCAGAAAATATATATGTTACGCATGGTTATACAGATATCTTCACACGTCACCTGAATGAAAAAGGCTATAATGCCAGCATCGTCACAACCGAGTTTCAGGGCGAGGATGCAGACGAGGCGGACATGCCATGAAACAGTTCGCCGCCCTGTTCGACCAGATCGACCAGACAACCAAGACGAACCAGAAGGTGGCCGCCCTTTCGGCCTATTTCCAGTCCGCCCCCGAACAGGACCGATTGTGGACCATCGCGCTGTTTTCAGGGCGGCGGCCGAAACGGGCCGTCACCACAACCCGCCTGCGGGAATGGGCCGCCGAAGTGTCAGAATTGCCGCTGTGGTTGTTAGAGGACACCTATCCCGTTGTCGGTGATCTGGCCGAAACAATCGCCCTGATCCTGCCGCCTGCAAGCTACACATCGGATTACGAATTAACACATTGGATCAATACACTGCGCGATCTTTCTGACGTGGAAGAAGCCACCAGAAAAGACAACGTTTTGTCCGCCTGGGATCAGCTGAACACAACCGAACGGTTCCTGTTTAACAAACTGATCACAGGCGGGTTCCGCATCGGGATCAGCCAGAAACTGATGACGCGGGCGCTGGCGCAGGCCAGCGGCAAACCCGAAACCGAACTGGCCCACCGTTTGATGGGCGACTGGACCCCCGACACCACAACCTACCACGATCTGATCGAGGCCGAAGATGCCAGCGCCGACGCGTCACGGCCCTATCCGTTCTATCTTGCCTACGCGCTGGAGAGTTCGCCCGACGCGTTGGGCGACCCGTCTGGTTGGTACGCAGAATGGAAATGGGATGGCATCCGAGGTCAGCTGATTATCCGCGACGGGCAGTATTTCGTCTGGTCCCGCGGCGAAGAACTGATGACAGACCGTTTTCCCGAACTGGCCCGCGCGGTTGATTTCCTGCCGGACGGCACCGTTCTGGATGGCGAATTGCTTGCGTGGGGCGGCAACGCGCCATTGTCGTTCAGCGCGCTGCAAAAGCGGATCGGGCGCAAAACAGTACCCAAAAAGCTGCTGGCCGAAACGCCGGTTGTTCTGGCGGCCTATGATCTGCTGGAACAGAACGGTCAGGACATGCGCGCCAAACCCTTTGCCGAACGGCGCGCAGCCCTGGAACAGATTGCAAAAGACCTGCCCCGCGATGCCCCCCTGCACCTGCCGCCGCAACTGCGGTTTGACACATGGCGCGATCTGGAAGCGTTGCGCACCGACGCGCGCGCGCATCAAGCCGAAGGTGTCATGCTGAAACGCGCCGACAGCCCCCATCTGGCCGGGCGCAAGAAAGGCGACTGGTGGAAATGGAAGCTGGACCCGTTGGTGATTGATGCCGTGATGATCTATGCGCAGGCCGGACATGGACGGCGCGCCAATCTGTTCACCGATTTCACCTTTGCCGTATGGGACGGCAACGATCTTGTACCCTTCACCAAGGCCTATTCCGGCCTGACAGATGCTGAATTCGCCAAAATCACTGCGTGGGTGCGCAGAAACACCCTGCAACGCTTTGGTCCCGTGCGACAGGTCAAACCACACCACGTCTTTGAAATCGCCTTTGAAGGCATACAGGCCAGCCCGCGCCACAAATCCGGTGTCGCCCTGCGGTTTCCCCGCATGTCACGCTGGCGGCAGGACAAACCGCTGCAAGAGGCCAATTCCTTGGACGATCTGAAAGAAATGCTGCGGGTTTATGGCTAGGTCCGCTTGTGACTCGCGCCCAAGGCTCTTAACTCTGTCACAGATGCAAAAATGAGGGTTCCATGTTCCAACTTCCGTTTCCGGTACGCGATGCAAATGCCACAGGTGGCGCTGACAATCTGGGCAACCTGCCCGAATGGGATCTGAACGATCTTTACACAGGTGAAGACGCGCCCGAACTGAAACGCGATCTGGACTGGCTGGAACAGGCCTGCACCTCTTTCGCCACCGATTACGAAGGCAAACTGGCCGGTCTAGATGCCAACGGCCTGTTGGAATGTGTGCTGCGCAATGAACGGATCAGCACGATTGCCGGGCGTATCATGTCCTTTGCCGGATTGCGCTATTACCAGCACACCACAGATGCAGGCCGCGCCAAGTTCATGTCGGACATGCAGGAAAAGATCACCAACTTCACCACCCCGCTGGTGTTTTTCACGCTGGAACTGAACCGGCTGGAAGATGATCATCTGGCGGCGTTGTTGCACCAGAACCCGGATCTGGCGCGCTACAAGCCTGTGTTCGACCGCATCCGCGCGATGAAACCCTATCAGTTGTCGGACGAGTTGGAAAAATTCCTGCACGATCTGGGGGTCGTGGGCGATGCGTGGGAACGGCTGTTTGATGAAACCATTGCCGGCCTCACATTCGACGTGAACGGTGAAACCCTGGGCATCGAAAGCACGCTAAACCTGCTGACCGATCCGGACCGCGAAAAACGGCAGGCCGGTGCCGAAGAACTGGCGCGCGTGTTCGGCGAAAACGTGAAAACCTTTGCCCGCGTGCACAACACACAGACCAAGGAAAAGGAAATCGTTGACCGCTGGCGCGGCATGCCCACTGCGCAAACCGGCCGCCATCTGTCAAATGATGTCGAACCCGAAGTGGTCGAAGCCCTGCGCGAGGCGGTTGTCGCCGCCTATCCGCGCCTCAGCCACCGCTATTACGATCTGAAACGCAAATGGCTGGGGCTGGACCGGATGCAGGTCTGGGACCGCAATGCCCCCCTGCCGATGGAAGATCCGACCATCGTCAACTGGGATCAGGCACAAAAGATGGTGATGGATGCGTATTCTGCTTTTGATCCCCGTATGGGCGAACTGGCCGAACCGTTTTTCAACAAGGGCTGGATTGATGCGGGTGTAAAACCCGGCAAAGCCCCCGGCGCCTTTGCCCACCCCACCGTGACCGAAGTGCACCCCTATGTGATGTTGAACTATCTGGGCAAACCGCGCGACGTGATGACCCTCGCGCATGAACTGGGGCACGGCGTGCATCAGGTGCTGGCCGCCGATCAGGGCGAAATGCTGTCCTCGACCCCGCTGACACTCGCGGAAACGGCATCGGTGTTCGGTGAAATGCTGACATTCCGCAAGATGCTGGACAACGCGAAAACCGATGCGCAACGCAAGGTTCTGCTGGCTGGCAAGGTCGAAGACATGATCAACACGGTCGTGCGCCAGATCGCGTTTTACGATTTCGAATGCAAGCTGCACGCCGCACGGCGCGGCGGCGAACTGACGCCGGATGATATCAACGCGTTGTGGATGTCGGTGCAGGCCGAAAGCCTTGGACCTGCCTTTGATTTCATGGACGGGTATGAAACGTTCTGGGCCTACATCCCGCATTTCGTCCACTCGCCGTTTTATGTCTATGCCTATGCCTTTGGTGACGGCCTCGTGAACGCGCTGTATTCGGTTTACGCCGAGGGCGATGACGGGTTCGAGGACAAGTATTTCGACATGCTGAAAGCGGGCGGGTCAAAGCACCACAAGGAATTGCTGGCGCCCTTCGGGCTGGACGCGTCCGACCCGAAATTCTGGGACAAGGGCCTAAGCATGATTGAAGGCCTGATCGACGAACTGGAAGCGATGGAAGGGTAAGAACACCCTCTTCAAGGCCGCGAAATTTTCAGAGTTTCGCGCGCCTGTCGCCGTGGTCGCTTACTTCAACTGGCTGTCCTTGCTGCCCCGCCGGTTGATGCCGACGCGTGTTTTGCGTTGGCTGTCGCGTTCCTGCATACAGTCGATGCACAGTTTTACGCCGGGGATCGCGGCGCGGCGCGCCTCGGGGATCGGTTCTTCGCAGTCCGCGCAATGGGTCAGGCTGTCACCGACGGGGGCCTTGCGCGCCTTCAGCCGCGCCAGTTCGTCATTTATCGACGCTTCGATCTGTTCGCTCACGGCGCCGTCACGCGCCCATCCTCCGGCCATCGCTCACACTCCTTTGTACCTCGCATATTTAAGGCATCTGCCCTCACCTGCCAACAAGAACGGGTGGGTCGCCCTTTGGCAGAAAACGGTGCCGTGCGCAGGAAAGGCCCGCTTCATTGTACGTAGCGCATAAGCTCTTCTGCGCGGCCCCGCCCAAGCTTGATCTTGCAGGAATTGATCGCGATCCCTGTTCCGGAACCGCCTCCGAAAGTTGCCCCGACATAGTCGCATTGTGCATCGCGATAGGCTGACCAGGCCGCCTGTGCGGCTTCCAGAGCAGGTACCGCCACCGTTCGATCAGTTACGTTGTCAAGCTCTGCCGCAGAACTCATCGCGAAGCCCAGATAGATGTCGACAGTCGCATCGACCCGCTCAAGTGTATCGGCGACACAGGCCCCGATCTCGACCTGACTGCTTCCGCCGCATTCTGTTGCCGGATCGGACAGGGCGATGCCGGGCAGGCAGGTCAACAAGAACAGTTTCATGCCAAGACTTCGCATGACAAATCTCCTTTTGCTCATCAATCAATCCTTGCCAGGCTAACTTGGCAGACGTCGACAAACACCATCCATTCAATACATTTCTTGCACGGAGTCTTGAAATCAGCCGTCGTGTCCTTCGCAGCAAAAGTCCGCGCCCGGCCCAGCACAGACAAGAAAGCCTAGTTTTTGGCCGCCCACCGCGTTTTCACGATCAACTTTGGTTGGCGCCACGCATGCGTCGGATACTTCCCCGAATTGCGCGCCAGTTATCTGCTTCATCGTTGTTTCCGGCGTTCTTGAACCGCTTTTCGCACTGAGCGGCCTCAAATTCTGCTTTGTCTCCGTGAGTACGGTACAAAGCGCGAGCGATTTCCGTAATTTTGATGGTATCCATGGTCTTCCCTCCGTTGGTCAAAACGTCAAAGCAATGGTCAAGAGGATCGGCAAAGTGCATGTCGTCGAGACAATTTTTCCGCGCGCCGCAGCGCTGGCCTTCGCAACATTTTTATCGGCTGAATCGTCACAGATCCGGCCAATATCACTGACCCGTCACAAGACATGACAGCCTTTGCGCCTCTCTTCCAGCATACATAAAAAGGTGCGCAGGATCAATTTTGTTTGCCTTGCACCGTTGGGGCAGGCCTTGGTTTCTATCTCAGAGCAAGCGATTTTTCATCGTTCTTTTTGCAATGGTGCCAGCCAAACAGGAACACCTGAAACCGAACCCTGCGATCTGCCTCTCTACCAAAAAAGGGCGGCCCCGCAGGACCGCCCGTTTCCATGTCACTCAAGACCGACGCAAGGTTACGCTGTGGCCAGCATGCCTTTTTCTTTGGCCAGATCACGCATCCGTTTTTGCAGTTTTTCAAACGCGCGCACCTCGATCTGACGGATACGTTCGCGGCTTACGTCATATTGGCCACTCAGATCTTCCAGCGTTACCGCCTTGTCGGCCAGACGCCGCTGGGTCAGGATATCCTTTTCCCGGTCATTCAGCACGTCCAGCGCCTGTGCCAGCAATTCGCGCCGCGCTTCCAGTTCGTCGCGCTCGGCGTAATCTCCGGCCTGGTCGGCATCTTCGTCTTCCAGCCAGTCCTGCCATTGCATCGTACCTTCGCCTTCGGACCCGACCGTTGCGTTCAAAGACGCATCACCACCCGACAGGCGGCGGTTCATCGAGATCACTTCGTCTTCGGTCACGCCCAGATCGGTCGCGATCCGCTTGACGTTTTCAGGGCGCAAATCGCCATCTTCCAGCGCGCCGATTTTGGATTTGGCTTTGCGCAGGTTGAAAAACAGCTTTTTCTGCGCCGATGTCGTACCCAGTTTCACCAACGACCAGCTGCGCAGGATGTATTCCTGAATGCTGGCGCGGATCCACCACATCGCATAGGTCGCAAGGCGAAAGCCCTTTTCCGGATCAAACCGCTTGACGGCCTGCATCAGGCCCACATTCGCCTCTGAAATCACTTCGGCCTGCGGCAGGCCGTATCCGCGATATCCCATCGCGATTTTGGCCGCCAATCGCAGATGCGATGTGACCATCTTGTGGGCTGCTTCCGTGTCCTGTTCTTCGACCCAGCGCTTGGCCAGCATATATTCCTCTTCCGGTTCCAGCAGCGGGAATTTCCGGATTTCCTGCATATACCGGTTCAGACCGCCTTCGGGCGTCGGTGCCGGCAGATTTGCGTAGTTTGCCATTTTCTGTCCCCTCCCAATGTTTAAGGGCTTAACATACCATATGGGTCGTGGTCGCACCCCTTTCAAGGGGCATATGATGTTCCTTTAACGCTATAATGGCAGCTTTCCGTCGCTGTGAAAGTCACGTGTCAGTGCGCTCACGCGCATGTGCTGTTCATGTCAAAGCGCGCGATGACATTAAACCGCCCTATGCACCCTGATCTGCCGGACTACGCAATGCGGCAATCAACGCGACCATATCGGGCGGCAATGGGGCCTCAAACCGCATCGCTTCGCCGGTGACCGGGTGGTCAAAACCCAAAACGGCCGCATGCAGCGCCTGACGGGAAAACGCGGCAACGGCGGCGCGCCCGGTTTCGGAAATCGCCTTGGCCGACAATTTGCGCCGCCCGCCATAGGTCGGATCGCCGATCAGGGCATGTCCCGCATGCGCCATATGAACCCGGATTTGATGGGTCCGGCCGGTTTCCAGCCAGCATTCAACCAGCGATGCAACCGGTGGGTTTCCGAACGCCTCGACAATGCGGGCGCGGGTGACAGCGTGCCGCCCCCCCTGAAACAGCACCGCCTGACGCTGCCGGTCAGTCTTGTGCCGGGCCAGTTGCGTGGTCAGGCGCAGAATATTGCCTGCCTCAAAGCTTGCGCCCCTGATCCCGCGCAGACGCGGATCATTGGCATCGGGAACGCCGTAGACGACTGCGTTGTAATACCGCTCCACGCTGTGCTTTTCGAACTGAGCCGCCAACCCGTGATGCGCAGCATCCGATTTGGCCACCACCAGCAGACCGCTGGTCTCCTTGTCGATCCGGTGCACGATACCGGGGCGTTTCATCCCACCGACGCCGGACAGGTCATCGCCGCAATGCGCCAGCAGCGCATTCACCAACGTACCCGAAGGGCTGCCCGGTGCAGGGTGGACTACCATGCCCGCCGGTTTGTTGATGACAATCAGGTCGGCGTCTTCAAACACCACATCCAGCGGGATAGGTTCCGGCGCGATATGGCTGTCCTGGGGTGCATCCACAACAATGCTGATGCTGGCCCCTTGTGCAACTCTGGCCTTGGGATCGTCGGCGATCACGCCATCCACATGCACCGCACCATCTGCGATCAGCCGCGCCAGCCGCGTCCGCGACAGAACCGCATCCTCTGGCACATCGCGGGCAAGCGCCTTATCAAGGCGGGGCGGCGGATCTTCCGCGATGGTGAATGTAACACGGCGGATGTCCATGCAAGACCCTTCTGAACTGACCCCGGAACCGGCCAATTTGCGTTTCCTGCGGCGTCTGGTGACACTGCTGACCGCAACGATGATTGGCGGCCTGTTTATCATCATTGCCCTCTTTGTCATCCGTTTCTCTGACCGTCCAGCCCCCCTGCCCGATGAGATCACTTTACCTGACGGGGCCACGGCCAGTGCGTTCACCCAGGGCGACGGCTGGTATGCCGTGGTGACGCGGCAGAACACGATCCTGATTTTCGATCGGGGCAGCGGTGCCCTGCGCCAAAGCATCGATATAAAAACGGGCGATTAGGAAGCCTTTCGCTTTTCAGCACAATCGCGACCTTGAAGCCGTGATTGTATCTGTTCTGATCACAATTTCGCCGCATTAAGCCCCTAGAACCCGACAGAACAGCCACCCGTGCCGGTGGCCCGTTTCGCGTGACAACACAGGGCAAAGCATGAGCAGTACCGACACACATCCACATCTGCACCCATCGCCCGCGCGCAGAAAGCAATGGGTCGTTCCGGCCGTTTTCACGCTGACCATTTTTGTCAGCGCATCCCTGTTGTTCTTCGTCCAGCCGCTGTTCGCCAAGCTGGTGCTGCCCCAGATCGGCGGCGCGCCGGGGGTGTGGACCACGGCGATGCTGTTTTTTCAGGTTGTTTTGCTGGTCGGGTATATCTACGCGCACCTTCTGACCCGCCATGTCCCGCTGAAATGGCAATTGCCCATCCATCTTGCGGTGTGGGCCGGTGCGTTGTGGTTTCTGCCCCTGTCGGTCAGCGAAAGCTGGGCTTACGATCCGACAGCATCGACAGCGTGGCAAACGCTGTCCCTGTTCGCTCTGGGAGTGGGCGTGCCGTTTGGCATGTTGTCGGCCAACGCGCCCTTGCTGCAATCGTGGTATGCCAAATCGGACGGCCCGTCTGCGCATGACCCCTATTTTCTTTACGGTGCCTGCAATTTCGGATCGCTTCTGGCGCTTCTGGGGTTTCCCTTGCTGGCCGAACCCCTGTTCGGGGCACAGGCCATCGGCTGGGGCTGGGCGGCGGGTTTTGTCGCGTTCGGCGCGCTATTGATGATCAGCGGTCTGCTGACCCTGCGGGCCAGACCGGCCCCGCAAACAGGCGATACGCGCGTTCATATCGTGGCACCACCCACCAACATCACCGCATCAACCGTGGCGATCTGGCTGCTTCTGGCCTTTGTTCCATCCACGCTGATGTTGTCGATCACCACCAAGATCAGCACCGATCTGGGATCATTCCCGCTGATCTGGGTCGTGCCGCTGTCGCTGTACATCCTGAGTTTCGTCATCGCCTTTTCCAACCGCCCGCTGTTTTCGAATGCCGTATCACGCCCGCTTGCCGCAGGCGCGATTGCCGTGATGGCCGTTTTGATGAGCCATCAGTCCAGCGGCATCCAGACATGGCTAAGTGCGCTGTTGTTCGCACCGGCGCTGTTTATCGTCGCGGTTCATGCCCACAGGGCGCTATATGAACGCCGCCCCGACGCGGCGCACCTTACGCTGTTTTACATCATCATGTCGGTGGGGGGCGCATTGGGCGGCCTGTTCAATTCCATCATCGCCCCGGTGGCATTCAGCGGCATCTACGAAGGAGTGATTTCGGTCATATTGGCGGCGCTGCTTTTGACGCTGGGCACCAAAACCATCCCCGTGCGCCCGCTGGCCCACGGGTTGCTGTCAGCGGCGGCGGTGCTGTTCGCCTTCAGCCTGCTGCGCGGCACCGACAGCGAAGGCCCCGTTGCCATGATCACATCACTGGGGTTGATGGCCGGATTCGCGATTCTACTGGCCAGACTGGCGCGCGCGCCGGTGGCCATTCTGGCGGCTGTGGTGGTGTTTCTGGGGGCTGACATGCTGTCGCTAAGCAAGGATTACACGTTCAAGGACCGCAGCTTTTCGGCGCGCATACGGTCTATGATACCGACGGATTGCGCGTTTACGGCAACGGAACCACGATCCACGGCTATCAATATGTCGATGAAACCGGCACCCGTCCGACACCGCTGTCCTATTACCATGCAAACAGCCCGATGGCGCAGATCCTGACCACGACAGACGGCATTGAAACCGCCCGGATCGGCATTGTCGGACTGGGCGTCGGATCGCTGGCCTGTTACGCCCGGCCGGGCCAGTCGTGGGAGTATTACGAGATCGACGAAATGGTGGACCGCGTGGCGCGCACGCCCGAGATGTTCAATTTCATGTCCCATTGCGCACCGGACTCCAGCACCCATCTGGGGGATGCGCGCATTGTTCTGGCACAGCAGGATCTGACATTTGATATCATGGTCCTTGATGCCTACAGCTCGGATTCGATTCCGGTGCATCTGGTCACGCGCGAAGCGGTTGAAATGTATCTTGACCGTCTGGCGTCAAACGGGGTTTTGGTGTTCCACATTTCCAACCGCTATTACGATCTGACCCAGCCACTGGCGCGCATCGCAGGCGAAACCCGTCTGTTGGCCGCCAAACGCGTAGATGCCCCCGACCCCGCCGCGCCGCTGCCAAAGGGCGCCAAACCGTCTGTCGTGATGATGCTGACGCCGGATGCCGGCAAAATGTCGGCCCTGCTGCGCGATCCGCGCTGGCGCGCCGTGGCATCGGATGGCGGTACTGCCTGGACGGATGATCACGCCCATCTGCTGTCGGCCCTCAAGTAAAGGAAGAATGGTACCACCTCCCCGGCTCGAACGGGGGACCTCTTGATCCACAATCAAGCGCTCTAACCTACTGAGCTAAGGCGGCACACGGTGGGGATTTAGCGCCCATGGCCGATGATTGCAAGAGGTTAAGGGCGACTAAGAACCGCCAGCGACACCCCCAGAATTGCGATGCTCAATCCCAGAGCAAACCCCGCGGTCAGCGGTTCGCCCAAGGCCAGCGCCCCGACAATTGCGGCAGTGATCGGCGAAATGCCCATCAGCACCGTCGCCTCGCCCGGGCCGGTATGTTTCAGCGCGGTCAACCACAAAAGATATCCCGCCCCGCTTAGAAATCCGATGGCCAGAACCATCGCCCATTGACCGGGAAGCAGTACCGACAGTTGCGCCATCGGCGTTTCGATCAGACTGGCGGGAAACAGGCTGAGCGCGGCGGCAAACATGGCGATCGCCCCGACCTGCAAGGTCGGGTATTTTTGCAGATAGGGGCGGTAATAGATCGAACAGGCAGCCGCAGAGCCTGCCGCCAGAAACACCAGCCCCGCCCCGAACCCGCTGGTCGGCAGGGTATTGGCCCCCAGACAGATTGCCACCCCGACCACGGAAATCAGCGCCCCCAACACCCGCAGCAGCGTCATTTTCTCGCGCCCCAGCGCTGCAGCCAGCGCGATTGTCAAAATCGGGAACATCCCGAACACAACCGCCCCCTGCGCCGCAGACACATAGTGCAATCCATAATTGACAAGCGCCACGGTGATCCCGAATTGCACCACCCCCAGCAACAGGATCGGCCCCCTGTCAGCCGGCGCAATACGGGCCGGTCGCAGGCGCAGAAAAAACGGGGCCAGCACCATTACCGCAATGCTGTAGCGCAAAAACGCCAGTGTCATCGGGCTGATGTCATCCGCCAGCGCACGGGTCAGCACCATGGCCAATCCGGTCTGAACCCCCGTTATGGCTGCGGCGATCTGGCCGCGCCGGCGGCTCAAAACCGGATGCTCCAGTTTTGTTCCACATTGTCACGACCAAAGGAATGCACCGGCGTCGCACTGTCCAGCGACCAGCCATTGCGCTGATAAAGCACCCCTGCCGCCTTGTGGCTTTCGTGGGTCCACAACCGCATTCCACGATAACCGGCATCCCGTGCGAACTGCATGCAGGTGTGCAGCATCCGCGTGCCCAGACCGGTGCCGCGCGCCTTAGGCAACAACAGGAACACCCGCAATTTTGCAGTGTATTCGTCCAGCCGGACGCAAAAAATGCTGCCCAGACGTTCTTCACCCTGCGCGGCGATCCATCCGGCTTCGCATGCGGGGTCGTGGTGCGCCAGAAAATCAGTCAGGACATCATCAACCAAAGCGCCAAAACTGTCATCGAACCCTTCGTCGCGCGCATAAAGCGTACTGTGTTGCCGAACCAGCCAGTCTTTGTCATCTGGCCGAAAGCGGCGCAGTTCAATGTCTTGCGTCATGCGCGCAGCAAAGCACGCCCCCACTTGCCAAGCAAGGCCTTGCGCGCTAGCAC
Organism: Sulfitobacter sp. TBRI5; assembly: GCF_051013555.1. Classification (NCBI taxonomy): domain Bacteria; kingdom Pseudomonadati; phylum Pseudomonadota; class Alphaproteobacteria; order Rhodobacterales; family Roseobacteraceae; genus Sulfitobacter; species Sulfitobacter sp. TBRI5. The sequence continues at coordinate 2,619,107 of NZ_CP112884.1, read as the reverse complement.
ATGACACCTAAAATCAGGAGGCCGGCATGGGCATCGACACAGAGCGCGATATCGAAGCAAACTTGCAAATCGGCCCGACCGACAAAGGCATGGTGCGCATCTTTGTCGAAGCGAACGGCATTGAAATCCCGATGGATTTCGACCCCGAAGAAGCCGACGACATCGCCGAGGAAATTCGCGCGGCCGCCGTGGCCGCACGCGCCGTCAAACGCTGAACGCCGGCCCCATTGCCGGATCGCGCAGACGTTGCAGGCGGCGGGCTGCATGACTGGCAAATTTCTGGATCACCACCTTGCGCCGCGCCGGTGCAAGTTTGTGTTCCGGGGCCATACGAATGATTTCGGCGTCATAGGCATCGGCGATGATCAGGCCGGTTTGCTCCGGCAACAGATCGGTGGGAAAATCGCAATCCACCGCCCAGAAATACCGGTCGCACCACTCCAGATAGCCCTGCCATTTGCAGTCCGTCTGAAAATCCGCACGCGAGGATTTGCATTCGATAATCCACACCTCGCCTTTTGGGCCCAACCCCATCACATCCACACGCAATCCACGCGCAGGTACGAATTCTTCAATAGAAGCAATATCGTGGCTGCTCAGATGGCGTGATACGCCGCGGGCCAGAAGCTGGCCGGGCTGCAATAAGGAAGGGGTCACATCCGACATGGCTCAACCATGAACAAAACGTAAACATTTTTCAAGCCCCGCGCTTGCGGCGTTCCTGCGAACGAAGACATCAAACCCCTTGTCCGGATCATGGCAACACCCTATGTCTGCTCCGTGGCGGTTCTGCCCTTCTCGTGACTGGTTACGTTCCAGTGGCCTTAAGCAAATCCGAGGGAGCTGGCTCTGTTCAAGCCCTGGTTTGATTACCTGGCGCCCACCTGTAAATACAGGTCCTCGGGAATATAGAACTAAAACGGTTCGGTGGTTCCGTCACACATTCTCTACCCGATCGAAACTGGCGATCAGCGGCGCGTCTTCCGCTGCGCAGTGTCGGATTCGGCGCGCACCGGCACAGCCAGATAATCGCGGATCGCATGGCCGCCGTGATGATCATCGTCATCATCATCCTTGCGCGCCATCATCATCACCGCAAAGGCAAATTGAACGCCCGCGAACACGATGCCGTGCATGAACCACAACAGGAACACGGCCAGAACACCATCGGAATTATGCGACACAAGATACCACAGGTTCATCACGTTGAACCACAACAGCAGCGCAACAAAAACCGCGGCAACCCCAAATCCGATTGCGACGTTACGAATATATAATTTGACGAGTTCAGGCATATGACCACTCCTTCGTCTTTATTATATCACATCTCGCCAAAAGGACGAGGGCGACAGCGTCAAAAGGTGGCGACAAATTGCCCGAGGAGGCCGACGAGCCGGATCAGAACGCTTCGGGGCGGGCCTCGCGTGCCATGTGATCCAGCACCGCGTTTACGAATTTCGGTTCCTTGCCGTCGGGAAAAAACGCCGTGGCGACCTGTACGAATTCCACGATCACCACCTTGGGCGGCACATCGGACCCGACCAGTTCGGCCCCGGCGGCGCGAAACAACGCCCGCAATGTCGGATCGATCCGCGCAATCGGCCACTTTGCCACCAGTGCGCGGTCTGTCATCTGGTCGATCCGCACCTGCTGCGTAACGGCCCCGTCAAGGATCTCGGTGAACAGGTCCACATCGCCGTCCGCCATCTCTTCGCCCTCATAGACGGCGCCAAAACGGTGGTGCAGGAATTCATTGCGCACCTGATCCGCGCTTTGATCGGAATGTTCCATCTGAAACAACGCCTGCACGGCATATAGCCGCGCGGCGGATTTCATCTTGCGCTTCTGGTTGCCTGACGGTGCGGCTTGCGTTTCGCTCATGCGGTCGGTTTTCCAATGCTATCGCCCGCCAAAAGGATGTTTTCCGATGCGGGTTTGAACCCGACCCCTTTGGTCTGGCGGCCCCACTTACGGCTGAGCGCGACAAGATGCAAGGCCGCCGCAGCGGCACCGCCACCTTTGTTCTGATCCGACGGATCGGCGCGCATTTCGGCTTGCGCTCGGTTTTCCACGGTCAGGATGCCGTTGCCGATGCACAACCCCTGCAACCCCATCATTTGCAGGGCGCGGCTGCTGTCGTTGCACACCGTATCGTAATGCGTGGTTTCGCCGCGAATGACGCAGCCAAGCGCCACATACCCATCGTAATTGGACATCCGTTCCGCAATGCTGATTGCGGTGGGCAATTCTAGCGCGCCGGGCACCTCGATCTTGTCCCAGCTTGCGCCACAGGCTTCCGCTTCGGCAACCGCTCCGTCCACCAGATTGTCGGCGATATCCTTGTAATAAGGTGCAACCACGATCAGCAATTTGACGGGCTTGTCGAATTCGGGACGTGGCAGGATGTAATGCTGTTCGGCGGTGGCCATTCATGCCTCCTTCAGGATCGGGCGGGTGCCGGTGATGCGCAGACCATAGGCATCCAGTCCAACATAGCGGGTCATCGGTGAATCGGTCAGAAGGATCAGATCGTGCAATCCCATCTTTGACAGGATTTGCGCACCCAGACCGGTTTGCTTGATTGTGCGGGGGCCGTCTTCTTCCTGAGTATACAGGGCCTTGCGCGGCTCGCGGAAGAGGCAGACCGCGCCGCGCCCTTCCTTTGCAATGATTTCCATTGCGCGCGGCAGTTCCACAGCGGGTTTCGGGCCCAGACCCAGTACATCGGCGGCTTCGTGCAACGCGTGGGTGCGCACCAGAACGGGTTCCGGCGTGGTGATGTCACCCTTGGTCAGCACCACATGTTCGATCCCGTGGGTTTGATCCGTAAACAGGCGCATTTTCCATGCGCCGCCATATTCGGACACCACGTCATGCTGCGCGGTTTCCACCACCAGATTGTCATAGCGGCGCCGGTACGCGATCAGATCGCTGATCGTGCCGATTTTCAGCCCATGGGTTTTCGCCACATCCACCAGATCGGGCAGACGCGCCATTGTGCCGTCCGCATTCATGATTTCACAGATCACACCGGACGGATTGCGCCCCGCCAGTCGCGACACGTCACAGGCGGCTTCGGTGTGCCCTGCCCGCACCAGAACACCACCGCGGCGCGCACGCAGCGGAAACACGTGCCCCGGCGTCGCGATATCGGCACCGGTTGACGCAGGATTGATCGCGACAGCCACAGTGCGCGCACGGTCCTGCGCCGAAATACCGGTGCTGACACCTTCGCGGGCCTCAATCGACACAGTAAAAGCGGTTTCGTGGCGCGACGAATTATGTGTTGCCATCATCGGAAGGCGCAGCGCCTCGATCCGGTCGGCAGGCAGTGTCAGACAGATCAGGCCGCGCCCGTGATTGGCCATGAAATTGATCGCATCCGCATCGGCCGCATCAGCCGGAATGACCAGATCGCCCTCGTTCTCGCGGTCTTCGTGATCGACCAGAATAAACATCCGACCCGCGCGCGCATCTTCAATGATCTGTTCGATCGGCGAAATATGGGCGGCCAGGTTGGATTCAACAGGTCCGGGTGTTTCGAAACTCATGGCAGGTACCTTCGCAGCAGTTATCGCGCAGATAGACCAGCAAGCGCAAAAATGCCAGAGCAACCAGAGTCGAATTCAGGCTGGACGCTTGCCGTAACCACGCTTTAGCCTGAACCGACAGGCACAGGAGGTTGAGATGCAGGTTTCCCGCTTGATCAACGTGGTCGAGGCGCATGCCGAAGGCGAACCGGGTCGCGTGATCACCGGCGGCATGCCCCACATGCCGGGCAATACAGTGTTTGAACGCATGCAATGGATGCAGGAAAACGCCGATGACATCCGCCTGCTGATGCTGCGTGAACCGCGCGGTTACCCTGCCTTGTGCTGCAATGTGATCGTGCCGCCCTGCCATCCGGACGCGGATGCCGGGTTTATCATCATGGAGCAGACGGAATACCCGCCGATGTCCGGCAGCAATACGATCTGCGTCACCACCGTATTGCTGGAAACCGGCATTATTCCGATGGTCGAACCGGTTACAAACCTCGTGCTTGAGGCGCCAGCCGGATTGATCCGGGTGCGTGCCCAGTGCCACAAAGGGAAAGTCACGCGCGTGACGTTTCGCAATGTACCGGCTTTTGCGATGCATCTGGATCGCGTGATCGAGGTGGCCGGTTTCGGGGATATCCGCGTTGATGTGGCGTGGGGCGGCATGTTTTACGTCATCGCGGACGCCGCGCAGTTCGGGCTTGAAATCAGCGCCGATGCCGGCGCGGATATGGTACGCGCAAGCGAAGCGATGCGCGCCGCGGCAGCCGAACAGCTTCCTGTGGTTCACCCGGACAATCCGCAGATCAGCGGGCCCAGTATCGCCCAGTTGACGGCACCACCACCCCAAGGTGCCCCTTACGACGGATTGGGCGCGGTCACGGTGTCTACGGGCACATTTGATGCGCAACGCCCCAATGCCCTGACAGGTGTGCTTGATCGTTCGCCCTGCGGCACAGGCACCTGCGCCAAAACGGCCGTGCTGCACGCGCGCGGGCAGTTGGGCGTCGGTCAGGACTATGTCAACGCCGGCCCGATGGGAACGACCTTTACAGGCCGGATCGAAGACACCACGCAGGTCGGCCCCTACCCCGCCATCATTCCATCGCTATCGGGACAGGGCTGGATTTACGGAACCGGTCAGGTGATGCGTGACCCCACCGATCCGTTCCCCAACGGGTACAAGATCGGCGACATCTGGGGCAATTGACATCAACCGGCTTCGGCCAGTCGGGCAACATAGCGCGCCAGCGTGTCGATCTCGAGATTGACGGCATCGCCGATCTGCATATCACCCCATGTTGTCACCTCTTTGGTGTGGGGAATGAAGTTGATCCCGAATTCGGCGCCGTTCACCTCGTTCACCGTCAGGGATGTGCCGTTCAGCGCCACAGAGCCTTTGGGCGCGATGAACCGTGCCAGTTCGGCGGGCGCCCGCAACGTCACGCGTGTGCTGTCGCCTTCGTCGGCGATTGCCGTAATTTCGGCCACCCCGTCGACATGGCCCGATACGATATGCCCGCCAAGCTCGTCACCGACACGCAACGCGCGCTCAAGGTTGATCCGGCGCCCCACAGCCCAGCGGTTACGCCCGATATTGGTTTTGTCGACCGTTTCCTTGCTGATATCCACATCGAACCAGTCAGCCCCAAGGCCGACCACGGTCAGACACACGCCATCACAGGCAATGGATGCGCCCATGTCGATCGTATCCGTGTCATATCCGGTTTTGATCCGCGCGCGCAAATCACCGCGCTGATCCAGTTCCGTCAGAACGCCGATATCCGTGATGATGCCAGTAAACATCGCAAAACCCCTTTTTTCATAGCCTTGCAGGTAGCGGGCCGTTCCCCTGCTGGCAAGGGGGAGTGTCACCCCCGCGCATCGCCCGACCTGCCATTCTTTTGCCCGACACATCGCTTAATGGTGTTTGGACAAAGCAACAATTATAAGAAAATTATGTTGAAATCCGCACCAGAACATAAGGTTTTCCTGTTTCTGCAAGGCCCACACGGCCCGTTTTTTGACCAGTTGGGCAAAATGCTGCGCACCACCGGCGCGCAGGTGTGGCGCGTCGGGTTCAATGCAGGTGATCGTGCATTCTGGTCGCACAAGGCCAGCTATATTCCGTTTCGCGCCCCCCAAGACCAGTGGCCCGACCGGTTCGCGGCGCTGGTGCAGGACAAGGGCGTGACCGACATCGTTCTTTATGGTGATACGCGCCGTGTTCACGCCGATGCGGTGGCCCATGCCCAAACGCTTGGCTTGCGGATCCACGTGTTCGAGGAAGGGTATATGCGACCCTATTGGGTCAGTTACGAACGGGGCGGCAGCAACGGCCATTCGCGCCTGATGTCGATGTCGATCAACGATATGCAATCGGTTCTGGCGCGGTCCGATACTGACGCGCCGTTGCCCCCCGGACATTGGGGCGACATGCGCCAGCATGTGTTTTACGGGGCGCTTTATCATGCCTTTGTTCTGTTCTTGAACAGTGGCTACAAAAACTTCCGCCCGCACCGGGATATCTCGGTTTATCGTGAATTTATCCTTTATCTCAAACGCCTTATCAGAATGCCGGCGCAATCCATCGAACGGCGCATCGCAACCAAAAGGGTGCGCCGCGGCGGGTTTCCCTATCATGTCGCCCTGTTGCAACTGGCCCATGATGCCAGTTTTCAGAAACACTCGCGGTTTGCATCGATGACCCAGTTCCTGACGGAAGTGGTGCAAGGTTTCGCCACGGGCGCGCCGCAACACCATCATCTGGTCTTCAAGGCCCATCCGCTGGAAGACGGGCGTGTGCCTTTGCGGCGCGAAATCCGGCGGCTGGCGCGCGAAAACGGCATCCGTGACCGGGTGCATTTCATCGGTGGCGGCAAACTCGCCCGCCTTCTGGATGACGCACGAAGTGCTGTAACGGTAAATTCGACGTCGGCACAGCAGGTTTTGTGGCGCGGCATTCCGTTGAAAGTGTTTGGCGACGCGGTTTATGCAAAACCGGAATTTGTTTCGGATCAGCCGCTTTGCGCGTTTTTTGCTGCGCCAACGCGCCCGGATACGGCAGCTTATCGCGATTACCGGCGCTATCTTCTGGAAACCAGCCAGATTGCCGGCGGCTTCTACTCCTCGCGTGGGCGGCGCCAGTTGCTACGACATGTGGTAGACATGGTCCTGCAAGAACGGGATCCCTACGACGCACTGGCCGCCGGAACCGCGGCCCCAAGGCAACAGTTCAGGGTGATCGGTTAAGCCGGCACACTGCGCACAGTAGCTTTTAGTTCCGGAATCCCGTAGCTTACCGTCAATACGTCACGCAAAGTTGGCGAACACTGAGGCAGAATAAATCAGGTCGAGGAGACCGAGCAGTGAAACCTTTTGCTATTCAATGGGCGCGCCCCATTGCTATTTTTACGGCTGTGGCCGTGCTGAGTTCGTGTGGTTTGCCGCAAGTAGGGCCTAGCAAAAAACAAATTTTCTCAGGCTCCGTCCAGCAGGAAGGCGATGCGTTTGTCATCGAAGTGAATGATCGCGTAACGCGTGCAACTTCTGTCGTACCGGCCTTGGGTTTTTCGGATTCCTTCAAGAACGCAGGCGTTCTTGGCTCTGATACAATCTCGCCCGGTGATACTTTGGGCCTGACAATCTGGGAAAACGTTGATGACGGCCTGTTGGCCGGCGAAGCCCAGAACGCGACCCTTCTGGAAGAGGTACAGGTAGACGGCGACGGGTTTATCTTTGTTCCCTACGCCGGACGCATCCGTGCCGCGGGCAACAGCCCAGAAGCGATCCGCCGGATCATCACCGAAAAACTGGAAGACCAGACGCCCGATCCGCAGGTTCAGGTGCGCCGTCTTGCCGGTGACGGATCAACCGTGTCGCTGATCGGATCGGTTGGGGCGCAGGGCGTTTATGCGATCGAACGGCCCACACGCACATTATCCACCATGCTGGCCCGCGCGGGCGGCGTGACCATTCAACCCGAAATCGCCGAAATCACGGTGACGCGTGGTGGCGCCAGCGGTAAAGTATGGTTCCAGGATCTTTATAATTTTCCCGAACTAGACATTGCCTTGCGCCCCGGTGACCGCATCCTGGTCGAGGAAGACACACGTTCCTACACCGCAGTTGGCGCAACCGGCACGCAAAACAAGGTGGCGTTCAAAAGCCAGAACCTGTCTGCCATCGAAGCGATTGCACAGGTTGGCGGCTTGTCTTCGGCGACCGCTGATCCAACGGGCGTTTTCGTGTTCCGCAACGAACCCGCCGAAGTTGTCGGCCCTTTGCTGGGACGCGACGATCTGGTTGGGGCACAGCGCATGATTTACGTGCTTGATCTGACGCAGCCGAACGGCATGTTCGTGGCGCGTGATTTCCTGATCCGCGACGGTGATACCGTCTACGTCACCGAAGCACCGTTCACGCAATGGGACAAAACAATCTCGTCCTTCACCAGCTCACTGACCACGGTAAGTGCTCTGGCGGCGTTCACGAACTGATATGCAATACCCTTTAGGGGATAGAGCCGCCGGGGGGCCAACCACCCGGCGGCTTTTCGTTTACACCGGCGGTTTTCTGCGCCAGCGCCGCGTCAGGCGTATTCTGCACCTGTCGGGCTTTGATGTCCGTCTGGGGCGCCCCACCCCCGACGATCTTATCGGCGTCTGGGGCAAAAGCCCGACAGCCCATCGCGGCGAAGCGATAGCCCAGAAATACAACGTACCGCTGTTGCGGGTCGAAGATGCCTTTCTGCGCTCGCTTGCTCCGGGCCGTGCGGGGGAACTGCCATTGGGCTTGCTGCTGGACACATCGGGCGTGCATTTCGATCCTGCGACACCGTCCGATCTGGAAAAACTTCTGGCGTCCCATCCATTGGATGACACGGCATTGCTGGATGCCGCCCGGTCCGGAATGGCCCGTATGGCCGATGCCGGGCTTTCCAAATACAGCGGGTTTGATGCCTCACTTCCCCCGCCAGAACCGGGATATGTTCTGGTAGTCGATCAGGCGCGTGGCGATGCCTCTGTTACAGTCACACAGGCAGGACGCGCGGAATTTCTGGAAATGCTGGTCTTTGCACAGGAAGAGCATCCCGGCGTGCCCGTGATCATCAAATCCCATCCAGAAACCGCAGCCGGATACCGGGCCGGCTATTTCGGGCCAGAGGATGAAAACGACCGCATCCGCGTGGTGACAGACAACATCGCGCCCGCCGCCCTTTTCGGCGGGGCTGTCGGCGTTTACACCTATTCATCGCAAATGGGATTTGACGCGATATTTGCCGGCCACAAGCCGCGGGTATTCGGGCAACCGTTCTATGCGGGATGGGGGCTGACGCAGGATGAAAATCCGGTGCCGCGACGCACGCGCAAACTGACACGCGCACAACTTTTTGCCGCGGCGATGATCCTGTATCCACGCTGGTATGATCCCTACAATGACCGTCTGTGTGATCTGGATCGGGTCATTTCCACGCTGCATGCGAAAACCCGTGCCTGGCACGCCGACCGAGCCGGTTGGATCGCAAGCGAAACCCGGCTTTGGAAGCGCAAGACGTTCCAGAATTATTTCGGGCAGTTCAAGCCGGTCATATTCGAAAACGATCCCGAAAAAGCCCGCCAACTGGCGCAGACCACATCACGCAACCGGATGGTCTGGGCGGGAAAAGCGTTTGAAGCGCATGCAAATGCCACCCGTGTGGAAGACGGATTTCTACGCTCGCAAGGATTGGGGGCGGCGCTTGTCCCGCCGCTTTCGCTGATCACGGACGATATCGGCATTTATTATGATCCATCACGTCCCAGCGGACTGGAACAGCTGATCATGCAGCGCGCCAAGCTGCGACCGGATCAGAAACAGCGCGCCCGAACACTGATATCCCGCATCGTGGCCGGCGGCCTAAGCAAATACAACCCGCACGATGCCTTGCCTGACCTGCCACAAGGCCACCGGATACTGGTGCCCGGACAGGTTGAAGATGATGCCTCGATCCTGGCCGGAACCGGGGCCATATCGACCAACGAAAGCCTGTTGCACGCCACACGAAACGCTAACCCCGACGCGGTGATCATCTACAAAACACATCCCGACGTTGCAGCGGGTTTGCGCGCTGGCCAGACAGATGCGACCCCGTTTGCCGATCTGGTTCTGACGCAGGGCGACCCCGCAAAACTGATTGCCTGCGTCGATGAAGTCTGGACGATGACATCGCTTTTGGGGTTCGAGACGCTTTTGCGTGGCAAGAAGGTTGTGACGGTCGGTGCCCCGTTTTACGCAGGCTGGGGCCTGACCGAAGATCGCGGGCGTATCCCGCCCCGGCGAAATCTGGCGGTTTCACTGGAAACCCTGGTGCACGCAACGCTGATCGATTACCCCAGATACTTCGATCCGGTGACGAAACAGCCCTGCCCGGTCGAGGTTGTGATCGAAAGGCTGGTTTCGGGCACCCTGCCCCGGCACGGCCCGTTCAATCGCACCCTGTCAAAACTGCAGGGCGTGTTTGCCAGTCAATCTCACCTCTGGCGCTAAACATTTGTCGCGCCGCGCGCCCAGCGGTGCATCACATCGCCGCCAATGGCACGCGTTTCGACCAGCCTGAAACGTGGCCCATCCGCCAGCGCAGAAAGCCCCAGCGCCCCGACCAAAGGCAGCCCCTCGGCCCCGATGGCCAGACCGGCGGTAAAGCCGACCAGTTCATCCACCAGATCCTCTGCCAGCAAAGATGCCGACAAGGCGCTGCCGCCTTCACATAAAACCCGCGTCAATCCCGCCTTGGCAAGCTGATGCAAGACATCGCGTGTATCCAGTTGCCCGCCGCGCACCGCACAGCAGAACAGGTCTGCCCCCAGCCCCTGCCATGCCGAAACAAGATTCGGGTCGGCATCCGGCCCGTGGCACATCCACAGCGGAATTTCTTTGGCCGAGCGGGCAAGCTGCCCCATAAGCGGCACATCCAGCCTGCGCGACGTGACCACCCGAACAGGTTGATGCCTGACACCCAGATCGCGCACCGTCAGCGACGGATCATCAATGCGCGCCGTCCCTGCACCAACCAGTACAGCATCATGACGCGCGCGCATCGCATGCACCAAACGCCGCGCGTCCGGCCCGGTAATCCACTTGCTTTCACCGGTGGCCGTCGCGATACGCCCGTCAAAACTGTTTGCCAGTTTCAACGTGACAAAGGGACGATCCAGATCGGTGTTGAGGATAAATCCCGCGTTATCCTGCGCTGCCAAATCTGCCATACAACCGATTTCAACGGCAATGCCCGCATCCCGCAGCATGGCAAAGCCACGCCCGGCAACGCGCGTATCCGTATCTGTTATTGCGGCCACCACCCGTTTCACACCTGCCTCAATCAAGGCCGTGGCGCAGGGGGGTGTTTTGCCGGTATGGGCGCAGGGTTCCAGCGTCACGTAAACATCGGCGCCGCGCGCAGCCTTGCCCGCCTGCGCCAGCGCCACGGTTTCCGCGTGCGGACGACCGCCCTGCTGCGTCCATCCGCGCCCGACAATGCGACCGTCTTTGACAATGACACAACCGACAGCAGGATTGGGCCACACCATACCCTGCCCGCGCCGCCCCAGTGAAAGGGCCAGCGCCATGAACCGTTCGTCTTGCCCGCTCACGCTTCTTCTGGGGGCACGTCCGGGCGCAATTCACTGACAAATTTGTCGAAATCGTCAGCGGCCTGGAAATTCTTGTAAACCGATGCAAAGCGCACATAGGCGACGGTATCGATCCGTGCCAGCGCTTCCATCACGATCTCGCCGATCTGTTTGGAACCGATGTCCGTTTCGCCCATGCTTTCCAGACGCCGCACGATACCGGAAATCATCTGGTCGATACGTTCGGGATCAATCGGGCGTTTCTGCATGGAAATGCGGATCGAACGCTCCAGTTTGTCGCGGTCGAAATCTTCGCGCTTTCCGCTGGTCTTGATGACCACAAGATCGCGCAGCTGCACGCGTTCATAGGTCGTAAAGCGGCCGCCGCAGGCCGGACAAAACCGTCGGCGCCGGATCGAAACATGATCTTCGGCTGGCCGGCTGTCTTTTACTTGAGTGTCGATATTTCCGCAAAACGGGCAGCGCATCGCCGTCCCCCTTTTATTGTCGTTTTCCGCCTCTTTGTGGGGCTGCTCGCCCACTTATCCACAACTATAGGGCACCCGCTACACTTTGGGTAGGGCAGAAATGGGGCCGCAACATAGGCGATCCAGTCTGGGGGAAATTTGGCACAGTTCAGTGGCGTCCTGGCAAAAGATCAGTTCACTTCGCCTTCTTCATCACAGAATGTCAGGGCCATCGACACCGCGAACGTAACGCCCGCAATATCTGTTGTTGCGGAATTGGCCGCGCGTGGCACCACATCCAGTCCGGTCGTATCAGTACTAAAAACAACGCCTTTGCGGCCCGGACTTGTCACACTTGGCCCACGGGGCGAGATCACGGTAAGTTCCATTTTCGCATATTGCCCCAGCACATCGTTCGAATAGGTGGCCGCCGCGCACCACACTTGCGGGCTGCCGACCGAGCCTTCCTCGATGACTTCGAACTGGCTGCCGGAAACGGAGTTAACCGGCAAACGTGTGCCGGATTCAAAGCTTTGAGCATAGACCCCAGACGCAAGCCCACCCCCGAATACAGCGATCATCACGAGTGGTTTCATAGGCACATCTCCATCATAACCAGTTCTTGTCACGAGTGAGATGGCGCAAATCAAGCGCGCGGCAAGGTCGGCTTTATCCGGTAATCAGTGCTTCACCCGATTGTTACGGACCGATATCAATCAGCGACTGACTGCACAGAGCAAGCGCATGCCCGACCGCAAAGGTCGTACCTGCCGTCTTGGTACTGACGGATGTCGATGTGGTCAGGGGGGCACCGACCTGATTGGGGTCAAGCGTATAAGCCACGCCCTTGCGGCCCGGATTGGTCACGCTGGGCCCGCGCGGCGTTTTCAGATACACATCGGCCTTCCCCGACGCCCCCAGAACCCGCGTCGCATAATCCGCCGCCGCACACCATGAACCACTGGCCCCCAACGATCGGGATTCAACGACTTCGAACACCGAATTACTGATCGGATTCACGGTAAGCCGGTTCTGCGCCTTGAAACTGTTGGCCAGTGCCGGTGTCGCAATCATCAGTGCCACACATAGTGACGCGCCGGTTGTTTTCGGGAATTTGATCATCGCAATTCTCCTTATGGGCGACAATGAAAGCTTTGTGCGAAGTATGGCAACACCAAATTGCGCGGATGCAGGCAGGCCCGAACCCTAACGCCGGGTGCGACTGAACGTATCCCGACAGAATGTACGCGCATGATGGGATGGCAGGCTCATCCCCGGTGTGTTCACGGAAATCGAAACCGATTTGGTGATCGGGGCCGACACATTGGCCGGATTGTTGGTGAACACAACGCCCTTGCGTCCCGGTTGCGTGATGCTTGGGCCACGTTTGGTTTTGACAATCAATTCGGTTTCTCGCTGATTGCCCAGTACGCGTTCGTTGTACTCGGCAGCGGCACACCAGATTTGACGCGCGCCGGCTCCGTGGCTTTCGATCACTTCGAATTCGCTGGCGCTGACCGGATTAACGGTAAGGCGGTTCACGGCAGTAAAGGAATTTGCTTGTACCGGCACAGCCCCAAGCACAGCGATACACGTCAGGGTCGCAAGCAGTTTCATGGTATTTTCCTTTTCAAATTGAGGGGCTTAGTTATAATCCCAGCGATCCCGTTCGCCGAACCGGTCACGGCAGAAACTGCGTGCCAGATAGGACGGAAAGCTGGTGCCAGCCGCGCGTGTTGTCGCAAACGACAATTGGCTGATGGTCGCGGTTTCAGGCAAGCGCGCTTTATCAAGTGTAAACACCACGCCTTTCCGGTTTGGCACCGTCGCACTTGGGCCGCGTGGGACCAGAACATAGATCGTGGATGTCGGATCAATGCGCAATTCACGCTCGGCATAGCTTGCCGCCGCGCACCAGATGCCGCGCGCGCCTTCGCCTCTGGCTTCGATCACTTCAAATGTGACTGCATCGATTGGCCAGACTTTCAAAAAGTTTTCAGCCGTATAGGAGTTTGCATTCCCCAGAGCGGGGATCACGGCAAACCAAAAACAGCACAGTATTCGCTTGATCCCAACAACGCGCAATTATTCGCTCCGGTCTAAATTCAACCTGAAATAAACGATAGCACTTTGAACGCCCGAGAAAAGAGAGACGCGGGCGCATATCTCGAAAAGTTTACCGCGCTTCAAGCTGAAATGAAAAGGGCCGCACCTTTCGGCGCGGCCCTGAATTTGCAGACCTCAAAACGCGATGCAGGTCACTGATCCAGGAAAGACCGCAACTTGCGGCTGCGGCTTGGATGTTTCAGCTTGCGCAGCGCCTTGGCTTCGATCTGACGGATCCGCTCGCGGGTTACGCTGAACTGCTGGCCGACTTCTTCCAATGTGTGATCGGTGTTCATGCCGATACCGAACCGCATCCGCAACACACGTTCTTCGCGTGGCGTCAGGCTTGCCAGTACACGCGTTGTGGTTTCTTTCAGGTTTTCCTGAATGGCGCTGTCCAGCGGCAAAACCGCGTTCTTGTCTTCGATGAAATCGCCAAGCTGGCTGTCTTCTTCGTCACCGATCGGAGTTTCAAGGCTGATCGGCTCTTTGGCGATTTTCATCACCTTGCGCACTTTCTCGAGCGGCATTTGCAGCTTTTCTGCCAGTTCTTCCGGCGTCGGTTCACGGCCGATTTCGTGCAGCATCTGGCGCCCCGTCCGCACCAGTTTGTTGATGGTTTCGATCATGTGCACGGGAATACGGATGGTGCGTGCCTGATCGGCGATGCTGCGGGTGATCGCCTGTCTGATCCACCATGTCGCATAGGTCGAAAACTTGTAGCCGCGGCGGTATTCGAATTTGTCCACCGCCTTCATCAGGCCGATGTTACCTTCCTGAATAAGATCAAGGAATTGCAGGCCACGGTTCGTGTACTTCTTGGCGATCGAAATCACCAGTCGCAGGTTCGCTTCGACCATTTCCTTTTTGGCCTGACGCGCCTCTTTTTCGCCCTTCTGGACCTGCTGGACAATGCGGCGGAATTCCGGAATATCCAGACCGACATACTGGCCGACCTGCGCCATTTCGGCGCGCAGTTCTTCGACCTTGTCGGTCGAGCGTTCGATGAACATCTGCCAGCCACGGCCCGGCTTGTCCGCCATTTCCGACAGCCAGTTCGGGTCAAGCTCGCGTCCGCGGTATTCATCCACGAATTCACGGCGGTTGATCCGGGCCTGATCGGCAAGCTTCACCATCGAACTGTCAATCGACATGATCCTGCGGTTGATACCGTAAAGCTGGTCAATCAGCGCTTCGATCCGGTTGTTGTGCAGGTGCAGTTCATTCACCAGCAGCACAATTTCAGATCGTAGTTTCTGATAGGTGGTTTCCTCGGACGAGCTAAAAGAGCCGTCCTCGTTCAGCGTTGCGGAAATCCGGCTGTCCTGCATTTCGGACAGTTTGACATAATCCAGCGCGATCCGGTCCAGCGTTTCCAGAACCTGCGGCTTCAGCGCGGCTTCCATTGCGGCCAGCGACATGTTGGCCTGCTCGTCATCATCGTCGTCATCATCCGACGCAATCGGGTTCCCATCGGCATCCAGTTCCTGATCACCGTCATCTTTCTTCTCGGCGTTGATCGCGGATGTGTCCACAACGGGGGCAACCGCCTCCTCGTCATCCAGCTGGTTGCCGAACGTGGTTTCCAGATCAATCACATCGCGCAGCAGAATGTCTTCCGACAGCAATTCGTCACGCCAGATGGTGATCGCCTGAAATGTCAGCGGGCTTTCGCACAGCCCAAGGATCATCGTGTTGCGGCCGGCCTCGATCCGTTTGGCGATTGCGATCTCGCCTTCACGGCTCAGCAGTTCGACGGACCCCATTTCGCGCAGGTACATGCGCACGGGATCATCCGTGCGGTCCAGTTTCTCTGCGGTCGATGCCGCCAGCGTCACTTCGCGCGCGTTGTCTGTTGTCGCCAGATCGGTCGAGCCTTTGGCCTCTTCCTCTTCGGCCTCTTCATCCTCGATGATGTTGATGCCCATTTCGGACAACATCGACATCACGTCTTCGATCTGTTCGGAACTGACCTGATCAGGGGGCAAAACCTGATTAAGCTGGTCATAGGTGATGTAGCCGCGTTCACGCGCGTCGCCGATCATCTTTTTGACGGCGGCCTGGCTCATATCCAGGGAAACTTCGGCGTCTTGGTCGTCAGGTTTACGGTCGTCGTTGTCTTTGGCGGCCATGTGGTACTCCTGCGAGGGGCTCCGGTGATTCGATTCTCCGAATCACCCCATTTTAGATGATTCGTTTATCCGTTTACCCTGTTTTCTTTAGACATTCCCTACCAAAACGCCTCAACGTCCGGGTTTGGCGAATGAAATTTTCTCCATGAGTGCATCAAAAGCACTCCGTTCAGTCCGGTTCATCAGGGCACCGTTCGGGCCCGTTTCATATTCGGTCGCGTCTTCATGCTCGCTGCGTTCGGCGCTGTTTCTGGCTTGTGCGGCCTGCCCCAACCGCCAGGTCAAAGCCTCGTCTGCCACACCGGACAGGTCTTCGGTGGCGTCTTCGATTTCCGCCAGCAACCCCTTATGCGCCACCAGCTTTGCCAACGCTTCGGCGATGGTCATCCGCGCCAGATCGGGATCACCCGGATTGCGAATGCACGGCGTAATGGCGACATGGCGCGCCGTCAGCAGGTTTTCAAGGGCCTCTGCCCCCATTTCAGCGCGAATTTCTTTTTGAAACAGCTCTGGCGCAAGGTCGGCGTGGCGCAGCACCAAATCCCGCAGACGGCGCAACTGTGCATCGCGACATTCCAGATTTTCCAATCCGGCTTCGAATTCGGGAATGATTTGCGGCGTACACAAACATGTGGCCAGAATGATCGCTTCGCGCAATTGCGTTTCAACCCCGTCCCCTGCCGCCGCAAGCATCGAAGCCTTGGCGGTTGGCGTTGCCGGTTCGGGGGCAGCCTGCCATTTCCCGTTGACGCGCGCCCCGCTGTTGCGCTGTGGCGCACGCTTGGGGCGAAACAACTGCCAGCGCAGGTCTTTCATCGCCTGACCGTAATGGTTGCGAATGGACGGATCACGGATCAGCTTGATCTTGTCGCGCAGCGCCTTGTCCAATGCCGCCTTGCGTTCGGGACTGTCAAAGTTGCCGTTTTCGGTTTCGCGCTGCCACAGCAATTGCACCATCGGCATGGCGTTATCGATCAGTTTCTGAACAGCGGCAGGACCCTGCGCACGGATCAGATCATCAGGGTCCTGCCCGTCGGGCAGGATGGCAAAACGCAACGATTGCCCGGCTTCCAACAACGGCAGCGCCAGGTCGATCAACCGCATGGCCGCACGTAAACCCGCCGTATCGCCATCCAGCGCGATGATCGGTTCCGGCGCGATCCGCCACAGCAATTGCAGCTGGGTTTCGGTAATCGCCGTCCCCAAAGGCGCAACACAGGCATCAAAACCGCCCGTCGCAAGCGCAATCACGTCCATGTACCCTTCGGCCACGATCAGCGGCGCGCCTTTGCCGGCCGCCTCGCGCGCGGGGCCGTGATTGTAAAGGCTGCGCCCTTTGTCAAACAGATCGGTTTCCGGTGAATTCAGGTATTTCGCATTGTCATCGGGATTCATCGCGCGCCCGCCGAACGCAATACAACGCCCGCGCGGATCGCGGATCGGAAACATGATCCGCCCGCGAAACGTGTCATAGGGTTTGCCGCCCCTTGTCGACGGTTTGGCCAGCCCCGCGCCAAAAATCAGATCGGGGTCCACGCCTTTGCCGGTCAGATGATCCCACAAGGCCTGCCATCCCTGCGGCGCAAACCCGATTTCGAACCGGTCCTGCACGTCCTGGGCCAGCCCGCGCCGTTCCAGATAGGCGCGCGCCTCGGTGGCGGCACCGGTTTTCAGTTGCAACCGGTAAAACTGCACCGCCTGTTCCATCACATCGGCCAGAACCGTGCGATGATCCGATTTTTCCTGCGCTTTGGGATCGCGCGCCGGCATCGTCATACCCGCTTCGCGCGCCAGAATCTCGACAGCGTCCATGAACCCGACATTTTCAGTTTCACGGACAAAGGATATGGCATCGCCCTTGGCATGGCAGCCAAAGCAATAATAAAACCCCTTGCGATCATCGACATGAAAGCTGGCGGATTTTTCCTGATGGAACGGGCATGGCGCCCACATATCGCCCTTGGCTGCGTTGGATTTGCGTGTGTCCCACACCACCTTGCGCCCGACAACCTGGCTCAGGCTGGCGCGGCTGCGCAACTCGTCAATAAATCCAGAAGGCAGGCTCATGCGGTTTCATACCATAAAGTCGCACAGGAAGGCGACAGCCCATCAGTTGTTCAGGCAGGTATTCAGCCATTCCGCGCGCAGATCAATGTTGCGCAGATCGCGTTTCTTGATCTGGTAAATCTGCCCGGCAAATACCGGAATGGCATTGCTGTAACGATCCGGCCATGCCGGATTGGTGTCTTCGATGGCTTTGCGCACCTTGCGTTCGGAAACACCGTCAAGCCGTGCCTGCTGAACCGCACCGGCAACATCCGCCTGATAGCCGCAATCCAGTTCTTTTTCGCTTTGGGCCAGTGCGCCCGTCGCAAGCACCGAAACGGACAGAACATAAGGCAGCAGTTTTGGGAATGTCATTGGCAGTCTCCGGAATCAGGGGCGTTTCATGCCAGACTAACCGCGCGCGGCCACGCCTTCCATAGCGGTTTTCAGATCGTGAACTAAAGTATGCGCCATAGAGCGAAACACCATGATCAGCATCGTGTCAGCGCCCGTGCACGTGATCGACGCCGACATGTGCATCAGATCGGTGCGCGCGGTATGGCCGCGTTTGAAATGTGACGCCCGCAGATCGACCGGCACCAGCCGCGCCAGTACATCGGCCACGCCCTGCCCCTTCAATTGCATCACAGTCCACGCATCCGATTGATCGGTCATCGCCGCCAGCTTGGCCAGTGCCGCATCAGGGGGCGGCCCCATCAGCAATACATGGCAGGCCCCGAACCAGATCACCCGCGCGCCGCCCTTGCCTGTGGCGCGATTGGGGCCGGGCATCGCCGCCCCGTGCGCCGCCTTGAGCGCATCTGAAAACGCCTTGTCTTGTCCCGCATAGGGTGAAAACGAGGTCAGATAGCCCGCATCCACTTCTTCAAGTTCTACCGATCCGATTTTGACCGGTGTCATCCCGCCTGCGGAGCTTTTTGCAATCAGTTTAGCCACGCACCTTGCCTCCTTCAGGATCAAAAAACACCGGGTGGCACACTTCGCACAGGGTTTCGATACCGCGCAGATGGTCCACCATGCGCACTATCTCTCCGTGCCGGTCCGGTCCGTTTTTCAGAAAGCCCAGCCCCAGAAAGGACTGCAATGTCGGGGAAAACGCCACCGAGGTCACGTAGCCCTGATCGTTCACCCTTACCGCATCATCAGATTTGTTGAACAAATGCGCCCCCGCCGTCAGCTGCTTTACCGACCCAACCGGTTTCAGGCCGACCAGACGTTCGCGGGAGTCTTCGATCAATCCCTCACGCTGCGACATGGTTTTGCCGATGCAATCCTTTTTGGCCGACACCATACGCTCCATCCCGATGTCGAACGCGGTGGTGCGACCGTGGATTTCCGCGTGGGTGATAAACCCTTTTTCGATCCGCAACACATTCAGCGCTTCCATCCCGTAGGCACATCCGCCCAGCGCTTCGGCGCGTGCGACCAACAACCTGAAAAGGCTGTCGCCATAGCGCGCCGGAACCGCCAGTTCATAGGCATGTTCGCCGGAAAACGAGATCCGGAACAACCGCCCCTGAACACCGAACAAGGATACCGACCCGCAGGCCATGAACGGCCAGTTTTCATCCGTGATCTGCTCATCCAGCATGTCGTTCAGCAAGGCCCGCGATTTGGGGCCGGCAATGGCAAACTGCGCCCATTGTTCCGTGACGGAAATGAACGAAACGTCCAGTTCGGGGCACAGCGCCTGATGCACGAAATCCAGATGCCGCATCACCTGCCCTGCGGCGGCGGTGGTGGTGGTCATGACATAGTGATTTTCGCCCAATCGCGCGGTCGTGCCGTCATCCATCACATAGCCGTCTTCGCGCAGCATCAAACCGTATCGCGTGCGCCCGAGCTTGAGCGTTGAAAATGTGTTGGTGTAGACGAAATCCAGAAACGCGGCGGCATCCGGCCCCTGAATGTCAATCTTGCCCAGGGTGGAGACATCACACACACCGACAGTTTCGCGCACCGCATTCACCTCGCGGTCACAGGACTGACGCCATGTGGTTTCCCCCGGGGCTGGAAAATAGCTCGGGCGATACCACATCCCGACCTCGATCATCGGCGCACCGTGTTCAACGCAGGCCGCGTGGCTGGTGGTAAAGCGCTGCGGCGCAAACCCTTTGCCCTGCGCCCCTGCCCCCATCGCAGCAATCGCCACCGGGGCATAGGGCGGGCGAAACGTTGTCGTGCCGGTTTTGGGAATACCGCGCCCGGTGGCATCGGCCAGAACCGCCAATGCGGCGACGTTGGAATTCTTGCCCTGATCTGTCGCCATGCCTTGCGTGGTATAGCGTTTCATATGCTCGACCGATCTGAAATTCTCGGTCGCGGCCTGTTTCACGTCCTTCACGCTGACATCGTTCTGGAAATCCAGCCAGGCCCGCCCTTTTCCCGGAACGGCCCACAGTGGCGACAGCGCATAAGGCGTATCATCGGCCACCGGCACTTCGATTTTCGCGGCTTTCAGGCCCAGCGCCTCCAGTGCGGTTTTCGCGGCGGCAACACCCGCCTCAAGGCAGGCGACAGTTGAAAAGTCACCGTTGCAGGCGCCTGCCGTCACCATACCGGGGACCGCGCCCGGCGTGGGCACGAATGCGGCAATGTCGTCGCGCCAGGTCGGCCGCCCGTTCATATGACATGTCAGGTGCACCGAAGGGTTCCACCCGCCCGACATGGCCAGGCAATCGGTGGTTATCTTTTCCTCACCGCGCGCGCTGCGCACGGTAATGCTTTCCAGCGCCTTGCGTCCGCCCGATCCGCACACCTGCGCCCCCGCGAACACCGGATAATCACCTGTCTGCGCCACATCCGTACGGCTGTCGATCAGAGCCGCGACATGCACCCCGGCCGCCACCAGATCCTGTGCCGTGCGATGGGCATCGTCATTGTTGCCGAACACCGTCACCGACCGGCCGGGGCTGACCCCCCAGCGGTTCAGATAGGCCCGCACCGCCCCTGCGGTCATGATCCCGGGTCGGTCATTGTTCTGAAACGCAACCGGGCGTTCCAGCGCGCCCGCCGCCAGAACCGACTGCTTCGCAGCAATGCGCCAGAACGTCTCAAGCGGCGCGCCCGGTGCACGGTTCGCGATATGATGGCTCACCCGCTCCAGCGCGGCATATGTGCCCTGATCGTAGACGCCTGTGACCGTGGTACGCGGCATCAGGCGCACATTGTCCATCCCCGCCAGTTCGGCCACAACCTCTTGCACCCAGTCCGGCCCTGCCATGCCGTCAATCGCATAGGTTTCAGCGTTCAGCCGTCCGCCCATGCGCGCATCTTCATCGGCCAGAATAACATCCGCACCGGCCCGCGCCGCAACCAGCGCCGCCATGAGGCCGGTGGGCCCCGCGCCGATCACCAGCAGATCGCAGAACGCATAGGCCCGTTCGTATTTGTCAGGGTTGTTTTCGCCCGAAAGCGCCCCCAGCCCCGCCGCGCGCCGGATCACGGGTTCATACAGCTTTTCCCAGAACGCCCGTGGCCACATAAAGGTCTTGTAATAAAACCCGGCGCCCAGAAACGGCGCCGCCAGATCGTTGATGCTCATCAGATCAAAATCCAGCGATGGCCAGTTGTTCTGGCTGCGCGCCTCAAGGCCCGGATAGATCTCCTGCACGGTGGCGCGCACATTGGGTTCGCGCGCCGCACCGCTGCCGATCGTCATCAGCGCATTGGGTTCTTCGCTGCCCGCCGTCAAAATACCGCGCGGACGGTGATATTTGAATGATCGTGCGACTAAAGTGATATCATTGGCCAGCAGCGCCGAGGCCAGCGTATCCCCCCTGAACCCCGAATAGGTCTTGCCATCGAACGAAAACGAAACCGGTCTGGACCGGTCGATCAGGCCTTTGCCGTCAACCCTCATGCTTTGGCCCTTTTCACGTTCGATGCCAGTTCCGTCTTGAATATCTCGTGCGTCAGCGTGGATCGTGTCACCACCAGCCACGCCGAACAGCCGCTGGTGTGATGCCATAAATCCTGCGTTTCACCCGCCGGGTTTTCACGATCATGCACATAATCGTTCCAGGCATCCGCGCCCGCATCCGGCGCGGGGCGCGACAGCGCAACCGCCGCACCCTGATAATAGAACTCGCGCATGTCGCGCTCCCCGCAGAGCGGGCATTGAATTCTCATCTCACCGCCTCCCGCAGGGCGCTGCCTGCACTTTCTTTTTGCAATAAATTCGGAAATCCCGACATCTCGGCCCCCTCAGTGCAAATTATGCTGAGAGCCGGTGCCCTCTTCATCCATCAGGCCCCGCCCGGTGCGGAACCGGTCCAGCCGGAACTTGGCGGCGGTTTGATGCGGCGTACCGGTGGCCATCAGATGCGCAAAGCTGAACCCCGACCCCGGCACCGCCTTGAAGCCGCCGTAACACCAGCCGCAATCGATGAACAAACCTTCGGTATCGGTCTTGTCGATGATGGGGGATCCGTCCGGTGTCATATCCATGATTCCGCCCCAGCTGCGCAGCACCTTGGCCTTGCCGATCATCGGCATCAGCGTCATGCCCGCCTCCATCACGTGTTCTTTCATCGGCAGGTTGCCGCGCTGTGCATAGGTTGCATAAAAATCCAGATCGCCGCCAAAGACCAAACCGCCCTTGTCCGACTGCGAAATATAGAAATGGCCCATGCCAAAGCTGACGACGTGGTCAATGCAGGGCTTTAACCCTTCGGTGACAAACGCCTGCAAGACATGGCTTTCGATCGGCAGACGCATGCCCGCCATCGCCGCCACCTGACCGGACCGGCCCGCCACGACGATTCCCACCTTTTTGGCACGGATGGCCCCGCGCGTTGTCTGCACGCCGCGCACCTTGCCGTTTTCGATATCGATGCCGGTCACTTCGCAATTCTGCAGCAGGTCCACACCGCGCTGATCCGCGCCGCGCGCATAGCCCCACGCCACCGCATCATGCCGTGCAGAACCACCCCGCGGATGCAGCAATCCGCCAAAAATCGGAAACCGCGTGTTGTCGAAATCCAGATAGGGCAGATATTTGCGCACGCCTTCGCGATCCAGCAGAACCGCATCATCCCCCTGATTGATCATTGCATTGCCCCGCCGCGCAAAGGCATCGCGCTGGCCGTCGGAATGGAACAGGTTGATCAAGCCGCGCTGGGAATGCATCACGTTATAGTTCAGGTCCTGTTCCAGACCTTCCCACAATTTCAGCGAATGACTGTAGAATTCCGAATTGCCCGGCAGAAAGTAATTGGCCCGCACGATTGTCGTGTTCCGCCCGATATTGCCACTGCCGATGTAACCCTTTTCCAGCACCGCAATATTCGTCATGCCGTGGTTCTTGGCCAGATAATAGGCGGTCGACAGTCCATGCCCGCCACCGCCGATGATCACGGCGTCATATTCCGCCTTGGGTTCGGGATCGCGCCAGTGCGGGGTCCAACCCTTGTTGCCGGTCAAACCCTCGCGCAGCACGCGCAACCCAGAAAACCGCATGTCAGACTCCCTACTGGACAGATGTGACCATAACCCGCCGCTGTCCGGTCTATCAATAGGGTCCGTGTAACCCGAACCGCTTTGCGACACGGATATGTCTGTGCACGACCGAGTTGCAAGAAACAGCCGCCGTCCCGGCAACCGGGACCGCAAGGCGCACCGGTCGGGCCGCGGTTTTTCGTTTGATCAGCAGGGCGTAAAAGGCGCTGCGTCTGCGCCCTGCTCAGCAGGTCACGCTGCCGTTCGCGTTCAGTGTGATGCTAGCCGGGAACCAGACCGTCGGGGCGTCGGGCTCTCCCGGATCACCCAGCAGGATAAAATCATCCGGCTTTTCGCTGCACGCCGCCAGCTTCGCCCTTACTACGGCCCGGTCGGGCACAACCCGGGTCGCCATGCCCGACCGCGCGGCCCATCCACGGATTGCGGCGTTCGAAATACATTCCGGTGTCAGCGCCCCGAACGCGCACCGCCCTGTCGATGGTTCACGCAGGTGCATGGCCTTGTGATCATCTAATGTGGGCGCACCCTAGGCTGCTTCGGTTTCAGCCTTGGCAACCTGTTGCGTGCTTTCGTCCGTTGATTTGACAGACTCTGGTGCAGGCACCGGTACGGGCAACGGCATGCTGGCCCGCACCGCATAGGGGGATCGCACCAGTGTAGCGTCAAACCGGCAGTCTTCTTCGTCCGCCAGACATTTTTCGGCTTCGGATTCGATCCTGTCCAGCGCAACCAACGCCATATCCTGCATGTCTTCCAGCAACCTGACACCGTCCGGGCCAATCGCGCCAAACGACCGGCTACAGGCCTTTTCCTCATCACATCCGACGAGCGGCATCAGATACTCGTCCGGCGTTTCAAGCACATCAACGATATCGGCGTAAAGCTGGGTGTAGTAAGACCACAACGCCACCAGTTCATCATGCTCGACCTCTTGCGGCAGAATGTCCGCGCCACGCGGAAAATTCTCAAGCACCTGATAGGGGGTGATACTGATTTCAAAGATTTTTCCGGCCTGTGCAGCGGCATAGGCCAGATCCTCGATGCGGTCGATTGCGGCCTTGGCATCCTTTGGCAGCTTCGTGCGGGCTTCGGATTTCGGATCATCCGCGTCCAGATCAGCCGCCCCGCCCTGCTGCATGAACGTCAGTGTGCGCGTCAGGTTTTCGGTGCCGGATTCGGAACTTCCGCTGGCTACCGCATTTACCTTGACGCCCCAGCCCGACCCTTTGACAGACGCTTTCATGCTTTCACGTTCCGTTTTGCTGGTGGTTTCGGTCGTGGCCAGCAGATAGGCCCGCGCGCCACCCACGGTCGATGAAACGTATCCTTCGCCGCAAGTTTCCTGAAACCGCTGGATATCACGCTTTGCCATCGCCGCCGCCGCGTCAGTCAGTCGTACGGCGCGCCCGCCACTCGACGCCGGAGGCGCTGCAAAGGTCGCCGAATTCAGCACTTCGGCATTGACCAGAAAACTGACCGATGTGGATGAAACGCTTGAATTTTTTGCAAATGACGCCTTGCCGCTGGCCTCGTATCCGATGGCCTTGACAGACACCGAGGCCGACACGTTCATTGCCTTGGACAACGAATAGCTGTCGCGCACTTCCTTGATTGTGATGTCGGATGATTGCGCGCTGCGGTGCACCGGCTCAAAGACGACGCACACTGTGGGCACAGGTTCGCCACGGGCCTGGCTCCACCCCCATCCCAATTCCACGACTTCGGGCGCTTCGACGCTGAAACTGCCTTCGGATGCTTCATCATCCTGCGCCGCGCGCACCGGTGTGCGCGGACGCGGCGCGGACCAGGCGAGCTTTTGTCTGACCGGATCGGCTTCTTCGGGTGCGGGCGGCGCGGGGCGCACCTGTGGTTCATTCTGGTTTTGAGCGAAAAGGTATCCGGCAAAGGCAAAAGCCCCGGCCACGAGGGCCACGCCGAAATAGTGTTTCGACGTCATCAACGGCGCGGGTGCAGGGGTATTTTCTTGTGCGTCGGGGTCAGGGGGCTGCGACATGTTTCACCTCATTCAAACAACTTAAAAGAATGATGGCATTCAGTCGCATGACTTAAGGTAAAGCAAGATTTTTGCCGGAATAGGCTGTTTCCCGCCCATTCCGGAACATGAAAAGCGGTTGCGACCTGCGCGCGCAATGCGCAGGCCGCAAAGTTTTTTTGGGCCTACAGCCCTTTCGCGCGGTAGCTGGCTGCCACCTTGGTGATCGCCACCAGATAGGCGGCGGTGCGCAGATCATCCACGTCCTCGCGGGAATGCCAGACCTCGCGCATGGACTGGTAGGCAATGCGCATCGTGTCATCCAGACCCGAGCGGACCAGTTCAAGCTCTCCGGCGCCGCGCAGATATTTGGTTTTGAAATCCGGCGACAACGTCCAACCCAGCTGCTTGTCTGCCGACAGGCGTTCCAATTCGTCCACAACCAGTTGGTGGCGGCTTTCTTCCTGACGGCGCTGCATCCGGCCAAACCGGATATGGCTCAGGTTCTTGACCCATTCGAAATACGAAACGGTCACACCGCCGGCGTTGGCATACATATCCGGAATGATCACAACGCCTTTTTCGCGCAGGATATCGTCCGCGCCCGCCGTGACGGGCCCGTTGGCCGCTTCGATGATCAGGTTCGCCTTGATCCTGTCAGCATTGGAAAGATTGATTACCCCTTCCAGTGCGGCGGGAATAAGGATGTCGCAGTCTTCTTCCAGTACGGCCGCGCCTTCTGCGGTGTGGGCGGCATCGGGATAGCCTGTAACGCCGCCATGCTTGGCGATCCAGCGGTGGACGGATTCCACATCCAGCCCCTTTGGATTGAACAACGCACCATCGCGTTCGATGATGCCCGTGATCACGCTGCCGTCTTCTTCGGACAGGAACTTGGCCGCATGGTAGCCCACGTTACCCAGGCCCTGAACGATCACGCGTTTGCCGTCCAGCGTCCCGCTCAGCTTGGCGGCCTTGATGTCTTCGGGGTGGCGGAAAAATTCCTGCAACGCATATTGCACGCCCCGCCCTGTTGCCTCGACCCGGCCGGAAATCCCGCCGGCGTTCAGCGGTTTGCCCGTCACGCAAGCGGCCGAATTGATATCGGTCGTGTTCATGCGCTTGTACTGGTCGGCGATCCACGCCATTTCCCGTTCCCCGGTGCCCATATCCGGGGCGGGCACGTTCTGGCTGGGATGGATCAGATCGCGTTTCGCCAGTTCATAGGCAAACCGCCGCGTGATCAGTTCCAGTTCATGTTCGTCATATTCGCGCGGATTGATCCGCAGCCCGCCCTTTGAACCGCCAAAAGGCGCTTCGACCAGCGCGCATTTATAGGTCATCAGCGCCGCAAGCGCTTCGACTTCGTCCTGATTGACACCGATGGCATAGCGGATGCCGCCCTTGACCGGTTCCATGTGTTCGGAGTGGACCGACCGGTAGCCGGTGAACGTCTGTATCTGGCCGCGCAAGCGCACGCCAAAGCGTACAGTATAGGTCGCGTTACACACCCTGATTTTTTCTTCAAGGCCGGGCGGCAGGTCCATCAGCGCAACCGCCCGGTTGAACATCAGGTCAACGCTCTCGCGAAAACTCGGCTCTGTCTTGGCACTCATGTCATTCATTATTCTCTCCCGTTGGGTGCAGAACGCGACTCGCCCTGTCATTGCTTATCTTCCCCACACCCTAAGACGAACCCATATAAAAGTGCCAATTTTTTATGCATTTTAAGAAAAACTGGGCCGCACAGCCAGATTGCGGCAAAATTGTGGCGCATCTTTTCCCATGCAGAAACAATACATCCCTGCTGTCTGAATCATCACATCTCAGGCGCCCAATTCTTCGGATTTTATCGGAAAACCGCCCAACTTTGGACACTTTTGTCTGCCTCTAAGATGATCGAAGGAATGGGTTTAGATGGTTTGCGACTTTGTTTGGTGAGTTGAAAAAGGTGACAGTGATGGAAAACAATACCCTGAGCCAGAAAGGCTCTGTGACGGATGCTGTATCTGGCAGCTCCGACAGGCCGTTCAATCGCAAGATGCGCCGGATCATCACGCGGTTCTGCCGCGACGAGGACGGCGTTATCACGATTTTCGCCGTTTACATGCTGCTGCTGATCGTTGCCATTGGCGGCTTTGGCGTCAACCTTATGCACAACGAAATGGTGCGCACCAAGGTGCAATCCACGCTGGACCGCGCAATTCTTGCCGCCGCCGATCTGGAACAAACTCTTCCCGCTGATGAAGTGGTCGAGGATTATTTTGCCAAGGCCGGCATGTCGCAATATCTGGAAGGTGTGCAGGTCACTCCGGGCCCGGCTCTTCCTACCACCTATTTCCGCATCGTCAAAGCAACAGCGCGGACCGAAACGCCATTCCTTTACATGCCGTGGGATTATTATCGCGGCATCACCAGAACGCTGCCGGTGGTCGCGTCCGGTCAGGCCGAAGAAGTCATCAACAACGTCGAAATCTCGCTGGTTCTTGACGTTTCCGGTTCGATGAACAGCAACAGCCGCCTCTACAACCTCAAGATCGCGGCCAAGGAATTTGTGGAGCAGATGCTTGACAACAGCCGCGACGACAGGCTGTCGATCTCGATCATCCCCTACGCTACCCAGGTGTCGTTGCCCGACGAAATGATCGCAGAATTCAACATTCAACGCACAGGGAACCAACCCCTATTCGAACTGCATCAACTTCAGCGGTTCTGACTTCAACGACAGGGCTGTTTCGACAACGGCGCCGTTCCAGCGCACCATGCATTTCGACCCCTGGAGTAGTAATGACGGACGCGATGACGATCCGGTCAATCTGGTGTCCCGCCCGGTTTGCGAAGACCGGGATTCACGCGAAATCCTGATGCTGACCGATGATCGCCAGAAACTGAAAGACTATATCGACGACCTGTCTGCCCGCGGCAACACATCGATCGATCTGGGGATGAAATGGGGCACGGCCCTTTTGGATCCGGCCATGCGACCGGTTGTGAATAAAATGATCGGGCACGGCGAGGTACCCTCACGCTTTAGCCTGCGCCCCTTTGCCTATGACGATCTGGAAACGCTGAAAGTTGTGGTGTTGATGACCGACGGGCAGAACACCAGCCAATATTACATCGAAGACGATCACCGCTCTGGTGAATCCGATGTGTACTGGAATGAACAGACCGAAGAATACTCGATCTGGAACAAACGCAACGGCGATGGCAACGACGGCCTGTTCTACTGGGTCAACAACAACCTGTGGCGCGATCATCCCAAAGGCAACGGCCACTGGGATTGCGGCAAGGAAGGCCTGCGCGGCTATCCCAACGATCTTGACGGTGACGGCATCGAAAACGAATATTTCTGCTACGAGGTGCCAAATCAGGACGACAATGAAAACGGCACAGCTGTCAACTTGTCCTATCCGGAACTGTGGGCCTACACCTCGATCCGCTACAACACGGAAAAGAACTATTACCCGTGGATGAACGACAGCGAGGCCCGCAGCCAGTGGCGCTATGGGGTATATGACACTGTTGGTTCGGGCACCAAAGACAACCGGACCAAGGCCATTTGCGACGCCGCAAAAACAGAGCAGATTGTTGTCTACACCATCGGCTTCGAAGCGCCGTCTGGCGGGGTTTCGGTCCTTAAGGACTGCGCCAGTTCGCCCAGCCACTTCTTTGACGTGGACGGCCTTGAAATCTCGAACGCGTTCAAATCCATCGCGCAGCAGATCACACAGCTGAGGCTGACCCAATGACCCGCGCAATGTTCAGATTTCTGCGCCGGTTTCGCAAGGACGAAGGCGGCCAGCTCGCGATTGAATTCGTGATCATGGTGCCCCTGTTGTTCACCGTGTTCCTGACTTCGGTTGAACTGGGTATCTATTCGATGCGCCAGATGTGGTTGGATCGTGGCCTGGACATGACCGTGCGGCTGGTCCGTTTGAACACGGGTCAGGTGCCCGATCACGACGATCTGAAAGACATGATCTGCGAACGTGCCGGCTTTATCCCCGATTGCGCCACCAGTCTGAAACTTGAAATGCGTCGCGTTGACCCGCGCAATTTCGTCGCGCTGAGCCAGACAGCGGATTGTCACGATAAATCACAGCCTGTGCTGCCGGAAAATGCGCCCACCTATATTACAGGTCAGGAACATGACCTGATGGTACTGCGCGCCTGTGTAACATTTGACCCGCTTTTCCCGACAACCGGCCTTGGTTTCGACTTTGCGCAAAGTGCAAATGGTGCAGGACAGGCCCAGATGACGGCCATGTCGGCCTTTGTACAGGAGCCGGGAAATTGAACACGCTTTCTTTCTGGCTGAAACGCCACACCCGCCGCTTTTCTTCGGATGAAACTGGCAACATCGCGATCGAAGCGACCATTGTCCTGCCGATCATGTTCTGGGCTTATCTGTCGTTGTTTTCGATCTTTGACGCCTACCGGCAATACACCGTCAGCCAAAAGGCGGCCTATACGATTTCGGATCTGATTTCGCGCCAGACAACGCCGATCGACAATGATTTTCTGGATAGCTCGCGCGCGCTGTTCGACATGCTGACCCGGTCCAGCAACCGGCCGTCGATCCGTCTGACCATTCTCAAATACGACGAAGACAGCGACAGCTACGAAGTTCAGTGGTCCAAGGTACGCGGATCATTTGGCGCGCTTGACAACGAGGATGTGGATGACTGGCATAACAAACTGCCGGTGATGCCGGATCAGGAAAACGTGATTGTTTTCGAATCGGTGGCTGAGTTCGATCCGTTGTTAGATACAGGGCTGGAAAACCGCACGATTTCGAATTTCGTGTTCACCCGCCCCCGCTATGCTCCGCAGGTTCTGTGGCAGGATTAACCGTCTGACAGATCACGCATCGCCAGCATTGCGGCCAGCGTTTCCGACATAAACCGCGTGTCCCGCCCCGGCGTGACACCACCAACACCCACACGGCGCCCCACGCGCCACCACAACCCGGGCCGCCAGATGCGCGATCCGGGTTGTTTCGTTTTGATCAGAAACCCGTGGGACGGTTTGAAGGCAAAAAAACCGCGATCAACAGACTGAACATCATCAACCCGGGCCAGCACAGCACCATTGGTGTCGCGCAACTCGGTTTCCGTCAGTTCAAGACCGTGATCTGTCGCGCGGCGCATCTTGTCACCCATCCACAGCGCTGCCCCCCCAACGACAAGCAGAAACACCTGCCATTGCAAGGCGGGCGGTCGGGCCAGCGCAATATAGATCAGCATGAAACCCAGCACGCCCATCATCACAATACCCATCCAGCGGCGCGCAGGGGATGCGTGCACACTGGCCAGAATTTCATCGTTCATTCCGCCGTCCTTTATGCCTGACCGCATCAGGCTTTACCCGCCCTTGCACGAAAGGAACAGGGCAATCAGGCCGGCGGTCTGACTTCGTAACCGGCCTCTTCCGGTTCATCGTCGATCAATTCGGCCGGAAATCCGTCAGCCAGAACCGACAAGCCCGTTGCCTCTTCCAGACGCTCGATGATCCGGTCCGATTGCGCCCGTTCGCCATAGCGTTTCTGGCCATCGCGCATGATTTCGATCATCAGCGGCGAAATTTCCAGCGGAACATTGTGTTCGTCCGCGATTTTCTGGAACAGCCCGATATCCTTTTGGACAAGGTCCATCGTGAAATTCACATCACGCGACCCCGACAGGATCAACTGGCTTTCGGTTTCATGAACGAACGACGTTCCAGAACTGATCTTGATCGCCTCGTATGTCGTGGCCATGTCCAGCCCTGCCGCTTTCATCGTCACCATCGCTTCGCACAGGGTCAGCAGGTTGGCCGTGGCCAGATAGTTTGTCATCACCTTCAACACCGATGCACTGCCCAACGGGCCTGTATGCAGCACGCGGCGGCCCATAATCGTCAGGAACGGCAGCATCTTTTCGAAAGACTCGCGGTCGCAGCCTGCGAAAATGCTTATATTTCCGGTGTCCGCGCGATGGCAGCCGCCTGATACCGGGCACTCCACCGCTGTGCCGCCCCGGGCGATCACTTCGGCCCCCAATCGACGAATTTCAGATTCGTCCGTTGTCGACATTTCCATCCAGATCTTGCCAGGTCCGACATCGGGCAACATTTCTTCCACAACAGCAGCACTTGCCGCGGGGCTGGGCAGGCAGGTGATCACCGCATCACAGGCCTGCATCATCTGCGCAGGCGAACCGCCCGCTGTCGCACCTTTGGCGACGAACTTTTCCACCTGCGCCGGATCAAGATCATGCACAACCAGATCAATCCCATTGCGCAACAGGCTGCCAGACAGTTTGTGCCCGACATTTCCCAACCCGATAAACCCTACTTTCATGCGTATCCCTTTCGCTTTTGGCGGAAACTGGGGGCTAATTCGCGCCCTGTCTTTTCCATTTGCGACCGTTGTACCCAACAAAGGGAACAGCTAGCCTGCCGCCTATGTCCTACCCCTCGAACCAGCCTGTCCAGCGCGAAGGCGATGCCGCCGCCGGCATTGACGTGACCCAAGAATTCGAACGGTTCGAACAGCGTAACGACGTGTTCACGAGGGCGTTCTGGGATGACAGCGTGCGCACGAAACAAACCGATGCGTTTTTTGCGTCCTACAGGATGGAGGCGAAACCGCGGCGTGGCGACGGGTTCAGCCAGCGCGATTTCGCATTGCGCAACGCATCATGGCTGATTTCCGACATCATGACAGACCGGCACGCCGATCAGGGGCGGCGCGAAGGGTTCCAGGCGCCGTTCAGCTATGACACGCCGGTCGCACCGGATCAGGTCGGGATTGATGAGCCCGCAAAGATGAGCGCCGAGATCAAACGCATCGCCGGTTTTTTCGGGGCTGATCTTTGCGGCATCACCGATCTTGACGACCGGTGGCTTTATCAATCGCGCGTGGACACACGTGATTTGTCGGCCGCCCCAAATGATCTGCCCGAAGGTCTGACCTCGGTGATTGTGCTGGGTCATGAAATGGATGAAACGCTGGTTGCCACCTATCCTTCGGCACTGGCCGGTGCGGCAACCGGGCGCGAATACAGCCACGAGGCGGCGATTGTCCTGCAACTGGCCGCCTATATCCGCAATCTGGGCTACGAAGCCGTGGCATCGATGAATGATACCGGCCTTGTGATCCCTTATGCGGTCAAGGCGGGTTTGGGCGAATATGCCCGAAACCAGCTGGTGATCACGCCGCAATTCGGGCCGCGGCTGCGGTTTTCCAAGATTTTCACCAACCTGCCGCTGACCCATGATGCGGCCACACCTCTGGGCGTGCGCGCATTCTGCGACATTTGCACCAAATGCGCCGATGCCTGCCCTGTCAAGGCGCTGCCCTATGGCCCGCCGGAAACGGGCGGTTCCAACGTATCGGCGCTGAAGGGCGTGCGAAAATGGACATCGGATGCCGAAAAATGTTTCGGGTTCTGGGCCAAGACTTCAACCGATTGCGCAATTTGCATGCGGGTGTGCCCGTTCAACCGCGACTTTCGCAAATGGCATCACCGTCTGTGGCTGAAACTGGCCCTGTCCCCTTGGCGCAAACTGGCGCTGTTTCTGGATCGCAATCGCGGCGGTCGCAAGAAGCCTTCGAAATGGTGGGATGGCGAAACCGGCTGATCCCGTGCCTTCGGTGCGTTTTCGCACAAAGGCCGTTCCTGCACGCAAATTGCCCGCGCAGCCTGTCCACCCTATCTGAAAACCATCAGAACGCAGATCATGGAGACGATCATGTCCCTTCGACCCACACTTGAAACACGCCAAGCCATCCCGACGCTGGAAGGCGCAGGCGTGAAACTGCACCGCGCCTTCGGCTTTCAGGATCCGTCAGAGCTTGACCCGTTCCTGTTGTTTGATGATTTCCGCAACGAACGCCCCGAGGATTTTATCAAGGGGTTTCCGTGGCATCCCCATCGCGGCATCGAAACAATCACCTACGTGCTGTCCGGTACAGTGGATCATGGCGACAGTCTGGGCAACACCGGCACCCTTGGTGCGGGCGATGTGCAATGGATGACCGCCGGCTCCGGTATCCTGCATCAGGAAATGCCGCACGGTAATGCCAACGGCCAGATGCACGGGTTCCAGCTGTGGGGTAACCTGCCCTCGGCAATGAAAATGACGGCACCGCGCTATCAGGACGTGCAAGGCACCGAAATCCCCGAAGTGATCGACGATGACGGCACCCGCGTCAAAGTGATCGTCGGCAGCTACTGGGGCAAGACCGGCCCTGTCGACGGGATCGCGGCAGACCCGCAATATCTGGATATCTTCGTACCTGCAGGCGTAAAAAAGACATTCAAGATAGACACTTACCGCCGTGCCTTCGCCTATATTTTCGAAGGGGCCGGTGCCTTTGCCGATGCCAGCCAGCCCACAGGTGTGCTGTTGGAAAAGGAAGTGGCAGGTCAGGAAGTGAATATCCGCGATCTCAGCGGTAACCGCACTTTGGTGCGGTTTGGCACCGGTGAAGAAGTGACCGTTCAGGCAGGACCGGACGGCCTGCGGTTCCTGCTGATCTCGGGCGCACCGATCGACGAACCTGTTGCATGGCATGGCCCGATCGTGATGAACACTCAGGACGAACTGCAACAGGCGATGAAGGAACTGCGCAACGGTACGTTCATCAAACCGGCCCACTGACCAAGAAACCGGGGCGGCGCAGCGCCGCCCCGAAATCTGCCTTCAGGCGGAAACCGCCTTGCGCACCATATCCCAGTATATCTTTTCGACCTGATCCAGCGAAAGCCGCCCTTGCGAGCGATACCACGTGTTGACGCCCGTCAGCATTGCGATCAGGCCCAGCGTGGCGATCTTGGGGTCCGGCACAGAAAATACACCCGCCTCGACCCCCCGGCGCAGGATCATTTCCAACTGGTCCTCGTACTGGCCACGCAAGTCTTCGATAATCGCGAAATTCTCGGGCGTCAGGTTGCGCAGTTCCATATAGGATATGAAAACCGCATCGGTGCGTTCCAGATGAAACCGGATATGGAACCGCGTGAACTGTTCCAGCGCGTCCAGCGGTGGCATCTGCGGAACGGTTTCGCGCGCCGCCAGCAAATCTTCCATGTGGCTGCGCAGCAGATCGAACAGCAGCGATTGCTTGTCTGTCGTGTAATTGTACAGCGCGCCGGCCTGCACCCCGACCGCACTGGCAATCTGGCGCATCGAAACGGCGGCGAACCCGTGCTGCGCAAACAAACGCTGCGCCTCGGCCCGCACGCGCGGACCTGTAATATCAGAATGGGATCCCGCCGTACGTGCCATGGATCGGTTTTATCTGAACATCTGTTCAAATCAAAGCCCTGCTTGCACCCAAATGCCGACTAGGGCATCACTGCGACAGTTATGGGGATCAAAACCATGCGTTTGTCATGCTTTGGCATCTTGTTCTTGCTGATATCGGCGTGCGCGCCGTTCCCCGATCTTGATGACGCACTCCCCCCCGGCGCGGAAGATCAGGATTATCCGACACTGCAACCGCTCGAACCCGTACTGGCAAGCGCGGCCCCCACAACGCCTGATGCTCAGGAAACCGCCGCTGCGCTTGATGCACGTATTGCGGCGCTGAATGCGCGGGCAGAAGACTTGCGCAAGCGCGATGTCCAATAGGCAATCCGGCAAGGCAATGGTTTTGCCTGCCCCAATGCGTTGCACGACGCACTGGAACCCGCTACATCGCCCTAGATTGAACTGACGCAGGCAAAGGACGCCCCATGACACAACAATTGCGGCTCGGGATTGCAGGGCTTGGAACTGTCGGCACAGGTGTCGTCAAGATTATCCGCTCCAAGGCCGCCCTTCTGGCCGCACGCACCGGCACAGACATTATAATCACTGCCGTCAGCGCCCGGGACAAGACCAAGGATCGCGGCGTGAACCTGTCTGGATACGCATGGGAAGATGACCCCGTAGCGCTGGCACGGCGCGACGATGTCGATGTGTTCGTGGAACTCATGGGCGGCACTGACGGCGCGGCAAGAAACGCGACCGAGGCTGCGATTGCTGCCGGCAAGGATGTTGTGACCGCCAACAAGGCGATGTTGGCCATTCACGGCCAGTCACTTGCCAAAATGGCCGAAGATGCCGGCCGCCTGATCCGCTTCGAAGCGGCGGTCGCTGGCGGCATTCCCGTGATCAAGGCGCTGACCGAAGGCCTTGCCGGCAACGAGATTACCCGCGTGATCGGTGTCATGAACGGATCGTGTAATTACATTCTGACGCGGATGGAAAACGCCGGCCTCAGCTATGAAGAGGTTTTTGCCGAAGCGGACGGTTTGGGGTATCTTGAGGCCGATCCCCAACTGGATGTCGGGGGCATTGATGCGGCGCACAAACTGGCGATCCTGTCGTCGATCGCGTTTGGAACGCAGGTTGATTTTGACGGTATCGAACTGGAAGGCATCGAACGGGTCAGCATCGAGGATATCCGCCACGCCGCCGATATGGGGTTCAAGATCAAATTGCTGGGTGTTGCGCAAAAAACCGGGCGCGGTCTGGAACAGCGGATGATGCCGTGCCTTGTGCCCGATACTTCAACGCTGGGGCAACTGGATGGCGGCACCAATATGGTCGTTCTGGAAGGCGACGAGGTGGGTCAGGTCATGTTGCGCGGTGCCGGGGCCGGCATGGGCCCCACGGCAAGCGCCGTTCTGTCCGACGTCTGCGATATCGCCCGCGGCGTGCGCCTGCCGACCTTTGGGCAACCTGCCGCACAACTGCTGAAATCCACTCCTGCGCGGTCGGTTCTGCCCGCACCCTATTATCTGCGCATGGATCTGATGGACAAACCCGGTGCGCTGGCCAAAGTTGCTTCAGTGCTTGGCAATGCCGGCGTGTCAATCGACCGGATGCGACAGTACGGCCATTCCGAACACACCGCACCCGTTCTGATCGTCACCCACAAAACCACTCGCTCCGCTCTGGACGAGGCGCTGGCCGCGATGCAAGGCACCGACGTTCTGGCCAGCACCCCCGTTGCTTTACGGATCGAGAATGTCTAGTGCCATGGATCAGGCCGCGCCTCGGCGCGCAATTTGTTAAAAGAACAGCAAGGATAGTTTGATGAGCACCGCACCTGTTGAATTTCATGACAGAATGCTGTCACTCGGTCTGGCCCGCGTCTCCGAGGCGGCAGCCCTTGCGTCGGCCCGATTGGTCGGGCACGGCGATGAAAAGGCCGCCGACCAGGCCGCCGTCAACGCGATGCGCGAACAGTTGAACCTGCTGGATATCGCCGGCGTGGTCGTGATCGGCGAAGGCGAACGCGACGAAGCACCCATGCTTTATATCGGCGAGGAAGTCGGCACCGGCAATGGCCCCGGCGTCGATATCGCGCTGGACCCGCTGGAAGGCACGACCCTGACCGCCAAGGACATGCCAAATGCACTGACCGTGATTGCAATGGGCCCGCGCGGTTCGATGCTGCACGCACCGGATGTTTACATGGACAAGCTGGCGATCGGCCCGGGCTATGCCGAAGGCGTTGTCTCGCTGGATATGACACCGCAAGAGCGGGTTACGGCGCTGGCCAAAGCGCGCAATTGCGCCGCGTCCGATATTACCGTCTGCATTCTGGAACGCCCGCGCCATGACGAAATGATTGCCGAAGTGCGTGCCACAGGCGCCGCCATCCGCCTGATCACCGATGGCGATGTGGCGGGTGTGATGCATTGCGCCGAAGCGGACGTGACCGGAATTGACATGTATATGGGCGCCGGGGGCGCACCCGAAGGCGTGCTGGCCGCGGCCGCACTGAAATGCATGGGCGGCCAGATGTTTGGCCGGCTTCTGTTTCGCAACGATGACGAACGCGGACGCGCTACCAAGGCGGGTATTACCGATCTGGACCGGGTTTACAGCCGCGACGAAATGGTCACGCAGGATGTGATCTTTGCCGCCACCGGTGTCACCGGTGGAACGCTGTTGCCCGGCATCAAGCGCGAGGTCGGCTGGTATACCACCGAAACGCTGCTGATGCGCTCAAAAACCGGTTCAGTGCGGCGCATGCAATACCGCACCCCAGTCAGCTGATCACCGTTCGCTCGCGCGGGATAAAACCGGCCGGCGACGGGTGCGGATCAAAGAACGGGGGCTTTCGTGGCATTTCTTGACGTTGAAACATCGTTGACCGGACGCCGATGGATCGGCCCCGAGATCGAGGTTCAGCGTGCCGCCGATGCCATGGCCCAGTCCACCACCCTGCCGCAGGCCCTGTGTCAGGTTCTGGCCCGTCGCGGCGTGTCTGACGAAGATGCGCCCCTGTTCCTGTCGCCGCAATTGCGCGATCTTTTGCCCGATCCGCGCAAACTGAAAGATATGGAAACCGCCGCGGCCCGCTTTCTGCAGGCCGTAAAGGCGCGCCAGCGCATTGCGGTCTTTGCCGATTACGATGTTGATGGTGGCAGTTCGGCGGCGCTGCTGATCGACTGGCTGCGCCAGATGGGCCTTTCGGCCACTTTATACGTGCCCGACCGGATCGACGAAGGCTATGGCCCGAACGATGCCGCCATGGCCGAACTGGCCGCGACCCACGATCTGATCATCTGCGTGGATTGCGGCACGCTGTCCCACGGCCCCATTGCAGCCGCCAAAGACGCCGACGTGATTGTGCTGGATCACCACCTTGGCGGCGAAACCCTGCCCCCCGCGCTGGCCGTCGTAAACCCAAACCGGCAGGACGAGACCGGTGATCTGGGATATCTGTGCGCCGCGGGCGTGGTGTTTTTGATGCTGGTCGAGGCCGGGCGCCAACTGCGCGAAGCCGGGCACAAAGGCCCCGATCTGATGGGACTGCTGGATCTTGTTGCGCTGGCAACGGTCGCAGACGTGGCCCCCCTGATCGAAGCGAATCGCGCGTTCGTCGTGCAGGGCCTGAAGGTGATGGCACGAAGGGAACGCCCCGGTCTGGTCGCGCTGTCCGATGTTGCCCGGCTGGACGCTGCCCCTGCCACCTATCACCTTGGGTTCCTGCTGGGCCCGCGGGTCAATGCGGGGGGGCGCATCGGGCAGGCCGATATGGGCGCGCGACTGCTGGGCACCGCCGATCCGCACGAAGCCGCAGCCCTGGCCGAGCGTCTGGATGCCCTGAACACCGAGCGGCGCGATATCGAAGCATCCGTGCGCGCAGCCGCCATGGCACAGGCAGAAGAACGTGGCCTTGATGCGCCGCTGGTCTGGGCGGCCGGCGAAGGCTGGCATCCAGGCGTAGTTGGAATTGTCGCCGCCCGCCTGAAAGAGGCCAGCAACCGGCCAGCGGTTGTGATCGGTCTGGAAAACGGAATTGGCAAAGGCTCGGGGCGGTCCGTGACGGGCGTGGATCTGGGTGCCGCGATCCAGCGGCTTGCGGGCGAAGGATTGTTGATCAAGGGCGGTGGCCACAAGATGGCCGCCGGATTGACAGTGGCACAGGATCAACTGGAACCTGCGATGGAACGGCTGGCCCAGTTGATGCAGAAACAAGGCGCTGATCGCGCTGGCCCCGCTGATCTGCGCGTGGATGGCGTTTTGATGCCTGGTGCAGCCACTGTCGACCTGATCGAACAAATCGAACGCGCCGGACCATATGGCGCAGGCGCACCCGGCCCGCGCTTTGTGTTTCCCGATATGCAGATCAAGTTCACCAAACGGGTTGGTGACAGCCACCTGAAGCTTACCTTTGGCGACGGTCTTGGCGCCACGCTCGACGCGATCAGCTTTGGGGCCTATGACAGTCCCCTTGGTGCTGCGCTTGATGCCCATGGCGGTGCCCGCTTTCATCTGGCCGGCCGGCTTGAGATCAACATCTGGCGCGGACGCCAAACCGTGCAACTACGTCTGGAAGACGCCACCCCCGCCTGAACCGCTGTACAGAAAAACTGCGCCAAACCGCAAATTTCTGCTTGCGCCTGACGGGTGGATTGCCTAATCACCCGATCACCACTTAGTGGCCCGTTCGTCTATCGGTTAGGACGTCAGGTTTTCAACCTGAAAAGAGGGGTTCGACTCCCCTACGGGCTGCCATTTATCCCCATACACCTTATTTGCTTGCTTTCCTGGACTTATCGTGTCCAGATTGGGTACAAAACTGGGTACAAACGGACAGTAAAGCGGTGTCAAATTACCTACTTCAACGGGGCCAGAAATGGCATGTGAAAGTCGCCATTCCGGCAGACGTACAGCACGTTTTTGGGAAGCGAGCCTTCAAGCAAACTCTCAAGACCTCGGACAAGACAGTCGCCATCGCCCGATCCGGCCCTATGATCGCTCAGTTCAAGAACGCTATTGAGGAAGCTCGAGGCAACCCCACGCAACACCTAGACGAATACCTGGCGCACACTCAAGCCTTTCTCAGGAAAGCCAAGGCCAACCCTGACACTGACCCAGCGGCGATTGACGGCATCGAAGGTGAAGTCCTCGACCGGCTCGTAAAGGCTTACGGGGTGCAGCGCGAAGAGCAACTCCCGGCAGACGCAGAGGCTGGGGTGATCCGAGCCTACAAGGTTGCCACCGGCAGGCTGACGAAGTTCGCTGCGCCGTTAGAGGAATACATCGCGAGCCGGAAGGTAGAACTCAAGACCGAAGCGAAAGATCGCCACGCGGTCGCGAAGTTCGCCTCGAGGGTTTCGATAGTCGAGGAAGTAGATCGGAAGGCCGTTAGAGACTTCGTGAAGTGGCTCTCGGTCGAGGACGGTCTCAAGAACCGGACCATCAAGGACAACCTGAGTACACTCCGGGTGTACTGGAACTGGCTCGCAGATCACTCCTACGCGCCTGAGGATCGTGCCAACCCATTCGACAATGTCACGCTGCCGCCAGAGAACCGGAAGGCTGCGGCTGAGAAGGTCCGCCTCCCCTTCTCGGTCGAGGATATTCGGAAGCTGCACAAGGCAATCGAAGGCGGACGCAGCGAGATGATGCGAGCCACGTTCATGCTGGCCATCTACACCGGCTGCCGGATCGAGGAGATTACCTCGCTTGAGATCGAAAACGTGACCGAAAACACTATTGGGATCGTCCGTGCCAAGACCGCTGCTGGCAATCGTACAATACCAATACACGAAGCAATCAAGCCGCTGGTAGCGGAATTGAAGGCACGGGGCGACAAATACCTCCTGCCCGATCTGGCAGCTAACAGGTACGGGGCGCGGTCACCTGCCATGTCGAAGCAGTTCGGTAAGGTAAAGAGCAAGCTGGATTTTGACAGCCGCTATGTGTTCCACTCACTGCGCAAGACCGTGACGACGCTACTGGAGCAAGCCGGGGTGCCCGAGAGTGTGAGTGCGGACATATTGGGGCA
This sequence comes from Sulfitobacter sp. TBRI5, assembly GCF_051013555.1. NCBI lineage: Bacteria > Pseudomonadati > Pseudomonadota > Alphaproteobacteria > Rhodobacterales > Roseobacteraceae > Sulfitobacter > Sulfitobacter sp. TBRI5. The sequence continues at coordinate 2,578,447 of NZ_CP112884.1, read as the reverse complement.
CGACAAGAAGACTATGACCTACGGAGTTTATTCGGGAGGTAGCTCGATGGAGCAGAAACGCGAGGCGATCTTGAAGCTGGACTACAGGTTGCAAGGAGCATCGCGATGAAGGGCATGATCACGGCAGTCGAGATGGCGCGCAATCGCGGCATTGACCCAAAGGCATTCCGTAGAGCGCTGCGAGAGGCCAAGCTAAAGTGGCACTCACACAACAACAGGTGGTTGGTGCCCATTGGAAGCACAGAGCATCAGGAAATGGAGCGCATCTTGAACGAATTGGCAGGTGGCTCCCTTCCAAGTAGCGCCCAAAAACCAGAGAGCGCCACACAACCGCGACCAAGGGTGACTTCGAAAGCGAGAAACCATAGCGACGAAGCGTGGGTCATAGACCAATGCAACAAGGTTCTCGGGCTGGCTGCGATCCGACAGCACCGCTTCCCGTTCCTGGTGGGCGACCCAGGGCCATCAGGGCGACAGGTGCCACTGCCAGTGGATGCGTACTATCCGGACCTCGGCCTAGTGATTGAGTATCATGAGCGCCAGCACACTTCCTCTGTTCCGTTCTTCGACAAACGCAAGACCGTTTCCGGCGTGGGTCGGGGAGAACAGCGGCGACTTTACGATGAGCGCCGCCGAGAGTTGCTGCCAAAACACGGGTACAGGCTGATTGTATTCGACTATTCTGAGTTCCGCTGCACCAACGCAGGCCGTCTGGTGCGTGACGGGGAAGCCGAGCGCCTTGTTGCTGACCGCCTCAAGGCATTCTGATCATCGGCGTCAAGACCGGAAAATCTCTTTTTCACTCCCTCCGGCACAACTTCGAGGACGCCTGCAGTCATGGAGGGGTGCAGCCGCAAGTCATAGATGCGCTGCAGGGGCATGCACAACACGGCATGGCGGGGCTTTATCGTGATGGGAAGTAAAGGTTGAGTCTCTTGAAGAAAGCGATGGATCATCTCACCTACGAGGGCTTGAATGAAGGGCAACGAATGCAAACTTGAAAAACATGGCAGAAAAGCTGGTGCGCTTCCCTCCCAATACACTGACGAAAGGACGCGAATGAAACGATTCACTATATCTGAGTATGCTGAACTTGAGGCCCTTATCTCGGAGTTCGGCGGTGACGCGGTTTTTCGAGGTCAGACAAAACACTATGGCCCTGAGAATGCGCCGAGCATGAATACCTCCTTTTCAAGAGCCGGTTGTATTCCAACACTTATGTTGAGGTGGTCGCATTACGCACGGTTCATTTTGGCCGCACTGCTCGGAACCCCAACGAGCCTTCAGCGACTAATCTGATAGCTGGCATTACATGCTACGGACAAGGACAGGCCAACTGGCAGTGTGAACAATAAGCTACCTTGAGCCAAATTGTTGAATGCCGCACAGCGGACCTTAGCGGTGTTTCGGTTCGAAGTCCGGCTTTCGCACTTAGCGGTGATTTCACTGGCAACTGAAACTCAGGTATAATATGCATTTGCCGGCTTCGAGCTAATTATGCATGAAAACTGTTTTCCGGGAGAACTACTGTTGTTAGGGAAACGAATTGTCAGAAGCGCATTACTGGGTTTAATCATTGCAGTCTTCTTAATGCTCGTGATCGCTTACAGCACCATTGGAAATGGAGAAGATTGGTCGCTTATCTCGGAACCACAGTTTCAAGCAATGTATCCAGAACACGACTACGCTTCAGACTATTTCGTGCCTTCGATTTGGAAACTTGTGAAGCAAGCAGCGATCTGGGGTGGTATTATCGGCGCTGTACTTTCGCTGTTAAAGTGGGCTTTGAGTAGCGACAGTTAAACGCCCTTGTTGGCCTGAAAATCACACCAAGACGCTACAATCTTCAACCATTGCAAAAGTCTTTTCTCGGGAACCGGCGCTCGCTGAGCACACGGAACTCGAGTCCCTCAATCAAAAGATCTTGCTCTATGCACGGGCCATAAGGGTAGCTGGATGTATCTGCCCAGACAACTTTGAGCAACCTACTATCAACTGTGTACAACAACGCCATTTCGTATTGTTCCTCACCACCATAGGGAAAGGAAGCAACCTCGCCTGTACGTAAATCTACAACAAAAGCGAAACGACAACTGGTACCACACCCCACTTCTACAACTGCGATATGACCGGCGAAGTTTGCCCCACCATTCACACCTTCACTAATTCGAGTGCGGTAGCCGCGAAAGCTTTTGTCTCGTCCGCTAAAATCCGGAGCACTCGGAGCACCTGCCAAATAAACCTTAGTGGGAAACTGTTTAAAAGATGCGCCAACTTTTGGGGGAGATAGCGCTACGGAAGTGCTCGATGCGTCGCCCGGAAGATCTCGATTGAGGCCATACCGGACACTCATTTCAGGGGATATCCAGTACATAGCATCGGCAGGTGTGGTAAGCATCTGCTTCGATATTTCCCAAGGAACGTTAAATCGATCAAAAGCGTCCAGCAAGTCTGCTAAAACGAATTGAATTGTCGCCGCAGATGCGCGGCCACCATCATCCATTTGATGGACACCTAGCTGGCCTTTTGCTAGTCGATCATGCCCTGCGAAAAACAAGATAGAGCAGGCCGAAGCGCAGAAGTCCCCTTCAGCAATGAAAGTGCCGAACCTATGTTCAGATATGACATTCCCCATTTCTAGAGCTGATACCACCGTTCCCCCCGGACTGTTGAGCGAAATTCCCAAAAGCGCAGGACTGTCTGCTACGAAGGCCCTAAATGCAGCGGGACTATCAGTAGTGATCGCTCCATCAAAGTGACCGTACTTTCCATTATCAGAAAGAGTGAAGACTTGTGCGCACGCTGGATTGAAAAGAAGCAAAGTAATAACTGGTGATGTAATAATCGCAAAACATTTAAAAAAAGCTGATGGCATAACGGTAATCCAACCTTGATATGTTTCGGACAAACTTAAGTATAAGTTGACGTTTACACTGTCGGCAAGACGGACGCATGGGCCTACGCCTCGTTCAGCAGCCCTTGTAGTTTTTGGCAACACACTCTGCCGCCAGTGCTTGGGCTTTCGAGATGTCTTCGGGGGTCATTAGTGCCGCGGCTCTGTCTCTATCTTTTATTGACCATCCGTCCCCAAGTGAGGCTGCCAAACTGTACCACATGAACGCATAATCGTAGTCCTGAGAAACGTTTCGGCCGTAAAAATAAATAACACCCAGACGGTTCAGCGCCGTCGTATCTCGCTGTTCTGCAGCGAGGCGGTACCACTTTCTTGCTTCGGCATAATCAGATGGGACGCTTAAGCCATTGTCGTACATCCAGCCCAGTAAGTATTGCGTGCGCGCATAGCCCTGTTCCGCCAAAGGCCTCCATTCTTCTAGCGCTGCGTCATAATCACCGTTGTTGTAAGCCTCTAAGCCTTTCTCGAAATCCTGCGCCCAAGACACTTGCCCAAAGACGGTTAGGGCCGCTGCCACAGTGAGTGCTTGAAAAGTGCGTTTCATGCGGTAGGCCTCCAATATTTTCAAAAGGTTACATTTGGAGTTTGCAGAAGCCAAGGACGTTCGGTCCGTATTTGTTGGCCCAAAGGCTGGGCTCCAACTCCAATTGTGCTTGATGCCGAAAAAAGTGGAATAGACCACCGCAAAGGCCACTCAGCGTGGCAAAGCAGTCATCGGAGTAAAACATTCGGATGACCGCCTTGAGCCCAACTCGGACTACGCAAAATCAGAGAACAAGCGACCTATTCCGGTTGCATATTTTCAGTCATACTTGAGGCGAAGGCCCTCAGAAAAAAGTAAAGTTCAAATTTATGTTTTCCTTTCCCAAACTATTGCATACGATTTTTCGCTATTTAGCGCTTTCCACTTTTTGTCTGGGCCTCTTCGCTCTTCCGGCATTGTCGATGACATTCACAGTTGAGCCCTCGCCAGTAGATGGCGGGGTCACTGTGGTTGCTGGTAGAGGTCCTATCGAAACTGGCGATGCAGCTCGCTTCGAGGCCGCAATCAGTGCAGTTCCGCCAGATTTCCGTGTGCTGATGGTCACTAGCCCAGGAGGTAGCGTCACTGCTGCCATGGAGTTGGCAACACGAATTAAGGCAAATTCATTTAGCATCGTCGCGCATCAGGAATGCGCGTCATCTTGTGCAATGATCCTTTTCCCCGCTGGGGAGTACTCGATTTTGACGCAGGGTTCTATGTTAGGAATTCATTCCTGTTCTGCATCTGGTGCTCGTCACGAATTATGTAATGAAGCTATCGCCAAACTTGCAGTTTCAAACGGATTTCCCTTTGGCACGCTCGAGATGTTTTCCGATCTCTACGGCCCGGGAGAAATGAAATGGATGACAGAAATCTCCGCTCGTTGTTTTGGTTTCTACCGTGGCAGCGACGATCCAAAGCCGATACATGGTGGACGCAAAGCATGTGTTGATGGTGTTATCGCTACGATGGGATCAGACGTTCGACCGCGGCCATTTGGCCCGAGTTTCAACTGTGCGAATGCAAAAACAAAAGTAGAGCGGCTCTTCTGTATGGATAAAGAACTCATGCAAAGCGATAGCATCCTTGGGCTAGTCTATGATGCCGCGATGGCCGAGAAGAATACCAGCGAAAGGGCCGCGCTTCGTTCGCACCAGCGCCAGTGGATTGCAGCCCGAAATGCAAATTGCGAACAACTGTTTTCTTCAAGTATGGACTTCATGAGCACGCGAGATGCAGCATTATGCTTGTATGGCTACAACGAAGACAGAATTTACAGCCTGATAGACAACCCCCTTTTTATTCAAAGGTAGACTATGCAAGGGTCGGTCGGCTTCGTCGGCAACTCGGTCATCGCAGCAATCTTCGCCAATGTCTGCACTGTGTCGAAGCTGCCGTTGAAGCCTAGCCTCATTTTTAGGCCCAGAACCTAGAACATCTGGCCGGGCATCGCCGCAGCAGCCATGAGTCCAGCCATTACATTTGACAGATAAATTCAAAATGGAGCCATCATTTAGGCGCATTGTGATGCTATCGCTTAGATTGCTGATGCCCCCCCGCCTCAGCAACAAAGAACGGCCCGTCGCGTCTATTTCTCCTCACACCAGCGGCGGGCCTCCTTTTTCCCCAAAGACTGATCGTTGTCGGTGACTGCAATCTGTATCGACAACTGCCGACGACTGGTTAATCATCCTTGAATGGATAGCCAGATCATCTCGACTTCGCGTCATCGGCGGGCCAATCATTTCAGTACCCTTGGGCTTTACTCCGGTCTGACCAGCTTCAGTGAACTGGAGGGGCGCATTGAAAGGCTGGCAACGCCGCAAGAGCGCGGTGATGCATTCGAGGTATTTGCCGAAGCCTATCTGGCCACTCAGAAGATCAATCAGGCGGCTGATGTCTGGCCCGACGGTGCCATCCCAAGCGACATCGTGAAGGCCTTGAAGCTGCCCCCGACGGATATGGGCGTGGATGGTGTCTATAGAACCCTGAATGACGACTATGCCGCCTATCAGGTCAAATTCAGAACAGGCCGTAAGGCTCAGACGTGGAGTGAACTCTCCACATTCGTTGGCCTTGCTGACCGTGCCGACCTCAAGGTTCTCTTCACCAACAGCAGCGAGGTCCTCGAGGTCGTCACCGACAGGCGGGACTTCTTTTGCATCCGTGGGGCCGATCTGGACAGGCTCGAAGAAAGTGATCTGGCGGTCATCGACACTTGGCTTCGCGGGGAGGTCATACTTTTTGAACCGTTTTCACCCAAACCCCATCAGGCCCAGGCATTAGATGCGGTCCTCAGTGGCCTAAAGGACCACGACAGGGTCACCACAGTGATGGCCTGCGGGACGGGTAAGACGCTGACTGCACTGTGGATGGCCGAGCGGCTGGAACCCAAGCGGGTCCTTGTCCTTCTGCCCTCTCTGTCGCTTGTTCGGCAAACACTGCATGAGTGGCTTAAACAGACACGCTGGGAGCGCCCGAGGTTTCTGGCGGTTTGTTCTGACCCGACGGTAACGAAGGGGACTGAGGACGTGATGGTGGTCCATCAGGCGGACCTCGATTTTCCGGTCACAACACAGCCCGATGAAGTAAAGGCGTTTCTGGACGACAAGGCGGACGGCGTTCAGGTCGTGTTTTCCACCTACCAATCCGCCCATGTTGTGGGTGAAGCCATGGGCGGGCAGAAGCCGTTTGATGTCGGTATATTCGACGAGGCGCACAAAACCGCAGGGCGCGAAGGAAGCCGTTTTGCTTTCGCGCTTGAGGACGCAAACCTGCCTATCGCCAAGCGCGTATTCATGACCGCGACACCACGGCACTACGACGTTCGCAACAAAGACAAGGAAGGCGACAAGAAGCTCGTCTATTCGATGGACGTGCCGGAGGTCTACGGCCCTATCGTCCACACCCTGTCTTTTGCCCAAGCGGCCAAAGACGACATCATCTGTGACTTCAAAGTCCTTATCTCTGTCGTGACCTCGGAGATGGTCAATGACGACCTGCTGAAACATGGCGAGGTTCTGGTTGACGGTGACCCGATAAAGGCCCGCAGCGTGGCGACCCAGATCGCGCTCAAACAGGCGTGCGCAGAACATGACCTGCGCAAGGTGTTCTCGTTCCACAGCAGCGTGGCGTCAGCGAAAGACTTCACGGGTGAGACTGCCAGCGGTATCAAGACCCACATGCCCGACTATCAGGCGCTGCACGTCAACGGGGCGATGCGCACAGCCGCGCGTGAAACGGTCATGGGCGCGTTCAGGAGTGCCGACAGGGCCGTTATTTCCAATGCACGGTGCCTGACCGAAGGTGTGGACGTGCCCACCGTTGATGTCGTGGCGTTCCTGTCCCCGCGCAAAAGTAAGGTGGACATTGTACAGGCCGCAGGTCGGGCCATGCGCAAGTCCGACAGTACGGGCAAAGAGTTTGGCTACCTGTTGCTGCCGCTGTTTCTGGAGACAGAAGCGGGGGAAAGCGTTGAAGATGCGCTTGAAAGAACCGGCTTCAACGAGGCGTGGGATGTCCTGCAAGCCATGCAGGAACAGGATGCTGAATTGGCCGAGATCATCAGCGAGATGCGTGTTGAGCGCGGTAAAAAGGGTGGATTTGATGACAGCCGGCTGCGCGAAAAGGTGGAGCTGCTTGGCCCGCTGATTTCGCTAAAGGCATTACTGAATAAGCTTCCGTATTTCAGTGAAGGACCTCCTGCTGACGCAGGAGGCATCATTTGGTGGAATGTAATTCCAGGTACTGCTTGATGACATCGTCAGTCACGTTCCCGGAGGTCGTCGAGAAATACCCACGCGCCCAAAAGCGTCTGCCCCAATACCGCTTGCGCAGGTCAGGGAACTCCATCTGGATGCGTCGGGATGAGCGACCCTTGATGCGTTGCATGACATCGGACAGGGACAGCTTGGGCGGGATCGACAGGAACATATGGATATGATCGCGCGCCAAAACGCCTTTCACGATATGGACACCCAGTTCTCCGCAGGTCTGGATGATTATTTCACGGATCCGCTCACGCATGGCACCCTGCAGAACCTTGTACCGGTACTTCGTGGCCCATACGACGTGGTATCTATGATAGAATCGCGTGTGCGCGGATGACGAGTAGCGCATGATCTTCTCTCCTGAATTTTGAAACCATACCGCCTCAGCGGGTTTCAAAATTCAGGAGAGAAGATCAGAATAGATTCGCTGAAGCGAACCGGCTGGAAGCCGGTGGCTTAAATCCATTAGGTGGAAAGTTAATTCTCGAACTAAGCCGAGCAGCAGCACTAAGAATGCGAGCCCCAGCACTGGGCCCGGAATGGGGAAGCTAAGGCCGCGAGCAGTCATTTCTCCAAGCAACTGGCAGCCCAAGAGAAGTCCCAGTGTCTGAAGCATGGTGGTTCTCCCCTGAACTCGCTTTCCTTGTCATTCTGATACCAAATGCTTTGCGACACCAATGGAAACATTCTGTTTAGGGGAGCATATGTGGGGCAAAGCGGCTATCCCAAAACTGGCGCGGTTCAGATATCTGAAAGAGTTTCGTTCACACCAAAAGATCTGTGAACTTTGAAAACAAATTTTCACGGACTGTCTGGTAATGAGCGGTCAAAAGAAGAATGCTCCAACACTCTGAAAAAATTGACTTTACACACGATTCCTCCTTCGAAAATGGTGCTCAAAGACAAATCTAGCACTGCCCGCTCAATGCAAATGGGACTAGGCGCGATCGAACGCTTGGCAGAAACTTTTGCCATTAAATGCTTGTTCCAGAGTTTTTTTCTTCTAAGGTCCGAAAGGTTCGCGGGCTTAAGCGACGCATGATGCTGGTCTGGGAGGAACAAGCATCATGTAAATTTCGCGCCCGAGGCTCATAAGTCAGAGTTGCCCTTTGTCGGCAGCTCAATTTGAATCAATCCTTGGGAGGAAACATGACAAACTCTATCAATCGTAGAAAGTTTTTGCGCGGAACGGCCGTCGCCGGTGCCGCAGCGTTGGCGACACCAGCGGTCGCTGAAAGCCACGGCACAAACATCAAAATGCAAGCGGCTTGGGGTGGCGGTATTTTCTTAGAAAATGCGCAATCCTTTGCAAATCGCGTCAATGAAATGTCCGGTGGTTCTTTGACAATCGAGGTTTTGTCTGTCGATTCCGTCGTGAAAACAAGCCAGATGCAAGACGCGGTTCACCGCGGCGTTCTTGACGCAGCTCACTATGTTTCCGCATATTGGTACGGTAAATCCAAGTCCGCGTCTCTTTTCGGGACTGGGCCTTGCTTTGGTTGGTCGAGCCAGGAAATGCTGGGTTGGATCCACGCAGGTGGCGGCCAGGAACTTTTTGATGAGCTGATGGAAGAGTTGCAGCTCAATGTTGTGTCCTTCTTCAACTCACCCATGCCTGCACAGCCCCTTGGCTGGTTCAGCGAGGCAATTACGGATGCGTCGCAGATGAATGGTCTGAAGTACCGCACTGTGGGTCTTGCCGCGGATGTAATGCTGGAAATGGGCATGTCTGTTGTTCAGTTGCCGGGTGGCGAAATCCAGCCGGCCATGAAGTCGGGTCTGATTGACGCAGCCGAATTCAACAACCCGACGTCTGACCGCGACTTTGGTATGCAGGATGTGTCTAAGGACTACATGCTTGCGTCATACCACCAGAGCCAAGAGTGCTTTGAAGTTACGATCAACAAAGACGTCTGGAACGGCCTGTCGCCAGAACATCAGGCAATCATCCGCAACGCATCCATGGCTGAAAACTCCGGTTTCTACTGGGGCAACACCAAGCGTTACTCCGATGACCTGATCAAGCTGCAAGAGCAGGACGGCGTGAGCGTACACCGCACACCACAAGCTGTCCTTGAGGCACAGCTCGCGGCATGGGACACAGTTGCTGATCGCATCGCAAGCGAAGACCCCTTCTTCGCCCGCGTGATGGAATCCCAGAAGACCTACGCACGCGAGGTCATGGGCTACCTGAACCTGAACCAGCCGGATTACAAGCTGGCCTACGATCACTACTTCTCCTGATCGCTGAAACTGACGGCAAGGTCCGGGCACCAGCAGGTGTCCGGGCTTTGCGACTTTGGGGGACTGAAGAACGCCCGTTCTATCTGTAAGGGGAGCAGCAGAAGATGAAATTCGTGCATGCAATTGAGGGGCTTAGCCTTTGGATCGGTCGCGCCTTCGGGTGGTGTATCCTGATCCTGACATTGTCAGTGTCTTATGAGGTTTTCGTAAGGTATGTCCTGAACTCACCGACCGTTTGGGCCTTCGATATGATGATCCAGATGTATGGCGCCTTGTTCTTGATGTGCGGGGCCTACGCCTTGGCGCAAGATACGCATGTGCGGGCCGACGTCCTGTACCGTTTGTTCCCAGTCAGGGCTCAGGCAGGCCTCGATTTTGTGCTGTATTTCCTGTTTTTCTTTCCCGGCGTTATCGCGCTTGCGTGGTATGGCTACGAGATTGCGTCCGACAGCTGGCGCTACAAAGAGGTCAGCTTCAACAGCCCGGCCTCTATCCAGATTTACTTTTTCAAGTCGCTCATCCCCTTATCCGGTGGATTGCTCGTAATCCAGGGCATCGCCGAGTTGGTACGCTGCGTGATGGCTATGCGCACCGGCGTTTGGCCCGAACGGCTTGCTGACGTGAAAGAGACAGAAGACCTGCTGACCGATGCGGACCTAGACGCCATCGCAGCAGTCTCTCCTTCCAAAAAATGACCGCCTTCAAGCGCTTCTAGAAAGATAAAAAGATGACAAATCCCGAAGTCGCCCTGTTGATGCTTGGACTGTTTATTGTTCTCGTTCTCCTTGGTTTCCCGATTGCCTTTACGTTGCTCGCGATGGGTGTGGCGTTTGGCTATTACGCCTATCACCGCGGAGGCTCGATCGAGAATTTCAGCGATATTTTTGACAACAATATTTTCTACCTTCTGAACCAGAACACCTACTCCGTGATGGAGAACCCGATCCTTGTGGCGATCCCGTTGTTCTTATTCATGGGTTACGTGGTTGAGCGGGCGAACATTATCGACAAGTTGTTCTTCTCGCTTTACATGGCCGCGCGCAATCTGCCGGGCAGCCTTGCCATTGCCGCGCTTCTGACCTGTGCGGTGTTCTCGACCGCGTCTGGTATTGTGGGGGCGGTTGTAACGCTGATGGGCCTTCTGGCCTTTCCGGCAATGGCCAACGCCAACTACAATAAGAGTTTCGCTGCGGGTGTGATCTGTGCGGGTGGTACGCTGGGTATTCTGATCCCGCCGTCAATCATGCTGATTGTCTATGCGGCGATTGCTGATTTGTCACCGCTGCGCCTTTATGCGGCTGCGGTTTTCCCTGGATTGCTGCTGGCGGGATTGTACATCGTTTACGTGATGATCCGCGTTTACCTAAATCCCGCGCTTGCACCAAAGCCGACTACCGAAAACCCGCCCCCCCCGAAAGAAATCTACAAAGACCTTCTGGTGAGTTTTGTTCCCCTGACGGTGCTGATCGCGCTGGTTCTTGGTTCGATCCTTGGCGGTTTGGCGACACCAGCCGAAGCTGCGGCCATGGGTGCGCTGGGTGGTATGGTGCTGGCTGTGCTTTATCGCTCGATGACGTGGCAGAAGCTGAAAGAAAGCGTGTTCCTGACCGCCAAAGCCACCGCAATGGTGTGCTGGCTGTTCGTGGGATCATGGACGTTTGCGTCGGTGTTCTCATACCTTGGCGGGCACGACATTATCGCCCATTGGGTCGGCGGTATGGACCTTGAGCCGTGGCAGTTCCTGATCCTTGCGCAGGTCATCATCTTCTTGCTGGGTTGGCCGCTGGAATGGTCCGAGATTTTGATCATCTTCGTGCCGATTTTCCTGCCGCTTCTCGAAGTGTTCGGTGTAAACCCGTACTTCTTTGCGATGCTGATCGCGCTGAACTTGCAAACCTCGTTCCTGACGCCCCCCATGGCCATGTCTGCCTACTATCTAAAAGGGGTGCTCAAAAACCAGATCGAGCTAATGGAGATTTTCCGTGGTATCATGCCTTATCTGGGGATCGTGATCTTGACGATGGTCTTGATGTATACCTTCCCAGCCATCGCACTTTGGTTCCCTGATTACCTGTTCGGTCCATATATTCCATGATCCAAGACAGTTACAAACTGACTGCATCCGAGGCGCTGGACGCCTTCGCTTCGGGTCGGCTTAGCTCAGTCGAACTTGTGAAATCCTGTATCGGGCAGATCAAGGCAACGGATGACAGGATCAAGGCGTGGGCGTTTCTGGATGGCAACGTGGCGTTGGCACAAGCAGAGGAATGTGACCGGATCCGCAAGGCGGGCCTTGCCACAGGTGCGTTGCATGGCATTCCTGTCGGGCTTAAGGACATAATCGATACGGCCAAAATGCCAACCCAGTGCGGAACTCCAATTTTTTCTGGTCGCCGGACGGATCATGTGGCGCGCCTGGTAGAGCGACTGCGCGAAGCGGGCGCGATTATCTTGGGCAAGACCGTTACAACGGAACTGGCCTTTGTTCATGCCAATGAAACCCGCAATCCGCACAATCCGGATCACAGCCCAGGAGGGTCATCAAGCGGATCAGCCGCGTCTGTGGCAGCTTTCCATGTACCGCTAGCGGTCGGGACGCAGACCAATGGGTCCGTGATCCGGCCAGCGTCATTTTGCGGTACATTCGGATTCAAGCCGACGCGGGGCGTGATTTCGCGAAGTGGTGTTCTTCAAACGTCAGTCTCTCTTGATCAAGTCGGCTGCTTTGGCCGCAGCCTCGCTGATGTCGCACTTTTGACAGATGTGCTCGGATGCTATGATCAATACGATACCGTCAGCCTAGCCCGACCGCGGCCCAACATGTTAACTGGTGCACAGGCGGAGGCGCCAGTCACGCCTGAATTTGCGTGGTTCGATCTCCCCTTCAATGATAGGCTGTCAACCGACGCTCGCGATGGGATCGAGGCAGTTCTGGAAATCCTTGGCCCACAAGTTACGCGGATGCAACCGGCTGACACATTGGCCGACCTTGTCACAGTACAAGCTCGCATCCACGAATACGAAATCGCGCAACATCAGGCTGAGGTGTTCGATCAAAACTGGGACCAGATTAGCGATATACTTAAGACGATCATAACGCGCGCGCGAAAGATTACTAAGACCGAGTATGAAGATGCGTTGGCCGTCAAAGCGTCAGCGGAAGCATTCTTTGCTAATTTCTTTGTCGATTATGATGCCATCATTGCGCCGTCCGCTGCGGGCGAGGCGCCAATGTTTGGTGAGGGCACGGGCGATCCGATTTTCTGCACCCTGTGGACTTTAGCTGGTCTGCCCTGTGTTACGCTTCCACTTCTGGTGGGGGAAAATGGATTGCCCATTGGTGTACAGTTGATCGGCCCCGCAGAAAAAGACGACCGCCTTTTGCGCACAGCGCGATGGCTTCAGAAATATCTCGCTGAAACAGTAGATCAGAAAGGAACCTGAAATGTCATACACGGTCAAACTGATTGCAGGGCTAATAGGCACCGCATTCCTGTGCATTTTTATTGGCGGTTTGTCTCAAAGCATCTCGAGTGGTTTTGCCGGTTTCATGGGTGGCTTGCCGTTCATGATCATTGCGATCATCGTTTGCGGCATGGCGGTCTATGACTTCTGGGACGATTGCGTTCGTAAGAAATGAGCAAGAAACGCCTTTGGATTACCCGCCGCCTTTCTGACGCAACTCTGGAACGAGCCGCGCGAGATTTTGACGTCGTCATCAATCATGACGATACTCCCGGAACCGCCGCGGATCTCATTGCGGCAAGCGCCGATTTTGACGCAATTATTCCATGTCACTCCGAGCATTTCAGTGCTGATGTCGTCGCGCAATTTTCCGATCGTCTTCAGATTATTGCGAACCATTCCGTCGGCGTGGATCACTGTGATTTGCCTGCACTGAAAGCGCTCGGGATCGTTGTTACAAATACGCCCGATGTGCTGTCGGACGCAACGGCAGAACTAGCGATGTTATTGATGCTGGGTGCTGCCCGTCACGCAGTCGCTGGTGATCGGATCGTACGTACGGGCAACTGGGACAGCTGGTCACCGGCATTCATGGTGGGTAAGCAGGTGACAGGCGCGCGTCTGGGCATTGTCGGGATGGGTCGTGTCGGACGGGCTTTTGCCGCGAAAGCCCGCGGCTTCGATATGGAAGTGCATTACTTTAACCGCAGCGCCTTGCCTGAAGATCAAGCGCACGGCGCGGTTTATCACGACACCGTCGAGTCGCTTCTGCGGGTCGCAGATTTTCTATCGCTGCATTGCCCAGCTACGCCGGAGACAGCGGATCTGATGAATGCAGAGCGTTTCTCACTGTTGCCCCGTGGCGCTGTCGTTGTGAACACGGCGCGAGGCGCCTTGGTCGACGAAAACGCCCTAATAGCCGCACTTGATAGCGGTCAGGTGGCTGCAGCGGGGCTGGATTGCTTCAAGGTCGAGCCGGGGGGCAATCCCGCATTCGCCGCATACGATAATGTCTTTATGCTGCCCCATATCGGCAGTGCCACGCTGCAGACACGTGATGCCATGGGGTTCCGTGCGCTGGACAACCTTGATGCGTTCTTTGCGGGAAAAACCCCGCAGGACAAACTTTAAAAATATTGGAAAAATCAATGACAAAAATCGCATTTCTGGGCCTTGGTGTCATGGGGTATCCGATGGCAGGCCATTTGGCACAGGCCGGCCATGACGTGACAGTTTACAATCGGACCACAGCGAAGGCCGAAACGTGGGTAAAGGAATACGGTGGGGCCTTGGGTAAAACCCCGGCAGAAGCCGCGACGGGTGCTGAGATAGTATTGGCCTGCGTGGGAAACGACGATGATCTGCGAAGCGTGTGCCTTGGACCCGATGGCGCATTTGCAGCGATTTCCAAGGGCAGCACCTTCGTGGACCATACGACTGTTTCCGCCGCTGTGACGGCTGAGCTTTATGCTGCCGCCAAGGAGAAGGTCATCGCCTATGTGGACGCCCCTGTTTCAGGCGGGCAAGCAGGGGCGGAAAACGCCCAACTCTCGATCATGTGTGGTGGCGATCAGGCAGATTACGATTTGGTAGAACCTGTACTGAACGTCTATGCCAAGCTCTGCCGGCGCATCGGCGACAGCGGCGCGGGGCAGATGACCAAGATGTGCAATCAAATCGCGATTGCGGGACTTGTACAGGGCTTGTCAGAGGCACTGCATTTTGCGTCTAAAGCAGGATTAGACGGTGAGGCTGTGGTCGAGGTCATCAGTCAGGGGGCAGCGGGATCATGGCAAATGCAGAATCGATACAAAACGATGCTCGATGATCATTTTGATCATGGATTTGCGGTTGATTGGATGCGCAAGGACCTTGGGATTTGCCTTGACACCGCGAATGAAAACGGCGCGTCCTTACCAGTCACTGCGCTTGTGGATCAGTTCTATAAGGACGTGCAGAAAATGGGTGGCGGCAGATGGGACACCTCTGCCTTGTTCAAACGACTTCAAAATAACTGACCCGAATGTGAGCCAGAATACTCAAGAGACCTGGCCCGCCTTCACCGCATGAGAGAGGCAGAGACGCGTGCTAACTTGGCTGTGGCGCGAACTCTCAGGCTTATACCTCTGGCACGTCCATCGAATAGACGAGCTTCTTGTCGCCTTCCTTGTCTTTGTTGCGAACGTCATAGTGCCGAGGTGTCGCGGTCATGAACACGCGCTTGGCTATGGGCAGGTTGGCATCCTCAAGCGCATAGCTGAACCGACCACCTTCACGTCCTGCGGTCTTGTGCGCCTCATCGAATATACCGACATCGAACCACTTTTGCCCGCTCATGGCTTCACCCACAACATGGGCGGATTGGCTGCTCGGAAGCACCGTTCTGGCCGCACTCGCATGGGTGATCGTTTTTAACGAAGCCCGTATCAATGACTTTCTCATAACCCTGATGTGACACCATGAATGACCTAAACATAAAGTTGGAAAGCGAAATCTCCTGTCCTGAGTGCGGCCATGCCGCAGTCGAGACCATGCCATCAGATGCCTGTCAGTAGTTCTACGAATGCGCTTCATGCAAAGCCGTTATGAAACCGTTGCCCGGAGATTGCTGTGTTTTTTGCTCCTACGGAACGGTAGCTTGCTCACCTATCCAAGAAGGAAAAAACTGCTGCGGGTAATGGCCCCTCTGGGCTCGATGCAGTCATTCACCGAAATTTGGTGACTGTCTGCTGCTGGTAAAGCAGTCCTTCATGGCTGCAAATTCGAATTTTGGCTCTCAATGATCGCTTTCACCAGCAGCGGACGTTCGCTGCAGTCACAACGAATGTCTCAATTGTGGATTGGCTGTCATCGAGGTGTCGACTGCTCCCCAGCCCAAATGCGCCGCGCGAAGTCCGCAACAAGCGCCGCGATCTCTCTCGGCCTTTCGGTGCAGAGGGCATGTCCTGCACCGTCCAGATCGACGACCTCAACGCGATCTGGGAACTCAGTTTTCAGATGATGGCCGTTGGCAGGAGGAGCGATGCGATCCTGCAAACCTTGAATGACCAGTATCGGGCAGCTACCACCCGACCACCAAGTAGATACGGGAGTGGCTTCCAAAGCCGCGGCAAATGCTCGGCCGAATTCAACTGAACGGTCTGGTACGTCGAGATATTCGTGCGGAATTACACTTGCGGGCGCAAACATCGCTATGCGGTAAAGTCTTAGCCGTTCAGCCCTGTCGGCGTTACCCGAAATCAACTGAGACAGCGCCGCTTGCGCCTCCCGATCGGGAGGCACCATTCCGCCTGCGGCCAGAAGCACAACGCCCTTAATCAGATCGGGCCGCATACTCGCTGCCATACGCGCCACTCGATTCCCGCCGGCATGTCCAATCAGGAGCGTTGGCACGACGCAGACGGCGCTCAATACATTGATCACATCTTGAGCCAGATCTCCTAGCGTTACGTCGTCGAGAGAGGCCTGGCTGCCCCCGCACCCTCTGGGGTTCATGCCCGCAATTCCCAGTCCTAGGGATTGAAGTTCGGCCCCCAACGCAACGTAACCGCGGATACCCCCGTAGCTCCCGGCAACAGCAACTGCACTTTCACTGCTTGCATGTCGTAGCCTGTTTCCAGAGAGTCACAACATCGGTCCCAAAAAGGGCGTTGTTAGCTTTTTCCCCTATTTCGCAAACGCTTACGAAAACCCGGTTTCAACGGCATGGAGCGCGGCCAAAGTGCTATTGAGACATTTTGTGTCTGAGAAGCTCGGCCATGAAGAGAGCTTGACCGCAATGAAACTAGATTCAGGCGAGACAAAGATCAGTTGGCCAAACACGCCCAAACACAGATGTCGTTCGCCGCTGACATCTTCAATCCAAAACTGGTTCCTGTAGCGCCCGTTGGGGAAATCCTGACGCGACTCTTCGTCAAAAAGGCCATGGTTTCCGTGCCTTATATCGGCAATCCAGGCGCGCGGGAGAACGTTTCGACCCCCAACGTCCCCATTATTTACCAGAGCAAGCGCAAAACGGGCCAGATCGCGCAGCGTCGCACTGATACCACCGCAGGCAAGGCCGTAACCCGTCGCATCAACGGTGATGTTCGCATCTTCCTCACAGCCCAGCGGCTTCCACAACCGGTCGGAAATGATGTCGGCGAGAGACTGCCCGGTGACTCGCTCCATGGCATGTGCCAGAACTTCCGTCTCGATTGACCGATAGCAGAAGCGTTGCCCATGGCCCGCATCGGCGTCGGTAAGAGACAATATCTGGTCCCGGATACAACCCGGCCAGGATGTCACGTCCACACCGGGCGGCGCAGGTTTCCACCCGGCAGCAAAGTCCATTTTGCCAATGTCGCTATCGCGCGCCTCATAGGTTTCGTTGAACGCCACGCCCGATGTCATATCCAGGACATGTTGAACGCTCGCCCCGTTCCACGCGGTTTTTTCAAGCTCGGGAAAATATTCTGTAATGGGTGCCGAAGGGTCTATGATCTGTTCTGCAAAAAGACAAGCGGCCGCTGTCGCTGTAATCGACTTTGAAACTGACTGAAGCAGGTGCAATGTCTGAGGGCTCATCGCGTTGTGGTAGCTTTCGTGAAGACACTGCCCGTCTTTCCAGACAAACATCGCATCGGTATAGGTTTCTTCAAGCATCTGGCCGAAGGTTGTCGGCGCTCCGTCTGCACCACGGTAGCCGAAGGCATTCAATGACCCTGTAGCCTGCGGCAGGGCCGTCACTTGGGGGCCTTTACGGATCGGTGCGGTTGGCAGGATCAGGTCAATATTCTGAAAGGTCCAGTGGTTCCACGGCCCCCGATCCCAGTCAAGGCGTGGAACCTGCCCGGGCTCATGTGCCCTATCAGAGCCTGCGCGCCCGGCTGTGTCACCGGAGTCCGAGGTTACCATATCTGTTCGGGAACCATCGCCGACCCACCGTCTTTCAGGCCGCCAGCGTTACGAAGCAAAACTTCATATGCCGCAGATAACGCCTCGGCATCTTGCAAGGCAAGCGAGAGGGCCTGCGAACTGAAACGCGTCAGAGCCTGTGCCGCAAGGTCCGTCCGACCGGCCGCCATCAGGATCTCGGCTGAGGCCACAATATCTGGCAATTCCTCCGCCAATCCGGCCTCCATCGCCCGCCAATGCGCCCGGATGTCCCTCAGGGTGACTGGCCCCAGGCGAAACGCCAGATGCATCAGGCGCTTTTGCACCTGAAACGCCGAGCGAGTGACCTCGCGATTTTGCGGCACGGTCGAAATCCGGCCCGGTTCGTCGTCGTGGCGGTGGTCCAGAAACCGGCTGCTTTCGCCTGTCTTAAGATATCTGTGCAGCCCATATTCGACCGGAACGTCCGTCTGGCCGATGAACACCGGGACAAGCGGCGCGGTGACCGGGCCAACCGGTGCATGCCACAGCAGTCGCAGCGCATCATCTGATGGGTCAAGAAGCGGCACAACCTGGCCATAACCGGCTGTATCGCCGGTCAGCTTTTCGGTGCTTATCGCCCATATGACGTCCGGCTGGCTGATCTTTTCCGCCCGCGCTGCACGGGCCTGCATCTCTGTTTCGATCCATTGCACGCCGTCCCAGCGGCCCTTGCCATCGCCGTAAACCGCATTCACGTCAAAGGCGCCTGATCCCGGATCGTACCAGCCTCGGTCAATCGCTGTCGTAATGAAATGTGATGGAAAGTGAAAATCTTCACTCGGTTCCATCGGGATCCGGCCAATATATCCGGGGCGTGACGCACGGATACTGTCGGGTCCCAGACGTTCAGCGACCCAGAGCCCAAGGCCACCGGCAAATTCGATGACCACCCAGGCCTCGTCGGTATCTGCAATTATATGCGAGTTGCCACCGTAGCTGGAATAGCCATGGGTTGCGATCATATCCTCAATGATGTCAACGCCTTCACGGGCGCTATGGGCGCGCTCCAGAATGATCCGCGCCAGATCAGAATAGTTCGGCCCGGTCTGCTCAGCTGGTGTAAGGGCAATCAGCTCGGGGCGCGACGGCGCCCAGAT
The DNA here is from genome assembly GCF_051013555.1 of Sulfitobacter sp. TBRI5. NCBI lineage: Bacteria > Pseudomonadati > Pseudomonadota > Alphaproteobacteria > Rhodobacterales > Roseobacteraceae > Sulfitobacter > Sulfitobacter sp. TBRI5. The sequence continues at coordinate 2,559,517 of NZ_CP112884.1, read as the reverse complement.
GTCGCGCACCGCGACCCCGTGTTCGTTCAACCCGCCATTGGTCAGGGGTGATGGCGCGCCCAGATAGTAGCTGTAGCTGACCCGCAGGTGCCGCGCAGTCTCGGCGACTTGCGGGATCGTGCTCAGCCGCCCCGGCAGATCAGCCTCGGGCGTCATGCCAACAGTGATCGTGGCCGTGTCAGGATGGCTGCGGCGCGGAACGATCTCCAGCCAATGGCTTGACGGTTCGTCGCCATACCCTGCCAGCCAGGCGTGCCCGGTACTGCTATGGTTCTTCCCGATGTAGATGCCGTAGCTCATGTTTTCTGGTCTTTCGTTCAGGGCTGTTTGCAGGGGGCGTCAGATCAGCGGGAAATGACATGCGTAAGTGCGTCCGTCCGGAGCCATCGACTGTGCCGGTTTGATTGTCTTGCATTTGTCTTTTGTAAAAGGGCAGCGTGAGGCAAATTCACATCCCGCCGGACGGTTCAGAAGGCTGGGCACTTCGCCACGAAGGGGGGCAACGGTGCTGCGCAGATCGGGATCAGGCTGTGGCACACCCGACACCAGTGCATGCGTATATGGGTGCGCCGGGCGGGCGAAAATAGCTTCGGCGTCGCCCTGCTCAACGATCCGGCCCATATACATGATCGCCAACCGGTCGCTGACATGGCGCACAACCGCCAGGTTATGGGTGATCAGAAGATAACTTAGCCCCTTCTCTGACTGTAGGTCAGCCATCAGGTTCAGGATCTCGCCCTGTACCGAAACGTCGAGACCAGCCGTCGGTTCATCCGCGATGATGAGCTTGGGATTGAGTGCGAGCGCGCGGGCAACCCCCACGCGTCGCGCCTGCCCACCCGAAAGTTCGTGCGGGTAGCGTGACAGGAACGACCTCGGCAATTGCACCAGATCGGCAAGCCGCCCAGCCTCGGCGTTCAGATCAAGGCCGCTGACACCTTGGATGATAAATGGCTCGGTGATCAGGGACCGGACCGATTTGCGACGACTCAGTGATCCGATGGCATCCTGAAACATCATTGCCATGTCACGACGAAGCGGTTTGAAATCGCGTTCACGCAGATTGCGGATTTCGCGGCCTTCGAACCTGACCGACCCGGCGTTTGAGTATGTGAGATTGAGAATCGCACGGCCCAACGTCGTCTTGCCCGAGCCGCTTTCGCCGACAAGACCAAGCGTTTCGCCCCGGTTCACCACAAGCCCGGCATCCAGAACCCCATCGACGTAAGAATCCGCGATCCGGTTCAGCGCGGCGCGTATCGGCCCGACCGTGCGAAACCGAACGTTCAGCATCGGCACCTCGAGAAGCGGCTGAGTGTCCGGCATGGGCTGAGGCACGCCGGCGGATGTCGGTTGATCGGGTGTGACGGCCCGGGCGGTTTGCGCATCACAAGGCGCATGGCACCGCACCGAATGTTCCAACTTGCTGGTCTGTGGCAAGGGGGCATCGGTTGTGCACCGCGCCAGAACCTGCGTGCAGCGCGGCGCAAAGATGCAGCCCTGTGGTGGCATACCGAGATCGGGTAAATTTCCCTTGATTACCGGCAGGTGCCGGGTCTTTTGCAGAATGCGGGCCGGATCACACTCCAGAAGCGCGCGGGTATAGGGATGGCGGGCGTTGTGGAAAATCTCGTGGACGGGTCCGGTTTCCAGCACTTCACCGGCATACATGACAACAACATGATCGCACATTTCGGCGATCAGGCCGAGGTTGTGCGACACCACCAGCACCGTCGTCTCCAGCTCAGCGGCCAGATCGCGCATCAGGTGGATCACTTGGGCTTCCATTGTCACATCCAGTGCCGTTGTCGGCTCGTCCGCCAGCAACAGACGTGGCCGCGGCAACAGCGCCATCGCAATCCCCGCACGCTGACGCATGCCGCCGGAAAAGTGGTGCGGATACTGATCGATCCGGGTCGCCGGGTCCGGAATGCCGACGCGGTCCATCATGTCCACCGCCAGGGCGCGCTTGTCAGCGGCGCTCAGATCGCGCTTGCGATAGAGGATATCCAGCATCTGCCGACCATAGGTCAGAACCGGGATTTGCGAAGCCATAGGGTTCTGAAAGACCACTGACATATCCTGCCCGCGCGCGGCGCGAAGCGCGGTGGCATCCTGACGCAGCATGTCGCGCCCCTCGAACAGTACCTCGCCATCGGTGATACTGGCATTTGCCGAAAGCAGGCCAAGAATGGACCACAAGACCGTGCTTTTACCCGACCCGCTTTCTCCGACAATGCCAACGACGCTGTTTTTGGGAACTGCGAAGCTGACATCGCGCAGGGCGTGAATGGGGCCATGCGGCGTGGAGAAATTCACCGAAAGGCCACGGATATCGAGATGCGGCGCGCTCATGACCGGCCTTTCCCCATGCGCGGATCGAAAATGTCGCGCAGGGCCTCGCCCAGGAATGTGAACCCGAGCGTGGTCAGGACCAGCGGAATACCTGCCGCGACCACCATAAAGGGTGCGTCGCGGATCACCAGATAGCCTTCGTTCAGGATCGTGCCCCAGCTTGCCATGGGTGGCAAAACACCCAGCCCGAGAAAGCTGAGCCCGGCTTCGATCGTCACCACGACAGGGACATCCATCGCGGCAAGGATCAACAGCGGCCCCACCACATTGGGCAGGACGTGATGGATCAGGATCCTCGGCGTGCTGGCCCCAAGCGAGCGCTCCGCCAGAATGTATTCATCGTTTTTCAGGGCCAACGTCGAGGTGCGTGCCATACGGGCATAACCCGGCGTGGTAGAAACGATAACGATGATCAGCACCAGTTCCAGGCTCGGCCCGACCAGCGCAACGGTGGCCAGTGCCAGAACTATTGTCGGAAAGGCCAGAACCGTGTCGAACGCCAGAAGCAGCAGGTTATCGAGCCATTTGGGGCCATAGCCTGCGATCATGCCAAGGATCAGACCGGCAGACAACGCTACAGAGACCCCGATGACAGCGATCTTCAGGGCAACCCGGCCCCCGAATATCAACCGCGAGAACGTATCGCGCCCAAGCTGGTCGGTGCCCGCCCAATGTGTGGCCGTCGGCACGGACAGGCGCGCCGGTATGTCGAGCGCATTCGGGTCATAGGGGGCAAGAAACGGTGCAAACAGTGCGCTGGCGATGAACAGCACCACTAGGATCAGCCCAAGCATCGCCTTCCAGCTGCCCAGAAACTGGCGCAGGCGTGTGCCACCATGGCGCTGTGCGCCTTCGGGCGCTTGCGGGTCAGAGGGCTTCACGGACACGGGGATCAATCCAGGCTATGATGAGATCAGCAACAAGAACGAATGTGATATAGAGGCAGGTCGTCGCCAGCACCGCCCCCTGAACAACAGGAAAGTTGCGGGCTGACACCATGTCGTAGAGCAGCTTGCCAAGCCCGGGTCGGGCAAAGATCACCTCGGCGAAGACCGTGGAAGAGATCAACCCGCCGAACCCGAGGCCGATGAGGGTGATCGTCGGCAGGATCGCGACCCGCAGGGCATAGTTGATGATGACATCGCGGGGGCGCAGACCGAACGCATTGGCAGAGCGGATGTAGTCTTCGTGCATCACTTCCAGCAGCGACGCGCGCACCATTCGGGACAGGTAACCGACCCAGCCCAGCCCCAGTGCGAAGGCTGGCAGGATCAAATGGAGAAGCTGATCCCCAAGTTGGCCGGGCTCTCCGGCCCCAATAGCCGGCAGCCACCGCAACATGACCGAAAAGAACAAGAGCGACCAGATCGCAACCACAAAGGATGGCACCGCTATGGTGCCAACGGAAATGATCCCGGTGATCCGGTCAAGTGCCGAGTTCGGACGCAGGGCCGCGAGACAGCCCAGAGGGATGCCAAGGAGGATCGCCCAGCCAAGCCCGGCGGCACCGAGCGATAGCGAAAATCCGATATTTTCACCGATAATCTGTGTGACCGGTCGATTGGAAAACACGTCCTCGCCCAGATCACCGATGGCCAGATTGCCAACAAAAATCAGGAATTGGTTCCAGACCGGCTCGTTCAGGTGCATTTTCTCGGTAAACCGCGCGATTGTTTCGGGGCTGGCACGCGGCCCCAATGCAATTGTCGCCGGATCGCCCGGAATAAGATGCAACAGCGCAAATAGCACCAGCACAACCAGCAAGATCACAATCACCGACAGGCCAACGCGCTTGATCGCGTAGAGGATCATCTTGTCTCCTCAAAACAGAGTTTGGAATGAGCCGATCCTGCCAAGATCCCGGTCCGGCCAATTGGCCGAACCGGGTTTACATCAGGCAAATTCGAACCTGCGATAATCAAGCTCGCCAGACGGCGCGGTGCTAATCGTTACGCCCGCGCGATGGACATAGGCGGTTGGCTCATGGTTGATCCAGACATAGGCGCCGGTTTCTTCCATGATGTCCTGCATCCGCAGATAGATGGATTTGCGTTTCTCCAAGTCCTGCTCGGCAATGCCTTCGGCATAGAGTCTGTCATATTCCTCGTTCGTCCAGCGTTCCCAGTTCCAGATACCGACCTGGTTGGACACGAACCATTGCGTTGCTTCATAGGGATCGGGGGTGGTGAAGAACTGCATGATCCAAATCTCAAGGTCCTTCCAGACGTCGCCAGCTTCCTCGCTCCCCATCTCCCAGAAGGCCCCATCTTCCATTGGCATAATATTTGCGATTATTCCAACCGCGGCCAGATTGGCCTGAATGATCTGTGCCGTCAGCAGACGGTCCTGAACATTCTCGCATCGCAATGTTAGTTCGAGACCGGCCACACCCGCTTCGGCAAGAAGGTCACGCGCCTTTTGCGGATCGTAGCTGTATGATTTTGTCGCGTCACGCTGGCCCAGGAGGCCGGGGCAGATGATGCCGTTGGATTTTCTGGTTGTGTTTGAATAGGCCCCGGCGAGGATTGAATCCACATCAACCGCGTGTTGGATGGCTTGCCGGACCTTGATGTCCTCAAGCTTGGGATGTTCGGTGTTCATTCCCATCCACATGTAGCGCAACTCACCCGCGATGTTGATTTCGGCGCCTTCCGGTGGCGTTTTTTGGTACCGGGCCAAAGTGTCAGTGCCGATATCCGTGCAGTCCAGCTCGCCCGCCTCAAAAGCGAGATTCGCCGCTTTTTCCTCGCCCACAACCTGCACGACAACAGAATCCACCGCTGGTTTTGGGCCTGTCCAATCAGGATTAGGTGTGAAAGTCACGCGCTGGCCCGGCACCGCCTCATAGCGATAAGGCCCACAAATCGCAGGAAACTTTGTGGTAAATTTGCCGCCGACATCCTTAACTGCCTGTTCGCACAACACCGCGCCCGGCCCGTGACAGAGTGTCACCAGAATGAAGGGCGCAAAAGGCGTGTTCAAGACAATGGTGCCGGTGCGATCACCGGTTACTTCGACATGATCGAGGGCTTCGAAATAGCCGGACCAGTCGGTGTCCTTCATCCGTTCGAAGGAAAACTTGACGTCGGATGCCTTTACCGGCCCGTAGCCATCTGACCAGGTCAGCCCCTCAGTAAGTTCGAACTCGATACGAGTGGGATCGCTGTGCTCAAGTCGTGTCACATAGTAGGTCGGTCGCCAGGATACCTCACCATCAACCGTGTCATATTCCGCGAGGAACGGCAGGCATTGCTTTTGCGCCGAGACTTCAGTGCCGCCCACCATGTAGCCAGGATCAAGAATTTCGTCATCGGCCGGCATCCTCAAACGCAGCCCGCCGGATTGCGCCATCGCCGGGCCGCCAAGGCCCGGAGCAAGGAGAAGAGCCCCGGCCGCTGTTGTCCCTGCGAGAAATTCGCGCCGGCTTGTACCTTTGAATGTCATCTTAAACCTCCTGCTGATTTTGCTTCTGCGCACCTGAGCACTCACATGCCTCGGTTGGCCTTTGGACGAAGTGGAGCACTTTTGATCAAATATGTCGACTTCGCATGCATTCGCAACTTGACACTGATAGTGCTTCAGAGTGCTAATGGAGTCATGAAAACAGCTTTGTCCGAAAACCTTGGCTTTCTTTGCGGGTTCTACCCCTCCATTGCTGAAACATGCCGGCAAATTGGTATCAACCGCCAGCAGTTCAACAAGTATCTCAGCGGCCATGTGCGCCCGTCGCGCGCCAATATGCGGCGAATTTGTGATCTGTTTGGCGTGTCAGAAGCCGAGCTTTTGCTTGACCCCGTTGATTTTCAGAAGATCTTCGAGGTTCGCAAGCGCCCTGTAACCGAGGCTGCACTTGCTGGTCCATTGGGACATCTGGACGCGATTTTTCGCTCAAGCCTCAGTCTTGAACGATATGTTGGCTATTACTACCGCTACTTTTTCGCCTTCGGTTATCCGGGCATGATTGTGAAATCGCTGCTACGGATTTCTGCCGAGGACCAGCGTTATTACACCAAAAACATCGAGATACTCAGGGAACCTGGCAATCAGCGGTCTATTACGATCAACAAATACCTTGGGGTTGTGTTCCATCTTGGGGATCGGATTCAATTGATTGAATATGAGGCGCTGCAAAGCAATTCTATTTCCCAGTCGATCTACTATCCGACCTATCACAGCCGTGTTGACAGGCTTGTCGGCATCCAAACCGGAGCACCGTTGCGAAAAGGGCGTCGCCCGGGTGCGTCGAAGGTATTGCTTGAGTATCTTGGCAGGGACATCAACGCGCGCAAGGCGCTTCGCAGGATCGGACTATTCGAACCTGATGATCCGGACGTTCCAGCAGACGTTGTTGATCTGATCCAAAACCGGATAGAGCCTGGTCACTTCGTTCTTGATGTAGAGGAGTTGTAAATACACTCAGGATCGCGCTGTCCTCTGCTACAACCGGTTGCAACATCCGCTCCGTCCATCTGATCCGGTTTTGCCTGATTAGACCCTACCGCAATCTTGACGAATGACCGCTCTTCCAAATGCGGTGCGTCTGGAAATTCACTGCATCGCGGAGTTATTGTTTCTGCGAGCGCGCGCAGCGAGAAATTCAAATTCACAGAATGGGCTCGATGCAGTCATTCGACTGTTCTTCTCTGATGACCGATTCGTCGCGTTAAGCAGCCGTTCATGACTGGAAATTTGAATTTTTGGTTATGAACGACCGCTTACCAGAAGAGCGGACACTGACGAAAAATTGGTCTACTTCCGCTCTGCCGGACTAAGCCGCCAATAAAAATCCTCGCTTCGAGAGCAAGATGGTCACACTTCGCCTGACCGTCTATGCTTCCGAGGAAAGTAGTTTCTTGGAGCACCGCGTATGCAGGCCCAAACGATGGAATGCCAAATCGCCAGCCTGCGCGCCGAGGTCGACAGATTACGCGAGCGGGACGCCGCGACGAGAGAAATTCTTGGAGTTATCAGCCAAAACCGGGACGACGAACAACCGGTGCTAGATGCGATAACCCGTAATTCCGTCAAGTTGTGCGATGCTACCGGCGCTGGATTGTGGCTGTTGAGCGATGAGGGTGACGTCACAAGATTGGAAAGTACAGCTCAAGCGGAAAATTCAGAGAATGAAGTTGTGGTTTCAGTCGGTTTGGAATTTCCGTTTGAGACAATTTCCGCTATGGGGAGATGCCTTGTCGGCTCGCGCACTATAAATGTGGCTGATATTCGGGAAGACCCGTATTATCTGGATGGTGACCCTGTCGCTAGCAAGCTGGTTGACAAGGTCGGGATTCGTAGTCGGCTGGTTGTACCGCTTTTGGAGAACGGAACCGCGTTTGGATGCATCAGCATCATCCGGACAGAAGTTCGCTCTTTTTCCGACGCGGAAGTAAATTTGATCGAATCTTTTGCCAGGCAGGCGGTAATCGCTATCGAGAACGTGCGCCAGTTCAAGGCACTGGAGTCATTAAACGCGGAACTCACTGACCGGGTCGACGAACAGGTCGGTGAACTCGAACGAATGGGACGGCTCAAGCGGTTCTTACCGGCGGCTGTAGCGGAAACAGTAATCAGTCGGGGTGCGGACAAGCTGTTGTCCAGCCATCGCGCGTTACTCGGTGTGCTATTTTGCGATATTCGCGGGTTCACCGCATTTTGCGAAACGGCGGAGCCAGAGGAAACCATAGAGGTCTTGCAGACCTATCACGAGGAAATGGGCAGGCTCATTAACGTGCATGGAGCTGGGGTTGATCACCGCATGGGCGATGGCATCATGGTTTTGTTCAATGACCCGCTGACCTGTGATGATCCTGCAGGAGACGCGGTCCGGTTGGCACTCGCAATGCGCGCACGGATGGCTGGGTTGTCCAATAAATGGAAGCGCATGGGCTACAAGCTGGGTTTCGGGGTCGGTGTATCGCTCGGATATGCGACGGTTGGCATGGTTGGTTTCGAAGGTCGGTTTGATTATACCGCCTCTGGAACAGCGATCAATCTTGCCTCGCGCTTATGCGATGTAGCAGAAGATGGTGAGATATTACTAAGCCCAAAGGCAAGTATAGCAGTAGAGGGCGATTTTTGGGTTGAATCGCGAGGCGAGCTAAGCCTGAAGGGCCTTCGCGAACCACTGGAGGTCTTCAGGCTGACTGGTGGGCCTGAGCGTAAGAAAATCGGTCACTGACTAAACCCGACCCAACTATTGCTTTGGGTTGATTGTGTTGAAAAACTCTGGTTTCTCGAAGTAAATGCGAAAAACTTCGCCATGGAGCGCCTTTTGAAGATTTTGGCTGAGGGCCGACCAAATCAGTGCTTTGGCGATATATGCGTCTCTAACTACCCTCGCCAGGCAAATAGGGCCACTTTTTTCGGTGCAACGGAATTTGGCGGAAAATTGGAGTGGGGATTTTATGAGTTTTTTACACAATCCGCCCAATGCAGACATCTCCGCACCCTGGCACCAAATTTGACCGCAAACTGGATGTGGATTGCCCCATGCAAAAAATATCTGAGATTACCCGAGGCCGGGTGGTCAAGCCGGCACAACTATCGGACTCTGAACGTAACGTGTTGTCACAACAACTCTATTCTGTACATCAAAAGATATTCGCAGGTGTTTCCGCCGAAGAGTTTCATCGCCACGTGATAGAACCGCCTGCAGAAACGACAGCAATCCAGCTTTACTGCGCGGCAGACCAAAGTGTCATTGGCTATTGTGCGGTTCACCGTTATCGACGCCAAGTCCATGGGCGCAACGCAATCGTGCTACGGGCTGAGGCTGGCCTAATGCCTGAGTGCCGCGGACGCGGCGCAACCTACGGCTTCGGAATTGTTCGCGCCCTGATCGAAAAACTCAGCCATCCATTCACTCCTGTCTACTATCTCGGCACTCTCGTTCACACGTCAAGCTATCACCTGTTCTGTAAGTATTTTCCGCGAGTATACCCACATCCAGATATTGAGATGCCCAACGGTATTCGAGAAATCGCGCGTCAGCTCATAGAGAGTTTCCCTGATCCAGCGGTCCTTCCAGCTGACCCATTTGTGCGCAACGTCGGATGGGTGACCATCGAAACGCCGCAAGAAAAACATCTCAATCAGCAGACTAATCCGCCCGACGTACAGTTCTTCAAGTTGCGCAATCCTGGCTTCTCGCGGGGCCATGGCCTTGTCCTTCTTATTCCGATTACCTGGCGGAACCTCTCAGGGGCACTTTTTTCTCGTCTATACGAGCGAACGCTCATCGCTTTAGGGCGACACAAACCACAGCTATGAATGAACGGCCGTTTTGTCCCTAGACTGTATGAAAAGTCGAGAAAACGTCTATTTTTGATCGCGCTTTGCAGGAATCGATTTCGGGTTTCTTATTCGGGCACGTTTCATAAATCTTGCGACTGCCGCAGCTTCGAGTCTAGTTCGACCAGAGCGCTATTTCGCTATGGCATTGAATGCATTTTGTACAAGCATGATAGTTCCATTTTTGGCTTGCTGATAGTTTAGCCTCTTTGCTTGGCTGAGCACGACAATCCTGACGTCGCCAGCATGCATCGCAATCGTTGTGCAAGCCGTCATTTGCGGAAAGTCACGTTGGAATTCTGAATTGAAAAATCTCTTTATCCCAGTTACATAACGGCGCAGAGAGGTGAAGCTTTTGAAGCATGTCAGAGATGGGGCCGGATCAAGCCTGTTCCAGAAAAAGAAATCCAGCCTAGGCTTTTGGAAGAAGTTTTTGATAGCTAGCATTCCGGTCTTCGCGCTTGTCTTTGGCAATGTCTTCCTCACTCCGGTTTTTGTCACATACCCAGTTCTTTTATTTCTTGCTCTTTCAGCGCCATTACTTACCTGCATGGCTGGGATCTTTTTACTGCATCGGCTCAACTTGAATGACACGCTAGTTATCGGTTTTGGAGCTTTGATTCCTTGGGTAACGTGGTATTTCTGGGGTGATTTCGCTTACTCAACCTATGTCGAGTACTTTGGCGATTTGCCAAGGATCGGCGGTAGGTGATCAGTAGCGCAGCCATGGTTTGCCCACCACTCGATGGAGCTTACATTCTGACAATTGTTGGAGGAAAGTCGCTTCTTTATCGCATCGCGCAGACTAGGAAAGGCGGGCTGTTTCGGGGCATTGTCAGAGCAAAACCGCTTGAGGCGGACAGGGCGGTTTTGTAGCCTCGTCGGATGACCAAACCTGATCCATTTCGCTATTTTAAAACGAGCCGAGAGATCATCCGCCTGGCGGTAATGCTGTACGCCCGTTTCCCGCTGTCGCTGCGCAATGTGGAAGATTTGCTCCACGAACGCGGCATCGACGTGAGCCACGAGGCCGTTCGATTTTGGTGGCATCGGTTCGGTCCGATGTTTGCTTCTGAGATCCGAAAACGGCGGATTGAGGGTTTGAAATCCAGCCGGTGGCGCTGGCATCTGGACGAGATGTTCGTGAAGATCAACGGGGAGCGACATTATCTTTGGCGGGCCGTCGATCATGAAGGCGAAGTTCTGGAAAGCTTCGTGACAAAGACCCGTGACAAGAAGGCCGCATTGAAATTCTTAAAGAAAGCAATGCGTAAGCATGGTCGCCCAGAAGTCATCGTCACGGACGGGCTGGCATCGTACGGCGCTGCGCTTAAAGAGATTGGCGTCGCAGACAAGCAGGAAACGGGTCGCTGGCTGAATAACCGAGTGGAGAATTCACACCTGCCGTTTCGACGACGAGAGCGAGCCATGCTTCGGTTCAGACGCATGCGAAGTTTGCAGAAATTCGCCTCCGTCCACGCTTCCGTCTACAACCATTTTAATTAGGAACGCAGCCTCTCAAGTCGAACGAATTTCAAACTCAACCGCGCCGCCGCTCTGGCTGAGTGGCGCGGTCTCGGTGCGGCATAAGGATCAGCCTTACTGTCCTTGCAGAGACGAGTTCAAATTGGTCTGACAGCACCAGCCCGGCGGCGGCAACGATCCGGTCCCAGTCCGGATCACCACAGGTATCGCGCACAAAGCGTTCAATCGCCTTGTTGATCAAGCCATGCATAATGGTGTCTCACTCCCGTTTCCCAAAGACACCTTGGCGCGGCGGGCGTTAAGAAACCCCCAATATATTCAATTGTCGGGAACAAGTTCCATGTCGCCTACAAAAAGCGCCTTTTGACGGCTGGGCCCGATGCGGAAATCGCCCGACAATATTCTTGCCACCGTACCGTCGGGAACAAACGCTCTTTGTGTGTTGGCGAGGTCATACATATTGCGCGCCCAGCTCTGATCGCCCTGCCCCAGCGAAATCAGTTCGACAAATGCGTTCTGCCCTTCGACTTGCGCGAAAAACATGCCCTGCCGCTCGCCCGTCTCATCCAGTTCACCGATGACCAGAACACAAGAAGGGGCCTGATCTGACAGAGATGCCGAACAGGCTTGATACCATCGCTCGACCACCGTCACATGTACTGCCGCCAGATCGCTGGCGCGCAGGGTTTCACCCTCGGGCCTCACCGGCATGACTTTGATCAGATCCGCGACGCGGGCCTGCCCCAACGCGACGTTCTGAAGGTTCTCCAGCGCATATTTGCTATCGGCCTCACGGGCAGCCGCAATCATCGGCGCCAGCGCGCCATCGCTGTCCAGCTCTTCCAGTCGCGCCAGTCCGCGCTGCCCTGCCTTGCCCCACTCCTTGTCCATTTCCCAAAGCGGCAATTGCGCGGCCATTGCCTGCCCCGACTGGTAGCGAGCAATCTGGCTGCCGGTCGAAATTTTTTCGGCATGCAGCAGCGGTGTCATCCACAGCGCGGCAATCGCGATCAGAACCAAAGCCAGTGTTACGTTGACACGTCTGATCCTGTCCATCCAGTGCCGCCGTGCCAGCGCAACCACCGCATAACAGACCCCGTAAGCCAAAAGAAACGTGGCGCAGACCGCCGCAAACACACGGTCCGGTGTCCAGCCGTACTGCGTCACCCGCAGCACAATCGCATAAAGCGCAAGCGCCCCCAGAACCGGCAATGCCAGCGCCAGAACCTGCGTTGCAGAGCGCATCAGCGGGGTGTGCACAGCCAATCCGTTATCGCGGTCCAGCGCTATGGTAATCAGTGTAATCGCGCCGATGGTTACGCCCATCAGTGTCCCGGCTGCGGAAAAGTCCCCGAACAGGCTCGACAGTCCGCGCAGCGGCAGCGCGGCAATGAAAATCAGTACCACCAGCAGGACAACCGGCAAAAGCAGCCGCAAAAGGCGCAACAGCAGATAGGGCGACAAATAGCTGCGCAGTTCATGCACGACAGCAAGCGCAATCCCAAGAACTAGGCCGGAAAACGCATAAGGGACAGGTTCGACATCCAAAAGGTTCTCGATCACATCCACCCCGACCAACCCGAGCAAGGCGTTTGACAGCATCAGAACCAGCCATGCCACGCCCACGAACAGCCACGCCGCCAGATATCTAACCGTGATCGTCCAGGCTGCATCGAACAGATCCGGATAGCGCCGCCAACTCGTTCTGTCCTGCAACCACACGGCCAGAAACGGTGTCGCCACAGAAACCATGATGATGAACATCATCAACGTAGGCGGGCTGCGCGCGATGTCTGCTGCATCGGCGAACCGCAATCCGGCAAGGCTGAGCAATGCAGCAGACGGCACACCCACCGCCAACGCAGCGGCCACCGCCCGCAGGATCGAAACCGGCCCACACAGCGCCAGCGCCACACCGAAAAACACCGCCGCCAGGGCGAACACAGCCAGATAAAGACGCGGGTGCACATCGGTGTCTGGCAGCACCTCGACCAGCAACCAGAAAGACACACCTGCAGCGGTACCCAGAACCGCCATTGCCACGCGATCCAGCAAGATGGTGCGGTCTTGTTCTTTAGGGCTCATGTCCTGCCTCCGGATTTGCTCTGACAGGGTCATGTTAAACGGGCCGGTTCATCTGAACCAGCCCGCCATTTGTGCTAGTCTTAACCGAACAGATCAGAAATCCGTTGGTGCACCGCCTTCTGCCTTGCGCCGCTCGACAAATGCGGCCAGTTCGTCACGGATGGCCGGGTCCATCGGCGGCTCTTCGAAACTGTTCACGATATTCTTGAACATGTGATGCGCCCGTTCCGGTGTCCAGACGCCGCCGGCCGCTTCCCAGCCTTCATAGTTCTTCCAGTCGCTGACAATGGGCGAATAAAACGCGGTTTCATAGCGTTCCTGCGTGTGCGGCGTTCCAAAGAAATGCCCGCCCGCGCCAACGTCCTTGATCGCATCAAACGCGATTTCGTCCGGTCCTGTCGCCGTGATGGCAGGCTCCATGTATCGTTGGATCATTTGCAGAATTTCGCAATCCATGATGAATTTTTCGGGGCTTGCGATCAGCCCGCCTTCCAACCAGCCCGCAGCATGGTAGACCATGTTCGCGCCCGATTGCACCGCGGACCACAGCGAATTCGATGTTTCCCACATCGCCTGCCCGTCAGGCACGTTTGCTGCGCAAACGCCGCTGGCGCGCATCGGCAGATCATAAAACCGCGCCATCTGGCCGGTCATTTGCGTCGCGCGCATGTATTCGGGCGTGCCAAACGCCGGCGCGCCGGATTTCATATCGACATTTGATGTGAACGTGCCAATTGCCGTTGCCGCGCCGGGCCGGATGTATTGCGCAAGGGCAACCGCACACAGGGCTTCGGCCAGGGATTGCGCAACCGCGCCCGACATCGTCACAGGCGCCATTGCGCCAGCCAGCGTGAACGGCGTGACCACCAGCCCTTGATTGCGGCGCGCCATGCGCATCCAGCCGTCCAGCATCGGGATATCGTGCTTGAGCGGCGAGGTCGAATTGATGTTGGTGTACATCTTGGGGCTGGCTTCGAATTCCTCGTGGGTCCAGCCGCCGGAAATCCGCACCATTTCCATCACATCTTCAACGCGCTCTGTGCCCAGCGAATAGGCATGCATGACCTTGTCGGTCAGCGTCAGCTTGTCATAAAGCACATCCAGATGGCGCACCGATGCATGGATATCCACCGGTTCTACCGGATAACCGCCGGCAAAGTGGATACAGTTGAAATACTGCGTCAGTTTCAGAAGATTGCGGCACATCTCGCGCGTGCCCGGCACTTTGGTGCCGATCTCCATATCCCAGTAATTGGGCGGCGAGGATACGTTTCCAAACGCCATGTAGTTGCCGCCGATAATGATTTCGTGCGCCTTGTTCCGGGGTGTCAGCGTGAATTGCGATGGCGCCTTGCCGACCATCTCCATCACGAAATCGCGCCCCATACGCACGTTTTCGCCGTCGATCGTACACCCGGCCTCTTTCAGGATGGCCAGCGCTTCGTGATTAAGGAATTCGATGCCGATTTCTTCCAGAATGCGCATCGCGCCTTCGTGAATGGCGTTGACGCCTTCCGTTCCCAGCGGTTCGGTCGGACGATCAGTATTCCTGATCAGACGCCATGGCATCTGGTCCACAACCTCGCCGCCACGCCGCGCCGTGTTCCCGGCACGTCCGCCGCCCCGTTTCCTGCGCTCTTTCACGTCCGCCATGATGGTTCCTCCGAATGGGTCAATCCATCATGTGGAGGGAACGGGCCAGAACGCCTTACCGATTGCGACAAGCGGTGTCGTTTTTACCTAAAAAGGGTCGCTTGGGATCATAGCAGGCCCGTCAGGACGTCAACCACAGCGGCAAATGGCCGATATCGGGCAAAACCACATCCGCAAAGGGGGCAAGATCGGCCAGTTCGGCCATCCCTGTTAGAACACCCACAGTCTGCATTCCCGCCGCGCGTCCGGCAATCAGATCGTGCCGGCTGTCCCCGACCATGACCGATCTTTCCGGCGTGGCGGCAACCGCAAGACAAAAGGCCAACAGCGGATCAGGTGACGGTTTCGCGCCGTGCCCGCTGTCAAAACCAGCAACAAAATCAAATAGGTCCAGCACGCCGGCACTGCTCAGGTGGGCGCGCGCACCGAATTCGGTATCATTGGTCATCACACCCAGCGCCACCCCCTGCCCGGCAAGCCCCTGAAGGAACGGTACCAAGGGAACGGCAGGGGCAAGCGGCGCGTGAGAGGCGGACATTGTCAAATAGGTTTCAATCTCGGCAATGTCGCGGTCCGGAACACCCGCCGCCATTGATTCTGCAACTTCGCGATTTGTCGCCGCAACAATCGGACTACCCGGCAAGATCCGCCTTGCCTCCAGATCGTACCCGCAGGACAGTGCAATTCTTGCCGCAACTTCGGCGTCGCCCTTGGCAAGGTCTGCAATCACCTGCCCGGCCCACCCGTTCCACGTGGTCGCAAAATCGAAAAGCGTGCCGTCCTTGTCAAAACAGATGGCATCGGCACGTCGGTGATCAGGTTGCATAGGGGTCAGGTCCAATGGGTGGGCGCCCCACCGGGCAATGCATGGCGCGCCTGCATCGGGCGCTCGTAAGGGATTGAGGATGCATCACAAAACGCGATCACCCAGGCATCATCCATCATCAGGAAATCAAGCACTGACAACAGGAAATCAGGCGATGAGATGCGCGAACGCAAATCGGATTCAGATGCGCCTGTTGATCCCAGAAAAACCGGCAACAGGTCTTCGTTTCCTGCCAGCCACGCAAGGGCCTGCAAGGCAACAGTTTCAGCGGCTTCTTGCGACAGCGACATATGACTCGCTTTTTCCTGGAAATCGAAAGGCTTTATTAACCTCTGTCACTAAAAACTTGCGCATCAAGGAAATGCAAGCCCGGAAAGGCAGCCAGATGCAGGCCAAGGTCCTTATCGTCGATGCCGTGGCGACCAACCGGATCATGTTGACCGTCACGTTCTCTGCCGCCTTTTACGATGTCGCATCGGCACCTTCCTTGGATGCGGCAGTGGACCGTGTTCACGCATCACCGCCCGATCTGGTTATTCTGTCCGGCGATCTGCCGCAGAACGGGACGTTTGAATTCTGCAAGTCGATGAAATCCAATGCCGCGTTAAGCACTGTTCCCATTGTGATGATCACCGAAAAGGACAGCCCGGCCTTCCGGTTGCAAGCCCTTCGGGCGGGCGCAGAAGACATCCTGTCAAAACCGGTTGCGGATGGTCTTCTGCTGGCGCGTATCCGCTCACTTCTGCGCGCGCAGGCCACGACGCAGGAATTGCGCCTGCGCGATGGCACATCGCGCGCTTTGGGCTTTTGCGAAGACGCCTACGGCTTTTCAGGTCCAGGCCGGATTGCCCTAGTCGCAACCGATCTGACCGATGCGCAACACCTGGCCGGCACGATCACGGCAGGCGTCGCGCACGATGTTCATGCGCACAGCATCAAAAGCGCGATGGGCGCACTGGATGAACAGAACACGCCGGATGTGTTTGTTATCGCGCTGACGAACAGCGAGCCCGATCCGGGATTGCGATTGCTGGCCGATATCCGCGCGCGCGCCAGCACCCGGCATGCCGCGATCATCGTCATCACAGCCGCCGGGTGCCAGCACACCGCGGCAGATGCCTTTGATCTGGGCGCAGACGATGCGATGCCCGATGGCGTTGATGCAGCCGAATTTGCCTTGCGCCTGACCACGCAATTGTCGCGCAAGCGGCAATCGGACCGATTGCGTGAAACCATGCGCAGTGGCGCGCAGGCAGCCGTGACCGATCCGCTGACAGGTCTTTACAACCGCCGTTACGCCTTGCCACATCTGGCCCGCATAATGGAAACCGCGATGCGTACGGACAAACCATTTGCCGTCATGATTGCAGATCTTGACCATTTCAAATCGATCAATGACCGGTTCGGCCACGCTGTCGGCGATGCGGTACTAATAGATGTGGCACAGCGATTGCGCCGGAATTTGCGCGCCGTCGATCTGGTCGCCCGCTTTGGCGGAGAGGAATTTCTGATCGTCATGCCCAATACAGGCCTGAAAGCAGCCCGCACCGCCGCGCGCCGTCTTTGCAGCGCCGTTCAGGAAACGCCGGTGATGAAAAACCCCGTTGCATCCGATATACAGCCGGCATCGCTGGTCCCGCCGCTGCACGTCACCATCAGCATTGGCGTCGCCATCGCGGGCGACCCTGACACCGCGCCGTTTCTTCCCGATATGGTACAGGCCGACACCGTCGCGCGTTTGCTGGATGCAGCCGATCAGGCCCTTTACAAAGCCAAGGACAAGGGGCGCAACTGCGTCAGGATGAGCAGGCCCGCCGCCTGATCCCTAATTGTCATCCCGGCCGTGAAACCCACGGCTGGCCGCGTCTTCCAACCTGTCGGCATAGGCCACCCGTTCGGATGCTGTCATCGCGGTGACATGGCGCAACCAGATATCCTGCGCTGCTGTCATGCGGGCCGCCAGCCCTGCCTGCCGCTCTGCCATCAGCGCGGCAACCCGACCGGCATCAAAGGGGTCAGCGCGCAATGCAACGCCGATCTCTGTGTATAGCGCCGCGCTTTGCGCCCGCCGGTCCGGTATGGCCTTGCCCGCACGCCGCAACTCTTCCCGCAGTTCCGCGCGATCGCGATGATCCAGCGCACGAATAAAGGGGGCGGCAAAATCCCGGCCATGCGCACGGTGTTCACCGCCACCAAACCGGAACGCCATACCTGCAACGGCCCCGGCAACAGCAAGGTTCAGCGCAAGGGACACAACCAGAACAATCCGGCCCCACCCCCACTTTGATTTGTGATCGTTTTTTTCGGTCATGGGTTCGGATCCTCGAAATTCCAGCTGAAATCGCTCAGGTCGGCATCAACCAGCGCCAGCGTATCGTTCTGTGAAAAAAGCGCATTGGTCGGCGTTTCAATCATGTCGGGTGGACGGATGCCAATCCAGAATCCGACAATCGTGGCTGTCGCCAGACCGCCCATGGCCGCCCAGCCGCCCAGAAACCCGAATATGCGTGTTCCAAACCCGGCCCGCGCGGGCGCAGCGGCGCGCGCCATGGCCGGTCTGGGCTGGTGCGCCAGCGCATCGGACAGCACGCGCGCCATCAAATCCGGCGAAGGTTCGTGCCGGCTGCGACGCGCCGCGGCAAACTCGGACTCCAGCCTTGCGTTCATATCGTTTTGATCAGTCATCATCATATCCCAGTTCTGCGCGGCGTCCGGCCAGGGCCGCACCCAGCGCCCGTTTTCCCCGTGCCGTCAGGCTTTCCACAGCTTCGGTGGTGATCCCCATGATCTGCCCGATTTCGGGGTTGGCCAGACCTTCGATATGGCGCAGGACGACCGCTTGCTTTTGCCTCTCCGGCAGATCATCCAGCGCCGCTTGCAGGGCCAAGGTGCGCGCCTTGTCCTGCAACCGTTCCGGCGCACCCGGTTCGGGGCTGGCTGGGTCATCGATAGCATCAAGCGGCGGCCCCTGCCGCTTGCGCAGCCGCAGACGGTCGGTCGCAAGGTTCAAGGCCACACGATACAACCACGTTGCAACCTGTGCTTCGCCCTGCCGCCATTCCGGTGCGATGCGCCACAGGCGCAACATCGCCTCCTGCACAACATCCTCGGCCTCGCTGGCATCCCCAAGCATGCGAACGGCAAGCCCGAACACCCGCGGCGTCAGGCGTTGTGTCAGAACGAAAGCCGCATCGGCATCGCCATTGGCGTATAATGCCAACAACGCCTCATCCGGCACATCCTGTCGTGAATCCAGCGGCATTCCCATCCTCGCAGGGCTATCAACGGCAAGGGCGGCAAACAAGTTCAGCTTGCGCCGCCCTGCGCCCGATCAATCCTGCTTGTCCGAGTGGCGGCCTTTGCGTTGGGCATGAAAGGCATCGAATTCCGCCTGTGAAATCACCCCGTCGCTGTCGCTGTCCACGCGGTCGAACATCCGTGAAGGATCCCGCCGCGGTTTCATCTCGGCCAGCGTAATCTTGCCGTCACCGTCCGTGTCCATCCGCTCCATCATTTGGGTGACGCGTTCTTTAGCCCGTTCCGCCGCGGCCTTTTCAAGCTCTGCCCGCGTCAGAAACCCGTCCGCATCCGCATCTGCCGCGGCAAAGCGGTTTTCAACAATCGATTGCATTTCCTCGCGTGTGATCTGTCCGTTCCCGTCCGTATCGATCTGCGAGAATGTCATGTGGTGGCCGCGCTGCCCCTTGGCCACGGCGACCGATGCAAGCGCCGTAACGCTGAACCCGGCCAGAATGATACCTGTGATGATTGCTGTGCGTTTCATGTTCGATGAACTCCGTTATCTGTCTGATCCGTTGCGCCCTGTTGCGGGGCGAACATTTCTTTTACGTATACCGGCGGTGGTTCCGTCGAAAAAAAGTTGACCATCCGCCGAACCGCACAATCCAGAGATGAAGCTTTGCGACGGAACGCCGCAATGACGAAATGCGTCCTCGCAATTGCCGTGCGGAAAGCGCAGGAAGCTAGTCAAAAAACGGTTGCGTCCAGCCAGGGAAAACAAAATGCAAGACACTGTAGATGCCCGATCCGAAGCGGATCAGGAAACGGATCACGCCGTTTGGCCTGCGATTTACCGCGGGTGGCGCCGCAAATGCCCGAATTGCGGCAGTGGGGCGCTTCTCAAGGGGTATCTGACCGTAAACAAGACCTGTACAGTTTGTAATCAGGAATTGTATCACCACCGCGCAGATGACGGTCCCGCCTATCTGACGATTCTGATTGTCGGCCACCTGATGGCACCGCTGCTGCATTTTGCGTTTGTGCGCTGGCGTCCGGAACCGTTGACGCTGTTCACAATATTTGCGGTTGGCTGTGTGGCTTTGTCTCTTTACCTTTTGCCACGACTGAAGGGCTCAATCGTCGGGTTTCAATGGGCGCGCAACATGTACGGGTTTCGCACCGCACCCTGACAAGCGCAGGTAAAAAGGGACAATATGGCTATCGATAAATCGGCAATCCGAAACGCTGCCACTGTCATCCTTTTACGCGATCGCCAAAGCAATCCACATATTCTGATGGGCCAGCGCGGGGCCAAAGCCGCGTTCATGCCAAACAAATTCGTCTTTCCCGGCGGCGCGGTCGATGCAACCGATGCACAGGTACCGCTGGCTGGCGCGCTGTCGGATCTGTGCCTGACCCGACTGCGCGATCAATCCGAAGCCGGGCTGGAATATGCCCTGGCCGCAGCCGCCATTCGTGAACTCTGGGAAGAAACCGGGCAGGTTCTGGGTGTGCCGGGGCGCTGGTCCGGCACAGTGCCGCAAGACTGGGCCGGCTTTGCCGCCACCGGCCACCTGCCAAATGCCACCCCGTTACAGTTTGTGTTCCGCGCGCTGACCCCGCCGGGGCGGCCGCGCCGGTTTGATGCACGGTTTTTTCTGGTGGATGCCGATACGCTGGCCAGTGATCCGGATGATTTTTCCGCCGCATCGGATGAACTATCGCACCTGCAATGGATTCCACTGGGGCAGGTACGCCGCTTTGATCTGCCCTTTATCACCGAAGTCGTCCTGAGCGAGGTCGGGGCACGCGCAACCGACCCCGCCCCGCCCGCATCGGTGCCCTATTTCCGCAATAACGACGAAGAGAGCCTGTTCCTGCGCCTGCGCGGCCACCCCATGCCGGACTAGATACGCCTCAGGCGTGGTCAGATGACAAGAATCAGCATCAGGATACTGATTGCCAGAATGGCGATGCCGAATATTTCCCGCCTTGAAATCGTTTCACGAAAAAACAAGGTCGAGGCGAGCAGACTGAAAATCAGTTCGACCTGCCCCAGCGCATTGACGTAGGCCGCCGTTTGCAGGGTAAACGCCGTGAACCAGCACATTGATCCCGCCATCGAGGTCAGCCCGATCCAGCCCGCCACCTTGCGAACGCGCCAGACAGCCGTGATTTCGCCCGCCTCGCGCAGGCGCAGCCAAATCGCCATTGCCACCATTTGCATGGCCGTCACCGCGCTTAACGTCACACCCGCCCGCAACAGCGGATCGGCACTGGCAATCTCAAGCGAGGCACCGCGATAACACACCCCCGAGATCGCAAAGAACACGCCCGACACCAAACCGATACCGGCGGCGCGATTGGCAATTCTGCGCAGCCACACCCCGTCACCACCCGGCGGGTCAGACAGCAACAGCACGCCGATCAAACCGATCAGGATCGCGGCAAATCCCCAGATCGACACGCCTTCGCTCAGAATGACCCACCCTACCAGAACCGTCTGGATCACTTCGGTTTTCTTAAAGGTTATGCCCACGGCAAAATTTCGTTGCTTGAACAGCATGACAACGCAAATGGTGGCAAGAATTTGCGCCGCACCGCCCGCCGCCCCATAGATCCAGAAGGCAAGCCCAAGCGTTGGCAGTGCTTGCCCTGACGCGTTCAGGTATAGCGCCAGCAAAACGGCAACCAGCGGCGCAGAATAGAAAAACCGCGCAAATGTGGCCCCTGCCGGGGACAGATCAACGCGGCTTAGGTGTTTTTGCAGCATGAACCGCAGCGTCTGGAAAAACGCGGCGGCCAGTGTGACAGGGATCCAAAGGCTCATGCCCTGCTATGGCGCAGATTTACTTTGGCCGCCAGAGAGGATGCGGAACCGGATCCTTGGTGCGCAGGAAATAACGGGCGAAAACATCACGGTATGACCGGTAGACATAGCTTTCGTTTCGCGCCTGAAACGCCTCTTTGCGGGCTTCATACAACGCCGGAAGGCGGTACCACGCCACTTTGGGATGCGCATGATGAACGACGTGAAAGTTGTTGTTCAGAAACAGAAATGCCAGAATTCCACGATCTTCGATGATCACAGTTCGGGCGCGGCATTTTTCATGTGCCCGATGTTCCAGAAAGGTCCGGATCTTGATCAGCGCCATACCGCAATATGCCGCAAGCAGGTAGGCCCAGAACGGCATGGCGGAAACCGCGATCACCCACCACACCACCAAGACAACACCGACCAGATGCAGCGCCCATGCGGTTGCAACCGACCGGTCGCCGCCACGGATCAAACGCCAGTCGGCGCACATGAAACTGATTTGTCCCAACGCCGTGCCAATCAGCATACGGCCCAGCAGCGTATTGTTGAACCGGTAGATCCAGCGCACAAAACGTGGTTGCCGCGCCCATACCGCCGGATCGAAATAATTGCTCTCGGGATCATCATAAGGGTCGGTAAGATCTTCATCGTGGTGATGCGCAAGGTGCGTGTCGCGAAACCGGCCATAGGGGACAAACAGGTTCGGCTGGATGAAAACCAGCGCCTCGTTCCACTTCTGGTTCCGGAACGGATGCCCGTGCAGCACTTCGTGACTAAGCGATGACAGCAGCGCAATCGCCAACGTCGTCACGACGATGCCCAGCGGCAGTGAAATCGCGCTGATCAGCGTCGTTGCCAGTATCCAGACGGCACTGGCGCCCAGAATCAGGGACAGGGTGGGCCATTCGACTGCCCGTACATCTGGCAGTTTGTGAACAGGATCAAAGCGGTGAGTGGCGTCCATTAATGTGTCCGAGTTAAGTGGAATGTAACAGCGATACGACACTTCACGTGGCTGTGAACATTCCGAATACAGTTAACAAAACAAACTAACTGTGATATTTATCACCACATGCATGAAAACATCGACAAACGCGACCGTTCAGAACAGTTCCGCACCCGGTTAAAGCGCGCGATGTCCGATCATGGCAGCACCCAAAGCAGTCTGGCCCGCGCCATCGGCGTCGACAGGTCCACCATTTCGCAGCTGTTGAAAGGTCAAGGCGCCCGCCTGCCCAACGCCCATGTCGTCGGGGCCTGCGCCTCGGCCCTTGGTGTGTCGGCCGACTGGTTGCTGAGCCTGTCGGACCGCCCTGAAAGCGCCGCCGATCTGATGTCTGCCAATCTGTCGCTTACTGCGGCCCCCCGCGCCCTTGTCGATCAGCAGATTTTCGACTGGCACCGTGAGGCGGCAGGCTACAAGATCCGCCACGTCCCCGCGGCCCTGCCCGACATGCTGAAAACCCAAGCGCTGCTGGAATGGGAATATACCCCCCATCTGGGTCGCACCGCACGCCAGGCCATTGGCGCATCAACAGATCGGCTGGCATGGATGCGCTCGGCCCGGTCCGATTACGAAATTGCGATGCCGGTCTACGAACTGCACAGCTTTGCCCATGCCACCGGCTATTACACCGGCCTGCCGCTCGACACGCGTCTGGAGCAACTGGACCAGTTTGATCGCCTGATCGACCAGTTGTACCCGCGTTTGCGGATCTATCTTTTCGACGCGCGGAAACTTTACAGTGCACCGGTCACGATCTTTGGTCCGCTGCTTTGCGTTCTATATGCGGGCGGGCATTACCTTGCATTTCGCGATCGCGACCGGATCGACACCTTCACCGGTCATTTCGATGTGCTGGTACGCGAAGCATCTGTCTCTGCGCGCAACATGGCGCAACATCTGCGCGACCTGCGCGCAGATATCACTTGATTCAAAATATCAACAAACCTGATCAACCGGCTGTAATATCTACACTTTCGGGTCAGGATTAATCGTAAATCCGTCAACGCCAATCACCTGCCCCGATACCAGCCTGGCCGCATCCGACCCCAGAAAAACCGCCATGTTCGCAATGTCACTTGCTTCGACAAACCGGCCAAGCGCGGTGCCGCTGGCATAGCCGTCATAGACCTGATCGCGCGTCATGCCCTTGGCTGCCGCCTCGCGCTCCAATACGCCTTCCATACGCGGGCCTTCCACCGAACCGGGGCAGATTGCGTTGGCACGGATGCCAAATGGCCCCAGTTCCATGGCAAGTGTTTTCATCAGCCCGATCACGGCCCATTTCGCCGCCGCATAGGGCGCCCGGTTGGGATATCCGTATAGTCCTGCAGTGGATGACGTCACGACAATGCTGCCCGCTTTCGCTTCCTTCATCATTGGCGCGGTGTACTTTGCCGCCAGAAACGCACCTTCCAGATTGACACTGACACATCTGCGCCAGTCTTCCAGCGCGATGTCTTCAACCCGCGCGGTCGGCCCGGCAATGCCGGCATTGGCACACAAGACGTCCAGTCCGCCCCAACGCGCCCCCAGATCCTCAAAAAGCGCGGCCATGGCATCTTCGTCACTGGCATCGACTTGGGTTGTCCGCCACCGTTCAGGGCAGCCAGTCAACGCCTGTTTGTCCACATCCGTGACCCACACGTCAAATCCGGCGGCGTCAAACGCCTCGCCCATGGCGCGGCCGATGCCGGACGCGCCGGCAGTAATCAAAACGCGCCTCATCTCGGGGCACCGATGGCACGGCCCAGCCCGTCTGGCGGCGACATGTCGGCCTGCCCTGCCACCATGCGGGCCAATATGGCCTGCATCGCATCCGGCATCGGCGCGGGTTTTCGGGTTTCCAGACTGACATGCAGCAAAATCTGTTCCCCCGTGGCCAGCACTGCACCTTCATGGGTCATTTCGTGCCACAGGTGCATTTTCTTGCCTTCGCCCGATATCACCCGCGTTGTCACTTCGATCCGCGCACCGGGTGCGGCCTCGCCCAGATGCCGGATATGGGTTTCTGCCGTGAAAAAACTGCCGCCATTGGCGATGTAATCCGCGTCACACCCGATCAGCTTCATGAAATGGTCTGTCGCACGGCTGAACGCCTCAAGATAGCGCGCCTCGTTCATATGGCCGTTGTAGTCCAGCCAGTCGATCGGAACGGCCTGCGCCAGCATCACCAAAGGTACGGCGTAATCCGTGATCTGTTCCAGCGTTGCCGGTACGGGGCTGTCTTGCAACAACACCGCGTCATGCGCATTCAGCAAAGCGCCCGCACCATAATCCTGCGCCTTGAGCGCCCGCATCATGCTGACCAGATTGTTGTCGCGGATCCGCTCCAGCTCGCGGATCGAATGGGCACCGGATTGTTCGTCCGATTGCCCCGCGATAAGATCAACCAGTTCGTCGGTAAACTCCGGCACATCCATCAGCTTGGTCCACGGCCATTTCAGCGCGGGGCCGAACTGCGCCATGAAATGTTTCATGCCCGCCTCGCCGCCCGCTACTCGGTAGGTTTCAAACAAGCCCATCTGCGCCCAGCGGATACCAAACCCATAGCGGATCGCATTATCAATTTCTTCGGTTGTGGCAATGCCGTCCTTGACCAGCCACAACGCCTCGCGCCAGACCGCCTCAAGGAAACGGTCGGCCACGTGCGCATCGATTTCCTTGCGCAGATGCAACGGATAAAGCCCGACCGACGTCAGCAGTGCCTTGGCTTTTTCAACAATCCCGGTGTCATTTTCAGGCGTGGTGACGACTTCGATAAGCGGCAGCAGATAGACCGGATTGAACGGATGGCACACCATGATCTGCGCGGGGCGCACCGCGCCCTGCTGCAACTCAGATGGCTTGAACCCCGATGTAGAGGATCCGATCACTGCGCTTTCATCACACGCGCCCTGCAACTCGGCCAGAACCTTGTGCTTGATATCAAGCCGCTCGGGCACGCTTTCCTGTATCCAGTCGGCGCCTTTTACAGTGTCGGCCATGCTCCGGTGAAAGCTCAACCGGCCTTCTTGCGGCATCGCCGCATCACTCAGGCCCGGAAGCGAACGGCGCGCGTTGTCCAGAACCTCGCCAACCTTGCGCTCTGCCTCGGGGTCCGGGTCAAACACCCGCACGTCCCACCCGTTCAGCAGAAACCGCGCGGCCCAGCCGCCGCCAATCACGCCTCCCCCGATAATAGCTGCCACGCTCATCTTTGTGTCTCCCGCAATCTTGTTAAGTCGTATCCGAACCAGTCGAAAATATCCCGCGCGGCGGCGATCCTGTCGATGCCGCCCGCGGCACCGCGATCAAGGATCATGCCGAACGATCCGTCCGGCGTGCCCAGCGCGGCCGTGCGATAGCCTGTATCAACCCATAACAGCCAGATTTCAGGCGCACCGCCCGATGCCGCCCAGCGTGCGCCTTCACTCACGTCATGGCGCACCAGCGCGCCGTCCAGCGGACCGATGTCAAAACTGCCATCCCCGTTCCAGACATAGCGTACCTGCCGTGCAGCCGTCGGGGTCTGCGCAAATTCTGCACGGACCCACCACGTGCCATCAAGCCGCTGCGGCTCGAACCGTGTGGTGGCGGCGATCGGCGCTGATACATCGCGAAATCCTGCCAAATCGGGCGCTGGCGCGCACCCTGTCAGCCCCAGAACCAGCGCCGATACCGCAGCGTATCGCATCACCGTCACTTGGGGGCCCGTTTCACCAGCCCCAGCTTTTCACGCACTTCCGCCGGGCCGATCACCCGCGCCCCCATGTTTTCGATGATGGTTCCGGCGCGTTCCACCAGTTGCCAGTTTTCCGCCAGCACACCTTTTTCCAGCCACAGATTGTCTTCCAGCCCGACACGCACATTGCCGCCCGCCAGAATCGCCGCGGCGACATATGCCATCTGGTTGCGCCCCAGACCAAAGGCCGAAAACGTCCAGGTGTCGGGCACATTGTTCACCATCGCCATGAACGTGTTCAGATCATCCGGCGCGCCCCACGGCACCCCCATGCACAACTGCACCAGCACATCCGGTTCAAGAACCCCATCGGCGACAAGCTGTTTGGCGTACCACAAATGACCGGTGTCAAAGGCTTCAACCTCGGGCTTGACGCCCATTTCGGTCATCATCCGCCCCATCGCCGTCAACATTCCCGGCGTGTTGGTCATCACATAATCGGCTTCGGCAAAGTTCATCGTGCCGCAATCCAGCGTGCAGATCTCGGGCAGGCATTCCGCGATATGGGCCACGCGCTCGGTTGCGCCGATCATATCGGTTCCGGCGACGGCTGGCAGCGGCTTTTCCACACCGCCAAACACGATATCCCCGCCCATTCCGGCCGTCAGGTTCAACACCACGTCCACCTCGGCATCCCGAATGCGGTCCGTGACCTCGCGGTAATAGTCAAGGCTGCGGCTGGGTTTGCCGGTTTCAGGGTCACGGACATGACAATGCACCACGGCAGCACCGGCCTTGGCCGCTGCAATCGCACTTTCGGCGATCTGCTGGGGGGATCGGGGCACATGCGGGCTGCGGTCTTGCGTGCCACCCGAACCGGTGACGGCACAAGTGATAAAGACTTCTTTGTTCATGGTCAGTGGCATGGGGCGCTCCTTTTTTCGAATCTGCGCAAATCTTGACGTGACTTGCGCAAGTCAACTTTGCATTATACGAATCCCACTTGATGAATTCCGCACAAAATATCTTTCTTCCCAATCCCGAACCGCTGCGCATTACGGTTCTGGTTCTGGATGACAGCAACACATTGTCTTTTGCCGCCGCCGTCGATCCGATGCGCGCCGCCAACCGGCAGGCGCGCAAGCGGCTGTTCAACTGGACATATGCCACCGCCGCAGGCAATCCGGCCCTGTTGACCAGCGGCCTGCAAGTGCCCGGCGACCCCATAGCACAGGCCACGCCGCCCGATCTGTTGCTGATCATCGCCGGGTTCAATCTGGCCAGTCACGATACACCCAATCTGCGCGCCAGCTTGCGCCGGCTGGCCCGTGCGGGCTGCACCCTTGCCGGCATTGATGGCGGTCCCTGGCTTCTGGCAGGGGCCGGTGTGCTTGACGGGCACCGCGCCACCACCCATTGGGAAGACCACGATACATTTGCCGCACGCTTTTCCCAGATCAATGTCGAACGCAGCCGTTATTGCGTCGATGGCGCCCGCCTGACCAGTGGCGGTGCCGCCCCCACCATTGATCTGATGCTGTCCCTGATCGCGGGCCGCTTTGGCACCGCGCTGGCCGAAAAGGTCACGACATCGTTCATTTACGATCCCGTCGGGGATGCCAGCCGCCCGCAAAGCCGCCGCATCTCGGCCCGCCACAACATCCTGACGGCCCGCGCCAATGCCCTGATGGAAGACAATCTGGATAGCCCGCTGCCGATCCCGCAGATCGCGCGCCGTCTGGGCGTCAGCACACGGTCGCTTGAACTTCAGTTCCGGGCGCGGCTGGGAACGACCCCCAAATCCTATTTCCTGTCCCTGCGTCTGGCCGAAGCCTACCGCCGTGTCACCGCCACATCAGAGCCGTTGAACGATATCGCGCTGGCATGCGGCTTTGCCTCGCAATCCAGCTTTTCACGCGCCTTCAAGTCAAGCTACGGCCAAAGCGCACGCCGCCTGCGTTCGGCGTAACCCCCCACTTCTTTTCGCCATAAATACGGAAATCCCGCCGTCAATACGGCATCGGACACTGGCGTTGGGCCGCATCGATCTCTGCCAGCACCTCATCGTCCAGCGTCACATCCGCGGCCCCCAGCGCCAGATCCAGTTGATCCATCGTCGTTGCACCAAAAATCACCGATGCCATGAACGGGCGTGTGGCGCACCAGGCCAACGCCATCTGCACCGGGTCCAGCCCGTGTTTCTGCGCGATGCCAAGATACAGATCCACCGCCGCGAAGGCGCGGTCTGTCTTGCGTCCACCCAGATCACCGTTCAGCGACATGCGCGATCCCTGCGGCACTGCGCCGTTCTGGTATTTCCCGCTCAGCAATCCGGCCGCCAAAGGCGAAAACGCTAGCAGGCCGACATCCTCGTTGACGCTCAGTTCCGCCAGATCGGTGTCATACATCCGGCACAGCAGCGAATACTCATTCTGGATCGAGGCAACGCGCGGCAGGCCCTTGTCCTCGGACAGGCGCAGCCATTGGGCCGTGCCCCAGGCGCTTTCGTTGGACAGACCAAAGGCGCGGATCGTGCCCTTGTCGACCTCGCGCTGCAGCGCGCCCAGCGCATCCTCCATATGGGCCAGCGTCTCGGCCTTGTTCTGGCCGGACGGATCATAGGTCCAGTTCTTGCGAAACATGTAGGATCCGCGATTGGGCCAGTGAAACTGGTAAAGATCGATGTAATCCGTTTTCAGCCGCTTCAGAGATCCCGCGATTGTGTCGGGAATTGTCTTGGATGAAATCGGCGCACCATCGCGGACATATCCCAACCCCTCGCCCGAATGTTTGGTCGCGAGGATCACCTGATCGCGCCGCCCCGATTGTTCGACCCATTGTCCGATGATGTCCTCGGTGCGGCCAACGGTTTCCTTGCTGACAGGGTTCACAGGGTACATTTCCGCCGTGTCGATGAAATTCACCCCCCGTTCCAGCGCGCGGTCGATCTGGGCGTGACCTTCGCCAACCGTGTTCTGCGTGCCCCAGGTCATTGATCCCAGACACAGTTCCGACACGGCAAGACCGGTGCGGCCCAACGGCTTCATCTTCATGGCAAACCTTTCTGAATTTTCTGCCGCGCACCCTAGCAGCCCGATCCGCAGGGGCAAGGCGCACACCGTTTTTAGATTGAGAACAAACAAAGAACATATTAATGTGATCCCATGAATCAAACCCTGCTTTCGCGCGCCCCGGACACGGCACCGCCGTCGCTGACCCTGCTGGGGCAGTTGTCCTTGCGCCTTGCCCGTCTGCACGAGGTCTGCGGCGCAGCCCGCCACAGCTTTGCACTATGGTGCGCGGCGCAGACCAGCGGGCCGGTTTTGTGGATCGCCCCCGATTGGGGCACCAACGGGCTGCACGGGGCGGGCATCCACCCTTTTGTAAATCCCGGGCGTCTGATCTTTGTGCACCCGCGGCGCGCCGAAGACACCCTTTGGACCATGGAAGAAGCGTTGCGCAGCGGTGCTGCCCCGCTGGTTGTCGGGGATGTGCCCGCCCCGCCGGGTCTGACCGCAGTGCGGCGCATGCATCTGGCGGCACAAGCCGGTGCACAGGCCGGAATGGGTGCACCTCTGGGTCTGCTGCTGACACCGGGGGATGGCGGCGCACCCGGTGTCGAAAGCCGCTGGCACATGGCCCCGCGCCACAGCGCGACCCAAACGCTCTGGCATCTGGAACGGCGCCGCGCCCGCACCGCAGCACCGCAAAGCTGGCAGATCACAGCGTCCGGCGGGGGCACACAGGGTGCAGCGCCCGGGCTTGGCATCAAAGTGCTGTGATCACTGCAGAATAAAGGTCCAATTCCCGCAGAACATCGTAACGTACGGTATGAAACAATTTCTTTCGGTCCGCATCCTGCTGCACGCCATCCTGATCATGGTGCTTGGCACGGCCACATCCAGCGCAGCCCCGACACGCTATGCGCTGGACCAGACAGTTTCCCAGGTGGGGTTTATCTATGTGCTGAACGGTGCCGAGCAAAAAGGCACAATGCCCGTCAGTCAGGCCGATCTGGTCATTGATCCCGAAAACCTGCGTGACGCCAAAGTTGACGTTCAGGTCAGCGTGGAAAAGGCACGTACCGGGCTGATCTTTGCCACGGACGCGCTCAAGGCGCCATCGGTTCTGGATGCCGGACAATTCCCAACCATCCGCTTTGTCGCAACGGCCATCCATCTGGGGGCCGATGGCCGCCTGTCCAATGGCGCGCGCATCGATGGCGACATCACCATGCGCGGCGTCACCCGCCCGGCCAGCTTTCAGGCCAGCCTGTTTCGCATGCAGGGCAGCGCGCCCGACGATCTGAGCACTCTGACCATCCGTCTGACAGGGGCGGTGCGGCGATCGGATTTCGGGGCAAGCGGATACGCGGACCTTGTCGGCGACGTGGTACAGCTTGACATAGTTGCCCGCATTCAGGCGCAGCGTTAAAGATTGGCTGAACCCCGAAAAACGACCCAATACCGTCGATTAAGAACAAGCGCGGGCAACAAAAGAATGGTGCTAACGGCTTATGCGCATGCTCATTTCCTTCGCCGCTCTGTTCCTGTCGGTCATTCTATTGCAGCTTTCGACAGGTGGCGTTGGCCCGCTTGATGCGCTTTCGGGCCTGGAACTGGGGTTTTCAACCGAAGAAATCGGGTTGCTCGGCTCGGCGCATTTCTTCGGGTTCTTTATAGGCTGCTGGTGGGCGCCGCGGGTTCTAGGCACAGTCGGCCACAGCCGCGCCTTTGCCGCGTTTACCGCGATCGGCGCCATCGGCCTGCTGGCGCACATGCTGGTGGTGAACCCCTATGCCTGGGTCGTCATGCGCATCATGTCGGGCTTTTGCGTGGCCGGATGTTACACCGTCGTCGAAGCATGGTTACAGGCCAAAGTGACCAATGAAACGCGCGGACGCGCGATGGGGATCTACCGTGTGGTCGACACCACCGGATCACTGGGCGCGCAACTGATTATCGGGGTGCTCGCTCCGGCCAGTTACGTGTCATACAACCTGCTGGCCATTATCTGTTGCGCCGCCCTGATCCCGCTGACGCTGACCACCAACCAACAGCCCGAAACCCCCCGCGCGGCACGGCTGCGCCCGATGCTGGCCATACATCTGTCTCCGCTGGCGGCGGCGGCGGTGGTTGTGTCGGCGCTGTCCAGCGCGTCCTTCCGCATGGTTGGCCCGGTTTACGGACAGGGGGTCGGGCTTAGCGTGGGGCAAATCGCCTGGTTCCTGGCGGCCTTTGTTCTGGGCGGCGCGCTGGCGCAAATTCCGGTCGGATGGCTGGCCGACAAATATGATCGGCGCTGGGTGCTGATCTGGCTGTCCGTCGCCGCCATGATCAGTTGCGCCGTGACCGTGGCCAGCAGCGGCTATGGCACCACCGCGATCATGCTGTCGGCCGGACTGTTCGGGCTGACCACATTTCCGATCTATTCGGTGGCCGCTGCACACGCACATGATTTCGCGGACAATTCCGAACGGGTCGAACTTTCGGCCGCGCTGATGTTTTTCTTTGCCCTTGGTGCCATTGCCGCGCCTTTGTTCGCATCGGTCCTGATCGAGGCCTTTGGCCCCGGTGCCCTGTTCACGATGGTTTCAATCGGGCATCTGGTTCTGGTCGTTTTCGGCTTTTTCCGGATGCGGCAGCGCGCCTCTCCGGTGGATCGCACCGCGTTCGTTGCGACCCCGCGCACATCCTTCACCATCGGGCGGCTGTTCGGGCGCAGCCGCAAACCGCTTGATACATCGCAAACGGACTGACTGGTCATGACAATCCCCTTGGGCTAAAGCTGCGCAAGTTTCGAACCAAAGGCACTTGCATGACCCGTCACCTGATCACCTCCGCGATTCCCTACATCAACGGGATCAAACATCTGGGCAACCTGATCGGCTCTCAGTTGCCAGCTGATCTTTATGCCCGCTACCAGCGCGGACGCGGCAACGAAGTCCTGTTTTTGTGCGCCACCGACGAACACGGCACCCCTGCCGAACTGGCTGCGGCCAAGGCGGGTAAACCGGTGGCGGATTATTGCGCCGAAATGCACGCCGTGCAGGCCGAAATCGCGCGCGGCTTCCGCCTCAGCTTTGATCATTTCGGGCGCTCTTCCAGCCCGCAGAACCATGCCCTGACCCAGCATTTCGCCGGCAAACTTGCCGACAATGGTCTGATCCGCGAAGTGTCGGAGAAACAGGTCTATTCCATCACCGACGGGCGGTTCCTGCCTGATCGCTATATCGAAGGTACCTGCCCCAACTGCGGCTACGACAAGGCGCGCGGCGACCAGTGTGAAAACTGTACCAAACAACTGGACCCGACCGATCTGATCGATCCGCGCAGCGCCATTTCCGGTTCGACCGATCTTGAAGTGCGCGAAACCAAACATCTTTATCTTTGCCAGTCCGCGCTCAAGGACGACCTGGACAAATGGATCGACAGCAAAACCGACTGGCCCGTGCTGACAACCTCGATCGCCAAAAAATGGCTGCATGACGGCGACGGTTTGCAGGATCGCGGCATCACCCGCGATCTGGATTGGGGCATTCCCGTCAAACGCGGCGATCAGGACTGGCCCGGCATGGAGGGCAAGGTATTCTATGTCTGGTTCGATGCGCCCATCGAATACATCGCCTGCGCGGGCGAATGGGCCGAGGCCAACGGAAAATCCGATGCCGACTGGCAACGCTGGTGGCGCACCGACAAAGGTGCCGCGGATGTGCGCTATACCCAGTTCATGGGCAAGGACAACGTGCCGTTTCATACGCTCAGCTTTCCGGCCACGATCCTTGGCTCTGGCGAACCATGGAAACTGGTCGATCATCTGAAGTCGTTCAACTACCTCAACTATGATGGCGGCCAGTTCAGCACCTCGCAGGGGCGCGGCATCTTCATGGATCAGGCACTGGACATCCTGCCAGCCGATTACTGGCGCTGGTGGTTGCTGTCGCACGCCCCGGAATCGTCCGACAGCGAATTCACATGGGAAAATTTCCAGGTGTCGGTGAACAAGGATCTGGCCGATGTGCTGGGCAATTTCGTAAGCCGCATCACAAAGTTCTGCCGCTCCAAATTTGGCGAAGCCGTGCCGCAGGGTGGCAGCTATGGCCCTGCCGAAACAACTCTGATTGCCGATCTGACAACCCGCATCCGCGCTTACGAAACCTTTATGGAAGCGATGGAAGTGCGCAAATCGGCGCAGGAATTGCGCGCGATCTGGTCACTGGGCAACGAATACCTGCAAGCTGCAGCACCGTGGAGCACATTCAAAACCGATCCCGAACAGGCCGCCGCGCAAACGCGCCTCGCGCTTTGCCTGATCCCGATTTACGCGGCTCTCAGCGCCCCGTTCATCCCTGATGCCAGCGCGTCGATCCTGGCGTCGATGAAGCTGGACAATTTTGATTGGCCTGAAGATGTCGATGCCGCGTTGGCCGCCCTGCAAGCGGGTCACGCGTTCGACGTGCCCGAGGTTCTGTTCGCCAAGATCAGCGATGAAGATCGCGAAGACTGGCAACAACGCTTTGCAGGCATCCGCACCTAGTCGGGGATTTTGCCCTGATAGACAGCTGCCACATCCGGCGCGACATCTTCCGGCGAAAACGCCCCCAGCAGAATGCCCACCTCGTCGCCGGTGCCGGTGCCCGCTTCGATCTGTGCATCGCTGATCGTCACCCGCTGGGACGGGCGGCGCGCCCAGTTTGCAAGATGCGCGTACATCTGCGCGATCACATCGCGATGTGCATCGCTTGCCCCCAGATCGACAAATTCCTGCGGATCCTCTTTGCGGTCAAACAGCATCGGGCGAAAGCCGCCTTCGGCATGGATCAGTTTCCACCGCTTGTCCGCCACCATGAACAGACGCGCATTGCGGATCGAAACTCCCAACGCGGCCCGCATCGGGGATTTGGAATAATCATATTCGCTGATCACATGTTCGCGCCATTGCGTGACAGTTTCACCGTTCAGAAACGGGCGCAATGATCGGCCTTCGACGATATGGCGCGGCACCTGTGCCCCCGCGACATCAATGAACGTTGCCGCCAGATCAATCGATTCCACCAGTGCATCACAGGTCGTTCCGCGCGTTGCGTCCGCCGCAGGCGATGGATCGCAAATAATCAGCGGTACCCGCACGGACGGATCGTGAAACAGATCCTTTTCCCCCATCCAGTGATCGCCCAGATAATCGCCATGATCCGTTGTCAGAACGATCACGGTATCCTTGTCCTGCCCGGTCGCCTTCAGATGGGCCAGTAACACGCCCAACTGGTCATCACATTGCGTAATCAGCCCCATATAGGCGGGAATCACCACATCGCGCACCTCGTCGCGGGAAAAGCTTTGGCCCACACGGCTGTCCATGAACGCGCCATAAACCGGATGCGGATTATCCTTTTCCCGCGCATCGCGCAGCGCGGGCACCACATCCTGCGGCGTGTACATATCGTGATAGGGCGCCGGCACGATGTAAGGCCAGTGCGGCTTGATAAAGGAAACATGCGCGCACCACGGCCCCTGCGCCTGATCCAGAAACGCCATCGCGCGCCGCGTCAGCCAGGGCGTTTCACTGTCCTGTTCCCTGATGTTGGCCGGTCTGGCGGCGTTCTGCATAAACCAGCCACTGGCCAGATCGTCCCCGTTCGCACCGGCATTGGCAAAATCGGCCCACGGATTATCGCCTGCATATCCCTGGTGTTTCAGATATTCGTTATAGGGGCTGCGTTTGTCATCATAGGGGCCGTGCGGGCCGCTGGCCCATAACCCGTCATCGCGCTCCCACACGTCAAACCCGCATTCGGCCTGCCGCGCGCCGATCACACTGTCCGGCGTCAGCCCCAGACGCGCCATGCCAGCAGCATCGGCCTTCATATGGGTCTTGCCGATCAGCCAGCAGCCCAGACCGGCACTGCGCAGGTGATCGCCCAATGTCATTTCCCCCACACGCAAAGGAAACCCGTTATAGGCCGCCCCGTGCGAATGCACATAGCGCCCCGTATAGGTCGACATGCGCGATGCTCCGCAAACCGGCGATTGCACATATGCGTTGGAAAACCGCACCCCGCGCGCAGCCAGCGTATCCATATGCGGCGTCCTGATCGTGGGATGGCCGGCACATCCCAGATAGTCATGGCGCAGCTGGTCGTACATGATGAAAAGGATGTTCTTTTGCAAACTGCACGCTCCCTGCCGGCATTTGCGCCCGCAAAGGAAGGACCACGCCGCGCCGAATAAAAAGTTTAGGGTCTGCAAACAAGACAATCAATGCTACCGTGATCGGGCTTTTGGGGGAATGCACATGCTTGATCAGAAGGCCACCCAACCCGCGACAGGACAGGACGCGCCTGTCACGACATATGATCTTGTCGTGATCGGCGCAGGCATTGCGGGGCTGAATGCGCTGTTTGCCGCGACCGCCTATTTGCCAAAAAACGCGCGTGTTCTGCTGCTTGACCAGAAACAGGGTGCCGGCGGAATGTGGAACACGGCTTACGATTATGTGCGCCTGCACCAGCCTCACCCGATGTTCACCGTGGGTGATATCAAATGGAACTGGCAAAAACCGCGCGATTACCTTGCGGGGCGCGATGAAGTACAACGCCATCTGGCGGGTGCCCTTGGCCCCGTTGCGGACGCGGTCAATCTGGAAACCGGCTTTGAACAGACGGTGATTGCCTGTGATGAGGTCACAACTGACAATGGTTATCGTGCGCGCATTACCTTTCACCCCAACGACACGCCCGCGCAAACGACAACGGTTCATGCGATGCTGGCAATACACGCGTCCGTCCTGAATTACCGGATGGCCGAACCTTTGGATTTGTCCGCCAGTTCCGTCATCTCGATCGTGCCCCAGGACCTGCGTGATATTCTTGCCGCCCACCCCGGCGCGGCGGTCTATGTTGTCGGCGGGGGCAAGACCGGCATGGACACTGTATTGGCGGCGCTGGCTGATGATCCCAAGCGCAAAGTATCGCTGATCAACGGGCGCGGCACGAATTTCCTGAACCGCACACGATACATTCCGACAGGCCTGAAACGCTGGACATCGGGCCAGCTGGTCTCGCGCCTGTTTCGCGACATGGCACTGAACTTTGATGGCGACAACGAAGAAGAACTCATCTCGTATTTCCGCCGCACCTATTCAACCGATCCCGATACTGCAAACGGGGTTTTTCTGTATGGCCTGCAATCGGAAGACGAACAGATCCGGATCGCTGCGGGGCTGAGTGAGACGTATCCCGGCTATCTGGTTGACGTGACCGACGGCCCTGACGGACCTGTGATGGAATTGCAAAGCGGTGAACGCCTGCCGGTCGAACCCGATAGCATCTTTGTCAATTGCACCGGCAGCTTTTTCAGGACTGCCGACATGGAAACCAACGCCCGCTGTCTTTCCCCCGGCAGCACTGTTCTGAACATCAGCGCTCGCGACGGGTTTCATTTCCTGACCAGCGTCGCCGGTTTTTTCCTGACACATCTGCTTTATCGCAAAGACCTGAAAGGCAAGGGATTTTATACGCTGGATCACGAGGCGCTGTTCCGTATGGATCGAAACGCCTGGGTCGGCGCCTCGGCTGCGCAGGCCTATATGAATCAGGTGATTGCCGTGAATACCCTTCCGATGATGCTGCTTGATCGTTGCGGCCTCGATCTTGATCGCTGGTACCCGTTTCCACGCCGTATGGCCGGGCTGATCCGGATGAAATCCAGCGCGGACACCGACATAGCGCATTGTCGCAAAGTCCTTGATCGCGTGGCAGACCGCTTCAACATTCGTTGCGCGCCGCTGGACTAGCGGCTGGAAACGCACCTGTCTGCCTGAACAGTATCGGGAGTCCGTCCGCTGGTACCCACGGCCGGACTCGAACCGGCACGGCCTTTCGGCCCAGAGATTTTAAGTCTCTTGTGTCTACCATTCCACCACGTGGGCCAGCGCGCGGACAATAGCGGCTAAAGACGCGGTGTAAAGCGGTGCAAGGACTGCAAAATCAGATATCGTCGCCGGGCGGTTCCAGCGGGCCACCGGGGGCCAGCAGCGCACGTTCGGACAACCACGGGTTCAGTTCCAGTGCGGCGCGCAAATCGGTGCGCGCCTCCTCCAGACGGCCCAGCTGCATCAGGCTTAGCGCGCGCCCTGCCCGCGCGGCCACGTGATCGGGGCGCAATTCCAACGTGCGGTCCAGATCGACCAGCGCCTTTTCATAGGCACCGCTCAGGAAATAGGCGAACGCACGTTGGTTATAGCCTTCGGCGTAATCGGGGCAGTACTCGATCAGGGTTTCAAAATCGGCGATGGCCCCCAGAAAATCATAGCCCGATCGCTTGGACATGCCGCGGTCCAGAATGGCCTGCGCCTGCTGATCCGGCGCATCCGCCCAGATTTCCCACATTTCACGGCTGATATCGCTTCCGGCCATTTCCGTTTCGGCGGCATTGGCCTGCGCCACCAGTTCCGCCATACGCTCGGACGTATCGGGAACCGGCGGACAGGCCAGAGCCAGTACCGGCGAAAACAGCAGGGCGGACGTCAGCAGTATCTTCATGACGTCAGAATTGGCGCAGCGTGGCCTTGCGTCAACCCCGCGGGCTTCACAAAGCCGCGCGGCGGTCACGCAATTTCGCCCATTCCGTTTTCCTTCACGGCCTGCATCGCCACATAGGTCGATGTCCCCGCCACATGCGGCAAGGTGGATATCTTTTCACCCAGAACCGCACGGTAATCTGCCATGGACCGTGTGCGCACCTTCAGCAGATAATCGAAATTTCCCGCGATCATGTGGGCCTGCTCCACCTCGGGCAGCTTTGCCACTGCCGCGTTGAACGCCGACAGCGCCGCCTCACGTGTATCGCTCAGGCGCACTTCGACAAAGGCAACGTGATCCAGCCCCAGCCGGATCGGATCGACCAGCGCCCGGTACCCGATGATAATACCCGCGTCTTCCAGCCGGCGCAGCCGCGCCTGCGTCGGTGATTTCGACAACCCGATTCGTGTTGCCAGATCGGTGATCGACATGCGTCCGTCGCCCGATAAGACCTGTACAATCGCCCGGTCAAACCGGTCCAGATCAACCAAGTCCAATTGCATTGCAAAGCCCCCCATTTTCGGGACAAAATATGCCCCCATGCCCTATCTTAAGCCAATCTGCCCTCGAACCCTGCG
The DNA here is from genome assembly GCF_051013555.1 of Sulfitobacter sp. TBRI5. NCBI lineage: Bacteria > Pseudomonadati > Pseudomonadota > Alphaproteobacteria > Rhodobacterales > Roseobacteraceae > Sulfitobacter > Sulfitobacter sp. TBRI5. Next base: position 2,520,942 of record NZ_CP112884.1, on the reverse strand, counting down.
ATATACTAGCGCAAACTTCTGGAGACTGAAATGAACCGCGCGCCCGAACACTCCCGCCGTATGGCGTTGGACACCCTGACATACACCGCACAAGGCCCCGTGCTTGACGCGCTGATCAAGACCGCAGCGCTGAGCCAAGGCGACCGCAGTGAAATCTGCACGCAGGCCGCCGGACTGGTGCGCAGCATCCGCAGCCATTCCGCCCCCGGTTTGATGGAGGTTTTTCTGGCCGAATACGGGCTGAGCACCGAAGAAGGTGTGGCGCTGATGTGTCTGGCCGAAGCGTTGTTACGCGTTCCGGATGCCGATACGATCGATGCCCTGATCGAAGACAAGATCGCCCCGTCGGACTGGGGCAAGCATCTGGGTCATTCCACATCGTCGCTGGTCAACGCATCCACATGGGCGCTGATGCTGACGGGTCGTGTGCTTCAGGATGAAAAACCCGGCCCTGTCGGACACTTACGCGCCGCTGTCAAACGTCTGGGCGAACCGGTAATCCGCACCGCAGTCGGGCGCGCGATGAAGGAAATGGGCCGTCAGTTCGTGCTGGGTGAAAGCATCACATCGGCCATGGAACGCGCCGCCAAAATGGAAGCCAAAGGCTATACCTACAGCTATGACATGCTGGGCGAAGCCGCGCGTACCGAACGCGATGCCAAACGCTATCACCTGAGTTACAGCCGCGCAATTTCCGCCATTGCCACGGCCTGTACCCACACCGACATCCGTAGCAATCCGGGCATTTCGGTCAAACTGTCCGCCCTGCATCCGCGCTATGAAATAGCACAGGAAACGCGCGTTATAGCCGAACTGGTGCCGCGCCTGCGTTCCCTTGCGCTGCTGGCAAAATCGGCGGGCATGGGCCTTAACATCGATGCAGAGGAGGCCGACCGCCTGTCCCTGTCGCTGGACGTGATCGAAGCGGTGCTGAGTGATTCCGCCCTGTCGGGGTGGGACGGATTCGGCATCGTGGTGCAGGCCTATGGCCCACGCGCCGGTGCCGTGATCGACAGTCTTTATGATATGGCCACCCGCACCAATCGCAAGATCATGGTCCGTCTGGTCAAAGGCGCGTATTGGGATACCGAAATCAAACGCGCCCAGGTCGAAGGCGTCGACGGGTTTCCGGTTTTCACGCAAAAAGCGGCCACAGATGTGTCCTATATCGCCAATGCCCGCAAATTGCTGGGCATGACAGACCGGATTTATCCGCAATTCGCCACCCATAATGCCCATACCGTTGCCGCGATCCTGCACATGGCCGATGACAAGGAAACGTTTGAATTCCAGCGGTTACATGGCATGGGTGAAGCATTGCATGATATTGTTCTGTCAACCTACGAAACGCGCTGCCGCATTTACGCACCCGTTGGCGCACACAGCGATTTGCTGGCCTATCTCGTGCGCCGCCTGCTGGAAAACGGTGCAAACAGTTCTTTCGTCAACCAGATCGTCGACGAAAACGTTCCCCCCGAAGTGGTCGCCGCAGACCCCTTTGACCAGTTGGGGGCGCAAAACTATCCGGTGCCCACCGGCCCCGATCTTTATCAACCCGAACGCCCGAATTCCAAGGGCTTTGATCTGACCCACACACCGACACTGGCGGCCATCGAATCCGCCCGCGCGCCGTTCAAAACGCAGACATGGAAGGCGGCACCACTATTGGCAGCAGACGCGCAGCCGCAAAAACCGCGTGATATCCTGAACCCGTCAGATCATGGCGACAGCCCCGGCACAGTGGCCGCCGCCAGCACGAAAGACATCGAAACGGCCCTGTCATCGGCACAGCCCTGGGCAGCGGACCCGGCAGAACGCGGCGCAATCCTTGCCCGCGCCGCCGATCTTTACGAAGAAAACTTTGGCGCGCTGTTTGCCCTGCTGGCGCGCGAGGCGGGCAAGTCCCTGCCCGATTGCGTGGCCGAACTGCGCGAAGCAGTGGATTTCCTGCGCTATTACGGCGCCAATGCCCCCACCACTCCCGCGGCGGGTCTTTTCACCTGCATTTCGCCGTGGAACTTTCCGCTGGCGATTTTTTCTGGCCAGATCGGCGCGGCACTGGCGGCAGGCAATGCGGTGCTGGCCAAACCGGCGGAACAAACCCCGTTGATCGCGCATTTTGCGGTTTCACTGATGCACGATGCGGGCGTACCGCGCAGCGCGCTGCAACTTCTGCCCGGTGCGGGCGATGTGGGCGCCGCGCTTACCTCTGATCCGCGGATCAACGGCGTTGCGTTTACCGGATCAACCGCCACAGCCCTGCGTATCCGCGCTGCCATGGCTGAAAATCTGGCCCCCGGCACGCCGCTTATCGCGGAAACCGGCGGGTTGAACGCTATGATCGTCGACAGCACCGCCCTGCCCGAACAGGCCGTAACCGCCGTGATCGAAAGCGCGTTTCAATCCGCAGGCCAGCGCTGTTCCGCCCTGCGCTGCCTTTATGTTCAGGAAGACATTGCCGAAAGCTTTCTGGAAATGCTGACCGGCGCGATGGATGAACTTACGCTGGACAATCCGTGGGATCTGAGCACGGACAGCGGCCCCGTGATCGATGCCGCCGCGCAGGCTGGCATTCTTGAACATATCGCCAAAGCCCGCGCAGACGGGCGCGTGATCAAGGAAATGGCCACGCCGGACGCCGGAACCTTCGTTGCCCCTACGCTGATCCGGGTCAGCGGTATCTCTGATCTGGAACGTGAAATATTCGGTCCGGTGCTGCATCTGGCGACCTTCAGGTCCGGTGATCTGGACCGGATCATCAACGATATCAACGCCACCGGATACGGCCTGACCTTTGGCCTGCAAACCCGCATCGACGACCGTGTGCAGCACGTGTCTGACCGTATCCATGCAGGCAACGTCTATATCAACCGCAACCAGATCGGCGCCATTGTGGGCAGCCAGCCCTTTGGCGGCGAGGGTCTGTCCGGCACCGGCCCCAAAGCGGGCGGGCCAAACTATCTGCCACGCTTTGGCGCACCGGATGTGCAAAACGGCGATGGCGCGTGGACGACGGATATGGATATCGGAGCGTTAACCATTCCGACCCCAACAAACCGCGCAATTGAAACACTGACCTTGCCGGGGCCGACGGGCGAATCAAACCGCCTTAGCACGTCGGCGCGCGCGCCTTTGCTGTGCATGGGGCCAGGCGATGCGGTCGCGGAAAAACAGGCGGCTGCAATCAACGCCCTGGGCGGTATCGCCGTCAAGGCCACCGGGCGGCTTGCACCACAGGCATTGACGTTTCTCTACGGCATTTCCGGCGTTTTGTGGTGGGGCGATGACACAACGGCGCGCGCCATTGAACAGGCGTTGGCGAAACGCGACGGGCCAATCATCCCGCTGATCACCGGCCTGCCCGATCTGGCACGCGTGCGCGCTGAACGGCATGTGTGCGTCGACACCACAGCCGCCGGTGGCAATACCGCCCTGCTGGGGGGCGCCGCCTAGACGCGCGCAACGTGATCCCGGTGATCGTCGGGATCACGTTTCCCTGCGCCAGAACAAAGGCTTGACCGCCGCGCAGTTTATGACCAGCGTGCGCGCATGTTTCCGATCCGCGATCATAATCCATCGGGGCGCGTGCCCTTTGTGACCTATGCCCTGATGGTGCTGAACATCGGCATTTTTCTAAGCTATGCGGGCCTGCTGAACGATGCGCGCGCGATCAACGCGTTCTACATCAACTGGGCGATGATCCCGGGCCTTGTCGCGCAAGGTGAAAATACCATGACGCTGTTCAGTTCGATGTTCCTGCACGGCAGCTGGATGCACCTTGCCGGTAATATGCTGTTCTTATGGATTTTCGGCGACAACATGGAAGACGAAATGGGCCATATCCCGTTCTTCATATTCTACGTTGTCTGCGGCTTGGGTGCGGGCGCTGTTCATATACTGTCGGGCACAGACTCCACAGTGCCTGTGGTGGGGGCCTCGGGCGCGATTGCGGGTGTCATGGGCGGCTACCTTTTGATGTTCCCCAAGGCGCGCGTTGATATCCTGCTGATCATCGTGATCTTTTTCCGCATCATCCCGATCCCGGCATGGATCATGCTGGCACTGTGGTTCGTGATGCAGTTCGTTGGCGCGATCCTGTCCGATCCCGATGTCGGCGGCGTTGCACACTGGGCGCATGCGGGCGGTTTCATCGTCGGGATTGTTCTGACACTGCCACTGTGGCTTTGGCGCGGCGGCAGATCGTTCTGGTACGAAACCGACGGCCACCCACCCCATCCCGAGGCAAAATACAAGCTTAGCCCCAGCCGCATTCCCAAGGTGCGGCGCAGGTAGCGTCAAAGCGGTAAAGGCGCCTTAGCCGCGGATGACTTTCGCAAACCCGGAAAAAATCGGTTCGTTTGCGCAGATGATTTCACCATCTTCCAGAATGTCGCCTTTGGGGTTCAGCGGTTCAACCAGCCCGCCCGCCTCGCGTACGATCAAAAGGCCCGCCGCCATGTCCCACGCATTCAGGCTGCGTTCCCAGAACCCGTCATACCGGCCGGCGGCGACATAGGCCAGATCCAGCGCGGCAGACCCGAACCGGCGCACGCCCGCACAAGCAGGCAGAACACGCGCCAGATCCTTCAAAGTATCCGGCAGATCGGCACGCCCGCCAAAGGGCAATCCGGTCGCAAAGATACATTCGATCATCCGGCTGCGCCCCGACACCCGCAAACGGGTTTCGTTCATCCATGCGCCGGCACCCTTTTCGGCAAAGAACAATTCGTCCTTGGACGCGTCATAGACCACACCCGCCACGATCTGGCTCTTGTGTTCCAGCGCGATCGAAACGGCCCAGTGGGGCAATCCGTGCAGGAAATTGGTCGTGCCATCCAACGGGTCCACGATCCAGCGGCGGGTCGGGTCTGCGCCCTCTTCTGCGCCGCCTTCTTCGGCCAGCCAGCCATAGGTGGGCCGCGCGCCCATCAATTCGTCTTTTATGATCTTTTCAGCCGCGATATCGGCCTTGGACACAAAATCGCCCGCGCCTTTCATCGACACTTGCAGGTTCTCGACCTCGCGAAAATCCTTGGCCAGGGCACGGCCTGCCTTGCGGGCCGTTTTCATCATGATGTTCAGATTGGCGCTGCCGACCATTTTCGGGGTTCTCCTGTCACGTCAGGCCGCGCGTATACGCCCCGAAACCCCGCTTGCCAAGGGCCGAGGACACCATACCGGCGGTGCACACGCAAACCGCCGCCGCGTCACGGTGCATGCGCTTGCGATCAGGGGCCATCCGGTCAACACTGATGGCGGATATCGCACAGGAGTCACCCATGCCCGAACAGATGCTTCGTATCGCCCTGGCCAGTCGTCCCACCGGCGCACCGACAGCAGAAAACTTTCGCCACGAGGCACAGCCGATGCCCGAACCCGGCAAGGACGAGGTGCTGGTCAAAGTGCATTACATATCCCTTGATCCCTATATGCGCGGGCGGATGGATGACGGGAAATCCTATGCCGCCCCCATCCCGGTTGGCGGCACGATGGAAGGGGGCGGCGTGGGCGAGGTGATTGCCTCTAACGCGTCCGGGTTTGAACCGGGCGATTTTGTTATGGGCTATATGGGCTGGGCCACCCACGCCGTGCAGCCCGCCAATGCCTTGCGCAAACTTGATCCAGCACATGGCCCGATCACCGCCGCCCTTGGTGTTCTGGGGATGCCGGGGTTCACCGGCTGGCACGGGTTGATGGAATATGGCCGCCCGAAAAAAGGCGAAACGCTGGTTGTCGCCGCGGCCACCGGCCCTGTCGGTTCGATGGTGGGTCAACTGGCCAAATCAATGGGGCTGCGTGCCGTGGGCATTGCAGGCGGCCCTGAAAAATGCGCGCTGGCCGTCGACAGGTTCGGGTTTGATGCCTGCGTTGATCACCGCGCACACGAAACCTCATCGACCCTGCGCAAGGCCATCGCCGCCCACTGCCCCGATGGCGTCGACATTTATTTCGAAAACGTCGGTGGCAAAGTGCTTGAGGCGGTGTTCCCGTTATTGAACACCCATGCACGTATCCCGATCTGCGGCATGATCAGCTGGTACAATACGGGCGGATTGGGGGCCAACGCCCCGTCCGGGGGATTGACTGTCCCTGCTCTCTGGAGCGCCGCACTGGTCAAGTTCATGTCGATCAATGGCTTTATCATCTCGAACCACTGGGACCGGTTGCCCACCTTTCTGGCCGAAGTCGGGCCAAAGGTGGCCAAAGGCGATATTGCCTATCTGGAAGACATCACCGTCGGGCTGGAAAACGCGCCGGACGCCTTCATCGGTTTGTTAGAAGGCAGGAATATCGGCAAGCAATTGGTCAAGATCGCCTAGACCGCCTGCAACTTGCGTGCCTCAACCCGCGCCAACCGGATCAGATCGGCCATGTAGGGCTTGGTGCGGTCCGCACTGCGCACGGCGGCAAACAAGCGGCGGGTGATCCCCTTTTCCGTCAGCGGGCGGGTCACGTAATCAGAGTTGTATTTGACCTCTCGCACAACCCAGTCCGGCAGAACCGAAACGCCGCGGTTCGATGCAACCAGCAACAGGATCACCGCCGTCAGTTCCACCTGCCGGATCGCGGCAGGTTCGACCTTGGCGGGAATCAAAAGCTGCGAAAACACATCCAATCGTGTGCGTTCCACCGGATAGGTGATCAGGGTCTGGCCGCGAAAATCCTCGGCCTCGATATAGGGTTTTTGCGACAGCGGGTGCGCCGAGGACGCGACGAAAACCGGCGCGTAATCGAACAGTTCGACAAAATCCACGCCTGCAAGGTCTTCGGGATCGGACGATACGACCAGATCAACCTCTTCCTTGTCCAGCGCGGGCATTGCGTCAAACGCCAGACCGGGGCGGATATCCACATCCACATCGGGCCAGCGCTTGCGGAACTCTTCCAGCACCGGAAACAGCCATTCAAAACAGGCGTGGCATTCGATCGCGATGTGCAAGCGCCCCGTGGTGCCGCCGCGCAGATTGGCAAATTCGTGTTGCAAGGCTTCGACTTGCGGCAACACCTGTTCGGCCAGTCGCAGCAGCCGCAATCCCGCCGCCGACAGCTTCATCGGCTTGGAGCGGCGAATGAACAGTTCCACCCCGGTCTGGTCCTCCAGCCCCTTGATCTGATGCGACAGGGCCGACTGCGTGATGTGCAACTGCTCTGCCGCGCGGGCCAGCCCGCCCGCCTCGTGAATGGCCTTGATGGTGCGCAGGTGACGGAATTCGATATGCATGAATACAAATCCAACTCATGTTATACTTGAATATTATGAAATTGTCTCACACTCGGTGCGCTGCCACAAGGGGTCAACACATAAAGGTATCCCATCATGACACACCGCACACCGCCCGCCGTTTCGTTCGAATTCTTTCCGCCCAAAGACCTCGCCGGATCGTTCCGGCTGTGGGATACGGTGCAATCCCTTGCCCCGCTGGAGCCTGATTTCGTGTCCGTCACATACGGCGCAGGCGGCACCACACGCGATCTTACCCGCGATGCCGTGGCCACGCTGCACACAGCGTCCGGCCTGAACGTGGCGGCGCACCTGACCTGTGTCGATGCCACACGCGCCGAAACCCTGAAGATCGCCGCCGATTTCGCCGCTGCCGGAGTATCCGATATCGTGGCTTTGCGGGGCGATCCGCCCAAGGGCACTGAAAAATTCACCCCCCACCCCGACGGGTTCGACAACGTCTGTGACCTGATCAGCGCGCTGGCGGACACCGGAACATTCAACATCCGTGTGGGGGCCTACCCCGAAAAACACCCCGAAGCGGCAGATATGGCAGCCAATATCGACTGGCTGAAACGCAAGATCGACGCCGGAGCCAACAGCGCCATCACGCAGTTCTTTTTCGAGGCAGACACGTTCCTGCGGTTTCGCGACGCGTGCGCCGATGCCGGCATTACCGCGCCGATCACGCCCGGTATCCTGCCCATCGAAAACTGGGCCGGCGCGCGCGCGTTCGCGCGGCGCTGCGGTACTACCATACCCGCATGGCTCGATTCCGCGTTCGAAAAGGCGACCCGCGACAACCGCGCCGATCTGCTGGCCACCGCCGTCTGCACCGAACTCTGTGACAAGTTGCTGGAAAACGGCGTGGACACATTGCATTTCTACACGCTGAACCGGCCGGAACTGACGCGCGATGTATGTCACGCACTGGGGATCACCCCGCGCGTGCAATTGCGCCATGTTGCTTAGGGCTTGCACCTGATCGCGGGCCTTTCTAGCGTGGCGCAAACACACGCAAAACAGGCCCAGCGATGCATTTTGCCCAGAAACCGGACGATCTGGCCGATCGTGAAACACTTCTGTCGATGTCCGGCCTTGAATTCATGCAAGCCATCCTGAACGGGCACCTGCCCGCACCTGCCATCGCGCAGACCATGGGCATACGCGTTCACGCGGTTGCAGACGGACAGGTCACGTTTTGCGGCACACCGGAATTCAACGTCACCAACCCCGTGGGCGCAGTGCATGGCGGATGGTATGGCACGTTGCTTGACAGCGCACTGGGCTGCGCGGTCATGACCAAAGTGCCAAAGGGTTCGGTTGATACGACGCTGGAATACAAGATAAACATCACCCGCGCGATCCCGCTGGGTATGCTGGTCAACTGCACCGCAATTGTTGATCACGCGGGCCGTTCGACCTGCGTTGCCCATGGCGAAATCCGAGGCGTCGAAGACGGCAGGCTTTATGCCACCGGATCAACCACCTGCATCATCATGAACTTCGGCGGCGCGTAATCCCGCTTCCGGCGCGGGATCAGAAATGCTAGCCGTGAACCATGTCTTACTGGCCCGGTTTTCGCGACATCTTTGTCACCGCCTATACGCTGGGTGCCGGCGCGCTTGGGGCGCTGATCGGCTATTGGATCGGTCTGCCGGTCTATCTTCTGACCGGACCGGCACTACTGATCAGCCTTGCCACCCTGACCGGGCTGCACCTTGCGATTGCCCCTGTGGTTCGGGATTTTGCGTTTATCCTGATCGGCATCAGCATCGGCGCGGGCGTTGATCCGCAGGCGGCAGACGCCTTCATACGCTGGCCGATCGCGTTTCTGATGCTGGCTTTCATGCTGATCCTGACATTGATCCTGTGCCGCGACCTGCTAGTCCGGGTATTCGGGTTTGATCCCCGCAGCGCCGTTCTGGCCGCCAGCCCCGGCCATCTCAGCTATATCATCAGCCTCAGCGAAAGCATGAAGGTCGATATCAGCCGCGTCGCGGTGGTGCAGTCGGTCCGCCTGCTGGCGCTTACACTATGCGTGCCCTTTGCCGCGCTAGCGTTCGGGATCCGGATTGATACGGCCTTTGCCTCGTCCGCGCCGCTGATGCGGGTGGATCACGCGATTGTACTGTTCTGTCTGTCTCTGGTGTTTGGCCTGATCCTGAAACGCGCCAATGCCCCCGCCGCGCTATTGATCGCCGCGATGATCGTTTCGGCGGCCGCGCATCTCTCTGAACGTGCGCCGGGTGTTCTGTCGCCCCAGATCACCCACGCGATGTTTGTTGTCATGGGCACACTGATCGGCACCCGGTTTTCCGGCATCCACCTGGCAGCATTGCGCAAAACACTGGTTGCAGGGTTGTCCACAACCCTGCTGACCGTGTTGCTTGCGATGGCGGCCGCGGTGCCCGTGGCCTATGCGCTTGGCCTGCCCGTCGCGCATGTGCTGATCGCCTTTGCGCCCGGCGGCTTGGAAACCATGGTTGTGATGGGCGTTGTACTGGGCGCCAATCCCGGCTTTGTGGCCGCATGCCACGTGGCGCGCCTGTTGTTCCTGACCGTGCTGGTACCTGCCGTTCTGGCCCGCGCCCCCAAGGATCGCAGCCTGCCCTAACCGAATTGCGGCCCTTCTTCGGCCAGCATCAGCGCCGATTTCGACAGCGTATCAGAATGAACATTGACCGTTTCATGCAACCGCTCGCAGCGTGTTTGCCCTACCACACGGGCACGGCGCAAAAGAAACATCTTGCCATAGCCGCGCCATTTCCCGACGGACGGCGCATCGGGGTCGGTCGGAAACCGGCTGGCCCAGTTTTCCGGCAACGGCAAACCGCATTCCTGTGCGCGCTCCAACATCCAGACAAAGGAAATATTGGCCAGGGGCCGCGCCGGGTAAAACCCGCTAAGTTGCCCGCCGACATCGCCATGTGTGCCGCGAAACCACACCTGTTCCACCCGGCCGTTCCATTCCTGCGGGCACTCCCACAAGACAGGGGTAAAAACCTCGCGGTTTTCATCCAGCGCAAGGGCGTGAAACCCGTGTTTTACCGATGGCACCAGATCGTGGTTGTGAAAATCGTGGCGCTTTGCATCCAGCCGCCACAACAGCGGCACCCGCAAGCCCAGCGCCTTGACCGTGTCCCAGACGCCGACCATCTCGATTTCGGTCTGCGCGTGACAATAGGCGCGGGCAAACGCGGCCGCAAAGCTGTTGCCGGGATTGCACTGGTAATGCCTGTAAACCTCGCGGATGTTGCGTTCGGTCGCATGCTCCGCCTTGACCAGCCCGACCATGTCGATAACACCCGCCAGCGACCGAACCGCATAGGCACCACGCGAATATCCCATCAGATAAATGCTGTCACCGGGGCGATAACGCGATGCCAGATACCCGTAGGCGCGCCTGATCTGCCGGTTGATCCCGCGCCCCATCATCACATCAGGCGCGGCGCGCCAATCCATGAACTGCAACCCCGCCTCGTAATAAAGCGACACGTCGCCGTTCATTTCACGCAACAGTTTATAGGTTTGTCCGGCGTGGGTTTCATAGCCGGGTTCCAGCGTGGACATCGTCCCGTCCAGAATGATCACATGGCTGACAGGGCCGCGCCCGCGCGGTTTGCTTGACCGGGCGCGCGACAACCGCGCCCGCAGCCACGCCGAAAATGCATTAGTCAGCCGGTTCAGTTGCATCCTGTAACAATTCCCATACTCGTAATGGCGTAAACGGCATGTCCGCCTGCCTGACACCTTTGTTCCACAGCGCATCCTGCACCGCATTGGCCACCGCCGCCATGGACCCGACTGTCCCGGCCTCACCGCAGCCTTTCATCCCCATGGGATTGGCCGTCGATGGCACCGGTTCAGAGCGAAAGCCAATCATGGGCAGATCATCGGCCCTTGGCATGGCGTAGTCCATGAAACTTGCCGTGAGCAGTTGGCCATCTTCATCATAGACCACCCGCTCGCTCAGCGCCTGACCAAGACCCTGGGCCACACCTCCATGTACCTGACCTTCGGCCAGCATCGGGTTGATAAGATTCCCGAAATCGTCCACCACACAGTACTTATCCACCCGCGTCACGCCGGTTTCCGGATCAATCACAACTTCCGCGACATGCGCACCGTTCGGGTAGGATCGCGCCGGCAAAGTGGCGCGCGCCTCGTGCTCCAGCAAATCGGTGCGCCCGTCCGCGCGCGCCATGTCGGCCGCTTCCAGCAGGGTCGGGGTCATATTCGACCCCGGCGCGCGAAATGTTTCATCGTCAAACACAACATCTTCTCTTTCCACCCCCATCTTATCTGCCAGATAGGGCGTAAATGCGGCGATCATCGTGTCAACTGTGGCCAGCGTGGCATGGGTTTGCACCGTCACAGACCGTGACCCGCCTGTGCCACCACCCTTGGCAATCAGATCACTGTCGCCCTGCACCACATGGATGCGGTCCGCCGGAATACCGGTCTGGTCCGCCAGAAACTGCGCATAGACCGTTTCATGCCCCTGCCCGTTTGATTGTGTGCCCACAAGAATATGCACTGTCCCGTCCGCGTTAAAGACCACCTTGGCACCTTCCGAAGGATCGCCCAGAATACTTTCAATATAGTAACACAAGCCCTGCCCGCGCAGCTGGCCCCGCGCGCCATCCGCCGCCTTGCGCGCGGCAAAACCGGCGGCATCCGCCTCGACCGCGGCCCGCGCCAGCACCTTGTGAAAATCACCAACATCGTAAAGTTCGCCGGTGGCCGACGTATAGGGAAACGCACCCGCAGGAATGAAATTGCGCCGCCGCAACTCCCACGGATCAACGCCCAGTTCGCGTGCCGCGCGGTCCATCGCCCGTTCCAGCACATAAATCGCCTCAGGGCGGCCCGCGCCGCGGTAGGCATCAACCTGCGCCGTGTTCGTGTAATAGCCTTCCACCTGCAACCACGTGGTTTGCACATCGTAACAGCCCATAAGAACCTTGGAAAACAGCAGGGTCTGGATCGGCTGGGCGAATTGCGAATTATAGGCACCCAGATTGCATTTGGTGCGCACCCGATAAGCCGTGATCTTGTGGTTCTCGTCAAAGGCCAGTTCCGCCAGAGAGTCCAGATCGCGCCCGCCATTGTCGCTCAGCATCGCCTCGGTCCGCTCGGACATCCAGCGCACAGGGCGGGTCAGCATCCGCGCGGCCTGCGCCACCACGAAATATTCCGGATAGGGCATCGCCTTCATGCCAAACCCGCCACCTACATCGGGGATGGTGACGCGCACGTTTTCGGGCGGCAAGCCCGTCATCGCGCACAACTGATCCTTGAGGCCCCAAACCCCCTGCCCGTTGAACGCCACGTGTAATCTGTTGCCGTCCCAATCAGCGAAACAGCCGCGCGGCTCCATGGAATTCACGATAATCCGGTTGTCAGCCACATTCAGACGCACCACATGCGCCGCCGCGGCAAAGGCCGCATCGGTCGCCGCTTCATCACCCATGCCCCAGTCAAAGGCGCGGTTGTCGGGCGCTTCGTCATGCAGGGGCGCGCCACCCGGGCCGACATCGGTTTTGACAGGCAGTTCTTCGTAATCCAGAGCGATCAACTCGGCGGCGTCGCGCGCCTGTTCGTGGCTGTCCGCCACGATCATCGCAACCGGATCGCCGACAAACCGCACCCGCCCGCGCGCCAGAAAGGGCCGCACCGGCGCGGCGGCCTTGGTTCCGTCGCGATTGTCCAGAATTGTGGCTCGCATTGCCGTGGTGATGCCGGCGGCATCCAGATCATCACTGCTCAGAACCAGATGCACCCCGTCAGCGGCGCGCGCCTCTTCCAGATCGAGGGATATGATCCTTGCATGCGCCACGGGCGAGCGGAACACATAGGCATGCAATGCGCCCGCAGGCGCCACATCATCAATATATCCACCGCCACCCGTCAGAAACCGCAGGTCTTCGACCCGCCGCACCGGCTGGCTTTTCCCGAATTTTTCCATGATCTGCCCTTTGCCTTCTGCGCTCGTCCGGACACTAGCCCCAAGTGCGCCAGTGTCCAGCAGATGGCGCGCAGATCAGCGCAGGCTTTGTGTACTGATCACATCGCGCAGGCCATAGCCGTTGAACGCAGTGCTCATCGCGATCGAATAGGCGCCCATGGCGTCAAACAGAACATAATCGCCCGCCTGCAGGTCATCCGGCAGCGGCAACCCGTCGGGCAACCGATCCAGACTGTCACAGGTTGGTCCGAATACCACGCGCGGGCGCGGCGCAGCCTCCCGCAACTGTCCATCCGGCGCATAAACACGCACACGATGCGACAGCGCCATGTCGCGCAGATCGGCCAGCCCACCATAGATACCATCGTTCAGAAACAGCTGATCGGGGGCGCGCACGGCCTTGACCCGCGCAGCCAGCGAAAACGCCTCGGCCACCATCGCGCGGCCCGGTTCACACAGCAGATCAGGGCGCTGCGCGCCAAAAGCATCGGTGACAGCACCGTCAATAGCATGGAAAACAGCAACCAGATCGGGCACAACCGGCCCGCGGTGCGCGGCAAACCCGCCCCCCACATTCAGGCGCCCGGTTGTCACACCTGCCGTTTTCGTGATCTCCGCAGCCGCACGGATATAGACCGCCCAGACATTCGGATCTTCGCACTGGGTGCCCGGATGAAAGCACAGGGACGGCGCAAAGCCCATTTCGGCAACGGCGCGCAGCAATTCCACCGCGCGTTCGGGCGTTGCCCCGAATTTGGCACCGAAATCATAGGCCGCACCCGACACGGGCAAGGCAAAGCGCACTGCAACCTCGCAGTCACGCGGCACCGCATGCAACTTGCGTAATTCGCCCACGTCATCGACAGACCAGCTGGCCACACCGGCGGCGATACCCGCAGTGATCTCTGCAGCCGACCGGACAGGGTTATTGTAATGCAGTGTGGCACTTGGCAGAGCACGGCGCACGGCCGCCATTTCAGCAGGCGATGCGACATCAAAAGCGGTCAGTCCGGCAGCCACCAGATTGTCCAGCACAACAGCACTGTCATTGGCCTTGACCGCATAGGTCACCAACCCGTCAAAGCCGCCCTGAAACTGGCGCGCCGTTGCCTGCAACAATGCCGGATCAAAATACAAAACCGGCTGGTCCGGCTGTTCGCGCGCCAGATGTGTGGCCGGATCGCGCCAAAGTGTCGGGTTCTGCTGCATCTTTAACCTCGTCTGTTTTTTTCCAGTTTCTTCTGTTTCATTGTCGATTCAACGTATCACTTATGTTAATTCAGAGTCATTGATCGGCATATCGAAGGCTAATTGATGCAAATCGACGAAACGGATACGAAATTGCTGCGCCTGTTGCGTGAAAACGCGCGCCTGCCTGTCAGCACACTGGCCGCGCGTCTGGGGCTGGCACGCACCACAGTGCAGGCGCGGATCGAACGTCTGGAAAAGACTGGTACGATTTTGGGCTATACGCTGCGCACAGGCGGGCATCTGCGCCCGCGCCTACGCGCGACGGCCCTTGTCAGCATCGAACCGCGCAGTGGCCCCGCCGTTCTGGACCGGCTGCGATCGCTGTCAGGCGTCGAAGTGGTGCACACCACGGCGGGGCGCTTTGATCTGATGGTACAGATTTCCGCCGGATCAACCGAAGAACTGGACGCCACGCTGGACCGCATCGGCGAGGCGCGCGGCGTGCGCAGTTCGGAAAGCCTGATCCATCTGGCAACAAAACTGGACCGCGTGATCTAGGATTCGCAGCAGTTCCGACAAAAAAAGGCGGCCCCCAAAAGGCCGCCTTTTGAAAATGACGTCACGTCACGCGCGTTCGGAATATTCCATCGTTTCGGTGTTCACCACCACGTCTTCGTCCTGACCGACAAAGGGCGGAACCATGATCTTTACACCGTTATCAAGGATCGCAGGCTTGAACGAATTTGCCGCAGTCTGGCCTTTGACCACCGGTTCAGTCTCGACAATCTTGCACACCACTTTTTGTGGCAGCGACGCGCTCAGCGCCTCGCTTTCATGAAACTCGACCACAACGGTCATACCGTCCTGAAGGAACGGACGGCGATCCCCCAGAATATCAGCGGGAACTTCGACCTGTTCATAGGTTTCCGCATCCATGAAAACCAGCATCCCATCGTTTTCATACAGAAATTGCTGGTCTTTTTGTTCCAGACGCACCCGTTCCACCTTGTCGGCAGAGCGGAATCTTTCGTTCAGTTTCGATCCGTTTCGCAGGTTCTTCATTTCCACCTGCGCAAACGCGCCGCCCTTTCCGGGTTTGACGTGATCGACTTTCACAGCGGCCCACAGACCACCATTGTGCTCCAGTATATTCCCTGGGCGGATTTCGTTTCCGTTAATTTTGGGCATGTGCAGAAACCATGGCAAAAGGTTGATGAAAAGTTGATCGCACCTATATCTGGCGGGATAGAGGCTGGCAAGACAACCATATCTCGTGCTGCATATGCAGAAAGCCATGCGACAAGCGCATAGGCGTTATGCGTTTACGGGGTATCCGAATCGAAACTAATGCTTCATAAGAAACGCCACGCCGAAAATGCAAGAGCAAGAAAAACAAGGATGACGAGATGAAAGATTTCGTTGACGGCACAGCCTTTAATAACGAGCAAGGCAACCGTGCACGCAAACTATTCGCAGCTGTCGTATTGGCTGCACTGGACGACGCCATCGCCGACGACAAGAAGTATGGCAATGGTCCTGAACAGATCGCCCGCTGGGCCCGTTCCCGTGACGGGCGCGAGGTGCTGTCGTGCGCGGGCATCGACCCGAACGAACGTGTCGTGACCGGGCTGATGGATTTCGTCGGCAAGGGCGTGCGTACGTCTGTCGCCCTGTCGCGCGAAGAAAGCGAACGCCGCAACGCTGCCCAGCAGGCCGAAGC
This sequence comes from Sulfitobacter sp. TBRI5, assembly GCF_051013555.1. Classification (NCBI taxonomy): domain Bacteria; kingdom Pseudomonadati; phylum Pseudomonadota; class Alphaproteobacteria; order Rhodobacterales; family Roseobacteraceae; genus Sulfitobacter; species Sulfitobacter sp. TBRI5. The sequence continues at coordinate 2,504,838 of NZ_CP112884.1, read as the reverse complement.
CGCCTAAGCGACCACGTCAGTTCAAGACGACCTGGAACGCGCCTTTGGGGCGCGTTTTTTGGTGGCACACCGAAAGGGCCACAATGGCGCGATGCATAATGATCCAAGGCACCGGCACCAATGTCGGCAAGTCCATGATCGTGGCGGGCCTTGCGCGCGCCTTTGTGCGCCGCGGCCTGTCCGTGCGTCCGTTCAAACCGCAAAACATGTCCAACAACGCCGCTGTCACACCGGATGGCGGCGAAATCGGGCGCGCGCAGGCACTGCAGGCGCGTGCGGCCTGTGTTGCCCCGCACATCGATATGAACCCCGTTCTTTTGAAACCGCAAAGCACGACAGGCGCGCAGGTCATCGTACAGGGCAAGGTGCGCGGGATGCAGTTGGCCAAGAACTACGGCCAGCACAAACACAACCTGCTGCCCGATGTACTGGACAGTTTTTACCGCCTTGCACAAGCCTGTGATCTTGTCCTGATCGAAGGCGCCGGCAGCCCGTCTGAAACCAATTTGCGTGCCGGCGACATTGCCAATATGGGCTTTGCCACGGCTGCAGACGTACCTGTTGTCCTGTTCGGTGATATTGATCGAGGCGGTGTCATCGCGCAGATTGTCGGCACTTCGGCGGTACTGGATATCGCCGACCTGAAACAGATAAAAGCGTTTGGGATCAACAAGTTTCGCGGTGATATTCGCCTTTTTGATGACGGGCTAAGCGATATCGTTGCGCGAACTGGCTGGCCTTGTCTTGGTGTCATCCCATGGTTTGACGGTGCCGCGCACCTGCCCGCCGAAGACGTGATGGACATCACCTCCAAATCCGGTGGCGATTTCAAGATCGCCGTGCCCCGCCTGCCCCGCATCGCAAATTTCGACGATCTCGATCCCCTGTCGCAGGAACCCGGTGTCAGCGTTGCCTTTATCGAACCCGGCACGGCCCTGCCCGGCGATGCCGATCTGGTTCTGATCCCCGGAAGCAAGGCCACACTGGCCGATCTGGCTGCGTTTCGCAGTGCCGGATGGGATGTTGATCTGGCCGCCCACATCCGTCGTGGCGGGCAGGTTATGGGCATTTGCGGCGGTTATCAGATGTTGGGGCAAACCCTGTCAGATCCGCTGGGCATCGAAGGGCCGCCGGAAACGGTAGAAGGGTTGGGGCATCTCAATGTGCACACCGTTCTGGAACCGCACAAACAGGTCACGCAGGTTTCCGGCCATGACTGCCACAGCGGCGCCCCTGTCGAAGGCTACGAAATTCACATGGGCCAGACCACCGGCCCCGATTGCGCGCGCCCCTGGCTGACAATCAACGGCCAACCCGCCGGGGCCGCCAGTGCCAACGCCCTTGTCCGCGGCTGCTATGTGCACGGGTTGTTCGCATCCGACAGGTTTCGTGCTGCTTTTCTTGCAAATCACGGAGTCGCCTCGGATCACAGCTATGATCAGACGGTCGAAACCGCGCTGGACGCTTTGGCCCAGCATCTTGAACGCCACATGGATATTGATGCACTGTTAGCTCTGGCAACAGAGGTCAGGCCGCAGCCCCGTTAACCGGGCCAGTGTTCAGTCCAGATCCAGTTCGGCCAAGGCACGCTGGATTTCGCGCCGCACCAGTTTACGCACATTGCGGGTGATCCGTTCACCCAGCCTGCCCTGCAACTCCTGACGCACAATATCACTGACAAGCTCCCGAAGGGATTCTTCGTCCAGAACCGCATCACCCTCATCAACCTGTTCAAAGTCGATCGGATCACCGCGATGGCGGAATTGCGGTTGCGCCACAAATACATCCTCGTCCCGCTCTGCTTGCGGGTCTTGCGCTTCAAATGCAGGTTCAACGTTGCCCGATTGATCGGCATCGATGTCATGCAAAACCGTTGTGGTGTCCGCTGCGGCCGCTTCCGGTGGGGTCTGATCTTCGTGATCTTCCCACTCCATCGCCTCGACTTCGGTGCCGGAATAATCGTCCTTGCCGGTGTCATCCGGCTCCCACTGGTCCGGGGTCTTGGCGATGACCTCTTCCAGCGCGGCAATTTTTTCCGTCAATTCCTTGGTCGAGGCACGGCGGAATACCAAAGGTGCATCGGGTGCCACGTCTTCGGTCTTGTCAAACAGGCTCTCGGCCGTCTCGTCCTGTTCCGGATCGGGTGTTTCATCGCTGTCCGCATGCTGATCTTCTGACACAGCTTCGGGCTGGCCCCACTGTGTATCGTGATCTTCCACGCGCTGTTCCACTGTGTTTTCAGCGGCTTGCGCCCCTTCATCTTCAGGCGCATCTTCTTCGGTCGGGCGGTTGTCCTTTGCGCATTCCTGATCTGGCGCAGTTTGACGCGCCTCTTTGCGCAAATGGTTCAGAAAGAAATACGAACTGCTTGCCGACCCGCCGGCCTGCGCCGAATACCCTGCGTTCCGGTTGCTATTCTGCGCATCGGCCTGCGGTGCTTCGTCCGCTTGCGCGGGCGCGGCTTGCTCTGCCGGTTCTGCCTGCGTGTCCTCTGTCAGGCCGGATGCATCCTGCGCAACAGCCGCGTCGGCAATCGCTTCAACCTCGTCCGGTTCGGGATGCGTTTCGGCCCATTTGGTTTCGTCGTCATCCTGCACCCGCAGCGCAGGCGTCAGAACCAACCGGCCCGGCGCTGTATCCGGCCCAGTGCCGGCCGCCACCTCTTTGGGGCGAACATCACTCGATACAAGACGGCGTATCGAAGACAAAACGTCCTCAACGTCGGCGCGGTTTACTGGGTCTGGCATACACTCACTTCCACAATCGCTTTCGAACAATACTAACGGCTGGATTTAAGTCTCACAACAGATAGAGAAAATTGTTATTCTTTCCCCAGCGACTTTAGTACTTTGTCCAGCTGCTTGCCCTGACGGCTGGACGCGGTCGGCGCGTCCTTTACCAGATCGTAATAAGCCGCCGGATCATAACGCTGTACCGCCAGGTTCAGCCCGTCCGCAGTCAGCGTTCCGATCGAAGACAGTACCGCATAAGCCGCGATATACTGTTGTGCCTGCGCCGAAATCCGCGTTGCCTGCGCATCCAGAAGCTCTTGTTCCGCGTCCAGCACATCCAGCGTTGTCCGCGCGCCCAGTGCCGCTTCCTCCCGGATGCCATCAAATGCGATTCGGGCCGCAACGATCTGTTGTTCCGATGATTCCAGCGCAGCCCGCGCCACAGCCAGCCGCGCAACAGCGTTGCCCACATTCTGCTGTAGATCATGACGCACACGGTGCAGATTGCCCCGCGCCGCATCGCGGAATGCGATCGCCTGCCGCACACTGGCCGACAAAGCACCGCCTCCGTAAATCACCTGATTCATCCGCAACCCGACCGATGCCGACTGGCCAAAATTGCTGGATCCCAGCTTGTCATCCGACGCGATCCGCCCGTCCAGAGTGATACGGGGGCGGATATCCGATTTGGCCCGCAGGATATTCAGTTCTGCTGCGGCCACTTCGCGCTGGACCTGCAACATGAACGGATGCCCGCGCACCGCCTGGTTCTTGGCGCTGTCGATATTGCCCGGTATGCTTGGCAACCGCCCCGGCGCAACCAGATTGCCCGGCGCCCGACCGACGACGTTCTTGTATTCTTCAACCGCGATAAAATAATCGCCTTGCGCCACCGCCAGCCCCGACCGGCCCGCCGCCAAACGCGATTCTGCCTGTGCCACGTCCGTACGTGTCACTTCACCCACTTCAAACCGGTCCTGTGCGGCGCGCAGCTGTTCCGAAATAAGCCGCACGTTGTTTTGCCGCAAGGCGACGAACTCTGCCGAACTGATCACGGTAAAAAAGGCGGACACCGTCCGCAAAAACACATCCTGCTCGATCGCGACCAGATTATAGCGGGTCGCAAGCACTGTTTCCTTTGCCGCCTCAACCGCAAGTTTGCTGCTGCCACCATCATACAGCAAGATTTCTGCGTTCAGTCCCAGCAACAGATTGGTCGAATTTCTGTCGGTGATCGTGGGTGTCAGGGTACTACGCCCGTAAACTGATCCGTTTTCGATTGCCGCGCTCCAGCTGATGATCGGGCGCAAGGCAGATACCGCGCGGGCCACATCTTCGTCCGCAGCGCGCAGCAAAGCTCTGTTCTGATCCAGCAATCCGCTGTGCGTGTAGGCGCCGATCAGCGCATCGGCCAGTGTCTCTGCCCTGCCCTTGTCGGGCGCGCCCCCCAGAACCATCAAAACTGCGACCAGCGCAAAGATGCCTTGCACGCATAAATTCCTGATTTTGCTGCGGAATGCATTCACCATGGCATGTCAAACCCCTTCAGGATTGTCTTTGGTTTGCGTCGACCTTCAACCTGCAATGCAACGCTACACCGCGCTAAAGAGAAAAGACAGTTTCGCGCTCGAACCCGGCCAGAACCGGTGCCGCCGCGTTAAAGGAAAACCGCCAGTTTACGTCTCCGTCAATCTTGTAGCCGATGCGCACCACACCCAACGCCCCATCCATGAACAGACAGGCGATGCGACCGCCCTCTTTCAGCTGATCCAGAATGGCTTGCGGTACCTGCTCGACCCCGCCCTGCACGGTAATGGCATCATAGGGGCCGTGTTCGGGCGCGCCCTCGGCCAGCACACCGGCCTGTACGATTACATTGTCCGCGCCCATTTCCGTCAGTGTTGTCTGCGTATCCGCCGCACGTTCGTCGTCACTGTCAACCGCGACAACGGCCTCGGCCATCCGCGCAATTACGGCTGATGAATAGCCGTAGCCGCAGCCGATATCCAAAACCAGTTCGTTTCCGGAAATATCAAGCGCATCCAGCATTTTCGCCAGCGTTCTGGGTTCCATCAGAACCGCCCCGCCCCCCAGATCGATGTTTTCGCCCATATAGGCGGCCTCGCGCTTGTTCGCCGGCACGAATTTTTCGCGCGGAACAGCAAGCATGGCGTCAATGATCGGGAACTTGGTCACATCCGAAGGGCGCACTTGCGTGTCCACCATCATCGTGCGTCGTGCGGCATAATCTGGCATAATCTAAACTCAATCGTTCGGAATCTGGTGGGTCAGGTGTCGCACATCTTGTTCGGCACAGCAACGGTTCGCAACGCACGTCGTGGCAAAACGCAGCTACTGACTTGCGGCCCTGCAACAGATCGGCTAATCCGGCGAAACCACAGCGATCTCAGGCGAGTTGGCGGAGTGGTGACGCAGCGGATTGCAAATCCGTGTACACCGGTTCGATTCCGGTACTCGCCTCCAAATAAAATCAATGAGTTAACTCGCACACCCGCTACGCGGGCAGTGCATTTTACATGTCATTTTACAAATAATGTTCTTTTTACGTTCACTTCGCTGCCGCCAACGCGGCCAAAACATCGTCGGTTTCTTCCGGTGAAACTTTCGCATAGCGCTCAATCATCAGCGCTGCCGTGCGGATCGACCACCCCATACAAGCGGCAATTTGGGCCAATGACAGCCCAGCGCGCAGGAGGCGCGTTGCGGCGGTCCCTCTCGCGTCATTGAGACGCAAGTCGTACCCGATTACGTCTGGCAGCAGCCCTGCCTTGTCGCGCCACTGTCTAAGGCCTTCGGAAGCTCTGTGCTCTGACAGCGCACCGCCAGAAGCGTTTGCCAAAATCAACAGGCGATCCTCAGGTGTCTCGTCAATGATATTGGCCATGGCTTGAGTGACCGGAATGTATGCAGGCACACCGCGCTTATTTGTGCGGATGCGAATACGACGCCCTCCGGGGGTCGGTTCGATCTGATTGCGGCTCAGGCGGATCAAGTCACCGGGGCGCAAGCCGGTCTCCGTTGCTGCAATCAGAATTCGGCAAACCCACTCCGGGCAGATCGCGGCAACCTTTGCTATATCACTTGGCGACCACACAATTTCTGAACGGTCTACTTCGTAAAGCTTCTCCAGCCCCTGAATTGCATTTGTCGCGATGTAACCTTCGGCTTCGGCCCAGTTTAGAAAGAGGGTAACGACCGTTCCGCAGTAATCATACTGCTTGGCGCTATGAATCCACTGCTGTCGCCACTTATTGAACTCGCGCTTGGATACAACGACCTCCCACATGGAGATGTCGTCCGGCCCAAACTCATCCGTAAAACGATCCAGCCAACGGCGGTAGTCATCTTGTGTACGCTGTTTCTTTTTCCGAAAGCTAGCACTCGCCAGATATTCCGCCGCGATATCGGCATTGGACTGCAGAACCACCTTTGGCTTGCAGTTCTCCACGGCCTGTACGTAAGCGGCCATAAACTCTGCGGTTCTTGGAAAACGCTCCTGACCAGACCAGAATCCAGACCCTTTGTAGCCTCACAACGAGAAATAGTATTTTTTTGTGCCATCAGCGAGCGTTGCTTGCGTGCGGTGCACGCCCTCCGGCAGTTTCGAACTTCTAGCCATTTCTTCTCATCATGCTGCGCGTCAGCGCTCCTTGTGGGCCTGCTTCACTTGAGTTTCCGAGACCCTGAATTTCATTAAGCTTATGTCTGCCCCTTCCATTCCGGGCAACCTTTAGCCTTCCAGTGCTGCACAAGAACTAAGAGTGCGTGCATATACTGCCCGGCGTATGCCTGAATATGCGGGATGAGCGGCGCATATTTGAAAGAAGATGTCGGACGGTCGCCGGGTCGCTCCATTCGGGGGTCAAGTTCGATCAAGAGCGTTCGCTCGCGCAGTTGCTCAGAAAGTTGAGTGCGGATGCCAGTACTCAACCAAGTTTGCGTAACGCGCGCCTTCACCATGGACGTCTCGCCCAAACGACGTCCCGTGTACTCGGGATATGCCGTAATTGCGCCTGCCAGTTCGTACCAGTCGTTAACGGTAGGTGATACGGGGTTCTGTAAATCGGTATTCACGTGTTCTTTATCTTCCATCTTCTTCTTGATCGATTTCGCTCTCTGCCCAGTTCTGTTAGCTCTTCACACTTTCGGACGCACTCTAGCACGAGCAGCAATGACATCCGCCGCGTGTAATGCGCGGACTCAGCGTTTTCTCGATCACATGAAAAGAAGACATCTGTAAGTATCCGGCGATCTGACGCCAATGGGTCATTTATTTCGCATAGCCCCGCTTTTGCGCCGAATTCGATCAAAACTTCTCTGTCGACGACCGACTTTGAAGACCAGCCATTCGACAAATAGTCAGTGTTCTTGATTGACTCGCGAAATGCCGCGGCCAGCTTTTTTCCGCGGGCCGACAGCCTTGAAAGATCAACTTCCGCTTGATTTTGGCCAAGCATGTTAGTTTCGAGGTCAACCTCCTCGTTCATCTCGGCCTTCGCCGTTTCGAACAAACCAAGATTTACAAGCGATGCTTGATAAGCTGCGCCCAATTGGCCTTGTGGTGAATCCAGATGCAACCAAGCCTCAAGGTCGTAATCGTCCTTTGGTAAAGCCGCAGCAATCGTCGAAGCCTTGCTAGATCCACCAAGAGCTCCCCCTTCACAGGCTTGACCTTTGTGATGCAATACAGCGCCAAGCACCATCGCCCTCTCACGAACGACAACGCCAGTTATTGGGCCACGATCGCTCATCTTTCCTTTCTCTGATTTTGCATAATCTTCGATCGCCCAAGGAAAGAACGCATAGTATCTCGCCCTCGGTGTGATCGAAGTAATGCAGTGCAATAGTTCCGCGGCCAGCCTAGCTGAGACTCTTAAATTCAGTCCTAGCGGGTCTTGTGCGCTCGCGGATGGAAGTTCTTTACTCCAACGCAAAAGGGCCATTTGATCAGGCAACTTATCGAGGTCCAGAACTTTATTCTGCTCAGCATATACCGCCATCGTAATTCTCTCGCACTAGACTGATTTCACATCACGTTTGTTTCAATAGCCTGTGGCGGAAATTAGGCGGGAGAAAATTCAGCAGGACCTTTGCAACACTGCTGCATCAATTTTCTTTGTTAGTCAGCGAAGCCGTACAAGACAGCCATGACGTTCCTGTTGGTCCAATCCACTACTATTTGAAGTTCTACTTCTTTTTCGCATGAAAAATTATCTTTAGAGCTGCGGGGACCTCACTCTCATTTGTTAACTTAAAGAGCGTATTACCTCGATCATCTTTAATCGGCAATTCCGCAACGCGAACGCTCCGCCCGCTTAGCGATCTTCGGACGCAGCTTGATTCCAGTTGACTCGTCACGACTCGCTGGTTATGTAATTTTTTACCATAGTTATGGAGATGGTTATGTCACCACTAAGCAACGCTGAAAAGCAAGCACGCCACAGAAAGAAAGAAGAGCTGCAAAGGTTCGCTGAACAGTGCTTCAGGGACGCACAAATAGGAGCAATACGACATGGCGCGAACGCTCCCGCTATGCTGGCGCAGATCAAACAGATGGCTGACCTGCCCTCTGGATGGACTAATGAAGACCTCGAATTGGCTGTGGAACGAATTCAGCAACTTCGAATGGATCTCATCAACCCAAACAATGATCTGGACAATGATGTTCATGACGCGCTCGATAGCTTTAATGAATGGAAGAAGGCACCTGCCAAAGTTAGAATTGATACCGAGAAGGCAATTCAAGATACGCGCAATCTGGCCTCACATCTAATTTCGGCTGTTGAGTTAACGAAGCTGAGCAACGGAGAACGTGCCGCAGCCCTTGTTGAAGCGCTGCGCCATGTTGGCAGATCATTGGCTAACGAGCGACCACTTCACAGATCTGACGCGAACACCGTTTGTCTTGCAACGCTTCCGCCTCAATACAGACGGCCAGATTGGTTTGCCGAGTCATTTGCAAAGTACATGGCATTCAGGCTCGGCACGGAAGAGGCCAAAGAAGATCTAGGGCAAAAGATTATTGATTACGATTTTGGGATTTGAGCCATGAAATTCGACAACTTTGAACTGAGCCACCTGCCCCTCATCGATCAATTCGATACAGAGCTCGAGGTCACGTATCGCGAGGAAAGATACAGAGTTCGCGACAATGGCGCGGTCTTTCGATTGAACAGGTACCGTAAACGAGCGCGTCCTTTGGACAAGCAATGGACCTTCGGTCGACAGGCGCCATCAACCGGTTACTTGTTCGTGTCCGGTATACAAATACATCGAATAGTATGCAGTGCGTTCCACGGTGCGCCGCCTTCAGATCAACACGTGGTGGATCACATTGATACGAACCGCGCCAATAACCGACCTGAGAATCTAAGGTGGGTTACGAGGTTGGAGAATGTACTTCTCAATCCGATTTCTGCGCGTCGAATTGAGTTTGTGTATGGTTCAATTGAAGCGTTCTTCGAGAACCCCAAGGCCGTACAGACCCACACAGATTTCCCGGACGTCTCATGGATGCGCGTCGTCAGCAAAGAGGAAGCGCAAACGGCAAAGGCAAGCCTCATCGAATGGGCTCAAAGTGGAAAGGCTCCTAAGGGAGGTGCACTTGGAGAGTGGCTATACGGCGAAAGCGATGCCCCGGCATTGGAGCCAGCACGTGAAGAATTTGAGTCACTGACTCCTTCGGTAGTTCAGGTTCGATGGAAAGTTCCGTCGGAATTTCCTGCTTGCCCGCCCCGCGTTACTGAAGACGCACTGGAGAGGTACGCCAGTTCTCTTGAATTCGGAAATGTCTTTGTTCAAAACGACATCTATCACGGTCTCGTCGTGCAACATTCGCTTAGTGACAACGGCCTCGTGGTACTTTCACACAGTGCTTCCGGAGTTAAGGACTGGGCTATAGCGCACATCTCGACCAAAGACGATCTGTTTTACCATAAGAGCGAAGGAACCTTCTTCACGCTTCAAGGGGCCTTGAAGGCGTTCTGCCAGCTTTCCGGCGAAGAATTTGATGAGTCCATAGACGACTACTGCTGATTGACGCTATGCATTTTACATCCAGTGGGTAACCAACTGTTACTTCACGGGTGCTCTGAGGCATATTTTACAGAAAAGCCCAATGTTTTCAGCGGAATCCTTAGGATTGCAAATCCGTGTACACCGGTTCGATTCCGGTACTCGCCTCCAGTGTCCAGTGATAAGCTTCTGATATTGCTTATTTATCAAAAATTTATTGCATTCTTTCCGCTACCAACCCGCCCAAATTAGAGTCTCCCAATCATGTATTGCTAAATGGAAGTTCTATTCGTTGGGGAGCAACCATTGTAACTTAGTTGGTTATTTGTCGGTAAAGTTTTTTTGTGAGTGATATGATGATTACATCAAGATTCGAGCCTGGACGGCTAAGATCTTAACATTACACATAGCGCGCTCAACAGAATTCGGTAGAATTTCATACGCGTGGCGGCATCAAGTGGGACTGGTCAAGTAGACCGCCGGACAGTAATGACGGAACCCGTTCGGCCTTTGATCAAAATTCGTGGAACGAGCGGCGGATAACCTGTTTAATCCATCTCTTCCCAATGCCGCAAAATCGAAAAACGTCAGCCTTTGTGTTCTCTGGAAAGGTTTCGGCACCGCTAAGATGTCGCTACGTGATCTACCGGAAACCCAACGCGCGAGTATTATGGCTACCCCGCTGTGCGGTTTCGGGAGCAAAGCGCCTCTGCTCCGATTAAGCTGAATCGGTTGCGTGTGGGTATTGCTACGGATTTCGATGAAGAGGCTGTCATATATGTTACCACAACGTGCAAAACGCGTTAGTCAAGCGGTGCGGCCGCCAACTCAATGACATGAAACCACAAGGACCTTGCCATGAGACATTTTGCGTTGATCGTAACACTGATAGGCCTTGCAAACACGGCCGTCGCGCAGACGGCGCCTTCGGAGCGTGAAATCCGCGCCTATGACGGGCTGCTTTTGGCCGCGCACGAAGGCAACGTCGAAGCAATCCATCAGCTTGTGGCTGAAGGCGCAGACGTCAACATCCTCGATACGAGAGGTCGGACATCAATCCATGTTGCAGCCTTCGCCTCCGAAGACGATGCGCTGCGCGCGCTCGCCGAAGCCGGCGCGGACATGAACGCCCTTGAGGGTCAGGCATATGATGCGGTGACAATCGCCGCGGTTGCCAACGACGCCGAACTGATGTCGCTTGCCATCGCACTTGGAAACGATCCGGGGCTCGTAACCAGCCCTTATGAAGGCACGGCGCTGATTGCGGCGGCTCATCTGGGCCACGTGGACGTCGTCAAGCGCCTGATAGATGCCGGTGCGCCGCTTGATCACATCAACAACCTGCACTGGACCGCCGTGATGGAATCGGTGGTCCTTGGCGATGGCGGCCCGGATCATCTTGCAGTGCTCGACGCGTTGCTTGGGGCTGGAGCGGATCGATCGTTGAGTGACAGGCAAGGCTTGACGCCGCTCGATCATGCCGTTCGGAACGGTTACACGGAAATGGCGGATCGGCTTCGAAAGAAGAACTGAGGCGGATCGGAATCTGCTTTTTCCATCCCGCATCGTTGATATCCCGAGTGTGCCACAGACGTATAGGGTAAAGGCAATCCGGGTCTTTCCACAAATGCCAAGGCTGCGGCGTATTCAGCCGCAGCCTGCATTTGATCGTCATCTTGTGATAATTATTTGTTCTTCAACGCGCAGGTGTTGACACCCAGCATGGAATATACCGGGCAACTGCCCATGAGCCCGGTCACCAAGGGCACAAGGCCAATCAGACCCCACCATGTTTGCGGCCCAATGAACACGAGTGACAGTAGCACGAGGCCAAGGATAACGCGCAGAGCGCGGTCAATGGTGCCTTCATTTCTAGACATCTCAAAGCTCTCCATTTTTGAGTTCAATGCCCAATTCTATCTCGATCTGGCAGTCACACACGGTGACAAAGTCACCGCAGACCTGCGGCAACTTGTTCCAGTTCGCGTCGGTTCAGAATTTCTACACCGTCATCTTTCTGTTCGACCCAGCCCTTTTTCGCGAATTCTGCAAGTTTGCGCGTTACATACGCCCGCCCCGAAGCCGTCTCTGTCGCCAGAGCCGCATGCGTTACAGCTACCACACAGGACGGCCCTGCCATCCGCAAAAGCACTTTGGCAAGCCGCGCATCGAACCCCGTCAGGGCAACTTCTTCGACAAGTTGCTGATATTCGGCGAACCGCGTCGCGACAGACGACATGATCAGGTCGCGAAACGCCTCGTCATCAACGAATTTCTTGCGGAATTCGCCCGCTGGTACCAACTGGCCGATGACATCTGTCTCGGCGATTCCCTCGGCGCCATACGGTTGGCCGTTGATTAGGCAGGACAGAGTTTGCAGACAAACCTCTCCGGGCCGAACTCTGTACAGAACGACTTCGCGACCACTTGCTCCGGTCAAGGTCACTTTGATTGAGCCGTTGAACAAAACAATAAACCCGGGACACGAATGCCCGGGCTGAAAGATGATCTTGCCTTGCGGCGCCGTAAAACTCCGAATTTTCGGCATCTTTCTCCTCAAAACAACAGGCTGTTCCGGTCCAGAATAGCCTAGATGCCTTCCAAGACGAATGAAATAACTTCGGTTCCATCAGGCTTGGTATAGCGGACACTGAATCCGAAGGAACCAAAGTCTTCTCCGTCCAGTGTTTTCTTCGGGTCCAAAGCTTAGCTTTCCGGGTCCGCAACCCGGTTATCATCATCAAAAGTCTTCGACTTAAACCTTGGTTACAATCACGTTCCTAAAACTTGTGATTGAGCGGTAGCAAAAGTTCACCAATTTCAGTGTCCGGACATACTATCGGGTAAATCGGGGCCTGTCCCCTACCCGACCAGCGCTTGCGCCACCAAACCGAAAACGCATAAATTCAATCAAAGATGAGCCAAAGCCTCAAATTGCAGAACTGCTCAACTGTCTCGAATTGTTCAAAGAAGGACAGTCGGCCTCGCTCACTCGGTTATTCAGCCGCTTTAACATCCAAAGCCATCAAACTGTATGCTCACATCAGACGAAAGTCCGTTTCGAAGAAGCATACTTCAGGTAAATTGCTTTATATGAAAGTATCGACAATGTCGCGACATTGGAGGCGTTTGACCTTGCCAAGCCAGTTTGTTCTGGCGGGGGGCGCCGTGATGCTTGTGGCGATGATCTTGGTCGGGTCATGGGTATCCCGCCGGATCGAACACGCGGCTGTACAGAACTTTGCGATCCTCGCCGCAAATTATGTCGAGAGTTTCATATCACCTCTCACGCAAGAATTAGCATCCGGTACAACGCTTTCTGAACCGGCACAGCAAGCAATGATCGAAGTGTTTGCAAGCACTGCGTTAAGCGAACGTGTCGTGTCTTACAAAATCTGGAAACAAGGAGGATTGATTGTTCATTCCTCAGACCCAAGCCTTGTTGGACAAAAGTTTACTCCGTCCGACGACTTGCAAGCGGCTTGGATGGGAGATGTTTCAGCTTCATTCGGAGATCTGAACGACGAGGAAGATGCAACGGAAGCGATGCTTGGCGTGCCCCTCCTGGAGGTCTACAGCCCCATACATGAGGTTTTTAGTGGCGAAATCATTGCGGTTGCAGAGTTCTACGAGCGTGCCGATGGACTTCAGGCAGAATTGCGGAACGCCCGGCGCACAACATGGTTCGTCGTAGGGTCTGCTTTTATCGCCAGCGGCCTCCTGCTTATTGGCATCGTAAAAGCTGGGGGTCAAACCATCGAACGACAGCGTGGCGAGTTGCAAAAACGGCTAACTGAGTCCGAGCAGCTTGTCGCCCAGAAGAACGCCCTTCGGCGCCGCGCGATCACTGCGAACCAGCGTGCAACGGCACAATTGGAACAGACCATTCGTCGCGTGGGTTCTGACTTGCACGATGGGCCAGCACAGCATCTGTCATTCGCGGCATTGTGCCTGGATTCCGCGTTTCAAGAGAATGCGGCGCCCAACACCCGCGACGATGTCAGATCATCCATTGATCGTGCCCTTGAAGAAATCCGCGCAATTTCACGTGGGCTAGCTTTGCCAGAGTTGGACGAGTTGGATATGCCAAGCCTTGTAAAGCGGGCCGTAACCGAACGGGAAACTCAATCGGGCAACTCTATTGATGTCACCTTTGAAGGGCCTGAACTAAAGTGGTTGAGCTATGCCGATAAGCTCTGCGTTTATCGGTTCCTGCAAGAAGGGCTTTCCAATGCATTTCGACATGGCGGAGTCGAACAGGCCCAAGTGTTCGTCCAAAGTTCAATCGAGGGCCTAAGGATTTCTGTCAAGGATAAGGGAAGTGGCTTTGACATGAACGAAGCCGTGCGCCTCTACGATGAAGGTGGACAGGGCCTGAACGGCCTCAAGGACAGATCTGAAAGCATCGGCGGCAAACTGGAAATTGTAAGCGAAATTGGACTAGGCACGACCCTGACGCTGCATATCCCAAACGAGGAAAGCGCATGACTATCAAGTTGATTGTTGCAGACGATCACCCGATTTTTCGCGATGGCTTGGTCACGACTCTGTCCGAGACCGGCGATTTCGAAGTCCTCGGAGTTGGCGCGTCTGCTGGTGAGGCGGTTGCTCTGGCCAGAAAACACACTCCGGACGTGGCTTTGTTGGATCTGTCCATGCCCGGGGGTGGTATAGAGGCCGCCAAAGAAATCGTTGCTGGCCAACTGGCTACCCATGTCGCGATGTTGACCGTATCTGAAGATGATACAGACGTTGCCAGGGCCTTGCAGGTGGGCGCCATAGGGTATTTGCTTAAAGGTGTGTCTGCAGAAGAGTTGCGCCGTGTCCTGAGAGGGATCGCGCGGGGTGATCCGCATGTATCACCGGGCCTTGCGGCACAGGTGCTTAAGATGATGCAGGCACCAAAGCAGAAAACCCAAAATCCGCTTGATGATCTCACGAAACGCGAAGAAGAGATTTTGCGGCTGGTGGCCACGGGCCAAAGCAATCGCGAAGTTGCGGATGTGCTAAGACTTCAGGAAAAAACGGTCAAACATTACATGACAGTTATACTTAGCAAACTACAGGCACGAAACCGGGTCGAAGCTGCGCTGATTGCCCATGATGCGTGGAAAAATGGATCGAATTGATATCTGTTTGAGCACTACTTCCTAAATCGGTTGAGTCGCGTCCGATCTGCCTGAGTGGCGGAGCGCGATGCCACCACTCTGCCATATTGATCAACCAATCTGAATCTTCCGAACTCGATCAGTTCTCGCCAACCATTGGCGTAAAGTATTTCTACATTCCGCCCGCGATAGATGGCCTTTACCGCTCGAGAGTTGATTTTGGGTGGCTCTGTCGCAGTCTGGGCTTGGTGCCCTCCAAAGTAAGCGCGTAGACGTGCCAGATCACTACCCCGAGCAGGTCGGCGTTCTCTTACTTGGCCGTTGCGATCTGTATGCGTGAACAGCCCACTTCTGACTTCTTCCCAGCTACCATCTGAAAAAAACACCCGGGCGCCGTCAGAAAGCTTCTGCATCTTGCTGGGGCTTGACCTCTCGCCACGACTTCCGGAAGTAGATTCGCCTTCGCTGTCCTCCCCGCCATCATCACCTTCGCCATCATCACCTTCGCCATCGTCTCCGCTGTCATCTCCCTCGCCGTCGTCACCACCCTCGCCATCGCTTCCGTCATCTCCACCTTCGCCGTCGTCACCACCCTCGCCATCGCTTCCGTCATCTCCACCTTCGCCGTCATCGCCGCCCTCTCCATCGCCTCCGTCGTCGCCACCTTCGCCATCGTCGCCCCCCTCGCCATCGCCTCCGTCGTCGCCACCTTCGCCATCATCGCCCCCCTCGCCATCGCCTCCATCGTCGCCGCCCTCTCCATCGCCATCACTGCCGGAGCCACTGTTTGCAAGCGCGTAGGGCATTACGAGGGTGAATTTTCCCGCCTGGTCCATTTCCAATCGGAATGGGAAGACCACGAACAAGATCGACAGAATTAGGTATTTGGCGGTTGCCGTCAGTCTCATGGTTCCTCTTTGTCCACATCTTTCGCGACTTGACGTTAAAGCACGCTAGCAATTTTTCATCGGACTATAGTCCTTGAGTTTTAGCAGATCGTTCAAGCACCTCAGCGACAGGGTTCCCCGAACCGTGGTTACTTTCGAAAAGTTGCATTGAACGCGACCGTGACCCGATCTGCTTCTACCTCATTTGGATAGACCCAATGAACCAAATAGGAAGGAAACAGGATAATTTCGCCCGCAGCCGGTCTAATGCACTTTTTCAAACGAAAGGCATTGGTTTTCAGAATTTCCCATTGCGGCAAGTCAGCACGCGGGGCCACGAACTCGATCATACCTGAAGAACCTTCGCTGATCTCCGGTTGCGAGACGTAATACACACCTGACCAATGCGCACCGGGGTGGGTATGCGGCGCATTGTATCCGTCCTTTGGATTAACGTTCATCCAACCAAAAAGCTTCATCTTCAGCGTTTCTGGATCAACCTTGTTCGTCATCTTGCGTGTCGCTTTGAGAACCGCCATTTCTGCTGCGACGCGCAGTTCGGTGATGCAGTCCGCATCCCTCGTGAAGAGATTTCCAGTCGAATGCCATCCGCGACGGTTCGATTTGACAACACCATCATCTTCCCGACGCATTGCGGCGCCTTCGGCCAGCAGTTCTGCACTGAGAGCTTCGTGATTTGCAACGTCGTACCGGAACAACGGTGAGGAAAACAGTTTTTCGAATTTGGTTTCTGAGATCATGATGGTTTCTTCGCTTGAGAAGGTTTTGTTTACCGGCAAAAGTTCCCGACGGTATTGAAATCGACGACTAAGATACGGCTCCCGGAACTTTAATTGCTATTCGAATGTTCCTGCCTTGCCGACTGACCTCCAATGAATGCCAGTCGGTTACTTGTCAGTTGGTTCAGAAAAGTGCGGACTGTTGTTTAGTCGTCTCCACCCTCACCGCCATCATCACCGCCTTCGCCGCCATCATCACCGCCTTCACCGCCATCATCGCCGCCCTCGCCGCCATCATCGCCGCCCTCACCGCCATCATCGCCGCCCTCGCCGCCATCATCGCCGCCCTCGCCGCTATCATCGCCGCCCTCGCCGCCGTCATCGCTTTCGCCGCCGTCATCGCTTTCGTTGTCATCGCTTTCGTTGTCGTCACTTTCGCTGTCATCACTTTCGCTGTCGTCGCTTTCGCTGTCATCACTTTCGCTGTCGCTACCTGACGATCTAGCCTCGGCCAACGATACTGCGCCATCGTTGTTCAGGTCATCTCGATCAAGAACACCATCTGCACCGCGCGTGCCGAACGCAGTCGCAAGTTCGCTCCGACTGAGTGAACCGTCTTTGTTCGTGTCAATCTGGCCAAAAGATTTGCCCGATGCATATGCCGGTGCTGATAGAACCATACAAAGGGAAGTGGTTAGAAGAAGTTTCGAGCGTGTCATGTTCGGTCTCCATTGTTGAAAGATACGCCCACCATGGGGTTCAAACACCCGCCCGGCATCTGTAGAACGTCCAACAACTGCTGTTCGAAAGTCTGACCTGATTTCAGACGAAAGTCTGAAAGGCTGGCTTTGATACCGCCGCAGCAATTGGCCGCAAAGCGACTCCATCGGGCCAACGGCCGATTTTAACGCGTTGGTATGCGGTTCCAGCGTTTTGCATTTACCTGTGCCAAAGAGCACCTTTTGGCACGTTCTACAAAAGGAACAGGCCGCGTCTTTTTTTCACTTCAATGATCAAGTGCCTTAATCGGCGGCAAAGCAGTAAAACAGCCCTGCGCCACCCGTGCCATTGAGCGCTTCCTGCCCGCATCCCCTGGAACCATGTGCCGAATTCCACGATGTGTTGCCACCGCCATGGCGATCGTGGTGACCCACTTGTGCACTGCCCTCGCCGTTGCTTGTCCAATTGGAACAGGTATGATCACCTTCGGCCCATGGGAAGTAAGCCATTCCATCGGCCATGGACCCGGTCAGAATGTCGTGTTCGTTGGGATTGTCGCCAACACCGTTGATCTTTTTGCCATTTTCATCAACCGCAGTCCGTTTGATGATATTGGGGCTTAGATGCAGTTCGTCCAGATCACTTGCCACCAGTTCACCATGCGCATTATACCACGGACCACTTCCAATACGATACCGGGCAGAAACGCCACGTTTGCCGCCTTCTTGGGTGCCGAGGTAAGCGCGCCATGTGCGCCCTTCGATTCGCGCCGCGGTTGCGAGTGCATCACAATGCGCGTCGGCACCGTCCAGTCCACCCAGATTTGCCCCATCGCCCAAACCGATGCTGGTCACGAAGAAGCCCATCGGATGCTCCTGTGCCTGTGCCATGCCAAGTTGAGTGATCAGCGCCATTTGCAGCAGCGCAGCACTTTTCAATATTTTCATCGCTTCATCCTTTCGTTTTGAGCTTTAACAATACCATAAAAGCGGGAACGGGAACGGATTGTGAAAAGCTGTGGCAGGACAACAAGGAGCGCCATAGCGATGCCGACGCTACGGTCATTGCCTGTTTTGATGATACTGGCCTAGACGCATTGCGGTGTATGCTAACCGGGCCTGTCATCGGCATTGGCGAGGCTTCATTTCACGCAGCAAGCATGATTTCCAGCCGGTTTTCCGTGATTACGACTCTCCCCCGCTCCGTCGCTGGGTTGTACGAAAATCTTGAGAAATACGGAATGTCGGCGCGTTGCGCTGGGATACGGGCTGCAGATGTGCCGGTTCTGGCACTGGAGCGTGACCCACAACTCGCACGGACACGGATCGAAGCGCAGGTAAAGGCTGCAGTTAATCAGGATGGCGCTGACGCGGTTGTGCTGGGATGTTCGGGCATGACGGATCTGGCCGAGAGTATTTCAACACAATTCGGCATTCCCGTGATTGATGGTATCGGTTGCGCAGTCGCGATGGCCGAAGCCTTTTTCTCGGCGGGGTTACTCACATCCAAAGTCGGCGCTTATGCTATTGAATCAGATGACATGGCAACACTGTCGAACGCTGCAGCAAGACACTAGGGCAACAGTTGATCTCTCAAAACGATCCAGGCAATCACTCATCTGCATCAGAAAACGCGGGGCTTCAAATCCACGCACATCAAGGTCAAGAAACGTGGTCAAAAATCTGTTTAGCCGCATTCTGAATGGGTCAACCCAAATGAGTTACCACAATGCGTCTCGCCACGTTTATCCTGGCGTTTTTCGCGTTGGTTCAGGGCGAAAACCCCATCAAACAACGTTAGCGTGCCGAAGCGCGCCTTGTTTTGTTAACCAAATTTTAAAGAAAACGGCCAATGTGCCATAATTTTGCCACATAGACAGAAGAATGTAAAAAGTATGGAGAGCCCACCCTCTCCATACGAAGAAATACTCTTTTTCAAACTCGTTACTAACTACACCCCAAGACACTCTGCCTCGGCAGGGTGTCTTTTGGTTTCAGAATGTCTTTTCTTCAAAACTCTTCAACTGATCAAACGCAACACTTCGAAAAGTTTCGTTTGCACGTGCCGGGCCAGTCTTGCACGTCATCTTTTTCACACCCGAACTCATACTCAAAACCATAGCTTTATCAGCACTGTGCAAATCGTAACTGCACCACAGAACGCCGCGATAATAGCCAGCATATCGGACATGCTGATTGTGCGACTTGGGCGCATCGGTTCGGTAAGATCAACATCATCATACAGCGATGATTGTTGCGGAACCGAATACTGGGTAAAATTGGTCACAGGCAAATTCCACATAGGTAACTGGTTAACAACACCCCGCTGCAAACAGCGCAACACGGCAAACGAACTTTTCTGGGACACTCACCTTATGACACAGTTGCGCGTCAGGTGTCAATAAGGAAACTTATAGGTGTACACTTTTACACTACCGCAAGAATTACTCTAGGTTTTAGGGGCTTAGCCGTGCAAAGCAGAATGGAGATTCAACGGTGGCAGGAAAAACCTGAAGCGATCTATTGATATCAGAGCCAGTACAACATGCGATTCTCCACCATCAAAGCACGATATGTTGTGGTCACCTGAAAAGTGGCGCCGCGAGCAGTGAGAGGGGAAAATGAGGAACTAATGAAAATGAAACAGGCAACAAACCTTCTCACCTTCCCCTCTCGGATGCTATGAGACTCTAGCAGCGCGGCCCTGACCCACCTCAGGTACACGCTGACGTTGTTACTGGATTCGCGCTTTGTGTCAAGCTTGACACGCATAGGTGTAAAATTGTACACTAACGGAATGATTGAACCGCCAGAGATCACTCCCGCTGCAAAAGCGGAACGAATCCGAGAAACCCTAGGGTTAAGCCGGCCGCAATTCGCGGCCCATGCCGGCCTGAAATTCGGCACGCTGAACAAGCAGCTGAACAAGGGGCAAGATCTGCCGTGGAAGACCATTGATGCGATATGTTGCGCTTTCAACATACCGCATAAATACTTTTCGCGCGACAACACGATCCTGTCGATCCAGCCGGATCCGATGATCCCGGACCTGCCGAAAAGCTTTGCGCCTTCGGTCACACAATTCGTGCGGATGCACATTCTGGAAAAATACGGCCGCCTGCGCGGACAGGACGTGATGGATTGGATCGATGAACAGGGCGGCGAGATTTCCGATCTCGACGGGATATGCCAGGCTGTCGACATCTACCAACCGATGTCTCCCGACGAAAATATCCCCAAACCGCTCAAGCTTGGCCCGGTCAGCCTGTCGACTCGGCTGCTGGAAATTCAGGATGAAAACCATTTCGAACGCCGCCTGACAACGTTCAATTCAACCATTCTGGACAATGTCAAAGCCGCCCATCTGCGCGTCAGCCAGGAATCTTTTCCGTTTGACGATGTGACCTTTGAAGGCATGATCGACGGCAAGAAAATCACCGTGCGCTACCGCCGCCTGATCCGGCGCGTCAAGATGAAGGGTGTCGGCGATGTCACCCTGCTGCACGCGGAACAACTGTCGCTTTAACTTAACGCCATTCGTCGAAAAACTGATCCCGTGTGATCAATGCCAGAGTATGATCGCTGCGGCGCCCGTCGGGAACGGGGTCTTTCCATGTGATCGGGTTCAGCATCGAACAGCAGAACCCGTAATCATAGGTCAACCGCCTGTGGTGCTCGGCAATGAACGCATAGGCGCAATTGATCTCGGGCCAGCGCAGAAACGTGATCCCCATCACGATCTTGGCAAAGGCCGATACGACACTGCGCTTGCCACGATAGGATTCGTGCAGCTCCAGTTCGCCCAGATAGGCATGGCGGCCGTAAATCATCTTGTTCATCACAGGTGACACCCGTTCAATCGGGTCTTCGTTGCGATTATACTGATGTTTGCTGGTTCGCCGCATATAGTCTTCGAAACTTTCGTTCCTCAGATCAACGGTTTTCGACGCAAAGCCGCCAATCACCTTGTCGCCATGCATCAGGAACAGCCAGATGGCTTCTGCGTCGGTAAAATCATTCCGTGCCACAGACAGCATTGGCGTCTGATATTTTCGTCCGGTTCGGCGTACCAGATCCAGAACATCCTCGGCACAATGCGGTTGATACACGTCGTACCCCGCATTTCGTACCGTATCTGTCGCTTGGACAATACGCCTCGAAATACTCAATTCCAAGTTCAGCTCCCACACCTGTGGCATTGATAGCACAAAGCGAGTCAGGCACAATCGTCATCCCGGTTCGTGGAAAGTTTTTTGCAAACTGTGTTTACCAAGTTGCTAAACGCCGGAATTTGTAGGACAAACGGCTGAAACCATTCGGTAGAAGTGTATATCTAAACTTTAATGCAACCATCAGGCGATCATAATACGCAGGATTCCGATGCGTCCGCCCGCGCGGTTGCCAGCCCGTCCACCAACCCCGGATTCTACGTAAACGGCGTGCGCGCCAACACCGGACCGCAAAACAACAGAACGCTTTTCAGATCCCTTCCAGACGGCGTTCTGGGCATGATGTACATGTCGCTTGCATTTTTTCTGGTGGCGGCCTCCGATGCACAGGTCAAGGTGCTGACAGAAGCGTTTCATCCGATGCAGATCGCGTGGACCCGCCAGATGGGTCTGTTGCTGGGTGCCCTGGTTCTGCTGGCGATGAAGGGCGGCCAGATCCTGCGCACCAGCAATATTCCACTGCAGGTCGTTCGGGGTGTTCTGGCCCTGATGACGGCCACGTTTTTCGTGTTCGGCCTGCGCTTTGTGCCTCTGGCGGATGCGGTCGCGGTGTGTTTCGTAGCGCCGATCATGGTCACGGCAATGGGCGCGTTGTTTCTGGGGGAACCTGTCGGCATCCGCCGCTGGAGCGCGGTGATCGTCGGCTTTATCGGCACCCTGATCATCATTCGCCCGGGCTTTGCTTCGTTTCACCCTGCAATGCTGCTGGTGGTGCTGGCCGCGACCTGCTTTGCCGTCCGGCAGGTTTTGTCGCGCAATCTGGTTGTGCAGGATGGAGTTGCCACCACGATCACCTACACCGCCTTTGTCAGCATCATCGTGCTTACCGTGCCCCTGCCTTTTTTCTGGACAACGCCCGAAACCTTTAATCAGGTTCTTCTGATGATCGGTGTCGCCGGGTTCGCCGCGCTGGCGGAATTGCTGTTCGTCAAGGCGCTCGAGGTGGGAATGACCGTGGTCGTCGCCCCCGTGCAGTACACCCTGATTATCTGGGGCACCTTTTACGGATGGATCATTTTCGGGCATTTCCCCGATATGTGGACGGTTCTTGGAACCATGATAATCGTCGTCACAGGTTTTTACATTTTCAACCGCGAACGCCTGCTGATGCGGATCTGATCGCGGGCCTTTCCCTAACCGCCCACCATGTAGGGCAGCAGCACAATCTCGTTCTTGTCGGACAAGGGCGTAAACCACGCATCGCGGTAAATCACTCCGTCCAGCGCCAGGGACACCCCGCGCTTGATCTGCGGTTCAAGTGCGGGATGTAATTCCACCAGCTGGTCCAGCAGTTCCTTAAAGTTCCTGGCCTCGACCTCGACAACCGCCTGATCATCGGCCAGGCTGCGCAAAGACCCCCAAAGCTTTACCTGAACCATGCCTAGCCCTTGTCTGACATCGCCTTCAGCAATTTGGGCGGCGACATCGGCAGTTCCGTCATGCGTACACCGGTTGCGCGCGACACCGCGTTTGCAATCGCGGCCAGCGGCGGCACAATCGGCGTTTCCCCGACACCGCGCACACCATAAGGATGGCCCGGATTGGGAATCTCCAGAATAACCGTTTCAATCGACGGAAGATCCGATGCCACCGGCACCCGGTAATCCAGAAAGCCCGGATTTTGCAGGCGGCCGTCTTCGCCATAGATGTACTCTTCGTTCAGTGCCCAGCCGATGCCCTGCACCGCACCACCCTGCATCTGGCCTTCGACATAGTCGGGATGCACCGCCTTGCCCGCGTCCTGAAAAATCGTATAGCGCACAACCTTTGTGGTTCCGGTTTCGGGGTCCACTTCGGTATCCACCAGATGCACACCGAAACTGACACCGGCACCATCGGCATTCACCTCGTGATGGCCCGCAATCGGGCCGCCGGTATTGTCCGAAATTGCCGCAATCTCGGCTAGTGTCATCGGATCGAAATCACCCGCATTCGGACCAGACGGTTTGGCGGCGCCGTCTTCCCAGATCACCGCCTCTTCGTCAATGCCCCAGATCTTGGCAACACGGGCGCACATTTCCTTGATCGCGGCACGCGCCGCCTTGATCGTGGCCAGCCCCACCGCAAAGGTCACACGGCTGCCATCGGTCACATCGTTGTAACCGATCGAATTTGTGTCGGTGATGACCGTGCGCACCTTGTCCAGCGGAACGCCCAGCTCTTCCGCCGCCATCATCGAAATCGATGCCCGCGATCCCCCGATATCGGGGTTGCCTTCGACCACGCTGATCGTGCCGTCGGAATCGATGTTCAGCGACACACAGGTGTTTCCGCCGAAATTGAACCAGAAGCCGCAGGACAAACCGCGCCCCTGATTTTCACCCAGGGGGGCAGTGTAATGCGGATGTGCCTTGGCCGCTTCCAGCGTTGCAACCAGCCCGATTTCGTTGAATGTGGGGCCATAGGACGACAACGTTCCTTTGCGGGCGGCGTTTTTCAGGCGCACATCCAGCGGATCAAGACCCAGATCCTGACACAGCTCGTCCACCACGCTTTCCACCGCGTAAATCGCCATGGGCGCACCGGGCGCGCGATAAGCCACCTCTTTGGGGCGGTTTGTCATCACATTCCAGCCCAGCGTACGCACCGCTTCCAGATCATAGGCGGCAAAGGCCGATTGCGCACCGAATTCAACGGTTCCACAGGGAAACGCACCGCCCTGATAGCGCAGACGCGCCTGCCCGGCGGTGATCCGGCCATCTTTTGTCATGCCGATTTTCACATCGGTCGATGACGACACAGTCGGCCCCGTGGCGCGGAACACTTCTTCACGCGTCATGACGATTTTCACCGGCCTGCCCGACTTGCGCGACAACGCCAGCGCGACAGGTTCGATAAACACGGTTGTCTTGCCGCCAAACCCGCCGCCGATTTCCGATGCCGTCACCTTCAACTGGCTGGCGTCCATGCCCAACAGCGGTGCACAGACCGACCGGACCATGAACTGGCCCTGCGTACAGCACCACAAGTCACCCCGCCCGTCCGGACCTAGCGACGCCAGACAGGCATGGGGTTCGATATAGCCCTGATGCGTGGCCGCGGTTTTGAAACTGCGTTCGATGATCTTGTCGGCCTTGGCAAATCCGGCGTCCAGATCCCCGTGCCCGAATTCGAAATGGCTGGTGACGTTCTGGGACATATCCGCGCCAACAGATTCGTCCGCGCGCCCCTCTTGCACAACGGGCGCACCGGGCTTCATCGCCTCGTCCACATCAGTGACATGGGGCAACACTTCGTATTCCACCTTGATCAGACGGATCGCCGCCTTGGCCACAGAGCGGCTGACCGCCGCAACAGCCGCCACCGCGTGCCCGTCGTAAAGCGCCTTGTCCCGCGCCAGACAATTGTCAGCAATATCCGCCAGATATTCATCATTGGGACGTGTCAGATCGGCATGGGTCACAACCGCCTTGACGCCGTTCAGGGCCAGGGCCGCAGATGCATCGATTGACACGATGCGCGCATGGGCATGCGGGCTGCGCAGGATACGCCCGTACAGCATTCCGGGCGCATACATATCCGCGCCATACAGCGCCTTGCCCGTCACCTTGTCTATCCCGTCGGGGCGTTTGGCCCGCGTCCCTACGATTTTGAATTCGCGCTGGTTTTGTGCGTCATAGGCCATCTTATGCGCTCCTCATCTCTGCCGCGGCGATCTGAACCGCCTTGATGATCTTGTCATAGCCGGTGCAGCGGCACAGGTTGCCCGCCAGCCAGTACCGGATTTCGGTTTCGCTCGGATCCGGGTTCTTGGCCAGCAATGCCTTGGCCGCAACCAGAATGCCCGGCGTACAGACACCGCATTGCAAGGCCGCCTTTTCGATAAAGACCCGCTGCAACACATGCAGGTTGTCCCCGTCGGCCATGCCTTCGATGGTTTCAATCTCGGCGCCGTCGGCCTCGGCCCCCAGCACAAGGCACGAACAGACAAGACGGCCATTCAGCATCACGCTACAGGCACCGCAATCGCCTGTGCCGCAGCCTTCCTTGGCGCCTGTCAGGTTCAGACGGTCGCGCAGCGCATCCAGCAGCGTTTCATCAGGGGCGCAGATAAACTCGGCCTCGTCGCCGTTGACGGTCGTGGAAACGTGGAAATTCTTCATGATCTTTCTCCCGCACGCGCATAGGCGATCAGGGCGGCGCGTTTTGCCAACACGCCTGCCGTTTTTGTCCGAAATTCGATTGTGCCGCGCTTGTCGGTGATCGGGGAACACACCGCCTCGACCTCGGCCACCAGTCTGGCCACGGCTGCATCATCCAGTTTGGTGCCCACCAGCGCCGCACCCGCCTTGGGCACCATAACCACCGTCGGGGCCACTGCCCCCACCGCGACCCGCGCCGCAACACAGGTGCCATCAGCGTCCAGCTCAACGCTCACGCCGGCCGAGGCAACGGCAATGTCCATTTCCGTGCGCGGAATGAAGCGCAAATACGCATCCGATGCCCGTGCAGGCCGCGCCGGCAGAAACACCGAGGTGATGATATCGCCCTTTTCAAGGTTCGTCTTGCTTGGCCCCTTTGGAATATCCATGACAGACACGTCGCGCGTGCCCTTGACCCCGTGAATGCGCACCATGGCATCTGCTGCAAACATCGCGGGCACACTATCGGCGGCGGGTGATCCGTTGCACAGGTTGCCCGCCATCGTGGCGCGCCCCTGCACTTGCGTTGATCCGATAAGTTCCATCGCCTCGACCACACCGGGCCACATCGCGCTGACGCCCCCATGTTCACCCAGTTGCGCACCTGAAACCGCAGCCCCGATGCGATATCCACCGTCTTCTTCGGTAATGGCGCGCATGCCGTCCAGATGTTTCAGATCGACAATCAGGTCGGGTTCAACAACCTCTGATTTCAACTGCACCAGCACATCGGTGCCCCCCGCCAGAATACGGGTGATACCCTGTTCTTTGGACAGAATTGCCGATGCCTCTTCCAGATTTTGCGGTCGTTCGAATTTCATGGGATCCCCCTGCGTCTTTCGCTGACAGTCTAGCCGAGATTTTTGTACGATTAAACCTGAGGCTCAGGTAGTCCCCATTTTCAGATTTCACATGTTTCTTGCGCGCAGACACGCTCCAGCAAGCGGCTTGCAACGTCAATGTCGCCACCCAAAGGCCGGTCAGCCTGAACCATCGCCACCTCTGCGCGCAACGCCGCATACAATTCGCCCGCCAAACCGGCGGGGCAGGTACCGCGCAAATCCATCGCCTGCGCCGCCACCACCGCCTCGGCCCCGCACAGCAATGCAAAGGGCATGCCTTGCTCACCCAGCTTGATCGCCGCGGCGGGGGTCATCGCCGCCATATCCTCGACCGTATCCGACACCGGTGCCGGATCAAGCGCGGCAGGCATGGCGTGGCGGCGCACATCGCCCAGCAGGGCCGCCGCCGTTTTCTGCAACGGCACCATCCCCGCCGATGCCCCGCCCACCGGGCTGAGGTATTTTGGCAATCCGGTCAGATCGGGGTTCATCATCCGCTGTATCCGCTGAACCGACCCATTGGCCACCATGGCCATCGCAAGCGCCACATGATCCAGTGCCAGCGCCAGGGCTGGTGCATGAAAATTCGGCGTCGATACCATTGCCTGACGGCCCAGAACCACAGGGCTGTCGGGTGTACCGTTCGCCTCATCCTGCCAGATCGCGGCCGCCCGCGCGCCGGCATCCACCGCCGCGCCCAGAACCGGCGCCACCACCCGAAAGCTAAGCGCATCCTGAATGCGGCGCGGCGCATTTTCGGTGTCCATGATCTGCGCCCCGAACCATGCTGCCACATCCGCCTGACCCGGCGCAGGGCGCAGCGCATTGATTTCAGGCGCAAAAATATCCCGATTGGCCCCGTAGCCTGTGTAAGACAATAGCGTTGCCGCACGCGACTGGCGCAGGTTCTGTCGGGTCTGAAACAGCGCCTCGCCGGCCAGTGCGGTACTCAACCCGCCGTGATTGATCAGGGCCATCGCATCTTTTGGCTGCAACTCCGGAACCGTCAGACCGGCCCCTTCCAGCGCCGCGCCCGCCTCTGTCAGGACACCATCAACCCAGATATCGCCCTGCCCCAACAGTGCCAGCGCCCATACCGCGTTCTGCGTCAGATCCCCCGCCCCGATCGACCCATAGCGCGGCACAACAGGCGAAAGCCCAGTCGCAAACACCGCACATAAATGATCAAACACCGGCAGCGACATTCCCGAATGTCCCGCACAGGCCGACAGAATACGCGCCAAAAGCACCGCGCGCCCCGTCTGCTCTGGCAGCGGCGCGCCCGTGGCCACCGCCCGCCCCGCAATCAACTGGTGCTGGAACGCGGCAATATCCTCGGGTGCAATCCGGTGGCCCAGATTGGCCCCCAATCCGGTGTTCAGCCCGTAAACCGGCGCCGCCCCCGCAGCGGCGGCATCCACCACACGGCGCGCCTCTGCCAGACGCGCGCGCACATCGTCCTGCACATCAAGCTGCCCGCGCCGTGAAAGCAGCGCGGCAAACGCCTCAAGCGTGACGGGCTCCGCGCCCAGCATCATCACGCAAACCTCAGCCGCTGGCCGATTCCCATTGCGGCGGCCTTGCCCAGCATCATATGGCCCAGCGCGATATCGGACAAAGACAGCCCGCGATGCCAGAACAATATGGTTTCATCCGCGCTTTCCCGTCCCGGTTTCTCCCCGGCCACGATCTGTCCCAATTCGGCGTGCAAATTGTCCGCCGTCAGCTTGCCCGCGTCCACATGCGCCCGCAAGGCGCCGAAAATCCCGTGCGCCTGCCCCCAGTCGTCCATCACGACCTTGTCCATGATATCCGTCAGGTTCAATTCGACCGTCGACATCGTGCCATAGGGAATGACCAGCGCGCCCTTTTTGACCCACTCGGTTTTGAACATCACCTTGGGCTCGGGCAGGCGCGATGCCTCGACCATGATGTCGGCGCCTTCCAGACAGCTTTGCCAATCCTCCGTCACCACGATCTTGCGCCCCAGATCGGCCTCCAGTTTCGCGGCAAAGGCCTCGCGGCTTTCGGGGCGGCGCGAATGCACGCGCACCTCTTCAAAATCAAACAGGTGGCACAGCAGGCGGATATTCCAGTAGGCCGTGCCGCGTGCGCCGATATGGGCCAACACCTTGGGGTTTTTAGGGGCCAGATATTTCGCGCCCAGCGCAGTGATCGCGCCGGTGCGCATTTCGGTGATGCCGGTGGCATCCACCAGCGCCTTTGGCGCGCCGTTGCGCGGATCAAACAGGGTCAGCAGCCCGTATTCGCTGGGCCGCCCGTCCTTGTAGTTGTCGACAAAGTCGCCCACCACCTTGACCCCCGCGCTGTCGATCTCGCCGCCGATCCAGCCGCGCAAGACATTGAAATGCCCCTCGACGCCGGCGCGCGGGCGGATATGGGTGCGCGGTTCAATCTCGGTCTCGCCGCGGCCCTGCATGGTCAGGCTGTCTTCGATCGCAGCCAGAATTTCGGCGTCCGTCAGCGCCAGATCTTCGATATCGAACCGGTTGAGATAGTCGAAATAAACCGGGGGCATTGTCATGGCATGTTCCTTTTGCAATCGCGGTCAGGTCAGGCAGAACCTTTCGCCGCAACTTCAATCGTTTCCGCCAGCCAAGGTCCAGCCTTGATTTATCGCCGGACTGCATTCAGGGCCCTTCCGCGCAGGATTTCCAACCGCAGGCAGCGCATTTAAAGCCCGCGCTGCGCGCCATCTGGTGCAATGTGGGTAAAAACAGCATATAATCGCTTTTGTGAAAAAAATTCGGGCTATTTCCCTAAATTTCGAGCATATAAATCGCATTACGTGCTGCTATCCCCCACTCACCTCTATAGTTTTCCATCTAAAAAACGCCACACACCACTCTGGACTTTCGCCAAAGCAGGCCACACAGTCGCGCCATCCTGCTAGCGGAGCATTCCATGCCACATCCCCTGATTTCGCAATCCGACATCGACACCTTCCAGAAGGACGGCGTCGTCATCATTCGCGGCCTGTTCGCCGATCATGTCGATGCCCTGCGCGACGGTATTGCCCAAAACATGGCCGATCCCGGCCCCTATGCCGCTGAAAACCTGAAACAGGGCGAAGCAGGGCGGTTTTTTGATGATTACTGCAACTGGCAGCGCATCACCCCGTTTCAGGACGTTATCGCGCGATCCCCCGCCGCCGAAGTGGCCGCAGACCTGATGCAATCGGACCGAGTGCAGATGTTCCACGATCACGTTCTGGTCAAGGAACCCGGCACGTCCAAACCCACCCCGTGGCACAGCGATGGCCCCTATTATTTCGTAGAAGGCCGCCAGACCGTCAGCTTCTGGTCGCCCGTCGATCCGGTGAAAGAGGCCAGCCTGCGCTGCGTCGCGGGCAGCCACATGTGGCCCAAACCGGTCCTACCGACGCGCTGGTTGTCCGAAACCAGCTTCTATCCCAACGAAGATGATTACATGCCCGTACCGGACCCCGACGCCGAAGGCATGGATATCCGCGAATGGGATATGGCACCGGGCGATGCTGTGGCCTTTCACTACCACGTACTGCACGGCGCGCGCGGCAATACCAGCACCGCCCGGCGCCGCGCGTTTTCCCTGCGCCTTGTCGGGGATGATGCGCGCTATGTGTCCCGTCCGGGGCCGACCTCACCACCGTTTCCGGGCCATGACATGCAAGACGGGCAACGCCTGCGCGAAGACTGGTTTCCGGTGCTTTACACCCGTGATGCATAGCCCTGCCCTGCGCGCCGTCCCTCACAGCACCGCCACCGAAACCCGATGATCATCCGCGAAACAACCCCCGGCGATATGGCGCAGATCATGGCGCTTTACCCGCAGGCCTTCCCGGAGGAAGACCTGACACAGCTTGTGACCCGTCTGCTGGCCTGCGATGCACAGCTTCTGTCGCTTGCCGGTTTTCAGGGCGATACCCTGATGGCGCATCTCCTGTTCTCGTTCGGCGATACCCAACCGGGCTTGCAAAGGGGCGCGCTTTTGGGGCCACTGGCGGTTGCGCCGCCACAACAGAAACAGGGGCGGGGCAGCCAACTTGTGCGTGCCGGGCTGGATCAGCTTGCCGCCATCGGCATTGCACAGGTTTTTGTCTTGGGCGATCCGGCCTATTACCGGCGTTTCGGGTTTATGCCGGAACGCGATGTGATGCCGCCCTGTCCGGTTCCCGATGCATGGGCGGACGCATGGCAATCGCTAGTGCTGGCGCAACAGGCCCCGTTACAGGCAGGAACGCTTTCACTGCCCGCACCTTGGATGGATCCGGCAGTCTGGGGTCCGTAATACGCGCCCCCTTGCCGTTCTTTTTTGCCAACAATACGGAAAATCCAACACTGGCGCCCAAAACCGGCCATCCCGTTTGAACGCATTACCCCTGTGCGCGCAGATATTCCATGATCGCCGGACGCACCGACATGTCACCGCGATGGCGCGCGTCCGCGATCACCTGGCGTACCTCGTCCAGATTGACACGGCGCAACAGGCTTTTGACCGGCCCGATCGAGGCCGGGCGCATCGACAGGGTGCGCAACCCGATGGCGGCCAGACACATCGCTTCGATCGGGCGGCCTGCATCTTCACCACAAAACGACAGCGGCGTGTTCGAGATAGCGCAGCGCTCCACGATCTTTTCGATCAGGCTCAGGAAACTGACGTTCAGCGTATCATAGCGCCGCCGTACCCGTTCGTTTTCACGATCCGCGGCAAAGAAAAACTGTTTCAAATCGTTGCCGCCGATCGACAGGAATTCGACCTCATCAAAAAACTTCTGCGGCGCGAACGCCAGTGACGGGGTTTCCAGCATCGCCCCGATTTCAATGGTTTCCGGCAGCACATGGCCCAGCCGTTTTTCGCGCGCAATGGTCTTGTCCACCTCTGCCCGCGCGGCGCGGTATTCTTCGAACTGCGCCACAAACGGGAACATGACGGTCAGCGGGCGCCCGTTGGCCGCGCGCAACAGCGCCTGCAACTGCATCCGCATGATCCCCGGCTTGTCCAGCCCCACACGGATCGCACGCCAGCCCAGCGCGGGGTTGGGTTCGTCCGTCGGTTTCATATAGGGCAGGACCTTGTCCGATCCGATATCCAGCGTGCGAAACACCACCCGTTTGCCGTGCGCGGCATCCAGAACCCGCGCATAAAGCGCGGCCAGTTCGGTTCTGGTGGGCATCTTGTTGCGCACCAGAAACTGCAATTCCGTCCGGAACAGGCCCACACCTTCGGCGCCCGACCCGTCCAGCGATGGCAAGTCCGCCATCAGGCCGGCATTCATATGCATCCCGATCACGGCACCGCATCTGGTTTCCGCAGGCTTGTCGCGGATCGATGCATAGCGTTCCAGCGCATCCGCCTGCATCGCGATCTTGTCGCGAAACGCGGTGACAACGCTGTCATCGGGGCGCAGATGCACAACACCCTGATCCCCGTCGACCATGACATGATCGCCGTTCAGCGCTTCGCTGATGATCCGGCCCGCCCGCACCACCAACGGGATGGCCAGCGCCCGTGCGACAATCGCCGCGTGGCTGCCCACGGATCCCTCTTCCAGTACGATCCCGCGCAGCGACCGGCCGTAATCCAGCAACTCTGCCGGACCGATATTGCGGGCGATCAGGATCGGATCAGCCGGCATTTCCGCGCCGGTTTCGCTGCCCTGCCCTGTCAGGATGCGCAGCAACCGGTTGCTCAGATCATCCAGATCGCTCAGCCGTTCGCGCAGATAGCTATCCTGCGCCTGTCCGATGCGGCTGCGCGCCAGCGATTGTTCCTTTTCCACCGCCGCCTCGGCCGAAAGACCGCGGGCAATGTCCTCTTCCATCCGGCGCATCCAGCCTTTGGAATTGGCGAACATCCGGAAGGCTTCCAGCACCTGGCGTTGTTCCTTGTCCCCGATCGCCGCCATATCCAGCATCTTGTCCACGCCAACGCGCAATTCCTCGACAGCGTTTTGCAGGCGTTTCAATTCGACGGCGGGATCATCTGCAATCGGATTTGCGACGACAACACGCGGTTCATGCAGCCAGACATGGCCCTCTGCCGCACCTTCCTGCCCGGTGGTGCCACGGATCAGCACCGGTTGCTGGTGACGTGCGGACAATGCAGCACCTTCACCAACAAACGCGCCCAGTTCCGTCATTTCGGCCAGAACCATCGCAACCACTTCCAGCGCATAGACCTCATCGGCGGAAAATTCCCGGGCTTCGCGCGATTGCACCACCAGCACGCCCAGCGCCTCGCCCAATCGTTGCACGGGGATGCCCAGAAAGGATGAAAACACCTCTTCTCCGGTTTCCGGCATGTAGCGAAAGCCTTTGGCACCGGGTGCATTCGGGGTGTTGATGATCTGGCGGCTTTTTGCGACGCGCCCCACCAGACCTTCGCCCAGTTTCATGCGGGTTTGGTGAACTGATTCCGGTTTCAGCCCTTCGGTGGCACACAATTCCAGCGTCACGTCATCGCGAAACAGATAGATTGAACACACTTCGGACCGCATGGAATCCGCGATCAGATGCGTGATCTTGTTCAGACGAGCCTGCCCGGCTTCATCGCTGGCCATCGCATCGCGCAAACGCCCCAGCAACCGGCGGCTTTCTGATTCTGTGCGTTCCGGCATTACATCATCCAAACCTAGACGTCAGGCACCGCTTGGCTGGCACCCAGCGCCACTCTATAGAACAGCGCGTGTGAAAGCGAAACGCCATTTCTGCCTGCATGGCCATTTCCGTTGCCCGCCCCGCGCAAACCTGCCGAAAAATTACGCATGTAACCGATGTTCCCTGATCGCTTGTACCGATGATGAGAATTGATCTGTCCTTTCAAAGCAATATAGAATTCTTCCATCGTGGCGCATCAATCAAGGGCCAGTTCCCATGAACCAACCGCAATACATCTTCGAAGCCAGTTCAAAACCATCATTGCCATGGCACGAGGTTCCGCTGGTGCGCGCGACCGATGCAACGGTCAAAGGATACGGATGTCTGGTGGATGATCCGGCGGCATTCGATATCGAAATCACCCGCTGGCCCCAGCAGGGCTGGCGCCCCATCGACGAAGGCACCGGCGACGAAGGCGGCTTTGTCGAGGGCACATTCAAGTGCGACTGGAAAGGTGATGTTCTCTATGGCGAGAACGAAGCCGTCTCAGGGCATTATGTTCTGGGGTGGTCTGCCGATCCGCAACAGGCTCAGAGCGATCGCCAGACTGCACCCCGTGATCAGGTTCTGCTGTGGCACATGAATTACCACCCCGACGGGGGACAGCTATTTTTTCCCTTGGACAACAAGCCCTTTGTCGTGCCCGTCGCGCTTCCCGGTGACAACCTGACCCCGGACAAGGTGATCGCATTCTGGTGTGACGGCGCGCAGGGTCTTTATATCCACGCGGGCATCTGGCACGAAGGCGTGTTTCCAACGCAGGATCAGCAGCGTTTTCTGGATCGTCAGGGTGCCGTACACGCGCGTGTCAGCGCTGATATCGGAACCGAATTCGGCGTTTACCTGTGTTGCCCGCTTGTGGCGGACAAGCTCAGAACGCTTTAGCCGGCTTTTTCCAGCTCGAACGCGTCGTGCAGCGCCTGCACTGCCAGTTCCATGTATTTGCGGTCGATCAGCACCGAAATCTTGATCTCGGACGTGGTGATCACCTTGATGTTGATCCGTTCGTCGCTCAGAACCTTGAACATCTTGGCCGCCACACCGGTGTGGCTGCGCATCCCGATACCGACAACCGAAACCTTGGCCACATCCGTGTCCGCGATCAGATCGTGGAAATTCAGCACGCCGGACTCCTTGATATCGGCCATGGCCTTTTGCGCACGTGCCACCTGATCGGTCGGGCACGAAAACGTCATGTCGGTGCGCCCTTCTTCGGAAATGTTCTGCACGATCATGTCCACGTTCACGCCCGCATCGCTGAGCGCGGTAAAAATCAGCGCGGCAATCCCGGGGCGGTCGGCCACCGACACCAGCGTCATCTTCGCCTCGTCGCGCGAATAGGCCACACCGGCCACTACATTGCTTTCCATGATCTCATCCTCATCACACACCAGCGTTCCCGCCGTGTCAGATTGTTCCTCGAAACTGCTCAGCACCCGCAGCTTGACCTTGTAACGCATCGCCAGTTCAACAGACCGGGTCTGCAACACTTTCGCCCCCAGCGATGCCAGTTCCAGCATTTCCTCGAACGCGATCTTGTCCAGCTTGCGCGCCTTGGACGTGATGCGCGGATCGGTCGTGTAAACCCCGTCCACGTCCGTATAGATATCACAGCGTTCCGCCTGAAACGCGGCGGCAAAGGCCACGGCTGTCGTATCGCTGCCGCCCCGCCCCAATGTGGTAATGCGCCCTTCGGGGCTGACGCCCTGAAATCCGGCCACAACCGCCACGCGCATGCCCTGGGCAAACCGCGCGCGGATGTTTTCGGGGGGAATATCCTCGATCCGGGCGCTGGAATGGGCCGATGTGGTTTTCACCGGCACCTGCCAGCCCTGCCAGCTGCGCGCCGGAACATCCATTTCCTGCAGGGTCAGCGCCATCAGTCCGGCGGTGACGTTTTCACCCGAAGACACGACCGCATCATATTCGCGCGCGTCAAACAGGGGCGATGTCTCTTGCACCCAGCCGACCAGTTCGTTGGTTTTGCCCGACATGGCCGACACGATCACGATCACATCATAGCCTTTGGCCACTTCCACGCCCACGCGCTTGGCCGCCCGCCTGATCCGGTCCAGCGTGGCAACCGATGTGCCACCGAATTTCATCACAAGAACCGGCATTGATCTTCCTTCACACGCCTTGAACGGGGCGGGTTTACGCGGCGGCGCGTCCAAGGGCAAGTGGCACAGCGCGCCGGATGTGCAGGTGCGACATCAGATCAACAATAGGGGTTTGACGCATATGTCAAAGGTCAGCCATGCCCCCTTGACCGGCCCGCACCGCAGCGCAATCGGATTGGTTGGAACGCAGCAGCCCGCTATGGGGCAGACACCACTGAAACGGGTATGCCGTTGGTAAGGGAATTGCTGACCATGCAGCTTTTCTTTGCCTGCTCGACAATGGGCGCCGGATCAGACCCGTCAAGAACAGAGCATTTGACCGTCATAAGGGCAGAAGTGGCCAACAGCGGTGTGCCCTCCAGTACTAGCGACACCTGAACCGAAATCTCGGACAGCTCTGCACCTAGCTCTTGCGCGACGTATCGTAAATCATTGCAAAAACAACCGCCTATAGCCAGCGCCAGAAGCTGTGCACCGTTAAACCCAAGGCCAAGGCCACCGGCTTTTCCCTCCGGTCTATCGGCAATGATCGTGTGACATCCCGCCCAGCCGACTGCCGCGCCGGTGCCGGGCAGATTTCGCAATTGTACATCGACTTGCATGGGGCATCTCTCAACCGAAGATGCTGAAACTGTCCTGCAATCGGATCGGCCGTGTCAAGCCGGATGATCCAGTTCAACCCGCCGCTTGGCGAACTTGGCGTCCGCTCAAAGCGCTTAAAACGCGTGCGCCTGCCCATCCCAGGTTTCAAAACAGCCCGTGGTGGCTAGTGACAAATCCGCAAACCGCTGCACCAGACCACCGGCTGCCTGATCAACCGTGATCGAAGCGGAAGGCCCGCCCATATCCGTCTGCACCCAACCGGGATGGTAAATGCCAACGGCAATGCCCGCCGGTTTCAGATCAACCGCAAGGTTCCGCCCAAGGTTCAGCGCCGCCGCCTTGGACCCGCGATAGATGTAACTGCCCCCCGGCGCATGGGTATCCGATGCCATCTGCGATGAAATAATCGCGATCTTGGGCCTATCCGACAGGCGCAGGGACGGTAGCAGTCTCTGAATGCTCAGAAATACGCCCGTGACGTTGGCGGCAAAGGTCTGTGCCCACATATCGGCCCCATACCCGTCCGCAAGGGATTGCCCCTTGTCCAGATATACGCCCGCATTGCACACCAGCAGATCAATTGCCCGCCCGTCCATCGCCCGCGCCAATGCCGCGTGACTGTTCGGGTCGGTCACATCCAGCATCGCATCGCCCGATCCGTCGCGCGCCGTACCGGTCACATCCGCCCCGTTCGCGCGATAGGTTGCCGCCAGCGCGGCGCCGATGCCGCGATTGGCCCCCGTAATCAAAACATGCATGGATCAGTTCACCTTCCGGTTTGGGCTAAAGGGCAGCGGTGCTACCGGCACGCCTTCATCCATCAGCTTTTTCGCATCTTCAAGACGCGCCTCGCCATAGATTGCGCGTTCCGGCGCCGTTCCCTCGTGAATCGCGCGCGCCTCTTCGACAAACCTGTTGCCCACATAATCCGCGTTCTTTTCGATGGTTTTGCGCAATTCCGCCAGTGCCTGTTGCGCGGGCGACGCCGGTTCAGACAAGGCGCGCTCGGGCTTTTGCACGTTTGCCACGGCAGAATTCACTCTGGGTGACATCACCGCCTTGGACACAGTGCCATCGCCACAGACCGCGCATTCGATCAGGCCCGCGCGGTGCAGTTTTTCAAACGCATCCGCCGACTGGAACCAACTGTCAAAGCTGTGGCCGTCCTTACATTTCAAAGCATACTGGATCATGCGTGATACTCTTGGTCTGACACGCCATACTTAAGCCTGCAAAGGCCAAGCGCAAGCATCCTGATCCGGATCAGCGCAACATCTTGGGGTCAAAATCACGCACAATGCGCGCCAGTTCCGGTTCTTGCAGCATTTGCGCCGCCTTTTTCTGGCTGAACCACTTGCGCCGGCGCTCTCCAGCCTCGGGATAGTCTGATTGCAGCGATTTCACCGCAACAGGATACACCATCGCCACGCAGGGCAACCCGGCTTTCGGCGCGATCACTTTGGTATAGGAATAAAGCCCAAGGCAGCGATCATATGCCTTGCCGACAACGCCCGCCTCTTCCCACGCTTCCTGCATCGCACTTTGCGCAGGGGTTTGCCCGTCCATCGGCCAGCCCTTGGGCACAATCCAGCGCCCCGTGCCGCGCGATGTGATCAACAGAACCTCGATCTTACCACTTTTCACACGGTAGCACAGTGCTGCAAACTGGGTGCGCACATCGCTCTTGTTATCGGCCCGAACTGAAATGGGCAATTGTTTGACAAAAGGGGCAGTCATTGGCCCATACCTGTTTTTTTTAATAGTCATACATGAATAATGGCACAGAATGAAGTGTCTTTTGCTTTATTAATCCCTCTATTGCGTCCTTGCCAACTCGGTTTTATCGTTGCGCGCGGGGATTTTACACCGAATTTCGCCCGCCAGAGCAGACTTTGCCACCCGACCGGAAGGATAAACGAGGCCAGATGACCTTAAGGCTCAACATCCGGGTGCTGGTCTGTGCTGTGGTCATGCTGTGCGCGCCTGTCGCACAGGCCGACACGCCGGTGACCGTCTTTGCCGCCGCTAGCCTCAAGACCGCTCTGGATGATATAGCAGAGGATTGGCAGGGCAATGTGACGCTGTCTTATGCCGGCAGCGGCGCGATAGCCCGCCAGGTGGCCCAGTCCGCTCCCGCCGATCTGGTCATTCTGGCCAATCCGCAGTGGATGGTCTGGTTGCAGGATCAGGGCATCGTCAACCCGGACGAAACCCGCATGATACTGGGCAACACGCTGGTTGTGATCGCCCCCGCAGGCCACGATCCAATCGCAGCCGACCAGCCCGGTGTTCTGCTGAAGACGCTTAACGGCGGGCGGCTGGCCACCGGCCAGACCGACAGTGTTCCCGCCGGCATCTATGCCCGCGCATGGCTTGAAACCGCCGGGCTTTGGCCCGAACTGTCCGCACATCTGGCCGAAGCCGAAAACGTGCGCGCCGCGCTGGCCTATGTCGCGCGCCAAGAGGCCCCTTTGGGCATTGTCTACGCCAGTGATGCCATTGCCGAACCCGCCGTATCGGTGGTTTACAATGTGCCGTCCGATCAGCATCCGCACATTCGCTACGCCGCCGCACCACTGACAACGGAGGGCGCGGCTTTTCTGGATTTTCTCGACACGGCCACAGCCAGATCGGTGTTTGCCGCCAATGGCTTTGTGCCGCTGGATCCGTCCTGATGGCCCTGAGCGAAGCTGAATGGACGGCCCTTGCCCTGTCTTTGCAAGTATCGCTGACAGCGACGCTGGTGGCGCTGCCGCTGGCCTTGTGGGTGGCGTGGGTGCTGGCGCGCAAATCGTTCTGGGGCAAATCGGTGCTGAACGCGGCGGTGCACCTGCCGCTGGTTTTGCCCCCTGTCGTCACCGGCTACCTGCTGCTGATCGGCTTCGGGCGCAACGGGCCGGTCGGGGCCCTGCTGTATGACTGGTTCGGCATCAGCTTTGCCTTTCGCTGGACCGGCGCGGCGCTGGCGGCGGGCATCATGGGCTTTCCGCTGATGGTGCGCGCCATTCGCCTTGCGATCGAAGCGGTCGATCCCCGTCTTGAACAGGCCGCCGCAACGCTTGGAACACCGGGCCATGCCATCTTTGCCCGCGTCACCCTGCCCCTGATCCTGCCCGGTGTTCTGGCGGGCGCGGTCATGGGCTTTGCCAAGGCCATGGGCGAATTCGGTGCCACGATCACCTTTGTCGCCAATATTCCCGGCCAGACCCAGACCCTGCCCTCGGCGATCTACGCGTTCCTGCAGGTGCCCGGCGGGGAAGGCGCGGCCGCGCGACTGGTAGCACTTGCGCTTATCGTTGCGCTGGGAGCTGTTGTGGTGTCGGAATGGCTGGCGCGCCGTGTCGCGCGCCGGATTGCGGGGCAGGATGCTTGATGTCGCGCTGACCCACCGCCTTGGCGCGTTCCGCCTTGATGTGGCCTTTCACGCCGGCGCGGGCGTGACGGCGATCCTCGGGCGCTCGGGCGCGGGCAAGACCACGCTGGTCAATGCCATTGCCGGGCTGATCACACCGGATCAGGGCCATATAAGGCTGGATCAGACCGATCTTCTGGACACCGCAAAGCGCATCAACCGCCCCTCGCACCAGCGAAATCTGGGCTATGTATTTCAGGACGGGCGCCTGTTTCCCCATCTGAATGTCGCCCAAAATCTGGAATTCGGGCTGCGCTACGCAGCCGCCCCGCTG
Source organism: Sulfitobacter sp. TBRI5 (assembly GCF_051013555.1). NCBI lineage: Bacteria > Pseudomonadati > Pseudomonadota > Alphaproteobacteria > Rhodobacterales > Roseobacteraceae > Sulfitobacter > Sulfitobacter sp. TBRI5. The sequence goes on along the minus strand of NZ_CP112884.1, from coordinate 2,465,336 downwards.
TCACGCGCCGCGCGCGCCGAACTGATCGATCTGCTGGGCATCGCCCCCCTGCTGAACCGCCGCCCCGCGGCCCTTTCAGGGGGCGAAAAACAGCGGGTGGCACTGGGACGCGCCCTGTTTCCCGCCCCGTCCCTGTTGTTGATGGATGAACCGCTGGCCGCACTGGACGGCCCCCGCAAGGAAGAAATCCTGCCCTATCTGGAACAGTTGCGCGATGCGCCCGGTGGCGCGGTGCCCATTCTTTACGTCAGCCATGCGGTCGATGAAATCGCCCGCCTTGCCGACCGGATCGTGCTGCTGCAACAGGGGCAGGTCGCCACGCAGGGCGATGTGTTCGATGTTCTGTCCGATCCGGCGGCGGTGCCGCTGATCGGTGTGCGCGAGGCCGGATCAATCCTTGTTGCGACCGTGACAGATCATGCGCCGGACGGGCTCAGCACTCTCACGACCAGCGCCGGCGCGCTGGAACTGCCCGGTGTGGCGGCCCCGATCGGCGCGCAGGTGCGCCTGCGGGTGCTGGCGCAGGATGTGATCCTGTCGCGCAGCCGCCCCGAAGGCCTCTCCTCGGTCAATATCCTGCCGGTCACCGTCACAAGCATCCACACCGGCGAAGGCCCCGGCGCCGCCATCGCGCTCAGCGCCGGACAGGACCGCCTGCTGGCGCGCCTGACATTGCGCGCGGTGCGCGAACTGGGCCTTGCCCCCGGCGTGACATGCCATGCCATCGTCAAAGCCACCACCGTGGCACGTGGCAGCATCGGATTGACACGCCCTACGCTTTAGGGCGGCAGCCTGTCATTCTTTTTGCCAAAAATACGGGAAAGCCCGCGCTACGTTTGCAGCGGCCGGCGCGCTCAGCGATCCGCAGGCCGGGCCGCGATCATCCGCGTTCGCAACCGCTCGACCAGATCGGCGTGGGCCACATCGCCGTCAATCGCCAGTTTGCGCAATCCGAAATGCACATGCGCGATTTCCTGATAATAGCTGGTGTAGGCATAATTCGTCGCCGCGCCTGCAACCGCGCCCAGCACCGGCACGGTCTGCGCCGCCAGCTTTTGCCCCAGCACCGTAGCCAGCCGTGGCGCGATCCGCGCAATCAGCCCCTGCACCGCGCCGCCGGTCAGCGCCAGACGCACCGACAGAAACCCCAGATCAGCGCCATCATCGTTGGCCAAAGGCCCTGCCGCGGCAAAGACCTGAATGCAATCGAACTGGACATTTTCCGCCGCGGGGTCGAAATCATATTCCTTGGCCACACCCTGAATAGCACGCAACAACACAGTTGTCGTCACCGGCAGTTCCGCAAGCGCCGTGGGCAATCCGCCAAAGCCGCCCGCAGCCCCCATGGCGGTGGCCGCTGCGGTGTTCAGCCATCCGGCCTGATCGGGCACCACATCGCGTGACCCCTGCGCGGCACGCATCGCGATTTTTAGCGCTCTGGCCGCCCCCTCTTCCAGACCGGCGCGTACCGGACGAGGCAGTTGATCCAGCAATCCTTCGGCCTTGCCGCCAAACAGGGTCAACACCTGCACGCCGATGCCGCCCGCCGCACGATAGCGCAGCGCCAGCCGGTCAAGTTCGGCATCAACATCGATCGGGATCAGTTCGGTTGTATCGTGCATTCTTGCGGTCCTTTCAGGGTGCCTTACAGATCGGCACCCGCACGCGCGCTTTCAAGCCTTGGCCGCCCAGGATCGCACCGTGCCCGTCACATCGCGCCAGCCGTCCGGTTGCAGATCATGGCCCAGAACGCGTTCCGGGTTGGTGGGGGGCGGCATGTCGACACCGCTGAGACGCGCAAAGCCGAATCGGCTGTAATAGGGCGCATCACCCACCAGCATCACCCGTTGCCAGCCGCTGGCGCGCGCCAGACCCAGACTGTCGGCGATCAGCACCCCGCCCAGACCTTCGCCCTGACGGGTCGGGTGCACCGCGACCGGCCCCAGCAACAGCGCCGGTGCAGGCCCGACCCAGACCGGCCAGAACCGGATCGCGCCCGCCAGAATACCATCCGGATCACGCGCAACCAGCGACAGATCGGCGACGGCGGGCACACCATCACGCAGACGGTAGGACGACAGCGCCTCGCGTCCGGGCGCAAAGCACAGATCATAAAGCGCCTCGACCTCCCAGTAATCTTCGTCCTGCTCTGGTTGCAGATGATACACCGCCCGTTTCCCTTCGGCCCGTTTTTCGCGCTTGGTGGTGGCCTTCGCCCCGACACGGCGCTAGGGATGGGGCAAAAGACAGGAGAGTGCAATGTTCTACCGCCCCGCCGATGGCCACGGCCTGCCCCACAATCCGTTCAATGCCATCGTGACACCGCGCCCGATCGGCTGGATTTCGACCCGTGGTGCGGACGGTTCAGAAAATCTTGCACCCTATTCGTTCTTCAATGCCGTGGCCTATGTGCCGCCGCAGGTCATGTTTGCCTCGACCGGGGCCAAACCGGATCGCGGCCCGACCAAGGACAGCGTTGCCAACATCCGCGACACCGGCGTGTTTTGCGTCAACATCGTGGAATATGAAATGCGCGATGTGATGAATGTCAGTTCGGGCACCTATGACAAGGACGTGGACGAATTTGACCGCGCCGGCATCGCGCGCACCGAATGCCGCGAAATTGCCTGTTCGCGCGTGTCCGATGCCCCCGCCGCGCTGGAATGCCGGCTGAACCAGATCGTGCCCCTGCTGGGGGAAAGCAACTTTCTGGTTCTGGGCGAAGTCGTTGGCATCCACCTGCGTGACGATTGCCTGAAAGACGGCCGCTTTGACGTGACAACCTATCAGCCGCTGGCGCGGATGGGGTATCGCGATTACACCCATGTGCGCGATGTGTTCGAGCTTAAACGCCCGGATGATTAAGGTTTCGGCGGCTTAGTTGCGCGCGAAAGGCCCGCAATTTTCCAAGGATCAGCGCAATTTCCGCCATTCCGGCCGGCAGATCGCGCAGATGTTTTCGCATGCGAAACAAGCTAATGAACCGTTAAAGGTTAATTTTTGCAGGCCTTTCCGCCGCACACCCTAACGCAGCGCAAAGACGATCAGAACCAGAACCAGCGTGATGTTCAACGCGGTGATGGCGCGGGAAACGCGCTGGCGCAAAGGACGGTTTCGCGCAGACCTAATCATATTCGAACCGTTCCGACAGAATGCGCGAAGATGGCGTACCGCGCGCGATCAGGGCATCTTCGACGCTGTCCAGCATTGCCTTTGGGCCGCAGAGTACAAAAACCCAGTTTTTGAATGCATCCTCTGAAAACGCACGATCCAGCACCCCGGCATCGACATATCCGGTTTCCCCGGCCCAGCCTGTCGGCGGTTCGGACAGCACATAGGTGACATCTTCGCCATTCAGGTCACTTTGGCAGGCGATCTGCTGTTCTGTCCGGTTGGCGTAGATCAGCTTGCGCTGGCGCGGATCACCGGTTGCGCGCATCTGCCGGATGATCCCCAGCAGCGGCGCAATCCCCACCCCGCCTGCAATCAGCGCCACACCGGGTTCATCGCGCCCCGAAACCGAAAGGTTGCCATAAGGCCCGTCAAGATAGGCGCGCGTGTCCGGCCTGATCTGTCCGATTGTGTCGGTGAAATCACCCAGTTCCTTGATCAGAAAAGACATATCAGGCCCTTCAGCGGGGGCGGAACTGATCGAAAACGGGTTTTCCTTTAGGGAAAAGGTACTGTTGCCGACATTCAGCCAGACAAACTGGCCCGGCTCATAGGTCATGCCCGCATGCCCTTGCGGTGAAAGTGTCAGCTCCCATTGTTTGGGTGTCATCTGAACAACCGATGTAACGCGCCACGGCAACCGGCGCTGTCTCAGCGGAACAATCAGGTAGACATAGACCAGTGATCCCGCCGCGACGGCCGTCATTGTGCCCCATAGCCAGACCAGTTCGGGCTGCGACCCATAGCGCCCCGCATAGATGGTGTGATGAAACAGCAGCAAGGCGATTACCAGCGCCCCCAGCCCGTGCATCAGCCGCCATGTTTCGTATTTGTAATCCAGTTGCGTGCGCGCGATGGCCAGTAGGACAAGGCTGGGCAACAACAGGAATGCAGCGATGCCGGTGACCAGATCGGAAAAATCGGTAGTGAGTGTCATCCGCCGCATCGAATCCCATGGCCGCACGCCCCCTGCGGGCGAGCCAGCGTAGAGAAACGGGTGCAGCAGCGCAAAGGCCAGCGCGGTGCGCGCCATCATCTGATGAAACCGCATCGTCACGTCCATGCCGATGCCTTTGGATATGCTTTTGAAACGGCCCGACAGTACGAATTCGGTCAGGATGATCGAAAACGCCAATATCCCAAGACCCGAGGCGAGTTCCTGCCGGAAAGGGCGCGGCGCACCCCCGACCGCCCAGGACAGTATCAGGGGCAGCGTGACCGAAATGGCATAAAAACCGATAAGAAAGAATGGCTTCATGCGCGCCAGTCTACACAGACGCCCGCACCCGGATATGATCTGGCTCAAGCGCGGGTCAGGGCAACTCAGCGCGGATCAGTGCCCGCCAAGAATCCCCGTGCGCACGGAATAATTCACCGCAAGTTCGTAATCGGGGTCATCATCGCTGTCGACCATCAGGTGCCCCGCCTTCTTCAGCAGACGGTGGCAATCACGGCTGAGGTGGCGCAACTGGATCTGTTTGCCCTGCCCTTCGTATTTCAGCGCCACGGCTTCGATCGCCTGAAGCGCGGACTGATCCACAACGCGGCTGTCGGCAAAATCGACAATCACCAGATCAGGGTCGGATTTGGGATCGAACAGTTCGGCAAACCCGTCGCTTGACCCAAAGAACAATGGCCCCTGAACGCGGTATACCTTGGCGCCTTCGTCGGAAATGAATGTGTTGGCGTGAATGCGGCGCGCATTGTTCCACGCATAGGCCAGCGCCGACACGATCACCCCGACCACGACAGCCACGGCAAGGTCCTCCATCACCGTGACAACCGTGACCAGACCGATCACGAACGCATCCATTTTCGGCACGCGGCGCAGGATGGTCAGCGAATTCCACGCGAATGTCCCGATGACCACCATGAACATGACGCCGACAAGCGCCGCCAGCGGGATCAGTTCGATCACCGAGGATCCGACCAGAATGAACAGCAACAAAAACAGCGCCGCCGCGATGCCCGCAACCCGCGTGCGACCTCCCGATTTCACGTTGATCATCGATTGTCCGATCATCGCGCACCCGCCCATACCGCCAAAAAACCCGGTGACGGTGTTGGCCACGCCCTGGGCGATACATTCCTGGCTTGCCCCGCCACGCCGCCCGGTCATTTCCCCGACAAGGTTCAGCGTCAGCAGGCTTTCGATCAGGCCGATGGCGGCCAGAATAACCGCGTAAGGCAGGATGATCTTGAAGGTTTCAAAGGTCAGCGGCACCATCGGGATGTGCAGGCTGGGCAGCCCGCCCTTGATCGAGGCAAGATCCCCGACGCGGGGCACATCAAGCCCGAATCCGATCACCACTGCAGCGACAATCCCGATACCCGCCAAAGGCGCCGGCACGATGCGCGTGATGCGCGGCATCACCCAGATGATCGCCATCGTCGCCGCCACCAGCGCCAGCATCATATAAAGCGGCATCCCCGAAAGCCATTCGCCACCCGACATGCCGTGGCCTGTATCCACCATCGTGCCCGGCACCTTGAACTGGCTCATCTGGGCCAGAAAAATAACGATCGCCAGCCCGTTCACAAAGCCAAGCATCACCGGATGCGGCACCAGACGGATGAATTTGCCCCACTTCATGATCCCGGCAAACATCTGCAGCAGCCCCATCAGCACCACGGTCGCAAACAGATATTCGACGCCGTGCTGGGCCACCAGCGCCACCATCACAACGGCCAGCGCCCCGGTGGCGCCCGAAATCATCCCCGGACGTCCGCCGATCAGCGCCGTGATCAGCCCGACCAGAAACGCGGCGTAAAGGCCCACCAGCGGGTGGACACCCGCGACAAACGCAAAGGCCACAGCTTCGGGCACAAGGGCCAGTGCAACGGTCAGGCCGGCCAGAATTTCAATGCGCAACCGGTCCAGTGTCAGCCCGTCTTCGGGCATCCAGCGCAGATCGGGCATGGCAATATGCGTGGCAAACGAGGCCAGAATGGCTTTTTTCATCGGACGATCCTGTAGGGATTGGGGCTAAGCGCTCGCGCGTCCTTAGACGGAACCGGGCCGGAATGATACCTTTTGCACGCGGGATGCTGCCATGCGCCTGACGCATAGCGCCGTCTGACCGGCCAGAAACCCGCCCGGAACGGGTTGATTTCCCCCCGCCAACCCATCACGATCCGGCGCAAACACAATCACCGGACCGGATCATGACAGCATCAGACCTACGCACCCGACTTGCCGTGATCGGCGGGTCCGGCGTTTACGATATCGACGGCTTGAAAGATGCCGAATGGGTGGATGTGGACACCCCTTGGGGCGCGCCTTCGGATGCGATCCTGACCGGTACGCTGGACGGGGTTGCCATGGCGTTTCTGCCCCGCCACGGGCGCGGCCATGTGCACAGCCCGACGACAGTGCCCTACCGCGCCAATATCGATGCCCTGAAACGGCTTGGAATGACAGACGTGATCAGCGTCAGCGCCTGTGGATCGTTCCGCGATCATATGGCACCGGGCGATTTTGTCATTGTGGATCAATTCATTGACCGCACTTTTTCACGTGAAAAATCGTTTTTTGGCACCGGTTGCGCGGCGCATGTATCGCTGGCCCATCCGACCTGCCCGCGCCTTGGTGACGCCTGCGAAACCGCCGCGAAAACCGCCGGTGTCACCGTGCATCGCTGCGGCACCTATCTGGCGATGGAAGGGCCGCAATTTTCCACCATCGCCGAAAGCCGGATGTACCGCGAAAGCTGGGGCTGTGACGTGATCGGCATGACCAACATGCCCGAGGCCAAACTCGCCCGCGAGGCGGAATTGTGCTACGCCTCGGTCGCCATGATCACCGATTACGACAGCTGGCACCCCGATCACGGCGCAGTGGACATCAGCGACATCATCAAGACCCTGACCGGCAACGCCGACAAGGCCCGCGCGCTGGTGGCGCAGCTGCCGAACCTGCTGGGCAAAAGCCGCGCGCCCTGCCCGCACGGCTGTGATCGCGCGCTGGAATATGCCATCCTGACCGCCCCCGAGGCCCGCGATCCGGCGGTCCTGTCGAAACTGGATGCCGTTGCAGGGCGGGTGCTGGCATGAGCCTTGATCTCTGGCTGGCCTTTGTCGCCGCCTCGACCGCGCTGTTGCTGATCCCAGGACCAACGGTTCTTCTGGTGCTCAGCTATGCGCTGTCCAAGGGGCGCAGCGTGGCTGTTGCATCTGCCGCCGGTGTCGCACTGGGTGATCTGGTGGCGATGACCGCGTCGCTTCTGGGTCTGGGCGCGCTGGTGCTGACCTCGGCCACGCTATTCACGGTGCTGAAATGGGCCGGTGCCGTCTATCTGATCTATCTGGGTGTCAGAATGCTGCGCTCTGCGCCCTCAAGCGGGCTGGGCACGGTCGTGACAAAAGGCGATGTCAGTGCGCGCGGCGTGTTTGGCCATGCGGCGGCGGTGACAGCGCTGAACCCGAAATCCATCGGCTTCTTCATTGCCTTCGTGCCGCAGTTCCTGCGCCCGGATGCACCGCTGGCGCCGCAGTTCATTATCCTGATCGCAACCTTTGTCGGCCTTGCGGCACTCAATACGCTGGCCTATGCGCTGCTGGCCGACCGGCTGCGCACCACCATTGCACGGCCCCGCGTGATCACGTGGCTGACGCGCGGTGGCGGGCTTGCCCTGATCTCGATGGGTCTACTGACCGCAACCCTGCGCCGCACAACCCCTTAAGGAACATCATGAAAACCGTTCAGGACTATATCCGCACCATCGTCGATTTCCCCCATGAAGGCATCCTGTTTCGCGATGTCACCACGCTGTTTGCCGATCCGCGCGGCTTTCGCATGGCGGTGGACCAGATGCTGCACCCCTATGCCGGATTGCGCATCGACAAGGTCGTCGGGCTGGAAGCGCGCGGCTTTATCCTTGGCGGCGCCATCGCCCACCAGCTAAGCGTCGGGTTCGTGCCAGTGCGCAAGAAAGGCAAACTGCCCGGCCCGGTGATCAGCGAGGAATATACCCTGGAATACGGCGAGGCGGTTGTTGAAATCCACGATGATGCGATCCAGCCCGGCGAAACCGTTCTGATTGTCGACGATCTGCTTGCAACCGGCGGCACAGCCGAGGCCGGGATCAAACTGATCGAACGGCTGGGCGGCAAGATCCTCAGCTGTGCCTTTGTAATCGACCTGCCCGATCTGGGCGGGCGCAAACGGCTTGAGGCACTGGGCATGGATGTGCACGCACTCTGCGCCTTTGAGGGTGTGTAACCCCTGCTTCTTTTTGCTAGAAATACGGGAAACCCGCACCGCCCTTAACGGGCGCGCAACACCGCGCCGGGGTTCATGATGCCGACGGGGTCCAGTGTGGTCTTGATCGCGCGCATCGTGGCAAGTTTGACCGGATCGCCATAGCGTTCCAGATCGTCGACCTTCAGTCGTCCGATCCCGTGTTCGGCGCTGAACGATCCGTCCATTTCCTGCACCAGATCATGGATCGCCTGTTTGATCGCATCGCGCTGGTTCTGGTGATCATGTTTGGTTTTTCCGGGCATCGGAAACACATTGTAGTGCAGGTTGCCATCCCCCAGATGGCCAAAACTGTTGATCCGGAAACTGCCGATCGCGGCAATCCGGCCGGCGCCTGCGCGAATGAAATCGGGGATCGCGCCGATGGGCACGGAAATATCGGAACTGACGATCGCACCGATGCGGCGGTTGGCTTCGGGGATGTGTTCGCGCACGGACCAGAGCGCGCGGCGCTGCCCTTCGGATTGGGCAATGGTGCCATCCACGACAGCGCCGGCTTCCGCCGCGCTTTCGAACAGGGTTTCCAGCGCCTGTGCCGGATCCAGCCCCTGCGCCAGACCGACCTCGATCAGAACGCTCCATTCGGGCGGGTCGGCAAAAGGCTGGCGCAGATCGGGCAGTGTTTCGCTCAGGAATTCAAGGCCCTGACGATGGATCAGTTCAAAGGCGCTGACCCCTTCGCCCATTTGCGCGCGCGCCAGCGCCAGCAGTTCTATCGCCGCTTCGGGCGACGGGACGACCATCATCGCGGTGCCGGTTCCGGCAGGGCGCGGGGAAAGTTTCAGCGCGGCGGCGGTGATCACGCCCAATGTGCCTTCGGATCCGATCAGCAGGTTGCGCAGATCATACCCGGTATTGTCCTTGCGCAGGCGTGACAGCCCGTTCCAGATCGACCCGTCGGGCAACACCGCCTCGATCCCGAGGCACAGATCGCGGGTATTGCCATAGCGCAGCACGTTCACGCCACCGGCATTGGTGGCCAGATTGCCCCCGATCCGCGCCGATCCTTCGGCCGCCAGCGACAGCGGAAACAGCCGGTCCGCGGCTTCGGCCGCGGCCTGCACATCGGCCAGAATGACACCCGCCTCGACGATCAGCACGTTTTCCAGCGGGTACAGCCCGCGCACCCGGTTCATCCGCTCCAGCGACAGGATCACCGGCGCAGGCCCGTCAGGCAACACCTGCCCGCCGACCACGCCTGTGCCACCACCATAGGGGATCACGCCAACACGGGCGGCACCGGCCTCGCGGATGATTGTGGCCACCTGTTCGGTATTGTCCGGACACAGCACAAGCCCTGCCTGCCCTTCGAACTGGCCGCGCGGTTCTTCCAGATAATGCGCCGCAGAATCGCGAAACACATCCTGCGGCAGAAGGCTGCGCAGATGATCACGAAACAGGTCTGTGGCGGGGGCAAGGCTCATGCGTCTTTCAAAGCGCGCCGGCGGGAAAAACGCAAGCCGCTATTCGGTGTCACGCAGCCATTCGGGCTGCAACACGATGATCGTCGGACGGTTCGGCAGATCGCGCAGCGAAACCGTCAGCGCGGAACTGTCGCGCCGTTCGATCGCGAATTCGTCTGCCATGCCCACCAGAAACGCATCCAGCGCATAGGTGCTGAACCAGTGCATCGGAACAACGACAGATGATTTCAACCGTTTCAGCACCCGCGTCATCGTCGGCAAATCCAGCGTATAACCGCCATCGACCGGTGCCATCACCACATCCAGACGCCCCAGCGCAGCATATTGCGCATCATTGGGTTCGTGATGCAGATGGCCCAGATGGCCGATGCACAGGCCCGCCACCTCGAACACGAAAATCGAATTTCCGTTATCTTCGCGCCCGCCGAATTGCGACCGGATATCGGTGGATACGTTGCGCACCAGCATCTCGCCCAGATCAAGATGATGGTCGATGCCTTCACCGAACGGCCCCCACCCTTCCAGAACATGGGGAATCGCCGGATCGGGATAGGCCGTCCAGTGCGTATCATGGGCATGGTTCATCGTGACCACGTCGGGGATCAGGGGCACATTGCCGACAAATCCGGTAAAATCGGTCACGGCGTTCAGCCCGCCTTGGGTCTGGATCAGAAAACTGGCATGGGCGATGTATTGCAGGCGAACCGAAAAATCCGGCACCGGCGCGCGGTAGCTGGCTTGGTGGAGGTATTCGATCTGCGGATCGGCTTGCGCAATGGCAATACAGTGGCTTGGCCGGCGGTCCTGTGCGTTGGACGCCGTTGCAATCAGCACAAAAAGCAGGATCAACCGAAGCAACATGACTGAAAGATAGCGCAGCGGCGGGACAGGTCTAGGGGGAAGTGTAAAACACCTGAGCTTGATAGCGGGGTTTTAGCCCGCTTCGGTCTTGCCGCGCCGGTCGCTGCGCAGGCATGCATAAAGCACGTGGGTGCGCCAGCGGCCATCGATCTGCAGATAGGATTGCGCCACGCCTTCATATTTGAAGCCTGACCGTTCCAGCAACCCGCGCGAGGCGACGTTTTCAGGCAGGCAGGCGGCTTCGATGCGGCTGAGGTCCAGTCGGTTGAATGCGTGATGCACAACGGCCAGAATCGCCTCGCGCATGTATCCCTGACGGATAAAGGGCTGGCCTGTCCAATATCCCAACGTGCCCGCCTGCGCGGGGCCACGGCGGATGTTATCAAGGGTGATCGCGCCCAGCAGAACCTGATCGGACCGGCGGATCAGGAACAGCGGCACAGCCGAACCGTTGTTGACAGAGCGTTGTGCCCAATAGACGCGATTGGTGAAGCCCTTGCGCGACAGATGATCCTGCGCCCAGCTTGGCTCCCATCTGGTCAGGAAATCCTCGCTTTCGCGGCGCAGACTGGTCCATGCGCGAAAATCCGAATGGGTCGGCGGGCGCAGCGTCATACGCTCGGTTTCGATCTTCAGCTTGCGCTTGGCCAGCAGCATCAGGCAGCGCGCCGTCCCTGCAGTTTTTCCAGATCGGGGGCTTTCTGCACCGGACCGTAAAGCGCCATGGCTGCGCGGGCGGCGGTGGCCATGTGGCCTGCAAAATCGCGCACATCCCCGGTTGTCACCGCGTCAATGCGCTGCACGACTTCGTCCAGATCAGGCACGCGATCCCAGATCTGGATCATGCGGGCCAGACGTTCGGCGCGGTTTGAGGGGCTTTCCAGCCCCATCAGCATACCGGCCTTCATCTGGGCGCGGGCGCGGGCCACTTCGGCCGGGCTCATGTCGTCGGCGGCGCGTTTCATTTCATCCACAGTGATTTCGGCCAGTTCACCGATCTGACCGGCACTGGTGCCGGCATAGATCGTGGTCATGCCGGTATCGGCATAGGCCCCGGCCTGCGCAAAGATCGAATAGCACAGACCGCGATGTTCGCGCACTTCCTGAAACAGGCGCGAAGACATGCCGCCACCCAGAACGCTGGCATAGATCTGCGCCACATAGATTGCGTCATCACGATAGCCCGGGCTTTCAAAGGCCAGCGCAAAATGGGCCTGTTCCAGATCCTTGGTACGGCGCACCTCGCCTCCGGAAAAGGCGGCGGGCGAAATATCAAAGGATGGCGTTGGCGTCAGGTGCCCGAACAGGATTTCGGCCTCGCGCACGAGGGCATCATGATCCACGGCCCCCGCTGCTGACAGGATCATCTGGTTGGGCCCGTAATGTTCGCCGACAAAGCCGGCCAGATCCTCGCGGGTGAATGCGCTGACACGTTCGGACGGGCCCAGAATGGTGCGCCCGATCGGCTGACCCGGATAGGCCTTTTCCTGCAACCAGTCAAAGATCACATCATCCGGCGTATCCAGTGCCTGGCCGATTTCCTGCAGGATCACACCGCGTTCTATTTCGATCTCTTCCGGTTCGAATACCGGGTTCAGAACGATATCGGCGATCACATCCAGCGCCAAGGGCACATCGTTTTCCAGAACCCGGGCGTAGTAGGCGGTGACTTCGCGGCTGGTATAGGCATTGATGTACCCGCCCACGTCTTCAATGGCTTCGGCGATCTGCAAGGCACTGCGCCGCTTTGTGCCCTTGAACGCCATGTGTTCAAGAAAATGCGCGATGCCGTTCTGTTCAACCCGTTCGTGGCGTCCACCTGCCGTGACCCAGATCCCGATCGAGGACGACTGCAGGCCCGGCATGTTTTCGGTGACGATGCGAAACCCGTTCGCCAGAGTGTGTTGTTGTACTGTCAATGTCTGATCTGTCCTCTGACAAAAGCTTCGAGCGCGGCCAGATCGTTGCTGATCCGCGTCACCCGTTCCGGCCTGTCATACAGGTCTGCCATGCGCGGGGGAAGGGGTGGACGTATTCCTGTTGCCGCCTCGACTGCATCGGGGAATTTGGCGGGGTGCGCCGTGGCCAGCGTGATCATCGGTGTTGCGGGATCGCGCAGCGCGTTTGCAACCTTGACGCCCACGGCGGAATGCGGGCACAGCAATTCGCTGCTGCGCGCCAGTTCCGCGGTGATAGTGGCCGATGTTTCATCTTCCGAGGCGCGCCCGGACTGGAAGGTATCCTGCAACATCTGAAGCGCGCCCTGACTGACGTCGAATCCGCCACCGGATTTCAGTTCGTCCATCAGTTGCGCAACGGCATTGCCATCGCGCCCGTAGGCATCAAACAGCGCCCGTTCGAAATTGGAACTGACCTGAATATCCATCGACGGGCTGATCGACGGGTGCACCGTACTGGTGTGATAGCCCTGCCCTTTCAGGCAGCGATCCAGAATGTCGTTCTGGTTGGTCGCGACAACCAGTTGATCAATGGGCAGCCCCATTTTCTTGGCGATGTATCCGGCGAATATATCGCCGAAATTTCCCGTCGGCACAGTAAAGCTGACGCGGCGGTGCGGCGCGCCAAGGCTGACTGCGGAGGTGAAGTAATAAACCACCTGAGCCAGCACGCGCCCCCAGTTGATCGAATTCACACCGGCAAGCCGGACCTCGTCGCGGAAGGTGAAATCGTTGAACATATCCTTCAGGCGGGCCTGACAATCATCAAAATCGCCATCGACCGCAAGCGCATGCACATTGGCCTCGCCCGGTGTCGTCATCTGGCGGCGCTGCACTTCGCTGACGCGGCCATGGGGATAAAGGATGACCACATCGACAACGTCCAGCCCCTTGAACGCCTCGATCGCGGCAGAACCGGTATCACCGCTGGTGGCCCCGACGATGGTCACGCGTTCACCGCGCCGCGCCAGTGCGGTCTGGAACATCTGGCCGATCAGTTGCATGGCGAAATCCTTGAACGCCAGCGTCGGGCCGTGAAACAGTTCAAGCAGGAAATGGCCGCTGTCCAGCTGCACCAGAGGCGCGCGGGCGGCATGGCCGAACCCGGCATAGCTGCGCGTGATGATATCGCCGAATTCCGTATCGGTGAACGTATCGCCGACAAAGGGGCGCATCACGCGATAGGCGACATCTTCATAGGAAAGACCGTGCAGGGCGGCAATATCGGCCTGATCCATCTGCGGGATCGTTTCGGGCACGTACAATCCGCCATCGCGTGCAAGGCCGGTCAGCATTGCGTCTTCGAAACTTAAAACAGGCGCGTGTCCACGGGTCGAGATGTAGCGCAACTTTTCAGCTTTCCGGTTTTGAGCGCATCGAGCGCATGAAAAAGAAGGTCATCGCCAGCCAGATGGCGGCCAGCGAAAACCACGTGATGGCATATTGCAAGTGATCGTTTGGAATGCCAGCACTGTCGACCGGCAAAGGCGTTACAGAAGGGTTCGGTTCCGAAATGGTGCGCGCAATCAACAATACAGGGTCGGTGCCCAGTACCTGCGCCAGCGCGGGCACATCGCGGGCAAACCATGTATTGCCTGCCAGATCGGGCGCGGGCGTGTAGCTGTCAACCTCGTCCGGCCAGTGCAGATTGCCTGTGACGCTGATCGGCCCTGTTGTGCGGGTGTTGTTTTTGGCGGCATCGCGGACAAAGCCGCGATCCAGCAGGATGCGGCGGCCATCGGCCAGTTCATAGGGTGCAATGATGCGGTATCCCGGCCCGACATCCTTGATCGACACCAGCACATGCGCTTCGCCCGGCAGGATTGTGCCCTGCGCCTGCACCGGCAGGTATTTGTCAGTTGCGGGATAGGGTGTGGCAGGCACCGCCACCGGGGTTGCTGTAATCCGGCTGTCAATGTCAGCCAGCACACCCTGTTTCCAGTCGAGCCGCTGAAGTTGCCAGGTGCCAAGCCCGATCAGGATCGCGGCCCCGATCAACCCGAACGTCAGCAAGAACACCCAACGGCGCATATCAGATCAGGCCCCCCCGCCCGACAAAGGAAAAGCGCGCAAGGTCAGATGCCTTGCGCGCTTTGCTTGATAATCGTCTGCGGCGCGGGATCAACCCGCAATCCGCTTTGTCGGGCAGATCAGATGCCCCAGATGTAGACCGCAAAGAACAGGAACAGCCACACCACATCCACAAAGTGCCAGTACCAGGCCGCCGCTTCAAAGCCGACATGCTTTTCCGCCGTAAAGTGGCCCTTCATCGCACGGAACATACAGACCGCCAGAAAGATCGTACCGATGATCACGTGCGCGCCATGAAAGCCTGTGGCCATGAAGAAGTTCGAAAAGAACTTGTCGCCGCCGAACTGCCAGTCTTTGTCGACCAGAAGGTGATAATATTCATAGGCCTGCACGGCGGTGAACAGCACACCCAGAACAATGGCCAGTGCCAGACCGTTGATGACATCCTTGCGGTTGTCTTCGTGGACAAGCGCATGGTGCGCCCATGTGACCGCACAGCCCGAAAGCAGCAGCAGAAGCGTGTTGATCAGTGGCAGTTCAAACGCGTTCACCTGATAGAATTCCGCAGGAACATAGGTGCTCCCGACATATTCGTTCATCGGATAAAGCGCATGTTTGAAGAACGACCAGAACCATGCGGCAAAGAACATCACTTCGGACATGATAAACAGGATAAAGCCGTAGCGCAGGCCGATCCGCACAACCGGGGTGTGATCCCCGACGCGGCTTTCTGCCACCACTTCCGACCACCAGCCGAACATCACGTACAACACAGCCGCAAGCCCCGCGAGAAACAGGAACGGCGTAACATCATGCATCCAGAGGACCGCACCAAAAAGCATGGCAAAGCCACCCAGCGATCCGAGCAATGGCCAGATCGAGGGGTTCAGAATGTGGTAATCGTGGTTTTTTTCGTGCGCCATGTTTGTGTCCCTCACCTTACGGCTTAGTTTAAGTTTGTTGTGGCCTGATTGTCCAAGGCGGCATAGCCTTCGGGCAGGTCAATTTCGTAGAACGTATAAGACAGAGTGATCGTATGCACGTATTTTGCATCGCGATCGGTTACGATTTCCGGATCGACAAAGAATGTCACCGGCATCTGCACCCGTTCACCGGGTTGCAAAACCTGTTCCTCGAAGCAGAAACACTGGATCTTGCTGAAGAACCCGCCCGCTTCGTAAGGTGTGACGTTGTAGCTGGCCGATCCCGCCACCGGTTTGTCGGTCGGGTTGTAAGCCTCGTAAAAGGCCAGACCGGTTTCGCCGATGCGCAGTTCCATTTCACGCTGCACCGGTTTGAATTCCCAAGGCATGTTCTTGTTGATCGATCCGTCGAACCGCACCGTAATGGTCTGGTCCAGAATCTCGTCAGACCCCGTTGTCGCAACATCGGTGGTTCCGCCAAATCCGGTGACACGGCAGAACCAGTCATAAAACGGCACAGAGGCCCAGGCCAGCGCGCCCATGAACACGACGACGGATACGGTCTGCAAAACGGTTTTCTTTGGTCCCTGCAACGCCATTAGTTCTGAACCTCCGATGTGGGAAGGGCGAAATCGCCCCGTGTGACCTTGACGAATGTCAGCCCGAACACGACGACGATAAAGCCGACCAGCACCAGCGCCACGCCCAGATTGCGGCCAAAACGGCGCTTGTGAATTTCATGTTCCGTGTGAAAGCTCATCCCCAGCCCCCCAGACCGAACGGCGCCAGCGCCGCTTCCAGCAGGATGGCGACGAAATGGGCGAACAGATACCACAGCGACAGCCGGAAGAATTTGCGTTCGACGGCAAAATTGTCGGCTTCGGATTGTGTTTCGTCACGGCGCCAAATCTGCACGGCCCCGCGCAGGAACAACAGATTCAGCACCAGCGCGACCGACAGATAAATCGGGCCGCCAATGGCCGAAAATCCGGTGCCCACCGCCAGGATCGACAGCAGAACGGTATAGACCAGAATATGCGTGCGCGTTGCGCGCCGTCCGTGTGTCACCGTCAGCATGGGCACGCCCGCATCGTCGTAATCCGAGCGCATGAACAGCGCCAGCGCCCAGAAATGTGGCGGCGTCCACATGAAAATCAGCGCGAACATCAGCCACGGTTCGACAGCCATTGACCCGGTGGCGCAGACCCAGCCGATCACCGGCGGAAACGCCCCCGCGGCGCCGCCGATCACGATGTTCTGCGGTGTCGAACGTTTCAGCCACATCGTGTAGATGACGGCATAAAAGAAAATGGTGAACGCCAGAAACGCCGCCGCCAGAAGATTTGCGGCAAGCCCCAGCATCATCACGGCAAGACCCGACAGCGCCAGACCGATGGCCCGCGCTTCGCCCGGTTCCACTTTGCCAGCGGGAACGGGGCGGTTGGCTGTCCGGCGCATCACGGCGTCGATATCCGCATCCCACCACATATTCAGCGCACCCGATGCCCCTGCCCCAACCGCGATAAACAGGATCGACGAGAAGGCAATCATCGGATGCACCTGCACCGGCGCGGCGAGCAGACCGACCAGAGCAGTAAAGACCACAAGCTGCATGACACGGGGCTTCAACAGCGCAAAATAATCGCCAAACGACGCCTCGCCCGGGTGGGCTGTGTCTTTTGTGTTGATGCTTGCATCACTCATCAGGCAGGTCCGATCATCAGGTAAATCGCGGGGCAAAGACCGCCCCGCTGATCCGAAGGTCAGTTAGACGCGACAGTGATCGCGCGCGGCACGCCGGCATATTCGTCGATCGCGCCGTCCAGCCATTCCTGATAGGCCTCTTCGCTGACCACTTTGACCGTGATCGGCATATAGGCGTGATCCTTGCCGCACAGTTCAGAGCATTGGCCGAAATAGATGCCTTCCTTGTCGGCAGCGAACCAAAGTTCGGCCAGACGACCGGGTACACCATCCTGTTTCACGCCAAAGGCGGGGATCGTCCAAGAATGGATCACGTCGGCGCCTGTGACCTGCATCACAACGGTTTTGCCCACCGGCACGACAACGGCCGTATCCGTCGCCAGCAGGTATTCGTCATCACTGTAGCCATATTCCGCGAGAGAGGCGCGATCCAGCATGAAGCTTTCAAAGCCGAATTCGTGATCGACATATTCATAGCCCCAATACCACTGGTAGCCGGTGACTTTGATGGTCACGTCTGCCTCGGGGATTTCCTGTTGCTTGAACAGGATCGGCAGCGACCATGCGCCGATGGCCACAAGGATAAAGACCGGGATGATCGTCCAGGCGATCTCGACCGGGGTGTGGTGGGTAAAGGTTTTTGGCGTCGGGTTTGATTTGCGGTTGAACCGCACCATCGCGTAGATCATCAACGCCGTCACGAAAACCGTAATCGCGGTAATAACGACCAGAATCATGCCGTCCAGCCATTGCAGATCCCGCGCCAGTTCGCTGGCCGCAGGCTGGAACCCCATTTTACCGTCGACCGGCGCGCCGATAATCTCAAGACCTTCCTGAGCGAAGGCGGGAAGAGTGGAAAGGCCGGCAAACAGGCCGGTAAGCATGGCTAGGTTTTTCATCTTTGTTCCTGATCAGTTGATCACTGTTGGTCGCATTATTATATCGGTCAGGGCATCAGTTCCACGCGTCAGTTTACCCCCGCGCTGATTGCCCGTTGTCTTGTTCATGCTTACAATCATATTCTGATGCACAGATAAAGCCATAAGCTTGCGTCAAACAGACGCTATTTTCTTCCCTCCACAACGACAGGGCAGCCTTGAAATGCAGGATACCCCGATTAAAGACGACAAAAATACTGCAAAAGCGGAAGTGTTTGCACCGTTTGAGACCGCGTTGGACCGCGACGAGGCGCTGGGTATTTTGCGCGATGCAACACAAGGCGCCGACGACGGAGAGTTGTTTCTGGAGCGTCGCCGGTCAGAAGTTCTGTCCTTTGATGATGGGCGCATCCGGGCGGCCAGCTATGACGCGTCCGAGGGATTCGGCCTGCGCGCGGTCTGTGGCGAGGTTTCGGGTTATGCCCATTCCACCGAAATCAGCGCCGCCGCCCTGCGCCGCGCGGCGCAGACCGCACGGCTGGCCGTGGGCGATGGCGGCGCGGTTTTGGACACCGGGCCGGCCCACACAAACCGCAAGCTTTATACAGATGCCGATCCGATTGCCGGCGCGGCATTTCCCGTCAAGATCGAAACCTTGCGCGACATCGATGCCTTTGCCCGCGATCTGGACAAACGGGTGGTGCAGGTATCGGCCACCCTGGCCGCAAGCCTGCAAGAGGTCGAGATTTTGCGCCCCGACGGGCTGATCGTGCGCGATGTTCGCCCGATGAGCCGTGTGAATGTATCGGTGATTGTCGAGGAAAACGGACGCCGCGAATCCGGTGGCGCAGGGGGCGGTGGGCGTGTCAGCCTTGATGGCGTGATGGACCCTGCCGACTGGCAGGCCAATACCCGCGAGGCGCTGCGCATTGCCTTGGTCAACCTTGAGGCGGTTCCTGCCCCTGCAGGCATCATGGATGTGGTGCTGGGCAATGGCTGGCCCGGTATCCTGTTGCACGAAGCCGTCGGGCACGGGCTTGAGGGGGATTTCAACCGCAAGGGCAGCAGCGCCTTTGCCGGTTTGATGGGCCAGCAGGTGGCCGCGCGCGGCGTGACCGTTCTGGATGACGGCACGATCCCGGACCGGCGCGGCAGTATTACCGTGGATGACGAAGGCACGCCATCAGCCAAAAACGTGCTGATCGAAGACGGGATTCTGGTCGGGTTCATGCAGGACCGCCAGAATGCGCGCCTGATGGGCGTCACCCCCACAGGCAACGGACGGCGCGAAAGCTATGCCCATACGCCGATGCCACGGATGACCAATACCTATATGCTGGGCGGGGATGCCGACCCGGCCGATATCGTCGCCGATCTGAAGGACGGGATTTACGCGGTCGGCTTTGGCGGTGGTCAGGTCGACATCACCAATGGAAAGTTCGTGTTTTCCTGCACCGAAGCCTACCGCGTGCAAAACGGCAAGATCGGTGCGCCGGTCAAGGGCGCCACACTGATCGGAGACGGGGCGACCGCGTTGAAACGCATCCGCGCCCTTGGCAACGATATGGCGCTGGATCCGGGTATGGGCAATTGCGGCAAGGCCGGTCAATGGGTGCCGGTGGGTGTGGGCCAGCCGACTATGATGATCGGTGGTTTGACGGTGGGCGGATCGGAGACTTAAATCCCGCGATCGGGTCTTGACCAGTCGTGATTGCGCCCTTCCTTATTCTGCGGCCTTACCATATGAGATGGTTTAGTTCTTTCAAGTTTAAAGCGGCGAGCTTGAACCCTGAATCGTGGGATTCCCATTGGCTTTGATTTGTGACTCACCCTGATTGGGAGGATGTTTCATGTCATCAGCACTATCGTCAGAGCTGCGCACGCGGTTTCTTGAGTATATTGAAGAAGGGTTAAGCGGTCTTGGGATTGATACCCAGTTCTTTGCTCAGCGCCGCGTTCGTAGCTTGCGATCGCTGTATTGCAGCTCTGACGGCGTGCGTGGTCGTGGCGCTCCCGTGACGAACTTGTCCCATATGGCTTCCTTCCATTCCATAGAAAGGATCACACCATCAAACCGTGGGATCAAACAACTAGAGTATTATATAGGTTCGTTTTTGGAATAAGACTGTTTCTGGGCAATTTGGATAAGGTGGTTTCAAGCTGAGAAGTGAAGCTTTATCTATTTAAAACAATTTCTTAAGGTAAACTCAGCTGCATATAGTGTACAAATTTACACTTTTGATTCTACTAATTGACACTTTTCGCCAATCCCTTACAACTAAGCCATGCTATATGGGTTTTTTGTTCGCCAAACCCTCCAGCGTTGTTTGTGTTTGTAACCAGTATCCTTGTTTGAAGGGCCTTTTAGTATGACTATCATTGCCACGCGTGTCGCCATTTTCCGCATGTCACTGCCCGAGACGGCAGCAAACGTGACACATGAGGCAATTGATTTATCCATACCAATCCGGCCAAAGCCGCTTCTAGATTTTCCGTTCATACTGACGTATATCGCCGTCGTTTCGACCGCGATAATTCTCATCGCCAAGCTTCTGGAAATCTTGTTGTAGAAGCTGTTGTAAGCAGAAAAATCGTCGAAGCGTGCGCATTAGCGATGCAACTCACTCCTGGACTTTTACATGGCAACCGAAAATACGATCCTGTTTAGCCCCATCGCCTCCACCATGACGGCTTGCGTTTCTGAAAGGGAGGCGAAATTTGGAATCAGTTTTTCTCGCGTCCCTAGGGGCTTTTGACGTTCGGGATTCCCAAATCACTTAACTTCTGATTCAAGGTTGCAAACAGAGGAGAGCAGCCTTGACCCGAAGAGTCCTGACCGATGCGCATTGGACAATCATCGACCCGTATTGTCTTGGAAAACCCACAGACCCGGGACAAACTGGGCGCGATCCTCGCCTGTTTGTGGAAGCCGTCCTTTGGATCGTTCGCACTGGGGCACAATGGCGCGAGTTGCCGGACGAATTCGGCAAGTGGAACTCTGTGTTCAAGCGGTTCCGCAGGTGGGTTAAGGCAGATATTTTCTATCATATGTTCAAAGTATTAGCCTCAGACGCCGACCTCGAATACGCCATGATCGATGGCACCATCGTCAAGGTTCACCGCTCTGGCCAAGGCGCAAAAGGGGGACTCTTTGCCAGGCCATCGGGCGCTCTCGCGGGGGGATAACCACGAAGATACTGGCGCTGACGGACGCGCTCGGCAACCTCGTCGATTTTTGCCTGATGCCCGGACAAGCCCATGATCTGCGCGAGACCGATACACTGATCCGAAATCTGTCTGCCGGGCACCTGCTGGCGGACAGGGCCTTTGATGCGGATTGGCTGCGCAATGACCTGCTGGATCGCGACATCACTCCGGTCATTCCGCCGAAGTCCAACCGGAAGTTCCCGGCGGAGTTCGACAAAGACACCTACAAATGGCGGCACCTGATCGAAAACTACTTTGGCAAACTGAAGGAAAACAGAGGGATAGCTATGCGCTCGTGCAAAACAGACCCCAGCTTCAAAGCATTCATCTCGATCGCCGCTACAATCATTCACATCAGGTGAACGTCAACAGCCCCTAATCGACCGCCCCGCCCGCCTCAAGCTGATTTGTTCTGACAGCACCCCACCTTCGCGGCGATAGCGCGAGGTTCCGCCCTCGCCAGTGTGATGAGCAAAGCCCCCATTTTGTGCCCTTGTTAAGGGCTAAAATTGCATTGGGCGACAAGTCCCCGAAACTCATGGCGGATATGTTGTCGAAGTCGGCGCGCACCCAGCCGACAAGAAAGTTCCTGTGACACTGCCAAGGGAACAGATCAAACGAAAAACCCTCAAACGCGCCGCTTGCATCATCGCGAGCGCGCGGCATACTGCAACCAAAAAGACGAGCCAGATACTCTCCTAATTTAAGCTGCCATTAGTTCCAAAAACCCGGACGACGGACATTTCAGACCTTATCGATGGCTAGTGATTGCCGTTTGTTTTGTCTGATGGCGCCGGTAAATCGCAAATAGAACAAGAATTTGCCTATATTTTGCCAGATTCAGGATCAAAATGGTTGTGTCAAGAAGAGGGTATCAAATTGTTCAAAACAAGTGAAATCAATTGCACCCGCCGATCCGAAGAAAGAAGTCGATTTCTAAAGCGCTTCTGGATGTGCGAAGCTGGTAGCTTTACTGTCGAGTCCGTCATTTGGATGCCTATTTTTTTTATTCTGATTGGCTTTGCAATAAACGTGTCAATGGTATTTTTCAGTGAGGCGCAAATTTTGCGAGTGGTGCAGACTGTCTCGCGACAACATTCGCTCGGATTGTACGATACAAACGCAGAAGCCAAAGCTGATTTAGAGAGCCGCTTGGCCTATCTTGACACGGCGATCTCTGCGAATGCGTCAAAAGCTTTCAACGTGGCTGAAGCGAGCGTACAGGTCCCAGCAGGATCCATGATGCCGTTGGGCTTTGTGCGCAAACCCTTCAACACGATCATACTGAATATCTCGAGCAGCCACCTAGTGGAGTATTAAGATGAATATCAGAATGGTTTACCCGCGCCGTTTCATTCAAGATGAGAATGGCTCTGCCACAGTTTTGGCACTGTTTTTCTGTCTTATCATTCTTATTATTGGCGGAATGGCCGTGGACTTCCAAAAGCGCCAAGCAGATAGTCAGTATTTACAAAATGCAGCCGATTCAGCCGCGCATGCAGCTTTATTGACGCGCCAGTCAAAATCGGAATCTGTTGCAATATCTGAAGCCTTGAAGGTCGTGCGCGGTATGCTTCCACGGAAAAACATGCAAGAGGCAATCACCTCGGCTGATTTTACGTTCGGCACATGGGATTACGACACGCGCACCTTTACGCCCGCACCAGGAGCCGTAGATGCGGTGCGCGTATATGCTGGCATGACAAAAGACCGCGGGAACTCCACCCCCAACCTTCTTCTCTACATGATTGGTTTTGACAGCTTCAATGTCGCGGAGGACTCGATTCAAGTCCTGAAGCGCAAGCCATGCTCGTTTCAAGGTTTGCTTGCAGAAGGGGTCCTGACGATCGACTCAGGCAATTTCTTTGGCCCCAGCTTCTGCCTGCACTCGAATACTTATGTTAGCCTGAGGACCAACAATTACTTTACTGCTGATAACTACGCGGATAAAATTCTTGGTTCCAAAGTGTCGATGCCCCATATCGAAAAACTGGATATACCTGATTCAGCTTATAGCTCGAATACCAACCTTGAGGGAGCCAAGGCGGAGGGCTGGTATAATCTGTCATCTTTGGACGAGCTTCCCAACATCATCACCAACCTCGAATTGGGAGTCGGGTTGTTCGTTCCATCGACTGTTTTACTAAAGGCACCTACCCCACTGACGCTAAGTGAGTTTCGTCCGACCGATATCGCACCGGGACTGGCTCACAGGCACAATTGCGCGGGTGGAAAAATCATATTCAAATCTGGAACCTACGAAGACTTTACACTTGTCACAGATTGCCAGGTCGAGTTCTCATCAAACGTCATCTTGAAGAATGTTGTGATCGCAACCCGCAATACTTCGGCACAAGCGTTCTATTCAAGCTCTGGATTGCAACTTGGTGTCAACGATGATTGCGCAATCGGTGGAGGTGCGACGCTCCTGTCTTTGGGTGGATTTTACGCCAATGCGAACTTTTCGGCTTACGGGGGCGTCGTCTGGGCAAGAGGCGACATATACTTCCATGCTAGGGCTCAGAAAATCGAAGGCCTCTCAATGAAGACACAAGGCAGTTTAACAGCCACATCTGAAGCCGAAATGAGGGTCTGTGAGACTTCACCTATACTCGGTAAGTACGCCGAGTATGGGCCGCGCCTCATGCAATGAAAAAGGGATATTTCATCTGAGAAGCTATTCGGCTATCTGAATGGCTCAGTTGCGACTGGGGCATTGTTCACCCAAGTTGTTTCGACCATCCTTCCACTCACCCCCCACTTCCACCCACCAAGGAAGATGATCGGTTTTCGTGGTTTCGTCTGTTGCGCTCTCGCCGGGTTGGCATTGCCACGTTTTACAGGCTGCTGGCTGAACAAGGCACCGCGCAGAACGCGCTGGCCGCGCTACCGAACGTAGCGCGCGCCGCCGGTGTAAAGGATTACCGCATTTGCCCCGAAGCCGTTGCGCAGGCCGAACTGCGAAATGGCGCGCAGGCCGGCGCAAAACTGGTGTTTCGCGGCACGCCTGACTATCCGAAATCACTGACCGACTTGCCCGATGCGCCACCGTTTTTGTGGCTGACGGGCAATCGGGCGCTGTTAAACCGGCCTATTGTGGCTCTTGTCGGGGCGCGCAACGCGTCCTCGCTTGGCACACGCACTGGCCCGCGAACTGGGTCAGGCGGGTAATGTCGTGGTATTGGGGCTGGCGCGCGGGGTTGATACCGCCGCACATATCGCGGCGCTGGAGACTGGCACGATCGCGGTGCAGGCTGGGGGCATTGACGTTATGTATCCGGCCAAAAATACCGATCTGGCATTGCAGATTGCGCAAACAGGCCTGCGTATCAGCGAACAATCCGTCGGGTTGACCCCGCAAGCGCGCCATTTTCCCAGCCGCAACCGCATTATCTCGGGCCTGTCCTGCGCGGTTGTGGTTGTGGAAGCTGTCGGAAAATCGGGCAACCTGATCACCGCGCGCAATGCGCTGGATCAAGGCCGTGAGGTTCTGGCCGTACCGGGCCACCCCTTTGATGCACGCGCCGCCGGATGCAACATGCTGATCCGCGATGGCGCGGTTCTGGTCCGCTCTGGCGCGGATGTGATCGAGGCTTTGGCCCCTGCCGCCCAACCGCAGCAAAACGCACAACCGGAATTGCCGATTCCCCCCACCGTCGCCCCGCCGCCAAAGCGCTGCTTGCGCGAAACCGCCGCCCTGCATTTACAGATTCTCGCGCGGCTTGGCCCGTCCCCTGTCGCGGAAGATCAGTTGATCCGCGATATGGCGGCCCCGGCACGCATGATGGCCCCGGTTCTGGTTGATCTAGAACTGTCCGGCAAAATCAAACGTCAGGCCGGTGGTTTGCTGTCTTTGGCGCAGTAAACACACTTTTATATATAGTGCATGTATATAGTGTCCTCACATGAGACTTGCCGCCCGACACAGCGCAAACGCGGTACCGGTAAATCGTGCCGCGGGATGTACCACACCCGCCGGAACCGTGTATTTCGGTGCGTCAAATCCGGTCCCTGAGCCAAGACAACCAGACTACGTTCATTCGACCCGGTTGACGATTCC
This sequence comes from Sulfitobacter sp. TBRI5, assembly GCF_051013555.1. Taxonomy (NCBI): domain Bacteria; kingdom Pseudomonadati; phylum Pseudomonadota; class Alphaproteobacteria; order Rhodobacterales; family Roseobacteraceae; genus Sulfitobacter; species Sulfitobacter sp. TBRI5. Next base: position 2,439,859 of record NZ_CP112884.1, on the reverse strand, counting down.
CCCTTGCACACCACATTTTGCGCGGCCATAGACGCCCAAGGTTTTAGAGAAAAGGTGCAAACATTTATGCCAGTCGTTGTCGTCGAATCCCCGGCCAAAGCTAAAACAATCAACAAATATCTGGGGTCCGATTACACCGTTCTAGCCTCGTACGGGCACGTGCGGGATCTGCCGCCCAAGGATGGATCGGTTGATCCGGATCATGAATTCGACATGAAATGGGAAATCGCCAGTGACAGCAAAAAACACGTCAAGGCGATCGCGGATGCACTGGCAAATGACAACGAACTGATCCTTGCAACCGACCCTGACCGCGAAGGCGAAGCGATCAGCTGGCATTTGCAAGAGGCGCTGACCAAGCGCAAATCGATCAAGAAAGATACCCCCGTCAGCCGCGTGGTGTTCAACGCAATCACCAAGGATGCCGTGACCGAAGCAATGAAAAAGCCGCGTCAGGTCGATATGCCTCTGGTCGAGGCGTATCTTGCGCGGCGCGCGCTGGATTATCTGGTGGGCTTTAACCTGTCGCCGGTGTTGTGGCGCAAATTGCCCGGCGCGAAATCGGCGGGGCGGGTGCAATCGGTCTGTCTGCGTCTGATTGTCGAGCGCGAGATGGAGATCGAGGCGTTCTGCGCCCGCGAATACTGGAGCGTCAAGGCGGTACTGGGCACTCCGCGCGGCCAGACCTATGAGGCGCGCCTGACGGTTCTGGCAGGCAAGAAGCTGGACAAGTTCGATATTTCGAACGCCACGCAGGCCGAATTGGCGGTGCAGGCGATCAACAGCCGCGATTTGACCGTGAAATCGGTCGAGGCGAAACCCGCCAATCGCAACCCCAGCGCGCCGTTCATGACATCGACCCTGCAACAGGAAGCCAGCCGCAAATTCGGCATGGGCGCACGCCAGACAATGAGCACGGCGCAAAGATTGTACGAAGCCGGCCACATTACCTATATGCGGACCGACGGCATCGATATGGCCCCCGAAGCGGTCAGCGCCGCGCGCGACGAAATCAAGGCGCGCTACGGTGCGGACTATGTGCCCGCCAGCCCGCGGATGTACAAGAACAAGGCCAAGAACGCGCAGGAAGCACACGAATGTATCCGCCCGACAGAAATGTCCAAGGACGTATCTGCCCTGAAGCTGCTGGAGGCCGATCAACGCAAGCTGTATGATCTGATCTGGAAACGCACCCTGGCCTGCCAGATGGAAGCGGCGCGCATGGAGCGCACCACGGTGGACGTAGCCAGCAAAGACACACAGGTCGAATTGCGCGCGACCGGTCAGGTCGTATTGTTCGACGGTTTTCTGAAAGTCTATGAAGAAGGCCGTGATGATGCGGTGCTGGACGAAGACGATGACAACCGCCTGCCCCAGATTTCGCAGGGCGATCCGGCGGACAAGCGCAGCGTCACCCCCGACCAGCATTTCACCCAGCCCCCGCCCCGCTATACCGAGGCAACGCTTGTCAAACGCATGGAAGAACTGGGCATCGGTCGTCCATCAACCTATGCATCGGTCGTGACCACGATTCAGGACCGTGAATATGTGCGCAAGGAAAAGAACCGCCTGATCCCCGAAGACAAGGGCCGTCTGGTCACGGCGTTTCTGGAAAACTACTTCCGCAAATATGTCGGATATGATTTTACCGCCGATCTGGAAAACCAGTTGGATGTCGTCAGCGCCGGTGAGGCCGATTACAAGGATGTACTGGGCCGGTTCTGGCGCGATTTTTCGGCAGCGATTGCCGAAACCAGCGAACTGCGCATCACCGATGTGCTGGAAAAGATCAACGAGGTTCTGGAACCCCATCTGTTTCCGATGACGGAAGACGGTGGCGACCCGCGCCTGTGCCCCAATTGCGGGGCCGGACGGTTGAGCATGCGCACCGCACGATCCGGGGGCGCGTTTATCGGCTGTTCCAACTATCCCGAATGCCGCTATACCCGCGCCTTCGGCCCCCCCGGAGCAGAGGACAGCGGCGGCATCCCGCCCGAAGGCAAGGTGCTGGGCGAAGATGCCGGCGACAAGATTTATGCGTTCAAGGGGCGGTTCGGCCCCTATGTGCAGCGTGGCGAAGTGACAGACGATAATAAAAAGCCGCCGCGCCAGTCCATTCCCAAGGAATGGCCGCCTGCCGATGTCGATCTGGAACAGGCGTTGCGGTTGTTATCCCTTCCGCGCGAGGTGGGTGCGCATCCCGATGACGGCGTGATGGTCTGGGCCAATATCGGGCGATATGGCCCCTATCTGAAACACGCCGCCAGCACGAGCGAGCGTGGCGGGACAAATGCCAATCTGGAAAGCATAGAAGAAGTGTTCACCGTCGGCATGAACCGCGCGGTTCAATTGCTGGCAGAAAAAGTCGCGAGCCGTGGCGGGCGCGGCGGCGTGGCGAAAACCCTGCGCGATCTGGGTGAGTACCCGCAAAGCGGCGGGGCGGTCAGCATCATGGAAGGTAAATACGGGCCTTACGTGAAGTGGGAAAAGGTGAACGCGACCCTGCCCAAAGACGTGGAGCCTGATGCGGTCACAATGGATATGGCGGTCGAGCTGATCGACGCCAAGGCTGCCAAGAAGGGCACGCGGCGCAAGGCGGCCCCGAAAAAACCGGCAAAGAAACCGGCAGCCAATAAAACCGCAGCCAAAAAGAAACCGGCGACCAAGGCAAGCTAAAGCCCGACCAATCCGCCGGAAGTTCGGTTTGAACCGCAGTGCTGCGCGCTGCGATGCGGCATTCCAATTGACTCTCATTTGCCCGCGCGTCACAAGTTTGCGCAACACTGGGTTTGAGGAGCGTCTTTCATGAAAAAAATCTACGCCACCCCCGCAGAAGCGCTTGAGGGGCTTTTGTTTGACGGGATGTTTATTGCCAGCGGCGGCTTTGGCCTGTGCGGCATTCCCGAATTGCTGCTGGACGCGATCAAGGACGCGGGCACCAAGGATTTGACCTTTGCGTCCAACAACGCGGGCGTGGATGATTTTGGCATCGGCATCCTGTTGCAGACCCGTCAGGTCAAGAAAATGATCAGCTCCTATGTCGGCGAAAATGCCGAATTCATGCGCCAGTATCTGAGCGGCGAACTGGAACTGGAGTTTAACCCGCAAGGTACATTGGCCGAACGGATGCGCGCCGGTGGCTGCGGTATTCCGGGCTTCTACACGAAAACAGGTGTGGGCACCGTGATTGCCGAGGGCAAGGAGCACAAGGACTTCAACGGCGAGACATATATAATGGAAGAAGGTATTTTCGCCGATCTGGCTATCGTCAAAGCGTGGAAGGCCGACGACACCGGCAATCTGGTATTCCGCAAGACCGCGCGCAATTTCAACCCGCCCGCCGCGATGTGCGGCAAGGTCTGTGTGGCCGAGGTAGAGGAAATCGTACCGCGCGGATCACTGGACCCGGATGGCATCCACCTGCCCGGCATCTACGTGCACCGCATTGTGCAGGGCCAGCACGAAAAACGCATCGAACAACGCACAACGCGTCCAGCGGCATAAGGAGACGGTATTATGTGGGATCGCAACCAAATGGCCGCACGGGCCGCGCAGGAACTGCAGGACGGCTGGTACGTGAACCTTGGCATCGGCATTCCGACGCTGGTCAGCAACTATATCCCTGACGGGATGGATGTGACGCTGCAATCGGAAAACGGCATGCTGGGCATGGGCCCGTTTCCGATCGAAGGTGAAGAAGACGCCGACCTGATCAATGCGGGCAAGCAGACCATCACCGAACTGGCACGCACAGCGTATTTCGACAGCGCGCAATCCTTTGGCATGATCCGTGGGGGCAAGATTGCGATGGCGATCCTTGGCGCGATGGAAGTGGCGGAAAACGGTGATCTGGCCAACTGGATGATCCCCGGCAAGCTGGTCAAAGGCATGGGCGGCGCGATGGATCTGGTGGCCGGTGTGGGCCGCGTGGTGGTGGTGATGGACCACACCAACAAACACGGCGACAGCAAGGTGCTGAAAGAATGCACCCTGCCCCTGACCGGCAAAGGCGTGGTTGACCGGATCATTACCAACATGGGTGTGCTGGACGTGGTCGAGGGCGGATTGAAGATCGTGGAATGTGCCGACGGCGTCAGCGAGAACGAATTGCGCGCTGCCACGCAGGCCACGATTGTCTGAGTTTGCCATCACGCAAGAGGTGGACGGTTCAAAGGGCCGCAATATCCTGCGCCATGACGGGGTCGAGGCGGAGCTGACCTACAGCATCGCCTCGGACTATCTGACCATTGCCGATCATACCGCTGTGCCCGACAGTCTGCGCGGCACGGGCGCGGGGTTGGCACTGGTCACGCGCATGGTTTCTGACGCACGTAAGAGTAGTGTAAAGATTGCGCCCCTGTGTCCCTTTGTAAATGCGCAACGACGCAAGCATCCAGACTGGACCGACGCGCTCAACGTTTGAAACGCCTTTGGAAACAGATTGTTTCCATTAGTTCAAAGCTGCAAACACACATCCATCGGTGACAAGTTCGGGTGGGGTCTTGCACAACCCCCGCGCGACCTGAAATGCTGCCAGCACTTTGGGCACGTAATCGCGGGTTTCAGCAAAGGGGGGCACACCTTCATGTTTGCGCACCGATCCTTCACCGGCGTTGTACCCGGCCAGAACCAGAATGGGATCACCATCAAATTCGCCCATCAGCCAATCCAGATATTTCACGCCGCCCAGAATGTTTTGCGCGGCGATCATGCTGTCCGCGACTCCGAACCGTTCGGCGGTGGCCGGCATCAATTGCATCAGCCCCTGCGCCCCTGCCCTGCTGACCGCATCGGTTTTGCCCGCCGATTCAACCGAGATCACGGCCAGCACCAGGGCAGGCGACACGCTGGTGCCGATGGTGGATTTCAGAATCTCGATACCCTGGGCGCGGGCGATGTCCTGCATGTGTTGCATGCGCGGCGCGGCCACGGGGCTGTTGGAACCCGCCAGCACGTTCATCGCGGCGGCCAGACGTCCGGGGCCCGATTGCGCCAGCGCGGGCGATACCTTGTCCCAGAACCAGACATATTGGCCGATCGGTTCACCTTTGGGCGCGGCTGCGTCATCTTCTTTTGTCAGTGGTTTGCTTTTACGGAACTGGGTTGCAGGATCAATTTGCACGGTGATCCGTTTGGCCACGTTGGCCGCAGGCGGTTTGACCCGCTTGGCGCTGAATTCGGGAAACGGCGCCGGTTTGGTCGATTCCGCCCACACGGCGACAGGGCCGCACAAGGCCAGCGCCATCATTATTATGGTCAGATACCGCATTTTGCGCGATTTGCCCCTGCCTCTGGGTTTGTTAGCGCTGATAATGCAGAAAACACCCCATCAAACCAGCATTTCAGGCGTTTGAACGTGGCATTTTTGCCTTAATGTGCCTCAAAAACCCAAGCGCATCCCTAGCAATGCATTTCTATGAATTTTTTTTTCATTTTATTTCATAGTGTTAAATGTTTTTTTCAAATAATTTGGGAATTTTTAAAAAACCGGTGTTTTGCGCCAAATTGATGCCCCATTCGCGCAGCATAAACACTGCATACCAAGTCGGACAGGGTCTGAGAGAGACAGCCCGCAACAGACGACAAGGTAATATGTAACTGAATACCTGATCCTTTGGAGGGACAAACAATGATCAAATTTTTTAAAAACTTCCGTAAAGACGAAGACGGCGCCGTAACAGTTGACTGGGTTGTTCTGACCGCAGCCGTTGCTGGCTTGGCTGTCGCAGCGTACACTACGATTGAAACTGGTGCGACTACCCTGACAGACCAGACTAACACGTTCATGGGCAAGCAGGACCCTAACGCCCCCGGCGTTTAAGTCAACTTCGGTCGCATTCTAAAATGAAAGGCCGCGCCCTTGTTCAAAGGATGCGACCTTTCAGTTTCTGTCCCGCCTACAAAACATAGATGTAATTTTTACACTAGAGCCAGGAAAGACAAAAACATGTCGAATATTTTTAAAAACTTCCGTAAAGACGAAGACGGCGCCGTAACAGTTGACTGGGTTGTTCTGACCGCAGCCGTTGCTGGGTTGGCTGTCGCAGCCTTCACTTCGATTGAATCTGCTTCGACTACCCTGACAGACCAGACTGCGACGTTCTTGGGCAAGCAGGACCCTAACGCCCCCTAACGCCACCGGCCTTTAAGTCAACTTCGGTCGCATTGTAAAACGAAAGGCCGCACCCTTGCTAAAAGGATGCGACCTTTCAGTTCGTATCCCGCCTACGCAACATAGATGTAATTTTTACACTAGAGCCAGGAAAGACAAAAACTTGTCGAATATTTCAAAAAAAAATCATTCGGGATGAAGACGGCAACGTTACCGTTGACTGGATTGTTTTGTGTGCCGGCGCAGTGGACATGGCTGTAGCGATCTCCGCGTCGATTAGTGACTCAACATTGATTCTGACAGGTGCATTCGCAAGCTTTGTGGCGGTTGGACGTTTTGAAATTAGAAACAGCCGACCAAAAACAATCAAAATGGGGTTTTAAGTTGCCGTTTTTTTTCGATTATCGGCTCAAGGTATACTGTTGCGCAATGGCATCACATAGAAAGGGCACTTCTATACCATTGCGGCACCAAGTTTTAGCCACATTTCCCTGCTATTAAATAAACGAAGTAGTATGAGCTGCTACATGCAGCCCAATTCAAGAGAGGTTATGTTATGCGTGTGGTTTTTGGGTTGGTCTTATTGGTGGGTTTGGCCCTGGCCAGCGGTGCCGTGTATATGGCTAAAAATTATATCCAAGCTTACCAGACAGCACTGGCTGTCGAACGGCAAGCAAGAGAAAATATCGTTCCAACGGTCGAGGTTCTGGTTGCAGAGCGGCCGCTAAAATATGGCGAGCCGATCCTGAAGGAAGACATCCGGCTTGTGAAGTGGCCCGAAAACGCAATACCCGAAGGTACGTTCGTGACAATGGAAGAAATGTTTTCGAAAGGAGACGACGTTCTCCGCGTTGTATTGCGACCCATGGAAAAAGACGAAGCGATCATGGCGCTCAAAGTGACAGAACCCGGCGAGGATGCGGGTATTACATCGCGTCTGGAACGTGGGATGCGCGCTTTTGCAATCCGCGTGGACGTGACCAGCGGCGTTTCCGGTTTTCTGCGTCCGGGAGACCGTGTCGATGTGTATTGGACTGGCCGCGTCAGCAATGATCTGAACGGGCGAGGCGATATTACAAAGCTGATCGAAACCGGCGTGCGCCTGATTGCGGTTGATCAGTCGACGGGCGGCAATCGGGACGAAGCAACGATCGCGCGGACAGTAACCGTTTCGGTGAAACCGGAACAGGTGGCTGCACTGGCGCAAGCGCAAACCACTGGTAGTTTATCACTGTCGCTAGTGGGCACGGACGACACCACGATCGCCCAGTCGATCGAGATTGATCAGCGCAAATTGCTGGGCATCGAACAGCAGGCCCCGGTTGTTCAAAGGGAAGCCGCGAAAGTATGTACCATCAGAACACGCCGTGGCGCGGAAGTTGTCGAAATTCCGATCCCCTGCACAAACTGATGCAAATTCAATGGACTAGACAGCGCCCGGCCCCGCCGGGCGTTGTTGCGTTTAGGGTTCTGTTGCCACTTATCCACATAAACATTCACAGTGAACCCATTGATTCTTGCAATAAAATCGAAACTGACGCAGAGTGCTGGCAATCGTGGGCATCAAAGACCCGCAAATGAGGCGTGATCGGAGAGGCAGGTCACATGAAAATTGATAGATTTATGAAAGCGGCTCTTTTGGGCCTTTCGGTTGGTATAGTGCCAGTGGCCATTACCGCACCGACGAACGTGCAGGCTGAAAGTGTGCGTGTGGTCAAAAAGGGCGTCGAAACGGTCCTGAGCGTTCCGATGAACAGGGCCGTTGTCGTGGAAAGTGACGTTCCGTTTTCGGAGCTCAGCATCGCCAATCCGGGAATCGCCGATATCTCGTCTTTGTCGGACCGCACTATATACGTATTGGGTAAATCGCCGGGCCTAACGACACTTACGCTCCTGGATGCTGGCGGCCAATTGATCACCAATGTCGATGTCCGCGTTGCTGCGGATGTCAGCGAGTTCAAAGAGCGTCTTCGGCAAATCCTGCCGGGCGAAAAAATCGAAGTGCGCACTGCAAATGACGGCATCGTGCTGTCGGGGACTGTTTCAAGCAGCGCCCGCCTGCAACGCGCACTTGATCTGGCGGAACGCTATGCGCCGGAGCGGGTTTCCAACCTGATGAGTGTTGGCGGTGTTCAGCAAGTGATGCTGAAAGTGCGCTTTGCCGAGATGAACCGGTCGGTTTCCAAATCCCTCAGCAGCTCGGTTGCATTGGGTGGCACGGCATTTGGCGGCGATCTGGGCCTGTCCGGTGGTAACGGCACCAACAACAACGCCCTTAACATCGCGAACTCTTTGGCGGGGAACACACCTCTTTCCAACGAAAACGCCGGTGCTATCCTGTTCGGCTTTAACGCAGGGTCCACCCAGGTGGGTATTCTGATCGAAGCGCTGGAGCAAAAAGGTATGGTCCGCACATTGGCCGAGCCGAATTTGACGGCTTTGTCGGGACAAGAGGCGAAATTCCTTGCCGGTGGCGAATATCCGGTGCCAGTTTCGCAGGACAACGACCAGATTACCGTTGAATTCAAACCTTTCGGGATCGAGCTGAACTTTATCCCGCGCGTTGTGGATGGCGACCTGATCAACCTTGAAATGGGCGCAGCCGTTTCCGCGATCGACCCAAGCAACGGTTTTTCGGTCAATGGCTTTAATATCGATGCCTTTACCCGTCGCGAAACATCAACCACGGTTGAAATCCGGGATGGCGAAAGCTTTGCGATTGCGGGCCTGTTGCTGGATGATTTCAAGGACAACAACACCCAGTTGCCCTGGCTGGGCGACATCCCTGTGCTGGGATCGCTGTTTCGCAGTGCGGATTACCAGCGCAACCAGACGGAACTTGTGATTATTGTCACCGCGCATCTGGTCACACCGACCCGCGGCGAGGCAATTGCCCTGCCAACCGACAGGGTAACACCCCCCACTGAAAGCGATCTGTTCCTGTTTGGCCGTACGGCCGGAAACAGCCGTACCCCGACGACCGGCGCGGCAGGTGAAGTTGCCAAACAGGATTTCAGCGGCTCTTATGGCTATGTGATGGATTGAGACAATGCGGAAACAGATGAAAAACACTGTATCGGCGGTCAGCCTACTGGCCGGGATGTCACTCTTGGCAGCTTGCGACAACGAAGCCGGGAGTTTTCTGAACGAAGGCAATTTCGGCCAACCCACCCTGAACAACACGCTGGTGCATTCGGATGAAGAGCAATTCGCCTTCAACCTGGCCACCCGATTTGCGTCCGAGGTGAATTCGACCGTCAATTTCGAGTTCAACAGCTCTCAGCTGGATCAACAGGCCCGCACGATCCTGAACCAACAGGCAAACTGGATCCGTCAGTTTCCCGAAGTGCGGTTCCGTGTTTACGGCCACACCGATGCCGTGGGCAGCAATCGGTACAACAAGTCTTTGGGATTGCGGCGCGCGAATGCGGTTGTGTCCTACCTTGCGTCGCAAGGCATCAGCCGGTCGCGTCTTGAAGCCGTAGCATCCTTTGGCGAAACCCAGCTTGTGATCATGTCACAAGGGCCGGAACGCCAGAACCGACGCACCGTGACGGAAGTGTCCGGATTTGTGAAACGCCATCCCACTGTTCTGGATGGGAAATACGCACAAATCATCTATCGCGATTACATCGCAAGTGCCGTGCCGCCGACACAATTGACTGGCACCAGCGCCGCAGACTTCCAGTCTGGACAATAACGTCTTTTTTCTATGATCGTCCCAAGAAACCCTACAATTGGGTTTTTTTGGCCCCATTATTGCCCAGATTGTCCGCGATATTCGTCCCAATAGGAGAGTTGTGTCCGGGTTAACCGGACGGGGACGATCGTAGACCGCACACGCAATGGCGCAATTTCGCTGCCCTGCCCTGCCCTGCGCCGTCCTTTTCAAAGAAGGACATAAGGCAATGAGCAGCATAATGCCGCAACCTGAAACAAACCCGATCGTGGCCTGCACCGTCAGCCGCGATGTCCAGAATTTTGATCTGTTGATTGAAGATATGGAAATGGCACTGGGTGAGAACTGGGGCGATCTAGGTTTTGCCGAGGCACTGGCCTTTTTCGCCCAACCGGACGCGGACAAACTGGAATTCATCGCCCTGGCAATGGACGATTCGGACGAAGACAATCTTGTTCTCATGGGCGAGATCATCACCCGCGCCAAGGCCAAAGATATCAAGATCATCCTGATTGCCGAAGACGTCACGCCCGCCTGGCTGCACCAGTTGCTGCGTCAGGGTGCGGACGAATTCGTGCCCTACCCGCTTCCTGAAAATGAACTGCAGGCCGCCATTGATCGCGTTCGTGCCCCCGCACCGCAAATGGCTCCGACTGAAGCACAAGTAAAACCGCTAAATTCAAACGGCGGCTCCAAGGAAGGTGCGCTGATCGTCGTGCACGGCCTTGCCGGTGGAACAGGGTCCACGACCCTCGCTGTGAATCTGGCGTGGGAATTGGCCACAGTCACAAAAGAAGACCCGCCCAAAGTCTGCATTCTGGATCTGGATCTGCAATTCGGATCGGTGGCGACCTTTCTGGATCTGCCACGCCGTGAATTAGTGCTGGAAATGCTGTCGGAAACCGCAAACATGGACGACGAAGTATTCGGACATGCGCTTCTGGGGTATGAAGACAAACTTCAGGTTCTGACAGCCCCGTTTGATCTTTTACCACTAGATCTGATCACATCCGAAGACGTCAACCGCGTGATAGAAATTGCGCGGCGCCATTTTGATTACGTGGTCGTCGATATGCCTTCAACGCTGGTCCAGTGGTCGGAAACCCTGCTGCATGCGGCGCATGTGTATTTCGCCACTCTGGAACTGGACATGCGGTCTGCGCAGAACGTTTTGCGTCTGAAACGAGCACTTCAGTCGGAAGAACTGCCTTTTGAAAAGCTGCGCTTTGCACTGAACCGGGCACCGAAATTTACCGATTTGAACGGCAAAAGCCGGGTCAAGCGACTTGCTGAAAGCTTAGGTATTTCGATTGACTTACAATTGCCGGATGGTGGCAAACAAGTAGCGCAAGGCGCCGACCATGGATTGCCGTTGGCCTTGTCGGCCGCCAAGAACCCGTTGCGCAAGGAAATCGCCAAACTGGCGGCTTCGTTGCACCAGCTTGGTCAGGACGCCGACAAATCAGACGCAAAGGCTGCGTGAACATGAACAGGGGCGATAGTGATGTTTTCAAAATATAAAAAGCCAGCGGCACCCATCAAATCCGGTGCGAAACCCGCAACGAACATAACTGAAATTGTGGCCGCGCAACCAGCTAAGCCAGCCCCAATTTCCATGCGCAAACCGAACACTGGCACCCCCGCCAAGGCAGCGCCTTTTGACAAAGAGCGCAAGCGCAAGGAGCGTATGGGCGAGATCAAGCTGGAACTGCACAGCGCGTTGTTAGACAATCTGAATCTTGCAGCCCTGGAACACGCGACCGAAGCGGACCTACGCCAAGAGATCAATTCGATTTCAGCCGAAGTACTAGAAGAGCGCGGCATAGTTCTGAACCGCGAAGATCGGCTGACGCTGACACAGGAACTCTATGACGAAGTGACCGGTCTGGGTCCGCTGGAAACCCTGCTGAAGGACGAAACTGTCAACGATATCCTGGTCAACGGACCCCAGCAGATTTTTGTTGAACGCGACGGCAAACTGGAACTGACTGAGATCACGTTCAAGGATGAACGCCACCTGTTGCGGATCATCGACAAGATCGTGAGCGCAGTTGGCCGGCGCGTGGACGAAAGCAACCCCTATGTTGACGCCCGTTTGAAAGACGGATCTCGTTTCAACGCCATGGTGCCGCCGATTGCCGTGGATGGCAGTCTTGTTTCCATTCGGAAATTCAAAAAGGACAAACTGGGCATTGATGACCTGGTGAGCTTTGGCGCATTTTCCGAAGAAATGGCCGCCTATCTGCAGGCGGCAGTGGCCTGTCGGCTGAACATTATCGTGTCCGGCGGTACCGGTTCGGGAAAAACAACCACGTTGAACGCGCTGTCCAGCTTTATCGACAATTCCGAACGTATCCTGACAATCGAAGACACCGCCGAACTTCAGTTGCAACAGATCCATGTCGGCCGAATGGAAAGCCGCCCACCCAACGTGGAAGGCAAAGGCGAAGTCAGCCCCCGCGACTGTCTGAAGAATGCCCTGCGGATGCGCCCGGACCGCATTATCGTGGGCGAAACGCGCGGAGAAGAAGTGATCGACATGCTTCAGGCGATGAACACCGGCCACGATGGCTCAATGACCACCATTCACGCCAACAGCGCCCGCGACGGTGTCAGCCGTCTGGAAAACATGATTTCGATGGCTGGTATCGAAATGCCATTGAAAGCGGTTCGGTCGCAGATTTCGTCGGCTGTGAACCTGATCGTGCAGGCATCGCGATTACAAGACGGTTCGCGGCGCATGACCTCGATTACCGAAATTACCGGCATGGAAGGCGAAGTGATCTCGATGCAGGAAATCTTTCGCTACCAGCGTGTCGGCCTGACCCCAGAGAACAAGATTATCGGGCATTTCACAGCCACCGGCGTGCGCAGCCACTATTCAGAACGTTTCCGGATGTGGGGCTACGATCTGCCGCCGCAGATTTTTGAACCCATCGCAGCCGAATAAGGACCAGAACAATGAGTGCAGAACCAATTATTTATGGCCTGATTTTTGTCGGTGTCCTGGTACTGGTCGAAGGCCTGTACCTTGTCGCATTCGGCAAATCCATCAGCCTTAACAGCCGCATCAACCGCCGTCTGGAAATGCTGGAACGGGGTACTGGGCGCGAAGAAGTGCTGGCCAAGCTGCGCAAAGAAATGCAGCAGCATATGAAATCGCGCACGATACCGCTGTATTCGTTGCTGGCGGAAAAGGCACAAAAAGCGGCGATCGCGTTTTCGCCCAAGCAATTGATGATCATTATGGCCGGGCTGGCTGCCGTTGCGTTTATTGGCCTGTCCATCGGGACCGAAACAGAACCACCCGTGCGTGTACTTTTGTCGATCAGCATTGGCGTCGGGGCGGTTTATTTCTGGGTATCCCACAAGGCCGGGAAACGCCTGGGTATGATCGAAGAACAATTGCCCGATGCGGTCGAATTGATGGTGCGCTCCTTGCGTGTGGGTCATCCGTTTTCATCGGCAATTCAGATCGTTGCGAAAGAGGCTCAGGATCCGCTGGCCAGCGAATTCGGTGTGATTTCCGATGAAGCCGCCTATGGACGCGAGATCGGTGAGGCGCTGAAAGACATGGCCAAACGGCTTGATATACAGGATCTTCGCTTTTTGGCGGTTGCCGTGACGATCCAGCAGCAATCAGGGGGCAACCTTGCCGAGATCCTGGCTGGTCTGGCCAAGGTGATCCGCGCGCGGTTCCGCCTGTTCCGGCGCGTCAAAGCGATCACCGCCGAGGCGAAATGGTCTGGCAAGTTTCTTTCTGCGTTTCCGATTGTAGCGCTGATTGTGATCAACATCGGTGACCCTAACTATTATGACGAAGTGCGCGATCACCCTTGGTTTATTCCTGCATGTTTCGTCGTCGGCATCCTTCTGGCTGCCAACCTGCTGGTCATGCGTGTCCTGACCGATATCAAAGTCTGAGGGAGTGAAAGAATGGAATTCTTTGGACAAATAGATACTCTCGTAACAGACTCACTGGGCGAATTCGGCCCGCTGATCGCCATCGGTGTAGCTGGCATGCTGATGATCATGTTGGCAGTGCCTTTGATGCTGCAACAACGCAAAGACCCGCTGGACAAACTCAAGCGCCAACTCAAGGCGCCCAAGGAGCAAGCCAATAAGCGTGAACGGCTGCGCCACGGCGGTCGCAACGAAAAACTGGAAAAATTCTCAGGGTTTCTCGAACCAAAAGACGTGGCCGATCTGTCGGCGATGCAATTGAAACTGCGTCAGGCCGGCTACCAAACCAAAGACGCCGTGCGTTTTTTCCACTTTGCACAGTTTTCCTTGGGCATTTTGGGTTTGCTGTCAGGTGTTCTTTACGTCACCGTTTTCGGCGGTGGCGAAGGGATGAGCATGCAAAAGATGATGATCTATACGATCGCCCCGGGCGGGATCGGGTACATGCTTCCTAAGTATTGGGTGACACGGCGGGTCGAAGCCCGCAAAGAGGAAATTATTTCGGGTTTTCCGGACGCAATGGACATGATGTTGGTCTGTATCGAAGCGGGCCAATCGCTTGATCAATGTATTGTGCGCGTGGCCAAGGAGCTGCATTCAAGCTGTCCCTCTCTGGCAGACGAGTTTGAAGTTGTTGCTCAGGAGATGAAGGCCGGCAAAGACAAGGTGACCGTTTTCAAAGATATGGCTGATCGCTGCGGCGTTCAAGATGTATCCTCTTTCGTGACGGTACTGATCCAGTCGGCCAGCTTCGGGACATCCATTGCCGAAGCGCTTCGGGTTTATGCCGAAGAAATGCGTGACAAACGCGTGATGCGCGCGGAAGAGGCCGCAAACAAGTTGCCAACCAAGATGACCCTTGCCACTATGATGCTGACAGTACCACCGCTTTTAATCATTCTGGTCGGACCTTCCGCGCATGGCATTTCACAGCTGGGGAATATGGGAAATTAAAGCGAATTACTGGCAAAAAACGCAAACACTTCTTTTCGCAAGCGCCTTGAGCTTTGGATTGGCGGCCTGCACTGCGGGCGGCCTTTCGCGTGAACCGGACAGCCCATATGCACCGGGTCTGGACACGCGCAAGGAAGCGGTTGACGGGTTGGAAGTCGGGCATCGCCTGATTGATGCCGGCCAGTACGAACTGGCCCTTGAAGCGTTCAATCGTGCGGCGTTGGAAAACGGCATGACAGCCGAAATCCTGTCGGGGCTGGGCACTGCAAATCTGGGCCTGGGCCGGTTGGGTCAGGCCGAAACACTGTTGCGGCGCGCCATAGAACAGGATGAAACGCGCCCTGAAATCTGGAACAATCTGGGCGTTGTGCTGATGGAAGAAGGCAAAACGGCCGAATCTGTTCAGGTATTTCGCACCGCCTATGCGCTGGATGATGGCAAAAGCGACTCAATCCGAGATAATTTGCGTCTGGCTATCGAAAAATCCGAAATATCTGATAATAATGATATACAAGGCGAAGAATATAAATTGGTGAGACGGGGCGGAGGCGATTTTCTGATCCAGACAACACCATGATTGAGGCCAGAGCAGTAAAAGGACGCAAAAATGCGCCATACCATCCTATTAAGCCTGTGTTTAACAGGTGTGATCGGTCTTTCCGCATGTGAAAAGAACGATGACGAAACCGTTGAACGCGCCATTCAGGACGTCAATGTCGTGGATGAAACCAACCTGAATGACGTGATGCTGACGGTGGCCGACCCGAATGAAGCGGTGAACTATTTCGCCCGCGCCTCCAAGGCCAACCCCGACCGGATTGATCTGCAACGTGGTCTGGCGGCATCTCTGGTGCGGGCCAAGCGCAACACCGAAGGTGTGACGGCGTGGACCAAAGTCACCAAGATGGAAGGTGCGGAGCCGCAAGACAGCGTCAATCTTGCCGACGCGCTGATCCGGTCTGGCGAATGGACCAAGGCCGAACAGACACTGGATACCATCCCCCCGACCTTTGAAACCTTTGAACGCTACCGTCTGGAGGCGATGGTTGCCGATGCGGGCGAAGAATGGTCAAAGGCGGATACATTCTATGAAACCGCTGTGGGCCTGACAACGCGCCCTGCCAGCGTTATGAACAACTGGGGCTATTCCAAGCTGACGCGCGGCGATTACGCCGAGGCAGAACGCCTGTTCAGCGAAGCCATCCGGCAGGACAACAGCCTGTTCACCGCCAAGAACAATCTGGTTCTGGCCCGCGGCGCGCAACGCGAATATTCGCTGCCCGTAATCCCGATGGACCAGACGGAACGCGCCCAGTTGCTGCATACGTTGGCCCTGTCCGCGATCAAGCAGGGCGATGTGAAAACCGGTGAAAACCTGCTGCGCGAAGCGATCGAAACACATCCGCAGCATTTTGAAGACGCTGTGCGGTCCTTGCGTGCGCTGGAAGCAGCCTAGACGCCGATGCAAATAACGGTTGCATCGGCCCTATGGTTTCTGCCTTTTGTGGTGCCCATCTGTTTCTTCGTGATTTTCAACGACCTTCGGGAAATGAAAATCACGAACAATACTGTGCTGCTGCTGGGGGCTGTTTTTGTTGTGATCGGTCTGGTTGCCCTACCCTTTGATAAATACCTGTGGCGTCTGGCGCAGCTGGCGATTGTGCTGGTGATCGGTTTCGTGCTGAACGCGGCCGGCACGATGGGCGGCGGGGATGCCAAGTTTCTGGCCGCTGCCGCGCCCTTTGTTCATCAAAGCGATGCGGTCCTTGTCGGGCAGATATTCGCCGCGTGCCTGCTGGCGGCCTTTGTGACGCAACGCTTTGCAAAATATAGCGGATTGCGCCGTCTGGCGCCCGACTGGATCAACTGGGATCGAGGCCGCCTGTTTCCGATGGGCATGGCGCTGGGTGGCACTTTGGCGATGTATCTAGGGCTTGGGGCCTATTTCGGGGTCTGACGGCCACTTTGTAACCGATTTTGCCATAAAATACCCACAATAGCCCGTCAGACTGTGAAAATTCGGGCTGTATCTGCGCAAATCAGAATGCGCTGGCAGGCCGGATGACGCAGTTCGACAACCGTTATTTACAGGCCAAAATCATGAATATGCAGACCCAAAGCGTAATGGCACCGCCCGCACCGCGCAGCATCCAGGAAATGAAGCTGCCCGTCGTGATGATGCGGGATATTCTTTTGAAAACCATTTTCCGCAAGAACATGGATATGGCTTCGGAAATTTCCGCAGCGATCTGCCTGCCGATTCCCGTGACACAGCAATTGATCGACATGGCGCGCGACCAGAAATTATTGGAAGCGACAGGTACACTGAACGCCAACAATGGCAATGAAATGGGATACCAACTGACCGATGCAGGCAAGGCCCGCGCATTAGACGCGCTGTCTCAGTCAGAATATTTCGGGGCGATGCCTGTGCCGCTTGAGGTGTATCGTGATCAGATCGAACGCCAGTCGATCAAGAACATTTCGATCACCCGCGACCAGTTGACCAACGCAATGGGCCATTTGGTTTTGCCAGGTGAATTGCTGGACCATTTGGGCCCGGCCGTCAGCGCGGGCCGTTCCATCCTTATGTATGGCCCGCCCGGAAACGGTAAATCGTCAATCTCGAACGGTATCCGTGACGCGTTGGGCGACAAGGTCTATGTGCCGCGCGCCATTGAATATTCCGGACAGGTGATCACCGTCTATGATCCGATGGTGCATTCCAAGGCGGAAGAGCAAAAGGATGATCCCAACGCGCTGCGCCGCAATGCCAACCGTTACGATACGCGTTATGTACGCTGTGAACGCCCCACCGTTGTGACAGGCGGGGAACTGACGCTGAACATGCTGGATCTGGTTTATAACCCGAACGCCAAAACCTATCAGGCGCCGCTCCAGTTGAAATCGACCGGCGGCATTTTTATTGTGGACGACCTTGGTCGCCAATCCGAATCTCCGCAGGCATTGATCAACCGCTGGATTGTTCCACTGGAAGAAAGCAAGGATATTCTGGCACTGCAATCGGGCGAGAAATTTGAGGTTCCGTTTGATACGCTGGTCATCTTCTCGACCAACTTCCACCCAAACGAAATCTTTGACAAAGCGGCCCTGCGCCGGATCTTTTTCAAGATCAAGATCGACGGGCCGGATCAGGAAAACTTCCTGAAAATCTTTGCAATGGTCGCGCGTAATAAAGGCGTTCCGCTGGAAGAAAGCGCGCTGATCCATCTGTTGAAGGTCAAATACCCGACCATCGACAACGTCTATGCCAACTATCAACCCGTGTTCCTGATCGACCAAATGATTGCTATCTGCGAATTTGAAGGTATTCCTTATCAGATGACACCGGAACTGATTGATCGTGCGTGGGCCAACATGTTCGTGAAAGACGAAGTCATCGTGAAATGATCGGCGTTGCCGGGTGCGGCCGGATGGGCGCGCCCATGCTGGTTGCGCTGCGTGCCGACGGGCTGGAGGCGCGCGGTTATGATATTCGCCCGCCATCCGAATTCGGCGAACTGACCCCTGCGATGACGGATGATGCTGGCGCATTTGCCGCTACTCTGTCTGTGCTGATCACCGTTGTGCGCGACATCGATCAGACAGAAGACGTTTTGTTCGGCGCGCAGAACTTTTCCGCTGCGCCGCACCTGACCCACATCGTGATCTGTTCCACCCTCTCACCAAATTACGTGATCGCCCTGCGCGACCGTATCGCCGATCACATCGCGCTGGTCGATGCGCCGATGTCGGGCGCGCAGATCGCTGCGCGGGAGGCGCGGCTGTCTTTCATGCTTGGGGGAGACGCGGCCGACTTGCAGGCGCTTGACCCTGCATTGCGGGCAATGGGCCAGCATTTTCACCATATGGGGCCGTTCGGGGCCGGGATGCAGGCCAAGGTACTGAACAATCTGCTGGCCGCAGGGTCCACGGCGATGACGCGGCTGGTGCTGGACTGGGCCGATCACGCCGGACTGGATGAAACTGCCTTGCTGAACCTGATTGCAACGTCATCGGGGCAGAACTGGTTTGCCTCGGGCTATGAAAAGATCGAATTTGCCCGCGACGGATACAGCGATGACAACACGATCGGCATTCTGGTCAAGGACGTAAACAGCGCCCTTGATTCGGCACCAAAGGGGGCCGATACATCGCTGCCCGAGACGGTGCGCGATCTGATCCGCGACCTGAAACCGCGCCGGTAACTTTTTCGCGGATTTGCGCATATCCGCCCTGCCATCGGATCGCCAACAGACTACACTAGGATTATGGCACCCGTCCCCCCCCTGTTCGCAGACTGGTTTGCAACCAAAGGCTGGTCCGTGCATCCGCACCAGCAGCACATGCTGGAGCGCGCGGATGATCCGGCGCTTTTGCTGATCGCGCCAACGGGGGGCGGCAAAACACTGGCCGGTTTCCTGCCGACACTGGTTGATCTGGCACAGGCCCCGCACGACGGGTTGCACACGCTATATATCTCACCGCTCAAGGCGCTGGCGGCAGACATCAAACGCAACCTGACAACGCCGGTAACCGAAATGGGCCTGCCGATCCGGATCGAAGACCGCACCGGAGATACCCCCGCCAGCCGCAAGAAACGACAGCGCGCCGATCCGCCCCATATTCTGCTGACAACCCCCGAAAGCCTGGCCCTGCTGACATCTTACGAAGACGCACCGCGGATGTTTGCCGGGCTGAAACGGGTGGTTGTCGATGAAGTGCACGCACTGGCCGAAAGCAAGCGGGGTGATCAGCTGGTGCTGGCGCTGTCACGATTGCAGGCGATGTGCCCCGATCTGAAACGCGTTGGCCTGTCCGCAACCGTGGAAGACCCTGCCGCCATTGCCCGGTTCCTGGCGCGCCACCCCGATCCCTGCCCTGTTCTGCTGGCCGATCCGGGGCCTGCGCCTGACATCAGCATGTTGCAAACGTCGGAAAACCCGCCATGGTCGGGTGGCAACGCGGCCTACGCGATCCCTGCCGTTCTGGACATGGTCAAGGCGCACAAGACCACGCTGATCTTTCACAACACCCGTGCACAGGCCGAAATATTCTTTCACAACCTGTGGCTTGCCAATGACGATGCGCTACCCATCGGGATCCATCATGGCAGTCTGGACAAAGTTCAGCGCACGCGGGTCGAAGCGGCGATGGTGCGCGGTGACTTGCGCGCGATTGTCTGCACCGGAAGCCTTGATCTGGGGATCGACTGGGGCGATGTCGATCTGGTTGTCCAGATGGGTGCGCCCAAGAATGTCAAACGGCTGGTACAGCGGATCGGGCGGGCCAATCACCGCTACAACGCCCCATCAAAGGCTGTTCTGGTGCCTGCCAACCGGTTTGAAGTGGTCGAATGCGTTGCCGCGCTAGACGCGGTCAAGGCCGGTGAACTGGACGGCGAACCGCGCGGTCCGGGGCCGCGTGACGTGCTGTGCCAACATGTGCTGATCGCGGCCTGCGCTGGCCCGATTGCAGCAGATGTTCTTTTTCAGGAGGTTACCGGCGCAGGCCCATATAGCGATCTGACACGCGCCGAATTTGACGATTGTCTGGAATTCTGCGCCACCGGCGGATACGCGCTGCGCGGCTACGACCGCTGGCAACGTCTGAAACAGGATCCCGACGGGCGCTGGCATTTGCGCGATCCGCGCAGCGCGCAGCGTATTCGCATGAACATCGGCACCATTCAGGATACCGATACGTTGAAAGTGCGCCTGAAGCGGGCCCGCGGCGGCAAACCCCTGGGTGAGGTCGAGGAAGCTTTTGCGGCAACGCTAAGCACGGGCGATACGTTTCTGATCGGCGGGCAGATCGTGCGCTACGAAGGCCTGCGGGAAATGACCGTCGAGGTCACGCGCCGCGCTGACAAAAAACCAAAGATCGCCACCTTTGCGGGTACCAAGTTTGCCGCCTCGACCCAGCTTTCGGATCGGATCTTGCGTCTGTTCCAGCAGAACGACTGGCCCGAATTGCCGCGCCACACCGCCGACTGGCTGAGCCTGCAACGCACCATATCCCGATTGCCCGGCCCCGACCGCCTGCTGGTCGAAAGCTTTGAGCAGGACGGGCGGGCGCACACCTGCGTTTACGGGTTTGCCGGGCGCAACGCGCAACAGACGCTGGGGCTGTTGCTGACCAAACGGCTGGATGAACTGGGGCTGAACCCGCTGGGGTTCGTCGCGACAGATTATGCCACGCTGATCTGGGGGCTGGACGCTGTTCGGGACCCCGCCGCGCTGTTCAGGATCGATGCCTTGCGCGATGGTCTGGACAGCTGGCTTGCAGGCAATGCGGTGATGAAACGCACCTTTCGCGCCAGCGCAACCATTGCCGGGCTTATCGAACGCAACAGGCCCGGCGCGCGATCCTCCGGTCGTCAGGCCACGTTCAGTTCCGATATCCTGTATGACACGTTGCTGAAATACGACCCCCAACACCTGATGATGCAGATCACCCGGCAGGAAGCGATGCGCGGACTGGTCGATTTCAGCCGGATCGAAGAGATGATCACCCGCATCGGCGGGCGCATTGATCACGTACGGCTGCCGCATGTATCGCCCTTGTCCGCGCCGATGTTGCTTGAAATGGGCAGGGTGCCGATCAAAGGATCGGCAGAGGAAAAACTGCTGGCACAAGAGGCAGAAGCCCTGATGCGTGACGCCGGGCTTGCCGATCTTGAGGGACGGGGCAGGAAACCTGCCTAAACCTCTTTCAGGAATACAGTTTTTGCCCTTGCCCT
This sequence comes from Sulfitobacter sp. TBRI5, assembly GCF_051013555.1. Classification (NCBI taxonomy): domain Bacteria; kingdom Pseudomonadati; phylum Pseudomonadota; class Alphaproteobacteria; order Rhodobacterales; family Roseobacteraceae; genus Sulfitobacter; species Sulfitobacter sp. TBRI5. Next base: position 2,418,409 of record NZ_CP112884.1, on the reverse strand, counting down.
TGCATACCGTTCCTGTTTTGTTTGCGCCATGAACGGGTACAATTTCACCTTGGCTGGCGCGCCGATGACAGCGTTGGGATCGGGGGCTTTGTGGTGGCCCGATCAAAGCCTATTATGCGTGTCCGATCTGCATCTGGGCAAATCTGAACGGATCGCACGGCGCGGCGGGGCCATTCTGCCCCCCTATGACACACGCGATACCCTGACCCGGCTGGGCGCTGATCTGGCGCGCAGCAATGCGCGCACGGTGATCTGTCTTGGCGACAGCTTTGACGATATCGAAGCTGCACAGGCCCTGCCGGAAGAAGAAAAGCTGTGGATCGCCAAATTGCAGGCCGGACGGCGCTGGATGTGGATCGAAGGCAACCACGATCCCGGCCCGGTCGATCTGGGCGGCAGCCATCTGGCCGCGTTGCCCCTGCCCCCGCTGATCTTTCGCCACATCGCCCAATCGGGTGCCAGCGGTGAAATTTCAGGGCATTACCATCCCAAGGCACGCATAAAAACACGGGCAAAAACCATTTCGCGCCCTGCTTTTCTGATTGATGCCGATCGCGTCATTCTGCCGGCCTACGGCACCTATACCGGCGGGCTGGCCAGCCATGATATCGCGCTGGTCAATCTGATGCGACCCGAAGCGATTGCAGTGCTGACCGGCAAAACGCTGCACGCGGTGCCGATGCCGCGCTGATCAGATCAGGCCCGCCTGTTCCAGATCGCAACGGTATTTGCGGCTGACCGGCACGATATCACCATTCACCAGCCGAAACGACACTTTGCCGTTCTTGTGTTCTGCCGATTTGATGGCATCCATAGCAACCCAATGCGATCTGTGTGTGCAATACCCCGGCACCCCCGACATTTCATCGACGGCATCGGAAAATCGCATGCGTATCCGGTGGGTTTCATCAGGCGTCACGACGTCGACAAAACGGTCGTTCACCGACATGCGCAAACCCGGCCCGACAAAATCCCGCGGCAGGCGGCGCAGCAATCGCGGCGGCTCTTGCGGTGTGGCTATTCCCTTGTACGAGGTGGGTTCAATCCCGGGGATCAGACGCCGGATCACAAAGATCGTTGTCGATATCGCCGCGACGTAGAAGACCGTCGTCGCGGTATCGGGGCGTGAGGACGCATAACGCGGAACCATCAATTCCATCAGCGCCAGCAATGTGGGTGTGAACAAGACCGTCATCGCAATCACGGCCGCGATATCCTGCTTGATCGGCTCGGCGTGTTGAAACAACTGACGGCTCATCAGTCGGCATATACCGCCCAACACGATCGAAAGGCCGATCACTGTGCCCCAGAATATCGTACGCTCGGTGTAGGACAAAATGCCGTATGTCCCGAACGGCCCCGCCAGCGAAACGGCCAGCGTACTCAGAAGCCATATGGCAAGGGGGGTCGGCGCAAATAGGCCACGCAAGAATTCCGTGATCTTTGCCTGCATGTCATTTGCCGAATTCCCGTATAGAACTGATCAAATTGAAAATAAATGAACCTACTGGCTTGCATAGGTGTCGATTGCGGGGTTTTTCCCCCTCTCGCGCACTTGTGACACCTCATGTAAACCTGACCGGAATGAGAGACTTAAATGAATGAAAACATCCTGAACAAGATCAAGACAAGTTTCGCCGCGCAGTCGCTGATGGCGACTTTCGGCGCACAGATTGATCACATTTCGCAGGGACAGGTCAGCATCACCGCGCCGATCCTTGAAAACGCGCGCCAGCAGCACGGCTTTGCCCATGCCGGCCTGACGTTTTCGCTGGGCGACAGTGCGGCAGGCTATGCCGCACTGAGCCTGATGGCGGCGCAGGACGAAGTACTGACCGCCGAGATCAAGATCAACCTGCTGGCCCCGGCGCAAGGCGATATGTTGCGCGCGACCGGCCGGGTTATCAAACCGGGCCGCCGCCTGATCGTCGTCGGTGCCGAAGTGCATGCCATTGCGGACGGGGTGGAAACGCTAATTGCCATTCTGCAGGGCACAATGGTGCCCGTATCCGGCGCGACCGCATCCGCGTAACTGTTACGCTGTCAGCCCCTCGGGCTCGTCCAGCCCGTTGGCGCGGCAGCAGGCCGTGACGGTGTTGGCCAGCAGACACGCGATGGTCATCGGGCCAACGCCCCCCGGAACCGGCGTGATTGCCCCGGCGACCGCCGCGCAACTGTCGTAATCAACGTCACCCACCAACCGCGTGCCGCCCTCCGGCTTGTCGATCCGGTTGATCCCCACATCGATCACGGTCGCACCCGGTTTGATCCAGTCGCCCGGCACCATCTGGGGCCGTCCGACAGCGGCCACCACGATATCGGCGCGTTTGACGACCTCGGCCAGGTTTTTCGTTCTGCTATGCGCAATCGTGACGGTGCAACTGTCACCCAACAGCAATTGCGCCATTGGCTTGCCCACGATATTTGATCGCCCGATCACCACCGCGTCCATACCGGACAGCGATCCGTGATAGTCGCGCAGCATCATCAGACAGCCCAGCGGAGTGCAGGGCACCATGGATTTCTGCCCAGTACCCAGCAGGCCGACATTGGAAATGTGAAACCCGTCCACATCCTTGGCCGGATCGATCGAATTGATCACCAGATCCTCATCCAGATGCTTGGGCAGCGGCAATTGCACCAGAATACCGTGAATGTCCGGATCCGCGTTCAAGCGGCCAATCAGGGCCAGCAAATCGGCTTCGGACGTATCGGCATCCAGCCTGTGTTCAACCGATTTCATGCCGACTTCGACAGTCATCTTGCCTTTGGAACGCACATAGACCTGGCTTGCCGGGTCTTCGCCCACCAGCACCACCGCCAGCCCCGGTATGATCCCATGGTCCGCTTTCAACCGGGTAACGTGCTCGGCCACCTTGCCGCGTACGGTCGCCGCAAATGCCTTGCCGTCAATGACAGTCGCTCCCATCGTCCACTCTCCGCTTCATCTTTTTAAAAATACTTTCGCCGAAGGCAGGACGCGGCGCGAGCATGTCGCCCTGCGCCGCGTCCATTGTTTTCTTAAAACAATCCTTCGACATCACCATCAGCATTCAGCTTGATGTTTTCTGCAGACGGTACCCGCGGCAAGCCCGGCATCGTCATGATCTCGCCGCAGATCACCACAATAAACCCGGCACCCGCGCTCAGGCGCACTTCGCGCACTGGAACACTGAACCCTGTGGGCGCGCCGCGCCGTTCGGGATCGGTGGTAAAGCTGTACTGGGTCTTGGCCATACAGACAGGAAGGTTGCCGTATCCTTGCGCTTCCCAATCCTTCAGTTGTGTGCGGATCTTCTGATCGGCCAGCACCTCGTCGGCGCGGTAAATCCGTTTGGCAACGGTGTTGATCTTTTCGAACAATCCCATGTCGTCGGGATAGATCGGAGCGAAGTTGGCCATGTCCGCATCGGCAATCTGCGCCACGCGGGTTGCCAGGTCTCTGGCGCCTTCGCCGCCCTTTTCCCAGTGACGCGACAGGATCGCCTCGGATCCGTGGGCCTCGACATACTCCTTCACCGCCTGCACTTCGGCGTCGGTATCTGTCACGAAATGGTTGATCGCCACAACGACGGGCACGCCAAAGCTTTTGACGTTTTCGATGTGTCGCCCAAGGTTGGGGCACCCCTTTTTCACGGCCTCTACGTTTTCGGTGCCAAGATCGGCCTTTTTCACGCCGCCGTTCATTTTCATCGCACGCACTGTGGCCACGATCACCACGCAGGACGGCGCAAGGCCGGCCTTGCGACATTTGATGTTCATGAACTTTTCAGCCCCGAGATCGGCACCGAACCCGGCTTCGGTCACGACGTAGTCGGCCAGTTTCAGCGCTGTCGTGGTCGCAATGACCGAGTTGCATCCATGTGCGATGTTGGCGAACGGGCCGCCATGCACAAAGGCGGGGTTGTTTTCCAGCGTCTGCACAAGGTTTGGCTGCATCGCGTCTTTCAGCAGCACGGTCATTGCGCCGTCCGCCTTGATATCACGGGCGAAAACCGGGCTTCGGTCGCGGCGGTAGGCCACGATCATGTTGCCGAGGCGCTCCTGCAGATCGCTCAGGTTCTTGGACAGACACAGGATCGCCATCACTTCGGACGCGACGGTGATGTCAAACCCTGCCTCGCGCGGGAAGCCGTTGGAGACACCCCCAAGGCTGGCTGTGATCTGGCGCAATGCGCGGTCGTTCATGTCGACAACACGGCGCCACACGACGCGACGGGTGTCGATCTCAAGCTCGTTGCCCCAGTAGATGTGGTTGTCGATCATCGCCGACAGCAGGTTGTGGGCCGATGTGATCGCATGAAAATCGCCTGTGAAATGCAGATTCATTTCTTCCATCGGGACAACTTGCGCATATCCGCCACCCGCAGCACCACCCTTCATCCCGAAGTTCGGGCCAAGCGATGCCTCGCGGATACAGACGGCCGCGTTCTTTCCGATCAGGTTCAACCCGTCGCCCAGACCAACGGTTGTTGTTGTCTTGCCCTCACCTGCGGGGGTCGGGTTGATCGCGGTGACAAGGATCAGCTTGCCATCGGCACGATCCTGTACGGAATTGATGAAGGACTGGCTGACCTTGGCCTTGTCGTGGCCGTAGGGCAGCAGATCATCACTGGAAATTCCCAGCTTGGCGCCGATTTCGTTAATCGGTTTTTTATTCGCTTCGCGGGCAATCTGAATATCGGTCTTAAAGCTCATGGGAATCCCTTTTGGCGCGGTTCAGGCATATTTGCTTGTAGCCTAATAGCGTTTGCCGCAGGTCGCGCAGGTCGTATTTCCGACATTTCCGAAGTGAAGAACGTCGGGGCACGCCCAAAGCGTTTCTTTTCGGAAACATTTTGGCCTTTGTCTTGTGCCTGTGTCTTGTCCTAGGTGCGCGCGGCGTTCAGATGCGGCCAGACCGGTTGATCGGGGATATGCAGTACCACCGTGTTACCGATGTGCAGCGGCCCTTTGCGTTCGACCCAGGCGGTCACACCGCGCAATCCCACAGCCGCCGATCTGAACGCCTTGCCATGGCCCGGCCTGTCTTTTTCGATTTCCTTGCCCGGATAGATGCAGGGCCGGTTTTCCATGTCGATCGTCAGGGACGTTCCGTGCTGGTTCTGCAATCGCGATGACGGGGGAACATGGGTAAAGTCAGGAATACCCCTGATGACCATCGACGCGCCCAGCCACGCCGGATCAAGCGCATCCACACCCATTTTTGCCGCGATCTGGTCCAGTTCCTCGGCCGAAAGAATGGTGAACTGGCGCACGTTGCGGATTTCAGTGCCCGGTGCATACTGGGCCGAGGTGCGGGTGCAGGCGGCGCGGGTCTGACCGCCATGGCGTTGCCCGTCCACGCCGGCGAATGTGGCATTCAGCGATTGCACCGGAACCGCGCGCAAATCGTCTGACGTCAAAGGCACATTGCCCAGCCACGTGATGGTTGCAGAAAATTTCGTCGGTTTGAGAGCGGGCATTACGTGTCCTTTGGATGCGGATTTTGCGCACAGTGCAACGCGCCATTTACCACTTCAAGCCAATCTGTCGAACAGAAGCTCTTTTCGTAATCAGGCGTGCACTGTCAGCGTGAAGAACAGCCGCCGGAACACGAATGTGACGCAACCGTCATTGCGCGCAGGATAGGCCGTTTCCATTTCCGCGTCATAGGCATTGATCAGGGCCTTTTGGTCCGCCCCGTTCAGCCCATCGAGAAACGGGCGCGCAAAAGTGCTTTCGGTGAACAGGCGAACCGGATGGCCCTGCCTGCTGGCGGGAAGCACCTGATAATAATCCGTTTCCCACGTCTGGAAATCACCCGACGGGGACAACAGATCGGCGTAATCCTGTGGCGCCAGAATTCCGGGCGTTGCGGGCAGTGGGCGTTTCGGGAACAGCCGGGCAAAACAATGCGACCACATCCGGTGCGACGGGGCCGCATTCTGGTGCGGCATCTGAACGGCCAGCACCCCAGCCGGTTTCAGGCCCGAGACAAGCCGCATCAAAACATCCGCGTGCGACCCGATCCATTGCAGCGCTGCATTCGAAAATATCAGGGCAACGGGTTCGCGCGGTTGCCATTTGGCAATGTCGGCGCGGACCAGATCGGTATAATCTGCGGTCTGTTCCGCGCGCGCCAGCATCGCTGGCGAATTGTCCACCCCGATCAGGCGATGATCGGGATAGCGCAACGCCAGCGCTTTCCCAACCACACCCGCACCGCACCCCAGATCGACAATGTCCCCTTCGGGCAAAGCGCCAAGCGTGTGCAGCAAATCCATCGGGGGGCGGAAACGAAAACCCCGAAACCTGTCATAGGTTTCGGGGTTCCAGTCTGTTATCCGTTCTTCGTTCAAGCCGAAGGTTCCGGCTCCAACCCGCCGTCACTGGGCGGTTTTTTGCGTTTCTTGGCTTTTGGAATGGCTGTCACGCTGGGCGCGCTGCCGGAATCGGGTTTGTCATCTTCATCCGGACCGGCCTGTGGCGGTTCACCCCGCATCACGCGCTTGATCTCTTCTCCGGTCAGAGTTTCGTATTCCAGCAATCCCTGCGCCAGACGCTCGAACTCTTCCGAGTTCTCTTCGATGATCTTGTAGGCGTTTTCATAGCCTTCCGCGATGAAGCTTTTGACCTCTTCCTCGATCATTTCCTTGGTTTTGGTCGATACCGAAAATCCCGCCGTGTTGCCGGAATAACCTTCGTGCGCTTCGGAATAGTCGATGTTTCCGACCTTGTCGGACATGCCCCAGCGCATCACCATCGCCCGCGCCAAGGCGCTGGCCTGCTGGATATCGCCTGCCGGACCGCTTGAAACCGACTCGGCCCCGTATTTGAAGATTTCGGCTGCCTTGCCCGCCATTGTCATGGTGATCTTTTCGCGGGCTTCATCCTTGAACATCTGCAACTTGTCCATTTCCGGCAGCGAAACAACCATGCCCAACGCGCCACCGCGCGGAATGATCGTGGCCTTGTAAACCGGATCGGTCTTGGTCAGCTTCAGGCCCACGATGGCATGGCCTGCCTCGTGATAGGCGGTTTTTTCCTTCTGGTCCTGCGTCAGCACCATCGAGCGGCGCTCGGCCCCCATCATCACCTTGTCCTTGGAGCTTTCAAAATCCTCCATCGTGACAAAGCGGCGCCCGACGCGGGCCGCCATCAGCGCGGCCTCGTTCACCAGATTGGCCAGATCGGCGCCCGAAAATCCCGGTGTTCCGCGTGCGATGATCCGCAAATCCACATCGGGGCCCAGCGGCGTCTTACGCGCGTGCACCGCAAGGATTTTCTCGCGTCCCTTGATATCGGGGTTGGCAACGGTGACCTGACGGTCAAACCGGCCCGGACGCAACAAGGCAGGATCAAGCACATCCTTGCGGTTGGTCGCCGCGATGATGATCACACCTTCGTTGGCTTCAAACCCGTCCATTTCCACCAGCAACTGGTTCAATGTCTGTTCGCGTTCATCGTTGCCGCCGCCGTATCCGGCGCCACGGTGGCGACCGACGGCGTCAATTTCGTCGATGAACACGATGCAGGGCGCGTTTTTCTTGGCCTGTTCGAACATGTCGCGCACCCGGCTGGCACCCACACCTACAAACATTTCCACGAAATCAGATCCCGAAATGGTAAAGAACGGCACGCCCGCCTCACCGGCGATCGCCCGCGCAAGCAGGGTCTTACCCGTACCCGGAGGTCCGACAAGCAACGCGCCTTTCGGAATTTTTCCGCCCAGACGGCTGAATTTCTGCGGGTTGCGCAGGAATTCGACGATTTCTTCCAGTTCTTCCTTGGCTTCGTCGATGCCAGCAACGTCATCAAATGTGACGCGGCCATGCTTTTCCGTCAGCATCTTGGCCTTGGATTTTCCAAAGCCCATAGCGCCGCCTTTGCCGCCGCCCTGCATCCGGTTCATGAAGTAGATCCAGACACCGATCAGCAGCAGGAAGGGCAGCAGCGACATCAGGAAGGTCTGAAAGCCTGATTGCTGTTGCTGTTCGGCGCGGACAGGAATGTTCGCATCGATCAAAAGCCCTGTGATTTCAGCATCTTCCGGCTTGATCGCAACGTAGTTCTGGCCGTCCGTGCGTTCGAACCGGACCTGTTCGCCATCCAGCGTAACCTTGGTCACATCGCCTGCTTCGACGGCAGTGACAAAGTCGCTATAGCTCATCTCGCGGCTTTGCATCGTTGTGCCAGAGCCGTTGAACATGTTGAAAAGCGCCAGAATCAGAAAAAACAGACCGACCCAGAATATGACGTTGCGTAGGTTGCCCAAGGGAACTCTCCTAAATATTCAATCGCGCGATCCGCATAACACGCAAGCACTTGGCTAAGATAGAGATCATTCAGCTTTCTTCAATGCGATAATAGCGCCGCAAAGAACTCTTCTCCGCTGCGCGACAACGCCACGTGCCAGCCTTCCGCACGTCCTGCAAGCGGGGCCGACAACAGATCATCGCCGCGCCAGATCGACGGAGAGGCCAGCAATCCCACCCGCGGTCGGCCGGTTTCGCGCCAGTCGGGGCATTGTGCCAGACCTTCCTGCCCAAGGGCGCGCACCTCGATATCATCCGTATCGGGCGGCGTGTTGCCTTCGGTTTCGGGGCCTTCCACGTGCCAGCGCTGATCCCAGGTTTCATCGGGGTGCGCCGCAAGGTCGCGCACCGCATTATATTCGCGGCTGATCCAGATATTGCCCTGATGGCGCGACACGATACTGCCATCCAGTGTAAAGCGGCGTCCGGCGCGGATTGCCGCGATCAGATCGGACATCGCAGCCCGGCGCGGCGGATATTCGGATCCGCTGACCCACATCACCGCGCGCACCAGCAGGCGGCGGGCGATTTCTTCGGGCAGGGTGCGAAACTGCTTCAGATCAATGACAATGTCGCCGTCAACAACATGGCTGGTTTCGCGCGCCGCCAGAAAACTGTGCCAGTCCAGCGCATCACGCGCCTTGCCCATCTGTTCGGCCACCTGCGCCAGCACCGGGGCGGTGATGCCCAACGGAGCCAGAACCTGCAGCGCGTTGCGCATTTTGATCCTGTCAAAACGCGGATCATCATTGCTGGGGTCATCGACCCACTTCAGACCATGCTGATCAAGATAATCGCGCAACTGGGCACGTGATACATCCAACAACGGGCGCACCAGTGTCACCCCGTTGTGAACCCGGCGCGCCGCCATCGCGGCAAGCCCATCCACACCCGAAGCACGCGACAGCCGTAGCAGAACCGTTTCCGCCTGATCATCGGATGTGTGCCCAAGTGCCAGAACCGGTATGTCGTTGCTGCGCGCCCAGTCTGTCATCATCTGATAACGTGCGCGTCGGGCCTGATCCTGCAGATTGCCAGTATGATCCCAGCCGGACCAACGCAGGATCGTGTGTGGAATTTCCAGTGCCTCGCATAGATGCGCCACGCTTTGCGCCTCGTCCGCAGATGCTGTGCGCAACCCGTGATCAACCGTGACGGCAAACAGGCTGGTCCCCTGCGACAGGCAAATCCGCGATAGAAGATGCAGCAAGGCAACGGAATCGCCCCCGCCCGATACCGCAACCCCAAGCCGTTCGGGGGGATTGGGCAGGAAATGCGCCGACACACCGCCCAGCAATCCGGACGTGTCACTATCCGGTCTATGCGGTGTGTTTTTTGTCAAAGGCAGCCCAAGGCCTGCATCTGTTGCTGGGCCTGCGCTACGGTCGGGGATGTCGGAAACCGCACGCCCACTTCAGACAGGGTCACACATGCCTCGTTTTTCTGGTCCAGCCCGCCGAGGGCTGTGCCAAGGCTTAGCAATGCTTCGGGCGCCAGCGGACCGGTCGGATTTCCTGTAAAGCTTTCCAGATAGGCGCGCGCGGCCTCTCTTGTGTCGCCCAGCGCATCCAGCGCCTTGCCGCGGCTTAACGCGGCCTGCGCGGCCAACGGCCCGCCGGGATAGGTCTGGCTGAAGCTTTTGAACTGATCTGCCGCAGCCTGATAGTTTCCGGCGGCAAGGGCTTCGCTTGCCTTGTCAAAATCGGCCTGTTCGCCCATCGCAAGTTCGGTGGTCGGCGTTTGCGGGGCTGTCGATGGTGCGACACTCCCCTGTGTTTGCGGCATTTCGCCCCCACCCAGCGTTGTTGTTTCGCCCAACTGGCTGACGTCTCCGCCTTCCAGTTCGACCAGACGAAACTCCAGATCGCCGATCCGGTTGGTTCCGTCCGTGACGACACTGTTAACCCTGAATTCAAGCTGTTCGGTCTTGGACGTCAGGCGCTGCAATTCGGATTCGATGTTGTTCAACCGGTCCAGCGTCGAACCGCCCGACACATCGACGCTGGGTGATCCGGTTGTCGACAATTCGCGTTTCAGGCGCTGCACCTCGACGAAAAGCACCGACAGTTCCTGACGGATATCCGCCAGGGTCTGTTGATCCTGTGCTGCCGCGTGCTGCGGTAGCAGTGCGGTGATCCAGAACATCAGGGCGACGACAACAGCACGCATAACGAATTATCCTGTCAGACCGGATGACAGTACCGTCACGGCGCGCCGGTTCTTTGTATAACACGCCTCGTCGCTGCACACTTCGATCGGGCGTTCCTTGCCGTAGCTGACAACCTTCAGCCGGTTTTCAGCGACACCGCGCGAAATCAGGTATTCGCGCACTGCGTTGGCGCGGCGTGCGCCCAGCGCAAGGTTGTATTCGCGTGTGCCCTGTTCATCGGCGTGGCCTTCGATCACGGCGACATAATCAGAGTTCGTGGTCAGCCAGGTCGCCTGCCCGTTCAACACCTGGATATAGTCCGGCGAAATGGTCGACTGGTCGACAGCGAACAGAACCCTGTCGCCGACGGCCTGCTGGAAATAGGCAACCGATGTCGGATCGGACACGCTGCCCGCCGCATTGGATCCCGCACCGTTCAGGCCACTGCCGCCCGCGTTGTCGAACCGGTTGGGATTGGTACAGGCGGCCAGGGCCAGACCTGCGGTCAATACAACTGCTTTGGAAAGGAAATTCATTTTGCTCGCCTCATGATGAGATTACGTTTTTTCTTTTGGTCTTTACTAGCACAGTTGCCATGCTTTGTGAACGCGGTGACAACAGTACGGCTTTCAGTTTTGCAGGGGCGACCACGACGGGTCTGACGCCCCTTCCGGTGTGCGCACGGGTTTAAGGTTTCGCCCCGAAATATCAACAGAATAGAGCGATGCCCGCCCCCCGGCGCCCTGGGTTTCGCGCGTGAACATCAAAACGCGGCCATTGGGCGCCCATGTCGGGCCTTCATCCAGAAACGACGCCGTCAGCAGACGTTCTTCGCTGCCATCCAGCCGCATGACACCGATGTGAAAGCGCCCGTTGTTCTGCTTCGTAAACGCCACCAGATCGCCGCGCGGCGACCAAACCGGCGTACCATAGCGCCCCTGCCCAAAACTGATCCGGCGCGCTTCGCCGCCGCCGGCGGGCATGACATAAAGCTGCTGGGAACCGGACCGGTCACTTTCAAAGACGATCTGGGTGCCATCAGGCGAATAGCTGGGGGCGGTTTCGATCGATGGCGCATCGGTCAGACGCGCCCCGGCCCCGCTGGCGATATCCAAAGTATAGATATCCGTGTTGCCGCCCTGGGTGAGCGAATAAACCACCGTCTGGCCGTTGGGCGCAAATCTTGGCGCAAAGCTCATCGTGCCGTCCTGTTGTTGCAACACGCGGCGCTGCACGTTGCCGACATCCAGAACATAGATACGCGGAAATCCGGTTTCATAGCTGGTATACAGGACTCTGTCGCCGTTCGGGGAAAAGCGCGGCGCCAGAACGATGGCTTCGCTGCCGGTCAGGTACTGAACATTGGCGCCATCATAATCCATGATCGCAAGTCTTTTCTTGCGGTCATCCTTGGGGCCGGTTTCCGAAACAAACACCACGCGGCTGTCGAAATAGCCGCCCTCGCCGGTGATCCGGCTATAGACCGTATCCGCAACCTTGTGTGCAATGCGGCGCCAACCGTCCACGGTACCGGCCAGTTGCAGACCGCTGCCCAGTTCCGCCCCCGAGAACACATCATAGACACGAAACTTGACGGTCAATGTGTTGCCCGACACGTTTACCGCGCCCGTCACCAGCGCCTGCGCGTTGATCGCTTTCCAATCGGCATACTGAACCGGTGCCGCGAAATCGCTGATCTGCGAGATATAGGCGCTGGCCGGAATTTCACGGAACAGGCCCGTGCCGGTCAGATCGTCCGCGATCACGCGGGCGATGTTGGCACCGTATTCGCCCGCCGCGCCGGATTCTGCCACGAAATTGGGCACCGCATAGGGCAGTGGTTCGATCACGCCTTCGGTGATTTCAATCCGCAAGGGGCCGTTCTGGGCAAAGGCGGGCAAGCCAAACAGGCTTAGACACAACAGGAGGGTTGCAAGAAGTCGCATCATTTCAACCTCATTCCTTCCGGATTAAACGTCATTTCGATGTCACGCCACTGACTATACTTTTCAGCCGGCAGTTCAAAGCCGTTTGCGCCACATCTTATAATAGCGCGCCGCGCCGCGCCAAAGGCCTGATCGGCCGCCGCCGCCGATCCGCCCGAACTGCTGAGCATCCGGATCGACGGGGTTTGCGGCTTGCCATCCTCGGACAGGCTGACTGCAACAACGACCGTTGTGTTCAATGCATCCGTCGACAGCGATCCGACGTTCCAGCAATTTGAAACGGCAACGCGCAGCGCATCCCGTTCGCCTGCCGAAAGCGGCGGGCCGCTGGGCACGGACGGTTCCGTCGTGCCACCCAGCGCTTCTGCCAGCGCCGCGTTCACGGCGGTTTCGGTGTTTTCAGTGGGCGCGCTGGGGGCTGCGGGTTGCGCCGCGGGTGTCGGTGTTGGTGTCGGGGCGGGTGCGGACGGCCTGTTGGACGGTGGCCGGATCGAGCGCGCAGGCGCGGCTGTTGCTTCGGTCACGATCTGGGTTGTCGCCGCTTCCGGGGCTGTCGCCTCTTGCGGTTCCTGCTGCACGGTTTCGCCGGTTTCTTCGGCTGTTACGGCGTCTTGCGTCGTGTCGGACGGTGTCGCCTCGGGCTCGGGTTCGGCCACGGGTTCGGGGGCCACGCGATCTGCGGGGCGCGGCACGGCCTGTTCCGCCACTTCGGGGGCCAGAACCGCCACATCCTCGGGCGGGGCCGGTGGTGTCGGGGGTGTGTCTTCCACAACCGTTTCCGGCGGCGATGGCGGGGCTAGGGGCACGGGCACTTCATCCGGCGGCGGCGTTTCTGACGGGGCCGGCGCGGACTGATCCGTTGCTACGTCCGGGGAAGACGCAATTTCGGGGGCGCCGGTGCCGGCATCCGGCGCTTGCGGCAGCGCCACTTCGGTTGCGGATTGCGGGGCGTCCTGCGCCGCGATCATCGCAGCATATTCAGCCCCCGAAATCATCGACACTTCGGTGATCTGAAACGGCAGGGGTTCGGCGGAAAAAATCCCGCCGAACAACGCCCAGCTGATCAGGCCGATATGGCCCGCGCCCGAGATATAGTTGGCCTTATCCATTCCAGACCTCACGCGGCAGCCTTAACTGCCGCTGTCGAGTGACGGGCCGCCGATATCGGTTACAAGCCCGATATTGGAAAACCCGCCCGCATTCAGCGCGCCCATCACCTGCATCACTTCGCTGTAGGGCACCGCCCCGTCCGCGCGCAGGAATATCCGGTCGCTTTCGCGTTCTGCCGCAATGGCGCGCAGTTTGGTGACCAGTGCGTCGCGCGCTGTTTCGGTGGTTTGTATCTGGATGATGCCATCTGCCGTCAATGTGACGGTCAACGGCTCTTCCTGATCCGCAGGCAGTGCACCTGCGGCGGTTTTGGGCAATTCCACCGGCACACCCACCGTCAGCAACGGCGCGGCCACCATGAAAATGATCAGCAACACCAGCATCACATCAACAAAGGGCGTGACGTTGATTTCCGCCATCGGGCGGGTACGGTTGCCGCGGCCCCGCCGCCGCCCGCCGCCTTGTGGGGCCTGAACACCTGCACCCATGATCTAACTGTCCAACTGGCGGCTGAGGATGGTGGCAAATTCATCCGAAAAGGATTCGTAACCCTGAATGATCCGGTCACTGTCCGCGCTCAGCTTGTTGTACATGATTACCGCCGGGATCGCTGCCAGCAGGCCCAGACCGGTGGCCAGCAACGCCTCGGCGATGCCGGGGGCGACGACGGCCAGGTTGGTGTTTTGCTGTTCCGCGATTTCGATAAAGGCGTTCATGATACCCCAGACGGTTCCGAACAGCCCGACAAACGGGGCGGTCGATCCAACGGTGGCAAGCACCTGAAGCCCGCGCTGCAGATCTTCGGCCTCTTTGTTGATGGCCACATCCATCGACCGGTCGATGCGCGCCGTGGCCCCCGCGATCAATCCGCCATCATTGCGGTGCGACCTGTGCCATTCCATCATACCGGCGGCAAAAATCTTTTCCGAACTGCCGCGCGGTTGTGGCCCGATCTTTTCAAACAGCCCGTCCAGCGGCTCACCGGACCAGAACGCACGATCAAACGCCGCCGCTTCGGCGCGTGCCGCGCGGTAATCAAGAATTTTGCGGATAATGATGCTCCACGCCCAGAACGAGGCGACAATCAGCATCAACATCACGAGTTTTACGATAAAAGTGGCGCGCGCGAAAAGGCCCCACATGGAAAAATCAATTTCCTGCGCCAGTGCCAGCGTTTCTGCTTCCATTTGCCTGCTCTTTGTTGGTGGCCATTGGGCGGCCTTATTCCGCATCACGCTACTGCATAGCGCAATGAATTGCCAACAGTTCAGCGTCACAAGCCCGTGTTAATGTAGCATTAAGCGGATGTTTGCTGGCAAACGTGCAGGCTGGCCGCTGTCGGACAGGCAAACAATCGTCACGACAGCCGAAAACAACAGATCGGCGCCGCGTCGCACATCCTGTTTCATCACCAGCCGCGCCCCTGTCACGGCCTGCGTGGCGGTTTCGACCACCAGATCATCGTCAAACCTTGCGGGCATCAGGTAATCCGCTTCGACACGGCGCACGGCAAAGGCGACACCGTCGCGGTCTTTCATCTGGCGCTGGTCAATGCCCAGGCCACGCACCCAGTCGCTGCGCGCCCGTTCGATATACCGCAGATAATTGGCGTAATAGACGATGCCCGCCATATCGGTGTCTTCGTAATAGACGCGGATCGGAAAGGAATGGATCATTGCGGTGCTTCCAGCCGTGCAAACAGGCGCAACGCAAAGCTTTGATCCTGCGCCGCATGCGGCAGCATCGGATCATAGGCCGCGCGGATCAGGGCACCGATTTCGGGGCGCAACACCGACGCGCCATTCGGCAGGATCGCCAGCGGCGAGCAATCGGAAAACGCACGATCCGACCACAACAGGACAGATTGCACCATCTGGGACAGCGCCAGCGTATCTGCCGGAACCGCCGACAGATGTTCATCCATGCGCAGGAACACGAAACAGGCCTTGATCGCGCCCTGTTCGTCAAATCGGAAAATCCGGTATTGATTGGCCGACACGGCCTTCAGCTTTTCAACCAGCGGGGCCAGATCGGGCACCAGACGGTCAAGATCGGGCACGCCCAGCAATTCGTCCCAGTCGGCCATGAAAAACACCATCAGGTTGCTGCCCAGTTCCGGATCGGTTTCGGCCATATGATGGCCCGCCAGCATCATGATCGCTTCTAGCGCGCCCTTGAACACGCCCAGCGTTTCGTCCTGCACCCCGAACATCACGGGCGCAATCGGCCGCCCCCATCGCGCAAAGGCAAATTGCCCGTCCGCGCGGGTAAACAGGGCTTCAATTTCTTCTGGTGTCACGCCGGTCCTCTTGGTCTTTATGTATCAAACAGATCGCCGCCGCCCTTTGGCGCGGCCAGCCCCAGATGCGCCCACGCCTTGGGGGCCAGCATCCGCCCGCGCGGCGAGCGCTGCAACAAGCCCTGTTGCAGCAGGAACGGTTCGATCACCTCTTCCAGCGCATCACGGCTTTCGGACAGGGCCGCCGACAGGGTTTCGATCCCCACTGGTCCACCGGCGTAGTTTTCCGCGATCAGCCGCAGATAGCGCCTGTCGGCCCCGTCAAGGCCCAGATGATCCACCCCAAGCCGTGTCAGGGCGCGGTCTGCCAGTTCCTGCGTGACAGTGCCGTCACCTTCGACCACGGCAAAATCAACCACACGACGCAGCAACCGGCCCGCAATGCGCGGCGTGCCCCGCGCACGTTTGGCAATCTCGCGTGCGCCGGCCTCGTCCGCGGGCGCGCCCAGCTTGATCGCGTTGCGTGTGACGATCTGGTGCAGTTCGTCGACCGTGTAAAACTGCAACCGTGTCGGAATGCCAAAGCGGTCGCGCAGGGGCGTTGTCAGCAACCCCATGCGCGTAGTCGCCCCGACCAGCGTAAAGGGCTGCAATTCGATACGCACGGTGCGCGCTGCCGGGCCTTCGCCGATGACAAGGTCCAGTTCGAAATCTTCCAGAGCTGGATAAAGCACCTCTTCGACGGCCGGGTTTAGGCGGTGGATTTCATCGATGAACAGAACATCGCGCGATTCCAGATTGGTCAGGATCGCCGCCAGATCACCGGCCTTGGCCAGAACCGGCCCCGATGTCATCCGGAACCCCACGCCCAGTTCGCGCGCCATGATCTGCGCCAGCGTGGTTTTGCCCAATCCGGGCGGGCCGTGAAACAGGGTATGGTCCATCGCCTCGCCACGCATTTTGGCCGACTGGATGAACACGCGCAGATTTGCCCGCGCTTCAGCCTGACCGACGAAATCATCCAGCAATTGCGGACGCAGGGCGCGGTCGCTGTCTTCGGGCAGCGGTTCGGGGCGCAGAATGGGGTCTGTTTGCGTCATCGGGGCGTTCGATCCAGGGGGCGTGTGCACTCCATTCACCCTAGCCCTTTGGTGCCAGCAGTTTCAATGCGGCACGGATCAGATCAGGTGTTTGTGCCTCGGGGCTTTGTCCGGCGGCTTGCGCCACCGCGCCCGCCGCCTCGCCCGGGGCATAACCAAGATTGGACAGCGCCGACAGCGCTTCGGCCTGTGCAGAGGACGACCCTTGCGATGCAGGGGCCGCAACGGGAGCCGCTTCGATCACCTCATCCTCGGGCTGGGCGGGTTTGGTGCCCTGCGCGGCGGCCATCGTGCCGCCCATCGCCATGACGCCGGGGGCCGTGTCTTTCAGATCAAGAACGATGCGTTGCGCGATCTTTGGCCCGATGCCCTTGGCCGCCTTGACCGCATTCCAATCCCCCAGCGCAATCGCGCGGCCGACGCCGTCAGGCCCCAACGTTCCCAAAATCGCCAGCGAAGCCTTGGCCCCGACCCCCTGTACCGACATCAACAAACGGTGCCATTCCTTTTCCACCAATGTGGGAAATCCGAACAGTTGCATCAGGTCTTCTCGCACGACCAGATCAGTATAAAGCGAAACCGCCTCGCCCGTGGCGGGCAAACCTGCCAGGGTGTGATCCGAACAGAACACAAGATATCCGACGCCGCGTACATCAATCAGCAGGTGATCGGATGCGCGGTATTCGATGCGGCCAGTCAGTTTACCGATCATGCGCTGGCCTTGACTATCGCGGCAGCCAGAACGCCGGCTGATTTTGCGTGGTGGGCATGGCAAATCGCAATCGCCAGCGCATCGGCGGCATCGGCATTGGCGATCTCGACCCCGGGCAATTGCATCCGCACCATGTGATCCACCTGATTTTTGGCCGCGTGCCCTACCCCGACAACGGTTTTCTTGACGGTGTTGGGGGCATATTCGCCGACAGGCAAACCGGCCTGCGCAGGAACAAGCATGGCGATGCCGCGCGCCTGCCCCAGTTTCAGGGTCGCTGCACCGTCCTTGTTCACGAATGTCTGTTCCACCGCCGCCGTGTCCGGGGCGTATTGCGCGATCACAAGAGAAAGCTGTGTGTGCAGCGACAGCAATCTTTGCGCCAGATCCGTTCCATCCGACCGGCAGACACCGTTTGCGACATGGCTCAGCCGGCTGCCCTGAACGGAAATGATGCCCCATCCAAGATTTCGGAGTCCGGGATCAATCCCAATCACCCGCATGTCTGCCCCCTGCTTCGGTCAATTTGTTGCTTTTTTGATGCACTAGCACGAAAGGCGAACAAACGCCAAGCGTTTCGCGCCACTGGCCAAAAACGACATTTGCGCGAGCGCGCGCGACCCAAGCGGCCAGATTCGCCATTCCAAAGCACAAAAACGACGCCAACTTAGGTTAATTTTTGTAAAGATTACGGCGGTTTAGGCCACATTCTGAGCCATGCAGCCATTGCATATCGCACATGCAGAAACACAGCTTGCCGAAAACAATAGCCCCCCCTACATGCCCCTCAGACGAACAAAAACAACAGCGAACACTTTGATAGAAGGAAACGAGAAATGGCCGCTTTTGACACAACCCGCACCACATACGGCTCCGCCGGCTTTGCAGCTCGCATCGGTTCCGCAGTCTCCACCGTTCTGGGCATGATTGCCACATGGAACGATGCCCGCGTAACCCGCAACTCTCTGGCACAATTGTCGGATCGTGAACTGGACGATATCGGTCTGGTCCGTGGCGACATTGATGTAGTTGCAAATTCGCAAGCCCGCATCTGAAAACGTCCCAGCCAGTATCCGGCTGAAAAAATTCAAAGCCGCGTTGTCTGATCAAGACACGCGGCTTTTCCATTTTCTAAGGTCTACAATCTTGCAGGGGCTGAAACGCGTAACGCGTTATCGCAGGATCGGTCCCAGATGCCCTGCGATGAATTTGGTGGCACCATCCGCCTGCATGGCCCAGGCGCCGACTTTTTCGACAAAAGTGCCCTCACGCAGGTTGGCCAGTCGATCATCATAGGTGGTTGGCCCAAGCGTCGCCAGCAAGAACCCCTTGAAACCGAAGAACGCGATCAGCAAAAGGGCGATGCCTTTGATTGGCACCTGTATCCGGGGCCGGACAGGTTGCGCAACAATAAGACCATCAGACCGCAGCTTGGTTGTATAACCGCGCTCCATAGCCTGATGCTTGCGACCGATCTTTCGCAAGCGCTTGTTAAATTCAACATGTGCGTCAACCATGAAAACCCTCGAACAATCAAACCTCAACTTACGGATTATGCATAATCTGTAATTGTGGCAAAAAAGGGGCAAATCGTTGAAATGCGGTCAAATCAAGGCACTAGTCGGTGTTTTTCCGCAAAGTGAGCGTTGTCCATTCAACAATCTCGTCCCGTGACACCAGATTGAAGCCGTTGCGTGAATAAACAGAAATCACTTCGTCGGCCTGTTCGTTCAGAATACCGGACAGAATCGCATAAGCACCTGGCGCGGCGTATCTATTCATATCAGGCGCCAGCGCAACCAGCGGCCCTTTCAGGATATTGGCAAAGATCAGATCAAACGGCACGCGTGCGGCGATATCGGGGTGATCAAAGCCGGCGGCCTCGACACAGCGCACCCGGCCTTCCAGCCCGTTCGCGCGCAGATTTGCCATGGCCACATCCACCGCCACCTGATCGATATCGCTGGCCAGCACATCATCGGGCCAGATACGTGCAGCCGCCATGGCCAGAACCGCCGTGCCGCAGCCAATATCGACAACAGATTTTCCGACAAACCCGTTCTGCGCCAGCAGGTCCAGCGCCCGTAGGCACCCCAAAGTCGTTCCGTGGTGCCCCGTCCCAAAGGCCATCGCCGCCTCGATCAGCAACGGTTCGACATCGGGGTCGGTTGGCACCTGATCGGCATCGTGACTACCGTAGACAAAAAACCGCCCCGCCACCACGGGTTTCAGTTCCCGTCGTACATGAGCGACCCAATCGGTTTCCGGCAATTCGGACACGACAAAAGGCTTCGCATCAAACGCTGCCGCCATCAGGGCAAGTGCGCTTTCAACCGGCTTATCCGTGAAGTAACCGCCGACTTCCCACAAACCCGAACCGTCTTCGACCTCGAACACGCCGATGCCGGTGGGTTCAGGCACCAGCCGTTCCATCGCTTCACCCAGCCCCTCGGCCTGTGATTTCCCTGTCAGTGTGGTCAAAGCCGTATAGGTGGGCATCAGCGTCTCCGGAAGCGGTTGATATCCCGCCATCCGCGGCGGGTTTCAAGATCAAGCTCGGGGGGTGCAGTACCGATATTCCGGACAAAGTGCCAGCCCCACAGGGCGGCAAGCAAACCAACCAGAACAGCCAGAACGGCCTGCGCATAGATAACGCCGGTCGCCCCGAAGATACCGGCCATCCAAATCGCGGCCGGTAGGGTCAGCACACCATCACGCACCCATGTCAGAAGGGTAGCGCGGGCGGGTTTGCCCAAGGTGTTGAATGCCGCATTGGCAACAAAGAACGCGCCGGTGAAGACAAAAGCGCCCGCGCCGATATGGGTCAACGCCCGTAGCACCGCCAGACCATTCGGCGCAAGGCCGAACGCCGCACCGATCAATGGCCCGCTTAGAACCAGAACTGACCAGACCGCCAGCGTATAAAGGACACAAAACACCATCGCATCGCGGAAAATCGTGCCAAGCCTGTCATAGTGACCCGCGCCGAAATTCTGCCCGAAAATACCGCCGATGGCCCCGGCCAGCGCGAATATCCCGCCAAACGCCACCACTGTCAGACGGCTGACGACGGCCCAGCCTGCCACGGCATCGTCCCCGAATTGCGACAGGACAGAGGTCAGAACGTAATTGCCGAACGGCGTTGCCATCTGGGTCAGGATTGCGGGCGCGGCAATGGCCACGAACGGGCGCAGGTGGCGCCACATGTCGTGCATATCGGGCCATGCGATCAGATCATGCACCCGTGTCGCAAACAACAGCGCCGCCGTCACCAGCACGATCCGCGATATGTTCAGCCCGATCGCGGCCCCGTCCAGCCCCAAACCCAGTCCGATGATCAGCAAGGGATCAACAAAGATGGAAACGGTGCCGGACCAGAATGTGACATACATCGCGCGACGCCCGTCCCCTTCGGCCCGCAACACGCCGCTGGCCACCAGCCCGATCACCATGAAGGTCAGCGATGGCAGCGTCATCGCCAGATACCGCGCGGCCAGATCCAGCGTCTCTCCGGTGGCGCCGGCCAGTTCCAGGATGTCGTAGCGGAAATAGATCACCACGCCCGCCAGAAGCGCCTGCATGACAAACCCGAACGCCGCTGCACTGCCCGCCTGCCGGCGCGCTTCGGCCTGTTCGCCCCGTCCGATCGAACGCGACACCAGTGCCGTGGCCGCAATCATCAGCCCAACGCCCGATGACACCGAAAAGAACTGGATCGCAAAGGCAAACCCGATCGCCGCCACCAGACGCGCATCGCCCAGTTGGGAAATCCAGAACAGATTGGCGGCATCGACCAGAAAGACAAACGTGATGCCAAGTGCACCAGTGGCCGTCATCCGCGACACATGGCCCATCGTGGACCCGGTCAGGAACCGGCCCTGAGCCATGTTTTATTCGGCCGCAGCCGGTACGTACCGGGAAAAGATCGTTTCGTTACCCGGTTCGGGGTGGCGCGGGATCATCATCGCAAGGATCAGCGAAACACCCGCCATACCCGCCGCCAGCGCAAACACCGCCCCCGGCGACAACAGCCACAAAAGCCCCAAGCCCACCGGCAGAAACACCGCCGCGATATGATTGATGGTAAAGGCCACGGCGGCGGTAGGTGCAATATCGCCCGGATCGGCGATTTTCTGGAAATAGGTCTTCAGCGCCAGCGCCAGCGCAAAAAACAGATGGTCGACCACGTAGAGCGTCGCCGCCAGAAGAACGCCCCAGCCAAAGAAATAGATGCCGCCATAAGCCAGAAAAACGATAATCAGACCGACATATTCAAAGCACAGCGTGTTGCGTTCCCCAAAGACGGCCACGGCCTTGCCCATGAACGGGCCAAATACCATGTTGGCCAGCAGATTGATCAGATAAAGCGCCGTCACCTCGTGGACGGCAAAGCCGAATTTTTCGACCATCATGAAACCGGCGAACACCACAAAAATCTGGCGCCGCGCGCCCGACATGAATTGCAACGCGTAATAAAGCCAGTAGCGTTTGCGCAGGATCAGCCGTTTGATCTGGGGGTTCGGCGCCTCGAACTGTGGATAGGCCAGCAAACAGAACAGCGCGATTGCCGCCGTCAACCCGCCCGACAGCATGTACACGATGTTATAGGTCAGCCCCAGCGGCTCCCAAAGCAACACGATCAGACCGTAGGAAAACAACGTGGCCGCAGACCCTGCCGCCACCAGCCAGCCCAGCACCTGTGGCGCGCGGTCTTTTGGCAGCCATTGCAGTTGCAGCGACTGGTTGACCGTTTCGTAATAGTGAAACCCGATCGAGGACAGCATCGTGATGGTCAGGATACCGCCCAGAGAAGGGAACCACGCTGTGATCGCTGTGGCCGCACCCAGCAGGATCAATGACACAAGGCCAAGCACCTGTTCGCGCATAAAAATGATGATCGCGATCACCCCGACCGCCAGAAACCCCGGAATTTCGCGCACGGTATGCAACAATCCGATGTCCGAGCCGTCAAAATCGGCAACCTCGATCACGAAATTGTTCAGCAGTGCCGACCATGTTGCAAAGGCAATCGGCATCGCCGCCGCCATCAGAAACAGCAGTGTCGTCGGACGACGCCAGAGCGGCAATGCGCGAGCATCGGCAAGGGGTACAATGCGGGCCATGCATGTCTATTAGGCCGATCCGGTCGCGCTGACGAGGGGCAAAATCGCACATCTGATCTGCATCAAAGTGGCAGGGGCGCACTGTGGTGTACACATTCAAGAAAGCTTATGCGGAAAACGAGGCCGGATATGGACCTGATTGCACTGGTGGAACGGATTGGAGAGGCGCCGACAGCGGCGTTGTTCGGAATGATCACGGGGCTGACATTCGGCATCGCCGCGCACCGGTCGCGGTTTTGCCTGCGCGCGGCAACGGTCGAATTTGCCCGCGGGTCCATGGGGCCTGCTGTTGCAGTGTGGTTGCTGACGTTTTCAACCGCTCTGGTCTGGGTTCAGGGTGCCAGCCTGACGGGCCTGATGCGCGCCGAGGACGCCCGCATGATGGCTGTCGCCGGAAGCTGGTCAGGCGCGATTATCGGCGGACTGATGTTCGGCATCGGAATGGTGCTGGCGCGTGGCTGTTCGGGGCGGTTGCTGGTGCTGGCCGCCACCGGCAACATGCGTTCGATCGTCTCTGGCCTGATCTTTGCGGTGATCGCCCAGATGAGCCTTGGCGGATGGCTGACACCGGCGCGGGAATATCTGGCGGGGCTATGGGTTACGCCGGGCGGGCGAAATGTTGATCTGCTGTCGACCAGCGGTATGCCGGATTACATGGGTCTGGTCATGGGCATCGCACTGGCGGTTCTGGCGCTGGAAATCTCGCGCCGTAACAGGATCGGGTTTGGCAGGCTTGTGTTTGCCTCGGGCGTCGGGTTTGCCGTTGCCGTGGGGTGGGTTCTGA
The DNA here is from genome assembly GCF_051013555.1 of Sulfitobacter sp. TBRI5. Taxonomy (NCBI): domain Bacteria; kingdom Pseudomonadati; phylum Pseudomonadota; class Alphaproteobacteria; order Rhodobacterales; family Roseobacteraceae; genus Sulfitobacter; species Sulfitobacter sp. TBRI5. The sequence goes on along the minus strand of NZ_CP112884.1, from coordinate 2,394,949 downwards.
CATTCGGGCTGTCGCAGGTGGCCTTTGAACCTGTGCAGATCGAAAGCGCCACATTTACAGGCCCTTCAGCCCATACGTTAATGTATTTTCTGGATCGCAATGCCGTGCTGGAATTCGACATCGGCCTGGTGCCAGGCGTTTTTATCGGCGCATTGATATCAGCCGCGCTGACGCGCGAGTTGCGCTGGCAGGCCTTTGACAACGCGCTGGTGATGCGCAAGGCGATGATCGGTGCGGCGCTGATGGGCTTTGGCGGTATGCTGGCCGGAGGCTGTGCCATCGGTGCAGGTGTTACCGGCGGATCGATCTTTGTCGCGACAGCATGGCTGGCCCTGTTCTGCATGTGGATCGGCGCGATGGCGACAGATTACCTGATTGATCAGAAGTATCTGGCAACCGCCTGATATAAATAACTTAATAGAAGCTCTGAGGGTCGATATCGACGGCAAGGCGCAGATCGCCCTTAAGGCGGAACTGGCCGATCCATTCGCTGACCGCCTGTTGCAACGGCGCGCCCTTGTCTGCCTTGACAAGCAGGCGTACGCGGTGACGCCCGCGGATACGCGCAATCGGGGCGGGCGCCGGCCCGAACACCTGCGCCCCGATCCGGCGCAGGGGCGCATCGCGCCGGGCCATGTCATTGCCCAGATCAAAGACCTGCGCCACATCCGACGATGACAGGATGATGCCCGCCATGCGCCCGAATGGCGGCACACCGGCCTGCGCACGTTCCGCTGCTTCGGCCGTCCAGAACCCTGTTTCATCACCCGCCAGAATCGCGCGGATCACCGGATGGTCCGGCTGGTAGGTCTGCAAAAGCGCCGTGCCCGGTTTGTCTGCACGCCCGGTTCGCCCCGCGACCTGCCGCATCAGCTGAAACGTGCGTTCGGCGGCGCGCAGATCGGACCCCTGAAGCCCCAGATCGGCATCAATCACGCCCACCAGAGTCAGAAGTGGAAAATTGTGCCCCTTCGCAACAAGTTGCGTCCCGATGATGATGTCGGCTTGCCCGGCGGCAATCGCCTCGATCTCGGCCTTGAGGGCGCGCGCACTGCCGTACATATCGGAACTGAGCGTGGCAATGCGTGCGTCCGGGAAACAGGCCGCCGCCTCTTCGCCCAGCCGCTCTACCCCGGGGCCGACGGGGGCAAGACGGTCTTCTGCATCGCAAGACGGGCACTTGTCGGGGATCGGTTTGCTTTCGCCGCACTGATGGCAGACCAGACGTTTCAGAAAGCGGTGTTCCACCATGCGCGCATCGCAGTGATCACATCCGATCTGGTGGCCGCACGCACGGCACAGGGTGATCGGCGCATAGCCACGCCGGTTGATGAACAGCAGTGCCTGTTCGCCCTTTGCCAGACGGTCCTGCACGGCGGATTGCAAGCTGGGTGATATCCAGCGATCGGATGGCAGGGCTTCCGTTCGCATGTCGATGGCGCGCATGTCGGGCATCACCGCCTCTCCGAACCGCGTCGTCAGTTCCAGCTTGTCGTATTTTCCGGCTTGCGCGTTTGTCCAGCTTTCCAGCGACGGTGTGGCGCTGGCCAGCACCACGCGCGCGCCGCAAATAGAGGCCCGCAAAACCGCCATGTCGCGCGCATTGTACAGCACCCCGTCTTCCTGCTTGTAGGATGTATCATGTTCTTCATCGACCACGATCAGGCCCAGATCCTGAAACGGCAGAAACAGGGCCGAGCGCGCACCAACGACAAGTTGCGCGCCCCCCTGCCCGATCATGCGCCATGTGCGGCGCCGTTCCGTCATCGTGACGCCGGAATGCCATTCGGCAGGCTGCGCCCCGAAACGCGCCTGCACGCGGGTCAGAAATTCGGCTGTCAGGGCAATTTCGGGCAACAGCACCAGCGCCTGCCGCCCCATCGCCAGACATTCTGCCACCGCTTCCAGATAAACCTCGGTCTTGCCCGATCCGGTGACGCCGCGCAGCAATGTGGTGCCGTAGGTTTCCGCCCGCACCGCCTGTTTCAGCGTTGCAGCGCCCGCCGCCTGATCCGGGGTCAGCGCCTTTCCGGGCAAGGCGGGGTCAAGCCGCGCGAACGGCATGTCGCGCGGGCTGTCTTCTTCGCGCACCACGCCTTGCACAGCCAGCCCTTTGATAACGGATGTTGATACGCCTGCCACCTCGGCCAGTTCCTTCAGCGTAAAGGCCAGACCGCCATATTCCTCAAGCGCGTCAAGAACACGGCTGCGCGCTGCCGTGGCGCGATCGGGCAAACCGGTCCCGCGCCGGTACACCTTGCGCATCGACGGCGGATCGCCCAGCCCCGGTGCCCGCGTGGCAAGCCGCAGCATGGCGGGCATTGGCGTCAGCGTATAATCGGCCGCGCGGCGCAGAAATTCGCGCATTTCCTCGCGCATCGGGGCGGCATCCAGCACCCGGATGACCGAACGGATTTTTGCAAGATCATAATCGCCCTTGCCCGGCCCCCATACCACACCCAGCACCTTGCGCGGGCCCAGCGGCACCTCGACAAAGGCGCCGCGCTGACAGCCACCTTCGGGTGCCTTGTAATCCAGCAGCCGATCCAGCGGCTGGGCGGTCAACACCCCCACCAGCATGCCTTCGTCAAAGAATTGCGGATCGGTCACGCGGCCTCGTTCAAGAATTCAGGGTTTCAGCGTCGCACGTCATGAGGTAAAGCCATCGCAAGCCAACGCCAACCCATCAAAGGACCGCTGCCCATGAAATTTTTTGTCGACACCGCCGAAATCAACGAAATCGCCGAACTGAACGATCTGGGCATGGTCGATGGCGTCACGACAAACCCGTCGCTGATCATGAAATCGGGCCGCGACATCCTGGAAGTGACCAAGGAAATCTGTGATCTGGTCGATGGTCCTGTCAGCGCCGAAGTCGTCGCGACCGAAGCAGACGCCATGATTGCCGAGGGCCGCAAGCTGGCCAAGATCGCAGACAACATTGCCGTCAAGGTGCCGCTGACATGGGCTGGCCTAAAAGCGTGCAAGACATTGTCGGGCGAAGGCAACATGGTGAACGTGACCTTGTGTTTTTCGGCCAATCAGGCGCTGTTGGCGGCCAAGGCTGGTGCGACATTCATCAGCCCCTTTATCGGGCGGCTGGACGATATCAATCTGGACGGCATGGACCTGATCGCGGACATTCGCACGATCTATGACAATTACGGCTACGAGACCGAGATTCTGGCGGCATCGATCCGGACGGTGAACCACATTACGCAAAGCGCGCTGATCGGGGCTGATGTCATCACCGCCCCGCCTGCCGTGATCAAAAAGCTGGCGGATCACCCGTTGACCAAGTCCGGCCTTGACGCCTTTTTGGCAGATTGGGAAAAAACAGGTCAAAAAATCCTGTAAGTCGTGTTATAGCCAAACAAATCGGTAAGAGGTCGGTATGAGTGGACAGCCAAAAATAGAAGATGCTTTGCGTAAAACGATCATGTCTCAGCCTGATGTGATTCTGGATGATCAGGATGTGATGCAGGCCCTGGTCGCTGCGAATGAAAAATCGATGGGCGGCAACATCATTGATTTGCGCGGCATCGCAATGGAACGGCTGGAAGCGCGGCTGGACCGGCTGGAAGACACCCACCGCAGCGTGATTGCCGCGGCCTATGAAAATCTGGCCGGTACAAATCAGGTTCACCGCGCAATCCTGCGCCTGCTGGATCCGGTCGAGTTCGAGACCTTTCTGCGGGATCTGGGCGGTGAGGTGGCCGAAATTCTGCGGGTGGACGCGATCAAGCTGGTTCTGGAATCTGTCCAGTGCGAAGCTGACCCCGCTGTTGCGCGGCTGGACGGAGTTCTCAATGTTGCGGCCCCCGGATTTATCGAAAGCTACCTGAACGATGGTCGTGGCGATAACTCTCGTCAGGTCACATTGCGCCAGGTTCAGGATGCATCACCCTTTATCTATGGGCAGCAGGCAGACTGGATCCGCTCTGAAGCGGTGCTGAGGCTGGATTTTGGCGAAGGCCGTCTGCCCGGGTTGCTGGTGATGGGGGCGGAAGATCCGCACCATTTCACCCCGCAGCACGGCACTGATCTGCTGGCATTCTTCGCGGGCGTGTTCGAGCGTGCGATGCGCCGCTGGTTGTCTTGACCCTGATTTCACCCGCTGCACAGGACAGTCTGGCCCGTTGGCTGGAAACACAAAAATCGCTTGATGGCGCGTCTGACAACACGATCACGGCCTATCGGGGCGATGTCAGCGAATTCATTGCCTTCATGAGCACACATCACGGGCAAAGCCAGGGTCTAGGCGCATTGGCACAAATCGACGTTGCCGATATGCGATCCTGGATGGCGCATATGCGCAGTACGGGAACAGGTGCCCGATCCCTTGCGCGCAAGCTGTCGGCGGTGAAATCCTTTTATCGCTGGCTTGCGACGCGCGAAGGGTTTGAACCCACGGCGGTATTGTCCACCCGATCGCCCAAATTCCAGAAAAAGCTGCCACGCCCGCTGGCCGAAGACGCGGCGCGCGCCATGATCGACACTGTCGAACTGCAAAGCCAGAGCGATTGGGTCGCTGCGCGGGACGTTGCTGTTGTGACTGTGCTTTACGGTTGCGGATTACGCATATCCGAAGCTTTGGGGCTGTCCGGCAAAGAGGTCCCATTGCCCAAGGTCTTGCGCATTGTCGGCAAGGGCGGAAAAGAACGCGTCGTTCCCGTGATCGATGCCGCGCGTCAGGCTGTATCCACATATGTGCGCCTGTGTCCCCACCCGATGGAACCGAAACAACCGCTGTTTCGCGGCGTGCGCGGCGGCCCGCTTAATCCGCGCGCCATACAAAAAGCGATGGCGGCCGCGCGCATGCAGCTTGGCCTGCCTGCATCGGCGACGCCGCACGCCCTGCGCCACAGCTTTGCAACGCATCTGTTATCGGCGGGGGGCGATCTGCGCGCGATACAGGAATTGTTGGGGCACGCATCCCTGTCGACCACACAGGCCTATACGGCGGTCGATACGGCGCGCCTGATGGAGGTGTATAACCGGACGCATCCCAAAGCCTGAATGGGGTCCCCCCCTGTTGTCCGGTCTATGCAATCCACATTCACGCAACCTGTCCGTGCCTCTTGCGCAACCTCTGGATAGAGATTGCCCGTCTGGTCCGGTTTTCGTTTTGCAAATCCGGTGCGCTTGCGCCATGACGGACGGCATGACACCTCAACGCCAAGCTCTTGCCGTGCACCTTCTTACCGCCACCGGTGCTGTTTTCGCGATGTTGGCCATGCTGGCTGCCGTCGATGAAAAATGGGACCTGATGTTTCTGTGGCTGGTCGTCTCGTTCGCGGTAGATGGCATAGATGGTCCGCTGGCGCGAAAATACCACGTCAAGAAATATGCACCCGAATTTGACGGCGTGTTGATGGACCTGATCATCGACTATCTGACCTATGTGTTCATTCCGGCTTTTGCACTGTTCAAATCCGGGCTGATGGACGGCTGGACCGGCTGGTTCGCGATTATTGTCATCACCTTTGCCAGCGCCATGTATTTCGCAGACACCCGCATGAAAACAAAAGACAATTCCTTTTCGGGCTTTCCCGGATGCTGGAACATGCTTGTGCTGGTTATCTTTGCGCTGGAACCGAATTTCTGGGTGTCGCTTGCCCTTGTTACCGCGCTCGCCATCGCGATGTTCCTGCCGCTGAAATTCGTGCATCCGGTGCGCACGGAACGGTGGCGCACCCTGACCCTGCCGATGGCGCTGGCCTGGACGTTTTTTGCAGGATGGGCCGCTTGGGTTGATTTCCATCCCGAAAGCTGGGCCCATTGGGGGCTGGTCATCACCAGCGTCTACCTGACATTTGCAGGCATCGCGCAGCAGATCATTCCGGAAAAAAACGCGGCCGACTGATCGTCAGATCAACAATCCTGCCGCCCCTTCGTGCCGCAACAGTGCCACTTTGGTTTCTATACCCCCGGCACCGGAAAATCCCGTCAATCCTTTGGCGCCCATCACCCGGTGGCACGGGATGATAACCGGGATCGGATTGCCCCCGCAGGCACCGCCCACAGCCTGCGCCGGCGCGCCAAGCGCCTTGGCAATATCACCGTAGGTTTTGGTATCCCCGAACGGAATGTCTGAAATCGCTGCACAAACCGCTTGCTGAAAATCCGATCCAACCACCTTTAGCGGCAAATCAAAACGCGTCAGACGACCTTCGGCATAAGCGCGCAGCTGGCTTACTCCTTCGCGTAAAAGTGCGGAGGGTGCGCCGACGCTTTGCGATGTCCATTTCAACGCAACAATCGCGCCGTCTTCCTCGACCAGACCAAGCGGGCCGAATTGCGTATCAAGGGTAAGCGTTGCCATGGCATATTGTGCGGTGCCTGATGGCCGGGCGCAATCCGGAACCTGCGGTTTTGTGCCTTTGCGATCTTCGTTGAAAGACGTCTTTGGCACTGGTATTATGCCTGCGCAGGCGTTCGATGATCCGGGCGTTTCCGGTTTGTCGAAAAACCTGCTGCCTCATCCGAAATCATCGCCCTGACAGCCATTGTCAGGCAACCCTGATCTTCCTGAGCAACGACCCGATGGGCACAAGCCGTTCGGTGATCCAGCAAAAAGGAAATGACCATGTCCAAAGGTAACAACAAGCGCGGCAACAAAGAGGCCAAGAAACCCAAGGCAGAAAAGCCCAAGGTTCTGGCAACCGCGAACTCCGGAGCGTCAAAGGCTTCGCCCGTGATCGCAGGTAAATCTGTCAAATAGGTCCGGAACGATCGCAGGCGGGCCTACATCACATCCTGAAGCGTGAAGGTTTGACCGTTATGGGTGAATGTATCGCCCGCCTGCAGACCCTCCATCGCCTTGTAGATCGGACTGGCGGTGGAAATACCCATATAGGTGATCCCGTCACAGTCGAACCGTTTGGTTGATGCAACGACAATGAAATGGCGGTTGTTGAACGCCACAACAGCACCCGGACGCACTACATCCGTCACGGAAAAGTTGGCGTTTTCAATCGCGTCGATCTTGGCATGGTGGGTGTGCACCGGATGATCGAAAGCTGCGGCCAGATCGGCATTGCCGCGCGCCAGTGCAATGTCTTCGCGATCGGGATTGTCACGCTCGTCCGTCATCGCCTCGTGCAGGTAATGCTCGTAATGGGCCACGGCGGTTTCCAGCTCTTCGGCCTCAAGGGCCAGCATGGTATCGCGCAATTTGGTTTTCAGCGCCTGTTTGTCAGTCATGTCGGACATGGGGCATTCCTTCGATTATCTGGCGATTATCCGGATCGCGTCAGACCAGCCTGACGCCGCCTTTCGGAAAATGCAATATACATTCCGAAAGGCGCATCAGTGATCAGGCAAGCGCGCTGTCGCACCGTTTGCATACACCCGGATGTGTGTGACTGCCGACATCCGGCAGAATTTTCCAGCAGCGCTGGCATTTTTCGCCGGTCGCTTTTTCAAAAACGACCCCCACACCCGGCACTTCGGGCAGGTGGAACGCTTCGGCAGGGGCAGGATCGGCGGTAAGCGAAATGGCAGACGTGATACACAGATCATCAAAGGCCACCGATTTCAGCGCCGCCAGCATGGTGGCATCTTCGATATGGACCACCGGTGCCGCCTCAAGCGAGGCGCCGATCACCTTGTCGCTGCGCTGGATTTCCAGCGCGGCGGTCACCGCACGGCGCGCGGCGCGTACCTTGGCCCATTTTGCGGCCAGATCGGGGTTTGCCCAGGCGGCAGGTGTTTGCGGCATATCGATCAGGTGCACCGAACTGTCATCGCCGGGGAACCGCTCCAGCCAGACCTCTTCCATGGTGAACACCAGAACCGGCGCAAGCCATGTTGTCAGTCGGTGGAACAGGATATCCAGAACCGTGCGCGCGGCGCGGCGGCGATCGGTGTCGCCGTCGCAATACAGAACATCCTTGCGGATATCGAAATAGAACGCCGAGAGATCGACTGTCGCAAAGGTAAACACCGCCTGAAACACGCCCTGAAAATCGAAAGCGGCGTATCCGTCGCGCACAACCTTGTCCAATTCGGCCACGCGGTGCAGCACCCAGCGTTCCAGTTCGGGCATGTCGGCAGGATCAACACGATCCGCTTCGTCGAACTGATCCAGCGCGCCCAGCATAAAGCGCATGGTGTTGCGCAACCGGCGGTAACTGTCGGCCACACCTTTCAGGATTTCCGGCCCGATCCGCTGATCCGCGGTATAATCGGTCTGCGCCACCCACAGACGCAGAATATCCGCGCCATATTGTTTGACGATGGTTTCGGGCACGATGGTGTTGCCCAGCGACTTGGACATTTTCATGCCCTTTTCGTCCAGCGTGAACCCATGCGTCACCACATTGCGATAAGGCGCGTGCCCGGTGGTGCCGACCGATTGCAACAGCGACGAATGGAACCAGCCGCGATGCTGGTCGGTGCCTTCCATGTAGACATCGGCGATGCCGTCCTTGGTGCCATCGACACGGTCGCGCAGGGTAAAGGCATGGGTTGATCCGGAATCAAACCACACGTCCAGAATATCGGTGACCTGGGTATATTCCTCGGGGTTCACGATACCGTTCAGGAACCGTTCCTTTGCACCGTCTTCGTACCAGGCATCCGCGCCTTCGGTTTCAAACGCTTCGATGATACGCATGTTCACCGCAGGATTGCGCAACAGGAAATCATCATCGGTGGGCAGCGCGCCGACCTTGGTAAAGCAGGTCAGCGGCACACCCCATGCGCGCTGGCGTGACAACACCCAGTCAGGGCGCGATTCGATCATGGAATACAACCGGTTGCGGCCCGATTTCGGTGTCCATTTGACGTTGTCGATTTCGGTCAGGGCACGTTCCCGGATGGTTTTGCCGAACGTGTCCTGCCCATCACCCACAGGTTTGTCGATGGCGGCGAACCATTGCGGTGTGTTGCGGTAGATCACCGGCGCCTTGGATCGCCACGAATGGGGATAGCTGTGCTTGATCTTGCCGCGCGCGAACAACCCGCCCACTTCGGCCAGCTTGTTGATCACGGCGGTGTTGGCATCGCCTTCCTTGCCGTTCGGTTTCAGGATGGCCTTGCCGCCGAAAAACGGCAGGTCAGACCGGAACGTGCCGTCTTCGGTGACGTTGTAGGTGATCACCTGCCCCAGCATGCCCAGATCGCGGTAAAGTTCGTATTCCTCAAGCCCGTGGGACGGGGCGCAATGCACAAAACCTGTGCCTTCGTCATCGGTGACGAAATCGGCGGCGCGGAAATCGCGGAGATCGTCCCATTCGCCGTTGCCGCCTTCGGCACCGGCAAGGGGGTGGCGCAAGGATGTGCCGGAAAGATCGCCGGCTTCGCCAACGCGCTTGAAAGCGTCAACGCGCGCCTTGCCCAAGACATCTTCGGCCAGCTTGTCGGCCAGCAGAAACCTTTCACCGGTCTTGACCCAGTTGTCTTCGGGCGCATCTGTCACTTCGTAGATGCCGTATGAAATATCATTTGAGAATACGACGGCTTTGTTGGATGGCATTGTCCACGGCGTTGTAGTCCAGATCACCACTTGCGCGCCCTCAAGTGCAGGATTGTCCGTCTTGTGCACGGCAAACTTCACCCAGATCGTAAAGCTTTCCTTGTCGTGATATTCCACCTCGGCCTCGGCCAGTGCGGTTTTTTCCACCGGCGACCACATCACCGGCTTTGATCCCTGATAAAGCGTGCCGTTCATCAGGAATTTCATGAATTCCTCGGCGATCACGCGTTCGGCGTGGAAATCCATCGTCAGATACGGATCGGACCAGTTGCCGGTGACGCCCAGACGCTTGAATTCCTCGCGCTGGATATCGACCCAACCGGCGGCGAATTTGCGGCACTCGGCGCGGAAATCGTTGATCGGCACCTCGTCCTTGTTCTTGCCCTTCTGGCGGTACTGTTCTTCGATCTTCCATTCGATCGGCAGGCCGTGACAATCCCAACCGGGGATGTAACGCGCATCAAAGCCCATCATCTGGTGGCTGCGCACGATCATGTCCTTGATCGTCTTGTTCAGGGCGTGGCCGATATGCAGATGCCCGTTGGCATAGGGGGGGCCATCGTGCAGCGTAAAAGGCGTACGCCCCTGTTTTTCGCGCAAGCGGTCATAGACACCGATTTTTTCCCAGCGCTCCAACCAGCCGGGTTCGCGGTTGGGCAGGCCCGCGCGCATCGGAAAATCGGTTTTGGGCAGGTTCAGCGTTGATTTGTAATCGGGTGTCTGGGGCGTGTCGGCGCACATGGCGGGCGTCCTTGGATAGAAGTGTCTGATGTGTGAAAGGGGCGGTGCGAAGGATCAAACACCTGTGTCCCGGCCGTTTGGAAAGATCAAACGCCGGGGGATATAATTCGAATAATGATCGCGGTCGGGCGGTTCATGGGCGCGTTATAGGCCCGCACATCCGCCGCGTCCAGAGGCCCGCAATGCCGCACCGTCAGACGTAAAACAACGACCCGACAAAATAGGCGATGCCCGCCGCCAACCCGCCAATCAGAAAGGTTTCGATACCCGATCGCCACCACGGTTCAAGCGACCATTTGCTTTTGAGCGCGCCAATCGCAAAGAACACCGCCAGCGTCATGCCCGAGGATACAACAAAGGCGTTCTGCACGCCGAACAGAAACGGCAGCAGCGGGATCATGCCCGCCACCAGAAAGGCACCGAACGTGGCCAGCGCTCCGCGCATCGGATGCGGCATGGTGTTGGACAGGCCGTATTCGCCCTCGAGCATCAGTTCGATCCAGTTGTCATGATGGCGGGCAATTTCATCGGTGGCCTGTTCCAGCACATCGCCACTTAAACCCTTAAGGGACAGGATATGGCGCAGCTCGCGTCTTTCGCCTTCGGGATTGGTGGCAATGTGGCGTTCTTCCACCGCCCGCAGGCGCAGCATGTTGTCTTTTTCGGCCTTGGTGCCCGAATAGTTGCCCGCCGCCATGGAAAAGCCGTCGGCCAGAACATTGGCCAGCCCCAATGCGACAATCACAAAAGGCGAAAGCCCTGCCCCCGCAACACCAGCAACGATCGCAAAGGTCGTGACCGCGCCGTCAATCGCGCCATAAACCGTATCGCGCAACACACCGTGGCCGGTGGCGCTTTCGATGCGGGCTTCAATCTCGTGCTGGCTATGTCCGTGATCCGGCATATCTGGTCCCCTGTTTGGCTAACAGGGGTGTTTATGACCAGTTTGCCAACCGCGCGCTCTGCGCCAGATCAAACCGGGGCGTCAGGGGCCTTGGCAGAGCCGAACAGCCCGGTCAGGCTGCGTTTCACAATGCCGCGCACAGACGGGCGCTTGGCGCGGGTAAAGGGCAGCGGGCGGCAAACCTCAATCGCGGCCACACCAACACGGGCCGTCAACGCCCCGTTCACCAATCCTTCGCCAAAGCGGCGCGACAGCTTGCCAAGGATTGACCCGCCCAGAAACGGTTCCAGCATGTCATCGCCCACGGACACGGCCCCCGTGGCCACCAGATGCGACAGCACCGCACGAGTCAGCCGCCAGCTTCCCAAGGTGCCGGACCGCCCGCCATAGACTTCGGCGATGCGGCGGATCATGCGCAGATTGGCCGTCAGAGCCGCAACCACATCCGCCAGCGCAATCGGCACCAGCGCCGTCACGGTGGCGACCTGTCGCGCCGCAGCCTCAACCTCGCGGCTGGCGGCAATGTCCAGCGGTGCCAGAACCTCGGCTTCGGCCAGCCCGATCAGGCTTTCTGCATCGAACTGGTCGCCCTGCCGTTCCGCCAATCGATCACGGCCCCAACTTGTATCATCGCGATGCCGGTAAAGCGCGTTCAGTTTGCCAACCACATCGCGTGCCGCCGCCAGATCGTTCCCGGCAAGCGCCTGGGTTGCGCCGTGGCGCAGGCTGTCGATACGCGCCAGCCGCGAAAACGCCGCCGCCTCGCGCAGGGCAATGGCCAGCAGCACCAGAACAAAGGCGCCGATCAGCCCGGTCATGGCCCAGCCAAGCAGCGGATTGCTGGCCACCAGCGCCGTTACAAAGTTCCATGCGGCCAGCGACACCATCGCGCTGACCAGCGCGGCCAACAGTCCCCAGAACCAGCGCGCCAAACGCGATGGTTTGCGCGTCGCCAGCCGTGCCGCAGCCTGCATCGCGCGCCCGTCCGGGGTTGGCACCCCCAGATCAGGCACTGGCGGTGCATCCGCAACATCCGTTACCGGTTTGTCATCAAGTTCGATCAAGACCGGACCCTGTGCCATGTCAGCCTGCCTCTCTTTGCCATTCAAACCGGATGTCGGGCAGCCCCGCATCGTTCCCGGACCCGTCCGTGCGCTGCGTTTCGCAAAACCCCAGCGCGCGGTAAAACGCCTGCGCGTTCATGTTGGCCTGATAGACCCACAACCGCAACGCAGGTTCAACCGCCTGTGCGGCCTGAACAAACGCACGCCCCAAGCCCTGTCGCTGCACCGACGGATCAAGGTACAACCCGTGAATGTCGGCCCCGTTGCGCGACAGGAAACCGGCAATGGCCCCGTTGCGACGTGCGACCTGAACCCAGCCCGCATCAATCATGTCTGCCGCAAAGCGGATTTCCTGCGCACGGCTGTGCACGCGGGGAAGCCACGGCGCATCATCCGTCGCCCGTGACAGGATCGCGCCAACAGCACCTGCATCCAGCGGCCGCGCCGCATCCAGAGACACCGTCACAGCATATCCCCGATCAGAAACTCTGCCGCCCTGTCCAACCGGATATGGGGCGGACCATCGCCTAGTTTAAGGGTCAGCGGCGCGGGTGCAAAGGACATCACCTGATAATCTTCATCCAGCCATTTTTGCGCGCCGTCACGCGCCGGCCCCAGAAGATGCGCTGGATCTTGCGGCAATGCACCGGGATAAAACGCGGCCTGCTTTCCAGTCTCAAGCAAGGTACCGCGCACCAGATTGAGGTCTTTGCCATTGTGCTGGCGGGTTTCCTCGACCGTGGCGCGCAGCGACGCGATGGACATCGCCGCTGTTTGCGCTCCGGCAAAACGCGCACGATCCCGCGCCTCGCGGGTCAGCGCCTCCATGATTGCGGTCAGGCTTTGGTGTTGCGTGTGGTGCAGATGATCCGCCTTGGTGGCCGCAAACAGGATTTTTTCCACCCGTTTGCCCAACAGCAGCCGTGTCAGGAACGCATTGCGTCCGGGGCGAAAGGCGGACAGCAAATCCGCCATCGCGTGGCGCATATCCTCGACCGCCTGCGGGCCTTTGTGGATCGCGCCCAACGCATCCACCAGAACGACCTGCCGGTCGATCCGCGCAAAGTGATCGCGAAAAAACGGCTTTACCACTTGCGATTTGTAAGCTTCGTAGCGGCGTTCCATTTCACGGATCAGCGATTTTCGCGGCATCGCGCCACAATCCGGCAGCGGCGCAAATGTCAGCACCGGCGATCCTTCCAGATCACCGGGCAACAGGAACCGCCCCGGCGTGCAATCATAAAACCCGTCGCCCCGCGCGGCCTGCAGATAGGCGGTAAAGCTGGCAGCCAGCGCTTTGGCCTGCATTTCGTCCAGAGGTGCAGTACCATCAACGGTCGACATCTGCGCGATGTACTCTGCGGCTTGTGGCCGGTTCCTGATCCGATCCAGTACATCGCGGGACCATTCGCTATAGGATTTGTCCAGCAGCGCCAGATCCAGCAGCCATTCACCGGGATAATCGACGATATCAATGTGCACCGTGCGTGGCCCCTGCAACCCCGACAACAGCCCCTTTGGGCGGACCCGCAGAGACAGGCGCAATTCGCTGACCGCGCGGGTGCTGTCGGGCCAGTGGGGCGTTTTTGCCGTGAGCGCCCCGATATGCGTTTCATAATCAAAGCGGGGCACCGTATCGTCCGGTTGTGGTTGCAGATAGGCAGCGCTGATGCGGCCTTCGGCTGCAGCGATAAGGCCGTGCATCCGCCCGCGATCCATCAGGTTGGCCACCAGCGATGTGATGAACACCGTCTTGCCCGACCGGGCAAGACCGGTCACGCCCAGCCTGATGACAGGTTCGAAAAACGTTTCGGAAACCGTATCCTGCACGTTTTCGACGCCGCGCCAGATACCGCCCGCAATCGTTGAAATGACCAAATTACTGCCCCTGTTTCTGCGTTGTCGCAAGATAGGGTGTGCCAGGCGCGGTTACCAGTGGGGATTGCCCGGCACGTCCCGTCAGTTTAAGGCACAGATATGCCCCGCTATGCACTGAAAGTTGAATATCACGGCAAGCCTTTTGCAGGATGGCAAAGGCAAAAGGACCAGCCGTCTGTGCAGGGCGCGATCGAGGCCGCGCTGGCCAAACTGGAACCGCGTGATCATGCAATCGCTGCCGCCGGACGCACCGATGCAGGTGTACATGGTCTGGGCCAGGTGGCGCATTGCGATCTGGAGCGGGACTGGGACCCGTTCCGCCTGTCCGAAGCGTTGAACTACCATCTGAAACCCGCGCCCGTTGCCATTCTGGACTGCGCCATCGTGCCCGATGACTGGCACGCCCGGTTTTCCGCACGCGAACGGCGCTATCTGTTCCGCATCCTGATGCGTCGCGCGCCCAGCGCCCATTTCAACGGTCTGGTCTGGCAGGTCGCGCATGAACTGGACGTTGAAGCAATGCAAAACGCTGCCGGCTTTCTGGTTGGAAACCATGACTTTACAACCTTTCGCTCAACCATATGTCAGGCCGACAGTCCGGTGAAGACGCTGGATCGCCTGGATATCCGGCAGGTCACCACGATGGCAGGACGCGAGGTGCATTTCGATGTGCGGGCGCGATCCTTTCTGCACAATCAGGTGCGCAGTTTTGTCGGAACACTGGAACGCGTCGGGGCAGGATCGTGGCAGCCCGAAGATGTCAAATCAGCGCTTGATGCTCGCGCGCGCGGCGCCTGTGGGCCGGTGTGCCCGCCGCATGGGTTGTATCTGCATTCGGTCCAATACGACGTGAATCCTTTTGCGCAGGGCACTGATATAACAGCGTTTTAATCGTTGTCCGTAAGGCCCGCACCGGCACCTGCGGCGCGCGATTCTTCCGAACTGGGCACATAGGTGCGTTTCGCCAGTACATTCAGGCGGGCCCAGACCTGACCAGACACATCCTGCGCGCCTGATGCCGGTTCGGTATTGCAGTCCGGCAATACCCCGCGTGCCGCCGCCATGGCGTCGTAAAGTGCAGGCAACAACCCGGAGGGCGCGACTGCATCCTGTCCGCATTGACGCGCATCCAGTGCCGAAACGGCATCTTGCAACGGTACAAAGGACGCCCCTTCCAGCACATCAACAACATCACTCAGCGCATTGTTTTTCAATATGAACGGAACAGCCACCCACAAGTCTTCGGCGATACCCAGTGGCACACCCGCCCCGCGCGCAGCCTTGAGAACAAGCCCCTGTATTTCATTGACCGAGCGTTTCATACCAGTCCGAAATGCGGCAGGAACCAATCATCGGCGCGGGACAGTTCATCAAACAGCGGCGCGCCTTGCGCCAGATTGATCCGTGTCCAGCGATCCGATTTCGGATCGAATTTTGCCGCCCCGAAAAAGGACAGTTTGCAGCGCAGCATATCAATCGGGCGGCACTGCGCACCAATCAGGTTGTCGCGGATTTCCGCATAGGGGTGGCGCTCCAGTGTCTGAACCCGTCGCAGCGCAGACCGGTGTTGCGGATGCGCCCGAAGAAAGCCGGCGACATCGCCAGTCGCGCCTTCAAGATCGGCCCACAACGCCTTGACCTGCCTTGCAATATCCAGCGGGCTTTCCAGATCGGCACCGTCTTCGGCAAACCGGTTGCCAAGGCGCGGCTCCAGCTTTTCTTCCGACACGTACCAGAATTGCGCGCAATTTTCGCGCTGCGTGTAATCCGGCGTCAACGCCCAATCCCAGCGGGTTTTCAGGATATCGCGCAGTTGATCCAGCCCCATTTGCGGGTCCAGTTGCGGGGTAAAGGGCGTGGCCATGCAATCGGCTAGCCCATCGACAAGATCGCCAAACGGTTCCAGTACAAAGGCAACAATCAGTTCCTGCATCTCGACGGACCAGCGCGCACTGTCCTTGATCAGCGCATCAATCGGAGAGGCGGCAGTCATCGCATCCGGTGTCAGGCTGGCGGTGACCTGTGGCCATTCGCGGCGCAAAACATCAATTGCTGCTTGCGCCTGCGGATCGGGCACCTGCCATTCGGCCAGATGCTGAGCCACGCGCGGGGCCAGACTGTAAAGATGTTCTATCTGCTCTATACTCAGGAATTCAACGCTGCGCACGCGGGCCAGTGCGGTTTCACGCACCTGCATCCACGCATCCAGCAACAAGGGATGGGATACCAGAAACGGCGCCATGCCCAGCCCGGTGGAATTGCCGATGCCCAGATGCCGTTTCAACCCGACATCCAGTTGCGCACCGCCCATATGTTCGACCAGATCATGGGTAAAGCCACGGATCAGCCAGACGGTCAGCATTTCGGCCATGAACGGGCCGCCCAATCCGGGGCGATCCGCGATCCGGGCGCGGTCCGCGATCCCGAATTTGCCATTGCCGTAAACGGCTGTCGTCCGCATCAGATAGCCGATGTCGCGGATCATCGTCTGATCCGGCTGCTGCCCCGCGCGCAGCGCGTCGACAACATGGGCAAACAGGCGCACGGACTTGTTCGCGCGGGACAGAACCAGATCACGCTCTTCAAAGCGCGCGGCCTCCTGCTGGGGGGCGGCGCGGCAGATGCGGGCAACCTCGTCCGCGGATGGCACACCGTCATAAAGAACATAAGACGTATCCCACGCCGTTGCGATAACACGATCTGTCCGCTGATCGGGTGGCAGATAGGTCGATACCGCAACCAGCGAATAGGTGTACCCACCCAGATCAACCGAATAAACCGCATGGCCGAACCCGTCCGCGTCAATCGACCAGACAGGGCGGGTGACGCGCGCACCTTCGTCGCGCAACTGCCGCATCAGGGTGCGCAGGAATGACAGGCGCGTCGGAAAAGATGCGCCCATGCGCTCAAGCCGCATCACCTGATCCGGCGCGCGCAGCGGGACAACGGGATCAGCAGGAAAATCCTTCACTCTAACGCTCCGAATGATGTTTCATAAAACCGCAACCAGTTGCCGCCCATGATACCGTCAACTTCGTCTGCGGCAAAACCGGCAGACGCCAGACCCTGACGGATGTTCCCGAAATCGCGGTTGTCGTTGAACCAGTCAGGCATGGGCGGAAACCCTGCATTGCTGGCTGAGCCTTCGCCGTAATCCATCACCTTTGACCAGCGCCCGACGCGCATCCACTCGACGATGCTGTCGGGCTGGTCCTGACACAGGTCCGTTCCAATCCCCAGGTTTTCCGCACCGTACCGATCCGCCGCTTCGGCGATCATGCTGCAAAAACTATCCAGTGTGCAGGCCGGTCCGCCCGCCAGATGGTGCGGATAGACGGAGAACCCCAACATGCCCCCTGCCCCTGTCAGCGCCTTTAACACCTTATCGGATTTGTTGCGCAGGGCCGCGTGCCACCAGTGCGGATTGGCATGAGTGATCGCGATCGGGCGCGTGGAATGGTCAATCGCCTCAAGCGTCGAACGTTCGGCAGAATGCGACATATCCACAACCAGCCCGACGCGGTTCATTTCAGTCACGGCCTGTTTGCCAAACCGGGTCAGGCCGGTGTCTTCGTCTTCGTAACAACCCGTCGCCAGAAGCGATTGATTGTTATAGGTCAACTGCATGAAGCGCACGCCCAACTGGTGGCAAATCTCGATCAGGCCGATATCGTCCTCGATCGGGCTGGGGTTCTGAAATCCGAAAAAGATCGCCGTGCGACCGGTTTGTTGGGCAAGGGCCACATCGGCGGCCGTGGTGCCTTTGAAAATCAGATCGGAATGGGTTTCAAACCAGCGGTTCCACTGTTCCAGGTTCAGAACCATTTCGCGGAACGTTTCGTGATAGGCGATTGTCACGTGCACCGCATCAACCCCGCCGACGCGCATCTGTTTAAAGATCGCGGGCGAAAAGTTGGCGTATTGCAGATTATCTATCAGTGGGGCTGGCATGACCGGAACATTGACCAGAAAATCAAAGGGACGCAAACGGAAATTACATCAGTCAAACGCCCCGGTCAGAACCGAGCATTGCGGATAGCCGTACCCCCACCGCCATGGCAGGCCGGAACAGGGTGCGCCACCGAAACGCACCGCCAGATACATCGCACCTGCGATGGTGTTATAGGCCGAGCGCACCTGACCCTCTTCCACATCGTAAAGCGCGATCAGGTCGTCCATGCGCGTATCGGCGGTTTCGATCACACAACCGCGCAGGGCCTGATCCGCACGTAACCGCGCGCTGAAACTTGCGGCCGCATCCTGCGCTTCGCCGGCATTGTGATAGGCGCGATCATGGGTCACACAGCATCCCTGCCAAGGTGGTTCATTGTCGTGGGTGTCCTGAAAATCGGGAAAGGTTTCGGCCACCAGATCCCACACCCGTGACAGGCCACCACTGCACCCGTCGGTCGCGAACAGGGCCAATTCAGTGTCGCTCCGGGCGATTACGGATTGCAACGCTTTGTGCGCCGGCAATTCCAGACTGCGTGACAGCCCGCCTTCATCTTCTGTCTGTGCGGCAGCGACACCCGCAAGCAGACAGGCCGCCAGCGCCAGATACGGCTTAAGGCTGATCATCGCGATAGGCCTTTGTGTTGAACTCAAGCCCCAGCGCCTCGGAAAGCCACAAGAGCAGCCGTTCGGGCGTGCTGAGCCCGGCGCGGAACGCCAACACCTGATGGACAAGCGCCGGTTCATCCGTGATCAGCCCGTTCACACCTTTGGAAATCATCTTGGACATGTCCAGCGGATCATTGACCGTCCAGACATAGATATCCTTGCCCGCAGATTGCGTGGCCCGGATCAGACTGGACGATGCAAAACCCTGACTTATGGCGATGAAATCACCATCCAGTTTTGCCGTATTGCCGACAGAGCTGGCCGCCAGAACGCCGGTGCGCCATGTTGGCCGCAATTCCTGCATTTTCTGGATCTCGGGATACTTCAGCGACATGATGGCAATCTGGTCCTGCATTTCCATGTCTTCGACGACGCGGGCCACCCGTTCTCCCAGAGCGATATCGTGGCCGTAGTATTTCAGTTCGATCAGAACCTTTGACTTGCCCTTGGCCAGTTCCAGAACATCGCGCAAAAGCGGTGTGCGCTGATCGTCATAAGCGGGATCAAACCAGCTTCCGATATCTATTTCCTCAAGATCTTCCAGCGTCGAATCCCAGATCTTGAGGTTGACGCCCGCCAGCTTCATCAGGTCGCTGTCATGGACCACGACAATCTCGCCGTCTGCCGTTTCCTGCACGTCAATCTCGATCCAGTCTGCCCGATCCTCGATCCCTTTCTGGACCGAGGCGAGCGTGTTTTCCGGACGGCTGCCTGCCGCACCACGGTGGGCAATGATTTCAATGCTGTCCGTTGTCGTGACCCTGTCCAGAAGAAACGCGCCGGAGATCAGCCCAAGCGGCACCAGCACGATGATTGCAAGTACTGCCTTTTTGATCGCGGATGTTTTTTGCGTGTCAGGCACCGGCAGGGATGCACCGCCGCCCACTTTGTCAAAATGCCGGTTCAGAAGCTTGGCCAGCGCGCCAACTGACACACCCGCCACAACAAGACGCATCAGCATCCAAAGACCCGCCAGCACAAGGATCAGAACCAGCGCCGTGCGCAATCCCGCGCCGGGACGGATCGGGATCACCCCAATCGCAAGGCCGAAAATCAGCGCAAGCACACCCATTGCGATGGCCCGCAGCAAGACCCAGATCGCAATCTGGCCAATCAGTTTGGTCCTATCACCGGCCATGCTGCGCGCGCTGATGCCAAACGCACCGCGCGGTGACGTTTCACCGAAGACGACAAAATGAAGCGACAAGGCCCAGGCTGAAAGCTGCGACAGCAGCAACCAGCCCATAATCAGCAGCAGGGGTATAATCACTGCCGCTGCCTTGTAAAATTCCGGCGGGCGGGCCGACAGATAATAATTGATATCAAATTCGGACAGGAACACGCCAACAGCCAACAGGCACGCCAGCAAGAACGGAACCGCGATAAATGTAACCCGCAACACCAGCAAAACAGAGAACAGGATCAGCGATTTGCTTTTTCTGAGGATCGCGGCCAGACCCGTGCGGACCGGTTGTGCGACGCCTGCGTTTTCCGCGCGCAAAAACGCCGTCATCACAGCAAGGCTGAGCACCTCGTTCAGAAGCAGGATACTGACCAGCCCGATGCACACCACGAAACCTGTAGGGGTCAGCAAAAACCGTGCGATATCCTGATCCGTCAGCGCGCTTTGATCCGAAAGAGACACGCCCAGATTGATCATGACACCCAACAAGGGCACGATTACCGCATAGGCGGCCAGCCGCAGTGCGATGTAGACGGGAACGATAAGATGACGGCGATGCCATGCCGAAGAATAGCAATCCTTGACCAGATTAAAGTGGGTCACGTATGTCTCCTGTCTGCATCATACCGTATGCCCCACGCCCTGATACCTGGTGAAGTCATTCCAGCCTAGACGTTTTCCTGTGTAAAGCGGCGCAGTTCCGCACGCGCGACTTGTCGCCGATGCACCGCGTCCGGCCCATCAGCCAACCGCAAGGTACGCACATGGGTCCAGGCCTGCGCCAGCGGCGTGTCTTGCGAAATCCCTTGCGCACCATGCATCTGCACCGCTTCGTCGATCACCTTCAGCGCGACTCGCGGGGCCACCACCTTGATCTGCGAAATCCACGGGGCGGCGGCACGTTTGTCACCGCGATCCATGTACCACGCAGCCTTGAGGCACAGCAGGCGGGCCATTTCGATTTCCATGCGGCATTCGGCAATAATGTCGTAATTGGCACCCAGCTGGGCCAGATTTTTACCGAATGCCTCGCGGGCAAGGGCACGGCGGCACATTTGTTCCAGCGCGGCCTCGGCCTGACCGATGGCGCGCATGCAGTGATGGATACGCCCCGGCCCCAGTCGGCCTTGCGCAATCTCGAACCCGCGCCCTTCGCCCAGCAGCAGGTTTTGTGCGGGCACACGCACATCCTTGAACCGGAAATGCATGTGGCCGTGGGGGGCATCATCGTGGCCGTACACCTCCATCGGGCGCAGTTTTTCGATACCGTCGCTGTCTGCATCAACCACGATCATCGATTGCCGCTGATGCTTGGGCTGTTCGTTTCCGGCGGTTTTCACCATGACGATGTAAACCTTGCAGCGCGGATCGCCCGCGCCTGTCGCCCACCACTTTTCACCATTCAGAACATATTCGTCCCCGTCGCGTACGCAGGACATGGCGATATTGGTCGCATCCGAACTGGCCACATCCGGTTCCGTCATCAGATAGGCAGACCGGATCTGCCCCTCTAGCAGCGGCGCAAGCCACTGATCCTTCATCTCTTGCGTGCCGTAGCGTTCGAACACTTCCATGTTGCCGGTGTCGGGCGCCGAACAGTTGAACACTTCGGCGCCAAGCGGGGTTTTCCCCATTTCCTCGGCGAAATAGGCATATTCCACGGTGGTCAGGCCAATGCCCTTTTCGCTGTCGGTCAGCCAGAAATTCCACAGCCCCGCGACCTTGGCATCGGCCTTTAACCCTTCAAGTATCTGCGCCTGACGGGTGGTATAGGTCCACCGATCACCCTTGTTGATCTCGGCGTGGTACTCCTGCTCAAGCGGGATCACCTTGTCGCGGATCATGTCTGTGACCTGGCCCAGAAGGTCGCGCATTTCGGGGCGCATCGAAAAATTCATATCCATAAACCGGGCTTTCCTTCTGTAGTGCTGCGACTGTCTTTACCTTTGACCCAAATAATGGATGACTGAAAGGCACATTGTCCATCACCGGAAACCGACTGGCCCCATGCATAATTTCGATCACGCCGCGCTGGAAACCTATCTTGCCACCCATGTCGCCGGATTTAGGACGCTGGACAGCATCGACAAATTTTCAGACGGACAATCCAATCCGACATACCGACTGCGATCGGGGGGGCAACAGTTTGTGCTGCGGGCCAAACCGCCGGGCCAGCTGATGAAATCGGCGCATCAGGTGGATCGGGAATACCGCGTCATGCAGGCGCTGGCACGGACGGATGTACCCGTGCCGAAAATGTTGCATCTGTCCGGCGAAGACACACCGCTTGGCACGATGTTTTTCGTGATGGAGCATATCGACGGGCGGGTGTTCTGGGATCCTGCCCTGCCAGAATTGACCAAACCGGACCGCAGCGCAGTTTATGACCAGATGAACGCGGTTCTGGCCGCGTTGCATTCGGTTGATCCGGTTGCCGTCGGATTGCAGGATTTTGGCAGGCCCGGAAATTATTTCGCACGCCAGATCGGGCGCTGGTCATCCCAGTACAAGGCCGCCGAAACCACCCCCCTGCCCGATGCCGACTGGCTGATCGCCTGGCTGGAGGACAATCTGGTCGCTGACGATGGCGCCGCATCTATCGTGCACGGTGATTACCGCATTGATAACATGATGTTTTCACGGAACGGCACGAATGTGATTGCCCTGCTGGACTGGGAGTTGAGCACATTGGGCCATCCGCTGGCCGATCTGGCCTATCAGTGCATGCACTGGCGACTGCCCCACACAGGGCATTTTCGCGGGCTGGGCGGCGTGGATCGCGCCGCCACCGGTCTGCCCGAAGAAGCGGATTATTTGGCGCAATACTGTGAACGGCGCAATATTGCCCGCCCTGACAACTGGAAATTCTATGTGGTTTTTTCGTATTTCCGCCTGCTGGCAATCCTGCAAGGCGTGCTGCGCCGCGCGCTGGATGGCAATGCGTCCAACCCGAAAGACACGGATCAGACGCGCAATGTGATCAAGGTGATGGCCCGGGACGCGCGACACCTTGCCAGCAGTTGACGCGCTTTACAGCGCCACCTGCGTCGCCAGCCCCTGTTCATGGGCCAAACGCGCAGCCACGGACGCCACGGCCAGATCCTGAAGCCCGACGCCTGTACCGTCGAACAATGTGATTTCGTCATCGCTGCTGCGACCCGCGTGATCACCGTTGATAACAGCGCCGATAGGGGTGATGTCGCTTTCATTGATCATGCCGGCACCAAAGGCGTGTTGCGCTTCGCCCAGCGAAATCGATTGTGCAATTTCGTCAGTGAACACTGTTGCCGCCGCAACCAGATCGGCATCAACCTCTTGTTTGCCAACGGTATCGGTTCCCATGCAGGCGATATGTGTGCCGGGTTTGATCCAGTCTTTTTTCATCAACGGCTCGAACGCCGAGGTGATGGTGATGATCACATCGGCCTGTGCGCCCAGATCTTCGCGACTGACGGATTGGAATTCCAGCCCAAGTTCGACTGCGACCTTTTCAAGGTTCGGCAACATTTCGGGATGGAAATTCCACGCCACGACCTTTTCGAAATCGCGCTGTTCTGCGGCGGCGCGCAATTGAAAGGTGGATTGATGCCCTGCCCCGACCATGCCCAGAACCTTGCTGTCCTTGCGCGCCAGATGCGCAATGGAAACCGATGACGATGCAGCCGTGCGCACCGCGGTCAGGTAATTGCCACCCACCAGCGCGCGCAATTGCCCCGTATCGGGATCGAACAGGAAAATCGTCGATTGGTGGTTGGTCAGGCCCTTGGCCGCATTGCCCGGCCAGTAGCCGCCCGATTTCACGCCCAGCGCCATACCCGCCTTGTCAAAGCCCGATTTGAAGCCGTAAAGCGCGTCAGCATAGCCGATCGCCTCGCGGATGACCGGAAAGTTGTAGGCATCACCGCGCGCCATTGCGCCAAAAACGTCTTCAACGGCACGGAACGCATCGTCGCGGCCGATAACATTGGCGCAAACGTCTTCGGATACGATCAGCAGACCGTCGGATGTGGGGCTGTTCATGGGGGAATTCTCCGTGGATATTCAAAGGGTCGGCTGGCGGCCCAAAGCAGCGCAGCCACGATGCGTCAGTAGGCTTTGCCGCGGGCCGACACCGGCCAGAGGGTTTCAACCTTGCCGTTGCGCACACCGACATACCAGTCGTGGACATTGCAGGTCGGGTCGCAATGGCCCGGCACCAGTTTCAGCTTGTCATTGACCTTCAACACACCATCAGGGTCGGCGACTACACCATGTTCATCGGAACATTTCACGTATTCCACATCGTCGCGGCCATAGATGGTGGGCAGACCGCTGTCGACCGATTGCGCCTTCAGTCCCGCATCGACGATCGCCTTGTCCGCCTTGGCGTGGGACATGACGGATGTCAGGATAAACAGCGCGTTTTCCCATTCGTTTTCGTCGATCCGTTTGCCGTCCTTGTCCAGAATGCGGCCATAATCCGCATCCATGAACGCATAAGATCCGCACTGTAATTCGTTGAAAACACCACCGGAATTACTCTCGAAGTAATACGAGCCCGTCCCGCCGCCACCGACGATATCACAGTCCAGACCTGCTGCTTTCAGCAGATCGACGCTTTCGCGCACCTGATCAATTGCGATCTGGGTCTTGCCGCGGCGGTCTTCGTAGGAATCCATATGCTGCATCGCGCCCTGATAGGCTTGAATGCCCGCAAACTTCAGGCCATCCGCTGCATCAATCGCCTGTGCCAGTTCGACAACAGGTTGCCCGTACTGAACGCCACAGCGCCCCGCGCCCACATCGATTTCAACCAGACATTCGATCTCGGTTCCGTGCTTGAGTGCGGCTGCGGACAGATCGGCCACATTGTCGATATCATCGACACAGCAGATCGTGCGCGCGCCCAGTTTCGGCAGGCGGGCCAGACGATCGATCTTTTCAGGCTGGCGCACCTGATTTGATACCAGCACATCCTTGATCCCGCCGCGCGCGAACACTTCTGCCTCGGATACTTTCTGACAGCAGACACCGCACGACCCGCCTAGACTTTCCTGAAGCAGGGCGACATCCACCGACTTGTGCATTTTTCCGTGCACGCGATGCCGCATTCCGTGAGATTTAGCGTAATCGCCCATTTTCTTGATGTTGCGTTCCAGCGCGTCCAGATCCAGCACAAGGCAGGGGGTCTGGATGTCGGCCTCGTCCATGCCGATGGTCGCGGGGATGTCGTATCCAACTTCAAGATCGTCAAAGTTCACTTGCTTGTTCATGTCTTGTCCTCCTTAGCCCTTGATCCAGGGCAGTTTATCCAGATCGACGTTGCCGCCGGTTATGATCACGCCAACCTTTTTGCCGGCAAACACTTCGGGGTTTTTCAGAATCACGGCCAACGGAACGGCGCAGCTTGGCTCCATGACGATTTTCATCCGTTCCCATGTCAGCTTCATAGCGGCGATAATCTCGTCCTCGCTTGCGGTCAGAACATCGGTCACGAAATTGGACACATAGTGCCACGTGTTTTCCTTTAACGGCACCTTCAGCCCGTCCGCGACCGTTACAGGCGCATCATCTGCAATGATGTGCCCCGCTTTGAAACTGCGATAGGCATCATCGGCCTGTTCCGGTTCTGCCGCGAAAATTTCGACATGCGGCGCTATATTGGACAATGTCAGGCACGTGCCCGAAATCATGCCGCCGCCGCCGATGGGGGCGACAATGGCGTCCAGATCCTCGACCTCTTGCATCAGCTCCAGCGAACAGGTCGCCTGCCCCGTAATCACGCGCGGGTCATTGTAGGGATGCACGAATTCGCCACCGGTTTCCGCCTGAACGCGGGCAAACACCTCTTCCCGGCTGGATGTGGATGGTTCGCATTCGGTGATCTTGCCGCCATATCCGCGCACAGCCGCTTTTTTCGCATCCGGAGCGGTGCGCGGCATGACCACATTGCACGGTATTCCACGCTGTCCTGCCGCATAGGAAAGGGACAGCGCATGATTGCCCGAGGAATGGGTACACACGCCCTTTGACGCCTGCGCGTCGCTTAACCCGAAAACTGCATTGCAGGCACCCCGCACCTTGAACGCACCGGCCTTTTGGAAATTCTCGCATTTAAAGTACAGCCGCGCGCCGGTACGCTCGTTCAGATATGTCGATGTCAGAACAGGGGTGCGGTGAATATAGGGGCGTATGCGTTCATGCGCCCATTTCACGTCCTCGATGGTCAGGTCTGGTGTATCAAGCATGGGTCAAGCCGCCGATTTAAGCGCGCTGTCGCGCGAGTGTCTGAAATAATTCTGTGCTGCGGTCACGCCCGTGCCCAGAGTGATCGGATAATCCAGATCGGCCATCGCCATTTCGATAGTGGCCAGACCGGACAGTACCATGACATCGGTCAGCATACCCAGATGACCAATGCGAAACGCCTTGCCGTTCATTTCGCCCAGCCCGATGCCAAAGGACACGCCGTAAGCCCTGAACGCATGCTCAACCAGCGCGTGGCTGTCAAACCCGTCCGGCACATAGATCGCGCTGACCGTATCGGAGTAAAGATCGGGCGATTGCGCAACCAGGTCCAGACCCCAGGCGGCGACAGCGCGGCGCACCCCTTCGGCAAGACGGTGATGACGCGCATAGACGTTATCAAGCCCTTCCTCGAACAGCATGTTCAGGCTTTCGCCCATGCCATAGATCAATTGCAGCGGCGGAGTATAGGGAAAGCCCCCCGTTGAATTGGCCTTCATCATGTCGCGGAAATCAAAGAACGTGCGTGGCAGATCGGCCGTTTCCATATGCGCCAGCGCCTTGGGGCTGACGGCCAGAATTGCCATGCCCGTGGCCAGCATAAAGCCCTTTTGCGAGCCGGCGATCGCTATATCCACGCCCCAATCATCCATTTCAAACGGCATCGACGCCAAAGAACTGACACAGTCCACGAACAACATCGCCGGGTGATCGGCTGCATTCATCGCACGCCGCACCGCTGCGATATCCGACACAACGCCCGTTGCCGTTTCGTTATGCGTGACCAGTACCGCCTTGATCTTGCGATCTGTGTCCGCCTGCAAAGCAGCCTGAAACCTGTCGGCAGGTGCGCCCCCACCCCATTCGCATTCGATGATCTGAACGTTGAGACCGTGGCGCTGACACAGATCGATCCACCGGTGCGAAAACATGCCGTATCGCGCGATAAGAACCGTATCGCCTTTGGACAATGTATTGGTAACAGCCGCTTCCCATCCCCCCGTTCCGCTTGAAGGAAAGGTAATGATCTGACCCGCGGTCGTGCCGAAAACGGCCTTGGTTTTTTCCAGCACCGGCGCGAATGTCTTGACGAAGTCGGGCGAACGGTGATCCTGCGACTGCACCTGCATCGCACGGCGCAGACGATCCGGAATATTGGTTGGTCCGGGAATGAACACAGGGTTCTGATCTGACATCTTACCAACTCCTCGTTTCGGTCAGAACAAGATACCCGATCCTGTCTTTTTCACAATTTTCTCAAAAACATTTTTCATTTTGAAAATTTTTACTTATTGCGATGTTTTTATTGCCTTTTTATATTTTCATTTTTGTCAAAAGATTTTTATTGAAAATATTTTTCAAAAATGAAAACATGACTCAACCGTGATTTCAGCAAGGATTCGCACCATGTCAGAACCTGTCAGAAAACAACGGGGGCGGCCCAAATCACAATTTACCGCAAGCTCTGCTTCGACCTTGCAGTCACTGGATCGTGCATTGGGTATTCTGGATGCCCTGTCGCGCCAGAATGCCGCGTCGCTGAC
Organism: Sulfitobacter sp. TBRI5; assembly: GCF_051013555.1. Taxonomy (NCBI): domain Bacteria; kingdom Pseudomonadati; phylum Pseudomonadota; class Alphaproteobacteria; order Rhodobacterales; family Roseobacteraceae; genus Sulfitobacter; species Sulfitobacter sp. TBRI5. Next base: position 2,367,309 of record NZ_CP112884.1, on the reverse strand, counting down.
TGATGTTGCCATGCGTCTGGGCATTCCTACCGCCACCACGCACCGCATTCTGACCACATTGCAAAAGCGCCGGTTTGCCGAATTTGACGAAGACACCCAAACCTGGATGGTCGGCATCGAAGCCTACCGTGTCGGCACGTCTTTTCTGAAGCGCACTAACTTGCTGGACATCAGCCGCCCTGTAATGCGCGCGCTGATGCAGTCGACAGGAGAAACTGCCAATCTGGCTGTGCCTGACGGATCCGAGGTTGTCTTTATCGGGCAGGTTGAATCGCAAAACCCGGTGCGTGCATTCTTTGATCACGGGACACGCACGTCCATGCACGCATCCGGCACCGGCAAAGCGATCCTGGCGGCATTGGACGAGTCAAAGGTGGTGAAACTGATGCAATCCGCCGGACTTGAGGAATTCACGGCGCGCACACTGGTAACGCCGACCTTGCTGCTGGATGATCTTTCCAGAACACGCGCCCGCGGCTGGTCATTTGACCGCGAGGAAAGGTTTGAAGGCATGTCCTGCATCGGCGCCGCAATCTGTGATGCAACGGGCGAACCAATTGCCGGAGTTTCGATTTCGGGACCCAGCAACCGGTTTGGTGATCGTCAGGTTGACGGTTTTGGCGCACAGGTGGCACGCGCGGCGGCTGAAATCAGCGCCAGCATCGGCGGCGCACCGGTCCGCGATTAGACGAACGGTTTGCGCAATCTTCACACCGGCATCCTGCGCCGATGCAAAAAATCCGTATTTGAAGCAAAAAGAACAGTATCCGTTGTCCAATGTCCGGCTGACTGAATTTCGTTAGTCGGCCCTGCGTGAAAGCGCCGTGTGACGGATTGCCCCTATACAACGCGCGCCATTCCCATTAGGGCAAGGCGCTTGGGCGATCCTGCGTGGAGTGTCCCTGCCCTTTTTTGCCAAACCTGTGGAACCCCAAGTGATCCAGACCCTTTCCGATGCGCTGCAAGAGCGTGGATATGAAACCCTCACCCCGGTTCAGGAGGCTGTGACAGCGCCTGATCTGGAAGGCGCGGATATGCTGGTTTCGGCACAAACGGGGTCGGGCAAAACAGTTGGCTTTGGCCTGGCGATTGCGCCAACGCTTTTGGGGCCGGACGGACGTTTTGAAGGCGCCGCCGCGCCGCTTGCGCTGGTGATTGCGCCGACCCGCGAACTGGCCCTTCAGGTCAAACGCGAGTTGAGCTGGCTTTATGCGAAGGCCGGTGTTGTCATGGCGTCCTGCGTCGGGGGCATGGATATGCGCGACGAACGGCGCGCGCTGGAGCGCGGCGCACATATCGTTGTCGCGACACCGGGTCGTTTGCGCGACCATATCATGCGCGGATCGCTGGACATGGGCAATATCCGGGCGGTGGTTCTGGATGAAGCCGATGAAATGCTGGATCTTGGGTTTCGCGAGGATCTGGAATTTATCCTTGGCGAAGCACCGCAAGACCGCCGCACTCTGATGTTTTCGGCGACAGTGCCGAAATCCATCGCGACACTGGCCAAGACCTATCAGAAAGATGCGGTGCGGGTTCAGACGGTTGCCGAGCAGACCCAACACAGCGACATTGAATATCTGGCCATGAACGTCGCCCTGCGCGATGTGGAAAACGCCATTATCAACGTCTTGCGGTATTACGAGGCACCGAATGCGTTGGTGTTCTGCAATACACGGGCAATGGTGAACCGGTTGACCACGCGGTTTTCCAATCGCGGGTTTTCCGTTGTGGCCCTGTCGGGCGAGTTGACGCAGAACGAACGGACACATGCGCTTCAGGCGATGCGGGACGGACGCGCGCGGGTGTGTATCGCCACGGATGTGGCTGCGCGCGGCATTGACCTGCCCAATCTGGAACTGGTGATCCACGCCGAATTGCCGACCAGCTTTGAAACGCTGCTGCACCGTTCCGGCCGCACCGGGCGCGCAGGACGCAAGGGGGTCAGTGCGCTGATCGTGCCGGCAAAATCGCGCAACAAGGCGCAGCGGCTGATGAAAATGGCCAAGATCAACGCCGAATGGGTATCGGCCCCATCTGCCGAAGCCGTGCAGGCGCGGGATGCAGAACGGCTTTTGCAGGATCCCGTCTGGGACATGCCGGTTGAAGAGGGCGAAGCCGCGTTTGTCGGTGAACTGGTCGGACGCTACAACGCCGAACAGATCGCCGCCGCCTATATCAGATTGTTTCAGGCACGCCAGTCTGCGCCGGAAGAACTGGCCGATCCCGGCGGGGCCCCTGATCCGCGCCCAAGTGAAGCATTTGGCCCCTCTGTCTGGTTTTCCGTTTCCGGCGGGCGCGATCAGAATGCAGAGCCGCGCCGCCTGCTGCCAATTCTGTGCAATGCGGGTGGCATCACCAAGGACGATATCGGGGCGATCCGAATTCGTCAGTCCGAAAGCTTTGTTGAGATCAAGGCGGCCCGCGCCGACGATTTTGCGCGAAAAGCCGGTGAGAAAGTGGAAGGCGGGGCGACATTAACGCGACTGGCGCAAGCCCCCGATTTCAGTGCAGGCCCGGCCCGAAGCAGCGGCGCGCCCAAACGGCGCGAGCCCCGCCCGGCACGCGAGGCAACGGATAAAATGCCGGCACGTCCGCGCCCCGAACGATCACGCCCCGAAGGCGCTGTGAGTGAACGCAAACCGCGCCAGAAACCGGATCGCCCACAGCCGGCGAAACCGGTAAAAGACCGCAAAGCGGGGAACGAACCTTCGGAAAAGCGCGCACCCGCGGCCAAGCCCGCGCACAAAAAGGCCAAGGCCGAGGCGCCAAGACCTGCTGCGCCAGCCACCGCACCCGCTACGGCCACGCCCAAACCCAAGCGCCCCAAATTTGATGCAAGCGATCCCTCAAAACGGATTGAACGCCCCGGCAGCAAACCGGGCAAGGGCAAACCCGGCGCAAGGCCCGGCAAGCCCGCGGGCAAACAGGGCGGAAAGCCATTCGGCAAACCAGCCGGAAAACCTTCGGGTAAACCCGGTGGGAAGCCCAGCGGTTACAAGGGCGGACCACCGCGCCGGAAATAAGGCCGCCCGTGGAATTTGACCCCAAACAGCACCGCACCTGTGGCCAGAATCAGGTACAGATCGAACAACAAAGAACGGTTGCGCTGATAAATCAGGTCAATCGCTGCCTTTCGCGGCACGCACCGCGCATTGTAAACGGCGTGAGTTTGTTCTGCGGTCGTGCAGCGGGCCAGATGGCGCGCCTCGGCATCCTTGTAAAGCAGGCTGGCCAGACCGGTTATGCCGGGTTTCGCACTAAGAACCTTGGCGTAAAGATCGGGGTTGTTGCGCACGTAACAGGGCAGCGGCGGGCGCGGCCCGACCAGACGGATATCGCCCCGCAACACATTCAAGGCTTGTGGTAATTCATCAAGCCGCGTCTGACGAAGCAGCCGCCCAAGCGGCGTTATGCGCGCAAATTTGTCACCACCGGTGACACCGGCATCCGAAGTGCAGGCGCGCATGGTCCGGAACTTGATCAGGGAAAAATGCTGATCCTGCGATTTCATCCGCCGTGACAGGTAAAACACCGGCCGCCCCTGCGTCACAAGCAACAGAAAACTGATGAGAGGCACGGCAATGATCAGAAACGGTGCGAGCAGCGCCAGAATCGTCAGATCGAACAGCCGCTCACGCCACGACATCACAGGCTCCACGATGCTGACACATGTTCGGCCTTAGTGTCGGGGACCCCCCCGAGCACAGTCGTTTCCCGGGGGTTCGTGCTATTGTTCTGTGAGACATTGCGCGCTTTGCCATTGATCACGGCAATCGGTGCCGCAGGTCAATCTTAGACGGCACCGGCAATCAAACTCTCAAGACGCCACCGGAAAGTGCAAACAATTCGATCTATGCCGCGCCCGGTATCTGCACCCGGCGACCGCCTTCCTGAAAATCATCCATCGACATGGGCCAGATCGTGCCGGGCCAGCGGATTTCCATTTCAAGCTTACGTGGACGATAGACGGCAGTGTAAAGCGTGCCAAATCCGGCCGAAAACGCGGTGGAATACAAGGGCGGCTTTAAAAAGGCGTCGATGAATTTATCCTGCGGATCGCGGTGCAAGGTCAGCCGTTGCAACAAGTATCTTTCGCGTTCCACAGTCGAGGTGAAACGCGCGTGGCTGATCCATTCCACTGTTTCCTGGTGGTTGGTGGCGACCGCGGCATGGGTGATCATGGCGGGTCTGTCCGGCCCCATCATGGCCGTCAGATAGTTCCGCTTTGCATCAAGAACCGTCACATTATAGCTCATGTGGGTTGGTATCCGCGCCAGTGCCGCACCCGCATCCTGCGCGGTTTCGCAGGTTTGCAGCACGTAACGCAGGATCAGCGGTACGCCAAACCCGTCACCGACAACCCGCCGCCCGCCAAACGTTAGCGAAACGGCAAGGCCCGCGTCGTTCATGCCATCCACCAAACCCCACAAGCCGTCGCTGGTGCCGATCACCCGCCGTCCCTGCCATCGCGTTTTAAGCAACAGGCTGTCAAAGGCATTCGGATTGTAATCGTAGTTGCGGACAAGAACTGGTTCTTTCCCCGGCCAGATCGCCTGCGAGCATCCTGCAAGATAGGGCGGCGGGCGATAAAAACTAAGGAACCGTGCAGCGTGGTCACTGCCGCCCGCCAGTTCACAGAGGTTTTCATATAATGGCACGATTTCCGGCATGTGCGTTGCCAGAGCGGCCCGGCTTTGGGCGTAGGTTGGTCGCACGCCTTCGCCTTCTTTCAACCACCAACGCTTGTAGTCGGGCCAGTATTCAGCAAAAAGCCCGGCCCATTTCGGGCCGGGTTGATCTTCTGATATGGCACGCCACAGCATTGATTGATGGTTCCCGGGCTACATGATCTTGAACGCAGGATCTGCCAATGCCGGCCCCGCTTCGGCCACCGGCAGCGGCCGACCCGCAACGGTTTGTTTGATCCCGTGTATCCACTTCTTGGCGCGTTCATTCAATTGGAAACCTTTGGTCATCGACCGGCCACGGGTGACCAGAATGCCGATATCGGCCCCTTCATAGCGGTAATCACCCGGTTGCAGGATACGCAGGAAAAACGCTTCGTTTTCGGATTCGACGGCGCGGCGGTGGTAATCGAAACGGTCAAACACGACACGCCCGTCTTCCAGCATCTTGTAGATACCGGTTTCGGGGGATTGCGTGCAGATATCCACGCTGTCATCCGTGTGCTTGATCACCATCTGGCTCCAGCTGTCGATCATGTCGGCATTGGCCCAGCGCGAGTTCAACTCATCCACATCCAGCTGGAATTTCTTTTTCGAGAATTCAAGCAGGTGGAACAGGAACAACGGGGCGTCCGCATGGGCAAAAGCGGCGTGGTTTGTCATTGATGACGCGCCGGTGATACGCGGGTTCAGTTCACCCAGCCACAAGTCACCAGTTTTCTTGTCGATCAGGAAATCCAGTTCGAAATAGCCACGATAGCCTTCCTTGCGCAGTTGTTCGCCGAATTTGAATGTCAGTTCGCGCGCTTTCTGGCGCACCTTGGGGGGAAAGGCAGTGGGCAGGATTTCATTGCCGCACCAACCGCCACGGTAAGGGGTCAGTTCCTTGAACCCGACAAGTTCGGTCATCAGCGGGCCGACAATGGTGCCTTCCTTGGTGGCGCAGGCCTCAATCGCGGAACCGCGACAATCAATGCGCTTCATGATCTTGATCTCGCCCTCGCCGACGATCTCGTGCTCGTGGCGCAAGAAATCGGCTTCGGACTTGATGAAAAACGTCGTGTGGCCGCTATCCCCGAAAGCAGATTGCAGCACCAGATCATGCCCGATTCCGGCCTTTTCACAGGTCTTTTTCAGATCCGCATAGCTTTTCACTTCGGCCAGAACATTGGGCACGGATGGCACACCCGCCTTGTTGCCGATGCGGACAGTTTCGATCTTGTTGTCCATCGAGGTGCGCAGCTTGGCCTTGGGAAACCAGACGTCCGCGCCCAGTTCCTTGGACAGGCGTTCCGTTTCCTCGTCAAACATCAGAAACACGAACTTTGGCTTGCCGCCGCGGCGCTTGATGAAATCGATCACCTCTTTGTGCTGCAAAAGGTAATTGTTGATGTCTTCGATCGACTGGAATTCGGCATGTGGCTGTTCGGACGGGCAAAACACGTTGGGATGCTTGCCGCCGTAGCAGTCGATGTAGCAGATGTACTTGAAATGGCGCACCCATTCATCCAGCCCCAGCAGGTTGAAGTTCGTGGCCGAAATGAAATAGATCGGATCTTCGTTGCGGTGAAAGAACCGGCGGATTTCCGAGATGTTTTTAAGCACGGTCGCGGGCATATGGTTTCCTTTTCTATTCGGCTGCGGTGGAAAGTTTTTTGTTCGATTTCCGGGCCAGCGCATCGGGTGTGAAAACGCGCAACCCCAGATCGGCGCGGTAGCCGTGGATTTCATTCACATCCAGCGCCCGCATAAAGGCGAGGATTTCTTTCGAGACGACCTGTCCCGGAACCAGAATGGGAAATCCGGGCGGATACGGAATGATAAAGCTGGCCGAGACCACTTCCTCTCCGGCATCCAGCGCGTCCTGCAAGCTGCCTTGCAGTTCCAGATAATCACAGTTCTTCTCGTCATAGCTGAGGTAATAAGCGGTGCGAATATCACCTTCGGTTGTGACGCCATCGGCGCGGAATGCATCGTGGAAGCGGCTGAAATCGGGTAAGGGGGGCAGGTCTTCCATCAGGTTCCGGACGCGCCGTTCAAACGACAGTTTTTCCATTCGACTGGCATCGTCCAGCAAATCATCCAGACCTTTGGCAATTTCGACCAGAACCTCGATCAGATAGGCGACAGAGGACCGCGTCGTGCCGATATTCGTCATGAACAGTACCGTATTGCGCGAGGTCTTGTTGATCTGGATACCGTATTTATCCATCAGAATATCGGTCTTGAACGTGTCACCATCCCAACCCGTTCCTCCGACAGACAGGGTAACGCGGGTGGCATCCAGCACGAATTCGTCTTTTTCCCAACAGTCCCAAAGGTCGGTCCAGCCTTGTTCGGTATCATAATAGCTGGTCACTCCGCTTTCGCGGTGGGCTTCAGGGATCATGTCGCCTGCGGTCAGAACCTTGAAGTATTTCTGCAGCAAAGGATGATCCGAGATCGCACGGCGCATGGACATGGCCGCCTCGACCTGCCGCTGAACAAATTCAAAGCCTTCCAGTTCAACCTGCCTGCGCCCCACATCCAGTGATGCTATGATCTGGTAGTTCGGCGACGTCGATGTGTGCGTCATGTATGCTTCGTGAAAGGATTGTTCGACCTCGCCTTTGAAATCCTGATCATTGACGTGGATCATCGACCCTTGCCGCAAAGACGTCAGCGTTTTGTGGGTGGATTGCGTTGCATATACCCGCACCCGCGCAGAGGGCGGCGGGATCAGGCGCGTCTTCAGAAGTGTTTCTTCATCCGCGTCCTTCAGCTTTTTCTGCTGTTTTTCATAGGCTTCTGCATAGTCGTTGCTGCGCAGCTTTGCGCGCAACGTATTGGCTGCGTTCATCGCGGTGCGCTGGCGATAGGTCGGGCTGAAGCGCGCAAAAGCAAACCACGCTTCGTCCCACAGAAAAATCAAATCGGGCTTGATGGCCAGACATTCTTCCATGACGCGTTCAACATTGTAGACGATGCCGTCAAAGGTGCAATTCGTCAGAAGCAGCATACGGACCTTATCAAGCTTTCCGGCCGCTTTCAGTTTCAGCAACTGATGCTTGATTTCGTGCAGGGGCACGGCGCCATACATGGAAAATTCGTCCAGCGGATAGCTGTCCAGATAACAGACCTGCGCCCCTGCCAGCACCATGCCGTAATGGTGGGATTTGTGGCAGTCACGGTCCACCAGAACGATATCACCGGGGCGAACCAGGGCCTGCACGACGATCTTATTGCAGGTTGATGTGCCGTTGGTGGCAAAAAATGTCTGCTTTGAACCGAACGCGCGCGCCGCCAGTTCCTGCGCTTCCTTGATCGGACCATGCGGTTCCAGCAATGAATCAAGCCCGCCCGATGTGGCCGATGTTTCGGCCATGAAGATATTGGGCCCGTAAAATGCGCCCATATCCTGTATCCAGTGCGAGCGGGTGATCGATTTGCCGCGGCTGATCGGCAATGCGTGAAACACACCTGTCGGCTGGCGCGAATATTCGACCAAAGCGTTGAAAAACGGCGTTTTATTTCGCGCCTGAACACCGCGTAGGATGTTCAGATGCAGCTCCATGAAATCTTCCTGATTATAGAAAACGCGGCGGCATATTCCCAGATCAAGCCCGGCGATATCTTCGACAGACCGTTCAGTAACCAGATAGGCATCAAGTTCGGGGCGCACCCGCGCAATAAGCCGGCACAGTTCCGGCCCGATATCTTCCGGTGCCATCGCCTCGATCTGTTCCTGACCGCCCGCATTGTTCAGGTATTTTGTCAAAATCGGCTGGTCGACCTTGGATTGCAGGACCAGACCCGGGCGCACCACAATGGCCTGAATGTTGTAGTTGAACAGAACCGCAATCAATGCGTCTTCGAGCGACGGCACCACCACGGCTTCATAGATAAACGGATCTTCGGAGCGGCGCATGCGGTTCACGTTGCTTTTCAGCCAGCGTTCCTGATGTTCGTTGACCTGATCGACAATCAGGACCTCGAAATAGGGTTTGCTCATCGCGCGCGCTTCGGGGGACAGCATCGCCTCGTCGTCGTGCTCTTCGCTGTCGATTGAATCCCGTTCCAGCGGGATATGCCGGCGTCTGTAAGCCCCTGTCGTCAGGGCGCGTGTGACACGATTGACCGCAAAAGACAGATCATCAAAGCTGCCATGCTCAAACTGACGGCGCATATGGTCAAACGCTGCCATCCCCGGAAAGGCCCAGTAGGGTTCTATCACCGCCAGAGAGACGAACAATTCTTCAATCGCGGCCTTGCACTTGTTGGCCTGTCTTTCAGAAGGCTTGCGCGCAAGGCTGGATGTGGCTTCGCGCAGGGCGCTCCACCGATCCGAACGCAACTGGATCGCCGAATGATAGTCGTTCACAGAATGCATCGTTCATACTCCGTTTCCGGGGCAGGATACCGATGCAATCGGCCGCGTCAGACGGCCGGAACAGAGCGATATCTAGCCGCTGGATGTTTTCCCCAAGATCGGCGTTGCGCCGATATCGTGGACTGATGGTTGCGACTGGATGCCTGCCCCCGGTTCTGATGTCGGCACATCGACATGCAGCCCGGCACGCGATCCCTGTCGCGGAATTTCAAGCGGCCCCAAAGTATGCAGGAACGCATCGGTGCCGCTGGTACGGTCATAGACAGGAAAGTCGCTGGACCGGTCGCGGAAACTTTTCAGAACCTGACCCAACCCTTTCATGCCGGTTTCGCGCTGGCGGCGCACCATGCTCAGATCGACTTCGATCGGGAACATATCTTCCTGCCCCGCTGACTGGTGCAGAACGGTCGACGACGGATCAATCACGCAGGATTTGCCGACGCCGCCCGCACCCAGACCGTTCACGTCAATCACATAACACTGGAACTGTGCCGCAGTGGCGCGCGCAATGGCGAGTTCCGCATCCCGGTCGGTGGTGCCCGTCAGAACGGGGTGCAACAACACCTCAGCGCCCATGCTGGTCAACTGGCGTGTCGTTTCGGGGAACCAGATATCATAGCAGATCGACAGGCCGAACCGCCCCACATCAGGCACATCGAACACGCAGAATTCAGTGCCCGCGGCGATCCCTGCCTCGTACGGGCGGAACGGGAACATTTTCGAATACCGGCGAATAATCTCGCCTTCGGGATTGATCACGACGGCGGTGTTGTAAATCTGGCCATCCGCAGCCTTCAGAAACATCGACCCCGGTATCAGCCAGACGCGGTGGCGCCGTGCCGCTTCGCAAAACCGGTCAAGCGTTTCGTTTTCCGGGGTCTGGGCAAAGCGATCCAGTGGACCGAAGGGCGCCAGTTCGCTGAACAGCACCATCTGCGTCCAGGGGAATCGCGCCATCAGGATATCCAGGCGCTGGATCATACCGTCGACATTGGGCTGCAACGCGTTCACATACATCTGAACGCCCGCAATTGCGAAAGGGGTCATACTCATCGGTCTCCGTGCTGACGAAGCGGATTGCGGATCAACCCGGTGATTGGCTTCGTGTCCGGCACGTCTTACGCCCTTCCAACCGGAACGGAAACAGGCGAAATGCGCCAATTTTGCCCCCGGAAACCGGTTTGTTTGATGAACCGAGTGTTCAGTATCTGTTTTTCTCCCCTTTGGGCCGTGTATAGCGCTTGTCGTTGCAACCGCCGGCCCGGATACTCACGATATGAGTGTTTATTTTATTAATCAACAGGCTTGCGCGATTTGGGTTTTCCCGTGCTTTTCACCGGGCAGACCTGTCGATGTGATCCGAAACGAAAAAGGCGCGCAATAATGCGCGCCTTTCAGTCACGCAAGGTCTCAACGCGTCAGGCGGCCATTTGTTCCGCAACAGCTGCGCTCAGGGCGTCTTCGAAGATTACAAGGCCTTCCTCGATCAGTTCCTCCGACGCCGTCAGCGGCACCATGATACGCAGCGCGTTGCCGTGCATGCCACATCCCAGCAGGATCAGGCCGCGTTTCAGCGCATGGGCGCAGATCGATTTGGCAAGGGCTGCATCAGGCTTGGCACTTTCGAAATCGGTAACGAATTCAACAGCAATCATCGCGCCCAACCCGCGAATATCCCACATACGGTGGGGGGCAGACCGTGCTCCAATCTCGGCGAAACGGGCGCGAAAATGTTCACCCATCTTGGTCGAGCGTTCCAGCAAACCTTCTTCGTCGATTGCCTGAATGGCAGCCATTGCGGCGGCACACGCGACAGGGTTGCCACCATATGTGCCCCCCAGACCGCCCGGTTCCAGCGCATCCATGATGTCGGCGCGCCCGATCACACCGGCCAGAGGATAGCCCCCTGCCATGCTTTTGGCGACGGTGATCAGGTCAGGCACCACACCGGAATGTTCGATGGCAAACCATGTGCCTGTCCGGCCAAATCCGGCCTGAACCTCGTCCGCGATCAACAGGATGCCGTGCTCGTCACAGATTTCACGCAATGCCTGCATCATTTCGAACGGAACGGGAATGTAACCACCCTCGCCCAGAACAGGTTCCAGAATGATCGCGGCCACGCGGCTGGGCTGGGCGTCTGTCAGGAACAGGTTTTTCAGCCCGATCAGCGCATCCTCGACCGTGATACCATCCCGCACGGACGGGAACGGTGCGCGGAATACATCGGCGGGGAACGGGCCAACGTCTTTCTTGTAGGGCGAAACCTTGCCCGTCATCCCAAGGGTCAGCAACGTACGACCATGATAAGAACCAGTGAACGCGATGATACCGGGGCGGCCAGTGGCAGCGCGCGCGATTTTAACTGCGTTTTCAACGGCTTCTGCACCGGTTGTCACCAAAAGCGTTTTCTTCGGATGGCTGCCCGGGGCCAGTTCGTTCAGCTTTTCTGCCAGCGCCACATAGGGCTCATAAGGCACAACCTGAAAACTTGTGTGGGTATAGTGATCTTCCTGCGCCTTGGCAGCGGCCACCACATTGGGGTGGCGATGGCCTGTATTCAAAACGCCGATGCCACCCGCGAAATCAATGTAGCGGTTGCCTTCAACGTCCCACAATTCCGCATTCTCAGCGTATTTCGCATAGATCGGCGCCGCTGATGCAACACCGCGCGGCACCGCCGCGTCACGACGCGCGACAAGCGACGCATTGGTTTGCGCCGACGGCGTCAGATCGGAAACAGCTACGATTTTCGGTTTGTTCTTTACGGCGGATTTTGCAGTTTGTTTTTTAGCAGCACGGGCCATTGCAGGGTTCCCTTTCAAAAGAAATGTTCCGTTACGTTTAAATTTTCAATATTGCGTTTAATATTATTGTCAATACGGATTTGGCCAAGATACCGTCTGGCGGCAGAATCTGACCGGCTCAAGCGCTTTGGCGCTGACCGCGTTGGGCCTTTTATTTAGCACATGTTTGTGCCACCTGTCAGGTCAAAGGAGTTTGCGTTGGATATTGGACAGAAAATCAAGATGATCCGAAAGGCACGCGGTCTGTCGCAACGGGAACTGGCATCGCGCGCTGGCCTGACCAACGGAACGATTTCCCTGATCGAAAAGAACAAGTCCAGCCCTTCGGTCGCGTCTCTCAAGCGGCTATTGGATGCCGTGCCGATCAGCCTGTCCGAATTCTTTTCCGACTTCGAGGTCGAAGACCGGGCCAAGATTTTCTTTCGCGCGGATGAATTCACCGAGATTGCCCCCCAGGGCCATGCCAACGGGTCGGCCGTCCTGTCTTTGCGACAGGTCGGCGATGCATCCCAGCATACGCTGCAGTTTCTGCATGAAAACTACCCACCGGGCGGTGATACCGGACCCGAGCTTTTGTCACATCCCGGCGAAGAGGCCGGTATCGTCATTTCCGGCGAAATCGAGATTACGGTAGCGGATCAGGTTTGCGTGCTAAAAGCCGGGGATGGTTACCTTTTCGATAGCCGCCTGCCCCACCGGTTTCGCAACATCGGCAAAACCCATTGCGAGATCATGAGCGCAAGTACGCCACCAACTTTCTAGAACCGAAAGGCAGCACCGACAATCGGACCCTGCTGCACGGTGTCATATGAAAAACCGCCGCTGCTGTAATCCACGCCCGATGCCCGGTAGCCAACGATGATCGAAGTCACATCGCTGACCTCGTAACCGACGACCCCAAGTGCATCCCAGACCAGATCGGAAGACACGCCAAAGCCGCCCACCATGCCCCAGCCGGATACATAGAAGTTTTCCGAAAGATCCTTGCGGAATTGCAGGCCGATAACCGGATCTATCCAGTCATCACCGTCACTGGCGGACGTGCCGGCCAGTGCACCGCCGTTAAAGCGGAAATCGTTTTCAACCGACCAGACCCGAATGCCCCCGATGACATCGACCGATGCGGTGGGTTCGTCAACAATCTGATATCCGCCGTAAAAAGTGCCCCAGAATGTCGTAGCATCGACATCGATATCGGATGCAGCGATGCCGTTGGGTGTTCCGATATTTGTGCCAAGTTTCGAATAGACCAGATCAACGCCGAAACTGTAGGGGCCGTTGCGCGCCGTAAAAACGCCCATGAATGCCATATCAAGATTATCAAGAACGTCGCCAAAGCTGATATCGACATCCTGTGCCGGAAAGCCGAACAACCCTATATCGCCGTCAAGCCCCGTGCCCCAGACATAGGGCGCTGCCGTAAAGGTCCAGTCGCTGCCCGACATGGTCGAAACCCGGCCATCCTGCGCCAAAGCCGCACCCCAAGGTGCAGAAGAACCGACAAGTGCGACTGTGATGATCGAGCGTAGCAAAACAAGCTCCAGAGTTTTACAATCAGGGCGCGCCGGAATCGCAATGGAAAACAGCGCAAGGTTTTCTAATTCTACAGCAATATTCGAACTTTCGCAAAATATTTCGGCGTTCCGCCACCATGATCAAAAACCGGCATTTCGGAAAAAGGCCGAAGAAAAATCGCGCTGAACAGATTGTTTTCACGTTCACCTACGGCGCAACGTGAAACCATATCCCTTCCACGTTGATCACCGCCGGTTTTTCACAGTGGAATACATAATAGGTGAAACCGGAATGCGGCAGGCGCGTCGCCGATGTGCCCCCCACGAGTTCTGACGCAGGTTTCAACGCTTCACGGCCCACACGCCCCGGTTCTTTCAGCCGTTGCGCCGGTGAAACCAGCATGTTCGTTTCCGGCTGCAATGATCCCAGACCATTGCGCGGGATGAACACAGGTTGCGCCTGCGGATGATGTAACAGGAAATCTTCGTCCAACTGGATTTTGTCGACCCACGTCACTTCAAGGTATTCTCCCGAAAGGGTTTTGACGGGATCACGCTTGCGCAACGCTTCGATCGGCAGCTTGCCAAAAGACGTCATTATACGGCACTTGCCGAAAAAGCCGGGCAAGCTCCAGGTTTTGGCGATACGGGGTTTCGGCGTCGGTGCCCGCAGTTTTACATCTGACAGGACACTTTGCGTTACGGCCGACAAAATGGCGGCATCATTGTTCTGGTTACTCATTTTACACTCGTCACTTGAACTACAAACACTAAAACTGGGCCCACCCCAGTCACGCAGCCCGGAACACAATTGCCGGGGCCACACGCGGCAAGCCCCGGCAGGAACCAGACCGCGGCTGACAATCAGCATACACCAAATTGCCGTTTGCGGATACTCTTTACCAACTACACTTACGTTTTCGCTGAACAACAAGGTGTTGGTATGACGGATTTCTTTTGATGCCGCGGCAAGTTTTGGTCAGAACAAGGGCAGTTGGATAACGCAAAAACCCTTCACATTGTAACAACATGCGAAACAATCCAAGATAGTCGGTTTTTCTGTTTCAGGAAAAACAAGCAATTATCCGAAAATTGTTTCCAAATACGAGTCTGAGAAGCATGTTTCAGGACGCCGCCGATTGAGGCCGGTTGGCCTTATTTCGCAGGATTTCCGGAATCGAAACAAATCGTTTCACGCCGGGTTTTCAAATCATGCGGGCAGCAAACTCCCCCGGAACTCAGAGAATCAGCACAGCCACTGATCAATCCGTAGACTCGCGTCCGATATATTATATACTTAAAATATCTAAGCCCAAAACGGAGACGCACGATGACCGAACCCCTGAAAATTGCAATCGCGGGCGGCGGCATTGGCGGCCTTGCTCTTGCTCTGACTCTGCATCGGGCCGGGTTTTCGCCAGTGGTGTTCGAACGTTCGAAATCCATCAACGAACTGGGCGTCGGCATTAACATTCTGCCCCACGCAATCCGGCAACTTGCCGATCTGGGGTTGCTGGACGCGCTGGACAAGATCGGCATCCGAACGCGCGAACTGGTGTACAAGACCACCACGGGTCAGGATATTCTGCGCCAGCCGCGCGGTACGTGGGCCGGATATGACGTACCGCAATTTTCGATCCATCGCGGTAAACTGCAAGCCTGCCTTGCCGATGCGGTAACGGAACGTCTGGGGCCAAACGCGATCCGGACCGGCCATAAACTGGTCGATTTCACGCAGGATGATACTGGGGTCAGCGTCCGGTTTGAAACTGACACCGGCCCTGTTTCCGACAGGATTGACGTTCTAGTCGGGGCCGATGGCATCCATTCTACGGTGCGCAATGCGTGGCACGGCGAACAGGGGCCGCCCAGCTGGCAGGGCATCGTGATGTGGCGCGGGGCCACTTGGTCGGCGCCGTATCTTGATGGGCAAACCATGATCATTGCAGGGGGAATGCGATCAAAGCTGGTGCTGTATCCGATCTATAATGATCCGGCACGCCCTGATGAAACGCTGATGAACTGGGTGATTTGCGCCAATGTCGCCACGGCTGACGATGCGTTGCCGCATCCGGATGACTGGTCGCGCCGCGGCGATCTGGACGAAGTGATGCAGCATGTCACGGGCAAGATCGACATTCCCGAAATGGACATCCCTGCCCTGATCAAGGCGACGGAGGATATCTATGTCTATCCGATGTGCGATCGTGATCCGCTGGATCAATGGACACACGGGCGTGTGACATTGCTGGGCGATGCGGCGCATCCGATGTATCCGGTTGGATCGAACGGGGCCAGTCAGGCAATATTGGATGCCGTGGCGCTGGCCGGATACCTGAAACAGGACGGGATTGCCGGGTTGGCGCCCTATGATGTCGAACGGCGCACCGCCACCGCCGATATCGTTCGGGCCAACCGCAAGGGCGGGCCGGAACGGGTGATCGATCTGGTCGAGGATCGCGCGCCAAACGGATTTCAGGCACTGGATCAGGTCGCCACACCGGACGAGTTGCGCGCCATCGTCGGCGAATACCAGACGATGGCGGGCTATCGGCCAGAACAGGTGAACCGCGCCTGACCACGCGGCGGGATCATTCGTTGATCATTCGGGGGGCGGCAGAAAATCCACATCATGCTCTGCGGAAATCCGAACGAGTTCGGCCGGATCGGTGACGTTGTTCAGATTCTGGAACAGTTCGAACAACTTGCCACAGGGCGCAACGCCAAACATCGCCGTCGCCTCGGCCCCGGATCGGTTGAAGATGCCGTGGGGTTCGTTCATCGGCATCCGCACCAGATCACCGGCATTCGCAACCAGCTTTTCAGAACCGAATTCGACCTCAAGCTGCCCGCTCAGAACGGAAATCCATTCGTCCTGCGTGGTGTGGATATGCGGCGGCACAAACGTGTCTGCCGGAAGGACCGCGTGCCAGACAAACGCATTGTCCGACAAAAGTTTGGGCGTGTAGGTGTGGCCAACCACATTCCACGGCTTGTCCTTGAAACTGTCCGAGGACAGCGTGACACCATGTTCCAGTTTCATCTTATTCTCCCTTTCTGATCTGCGTTTACAAGTGCAGGTACCCTTCGACTTCGCTACGGGCATCGGCAAATCTCGTATGATCGCCCGACCACACGATTTCGCCCTTTTCGATCACATAGTAATGATCGGAAATGCGCGACAACTCATCAAGGTTCTTGTCGATCAGCAGGATCGACAGACCTTGGGATTTCAGATGCGCCAGCATGTCCCAGATCTCGGCACGGATCAGCGGGGCCAGACCTTCGGTCGCCTCGTCCAGGATCAGCAATTCCGGGTTCGTCATCAGTGCCCGCCCGATGGCCAGCATCTGTTGTTCACCACCCGACAATTCGCGCCCCAGATTGCGTTTGCGTTCGGCCAGACGCGGAAACGCCTGATAGACTTTTTCTTCGTTCCAGCCCAGCAACCCGCGTGCCGTGGCGCGCAGATTTTCACTGACGCTGAGTGTTGGAAAAACCTGCCGCCCTTCGGGCACCAGCCCCAGACCGGCGCGTGCAATATCAAAGGGCTGTGCGCCTGTCATGTCCTGTCCGGCAATCGCGATGTGCCCTGCAGTCGGTTTCAGTAGGCCCATGATACACCGCACAGTCGTTGTCTTGCCCATGCCATTGCGCCCCATCAGGGTTGTGACCTGCCCTTTGGGCAAAGACATCGACACATCAAACAGAACCTTTGCCGCACCATAGCCCGCGCAAAGGCCCGATATCTCGACAAAACCGGTCATGCCGCGCTGTCTCCCAGATAAGCCGCGCGTGCAGCAGGGTCTTGGCGCACCTCGTCCGGCGTGCCACGGGCAACCACCACGCCATCGACCAGCACCGACACCACATCGGCCAGCCGGAATATTGCATCCATATCGTGTTCGACCAGCAGCATCGGGATATCGCGGCGCAATGCGTCCAGAATACCGATCAGCGTTTCGCTTTCGGCGCGCCCCAGCCCGGCCATCGGTTCATCCAGCAACAGAAATTTCGGCCGGCCCGCCAATGCGATCCCCAGTTCCAGCAACCGGCGTTCGCCATGAGACAGGTCCTGAGCCGCCATATCGGCCCGGTCGGCCAGTCCGATATCCGAAATGGCCTGCATCGCAGCATCGTTTAGCGCCTTTTCATCCCGCGCCGGTTTGAAGAACCGTAGGCTGGACCCCTGTTTGGCCTGCACCGCGAGAGCCACGTTTTCGAGCACCGAAAACGACGGAATGATCGAGGTGATCTGGAATGTGCGGCTTAGCCCGGCCTGAACCCGTTGCCACACGGGCAGATGGGTCACATCATGGCCATCAAAGCGCACATGTCCGCTGTCAGGAGACAGGACGCCGGATATCTGGTGGATCAGGGTGGTTTTGCCCGCACCGTTCGGCCCGATCAGCGCGTGACACTCTCCCTCATCCACGCTGAGCGACACGTTGTTCGTGACATTCACCGATCCGAACGATTTGTTCAGATTTTCAATGATCAGCACGCTCATGTTGCAGCGGCCTTTTTGCTGCGCACCTTTAGAAGGTCCGACAGACCGCCGCGCGCATACAGCACCATCAGCACCAATAGCGGGCCGAAAATCAGCTTCCATTCGTGGAACAGGCCGCCCAGGAATTCTTCGACCAGAACAAAAAAGAACGCGCCCAGAATGGCACCGTTGCGGGTGCCCATGCCGCCAAGGACGACAACAACGATCAGTTCACCGGATTTCTGCCATGTCGAAATGGCGGGGCTGATGAATTCGGTGTGCTGCGCCATCAACAGACCGGAGACACCCGCGATCATGCCGGCGATCACATAGGCGATCAGGCGGTAGCGGAAGACCGAAAACCCCATAACTTCGGTACGTCCTGGGTTTTCCTTGGCCGCGCGTAACACCCGGCCAAAGCGTGACCCCGCAATCCGGTGAACCAGCCACCAGGTGCCGATCAGCGCACCCACGATAATGAAATACAACCCGCCACCGTTTTGGACGATATCGGTACCAAACAGCTCTGCCATGCTCCACAAGGTCAGCCCGTCATCGCCGCCATAGGCCGCAAGGGACGTAAATGTAAAATACGCCATTTGCCCGAAGGCCAGTGTGATCATGATGAAATAAACGCCCGATGTGCGCAACGCGAGCGCGCCGGTGATCAGGGCGAACAGCCCGCTGACCAACAGCGTGATCAGCAACAGGATCAGGATATTATCAATCCCTTCTTCCAGTCCGATGCCAGTGACATAAGCCCCCAGCCCGATAAAGGCCGTGTGCCCGAAACTGACCATACCCCCCTGCCCGATCAACAGATCAAGCGACAGTGCCGCGATGGCCAGCAACATCGCCTTGATCAGAAGGGACAAAAGGTAGCTGCCGCCAAACTGGTTCGCCAGAACCGGTGCCGCCAGCAAAATGGCAAAGATCACAGCTGCAATCAGGACAGAGCGATCCATTTCAAGCCGCCCCTTTCGTCGGAAAAAGACCTTCGGGGCGCACGATCAGGATGGCGGCCATCAGGATATAAATCAGCATCGACGCCAGCGCCGGTCCGATCTGGTTGGCCATGGAACCGTCAAGAACCAGACTGAGCGTGCTGGTGGCCAAGCTGCGGCCCATCGTGTCGATCAACCCAACCAGCAGCGCCGCAATAAACGCGCCGCGAATGGATCCGATCCCGCCGATGATTATGACAACAAACGCCACGATCAGGATGTTGTCGCCCATACCCGGTTCGATGGAAAAGATCGGTGCCGCAATCACGCCGGCAAACCCGGCCAGCATCGCGCCAAACCCGAACACCACCATAAACAAACGCTGGATGTTCACGCCAAGCGCCGACACCATCGTGGGGTTGCTGGCCCCGGCGCGGATCAACATGCCCACGCGGGTGCGGGTGACAATTGCCCACAATGCGATCGCAACGGCCAGACCGGCGGCGATGGTCGCAAAACGATACACCGGATAGCGCAGGTTTTCGGTCAGTTGCACTGATCCTGACAGGAATTCGGGCGGCGGTATCGTCAGTGTCAGCGGGCCAAAGATAACCTTGGCCGCTTCGTTCAGAAAAAGGATAATCCCGAACGTGGCCAGCACCTGATCCAGATGGTCGCGATCATATAAGTGTCGGAACACCAGCACTTCCAGCAACAGGCCAAAGATCAGCGCGACAATCAGGGATAACACCAGCGCCAGAAAGAAATTTCCGGTCAGCCCGAAAAACGCGAAGGCCAGATAGGCCCCCACCATGTACTGCACTCCATGCGCCAGATTGATGAATCCCATCACCCCGAAAACCAGAGTAAGGCCCGCCGCGATTAGAAACAGCAACACGCCGTATTGCAGCCCGTTCAGGCATTGAATCAGAAGAAGGGAAAAGGACAAGACACCATGCCTCTGTCAAGGATTGGCCCCCGGACGATCCGGGGGGCCAATTCAGAGTTACATTGCGCAGTCTTGCTTGAAGCTGTCGGAATAGTCTTCGATCATGGTTTCCATGTAGGACGTATGGAATTTGCCATCAGCCCGTTCCACCACTTGCAGCATGTGGAAATCCTGCACCGGATAGTGGTTGTTGCTGAATGCGAAATCACCACGCACCGACGTAAAGTCAGCCGCTTTCAACGCCTCGCGCACCGCGTCCTTGTTCGACATATCGCCGCCCACTTTGGATACGGCACTGTCAATCAGCATGGCCGTATCATAGGCCTGCATCGCATAACCACCGGGAACGTAATCGTATTTCGCCTCGAATGCGTCAACGAATGCCTTGTTGGCGGCGTTGTCCATATCAGGGGCCCAGTTGCCTGCCGCAAGAAATCCGACAGCATCCTGCTGCTGTCCCGGCAAAGTGGTTTCATCGGTCGTGAACACCGACATGAAATCCATCTTGTCCTTGAGGCCCGCGCCGGCGAACTGTTTGACCAGACGCACCCCCATGCCGCCCGGCATGAACGTAAACAGCGCGTCCGCATCCGATGTGGAAATCTGCGCCAGTTCGGCCGAGAAATCCTGATGGCCAAGGGGCGTGAACACTTCGGTTACGACATTGCCCTTGAAAGTGCTTTTGAACCCTTCGACGTTGTCGCGGCCAGCCTGATAGTTGGGCACCATGACAAAGACGTTTTCGTATCCCTTTGAATTGGCGATCATGCCCGCAACTTCGGCGTTCTGGTTGTTCTGGTAGGACGTGACAAAGAAATACGGATTACAGTTCTTACCGGCGAACGTGGACGGGCCCGCATTCGGGCTGATCAGAAATGTTTCGGATTCCACGACCGGCTTGAAGATCGCCTGAAGCATGTTGGAAAAAATCGTACCGACAACGATATCAACTTCTTCGCGCTCAATCAGGTTCTTGGCCTTCAACAGCGCGACATCAGGTTTCAGCTCGTCATCTTCGACAAACATCTCAACCGTCTGACCGCCCAGCTTGCCGCCTTTTTCCTCAAGCGCGAGGGCAAAGCCATCCGCCGCCTGTTTGCCCAGCGCACCCGGAGGGCCGGACAGCGTGACAACCATGCCGATTTTAAGGTTTTCGGCAAAAGCGCCGCTGGCAAGGCCAACGCCAAGCGCTGCCGCTGTCAGTGTTGTTGTAATTCTGGTCATCTTTTGTGACATTCTGGTTTACTCCCCATTGGTTTATCCGTCTTCCGGATACGACATTCTGTTCTTTCAAACGAAAGGTCCACCCATCTTCGTCATAACTCGTCTTTTCAATCAAGTATTATTTTGAGTATAAAATATCTAAGCCTCAAACTTATTGCCAGCCAGCGGAAAGCCTTTACATGTTCAATATCACCGATTGGGACGATGCCTACGCGAACGCCGCCAACATTCCCGGAGGCGACAATTGGCCCGCCGCGTGGGTCGCGCCTGCGCAGAAATTCCGTGATCAGGCGCGCGGCCAACTGGACATAGCTTATGGTGCAGACCCGCGTGAAGCCTATGATCTGTTTCTGCCCGAATATGCACCAAAAGGGCTGATCGTGTTCGTACATGGCGGGTTCTGGGTGCGGCTTGACAAATCCTACTGGTCCAACCTTGCTGCCGGTCCTGTGGCTGCGGGGTGGGCTGTTGCAATGCCGTCTTATACCTTGTGCCCCGACACCAGCGTGACAGGCATTGTTGCCCAGATCGCAAGCGCGGTTGACCATGCGGCAGGCCATGTGGCCGGGCCGGTGCGATTGACTGGCCATTCCGCAGGTGGGCACATTGTCACCCGCCTGATGTGTGACGACAGCCCGCTGTCAAATGACGTCGCAGACCGGGTCCGGCATGTGGTTTCGATTTCGGGTCTGCACGATCTGCGCCCGCTTTTGCGCACGAAACTGAATGATGCGATCCGGTTAACACCAGACGAGGCCACCCGCCAAAGCCCTGCCCTGTGTACACCGCGCGGTGGTATCCCGCTGACCTGTTGGGTCGGACAATCGGAACGGTCCGAATTCTTGCGCCAGAATGATCTGTTGCCCAATATCTGGAAGGGGCTGGGCGCCAGCACACAGGCGATTGCAGAACCCGACAGACACCATTTCAATGTGATTGACGGTCTGGCCGATGCAAACAGTCCGCTATGCAAGGCATTGCTGGGCGATTCAGGATTTTAGCGACCGCATCCAGAATTGCAGCGGTTTGGCGGTCTGTTCGGGTTCGCCGATGTCTTTCCAGAAAAACTGTGCAATCACACCATCCAGTGGCGCATATCCCCTGCCCCGCCAGAACGTATCCAGTGCCCGGTAATCGGGCGGACGCGCCAGATGATCGGCAGGGCGCATCACCGCACAGAACGCCACGCTATCAAACCCCAGCGCGCGGGCATGTGCCTCGCGGTGATCAAAGAACGCGTGACCGATACCCTGCCCGCGATAAGCCGGCAAAAGAACGGATTCCGCACAATAAAACACTGTTTCAAGGTCTATGCCGCTGTCCTGAAACGCATCGGCAAAATCGCTGGCATGGCTGACAAGCGGCCCGCCGGTTGATGCGCCGATCAGACGCGTTCCGTCAAATGCACCCACCAGAATGGAACGGGGATCGTTGCGGTAAACCTGCAGATAATTACGCTCATACTCGTGATCGCCATCGTAAAGATATGGCCAGTCGCGAAACACACTGATCCGCAAGGTTGCCACATCATCCAGCGCAGACCCGAGCGCCGGACCGGTCAGGGTGCGAACGTCAATCAAGACACCTGCCGGATCCAGTCGGCCAGATTGTAATAGGTCGTCACGCGGGTGATTTTGCCGTCCGCCATATCAAAGAACGACCCACCCGGCAGCTTGTAACGCTGACCTTTGGCTTCGGGTAGTCCACTATCGGTTTCAAGGTAAGTGCCCTTGACGGTAAATTCGGCCGCGCCACGGGTACCGCCATTGGCCTCGAACACAACGATATCGGTCAGTTCTTCTTTGTAACAGCGGTTCATATGGGCGCAGAATTCCGCAAATGCGTCCTTGCCACGCCGGATCTGGCCCTCGTTTACGTGATGCGCCACATCGTCGGACACGCAGTCCAGCATGCTTTCAACATCGCCCAGATTAAAGGCGGCGAAATACCGTTTGATAACGTCGCTCATGGTCCCTCCGTTGGTGGCCCCCAGCGGGCCTGCAGTTTTTCAATGATCTGATCGCGGGCCTGCCGGTAACTGTCCAGCTTGGCTTCGCGTGTTTCGCCCAGACCGGTGGGGTCCAGAATGGGCCAGTATTCGACATCCAGATGGAACACGCGCGTTAGATCAAGCGCGCGGCGCTGTGATGCGGGCGACAGCGCCACCACCAGATCAAAGGACGACAGATCGTCGCCCCATTGTTCCATTTCATCAAAAGATCGCGACCGGTGGCGCGACAGTTCCACGTCGATTTCCTGACAGACCGCGATCGAAAAACCGTCAATTTCCAGATCGTTCTTCACGCCGACAGATTGCACATACGTCCCGGTCCCATAAAACTTTTTCATGATCGCTTCGGCCATCGGAGACCGCACGGCATTGTGGTCGCAACAAAACAAAACGGATTGTGGCAGCGGATCCAACGTTCAACCTCCGAAATGCAGGACGCAAATCAGGGTGAACAGGCGGCGCGCGGTATCTGTATCCACATCTGCCTTGCCTTCCAAACGTTCCTGCAAAACGCGACTGCCTTCGTTGTGGATGCCGCGCCGCGCCATATCGATGGTTTCGATCTGGCTGGGCGGCAGATTCTTGACCGCATCAAAATAGCTTTCGCAGATCTGGAAGTAGTCTTTGACAACCTGACGGAACGGTCCAAGCGACAGATGAAATTCAGCCGCCGGTTCGCGCGCTTCGGTCTGCACGTCAAACACCAAACGTTTATCACGAATGGCCAGCCCCAGATGGTACGGGCCATCGGGCACCGGACGGTCCGTGCGCGCCGGAAGGGAAAAACTGTTGCTTTCCAGCAGGTCGAACATGGCGACCTTTCGTTCCTGTTCAATCTCTGGCGTGGGGGGCGGCAGGCCGGAATCATCCAGCTCGATTTGCGAAATACGGGTCATATCAAGTACATTTTCAGTCATTCAAGTGATCCAAGCGCGCCCGCACAGACAAACCGTGCGCCTCAAGACTTTCTGAACGGGCCAGCCGCTCGGCTAAAGGCCCGATAGCACGCAAACTTTCCGGTGTCATCCGCGCGAGTGTTGTGCGCTTCAGGAAATCCATAACGGACAGACCCGATGAAAACCGTGCGGATCGGGCGGTGGGCAGCACATGGTTCGGCCCGCCGACATAATCGCCGATAGCCTCGGGCGTCCACTGGCCGAGAAAAATCGCCCCCGCATGGGTGATGTCAGCGGCCAGCGCGTCGGGGTCAGCCACACATAATTCAAGATGTTCCGGCGCGATCCGGTTGGAAATTGCTGCCGCCGTTGCCAGATCAGGTACGGTGATCACAGCCCCGAAATCCCGCCAGCTTGCCCCGGCGATCGCGCGCCGTTCCAGCGTTTCAAGCCGTTTCGCAACGGCATCTGCAACCGACTTACCGAACCCCGCATCCGTCGTGATCAGGATCGACTGCGCACTTTCGTCGTGTTCGGCCTGCGACATCAGATCAAGCGCGATCCAGTCCGGATTGTTATCGCCATCCGCGATCACCAGAATTTCCGACGGTCCCGCGATCATATCAATGCCGACCTTGCCGAACACGCGCCGTTTGGCGGCCGCCACATAGGCATTTCCCGGCCCGGTGATCTTGTCCACGGGCGCAATCGTTTCAGTCCCGTAAGCCAGTGCGGCAATCGCCTGCGCCCCGCCAATACGATAGATTTCATCAACACCGGCAAGGCGTGCGGCCTGCAACACCAGCGGATTGGTCTTGCCATCCGGTGTCGGCACCACAATGGCCAGTCGTTCGACCCCCGCGACCTTTGCAGGGATCGCATTCATCAGCACCGAAGACGGGTATGAGGCAATACCTCCGGGTACATAAAGTCCGGCGGCACTTACCGGTGTCCAGCGCCACCCAAGCTGTGCACCGGTTGGATCGGTCCAACTGGCATCTTCGGGCATCTGCCGCCGATGATAGGCATCGATACGTTCTGCCGCCAGTTCCAGCGCCGCGCGGTCTTGCGGCGCGACTTTGGCGCATTCGGCGTTCACCTCGCCCTTGGTAAAGGCAAGCGTATCCGGCGAAAGCTGCAAACGATCAAATCTGGCTGTCAGTTCGATCAGCGCAGCATCCCCACGCGTGCGCACATCCGCGATGATGTCTGCAACCGTGGCATCAACGTCCGGGCTGTCCTCGCGCTTGGCACCCAACAGGTCCGCAAAATGTGCCTCAAAATCGGGTTCGGAAAAGTTCAGAAAAACTGGCATGATCGCTCCGCTGTTCAGGGGGGACATAGCGGGCCGCACTTGCAGGCTCAAGCCCGCAAGGTGCTATGCGTCAATCTTCAGCACATAATGCAGATCGTCCTGATACCGGTCAGCCAGGCGCACGGCCCGCGGCATACGCCCCGCCAGCACAAATCCCGCACGTTCGTAAAACCGGATCGCATGCGGATTGTCACACGCGACATAGAGTTCAAGCTGCACAATTCCGCGGGCTTTCGCCTGCATGATCGCCGCGTTCAGCAGTTGATGCGCCGCGCCGCTGCCTTGCCAGTCCGGACGCACATAAACCGCATTGATCCACGCCCGGTGCGCCAGTGCCATTCTGGTTTCAGAATCCAGTGACAAGACCGCCGCCAGATCCCGATCCGAATACGCACCTAGTACGCACCCCTGATCCAGCATCTTTGACACATCGGCATCTTTTTTCTGACGTTCCTCAGCGTATGTGGTCAAGAACGCCTCGGGCAAGCGCTGCAAGGCTTCAAGCCTGATGTCCCGCCAGTCCGCCAGATCGTCCGCAGTCAGGCGTCGAATGATCATAAAGGGTGATCCGGTACTTTCTTTGAGGGTGCCAGATAGGGCCGCGTCACATCGCGCAGCGATACATCCAAGGCTTCGACTTCAAGCCGGATCGCGCCGTCACCTGCCAAAGTCAAAACCACGTACCCCGCCCCATCCGCACCCGGTTCGAACGTCACGGACAAAAGCGACAGGATTGTATCCTTGTCTGACCGGTCAATGCCCTGCGACGCGACATTCAACACCTGATCGATCACCAAAAGCGATTGCACACGTTCAACCGTCCGGTTACGCGCCTTGGCTGCATCGGCATCTTCCCAGCGAAATCGGTTCAGCAACACGGCAAACCGGCGATCCGCCGCACGCCAGGTCATTTCAGTGATCGGAAATACTGCATCCTGCGCCAGTGATGAAATCACCTTGAGATCTTCAGCGTCCAGCCCGCCAAGGTTCAGCGGCGCTTCGCGTCCGTCTTCGAATGTTGCGTCCTGTGTCACTTGTCTTTGATCCGTTCTATTCTGGCGCCGACGCCTTCGAGCTTGCGCACCACATGCTCATACCCGCGATCCAAATGATAGACCCGGCTGACAACGGTTTCACCCTGCGCCGCCAAACCCGCCAGAATAAGCGATACCGACGCCCGCAGATCAGTGGCCATCACCGGCGCGCCTTTCAGTTGCTTGACACCGGTCACGCGGGCCGTGCCGCCGTGCACATCGATTCTGGCCCCCATCCGTATGAGCTCGGGCGCATGCATAAAGCGATTTTCAAATATCTTTTCTTCCAGAACTGACGTGCCGTCTGCCGTGCAAAGCAACGCCATCATCTGCGCCTGCAAATCTGTCGGGAACCCGGGGAATGGTTCGGTGACCACATCAACCGCCTTGATCACGTCGTCACGGCGGCGCACCACCAGCCCTGTTTGTGTTTCGCTCACGTCGATACCGGCCTGGTCCAGCTTTTCACAAAACGCAGCCAGCAGATCCATCCGGCCACCCAGCAGTTCCACCTCTCCGCCACAGATCGCTGGGGCCAGCATATAGGTACCCAATTCAATCCGGTCGGTCACGACGGGATGGGTCGCGCCGCTCAAACGGTCCACGCCTTGAATTGTGATTGTCGATGTACCGTCCCCTTCGATCTGTGCCCCCATCTTGCGCAGACAGGTGGCAAGATCCACGATTTCAGGTTCACGGGCCGCGTTGTTGATCACGGTCGTTCCCTTGGCCAGCGTGGCCGCCATCAGCGCATTTTCGGTTGCGCCAACCGATACGATCGGGAAATCGATTGTGCCGCCACGCAATCCCTTCATGGCTTTTGCATGAACATAACCGTCTTTCAGATCCAGTTCTGCGCCCAAAGCTTCCAGTGCCTTCAGATGCAGGTCAACGGGGCGCGCGCCGATGGCGCATCCGCCCGGCAAGGAAACGATGGCATGGCCGTCGCGCGCCAGCATCGGCCCCAGAACAAGGATCGACGCGCGCATTTTGCGTACGATATCATAGTGTGCCGTGTGGTTGTTGATATCGTGGCTCGACATTGCCAACACCTGACCATCCTGCAACTGAGTGACTTCAGCACCCAGTGACGCCAGCAATTCCGTCATGGTCTTGATATCGCTCAATCGCGGCGTGTTGGTCAGGGTCAGGGGCTCTTCACTCAGCAAGGTTGCCGGCATCAGAGTCAGACAGGCGTTTTTGGCACCCGCGATCGGAATTTTTCCTTTCAACGGGCCGTTGCCAGTCACTACAATTGAATCCATCTGCTCTATTCCTCGGGTTTTCCGGCCATGTCCTGCTGCGCCGGGCGTGTTATGTTTGCGCCGTTATCGGTTTTCTCTGTGTTTTGCACCGCGTTTCTGGCCCGCATTTGTGCTTTGCGCTTCGCCAGATTTTCCTTGAGCGCCGACTTCAGCCTGTCTTCGCGCGATTGCTTTGGTGCCGGCCCCGGTTTTGCGTTGCGGTCAGAGGGTTTTTTGTTTGCCATAGCCGATGTCTATAGCACCGCCCCGAAAGGGTCCAGATTGCGCTTGCGTGACCGGTGATTTGCGTCTAATCACCCGCCAAATCGTTCGGGCGCTGTCCCGAATGCAAGATGCTGTGGTAGCTCAGTGGTAGAGCACACCCTTGGTAAGGGTGAGGTCGAGAGTTCAATCCTCTCTCACAGCACCATTAAAACATACTAAGTTATTGTTTTAAATTTGTTTTCCCATTTTAGTGTGAGTGATATCCACCCTGCTGCCCACCCTTAAGGTTTTCATTGGAGCGGTTTAAGCTGTCCCAAACGCTGAGAAATGTAAGAAGCAAAACCTCCATCACTTTTGCGGTCCCATTGATCCAATTCCGCGACAAGGCGATGATATGTTTGCCAGTGCATGCCCTTCGGCTTGATGCCTTCCATCAAATCCGGGTCATCAGCCCAACCCAGCCGCTCCCTGATTTTGTCTGCGCGCCTTCTGCAGCGCTCAAAGCTTGCTTCACGCTGCGAAGGGTAGGCCAACTGATAGCAGTGACGGCATGCGAAAATGCGTCCGCTGTAGAGCTTGGCCACGCGCCGCCCGCAACCTTGCGCCGGGCAAATGAACCAATAGCGGTGTCCGCCATAGTGACATGGCGTCGATGAAATGCGCACCGGGTAGTCCAAATCTTCCCAACCGTCGCCATAGCTTTTGTTACGGTACATAAGGCGCACGCGCCCTAGTTCAGACTTCACGCTGATACTGGCTACCGCCCGCCAGCCCCAGAAACCATCGTCCCGATGGAACCAAGGCCAATTATGCACTAACATTCAAACTGGACCACTTAGGTGGGGCTGATCAAAGGTACGTGACACACGTTTTGGTGGGGGTGGGTAGCCGTCCAACGCTAACCCATTTCTCGCGCTTCTTTCCCCAGAAGCGAAGCCAACCGTCGAATATCTTCCATCTGCTTGGTCCGAAGACCATGTTTGTAATTCGGATGCGCCTTGCCACGGGGCGCACCACCGCCAGCACCGTGCACCCGGCACACGGTCCATCCCTTCACAGCAGGGCAACGGCACCGCTGTCGGGTGGACTTGGCCGTAGCGCTGCATCTGGGCGCGTCTCTGAGGCGCTGGACCGGGTTCAAGAGGCAATCCGTTCCGATTTTTCTAGGTCTTTATGGTTTCTCATGCGAGCATCAGCCTCTTTCAATTTATATGGGGATCAAATCATGGCGTTTTCTACAATATCTCATTGGAATACCACTGAATGGACTGATGCATTAGAGGCCATCGCACGGGACAAATTTGTTCCTCTGATAATGTCCGTTGGAGCGAAACGGGTGCAGATGGTTCGCACCAGTGAAAACAGCTTTACAGTCATCACGGAGTATTCAGACGAAAAATCGGCTGAAGCGGCACAAACAAAAATTGCCGAAATTCGAGCGCAAGCGGCTGAAGAGCTTCCGATGACCATGGAAAGCGCGCACAGCGGCGCGGTTTTCGCAAACGGCTGACGCGAACGCCGCCAGTGGAAAACCTGCTTGTGGCGTCTCAAAGGCTTGATCGTTGAAACAGGGTTCATGGGGTTACCGTCACTTTTTATCATTACCCCTCCCCCGGTGGCTGACATCGCCCACAATCGCCTGTCCGCCGTCAGCGACATTGACGTGCTGCACTGTGACCGTCTGCTTGCCGCCGTTGCGGTGCTTGCGTAGCGCCTCCATCTGGATGGCATAGGTGCGGGCCAGCTTGGTGTATCCGGTGTAGTGCGCCTGAACCTGGTCCATAGTGTCCGCATTCGCCAGCCACCGCCCGGATCGTATCATCGCCACATGGGTCGCGGCCATCTGGACAGCAAGCATGCGTTCCACGACATCCCGGGGCTTGAGTTCCGCGATGGCTCCGAGCATGAAAAAACGTTCGTCATTGCCCGGATGTTCATCACTCGCTTCCGACGACTTTAAAACCTTCAGACAATGCGTCATCAACGCTTCTGCCAACTCCGGATGCTGTGTTCCGAAAATCTTCTGTAATGCGGCGTCTTGGTTCAGGGTGATGTGCTGCCCCTGTTCAGGAGTGCCCGTCAGCTTAACACCCAATTTGTCGTCAGACTTGGTTTGTAGCTTGCCCATATTGTGACCTGTCCTTGCGCTGTATTTTTTTGTGGATCGGCAGGCCGCAAAGCGACTCCGAAATCTGCTGATTTACCTGGTCTTGTGAATGTTCCGATTGATACTTGTTCATGCTTTGTACTATAGCATACTCATGCCATGGCCGTCCACAATACCGCATGATTTACGTGTCCTATTGCAAGCACTGGGCCAGTACCGCAACGCGGCAACCGACGCCGATCGGTGGGGCGCAATCAAGGAATGGCTGGAGAGCCATGCGGTGCCCGCACGCAAGGAATTGCCGACTGAGCCGGAAATCAAACGCAAAGACTAAATCCGCTTAGCCGACATTGGTGCAGTCTGCGGCGAATGACTACATCGAGCCCACAGGCGACGTTGATCCGGTTCATTAAATGGAAGGCAAATGCCAATGTTCCGATTTACGCCGCCGCAGAAAAGCTCGGCCGTGGTAGTATGAACAAAACGCGTCTTGTGCCGACGCCTTTGCGTGTCGATGGTTGTTAGAGACGCGCACATCGCCAAAGCTCTGATTTGGTCGAGCCCCCAGCCAGAATCTTCAACCGGCGCTCTATGGCGAAGTTTTTCACCATTTCTTACAGAAAACAGAGTTTTTCAACACAATCAGCCCAAAGCAGACCTGCCGTCAGCGCTCCATACAAGGTAAAGATCAAGCACGGTTTAGCTGCTCAAGTTCATTTTGGTACCATTCGGCAAAAGCAATCAGGCGCGGGTCCGGGTATGCGGTCTCAGCATAAACGACATACATGCTTTTCTCAGAAGGAACTGTTTCGGGATGCAGTCGAACGAGGTGGCCATTGCGTACATCGGCTTCGGTCAACAGGGTGTCGGCGAGCGCAACGCCATTGCCCGATAAAGCAAGATCAATGGCCTTGGCGCGGTCAGAATACTCAATCAGTTGCTGGCGCGCGTCAGGAAAGGCATTGCACTGAGCAAACCATCTCGGCCAATCGCCTTGAGTACCGAGGTTATATGCAAGGGGCAACTTGGCAATCTCTTCAGGAGACATTGGCAAATCATACTCTTGCACCAGTTCCGGTGCGGCCACTGGGCCGACCTGATCTTGCCTGAGCAAGATCGAAGCGAGGCCTGACCACGAACCGTCTCCGTACCGCACTGCACCGTCAATATCACTGCCTTTGAGGATTACGACATCTGCGTCCATCTCCGGCATAATGCGAATATCTGGATAAACCTCGTGAAAATTCCGTAGCAGGGGCAACAGCATTCGGTTTGCGTAGAACGGAGCAACTGACAGCTTCAGACTACCAGCCATCTGCTGACTGCTGATCCGCTCAACAGAGGCCTGCATTTGCGCAAAAGCACCAAAAAGACCTTCAGCAAACTCTCTTGCTGCATCCGTCAGCACGAGTTGGCGGGTCTTTCGGTGAAAGAGTTTCTTCCCAAGATGATCTTCGAGTGCACGAACCTGATGGCTTATCGCCGCCTGTGTCACATTTAACTCTTCTGCCGCTTTCTTGAAGCTCTGATGCCGGGCGGCGGCTTCAAAGGCGTGTAACTGTTTGAGCGGAGGCATTCGGAAGACCATAACGCATCATACACAAATTTTTCTTTTCTATGTACCAAAAAACCATCGTTTGTCATGGGCCCCCAGACCGGAGCATTCTTTCTTCAGAGACCACCAAATCAAGAGACCATAAAGAGGAAATGACAATGCACTCCGGACAGAAAACCAAGCCATTTGCTGACTACGAAATGATGATGCTTCGGGAGGGGTGGAACCCCCGATGTGAACTACTTGAGTTGGAAATTACCCGGCTTGAAGCTGGCCATGAAATGCGCGGGAGTTTCACATGCGAGGTCTGCGTCCGCCTTGCGGCAATACTTCACAAGGCCGCTCGACGTCTTGAGGAATTTGCTGCGACCAGCGAGCCAGTTTGACCGAAAAACACTGCGGACAGAGCGACCGTTCTGTCCCGCATGTGAGACATACGTCGCAACCGCAGCGAACGTCCGGTCCTGGTGAAAGCGGTCGTTTAGAACCAAAACTTCAAATTTCCGGTTGTGAACGGCTGCTTAACGCGACGAACCGGTCATCAGAGAAGAACAGTCGAATGACTGCATCGAGCCCGAAGCCGCCGGATTGAAATCGTGTGCTTCGCCGGTGCAGCAAGCTGAGTTCCCTGATCGATCCGAGAGCTACGCTGCAAAGTAGTCACAGAAGCCGACGTTCGACATTAACGCAGTGAAGATCCAAATGCCTACAATCGAGTTGCAGACGAAGCATGCATTCGATGCTGTTGTCCCCAAGGCTGTTTTTACCAAAGTTTTAGCTTCTCCGCCCACCAAACAACGATATGAAACCAACAACCTACAATTGTTGTTCTACGGGCAGCCACCCTGTCAGTCTCGCTATCAACTTACGCACGAATCCTGCGTTGGGCTCGTCGTAGTAGATTTCGCTTATGCCAGCCCCTTCATATCGCCAAATTGGTTCGCCGCCGGGTCCAGCAACTACGTCGAAGACGTAGTCTCCAACCTCGGCATTCCACTGGTTCAACATATCCGACGCCAGTTGTGGGCTTTCTATGATCATCCCTATTTCAGTATTTTGCCGAATGGACCGAGGATCGATGTTTGTCGAACTTACAAACAGTCTTTCTGCATCGATGATTGCGAGTTTCGAATGAAGCACCAACGGGGTCCGACTGCCTTCGGCGATCAACGGCGCATCTGCGCGAACCTCGATAAACTCTATCCCTGATTCCAGGAGGCGGTTCCGGTATTTTGCGTAACTACCATGCACATAAGCGTGGTTCGTAGATGCCAGAGAGTTTGTGATGATGCGCACCCGCAAACCGCGCGAGACGAGCCTTTCGAAGATATCAGCACCGTAGTCCTCAGGCACGAAATAGGGTGTAACTATCAGAACCTCACGTTTGGCTGACAGAAGCGTATTGTAGAAGGCATTGCCAACTTTAAACGGACCTTGGCCTGGTGGTCTACGCAGCTTCTCGGGATCGTCCGTGACCACATACGCCGCCCCTCGATACGACGGCTTCATTCCCTCTCTAAGATCTCGAAGATATTGAGAGTTAACAGCGCCTCTGTAAACTTTGGAAGCCGGCGCGTCGGGGACGGCACGTAGGACGGTGACCGCCTCACTCAACAATGTCGAGTCGCCGCGCGTAAAGCTTTCGACTGGTACCGCCCATTCATCATTCCAGAAGAGGTCGAAAGCATCTGATATCTGTTCAACCGGCGGACCGGCAACGAATAAATCAAAATCAGCAAATTCGCTTTCTGTTTCTATTTGGTAATATTCGTCCGCGATATTGCGACCGCCTACAATGGCCAATGCGCCATCGACGATGAAGGCTTTGTTGTGCATGCGTCGATTTACACGCCTAAAATCAAGCAGGAAGTTAACTGCCAGCGTGCTGTTTCTTGACAGGGGGTTAAATGCGCGGATTTCGACATTCGGATGCGCGTCGAGGGTTGCGATCTCTTCATCGCGTGCACTTGTAAACACGTCGTCGTATAGGAGGCGGATTTTGACGCCTCTTTCGGCTGCGTCATAGAGCGCCAGCCAGATCAACGCACCAGCAGTGTCTGGCTTGATGAGAAATGTTTTGAGGTCGATCGATGCCTCTGCCTGTTCGATCATTCTCAATCGTGCGCCCAAGGCATCATTGCCATTGCCTAGCGGTGCCAGCACAACCTGATTACCGCTCAACTTGGTTCCTGATACATTTTCCAAACGACTGACGGTGGACTGTGCAGGCGGCAAAGCATTTTGTGTCGGGCGGTTTGTTTCGAAAGGTACGTATGTGCAAGCATTCAAATGCGCAAAGCAAAACGCAAAAACAGCTAAAATGAGACGCCGGCCACAGAGATATCTTATTGCGCCGCTCCCCGCCAAACGGTTTGGGTATGCATGAATGCCTCTGTGTCGCTTGGCTTTGCCAATATTGAGGGGGTGCCACCGGCATATCCGGGATAGCCCGGCTCTTGCGAAAGGTATTGTGAAAGCAGAGGCCCCAAGTTTCACGCTTGCAGGACCATAAGACGCACAGCTTCCGGCCCGATGGCTTCCAATGTGTGGGTGGAGCTTGCAGCCTGCGGAAGGCGGAAAATTCCTCCAGGTCCAAGAAGTGTCTCTTCGTTTTCTGGCGCCGATATACGCAATGAGCCGCTCAGAACCACGGCTAACTGATCTTGATCGGGTACCCGCTTCCCGCTCTTGAAACCGGCTGGAAATTCAACAAATACCACGAGCTTGCACTTGGTTGCCTCAGAAATTTTGGCCATATCGCCCATCAGATCGTTGTTGGATACACGCAGCCTTACCTCCGATTTGTCCAGATACGGCTGACCTTCTTCGTCAGACAAGAGTTCTGTTATACTTAAGGCCAAGATTTTTCCTTTTCTCTTTTATCTAAAGGTTCGGTCAGGTCTTACGGTGATTTTCGCGCTGCAAGTTTCCCATTCCATACTTCTACTGGAACCTTTGGTTGATCCGGATCTGCTACGTATGATGGCGTCATGATCTGAACGCCGTTTTCGTGGAACACATCCACAATGTTGCGGTGCAAATCGGACAAGATGCGAGGCAAGCTTGAGCCACGAGTGGTAAAGGCGTTGATTTGATAGTTGATCGCATAGTCGGCCAGTTGCGCCCAGAGAACGAACGGCGCAGGTGATTTTTTGAGGTCACGCGTTCGATTAGCGGCTTCAATCAGCATGGCCTCCACTTTGTCTTGCGGCTCTTCGTAGCCGATGCCCACAGTCGTATGAACGAGCAGACCACGCCCGTCGATCTTTCGCGAGTAATTCACGACCTCGGAATTTAGAAGCTGGGCATTAGGAATGCTCACCATTTCGTTTTTGACGGATTTGATAAGTGTTTCCATCATCTTGATTTCGACAACGTCCCCAACCTGATCGCCTACTTTAATTCGGTCACCGATGTTAGTGCTGCGACGGTAAATGACAAACAACCCCGCCATCATGTTGCTCACCACTGTGTTGGAGCCAAAAGAAACCATGAGGCCAGCAAGAATAGTCAGTCCCTGAAATGCGCGACTGCCTGATCCGGGTATATGTGGATAAGCAAAAACGATAGCGATCGCGATGATAATGACCCGCGCAATGTTAAATGTCGGCTTGATCCAGCTTTGTTCAAAGTCCTTCCATTCGATTGCGCCGGCTTCGATGTTGTCCATGAAAAGACGCAAGCCCTTGATCAGATAGCGGGTAACCAAGAAGATTATGATCAGCGTAATCAGATTGGGCAGATAGCTGAAAAAACCGAATATCACATCCATCAGAGGTTGCGAGACATAGGTGAGCAGAAACTGCGCGAATGGGCGGGTTTGAACAAAGGACAAGAGAACGAACGTGAGGTAGTAGTAAAGGATAAAAATCCATCCAATCCACAGCACCATATTGGTTCCAAAACCGATCAATTGCGCTACAGCTTTTCCTTTTACAACTGCATTGGTGGCCTCTTCGAATTGCGTAAACCGCTTTATAGTGACCTGCTGTATCCATCGAATAAGCTTTGAGCGCCCTTTCAAAAACAGGAAGGTCAACAAGGCAAATCCGACGGTCAACCCGACAGCAACCAGCGCGCTGTCGACCAGCGCCTCTTCTGACCGACCAGAACGATAATTGGCGATAGATTTTTTGATTGCCTCTGCATGAAGCTCGGCCAGCACTATAAGGCTTATTTGCTCAAAGTCCGCATCGGCCTGGGTCGCAACCGTCAAAAGGCGTCCGTTTGCCAAAATCGCAAGCCCGAGACCATCTTCACGGATCTCATAATCAAGCTCCACAAATTCCGGTAACTCAGCAATCTCCAGAATCCGTTGTTCGATCCTTGCAGCCCGTTCGGGCGCAGGCAGTGCGCTGAAACCGCGCACGAGAAACAATGTCTCACCGTCAATGACAACTGGAGCAGCAAAAGCGTCGTCTGCCTGTGTTTGGGTTTCAGCGGCCTCTGGAGCGCTCTCCTGAGCCTGCACCACTGTTGAAAGCAGCGTGAAGAGTACAAGCGAGAGAGCAATCAAGGCCGTCCGCAAAATTTTTCCAATGCACTGCAAACAGTAGCCATAATCATTAGTTTTTTTCCTATGCTGACTGCACAACTTGCGAGCTCCTAACGTCATGTTGAAGCGCCGTCTTGGACTAGCTGCCCATTGTGAATGACGTGAACGTCCCGTTGTGGAAACGGTATTGATATTCCTTCCGCATCGAAACTTTCTTTCGCCTGGCCTGTCAAATCCCAATAAACTGTCCAATAATCATCGGACTTTGACCAAGGTCGACAGAAAATATTGACGGAGCTGTCGCCCAGTTCACCGACAAATACCTCTGGGGCAGGATCGTTCAGGCATTTGGGGTGCGCTGCCACCAGTTCTTTGAGAACCTCGATGGCCTGTGCTGCACTATCGGAATATCCGATACCAAAAACCAGATCGACACGGCGTTCAGGGGATACGCTAACGTTGGTAATAACGTCGCCCCAGATCTTGGAATTTGGCACAACAATGATCTGATTATCAAATGTTCGGATTTGAGTGGATACAACCGACATCTCGTTGACAAAGCCGGAAGCCCCGCTGACTTCGATGTAATCTCCGGTATCAAACGGTTTGAGGATCATAATCATCAGCCCGCTTGCCAGATTGCCGAGCGTATCTTGCATGGCAAAACCAAGGATGAAGGACAAACCGCCGAAGACGGCAAACAGAGGGGTCACGTTGACGCCGAAGAAACCCAGCACAACCAGAATGCCCAAGATAAAGGTGGCCCAATACACTGCACTGATAATGAAGCGCTGAAGCAGGCGAGACAGATTTGGCACTCTCGCAAGACCACGAGTTGTAGCGCGCCGCAAAAGGCGCGCAACATAGTACATAACCCATAATGCAACGAAGAATCCGGCGATCTTGAGCAGGAACCCCAATCCCCCTTCTGCGGAGGTCAGCCAGTTGACGGAAAGCTGCCAAAGCGTTCTCGGGTCTGTTGTCCGCACGGCTTCGAGCCCGAGTGCGTTAATATATGTATCATGTACCTGCGTCTCTTCTGCAGCAGCGCCCTTTGTGCGCCAGGCTTCAATGACAGCAGAGTAGCTGTCTTGAACCTCGCGCTGTCTTTCCAATGCAGCAGCCAGTTGACCGCGCAAAACAGCGTCGCGCGCTTCGTTTTCTACCTCGAGTTCCAGATTGAGCAAGGCGATTTCTTGCAAAACGCCCTTGATGTGCTCCTGCCATGTTGTGGCAAGGTCTGATAGTTCATCCGCCGTCATCGGAACGGTGAGAATTTCAAGCTCACTTGCGGTCGTGGTTACGGCAGTCGGCTCCGGCGCAGAAAATATTGGAACAGCCTGATCTTGTGCGACGGCATCAGAGCCGAGCCCCACAGATAATGTGAGACAGCAGATCGAAAGGAGTGACAAAAGACGGTGATGGGTCATTGAGTTTTCACTTTTTCCAGGCCAAGGAATAACCTTCTGTTTTCAGATTTAGAAACGCTGTCCCACGAATATATAAAGAAACTCTTCGGAGTCGTTGTTTGTAGAGACGTCGACGGAGAAATCCACTGGGAACTTTTGTGACACGCGATAGCGAACTCCAATGCCGCCAGCGATGCGGTCGCCGTTGTCTGTGAGCGATCCGAATTCTGAACCGGTCCAGCCAATTCCGGCGAAAGCGACAAAGCCAAATCGATTGCCCAGACGTTGACGGTATTCCACTTGCGCCGATACCAGCCGGGTGTCGTAAAATTGGGTCGGATTGAAGCCCCGAAGCCCATCGGTAAAGCCGATTGAGCATTTGTCAAAAAATGGCGCATCAGATGAGGCAGCACATGCCGATAGTCTACCAGCGACAACTTTTTCAGCGCCGACCGTACGGTAAGCATCAAAATTGAGTGAGGCGTAGTTATAAGCTCGTGAACCTTCAGACAAAGAGAAACCGCGGTTTACGTTAGCACTCAAACGGGACCCGTTTGTTGGATAGTCGCTGTCATCTCGGAGGTCCCACTCGTAGCTCACTCCCAGGCTTCCAAGCTCAAGCTCCAAATCGGGCAAAAGGTCATCTGGAATGCTGGTTCCGCCAGTGTTTAATCCGATACTTGTGTTTAGGTAACGCAGGTTTAGGCCAAAAGTGTTGGTCTCTGTTACAGCGAATGTAAGTCCGCCGTTAAACAGCTCGCCATCTTGCTTGATCGGAAGCTTCAAACTGCCAAAGAACAAATCATAGCGTATATCCGCTTCCGCCAAGGCAAGGTTGAACCCCCAACCGGTACCAAATGACAGATTGGCCGCAATCCCATAGGCTTGGCTGCCATTGTCAGACCCCATGGCGCCGAGACCTACAAAAGACGTGTCTGCTTCCGGTGATAATTGAAAGAGGTAGCCTGCGCCCAAGGATAAGCCGGCACCGATGGCAGGATTTGAAAATGGAATGGGGACGACCAATGCAGAGCCGTTCCTGATGCCGTAGTCCGAGTTTTCCTGAGGTGCGCGTACAGGTGACAAACCGTTGTCAACAAGATTGGGGTTTGCCAGCAAGTCACTAGATATACAGCTCGCAAATATTGCTGTTCCAATTAGGACGCCCACGTGTTTCGAAAAGCACTTCAAATTCTTCACATGGTGTCTCACTTGTCCGCTATCACTAAGCTATTCTTGCTTACTTATTGGTTTGAAGCTTATTTATCTCTGCAATTTGAGCTTAAGTAAAAAACGGGCGTCCTATCGAGCCAAAGATTTTTCAAGCTCTTCCAATTTAACCTTTGCATCACCTGGAGTGTCCCGTAGCAACTCCATAAAGGCGATTACTTGCGTCTTCGTTTCAATTGGAATTTCGGACTTATCCACTGCGCTAATAGCAGCATCTAAATCGATACCGTTGTCTGTAACGATTCCAGTTTCTCGCCAGTCAGCGATCAAACTCTCGATTTCTTTTCTCACTTCGCCGGACGTTTCCGTCATTTGCCTGGAAATCGTGTCACTCAAGATGGCGGCACTAGCTTCAAGTTCTTCCATTTTAGCTTCAGCTTCGACTTGGAGCGCTTCGGCCGCTTCACCCGTCGCGGATGTCAGATCGTCGGCGGCGTCAGACAGGGCATCACCCGCTTCTTGTGCCGCTTCGGACAAACGTTCTGCTGGCGTCGGTTCGGGTCGCGTAAACGTGTATATCGCAGCAGCTACCACCACTGTCACTACGGCAATTAAACCGATTTTCTTCATGATAAAAACTCCCGTCCTTTTGTCAGTATTGCAGCTTGTTTCGCGCTTACTTAAGCAGATCCCCAACGATCCCTACGGCATCGACCACGGTGGTCAAGTCTTGGCTCACTTCAAGGATTTCATCATCTACGCGAATGTAGCGATTACCTTTTCCAGGTGCTTTCAAATTCCATTTCGACAAATCATCAATATCGTCAAAATCAAGATCTTTGGGCAGCTTGGCGCCCCGCGTATACCTTTTGATCTGCCCCGGCGGGACTGCTTTTGGTCCCTTACCGGGTTTGTTATCAATCTGAACGGCTTTGTCTTTCTTGCCCTTGCCTTTGTCGCTCTTGTCTTTTGCAACCGCCGCGTCTGCCGAAGCGAGAACTGCCACAACGGCCAGGCAAGCAGTGATTAAAGTGAAGTTTTTCATCAGTTATATCCATTTTAAGGTCACGCGACTGATCCTGTCATGTGTGCATCATTGAGTGCCTCAAACGAGGGCAGTCTAGAGCTAAAAGACAATCCGCGCTCGCAACCCAAAAAGCGTTATGCTTGATTCATCCGAAGTCAGCAGCGGGTCCTTGATAAACTGGACCGAAGGCGTGATCTGCAGGTTGGGCGAAATAGAGAAGCGGTAAAACGCTTCAATAGTTTTCTGGTCGCCTGAGATACCGTCTGCTTCGGCCCAGTTGAGACCGATGCCCGCCAAGTCCGTGTTGCGTGCAAAGTAACCAAGACCCGCTGAGACGGACTTCTGATACAGGGCTGCCCGTCCTTTGGACGTACCCGCGCGAAAGAAGGGCATCCACTTGTTCTTAAGAAACCAAGCTGCGGAGAACGTCGCGCCGTAGTCTTCGCGGCGGCTTCCGTCATCCGCTTCATCGGCATGCCAGAACGTGAAATGGATATTGTCAAAGTAGATGCGATCAAAGCCGCTCGTGTAGCCGATTTCTACACTTTTGAAGAGCTCACCATCGGAGAAGACATCAAGATCGGGGCTTGACGGGTCCGCATTCGCGTCAGCGACAGCGCCAGTCACATAGAAATTCGAGCCAAGTTTTGCGCCGCCCGCGATCGCGAGCCCGGGGTTGGGGGCGTTGATCGTAGGGTTCGTATTGAACGCCAGATTTTGGAAGGCGGTATATGGGCTGACAAGCCCGTAAACATCTAGGAAGTCCGTCACATCGATTTGGCCGATCTGGAAGGTCCACGCGCCATCGTCTGCCCGTTGCGTCCAGAACAGGTTTGTCAGCAGCGTGCCATTGTCGTTAAAGGCTGTGCCGGTGATGGACAGCGCGCCGCCGTCAAACCCAAAGTTTTGTGGCGCAACGTCGCCGTAGGCATGGCGGTCTTCCAATTTGAACGTCAGGGAGCCATTCTCTGTTGCCTTCCAGTTCCCGTAGAACCTGAAGATGCCACCTGATGCGTTACCCTCTCCCAGATCGGAGTCCGACCACTGCCCCAGTGACAGGTAGTCAAAATTGAAGCTGAAGCCATTCTCAGCCAATCCTTCTTTCCATCGGAAGTAGCCGGGTGCAATGTTCACTGGAAAATCTGACCGGAACTGTGGGTCAGTGAGCCCATCGCCGGGCTGCAAATCGGCCTGTACAGAAGATGGCCCGCCCAACCCTTGTGCGATGGCTGCGCTTGACAGGCAGACCAGAACTGACGCTAGAGAGAGTATTTTTCTAACCATGTGAGACCTAACGGATGGGTGCAAGGACAGCGGCGCGCGTTGCCGCGTCGACCGGTGGAGACGGCGGGTTTGGCTGGAACGGATTGCCGATGACCGGGCTGAATTGCAGGGTGAACTTCCAGTCCGATGCAAAATCATCAGGCGCGACTACATTCTTTTCGATGCCCGCATTCAGTTTGACAATCTGGTTCCCGATCGCCGTTGTCTTCGAGACTTGTACACCGAATGGTACGGTCCAGTCATTTTCGCTGTCCGCGTTCCAGTCATAGGTGATCGTGGGTCCGGTCCCGATTTGCCAGCCGTCATTCAGACTGAAAAACAGGAAGTACTGCAATGATGTGATCGACGTATCATCACCGCTGCCGCCAACCTTTTCATTGTGGAACGGGAAGAACCCCCAGATACCCCAGTCAGTGGGCTTGACAGCCAGAAAGCTTGGGCCCAGCAGCCAGTTGTCAGACGAAATGCCGCTGCCTGTCGGTATCGCACCAACGACACCCGCGCCGAACGTCCAGCCACTGCTGCTCCAGGAATACAGCAAGTCATAGGATATGTCGCCGAACTGACTAACGTCCGAAAAACCTGACGCCGAAGCAATGGGCTGATCGAAGACATAAGAAAAAGCAGGGCGGAAGATCAGGTTATTTCCGTTCTCCAATACGAATGGAAGCGCAGGTTGAAATATGGCTGTCAGACTATCTTGATCGTCTGCACCGGGCAGGTCGCCGTCGAAACTGCGATACTCCAGTTTGAAATTCAAAGTCGCATTCGCCGCGCCGGGGTTCGCAAGTTCTTTGGCCAATTCGTCGATATTGGGGCCGACTTGGGCATAGACAGGGAGAGACAACAGGGTCACCACGATAAAGGCGGCTAGTGATTTGAAACACATATGCTTCACTCAATGTTCCTCTGGCAAACGCGCTCATGTCATAAAATGGCGCGCCGTTTCTACGTATAGCTGTACGCCGCCCCTCAATGAGACGGCGTACACGTTCGGTCCAAGGTACTACTGTTCAAGTTCTCTGATGCGCGAGGCCTCAAGCGTCCAATTCGCCATCAAGCCTTCTTCGTCATACACGAATGCAACCGTATCGACTTTGGTTTTGGTTGTATCAACTTCAGCTGTGATCCCGGCGCGGAACACTGCTACCGAAGCGTCGACACCAAGTTCGAGGCGCTTTCTGGAGAAAAACCGCTTATAGGCTTGTTCGTCAAGAAACATTACCGCGTATCCGTAAGACTGCGCACCTGCTTGTGCGCCAACCGAAAGCGACGAAGTACGGTAATGTCCCAGAACCTGACCGTCTTTAAACAATACGCCATTCCCGGCTTCTCCACCAACAACCAGTCCAGCTTTCTTTATTTCAGGAAACACCATCACGGCGACGGCCTCATCTGCGTAGCGCGCGGCGCGCCTGTTCCCTTCCAGCAGGGAATTCCAGCTTGCTAATGCGTTAGCTTCAAGCGTGCTCAGTGTTGCAGCGTCACCCATGTCCTCCACTGCGACGCCATAGCTATCGCAAAGCTCTGTTGCCGCCATGGCTTTCAGCGTTCCGTCAAGGCTGATCTTTATCGGGTTTTCGTCAGGATTTAGCGTCAACACATACTTTCGCGCCAACGCTTCTCCAAACTGAGGATTGTTCGCCTTCATGTAGCCGCCACGATAC
The DNA here is from genome assembly GCF_051013555.1 of Sulfitobacter sp. TBRI5. Classification (NCBI taxonomy): domain Bacteria; kingdom Pseudomonadati; phylum Pseudomonadota; class Alphaproteobacteria; order Rhodobacterales; family Roseobacteraceae; genus Sulfitobacter; species Sulfitobacter sp. TBRI5. Next base: position 2,324,886 of record NZ_CP112884.1, on the reverse strand, counting down.
CCTTCGCGGAAATCAAGATCTCCAACGGCAGTACCAGTAAAGCGTTGTCCGTCGATGTCGAGAACAACGTCACCTGTAACGCCGCCGTAAATATTTACGTCAGGGTTTTGGGTGTAGACGCCGATGTAGCCGAAGGGCGCGCCTGCTTTTTCCTTGCCCAGACGCACGAGATACCCGTCATCCATGGTGCGTTCCATCACGCAGCCCAGACTTTCGGTCCCTTGGTAAATTTCCCAGCCTTCGACTGTATCCAGAAGAACGTCAGTTTCAGCAAAAGCCGCGCTGGAGGCTCCAATAAAGAATGTTGCGAGCCCGCAAAGACCGAAGGTTCTTGTTTTATTCATAATATTTTGGTTCCCAGTTTTGTTTCCCACCTGATGGTGCTTGGTTTTGGCTAAAAATCGCGTGGCTGGCGCAGGCCGAGGTTAGCACCATGCGCCAGCCATATTACTCGCTACTCAACTCAATTGATGGCGTATTGCGTGAGCAAAATTTTACGGACGCTTTCACAACGCCCTGCGTCCAGCGGGTCGCCGAGGTATTCGCCGTCTTCCGCTGCTTTTTTCATAAGCAAGGCTTTGGCCTTATCTTCACCTTCAGCAATGTTGCCGAAGTCTTTGGTTGTGGCTGCGATCAACAAGGCATATCGGCCATTGTCATCATCGGTCATAAAGTTGTCGCGGCAATATTCCATCGCGCCGGCGTTTGCGCCTAGTTTTGACGCGTCTGACACGTCGGCGGCAGCCGTCATTGTCAAAAGCAAGCTTGTAAAAACACTTAAGGCAGGGGTTCTGAGGTTCATTTTTTACTCCTAGGGTTGAGGAAGATTCGATTAATTATGCTGCGTCTTTCGGGCTGTGGTTGTCATTGCCTTACGCAAGAGCCGAAGGCGAAGCGAGACAGCGGCGTCTCTCCAACCAGCGTGACTGTGTAACCGCGAGCGGGACTGAAGACGCTGGCAGCCATTGTGGCCGCCAGGAAACTACGGCGACTCTTCATTGGTTGTCCCTTTGTCTTGCAGTTGCCCTGATGCACGCAGGCGCTCCGCAATGGATGCTGCCCATTCATTTGTGGCCTGAGGCGGCGAGCCAAAACTGGGGGCCGTTTCAACGTCTGTTGCGTCCAAGATATAGCTAGCGCGCATTGGCACCTCACCGTCTACGATACGGAAACTGTGCCTTGTCTCTTTAACCGAAAGCGTTCCGGTTAGGCGCACAGGTTCATGCATACTACTCGGGCTCCAGTCGCCTTTGACGCGCGCGCGGATCATCTGATTTGCATTGGGCGGTGGTGTGTGGCTGCACATGCCCCGTTCAGGAACGAGATAGACAACTGTCGTTCCATCCTCATTCGGAGGTGCCGAAACGGCAAACCCGGCTAGCGTTATAATTTGTCCATCAAGGTTAGGATTGGCCGCAATTGCGGCTTTCTCGCGCAGGTCGGCAACGAGCCAGCGTTGGTCGATCAGCCAATCTGCATCAATCCTGTCTTCAGCCAGTTCTGCAAGCGCCGCATTGATTTTTGCGGCACTGTCGGCCATCTGCGCCTCGCTGAGCGTGGGGTCATTTAGCCGGGCGCGGTTCTGGACAATCGTCCGTAAGGCTTCGATCTGCTGACTGCTCAGATCTCGAAAAGGATCTTCGAAGATCTGCGCCGATGGATCGACAAGATCGGCCCATGCGACAGGATCGCTTTCGCTCGCCTGCACAGCCACAGACATGACCAGAGTGAAAGCAACCGCATGGCTAAAAACTGAAAACACATTCATTTTGATATCCCCCGATCTCAAATTTTTTGCGGGGCGGCCGAGGTAAACAAACCGCCCCGCTGTGTCACAACTGTTGTGACGAAGCCCAGATCATAGGATCAGGGGTAGACCTTTGGTTCTGAAACCGCGGGCCGGTACATGATGCTGTCGCTGTCTGCCAATGTGTTCTTGTAAGCACGACCGTCCTTCATCACCAACTGCAGCTTGCTCTCGTCGAGGATCAGATTGATGTCCTCCAACGGGTTGCCGTCCCAAAGCAAAATGTCTGCGTAGCTCTCCGGGGCAATCCGGCCAAGGTGGTAGCTCGGATATGGATTTTTCGGACCAGACCAGGCCATCACGATTCCGGCATTTCCAGTCCAGTGCTTCAAAGCTTGTGCAGGTGTAAAGCCAGCGTCGACATTGCAGGTGATGTCTTCCTTAATCTTCTCGACCAGACCGGGGCTGAACATGTCAGAACCGCCGATGGTAAACATATCGTATTCGTTCATCCATTTGGACATCGCCCGAACACCTTCGCCAACCCGGACACCCTTCAGCTTTTGCTCATGCGTAAAGAATGCGGGCATGGATTCGTAGCTGCCGAAGGAGTTAACACTCATAAAGCACTGGAAGCTCCAGACGATATCCTCGGTCTCTTCGTATTTGGCCACCATACGTTTGACCATATCCTCGGAGATGAGGAAGCCGTGTTCAAAGGATCGCGTGCCAAGGCGCAGGTGCCGGTCATAACTTTCGTCGTGATAGGCATGCACTGCCACATAGGTGCCGTTGTCGGCCGCGATTTCCACAGCTTTAGATACTTCTTCTTCGGACAGGCCCATGATGTCGAGCGGGTCAAATTCGCTGGCGACACCGCCACCGCCCATGACCTTGATGAACCCTGCGCCGCGCCGCAGGTTCAGGCGTACCGCCTTGGTCACCTCGTCAGGGCCATCAACAGTCCAAGAGTTTTGCGAAGCTTGAGTCACGTCGGCATGTTCCGCGATAATCCCAGGAGGGACGTTGCGACCGGCCCAATCACCATGACCACCTGTTTGTGAGATAGCGCCACCAGAAGAGACGATCCGCGGTCCGGGAATTAGTCCCATGTCAATGGCCTTGGCAATGTCCAGCGGATCTCCTGCAATATCCCTAACAGAGGTAATACCCTTCATCAGAATGTTGTTTACAAGATGATGCTGTGCGATCGCGCCGCCTGATGCCTCGTCCCATCGCGTCTGATATGCGGCTGTGCCCTCGGGAGGGTTCAGCATGACGTGCTGGTGCATGTCGATCAAGCCGGGTGTCATTGTTTTACCAGTACCATCGACTTCAAACGCACCGTCAATCTCAATCGGATCAGTCGATACTTGCGTGATCACATTGCCCTCGACCAGAACATTGGCGTTCATGATCAGGTCGGGGCTAAATCCGTCGAACACATTAACATTGGTGAACAGGATGGGTGGCGGAGCCTCTTCCTCTTGTGCCACGCCAACTTGGGGCGCGAACGCCAGTACGAAGCTGGCAACGACGCCAGCCATAAAACTGCTGTTTTTCATGTGATACTCCCAGTGTGTCATTTGCCCCTCAGGACGGCTGCCTCACTTAAACACAAAAGTTTCAGATCCTCTGGTCATGATCGGACAAACGTAAAGAAATATGTCGCCTAATGATCGATGACGCGTATTTTTTCATTGACCCACAGACACTATGGCTGCTGAGGTCAGCCGGACAAGGAGATCTGCACCAAGTGACTGACTCGCTTCCTCTGGTTCAATTGCAACTCATAGCGCCACTTTTGACCGCGTTGAAAGCGCGGGGCATCGACCCGGAGATCGTCCTAGAAAGCGTTGGCCTGACGCTCTCTGCTGTGGAGCAGCCGGGATCATCAGTTCATGTGATGGTCATCCACCAGTTCCTTCAAAGCTGTGCTGAAGTAACCAATGACAAAACCTTCTGCGCCGAGGTCGGTGCCGGCCTCGATACAACGGGCTGGCCAATGATTCAAAAAGCGCTGACTGACGCCAGAACGCTTGGCGGGTTTCTGACCATATATGTCACGCTCTCCTCTCAGGTGGCATCATCCGTTATGGCCTTCCTTGATATCAGAGGCGATATGGCCGTGTTCGGGGAGCGTCGGAAATTTAAGCCATTGATTTTACCAGCCCAGAATGATGGGTTTATGATCTGCCTGAAGCTGTCGCTGATTGAAAGAGCCATGGGCGCGCAGTTGGATGACACCCGCGTTTCGCTCGTTGTGAGCGATCCGAGTATCTTGCCGAAGACGATGAAACGTTTTCAGGTGTTAAAAGGTGACGAAATGGGATCAAAAATCCAGTTTCCGTCAGAGTGGTTGAATACCCCGCTCTCTGCACATGGAGTTGTCGAAAAATCGGCGACCAATCCGGCTAAAGTTTCTGATACCAGTTTTTTGATGGGCTTTCGTATGCTTTTACGCCAGCATGTTCCGATGGGCGGTATAAGCGCAGAAGATGCGGCCGGATTGGTTCATTTGAACGCCAGAACGCTTTCCCGCCGACTTTCAAAATTTGGAACGACCACGGCAAAGGAAGTACTGGCAGCCAAAATTGAATACGCTCAAAATGTCTTGGAGAAATCAGATCGAAGTACTGAAGAGATCGCACTTGATCTGGGGTATTCGGACCCATCCAACTTTTCACGCGCGTTTGTAAAAGCCGTCGGAAAAACGCCATCCAAGTATCGCACGCTGCATCGCAATATGAAGATCGAATAGCGACAGTCGAACCACAATTCATTGAACCTGAAGCGACAACCGCGTCAGTTCTTTCTGCCCCAGTAATTGTTAGGCATTCTGAGGCAAACGTTTCAGTCACCAGTGCTATCATTCCGCTCGTTTGCAGTGAATCAACGAACGTCTGCCTTGCGGAAAGGTGATGCAAAAATGGAAGGAATTGAGTAATGGCTGGTTTGTCCGGCGGTTTCAACGGGTCGACGCAACACTTTAATCTTTGACCAAAGATGGAGTGAGCATAATGAAGTATCGTCGCCGGATATTTTTCACAGATAAACAGAAGTCAGAGATATGGGATCGATGGCAACGCGGCGAGTCGATGAGTTCGATCGGACGTTTGTTTGAACGCGAGTCATCGTCGATCTATCCGCTGCTTGCGCGCACTGGCGGCATTCGCCCGCCGGACCGTGTGAGGTCTCGGCTCGCTCTGACGCTTTCCGACCGCGAAGAGATATCCAGAGGCTTGCGAGCGCAGGTCTCGCTGCGTTCAATTGCTCAAACATTGAAGCGACCGGCATCCACAATCAGTCGCGAGGTCAGGCGCAATGGCGGCGCCAAACTTTATCGAGCAGCGGTGTCTGATGCAGCTGCTTGGGACCGCGCCCATCGCCCAAAGCTCTGCAAGTTGGCGGGCAATGACTATCTGTGCCGCGCAATATCGGCCAAGCTGACGCGCAAATGGTCTCCACAACAAATCGCAGGCTGGTTGATGCGTGAACATCCCGATGAAGACAACAAGCGGGTCTCCCATGAGACGATCTACCGAAGCCTTTTTATCCAGACAAGAGGCGTACTTAAGAAAGAATTATTGGCGCATCTGCGGGCGACACGATCCATACGCCGATCCCGCCATGCCACCTTGAAGCGCAGCGGCCTGGGTAAGTTCAACGACGCAATATCGATCCGTGACAGACCTGCGGACGTTGAGGATCGAGCAGTGCCGGGCCATTGGGAAGGAGACTTGATTGCAGGGTCTGGCAACAGCTTCATCGCGACATTGGTCGAACGTCACACCCGCTTTGTGATGCTGGCCAAGGTGAGCAACAAGGACAGCCACAGTGTCATTCAGGCATTGATCAAACAGTCTCGCAAGTTGCCAAAAGAGCTGTACCGCTCGCTGACCTGGGACCGCGGAACGGAGATGGCTGGACACAAGGCCTTCACCCTGGCCACGGATATTGACGTCTTTCTGTGCGAGCCACATTCGCCATGGCAACGCGGCACAAACGAAAATACCAACCGTCTGCTGCGACAGTACTTCCCAAAGGGCACAGATTTGTCGATACATAGTCAGGCGAAGCTCAGCGCCGTCGCCAGACAACTCAACGAACGACCTCGAAAGACGCTCAACTACGAAACACCAGCCGAGCGTTTCAATGCATGTGTTGCGTCGACCCGTTGAAACCGCCCCGCACAGCCGACATTGTTTACTACCATCTTTGACGTCTGCTTTTGGGATAGCTCTGCTAAAAACAGTATTGAAAACACATGGGTAGAGCGCTCGTCAGGCCAGCAACTCAGTCTCGTGATCCTCGATGAAGGCATAGGAATGGGTATTTATGTCGCCACTCCAACGCCAGATTGCGAGGAAACCCTCAGATCCGGTGCGAAAGGCATGCGGCATCAGGCTGGGATGATGGATCATGTCACCCGCCCCTCGCATCTGGGTGTCATCGCCGGCTGTCCACAGCGCCCGTCCTGCAATAATGGCATAGGTCTCGTCAGCATCATGAAGATGCAGCGGATAATAGCTTTCGGGTCGCATATAGACCAAGCCCAGCCTTACATCTGGCGCGGGGATCGGTCCCTCTGGCCCCATCAGTGTCAACACGCTTATCATCGCAGCAATACTCTCTTCGGTATTTCCTTCGACGGGGTTTGATCCCCAGGACAGGAAATTCTGTGCGGTCAGAACCGAGCGTGCTGTCGGGTGGGTGCTGTCAGCCAAGACCGCGCGAATGCCCGCATCAAACAGGCAGGGCAGAACAGGGTTGAAGGCCACAGGCGATGGTGTCACCAAAAGGGTTTTGGCCGTATGAGGCCCTTGCGGATCGGCTTCGGTCTCGTAGACCTCCGCGATTGCCCGCAGCATGTCGTGAAAGATATTGTTTTGCACCATGGTAAGTGGACTCCGAATGACAGCCCAGACGTTGTCGGTTTTCGTTCGTCTATCTGCGAGGAACGCGACCGGTTCAGGTCGTAATTATGCTTGGACAGTTCGAAAAAGCTGTCTGACCAATCTGTTTTAGAGGTTGGCGAGAAATCTGCGAAAACGGATCCAACCCAAAAGCAGAGCACTTGTAGAAGGACAGCTTCGCCCCGCATGTGAGACGTCCGTAACCGGCGCAGCGTACGACCGGTTTGGATTTCGGCCAATTTGGACGATTTCAATGGCCGCTTTCGGGAAGCCGTGCTGCGCCGCCGCGTCTTGACGAGAAATTAGATTGTGGCTCGAAGGGAAGTTTCGCTGCATCAGCATCAAGCGGCTAAGTCCCGCAACTGAGACATTCGTCCAAGGTTCAGCGAACGACCGGTGCTGTTGAAAGCGGTCGTTTCTGCGCTGGCCCGTGCCTATGACGCTTGCATGACACTTAGAATGACGCTTAGTGTTTCCTTCTTTTAGGGCTGGAAATAAGCGTCACAAGTGTCACGGTCGTCATGGGTCATTGAAATCATTATGTTTTCTGTGACACTTGCTGACGCTTATGATCCAGGTTGCCAACCGCCGTGACGGGTGTGACGCTTGTGACGCTATTTTGAGAGGGGGCCTGAAGGGTATGCCATCAGACGTACCTCGCAACGGCGGTGCGCAGGTCGTCAACGATATAGAAGCGTGACCCTGCATCTCTTTCAGGGCGAACACCGTAAGGCTTCAGAAGCGATGCCACCATGCGCGAGGTGATAGGTTCGCCCCCACGCCAGACCTCCCACGGACCATCCTCAATAGCCACCAGTTCAGCCACCAGATCAGTGCTTTTGATCCGCCCACCTTTCCAAAGCTCAAGAATGTCGCCGATGTCCGTCAGCAGCATCACGCCTTTGGATTTCCGCTCTTCTCCGGCGCGCATCGCTGCCATTCCAATGAGCGCAGTTCTGATGGTCTCCGGCCAAATGCCGCCTGCCACATCTGCGATGGCACAAAGGCAGCGCGCATTATCTTGCGCGCGGTCGTTCAATTGCTCAGGCACATCGGGGTCGGCATTTGCCAATGAGATTTCATTGTCAGCCACCCAGCGCGCCAGCATCCGGCGCAGCGGCAGCAATTCACCAACACGGCTTGCCCTCATGCGCTCCACCGCTTCGCCGCTCTCCTTGCGCTTCAACTGAATCACTAGCGCCCGGTCTTCGAGTGTGTCCGGCAGATCGCCTATCATTGCCACCGCCTTGGGCGACCAGACATCAAACTTCTTCGGCTCGAAGTCGTCGCCCTCGCAGCGCCAGACAAAGGCCAGTTGCTTGTTGTGCCCCCCATTTATCATCCCGCGCATTTCTTCGCGGGCTTCTAGAAACGTGTCCGCTTCATCAATCAGCAGCGTCGGCTTGTGCTTCGCGATGAGGCGGAACATGACGGCGGAAGAAAGGTTGGCAGCAATCTCAGCCCTTGGCGTCAACGCATGGACGACGGCCATCGCCGTTGACTTGCCGCAGCGCTTTTCAGGGGATGTGAAGGCCAGCACCGGGCTTATATCAGCGGCATCATGCGCCCAGGCGTGGACGATCCAGGATGCCATCAAGTGTGCCGCGTATTCTGGAAGGATACAAAAACGCTCCACCGTTTCCACCAGATTACCAAGCAACGCGGCACCATCGACAGTCTCACTCCAAAGCTCGACCTCTTCGAAGGCCGAAGCGCCGCCGTCACTGACAACATCGCGCTGCCGCAACTTCTGTACCTCGGTATCCAGCGTCGAGACGCGAATATTGTGTTGTTTGGCGATACTCTCGCGTTGTTGGTCGTATGTAATAGGATCAAGATTGGCCAGATCGGGCAACAAAGTGTCCAATTGCGCCGCGTCGGCTGGGCAGCCGCTATCGACCCATTTATCAAAATCACCGTCGGTCATATCGCATCCTCCACAACAAGAGCGGCGTGTTCGGCGCTTAGAGAACGCAAAGAACTATAGGCAAGTGCCGCGCGTTCCGCGTCAGACAGACGCAAGATCAAAAGACTGGTCAGCTTGTCCCAAGAAGATGCATCCCCAAGGGTCAGGGCGTATCCGATAGCGCGGGCCACGGCTTTGTGCGCGCGCTTAGCGTAGCGCGACATCGCATTGAGGTTTTTGGGAGTGGTCTGGACGTTCATTATTTCACCTCCCCATAATACAGACCCGCAATGACGCGGGCCTGTGTTTCGGTTAGGCCGTATTTCCACCGGAGGCGGCGTTCCTGGCGCGGGCGGGGGTTTGAGACTTTAGCGTTCATGCCGCACCCCCTTTCACGCCAAGCGACTTAGCTGATTGCGGAAAACGCAATTCGCTGACTATGGCGTCCTTGCTCAACCAATAGTGCGCGATGTTATCCGGGCCACGATATTCGACCAGAATGGGCCAGTGTAATTCCGCCTTTAAACGATGGATAATTGAGCCAAGACGCCAGCCGCGCACTTCACGGATTTCGGTCTTATGGGAGATGGTGCGCCCATCGTTTAACGCTTTGCAGGTCCATAAAATCTGCGTTTTGCCTGAGTGCCAATTGTTACTGCTCATTATTGATGCCTTTCTAGCTTGAGCAAAAAAGGCGCGGGGCGTATATAGAGGGAGTATCCCGGAAAGATATATTCCCGCCCCAACGCCCAAGCGCCTAGCTTGGGTGGGGTGGGTCTTATTTCGATAGTTCCGCTATTGCGGCGTCGATTGCATCTTCCGGCCAATAGAGCCGGGAACCGAGTTTGACGGGCTTTGGTAGCCGTCCTGCTTCAAGGTCGCGATAAATGGAAGACCGGCTCCGGTTCCCCAGTTTTGCCTGAAGTTGGCCGAGTGTAATAAGCTGCATATTTGCACCCCAAGTGGTTTCATGGGGCGACCATAAAATACATGGGATGCCTTTAAATCACCACTTGCTCAGGAATTTTCCACCGGAACTGGTTACATTTCGAAATGCGCGCATTGCAGTCCTTGCACTGGGAGGCTGCTCATTTGGCAATTGAGTCCTGAAGATTTCATCTAGTAAATCCTGTAAGAGGCGCCCAAATGGACCGGGCGCGTCAGCGTGGATCGATTTCGGTGCTGGTTTCCCAGTAATCTTGAACCAAACAATTGCGGCAAAACCGGCAACAGCAGCATTTTTCCAGTCGATTTTGCTATTGATCGATTTGCGCTCAATACAACGTGTTAATAAATTAATGTCGGTATGCAGTTGCTCCAATGGTTCGAGATTAATCAAAGAAACTCCGGCGCTTTGACCTATTCGAACTCGTCTATTGTGTTTGTCATTCTGGACCAACCGTGTTGTCACGGAAATGGAGTTTATTGCCTTCTTGAAGCCTACAAGGTGCCGTCGAGCCGCTTCCAAAGCGTCCAAGTCATTTTTTTGCGAAACAAATTGGAACTGAGATTTGCCTAAATCAAACGCCCCAAAAACAAGTGCGCCGGCGACGGAAAGAGCTCGAGTTTTGTCCGGGTGTCCGTCAAACAAAAACTTCGTAGACAAGTACGAATGCCATTGCGCACTATGTTTCAAATGCTCGTTAAGTATGGACCCCAAGTTCCGATTTAGGTCTTCAATTTCCAAATTGCACCAATTCAACTTTCGTGGCAGTCCCTACGGTCAAAAGCTTTGCCCACCGTTCCATTAACGCCCGCCGCTGTTCAAGAAAGTCCGTGCGCCTGTAGGCCCGCTCCACCGATCCGCCAACGGTATGCCCAAGGCAGGTTTCAGCCACGTCATGCGGCGTGTTGGTGGTTTCGGCGACCCAGTCGCGGAATGACGACCGAAAGCCGTGTGGGCGTTCGGCCATGCCACGCCGTTCCATGAAACGCGACATTGTGGCGTCAGAAATCACGCCCTTGCGGACGCTTGGGAATAGGTACCCGTCGCGCTGAAACGCAGAGGCTTGATTAATCACGCCCAGCGCCTCCTGCGACAACGGCACCCGAAAATCGCTGGTCGCATCCTTGCGGCCTTTCATCATTTCTGCCGGGATAGTCCAGATGTCGCCTTCGATCTGGTCTAGGCGCATGAACCGCAATGGCCGTGAACGTACAGCAGTCAGAATGAGAAGGCGCAATGCCAGATGGGTTACGGAACCGTCAGTCAGGTTTTGATAAAATTCCGGCACGTCCCGCCAGTGCAAAGCAGGTACGTTCTGCGTCTTGTGGCGCTGTTTGCCTAAAAGCGCCTTGGCCTTGTCGGTTGCTTGTAAGTCAACGTCCAAGCCCAGCGCCGCCGCGTGGCGCATGCATATGCTCAGACGGTTCATGGCCTTTTGCGCGGTATGGGCTTTTTCATGCCAGATGGGGGCCAGTGTGTCGCGAATATCGCGCTGGTCGATCTGCGACACAGGCATCGTACCTAGCTTCGGCAGTACATGTAGCTCGAGCGGGCTGAACCAACGCCCAGCCTCACCGTCACCCTTCAGTTCCGCTTTGCGGCTTTCGAAAGCATCCAGCGCGACGTCTCTCAGAATGTACATGTTATTTTCGGCTTCGCGCTGCTGGCGCTCACGTTCTTTGATGGCGTCCTTGCCTTCGCGCAGAACCGCGTGCCACTTGTCGGCCTCGTCCCGCGCGGCTTTCAATGACACATCAGGAAAGCCGCCAAGCCCCATCTCATGCCGCCGCCCGAAAATCGTGTACCGCAGAAACCATTGCGAACCACCGTCCGGTCGCATGTGGAACCAAAGCCCTCCACCGTCCGAATATTTGCCAGGAGGTTTGGCCTTCAATTCCGCGCTTGTAAGCTTGTGTTTTGGTCGAGCCATTTTCTATCCACCCTGCTACCCACCTCTATATATGGTATATAGTGGGGCACAATGGAATAGGGTGAAACAGTTATATTATTGTATTTAGGAATATTTTGTAAAAGTGCATGTCCCATGGGATACCAAGATATAGTAATTCAATGCCCTCTCACAGCACCATTACTTTTTTTAACACATACTTAAAAATTGTATGCCAAATGCAATGGTATCGATCTTCACGATTGTCCACCTACCAATCTTTGATTGGCCGATAGCAACGTTCGCCGAATTCAACGGCCAGACGTCGGGTGTGGTAAATCAGGTCACTGCCCAAACCCAACAAACTCGTGCGCGGCAAACACCGCTTCCACACCCCATCGAAGAACCAATCCTTTGGAATGCACGGGTGAATTGTTGCGAGCTTGCCGTCAAGTTGTTGGGTAAACACTACGCGTTGGCTGCATAATGTGTCAGATAGGGAAGTTCAGATCGAGCTAATCAAACCAAAGATTGCAGGAGATGGCATGGAAATAGTGGCGCAAAGCAGCTCTCGCCCCGAAATTGGACGTGGCCGATCCGGCATAGTCTATTTGCAGGACGATGGGAGTGGCGGCAAGCTTGCCTGCAAGGTCTTTGACTCTCGGGGACTTACAAAAGCCGTTCAATGGTTCACATTGGGTGCTCCAAATCCGTATGTGTGGAATGTTGATGCTGCTGAATGTGCAAAAATCCGCCGTAACATTCTCAAACTGCTGGTTCCGGTCTGGATGGATGGCGATGTCGATGTTGCCGATGCCAGTGCCGTCGTCTTGAATAAAGAAGAAATGACATTTGAATTGCAAACCAGACTGGTGCGTGGTTGGGCCGCTCATTTGCATCATCCATTAAGCGTCGAATTCGACGACGAAGCGGAAAACCTGTGGCGACGTATGATGCCGGCGCTTCGGGCGCATCTCCAAGATGCGGGATTTGACGGCCTGTTATGGCAGGCAGGCGCTGGTAATCCGGTGGCACTGAACAATTTTCTGTATGAACCGAACGATGAACAAGCGGAAACGACCAATACAGAAAGCAGCGACGGACGCTGGGTCTGGATTGATCTTGAGTCCGGTGTGCCGGCCATTTTTCCGATCTCGCCAAAAGTACTGCTTAATTATTCTCTCGCGCATTGGTGGCGGCTTGGACGTCCAATGTTTGATGACGTCGAAATCCCCCGCCTCAAAGACTATCTCAAAGCAAACGCTAGGGAACTTAAGCTATCGCTTGGTGTGAAGAATTATGAGTCCGTGGTTTCAGATGCGGAGCGTCTGGGAAAACATCAGGTCAAATGGAAATCAATCGGGCGGCTGCAATCATCCATTCAATACCGAGTGGCACGTGGCGATATCGACCAATCTCAGGCTGACTACTATACCAAGCACAGGCTGCGATGGCTGTTCAGAGAGTGGGTTCGAGGCCTGCTATCTTCCCTGAAAGCTTTGAAGGGCGGGTTTCTTTCCATTTGGAAACGTTTGAAACGTCTCGACTTGAAAAGCCTTGTTCACGTTTGCTGGAAATTTCTGATTTCGCAGAAGTACCGAGAAGCTTTTGTCCACGGTTATCTCGACCGAAGCATTAACCAATGGACCAAACGGGGTCAGTTAACGAACGAGCATGCGAACATCCTTCGTGAACAAATCGGATCACCTAACTCCAGCGTGTACATAACGGATTTCGGCATACATATCGCGATCAAACCGGCTGTAAAAGCAACTCAATACTGGGTGCTACCGGCCTTGTTTGCGTTCGGATTGTTAGGTGGGAAAACCGTCGCAATTCTGATCCTTACCGGCGGTGCCATCGGGCGTTCCGCCTATACTCTCGGGCGAATGCTGCAATCAGCCGCCAATGGACATGAAAAACCTTGGATTGCTCTGGGTGTTGGTCTGTTGCCAGTGGTCGGTAACTTGGCCTACCCGGCTCAGATGATCTATTCGGCCGGAGATAAAGATCAGAAACTGGCACGATTCATGATGGATGATGGTTTCGCCCGGATTGGACGGCATTTCCCAATTTGGGGAGGTCAAGATACATGGACAGAACACGCACTCAATCGCATCCCCCGAAACTTGAACAGATACTTGAGAAAGATGGGAAAACGCAGGGCTTTCCATAGAAAACCGGGTTGAACGACACACGCCGGAAGAATGATCGTCACGAAGTCACGGCCGGTTGAGCATTAAAATGAAGCGATCCGTGGCGAACCCGTGAAATCCGATATTTTGCGAGGGTTTTCTTACTGGTCGGGACGGTAAGATTCGAACTTACGACCCCCTGTACCCAAAACAGGTGCGCTACCAGGCTGCGCCACGCCCCGAACCAGAGCCTCTCCTTAGACTGGCCTGCCGGATTTGAAAAGCCCCATTGATCGAATTAACACGGCCACGCGGCGGGCCCGTCGGAAAAAGCCGGATGGCGCATTTCGCTGCCGACGGAAATGCCCAGAGATTTTGACAGCCCGCCATTTATTTCCAGAACCGCCAACAGATTACCGCCGCTGGATTTGGGCTGCAAATCACCGGGTTGCGCGCGGTGATGTATGCTGCGCACGGTTCCCGTCTTGTCCAGAAAGATCATGTCCAGTTCAATCAGGGTGTTCTTCATCCAGAACGAAAGCGTTTGCGGTTCATCATAGACAAACAACATGCCCGAAGACTGCGGCAGGTTTTCGCGAAACATCAGGCCGCGACCACGTTCTTCTGCGGTGTCGGCGATTTCAACAGTGAAACGGGCCTGCCCCCAGTCGCCGCGCAAGGTAACTGCGTTTTGCTGACATGCCGCAAATGCGGTGCCGCACAGCATCACCAGAAAAGCCGTAACAGAAAAAAGCCGGATCACGTTTCGCTTTTGCCCAGCGCCGCTTCCCATGCGAACACTTCTGCCGCCATGCGGCCGCGTTTGCCTTCTACAACGCGCAGGGCCAATGCCTCGCCCGGTTGCAGATCGGCCAGACCGGACCGGCGCAGGACTTCCATGTGAAGAAACACATCTTCGGGCTGGCCGAAAACATTGGCAAAGCCAAAACCCTTGCCTTTGTCGAACCATTTCACCCGTCCGGGGGCAAGCGGCGTGTTGCGCACCGCATCCAGATCAAGATCAACGAAATCCGCAAGAGTTACCTGATCATTGCCGACAGGCGGTTCGATCGACAGAACTTCGACGGCCTGCACACCACGGTCAGTGTCCTGCACCATGATATCAACCTGTGCAGAATCGGCGACAGAGCTTTGGCCAAAATTACGCAACACGTTCACATGCAACAGAATATCCGGGCCGCCGGTTTCCGCGACGACAAAGCCAAACCCCTTAACCGGGTCAAACCACTTAACAAGGCCATGAACCTGGCGCATGTTCTGTTCACTGTCCGTCAAAACTTCAAACCTCAATCGCGTCCCGCGCATGTAACTTTCTGTTCACTCTTGCGACATATTGCTCTTTTGATTCAAGCTTAAAAAGCAACCTGTTTTCATACTGTTGCATTTCACGTCACGTGAAATTCACGGATTTAGGCGGGAAACCGCCCAGTCTGACCCCTCATTTTCACGTCTCCAGACAAAACGGTCGTGCAACCGAAAAGCGCCATCCGCCCATAATTCAATCTCGGTGGGAACAATCCGGTAGCCGCCCCAAAACGGCGGCCGTGGCGGGTTTGGACCCTTCGATGCCGTGATCTTAGCAACCTCTGCCAACAAAGTCGCCCTCGATTTTAAGGGCGACGACTGATCCGATGCCCACGCGCCCAACCGGCTTTGCAAAGACCGGGAGGCATAATAGGCATCAGCGGCAGGGCCGTTCTCTTTCGTGACCACTCCGCGCACCCGAACTTGGCGGCGCAGACTTTTCCAGTGCATGACGAATGCGGCTTTGCCGGCCTGGTCGATCTCTAGTGCCTTTTGGCTTGTGTAGTTGGTGTAAAAGACAAACGCGCGGTCTTCGATTTCCTTCAGCAGAACCATACGCACATTGGGCATACCATCGGCATCGACCGTCGACAGCGCGATCGCATTGGGATCGTTGGGTTCGCTGCTTTCCGCCTCGTCCAGCCAGCGCCGTGCAATTGCGATCGGGTCATCCCCGGCAAAAATTCCGCTTCGTTTTTCCATCACGCTCGTCCTGCCTTCAAAATAATACGTTCACAAGGATTGCCCTGCTCCGGCAAACCGGCATACAGAGCGCGCTCTTGATGCAGTCTGTCCAATCGCCTAAAGGACATGATACCAGAAATGCCAAAGGGCAGAGAGGCTGATATGTCAAATAATCTGATGACCGGCAAGCGCGGTCTGATCATGGGCTTGGCCAACGACAAGTCAATCGCCTGGGGCATTGCAAAGGCCTGTGCGGATGCCGGTGCGGACCTGGCGTTTTCCTTTCAGGGCGACGCGTTGAAAAAGCGGGTTGAACCGTTGGCGGCGCAATTGGGCAGCAACATCGTTTTGCCCTGCGATGTCGGGGACGAGGCATCGATGGATGCGCTGTTCGCCGCGCTGAAAGACGTTTGGGGCAGCATTGATTTTCTGGTTCATGCCATTGGATTTTCTGATAAAAACGAACTTCGCGGCCGCTACGTGGATACCAGCCGTTCGAATTTCCAGATGAGCATGGATATATCCGTCTACTCCTTTACCGCCGTCGTGCAACGCGCAGAAAAGATGATGAACGAAGGTGGATCGTGTCTGACGCTGACCTATTACGGCGCAGAAAAAGTGATGCCGCATTACAATGTGATGGGCGTGGCCAAGGCCGCGCTGGAAGCGTCGGTCCAGTATCTTGCCGAAGATCTTGGCAAGGACGGTATCCGCGTGAATGCAATTTCGGCCGGACCGATCAAGACACTTGCGGCATCGGGTATCGGTGATTTCCGCTACATCATGAAGTGGAACGAATACAATTCACCGCTGCGGCGCAATGTAACCACCGAAGATGTCGGCAAGGCTGCGTTGTTTCTGCTCTCCGATCTCGGATCGGGCACAACGGGTGAAAACCTGCATGTCGATGCAGGATACCATGTCGTCGGCATGAAGGCCGTCGACGCGCCGGATATGTCAAAGGACTAGGGACAGGATGACATTTGAAAGCCTGATCGCCTTCAACCTTGTGCTGATGGCGGCGATTGCCAGTCCCGGCGCGGCGCTGCTTTATTTTGTCAAAACAACGGTCGCAGCCGGTCGCCGCGCGGGATTGATGACCGGGCTGGGTTTGGGAACGGCTGCTGCCGGCTGGACTCTGGCGGCCCTGATCGGGCTGGAAAGTGTGTTCCGGTTGTTTCCATGGGCCTATTCCGCTCTGCGTATCGGCGGTGCCCTCTACCTGATCTGGATCGCGATCCAGACGTGGCGCCATGCCAGACATCCGCTTCCAGACACACCGATGCCGCACGGACGGGCCTTCCTGTCCGGACTGCTGGTCAATGCAGGAAACCCAAAATCCATGCTGTTTGCCGCTGCGGTGATTGTGGTGGTGTTCCCGCAGGGCCTGACCTCTCCGGAAATTGCGCTGATCGTGCTGAACCACTGGCTGCTAGAGCTTGCGTTTTACGCGGTTTTTGCATTTGCGCTTGGCTCAAACGCGGCGCGCACGCGCTATCTGCGGCTTAAACCTTTGCTGGATCGTATTGCCGCTACGTTGCTGGGGGCACTCGGGCTGAAACTATTAACGGACAGGTAACCAAATGACAGACCGCCTCCCTCACGAAAAAGGCTTCCACATCAGCTGGGATCAAATTCACCGCGACAGCCGTGCACTGGCCTGGCGGCTGGATGGTCATGGACCGGATGACGGCGCATGGCGCGCGGTGGTGGCGATTACCCGGGGCGGCATGGCCCCCGCGATGATCGTAAGCCGTGAATTGGATATTCGCACCGTCGATACAATCAGCATCAAATCCTACGACCATCAGGCTCAATCAGAAGCCAAGGTTCTGAAATCCCCCGATGTCGAACTGATGGGAGATGGCACCGGAATTCTGATCATCGATGATCTGGTCGACAGCGGAAAAACTCTGGAAGTGGTGCGCGCGATGTTCCCAAAGGCGCATTTTGCCACTGTCTATGCAAAACCAAAGGGCCGCCCGCAGGTCGATACCTTTATCACCGAGGTCAGTCAGGACACGTGGATCTTCTTTCCGTGGGATATGGCGCTGCAATATGTTGAACCCTATCGCGGCACCGACTGATCAGGCCTCCCCGCGCGAAAAAAGACAAAACCACCCCATGCCAGCCCCGGCTTTCATCTTTTCGAAAATACTTTCGCCGGAGGCCCGTCGCGCAAAGCGCGACACAGCATGAAACCCTGACCGAAATCGCGCGTATTGCGCCGCAACTGGATTGAACCGATGCCCCTGACCCGCACCGTAGCCACCTTCGCCCCACCCGTAATGGAGGCCCGCCGCTGGCTGGACGGGATCGCTTTTCCAGCCGACCGCCCGCTGATCAACGTCAGTCAGGCCGCCCCGGTTGATCCACCCCCCGACAGTTTGCGTCAGGTCATGGCCGATGTTGCGCTGAACGACAACAGCACACATCTTTACGGTCCGGTTCTGGGGCTTGACGCATTGCGCACCGAACTGGCGCAGCAGACAGGTGAACATTATAACGGCAAGGTAACGCAGGAAAACGTCGGCATCACTTCAGGCTGCAATCAGGCGTTTGCCGCCGCAATCATGTCCCTGACCAGCGAAGGCGACGACGTGATCCTGCCCACGCCGTGGTACTTCAATCACAAGATGTGGCTGGACATGACCGGCGTTGCGTCGGTGGCGCTGCCCTGTGGTGCGGCCATGCTGCCCGATCCGGAACAGGCCGCCGCGCTGATCACACCACGCACCCGCGCCATCGCCCTGGTCAGCCCCAATAACCCCAGCGGCGTGGAATATCCGGCGGATCTGCTGCGTGCATTTTTCGATGTTGCCCGTGCCAACGGCATCGCGCTGATCGTCGATGAAACCTATCGCGATTTTGACAGCCGCACAGGCGCACCGCACGATCTGTTCACCGATCCCGACTGGGACGACACGCTGATCCATCTGTATTCCTTTTCCAAAGCGTACCGCCTGACAGGCCACCGTGTCGGCGCGCTGATCACTTCGCCCGCGCGTCTGGCCGAGGTTGAAAAATTCCTCGATACGGTTGCGATCTGCCCGGCACAGATCGGCCAGCACGCCGCCCTGTGGGGAATGCGCAACCTGAAACAGTGGCTTGCCGGAGAGCGGTCGGAAATTCTGGACCGGCGCGCCGCCATTCAGGATGGATTTCCAGCGCTTGCGGCCAAGGGCTGGTCGTTGCTCGGGCTGGGGGCGTATTTCGCCTATCTGGAACATCCCTTTGATATGTCATCGGCAGATCTTGCGCGCAAACTGGTAGCCGATGCATCCGTTCTGGCGCTGCCGGGCACGATGTTCACCCCGCCAGAGGATGCCAGCGGACAGCGCCAATTGCGTGTCGCTTTCGCCAATCTGGACCGTGACGGCATCGGAACTCTGATTTCGCGGCTTTCAGACCTCAACTATTGATCCATCCGGCCTTGCCCCGCACTGGCGTGCATCGTAGACACGCTTGAAGTCAACCAAGGGGGCATCATGGCCGCGCGCGCTAGTCTTTCGAAAACCTTTGTCTGGATCATTCTGGCGCTTCTTATTCTGGGGCTTGCCGGCTTTGGCGCCACGAACCTGTCGGGCACGATCCGCACTGTCGGCCATGTCGGCGATAAATACATCGACGTAGAGGATTACGCGCGAAGCCTGCAACAGGAAATCCGCGCGATCGAAGCAGAGACAGGTCAGGCGCTGCCCTTTGATCAGGCGCTGGCGCTGGGGGTGGATCGGGCGGTGTTGTCGCGCCTTGTCACTGCCCGCGCGCTTGATAACGAAGCGGCGCAACTGGGTCTGTCCATTGGTGACGAAAACCTGCGCGAACAGATCGTCCAAATCCCAGCCTTTTCCGGCGTGGACGGTCAGTTTGACCGCGAAGGCTATCGCTTTTTGCTGGAACAGCGCGGCATGACAGAGGCACGGTTCGAGGAAAGCATTCGCGACGAAAGTGCGCGGACCTTGGTTCAGGCCGCAATCGTTACCGGCGTCGAGATGCCGGAAACCTTTATCGAAACGCTGATGACCTATGTCGGACAACGGCGCAGTTTCACATGGACGACACTGGACCGTAACAATCTGGAAACGCCGCTGGCCTCTGCCTCGGAAAGCCAGATCACGCAGCATTACGAACAGAACATCGACCGGTTCACGCTGCCGGAAACCAAACAGATTACCTACGCAATGCTGACGCCTGACATGATCCTTGATCAGGTCGAAGTTGACGAAGAGGCCCTGCGTCAACTTTATGAAGAGCGTGCAAACGAATACGATCAGCCCGAACGCCGTCTGGTGGAACGTCTGGTGTTTGCCACCGATGCCGATGCCAGCGCGGCCATGGCGGCGTTGGAAGTGTCCGGCACAACATTCGAGGCACTGGTGGAAGAACGCGGTCTGGCCCTGGCCGATGTTGATCTGGGTGATGTTACAGGCCAGGACCTGGGCGCTGCCGGCGACACGGTTTTTGCCGCAGAGGTCGGGGATGTTGTCGGCCCGGCACCCTCGCCGCTTGGTCCGGCACTATTTCGCGTGAACGGCGTATTGCCCGCCGTCAATACCAGCTTTGAAGACGCACGGCCCGACCTTCAGGAAGAACTGGCCGCAGATCGCGCCCGCCGCGTGATCGAAGCCGAGGCGCAATCCATCGACGATATGCTTGCCGGCGGCGCGACACTGGAAGAGGTGGCTGCCGAAACCGATATGGAACTGGGCCAGATCGACTGGTTCGATTCAATCGGCGAAGGCATCGCAGCCTATAATGATTTCAACGAAGCCGCGATTGCGCTGAGCGCCGACGATTTCCCGCAAATCACAGGCCTGGAAGATGGTGGCATGTTCGCCATGCGCCTTGATGCCGTTTTGCCGCCGCGCCCCGCACCCTTGGAAGATGTGCGGCGTGATGTGATCGCCGACTGGGAAAACAACCAGTTGCTGACCCAGTTGCGCGCACAAGCCAAGGCGGTGTTACCTGAATTGGAACGCGGTGCAGGTTTTGGCGACGTGGCGCTGGACGCCGTTGTTGAAACCGATCTGATCCGCAGCGCATTTGTGCCCGGCACGCCACCGGATTTCATGACGCAGGTCTTTGACATGGAGATTGGCGACGTCGCGATTGTCGACAGTGAACAGGCTGTCCTGATCGTGCGCCTAGATGGCATCAACCCGCCCGATGATAGTGTCGAAATGAATGCATTGCGCGATGGCTTGGGGCAGCAGATGGATCAGGCGGTGGCACAGGATCTGTTCCAGGTCTTCGCCCGTGATGTGCAGTTGCGCGCCAACCCCACAATTGACCAAAGGGCGATCAATGCGGTCCACGCCAACTTTCAATAGGGCCGTCTGAATGGCGCTGATCCCCAGTTTCGAAGCGTTCGAAGCCGCGTATGCATCCGGCCAGAACCAGATCGTCTACACGCGTCTGGCTGCCGATCTGGATACGCCGGTGTCTTTGATGCTCAAGCTGACGGGCGCCCAGAAAGACGCGTTCATGCTTGAATCCGTCACAGGGGGCGAAGTGCGGGGGCGCTATTCCATCATCGGAATGAAGCCCGATCTGGTGTGGCGCTGTCACGGCACAAAATCCGAACTGAACCGCACCGCACGCTTTGACAGCACAGCGTTCGAGGCCCAGCAGGGCAATCCGATGGACAACCTGCGCGCGCTGATTGCCGAAAGCAGGATCGATCTGCCCGATGATCTGCCACAGGCGGCTTCGGGGCTGTTTGGCTATCTGGGCTATGACATGGTGCGTCTGGTCGAACACCTACCCCATATCAATCCCGACCCGATCGGCCTGCCCGATGCTGTGATGTTGCGCCCTTCGGTGGTGGCCGTTCTGGACGGTGTCAAAGGCGAAGTGACCGTTGTTTCGCCCGCATGGGTCAACGATGGGCAATCCGCTCGCGCCGCCTATGCGCAGGCCGCCGAACGCGTCATGGATGCCGTGCGCGATCTGGAACGTGCCATGCCAACCGAAGCCCGCGATCTGGGTGAAGCCGCAGATGCCCCCGCGCCGGTTTCAAACTTTACCCAAGCCGCGTATATGCAGGCCGTTGAAAAGGCGAAAGACTACATTGCCGCCGGCGATATTTTTCAGGTTGTCCCGTCACAGCGCTGGACACAGGAATTTACCCTGCCGCCCTTTACGCTTTATCGCAGCCTGCGACGCACGAACCCGTCGCCGTTCATGTTCTATTTCAATTTTGGCGGCTTTCAGGTGATCGGGGCCAGCCCCGAAATCCTTGTCCGTGTCTTTGGCAAACAGGTTACAATCCGCCCCATCGCAGGCACCCGTCCGCGCGGTGCCACCCCCGAAGAAGACCGCGCGTTGGAAGCAGAACTGCTGGCTGACAAAAAGGAACTGGCGGAACATTTGATGCTGTTGGATCTGGGCCGAAACGATACGGGGCGCGTTTCAAAAATCGGCACGGTGCGCCCGACAGAACAATTTATCATCGAACGCTACAGTCACGTCATGCACATCGTGTCCAACGTGGTGGGTGAACTGGCCGATGGCTGTGATGCGCTGGACGCGTTTTTTGCCGGAATGCCCGCAGGAACGGTTTCGGGCGCACCCAAGGTGCGTGCGATGGAAATCATAGATGAGCTTGAGCCCGAAAAACGGGGCCTTTATGGCGGTGGCGTTGGCTATTTCAGCGCCGGCGGCGACATGGATATGTGCATCGCTTTGCGCACCGCCGTTGTGCAGGACAAAAAGCTGTTTATTCAAGCCGGGGGCGGCGTGGTTTACGACAGCGATCCCGAGGCCGAATATCAGGAGACAGTGCATAAATCGAACGCGATCCGGCGCGCGGCGGCAGATGCATCACGCTTTACTGGTGGAAACAGCTAGTTTTTCCACAGGCCCGCAACAATGCGTTGCATACTCCTCTCAACCCTGATCCTAACAAAACGCACGACACAGGATTTCCCATTGCCGCCTGGTGATCGCGGAGCGATCCGCGCACATCCAGTATGTCGCCTCGGTCTTCAGAACGGCATCCGTCAACCGCCGTACCGCGCCTCTCTTCAATGCGGCGTCACTCAGCGGCAGGGACGCCAGCAAAACACCTGCCCCGGCCATTGCCGCCGCCAGTGCGCCGGAATAACTGTCAAATCTCAGATGCGGAACGGGTGTTGCAGACGTGCCCGAATATCGCGCCCAGTCCTGCCATCCGGCACGCGGGCCGGACACACCCAGACGCGGAATATCCTGCCATTCCTGATGCCCTATTTGGGCAACCGGGCTCAGGGCCTCTTCAAACAGACGCACGGCATATCGCCCCGGCCAATCGCCCAGACCGTACCGGATTTCAACGCCTGACTCCTTTGGGCTGAAATCGGATTGCAACACCATGCTGGCAAAAGAAACCTCCATACCGTCGGGAAGGGCACGCAAGCGCGGCGCCAGCCAAAGCTGGGTGACAGAAGCACTTGCCGTGATGGTGATTTTGCCCTGCCGCGCGCCAAACAAATCCTGCGAACTGTCGCGCAGCGTGCGCAAGGCATCACTGACATAAGGCAGCCACGCTTCACCATCGACGCTCAGGCTCACGCCTCGGGCCGAGCGTACAAACAATCGCGTCCCCAGACGCCGTTCCAGGTGCCCGATACGCTGACTGATCGCCGCCTGAGTCAGTCCGGTTTCCGTTGCGGCCGCCGTAAAACTACCCAGCCGCGCCGCAACTTCGTAAGCGCGGATCCACTCTAGCGGCAAGTCCTGAAAGCCGGGTTTAGCCATTAGCGTTTCGATACCCCAGATCACATTTCCCTTAATTGTGTTTATGTCAAAACCTGTCAAATTCAAACAAATCAATCGACGCACTTGTTAAAGTGACGGCCCTATGTGGACCCATGGTATATCTTCCGACGGTCAGGTTCTGACCTTGACAGACGGCACACAAAGCGCCCGGTTTCATGCTGTGTGGCTGCGCGACAATGCATGGGACAGCGCGACACGTTCGCCCGGAAACGGGCAACGTCTGATCGCCCTGCGCGATATCCCGACTGACACAAAAATACGATCGGCAACGATGACCGAGAATACAGTGACGGTTGAATTTTCTCCGGAAAACAAGGTGATCACGTATGATGTCCCTTGGTTGATGGAAAACCGCTATGATCGGCCGGCTAGTTCCGCGACCGGCTGGATGCCGCCCGAGACCGTTCCTTGGAACAGCAACCTTGAAGCCGACCTTCCGCAAGCCGATTTCGAAACTGTCAAAACAAATCCCGACGCGTTGAAAGACTGGCTGGCGCAGATTGCCCGCTATGGTTTCGCAAAGCTGAATGGCGGCCCCATTGCCGATCAGGCATTGATGCAGGTTGTCGATCTGTTCGGTTTCGTGCGTGAAACCAATTACGGGCGCCATTTCGAAGTACGCACCGAAGTGAACCCGACCAACCTTGCCTATACCGGGCTTGGGCTTCAGGCGCATACCGACAACCCCTATCGTGATCCGGTGCCGACCATTCAGGTGCTTTACTGTCTGGAAAGCTCGGCGGCGGGGGGCGAGAATATGGTTGTCGACGGCTTTGCCGCAGCGCTGCGGTTGCGGGACGAAAACCCCGACTATTTCGACGTCCTATCACGCTATTGCGCGCGCTTTGAATATGCCGGTGATGACAGTGTTGCCTTGCGTACAAGACGCCCGATGATCGAACTGGCACCTGATGGCGAATTAATTGCCATCCGCTTCAACAACCGGTCTGCCGCCGCGATAACAGATGTGCCTTTTGATCAGATGGAAACCTATTATGCCGCCTACCGCCGTCTGGGTGAAATCATTGATGACCCGATGATGGAGGTCACCTTTCGCCTGAACCCCGGCGAAAGCTTTGTTGTTGATAACAAACGCGTTCTGCATGCGCGAAAGGCCTATAGCGGCACCGGCACCCGATGGTTGCAGGGATGTTATGCGGACAAGGACGGTCTGTTGTCAAAACTGGCGACACTCAGCGCCCCCAAAGCCATGGCCGCACAATGACAGATCCAACATCAAACCCGCTGACCGCCCGAACCATCGTTGCGTTTCTGGCCGACATCTTTGAACGCCGCGGCGGAGAGGAATATCTGGGCGAACCGGTCACCATGGCCAAACATATGCTGCAAGGCGCCACGCTGGCCGAAAACGCAAACCTGCCAGAAAT
Source organism: Sulfitobacter sp. TBRI5 (assembly GCF_051013555.1). Lineage (NCBI taxonomy): Bacteria > Pseudomonadati > Pseudomonadota > Alphaproteobacteria > Rhodobacterales > Roseobacteraceae > Sulfitobacter > Sulfitobacter sp. TBRI5. Next base: position 2,300,192 of record NZ_CP112884.1, on the reverse strand, counting down.
CATTGTGGTGGCTGCCCTGCTGCATGATATCGGCCACTTCACCAGCGAATTTGGAACCTTCCGGATGGACGACACCGAAGACCGGTTTCACGAAGAGGCCGGCGCACAGGTGCTAGAGGAGTTCTTTCCGATTTTGGTGACGGATTGCGTTCGCTACCACGTGGCTGCCAAACGGTATCTGTGCGCCACCAGACCGGACTATTTCAACCGCCTGTCCGACGCATCCGTACATTCGCTGAACCTGCAAGGCGGTCCGATGAGCCCGCAAGAAGTAGCAGAATTCGAACAGAACCCGAATTTGGAGCAGATCATTCAGGTGCGATATCTGGATGATGCAGGCAAACATGCAGACATGGAAACGCCGGATTTCGCGCATTTTGCACCGATGGTGCAGCGGGTCGTGGATGCCCATTGTTCCGCCTGACCTGCCCGCACTGTTACGTCATTTTGTCTGTTTTCTTTGATTGAAGGCACGTTTTTCTCAACAACCGCAGGTTTTCCGCGCGATTGTTCCCAACTCGCGCCCAGTCCGACGCAATGCTTTCTTGGCGCGGCCCCATTTCGGTCGCACTCCGTTTCTAGACAGAGGTCAGGCAAATAAAAAAACAGGCAAAACGGAAAGCAGTACCATGTTGAGCAGATTGGAAATTATCGCATTCGCCACGTTCATGTGTCTGGCCAGCATTGGCCGCGCCGACGAACAGGTTATCATCGTGATGAGCAACACGTTCTTTCCCGACATATCCTACGTCGAAGTCGGAGATACGATACGGTTCGTCAATTCCACCACGCAGGATCAAACCATCATATCCGCAGATGCGGCCTGGTCCGTTGGCCCACTGGCCGCCGGGCAGGAAGCGGTTATGACCGTGGTCCAGGGCATTTCAACCGAGTTTCGCAGCGCTGCCCTTGTCAGCATGGATGGCAGTTTCAGCTTTGCTCCGACCCCGATGGAATGATCGCGGCACGGCCATCCAACACCTTGCCCTAAACCGGTTCGATCAATTCGCGCCCACTGGCGCGGTTTGAATTGACAGCCGGATCAACACGATGGAACGCCAGCGTGTCGTCGGGCGCGGACGCCATCAGGGCTGCGGCCCCCTTTCCGTCTTCGCCCAACCACAACGGCCAGTCTTTTTGTGCCAACACCACAGGCATCCGGTGGTGAATTGGGGCAATTGCTGCATTTGCACCGGTGGTGACAATCGCGCAGGTATGCATTTTTTCCCCTTCGCCGCCCCAGCTTTGCCAAATGCCAGCAAAGGCCAGCGGGCTTTGATCGGCTGCGTGAATGTACCACGGCAAACGGTTGCCCTCGGGTGTTTTTGTCCATTCGTAAAACCCGGACACCACGATCAGGCAGCGCCGTTCCCGACAGGCTGATTTGAAGGCCGGTTTTTCCGCAATCGTTTCCGCGCGGGCATTGATCAGCAACGGCCCGTCATTGGGTTTCTTGTACCAATGTGGCACAAACCCCCAGCGCATCGGGGTCAAGACGCGGCCGGTTTCGGCCAATGATACAACATGCACCTGATTGGTCGGGCAAGCATTGTAATTGGGTACATCCGGCAAAGTGTTGGCCGGGGCCGCCGCAAAAAGCTGCGCCATCGCGTCATTGGGCAGGGTGATCGCAAAACGTCCGCACATGGATGTCAGTCTAAGTTCTTCGCGTCGCGCTTTCCAGATGCGTTTCGGCGACCTTGTGTTCATCCATGCCGCCCCCTAAAACGCAGGCACCGTTGCCAATCCAAAGGGCCCGTCATGACTGCTGAACAAGACGCCAAAGCCATCGCCGCATTGCTGAATCAAGGCGAAGCGAAGAAGGCACTGAAACAGGCCAAGATAGCGATCAAACGATATCCGCGCACGGCGTTTTTCATGAACCTTGCGGGATTGGCGCTGAGCACGTCAGGCCAGCCGCGCGAGGCGATCAGATATTTTCAGGACGCGGTCAAGACACAGCCGGAATTTCCTGATGCACATCGCAATCTGGCGCAAACCCTTGTTCTGATCGGACAGCCGGACAAGGCGGTTACAGTGCTGAAACGCCACCTGGCCAGATCCCCGAAAGATGCTGAGGCGGAATATCTGCTGGCACAGTCCTATTCGCAGGCCGAAGACCCTGTCACAGCCGAAGGTCATGCAAGCCGTGCCATTGAACTGAACCCGCGCATGGCCAAGGCCTATAACCTGCGCGCGGTCCTGCACAGCGGCTTTCAACGCTACGACGAGGCATTGAAAGACTATGAATCAGCGTTGTCTTTCAATCCTAATGATCCCAATGCGCTGACCAACATATCGCTGCCTCTGGCGCGCCAGAACCGCCACGAAGATGCGATGAAAGTCATTGAAAAGGCGCTGTCCATCGCGCCATTGAATATCGCCACTATTTTGCGGTATGGCGTCCAGCTGAATGAACTTGGCCGCGTGGACGAGGCGGTGCAGGCCTATCGTCAGGTGCTGGATCTGGCCCCCGGCCATCCCACGGCACTGACTCGTCTGGCGATGATTGCCCCCGCCGATCAACTGGATGAAGTGATAGAACAACTTGTGCCCGCCTTTAACGCCGCGCCGAAACGCGGCGAGGATCGCGTGCAGCTGGCCTATGGTCTGGCAGAAGCGTTCAAGAAACAGCGCAACACGGAACAGGTGCATCACTGGCTGGCGCAGGCGAATGCGGCACAATCCATGCTGACGCCCACCGTGCAACAGGACACGTTTGAAAAGTATCAGGTCAACCTGCACAAACGCATCACCGAACGTTTTGCGGATGTCATCACGCCGGATGCAAAGGGGGATGCAGAAAAACCGACGCCTGTTTTCGTTCTGGGCATGCCGCGTTCTGGCACCACGCTGACGGAAACGGTTCTGGCCACCCACCCAAGTATCGCGGGCATGGGCGAACGCGCCACGGCGGCAACGCTGCTGCGCTATGTCCTGCGCGATGATCTGCCCTTTGGCAACGAAGAGGCCCGCCAGTTTGCCGCCGATTACCGCGCAGACCTGCACGGTATGCCGGAAGGCCCGGAATTTTTCATCGACAAGATGCCTGAAAACTACCGGCTGATCGGCTTTCTGCACATGGCGTTCCCAAAGGCCAAGATCGTGCATCTGGTGCGCGATCCCCGTGATGTCGCATGGTCGATCTGGAGCAATTATTTCACTGGTGGTTTGCGTGTGTACACCTACGACATGAAGCGCATGGCCCAGCGTTGCAACGATTACAAACGCCTGATGGCGCATTGGCACAGGGTCTGCCCCGGCGTCATCCATGATCTGAAATACGATGATCTTGTGTCCGATATCGACGCGGCCAGCCGTAATCTGGCCGCCTATATCGGACTGGACTGGATCCCTGAAATGGCCGCGCCGCACACCAGCACTGCCCCCGTTCTGACGGCGTCCGTCAACCAGGTGCGCGAGCCGGTTCATACCAAATCTATCGGCAACTGGCAAAAGCACGAACAGGAACTTACGCCCTTCATCAAGGCGCTGGACCCCGAGCTTTGGCCCGAGGTCTTTGACAACGCTTGACTATTTTCGCGCGATGCGCCCGTCGGTATAGGGCGTGTACGGGCCCTGCGCCGCCAGATACTCGGCTGTGACATCTGCCAGATCGGGGCCGTAATCATAGGCGTTCTTGTCATCGCCTTTGAACATGTCATACCCGTCACCGCCGTTTCGCACGTAGTTGTTTGTCACGACCTTGTAGGTTTTGGCAGGATCAATCGGCACAAAAGCATCTCCCTCGGCAACCAGAACTTCGGTGATCCGCCCGTCCATCGGGGATGCCGCCGGATTCCAGGTAAACTTGATGCCTGCGACTTGCGGGAAACGGCCCTTTACTTCTTCGACCTGGCTTACCCCGTTTTCCAATGCCGCGATCACGCCCGCGCCGTTGATTTCGAATGTGGACAGCGTGTTCTGAAACGGCAGCACAGTCAGCACTTCGCCCATTGTGATTTCGCCTGCATCAATGCTGGCCCGTAAACCGCCGGAATTGGCAATCGCGATCGTGACACCCTGATCTTTGACACGGTCCAGCATGGCATCAGCCACCAGATTGCCCATGTCACATTCCTGAACGCGGCACACATCACGGTCACCGCCAATAGGCGCTGCGGCCTGCGCCACCACCTTTTCACGGATTTCATTCAGCGGGGCAGCCATTTCCGCAATCCGTGCAAGTGTGCTTTCATCTTCGCTAACACCTGCATCCATGATCAGCGGTTCACCGATTGCAGTCACGACATCGCCCGCATCATTAAAGGTTACATTCAGTTCGCCCAGAAACTTGCCATAGGCATAGGCCTGAACGATCGCAGTGTTCCCCACCATTGTAGGATATGGCCCGACAGCGCGGTCGGACGTGTTGCTGAGCAACGTGTTGGAATGCCCCCCCACAATCACATCCACACCGGTTGTGCCCGCAGCAACAATCTGGTCCACAAAATAGCCAGAGTGGCTGAGCACGATAATCTTGTTGATGCCCTGCGCCGTCAGACGGTCCACCTCGCCCTGAACGGCAGGCACCGGATCGCTAAAAACGATATTCGGTCCCGGGCTGGCCAGTTCGTCGGTATCCTGCGGGGTCAGCCCGATCAGGCCAAGTTTTTCGCCCCCGCGTTCGATCACGGTGGATTTCAGCAATTTGTCCGCCAGCAGCGGTTCCGCCGAAAAATCGGCGTTGGACATCAGAACAGGAAAGTCGACGGCATCCATGAACCCGCGCAGCACTTCGGGGCCATCATCGAATTCATGGTTTCCCACGGTCATCGCATCATAGCCCATCTTGTTCATCATTTCGGCGGCCAACTGGCCCTTGTAATAGGTGTAAAACAGCGTGCCCTGAAACTGATCCCCGCCATCGACCAGAATGGAATTGTTCGATCGTGCGCGGGCCCCGGCGATGGCTGTCACCAAACGAGCAGATCCGCCAAAACATTTGCCTTCGGCGGCGTCTTCTGCGCCGCATCCGCTGTCATATTTGTTGATCGGCTCAAAGCGGGCGTGAAAATCGTTGGTATGCAGGATCGTCAACGTATAGTCGGCGGCCGCCACTCCGGCAGTCAGGGTCAGGGCGGCGACAGAGGCTAGCAGGCGGGACATCATGGCAGAGATTCCTTTTGAAAATGGCGCTAACCCAAATGCTGCGCCCAAGACGCGCCAAAGTCAAAGGTCACGCACATTCACCTGACGTAAATCGCCCGATCCCGCTTGACCACCGCAAGTGCCCAAGGCATCACAAATGCCATGCAGATATTCAAAATCCTCCGCCAGGACGAATGGAAGGCGCTGCGCGCCGAAAAAGAAACCCAAGGTGCGCCGATCGACATCGCGGACGGCTATATCCATTTTTCAACCCCCGAACAGGTTGTCGAAACGGCGTCCAAACATTTCGCCGGCGTTGGCGATCTTATGCTGTTGTCACTGGACAGCGAACACCTTGGCCCCGCGCTGAAATGGGAACCGTCCCGCGGCGGCGCGTTGTTTCCGCATCTCTACGGACCGCTGAAGCTTTCCGACGTGGAATGGGCGCAGCCTTTGCCGCTGAACGGGGACACCCACGCCTTTCCGCCGGGGTTGTTGTGAGCGTTCTGGAACGGGTCGGTCTGTCCGCATTGCGCAGGATCGACCCCGAAGCGGCGCACACGCTGGCGCTGCGCGCATTGCGCGCAGGGCTTGCCCCGATGCCGGGGCCTGTGACTTCGCCGCGTCTGCAAACCACGCTGGCCGGTCTGACGCTGCCCAATCCTGTGGGGCTGGCCGCAGGGTTTGACAAGAACGCCGAGGCGCTGCACCCGCTGTCGCGTGCAGGGTTCGGATTCATCGAGGTGGGCGCCGCCACGCCTCGCGCCCAGCCCGGAAACCCCAAACCGCGCCTGTTCCGCCTGACACGCGACAAGGCGGCGATCAACAGGTTCGGGTTCAATAATGACGGAATGGATGTGATTGCAGCCCGTCTTGCAAAACGTCCCTGTGATGCAGTGATCGGGCTGAACCTTGGGGCGAACAAGGACAGCCCTGACAAATCAGCGGATTTTGCCACAGTCCTGAACACATGCGGTGCATATCTGGATTTTGCGACCGTCAATGTGTCGTCGCCCAACACCGAAAAGCTGCGGGATCTTCAGGGCCCCGCCGCCCTGAGCGAGCTGTTGAACGGTGTGATGCGCGTGCGCGATGCGCTGGCGCGCCCCATTCCGGTGTTTCTGAAAATCGCGCCGGATCTTACAGAAAACGATCTGACAGATATTGCTGCGGTCGCCAGCAAAACCGGTGTGGATGCGATCATTGCCACCAATACCACGCTGGACAGGGCGGGCCTACATGGCCCGCACGCCTCAGAAGCGGGCGGCCTTTCGGGCGCACCCCTGTTTGAAAAATCGACACACGTTCTTGCGCAGCTTGCAACGCTTAGCGATCTGCCGCTGATCGGGGTTGGCGGTATCGGTTCGCCCGATCAGGCCTATGCAAAAATCCGCGCCGGCGCATCGGCCGTCCAGCTTTATACGGCGCTTGTATATGGCGGTCTGTCATTGGGTGCCAACATCGTCCGCGGGCTGGACGAATTGTTGCGCCGCGACGGGTTTGATACGGTCGCAGACGCTGTCGGCACCGGCAAAAAGGAATGGACATGATCACGATATGGCACAACCCGCGCTGTTCCAAATCCCGTCAGGCGCTTGCCCTGATCGAAGGCAAGACAGATGTCACAGTGCGCAGATATCTTGACGATGCACCATCGGAAGCGGAAATTCGCGCGACCCTCGCCGCGCTGGGTCACCCGCCTGCCATCACCATGATGCGCATTGGTGAAAAGCTGTTCAAAGAACTGGGCCTGACCAAGACCACGGATGACACGACCCTGATCGCGGCGATGGCACAGCACCCGATCCTGATCGAACGACCCATTGCTTTTGCAGGCAATCACGCCGTGATCGGGCGACCGCCGGAAAACGTGCTGAATCTGGTGTAGCGGCTAATCGGCCAACCGTTCCAGTGCAGGGTATCGCGCGCCCAGCGTGATACCGCGCGCGACAAAGGAAATGATCAGGGCCAGCCACAATCCATGGTTGCCAAAGGCCGGAACCATCAGACTGGCGGCAACAACATAAATGACAAAGCTGATCGCCATCATGTTGCGCATGTCGCGCGTTCGTGTTGCGCCGATAAAGATACCGTCCAGCATCCATGCGGCAAGGCCCGCAAGTGGTGTGAAAATCATGTAAATCAGATAGATACGCGCCTCTTCTCTGACATCGGGTGAAGTGGACATGACATCAATGATCCATCCCCCGAAAAAGGCAAAGCTGAGGGACAGGAGACTGACACAGAACAGTCCCCAACCGCTGGTCAGCAAAGCACCGCGCCGCAATGTCGCCCGCGCCCTTGCACCCATGGCCTGCCCCACAATCGCTTCGGCGGCAAAGGCGAACCCGTCCAGTGCGAAGGCCGTGATCATCATGAATTGCACCAGCACCTGATTGGCGGCCAGCGTGACATCGCCGAAACCCGACCCAACAAACAGGAACGACACGAATATCGCTTCAAGCAACAGCGAGCGGATCAGGATATCCGAATTCACCACCGCCATGTGTTTCAGGCGAACCGCGTCAAACACCCGCGACCAGTCGCGCCAAGCAGGTACGGCAAAGGCCGAACGACACAGCCACAGGCCCAGCGCAAAGCCGCTCCATTCAGCAAGAAATGTTGCAAAAGCAACGCCCTGCACGCCCCAGTTCAGACCAAGCACGAACCACAGGTCAAGCAGGATGTTCAATCCGTTCATCCAGACCTGCATGACCAGAACCGCGCGGGTGCGTTCCTGCGCGATCAGCCAGCCTGTGATGCCATATAGCCCGATGGCCGCCGGCGCCGACCATATCCGGATTTGCATATAATCCCGCGCCAGCGCCTCGACCTCGGCGCTGGCGGGGGCCGCCATGAACGCCGTCCAGAACACCGGCACCTGCAACAGGATCAACAACAGACCGGCGGACAATCCGATGATCTGGCTGCGAGTCAGCAACGCAGCCACCTCTCCGTCATTGCGCTGGCCGACGGCCTGCGCCGTCAATCCCACGGTGCCCATCCGCAAGAACCCGAATATCCAGTAGATCGCGCTGAGAACGATGGCACCGATCCCCACTGCGCCAATTGGCGCTGCCAGCCCCATCTGCCCGACCACACCGGTATCAACCGCGCCCAATATCGGCACGGTCGCATTTGACAGTACGATTGGCAGGGCAATGTTCAGAACACGCCGGTGGGTGACCGGTTTTGCCTTATCCCGAAATTCGATCGCTTCAGCCATTTCGCGAAGGCATCAGGAAATGCCCTGTGGCCTGCGCGAAAAGACGGTGGCGGTTGTCCTGCCATGCTTCAACATGCACGGACGCGTACCGACGCCCGGACCGGTTGACCCGTGCGCGCGCATAGGCATCGCGGGGCAAACCGGATCTTAGATAATCCACTGTGAAATCGATTGTTTTCGGCAGTCGCGGCAATTCCCCCGCTTCAAGCTGATCCAGTTGGATCGCACCGGATTCGATATCTTCCCACAGATAGGTCCAACTGAGCGAAATAACCGAAGTCACCTCGAGAAAGGCGGCAGTAACACCACCATGTAACGCCGGCAGCAGCGGATTGCCGATCAGCTTGTCGTCAAATGGCAGGATCGCGGTCAGTTCGTCGCCGCGCCTGTCAAACTCAATACCCAGAAACTGGATGTAAGGGACACCTTTGGCCAGCGCGCGCAGGGCCGCATCGCGCCGCTGTTTAACGACTTGCACAGGTTCTGGGGTTGGTCGCGCCATGTTATCGCCCTTCGATAGTAAAGGCCCCGGTGGCTGTTGCCACCGGGTTTTCGGTGTCATCATCACATGCAGTGGCACGCACAAACGCAACCGAACGGGTCACATGATAACAGGTTGCGCGGGTTGTAATCGCCTGCCCCGGCGTTGCCGCGCGCATGTAATCGATGCGTAAATCAATGGTCGCGGTGCCCGCCGGCGCGGCGGGGTGGCTCATCACCGCGGCCCCGCAGCACGTATCCATCAGCGCCGAAACGGCCCCCCCATGCAAAACACCTGTTTCCGGATCCCCGACCAGATGCGGCGCATAGGGCATCGTAATCACTGCCGTCCCGTCCTGCAGTTCCGTCAAATGCATTCCCAGAGCCTGCGAATGGGGAATTGCTTCGATGAACTGCCGTGCCAGTTTGGTTTTGTCTACCATACCCAAATCCTTGTCTGGTCTGTCACGCCTTTATGATCCCCGCCAGTGCCCGAGGGCAAGCCCATGTGTTGCGCTTTCGGTGACATCGTTTTACGATTCGTCAGGGAGATTTTTTCATGACCGAGTCACGCCGTTCATTCAAAGAAATGTGCGCCGAGTTTGACGTGACGCCACGTACGCTGCGGTATTACGAATACATCGAATTACTGCAACCCGACCGCGAAGGCCGGTCGAGGTTTTATGGCCCGCGTGAAGTCGCCCGCATGAAACTGATCCTGCGGGGGCGCAAATTCGGGTTTCAGCTTGAAGACATTCGGCAGTGGCTTTTGATTTATGAAAACGAAGGCACCAAGGCGCAGATGCAGGCGTGGGTTGAACTTGCAGACCGGCAGTTGCTGGAACTTGCGGAGCAGAAATCGCAACTGAACGAAGCCACGGACGAGCTGCAATCCTTGCGTGATAGTATCGCTGCGGAAATCCGCTAGGGGGCGATTTTCGCCCCAATTCCCCCTTAAGACCTGATTCCTCATAGTTGACGCGGCTTTATGCTACGTCACCCTGAAAAGTGACGTGACGTTCAGCTTACGTCAACGTCAACCGGTGTTGTAACAGGATCAGGTGGTTTCCATCTCAGGTCCAAGACACCGAGAGTTCCACAACCATGAGAGAAAGACGATGACAACCGAAACCCTTACAATTCGCGAAATGTGCGACGCCTACGAAGTGACACCGCGCACATTGCGATTTTACGAAGCGAAGGAATTGCTGTTTCCGATCCGGGAAGGGCAAAAACGCCTGTTTACCAAACGGGACCGGGCCAGATTGAAACTGATCCTGCGCGGAAAACGCTTTGGGTTCAGCCTGGAAGAAATTCGCCAGCTTCTGGATCTTTACCACGCCGGCTATCAGCAGCACACGCAGCTGGTGCGCACCTACGAAATTGCCCGTGCTCGGTTGGCAGACATGGAATCCCAGCGCGATGAACTGACAGAAGCCATCGACGATCTGAAAGACCAATTGAAATGGGGCGAAGACATGATCGCCTCGATGACGACACGACAAAAAGCCGCCGAATAAGGCCACAACCACAACGTTCAAGGGAAAACCACCATGCCCAGCTACACTGCTCCGACGAAAGACATGCAATTCGTTCTGCACGACGTTCTGAATGTCTCGCACTCCGATATTCCCGGATATGACGAACTGGAACCGGATTTTACCGCCGCTGTTCTGGAAGAAGCAGGCAAGCTGACAACCGAGGTTCTGGCCCCCTTGAACGTGGTCGGCGATGCAGAAGGCTGCACACTGGAGAACGGTGTTGTCCGCACACCGACCGGCTTCAAGGACGCCTTTGAACAGGTCAAGGCCGGTGGCTGGCCCGGCCTGGACATGCCCGAAGAATATGGCGGGCAGAACATGCCTTATGTGCTTGGTTCCGCCGTGGGCGAGATGTTTTCCAGCGCAAACATGGCCTTCACCATGTATCAGGGCCTGACGCATGGCGCGGCATCGGCCATTCTGGTGCACGGAACCGATGCGCAAAAGGATATGTACCTGCCCAAAATGGTTGCCTGCGACTGGACAGGCACAATGAACCTGACCGAACCGCATTGCGGCACCGATCTGGGCCTGATGCGTACCAAGGCAGCACCGCAAGACGATGGCAGCTACAAGATCACCGGGCAAAAGATTTTCATTTCGTCCGGTGAACATGACATGGCGGACAACATCATCCATCTGGTTCTGGCCAAAATCGAAGGCGGACCGGAAGGCATCAAAGGCGTGTCGCTGTTCATCGTGCCGAAATTCATGGTGAACGAAGATGGTTCACTTGGCGCGCGCAACGGCGTCGCCGTGGGCAGCATTGAAGAAAAAATGGGCATTCACGGCAATTCCACCTGCGTGATGAACTATGACGGCGCGACCGGCTATCTTCTGGGCGAAGAACACAAAGGCATGCGCGCAATGTTCACCATGATGAACGAAGCGCGCATCGGTGTTGGCATGCAAGGTCTGAGCCAGGCCGAGGCCGCCTATCAGAACGCCCTGATCTACGCCAAGGACCGCCTGCAGGGGCGCGCCGTCACCGGCGATGAAAACCCCGATGGCCCCGCCGACCCGCTGATCGTACATCCCGATATCCGGCGCAGCCTGATGGATCAGAAAAGCTTTGCCGAAGGTGCGCGCGCCTTTATCCTGTGGGGCGCCACCCTGATCGATGCCGCGCATCGTGGTCAGGACAAGGAAGCCGACGGCCTTGTGTCGTTGCTGACCCCTGTCATCAAGGGCTTTCTGACCGATCAGGGTTTTGACATGACGGTTCTGGCCCAGCAGGTCTATGGCGGTCACGGATATATCGAAGAATGGGGCATGTCCCAGTTCGCCCGCGATGCGCGTATCGCGATGATCTATGAAGGGGCCAACGGCGTTCAGGCGCTTGATCTGGTCGGTCGCAAACTGGCGCAGGATGGCGGCAAACATGTCATGGCGTTCTTTGATCTGGTGAAATCCTTCATCAAGGACAACGCCGGCCAAAACGCCGAATACGACGCCACGTTTCTCGACCCGCTCAAGGCTGCGTCCAAGGATCTGCAGGCCGCTGGTATGTACTTTATGCAAAACGGCATGAAGAACCCCAATAACGCGTTGGCCGGATCATATGACTTCATGCACATGTTCGGGCATGTCTGTCTTGGCCTGATGTGGGCCCGCATGGGCAAGGCTGCCCGGGATGCACTTGCCACTGGCACGTCTGACGCCGCGTTTTACGAGACAAAACTGGCAACCGGGCGCTACTATATGGCACGACAACTGCCCGCGACGTCCATGCATCTTGCCCGTATCCAAAGCGGCGCGGACACGGTCATGGCGCTTGAGGCCGACCAGTTTTAACGCCAGCAACCCGAAAGGACGACAATGCCCAAACGTTTTCGACTGACCCGACGGTTTCCCGTGGCCATGACTGAAGACGGCTACCGCCGCCTGAAACGGTTCGCAACCGAGGCCGGTCTGGACGAAGGCGAGGCATTGTCTTTCCTGTTCGAAAACTTTGACAGCGTGACAAATTCGGAAAACCTGATCGCCCGGATGCGCCTGTTCAACGCCGAACTTGATGATCGCAAACGTTAATCGAACGAAAGCCCGACATGACCCAACACAGTTCCAGCTGGATGACCGAAGAGCACCGGATGATCGCGGACATGACCGCGCAATTCATCAATACCGAATGGGCCCCGCGGTTCGACAAATGGCGCAAACAGGGCGAGATGGACCGCTCGACCTGGGCCGAAGCGGGTGAACTGGGGCTGCTCTGCCCTTCGCTCCCCGAGGAATACGGTGGCCCGGGCGGTGACTTTGGCCACGAAGCAGCCATTCTGATCGAAAGCAGCCGCGCCAACCTCGCGTCGTGGGGGCACGCGATCCATTCCGGCATCGTCGCCCACTATATTCTGGCCTACGGCACCGAAGACCAGAAACAGCGCTGGCTGCCCAAAATGATCAGCGGCGAAATCGTCGGCGCGCTGGCGATGACGGAACCCACCGGCGGGTCGGACGTACAGGGGATCAAAACCCGCGCGGTACGGGATGGCAACAATTACAAGCTGACCGGCCAGAAGACTTTTATCACCAACGGACAGCACGCGAACCTGATCATCGTTGCGGCCAAAACCGACACGACACAAGGCGCCAAGGGCACGTCGCTGGTGGTTGTGGAAACGGACGATGCCGACGGCTTTGCCCGCGGACGCAATCTGGAAAAGATCGGCCTGCACGCCGCCGATACATCCGAGCTGTTTTTCGACAATGTCGAAATCGCGCCGGAAAACATTCTTGGCATGCAGGAAAATCAGGGTTTCTACCAGATGATGAACCAGCTTCCGCAGGAGCGCCTGATCATTGCCTGCGGGGCGATGGGCGCGATGGAAGGCGCGGTAGAGCGCACAATTGCATATTGCAAGGAACGCGAAGCCTTTGGCGGGCCGATCATCCAGTTCCAGAACACCCGTTTCAAGCTGGTGGAGTGCAAAACCAAAACTATGGTTGCACGGGCCTTTCTGGATGAATGCATCAGCGAACACCTGCGCGGCGACCTGACGGCGGAAAAGGCCGCCATGGCAAAATACTGGCTGACCGACACACAGGGAGAAGTTCTGGATGAATGCCTTCAATTGCACGGTGGCTATGGCTACATGCAGGAATACGCGATTGCCGAAATGTGGACAGATGCCCGCGTGCAACGCATCTACGGCGGAACGAACGAGATCATGAAGGAACTGATTTCACGTACGCTTTGACACGTCATATCGCACCGTTCCGCAAACCGAGATTACAGGATGCCTCCGGCGGAAGTATTTATGAAAAGATGAAAGGAAAAACACCCTTGCCACGGGATCATGATCATCAGGACAAGGGTGCCTTCACCTTTTACGGCCATCGGCGCTTCCGCCTGTACCGCATCTGCGAGCACACACGATCAAGGTTAAACCGAGGTTAAGAAACGCCACCCAAGCTCTTCATCTTTTCAAAAATACTTGACTGCACAACGACCGCCCAAAGGGCCACAACAGAAAGTAGGCGACCATGACCATCAAACTCTATTGCTTCGGCGAAAGTGGGAATTCCTACAAGGCCGCGTTGACGCTGGAACTGTCAGGTCTGGAATGGGAGCCGGTTTTCGTGGATTTCTTCAACGGCGAAGCCCGCAGCGAAGCATTCCGCAAGATCAATTCCATGGGCGAAGTGCCGGTCATGATCGATGGCGATCTGACCCTGTCGCAATCCGGGGCCATTCAGGACTATATCAGCACCAAGGGTGGCAAGATGGGCGGCCACAGCGCGAACGAACGTCGCGAGATCATGCGCTGGATCCTGTGGGACAATCACAAGCTGAGCTCGAACGCCGGAACCACACGGTTTCTGATGAATTTTCTGCCCGAAGACAAACGTCCCAAAGAGGTTATCGCCTTTTTGCAGGGTCGCCTGAAGGCGGCCTATACCGTTCTGAATGATGAACTGGCCGACAAGGACTGGCTGGTGGGCGACCGTTTGACCATCGCGGATATCGCCTGCTGCGGCTATCTTTTCTACCCCGAGCCGTTCGGCTTTGATCGGGCCGACTGGCCCCATATCGACGCCTGGCTGACCCGTATTTCGCAAACCGAAGGGTGGAAACACCCCTATGATCTTATGCCCGGCTCTCCCGCCGACCGCGCCTGAAGGAGTTAAACATGACCGAAGCCTATATTTACGACGCATTGCGCACCCCCCGTGGCAAGGGCCGCAAGGATGGTGCCCTGCACGAAGTGACGTCTCTGCGCCTGTCCGCCGTGACACTGAACGCGCTGAAAGAGCGTAACAATCTGGACGGCCACGCCGTCGAGGATGTGATCTGGGGAAACGTCACGCAAGTGATGGAACAGGGTGGTTGTCTGGCACGATCGGCTGTTCTGGCGTCGGATCTGGATGAATCCATTCCCGGCCTCGCAATTAACCGGTTTTGCGCCTCGGGCATGGAAGCGGTCAATCTGGCCGCCAATCAGGTGCGTGGCGGGGCCGGATCGGCCTATATCGCGGGTGGCGTCGAAATGATGGGTCGCGTTGCGATGGGCAGCGACGGCGCTGCCATTGCGGTCGATCCGACACTGGCCATGGAACAGTATTTTGTGCCGCAAGGGATCAGTGCGGATATCATTGCAACCGAATACGGGTTTACCCGCGATGACGCCGACCAGCTGGCAATGGAATCCCAGCGCCGCGCCAAAGCTGCATGGGATGACAACCGGTTCGCCAAATCGGTGATCACCGTGCGTGACCAGAACGGGTTGGCCATTCTGGATCACGATGAATACATGCGCCCGCAGACAGACATGCAAACTCTGGGCGCGCTGAACCCCGCGTTTCAGGCCATGGGCGAGGTGATGCCCGGCTTTGATAAGGTGGCGTTGATGAAATATCCGCATCTGGAGCGGATCAATCACATTCACCATGCGGGCAATTCATCCGGCATCGTCGACGGGGCCGCGGCCGTTTTGATCGGCAACAAGGAATTCGGCGAGCGCCACGGGATCAAACCACGCGCGCGCATTCGTGCAACTTCCAAGATTGGCACAGATCCGACGATCATGCTGACCGGCCCGGTACCTGTAACGCAGAAAATTCTGGCGGATAACGGCATGGATATCAAAGACATCGACCTGTTTGAGGTCAACGAGGCCTTTGCCGCCGTTGTTCTGCGCTTCATGCAGGCCTTTGATGTCGACAGTGACAAGGTGAACGTCAATGGCGGTTCCATCGCCATGGGCCACCCGCTGGGGGCCACCGGCGCGATGATCATCGGCACCTTGCTGGACGAACTGGAACGCGCCGACAAAGAAGTCGGGCTGGCCACGTTGTGCATCGCATCCGGCATGGGTGCGGCAACCATTATCGAACGCGTGTAAGGAGCAGGGATATGAGCGATTTTACCATGAAAACCGACGCCGACGGCGTGGCCCTGATCACTTGGGATACCGTTGGCAAATCCATGAACGTGATGAGCCAGCAGGCGTTTAACAATCTCAGCGATCTGATCGATCAGGCGCTGGCGGATGAGGCCGTGAAAGGCATCGTTCTGACATCGGGCAAGGACGGAACCTTTGCCGGTGGCATGGATCTGAACGTCATTGCCAAGATGAAGGAAGACGCCGGCGACGATCCGGCGCGCGGTGTGTTCGAGGGTGTCATGCAAATGCACGGCGTGCTGCGCAAGATCGAACTGGCCGGGATGGACCCCAAGACCCAGAAAGGCGGCAAGCCGATTGCCACCGCCCTGCCCGGCACAGCACTTGGTATCGGGTTGGAGCTGCCCCTGTCGACGCACCGGATTTTCTGCGCTGACAATCCAAAAGCCAAAATCGGACTGCCCGAAATCATGGTCGGCATTTTTCCCGGCGCGGGCGGTACAACACGTCTGGTGCGCAAGATGGGGGCGATGGCCGCCTCGCCCTTCCTGCTTGAAGGCAAGTTGAGCGATCCGCAGGCCGCCAAGCGTGCAGGTATCATCGACGAGGTTGTTGCAGACCCTGTGGCCGCCGCGAAAGAATGGGTTTTGATTGCGAAAGACGCCGACATTGTCAAAGTGTGGGACGCGAAAGGCTACAAGATGCCCGGTGGCGCACCCTATCACCCCGCAGGTTTCATGACCTTTGTCGGCGCTTCCGCAATGGTCAACGGCAAGACCCAGGGCGTTTATCCCGCCGCCAAAGCATTGTTGAGCGCGGTTTACGAAGGCGCGCTGGTTCCGTTTGATACCGCGCTCAAAGTTGAAGCGCGCTGGTTCACAAATGTGCTGATGAACCCCTCATCAGCCGCGATGATCCGGTCCTTGTTTATCAACAAGGAGGCGCTGGAAAAAGGCGCGGTGCGGCCCAAGGATGTTGCGGACCAGAAGGTGCGCAAAGTGGGCGTTCTGGGCGCGGGCATGATGGGGGCCGGTATCACGCTGGTTTCGGCGCAGGCCGGTATCGAAGTTGTACTGATCGACCAGAAGCAAGAGGCCGCCGACAAGGGCAAGGCCTACACGGCCAGCTATATGGACAAGGGCATCGCCCGCAAAAAGGCGACCGAAGAGAAAAAGGCCGAATTGTTGGGCCGGATCACGGCGACAACAGATTACGCCGCCCTGAAGGGCTGCGATCTGATCATCGAAGCGGTGTTCGAAGACCCCAAGATCAAGGCCGACGTGACGGCCAGGGTAGAAGAGGTCATCAGCGAGGATTGCATTTTTGCCTCCAACACCTCGACATTGCCGATCACTTCGCTGGCCAAAGCCTCGAAGCGACCGGACCAGTTTATCGGCATCCATTTCTTCAGCCCGGTTGAAAAAATGCTGCTGGTTGAAATCATCAAGGGCAAGGAAACCGGAGATGTGGCCGTGGCCAAGGCGCTGGATTATGTGCGCCAGATCCGCAAAACGCCGATTGTAGTGAACGATGCGCGGTTCTTTTATGCCAACCGCTGTATCATTCCCTATATCAACGAAGGCATGCGGATGATCGCGGAAGGCGTCACGCCCGCGCTGGTGGAAAATGCTGCCCGTCTGGTGGGCATGCCCTTGGGGCCGCTGCAACTGGTCGATGAAACCTCGATTGATCTGGGGGCAAAAATCGCCCGCGCAACAAAGGCGGCGATGGGCGATACCTATCCCGATGGGGCCGTGGACGAGGTTGTGTTCTGGATGGAAGCCGAAGGCCGTCTGGGTCGCAAATCAAACGCCGGCTTCTACAGCTACGACGAAAAGGGCAAACGCCAGGGTCTTTGGGACGGGATCGCGGCAAAATATCCGACGGCCGAAGAACAACCCGATCTGATCACGGTGCAACACCGCCTGTTGTTCGCCCAAGTGCTGGAAGCGGTGCGTGCACTGGAAGAAGGCGTGTTGGAAGATATCCGTGAAGGTGATGTTGGCGCGATTCTGGGCTGGGGCTTTGCGCCTTGGTCGGGCGGGCCGTTCAGCTGGCTGGACATGATCGGCGCGCCCTATGCGGCGGAACGCTGTGATCAACTGACAGAAGCGTTTGGTGATCGCTTTGCCTGCCCCGCGCTTCTGCGCGAAATGGCAGACAAGAACCAAAGCTTTTATGACCGCTTTGGAACGACCGCCAAAGCGGCCTAGTCAAAAATGCAAGAGGGGCTGTCCCCACAGCCCCTCTTGTTCTCCTCTGATACCGGCGCGCCCGTTCTGGTTTTCGGGATCGGGCGTCAATCCGGTTATCGTTTGTGACCCGAGTACAGAGGAAAATTCAGTTTAAACGCTGGGACATCCAACCGCGTTTTCATGTCTACGCGACATAAGCAGCCAATGCCTCCCAATCGCCATCCCCGCTCATGTTGTCTTCTACCGACATGCATTCAACAAGGAATGCTGCGTCGTGAAGTGACAGGACATCATACAAGGCGCTTGTGGAGTTCACCTGCTCGGTGACCAGACACCCAAGGTGCGGGCAATACGCCAGCGTACCGCCTTCGACATAGACCACTTCATCAGTGGCAAAAAACAGGGTGACAATTTCGATCTGATGTTGTGGCGGTGCACGGTGGATGCCGCGTATGCCATTCAGGGAAAGCGCCGGAACCACCGCAAAGGGATCGCCCATCGCATCCGCTGCTGCTTCGCTTTCGACAAGAATGCCCTGATCCGGCAAAAGCGCCAGTTCACATCGGTTTCCCAATGCACCGGCAGGCACGGTGACGGGCCACATCTGGGGCGGCACATCCTTTGCATCCAGCCATGTAAGATCGCGGCGGATTTCGACAATCGGCTGCATTGCATTGTCGAATGTCAAAACCATGTCGCCGACACTCAGCGCATCAACCGCGCGCCATCCAAGGTTCGATGCAACATTTGTTCCCGCGACCAGACCATGCGTGATACCAACCAAAGCGCTGTTCATTGCACCGCCAGTTTCTGCCATGCGGTGAACATATGTGTCTGATTTTGCGTTCCATTCCGACATGTCATGTCCAATCCCTTTCTGCACTGCAACACGCGCAATGCGAATCGTGACAGTCAATCAAATTGGCGCGAGTGCCGTGTTAGTTGTATGCCTTTAAAATGGCACAATTGAGGCATTGTTTCGCGTTGAGCCTGCAATTTTAGGCAAAGTTCTGCATTTTCTGGTCGCGTGAAACAGAACCCGCCTTACTCAAAGCGATAGCCGAACCGCGCGATGTCTTCAGCGCAGGATTGTGCCAGCAGGTCAGCCGTCTTGTCGTCATAATAACTGCGGTAATCTGCCTTCCGGTCAGACCGGTTTTGCATGGGCAGGTGCAATGGAAACCCAAGGTGGGCAACCAGTGAAGCGGCATCTTCTTCCAAAGCCTCAATCCGGATGAAACTGGTACAGCGCTCTGCTCCGTCTGCGCAGGTCATGTAGTGCCGCGCCGGTGTGGCCCGAAAAGACGCCAAAGTCCGTTCATCTGCCACAAATGCGTCAAATGTCATGCTGCGGGCCATGTGCACTGCGGGATGATCGAACTTTTGCGCCCGCAACCAGGTGTAATAGCTGACCGCCCTGTCCCATGGATTGCGCACAAGTGTAAACGTGAACATCGACGAAATCTCGGGCACTGACATAAGACCGTCAATGTCTGACAAGGTCGAGTGTTTCCAGAGCCGTCCACGGCTTTGCGCATCTTTCAGACGGCGCCTGCGCTTTTTCGCCTTGGGCGTATCACCCAGCATCATATCATCTTTCATCGCCCGCGCCTCAAGCGCCAGAGCAACGGATGTTCCGCCGGTTTTCGGAATATGCACGAAAATATAGGCGCGACCGCGGCTGATGATCATCCCGGCATTCTAGATCAGCGCGAGCGCAACGCAATAATGATCCCGGCACCGGCGATCATGGCGATGCCGCCAGCCTGCCAAAGCGATATCGACTGACCAAGCAGGATCCACGCAAAGAACGGCCCGAATACCAGCGCCGTATATTCAAGAACAGCCACCTGACTGGCTTCGCCCAATTGATAGGATCGGATGATCAGAGCCACACCGATCACAGAGCCGACAGCCTGCAACACAAGCAGATGCATCACATTCCAGATCGGCCAAACCCACCCGCGCAACAGAAACCCCGCCGCACCATCGGGTATCTGCGGATCGACAACACCCAGAAGAACGAGGGCGACAATGCCAAACACGCCCTGTATCGCCATGATCCCGAACAGCATGCACAGGGTGCTTTCACCTTCACACAATGCGCGCGTCGCGACCGCCCCCATGGCATAGAACAGACCGCCAGCCACAGGCATGAAGGTCAGCCAGCTTAGGTTGGCGACATCCGGGTTCAGCACCAGCAAGATGCCTGCAAACCCGATGCCGACAGCCACAATCCGCCATGGCCCAATGGAATGACGCAGCACGGCAACCGTGATCAGCAACACGAAAAGCGGCGAGGTGAAAAGCCCCGCCACAGCTTGGGCAAAGGGCATGAAGGCCAGCGCACCAAAGTAAAACAGCATGCCCAGCCCGATCAGGGCACTGCGCACGGCAACAGCCCAAAACCGCGCCGGGCGCAATGTGCCCATACCGAAATGCGACATAAGCGCGATCAACGCCAAAGCCATGGTTGAACGCACCACATGAAACTGCCAGATGCCGATTTCGCCCGCGATTATTACAATGAAATTGTCGATGAAGCCGATAATGACCATCGCCATTACCATCAATCCTGCCGCAAGCAGCGCCTGATTGGGCGCATGTGGAATGGACATCCTGCTCAATTGTCTGACATTTCACTTTCCAAAACCGTTATTCCTGCAATACTCTTAATCGCAGAACAAACAAGAACCGTCTTCGGGGAGGTCGACGAAAATGGGCTGGATGGCAGATGAAAACGGGCTGGAAAAATGCGCCGCGAACCATGTAGCATTGACGCCGTTATCGCATTTGCGCAGGGCGGCGCATGTGTTCGAAGATCACCCTGCCGTCATCTATGGCACCCATCGCAAAACCTATGCGGAATATTATGACCGGTGTACCCGTCTGGCATCCGCAATGGCGGGCATGGGCGTTCAACCCGGCGATGTTGTTGCAACGCTGATCCCGAACCTTCCAGCCCAGGCCGAAGCGCATTTTGGTGTACCGGCCTGCGGGGCCGTATTGAACACCATCAACACGCGGCTGGATATCGATACGGTTTCCTACATTTTCGAACATGGCGAAGCCAAAATCGTTCTGGTCGATTCACAGTTCCTGCCCCTGGCCGAAGCCGCAGTCGAGCGGATGCAGGGCGCACAGCCCCAGATCATCGAAGTTCCGGACAACACTGCTGGCTTTCCCGCCAGCGGGCGATACCCGCAATACGAGGATGTTCTTGCCGCCGGTGATCCCTATTTTGAATGGATCATGCCGCAGGATGAATGGGAAAGCCTCGCGCTGAATTACACATCCGGCACAACTGGGCGCCCCAAAGGCGTCGTGTATCACCATCGCGGCGCATATTTGATGACGATGGGTACCGTGATCAGTTGGCGCATGGTGTTGCATCCTGTTTTCATGGCGATCGTGCCCCTGTTTCACTGCAACGGGTGGAACCATACCTGGATGATGCCGCTTGTTGGCGGCACATTGGTATGTTGTCGCGATATCAATGCGGGCGCGATCTATGACGCCATAGCAGACGAACAAGTGGCCTTTTTCGGCGGCGCCCCGATTGTTCTGAACATGATCGTAAACGCATCCGAGGACGAGCGCAGAAGCTTTGATCACCCGGTTGAGGTATTCACCGCAGGGGCCCCGCCTGCCCCCGCGACCCTAAGCAAGATCGAGCAACTGGGTTTTAACGTAACCCAAGTTTATGGCCTGACAGAAACATATGGCCATGTCACGGAATGCCTGTGGAAGGCCCAACACTGGGATGGTCTTGGCACAACGGAAAGGGCCAAAATCAAGGCCCGGCAGGGCGTGGCCTTTCCCATGATGGAACACATCACGGTGATGGACGAAACCATGACGCAAATTCCGATGGACGGAACGCAGCAGGGCCAGATCGTTATGCGTGGAAATGCCGTGATGAAAGGGTATCTGAAAAACCCCGAGGCCACGCAAGAGGCTTTCAAGGGCGGGTATTTCCATTCCGGTGACATCGCTGTGCAGCATCCCGATGGATACATTCAGATCGCAGACCGCGCCAAGGACATCATCATTTCAGGCGGCGAAAACATAAGCTCTGTCGAAGTCGAAGCGTGCCTGATGGATCATCCCGACGTTTCGCTGGCGGCAGTGGTGGCGAAACCCGATGAAAAATGGGGCGAAGTGCCTTGCGCCTTTGTTGAATTGAAGCCCGGATCAGCCGAGGACGAGGCCGGCCTGATCGCCTTTACACGGCAAACGCTGGCCGGGTTCAAGACCCCGAAAAGGATCGTGTTTCAGGAACTGCCAAAAACGTCGACCGGCAAGATCCAGAAATTCGAATTGCGCAAACGGGCGGCCGAACTTTAGTGCGGTTCTGACGGCCCGTTCTGGTATCCGTCAAAACCGGTGATGTCTGAATTGCCCGCCGCCGTGTTACCATGCTAGATTGAACCAAACGAGGCAGAGCAGGCCCACTTAAAAAGCATGACCGCGCTGAACCAATATGACAGGCTTGAGGCCAGCGGGCTTTGGCGCGCGCGCCCGGATGATCAGCGCAAGGAAGTTATTGTATCGATTGGCGAAGCGACGCTGGTCATCACTGATTTGGCCGACAGGGCGCTGGCGCATTGGTCGCTTGCCGCGGTCGAACGGGCAAACCCCGACGAGACACCGGCAGTCTATTTTCCGGATGGTGATCCGGGCGAAACGCTTGAACTGGCGGCGGACGCGCAGGAAATGATCGACGCGATCGCCAAGTTGCAACGCGCGATCGAGCGCTCGCGCCCGCATCCGGGCAGGTTGCGTTTGGCTTCGGTTCTGGTGTCGGTTGCTGCCGTTGCCGCGCTTGTCGTGTTCTGGCTGCCGGGGGCCATGTTGCGCCACACCGTTTCCGTTGTTCCCGATGTGAACCGCGCAACCATCGGGCGGTCGCTTTTGAAACGGATCGAACGGGTTTCCGGCCCCGCCTGCAATGATCCTGCCGGACAGGTCGCCCTTGCCAGGTTGGGCACTGCAGTGGGCGCGCGCGATCTGGTTGTTGTTCGTTCCGGCGTGCGTGATGCGCTGGTCCTGCCCGGAAACATCATCGTTCTGAACCGTTCCGTGATCGAGGATTTCGAAGAACCCGATGTTGTTGCAGGATTTATCATCATGGAACAGCTGCGAGCCAAAAAACGTGATCCACTGGAAGTGCTGCTGCGCGACAGCGGCGTCATGGCCAGCTTCCACCTGATCACTACCGGCACGCTAACCAACGAAACACTGGATGCCTACGCCCAGCATCTGTTGACCGCGCCGCGCCCGACGCTAAGCGAGGATGAAACACTGGCTGGCTTTTCGGCCGCGAGTGTCCGGTCAACACCGTACGCCTATGCCATGGATATTACGGGCGAAAATGTACTTGGCCTGATCGAGGCTGACCCGATGGCAGGCCAGGTTGCACCGGTTTTGCTGAAAGACAGCGACTGGATCAGATTGCAGAACATTTGCGGCGGCTGACCGTCACGTTTTTCAGTCGTCCGCCGCAATTACAGTGATCAGCGCAGATTATCCGCTTTTCCGGAACGTTTGACAGAACCCGGCACGGTTTTTTGTACCACCGCGTTGCTTTGTGTCGAAACCGCCATCGTCACCTGATTGATGCGGCGCGTTTCGGTTTCATACACAACGGGAACATCCGAAGCCGTGTTTTCCGTACCTGCCGCAACCAGACGCCGCGGCACGGTATTGGTCCAGACCATGTTCATCTGGGCACGTCCCCTCAGCGTTTGTTCCGCCCGGTAAGGGTTCAGCCGGTCATCCCGCCAGCCTGCACGGTAGCCTTTTGGAACCTTGAGATTTCTGCTGTCGCGACGGTTTTCGTAAACATGGCGTGGCACCACCCGCGTGTCGGGTGGCAACAATATTGTTTCGCCAGTGCTTGCGTTGATGGCTTTGATATAGCCTGTTGTGTTGCGCCCGGGACTGGCCGGAACGACAAGCGGTCTGGCTTTGACAGTCTTGGGTGCCGCAACAGGCGCGGCCGTACTTGCCGTCACCACAGGGGTAACCACAGCTGACGGTGCCGCAGCTGGCGCAGCCGGGGCGGTGGCAACCACACCCGGGACAGCATCCGGAACGATTTCAACCGGCGCGGGTGCCGCGGCACGCGGTGTTGGAACAGCCGCAGCGCTGTTGGTCTGCGCGCTGGGTTGATACCCGCAAATCTGTTTGCGGTCGCGCCCGACCCGCGGAACCCATGTTACATTCCCGCTGACGCCGGCGCGGATGAAAATACACCCGTTGCTGTCAACGTATTGTTTGCCCGTGAAACTTGCCGGCGGAAATTCTGCCGGAACGGCGGTGTTCGCGGTGGTTTGCGCATGCACACCTGTCAGACTAAAAACCGAGGCCGCCAGAGATAAAGCAACAATTCTGGTAATTTTCATAATTGCCCCCACAATATATAGACCAAGGATGCCGGATTCTTGCTTTCGAGTAAAGCAAGACTATTGGAAAATCCTTAATGCGGTGCGGATTCTTGCGCCTGTTTTGTCACTTGGTGCCAAACATCCTGTCGCCCGCATCGCCCAGCCCCGGCACGATATAGCCGATGTCATTCAGGGCGTGATCGACAGATGCGGTCACAATCGGTACATCCGGGTGCGCCTCTTTCATGCGGGCGATCCCTTCGGGGGCGGCCAGCAGACACAGAAACCGGATGTTTTTGGCCCCTGACTTTTTCAACAGATCAATTGCCGCGACCGATGAATTTCCGGTGGCCAGCATCGGATCAACGGCAATCACCAACCGGTCTTCCAGCGCATCCGGCACTTTGAAATAGTACTGAACCGGTTGCAGGGTCTTTTCATCCCGATAAAGGCCGACAAAACCGACGCGGGCGGACGGGATCAGTTCCAACATGCCGTCAAGCAGGCCATTGCCAGCCCGCAGAATGGAAATCAGCGCCAGTTTCCTTCCGTCCAGAACAGGCGCATCCATCGCTTGCATCGGCGTTTCGATATGCTTTGTCGTCATTGGCAGATTGCGTGTCACTTCGTATGCCAGCAACTGGCTGATTTCGCGCAGCAACTGGCGGAAAACAGCAGTTGATGTATCTTTTTCACGCATCAGCGTCAGCTTGTGTTGTACCAACGGGTGGTTAACAACGGTCAGATGGTCGGTCATGGCAGGCTCCTTTGGCAGTTGGCCCTTTGTGGCCCCATACACGCAGGCCCGCAAGGTTGCTTAGCCCAAAAAAGTCCGCCCCGGTCCTTGTGACGGCACGCCAAGATAATGCGCAATACTTGCGGCCACATCGCAAAACCCGATCTGGCCAATTGTTCCGGCACCGCATCCCGCAACCAGAAACGGAACACGTTCGCGGGTATGATCTGTTCCGGGCCACGTCGGATCGTTGCCATGATCCGCGGTAATGATCAAAAGGTCATCAGAACGTAATTTGCGCAGTATGTGCCCCAGTTCGGTATCAAACCATTCCAGCGCGCGCGCATAGCCGGACACATCCCGCCGGTGGCCATAAAGGCTGTCAAACTCGACAAAATTCGAGAATATCAGGCTATGATCCTGTGCGGTTTCAAGCAATTCGTGCATATGCGCCATCAACGTCGCATCGGATCCTTTGAAACTGCTATCAATGCCCTGCATCGAAAAAATGTCACTGATCTTTCCAACGCCGTATACATGCCCGCCTGCATCCTGCACCCAGTTGGTCAAAACCGGTTCGGGGGGCACTATCGCAAAATCGTGCCGGTTCACCGTGCGGGTAAACCCGCCACCGGCATCCCCGACAAAGGGGCGCGCAATGACCCGGCCAACCTTCATTGCGTGTAGTTCTGGGGCCAGCGCTTCACACAAATCCAGCAATCGCTGCAAACCAAAGGTTTCTTCGTGCGCTGCAATCTGGAACACACTGTCGGCCGACGTATAACAAATAGGCCAGCCCGATTGCATATGCGCCGCGCCTTCGCGATCAATGATCGCGGTACCGGGGGCATGGCAATTTCCCAGAATGCCATCCGTGCCTGCCGCAGCGCAAACTCTTGCCACCAGATCATCGGGAAAACAGGGTTCGGTGTCGGGAAAGTAATGCCAGTCCCACGGCACCGGTAAACCGGCCAGTTCCCAATGACCAGACGGGGTATCCTTGCCTTTGGACAGTTCGGTGGCAGCCCCCCAACGGCCTACGATGTCGGTAGTCTTTAGGCCCAGATCTTCGCCGCTCGCAAGCTTGACAGCGGACCAAAGACCCAGCGATGCCAGATTGGGAACGTGCAACGTACCATCGCGGCCTTCTTGCGCCCGACCCGCAGCACAGGCCTGCGCAATATGTGCGACAGTGTTCGCGCCGGTATCGGGCAAATCGCCGTTAAAAAAACGATCTGCATCCGGCGCGCCCCCGATGCCGACAGAATCCAGAACGATCAGAAAGGCGCGGGCCATCAGCTGATCCTGTCCTGTATCAGCGCCGCTACATCGGGTTTTTCGGGGCTTACGCTGATCGCTTTGCTGACAGTATCAACAGCCAGACGCGCCGCATCTTCACGCGCGGCATGGACGCGCGCAATGGTCTGTCCACGCTGCACCGCCGTGCCAAGCGGCACAACATCCGAAAGGCCGACGGCCGGATCTACACTGTCGCTTTCCACCTGCCGTCCGCCACCAAGGGCGACAACACTCAGGCCCAATGCTTCGCCATCCATACTGTGGACAAAACCGTCGCTGCCGGCGCGCACTTCGCTGATCACCGTTGCCTCGGGCAGAAAACGCGACCAGTTGTCAACAAACTGCACCGGGCCGCCCATCGCCGCGATCATCCTGCCAAACCGGTCTGCCGCGCGCCCGTCACGCAAAGCCGCATCAATTGCATCGGCACCGGCTTTTGCATCCGGTGCAAGCCCCGCATCAGCCAGCAATACGCCCCCCAGAGCGCATGTGACCTCGGCAATCGGGCCCATTGCCTGCCCGGTCAAGACCCGCATGATTTCCGCAACTTCCAATGCGTTGCCCACACTGGGGACAAGAGGCTGGCTCATATCTGTCAGGATCGCGGTGGTTTTGCACCCGGCTGCATTGGCCGTCTGCACCAAAGCCTGCGCCAATGCGGCAGCTTCTGCCTTGGATTTCATAAAGGCGCCGCTGCCGGTCTTGACATCCAGAACCAGCGCATCCAGCCCGGCCGCCAGCTTTTTTGACAGGATCGAGGCGGTGATCAGGTCAAGGCTTTCCACTGTCGCCGTGACATCGCGCACCGCATAAAGCCGTTTGTCCGCAGGTGCGATATCGGCACTGGCCCCGACGATGGCACACCCCGTCTGGGCAACAATTTCGCGAAACCGCTGTTCATCCGGCGTGGTCGTCAGGCCGGGGATCGCTTCCAGCTTGTCCAGTGTGCCGCCGGTATGGCCCAGACCGCGGCCCGATATCATTGGAACATACCCGCCACAGGCCGCCACGGCAGGCGCCAACAGCAATGATACGCAATCACCGATCCCGCCTGTGGAATGTTTATCCAGCACCGGACCGTCCAGATCCCAGTCAAGAATGCGCCCGCTGTCGCGCATACCCAAGGTCAGCGCCACCCGTCCGTCATTACCCAGTGTGTTCAGACAGATCGCCATGGCAAAGGCACCGGCTTGCGCATCGCTGACGCCGCCATCAGCCAGACCTTGAGAAAACCACGCAAGTTCCTGTGTGTCAGGCACCTGTCCGCGGCGCAGCTTGGCAATGATAGCACGTGCATCCACAGCATCAGGTCCCGGACATATGCGTGCTGGCGAACGCACCGGGCAACAACGCCTCGAGCGTCGTCTTTTGTTCGGTACCTTGGGTCGTTGCCAGTGTCACCGGCACATCCTTTGCGCCGAATTCCACCAGTTTTTGACGGCACCCGCCGCAAGGCGGAACCGGTGTCGGACTGTCGGCAATCACATAAACCTCGGTTATCTGCGTGTCGCCGCCGGCGATCATTGCAGCAATGGCCCCGGCTTCGGCACAGGTTCCTTCCGGGTAGGCCACGTTTTCCACGTTACACCCGACATAGGTTTGCCCGGATGCCGTGCGGATCGCCGCCCCGACCTTGAAATTGGAATAAGGTGCATAGGCATGCGCGCGCACGGCGGTCGCCAAAGCTTTCAGTGTCATTTTAATCCCCGATCACGGTCTCAAATGCCCCGGGCAGGGCGACTTCCAACAATTCGATATCATCCGAAGCATCGGCATATCTGGTTTTCATACCGGGCGGAATCACAAAGGCATCGCCTGCTTCAAGTGCGTGGGGGTCGCGCCCTTCCCCTTCCAGAACCATGTTTCCTTCCATCACAAAGGTGAACAGAATGTCTGTATCATGGGCCGTCCACTTCGCGGCGCCCTGCCCTTTGCGCAGAACGTTTACCCCCGCCACATTCCGGGTATTTTGCGCAATCGTGGTGTCGCGGCTTTTGAACCCCGGAAGGCGCGCTGCGGCCCAGTCTGCCCCTGCGGCCTGATTGAACACGAATTTCTGCCCCTGCCATTCCCGGTCCGGCCGCAAATGCTGTGTCGGCAGTTCCATCTCATGATCAATTTCGGTTTCATGCTCGGCCGGCACACCGATTTCAATGACTTCCACATTGTCACTTGCCAGCAGCACGCGATGACGGATTTCGGGCGGCTGAATAAAACAGTCGCCCGCAGTCAGCCGCATTGGCGGGCCCTGATCCTCGTACACCACATCAACCCATCCGCGATAACAAAAGATCAGCTGGAACCCGACCTTGTGAAAATGCACCATGTCCGGCACCGGCCCGCCATCCGGTATCCGGATATGACTGGCAATGATGGAGCCACCCAACCGGTCCGGAATAAGATCCCTGTATTGCATGCCCGCGCGCCCAATGATCCAGGGCGCCTGATCTGCAAGGCGGCGCACGACAAAAGAATGGACCGTTTGCGGCATCACAACCGGCGGGTTCAGGGGTTCAATTTCGATCATCGTTCCGTTTGGCGCGGTCAGCCGGGTCTGCCCGTCTGCAAAACTGGCCGGATCCTCGCAAAGAATGCGCAATGTGCCGGGGGATTCTTGCGCGTCTTTTTCTATCCGTATGCGCAGACCGTGGCCCGAAAACACGGCCACCTTCGGATCATCCGCCGGATAGATACTGTCCATCCGCATCCCAAGAACCTTGGTGTAAAACGGGATGTCCTTGCGCAGTTCCTGGGTTGGCAGGCGCATTTCGGCTTTGATCTCGGGCATGTGTCCTCCGGTATTGAAAATGCAGAGTGTGCCTTTGCTTTCGTATTTGCAATAATAGGCGGCAACGGGTGACAAAAAAATGCCCGCTCATGTCGCAGATTGCGCCCGTGATAAAACTAGTTTAACGCTAAACTAAATTTGGGAGGAACGTTTCAAATGTCCGACAACCAGTCCGCGCGTCAGGCTGCACTTGACTATCACGAGTTTCCTAAACCCGGTAAGCTTGAGATACGGGCGACCAAGCCTTTGGCAAACGGTCGCGATCTGTCGCGCGCCTATTCCCCCGGCGTGGCCGAGGCCTGCCTTGAGATCAAGGAAGATGCCGCCAACGCTGCGCGCTACACAAGCAAGGGCAATCTGGTTGCGGTCGTCACGAACGGCAGTGCGGTTCTGGGCCTTGGAAACATAGGGGCTCTGGCGTCAAAACCGGTGATGGAGGGCAAGGCCGTTCTGTTCAAGAAGTTCGCCAATATCGACTGTTTCGATATCGAAGTGAACGAAAGCGATCCCGAAAAACTGGCCGACATCGTGTGTTCGCTGGAACCGACATTCGGTGCGATCAATCTGGAAGACATAAAAGCGCCGGATTGTTTTATCGTCGAACAATTGTGTCGCGAACGCATGAACATTCCGGTTTTTCACGATGACCAGCACGGGACAGCAATTGTTGTCGGGGCCGCTGCAACCAATGCGTTGCGCGTTGCCGGCAAAGCGTTCGAAGACATCAAGATCGTGTCCACCGGCGGCGGAGCGGCAGGAATCGCCTGCCTGAACATGTTGCTGAAACTGGGTGTTCGCCGCGAAAACGTCTGGCTGTGCGACATTCACGGTCTGGTTTACGAAGGGCGCACCGAAGATATGAACCCGCAAAAAGCGGCGTTTGCGCAATCCAGCGATTTACGCACTCTGGATCAGGTGATTGACGGCGCCGACATGTTTTTGGGCCTGTCAGGCCCCAAAGTGCTGACGCCTGATATGGTCGCCAAAATGACAAAGCGTCCGATTGTATTTGCACTGGCCAACCCGACACCGGAAATTCTGCCCGACGAAGCCCGCAAAGTCGCCCCTGACGCCATCATTGCAACCGGTCGCAGCGATTTTCCCAATCAGGTCAACAATGTATTGTGCTTTCCCTTCATTTTCCGCGGCGCGCTGGATGTTGGTGCGACCGAGATCAATGACGAAATGGAACTGGCCTGCATTGCAGGCATCGCCGAACTGGCGCGCATCACCACCAGTGCCGAAGCCGCGGCCGCCTACAAGGGCGAACAGCTGACCTTTGGCGCAGACTATCTGATCCCCAAACCGTTTGATCCGCGTCTTGTTGGAATCGTATCCTCTGCTGTCGCCCGCGCTGCCATGGAAACCGGCGTCGCCACCCGCCCGATTGCCGACATGGACGCCTATAAACAGCAACTTGACGGATCCGTTTTCAAATCTGCCCTTCTGATGCGTCCGGTGTTCGAGGCCGCGCGCATGGTCACACGCAAGATCGTGTTTGCCGAAGGCGAGGACGAACGCGTTTTGCGGGCCGCACAGGCTATGTTGGAAGAAACCCGCGAACAGCCCATTCTGATCGGTCGTCCCGATGTGATCGAACGGCGCTGCGAACGCGCGGGTCTGACGCTGAAACTGGGCGTGGATGCGCAGATCGTGAACCCGGAAAACGACCCGCGTTACCGGGATTACTGGGAAACCTACCATCACATCATGGCGCGGCGTGGCGTAACCCCCGATCTGGCCCGCGCGATCATGCGCACCAATACCACTGCCATCGGCGCGGTCATGGTCGAACGGGGCGAAGCCGACAGCCTGATCTGCGGCACATTCGGTGAGTTTCGCTGGCATCTGAATTACATCGAACAGGTTCTGGGGCACGGGCGGAATACAGTTGGCGCCCTTAGCCTGATGATTCTGGAAGACGGCCCGCTGTTCATCGCCGATACGCATGTGCGTTCAGAACCCAGCCCCGAACAGATTGCACAAACCGTGATCGGGGCCGCGCGCCATATCCGGCGGTTCGGGCTGACCCCCAATATTGCCCTGTGCGCGCAATCACAATTCGGCAATCTGGATTGTGACACCGGACGCCGCTTGCGGGCCGCGATCGAAATTCTGGACGGACAAGACCTTGATTTCACCTATGAAGGCGAAATGAACATCGACGCGGCCCTTGATCCCGAGCTGCGCGACCGCGTCTTTCCCGGGAATCGCATGCAAGGTGCCGCAAACGGCCTGATCTTTGCACATGCGGATGCGGCCAGCGGTGTGCGCAACATCCTGAAAATGAAGGGCGGCGGGCTGGAGGTTGGCCCTATCCTGATGGGAATGGGAAACCGCGCCCATATCGTGACGCCTTCTATCACGGCCCGCGGCATTCTGAACATGAGCGCCATAGCCGGAACACCGGTCGCGCATTACGGCTAAGACCCGCTGTTACCGCCAACCGTGGCTCTATGGCGCATGACCCGGGACTTGTCCGGTCCCGGTGGGCTGCGTAATAAAGTCGTACAAAGATATAAAAATTTAAGGGACAGATCATGGCCTATAGCGAGATTTACAATGCTTGGAAATCCGACCCCGAAACATTCTGGATGAATGCGGCCAAGGCCATCGATTGGGACACCCCGCCAACGCGCGCCCTGAATGATGACAATGCACCGCTTTATGAATGGTTTACCGATGCCATGGTCAACACCTGCTACAATGCGGTCGACCGCCATGTGAAAGCCGGCAATGGCGCGCGTGTCGCCATTATTCACGACAGTCCGATCACCGGTACGAAACACGAAATCACCTATGCCGAACTTCAGGCACGCGTTGCGTCGCTGGCGGGTGCGCTGCGGGCCAAGGGCGTGGAAAAAGGTGATCGCGTCATCATCTATATGCCGATGGTGCCCGAAGCGCTTGAGGCGATGCTGGCCTGCGCAAGACTGGGCGCGATCCATTCTGTTGTATTTGGCGGCTTTGCCGCAAACGAACTGGCGGTGCGTATCGACGATTGCACGCCAAAGGCAATCATCGCCGCCTCTTGCGGGTTAGAGCCGGGGCGGGTTGTCCATTACAAACCGCTGCTGGACGGCGCTATCGAAATGGCACAGCACAAACCTGATTTCTGCGTGATTTTCCAACGGGATCAAGAAGTTGCAAAGCTGGAAAGCGGACGTGATT
Organism: Sulfitobacter sp. TBRI5; assembly: GCF_051013555.1. NCBI lineage: Bacteria > Pseudomonadati > Pseudomonadota > Alphaproteobacteria > Rhodobacterales > Roseobacteraceae > Sulfitobacter > Sulfitobacter sp. TBRI5. Next base: position 2,267,934 of record NZ_CP112884.1, on the reverse strand, counting down.
TTGACTGGCACGCCTTTCAATACGGCGTGGAAGACGCCGAATGCGTTCCGGTTGAAGGCAATCATCCTGCCTACATCCTGTACACATCCGGCACCACCGGCGCGCCCAAGGGCGTGATCCGTGCGACGGCGGGCCATCTGGTTGCGCTGAACTGGACAATGAAATCGATCTACAATGTCGACCCCGGAGATGTGTTCTGGGCGGCATCGGATGTTGGCTGGGTCGTCGGCCATTCGTACATCTGTTATGGCCCGCTAATTCACGGCAACACAACGATCGTGTTCGAAGGCAAACCCGTTGGCACACCTGATCCCGGCACGTTCTGGCGCGTGATTTCCGAACATAACGTGAAATCGTTTTTCACCGCCCCGACCGCCATTCGCGCGGTCAAACGCGAGGACCCGAAAGGTGAATATGTCCGGAAATACGACATTTCATGCCTGAATACTCTTTATCTGGCCGGTGAACGCGCCGATCCGGATACCATCGAATGGGCCCAGAACATCCTGAATGTTCCGGTGATCGACCATTGGTGGCAAACCGAAACAGGCTATTCCATTGCGGCCAACCCGATGGGGATTGAACCGTTGCCGGTCAAAATCGGATCGCCATCTGTTGCGATGCCGGGGTATGACGTGCGTATTCTGGACGAAGGCGGCCATCCGATGAAAGCGGGCGAACTGGGCGCGATTGCGATCAAACTGCCACTGCCTCCCGGTACCCTGCCCGGGCTTTGGAATGCGAATGACCGGTTTCGCAAATCCTACCTGACACAATACCCCGGATATTACGAAACCGGCGATGCAGGCATGATTGATGAAGACGGGTATCTGTACATCATGGCGCGCACCGATGATGTGATCAACGTCGCGGGCCACCGATTGTCGACCGGCGCCATGGAAGAAGTGCTGGCCAGCCATCCCGATGTGGCCGAATGTGCCGTGATCGGTGTAACAGACCAATTGAAAGGCCAGGCCCCGATGGGGTTCTTGTGCCTGACAAATGGTGTTGACCGCCCCCACGAAGACATCACATCCGAATGCGTAAAACTGGTGCGAGAAAAGATCGGCCCGGTTGCGGCCTTCAAACTGGCGCTGGTGGTTGATCGTTTGCCCAAAACACGGTCAGGCAAAATCCTGCGGGCGACCATGGTCAAGATTGCGGACAACGAAGATTTCAAGATGCCCGCGACAATCGACGATCCTGCCATTCTGGATGAAATCCGCGCATCGCTTCAACAGATCGGGTACGCTGGCGCCAAAAGTTAGATCCGGCAGGCGCTTACGAGAATTGCTCGCTGATCAGGCGCTCTTCCAACCCGTGACCGGGATCAAAAAGAATACGATGTGTGATTGATGGATCCGATCCGATTTCGACGCATGCCACATTGAGGACAGACCGGCTGTCGGCATCTGCCATGACCGGCCGCTTGTCTGCCTCTAACACGTCAAACCGCACCTTTGCCGTTTTGGGCAGCAATGCACCGCGCCACCGTCGCGGCCGGAACGCCGCCATTGCCGTCAGGGCCAATACATCTGATCCGATGGGCAATATCGGCCCGTGCGCAGAATAATTGTAGGCGGTTGATCCTGCGGGCGTTGCAACCAGCGCGCCATCGCACACCAACTCTTGCATCCTTAGGCGTCCGTCAACGCTGATACGCAGCTTGGCGGCTTGCGGACCGGCACGAAGCAGGGAAACCTCGTTTATGGCCAATGCTTTATGCGTCGATCCATCGACGCAGGTGGCATGCATGTAAAGCGGATTGATCTTGGCTTCTTCAGCCTGCTCCAGTCGACGCAATAATCCGCTTTCGCGGTATTCGTTCATCAGAAAACCGATGGTTCCCCGGTTCATCCCGTATACGGGGGCCGGAATGTCCTGGGTATTGTGCAGGGTTTGCAACATAAACCCGTCGCCCCCCAGGGCAACAATCACCTCGGCCTCGTCCACAGGGCAATCGCCGTACCGTCCGATCAGCGCAGCGCGCGCTGTCTGGGCCACGGGGGCCGGGCTGGCGGCAAAGGCGATCTTGATGGCCATTGGCTATGGGTTTCCTGTCTTATCCCTTTGAGTCCGAAACAATCACATATTCCCGCGCACTGCCAGCATTGACGCGCTTATCTGTGGAATGGTCGCTTTACAGGCTTTCTTGGGGGGCTGGTTTCCTATACGAAACGCCTCAAATAATATCCCATAGCCTTACGGAGTTTGCCCAAATGAACGTGCCACACCGCACCACCGGATTTTTTACAGAATCCCTGTCCAGCCGCGACCCCGAAATTGCGGCCTCGATCACATCCGAACTGGGCCGCCAGCGCGACGAGATCGAGTTGATCGCGTCGGAAAACATCGTGTCCGCCGCCGTGATGGAAGCGCAAGGCAGCGTGATGACGAACAAATACGCAGAAGGCTATCCGGGCCGTCGTTATTATGGCGGATGCCAATATGTCGATATCGCGGAAAACCTCGCGATTGAACGCGCCTGCAAACTGTTTGATTGCAGTTTCGCCAACGTGCAGCCGAACTCGGGATCGCAGGCCAATCAGGGCGTTTTTCAGGCGCTATTGACACCGGGCGATACGATCCTTGGCATGTCTTTGGATGCAGGAGGCCACCTGACCCACGGGGCGGCACCGAACCAGTCGGGCAAGTGGTTCAATGCGATCCAGTACGGTGTGCGCAAAGAGGACAATCTGCTGGATTACGATCAGGTCGAAGCGTTGGCGAAAGAGCATCAGCCCAAAATGATCATCGCTGGCGGGTCCGCCATCCCGCGCCAGATCGATTTCGCCCGCATGCGCGAAATCGCAGATATGGTTGGTGCCTATCTGCATGTGGATATGGCGCATTTTGCCGGTCTGGTGGCAGCGGGCGAACATCCCAGCCCGTTCCCGCACGCCCATGTCGCCACAACCACAACGCACAAGACATTGCGTGGCCCGCGCGGCGGCATGATCCTGACCAATGACGAAGCGCTGGCGAAAAAATTCAATTCGGCGATTTTCCCCGGCATTCAGGGCGGGCCGTTGATGCACGTGATCGCGGCCAAGGCTGTTGCCTTTGGCGAAGCGCTGCGCCCGGAATTCAAAGACTATATCAAACAGGTCGTGATCAACGCGCAGGCGCTGTCTGATCAGTTGATCAAAGGCGGGCTTGATACCGTCACCCATGGCACCGACACCCACGTGTTGTTGGTTGATCTGCGCCCGAAAGGTGTAAAAGGCAACGCCACGGAAAAAGCACTGGGGCGCGCGCATATCACCTGCAACAAGAACGGTGTTCCGTTTGACCCGGAAAAGCCGACTGTGACGTCAGGTATCCGTCTTGGGTCGCCCGCCGGCACAACCCGCGGGTTCGGCGAAGGCGAGTTCCGCCAGATCGCAGACTGGATCATTGAAGTGGTGGATGGTCTGGCCGCCAATGGTGAAGACGGCAATGGCGCGGTCGAAGCCAAGGTAAAAGCCGAAGTTGCGCAATTGTGCGCACAGTTCCCGCTTTACCCGAACCTTTAGGTTCGGTGTTGAAATTCACGAAAGCCCCGCGTCTGACGCGGGGCTTTTGCGTTAGATAAGATCCCGCCAGACCAGCACCAGAACCACCATCGAAATGATGAACAGAAGTTTCAGTGCAATCTCGGCCGTCAGGTTCAGCAACCGGTTTCGCCGCGCTTCTGACGGATCAATTTCGCCCAGATAGGCCATGATGTCTGAATGGGCTTTTTCGACCTCGCCAGGGTCCACCATGCGCATCAACTTGGGATGGCCACCATAGCTTTGCGCCTGCAGGATGGCTTCGGCCTTTTCTGCCAAAGAGGCGGGCAACCGCCGCCCGGTCTTGCGCAAGGCCTTGGCCAAGGTGGTGGCCTTCACGCCGAAAGCGCGCTGCAACTCGGCCTGAAGGCTGGCTGCCTTTTCAGATAGGTCTTTTTCTTCAATCACTTGGCGCTCTCCCTGACCAAGCATAATATGACGTGCATCCAGCCTCAATGGGGGTGGTTTTTGACACGCCGCACAGGTATCAATCCGCCCATGTTGAACATGATCCAGTTCGGGCGCCCCACTGCGCTGCCGCCCTTGCTGATTGTGCACGGGCTATACGGATCCGCGCGCAATTGGGGGGTGATCGCAAAACGTCTTTCGGAAACCCGGCAGGTGTTTACCGTTGATCTGCGCAATCATGGCCAAAGCGACTGGTTCGACAGCCACACTTACGATGATCTGGCCGGTGATCTGGCCCAGGTGACCACACATATCGGGCCGCCGATTGATGTGCTGGGTCATTCGATGGGGGGCAAGGCGGCGATGGTGCTGGCTCTGTCCCATCCGGAACTTGTAAATCGCCTTGTTGTCGCGGACATTGCCCCCGTAACCTATGGCCATTCACAAATCGAATTTATCAAGGCGATGAAGGCGGTTGATCTGTCCCGTGTCACACGCCGGTCTGAGGCTGAAGCGCAACTGGGCGATTTGGGTGTCGAGCCTGCGCTGCAAAGCTTTTTCACGCAGTCACTGGATGTGCCGGAAAAACGCTGGCGTCTGAACCTTGATGCGCTGGCCGATCAGATGCCGCACATCATGTCATTTCCCGAAACAGCGGGAACCTATACCGGGCCAACCCTGTTCCTGTCCGGGGCAACATCTGATTATGTCACCCCCGAACACCGCCCGCGTATCAAGGCGCTGTTCCCCAATGCGCGCTTTGCCAAAATCCCCGGTGCCGGGCATTGGTTACACGCTGAAAAACCGCGCGAATTCGTGGCGGCGCTGTCAACGTTCCTGTCGTGATAGTTCGGGTCAGGCTGTGATCTTTTTGGCGACCAGATAAGATACCGGCAACGCCAGAATGGCACCCACGACCGCCGCCATCAGAATAGGTTGCAACGTGCCATATCCCATTGTCAGAACAGCAATGATAAAGCTGCCGGCAAGCGTTGTGGCAATGAGCGAATAAAGAATGGAAGCAAGACGCAACATGACAAGTCTCATTGCACCAAAAAATCGGCGCGGTTTCTGAATTCGCTTATATTAGACTTGCCGAATGTATCTGACGTTGATTTGGGTCAAGCTGCGGATACAGATCGCCTTGCACCACGCCCCCGCAAACGCGTAAATGAACTGTCAGAAAATGCCTTCGGAGGATGCAATGATCCGCGCTGCCATGTTGTGTATAGCCATTCTGGGGCTTAGTGCCTGCGAAACCGCCAAAGGGGCGGGCCGTGACATTGAAAAAGCCGGTGATGCGATCACCAATACAGCGCAAAGTGTTCAGAATTCGCTATAGTTGAGTTCGTGATCTGGCCCGATGGGCCGGGGCGGGGCGACCATTGCGCCCACGCCCGAAACAGCAGACTTAGTGCGTGGCCACCCACGCAGACGCGGGCGAGGATGCCGGCTCCTGCCAGGCCGTTTGGGTCGACAGGACCGATCCGCGCGGCAGGGCAGAGCATTTGCGCCCCCGCAATTTGCTGGCACAGCTGCGTGCGTCCATGCGTGGGTCGTAGTAGGAGTTCTGGATATGTGCGACGTTGATATGTGTCATTTTGTGGTCCCCGTGAGATTGGACAGATGCGCGCTTGTCCTGCAAACATCTCCGGATGTTGCGCGCCTTGATTGATTTTGATGGGTACACGGGTAAAGCGTCGATCGGGCCTTAGGGGCCGGGGGCCTGTCGGGCGGGGCTTGCGCCTCCGCCTCGGGCGGTATCGACGGAACTGCGGGGCGAACCCCGAAATTCGTTCACTGGGAAAAACGTAAGGTCTTGGGTCGTAACTTGATCAGATGCCGAGAGAGCGGCAGGACGAGAACTGGATTTGCGCCTGCATTCTGGCTTCGGATTCACGAACAGACAGGCCGGACGGCATACCACCGTTCATATCGGACTGGCGGCGTTTCAGTGCATCCAAAGCATCAAGGCGGCGGGTGCGGGCGATCGTGGTGTAGTTGGTAGTCATTTTGTATTCCTTCCCTAGTGGTCGTTGTTGACATCCATAGGTTGCGATCAATTTTAAGACATTTTAAGGGAGAATTCTTGAAACGGTTTGTTTCCGTTTGGGAAATCCAGCTCAATTTCAAGGCGGAATTCATATTAAATTAATATTAATCAATTATTTAACGCTTGGCGAAATCTTGCCTTTTTTGCCACTTTCGACCCAATTTACCGAATTTGCACCGGCTGCCTGTCTGGCAAATGTGTCAGCAAAGCGCCGATCACACAGGCAATGTGGCAAGACTTTGTTCGCCTTATGGTTGAAATAAGGTACCGCTAACATAATATGGCGCGCGCGTGACGACGATTCCGAATCGCCTGACCGGCGCGCGCGGTGCCATGGACGCGCCAAAACGCTGCCGACAGCCTAAAAAAACTACATCGCGGGGTCGACTGATCCGTTGGGAAATCGAACTGGCCCAGTGCCGTTACTGCGCCTAGCTGTCCATCTTCAGCGCTGAAATGAACGCCTCTTGCGGGATATCGACTTTCCCGAACTGGCGCATTTTCTTCTTCCCCTTTTTCTGCTTGTCCAGCAGCTTGCGTTTGCGCGTCATGTCGCCACCGTAGCATTTGGCGGTCACATCCTTGCGCATCGCAGACAGGGTTTCACGGGCGATCACCTTGCCGCCAATGGCGGCCTGGATCGGTATTTTGAACATATGGCGCGGGATCAGATCTTTTAGCTTTTCCACCATGCCGCGTCCGCGCGCCTCGGCGCGATCACGGTGCACCATCATCGAAAGCGCATCCACCGGTTCGTCATTTACCAGAATGGACATTTTCACCAGATTGTCCTGCCGGTATTCGGTCAGCTGATAGTCAAACGACGCATAGCCCTTGGTCACGGATTTCAGGCGGTCGTAAAAATCAAACACCACCTCGTTTAGGGGCAGATCATACACCACCATTGCGCGGCTGCCCGCATAGGTCAGATCCATCTGGATACCGCGCCGATCCTGACACAGTTTAAGCACGTCGCCCAGAAATTCATCCGGCACCAGAATCGTCGCCTTGATCCGCGGCTCTTCGATATGGTCCACATGGGTCATATCGGGCATGTCGGCGGGGTTGTGCAGTTCGATCATCGAACCGTCGCGCATATGCACATGATAGATCACCGAGGGCGCAGTGGTGATCAGATCAATGTCATATTCGCGTTCAATCCGGTCGCGGATCACCTCAAGATGCAAAAGGCCAAGGAACCCGCAGCGAAACCCAAAGCCCAGCGCGGCGGAAGTTTCCATTTCATAGGAAAACGACGCGTCATTCAGCGCCAGCTTTTCGATCGCGTCGCGCAGGTCTTCGAATTCGGCGGAATCAACGGGGAACAGACCGCAGAACACAACCGGTTGTGACGGTTTGAAACCGGGCAGTGCCTGCGTCACTCCGCCCTTTTCGTGGGTGATGGTATCCCCCACACGCGTGTCGCGCACCTGCTTGATCGACGCGGTCAGAAATCCGATTTCGCCCGGCCCCAGCGCTTCGATCGTTTCCATCTGGGGGCGGAACACACCGATCCGGTCGACATGATGGATCGATCCGTTCTGCATCATCTTGATCTTGTCGCCCTTTTTCAGAACGCCATCCATGATCCGGACCAGAACGATCACGCCCAGATAAGCATCATACCAACTGTCCACCAGCATCGCCTTGAGCGGCGCGGCACGATCGCCCTTGGGGGCGGGCAGATGCTGCACAATCGCCTCTAGCGTTTCGTGGATGCCCTGCCCCGTTTTCGCGCTGACCCGAATGGCGCCCGAAGCATCGATGCCAATCACGTCTTCGATTTGTTCGGCGACGCGGTCGCAATCGGATGCAGGCAGATCAATCTTGTTCAGGATCGGCACAATTTCATGATTGGCATCAATGGCCTGATAGACGTTGGCCAGTGTCTGCGCCTCGACCCCTTGGGTAGAATCGACAACCAGCAAAGACCCTTCGACCGCGCGCATGGAACGGCTGACCTCGTACGCGAAATCGACATGGCCCGGCGTGTCGATCAGGTTCAGAACATAGGCTTCGCCGTTGTCTGCCTTGTAGCTGATGCGCACGGTATTGGCCTTGATGGTAATCCCGCGTTCGCGTTCGATATCCATCGCGTCCAGCAATTGTTCTTTCATATCCCGCCCCGACACCGTCCCCGTCTCTTGGATAAGACGGTCGGCAAGGGTGGATTTGCCATGGTCGATATGCGCGACGATGGAGAAATTACGGATATGGGCAAGGTCTGTCATAACAGGGGATATGATTTGCTTTGGTGTGTTGGTCAATGGGTATGTAAGGGCCATTTGCGCGGCGGCGTTTTCCGGTACAACGCCTGTGCGCGCCAAGTAGGACAAGGATCAGGACGTCAAGGGAAGATGGACGTGACGAACTGCATCTGACCGATTGAAAGCATCCGGTTCTTGCGGCATATTCGGCGCAAGCAGCAGAGACGCCGGAAACCGGCATGACAATCAACGGGGCGCGACAGATGAAAGTGGCAGGCATCCTGATTTTGGCGGTTGTTTTGACCGCTTGTTCCAATTCGAACCGCAGTCGCGGGACAAATGATTATTCTGTCGTGACACGCGCGGCCAGCGGCCCTATCAGCCGCGCCTGCCTGTCCTCTGATCGCAAATCCCGCAACAGCCAATTGTGCGGCTGTATTCAGGCTGCGGCAGATCGCACATTGTCCAAGTCAGACCAGAATTTGGCCGCCAGTTTCTATGGCAACCCGCAAAAGGCGCAGGACATCCGCCAGTCAAACCGCACGGGCGACGAGATTTTCTGGCAAAAATACAAGAATTACAGCGAAACCGCCGAAGCCATCTGCCAAATCCGTTAAGCAGCGCGCGCTTTAGTCTGGGCAGTTCACGTCCGATCGGGCCGCCCGAATAATCGCGTCGGTCAGACAATCAAGGCTGTCACTCCAAGCCATATCGGCCCCCAGACCACCCGCATAGAGCGAAAGTTCGGTGCAGGCGATCAGAATGTGATCAGCGTCCTGATCCAGCAGCGCCGCTGCGGGGGCACGCAGCGCATCTGCGGTCAGAACATGCCCGGCCTTGACCGCCCGGATCAGGCCCAGAACAGGCGCATCGTCCACCGGATAAATCTGTGTCAGTCCCTGTTTTGCAAACGCCGCGTCAAACACGCCCGTCAACCGCACCGCAGGCGAGGCCAGCAGCCCGATGCGTTTGGCCCCTGCCCGAGCCAGATGCTGCGCTGTCAGATCCAGCATATTCAGGAACGGCAAATCGGTCGCATCGCAGATCGCCCCCGCATAATGATGCGCCGTATTGCACGGCATCGCCAAAGCCGTTGCGCCGGCGGCCTGCAAATCGCGGGCCATTTGTGCCAGCACCGGTGCCGGGTCCGCGCCGGTACCATCGATCAAGGCCGCAATCCGGCTGGGTACAGCCGGATTCTGATGCACGATCAACGAGATATGATCGGCATCATCTTTGGCTGGGACAGCACGCAACACTTTCTGCATCAGCAGAACGGTTGCATCCGGCCCCATACCACCAAGGATGCCGACCGGCTTCATACCTTCGAGGCGATATCGAATTCGTGGGTATAACCGGCCAGACCAATGGCCCCGCCCGTATGCAGGAACACCACGGTTTCACCCTTTTTGAAATGTCCTTTGCGGCACAGATCAATCAGCCCCGCGGCGCCTTTGGCGGAATAGACCGGATCCAGCAAAATAGCCTCGGTGCGGGCGAACAGATCAATCGCATCCAGCGTATCCTGTGCGGGCATCCCATAGCCGGGCCCGACATAATCGGTATTGGCCACAACATCCTCGGGCGCAACCACACCTGCGCAGCCCAGTTTTTCAGCGGTTTTCACGGCAAGATTGTAAACGTTTTCTTCCTGCTTGGCCTTGGGCGCGCGCACGCCGATACCCAGCAGGGGAATATTTGCGTTCATCGCCTTTAATCCGGTGATCAGGCCCGCCTGCGTGCCCGCACTGCCCGTCGCATGTACGATATGGTCCACGTTCAATCCGGTCGTGACGAACTGGTTCAACAGTTCCAGCGCACAGTTCACGTATCCCAACGCACCTGTCGCGTTCGATCCGCCACCGGGAATGGTATAGGCGTTGCGCCCATCGGCACGCATCTTGTCCGCAACCGCTTCCATTTCCGCATTCATATCCAGATCCGGCCCGCGGTGCTCGATGGATGCGCCATGCAGCACGTCCAGCAGAACATTGCCGTTATAGCGGTAGTTTTCGTGGTTATACCCCGTGCGGTCCTCAAGCAGGATATGGCAGTCCATGCCCAGTTTGGCGGCCGCAGCCGCCGTCTGGCGCGCGTGGTTGGATTGGGTCGCCCCCTGGGTCAGAACCACATCCGCGCCTTGTTCCTGTGCCTCTGCCATCAGCCATTCCAGCTTGCGGGTCTTGTTGCCACCTGTCGACAGGCCAGTGCAATCATCGCGTTTGATCCAGATATCAGGGCCGCCCAGTGCGGCAGACAGGCGCGGCATATATTCCAGTGGTGTCGGCAAATGGGCAAGCGAGACGCGTGGAAATTTGGCAAGGTTCATCAGGGTTTTCCTCTAGTGACTTGCGGCCAGTTTCAACTGGCCGGTATGTTTCAATAATCGAATATCCGCTGTACGCGCATGGCCTTCCATTCCCTCGAAACGGGAAATCGTGGCCGTCGCACGCGCCAGATCTGGAATCGCGACAGGATCGGCAGTTTGCCAGGTCACAGTCTTGATAAATTTATGCACCGACAGGCCGCCCGTATAACGGGCCGCACCGGATGTGGGAAGCACATGATTTGGGCCGGCCGCCTTGTCTCCGAACGCAACCGTGCTGTTTTCCCCCAGAAACAGCGAACCGTAGGCTGTCAGGGCCGTTTTCCACCATGTCAGATCCGCCGCCTGAACATGCAGATGTTCCGGTGCATATGCATTGGCAGTTGCGGCCATTTCCGCGCGATGATCGCACAGCATGACTTCGCCCAACGCAGCCCAGGCTGCCTCGGCACTGTCGCGGTTGGGTTGGGGCAGTTCAGCGATACAGGTGGGCACCAGCTCCAGCACCTGCTGCGCAAGTTGCGCGCAATCCGTGACCAGCCAGACCGGCGAGTTATATCCGTGCTCTGCCTGCCCCGCCAGATCCCAGGCCACCGTCAACGGATCAGCCGTGTTATCCGCAATCACCATTGAATCGGTCGGGCCGGCCACCATGTCGATGCCTGTCGGCCCGAAAAGCTGGCGTTTGGCTTCTGCAACGAACTGGTTGCCGGGCCCAACCAGAATATCCGCTTTCTGTGCACCGAACAGGCCGTTTGCCATCGCTGCCACGCCCTGTACGCCGCCCAGTGCCAGTATGGTATCGGCGCCGGCAAGGTCCATCGCATAAAGAATGGCGGGCGCGATGCCCTGCCCCTGTTTGGGCGGGCTGCATGCGGTGACGTGCCCGACACCCGCCGCACGTGCCGTCGTGATTGTCATTAGTGCCGATGCGATATGCGCATAGCGCCCGCCTGGAACGTAACAGCCGGCACTGGACAGCGGTATTTGGCGCTGACCAGCCACCAGACCGGGGCGCAATTCAACTTCAAATTCAGTGCACGTGGCACGCTGCGCCTGCGCAAATGCAAGGATATTGGCGTGCGCATAATCGATAGCGTCCCGCAAATCGTCCGAAATCATGGACTTGGCAGCTTCTATATCGTCGCGTCCCACGCAAATCGGTCCTGACCACCGGTCCAGATTCTGCGCATATTCACGCGCAACATCTTCCCCGCCTTCGGCGATGCGGGCCAGCATGATCTGGACCATGTCAGCCGTATCCTGACTGGCCCCATCGGGCAGGCCCGTTGTTGGTTTCAGGTGTTTCATTTCAAGTCTCACACAAACAAGAGGGTTGACGTAGGGTGGCCTTAGTTTCACAAATTTCAAAACTAGGAAGGGGTCTGTCGTGGTAATGAAGGGCGTAACCTTGCGTGGGCTGGAAGTGTTCGAAGCCCTGGCCGAAAGCGGTTCTGTCGCTGTTGCGGCGCAACAAACAGGGCTGAGCCAGCCTGCGGTCAGCCAGCAATTGCGCAACCTGGAAAAGGCGTTGGGTGCTGATCTTGTCGATCACGGGAAACGCCCGATGGTCCTGACGCCCGCGGGGCGCAGCTTTCTGATCCGGACCGAGGCGGTTCTGCGCGAATTGCGGGTGGCGCAAAGTGAACTGACAGTGATGGATCTGACCCATCTCAGCACCCTCAGCCTTGGGATCATCGACGACTTTGACAATGATCTGACACCGCGACTGGTTGGCATTCTTGCCGACAGCCTGACCAAATGCCGGTTCAAACTTGTCACCGCCCCCAGCCATGAAATCAACGCTGCGATGAAAGACCGCCGCCTTCATATCGCAGTGTCCGCCAGCACCGGCGAAGTGATCGACGATGTCACGGAATATCCGCTGGTTCGTGATCCTTTTGTGCTTGTCGCGCCGAAAGGTGTGATCCCTGACGGGGCCGACGATATTCTGGCCCCGCTTTCCGGTCTGCCTTTGCTTCGCTATGACAGGCAACAACTGATCGGCCGCCAGATCGAAGCCCATCTTGCCCGGCAGAAACTGACCTTTGCCGAACGGTTTGAAATCGGCAGCCATCCATCCCTGATGTCGCTGGTCGCACGACAGACAGGATGGACGATCACCACGCAACTGGGGTTCATGCGAACAAAACGTCTGCACGATAAATTGTCGGTCCATCCGCTGCCCTTCAAACCGTTTTCGCGTACCATATCCCTGTTCGCGAATTCGGATTGGGCCGATCAGGTGCCGCGCGATGTGGCGCAGACCGTCCGGCATCTGGTACAAGACCAGATGATCACACCCTCGCGCGCGCAATTGCCCTGGCTGGGCACGCAATTGCGGGTGCTTGAAGGCTAGGGCCGCAAACGCAGCCGGTGTTGGTCGGACATGGCTGGTCACTAAGGTCGCGCGCGTCATGGTATGCTCAAGGGTGCAAAACATTATCAAGCGGCGAACCCGGTGCGACAGCAAGCCCGCAGGTCCGGGTTTTGGCAACAACAGAGAACAGATTTGGGAAAACCAAAGCCGGGCAGAACCACATCAGGAGGGCGGTAAATGACCAACATTGTTATTCTGACAGGCGCCGGTGTTTCGGCAGAAAGCGGTCTTAGCACGTTCCGCGACAGCGGCGGTTTGTGGGAAAAATACCGGCTGGAAGACGTGGCATCGCCCCAAGGGTTCGCCCGTGATCCGGACAGCGTTCACGCGTTTTACAATGCGCGACGCGCCAAGGCTGCCAGTGTCCTTCCAAACGCCGCGCACAGTGCGATTGCAAAATTGCAGCGCATGCGCGATCACACCGTCTTTCTGATCACACAAAACGTCGACAATCTGCATGAAAAGGCGGGATCACCTCAGGTCTTGCACATGCACGGACAACTCGACAGCGCCTTGTGCGGGGCGTGTGATCACAGGTGGCCCGCATCCACATCCCTGTCGGTCGATGACAGGTGCCCATCCTGCGCGGCGCATTCCGTCCGCCCTGATATCGTCTGGTTCGGTGAAATGCCCTATGGGCTGGACCAGATTGAAACCCAATTGCAGAACGCAGATATCTTTGCCGCCATCGGCACATCGGGACAGGTTTATCCCGCCGCCGGATTTGCGCAGGAAGCGGCACGTTCCGGCGCCCAACTGATCGCGTTCAATCTGAATGAAACAGACGTCGCGCCGCATTTTGATGCAGCACATATCGGTCCGGCCACCCAAACAGTTCCAGCATGGGTGGCCAGTCTTTTACAGACTTAGCCGCCTGTGTTGCTGCCGGAATGGTTCATCGCGCCATGATCCGGTTTGCGTTCCAGATCGACAGGGATATCAACAGTAACATCCCCGGCCTGTTCGAACGTCAGGGTGATAGTTACCACATCCCCATGCGCAAGAGACTGGTTCAGCCCCATCAGCATGACATGATCACCGCCACGCGCCAGCATGTGCATGCCACCCGCAGGAATGGCAAAGCCTTCTTCGACATGCATCATCTGCATGACGCCGTTGGCGTCTTGTTTGTGGGTGTGCAGCTCTGTCTTTTTGGCCACATCGCTTTGGGCCGCGATCAACCTGTCATCGGTCGCGCCCGTGTTCTGGACCACCATGAAAGCAGCACCCGATTTGGCCGAGGCCGAAGACACCCGAGCGTAAGGGTCTTCAATCTTGATCGACGACGCATCGCCTGCGAAGGCCGGAAAAGCGACCGCAGTCGCGCACAGAGCGGCAAGGCCGCTGGTTCTGAAAGACATCATGTCTCTCCTTTTCAAAAAAGTTAGTAGTTTTGATTGTAAATCAACCGCTTGGCAACATCCGACACAGCGGAGGAGCGCGCGCGCGGTGCGCGGGTGCACCCGTCTGCGTGGCAAGTGCGTCCAGACCGGCCCAGTGCAATTCAAGCTCTGCAAATGCGGGTTGCGCCGCCGCAAGTACCGGCAATACGTCGACGCCAAATGAAATGACGCAATCAGGGCAGATATGGGCCGGCCCGACTGGTGTTCCATTCTGATCCGTGTTGACGATCACAGGGCCGGTGCCGGTGCACAACACAATCTGACCGGCAATCATGGAAGACCCGCGCGCCACAGCCGCCGACTGCGCGGTCAGAACCAAAAGCGCAACAACAAGCGCGCTGATTGAATGGCGGATCATGATCATCTTGGTTCAGGATATAGGCGCAGGCATCCCAGCCCACAAACACAAACAGCCCCGCCGGGGCGGAGCTGCTTCAATACGTCCCAGCTTGCGCCGGACACAGGCAAAGGTCAGGCGGCTGCCTGTGCTTTGCGAATTTCTTTTTTCACTTTCAGTGCAGTATCCGAAAGCTCTTCGTCCTTGGCTTTCGCCAGATACGCATCCAGACCGCCGCGGTGATCGACCGAGCGCAGGGCCGCGGCAGAAATCTTGAGCTTGATACCCCGGTTCAGGATTTCGGATTGCAGTGTAACATCATTCAGGTTCGGCAAAAACCGGCGACGGGTGCGGTTTTTGGCGTGGCTGACATTGTTGCCCGACATGGGGCCTTTTCCGGTCAGTTCGCAGCGGCGCGACATGGCATTGTCCTTTGTCATAATATTGGCAGGCAGATATTGCAGCCAAAACATACGGTCCGCAGGGCGGTCCGTGGAAAATCGTTTGCTGGCTTTAGGGGGAATCGCGGCGCGGGTCAAGCCGGTAGGTCGTGTTCCGGCCCCGGGTTTGAAAAAATGCGGCCCGCCCTATTCGCCCGCACGACTTTGCAGACGTTCCAGCGCCTGTTCCGTTGCTTCATGCGCGGGCATGACACCTTCTGCCACCGCCTGTCCCAGACGTTTCATTTCCACCTGAATCTCGGGCCTGTCCAGACCGGCAAGCAGGCTCTGGCGTACATCCTGTTCGAACCAATACCGTGCCTGCGCGGCGCGCCTGTTGCGCCAGTGCCCCTGCTCTTTGCGCCATTCGGCCAGATGCTCCATTTCGGCCCAGGCTTCGGCCAGACCGGTCTGCTCTACAGCCGAAACCATCATGGCCTTTGGAAAACCGTCGGGATCATGCGGGCGCTTGCGCAGCAGCCGCAAGGCGCCGGAATAATCTGCACAGGTGCGCATTGCCGCCTGCTTCAGATCACCATCCGCCTTGTTGATCAGGATCAGGTCCGCCATTTCCATGATCCCGCGCTTGACCCCCTGCAATTCGTCACCACCTGCCGGGGCCAGCAGCAAGACGAACAGATCGGTCATTTCGGACACAACCGTTTCCGATTGCCCGACGCCCACCGTTTCGATCAGCACCACATCAAATCCGGCAGCTTCGCACAGTTGGACCGCTTCGCGCGTCCGACGCGCCACGCCGCCCAGATGGGTCTGACTGGGCGAAGGACGGATAAAGGCGTTGGGATCACGGCTAAGCCGGTCCATCCGGGTCTTGTCCCCCAATATGGACCCGCCCGAGCGTGCCGAACTGGGATCAACAGCCAGTACCGCAACGCGCAACCCCTGCCCTGTCAGCATTGTCCCGAAGGTTTCAATAAATGTGGATTTGCCCACCCCCGGTGTACCGGACAGGCCGATCCGCATCGCCTGACGCCCTGTTGTGTTCACCTTTTCCAAAAGCGTGGCGGCCGCAACACGATGATCTGCGCGCCCGCTTTCGATCAGGGTAATCCCCCGCGCAAGGGCGCGCCGCTGCCCTGCGATGATCCCTTTTGCCAGTTGCGCGATATCCATTTTGCGTCATGCCCTCGTGATTGGCTTTTGCGGTTTCCCTTTTGTCCGGCAGCAGACCCGTGATGTCCAGACACAGTTGCACTTGGCCCGCCCGCCAATCTGCCCGATAAGGTGCATATGAAAGACAGATTGCCCATTGACGACGTGTTGCCCGATGTTGTCGACGCCCTTCGCACCGACAAACGCGTCGTTCTTCAGGCGCCCCCCGGCGCGGGCAAGACAACCCGGGTGCCTCTGGCTGTTTTGCAGGCGGGGTTCTGTGATGGCCGTATCATCATGCTTGAACCCCGCCGTCTGGCGGCACGTGCCGCCGCAGAACGCATGGCGCAAACCCTGGGTGAAAAAGCCGGCCAAACCATCGGCTACCGGGTGCGCGGTGAGTCAAAGGTTTCGGCATCCACCCGTGTCGAGGTCGTGACCGAAGGCATTCTGACCCGGATGATCCAGAGCCAGCCCGATCTGCCCGGCGTGAGCGCCGTTATCTTTGACGAATTCCACGAACGTTCGCTGAACGCCGATCTGGGACTGGCGCTGTGTCTTGAAATCGCCGGCGCCCTGCGGCCTGACCTGCATCTTGTTGTCATGTCAGCCACGCTGGATGCCGGCCCGGTCGCGGATTTGATGGATGCCACGGTGATCACGTCACAAGGGCAAAGCTTTCCGGTCGATATCCGTTGGGCGGAACGGCCCACCGCGCCCAAGATGCGGTTGGAATCGCTGGTGGCCGATGCCGTTCTGCAGGCAACACAGGAAACCGACGGCGGTATTCTGGTCTTTTTGCCGGGTGAACGGGAAATCCGCCGGGTCGAAGCCACCCTGAAAGGTCGTACCCCGCCGGAATACACCGTGCGCCCGCTGTTCGGCGCGATGGAATTCGCCGCGCAACGTGCAGCCATTTCGCCAGACAGAACCACCCGCAAGATCGTACTGGCCACATCCATTGCCGAAACCTCGCTGACGATCGAGGACGTGCAGGTAGTGATCGACGCCGGACTTGCGCGGCGCACGCGGTTCGATCCGGGCAGCGGCATGTCGCGGGTGGTTACCGAACGGGTCAGCCAAGCCGAGGCGATACAGCGCACAGGGCGGGCCGGGCGTGTCGCTGCGGGAACCTGTTACAGGCTTTGGACCAAGGGCGAACACGGCGCACTGGCTGCATTTGCCCCCGCCGAAATCGAAGTGGCCGATCTTGCCGGGCTCGCTCTGGAACTGGCCAACTGGGGAAGCACGCTGGACGATCTGGCCTTTCTGACACCGCCCAATCCGGGCAGCTATGCCGAAGCGCGGGCCTTGCTGAACCTGCTGGGCGCGCTGGATGATGCGGGGCGCATCACGGCCCATGGCAAGGCGCTGGCCGAAGTCCCCTTGCATCCACGACTGGCACATATGCTGTTGATCAGCGGAAGGGCTGCGGCCCCGATTGCGGCGGTTCTGGCTGAACGGGACGTGTTAAAAAACGCCCCCGTCGATCTTGGCCTGCGTCTGGAAGCGGTGCGTGATCCGCGCCGGTTCGGCACATCCCGTTCTTACGAGATCCGGCAGGGTGTCATGGCGCGCATTCGTCAGGATACCAAACGGCTGGAACGGTTCGTGGCAAAAAACGGTGGTAAAAGCGATGCCGAGATGGCCGCGCTGGCCTATCCTGACCGCGTCGGATTGCGCCGTGCGGGCGATGCGCCGCGCTATATCCTGTCCGGTGGCAAAGGGGCCGTCATGCCCGAAGGCGACCCGCTGGCGTCTACGCGTCTGATTGTTGCCCCCGATCTGGATGGCAACCCGCGCGAGGCCCGCATCCGCGCTGCCATTGCGATCACCGAAGGCGAGGTGCGCGCGTGTTTCAAAGACCGGATCACCTGGCAGAACCTTTGCGAATGGTCCCGCCGTGACCGGCGCGTTCTGACCAGACAACAGGAACAGTTCGGTGCACTGGTCTTGCAAGACCGCATTTGGCGCGATGCATCGGAAAGCGAGATTGCACAGGCAATGCTGCAAGGCGTGCGTGACCTGGGCATTGTTCTGGACGGGGCCGCGGCGCAATTTGCTGCGCGTGTGGAACTGGTGCGCGCCGGTGGCACATCCCTGCCCGACATGTCGCCGGACGGGCTTATCACATCCATCGACGACTGGTTGTTGCCGCATCTTGGGGGCGTGCGCACGGCGGATGACTGGAAACGGTTTGATTTGCTGCCTGCGTTGCGGGCCGCGTTGAACTGGGATCAACTTCAAATGCTGGACAGGCTGGCGCCGGCACATTTCATCACTCCGCTGGGGCGCAAAGTCGCGATCGACTATAGCACGAGGCAACCGGAAATTGCGATAAAGCTGCAGGAACTGTTCGGCGTTACCCGCCACCCGGACATCGCGGGGACACCGCTCAAGATGACATTGCTGTCACCGGCGCAGCGCCCTGTTCAGGTCACGATGGACCTGCCGGGTTTCTGGGCCAGTTCCTATCAGGATGTGCGCAAGGACATGCGCGGACGTTATCCGCGCCACCCCTGGCCCGAAGATCCAACCGTTGCCACCCCGACGACCCGGGCCAAACCGCGCGGAACATAGAGAGAGTTTAAAATGGGCCGGTCAGAGCTTGATAAAATGAAAAACGGCCACTGGTACACCTGTCTGGACCCGGAACTGGAACGGATGCGTGACCGCGCACGAAATGCGGTTCACAGGCACAATACAACCGCCCCCGAAAAACGCGGCGCGATCGCGCCCGAACTGGCTGCGCTTCTGGCCTCTGTCGGACAAGATACAATGATCGAAGCCCCGTTTCATTGTGCCTACGGCATCAACATCACCTTGGGTGACGCTGTTTACCTGAATGCGGGTTGCATCATACTCGATACCGGCCCGGTCAGCATCGGGGATCGATCCATGCTGGGGCCCGGCGTGCATGTGTATTGCGCCGAACATCATAAAGAGGTTGCAAAACGTCGCGCCGGGCTAGAGGTGGCGCGCCCTGTGCGGATTGGTCAGGATGTCTGGATCGGCGGTGGTGCGATCCTGCTTGCTGGCATATCCATCGGCGATGGAGCCATCATAGGCGCGGGCAGTGTCGTGACCCGCGATGTTGCTGCCGGTGCCACTGTCGCCGGCAATCCTGCGCGCGAAATCACCGCTTAATCCGCAGGAACCACCAGTTCGATCAGAAAAGGACCGTTGGTGTCCAACCCCTTGGTCAAGGCATTATTGAACGCCTCCATCGACGTGGCGCGCGCTGCCGGCACACCATGGCCCTGCGCCAGAGCAACCCAGTCCAGATCCGGATCAACCAGATCGAACATGCGGTGCGCATTGCGTCCGACGCTGTCCACACCGACAGCTTTCAATTCTCCGTGCAGAATCTGATAACCGCGATTGGCAATCACGATAACAACCACGTTCAGGTGTTCACGCGCCATCGTCCACAGCGATTGCAGCGTGTACATCGCCGATCCGTCACCACTTAGCGCAATGACCTGACGATCCGGGCACGCCACCGCGGCGCCGGTCGCACAGGGCAAACACTGGCCAATTGCGCCACCGGTTGTCGCCAGCAGATCATGCGGACGGGCCGTACGCGTGGCGGAGAGCAACGGAAACGATGCCGTGACGCTTTCATTCACGATGATGCTGTTTTCCGGCATCAGCGCCGCAATCGCAGTCCCCGCCTTTTCCAGTGTTACCGTTCCTTCAGGCAGCGCGGGCAATTCCAGCGGTACAATGTCCGCCGGCGCATCGTCCGAAATGCCGAGTGTCTGCGCAAGCGCGTACAACGTGCCCGCTATGTCCATACCGGGATCACACAGGGAATGGACCTGACAATCTGCCGGTTCCGGCAGGCTGGGTTTTCCGGGGTACGCAAAAAAGGCGACCGGCCGGTGAAGGCCGCACAATACAATGTGGCTTGCCTGTTCAAGCTGTCCCAGTTTTCCGTCGATATGATAGACCAGCGGTTCAATCTGCACCGATCCGCCGCCGCGCTCGAGCCGAGGCACAGCCGTGTCGGACATCAGCCGACACCCAGTTTCATGCGCGATCTGTCCGGCAATCCGACGCAACCGGCCGTAAAGCGCATCGCGCCCCACCATCAGGCAGGCGCCGGGATTGCGCAGAACCTCGGCCGCTGCCGCAATCCGGTCGGCCCCCGGCAAACGCGGTTCCGGAACGGGTGCGCAAACGGCAACATCACCGCCCGGCTCCCAAGCTGTATCGGCAGGCAGGATCAAGGTCGCTATCTGCCCGCCGCCTGAACGCGCCGCCGTTATGGCAGCCGCCCCGTCCAAGGCAACGGATCGGGCATTCTGACAGGTGCGTGTCCAGTGCGATACGGCAGCACTGATCCCTTCGACATTGCCTTTCAGCGGGCTTTCATATTTCAAATGATAGCTGGCATGGTCCCCGACAATGTTGACAATACCGCTGCCGCCCTTGCGCGCGTTGTGCAGATTGGCAAAGGCGTTGCCGAACCCGGGCGCAAGATGCAGCAATGTAGCAGCAACATTGCCCGTCATGCGGGCATATCCGTCAGCGGCCCCTGTCGTGCCACCTTCGAACAGGCACAGGATGCACCGCATGTCGGGGTTTTCATCCAGCGCCGCCACAAAATGCATTTCGGACGTACCGGGATTGGCAAAACAGGTGTCTACCCCGTTCTCCAACAAGGTGCGCACCAGTGTTTCTGCCCCGTTCATCCCGTACGCCCCCTACACGCCCAGACACCAGCGCATGATCGCCTTTTGCGCATGCAACCTGTTTTCGGCTTCGTCGAAAATAACCGAATGCGGGCCATCCATGACAGCGCTTGTTGCCTCGTCCTCTCGGTGGGCAGGCAGACAATGCATGAACAATGCATCGGGTTTGGCAAAGCCCATCAGCCGTTCATTGACCTGATAGGGGCGCAACTGGTTGTGGCGCCGTTCCCGCGCGGATTGCGCATCATGCATCGATACCCAGGTATCGGTCACGACCAGATCAGCCCCAGCCACGGCGATCTCGGGATTGCGTTCAATCTCGATTTGCACGCCCTTTGCGCGCGCCTCCTCGACGAAACCCTGTTCGGGGTCCAGCGTCGGCGGGCCGGTGAAGGTCAGATCGAAACCGAACTGGCCCGCTGCATGAATGAAAGAGGCGCAGACATTGTTGCCGTCACCGGTCCAGACAACCTTTTTGCCCTTGATCGGGCCACGATGTTCTTCAAACGTCTGGATGTCGGCCATGATCTGGCAGGGATGTGTGCGATCCGTCAGCCCGTTGATCACCGGAACATCGGCATATTCTGCCATTTCTGTCAAAACCGCCTCGTCAAAGGTGCGGATCATGATCAGGTCCACATATCGGCTGAGAACGCGCGCCGTATCAGCGATTGTTTCGCCGTGGCCCAACTGCATGTCATTGCCGGACAGAACCATGGTGGTGCCCCCCATCTGACGGGTTCCGACATCAAAAGACACCCGGGTGCGGGTCGACGGCTTTTCGAAAATCAGCGCCACGATATGCCCGGCCAGCGGCTGATCGTCATCGGGCATCCCCCGAAGCCGCCCCTTGCGCGCCTTTTTCATGGCTGCGGCACTGTCAATCATCGTGCGCAGATCGGTTGGATCAGTTTTGTGGATATCCAGAAAATGTTTCATATCAGTCTCTTTGCTGGTCCGGTACGACCGGGGGTTTTACCCCCGGCCCCCCAAAGTATTTGTGAAAAAGTGAAGCAAAAGCGGCTTAAAGTGTGGCGGCGGCGCGATCCAGTCGATCGACCGCTTCTGCCAGATCCTGATCTGAAATGTTCAGCGCAGGCAGAAGGCGCACGACATTGTCTGCGGCCGGAACCGTCAGCAGGTTTTGATCGTATGCAGCCGCCACCACATCTGTGTTCGCTTTCCTGCATTTCAGCCCCATCATCAGACCGACACCGCGCACGCTGTCAAAGACATCGGGATGCGCTGCCACCAGACCTTCGAGCCTTTGCCGCAGGAAACCCGCCTTGCGGCTGACATCCGCCAGAAAATCCGGGTCTGCAACGATTTCAAGAACAGCCCGTCCGACAGCACAGCCCAACGGATTTCCGCCATAGGTGGACCCGTGCGTACCGGCCGTCATCCCCGAGGCCGCATTTTCACGCGCCAGCACGGCCCCGAGGGGAAAACCGCCCCCGATGCCCTTGGCCACCATCATGATATCGGGTTCGATCCCCGCCCATTCATGCGCAAACAGCTTGCCAGTGCGCCCGACGCCGCATTGCACCTCATCCAGAACCAGAAGGATGCCGTGTTCGTCACACAGATCGCGCAAGCCCTTGAGGCATTGATCGGGAAGCGGGCGGATGCCGCCTTCGCCCTGCACCGGTTCGATCAGGATCGCGGCGGTGGTATCGCCGATCGCGGCGCGCAAAGCATCGTGATCAGCCCAGTCCAGATGCACAAATCCCGGCAAAAGAGGGCCAAAGCCCTTCGTCATCTTTTCGGATCCGGCGGCTGCTATGGCCGCCGCTGAGCGCCCGTGAAAAGCCCCGGCGAAGGTGATAATGTCGACACGATCCTGCTGGCCCTTTTCGTACCAGTACTTGCGCACCATCTTGACCGCCAGTTCGCAAGCCTCGGTGCCGGAGTTTGTGAAAAAAACGGTATCCGCGAACGTATGGGCAACCAGAAGATCCGCCAGCGCCGTCTGGTTGGGAATGTTGTAGAGATTGGCCGTGTGCCAGAGTTTCTGTGCCTGATCGGTGAGCGCGGCGACAAGAGCAGGATGGGCATGGCCCAGCGCATTCACGGCAATACCCGCACCCAGATCCAGAAACCGTCGGCCATCCGCCTCGACCAGCCAGGAACCGGCGCCTTCGGTAAAAGAAAGCGGCGCACGCGAATAGGTCGGAAGTACGGAAGGGATCATTTTGGCTGTCCTTTTGAAAGTCGGGCCGAACAGAATGTATTCGTGCAGTTGGATCAATATTTATGCAAACAGGGCGGCTGGCAAGCCGCCATACAGGATCGCGCGCGGGTCAGGCGCGGGTGGTTCGGCGTCGCAAGAACGCAAGGGAAACCAGATCATTCATGGCGCGTGTCTAGCCCAACACGCCCGTTGTGAAAAGCAAAAACTACGACCCTGCCCTACCCGCTCAAACCACCTTGCAATCCGGGGCTTGCGCGCTGTGCAAAGCCTTGTCATAGCGCTGCAATGTATGCAGCCAAACAGAACAATCCGGCGCTGGCGGCGGCCCTGATCGGGGCGGCCACCGCCTTTATCGCGTCCACGACCCTGTTGGCAAAAATGCTGGGCACCGACACGTTGGGACCACCCCTGCATCCGTTGCAGATCAGCCATGGCCGGTTCCTGTTCGCATTTGTCAGCATTGCCATGATTGCAACCGCTGTGCGCCCGGTTCTTGGCAAACCCCATTGGGGGCTGCATATCGGGCGCACCCTGTCTGGCTGGCTGGGCGTCACGCTTATGTTTGCATCGGTTGCCTTCATCCCGTTATCCGATGCAACTGCCATCACATTTCTCAATCCGGCCTTTGCGATGATCCTGGCCATTCCGCTGTTGGGCGAACGCGTCGGCCAAATTCGCTGGTCTGCTGCGGCCATCGCTCTGGCGGGTGCCATGATCCTGCTGCGCCCGGCACCGGACAGTTTTCAACCGGCGGCATTGCTGGCATTGGGGGCGGCCATGATCATGGGGCTTGAGCTGATTTTTATCAAGAAACTGACACGCCGCGAAAACCCGTTCCAGATATTGCTGGTCAACAACACCCTGGGTGTCTGCATTGCATCCGTCGCCGTCGTGTCTGTCTGGCAAGTGCCCACACCCGCGCAATGGGGCGCGCTGGCCGCACTTGGCATCTTGATGGCGACGGCACAGGCGCTGTTCGTCAACGGCATGGCGCGTGCGGATGCTAGCTTTGTCGCCCCGTTCAGCTATGCCACGCTTGTGTTTGCAACGCTTTATGACTTTGCAGTGTTTGATGTCATACCGGACGGCATCAGCGTTCTGGGCTCTATGATCATTCTGGCGGGTGCGCTGCTTTTGGCGCTGCGTGAAAGCCAGTTGCGGCGCAAAAGAACCTGACTTCCCCATGCCCGGATCGCGTTTTGTGGCCCTTGGATGGTTCAAAGCCGTCGCAAGCCTGTCGCAAACAAGGGCGCATTCGGCACAGTATTTCGCCACTTTGGCCGCAAAACACCAAGGCCTGAACAATGCATGAACGTCGTATTCCCGAATGGCTGCGTCACGCGCCGGCCCCCAGCGTGCGCGGTTTTGCGGTTCTGGCCGGGCTTGAGGCGGTGGCGCGCGGCATTCTGATTTCGGTCATTCCGCTCTTGATGTATCGCACGCTTGGGGATGCCCAGCTTGTATCCAGCATCTATTTTGTCTTTGGTGTTGTTTCGCTTCTTGTGGGCTTGATGGTGCCATGGCTGATCAGGTTTCTGCCACGCCGCTGGATGTATACATGCGGCGCTGTCATGTATATTTCCGGATCGCTTATAGCTATTCTGGACACGCCCGCAGCCGTTGTTGTCGCGGTCGGTTTGAACACAGTCGCCATCGTTGTCACTTTTGTCTGCTTTAACGCCTACGTGCTGGATTACATCGCCAAGATTGATCTTGGAAAATGTGAAACGTCGCGGATGCTCTACAGCGCCGCAGGCTGGACGGCAGGCCCCGCAATCGGCGTTCTGTTATACGCTTGGTGGCCCGCCCTGCCGTTTCTGATCGCGGCTTTTTCCTGCGCCTCGATGCTGGCAATGTTCTGGTACTTGCGTCTGGGGAACGGCAAACTCATCACACGGGCGCGCGCGCCGGCCCCCAATCCCGTCGCGTTCCTGACCCGCTTTTTTGTGCAACCAAGGCTGGTTGCGGGTTGGCTGTTTGCGGTGATCCGGTCATGCGGCTGGTGGATTTATGTCGTTTACCTGCCGATTTTCGCAATCGAGAACGGGCTGAGCGACCAACTGGGCGGCATCCTGCTTTCGGCAACCAATGCCTGTCTGTTTTCAGCCCCGCTGATCCTGCGCTGGATGCTGCGGCGTTCATTGCGCCAATCGGTTCAGACCGGATTTGCGCTGGCGGGCATCACGTTTTGCGCGGCTGCGGTTTTGTCCGGTTGGCCTGCCATAAGTGTGGCTGCGCTGATGTTGGGATCTTTCTTTCTGATCGTTCTGGATGTGTGCGGCGGATTGCCATTTCTGATGGCAGTCAAGCCGTCGGAACGAACAGAAATGTCCGCCGTCTATTCCAGTTTTCGCGACGTATCGGGCATTCTGACGCCGGGTGGGGCATGGCTGGTGCTGATTGTCGCCCCCACGTCCGGCATTTTCTTGGTTGGCGGTCTGGCCATGTTTGGGGCGTGGGCCATCGCATCGCGCCTGCATCCCCGGCTGGGTCAGGCCCGCGTTTCGATGGAACCGCCACGCGCACCTGCATTGCCCATGACGCCGGATGCCCCGTCTGTCTGAGATTGCGGCGGCATCGGCAAAACCGCATTGATCGGCATTGCGTGTGCAAGACGCCTTGTAACTCGTCCCGCAGTGATTAGAATAGGTCGCTGACACGATTTTTAAGGGCGGTCCACAACGGGGCCGCTTTTTAGCTAAGGAAAGCCCCATGTCCTGGACAGATGAGCGCGTAGAGATACTCAAGAAGATGTGGGGCGAAGGCCAATCCGCAAGCCAGATTGCAAAGGAACTGGGGGGCGTTACCCGGAACGCTGTTATCGGCAAGGTGCACCGTCTGGGGCTGTCGAACCGCGCAGGCAGCGGCGGCACAGCCAAAGCCGAACCCAAGGCGAAACCCGCCGCAAAAGCCGAGGCCAAACCCAAATCTGCACCAAAGCCAGACGTGCAGACCGAAGAACAACCCGAACCGCCCAAGCCCGTTCTGCCGATCCGCAAGCAGATCATTCCCGCCGGTCAGCCCCTGCCACCACAACCTTCCGCCAATGAAATCAGCCCCGAAGCGCTGGCCAAGGTCAGCGAAATCGAAAAAAAGGCCAAACGGCTGACGCTGATGGAATTGACCGAACGGACCTGCAAATGGCCTGTCGGTGATCCTGCGACAGATGATTTCTGGTTCTGTGGTCTTCCGGTCAAAGCCGGCAAGCCCTATTGCGAAGCCCATGTCGGCGTTGCCTTCCAACCAATGAGCGCGCGACGCGACCGTAAACGCTAACACGCGTTACAACCGCTTCTTTTTGCTGAAAATACGGAAAAGCCCGGCCTGCTTCATGCGGGTCGGGCTTTTTGATTGAATTGCCGCGCTCTACACCTCTGCGTGAATAGGAGTTGCGACCCAACGGCCCTCATGAGAAAGCTGTGTTGAATTCGCAATCCAGCCCGAGGTTCACATTGACTTATTCCGCACCTGAAAAAATGCGCGCAGCCGATGCCATTGCCAAACGGTTGTACAAGGCCGGTTGCCGCCATGCGTTTGGTATGCCCGGAGGAGAAGTGCTGACCCTTGTTGATGCGCTTCAACGCGCCGGGATCAGGTTCATTCTGGCCAAGCATGAAAATGCCGCCGGGTTCATGGCCGAAGGTGTCTATCATCGCGATGGCGCACCCGGCATCCTGGTGGCCACAGTCGGGCCCGGCGCATTGAACGGCCTGAATGTCGTGGCCAACGCACATCAGGATCGCGTTCCGATGATCGTGCTGACAGGCTGCGTTGATGCAGACGAGGCACAGACCTATACGCATCAGGTTCTGGATCAAACGCGCGTGTTTCGCGCCATTACCAAAGCCACTTTTACGCTGTCCCAGGGGGCCGCACACACGATCGCAGACAAGGCCGTTGCAATCGCCACAGAAGGCAGACCCGGACCGGTCCATATAGATGTCCCCGTCGAAGTCGCGGATGCGCTTGTGACCGGCATTGTGCCAACCTGCCGTACAGATGCATCCCCGACAGCCCCAAGCGGCCCCGATCTGGAACGGGCCCGCGCCATGCTTGCAAACGCCAGAAGGCCGCTTGTTGTGGCCGGTGTCGATGCAATGAACCAGAACGCGGCCACTGCGCTGTTGTCCTTTGCCGAGACATTCGGCGCACCCGTCATCACCACATACAAGGCCAAGGGGTTGATCGCGGAAGACCACGATCTGGCACTGGGCGGTGCCGGCCTTTCCCCCAAGGCTGACGCGGTCCTGCTGAAACTGGTGGAACAGTCTGATCTGATTATCGGTGTCGGCTATGATCCGATCGAAATGCGCCCGGGCTGGCGCAATGTCTGGGATGCCTCGGTCACCAACATGATCGATATCATTGCCGAACCCAATCACCATTACATGCATCAGGCGACACTGAATTTCATAGCCGACTGTACGGCAACGCTGAACGCGATTGGCGACAACGTGTCGCCGCAAACCACCTGGCAAGACGGAGAAGTCGCACGCGTCAAGGCCGAATTGGCCAATGCCTTTCCTCAGGACGAAGGCTGGGGACCGGCCGCAATCATCAACGAATGCCGCAAGACCCTGCCGCGCGACACACTGGCCAGTGTGGACAGCGGCGCGCATCGTATTTTGCTGTCGCAGATGTGGGAATGTTACGAACCGCGCGGATTGGTGCAATCCACCGCATTGTGCACGATGGGCTGCGCCCTGCCGCTGGCGATGGGCATGTCACTTGTGGAACCGGACAGGCCGGTTGTTTCGTTTTCCGGCGATGCGGGGTTCCTGATGGTGGCCGGCGAATTGAGCACCGCCGCGGAACTGGGCCTGAACACCATATTTGTCGTCTTTGTCGATGCATCCCTTTCCCTGATCGAAATGAAACAGCGGGCGCGCCAGATGTCCAATCAGGGTGTCGATTTCGGGCATCACGATTTCGCGGCAATGGGGGCCGCTTTCGGAGGGGCCGGTCATACCGTAACTTCGCGGGCTGAATTGCGCGAGGCACTGGAAACCGCGCAATCGGCTGACACATTCACCGTGATCGCCGCCATCATCGAACGGAACAGTTATGACGGACGTATCTGACACACCGATGGCACTTGACGGGCTGATTGTGCTTGATCTGACGCGCATTCTGGCCGGGCCGACTGCAACGCAATTGCTGGGCGATCTGGGGGCCACGGTGATCAAGATTGAAAACCCCAAAACCGATGGCGATGATACGCGCGGCTGGGGGCCGCCTTATGCACCGGGAGTGGACGGAAAAGACACCGATCTCAGCGCTTATTTCATGGCCGCGAACCGCAACAAAAAATCTGTGGCAATCGATATTGCAACGAAAGACGGCCAACAGACCGTGCGCAGGCTGGCCGCACGCGCTGATGTAGTGATCGAGAACTACAAACCGGACGGGTTGGTGAAATACGGGCTGGATCACCGGACGCTGTGTGCGGCCCATCCCGGACTGGTCTATTGTTCCATTTCCGGGTTCGGCCAGACCGGCCCCAACCGCAACCGCCCCGGTTACGATCTGATGGCGCAGGGCTATGGCGGCATCATGAGCCTGACAGGCGCACCGGACGGGCCACCGATGAAAGTGGGCGTTGGCATCGCGGACGTGATGTGCGGCATGTACGCGACCGTCGGCATACTGGCTGCGCTGCGCCACCGGGACGCAACAGGACAAGGCCAACATATCGATCTGTCGCTGGTTGATGCGCAGATGGCCTGGCTGATCAACGAAGGTACGAATTTTCTGGCATCCGGCCAGTTGCCGCAACGTCGCGGCAATGCGCATCCAAATATCGTGCCCTATGATGCGTTTGCAGGGGCGGATGGCCATGTTCTGATCGCCGTCGGCAACGATGCCCAGTTCGCACGTTTTTGCGATGTTATCGGTCTTACCGATCTTTCGGCAAACCCGGATTACGCGACAAATTCGATGCGTCTGCAACACCGCGAAGCGTTGATGGGGCATCTGCACCCTGCGCTGGAAAAGCTGCCGGTGGCCGAGATATTGGAGCGGTTGAACTCTGTCGGCGTACCGGTAGGCCCGATTCTGAATGTAGAGCAGGCATTGACGTCGGATCAGGCAGAAGCACGCGAAATGGTCGTCAGCGCGGATTGTCCCGGAGTTGATGGAGGCCAGGTGCGCCTGCTGGGCAATCCCTTGCGATTTTCACGCACCCCCGTCCAATACCGGATGGCACCACCGCATTTTGGCCAGCATACGGATGAAATACTGGACAGTCTGCTTGATCCGAAAGACGCCTAAAGGCTGGGCAGATCGTAATAAAACCGGCTGAATCACGCCGATCTGTTCACTCCTATTCACGAAGTCCGCGATCCGCTTCACGGTTGCGTGTGAGGTGCGCACCATCTCTTTTTTTGCGGCATAAACACAGTACACACAAACCCTATTGGTATTCTGTCAGGAGGGCCGCATGGCCACAGACATCTGTAATAGTGACGTGACTTTGACGAAAGCGGAAGCGCTGGAAGACTGGAACGCGATGGTTCTGGCCTTTCTGGCGCATGGCACGGACACCCCCGTTCGGCTGGCTGCCGTTCTGGATCGCGAACCTGATTTTGCAATGGGCCATGCCGCGCGCGGGCTGTTTTCGATAATGATGGGGCGACGCGAGTTGATGGACACCGCCCGCACAGCGCTGCGCGCCGCGCGCCATGCTGCCCCCATTTCGGGCCGTACTTTCCGCGAACGGGGCTGGATCACCGCGCTGGAGGCCTGGCTGGCAGGCAGACCCAGCGGCGCCATTTCAGAAATGGAAAAGATTCTGGCGCAAAACCCCGCTGACACGCTTTCAATGAAGGTCAGCCACGCGATCCGGTTCATTCTGGGCGACGGTCCCGGCATGTTGCGCTCTGTCGAAGCGGTGTTGCCCGCGCACGGTGAAGACCACCCCTGCCGTGGATATGCGCTTGGCTGTCATGCTTTCGCGCTGGAAGAGGCCGGCGAATATGCAAAAGCAGAAAAACAGGGCCTGATCGGGCTTGAACATGCAAAGGACGACGCATGGGGGCTGCACGCAGTCACCCATGTTTTTGACATGACCGGACGTTCCGCAGGCGGCATAAAACTGATCGAGGATTATGACAGCGCGTGGCTGCACTGCAACAATTTCCGGTATCATGTCTGGTGGCACAAGGCGCTGTTGCACCTTGATCTGGGCGAACAGGATCAGGTGCTTGATCTTTACGATCAGAAAATCCGGCATGACAAAACAGATGATTATCGCGACATTGCCAATGCAACATCGCTGTTGATGCGGCTGGAACTGGAAGGCATCGCAGTGGGCGACCGCTGGGGCGAGCTTGCTGATCTGGCACAAAAGCGAACCGATGACGGATGTGTTGTTTTTGCTGATCTTCATTACATGCTTGCCCTGACCGGCGACAAAAGACCCTCAGATGCCCAGGCCCTTTTGGGGCGCTTTGCCTCCAGCGCACAAGCGCCCGGTGAGATGAACCAGATCGCGGCCGATCCCGGTGTCGCAGCCGCATCTGGCCTGACTGCATTTGCCGAAGGGCATTACGGCGAAGCGTTCCGCCAGCTGGCCGCGGCCCGTCCCAAGATGCAAACCATCGGGGGCAGCCACGCCCAGCGCGATGTGTTCGAACGGATCACCATTGATGCTGGCCTGCGCGCGGGTCAGTTCGATCAGACCGAGGCAATCCTGACGCACAGGCTGGTGCGGCGCGGCGGCGCCGAAGATGCGTTTGCCGCCAGCCGTTTTGCCGCACTGGACGCAGCAAGACTGGACGCCAGCCGAATTCCGGCGCAATAGCAGCACCGAATGCAACGGACCAGAATGGCAATGACCTTGGCGGACCCGATCCAAATGACGGCCCAGAACCCCGACCGTGCCAAAAGCGCGCCCGGGGGTGCTGTGCCTACCATACGCGATCCGCGACTGGATTTCTTTCGCGGCATGACGATGTTCATCATCCTGATCGCGCACACGCCTGGCAACTGGCTGACCCTGTGGATCCCGGCGCGGTTCGGATTTTCGGACGCGACCGAAGTATTTGTATTCTGTTCCGGCATGGCCTCGGCCATCGCCTTTGGAAAGGTGTTTCGCGATCAGGGCCTGCCCATGGGCACAGCCCGCGTGGCGTTTCGCTGCTGGCAGGTGTATTGGGCCCATATCTGCCTGTTCATCGCCATCGCAGTCACGATGGCAGCGTTGAATGCGTCGGAACTGTTTTCGCGCGATTATGTCGGGCAGCTTAATCTTTATCCTTTCTTCAAGGATCCGATGACAAACCTGCCCGCCTTGGTCACGCTGCGATATGTGCCCAACTATTTTGACATCCTGCCGATGTATCTGGTTGTGCTGGCGATGATGCCGGTTGTGATCGCACTTTACCGTTTTGCGCCGCTGGCCGCCTTGGGATTTATCGTTCTTGTTTGGGCGGCGGCGGATCTGGGCGGGCTGGCGCTGCCGGCGGAACCCTGGTCCGAACGTGAATGGTTTTTTAATCCGTTTGGCTGGCAACTGGTGTTTTTCACCGGGTTTGCGCTGATGTCGGGCTGGTTGCCGGTGCCGCCGGTGGACCGCCGTTTGATCATGCTGGCCGCTGCTGTGGTTCTTGTCATTGTACCCCTGTCCTATTTCCGCCTGCTGGGCACGTTTCCCGAACTGCGCGAGGTGCGCAACAGCCTGAGTTTCTTTACCGACAAGACGGATTTTGGATTGCTGCGATATGTCCATTTCCTCGCGCTGGCCTATCTGGCGTGGGTCGCGGTTGGCCCGAAGGGCGCACGCTTATTGCCGCCCTCGCAGGATAGCTTGGGCGCGCGGATATGGCGCTTCGTGCTGAAGGTGATCATGAAAGTGGGCCAGCAATCTCTGGCGGTGTTCATCGCGTCAATGTATCTTGCGCGGCTGTTGGGCGTGTTGCTGGATGTTCTGGGCCGCAACTACGCATCGATGTTTTTTGTAAACATGCTTGGTTTTGCCTTGCTGATTGGGGTTGCGTATGGTGCGGGCTGGTTCAAATCCCAGCCTTGGCGCCAACGGGCAGGAGTGCGCTGATGTTGCGCCGTGACGTATTAAAGGCGCTGGCGGCACTGGCCGCCGTACCCACCGCCGCATTCGCCAGCGAACCCGGCTTGCAGGTGGGTGACGCCACGCCGTTTTCGCACGATGCGTTGATTGCGCGTGCGCGCGCCATGGCCGGGCAGGCCTATGAACCGCGCGCTAACGTTCCACAGCCGTGGATCGACCTGACCTATGACCAGTACCGCGCCATCTGGTTTGACAGCCGCAATGCGCTGTTTGAAGGCACGGATGCCCCCCTGCGCGTTGATGTGTTTCCGCCCGGTCTCTATTTCCCGCAACCGGTCAAGCTATCGGTGATCGAAAACGGTGCGGCACGCCCTGTACTGTTTGATATGGCCGTGTTTGACACAACTGATCAGTTTCCCGATTTGCCTGTCGACGGCAACATGGGCTTTTCAGGTTTGCGCCTGCGCGCGGAACTGAATGAGCCCGGGATCTTTCAGGAATATGCGGTCTTTCAGGGGGCCAGCTATTTTCGCGGTATCGGCACCGGGCAGATTTACGGCCTGTCTGCCCGGGGCATCGCATTAAACACAGGTGAACCGGAAGGCGAGGAGTTTCCCGACTTTACCGAATACTGGATCGAACGACCGGCCCCCGAAATGGGCGACACGGTGATGTACGCCCTGCTGGAAGGACCAAGCTGTACCGGCGTTTACCGGTTCGATATCCGCCACGGCTCTGTTCTGGAAATGGATGTGCAGGCACATATTTTCGCACGCACCAACCTGACACATGTTGGCATTGCACCCCTGACATCGATGTTTCTGTTTGATGAAACGATGCGCGACCGGTTTTCCGATTTCCGGCCCGCCGTACATGACAGCGATGGAATGCTGATCCGCAACGGTGCGGGCGAAACCATCTGGCGGCCGCTGACCAATCCGCGCAGTCTTCAGATCAGCGCCTTTTCCGATATCAACCCGCAAGGGTTCGGCCTGTTACAGCGCGAACGCCGGTTCGGTGATTTTGCCGATCTCGAAGCGCTGTATCACCGCCGCCCCGGCCTTTGGATCACCCCCAAGGGCGATTGGGGGCGTGGGGCTGTCACCTTGGTCGAAATACCTGCCGATCTTGAGATTTATGACAACGTTGTAGCCTATTGGCGCCCGTCCGATCCCATTCCACAAGGTGGCGAGGCGCAGTTCGCCTATCGCATGGATTGGGGCGTTGAACCCGATCTGCCCGACGCGCCGTTGCGGGTTTTGAACACACGCATGGGGGCCCGTCCGCCCTTTGGCCCGGACGCGAAACTCGGCTTTATCATTGCCATTGATTTCGAAGATGGCGCACGGGTACCCGACGATCTGGACAATATCGAAAAACTGATCCGCACCAGTGCCGGCACCGTGTCCGAGGGCGTTTTGCAGACAAACCCGGAAACCGGTGGCCCCCGGCTTGCCTTTGCATTTGAACCTGAAGAGGCACAACTGGCGGAATTCCGCGTGCAATTGCGCCACGATGGAACCCCGCTAAGCGAAGTGTGGTTGTACCGGTGGACACCATGACATTCGCTTTTGAAAACCCCGCGCCGTTGATGCCTCCCCGCGCTCCGCTGGAAATGGTGGTGCAGGATTTGCGCCGCCGGTCTGCCAGCCAGGTTGCCCCGATGCCCAAACGCCCCGTTGCAGCATGGCGGGCGGCCGTTTTCATTCCGGCCCTTCTGGCAACTGCCGCCCTGCTGTTCGGCATCCACGGCTGGCTGTCGAGCGCCGGAATGACGTGGCTGGAATACGGTTTGCTGTTCCTGATCGGAACGATGTTCGTCTGGGTTTCCCTGTCGGTCAGTACGGTCATTGTCGGCGTTCTGGGCACGTTGCGCAGCGCAACCAAACCGGCATCGGGGCCAGCCGCTGCACACACACCGCTTAGTGTTGCACTGTTGGTCCCGATCTATAACGAAAGCGCGGCCGATGTGTTTGGCAAC
Organism: Sulfitobacter sp. TBRI5; assembly: GCF_051013555.1. NCBI lineage: Bacteria > Pseudomonadati > Pseudomonadota > Alphaproteobacteria > Rhodobacterales > Roseobacteraceae > Sulfitobacter > Sulfitobacter sp. TBRI5. Next base: position 2,233,840 of record NZ_CP112884.1, on the reverse strand, counting down.
GCCGCCGCCATGATTGACGATCTGGCCCGCAAACGTTCAAAACACAGTTACAGCCTGTTTATCCTGAGCGACACGCAAGACATTTCGATTGCGCGCACAGAAGAAACCGCCCTGACAGCGTTGCGCGCGCAAGCGCCCGAAAACTTCAATATTTACTACCGCAGGCGTCTTGCAAACACGGACAAGAAGGTTGGCAATCTGGTTGATTGGATCACCGGTTGGGGCGCCGGTTATGATGCGATGCTGGTTCTGGATGCCGACAGCCTGATGAGCGGGCACGCCATAACGCGGCTGGCGGATGAGTTGGCCGCGGATCCGGCAGCAGGGCTGATCCAGTCTTTTCCAACGCTGATCGGGGCCGAAACCCTGTTTGCGCGCATCCAGCAATTTTCCAATATCGCTTACGGGTGGCTTCTGGCCGAAGGGCTGGCGCTTTGGGCCCAGCGCGAAGGTAATTACTGGGGCCACAACGCAATCATTCGCACCCGCGCCTTTGCGGCCTCTGCAGGTCTGCCTTACCTTCAGGGGCTGCGCGGGGAAAAGCAGCTGATCATGAGCCACGATTTCGTCGAGGCCGGTTTGCTGCGGCGTGCGGGCTGGGGTGTTCGGTTTCTGCCGCGCATCGGTGGCAGTTTTGAAGAAACCCCGCCCACGTTGATCGATTACGTATTGCGGGACCGGCGCTGGTGCCGGGGCAATCTGCAACATCTGCGCCTGCTGGCCACGCGTGGTTTTCATCCGGTTTCCCGTTTTCACCTGTTTCACGGCGCGGTCAGCTATCTGTTGTCGCCGGCATGGTTCATTCTGCTGATTGTCTGGGCATTACTGGGCAAAAGCGCCGAAACGAACGTGATAAGGTATTTCAACGAAACCAATCCGATGTTTCCGGCGTGGCCCGACATCAATCAGACAAATTCGCTGGTTTTTCTGTTGATCATGTACTCGATGCTGCTGACCCCAAAAATGACCAGTGCAATCATGATCGCCCTGTCGCCCAAGGCGCAAAAGCTGTTTGGTGGGCGCCGCGCGTTCCTGACGGCGTTTGGCGTCGAAGTTGCGTCTTCGATTGCCTATGCACCCATTCTGATGGTGCAGCAAACACAGGCCGTATTGCGCGCCATGTTCAGTGCGGGTGGCGGGTGGATGCCACAGCGGCGCGGGCCAAGCAGCTATAACCTGCGCACCCTGTTCGCGTTTCACTGGTTCGAAACGCTGATCGGCGCAGTGCTGGCGGTCGGGATCGTGGCGGGGCTGGTATCGCTTTGGTTGCTTCCGATCATAGCCAGCCTGCTTCTGGCGGTTCCCCTGTCGGCGTTCAGCGCGGTGAACCTGGCCAAGACGGCCCGTGGAGGATGGCGTCTGGACAGCCCCCACACGATCCGCGAACCCGGTATCGTTGCACAGGCCCGCATACAGCGCGCAAGGATAAACGCAGCCCTGCTCAACGCAGGCGACGCGCCCCAGATTGCCGCGGAATAATGACTACTGTGCCTCGAACCAGGTCAGGGCCATATCTGCCCAGCCTTGCGGCACACCATGCCCACCGGGAAACAGCGCCAGTTCCAGCGCGGTGCCTTCGCTGCACCGGGTCCAGCTGCGCCGCCAGAACGCTTCTGTCACGGTGAAATCGTCTCCGCGCAGTTGAAAACATCCGTTGGCGACCCGCCAGATTTCCATTGTGTGAAAGATATCGCCCTGCATCAGGGCCGCCGGATCATTGCTGTCAGCCCCGCGCAGCACGCGCCCCTCCAGCGGAACGGTCTTGTCGGTCCAGCCATGGGTGTGAAACAATTTGACGGGGCCGGCGCAGGTCGTCGGGTGCGGCCGCCAGAAGCCCCCCGCAACAGGTGCATAGGCGGCAAAGGCATCAGGTACCGCGCATGCCAGATAAGATGTCATGGAACCGCCGATCGAAAAACCGGCCAGCAGCATGTTTTCGGCATTCAGCCCGTGGCGCGCGGCGGCATCATCCCGCACTGATTGCAAAAAGGAAACCTCGTCCCGCAGTTGCGTTCTAAGCGGGTGAAAGGACCAGCTGCGCCCGTTGCGCCCCGTCATCGGCATCCCGTCCGGCGCGATGACGGCATAGCCGCGTGACAGTGCCACATCCACCATCCCGCGGTTGCGCAATGCACCTTCGCCGGTGCTGCCATAGCCATGGATAAACATCAGCGCAGGCCGCCCCGCGGCGGCGGTTTCCGGCAATTCGATATGGTAGGTACCGGATGCAATTGCGCAGGGGTCCGGCGATGTACTGCAGGCTGCCATGGCGGCGTTTGCCAACCCGAGCGACATCGCCAGTCCTGCAACAACGCCCAAAAGCCGCATCAGATTTCCGCCTTTTCCTGCGCCGTCATCTGGCGCACCGGCAATCGGCGGGCCATCCATCCCGGCCCTGCACCAGAGCCCAGCATACCTTCCGGCACATCCAGAACACCGGCAAACCCGGCTTCCATCAAACTGGCCGCTAGGCGACGCGAACGCACCCCGCGCGCGCAGATCACAGCGACGGGGCGATCGGGATATTCGGCATTCAGGCGCTGTAATTGCGCCGCAAAATCCGGGCGCCGCATGTCTATTGCAACGGCCGGGGCAGGAATGCCGGTTAGCGCCCATTCATCGGGTCGTCGGATATCGATCAACAGGATTTCGTTGCGCACCGCCGCGTCATGGGCGGCCTGAACATCCAGTTTGACGCTGGCGTTTGCTTCCAGATCTCTTTTACGCCACCAGACCGCGCCAATTGCGGCGGCAGACACCAGACCGACGCCAAACATCCGGCGCGACAGGTGCGCCGGATGTTTGACCTTCGGGTCATTCTGGGGCGTGTTAGTTGGCAACAGGGGCCGCAGACATAAAGTCAGGCACTGTTCGGTCAGATGCCTCTTGCGGATCCAGACTGACCCAGTTGCCTTCGGACAGTTCCAGGTTGCCGGGAATGTCTTCTTCCCAGAATCCGACGACATTTTGCGTAATGTTCAGATACAGCTTGTCATCCACGATCCGCCACAGATTGGGGTTCCCGGGAACCTTACCGCCCTTGGCAACGCCAAAGGCGCAGTGACCGTCATACTGTGGCGCGTATTTCGCCGGATCGGCCAAGAACGTGTCTCGGTTTTCTTCAGATGAAAAGGCGAATTTGGCGCCATTATATTCAGCCGTGATATCGGCGCGTCCCGGAATACCTTCGGGTTGGGCGCTGCCAACAGGGTTTTGCGTCAGGCTGCGATAGGCAACCACGTCATAGCCGGAAACCGCAAAGCCGGTTTCGTCAATATACTGTTCGCCAGCAAAGGCGGCTGTGCTCATCGACAGGATGGCGGCAGCGACAAAAGAAAAACGTTTCATTCGGAAAATCCTTGGATGTGTGTGCAGTGTCCACAACCTATGAAGATAATCGAAACCATGTCAGTCCCTCTCTCGGGTTTGTGAATTTGGCAATCGTTTCGTGATGAGACTAGCGTGGTTCCTAGTGGCTTTGCACGCATCTTGTAACGGTTGGGCCATGGAGGCGCTCAAGCATTGCGGAAAACTGAAACATCTGCCTTCGCTCGCGCCACGCACAGAAGATGTGCGCAGGACCGAAATGACATTTTCGGCCGTGTTCGTTAAAATCAGACATCCTTTCGAACTCTCAGAGGGCAAGATTATGCGAAAAATCCAGACGCAAGGCGTTCATCACATCACAATCACGGGCGCGGATCGTCAAACCTCGATCGATTTTTGGGAAGGTGTGTTGGGCATGCCGTTCGTGTTTGACCAGCCCAATCTGGACAATCCCGACGAAGGGCACGTGTATTTTGATCCCGGTGACGGCCGCCTGATCACGGTCTTTACCAACGAAGATCGCAAACCGGATCCGAAACGCACCCCGACCGATGCGGGATGTGTTCACCATCTTGCCTTTGCCGTCAGCAAGGCGAGTTTTTCTCAAGCGGTCGAGCGACTGGACCAGCGCGGGATCAAGCATTCCGGCCCGAAGGATCGCGGCTTTATGGATTCGATCTACTTCAAGGATCCGCTGGGTCTGCTGATCGAACTGGCCTGTTACCGGTTCGAGCCGCCGTTCGGATACAGCCATGCAGATGTGATGATCGCCGCGCACAGAATTCGGGTTGCGCGGGGCGATTACAACATTCAGGAATTGCACCTTGCCGACGCAATCGAAGAACTGGTTGCAAAGCGACAGGGGTCTTTGTCCGATGATCGCTCTGCCAAGGATCCGTATTCAAACTGAACCCCTGCGCTGGTACATGCCCGCAATCAGGCGCGTTCATCCTTGGGGGATCCCATCACCACATAGGATGTCAGCGATCTGACCTGCGGCAAGGTGCCCAGAACGTCTGTGTGGAACCGCTTGTAAGAGGGCAGATCGGCACATTCGACGCGCAACAAATATTCAATCGTGCCGGTTATGTTGTGGCATTCCCGCACCTCGGGCGCGTGTGCGACGGCCTTTTCAAACGCTTCCTGCGCCGCTTTGTTATGCACCCCAATTCCGACACCGATATATGCCGTGAAACCACCGCCCATGGCCGACCGGTCCAGCACGGCGCGGTATCCCTTGATCACGCCAGCGCGTTCCAGATCCTGAACGCGGCGCAGGCAGGCGGACGGTGACAGGCCGACTCGATCCGCCAGCTCCAGATTGCTGATCCGTCCATCACGGGACAGTTCTCGCAATATATGATCGTTTATTTGGTCAAGTTTTGCCATTCGTTGCTAAACTTCACGCTGCCACGCGAATTATGCAACTTAATTCGTCAAAAAATGACTAATAATTGCGCAGTGAACTATGAAATCCTCACAGCGCTAGCCGCTTTTTGCTTTGTTTCCTCGATCACACCGGGGCCCAACAACCTGATGCTGATGGCGTCAGGCGCCAATTTCGGATTCCGGCGCACCATTCCGCACATGCTGGGCGTCGGGCTGGGATTTGCCTTTATGGTTGTTCTGGTCGGGGCCGGGCTGGCGCAGGTCTTTAGCCAGTTTCCCGTTACCAACACGATTCTGAAAATCGTCAGCGTCGCCTATCTTTTGTTTCTTGCATTCAAGATCGCCACCGCAGCCTCGATCAAGAAAGGCGTATCGGTCGGCAGCCCGATGACATTCATGCAGGCCGCACTGTTCCAGTGGGTCAACCCCAAGGCATGGACCATGGCCGTCACGGCCGTGACGGTTTACATGCCATCAAATACCTACGCCGCAATCCTGCTTGTCGCGGCGGTGTTCGGGGCCATCAATCTGCCGTCGGTCAGCACGTGGACGTTGCTGGGACAGCAAATGGCGCGAATCCTGACAAACCCGCGCCGCCTTGTCATGTTCAACTGGTCCATGGCGGCCCTGCTGGTTGCATCGCTTTATCCTGTCCTGTTCCCGTAACGCTGCCCGTCATCGGGCAAACCGGATTGCAAAGGCGCGCATTGCCCGCCATATAAAGGTCCGTGACCGTCAAGGAGCGCCGCATGACCCATTATCTGGATTTCGAAAAACCGCTGGCCGAAATCGAAGGCAAGGCCGAGGAATTGCGCGCCCTGGGGCGGGCAAACAAGGAAATGGATGTCGCGGACGAAGCCAAGGCGCTGGACAAAAAAGCCGCCGATATGCTGACCGATCTTTACAAATCGCTTACCCCTTGGCGCAAGTGTCAGGTGGCGCGCCACCCCGACCGCCCGCATTGCCGCGACTACATCAACGCGATGTTCAGCGAATACACGCCACTTGCCGGCGATCGGAACTTTGCCGATGATCACGCCGTGATGGGCGGGCTGGCCCGCATCGACGGACGCCCGGTGATGGTGATCGGCCATGAAAAGGGCAACGATACAAAATCCCGCATCGAACGCAATTTCGGCATGGCGCGCCCCGAAGGATACCGCAAGGCCATCCGCCTGATGGAAATGGCGGGCAAGTTCGGCCTGCCGGTGATCACCCTTGTCGATACGCCCGGCGCATATCCCGGCAAGGGCGCCGAAGAACGCGGCCAGTCCGAAGCGATTGCCCGCGCGACCGAAAAATGCCTGCAAATCGGAGTGCCTCTGATCAGCGTGATCATCGGCGAAGGCGGATCGGGCGGGGCCGTTGCCTTTGCCACGGCCAATCGTGTGGCGATGTTGGAACATTCCGTTTATTCGGTCATTTCGCCCGAAGGCTGTGCCTCAATCCTGTGGAAGGATGCGGAAAAGATGCGCGAAGCCGCCGAAGCCCTGCGCCTGACCGCGCAGGACCTGATCCAGCTGGGTGTCGCCGACCGCATCATTCCCGAACCCAAGGGCGGCGCGCATCGCGATGCTGTCACGGCAATGAAATCCGTCAAATCCGAAATCCTGTCCATGCTGGATGAACTGAGCGATCAGAAACCCAAAGACCTGATCAGTGACAGACGTCGCAAATACCTGGATATGGGATCCAAGGGGCTTGCAGCGTGATTGGTGCCTAACTACGCCAGCGCAAGACGCGGCGTTCAACAGCCCCGATCATGGCGCTGGTGGTGACGCCCAGAACCGACAGGATCACAACACCTGCAAATAACCGTTCCAGGTCGTACAAGGCACCGGCCTGTAGAATGTAAGCGCCGATGCCATATTCGGCCCCCAGCATTTCCGCCGCCACCAGCAGGATAATCCCGATTGCTACGCTGACACGCAGCCCCGACAGGATACCGGGCAGCGCCCCCGGCAGCACGATCTTGCGCACGATGGACCACCACCCAAGGCCGAAACTCTGCCCCATCCGCACCAATGTGCGGTCGACGTTGTCGACAGCGCCATAGGTTGCCACAACTGTCGGTGTAAACGTCCCCAATGCGATCAGGGCGTATTTCGAAGCTTCGTCAATTCCGAACCAGATCACAAACAGCGGCAACAACGCAATTTTCGGGATCGGGAATATTGCGGCCACTAAGGGCACCAGCCCGGCACGGACGTAACTGAACAATCCAATCAGAACGCCAATGCCGACACCTGCCGAAATTCCCAAGGCGCCCCCGACCAGCAGCCGCGTCAAAGATGGCCAAAGGTGCTGCCACAGCATCCCGCTTTGCCAGAGATCGACAAATGTTGCGGCCACATCGCTGGGCCGTGGCAGGGTCAGATTGCTGATCCAGCCTGCGCGCGTGCCCCATTCGATGATCAGGACAAGCACAACAAAGACAGCTATGCCGACGCCGCGCTTGCCGGTCGGGCGAAACCCGCCGCCACGAAACGGAACGGGGGTGCCGCTAGACATGCAACAATTCCTGATCCGCCGCCGCTGCTTCCTCTTTCATCAGCGTCCAAAGCCGCGCCTGATGCACTTCAAGCTCGGGGTGGTTCATATGCCGGTCTTCCAGTGGCAAATCTATATCGATCACCTCGCGGATACGCCCCGGACGGCGCGAAAGAACGACAACCCGATGACCAAGGCGCACCGCTTCGGCCAGATTGTGGGTGACATAAACACCGGTGAACGGCGCCCGCGTCCACAACGCGATCAGATCCTCCATCAGCAATTCGCGCGTTTGTGCATCGAGCGCCGACAATGGTTCGTCCAGCAACATCACGGCAGGGTTCACCGCCAGCGCGCGGGCAATCGCCACGCGCTGCTTCATCCCGCCCGACAACTGGCGCGGCAGGGCCTTGCGAAAATCGCCCAGTTTGGTGCGCGCCAGAACATCCGCAACAATGGCGTCCGTCTTGCTTTGGCCCAACCCGTGATCTTCCAGAACCAGGGAAACGTTGCCCGCCACATCCCGCCAGGGCAGCAGCGCAAAATCCTGAAAGACAAAGGTCAGCGGGTTCAGACAGCCGGTTGGCGGTTCGCCCAGTTGCAAGATCTTGCCCTGATCCGCACGTTCCAGCCCGCCGATCAAACGCAGCAGCGTCGATTTTCCACATCCGGACGGTCCGATGATACACACAATCTGGCCCGCTGGAATGTCCAGCGAAATATCATCCAGCACCGCCACGTCTCCGTAGCGGTGCGTGATGTTCTGAAGCGTCAGGTCCAAAGGTCCGGCTTACACCGCCTCGACATAAGACGGATCAACCAGTGTATCGACCGTGATATCGTCCTTGATCAGGCCTTCTGATTTGAACCAGTCGACCTGATCCTTCACCGACGCCATGTTCAGCGCAGCGCCCGCGTTGATCCGCATCGCGCCGTTGACGATTGATGGCTTGGCCTTTTCATAGGGACGGTCTGTATAGACGTATTTGTGAACCAGCTTCACCATGTCTTCGGCGGCATCGTCCCCGGCTGTTTTATCAACAAGGGCTGCGTTGAAATCGTCCGCACCGCGCGAAAAGGCGCGCAGGAAAGCCTCGGTCTTGGCCCGCTCATTCGCCGCATTGGCCGCCGATGTGAACACGGTTGTCACCTGATATCCGGGCAGATAATCGGCGACATCGCCAATGATATGCACCGCGCCCGAAGCAGCCAGCGGTTTGGCGATGTGCGGCACGATCGACCACGCATCAACCTGCCCCGACTTCAGTGCGCCAATGATGGCGCCCACTTTTTGCAGCGGCGTAAACCGCACGCTCGCCCCTTCAGCGCCACTGATCTTGGCGCCCATGTAATGAAACGAAGACCCCGGTTGCGTCACCCCAAAGCTTTTGCCATCCAGCATCGCGGGAGATGTCAGTCCGGCCTGAAACGCCGCATCCGAGGCCAGGATTTTCTGCCCGTCAATGCCGGCTTCTTCGCTTAACGCGCCGCCAATCACCTTGGCCGCGCCTTTTTCTGCCAGGGAAATCAAACCGCCGGAAATCGCTGTCACGGCATAATCCGCGTCCCCTGATGCAATCGCCACCGCCATCGGCTGGGCGGCCTCGAAGAACCGGAATTCGACATCCAGACCTTCATCGCTGAAATATCCTCGCTCGAATGCGACGAAACTGGCCGCGTGGCTGGTAAAGCGCAACGCGCCCACATTCAGTTTCGTGCTGGCATAGGCCGGCGCGCCCAACAGCGGTGCCGTTGCAGCCGCCCCCATCAGGCCCAGCGTCGAACGGCGTGTCAGATGTGTCATGATAGTCCTCCCAAGGATTTAGCGAAATGTTGTCACAATGCGTTGCGGGGATGTTATGTCGCTTTGTGCACCAAGGGCAATCTGTCAGCACCGATATCTTCTTCTGTTTGAAAATATCCCCGCCGGAGGCTCCTGCCCTTTAACTGGTCAGCATCCGCAATCCCTGTGTCACATCCGACCGGACAGCCAGACGCAATCCCGGTTCGTCCCCGGCCTTTAACGCCGCCAGGATCAGGCGGTGGTATTGCGGGGGTTCCGTCCGGCGCAGCCGACCGTAAAGCGCGCGCATCGTTGGCCCCATCTGCAACCAGACGGTTTCTGCCATCGCCAGAATGGCCGGCGCCTGTGCGCGCAGGTAGAGCGTGCGGTGAAACTCCAGATTTGTGCGGATGTAACCGACCGAATCGCGGTTCAGGACAGCCTCGGCAATGGTGGCATCAATTGCCTGCATCCGGTCGATCAGGGCCATATGCGCGCGCGGCAGGGCGCGGCTGGCAAGTTCGACTTCCAGCAAGGCACGCAAAGCGGCCAGTTCTTCGATCCGTTCACTTGTCAGTTCCGGTGTCGAAACGCGCCCCGACGCTGACAGAAACAACGCACCCTCGGCCACCAGCCTGCGCACGGCTTCGCGCGCGGGCGTCATCGAAACCCCGTACTCTTTTCCGATCCCGCGTAATGTCAGCGCGCTGCCGGGGGCGATTTCGCCATACATGATACGGGTCCGCAACCGCCGGTAAACGGTATCGTGGGCTGCTGGCGTCGCTTCGGCCGGGCGGGGATTGATCATCATGCGCTATTTGTGATCACAAACCGGAAAAAGGTCAATCTGTCGCGTGATCTCTCCCTCGAATCTCTTTTAAAACCGGTACTGGTGCAGGCCGGCCCCTTCCCGACGCAACCAACCGCGCGGAGCTTCGTACGCGCCGTAAAGCGATTGCACGACATCCCAGAAACGCTCTGAATGGTTCATTTCCTGCAAATGGGCCACTTCGTGCGCCGCGACGTAATTCAGCACCTGGGTCGGGGCCAGGATCAGTCGCCATGAATACATCAGCCCCCCTTCTGCGGAACACGACCCCCAGCGGGATCGTGTATCGCGGATGGTCAGCTTGGCATAGGGCCGGCCCAGTTTCGATGCATAGTAATCAGACGCATGGGCCAATCGAGTGCGGGCAGTCTGTTTCAGGAAACCGGACAGGCGCGCCGGCACACGATCAGGCGGCCCGGGAACAGCGATTTTCCCGTCCGAGACCAGAACAGATCGCCCCTGCCCAGCAACAATTTCGAACATCGCGCCCTGAAATGGCAGGGTTGCGCCCAACCCGATAACGGTATCGGGGCTGCGCGCATCCAGATGTTTGCGAATCCACCGTTCTTTCTCCGCTGCAAATTCAAGAGCTTCACGCTCGGCGCAGCGTTTGGGCAGGGTCAGCGTCACGCGCCCGTCCAGTTGCGAAATGCGCAGTGAAATGCGCCGGGCCCGGGCGGAACGGCGAAACAGCAGCGGAATTGGCGGATTGCCAGGAAGGGAATGATCTGTCATCGGTGGTCTCGGTTGCGCGTAAAGGCTTTGACACTGCCTGCCTCATATGGCACTTGGCCGGAATCGTCGACAAGACTCATGATATTTTTAAAGGGGATTACACATGCCCAAGGAAGAATGGGGTGTTAAGCGTATTTGCCCGACAACCGGCAAACGCTTTTACGACCTGAACCAAGTGCCGATCGTCAGCCCGTACACCGGCGAAAAGGTCGAAATGGAAAACGGCAAAAGCCGGATGATCGCAGCTGATGCGGAAGACGCGGCCACAACAAAGGCGAAACAGGCAGAGGCATCCGATGATGATGAACTGCTGGTAGATGACGACGACGTCGAAGTGGATCTGGATGATGATCTGCTGGAAGACGACGACGACGATGATGATGTTTCGCTGGATGAAATCGCCGATGTCGCGGCGGATGACGACGACTGATCGTCAGACTAGAAAAATGCTGCGCAGGGGCGGATTTTTTCGCTTGATCCGGCCCGCGCAAGCGCCTAGACAGCGGCGCATGCCAGACACGTCTGGCACATTGGGGCCTTAGCTCAGCTGGGAGAGCGCCTGCATGGCATGCAGGAGGTCAGCGGTTCGATCCCGCTAGGCTCCACCATAAACCCTTGTAAATTAAGAGATTTTTAGATGACATCTCGGGGGCGCACCCCTCGGGGGTGCGCTGGGGGTGCACCTTCAGTTTGTTGCGCGTTATGGAATCAGCGCCGACACCAGAACAAACGACACTACCCCACAAAGTACGGCAAGCAGTACACCCGTCATAAGGTTGGCTGGGGCAGGTGGTGCATCTATCACAATGCGTATCACCTTCGGCTGCCTTCATCGCCACTACCAACGAGACACAGGCCGTACATCTTGATCGAGATGATCGGCGCTGGACGGTTATCGAAGTCGCGCAACCATTCGATATGACCACGCATGACGGTCAGGAATCGGCATATGCTTTCTGGGAGCCATACCACCAGTTCATGAAGTCGCCAGATGGCCCCGGCATCGTGCTGAAATATCTTCTGGATTACTCCGTAGATCAGAGAGCGCTTACCTACGGTTACGGCACGGCAGCGAAGGCGCGGGACAAGGTGTCTTCCGACCCTGTGTTATCCGTTCTGACGGAGATCGCGGAGACGGCCGTCTGCCCCCATGATTTGCCGGGCAAGGGCGTTTTGTCGATCAAGACGCTGACTGAAATCGTACGCAATGCAGGCGGTCGCTCGAGCACTCCTGAGGAAGTGTCGCATCGTGTCGCAGAGCTGATCCCGCACGCCACGCGCTGCCGCAATGCAAGGTATTGCGAACGTATCCACACGCACACGACCGGCGACGGTTCGGTCGAAGTGTCGCCTTTAATGGAAACGCGCCTTCGGGGATTCGACTTCGGATCACTTGAAGAGTTTCGTCGCGCGCTGTCTCGAGTAACCCTCGAGACCTATGATGACGGCGACGTTTGGATGCCCTGGATGCCTGCGGACTTCGACTACATGCCGCCAAAACACTCAGACAATACTGAGGACGAAGCTGATCAGCCGTTTTAGGCTCTGGGCCCATTAAACTTCAAAGTGTCGAAAACCATATAGCAGACCTTCGCAGCACTACGGGTAAACGACCGAGTTGCGGACTTTGCAGACTGTCGATCCGCAGTCCGAAATGCATGACTTAAAGCCTTTTCAGGTTTTATCGGTTGAGAGTGTTAAAGACGTATCCGCTTTCAATTTCATGTTTCAGTATGATAGCTTTGGCGCAAACAAAAACTGGGGACTTCCGTGAGCGGACTAGATATTTTTGCGTGGATTGTTCTCATCGTGCTCATTGGCACGGTGATTGTTATATGGGTGTTTTTGGCAATGTTGCCAGGACGTATTGCTGGGCAACGCAACCACCCTCAGCACGAAGCAGTGAATGTGGCTGGCTGGCTCGGCGCTATCGCTCTTGGTGTGTTCTGGCCACTGGCTCTGGTTTGGGCCTTTTACATTTCGCCGGGACAACAGCTTCCCAGCTCTGATGAGGAGGCAACGTCATGATTGTGTTTCTCACGCTTATCTATGTGGCGGTGCTTTTTGTTCTGATCCGTGCCAAAGTTCTTCCGGACACAAAGGCGACCTGGGCCACGACTGGCGTTTGGATAGTTCTTTTGACAGTCTTTCTATTTATTCCCATGCAATGGGGTGCACCTTCCGGACCAGTTCGCATCATGACCCGTGTGGTTCAGATCGTACCAAATGTAGCTGGGCAAGTGGTTGAAATTGTTGCCAAGCCCAATGTTGCGATTAAAAAAGGCGATGTCCTTTTTCGCATCGACCCTGTTCCATTTCAGCAATCGGTAGACATCGCCGAAGCCAATCTAGTGCGCGTTCAGGCGCAATCGAAACAGGACTTGGAGGCATTGAAAACGGCGCAAGCCAGCCTTCGCCAGGCAACCGCTCAAAAGGAGCTGGCTCAAGCTCGTTATGATGACGATAAAAAACTGGTGGATAGTGGAACTTATTCCGAGAACCGCCTTGAACGGCGTGCAAGTGATTTGGATCAGGCCGCGGCAGCAGTGGACTCGGCTCGTGCCTCTGTGACCCGTGCCGAAGCTGAATTGGGGGCCGTCATGCCAGGAGGAAAAGTTGCTAAACTAGCCGAGGCTGAAACCGGTTTGGATCAGGCCCGCTGGAACTTGGATCAAACGATTGTGCGCGCTCCAGGCGATGGTTATGTAACCAATCTGGCCCTGTCGGTCGGGCAGAGGGTGGTCAGCTTACCATTCGCACCGGCCATGGCTTTCGTAGACACAGCGGAAGCAGGGCCCGTGGCGCAGATACACCAAATATACCTTCGACACATTGAGCCCGGGCAGAAAGTTGAAATCGCCATGAAAACGCGCCCGGGAAAATTGATTTTTGGCACCGTGGACCGTGTCATTCCAGCAGTTTCAGGCGGTCAGGCACAAGTCTCTGGTTCTATTGCTGCGGCAGAGCAAGTCGCTGCAGAACCGTTCTTAGTGCGTATCAATTCCGACAATCCTGAAGATGCCGTCTTCATGGTCCCTGGGTCAGTCGGTACCGTGGCAATATACACCGAGAGCGTCGGGGCCACTCACATAATTCGTAAAGTTATGATGCGAATGACCGCCATTATGAATTACTTAAACCCAGCTCTATAATATTCGAAGAGACAGTAGACTGCGGTTCGCTTCAGGCCTTCCCAAACGTCAAGTTTTTCCGCTTCCTTCACGGCCGAGACTACGAGAATGAATGATGGTCACCCCCCGCGCCTCTGCGTCAACTTCTCGCCGTCCGACGCAATTCCCTTCACCCGCTCATACATTATGGTCTGGCGACACAAAGAAATGCTTGGGAATCAAGCAGTTCATTCCCTGCGCGCAGGGTTTTCGAGAATGCTTCGAGTCTGGACGAACCACTGACGCGATGGACATTTCTTGCGACGAACAAAACTCGGGATCGACGTGCACAGTCTGCTTTGCCCTTTAAACCGGACATCTTAGCAAAAGACTCAGATGTCCGAGTCGAGCCCATTCCGGAAGTGCTCCTGCTATGATACTCGCAGATGCAGCAAGCATGGTCTGAGATTGCGCCCCGGCGCTCAATTCAGATCTTTGTCTTGCCAATACTTCGTGCCAGAAGCATTTGCGTTAACGCGCCACCCCGTTTTGCTCAGCACAAAAAACGACCGCCCATCTGTGAATTTGACTTCAGTCGTCGTGCGTTCGTCTCCCTGCATCGCACCCGCATCTGCGGATGCATCATATCCATTTTCCACAAAGCGTTGGAAATCGACTGGGGTCTCGAACATGATGACGAACTGAGATTCAAAGCCGCCAATTCCGAATGCGGCCCCGGCACCTCCGGTCCCCATTTGCATATATGTACGGGCACCTTCAGGGAGAGACACGGCCACACCACGACCATATCCTGCCGAGAGAGGAAATATGGAGATCCGCCGCATATCGAAAGCGGCATATCCAGCACTGACTTCCAAGGCTCGGGCAGCCTCTGGATTTTCCGCAATTAGACGGGTCAGAACCTCATCTGCCATACGGTCGAGTTTTACTCTGGTCGCCGCCGGTGTTTCTTCATCTTTAACCAGTTCGCTGGTTGAATCTATAGCGTTGCCCGCTGCATCAACTCCTTTCTTGGCAACCTCACCGACCTTGCTCGCGCCTTTCTTCAGGTTGTCCATAAGGCCTTCAGCATGCGCGTGACCGGAACTCGTTACGAGCAAAAGAAGCAGGAGTATTTTCTTCACGATGTCATCGCCTTTTTTCTCAGAACGTGTTGAGTATGCCAACATGCATGGCTCTATAGTTTCGAAATTGCCATAACCGCGCCGTATCATCATACAGACGGACTTTTCGCCGGCCAACGGCTAAATGATGCTACTGCAGCGAAAGGCAGAAGTGTCCGGCGTTTTCAACGGGTCGACGCAACACATGCATTGAAACGCTCGGCTGGTGTTTCGTAGTTGAGCGTCTTTCGAGGTCGTTCGTTGAGTTGTCTGGCGACGGCGCTGAGCTTCGCCTGACTATGTATCGACAAATCTGTGCCCTTTGGGAAGTACTGTCGCAGCAGACGGTTGGTATTTTCGTTTGTGCCGCGTTGCCATCGATCCCATATCTCTGACTTCTGTTTATCTGTGAAAAATATCCGGCGACGATACTTCATTATGCTCACTCCATCTTTGGTCAAAGATTAAAGTGTTGCGTCGACCCGTTGAAACCGCCCCGCGTTGCGGTCATAGACGAATTTTTGACGACCGTCCGCTATCGCCCGAACCGGTCATTGACAGCAGAAAATTTGGTTTTTCGCGAACGAACGACCGCTGAGCGGCGCTTAGCCGTCATCTGAGAAAAACAGTCGGATGACCGAGTCGAGCCCAAAACAACTAATGCTGCATAATGTCTGAAAAGCAGTGGAGAGCGAAAAACCGGCATTGGTATTGGTGAGCACATTGGTGCGATGCGCTGTTGCATCGTCACAATACTATCCAGTTCCCAACAGGCGAAATTCTTTGGCCAGACAGGTTCGAGTTGAGGCAGTTTACAACTCTAATGGAGAAGCCTGAATGAGCTGAGTTTTAATTACAAAGTATTGTGATAGGCAGCGGCTTTGTTGAAAAGGGTGACCTATGGTTATCGAAGGAAATCTCCAAGCTACGTCACAATTTGCTTTTCAGAACAAATTACCTTCCTTTCACGCCATAATTTTCGAATTATATCATACATATAAAGGGTTTTTACATAACTAAATTCTTAAGCGCCAAGTCCCAATATCCCTTCCGATCTTGCCGGAAGAATGTTGGAAATTTCACGGCAAATCGCTTCGACGGTAGGTTTGAGGTTCTCAAATTCCTTTGTTTTCAATCTTAGCATTGTTATCTCCAGCGACGAGGATGGAAATCCCAGATGATCAATTCTGACCAACGTTCCATTTTCCAAGTCGTCTGATGTGGTGATGCCAGGAAGCCAGCCGCAACCCAGCCCGCAGCGAATGCCTGCCAGAATGGATTGTGTCAGGCCTGAAACCAGTTTCATCGACACTTTGTAAGGAAGTTGCGGCAAAAGCGATGAGCGCATCAGATCACCCATGAAAATCTCGGGCGGGTAGCAGACCAGCGGAATGGATCGATTACTGGCGATCATCTCTTTCAGTTCGGGCAGCCAATACGCGGCACAAACAGGGATGAAGCTGTCAAATCCAATGCTTGTGCGCTGCACCAGATCCTTGGGCGGGTCCAGCCGTTTGGTTTCGGTTTCATAGCAGATCATCGCGGCGACCTCTTCGGTCATCAGCATCTGAAAACAGATTTCAAGGTTGGCGGATCTAAGGCGAATGTCATGCGCTGCCATCACATCGCCCAGTGCCTTGAGGGCGCGGGGCAAGATGTTGGCCGAAATTGAGTGTAGCGCTGCAATCCTGATCAGCTGGGTCGGTTCATTGGCAAACGCGTCCTCCAGCTGATTAAGGCTGACCAGCGTGGTTTCAAGTTCAAGCTGAAGCGACCGTAAATGGAAGGTTGGCCCGGAGGGTCGTTTGCTTCGGTCGACGAGCATCACCTTAAGTTTGTATTCAAGTGCCTGAAGGCGTCGCGAATAGGCTGATTGCGATGCGTTGCGGGTTTGGGCCGCCAGTGTGACGCTTTGGGTGCGGATCAATGCCAGCAAATCAAGAATGGAATTTCTGTCCATGCGTCAGATATAGCATGCACATATTGCATAATAAAATGCAATAATATCGCTTTTAAATCGCACAAGCTGCATACAAATTCAGGTTAGAAATCGTGCGGCAGACGTGAGCCGCTGTTTTCGTTCGCTTATTGGCCTTCTTTGGGGCAACATGAGTGAAAACAACAAAAAGGGAGTAAACAACAATGAAACACGGCTTTAGAACACTTGCGGTGACGGCTATAGTGGCTGCGGGCTTTGCGGCACCGGTATTTGCCGATGCGGGCGACAGCCCAACGCTGAAACGCATTCAGGAACGCGGGGTCGTGAATATCGGCCACCGCGAGACATCAATTCCGTTTTCCTACATTGGCAGCGACAACGAGCCGATTGGCTATTCCATTGACCTGTGTCTGAAGATCGTCGACGCGATCAAAGCAGAGCTGGGCGTTGAAGAACTGGACGTGAAATACATCCCCGTCACGGGACAGACCCGCATCCCGCTGATTGCAAACGGCACGATTGATATGGAATGCGGATCAACGACCAACAATCTGACGCGCCAGTTGCAGGTCGAATATTTGCCAACGACCTTTATCACCGGCACCAAGATAGCGTCAAAGGCGGGTTCAGGCATTACCGAGCTGGAGGACTTAGAAGGCAAAATCATTGGGTTGTCGTCCGGCACCACCAACGAAAAGGCGATCAAAGCCGCGATTGAGGCCGGTGGCCTGAATGTGGATATCGTGCCGGTGAAAGACCATAGTCAGGGCTGGCTGGCGCTGGAAACCGACCGGATTGATGCCTATGGCTCGGATGATGTGCTGCTGTACGGTTTGATCTCAAAATCCTCTGATCCATCGGCCTATCAGGTCACGGGGCGGTATTTGTCGTTTGATCCCTATGCGCTGATGGTGCAGCGCAACGATTCCACCTTTGAACGTCTGGGCCGGGCCACCATGGCAGGGTTGATGCGCTCGGGCGAGATGGCTGAGATTTACGCCAAATGGTTTGAGCCAGGACCGACAGGTATCAATATGCCTTTGTCGGAAACCTTGCGCACAGCCTTTGAAGTGCAGGCGCTGCCCGAGTGACCAGACGCTGATACATCCGGGGGCGGGCGATGTTCCGCCCCCGTAACGACATGCGCCGGGGGATCACATGAACTATAACTGGGACTGGGGCATTTTGTTCCGCGAGCCCTATTTGGGGTGGATCATATCCGGTCTTGGCTGGACGTTATGGATTTCGCTTTTTGCCTGGATCATTGCCTTTAGCCTGGGGTCGGTTCTGGGGATTTTCCGCACCTCATCCAGCCCGGTGCTGCGCGCCATCGGCACGCTGTATGTTGAGATTTTCCGCAATATTCCCCTTCTGGTGCAACTGTTCCTGTGGTATTTCGTGTTTCCCGAACTGCTGCCTGATGATTGGTCGCGCTGGGTAAAGCGCGATATGCCGGCACCGGCGATGACCACCGCTATCATTGCGATCGGTCTTTATACGGCGTCGCGGGTGTGTGAGCAGGTCCGGTCGGGCATTGATGCCGTTGGTCTGGGTCAGCGACAGGCCGGCAAGGCCATCGGCATGACCGAGGTACAGGTCTATCGCCATATCCTGTTGCCCAATGCCTACCGCATCATCATCCCGCCGTTGACCAGTGAATTTTTGACGATCTTCAAACAATCCTCGCTGGCGCTGACCATCGGCGTGGTCGAGCTGACGGCCATGACACGCCAGATCGAGGAATACACATTCCAGGGGTTTGAAGCCTTTACCGCCGCCACCATCGTTTATTCGCTGGTGACATTCACGGTCATGGCTATCATGCGCCAGGTTGATAGGCACACGGCGCTTCCCGGCACCTTTTCAAAAGGGGCTGCATGATGTTCGATCTTGATTTCTCGGTCATCCCGGCAAATTCTGAATTGTTGTGGGAGGGTATGAAAATGACCTTCCTTCTGACCGGGCTGGCCATCTGTGGCGGTATCGTTCTGGGCACGTTTCTGGCGCTTTTGAGGATCGCCAAGGTTCCGGTGCTTCAGCATGTTGCGGCTGGCTATGTGAATTTCTTTCGCTCGCTTCCGTTGATTTTGGTGATCTTCTGGCTGTTCTTTCTGGTGCCGTTGATATTGGGGCGTCCGGTGGGCGCGTTTTCATCGGTGCTGGTGGCCTTTGTCATGTTCGAGGCCGCCTATTACTCTGAGATAATCCGCGCCGGGATCAATTCGGTGCGCCCCGGCCAACTGGCAGCGGCGCGGGCCATTGGCCTAACATATGGGCAATCCATGCGCTATATCGTACTGCCTCAGGCATTTCGCGCGATGACGCCCATTCTGCTGACCCAGGCGATCATTCTTTTTCAGGATACGTCGCTGGTTTACGTTGTCGGCCTGCGCGACTTCCTGGTCAGCGCCGAGATCGTGGCAAACCGCGATCAAAAACTGGTTGAGATGTTCCTGTTCGTCGCGGTGGTCTATTTCACCATCTGTTTCCTTGCGTCGATGGGTGTTAAATATCTTCAAAGAAGGCTTGCCACATGATTGAAATGTCATCCGTCAGCAAATGGTACGGTAAATTTCAGGTTCTCAAGGACTGCACGCTCAGCGTGGCAAAGGGCGAGGTTATCGTGGTTTGCGGGCCATCTGGGTCGGGCAAAAGCACGCTGATCAAAACTGTGAACGGGCTGGAGCCGATCAACAGCGGTCAGATTACTGTTGCGGGAACAGACATCACCGCGCGGAGCACGAATCTGGATCAAGTGCGTTCAAAAATTGGCATGGTGTTTCAGAATTTCGAACTGTTCCCGCATATGAACGTGACCGAAAACATCAAGCTGGGTCAGATCAAGGTGCTAGGTCGGGGGGCCAAGGAAGCCGAGGATAAGGCACTTGCGCTGCTAGAGCGCGTAGGCTTGTCCGAGCATGCCCACAAATATCCCTCACAACTGTCTGGTGGGCAGCAACAGCGCGTGGCGATTGCCCGCGGATTGGCGATGGAGCCAATGGCTATGCTTTTTGACGAACCTACGTCTGCGCTTGATCCCGAAATGATCAACGAAGTGCTGGATGTGATGGTCGAACTGGCACAGGAAGGTATGACCATGATGGTCGTCACCCACGAAATGGGATTTGCCAAGAAAGTGGCCGACAGGGTTGTGTTCATGGATTTTGGCGAAATCGTGGAAGATGCGACCTCAAAAGATTTCTTTGGGGCTCCCCGCAGTGAGCGAGCGCAAGAGTTTCTCTCAAAAATTCTTAGCCACTAATATCTGTTCTATGGCCGATAAATTGCCGAAGCGGTAATCGGTGTGAGCGCAGCGAATTCACACATTGTCCGCAAAGCTGTCATCAAGGCAAAATCAAATAATGTCCGGATTCATCCAAAGCGGACCTTCGGCAGGTAGTCAACTTCGAGTCTCAGGACCTTGTTTTGGGTATCCAACCAATCACGAGAAGGTGCCAATTTGGCGTTGTGGGTGACGCCCGCTCCTATGCATGTTTGAGAACTGCGGGGTGGGTTTCGGCTCGCCCCGCCTTCGTTCTTGAATCGCATAGGAACCCCAAAATGACTGACAAAAACCACAATGAAGACCGGGCAGAAAAGCTGGCCGGATTGCTCGCCCCGCTCGTTGCTAAAGACATCCAACATGGAATCGAGAAGCGCCTCAATGAGTTGGAGCAGGAAGTATCCACTCGCCTTGACGGGATTGCGTCAAAGAACTCGGAACTTCTCGATAAGCTCCATCGGACGAAAGACGCAAAACAGTCCCTTGAAGATCAGTTGACAGGGGTGGTCGAAAACCAGACTCGCGGCGACAAACTCGAGGAGATCGTTCTCGACAAAGTGAGCGCACTTGATCCGATCGCCTACCGTACCGCGAAGGCTCAGGCTGAAAAAGCGGGTATTCCGCTGCGCATCGATAGGGAGGCAAAACATGGAACTTCGTGAAGCAGCAAACTTGGCGGCATACGAATTCCTGGCGACCCAGTATCGCCAGGTACGCGACAGTGACGTCGGTCTCGTGCGAAACATCATTCTTGATCGTCTCTATGCATCACCTGCGTCCCCAAACTTTATTGAAGAGACATTGCAGAACCCCAGCTACAAGCGCGCGGTGACCCGTCTTTTGAAGCGCATGAAGCCGGAATTCGTGGAGATCATGGATCGCACCTTCGAACTCTATCGAGACATGGGCTGATGCCGTCGAAGAACGGGCATAAAGTTGAGCGGGAGCTGACCAGGTCGCAGCGAGATCAAATTGTGGTCGACCTCGCGACTGGAGTGATTTCCCCGGAACGGGTGGGATCCAAGTACGGTTTCTCCGGCAACGCTGTTCGGCGCTGGTGGAAAACCGTCCCAGAAGACGAAAAGTTGCTTCTCGTGGCTCAGGATCGGCAGCGTCGCGATGTCGCCTCGAAAAGGAGCGCCGCAGATATGCTCGCTTCGGACGGCGACGATATCGACAACGATCTGCGTTGGCTCATCCAACGCCTGACCTGAAATTCGGTTATCGCGCTTCTTGAGCCTGCGATTGCCCGTCGGCAGCTCTTCGACCAGCAAATTATCCACATTAGCGGCCAGAAGCGGGCAGTTATTGTGCCGGATCGCGCCGTCCAGCAAACGGCTTTCCAGCGACGCGAGAGCGGCACCAAGAACCCATGTTTGCGGGACGCTGGTGAATGTCTTGCTGGTGGCCTGGCGCAGTGCCTGTGCGAACCCAGAGATGCCATGTTCGTCGCCTCCGACAATGTCGGGCCGGATTTCCCGCACCAGATCGAATACGGCCTGCTGCATGTCCTCCGAGCGCTCGAACACGCGCAGGGTGCCACGTTTCACGGCCTCATCATATGTGTCCCTCAAGTTCTCGGGCGCGCGTTCATATCCCATCCGGGTCAGATACTGAAAAACGGTCATGTCCAGATTGCGAGGAGAGGCGCGATGCCGTGAGGCGATACAAACCGCCATAGGGTCGTCCGTCCCGCCTGCGTCGATGCCGATGGCTGTAAAATCGTAATCGGTCCGCGTCGGGCGTTCACATTTGCTCCAGTGTGAATGCAGAACGGTTTCGGCATTTGCGTCACTGTCATTGCGCTCGATACCAAGGCGCTGGGACAATGTGAGCGCAAATGTCTCAAGATCGGATGCGTCTGCGGCCTGTTTCAGTTCGCGCTCCAATTCCGTGGCATCCATTGTGCCCACAGGGTTGGATGCGCTGCGCAGAGAGGGCATGCCGCGCCACCATTGCGACGGATCGGTCGGATCGAGATCGGGGCGTTCTTTCAGCGGGAATGTGAACAGCAGCGGCAGAAAGTCCGGGTCATCGATCTCGCCAGACCGGACGGCGCGGGCATATGTTAGCTGGCGCTTGAATTCGCCCACGGGCGCACTGATCGGCATTGTGGAGATACTGACAGTCTTGAAATCGCGGCCCCAGTTCGCGCCGCCCTGTTTCAACTGATTGACCACGGCAGATGCTCCGTTGATCGTGGCCAGTTCGTGCGTCTCATCCAGTATCAAAAGCACCGGACGGCGTCCGACAGCCGCTTTCATATCGCAGGCAAGCACCTGAATTTCGATCCCAGTTTCCATATGCGTCAGGCTGCGGTTCTGGGCGTTGCTTTTGAACAGGGGCCGCAATTCGTCATCGGCCAGGACAGCCTGGGTGATGTGATCGAACACGATCTTGGCCGCTGGGATGGTCGGTGCCAGAACCGCGATCAGGCCGCGCGTGTTGATGCGCAGCGATGCCGACAGCATGGTGTAGCCCAATGCAAATGCTGCGACAGATACCGATTTGCCCGATCCCTTGCCAAGTACCCACAGGGTTTCGCGACACTGGAAGCTGGCCTTCAGAGCATCCCGTTGCCACGGCAGCCAGCACTGCTCCAACCTGCGGCCCGCCATCGGGCCTTGGGTCAGCATGGTTTTGCCCGCCAAAGTCACAAACCGCTCGGCCAACCCGTCAGGATCGGGCAGAACGGGCACGAGGTCTTGCGCACAGGTCGCCTGATGCCAGTCAGGATTGGCCGTTGTGACGGGGCGGGCGTATTTACTCGGCATCGGGCAGTTCCCGCATGATCAGGCACTCCAGACTTTCGAGGCGGGGTTGGATTTAGGCGGGGCGTTGGGTATCAGCTTGCCTTTTCCCAGTCCGAGCTGTTCGCCCAGCTTGTTCACTGTCGCGCTGTGACGGGCAATGATGGCGCTGGACGGGTGGATGCGCCCGTCTGGCATGACAATCCCGCCACTCGCCGTCATGGCCGCTTGGGCGTCCCGTACCGCCATCAGATTGAGGAAATATGTCTCAACAATTCCAGCTTTCTGCGGCACCCATGCGTCTATGTTGCGGAGATGCTGGATCATCGATTTCCATTCGGCTGCATATTCCTTTCTCAGGCTCTTTGGCAGCGGTGGCAGCGGTTTTGACCTACCTTGATCTGGTTTTGTCTGGATTGCCGTCAATTGGCTCTTTTCGGACGTGATCGGGTTAGGCATTTGAGGCTCCTTTCTTGAAGCGGTTGAAGATTTCTGCGGCGCGGTCGGGCTTAAAATGTTCTGTGTGTGTTTTCGTGGCCCCGTGCGTAGTGGCGCACCCCCAAGCCCGACCTTCGACATACCCCTCCCCCAGTTTTTGGGACCGCGCTCGATCCCGTTCGTGGAGGTTGCAGGGCTGGCATGCTCCACGCAGGTTTTCCCACGACCAAAACGTGCTGTTGTCGGGCAGGTGTTCGATGTGGTCGGCCTGGGTTGCAGGTGCGATGCCGCAGATCGCACAGATCGGACAAGATGCCAGAACACGTTTTCGTACACGTTTCCATCTCTGGGTGCCGTACCATTGCCTGCGTTGAGCTACGATGTGCGGAGGCGTTCTACCCATGCGTTAGCGCGCCTCGCTATATTGCAACCAGAGCGGGAAAAAGAGCGCTTTTGGTCCGTTAGGTCCAATGCGTCCAATATAAACACCCAACTCAGTTTTATATGTAGAAATATATTTTTCTAAAAATATACTTTTTTCCACGTAATGAATATGTATATCTACATTGGACCTATTGGACCTAGCTATCACTTCTGGGCTAACCATTCCTCAAATCCTCCCTGCAAAACAGTCCAATCGATGGCATAAACTTTGCCCATAGGGTGATCGCGCTCAAAGCCTGGGAAACAGACGGCCCGTTCCCTGTCCGTGTTCGCAGGACCGCTGCGCGTCCTGACCTCGCGCACCTTGTTTTGGGTCATCGCGTAAATGTCTTTCCAGAACACCTGCTTCGATACGGGTCTGGATGCGCGATGCTCGTGCTTCAGGTGCCATTCCTTGTAGAGACCATAGACTGTCTTCTTATCCGGCGTCCCGTTGCTGCCCATAGTATGTGTCATCGGCCCGAGACTTTCATTATCCAGAACATCGTGCCACCAGCGGTGCGTTTCGCGCAGGCTCTGGCGACGCTGATCCAGATAGATGTCCGTGATCGGCCTGCTGTCTACCGGGTGAAAGCCCGTCAAGTCGCGCCGTTGCAGAAAGTCCAGCACAGCGTTCTTTCCGCCAGCGTTCAACCATTTGTGCAGGTCATTCCAATATTGTCGCGTTTGTTTGGTCTCGCAGACCTCAAACATTGCAAAACGCCTGTCCGAGAATTCCACGTTCGCGGCGAAACGGTGATTTGTGGCCATAAGGATGCTCAGAAGGTTTTCCATGCAGGTGCTGTCGAGCCCTTTACGGGTCACGGTCATCCACGGTTCGGTGATGAGATTCTTGAACGCATCCGCGCCGCGCAGATCGCCTGCGAACAAGGCCTCATCCGCGAAACAGAACATGGCGCTTTCCAAATGTGCATTGAAGTGCCCCGTCAGGCCCTCAGACTGCGACACGCTCACCCCATGCTGTCCGAATATAGTCAGCATCAGGTTGCCCAGAGTGCCCTTGCCAGTGCCCTGCTTGGCGGAGATCAGGCACAGGGCGACACCAATGCGCTCTGCAGGCCTCTGGACGACCCACGCAAGCCAGTTCAGGATGTATTCACTACTTTCCG
This sequence comes from Sulfitobacter sp. TBRI5, assembly GCF_051013555.1. Lineage (NCBI taxonomy): Bacteria > Pseudomonadati > Pseudomonadota > Alphaproteobacteria > Rhodobacterales > Roseobacteraceae > Sulfitobacter > Sulfitobacter sp. TBRI5. The sequence goes on along the minus strand of NZ_CP112884.1, from coordinate 2,209,090 downwards.
GGTTACCATCTGCCAGCAGCATGCTGACATAGTCCAGGAACGGCTTGGGGTCGCCTGGCTTTGGCGTGATCCCGAAACCCCGCCACAGGTTCAGCCGCCCCTCAAATTCGGCTGGTTTGGACGGATCACAGATCAGGCCCCTATATCTGGGCGTCTTCGGGTTGGCGATGAAACGCTCGACCAGCTCACGGTTACCCAGCCAGATTTCGAAATCACTCTTGGATAAGAGATTCAGACGGTCCCGTTTGTGTCCGTTCACCTTTTCGGACGTGAAGTATCCGATGCGAACCTTTTGCCCCATGTTGAGGATGAAATAGTCGGCAACCATTTGGTCGATGGCCACATCCCGCTGGGCGTCGCTCTCCGCATTCACCTGATCATGTACCAAGCGCCGCAACACTCCGATCTGCTGCGGGTAACCGCCTTGGCGACAGGCTGTTTTGAGCGCCTGAATGGCGGGTTCCCGGTCGATCTCGACCAGATCGGAAATGCGCAGGATTTCTGAGGCAAGGGTGTTAGCGTCCATAGAACATCTCCCGCACCTTTGGGCACATCACACCATCTCCACGGCCTTTGACGGCCCGCGCGGCTGCGCGCATGGCCTGACGTTCGGTGATCTCGGTCCAGCCGTCGCGGGCCACAACACCATGTTGAAACTGTGTGGCCAGAAGCCAGACAATCTCGGAATATTTAAACCGTTCGTTTGACAGCAGTTTGGCAATCGACATGTCGAAGCCGGATGCGGACGTATCGTGGAGGCCATCCGCCCCGCCCGCCCAGCGATACCGCAGGGACGGCCTGCCAAATGTCAGCGCCAGACCCAGCCGTCGCGTGACGTCGGCCCTGTCGATGGCCGCAAGCGGGGGCAACGTCAGGTCGCGGCTTGGACCTGATCCGGCCAGTAATTCATCACAGGCCATTTCGGGCAGTTCGGCCAGCGGCGACGAATCTGCGACCGCATACCCAGCCCCGAATGCGATCCACCCGCCCACGCCCCGCGTATCCAGCCCTTGCACCACGTTCTGGCGGGTGCGCAGGTCACGATGCTTTACGGGCAGGGTATAGAGCAAATGCAGTCCGCCCGAGACCGTCCTGTGTGTACGGGTTGCCGTTGGTACCTGCCACTGGATCAGCCATTGCTCCGCAAGGCATCCGTCTTTGTATCCGTCGAGGTCCAGAGAGTAGAGACCATTGCCCATTGCGATGCCAAATCCATTCGCCCGAGACCAGTCAAACCGACTGACATCGGTGCTGGCATTCAGATGCCCGTTCCGGGTCAGCGGGCGCTTGGTCCACTTCCCTTTGGCGGCATCCCATAGAATAGCGACAGGAAAGACAGGCAGACCCGTTGTCGCCGCATAATCGGCCCACGTTTGACCGTGCGGTTGGGCAGGTGCGGTTGGGCCGTCGCGTGTGATCGCCCATTCTGTGCTGGCACTCATGTCATCACCTCACGCACCCGGGCAAACCTGTCGCGATGCTCGTACATCGCCGCGCACTGGCCTGATGATGAGTAAATGCAGACGCCGTGCCGACCAGAAAGCATCTGCAAACGCTCGCCGTCTGCGATCAGCAAAGCAAACAATGCGCTGGTGAGAGGCTGGATCGGGATCGTGCGACAGATCAGGTTGACGTCACCCGCGTCGGCCCGGATCGTGACGGTATCGCCGCGCACCCGGCATTGGATGTCCAGCATGCCGAGTGCCTCATAAGGTTGCAGGACATGACTGAGCATGTTTTCGAGCCGCAAGGTGTAAGGGGTCATCGCATTTTTTCCTCTTGCATTTTTCTGACCGGATGCGATGGTGAGGTATCCATTTACCACCTTGCATCCGAGGGCCGTCAGCATCACCGCTGGCGGTTTCTCTATTTCAATTCACAGTTTTTCGGGCCTGTCAGCGCCCTTGGGGGTGGCACACATCGGCGATCCACCCCTGCGCGCATCCCGCATGATCTGGGATCGGACACACGAGCTTTTGTCCGACAAATCCGCGAGGAACGTCGTCACGCATCCGTAGCCGTACAATGCGGCCACAGCCGCCAGAGGCCCGTCAGACGCGCGTCTGATCGATGACAGCAGACTGGCAGCCTCATCGATCCCCAGCGCGTCACGCACGGCTGCCACACGGGCCTCGGCAGCTGCGCGGCGCTCGCTATTGCCACGGGTCAGTCCGCTCAACTGGGCACGCTGTGCCATCTGGACCGTTGCGGCCCGTGCCTTGGCGGCGCTCAACTGGGCGACCGCCTCGGACGGCTCGGGTTGACCGTGGAGCCACTTGGTTTGCGCCAACTCGACACGGTCCAAGACGGCTGCAAAATCACCCTCATCCGCCCAATATTTGAACGTCGCGATGGCCTCATAACACTCCAGATAAAAATGGACGGCTGGATGGTCGTGCATGCGCAAGCCGTCGCGATCATCAGGGTCCAGACCCAGCGCGCTGATGTCGTTCCGGGCCTCACGTGCCATCGACGTCAGGGTGATGATCACGTCGCCTGCTAACGCATCCGCAATCGGGGACGTCCCCGCATACCACGCGGCATCCATTTCCGGGACTATGCGCCGGAGATCATCCATGTTGATGCCACACGCGCTCGATGTGTTTGCGCAGCGCTGCCCAGCAGTCCGGGCACATGCAGCGCCCTTCCAGCAGTTTGCGCTGACGATGCTCTGTCTGCCCGAGGCTCAGAGTGATTGGGTGCTTGATGCCTCTGGCGGGCACCGTGTGCAGCGCCTTTGACCTGCCGCACATGACGTGCCCGCCAAACACGAGGTGCATTTCATAGGTGCGCATCGGGTGCGGGTTGTCGCGTCCGTCATCAAGGATCAGGGTGTGCGTCTCGCCATTGCCGATGCCGTGACACATTGGGATTGGGTTGTTCATGTTTCTCATCCTGTAAATTGGGGACGCGCCTGTCCGACGCGCCCCGAGTGCCTCAGTCGTTGTCGTCGAGCGCTTTGCGCGCCTGCATGCGGTTATGGATATCGAGCCAATCCCAACCGACACCTGTCAGGGGATCGCTGATCGGCTGTCCGTTCAGAACCGCTGCGGGAAGTTCGAAAGGCTCGGGTTCAAAACCATCAACCTCGTCCGCACTGATGGACATTGCCTCTTCAAGCTCGGCAACCTGCTTTGCGATTTCGGACAGCTTGGCGTCGAACTGTCCGCGCATGGCTTCCATCTCTTCATCGCCAATGGCGTCGTGCAGCCGTTGTGTCTCACGGCGCTCATATGAACGGACGGTTTCATAAACACGGCTTTTCAGTGTCGGGTCGAAATACGGCGAGAAATCTGCCTCAATCGCATCTATCAAAACTTGAGGGTTCAACGTGGCGAGAGCGTCGATTTCACTTTGCTCCCGACCCCAACGCGCACGCCAAGCTGCGGCCCTTTTGTCCGTGGCCTTGATGGGTGTGCTGGGTATGTCGTGTTCGACACATTGCTCGTAACTCAGAGCGGTCGGTAAGGTAATGACCTCCTGTTCCATCAACCCGATCTCGCGCATCAGGTGCAGTTTCCATCCGACAGCCTTTGGCATCGCAAAGCCGCTTGGATCGAAGTCGGAACAATAGCTGATGACGGCGGGTTTGCCGTGGTCGTCAATCATCTTGGCCATTTCGTAAATCAGCCCGTCCGAACCATCCCCTGTGAAGATGAAAACAGCGGCACCAAACTTGTCGGCAAGGTGGGTAAAAATGGGTTCGAGTGAACTTTTCTCCCCAACCAGAATCAATGTGTACGGTTGCGCCATCAGGTGCAGCGGTGTGTCAGTTTCCCTGTAAACCCTGATTTGCGGCTCAAGTTCGTCCGCGTCTGGTATTGAGATATCAAGCGCCGCAGACACCGACACATGATGTCCTGCAGGTGGCCTGATCAGCGGCGAAGCGTGCCGCTGATCCCGCATACAATCGAACGGGATGTATCCGAGCCATTTTGACGCTTTGATCGCATCGTTGAGCCAGTTCGCATCCGCGTCAGTGTTCCGATATGTCTGGCCATTGGTTTTTTTTACTTCGAGTGTCATCAAACCATAGTGAGCGCCGCGCGAATGCAGTGTGTCCAGCAACGGCAAACCAGCCGCTGTATACCTTTCGTTCGCACCTTTCAGAGCAATATCCATATTGGCGCGGAACCAAGAGCCATCGCGATGCGCCGCCTTGGTGTCCAAACGGATCGGATCGCGTTTCGGGGATTGCGCGCAAAGTTCGTCGAACGAAAGGCCAGTTTCTTCGCGGCGTTCGCGTAATACTTCGCCAAGTGTCTTCATAGTGTCATTTCCTTTTCGGGAGAAATGCACTAAAAAGCTGAGTTGTTAGGTTCGTGCTTTTTAGTGCGGATGATTGGGAAGGTCGGCGCGGTTCAGTTCGCGTCGGCTTTTTCTTTCGCCTTTACCGGGACGAATTCGTTCATACCCGTGCCAGATTGGCGTTCAAGATCGGGTCAGTGGACGGGTCGCCGCTATCACGCAGCTTAACCCGTGATGCGATCCACGCGTCAATTTCATGTTCTAGGAACCCACGGGTTTTTGGCGTCATCTGGACGGCGCGCGGAAACAAACCCTGACGGCTCATTTCGTTGACGGATGTGATGGAAAGGCCGACTTTTTGGGCGGCAAGTTTTGGGCGCAGGATGCGCAAATTTTTGGATGTCATTGTTTCCTCCACGACAATCCCGAACAAAAATAAAACCACCCGCGACCGTCGCGAACGGAGTTGTTTGTTTGTTTGATTGCCGCAGAGGAATTTAACCCTACGGGTTGTGACGAATCACAACATTCCTTGGTTCATTAAGTTCCGCAAAGGTTAGACGTAACCTCAGCGGATAGTGGGCGAATCGTCGCCCACACCTACATATTGTGCCATATGGGATCAGAGCGCAAGTATGGAATCTATTTTGTCGCCAAGTGCCTGATATGCCTCCCGCATTTCGTCCAGATAGTCATAGCGATCATATACGGCAGCCATGCGTCCCGCCCCCGTCAGCGCGTGCGACATACACCGTTCGGATATTTCGGGACGCACCCCAGCCCGTCCCATCAGAGTGCGGCTGGTGCGGCGCAGGTCATGCCAAGACCAGCCACTGGTGCCGGACAGTTCGTGTAACCGCTTCAGGGTGCGGTCGAAATTGTTGGACAGGGGTTTACCTGCGGCTGTCGCATAGATGTGTCCAGCGGTCACGCCACGCTTTTGCAGTATCTCGGCAAGCTGTGTGCTGATCGGGTGCGCCTCGACTTTGTGACCTCTGCCACGCACCTTGAAGATGCGAACCTGCCAGACGCCCGCATCGAAATCGATGTGTTCGACCGCAGCGGCACAAAGCTCGCCACTGCGGCGCATCGAATAGATCAATCCAAGACAGTAGTCGCGCCACAATGGCGTGAGCTTGCTGGATGCGTGGATGACGGCGCGCAGCTCGGTATCGGACAGGACGCGCTCTCGGCTGACCTCTGGCACAAGTTCGTCCAGTTTCCCGTTCGGGATCGGGTGACCTGCATCGGCCCAGCGCAGCACGGTGGACAGGTAGCGACAGGCGCGCTTGGCGGCGACATTGTTGTCGCGACGGACAGGGGCAAGCATTGCCTGCTCGGACAGTTTGGCCAGCGGTGTCGCGGGGTCATAACGATACGCGATGGCGGCGCGTTCCTCGTGCCAGCTTGACAGGTTTTTGCCAGCGTCGGCCTCATACCTGTCCAGCAGCTCTGCCAATGTCCTGCGGTCCTGAGTGGCCAGCACCTTTGTGCCAGTCGCGCCGTTAACCTTGGCGCGGTCGGCCTCGGCGATCAGGATGCCCGCGGCACGGCGCGCATCGGACAGGCTGGTGGACGGATATGTGCCAAGGGTGACCTTGCCAGCCTTGCGGCTCTCAAGCCGGAATGTCCGAACGCCGTTGGACGTAACCCGCAGGCGCAGACCTGCCACGCCATCGACGCTGAAATCGCTGCGGGTCTGACCTGGTTTGACCTTCGCGGAGCGGACCTGTGCGTCGGTGCTGATGATGTTTGTCATTGTTCGTTCCTTGCTTCGGGGGTGCGCTGGGGGTGCACCCCTGCTTTGTTGCAAGGCATATATGGGGCATATGGAGTACTTTATGCAAGAGGTCACTTGCAAAAAAGCCAACAAATTAAAGCGTATGGAACATATGGGTGAGTTGTCGGGGGTGCGAGGTGACGCATGGCATGCAGGAGGTCAGCGGTTCGATCCCGCTAGGCTCCACCAATTTCCCCCAACTGTTACGCGACGGGCAGAATATAATGCTCTGGCATAGGGTTTTCCTGTTCGAACACTGTCGCGCTCAAGACCAGAGCTCCGAATGGCGACTGCGCGGCGTTCATGACCGGCTGTATTGAGGTTTTTCGGTCACCTGCCCCAATAAGGTCCAAGTCCGGCAGATCAGCGTCTTACCTGTTTGAAAATTCTTGGATCAACGCTGGCAGCACAAAGTATCCCGCCCCAAAGAGCGCCTTGAATACCCTGACTGACCACGTCTTGCCCGGAGAGATATAGCCCTTTGATCGGGGTCTTGGCATTGAGCGCATCGCTCAGTACGCGTTCTGGCGTTCCGTCAAGCCCATAGAAACGGCCTTCGTGGTGGCCGGTAATCGACGCCGTCGCCAAAGGCGTCGAAAGCTCACGAAAGACGACAAGTTCCGCCAGATCGGGAAAACTCTTCTTGAACAGCGCGAACATTTTGTCCTCGACCCGTTGTTTCATGGCTTTGTACTCTGCGCCGCGTGCACCCGAAGGAAGGCCCGCCCATCGGGCGACACTGTTCCAATCGGCCCAGACGACCATTTCGCCCGCATATTTTTGCTTGGGGCCGGGATCGTGGCTTGGGTCTTTCAGGGACGCAAACGAGACAAAAAAGCCGGGCGGATCGCCTTCCGGCGCATCTGTCCACATCACGTCTACCTCTCCTGTCGGATAGATCCAGTGGTTAGACCGTGTGGCTCCGGCCTCTTTCACGTCACCCTCAAAACCCAAAAACAGGTTGAAGTGGGCAATCGAGGCTGGCAGCGCCTGAATTTTGCCGATCCAGTCTTCGGGTCCGAAGCCTGCAGGCAGTAAATGATTGACCGTTTCGCGCGCACCGATGTTGGATATGACGACATCCGAACGGATTTCCTCTCCCTCGGATGTGCGCACCCCGACGACCCCGTTTTTTTCGACCAGCAGCTTGTCAACCTTCACACCCGCGCGGGCTTCTCCACCTGCTTGCGTGATCGTAGGTACCAGATGCTCAGCAAAAGCCTTGCCGCCACCCACAGGATACCATGCACCGCTTTCCAGAAAAGAACCGCAAACCAGCGCATGCATGGCAAAACTTGCCTTTTTTGGGCGGCCTCCGTGGTCCCCCCATTGCGCGGTAAAAGCAGCGGCCAGATTTTTGTTTTGCGTGATACTGTCGACCACCTCCTGGGTTGTGCGGGCACACCATTTGTTAATGGCCCGATGGTTCCACCACTCAATCATGTGGCCAACAAAGTCAGGCATGGCGCGGGTTGACGCGATCGAGTACATGACTTCCCGCCCTGCGCGCAGCGCGGCAGTCCAGGCTTCGATCGCTTCGGCCTCGTCGGGAAAGCGATCCTTCAGGTCGCGCTCCTGTGCCTCATAGGGGCGTGACAGCGCTAAGGGCGCGGTATCCGCAAGATGCAGGTTGTCATAAACCGCCCCCATGGGTTCGAATTCCATGGGGGTGTGCGACAGCCAGTCGATAAATGCCCGTTCCCGGTCGCCGGGCGCGACACAGCCGAGATAATGAATCCCGACATCCCAGGAAAATCCCTCGCGCGAAAAGCTGTGCGTCAGTCCGCCCAGTGTCTTGTACTGCTCCAAAAGCAAGACCTTGTGGCCCATTTTGGCTAGTGCGGCGGCCGCGGTCATACCGCCCATGCCGGACCCGATAACAATCGCATCCCAAGTCTGTGTTTTTTCATCACCCATAGTGGTTACCCTCCGAATTGTATTCGGGACGTGCCCAAATCCGTTTCAATCCTGCTTCCGACAGCGGCGAAAAGTCTTGGGAAAGCGAGAACCACGAGAGTATGAGATGACCTGCAAAGCCCCAAAGCAGCATTGACCAGCGGCCAAAAACGGAACTGAAAGTGGTCGCGAAACTGACAACGGCAAGAAACAAATTGACCGACACGTAACGCCCCGAGTGAATATCGAAGCACATCATGGCTTCAAAGCGCTTGTTGGCTGATCGAAATGCTTCGAGGTTCTCCATCGCCTTTCTCAATCAGGATTGCTTGATCTTTCTAGTCTAACACACTGACGGGGCCGCCCTATTGAGCGAGGTCAAACTCTCGTGATTGTTCATGTGTTCTTTGCGGATATGAAGCACCGGCAAGCCAAGGAGACACCTCCGGGTTCGGCTGTTCGAACCCATGAAATGAACCGGGCGTCGCGGATAGAGCCATGTTTCGACCAATTGAAAACACGGTATTCCTGACTGCGCGGACCCCTGAATCGGATCGTTCCCCGCCATGCGGTTGCTGTCACTCCAGCTTGAACCCTTTGCTTCGTATGAAAGCGCCGAAATCTTCCCGCTCGGGTTTGGCATACTGACGGGTTTTGCCGTCGGACCAGACATAGGGGTCTGAATGACCAAAGGTTGCCGTGTCGCGCTGCGAAACCTTTTTACCGGGCTGGGCGCGCAAAGCGTCATATGCGTCCAATGCCTGCGTAATCCCGCTTTCGTCAAACCTGTCCCAATGCACCGTCACCGACAGCGGCAGGCGCGGGCTGATCCGGCCATGGGTTTCGGGGAAACCTACCGCCAGCGCAGCAACCGGAAAAACATGATCGGGCAGCTTCAACAGGTCGCTGACCGCTTGCGCATCGTTTCGGATCGTGCTGATCGGGCAGCATCCCAGTCCCATCGCCTCGGTCGCCGTAACACAGGCGGACAGGGCAATGCCGGCATCCACACTCGCGTTGAATAACGCATCCAGATGATCATTCGCGAACGGGCGGTTCCAGCGCGCATGCAACTGGCGTTGCCGCCGGTTATTGCCACAAAACACCAAAAGCGACGGCGCGCCCGCGATCCAGCTTTGCGCCGCTAGCAATTCCTTGACCGCCGACACCACCGCAGAATCGCGCAAAACGATAATGTCGCGTTGTTGCAGATCACTTTTGGAGGGCGCGGACATTGCAACCGCACACAACATCCGCAGGGTTTCATCCGCAACCGGATCCTTTCGGAACGACCGGCACGATGCGCGTGCCGCCATTTTCGTGATTGTTTCACGCGCCGATCCTGTCAGTTCGTCAAGATCAAGGTCTTCCGCGAACCGCGCGCGCAAGTGAGTTTGCAAATCAGACTGGGTCATGCCTGCCCTTTCCAAGCCAATTCGTAAGACTTTCTTACGCAAAACATAAATACTAATTCCTTTTTGTCAGTTTAACTCTTGCTTATAACCAAGGGTGCCGAACATTCGTAGCGAACCCCAAGGAGGCGGTCTGTGGCAATGCAAAAAACTTACCTGCACGTCACAGTCAGCCGCGGTGATGCGAAAGGCGGCCATAAAGACACGTTCAAGGTACCGGCCCACGACAACCAGACGGTTCTGGATGTTGTGTCATGGATCCAGCAAAACGCCGATCCGACACTCAGCTACCGGTTTGCGTGCCGCGTTGGCATGTGCGGCAGCTGCGCGATGATGGTGAACGGACAGCCACGCTGGACCTGCCGCACCCATGTGAAAAAGGTAACGGAAAACGACAGGGTAGATATCGCCCCCCTGCGCAATCTGCCGGTGATCAAGGATCTGGTCGCCGATATGGACCCGTTCTTTGACAAGTGGATCGCCGCCGAAGGGCTGCACCACCCGACACGCGACAGGTCAGATCCGATCGAACAGATCGATCCCCTAACCCCCGATCGCGTCACGGCCAACGCCGGGATCGAATGTATCAATTGTTCGGTCTGTTACGCGGCCTGTGACACCGTGGCGGGCAACGCGGATTATCTGGGGCCAGCGGCCCTTCAACGGGCGTGGACGCTTTATAACGATGCCAAGGACGCCCAGAAACAGGTGATCCTTGATGCCGTGTCCGGCAATGGCGGCTGTCATAACTGCCATTCCATGGGCAGTTGCACGCATTATTGCCCCAATGATCTTGATCCCATGTCCGCGATAGCGGGGCTGAAACGCGAAACCGCCAGATCTTTTTTCAAAAGGCGAACCTGATGATGGACCTTCGGCTTTATATGGCGCAGCGGATCACCGCGCTGATGATGGCCCCGCTTGTGCTGGGCCATATCGCGGTAATGATCTATGCGGTCCAGGGCGGGCTGAGCGCAGCCGAAATTCTGGGACGCACCCAGGGGTCACTTTTCTGGTTCCTGTTTTATGGCAGTTTTGTTCTGGCCGTATCCATACATGCAGCCATCGGGCTTCGCGTCATTTGCCACGAATGGCTTGGCCTGAAGGCCGGCGCGCTGAATGTCGTGTCGTGGGGGATCGGGCTGGGGCTGTTCGCACTGGGCGCGCGTGCCGTGGTGGCGGTTACATGGCTATGATCCGCCCTGCCCGTGCCCACCCGCTTTGGCTGGCCTTTGTGCTGCACCGTCTTTCCGGGCTGGGGCTGGCCCTGTTCCTGCCGCTGCATTTCTGGGTTCTGTCGCTTGCGCTGACCCAACCCGACCGGCTGGATGCGTTTTTGCAGTTCTCGGACCAGCCCATGGTGAAACTTGCAGAATTCGGTCTGGTGTTCCTGCTGGCTGTTCATATGTTCGGCGGCCTGCGCCTGATGGCACTGGAATGGCTGCCGTGGAGCGGAGCACAGAAAACCTGGGCGGCGGCGGCTGTGGGCATCGCATTCCTGATTTCCGGATCATTCTTTTTGCAGGTGGTGTAGCTAATGACATTCAATCCAAGGATCGAACGGCACGACACCGATATCCTGATTTTGGGAACCGGAGGCGCGGGCCTGTTTGCGGCGCTGCACGCCCATCAAAGCGCGCCGGAAGGCACAAAAATCACCATTGCTGTCAAAGGGCTGATCGGAAAATGCGGCTGCACCCGCATGGTGCAGGGCGGCTATAACGTGGCGCTGGGCGGTGGCGACACGGTAGAGCGTCATTTTATGGATACGATACAGGGCGGCAAATGGCTGCCCGATCAGGATATGGCGTGGCGGCTGTGTGAGCAGGCGGTTGTGCGTATTCGCGAACTGGAAAACGAAATCGGCTGTTTTTTTGATCGCAATCCGGATGGCACGCTGCATCAAAAGGCCTTTGCCGGTCAAACCGCCGATCGCACCGTGCACAAGGGCGATCTGACCGGGATCGAGATTATCAACCGGCTTATGGAACAGGTTCTGTCCCGACCGGTCGAAAAACTGCAGGAACACCGCGCCATTGGCCTGATCCCGACCAGGGATGGCAGCGCGCTGGCGGGCGTTCTGATGATCGACATGCGCACAGGCGGGTTTCGGTTCGTACGCGCGAAAACCGTGTTGATGGCCACAGGCGGCGGCCCGACCATGTACAAATACCACACCCCGTCAGGCGACAAGACGATGGACGGGCTGGCCATGGCGCTGCGTGTCGGACTGCCCCTGCGCGATATGGAAATGGTGCAGTTTCACCCGACCGGCCTTTTGGCCGGCGATCACACCCGCATGACCGGCACCGTGCTGGAAGAAGGCCTGCGCGGCGCGGGCGGGCAATTGATCAATCACAACGGTGCGCGGTTCATGTTTGATTATGACGCCAAGGGCGAACGCGCGACCCGCGATGTTGTAAGCCGCGGCATCTATGCCGAGATGCGCAAGAACAACAATCCGGAACAGGAAGGCGTGTTCATTTCGATGGCGCATCTTGGCCTCGACACTGTGCGTCAGAAATTCAAGGGCATGGTCAAACGCTGCGAAGACAGCGGCTTTGATCTGGCCGCCGGTCTGGTCGAGGTGGTGCCGACGGCGCATTACTTTATGGGGGGTGTCGTCGTTGATGTGGACACCCGCACCGCCATGGAAGGGCTTTATGTCGCAGGCGAGGATGCCGGCGGTGCCCATGGATCAAACCGGCTGGGTGGCAACGGGGTCGCCAATTCGACTGTATATGGCGGAATTGCCGGCGACGTGATGGGTGCCGACATCCGGTCCATGACCGCACTGCGCGAGCCCGACGAAGATGTGCTGGCCGCCGAAATCGAACGGGCCTGTCATCCGCTGACACGCGCACCTGATCTTGTCCTGCCGCTGCGCAAGCAATTGCAAGAGGCCATGTGGGACGATGTTGGCGTGATGCGCACCGCAACCGGCATGGCGCGCGGCTTGGAACGGATCGCAGAAATCTCGGAAAACCTGATGGACGTCGGCGTGGCGGCAGATAATCTTGCCTTCAACCTCACATGGCATGACTGGCTGAATTTGCGGTCACTTTGTGATATATCCACCGTCATCACCAAAGCAGGGCTGGCGCGCGAAAATTCGCGCGGCGCCCACTACCGCGAGGATTTTCCCGATCCCGGCGCGATGGAAGACAGTTATTTCACTGTGGCGACGCAAAATGGCAAGGACATAGACGTGACCCGCAAGCCGGTAGAATTCACCATCGTCCGCCCCGGCGAGACGATATTGCCCGATGATGAACCCGAAACACTGGTGGCTGCCCAATGATCCCCATCGACCTGATCCAGAAAACCGCTGAAACCCTAATGGACAAGGCCGCAATCGAAATCCCGCAGGATTATCTGGACGGGTTGAAAGCTGCCGCAAAAACCGAAGACGGCGATCTGTCATCCTTTGTGCTGCAGGCGATGCTGGAAAACTACAAGGCCGCCAAGGAAGACCGCCGCGCCATGTGCGGTGATACCGGCACACCGCGCTGGTACGTGAAAATGGGCAACGATACCCAGATCGAGGGCGGACCCATCGCGCTTGAGGCTGCGTTGCGCCGTGCGACGGCCAACGCCACCAACGGCGTGCCCCTGCGCCCCAACCGGGTGCATCCGCTTTGGCGCACCGACCACAACAACAACGTCGGCATCGGTGCCCCCGAAATCGAATATGGCTATGAACCCGGCGGCGAATGGATTGATCTGATCACCGTTCACAAGGGCGGATTATTTGGCACGGATTACCGGATGCTGTTTCCCTCGGACGGCATACAGGGGATCAAGCGCTTTTACCTCGACAGTCTGGTCGCCTTTGGCAAACGCGGATTGGCCTGCCAGCCCGCGATTATCGGCATCGGGCTGGGCGGGTGCAAGGACACCTGCATGGTATTGGGCAAGCGCGCCGCCTGTCTGCGCGTCGTCGGAAGCCGCAATGCGGATCCGCGCATCGCCGAATTGGAGGACGAGTTCAAGGAACTGGGCAATTCCATCGGTATGGGCGCGATGGGCTTTGTCGGCAAGAACATGGTGATCGATTGCAACATTGAAGTGGGATACTGCCACACCGGGGGCATGCAGATGTCTGTGCACGCATTTTGCCTGTCATCCCGCCGCGCCGTGGCGCGGGTGTTTGCCGACGGGCGCGTGGAATACCGCACTGACCCCGACTGGTTTACAGATTATCAACGCCGCGAAACGGTCGATTGGGAATCCGCGATGGAGGCGGCGGAATGATCTTGGGACCAACAAAAGAATGAAACAGACAAGACCGCTAGACGGTATCCGTGTTCTGGACCTGACCCACGTTCTTGCTGGTCCGTTTGCGACTGGGCAACTGGCGATGATGGGGGCAGATGTTATACGCGTGGAACGCCCGGCAGGTGACGATTTTGTACGGGCTCACGGTGGAACCGATGCGATGAAAGCCGCTGGTTTGGGTGCGTCTTTCCTAAGCCAGAACGCTGGTAAACGTTCTGTCGTGATTGACCTGAAATCAAAAAAAGGGCGTCAGGTATTCTTTGATCTACTTGTCACAGCGGACGTCATCACTGAAAATTTCCGCCCCGGAGTGGTCGACCGTTTGGGTATAGGGTTTGAACCTTGCACGGCGTTGAAGCCGGATATTATCTACGCCAGCCTGTCCGGCTTCGGCCCAAGCGGACCACTGGCAAACAGGCCTGCCTATGACCATATCCTTCAAGGAATCAGCGGGTTAATGGCGATGACAGGCACGGATCAAAGCGGCCCGATGCGTGTCGGCTTGCCAATTGTAGATTATGTCGCCGGTCAAACACTGATTACAGCGATTCTGGCTGCATTTTTACAAAGGGCGAAGACGCCGGAAACAGCCCAGCATCTTCAAATTTCCATGCTGGATGCAATCACGACAATGATGGGTGCTTACGCGCTTCACCATCAAGCGACAGGCCAGTTGCGCGGGCTGGACGGCAACCGTGCGTTTTCGGATTCACCATTTTCAGGACGGTTTGAAACGTCCAACGGACAACTGGTCATTACCGCAAACAACCCCGCGCAAGCACTGCGTTTATGCAAGGCCATAGATCAGGAAGGGTTGGCAGATGTTTCAGACCCCGCTGATGTGCAACGAGTGCTGCGCGATACCTTGTTGCGGCGCAGCGCCGATCACTGGGAGGATGTTTTGTCAGCCGCCCACGTGCCAGCAGCACGGATCAGGACTCTGGCGGAAATCATGGACCATCCGCAAATGCAAAACTCGCGCGCGTGGGGCGATTTGGCGGTGGCCGAACTGGGGCGCACTTTCAAAGTGCCAAGCCTTGCGTTTACAGCCCCGTGGCAAGTCGAAACACTTGAACCGGCACCAGTGCAAGGCCGCGATACCGTTTCAATTCTTTGCGAACTGGGGTATTCTCCGGATCAAATTGCGACTTTGCATCATGACGCTGTGATTTCCGTGCAAACAACGGTTCCACCCAAAGGAGCGGCTCGATGAAACCCCGTGAAATACGGCTGTCCACCACCCCCACACCCGAAGCCATTGCAGACCTGCGCCTTGGCGACATCGTCTATCTGGACGGGTTGATGTATACTGCGCGTGAAGGCGTTTACATGCGCGCGCTTGAAGATCAGGCCAATATCCCGATGGAACTGCCCTCACAAAGCGCTGCGAATTTCCACTGTTCGCCGGCTGCTCGGATCAATCCGGACGGGTCTTTTGAAATGGGCGCGGTGACCGCCACTGCGTCGTTCCGGTTTGCCAAATGGTTGCCGGAATGGATGGCCAAGACGGGCGCGAAACTGATCATCGGCAAAGGTGGAATGACATCAAAGGACTACAAGGAATACTTTGTCCCCAATGGGGCAATTTATCTGTCTACTGTCGGCTACGGCACCGGCGCGTTGCTGGGGCGTGGTGTTGAAAATGTCGAAGCGGTCCACTGGAACGAAGAACTGGGGCTGGCCCAGGCGATGTGGGTGATAAAATGCAACAAGATGGGCCCTTTTATCGTTGCATCAGACCTGAACGGTGATTGCCTGTTTGAACGCGAAAACGCCAAGATCGCACAGAACCTTGAACGGGTTTACGAGGGTACCAAACCGGCTGTTTTGAAACGCTATGGCGAAACCGACGACAGGTCAGACGAGGTCATCGGCTAAAGCCCGTGTTGTGCCAGTGCAGCCTGCACAGCGGGGCGGGCCCGCATTGCTTTGTTATGCGCGTTAAGTCTGGGGTAATCTGCCAGTTCAACCTGTGATGCCGCCATCCATCTGTGCACCAGAAACAGATAGGGGTCGCACATGGAATACCGCTCTCCCAGCGCCCATGGTCCCTTTATCAGGTGATCTTCGACAAACTGCGCGCCTTCTGCGATGTTGGGTGCAACCTTGGCCTGCATCGCCGCGATCGCAACCGGATCATCGGCCCAGCGCGCAGCGCGGGCCTTGTGTGCAAAGGCCACGTGCAAGGTGGAAGAAATGTAGCTGTTCAACGCCTGCGCCTGCGCAAATGCAAACGTATCGGTCGGGGCCAGTGCGTGTTCCGGATGCGCTTGCGTGAGATACGCCAGAATGGCAGTGTTTTCCGTCAGCACCCCTTGGGGTGTTTGCAACGCAGGCACCCGCCCTTTTGGATTGATCGCCAGATAATCCGGCGTCAGATGCGCCTTGTCCGGTATAGATACGACAACCGTGTCATAGGGCGCACCGATTTCTTCAAGCAGGATATGGGCTGCAAGGGCGGAACTACCTTTCGAAAGATACAAGGTATACATAAGTTTGCTTCCTTTCGGATTGCACGTTCAGGACACGCGCGTTTTTTCCAGCGACAATGTTTGATATGGCCCAAGGGCTTGCGGCAGGGTTTCGATACCCAGTCCGGCGGCAGTGCCCAGCGTCCAGTCACCACCTGACATAGCTTCGCCTTCAAAAGCGTCACGCAGCGGGTTCGGGTTTACATCCACTTCCAGCACCCCCGGCCCACCCGCAGCCGCCAACACATGCGCCGAAGCCCGCAGCCCGATACCGCCCCCCAGAAAATGCGGGCAATAGAACCGCCCGGCCTGCAATGCGGTGCGCGCAACGCGCAAACATCCGGTGACGCCACCCCATTTCGCCACATCCGGTTGCAGATAGGCGAAATGGCCCGCCTCGATTGCCTGCGTAAACGCAACATCACCAGCAATGTTTTCCCCAACGGCAATCGGTGTTTTTATGTTGTCGGCAAGGGCCACCCAATTTGAACGCGGGCTGTCTGCCGGAATGGGTTCTTCGATCCATCCAAGCCCAAATGCGTCGGCCTGCTGCATGAAGGCCACGGCGCGGGGCACATCCCAGGCCTGATTGGCATCAGCAAACAGCCGTTCGCCGCTGCCCAGATCATCCGACACCGCGCCCAGCGTTTCCAGATCGGTGACATCATTGAACCCGACCTTGATCTTGAAGGCACCAAATCCGTCGGCGCGGGCACAGGCAACCTGCGCGGCTGCCTTGGACGATGCAATGCCGCTGGCATAACACGGCACAGCCTCTGCCGCGGACGGGTTCAGATAACGCGCCAACGACAGACCAGCGCGCCGCGCCGCCATGTCATGCAGGGCCGTATCCAGCCCGGCAAGCACCTGCTGGAACGGCCCCCACTCTCCGGCTTGCAGCGCCCGAATACGGGTTTGATGTGTCAGTGTTTCCCAAGTGATTTCAGGGGTATCCGCACGGCTTTCAAACACGAGATCGGCAATATCCAGCATCAACAGGCGCGCCCGGTGCTCGGCCCCGGCAGCGGGCCAGTTGGCGAAAATTTCGCCCCAGCCAAAGGCTCCGTCCTCAGCGGTCAGTTGAACGAAAACCGCGGGCCGGTCGCGCATGATGCCAAAAGACGTGGCAACAGGTATTTCGATCGGGACGCGAAACACGGACACGGCAATACGTTCAATCTTCACCCCTGTTTCCTTTCAAGTCAGCAATTGGATCATCGCATCACCACGCGTCAAAACAGTTCACGCACCAGCAGGATTGTACCGGACACAAAGGTCAGCCCGATCAGCATTCTGCGAAACTGATCGTCAGACAGGCGTTTGAAAATCGCAATACCCAGTTGTGCAGCGATCATTGCCGCCGGCAGCGCGACCGCAAGATAGAACAGCGTTTGCTTTGTGTAAGCCCCCTGCAATGCAAGCATAAGTGCAGTCAGCGACAGAACCACCACGTTGAACGGCTGCAACACAGCGCGTGTTTCCGATTTTGGCCAGGGCCGTATGGAACACCACATTGTTGGCAACGCCCCCGAAAGCGAGGCCGTGCCCCCCAGCACCCCGCCGGCAAAGCCGATCAGGCCGTCAATAACCGGCGTGCGCCGTTCGATCCGTGGCAGTGTGCTGCGCAGGCTGAAGAACCCCCCATAAATCAGCAGGAATACGGCGATGATGATTTTAAGCGAGTGTGGTTCAATATAAGCCAGCGCCGCGACGCCAAGTGGGATGCCGAACAGCGCCGGCACCAAGAAACGCAAAAGGCGACGCGGATTGTCGAAAATTGCGTGGCGCACGATCCAGACGCCTTGAAACCCGCTGACAACAGACAGCACAACCACAATTGCAACGGCCTGTACCGGCGGCATGATGTTCAGGAAAAACCCCAAGGCAAAAAGCGCTGTACCAAAACCGGCCAACCCGTTTATAAGCCCGCCCGCACTGGCACCGAGGATCAGCAGAACAAGTATTTCAACGGTCATTCTGCGTTTTCCGGTCGGGGTGGAAGCGGCCTGAACTCGCCGATTTCGATCGCGTGCAGGAAAGCTTTGTGAAGTTCGTCAATGACGCGCTGGCGCAAACTGTCTTTCTTGTATGCCAGCCCGATCTGGCGCACCGGTGCATCATCACCAAGGGAAAGGCGCTTGATCGGCAGGGCATTGACGGGTTGAACCGAATGCACGGGGACGATGGAAACACCAAGATTCGCATAGACCATGCTGGAAATCGCCTCGAGGCTGTCCAGTTCCATCGTTTCCTGCACGATCAGCCTTTTGGACTGGATCCAAGCTTCGATCAGGGTCCCGACCACGGCTTCGCGATTGAACCGAATAAACGAATGCTTTTGCAACAGCTCGAACGGATCATCGCTTTTTGTTTCAAGCGACGCCAACAGCTGCATGGGTTCATCAGCAATATGCAAGAATTCCAATCCAACCGGCAATGCTGCGGGGCGCGAAACGACACCCGCATCAATAGCGCCCCGTTCGATCTGCGTCAGCAATGCGGATGTCAGACCTGGCTGGATGCGCACCCGCAACTCAGGAAAGGGTTGTTTCAAAATGGCCATCGCCAAGGGCGCAAGGCCGGTCAGCATCGTGGGCAACGCGCCAAGAACAACTTCGCCCCGCACCCCCTGATCCCCCAGCGCGGCAGCGACAAGATTGTCATAATCGTGAACGATCTGGCGCGCCTTGGCGACAATGGCGCGGCCCGACTGCGTCAGTTCGGGGGTGCGTTTGGAACGATCGAACAATGCCACATTCAACTCGATTTCCAGTGCACGCATTTGCTGGCTGACAGCCGCGTGCGTCACCAGAACAGAGTCAGCGGCGGCACTGAACGTTTTGTGTTCGGCTACGGCAATCAGCGTCCGCAGCATTCTGATCGACATTCCCCGCCCCTTCACGCTCTGAAATGTAAGCAAAAGTATCGAAATTTGTAAGACTTTATTGCTTATTAAAAGCTTGTCTTAACAATATAAAAAGTCAAGGGTTCACATCAGTTGCCAATAAGGTGAAGCTGTAAAAAAACAGGGAGGAAAAAATGAAACGTACATTTCTAGGCGCAATCGGTGCCCTGGGTCTTGGGCTGGCTGCGACGACAGCGCTGGCAGAATACCCCGAACGACCGATCAATATGGTCATTCCCTACGGTGCAGGGGGCGCAACAGATATCTCGGCCCGCACAATCGCGGAACCGCTGGGCAATGTCGTTGGCAAACCGCTGATCATGGCCAATGTCACCGGCGCGGGCGGCGCAACCGGATCGGTTGCGGTACAGAACGCAAAAGGCGACGGTTACACAATGCTGTTCGCGCGCGTCGGATCCCATTCCGTCAATCCGGCGATGAAGGCAACCCTGCCTTATACGCTGGATGATTTCCGCTTTGTTACCGTTTACGAAATCAACCCGGTCGCGTGCGCTGTCACGCCGGCTTCGGGCATCAATTCGATGGATGACCTTATCGCCAAAGTGAACGAAGGCGGCGTCAGCTACAGTTCCTCCGGCGTTGGCTCTCTGTTGCATCTTGCCGCCGTTATGGTGCTGAAGGAATTCGGCGTTGCCGATCCGCTTAATCAGGCCACACATATTCCGCAAAAGGGCGGCGGCGCGGCGGCTACCGCTGTGCTGAACGGCACAGCCACGTTCCTGTGCACAAACTCTTCGGCGGTGGCCAGCTTTATCGCCAACGGTCAGTTGAAACCCATTCTGGTGACAACGCCGGAACCCGTTGTCGGCTTTGATGCACCAACCGCGGCCGATCTGGGCAAACCCAGCCTGCACCAACTGGTTGGATGGACCGGCATCGCCGGCCCTGACGATCTCCCCGACGATGTTGCCGAAAAATGGGGCGCATGGATGGCCGAAGCCACACAAGACGCCGATTTTCTTGAAAAGATGACGGCGCGCGGCTCCGTGATCGATTTCATGGATCCGGTCGAAGCCAATGATTTCATCCAGACGCAGTATGAAACCTTCCGCGCCCTGGTTGACGAACTGGGCATGCGGATCGAAGGTTGATCATCGGTCAGACTGAAATGGCAAAGTGAAATTCGCCAGACCTGACCGGGTCTGGCGTTTTTCATCGGGGTGGAACGAAGATGAGCAACAAGACAATTCAGCTGCATTTGGGCATCGGGGCATGTATCGCCTGTGTTTTCCTGCTGGCCGTCGCAATTCCCACATGGGTGTCGTCGCCCAGCAATGTCCGTTTTCTGATCATGTCGCCGATATTCTGGCCTGCCACGCTGGCCATTCTGACCGGAATAGTGGGGCTGGGTTTGTTGCTGGACTGGCGTCGTGCCGCGCCCGAAGCGGATGAACCTGAAAACCTTGCGGACAGCACGAAGGCCGCAAGATTGCGCCTGTTGGGAATGGCTGCGATCATGCTGGTCACCATGTATGCGCTGCCGCGCGCGGGTATGGTCTGGACCTGTATGCTGGTGTTTGTCGCCAGTGCCTTTCTGGTCAAGACACGGCATCCCGTTGCAGCCATTGTATGTGCTGTTGCCGTACCGCTGGTTCTTTATGCATTTTTTGCCCACGTGGCCGGGGTCGCGATCCCCCAAGGCAACTTTGTGAGACTGCCATGAGCTTTGCAGACAGCATCCTTGCCGGCCTCTCGCTGGTCGGAAACTTCGAATCGTTCTTTGCCCTGTTCTGCGGGATCGTGATCGGTGTGATCGGCGGAGCAATACCCGGTATGTCGGCCACGATGGCCGTGGCGCTTACCCTGCCCTTCACATTCGCCTTGCAGCCGATCACCGGCATCCTGCTGCTTTTGGGCGTCTACAAGGGTGGAATTTTCGGCGGATCGATACCGGCGATCCTGATCAAGACACCCGGAACGCCCGCCTCGTCGGCAACCATTCTTGATGGCTACCCGATGGCCGAAAAGGGCGAGGCCGGGCGAGCGCTGGGGATGGCGCTTTGGGCGTCTTGCACTGCGGATGTCATTTCAAACCTTGCGCTGATCCTGTTTGCCGGATGGCTTGCGTCTTTTGCCCTCAGTTTCGGACCGCCCGAGTTCTTCGCGCTGATCCTCTTTTCCCTGACGATCATTGCCGGTGTATCGGGCGACAGCCTGTTGCGGGGTGCCTTGTCGGCGCTGTTGGGCCTGTTGCTGGCCACCATCGGCCTTGACCTGATTTATGGCACGAACCGGTTTACCTTTGGCAATCCGAACATGATGGGTGGATTGAACTTTATTGCGGTTCTGATCGGGTTGTTCGCCATTCCGGAAATTATCGCGATGGCCTGGAACCCGACAGCCCATGTCGGCAAGGCGCGCAGTCTGGGAAAGAACTGGGTCAGTTTTGCCGACTACAGGCGCTGTTTCAAATCCATCGTGCGTGGCAGCATGATCGGTGTGTTTCTTGGCTCTATTCCGGGTATCGGCGCGGCACCTTCCGCGTTTCTCAGTTATTCCGAGGCGCGCCGGAAATCACCTCACAAGGAAAACTTTGGCAAGGGCGAAATCGAAGGCGTCGCCGCATCCGAAGCCGGCAATAACGGTGTCGCGGGGGCCACGCTAATTCCGCTGCTTGCTCTGGGTGTGCCGGGGGATGTGATCACGGCAATCATCATCGGCGCATTCATGATCCACGGGCTACAACCCGGCCCGATGATGTTCATTCTGAACGTCGATATCATCTACGGCCTGTTCATCGGGTTGATTGTCAGCTCCGTGTTCCTGTTCTTTGTCGGAACCGTTGCCATCCGCGGGTTCAAATACGTGGCTGACGTGCCCAAGCGCATCCTGATCCCCGCCGTTCTGGTACTGTGCATCTATGGGGTCTTCGCCGTGAACAACAACCTGTTTGACGTGGGCGTTATGTTTGCGATGGGCTGGGTCGGGTTCGCGATGATGCGTTACCGCGTACCTGCCGCCCCCTTCCTGATCGCGTTTATTCTGGGCCCGCTTCTGGAGGACAATTTCCGCCAGTCTATGTTGATGTCGGGCAGCAACCCGTCAATCCTGTTTCGCGGGCCGATTACGTGGTTCTTCTGGTTGCTGACGATTGTAACCGTGATCGCGATTTCCCGCACAACGTTGAAGAACCGGGCTGCGCTGCGATCCTGAAAAGTCGGAAGTCTCAGCCGAAAACAGAGCGTCGGATCAGGTTCAGACCCATAAGAAAGAACACGGATAAAAGGATCCGGCGCAACGTAACCTCGTCCGCGCGGCCACGAAACCGTTCGCCGATCAGAAATCCGGCGAATGTCGGCACCAGCAAGGCAACCGACGCGCCGAATGTTCGAATGTCCACCAGCCCCTGCGCAAAATAACCTGCTGCAAGGGGCACGCTGCCGATAAAGATCAGCAGACCGCTGGCCCGCACAAACTCGGCCATTGGCACTTTGCGTGCGGTCAGATAGATCACCATCGGCGGCGCCCAGACCGAGGTTAGACCGCCCAGAACACCGGCAATTGTGCCCAGCAGATACTGCATCGGACGGGCAAGCCGGTCAGGTATATAGGGCGCCCATGCTGTCACATTGATCAGCACAAACAGAACGATCGCACCGCCAAGCACACCAAACAATATCCGGTCGGATACATCGTAGGTCAGATAGATCGTGACCCAGACCCCGATCACAAGGGCCACGGCAAACGGCAGGTACCGCAGCGCGGTTTGTCTGGCCTGACCGGCACGGTGCACCTGCCAGGCATTGGACACCAGCATCGGAACCAGCAGATAGGCAATCGCGATCCTCGGTGCCATCACGATGGTCATGATCCCAAGTGCCGTTGTCGGCAGCCCGATACCAATCGTGCCTTTCACGGTTCCGGCCACAAACAACGCAAACGCGGGCACAAGCAGATCAAGAAGTGAACCAGAAAGGATATCCATACCTTTCCCCTATCCCGCAGAACGCGGGACTTTACCAGAGCAACAAAACCAGTTGTGGCGCGCCCGTTGCGAATACCCTGACGGTGTGCAGTAAAATCCACGATATGTCGCTATTGAGCCATCTTGACGGAGACAGGGTTGCGCGCTTTGAGTTTCGTTCTGTATGGCGGTTCAAACCGATATCTGACCGCGAAATCCCAGAGGGCAAAATTGACTGAATTTGACTATGTAATTGTTGGTGCGGGATCTGCCGGGTCCGCTCTGGCCAACCGTTTGACACAAGACGGCAAAACTACCGTCGCTCTTCTGGAAGCCGGCGATTGGGATACCTCGATCTGGACACGCCTGCCAATCGGATACGGCAAGGTTTTTTATGATGCGCGCGTCAACTGGAAATACCAGAGCGAGCCCGACCCGAACCGCAACGGACAAAAGATGTACCTGCCACGTGGCAGGGTTCTTGGCGGCTCAAGCTCGATCAATGCGATGGTCTATGTACGCGGCCATAAATCGGATTACGAAGACTGGAATAAAACCGCACCCGGATGGGGTTGGGCTGACGTCGCGCCAGTATTCCGGCGTATGGAAGACTGGTCAGGCGGTTCTGACAATATACGCGGCACGGGCGGTCCGCTGTCCGTCTACGATATGTCAAAAGAAGCACATCCGCTTACTAATACCTATCTGAAGGCTGCGGGCGAAGCCGGTTTTCCACTGAACCCCGATTACAACGGGCCCGACATGGAAGGCGCGACCTGCTACCAGATTACCACGAAAAACGGGGTTCGCGCCTCTGCCGCGCGCAGCTATCTGTGGCCCGCACGCAAAAGGGCCAATCTTGATATCAGAACCCGGTGCCTGGCGCGGCGTGTCCTGATCGAAAACAAACGCGCGGTTGGCATCGAGTATGAACGGAAAGGTCAGATCGAAACCCTGCGCGCCCGGCGCGAGGTGATCCTGTGCGGCGGCGCGATCAATTCCCCGCAATTGCTGCAACTTTCCGGCATCGGCCCCCAAAATGTTCTGCGTGATCAGGGCATTACAATTGTCCACGCCTCGGAACAGGTGGGCCGCAACCTGCAGGATCATCTGGGCGGCGACAACCATTACCGCGCAAAAGTTCCCAGCCTGAACCAGCAACTGGGTCCGCTTTCCGGCAAGGTCCGCGTCGGGCTGGACTATCTTTTGCGCCGCAAGGGGCCATTGTCGCTCAGCCTTAATCAGGGCGGCGGGTTCGTGCGGGTCATGAAGGGTGCAGACCGCCCGGACCTGCAACTTTATTTTTCACCTGTCAGCTATACCCGCGCGCCGGTGGGCACGCGCCCTTTGATGGCGCCGGATCCGTTTCCGGGCTTTCTGCTGGGGTTCAATCCCTGCAAGCCAACCAGCGCCGGGTATCTGCAAATCCGGTCGTCTGATCCGAATGTCGCGCCGGAAATCCACTGCAATTATCTGGACACGCAATATGATCGTGATGTCATGGTCGCCGGCCACCGACTGATGCGCCAGATCGCCAACACTCCCGCGATGCAGGCCGTGATCGAAGAAGAAATTTCGCCCGGCCCCGATCTGACGTCGGATGACGATTTGCTGGCTTTTGTGCGCGAAAAATCCTGGACGGTTTTCCACCAGTGCAGCACGTGCAGAATGGGCACCGATCCTGCACAATCGGTTGTTGACGAACGCCTGCGCGTGCATGGAATTGAGGCGCTTCGGGTTGCGGATGCTTCGATTTTCCCGACTATTCCCACAGGCAATACCAATGCTCCCGCGATCATGGTTGGCGAAAAGGCCGCCGACCTGATCCAGGCAGACGCACATTCCTGAAAGGGGAACAGAATGAAGATCAAATCGATAGAAACCTTCAGCACCGAATTTGTCGGCTTTGTGCGAGTCACAGCCGAAGACGGTTCGCAAGGCTGGGGGCAGGTTTCGACCTATCATTCCGATATTACAACGCAGGTCTTGCACCGTCAGGTTGCGCCTTGGACCCTTGGACAGGACACGACCGATCTGGACGATCTTCTGGATATCGTGGCCGAGCGCGAGCACAAGTTTCCGGGATCATACCTGCGCCGTTCCATGGCAGGGCTGGATACGGCGATCTGGGATATGCGCGGCAAGCAGCAGGGCAAAAGCGTAGCGGAGTTGCTGGGTGGCACGCCGGGTTCAATCCGCGCCTACGCGTCATCCATGAAACGCGACATCACCCCGAAAGACGAGGCCGAGCGCATGAAGAAACTGCGCGACGTGCACGGCTTTGACGCATTCAAGGTGCGCGCAGGGGCGGAAGTGGGACGCAACAGGGATGAATGGCCGGGCCGCACGGAAGAGATTATTCCGACCATGCGCCGTGCCATGGGAGATGACGCCGCGCTGTTGATTGATGCCAACAGCTGCTATTCCCCCGACCGCGCAATCGAAGTCGGGCATATGTTGCAAGACCATGGATTTTCGCACTTTGAAGAACCATGCCCCTATTGGGAACTGGAACAAACCAAACAGGTCACCGATGCGCTGGATATTGATGTGACGGGCGGCGAACAGGATTGCGACCTGCCCACATGGCGCCGGATGATCGACATGCGCGCAGTGGATATTGTGCAGCCTGACATTCTGTATCTGGGCGGAATGTGCCGGACCATGCGGGTTGTGCGCATGGCGCAGGCGGCAGACCTGCCCGTTACCCCCCATTGCGCCAACATGTCATTGGTCACGCTGTTCACGATGCACCTGTTGCGCGCCATTCCGAACGCGGGAAAATACCTCGAATTCTCGATCGAAGGGTCCGATTACTATCCGTGGCAGGACGGGCTGTTCGTAACCTCGCCCTATGACATAAAAGATGGTCAGGCGACGGTCACGGATGCGCCCGGATGGGGTGTGGAAATTGCGCCTGAATGGCTGGCGCGGTCGCAATACCAGATCAGCGAACTTGGCTGACAATTTCCCCTGATTGCTGCAAATCATCCTTGCTTTGACGCTCAATGATTGCAGCGCTGATACGGTCTGCCCACGCGGCATAGACTTGTGCGCCGGGATGAAACCCGTCAATCGCCATTGCGCTTTGATCCAGTGGCAAATCAAGCGCGACGTAGGAACAATCCGGCTGCGCCGCAACGAAACGGCGCAATCCCTGATCCAGCCGGATCGAATGGCGCCCCAGAACCCAACGCAGCGGGTTTGGCAACAGCGGAAACCCACCCATCGGCGGCACTCCGGAAAAGCAAATATGCTGCGCGCCGAACTGAACCCGAAGCAGGCCGGCAAGCTGTTCAACCTGTTTGCGCCAAAGACCCAAAGGCAGCAGGCGGGTCACGTCATTCACACCCAGCGCCACAACGATCACATCGTAGGTTTTATCGTTCTGCCCTTGCAGGTGGCGAATAGTATCCCGCGTTGTAAATCCGGTTCTTGCGACCAGACACCAGTCAACACAATAGGTGCCGGCCAATTGCGTTGTCACCTGACCCGAAAGGGCCTCTTGCTGCGTTTCCACGCCAACGCCGGCTGCCGAGGAATCTCCGACAATAAGAAGTTTCAGATCAGGGCCGTCGCCCAACTGCCCCCTTCGCGCACCCGGAGGTTCGGGCAGTTTCATTGCTTTTTTGCGAACAGACACCGCCTGTGCGATCAACACGGGCAACAACGCGGTCCGCGCCACGACATCCAGCACCAATCCCATTTTACCTGTCTTTCACAAGTATGGACCGGTTCATCGCAACAGGGGCGGCTTGTCCGGGTCAGACCCGGGGGCCGGTCTGTTCACTAGCACCTCGGTCGCAGCAACCGGCAGATCAAAGCGCAACCCGTAGCGCGCCATATGCGCTGCAGCCGGATCGCTGGCGGCAAAGAAACCGACATCGATTGCGCCGGCTTCGATACCGGAAAAGGTCAACGCTTCGTTGGTCGCCTTGGCCAGTGCGGCCTCTGCCCCGTCCAGCGCATCGACAAACCCCAGAAGATGCCCCTGCCCGCCATCTTCGTAGGATACCGAAACCAGATAGGCGCTGGCCGCCAACCCGCGTGCCGTTGCCAGCTTGGCATCCAGCGCCTTGATCAGAACATCCGGCAATCCGGCAGGGGCAGAATAACCAGATATCCGCGCTTCGATTTCCTGTGGCGCCTGACCCAGGGTCTGATGCAGCCAAAGCACTGCGGCAGGCGGGATCAGGATCGAAGACGGTGCCACATCAAGGTTCAATCCCAAACCCATTTGCGCCGATGCCAGCATATTCGCGACGCCCCGCCCTGACAGGGCTGCATAGGGGGCTGCCTGGCCGACAAATGCGCTTAGTCGCGCCTCGCGGTCAAACACCAGTACGTACTGGCTGCCGTCCACATCGAACAATTCAGGTTCGATTGCATCCCCGTCTGCTTCGGATTTCAGAAGTACAAACAGTTCGGCATCTGCCAGCCGTTCAAAGAACCGCAAGCGCAGGGCGTCGTCGTCCTGCGCGGCTTCCATCGCTGCGTGGGCCAGATCAAGCGGGGTTGTTTCAGTCATTCAAAACCTCTTTTACGCGGGCCTGAAGCGCCGGCAAGACATCCGCTTCGAACCACGGATTCTTTCTGATCCACGCGGTATTGCGCCATGACGGATGAGGCAAGGCAAAGATGCGTGGCGCATGGGTCTGCCATGACCTTACCGTCTGGGTAACGGTCGTTTTTGCACCCAGATGCCAGCGATGCGCCGCGGCCCCCACCAGCACCGTCAGCCTGATGGCAGGCAGCGCCTTCATCACACGCGTGTGCCAGGTTTGCGCACAAACGGACGGTGGCGGCAGATCATGTCCATTTGCGTTGTACCCCGGAAAACAAAAGGCCATCGGCACAATTGCAATGCGTGACCTGTCATAAAATTCCGGCTCGTCCAGACCGAGCCAAGATCGCAAACGGTTCCCCGACGGATCGGTGAAAGGACGACCTGACTGGTGTACTTTCGCCCCCGGCGCCTGACCTGCGATCAGTATTCCGGCACCCGGATCAAACCAGGGAACCGGACGTGGCTGATGCGCTGTGGCCGTCGCGGCAAACCTGTCTGCACATATGCGGCACGCACGGATTTCTTCTACCAGATCGGGCATGCGGCGTGGATACCGCAAGCCGTGCCTCCCCATCAATGCCATACTGCAATGGTTGAAGGTCCAGTGACACAACGGCCCGGAATTAAGCGGGAAAGGCAGCATCCGCGCCAGAAACAGAGCCCCAAACGGCACAATTTTGCCAATTCGGGCCTGTTTTAAAGCCTCCGTTGCAGCATTGGCATTGTACTTCTACGCCGAGGTTCGACATAATGGCGTCAAAATCGTCCAATAAGACGTTAATAAACCTCTGTTAGAGAGGATGGCACGGAACCACGGGCCGACACGGGCAGCGCCGGAGCATTGATGCTTGAGTTTGAAAATGTCAGCAAGTCCTTCTGGACGGGCACACAGCGCAAGGTGATCCTTGACCGCGTGTCCTTTCGCGTGGAACTGGGCAATTCACTGGGCATTCTGGCACCGAACGGCACCGGCAAGACCACCCTGATCAACATGATGGCGGGACTAGAAAAACCCGACGAGGGCGAAATCCGGCGGTCATGCAAGATCTCGTTTCCATTGGGTTTCATGGGCGGCGTGATCAGCAAGGTTTCGGCTGTCGAAAACAGCCGGTATATTGCCCGGATGTACGGACTTGATCCTGATTATGTCGAAAGCTTCTGCCGTTGGCTGTGCAATCTGGATGAGTATTTCGAACAACCGCTTGGCACCTATTCGGCGGGCATGCGCGCACGGTTCTGTTTTTCGCTGATGTTGGCGCTGGATTTTGATATCTACCTGATCGACGAGGGGATGCCATCCACGACTGATGTGGAATTCAATCGCAAGGCCGGTGAAATCTTGCAGGAACGCTTGCGCACAACGACCATTGTAATTGTATCTCATCAGGCGGAGACGCTTGAAAAATTCGCACGATCTGCGGCTGTTCTGGTGGATGGTCAGCTTAAAATTTTTGACACGCTCGAAGAGGCGAAACAGCTTTATGACTACCAAACCCAAAGCTAGAAAATTCCGCATCCGACGGACACCCCCAACGCAATCTGGCGGCGTGGAAAACAGTACGTCGTCGAACCCGCACGACGGTACCGAACGCATGCCGCAGACTGCGGACGCCTACCGGTCAGATTTGCAGCACCAGACCAGTGCGCGCACAGATGATCAGATGCAGGATACCGATCAGCCAAGCCCCGATCTGGATGCGATCAAGCGCGAGGGTCTGACCGGTCGCCAGTTGCGCATGGCGCGCCGCGTTGCACAAAAACACAACCTTGCCCCGACATCCGATTTTGATGCAGTGCGGTTGTTGCGGTTGCAGGGCATCGATCCGTTTCAGCGATCCAACCTGCTGGAACTGGTTGTGCCGCGGGCCGGCGCCGAACAGCGCGATGGTGGCCCCGGCAATATGCTGGATGCGCTGCGCGCCCAAAGAGGCGGCGCAGGGTCTGAAGGTACGAAAGTTCAATTGCCCCAGACAGTACCGACGCACAAGCAAACATTGCCATCCACCGGGCTGAGCCCGTCTGAAAAACGCGTCAAGGAAATCACCGAAATCCAGCGGGACATTGCCCGCCGGCGGCGCCGCAAACTGGCCCTGCTGCTGACACGCCTGTCCTTCTTTGTTTTTCTTCCGACCTTCCTTGCCGGATGGTACTTTTTCGTCATCGCCACGCCGATGTACGCAACGAAATCCGAATTTCTGATCTTGCAGGCGGACAATACCGGTGGCGGTTCAGGCCTTGGCGGGCTTCTTTCGGGAACCCAGTTCGCGACCAATCAGGACAGCATTGCGGTCCAATCCTACCTGCAATCCAAAGATGCGATGTTGCGTCTGGATGCGGACGCAGGGTTCAAATCCCACTTCACGCAACCCTCGATTGATCCGATCCAACGCATGAACGAAAATCCATCGGCCGAGGAAGCGTATAAAACCTATAAGAAAAACGTGAAAATCGGATATGATCCGACAGAGGGCGTGATCCGGCTTGAGGTTGCGGCATCCGATCCTGATACAGCCACGCTGTTTTCCAAAAAGCTGATCGCCTATGCCGAAGAGCGGGTGAACAACCTGACACAACAAAAACGCGGCGACCAGATGAAGGATGCCCAGCAAAGCTTTGAAAACGCTGTGCTGGAACGGCGCGCCGCGCAGGAACAATTGGTCACGCTTCAGCAACAGGGCGCGGTTCTTGACCCTGAAGGCGTCATTGCTTCGCTGCGCGGTCAGATCAACACCGTCGAAATACAGCTTCTTGAAAAAGAGCTTCAACTGGCGGCCCTGCTGGACAACAGCCGACCCAACCAAAGCCGCGTGGAAGGTGCGCAGGGCGATGTTCGCCGCCTGCAGGACCAACTGGTAGAACTGAACGCCAAGATGACCGATGCCAGCCAGGGTGAAAACTCTCTGGCGCAGTTGGCGCTGAACATCCAGATGGCGCAGGCCGATCTTGCCACCCGCGATCTGCTGCTGCAATCGGCGCTGCAATCGGTCGAACAGACCCGTATGGAAGCCAGCCGACAGGTCCGCTATCTGACAATCTCGGTGCAGCCGGTTCCATCGGAAGACCCGAGTTACCCCCGCGCCTTCGAAAACACCATTCTTGCCTTCCTGATCTTTGCAGGCATTTATCTTATGATTTCACTTACCGCATCCATCTTGCGCGAACAGGTAACATCCTAACCCATGACACATGTAAAAATTAACGATCTGACAATCGGAAACGATTGCCCGCTGACCGTTATCGCTGGCCCCTGCCAGCTGGAAAGCGCGGATCACGCGCAGATGATTGCCGGCAAAATGAAAGAGGCCTGCGATGCGGCAGGCGCGCAATATGTTTTCAAAGCCTCTTTCGACAAGGCAAACCGTACCTCTCTGGCGGGTGTTCGCGGGCTGGGCATGGATGAAGGGCTGGCCGTGTTGCAGGGCGTGCGCGATGCAATCGGGGTGCCTGTGTTAACGGATGTCCACAACGAAGCCCAATGCGCCCCCGCTGCAGAGGCTGTCGACATTCTGCAAATTCCTGCGTTCCTGTGCCGCCAGACCGATATGCTGTTGGCAGCCGGGAAAACGGGGGCCGCGATCAATGTCAAAAAGGGCCAGTTTCTTGCGCCTTGGGAAATGGGCAACATTGTTACCAAGATCGAAAGCACCGGAAACAAGCGTATTCTGCTGACAGAGCGCGGCACAACATTTGGCTATAACACGCTGGTCGCAGACATGCGGTCGCTGCCGCAGATGGCAAAAACCGGATATCCTGTCGTGATGGACGCAACCCATTCGGTGCAACAACCGGGCGGCCAGGGCGGCAGTTCCGGTGGCCAGCGCGAATTTGCGCCCGTCATGGCCCGCGCGGCCGTTGCGATCGGCGTTGCCGCAGTATTCATCGAAACCCATGAAGACCCGGACAAGTCACCAAGTGACGGCCCCAACATGATCTATCTGGATCAGATGCCGGCCTTGATCAATGTGCTGATGCAATTGGACAAGCTGGCCAAAGCCAACCCCATTTTGATCTGACCATTCGAAAAAGCGAGCATTACCAGTGAAAAAACCGGCCCCGACCGTCACACCCAATACATGGGATTTTCTGAAAGACCCGATGATTACCCCAACGGGGTTTCGCGAATATGATGCGCGCTGGAAATACCCGGACGAAATCAACCTGCCGGGGATCACTGCGTTGGGGCTTGGGTTGGGCACACAGATGCACGCGCGCGGGATCAAACCCGAAATTGCCGTGGCAAATGATTACCGCGACTATTCGCTCAGCATCAAGAATGCCCTGATCCTCGGGCTGATGCAGGCCGGTATCTCGGTCAAGGATATCGGCCCTGCCGTGTCCCCAATGGCCTATTTTTCACAGTTCTATCTGGATGTGCCTGCCGTCGCGATGGTGACGGCCAGCCATAATCCCAACGGATGGACCGGCGTGAAAATGGGGTTTGACCGTCCGCTGACCCACGGCCCCGATGAAATGTCGGAGTTGCGCGACATTGTTCTTGAAGGGCGCGGGCAGGCCCGCCCCGGCGGCGCTTATGAATTTGTCGATGGCGTGAAAGAGGCCTATCTGGACGATCTTGCCGGTGATTTCAAAATGTCCCGCAAGCTGAAAGTTGTTTGTGCAACGGGCAACGGCACCGCCTGCGCCTTTGCGCCCGACCTGTTCCGCCGGATCGGAGTCGAAGTCGTCGAAAGCCACAACACGCTGGATTATACCTTCCCGCATTACAACCCCAACCCCGAAGCCATGGAAATGCTGCATGACATGGCTGACAGCGTCAAAGCATCGAAGGCGGATTTCGCGCTTGGCTTTGATGGCGACGGCGACCGATGCGGCGTGGTCGACGACGAGGGCGAGGAGATATTCGCGGACAAGGTCGGTGTCATCATGGCGCGCGATCTGAGCAAGATTTACCCCAACGCCACCTTTGTCGCCGATGTGAAATCGACCGGGTTGTTCGCGTCCGATCCGGAACTGATCGCAAACGGGGTCAAGGCAGATTACTGGAAGACAGGGCATTCGCACATGAAACGGCGGGTCAAGGAAATCGGGGCGCTGGCCGGCTTTGAGAAATCCGGGCACTACTTTCTGGCTGAACCGATCGGGCGTGGATATGATTGCGGCCTGCGCGTCGCTGTCGAGATTTGCAAGCTGATGAACCGAAACCCGGATAAATCCATGTCTGATCTGCGCCGCGCCCTGCCGCAAACCTGGGCAACGCCCACCATGTCACCTTATTGCGCCGACACGGAAAAATACGCGACGCTGGATCGTCTGGTGGCCAAACTGGTCGCCAAGGCAGACGCGGGCGAACCGCTGGCGGGCCGCGCCATCAAAGAGGTTGTCACCGTTAACGGGGCACGCGTCATTCTGGACAACGGCGCGTGGGGGCTGGTGCGGGCCTCGTCCAACACGCCCAATCTGGTTGTTGTCTGCGAAAGCCCCGAAAGTGATGCGGAAATGCGGGCCATATTTGCTGACATAGACGCGGTTATCCGCACCGAAGCCTCGGTCGGCGATTACGATCAGACGATCTGAAAACGGATTGGTCAGATTCAGGCTTTGGATCAGGACATAACCCCCTGACGAAAGCCCGTATTTGGGGCAAAAAAATGTCAGTCGAACAGCTTTTTCAGGCTGCGGCCCAGTTCCTGTTCCAGCTTGTCCTGAATAGCCTCTTCGGTGGTCTGGCCTTCTTCGGTCACGATACCCAGTTCTTTTTGCAACGTGCGCTCCACCTCTTGCCTGACCTCACTTTCAAGCGCCTTGCGTTCCTGTTCGAAATTCAACTCCAATGCTGCGCCCACATCGGGAATGATCCGGGGTGCAGCCCACGGGCCGGAAATCCGTACGGGAATCGCGAACCCGTTTCCCGAACGTGCGCGTACCGCGACAGGGGTGATCAGGTAATCGATATCCTTTGCACCCAACCCGATACGCCCGGCACCGCGGGTTTCAATCTGGGGCAGGATCAACAGCAGGTCATCGTTCAGGACATCACCGTTCTTCATGACTATTGACGCTGTCAGACTATCAAACACCGTGGTTCCACCGCCGCCGTCGCCTGACCTGATCAACCGGTCCAGATCAAGGCCCGAGATCGTGCCGCGCCCGACCGAAAGGGTGCCTTCGCCGGACAGATTGCGCATGATCTGGTCAACCGATTGGCCGACCCCCAGAAACGCGAGCCGGATATCCGCTTGCCCGGTAAGCCGCTTCCAGCCTGCCATGTCAGACAACACCCCGTTGAGCGCAATGCCCGTGCCCTGAAAGGCACCGCCCGTCGAAAACCCGTTGCGATTGTTCAGCACGATTTCGCCCGCAATGCGCCCGTCATAGGCAAGCACTTCTTCAAGCGTCACAACGGCGCGCGAGCGATCCACCCGAAGGTCCATCCGGGTCGCATCAAGTTTCAGAGATCCGAAATCGATGGCTTCGGCGCTCAGCGCGATGACTCCCTCAAAGGTGGACAGGACGCTGGCATCAATCGGCGTTGTCGACCAGCTCGATGGGGTCGCAGGTGCGGTTCCAGCAGACGATGCCGCGGGTGCGCCCGCACCAGCGTTCAGGCCCGAAACATCCAGCCTGCCGGCAGACAGGCGGGCGTTGATCTGCGGCACGTCGCCAAGTTGAATATCCGCCTCGGCGCGCAAACTGTTGCCATCAAGGTTCATCACCGCATCGCGCAACGCCAGAACACCATCGCGTGTGAGGGTCACGTTGGCGCTGATATCGGCTTTGCGGCCCAATCCCTGCGGCACATCAACCGGCCCAACCCCCAAAGCGTTCAGAAATCCGCCGGTATCCGGTGTGGTGATCTTGGTCTGGCCCGCCAGTTCGCCCAGAATACCGGCGACACCTTCAAAGGATACAGCGCCCCCCGGCCCTGAAACAGCGACGGAAACCGGCTGCGGCTGGCCCTGACTCCACTCCGCGAATTTGTCAATTTCAACCTTTATGGACAGCGGCACGCCGGTTGGGCGCGCTGTGGCGTCAAACTGTGCCGCTCCGGCAGGTTCAGGCCAGATCAGCGACAGGTCAACATTGGCGATATCAATCGTGTCCTGACCTTCGACCGCGTAAATCAGACGGGCATTTCTAACATCCAGATGTTCCAGAACGAATTCATTCTTGTCTGCATTCGGGTCCGGATTGGCGGGCGCTGGCACGTTGGACGGGGTCGGTGATGCCGGTCTGAACAACCAGTTCGCGCGCCCGTCTGCGCGTTGTTCAAGTCGGACAACCGGATTTTCCGCGTCCACCTTGGTAATACGCACATCTCCGCCAAACAAACCGGCAGTGTTGACCCCGATCGCCAGGCTGTCTGCGGTAAACATCGGCCCCTGATCCGACCAGCTCGCGTTCGCAAAGGCAACCGGACCTGTCACAATCCCCAGAACCGGCCACAACGTCACCTGCGTGTCGCCGGTAAATACCAGATCGCGCCCCGTCTGCGCCCTGATCTGATCCGAAGCGATCCGGGCGATCCTGTCACCGGGCAGCAGCAGGACAGACCCGACAGCAACACCGGCAATCAAAAGCAAAACACCGGCCAGACGTATCAACCACCGCATTGCGATACTCCTTGTTGATGAACCAGAGGTAGACCGCATCAGGCGGTATCGCAAGGTTGACCTCTTCCCGCGCGATCACGGATCGCGTATAGCGCGGGGATGAGCACGAACCCGCCAGATATGCGCCCCGATATCGCCCCCGCCGCCCTGTTGCCACAGGCCAAACGCAGCGACCAGCCAAGCATTGGCATGGTCTCGCTTGGTTGCCCCAAGGCATTGGTGGACAGCGAACGGATCCTGACCCGCCTGCGCGCGGAAGGCTACGGTGTTTCGCCCGATTATGCGGGCGCGGACGCCGTTATCGTGAACACCTGCGGCTTTCTGGACAGCGCCAAGGCGGAAAGTCTGGATGCCATCGGCGAAGCGCTGAAAGAAAACGGCAAGGTGATCGTGACCGGCTGTCTGGGTGCGGAACCCGATTACATTCGCGAACACCACCCCAATATTTTGGCGGTGACGGGCCCGCACCAATACGAGCAGGTTCTGGATGCGGTACACGCCGCCGTGCCACCCAGCCCCGACCCGTTTGTCGATCTGCTGCCGGCCTCTGGCGTGTCGCTGACCCCGCGCCATTACAGCTATCTCAAGATTTCAGAAGGGTGCAATCACAAGTGCAAGTTCTGCATCATTCCCGATATGCGTGGCAAACTGGCCAGCCGCCCCGCCCATGCGGTTCTGCGCGAGGCGGAAAAACTGGTGCAGGCCGGCGTGCGTGAACTGCTTGTGATATCACAGGATACATCGGCCTACGGGCTGGACCGCAAATATGATCTGAACCCGTGGAAAGACGGTGAGGTGCGCAGCCACATCACCGATCTGACCCGCGAACTGGGCCAGTTGGGTGCGTGGGTGCGGCTGCATTACGTCTATCCCTACCCGCATGTGCGCGATCTGATCCCGCTGATGGCGGACCCCGCCAATGGTGTGCTGCCCTATCTGGATATCCCGTTCCAGCACGCGCATCCCGATGTGTTACGCCGCATGGCGCGGCCTGCCGCGGGTGCCAGAACGCTGGACGAGATCGCGAACTGGCGCAGCATCTGCCCCGACATCACCCTGCGCAGCACCTTTATCGTCGGCTATCCGGGCGAAACCGAGGCCGAATTCCAGACCCTGCTGGACTGGATGGACGAGGCGCAACTGGATCGTGTCGGGTGCTTTCAATACGAAAACGTTGCCGGTGCGCGCTCAAACGCGCTGCCGGATCATGTTCCGCCCGAGGTGAAACAAGACCGCTGGGATCGCTTCATGGAAAAAGCACAGGCGATTTCCGAGGCGAAACTTGCCGCCAAGGTGGGCCGCTTGATCGATGTGATCGTGGACGACGTCGACACCGACGCCGCCACCTGCCGCACCATGGCCGACGCGCCGGAAATCGACGGCAACCTGTTCATCGACGAAGGGTTCGAGGGATTGAAACCCGGAGATATCGTTTCGGTTCAGGTGGATGAAGCGGGGGAATATGATTTGTGGGGGAAGGTTGTTTGATGTTGAACGAAAGCCAAACGGAACAAACCAACCATTCTTTGAGTATCCACTAGTTTCACTGGAAACAGGTTCCACCCTTGCGGTTTCTCGCAGCAAAAAGCCCGCCTATTACTAGGCGGGCTCTGGAAAAATGATCCCTGTAAGATCAAATATCCCTACTTCTTGTAGCCAAACGCCCCATTTGGCACCTGCGCCAGCGCGCCGCCGCCGCCGGATCCCATGCGCATCATCAGGCAGGATGTGCCTTCTTTCTGGAAATACAGCGCCTTGAGCTCGTACCAGCCGGCCTCGGGCACATCTACGGTTGTCACGCGGGTGGTTTCGCATCCGTGAATGCCATCATAAAGCGCCACCTGCTGGCCGCCGATCCAGACCTGTAGGCCGTCATTGGTCAGGAAATCGATATCATAGCTGCCGGGTGCATCGAATTTGATATAGCCGTTGATATCCGCCGCCACCTGATATTCACGCCGCGCCGTCATCACCAGATCGCCTTCGGTTGTATTCGGGTAGGATAGCCCGGCCAGCGGTTTGCCCCGCTTGCCGCTGCTGTTGATTGCCGCCGAAGCGTCCACCAGCGTTCTGATCTTGTTGGAGGGATACCCGTAATTCACCGCCAGCCCTTCCTTCAGTCTGGCGGGTTGCGGATCGGCGGGTGTCAATGTGACCGACCCTGCCAGACTTATAGTGGCACATAACATGGACAGGGCGGCAATGGCCCCGATCAACCTGATCTTCATTTCGTTCTCCCCATTTTTCGACACGGCAGCGGATTGATCCGTGCCGGCCTTTAAATCTCTATTGCCCCTGATCCTACGGCGCGGCGAAAACGCTGACAAGTAGATCGAATTCACGGACACGAGACTGTCATTTTTTCGGTGCTCCGCTAGATTGGAATCATCAAACAAGAGGTATCCCATGTCTGACGCTCCTATTATCGCCCAAAAGGCACCCTATGCTGTCGAAGTGATCGCCGGAAAAACCTATTTCTGGTGCGCCTGCGGCAAATCGTCAAAACAGCCGTTTTGTGACGGATCGCACAAAGATACCACCATCACCCCGATCAAATACGAGGTCGACGCAGACAAAAAGGCGTTTTTCTGTGGGTGCA
This sequence comes from Sulfitobacter sp. TBRI5, assembly GCF_051013555.1. Lineage (NCBI taxonomy): Bacteria > Pseudomonadati > Pseudomonadota > Alphaproteobacteria > Rhodobacterales > Roseobacteraceae > Sulfitobacter > Sulfitobacter sp. TBRI5. Next base: position 2,171,438 of record NZ_CP112884.1, on the reverse strand, counting down.
AATATTCGACCAAATCGCCATTGTGCGACGGTTCACATTCAAAGCTATGAGGGTCGCCTGCGGCTTGTTTTCTGCCGGAGTTGGCAAAGGATGTCTGCGTTGACACAGTCTTTGGGTCCGGTCTCGGACTCGTCGAATTGCCGGGCCAGCCAGCGTTCGCAGGCATCGGCATGCGCGCAGGTACGGCAGTGTGTAACCATCGCACTGTAATCCTGTGCGCTCAGATGACCGGAATGAATACACTCACTCAGGTTCAGCCCCATCACACGGGCGACAGACCGGGTCAGCCAGAAATGGCGCTCCGGATGTCCAAGTTTAAGAATGTTCGTCATATCCGGGTTTCTTCTTTATCCAAAGCTCCGCCAACTCAGACGCCCCAGCGCCTGACGCCAGCGCCAGCCTCATAAGGAGAATGGGTTAGGGCAGCAGTCGTTCGATCAGATCGGTGTTGCGGCAATAGCTGGGGGATTTGTCCGCGACCCCCTCCTGCTGTGCCAGCCACTGATCGCAATGATCAGGATTGGAGCATCCCGTGCACCGCAATACCGCGTCGCTGATCTCTTCTATCTGAACGTCGCCACGCATCGTGGCCTCTTCCAGATCAACACCGCGCGCTGTGGCCATATGATCGACCAAGGCCGCGTGTCGTTTCAATACGTTTTCGTGTTGCATTGGCGTTTCGCCCCTGTTGTGGACCTTACATTAAGACCCATACTAAGAGAACCGCGCGGTAACGCGCCTTGACTCAGATCAAGGATGGTACCCGCCGGCGGGGCACCAGCGTCGCAATTTTGTGCAATTTTAAGGGAATTATAGCTGTGCGGCCGTCCGGCGAACCGTTTCGATCCGTGCTGCATTCGGCGGATGTGTGCCCAAAAAGCGGTCTCCCGGGTCGGGAATGCGGGTAAAGAACAGAGCACCGCGCAGTGGATCATAGCCAGCACGGGCCGTGATGATCGTGCCCAGCGCGTCGGCCTCAAGTTCGAATTCCTTTGAATAGCTGCGTGCGCCCACGGTGGCGCCCAGATCCTGCGCCGTCTGAACGCTGGCCGGATCGGCACCTGTTAACGTGGCCAGCCCGGCGAAAATCACGGCACCGGCCATCGCATTGTCGCGCTGGCGCGCCAGATGGCCTGCGATATGGTGGGCCGTTTCATGCCCAAGCACAAAGGCAAGCTCGTCCGCGTTGCGCGCATCCCGGATCAGCGCAATCGTGAATGCCACCACGGGCCTGCCGTTTTTATCCAGTGTCTGGAAGGCGTTAGAGGGTTGCCCCGGGCGATCATCCACGACAATCCTGAAATCGCAATTCACCCCGCGGGTGCGCGCGCGGCATTCCCGTTCGGCCACCGGTTCAACCGTGCCGACCACGCGCGCAAATGTGCGCCCGGCCGCATCCGCACTTAGTGCAGGCGCGACCGGCGCGGCAGGTTGTGCCTGCTGTGTCTGGGATGTGGGTGTATTGGTTGTCACGACCACCTCGCCGCACGCGGCGAGGGTTGCCAGAACCCCCAAAGACATCAGCCATCTACGCATCGATTCAGTCCACCAATCAGTTCTGCTTATTTTAGCACGCGTTGCATTGGCCGCCAGTCCTGATAACACGGTCGACGCTTCCGTTTGACACACAGAAAGGTGCGCCATGTTTTCCATCGAGCACGAATTTGACGCCACCGTGATCACCCTTGTGGACGAAGGTGCCGCCCCCTTGCAGGAAGACGTTGCCGTACACGCGTTCGAAGAATGCGTGACCATCGAACAGTTTGATCCGCGCCACGACACGGTCAGGCGCATCACCTTGTCACATGTGCAGGTGCGCGATCTTGCTGCCGCGTTGAATTTGCCGGAAGGTGTGTACCGTTCGATGCCAAAACGGGGCTGACACGGCATATCCGAAACGATCAATGGCATGAGGTTAAGATGAGCACAGGATTTTTCTGGGATGAACGGTGTTTCTGGCACGGCGGGGGCAATTATGCCTACACGCTGCCGGTGGGCGATCTGGTGCAACCGCTGGCGGCAGGCGGCATACCGGAAAACCCGGAAACCAAGCGCCGCCTGAAAAATCTGATGGAAGTGACGGGCATCACGCAAGATCTGGACATGCGCGGCGCGCAACCGGCCAGCCGGGACGATCTGCTGCGGGTGCATCCGGCGCACTACATTGATGAATTCAAAACCCTGTCGGACGCGGGTGGTGGCGAGCTGGGTCTGCGCACACCGTTTGCCAAAGGCGGATACGACATCGCCGCCCTGTCTGCCGGTTTGTCCGTTGCCGCGGTCGAGTCCGTTCTGCGCGGCGAGATTGACAATGCCTATGCCCTGTCGCGCCCGCCGGGGCATCATTGCCTGCCCGATTATCCCAACGGGTTCTGCCTGCTGGCCAACATCGCCATCGCAATCGAAGCGGCACGCGCCAAGGGGCTGGGGCAGAAATTTGCCGTGCTGGATTGGGATGTGCACCACGGCAATGGGACCGAAGCGATTTTCTTTGATCGCGACGATGTGCTGACAATCAGCCTGCATCAGGAAGGCAATTACCCGCTGGATACCGGGGCGATCGCCGATCGCGGCACCGGCGCGGGTGACGGGTATAACATCAATGTGCCGCTGCCCGCCGGCACCGGCCACACCGCCTATCTGGCGGCGATGGACGAAATCGTGCGCCCCGCACTGGACCGGTTCCAGCCCGATATCATCATCGTGGCCTGCGGTTTTGATGCATCGGCAATTGATCCGATGGCGCGGATGCTGGCCACGGCTGACACGTTCAGGCAGATGACATTGCGGATCAGGGATGCCGCCGAAGCCCTGTGCAACGGGCGTCTTGTTCTGGTGCATGAGGGCGGATATTCGGAAGTGTACGTGCCGTTCTGCGCCCATGCCACACTCGAAGCCTTGTCAGACAGCAAACGCACCGCACCGGATCCGCTGGCAAAGACCTTCGATGTGCGCCAACCCTCTGCGCGCTTTGATGCGTTTCTGCGCGAACAGGTGTCGGATATGGCGCGGCAACTGGGGCTGGCCGGATAAACGTCAGGCGAAACTGCCCTGACAGAACCAGCCGGCCGACATCGTGCCGCCATGCCCGTAGAACAGCCATAACCGTTCCCCATTCCGGGTGGTGACAACCCAGTAATCGCGCACTCCGCTGCGCCAGTCGGGATCATCCAGCCACCATTCCGGCGCGATCCGTTCCGGCCCGGTGGCACAGGCCAGATGCAGCGTGCGCCCGCGCCATCGAAACGTCGCCGGAACCGCAGGCTGGTCCGGTGCGCGCACGGGTTCGGGGCGCCACATCAGCACCGGACGGCGCGGCCCCTGATCGGGCCAGTTCGTATCAGCGGCAGACCATGCCGCCGCCATGATCTTTTGGGTTTTTTCCGGAATATGGCTTGCCGCGGGGTGCAAGCGCGTGATCGCGTCAAGCCCGACCCGCGCCCCGATCCGCCCGATCAGATCATCCAGCGCGGTGTTGGCCGCCAAACGCGCGTTCACAGCGCGCCCCGCCTCAAGATGGCCCACCGCCGTGCGATTGTGCAGCGCCTCGGTTTGCAGCGCCTCAATGCGCAACATATCGATCCCGAAACCGGCCTCTATCCGGTCCAGTTTCATCACCAGCAGCGGGCGGATACGGTCGGGGCTGGACGAAGCCCGCGCCAGCGCAACTTCGACCGATTGCACCCCCTGATCGGCCCGGAATACCTGTAAGCGCACCACACGCGCACCGCGTTCCTTTGCCTTCAAATGATCGCACAACCGCGGCAACACCCTGTCCAGCCCCGCAACAAGATCATCCATCAGCCCGATGGGATCAGGCAGTGTCAGGCGCACGGCAAAATGATCCGGCGCGCGTGCCGGTGAAATCGGCTCCGGGGCGCTGCCCATCGCCTGATCCAGCCGCAACACCAGCCCGCGCCCGAACCTGCGCGCCAGACCGGCACGCGGCTGGCCCAACAGATCGCCGACCCGGCGCAGCCCCAGATGCGACAATTGCGCGGTGGTGTCCCCGTCCAGCCTGAGTGCGGCAACCGGAAGCGGGCTGAGCGCGCTGTAATTCTGGCCGGGGGGCGCAATGCACCCAGATCCGGCCAGCAGCGCCGGCGCGCCTGCCGGTGCCGCCCCGCCTTTGGTCCAGTGCCGCCGCTTTCCGGCCCGCGAACGGGTCGCGCGCGCCTCCTGGTCGATGGCATCGCCGCTGCGATGTGATCCGGTGGCCTGCCCTGCATAACGTGCAAGCGCCCAGGCGGCCCCCAATGTGTCTGCTATACCGCACCGCACATGCAATCCCAGATCGGCGCAATCATCCTGAACCACCTGCAACAGCGCCGTTTCCCCGCCAAACAGATGCGCACACCCTGTCAGATCGATCACCAGACCATCGGGCGGGTGTTCAGCGACCCACGGGCTGAATTTTCCGGCCCAACGCCGCAAAACAGTCAGAAAGGCAGCTTCGGCCTCGCGATCCTGCAACCGCGTGATCAGCCCCAGACACATGGCATGGGCATCGCGCACCGGCTGCCCCACCTTCAGGCCCGCCTGCAACGCCTGCCCGTTCAGCGAAGACAGAACCTGCATGTTCTGCGTTTCGGTCACCACCGCCAATGGCATATCCCACAGCCCGCGCGCACGGCGCATCAGCCGTTCCGCACCAAGGCGCGGAAACCACAGGGACAGGACACGGGATTGCGGCATCAGATCACAAATGTTCTATTTTTGTTCTCATTCTATCTAGAGCGAGTCGCCCCCCGAGTCGAGGCCAGCCGGCGCACAACCCACCCCGCCAGAACCAACAGAAAACTGCCGCTTGGGTTATTTTCCGGAAGCAAACAGTTGAAATACCGCCGCGTTTGTCACAGGGTCGCCACAACAGAAAAAGGGGAGGATACAACATGCGCACCCGTGCCGCCGTTGCCGTGGAAGCCGGCAAACCGCTTGAGATAATGGAAGTGAACCTTGAAGGCCCGCGCAAGGGCGAGGTTCTGGTTGAAATCAAGGCCACCGGCCTGTGCCACACCGATGAATTCACCCGTTCTGGCGATGACCCCGAAGGGATATTCCCCGCGATTCTGGGCCACGAAGGTGCCGGTGTTGTGCTGGAAGTGGGCGAAGGCGTCACCACATTGGAACCGGGCGATCACGTGATCCCGCTTTACACGCCCGAGTGCCGCGAATGCGAATACTGCCTGTCGGGCAAGACCAATCTTTGCCAGAAAATCCGGGTCACGCAGGGCCAGGGCCTGCTGCCCGATGGCACCACGCGGTTTTCGATGCTGGATGGCACACCGATCCACCACTACATGGGCTGTTCGACCTTTGCCAACCACACCGTCGTGCCGGAAATTGCGCTGGCCAAAGTGCGCAAGGACGCGCCATTCGACAAGATCTGTTACATCGGCTGCGGTGTCACCACGGGTATCGGCGCGGTGATCAATACGGCCAAGGTCGAAATCGGCGCACGTTGTGTGGTTTTCGGACTGGGCGGCATTGGCCTGAACGTCATTCAGGGCCTGCGCCTTGCCGGGGCCGATCAGGTGGTGGGTGTCGATCTGAACGACGACAAGGCCAAGGTCGGCACCTATTTCGGCATGACCGACTTTGTGAACCCCACCAAGGTCAAGGGCGATCTGGTTGCGCATCTGGTCGAACTGACAGGTGGCGGTGCCGATTACACGTTTGATGCCACCGGCAACACAACCGTCATGCGCACCGCGCTCGAGGCGGCGCACAAGGGCTGGGGAGAAAGCATCATCATCGGCGTGGCCCCCGCGGGTGCCGAAATCTCGACCCGCCCCTTCCAACTGGTCACGGGCCGCGTTTGGCGCGGCACCGCCTTTGGCGGCGCCAAGGGGCGCACCGATGTGCCGAAAATCGTTGATTGGTACATGAGCGGCAAAATCGAGATCGACCCGATGATCACCCACAAGCTGACACTGGACCAGATCAACGAAGGGTTCGAGCTGATGCACAAGGGCGAAAGCATAAGGGCGGTCGTAGAGTTTTGAGCCTGCGCGATACACCGCTTCTGGCCGTGCTGATCGACGCTGACAATATGTCGGCGAAACACGCAGATGCGATCTTTCTTGAGATCGCATCGATGGGCGAAGCCAGCATCCGCCGTATCTATGGTGACTTTCAGGGCGGCGGCCCGCAAGGCTGGACCAAGGAAATACTGGCATCACACGCCATTATTCCCCATCAGCAATTTGCCGGCGCGACCAAAAGAAACGCCTCGGACATAGCATTGGTCATTGATGCCATGGATATCCTGCATTCCGGTCGCTTCGACGGCTTCGTGATCATCTCGTCCGACAGCGATTTTACCAGACTGGCTAGTCGTATCCGCGAGCAGGGAATTGATGTTTTTGGAATTGGCGAAAGCAAAACCCCTGCCGCTTTGCGAAAAGCGTACAAAAAATTCATTCTGGTTGAAAATCTGGTTGCCACGGACGAGCAGGCAGCAACGGAAAAAGAGAAAAGCAACCCGCCATCCAAGGCCCGGCCACTTTTGAGATCTGCCATCGAAGCCGCGGGCGCCGATGGCGGCTGGGTGCCGCTGGGTCAGGTGGGAAAACAGTTAAACGCAAATGACCCGTCATTTGATCCACGTGCCTATGGATGCCCCAACCTAAGCACACTTGCCCGCAAAGCAGGCACATTCGAAGTCAAGGAAATCGACAACACGTTGAAAATACGGACCAAAACCTAGCCTTCAGACCCCGTACCGCGCCAGAAACGTGTCTACCGCATTTTCAATAACTTGCGCGATTTCCGCCTTTGAAAACTCTGACTGGATCCCGAACACCGCCCGTATCCACAGCTTTGCCTTGCACAATTCGGAAAACTGGTCGGCCGCCATGCCGACATCTTCGATGTTCAGTTCTCCGCGCTCGACAGCGCCGCGCATGTATTCCGCCAACCGGTCATGCCCCATTTTGGGGCCGGCGGCATAGAATGCGCGACCAAGTTCGGGAAACCTGTCGCGCTCGGCAACACAAATGCGAAACACACTTTGCGAGAAATCCGACAGCAGGAAGGGCACCAGCTTTGATGCGGCAACAGTCAGCGCCGCACGCGGCTCCTTGCTGGCCTCGATCTGTTCGACAGCTTCATTTGCCATCCGGTCACATTCGATCGTGGCCACCTCCATGAACAGCAGCCGTTTATCGGGAAAATAGCTGTAAAGCGTGGCCTTTGACACACCGGCAGCTTTGGCGATGTCATCTACACTGGCGCCTTCGAAACCATCGGCCATAAACACCTGCCGTGCCCCTGCAACGACCTGATCGTATTTGCGGCCCTTGCGCACAATATCGACGGCTTCACCCATGGTATCCCCTTCTTTGGTAGCTGACAGTTTAAACTGACGGGTTCACTTTCAACAACACCTCAAAATTGATTTCGCACTTGACCCGAATTCGCAGCGGAATAACATTAGAACAATTCTAAATTACAGGAGCGAACCATGCGGTTCCTATCGCAGCGCAAACGTTTTTCGGACCTGTCCGAACAGGAAATCATCGCTTTGGCGATTTCGTCCGAAGAAGACGATGCGCAAATCTATCGCGGCTACGCGGAAACCCTGCGCGCTGATTTCCCTGACAGTGCCGCCGTCTTTGACGGCATGGCCAAGGAAGAAGACGGGCACCGCGCCCGCCTGATCGCATTGCATGAAAAACGGTTTGGATCGACCATCCCGTTGATCCGGCGCGAACATGTTGCAGGATATTATACACGGCGGCCCGTCTGGTTGGTTGAAAACCTGGGGCTGGAGCGCATCCGCGCCGAAGCCGAAGCGATGGAACGCGATGCGGAACGGTTTTATCTGAATGCCGCCGCAAAAACACAGGATGCCGCCACGCGCAAACTGCTGGGCGATCTGGCCGCTGCCGAAGCAGGCCATCAGACAGTCGCCGGAGAACTGGAAGACAAACATCTGGGGGGCGATGCACGCGACAGCGAAGATGCGACCGCCAAGCGCCAGTTCATTCTGACATGGGTGCAACCGGGCCTTGCGGGGCTGATGGACGGATCGGTATCCACGCTGGCCCCGATCTTTGCCGTGGCCTTTGCCACCCAGGACACCTGGACAACCTTTCTGGTCGGGCTGGCGGCGTCTGTGGGCGCCGGTATTTCAATGGGGTTCACCGAAGCTGCGTCTGATGACGGTGAACTGTCGGGGCGCGGCTCTCCTTTGAAACGCGGGTTTGCGTCGGGTATCATGACAACGGTCGGCGGGCTGGGCCACGCCCTGCCCTATCTGATTCCGGATTTCTGGACGGCGACCATCATCGCCTGCATCGTCGTGTTTATCGAGCTGTGGGCAATTGCATGGATCCAGAACAAGTACATGGATACCCCGTTTTTCCGTGCTGCGTTTCAGGTGGTTCTGGGGGGCGCGCTGGTCTTTGCCGCAGGTGTGCTGATCGGCAGCGGCTAGGCGGGCTTGCAGGCGGAGCACGCAAAATATACTGCATGACCCATGGTCGAGATATTTCTGAAAACATTGCCGTTTTTTGCACTGATCGGGTTGGGATTCTGGGCCGGAAAAACGCGGTTCTTCACCGAGGAAGCCACCGCCTATCTGACCAAATTCGTGTTTTATTTTGCACTGTCGGCCATGTTGTTCAGATTTGCCGCAAACCTGTCCCTGTCCGAGGTCTTTAACGGCAAGCTGATCGCGGGATACCTGTGGGCCACGGCCTTTGTCTACGGAATTGCCACCATGGTGGCGTTTATCCGTCGCCTGAACATTGAAACCGCCGCGATCGAGGCGCAATGCGCCGTGATCGGCAATGTCGGCTTTCTGGGCATTCCCATGCTGGTTCTGCTTTTAGGCCCGGACGCGGCAGGTCCGGTCATGCTTGTCTTGGCGGTTGATCTGATCGTGTTTTCAAGCCTGATCGTGATTCTTATCACCGGCGGGCGCGATGGCCGCATGAGCCTTGGCATCTTTCGCACAATCGGTGTCGGCCTGATCAAGAATCCGATGATCGTATCGATTGTACTGGGTCTTTTGTGGTCGTCCTTTTCGCTTCCGATCCCCGCCCCGATGAACGATTTTCTGGCCATACTCGGTGGCGCCGCAACCCCGGGCGCGCTGTTTGCCATCGGTGCATCTCTGGCGTCCAAATCCGCCGAACGCATCGAAGTTGCAGCATGGCTGACCTTTTGCAAACTGGTGCTGCACCCGGCATTCGTGGCCGTTGCCGTCCTGTTTATCTTTCCGATCGATGCCTATTCGGCCGCTGTTGTCATCTCGGCTGCGGCCCTGCCCGTGGCCGGAAATGTCTATATTCTGGCGCAGCATTACGGCGTTGCGCCGCACCGTGTTTCGGCAGCCATTCTTCTGTCGACCGCCGTCAGCATCGTCACCGTTTCGGCCGTGATTGCATGGGTTGCGCCCTGAAAACCTGCGTTTGGGCGGCAATGACCTGCCGTTCAACCCTTGCTGCATCGCACATCACCCGATAGCGATAGGGGAACACAGAAAGGGATGACAGGATGAAAACTGTATCAGAAAACCGGTGCTTTAACGGCCGCCAAGGTGTTTACACCCACACATCCGATGTCTGCGCCTGCGACATGACATTCGGACTGTTCCTGCCGGAAGAGGCCGCGGACGGGCCGGTGCCAGTGTTGTGGTACCTGTCGGGCCTGACGTGCACCCATGAAAACGCAATGGTCAAGGCGGGCGCGCAAACCTGGGCCGCCGAACAGGGCATCGCGCTGGTGTTTCCCGACACCTCGCCGCGGGGCGAGGATGTGGCGGACGACGAGGCGTATGATCTTGGCAAGGGGGCCGGGTTTTACGTGGACGCGACCCAAGACCCTTGGGCACCCCATTTCCAGATGCACAGCTATATCGCACAGGAACTTCCCGCGCTGATCGGCGAACATTTCGCCGTCGATATGGACCGTCAGGCCATTACCGGCCATTCCATGGGCGGCCACGGCGCATTGACCCTTGCGATGGGCCTGCCCGGGCGGTTCCGCTCTGTTTCTGCCTTTGCGCCAATCTGCAATCCGACAGCCAGCGATTGGGGCCGCAAACAATTGTCGGCCTATCTGGGCAAAGATCACAGCCTTTGGGCAGATCATGACGCAACGCTGTTGATGCAAAAGACAGGATTTGACGGCCCTATCCTGATTGATACCGGCACCGACGACCAGTTCATCGATCTTCTGAAACCAGAGGCATTTGCCGCCGCCTGCGCGGAACGTCGGCAAGAAGCGACATTGCGGATGCAGAAAGGCTATGACCACAGTTATTTCTTCGTATCGACGTTCATGGAAGATCACATGGCGTTTCACGCACAGGCGCTTTACGCCGCCTGAAGGTTACTGAATACACGCTGTTGACCTGTTCAACGGATGTTGACGCCGCAAAAAACGGAGCACTGAACAATATGGCCATCTATGTGGATGCCGATGCCTGCCCGGTGAAAGCCGAAGCCGAAAAAGTTGCGACACGCCACGGCATGCAGGTTTTTTTTGTATCCAATGGCGGCCTGCGCCCGTCGCAAAACCCGCTGGTTCAGAACATCATTGTTGATGCCGGCCCCGATGTCGCCGACATGTGGATTGCCGATCGCTGCGGCGCAGGCGATGTGGTTATCACCGGAGACATCCCGCTGGCCGCCAAATGCGTCGAGGCCGGGGCGCGTGTTCTGAAACACAATGGCGAAGCGCTGACACAGGCCAACATAGGCAACGTGCTGGCCACGCGGGATCTGATGGCCGATTTGCGCGCCGCCGATCCGTTTCGCGCAGGCGGCGGGAAAGGCTTTACAAAGGCCGACCGCTCCCGTTTTCTGGAGGCGCTGGAACGCGAATTACGCGCCGCAGCGCGGGGCGGACCCGCATGACACAATCGCCATGGCGACCCTTGAAAGCAGGACGGAAATGCAACCAAAAGCGGTGATCTTTGACATCGGAAACGTGTTGATCGAATGGCAACCGGAATGGTTTTACGATCGCGTGATCGGCGCCGACCGCCGCCAAGCCATGTTCGCCGAAGTGGACCTGCACGGCATGAACGACAGGGTTGATCTGGGCGGGCACTTTACCGAAACCATTTATGCCACCGCCGAAGAATACCCGGAATGGCGCACTGAAATTAGGATGTGGCACGATCACTGGATAGAACTGGCCTCGCCCGCGATTGATCATTCGGTACGTCTTAAATCGGCACTGCGCGCCAAAGGTATTCCGGTGTTTTCCCTGACCAATTTCGGCATCCAGAGCTTTGATTACGCAGCCACGCAATATCCGTTTCTGACGGAATTCGACCGCCAGTATATTTCGGGCCACATGAAGGTGATCAAACCGGATCCCGAAATCTACCGGATGGTAGAAGCGGATTGTGGCATAGAGCCTTCTGCGCTGCTGTTCGCCGATGACCGGACCGACAACATCACGATGGCTGCATCGCGCGGATGGCAGACGCATTTGTTCGATGGCCCGCAAGGCTGGGCTGATGCGCTTGTCAGCCATGGATTATTGACCCCAAGGGAGGCCGCATAAGATGACCCTGACACAAATCCCTTTCGAGGCCGGCGATGCCCTGCTGGACTGGTCGGAACTGGCGCTCGCTCTGGAACAGGGCCATAAGCTGCCAAAGGCCGATATCGGCGATACGTTTCTCTATCGGGGCAAGGACACGTTGCTGTCGCGCGCCGCGTGGATCGACGGCATGGGCGTCGCCGTGAAATCCGCCACCATCTATCCTGACAACCCCGCGCAAGGCAGGCCGATGATCAATGGCGCTGTCTGTCTTTATGCCGATGAAACAGGCATGCTAGAGGCGCTGATCGATTTCCATCTGGTGACAAAATGGAAAACTGTCGGGGACAGCCTGCTGGCCGCCCAAAAACTGGCGCGCGCCGACAGCAAGACAATCCTGATCGTTGGCGCGGGCACAGTGGGCCGTTCGGTTCACGCCGCCTTTGGCCCCGCCTTTAAGGACGCAAGGTTCGAGATATGGAACCGCACGACCGCGACTGCGCAAGCCATGGCCGCAGATTTGCCGAACCTGACAGTTGTCACCGATCTGGAGGATGCCGTGCGCCGCGCAGACATCATCGTGACGGCGACGATGTCCACAACCCCGCTGATCAAGGGTGAGTGGCTGCAACCGGGCCAGCACCTGAACATGATCGGAGCCTACCGCCCGGACATGCGCGAAGCGGATGATACCGCGCTGAAGCGCGCCCGGATTTTTGTAGACAGCTATGACACGACAATCGGCCACATCGGAGAGTTGAAAATCCCGATCGAGGCCGGTGTGATCACGAAATCCGATCTGGTGGCCGACTATTACGACATGGGCGCGTTCAAGCGCACATCAGAAGACGATATCACCCTTTTCAAAAACGGTGGCGGCGCACATCTGGACCTGATGACAAGCCGCTACATTCTGGAAAAATGGATGGCCGCTGCATGATTTTCTTCTGGGGCGTGCTGCTGATCATTCTGGGGGCACTTGTCGCACTGCCTTTCGCCCGCGAGGAAATGCGCCGCAAAATGGGCCCGGAGGAACGCAAGGCCGCCCCGGGACGCTTTGTTACACTATCCCAAGGTGTCACACATTATGAATGGCTGGGCCCTGTCCGCGGTCCGGTGGCCGTCTGTGTACACGGGCTGACAACACCGTCCTATGTGTGGCGTGGTATGGGGCGGGGCCTTGCTTTGATGGGGTATCGCGTGTTGATCTACGATCTTTACGGGCGCGGGTATTCGGATCGCCCCCCCGGGCTTCAAACCGGCCAATTCTTCAACACACAACTGGAAGATCTTCTGGAAGATCAGGCGGTCAGCGACGACATTACACTGTTGGGCTATTCCATGGGCGGAGCGATCGTTGCGTCCTTTACCGCCAGTCACCCTGAAAAAATCCGGCACCTGATCCTGATTGCCCCTGCTGGCATCGCCATTATTCGGAACAGATTGTACGATTTTTGTGTCCGCACCCGGATCGCGGGCGAATGGCTGATGCTTGCGCTGTTTCCATATTTCCACCGCAAAGGCGTGAACACGGAAAAGAATCTGCCCAGTTCAGTTGAGAATATAACGACCCTTCAAAAGGCGGAATTGAAATATCAGGGCTTTGTACCTGCCGTCCTGAGCAGTCTACGTGGCATTCTGGCCGTACCGCTTGAAGACGAACATCGCATCATTCATTCAGCCGGTATTCCGGTTCTGGCAGTGTGGGGCCGCCACGATGATGTCATCCCGCTAAGTGCCGTCGGAAAACTGACCGAGTGGAGCAGGAACGCCCGTCAGGAAGTGATTGAAGATGCCGGCCATGGCCTGACTTACACCCATACAGATGCTGTTCTGGCCGCGATGAGCGATGTGTTACGCGAAGGGCTGTCCTGACGGATCAGAAATCAGGCTGACTGAAGGTAGTGAACAGGCTTTTCCCTGATCGGCAGGTGAACGATGGCGCTGAAGGCGCCGACGCCAACACCGATCCACCAGACAAGTGTGTAATCCCCGTACACGTCATACAATCGTCCACCCAGCCAGACCCCCAGAAAACTACCGATCTGGTGGCTGAGAAACACAAACCCATAAAGCGTGCCCATGTACCGAACCCCGTAAATATAGGCGACAAGCCCGGATGTCAGCGGCACCGTGGCCAGCCACAACATGCCCATCGTCACTGAAAAAACGATGACTGTCAGTGGCGTGATCGGAAACATGATAAACACAGCCGCAACAATCGTACGCCCAACGTAAATACCGGCCAGAAGATATTTCTTGGGCAAGCGGCTGCCGGCCCACCCTGCCATAAGAGTTCCCACGATATTGGCCGCACCGATCAACGAAATCGAAATCGCGCCCAGCGCCGATGTGGTTGTGATCCCCATGGAATACAGCATCCCGCCCGGTTCGATCGGGCCGCAGAGTTCCGTGACAAAGGCAGGGAAATGCGCCGTGATGAATGCCACCTGATACCCGCAACTGAAGAACCCTACAAAAATCAGGATATAAGACGGATCGCGAAACGCCTGCCCCAGAACCGCACCCATTGATCGCTCAATCTCGGCCTTGTTCACGGGTTGGGGCGCGCTTAAAAACGGCAAGGTGAACAGTGTCGCAAGGATCAGGCCGGAAAACACGATAAACGTTGTCTGCCATGACATCAGGCCAAGCAGCCATTCCGCCCCCGGCGGCCCGACGATCTGCCCGAAACTGCCTGCCGCCGCCGCAATCGCAAGCGACATGGAACGGTTTTCATCCGTGGCCGCCCGCCCGACAACGGCCAGAATAACCCCGAACCCGGTCCCCGCGATACCGAATCCGATCAGCCAGGCATAGATCTGGTGGCCCAGCGGCGATGTGGAAAAGGCGGTCAGCACCAGACCCAAAGCATAAACCAGCGCCCCGATCACGATGGCGCGTTTGTCACCGATCTTTTCGGCGATCGCACCGAATATCGGCTGCCCGATACCCCACGCCAGATTCTGGATCGCGATGGCAAGCGAAAACTCGGTGCGCAGCCAACCCAGTTCCGCGGCCACGGGAATCTGGAAAACACCGAATGTCGCCCTGATGCCGAAACTCACGATGATAATGACGCAGCCGACAATCAGAACCGGATTGAATAACCGTGCACTGGTCTGCATGTCATGCTCCTGCTCGCTTTGGGCAGCTTTGTTGTTTGGCGTGCAGCGGTCAAATCAATAAATTTGCCGTTTCACATCAGAAATTCTAATGACTCTCTTTTGCGGCGCGCCGAACACACACTTTCCAATTGTCCACCGCCACGTTATCCCGATCTGATGACGCGCGTTCAGGATCATTATGCAGCCAAAATCGCGGACGGCACTTTACACGCCGATCCAGCGCAAGAGGCCGTGTTGCCCGAATTCGAACGTATGCGCGCCGCGCTGGCCGAACCGGTGCGCAAGAGCCTGTTCAAAAAGGCACCGCCACCGCCAAAAGGTCTTTATATCTGGGGCGGTGTCGGGCGCGGCAAATCCATGCTGATGGATTTGTTTGTGGAAACTCTGCAAGACGCTGATATCGCCGTGCGGCGGGTCCATTTCCATGCCTTCATGCAGGAAATTCACGCTGCTATGCATGTTGCCCGAAAATCCGGCGTGGAAGACGCGATTGCGCCGGTTGCAGCGGATGTTGCAGCACAGGTCCGGCTGCTGGCGTTCGATGAGATGCAGATTACCGATATCACCGATGCCATGATCGTCGGGCGCCTGTTCGAGGCGCTGTTCGCGGCAGGGGTTGTGATTGTCACCACGTCCAACCGCGTGCCGGATGATCTTTACAAGGACGGTCTGAACCGGCAGTTGTTTCTGCCTTTTATCGAGCTTCTGAAAGACAAGATGGTGGTATGGGAATTGTCCAGCCCGACCGATTACCGCCAGAACCGTCTGGAAGGGGCGCAGGTCTATTTCACACCGATCAACACCGAAGCCCGTGCCGCGATCAGCGCCGTGTGGCAGGATCTGACGGGCGGCCCCGCCACCCGCCTGACACTGCACGTCAAAGGCCGCGAGGTTGAAATACCTGCGTTCCGCAATGGCGTGGCCCGCGCCACGTTTTACGATCTGTGCGGCAAACCATTGGGAGCAGCCGATTATCTGGCGCTGGCGGAAACCGCCAAAGTGCTGGTGCTTGAAGACATCCCGCGCCTGTCACGATCCAATTTCAACGAGGCCAAGCGGTTCGTCACATTGATCGATGCATTATACGAGGCCGGAGTGCGGCTGGTGTGCTCCGCGGCCGCCGAACCGGAATTGCTTTATGTCGAAGGCGAAGGCACGTTTGAATTTGAACGCACAGCCTCTCGGTTGCGCGAAATGCAGGCCGAAGACTGGGGCCGCTGAAGCGTTGACCTAGCCGTTTTCGCGCAGAACCGAACCCGCCAGATACAATGACCCGCAAATCACCACGCGCGCCTCGGGATCCTGCTGCGCGATCTGGGTCAGCGCGTCTTTGACAGACATCGCGGTTTTCGCCGTCATGCCGACCCGAGTTGCCACCTCTGCCGTATCTTTAGCATCCAGTGTATTCGCCTCACCCGGGATGGAAACCGCAATCAGGGTTTCAGCCTGTGCCGCCATGGGGCGCAAATAACCTGCTATGTCCTTGGTGTTCAGCATCCCGCAAATCAGGTAAGTCGGACGTGGCGGCAAGCCTGACAGCAGATCGGCAATGGCATGACCGGCGGCGGGATTGTGACCGCCATCAAGCCAAAGCTCGGCATTGGGTGCGACACGCGAAAGCGGGCCATCCGTCAGGCGCTGCATCCGCGCCGGCCAATATGCGTTGGTCACAGCTGCCTCGCAGGCGGCATCGCCCAGATCAAGATGGCGCAACGCCGCCAGCGCAGCACCCGCGTTTTCGATCTGGTGCTTGCCCAGAAGATTGGGCAGCGGCAAATCACGCAGGCCCGTTTCATCCTGATAGATCAATCTGTCCCTTTCGCGCGCGACATGCCAGTGCTGGCCGTAAACCAGAAGCGGTGCCCCCTTGCGCGCGGCGACATCCTCGATCACGCCAAGCGCGTCTTCCGTTTGCGGCCCGACAACACACGGCACTCCGCGTTTGATGATCCCGGCCTTTTCAAAGGCGATTTTGGCAATCGTATCGCCCAGATACTGTTCGTGATCCATCGAAACCGGTGTGATGATGGTAAGTGCCGGATTTGCAATCACGTTGGTGGCATCCAGCCGCCCGCCCAATCCAACCTCAAGCAGGGTATAATCAGCTGGAACACGCGAAAATGCCAGCAAGGCGGCACAGGTTGTGATTTCGAAATAGGTAATCATTTCGCCGTTGTTGGCGGCGTAACATTCATCCAGCGCAACCGTCAGATCAGGCTCGGAAATCAGATTGCCTGCCAGCCTGATGCGTTCGTGGAACCGGGCCAGATGCGGCGAGGTATAAACATGCGCCGACAGACCCGCGCCTTCCATACCGGCGCGAATCATGGCCAGCGTGGAGCCTTTGCCATTGGTCCCCGCCACATGAATGACAGGTGGCAGTTTTTCCTGCGGATTATCCAGCGCGACAAGCAGGCGCCACACGCGATCCAGCGTCAAATCCATGATTTTTGGGTGAAGCGCCATCATCCGTTGCAGGATGATGTCCGAACTGTCAGCGTTCATTTCGCTTTGTCAGCCTTGGGTTTTTCTGGCGCATCCTTGCCCTTGCTATCCGGCGCATCAGGCGCATCCGGCGCGGGCAGATCACCTTTGATTGCCGGTGTCAGCCCCAAAAGCATGCGGGTGATCGTGATCAGTTCTTCGCGCAGTTCGGTGCGCGATGTCACGCGATCCAGCATGCCGTGATCCAGCAGATATTCCGCGCGCTGGAACCCGTCAGGCAGTTTTTCACGAATGGTCTGTTCAATCACGCGTGGCCCGGCAAAGCAGATCAACGCGTTGGGTTCAGCGATATGCACGTCGCCCAGCATCGCATAAGACGCGGTCACACCCCCGGTAGTGGGATGGGTCAGCACCACGATATAGGGCAATCCCGCCTCTTTCAGCATCTGCACTGCAACTGTCGTACGCGGCATCTGCATCAGGGACAGGATACCTTCCTGCATACGCGCGCCGCCTGCCGCAGAAAACAGGATCAGGGGACGTTTCAGTTTCACCGCCTGTTCGGCAGCCGCAATGATGGCATTGCCCACATACATACCCATAGAGCCCGCCATAAAGGAAAAATCCTGCGCCGCAGCCACAATCGGGGTCCGGCCGATTTCTCCGGATGCAACAAGCATCGCTTCTTTTTCACCGGTCGCCTTTTGCGCCGCCTTCATCCGGTCCGGATATTTTTTCTGATCACGAAACTGCAGCGGGTCAACCTTGGGCGCCGGCACAGAGACTTCGCTGTAAATGCCGCCATCGAACAATCTGTCAAAACGGTCCCGCGGCGAAATCGCCATGTGGTGGCCGCAATTGGTGCAGACATTCAGATTGTCGGACAATTCCCGATGAAACAGCATCGATCCGCATTCATCGCATTTATGCCAAAGGTTTTCGGGCGTTTCGCGCCGCGAAAAAATCGAATTGATCCGTGGCCGGACGTAGTTTGTAATCCAGTTCATTTCTCTGCCTTGTCTGGCCTGTGTCGGAATTCAGATAAGGCCCTGCGCCAATAAATGCAATCAGCGCCGCAAAGCCAGTCGTGCTGCAAGCCACGACACGATCATAATCGCAAAATCAACCGGGAGCCAAACCCGCAATGCCGCCTCGTCCGCCATAGAAAACGGAACGGTATAAAGCGAAAGCCCCGACAGGGTGTCCGGCAGGGACGTAAACAGCAACGCCGATACATTGGTGACAAAATGCACCGCGATGGCCGGACCCAATGTGCCTGATCTGGCCGTCAGGTCTGCCATCAGCAGCCCGAAACACGCCGCCCAAAGCGCAATAAGCCCTGCATTCGCACCTGTTTCGGCTGGAACATAGTGGGCCAGCCCGAACAGGGCAGATGGCAAAACCATCCATATCCACGGGCTTTTGAACCGTGCGGCCAGTTGCTGCTGTACATATCCGCGAAACAGGATTTCTTCGGCACTGGTCTGGATCAGCACCACAGCAAGAGAAAGTGGAAGCAGTGCAACCCATGTTCCAACGGGCAGGTTTGGCACCAAAGGCTGGTCCATGCCCCAGGGTGGCAAGATCAGGATAACAGCATTCAGGATTACCAGCGCCTTCAGCACCGCCCAGAAATCAGCATGTGCGATCCGCCACGGGCCAATCAGGCCCGAAGGCGCACGTCCGTGCATGACAAAGGCAGCAGCGCAGACACCTGCCGTCATGAACCCGAAGCTTGCGAGCGACACCAGCGCCGTCAGCGGCGTCGTTGCGGTTTGCATCCCTTCCAGAAAATCACCCATTTTTTCAGGCGGCATCGCGGTTTCGACACCTGTCAGAAACAAGATGTTCAAACCCGTCATGACGAAGGCGCCCAGCGCAAGCCCCAAGACCAGCCGCCAAAGCTCTGACTGGGCTCGCGCCGGCGCAACCAGCCATTCATGGCGCGCGTATGATAACTGCAAGATGTTCATCGGTGCCTTGGTTTACCGCGCCTCTGTTCGTTCGGCCTCGTCTTCGGGGCTGATGCCCGCATGGCGCAACCGTTCCGCTGCGCCATTCAAATGTCCTGCAACTGTCTGTAGCAGGTTCATCGCCACCGCCGGGTCACTTTCGATGACTGCGCGGTATTCCTGTGCGCCGATACGCAGGAACCTCGCATCTGTCACTGCGATCAGGTCAAGGGTACGCGGCTCGTTCAGTACGATCGCCAGATCGCCGATCACGCGCCCCGGCAGAACCGTTGAAATCGGCCTTTTGCTGCCATCGCTTTCGGGCCAGTGCAATTCCGCTGTACCCGACAAACACAGATACGCGGCGTCTGCCCTTTGTCCGACCGAAAAAATACGCTGTCCCGCCTTGGCCTCGTACCATTGCGCACTGAACGCCAACAGGCGTTGGTTTTTTCGATCCAGACGGGAAAACAGTTCGGTATTGGCGATGATGCGCTGTTTGCGTTGCAAATCATCTGAACCGGCAAGAGTGTCAAAACTTGAATCATGGTCCGAAACCGTCCCGATCCGCCCGTTCTTTATCTCGACGAAAATATCGTAGCTGTCGGGGTTTCTGAATTCCGCTTCCATGAAAATCTGTGTTGTATCGGGCAGCAGTTCGCGCAACTTTTCGCGGGTGGTAACGCGGCTTTTGTCATCGTGGCTGGCCAGCGCGCGATCCAAGATCAGGATGTCCGGGCGTTTAATGCCGGCGCGACTGAACGCGGCGCGTTCCTGAATGACCTTGGGCAGATTGGCGCCGCCCAGACCCGTTTCCAGATCATAGATCGTTTCAGACACTTTGCGCTTCAGTCCGTTTTCCAGAAGGACGGTGGCGACAACATCTTCGATTTCTTCCGCATAGGCCCCTGCAACGCGCGATATCCGCCCGTAAAGCGCGTTTTCCATCAACGTCAGGCGCGGCAGGTATGTATCGGGTGAAATCTCGACAAAAATATCCTGGACCTGTTCGCGCAGGGCGGCGGCGCGTGTCTTGCGAATTTCGACAATCTTGCGCTTGTAGCGATCCGGAAAACTTGGGCCGATCTGTTCCGCGGTCAACGCGAAAGGAACCGTCAGCATAAGCGCGTTTTCTTCTGCGGTCAGGCTTTCTGCCCCCTGCGTGCGGCGCTTTTCGGCAATCTGGATCAGTGTTTCGTACAGGTCTTCCTCGATCCCCAGCATCCGGAACAGGGGGTGATCGGTGCCGTCCCTGCCAAAGGTCTGATCCAGAGTGTCGATCACAGCCTGAGAAATCGCGATGCCGTCGTCTGCAAGCCCCTGTTCATCCACAAGCGTCATGAATTTGGTGTTCGCAGCAAGCCCGGTCTGGCTGATATCCTGCAACGGGGACGCAAACATAAGATTGCCCCCAAGCGGGATCGACGGATTAAAACTGTCGGGATCGAAATGGTAAACGTATTGATCCAGATCGGCCTCTTTCAACCGCTCAGCCACGACGGGCCGCAGATCTACCACCGCCTTTGCCAGATCGGGATGTCGTTCGGGATCAAATGTGGACCGCACGCTACGACGGAACATGCCATCGTCCAGCCCCATCGTTTCAACCAGTTTGAACCACCACGCACCGATTTCGTCCGGGCTGGACAGGCCTGCAAGGGAAGGATCAAGCCAGTCGGCCTCGAACGGGTCAACGCTGTTGCCTGTACGCTTTGCCTCGGATTCCTTCTTTTCATCCGCGAAGGCAAAGCCATGCGGCATCACGTTCAGGGGCATCAGCAGGTTTTCCCCCAATGTGCCATCGAACAAATAGGGCTGAGAATGGGCATAACCGATCCGCGCCGCAATCACGGCCTGATGAAATTCGTTCAGGTCCTGATCGCCGATCATCACTTTGCCGCGCGATGGAATCACTTCGCGCGTCAGCAATTCGGCAAAAGCCGTTCGTTCGACCTGGCTTGACGATTTGACGGCCACGCGGGCATGCGCGGGAATATCCAGATTGATATCTTCCAGCACCGGGTTCCCGTCCCCGTCTCGCACCGTAACATCCTTGAGAGAGATCGCACCGGAGAGCCGCGGAATTTCGTCCGGACGGCCAACAAAAAGCGATTCATCAATCATGCCCTTGGGAGCAAACCGTTCTGCAATCAACAGCCAGCGCAGGGACATGTCCTGCACCTGATTGTAATACAACAACAGCTCGCGCCAGGGTGCGGACAGATCCTTGTAAGCCGCCAAAGCCGCAACAAGGGCGCCCACCGTGATTTCACCCTTGATCACAAGGTACCCACCGACAGAAAAGAAAAAGAACGGCGTCAACTGCGTGATGAAGTTGTTCAGAAACTTCATAAAGAATTTTTTCTGATAGATCTGAAACCGGATATCGAACAGACGGCCCAACCTGTCCGTAAATCCGGCCAGACGGTATCGCCAGCCGCCATTGATCCGCAAATCACCGATGCCGGCCGCGCTTTCCCCGATTTCGGACGCCAGATGCCGCACTTCTCCGATGCGCGCCTTGTTCAACTGGTTGATCTGGCGTTGCAGCATCGGAATAAGCCATGCCTGCAAGGGGATCAGGGCAACAGAGGCCAACCCGAACCAGAAACTTTGGACAAAAAGGAAAAACAGAATCGTCAGCATCTGGCCCGCCTGAAACACCGGTTGCGCCACCGCATCCCCCATCAGCCCGCCCATCGGTTCGGCTTCGGATGTGATCATGGACACCAGTTCGCCTTGGGATGTGCGCCGGAAATACGGCCGGGGAAAGCGCAGGATTCGGCTGATCAATTGATAGCGGAACCGGCGCAACAGGCGTTCGGACAAGACGCCTTTCATCGTGTTCAATCGCATTTTCAGCAATCCGTGCGCCAGAACCGCCGCAAGAAACGCAAAACACAAAAGCAGCAGAAACTCGACCTGGGTCAGTTCCACGCCGTATGCATCAAAGGTGCTGAACGTGGCACCGATCGCATCGTTGATGATCCGCTTGGGTAATTCCAGGGTCGCGTAAAGAAACGGAAAGGTCAGCAGCGTTACCAGCAAAAGAATGATCTGGTCACGTTTGGAATACTTCCAGATAAACGCGAACAAGGTACGATCCATCAGGCCAACTCCGATCTGGGTGCGCCGGACTCTTGATCAGTTTTACAGAACCAGTGCCGGAATAGTGAGTTAGCGATCACAGACGCCCATTGCAAGGATCGTGCCGGAACAAGGCAATGGCCTTGCGGTGGTCCGGACCCTTGGGTATTCCGATAAAAACCAGTTTTCAGGGAGTCCCCAACATGCAAAAGCGCCACTTCGATAAATCCCGCCTGCCCAGCCGTCACGTGACAGAAGGACCGGCGCGCGCGCCGCATCGGTCGTATTATTATGCAATGGGATTGGGCGACGAGGAAATCCATCAGCCTCTGGTTGGCGTTGCCACGTGCTGGAACGAAGCGGCCCCTTGTAACATTGCGCTGAACCGTCAGGCACAGGCTGTGAAGCTGGGCGTGAAAACTGGCAGCGGTACACCGCGCGAGTTTACGACAATCACGGTGACAGACGGGATCGCAATGGGCCATGAGGGCATGCGCTCTTCCCTTGCCAGCCGCGAAGCGATTGCCGACACCGTGGAACTGACCATGCGCGGCCATTGTTACGATGCGATTGTCGGCCTTGCGGGCTGCGACAAATCGCTGCCCGGCATGATGATGGCGATGATCCGTCTGAACGTGCCGTCGGTGTTCATCTACGGCGGCTCAATCCTGCCGGGCCGTCTGGACGGCAAAGATGTCACCGTTCAGGATGTATTCGAAGCGGTCGGCCAGCATCAGGCCGGCAACTATTCGGATGAACAGCTGGCGGTTCTGGAACGTGTTGCCTGCCCGTCGGCGGGCGCGTGCGGTGGCCAGTTCACGGCCAACACGATGGCCTGCGTATCCGAAGCAATCGGCCTTGCCCTGCCCAACAGCGCCGGCGCGCCCGCGCCCTATGAATCGCGCGACCAGTATGCGATCGCCTCGGGCGAGGCTGTGATGAACCTGCTTGAGAAAAACATTCGCGCGCGCGACATCGTCACCCGCAAATCTTTGGAAAACGCCGCCCGCATCGTGGCCTGTACCGGCGGATCAACCAATGCCGGTCTGCACCTGCCTGCCATGGCGCACGAAGCCGGGATCGATTTCTTTCTGGATGACGTGTGCGAGATTTTCCGCGACACGCCCTATTTCGTCGATCTGAAACCGGGTGGCCAATATGTGGCCAAGGACATGTACGAAGCGGGCGGTGTTCCCGTGGTCATGAAGCAATTGCGCAAGGCTGGCCTGATCCACGAAGACTGCATGACCGTAACCGGTTATTCGATGGGCGAGGAACTGGACAAGATCGACCGCGAGGCGGATGGCCGCGTGATCTATCCGGTTGAAAAGCCGATCAGCAAAACCGGCGGCGTCGTCGGCCTCAAAGGCAATCTGGCCCCCGGCGGTGCGATTGTGAAGATTGCCGGCATGTCGGACGAAGAAATCGTGTTCACCGGCCCCGCCCGCGTGTTCGAATGTGAAGAAGACGCGTTCGAAGCCGTCAAGGCACGCACCTACAAGGAAGGCGAAGTGCTGGTCATCCGCAATGAAGGCCCTGCAGGCGGCCCCGGCATGCGTGAAATGCTGGCCACAACCGCTGCCTTGTCCGGCCAGGGCATGGGCAAAAAGGTTGCGCTGATCACAGACGGGCGGTTCTCTGGCGCGACACGTGGCTTTTGCGTGGGCCATGTCGGCCCCGAGGCGGCGCATGGCGGGCCGATTGCCCTGCTCAAAGATGGTGACATGATCACGATCGATGCGCCCAACGGCGCACTGACAGTTGCACTGAGCGACGAAGAACTGGCCGCGCGCAAAGCCGACTGGAAAGGCCCGCGTGACACGATCTACGCCAGCGGCGCACTTTGGAAATACGCCCAACTGGTTGGTGAAACCTACAAAGGCGCAGTGACCCATCCAGGCGGCAAGGCCGAAAAGCATGTCTATATGGACCTTTGATCGCGGTCTGGTTCTGGCCGCCAGTCTTGCGCTGGCGGCCTGTGTTCCAGCCTCGGAAATGGGATTTTTGTCAACGACACCGCCGCAACCCGACTCGGCTTTGCGCGCCGCTGTAATGGGCGACGGGGCCATCGCCCTGACGGCGCCGCCGGGCTATTGCATTGATGCCGGATCGCTGAAGCCCGGTTTTGCGCTGATCGCACGCTGCGACACGCTGGGCGGGGCAGGCAGGACTGCAAATGTGCCCCTGGCGTTGATTACCGCAACTGTCGTCACCCAGAAAGCGGGCACACCAGCGCCACGCGCCGCTGACCTTGTTTCAGTTCTGGACAATGCGCAGGTGCTTCAGGCGAAAGATCAAAAAGGCGTTGCGCTGGTTCAGTCCCGTGGCGAAACCGGTTTGCAAGGCTTTAGCGACACGCATTGGCGCGGCGCGTTTCTGGTGAATGATGTCATGGTCGGGCTTGCCCTTTACGCACCGGTCGACGGCAAGGCCAGCGGCCCCAGGGGCGCAGCCATTCTGAACGCGCTTGCCACGCAAACGAAATCCAACTCGGCCAACCAGCGCATTGCAGCGCCGACACCCGTATCCAGCAACACAAACTGAACAAAACGCGCAGATTGAACAATTGTCGGTTTATTTGGCCGGAAACGTTCCGTTAAATGCTGACAAGTCATCGGCAAAAGGCAATAAGACAACGTATGGCGTACAAGGGCGACAGCTTGATCGACAAGATATTGTACCGGCGTGAAATGCGCCGCTGGGCGCGGGCGGCCAGCCATGCTGGCGATACGAATTTAAGCACGCTGCGGGCGCAACGCCAGCAGGCCCGGCTGATGCGATCCCATCTGGACAGCTTGATTCACAAGGCGGAAAATCGGCTGGCCTTGCCCAGTGTCGGATCGACCACGTTTCCCAAACCCCACGATGCCGACTGGGCATGGCGCCCCGAACTGTGGCGCGGGCCGCTGGCGCAGGCCGGCATGTCTTCTGTGCAGACCAAATCCATGCTGGGCAACGAGGTGACGCTGTTTCACGACTGCGCCTATTCTGAACTGACCCTGCGCCAGTTGCGCAACCAGCGCGAGGCCGATCTTGCCCCTTACGGTGTACGGTTGGACGTTTTCAAATTTGACGGCTCGTTTCTGTCACTGGTCATTGATCTGCCACAGGCGGCCGTGGCGGGATTGAAACGCACACATCTGTTGCGGATGGATACAATTCTGGAAATCGAAAAGCCGCTGGAAATTTTTGCCCGCCTCAACATCAAACACGGGCCGAACACGGAACAGATCGTGCGCGAACTGCCCCTGCACGAACAGGATGTCATGGTCGAGTTTGATCTGGCCTATTCCAAACTGAATGAAAAGCGCATCGAAAAGGCGTGGCTTGATCTGATCTTTGAAGGTCCGGAAATGAACCAGGTGGTCATCCGCGATCTTACCTTTAACCGCCGCCCCCGCGCAGCCCTTTGATTGAGGCCGGAATGAGCGATTTTGAACTGACGAAGACCCGCATGATTCAGGGGATCTGGGAAGGTGTTTTGACCCCGAAATCCGGCAACAACACGGTGCCGGATGTCCAAGTCACGCATCTGGCCCAAGTCGTCGCAGACGTCGAAATTGTCGAGGATCAGGACGCCGGGTTATGGCGATTGCGTATTCCGGTGCCCGCCGATGCGATTTCGGATGGTGTGCAAACCTTTCTGATCCACGATAGCAGAACCAAGGATCAACTGGGCCAGTTCTGCCTGATTGCCGGGGACGCGTTGGGGGATGACATCCGCGCCGAAATGGACCTGTTGCGCGCCGAACTGGACATGCTCAAACGTGCGTTTCGCCGGCATTGTCTGGAAACGATGTAGCCGCTTGCAGATCAGGCTTTGCGCTCTACACGCGCCTGATAACAATTGTTGCGGGCCGAGCGGACATGGACATAGGCCACCTTGGGGTCGTCCAGAATGCGGGTCGCATGTTCTGCCAGTCTGGTCGTCGCCACCACAGCACCTGTTCCGTAAACGATCCGGTCATCGCGGCCATATCCTTTGATCAGATAATCCGGCGATGTGGTAAGAACCGGCGGCAGGGCAGTGCTGTCGGTGTGCCGTTCGCACGGTTCGGCACACAGGAAAATCGGGCCGGTTTCGGCGTAAGGGTGCAACCCGTCGAACGGACGATGCGCCAGAATCAGCATATCGGCCCCTTCGGGAATGTTGCGCAAGCAATGACGGCACGGATTGCCGGCCCCATTTGAAACAGCACGTTCGGCAGGGGCGCCATAGGCATCCGGCGCACCGGATTGATAAGCACGGACGATATCGGTTGGCAGGGCTGAAAATGTGATCATGGCACTCTCCTTTCGTCATGGTGTGCCACAGGTTTTGAGGCCCGCGCGACCCGTTTCCTGCGCAAATCACAAAAGGACTCGGAAAAAGAACAAAAGGTGAATAAAATGGATTTCCATGTTCACAGAATTATCGATCACGTCCAATTTCACGTTCCTGACAGGCGCGTCCCACCCCGAGGAATATATCCGCCGGGCGGCGACCCTTGATCTGCCCGCCATTGCCATTGCCGATGACAATTCGGTGGCCGGGATCGTGCGTGCCCACACCGAAGCGCGTCATATCATGCGGCTGGTGCGCGCACGGCAGGACTGGGACGCCGCGAACGGGCTGATCGGGCCGCCCTGCCCCGCTCATCTGCCCAAACCGCAGTCGTTTCCGGTGTATAATGCCCCGCGTCTGATCCCTGCCGCGCGGCTGGTATTTACCGATGCGCCCCCCGTGACGGTGTTGCCAACAGACCGGACCGGATGGGGAAATCTGTGCCGTATTCTGTCCACAGGCCGGTTGCGCACCACCAAGGGCGATTGCGATCTGCAACTGGCAGATTTGCTGGACCGCAGCGAAGGGCTGGAATTGCTGATCTGGCCACAGGGGGATTGGGAGCCGGCGGCGCGGCAGATCAAGACACACGCCCCCGACCGCCTGCATATACTGCTTTGCCCGCATTATGACGGGCAGGACAGCGCCCGTTTTGCCGCGCTGACCCGGCAGGCCAGCGCATTGAACCTGCCCACCCTGGCCAGCGCCGCGCCACGGATGCATCACGGCGCGCGGCGCAAATTGGCCGATGTACTGACAGCCGTGCGCCTTGGGCGAAAGGTGGACGATCTGGGACGCGACGCACTGGCAAACGCCGAACAGCGCCTGCGATCCGAACCCGAAATGCGGCACCTGTTCCAAGGCCACGAAGACGCGGTGGAACGGGCCTATACCCTCGGCACCAGACTGGGCTTCAGCCTTGACCAGTTGCGTTATGAATACCCATCAGAAGGCACGGCGCAGGAAACACCGGCACAACGGCTGGCGCGGTTGGCCTCCGACGGGCTGCGCTGGCGTTATCCGGGCGGGGCATCCGATAAGGTGCGCGCGATGTTGCAGCACGAACTGAATCTGATCAGCAAGCTTAAATACGAACCTTATTTCCTGACAGTGCGCGACATCGTGGCCTTTGCCCGTTCGCGCAACATCCTGTGTCAGGGGCGCGGGTCGGCTGCGAATTCGGTGGTGTGCTATTGTCTTGGCATCACATCCGTCAGCCCCGAGATCGGGACCATGGTCTTTGAACGGTTCGTATCCGAAGCGCGGGATGAACCGCCTGATATTGATGTCGATTTCGAACATGAACGCCGCGAAGAGGTGATCCAGCATATTTATGAACGCTATGGCCGCCATCGTGCGGGCCTGTGCGCCACCGTCGTGCATTATCGCGGCAAACGCGCCATCCGCGAAGTCGGACGCGCCATGGGGCTGAGTGAAGATACCATTTCAGCGCTCAGCTCTCAGCTTTGGGGTTTTTTCAGCACCAAGGGGCTGGAGGAGGAACGCATGCGCGAGATCGGTCTTGATCCGGCCGACCGGCGGCTGCGGCAAATGCTGGATCTGGTTCATGAGATCAACGGCTTTCCCCGCCATCTGTCCCAGCATGTCGGCGGCTTTGTCATCACCCAAGGCAGGCTGGATGAACTGGTTCCGATCGAAAACGCCACGATGGAGGGGCGCACGGTGATCTGCTGGGACAAGGATGACATCGACACATTGGGCATTCTCAAGGTCGATGTCCTGAGCCTTGGAATGCTGACCTGTATCCGCAAGGCGTTTGATCTGCTGCACCAGCATCACCAGATCGATCATACGCTGGCCACCCTGCCCCCCGAAGATCCCCAAGTCTATGATATGCTGTGCCGCGCCGACAGCATCGGGGTATTTCAGGTCGAAAGCCGCGCGCAGATGAATTTTCTGCCGCGGATGCGTCCGCGCAATTTCTACGATCTGGTGATCGAAGTGGCCATCATCCGGCCCGGCCCCATTCAGGGCGATATGGTGCATCCCTACATCCGGCGGCGCAATGGCGAAGAGGCGGTCAGCTTTCCATCAGACGCTTTGGGCGACGTGTTGGGCAAGACGCTGGGTGTGCCGCTGTTTCAGGAACAGGCGATGCAGATCGCCATTGTCGGTGCAGGCTTCACCCCCGATCAGGCCGACCGGTTGCGCCGCTCGCTGGCCACGTTCAAGAAACACGGCAATGTCAGCGAATTTCGCAACCTGTTCCTGCGCGGCATGAAGCGTAACGGTTATGATGAAGATTTCGCCGACCGCTGTTTCAGCCAGATCGAGGGGTTCGGCTCTTACGGATTTCCCGAAAGCCACGCGGCGTCTTTTGCGCTACTGGTCTATGCCTCTGCCTGGATCAAATGCCACCATCCGGGCATTTTTGCCTGTGCTTTGCTGAATTCCCAGCCCATGGGCTTTTATGCCCCCGCCCAGATCGTGCGCGATGCCCGCGAACATGATGTGACCGTACGCCCGATCTGTATCAATTCCAGCTACTGGGACAACGTGATGGAGCCCGACGGGCATGGCGGTCTGGCCCTGCGCCTGGGGTTTCGCCAGATCAAGGGGCTAAGCGAGGAAGACGCCTGCTGGATCACGGCGGCGCGCGGCAACGGGTATCGTTCGGTGCAGGATGTGTGGCGCCGCGCAGGGCTGTCGCCGCCGGTGCTGGCACGGCTGGCCGAAGCGGACGTGTTCGCCGGGCTGGACCTGTCCCGCCGCGCCGCCCTGTGGGAGGCCAAGGCGATCACAACCGACACCCCCCTGCCGCTGTTCGCAGGCGATATCGAAGGCGAAGGCATCGTTGAACCCGCCGCCAATCTTCCCGAAATGACGATGGGCGAACAGGTGGTCGAGGATTACGTTGCCATGCGTCTAAGCCTGCGGGCGCATCCGGTGGCATTGCTGCGCCATATCCTTACCCCCGGAACGCAACCCCTGTAATTTGCAGGCAGCACAACGCCGGCCCTGAAAAAGCGGTTCACCCCAAGCGGCGGACACGGTAGAAGGCGCAAAACAATCCACCGGAGCCTTCTACATGCCTGCCCCCAAACCCGTTGTGTTGTGCATTCTGGATGGCTGGGGGCAGCGGGCCGAAACGACAGGCAATGCGCCGGCGCTGGCCCACACTCCGACATTCGACAGGATCATGGCGACCTGCCCCCACAGTGTTCTTACCACCCATGGCCCCGACGTGGGCCTGCCCAGCGGCCAGATGGGCAATTCCGAAGTCGGCCATACCAATATCGGGGCCGGACGGGTTGTGGCGATGGATCTGGGGATGATTGATCTGGCCATCGAAGACGGCAGTTTTTTCAGTAATGCCGCGTTGTTGGATTTTGTCGAAACCCTTAAAAACACCGGTGGTGCCGCGCATTTGCTGGGCGTTGTGTCCGATGGCGGTGTACACGGGCATCTGGCCCATATTCAGGCGGCTGCACGGGCGCTAAGGGATGCGGGCGTTCCCGTTATCCTGCACCTTTGGACCGATGGCCGCGACGTTGCGCCAAAATCAGCCGCGCCTTTTGTGACCGAATTGCTGGGCGGATTGCCCGCAGGTGTGCAGATCGCAACCCTGACCGGGCGCTATTTTGCGATGGATCGCGACAATCGGTGGGATCGTGTCAAATCCGCCAGTGACGCCATCCTTTACGGGCAAGGGCATCCCTGCGCCGATGCTACAACCGCCATTGCCGAAGCTTATGCGCGCGGCGAAACAGACGAATTCATAACCCCCAGCGTCCTAAACGGGTACGCGGGCGCCACAGATGGGGACGGGCTGTTCTGCCTCAACTTTCGCGCCGATCGCGCCCGAGAGATTCTGGCGGCGCTTGGCCAGCCGGATTTTGACGCGTTCGAGGTTGGTCAACGGCCAAAATGGGCGGCGATGCTGGGCATGGTCGACTATTCCCAAGCCCATAACGCCTATATGACCACGGCCTATCCCAAGGCCGAAATCGTCAACACGCTGGGGGCTTGGGTCGCCGCGCATGAGTTGCGCCAGTTCCGGTTGGCAGAAACCGAAAAATACCCGCATGTGACGTTTTTTCTGAACGGCGGCAAGGAAATGCCCGAAACCGGCGAAGACCGCTTCATGCCGCAATCGCCCAAAGTGGCAACCTATGATCTGCAGCCAGAAATGTCCGCACCCGATGTGACGGATCAGTTTGTGCAGGCCATTCAGGACGATTACGATCTGATCGTCACAAACTACGCCAATCCCGACATGGTCGGCCATACCGGCGATCTGGACGCCGCCATCGCCGCCTGCGAAGCGGTGGATCAGGGTTTGGCCCGTGTGGTTGCGGCGCTGGAACAGGCGGGCGGCGCCATGATCCTTACGGCGGATCACGGCAATTGCGAAACGATGATCGACCCTGAAACAGGTGGCCCGCACACGGCACATACCCTGAACCCGGTGCCCGTTGCCCTGATCGGCGGCCCCGAAGGCGCGCAGCTTAGGCAAGGTCGGCTATCAGACATCGCGCCAACTCTGCTGGAGTTGATGCAACTGGAAACACCGGTCGAAATGACCGGCAAGAGCCTGATCAAATGAAACGTGTGATTGCCCTGATCACGGCCCTGCTTTGGCCCTGCATGTCGCTGGCACAAAGTGATCTGTCAGCAGATGCCCGCGCGGCGGCTGACGCGCTTGAGGCGGCATCGGTTTCATTGCAAGAGGCGGACAGCGCACGTGATCGCATCCGCGCCCTGACTGAAACCGTGAAAGCCTATGAAAGCGGACTTGAGGCGATGCGTGAAGGTTTACGCCGCGCCACGACCCGCGAAGCACAACTGAACCTTCAGCTTGAGGCGCGCAATACCGAAATCGCGGCCCTGCTGGCCGCGTTGCAAACAATCGGAAACACCCCGTCTCCCGTTCTGCTGCTGCACCCGTCCGGCCCCATAGGAACTGCGCGTTCCGGCATGATCCTTTCCGAAGTGACCCCCGCACTGAACGCCCGCGCGGCAGACCTGCGCCGCGATCTGGACGAAGTCCGTACCCTGCGCCTGTTGCAGCAAAACAGCGCGGATAACCTGCTGGAAGGGTTGAACGGCGTGCAAGAGGCGCGCCTGAAGCTGAGTCAGGCTGTGGCAAACCGCACCGATCTGCCGCAACGCTTTACCGAAGATCCGGTGCGTACCGCCGTTCTGATCGCTTCGACCGAAACGCTGGATGCGTTTGCCAGCGGGCTGGTCGAAATCAACGCCGATCAGGTCAGTGATCCTGATACAGATATCTCGATCCAGCAAGGCACGCTGAAATTGCCTGTTCAGGGGCGCATTTTGCATCGTGCCGGACAACCGGACGCCGCCGGGATCAAACGCCCGGGCCTGATCCTTGCCACCCGTCCCCGCGCGCTGGTCACCAGCCCGACGGCAGCGACGATCCGCTATCTCGGACCCTTGCTTGATCTGGGCAATGTGGTGATTCTCGAACCGCAGTCTGACATGCTGTTTGTGCTGGCCGGGCTGGATCAGGTGTTCGGAGAGGTTGGTCAGGTCATTCCACAGGACGCGCCTGTCGGTTTGATGGGGGGAGAAACGCCCGAAATTGGTGCAATCCTGTCACTAAGCGGTGAAGGCACTGGAACTGACCGTTCAGAAACGCTCTATATAGAAGTGAGAAAGGGCAATCAGCCCGTGGACCCGGAAACGTGGTTCCAAACCGAAAAGGATGGATGATCAAGATGAAGAAATTCGCTATGGCCGCAATTGGCGGTACATTGGCAGGTGTTGTCGCTGCAACCCAGATTGCGGGCCCGCTGGTGGCGCAGGAAGCGGCAAAAACCGTAAATGTATACGAGCAGCTTGATCTGTTTGGCGACATATTCGAACGCATCCGCGCGCAATATGTGGAAGAGGTGGATGCAGGTGAACTGATCGAAGCTGCCATTGACGGCATGCTGACATCGCTTGATCCCCATTCAAGCTATCTGTCGCCGGAAGATGCCAGTGCCATGCAGGTTCAGACACGCGGCGAATTCGGCGGCCTGGGCATCGAAGTCACACAGGAAGAAGGCTTTGTTAAGGTGGTGTCGCCCATTGATGGCACCCCCGCAGACGAGGCCGGTATCGAATCCGGCGACTTCATCACACATGTCGATGGTGAAAGCGTTCTGGGTCTGACCCTGGATGAAGCTGTGGATATGATGCGCGGACCTGTCGGTTCGGAAATCCTGATCACTGTCGTGCGCGAGGGCGAACCCGAGCCGTTCGACGTGTCGATCATTCGCGACACCATCAAACTGGTCGCGGTGCGCAGTCGTATTCAGGGCGATACCGTTGTTCTGCGGATCACGACATTCAACGATCAGACCACTCCCAACCTGGAAGCGGGACTGGCCGAGCAGGTCGAAGCTGCGGGCGGTATGGACAACGTCAACGGCATTGTGCTGGATCTGCGCAATAACCCGGGCGGCCTGTTGAACGAGGCGATATCCGTTTCGGATGCGTTTCTTGAAAGCGGCGAGATCGTCAGCACGCGCGGGCGCAACCCAGAAGACGGCGATCGCTTTAACGCGCGCCCCGGTGATCTGGCGATGGGCAAACCGATTGTTGTTTTGATCAATGGCGGGTCTGCATCTGCTTCGGAAATCGTGGCGGGCGCGTTGCAGGATCATCGTCGAGCCATCATCGTGGGCACCAAAAGCTTTGGCAAAGGATCGGTACAGACCGTGATGCCGCTGCGTGGTGAAGGTGCAATGCGTCTGACAACCGCGCGGTATTACACACCGTCGGGTCGTTCCATTCAGGCGCTGGGGGTTTCGCCCGATATCATCGTCGCACAACCCCGTCGTGACCCGAACGCCGAAGAGGAAGAAGAGGAAACAAACCGCTTCAGCCGCACAGAGGCCGATTTGCGGGGCAGCCTGAACAATGACAGCCTGACCGAAGATCAGCGCCGCCAGATTGAAGCTGACCGTGAAAAAGCCCAAGCCGCCGCAGACCTGCGCGAAGAAGATTATCAACTGGCCTATGCCATTGATATCCTGAAAGGTTTGTCCGCCCTCGGCCCGACCGAATAACCGGACCGCCCCGCCTGAAAAGGGCGGAGCGTAATCCCCTGCGATGCAACACCGGTTTGTGCATCTGCCCCGGTTACACCTTGAATTCCGGCAAGGCATGCCCAAGATCGATCCATCGCATTCTAAAAGGCGCCCTTATGCCCGATCCAAACTCTGCTACACTGGACTTTCTGCTGAACCGGCGCTCGCGTCCGGCCAAAACGCTGGGCTTGCCGGTGCCATCGCGCGCCGAGCTTATGCCGATCCTGACGGCCGCCGCGCGCACGCCCGACCATGGCAAGCTGGAACCGTGGCGATTTATCGTGCTGAACTGCACCGCCATTTTGCGCCTTGCCGATCTGGCCGAGGCGCGCGGACATGCGTTGGGCCTGCCAGATGACCAGATTTACAAAGGTCACGCGCCCATACGCACCGGCCATCTGGCTGTTGCCGTGATCGAAAGCCCCAAACCGTCCGACAAGATCCCGCCGCTGGAACAGACCTATTCAACCGGCGCGGTTTGTCTGGCCCTTCTGAACGCGGCGCTTGCCTCTGGCTGGGGCGCGAACTGGCTGTCGGGATGGCCGTCGCATGATCGCACGTTCATGACCGAAGGGCTGGCGCTTGAAGCGCATGAACGGATTGCGGGTTTCATCCATATCGGCACCGAAACCTCCGCACCGCCCGAACGCCCCCGCCCCGATCTGGACGCCATCACGACCTGGCAAGACACATGATCCTTAGCGCGTTCTTCAAGGCGTTGGCGCAGCTTGGCGATCCCCGCTTTCGCCGCGTGCTGTGGGTGGGCATTGGCCTGACACTGGCACTTCTGATCGGCGCAACAGCAGGCTTTGTTGCGCTGCTTGACTGGCTGATTGGTGAACAGGTGTTCCTGCCGCTGATCGGCGAAGTCACCTGGATCGACGATCTGGTCAGCTGGTCCTCTGTTCTATTGATGCTTGTCCTGTCGGTGTTTCTGATGGTGCCGGTCGCATCGGCAATCACGTCCATGTTTCTGGACGAAGTCGCACAGGCTGTCGAAGACAAATCCTATCCGCACCTGCCGCCCGCGCAGCCAGTGCCGTTTTGGGATGCGGTGCGCGACACGGTCAATTTTCTGGGGGTTCTGATCACAGCCAATATTCTGGCGATTATTCTTTACATCGTGCTTTCGCCGGTCGCGCTTTTCATCTTCTGGGGGATGAACGGTTTCTTGCTGGGGCGCGAATATTTTACTCTGGCCGCAATGCGCAGGTTGGACCGGGACAAGGCCAACGCCCTGCGCGCCCGTCACAGCGGAAAAATCTGGCTGGCCGGAACATTGATGGCGATGCCCCTGTCCGTACCTGTGATCAATCTGCTGATCCCGATTTTAGGGGCCGCAACGTTCACGCATTTGTATCACGCGATTATTGCGTCGGACCCATCCGCCCGAACCAGTCAAGATCGCGCACGCTGATCCATCCCGACAGGATGATACCGGCCACGATTACCCATAGAACAAAGGCAACACCGGTGGTGATCCACGCCTTTTTCTTCAGATTATGAACCTCGGGCGCACCCGCATGTGTCCCCGGAACGATATTGCCCAGATCGCCCTGAGTTTTGACACGGATTGGCAGCACGACCAGAAAGGTCAGGAACCAGAAAACGGCATATAGCACGATGGCCGAGGTTATACCCATGGTTCAGACCTGCTCCAGCTCGACCAGACAGCCGTTGAAATCCTTGGGATGCAGGAACAGGACAGGCTTTCCATGCGCCCCGATCTTGGGCTCTCCTGTGCCCAGAACACGTGCGCCGCTGGCGGTCAGATGATCACGCGCGGCCAGAATATCGTCGACCTCGTAACACACGTGATGAATGCCGCCTGACGGGTTCTTGTCCAGAAATCCTTGGATCGGGCTGTTTTCACCCAGCGGATACAACAGCTCGATCTTGGTGTTCGGCAGTTCGATGAACACAACCGTCACACCGTGATCCGGTTCATCCTGCGGAGCGCCCACTTGTGCGCCCAGCGCGTCGCGATATTGGGCCGAAGCCGCCTCAAGATCGGGCACGGCAATGGCAACATGGTTCAGACGTCCGATCATGGCAGTCTCCTTGATGGAAAAGATAACAGGTTGCGGATGCTTATGCCGCCCACCCCGCCCAAGGGCAAGCCTATCCGGCAGCGGCAAATCGCACGCCTTCGTTAACCCACTGTTAGGCAAGTCTGCATAACGATTGTCCATCTGCCGCTGCTCAAAAGGAATCTGCTCATGGATGAAATGGCCCCATTTATCGTTGCGCCCGCTGCGCCTACTGCATCGCGTCCGTTGACCGGGTTGACCGTTCTTGTTGTCGAAGACAGCCGCTTTGCCTGCGAGGCGATGCGCCTGTTATGTCTGCGCAGCGGTGCGCGCATCCGTCGCGCCGATTGCCTGCGATCCGCCCGCCGCCACCTCAAGGTTTATCGCCCGTCTGTGGCGATCATTGATCTGGGGCTGCCCGATGGCTCCGGCGCCGATCTGATCCGCGAGTTGTGCGAGGCCACCCCGCGCGTTGCCGCCATTTTCGCGACATCCGGTGACGAAAATGGCGAGGTTGTCGCGCGGATTGCAGGTGCGGACGGCTTTATGCCCAAACCGATCACGTCACTGGCGCTGTTTCAGAACATGGTACTGGCGCGCATGCCACAAGACCGACGCCCTGCAGGGCTGCGCGTTGTGCCGGATGAAACAGTGGTGCCCGATCCCATCGCATATCGCGATGACATGGCCCATGTCGCAGAGGTGCTGGGCGAAAACGCCGATGATGCGACACTGGATTACATCGCGCAGTTTGTCAGCGGCGTCGCCCATAGTGCAAATGATGCCCCTTTGCACAATGCCGCCAAGGCGCTTGCACGCGCCCGTTCCCAAGGCCGCCCGGTGGCGGCAAACACCGCACAGATCGCCGGGCTGGTACAGGACCGGCTGGATCAGAAAATCGCCATGTGACAGCGTGCGAAAGTGTTGGATCGAATTACCAGAGGATGACGCGCTTACAGTGTCGGATCGGATGTTACCCGGACCAAACCGGTCAGATCGCTTAAACGTTCAATCTGGTGACCGTCGGCATCAAAATTCGCCCGATCAAGCCACATACCGAACGCTTCTTTCAGCGCCGGCCACTCTGCATCGATTGCCGCAAACCACGCGGTATCGCGATTGCGCCCCTTGACGACCAGTGCCTGCCGGAAAACTCCCTCAAAGCTGAGCCCCAACCGCTGACCCGCCGCCCGAGACGGCGCGTTCAGCGCATTGCATTTCCATTCGAACCTGCGATATCCGGCTTCAAATGCCCACTGCATTGTCAGGAACAGCGCTTCAGTCGCTGCCCACGTGCGTTGTAGCGCAGGTGAAAAATTGATGTTGCCCACTTCAATCGAACCGGCAGCCGGCGCAATCCGCAAAAAGCTGAGGACACCACCGCAAATTTCCGTTTCAAGATCGAAAACCGCATAAAACAGATGCGCCTGATCTGCCACCGTTTCGCGCACCCAGCGATGGTATTGCGACGCCGACGAAAACGGGCCGTAAGGCAGATAATCCCAAAGGCTGTCATGCCCTTCATAGGCGCGAAACAACAACGCCGCGTGACGTTCTGCATCCAGCGGTTCCAGCCGGCAATACCGCCCCTTAAGAACAGCAGTTCTGTCCGGTTCGGGCGGAACATGCCAGTTGGGCACAGGCGCACCCAAAGGGCGGGCCGTATCGGATTTGGATTTCCCCATCATGGCGCGACGCTAGATTGAAAAACCCGACACGCCAAGCCTTCACTACGCCCTAGTCCTGCGGAATGATCCGCAACCCCAGTTCCATCAACTGATCGCTCATCGGGTCAGACGGCGCATTCATCATCAGGTCTTCGGCGCGCTGGTTCATCGGGAACATGATAACCTCGCGAATGTTCGCCTCATCCGCCAGCAACATGACGATCCGGTCAATGCCCGCCGCACAGCCGCCGTGAGGCGGTGCGCCATACTGAAACGCGTTGACCATACCGCCAAAGCGCTTGCGCACTTCGTCCGCGCCATAACCGGCGATCTCGAACGCCTTGAACATGATTTCGGGTTTGTGGTTACGGATCGCGCCGCTGACCAGTTCATAGCCATTGCACGCCAGATCATACTGGTATCCCAGAACCTCAAGCGGATCGCCGTTCAACGCGTCCATTCCGCCCTGCGGCATCGAAAACGGGTTGTGTTCGAAATCGATCTTGCCGGTTTCTTCGTCACGTTCGTAAATCGGGAAATCGACGATCCAGGCAAAGGCGAACCTGTCCTTATCGGTCAGGCCCAATTCATTCCCGATCTCGACCCGCGCGCGCCCTGCGACCGCTTCAAAGGTTTTGGGTTTGCCGCCAAGGAAAAACGCGGCATCCCCGACACCCAGACCCAGTTGCCGGCGCAGCGCCTCGGTGCGTTCCGGCCCTATGTTTTTGGCCAGCGGGCCCGCGGCTTCCATTCCCTCGCCCTGATCACGCCAGAAGATATAACCCATACCGGGCAGGCCTTCTTTTTGCGCAAACGCGTTCATGCGGTCGCAAAATTTGCGCGACCCGCCGCCTTGCGCGGGAATGGCGCGAATTTCAGTGCCTTCCTGTTCCAGCAATTTGGCGAAAATTGCAAAACCCGAACCGGCAAAGTGCTCACTGACCACCTGCATCTTGATCGGGTTGCGCAAATCCGGTTTGTCCGTACCGTACCACAGCGCCGCATCCCGATAGGAGATTTGCGGCCAGTGCTGATCCACCTTGCGCCCCCCGCCGAAATCTTCGAACACACCGGTCAGAACCGGCTGGATCGTGTCAAACACATCCTGCTGCTCGACAAAGCTCATCTCGAGGTCGAGTTGATAGAAATCGGTGGGCGAACGATCCGCGCGCGGGTCTTCATCGCGAAAGCACGGCGCGATCTGGAAATACTTGTCAAAGCCGCTGACCATGATCAGCTGTTTGAACTGCTGCGGCGCCTGCGGCAGGGCATAGAATTTACCCGGATGCAGCCGCGACGGCACCAGAAAATCACGCGCACCTTCCGGGCTGCTGGCCGTGATGATCGGGGTCTGGTATTCGCGGAAACCGCTGTCCCACATCCGTTTGCGCATCGACGCAACAACATCTGATCGCAGCTTCATGTTCTGCTGCAGCTTTTCGCGCCGCAGATCAAGATACCGGTAACGCAGGCGGGTTTCTTCAGGATATTCCTGGTCGCCGAATACCATCAAAGGCAGTTCCTCGGCGCGTCCCAGGATTTCGATATCCCGGATAAATACCTCGATCTCGCCAGTGGGCAGCTTGGGGTTCACTAATGACGGGTCGCGCGCCATCACGTTTCCATCAATCCGGATACACCATTCGCTGCGCACCTTTTCGATCTCGGCAAAAACCGGGCTGTCGGGGTCTGCCATCACCTGGGTGATGCCGTAATGGTCGCGCAGATCAATGAACAAAAGGCCACCGTGATCACGCACACGATGCACCCATCCGGACAGGCGAACGGTATCGCCGACGTTATCAGCGGTTAAAGCGGCACAGGTGTGGCTGCGATAGGCATGCATCTTATCGGTTCCCTTCGGGGTCAACGGCGTCGCGCCGATACACCTTGGTTGCGCGTAGAAGTCAAGCGCACCACGGCATCGGGGCAACCCGGAATTGGAAAATTTGTTGTTTGGATGTATATTAGCGCGCCGAAACCGAACGTTTTCAATCCAGACCCCGCAAAACGGGGAACCGGATGAAAGGGGGCGATATGTGGGAACCGGTTTTTGACACGATGATCAGGCGGTTGATCCAGACGGGTCATTTGCAGATCACCTACCCCGATGGCCGCACGCAAAGCTACGGCGACGGCAGCGGACCACCCGTATTGCTGATATTGCACGATCCTAAAATTCTACGCGCCCTGTGCCTTACGCCAGAACTGGCCTTGGGCGAAGGATATATGAACCGGCAGATCACCATCAAAAACGATGCGTTGGGCGATTTGTTGCGTCTAGTTCTGCGCAATCGCCGCCCCGATGCGTTTCCGTTCTGGATCCGCATTCTGGATCGCGCGCGTTTTGCCTTTCGCAATCTGGTGCAACGCAACACCGCCCACAGTGCCAAATCCAACGTCGCGCATCACTATGACATATCCGATGATCTTTACCGGCTGTTTCTGGATGACGACATGCAATATTCCTGTGCGTATTTCGCCGACGACGGGATGAGCCTGAACGACGCCCAAAGCGCCAAGAAATCCCACATCGCGCAAAAGCTGCTTTTATCCCCAGGCCAGCAAGTTCTTGATATCGGCTGTGGCTGGGGGGGCATGGCACTGACCCTGGCGCGCGATTACGGTGTAAAAGTCACCGGAGTGACATTGTCCGAAAACCAGCTGGAAACGGCCAGAACCCGCGTCACACAGGCCGGGCTATCTGACCGGGTCACGATCCGGCTGATGGATTATCGCGACCTGACCGGCCCGTTTGACCGGATTGTCAGTGTCGGCATGCTGGAACATGTCGGTGTTCCCCATTACCGGGATTACTTTGACAAGATCAGTGCGCTGCTTGCGCCGGATGGTGTTGCGCTGATCCATACAATCGGGCGCTGCGGGCCGCCGATTGCCCATTCGCCCTGGATCCACAAATACATCTTTCCAGGTGGCTACGTACCTTCCATGTCCGAACTTGTCCCGGCACTGGAACGATCCGGCCTTTGGACGTGCGACATCGAGGTCTGGCGCCTGCACTATGCCAAGACCCTGCGCCACTGGCGCAACCGGTTTGATGCGCAAATCGATCAGGTTCGCGCGCTTTACGATGATCGGTTCGTCCGTATGTGGCGCTACTACCTGACAGTGTGCATCATGGCCTTTGAAGAACAACAGCAGGCCGTGTTTCAGTTTCAGCTGTCGCATCAGCGCGATGCTGTGCCACTGACGCGCGACTACCTTTATTCCGGTCACATCCCTCGCCTGCATCACGCCGCACAATAAGCCGGACATCCGCTTCTTTTTGTTGCCAATCGTTCCCGCCCGCGTCACAGCGGCGCCTGCCGCGCGCCACTGAAAATCACGCGCTCCACAGGCGCGCTGCATTGGCGCCACATGAATGAACGCAAAAGCTTTTGTATTCCCCCTTGCACCTGCCCCCTTCATGCCTATAACCCACGACAATTTGGACGCGCTTGGGGGCGTGTCCGGAAATCCGATGTAAACCGCACATCTGTCAAAAAAGGGGCCGCTGCCATGCCGAAGAGAACCGACATCAAGTCGATTATGATCATCGGAGCAGGGCCAATCGTAATCGGACAGGCCTGCGAATTCGACTATTCCGGCGCGCAAGCCTGCAAGGCCCTGCGCGAAGAAGGGTATCGGGTTATTCTGGTCAATTCCAACCCGGCCACCATCATGACAGATCCGGGCATGGCGGATGCCACTTATATCGAACCGATCACCCCCGAGATCGTGGCCAAGATCATCGAGAAGGAACGCCCTGATGCATTGCTGCCCACGATGGGCGGGCAGACCGGGCTCAACACATCGCTTGCACTAGAAGAAATGGGTGTGCTGGCCAAGTACAACGTCGAAATGATCGGCGCCAAGCGTGAAGCCATCGAAATGGCCGAAGACCGCAAATTGTTTCGTGAAGCAATGGATCGTCTGGGCATTGAAAATCCCAAAGCCACCATCGCAACCGCGCCTAAAAAGGCCGATGGGTCCAAGGATTTGGCCGCAGGGGTACGCATTGCCTTGGAAGCGTTGGATGACATCGGCCTGCCGGCCATTATCCGTCCTGCCTTTACCATGGGTGGTTCGGGCGGCGGCGTGGCCTACAACCGCGACGATTACGAGTTTTACTGCCGTTCGGGCATGGATGCATCGCCCGTCGGGCAAATCCTGATCGATGAATCCCTGCTGGGCTGGAAAGAATTCGAAATGGAGGTGGTGCGCGATACAGCCGACAACGCCATCATCATCTGTTCCATCGAAAACGTCGATCCGATGGGCGTGCATACCGGCGACTCGATCACCGTTGCGCCAGCACTTACGCTGACCGACAAGGAATACCAGATCATGCGCAATCATTCGATTGCCGTGCTGCGCGAGATTGGCGTGGAAACCGGCGGATCGAACGTGCAATGGGCCGTCAACCCGGCGGATGGTCGTATGGTTGTGATCGAAATGAACCCGCGGGTGTCCCGCTCCTCCGCGCTGGCCTCCAAGGCAACGGGATTTCCGATTGCCAAGGTCGCGGCCAAACTGGCCGTCGGCTACACGCTGGACGAGTTGGACAACGATATCACCAAAGTCACGCCTGCCAGCTTTGAACCGACAATCGACTATGTCGTGACCAAAATTCCGCGCTTTGCATTCGAAAAATTCCCCGGATCAGAACCGCACCTGACCACGGCGATGAAATCCGTCGGCGAAGCCATGTCGATCGGGCGCACAATTCATGAATCCATGCAAAAGGCGCTGGCCTCGATGGAAACCGGCCTGACCGGATTTGACGAGATTGACATACCCGGCGCACCCGATCCTGCCGCCATCACCAAAGCCCTGAGCCAGCAAACACCGGATCGCATCCGGGTTATCGCGCAAGCCATGCGTTTGGGAGCCTCTGATCAGGATATCCATGCGGTT
Source organism: Sulfitobacter sp. TBRI5 (assembly GCF_051013555.1). Taxonomy (NCBI): domain Bacteria; kingdom Pseudomonadati; phylum Pseudomonadota; class Alphaproteobacteria; order Rhodobacterales; family Roseobacteraceae; genus Sulfitobacter; species Sulfitobacter sp. TBRI5. Next base: position 2,129,322 of record NZ_CP112884.1, on the reverse strand, counting down.
ACGATGTTTGATCCGTGGTTTCTGGCGCGCATTCGCGAAATCATCGATGAAGAGGCCAAAGTGCGCGAAAACGGCCTGCCCGATGACGAACAGGGACTGCGCCACCTCAAGATGATGGGATTCACCGATGCACGCCTTGCCAAGCTGGCAGGTAAATCCGAACAGGCGGTGCGCAAGGCACGCAGCGCAGCGGGCGTTGTCGCCTGCTTTAAACGGATCGACACCTGCGCTGCCGAATTCGAGGCGCAAACCCCGTACATGTATTCGACCTATGAAACGCCCGTGTTCGGAGAAGTCGAATGCGAGGCGCGCCCGTCGGACCGGAAAAAAGTGGTCATTCTGGGTGGTGGACCCAACCGGATCGGTCAGGGGATCGAATTCGATTACTGCTGCGTCCATGCATGTTATGCGCTGACAGATGCCGGTTACGAAACCATCATGGTCAATTGCAATCCGGAAACAGTATCGACGGATTATGATACATCTGACCGGCTTTATTTCGAGCCGCTGACCTTTGAACATGTGATGGAAATCCTGCGGGTCGAACAGGAAAACGGCACGTTGCACGGCGTGATCGTGCAATTCGGTGGCCAGACACCTTTGAAACTTGCAAACGCGTTGCAAGACGAAGGTATCCCGATCCTTGGGACAACCCCCGACGCCATCGATCTGGCGGAAGACCGCGAACGTTTCCAGCAACTGGTGCAAGGGCTTGGCCTGAAGCAACCGCATAACGGCATCGCATCAACCGATGCTCAGGCCTTTGAAATCGCAAAAGATATCGGGTTTCCTCTGGTCATCCGCCCCTCTTACGTTCTGGGCGGGCGTGCGATGGAGATCGTGCGCGATCAGGCACAGCTGGAACGCTATATATCCGAAGCGGTGGTTGTTTCGGGGTCCAGCCCCGTGCTGTTGGACAGCTATCTGTCCGGCGCTGTGGAATGCGATGTTGATGCGATCTGTGACGGCACTGACGTGCATGTCGCCGGTATCATGCAACATATCGAAGAGGCGGGCGTTCATTCTGGCGACAGCGCCTGTTCACTGCCGCCCTATTCGCTGGCCCCCGACATCATTGCCGAATTGCACAATCAGACACATGCGCTGGCCCGTGCGCTGAATGTTGTCGGCCTGATGAATATCCAGTTCGCTGTCAAGGACGGCGAAGTGTATCTGATCGAGGTGAACCCGCGTGCAAGCCGGACCGTTCCGTTTGTCGCCAAGGCCACGGATTCCGCCATTGCCTCTATCGCGGCGCGGATCATGGCGGGCGAAAAGCTGGCCGATTTCCCGCAACGCGCGCCCTATGATGCCAATGCCGCTTATGATGACGTGTTGCCGCTGGGCGACCCGCTCAGCCTTGCCGATCCCAACATGCCGTGGTTTTCGGTGAAAGAGGCCGTTCTGCCCTTTGCCCGCTTTCCCGGCGTCGATACAATTCTGGGCCCGGAAATGCGCAGCACCGGCGAAGTGATGGGCTGGGATCGCGATTTCCCGCGCGCGTTTCTCAAGGCGCAGATGGGCGCAGGCATGAGCCTGCCAACATCGGGCTGTGCGTTTCTGTCGATCAAGGACGCCGACAAGACACCGGATATGCTTGAGGCGGCACAAATCCTGACCGGCCTTGGCTTTAGCCTTGTCGCCACACGTGGCACCCAAAGCTGGCTGGCGGAACAGGGCGTGGAGTGCAGCGTCGTCAACAAGGTCTACGAAGGCCGCCCGGACATCGTAGACATGATGAAGGATGGCCGTGTCCAACTGGTGATGAACTCGACCGAGGGCGCGCAGGCGGTCGAGGATTCCAAATCCATCCGCTCGGTCGCATTGTTTGACCGCATCCCCTATTTCACCACGGCGGCCGGTTCACACGCTGCCGCGCTGGCAATCCGCGCACAGGCGGACGGGGATGTTGGCGTGAAGCCGTTGCAGGGCTGATTTGAACTCTGCAAACGTTTGGTCTTTGCCGGTCTGCGGAATTATCCGCAGTCAGGTTCGGTTCTGTGCCCCGTAAATTACACGCGCAAGACTTTGCCGAGCCCTATCCGCTTTTTCAAAACCCATGCTAAGCTGCTTTGTGTCACATCAAAGGAGTTTCCCAATGCGCCCGTTTCTTGCCTTGCCTGTTGCCTTGCTTGTCGCTGCCTGCGCGCAGGAACCAACCCCGCCGCCTGAAACGACCCTGCCCTTTTTTGGCGACGGGTACCGGTTTAGCGGGGATGCCTGCCGCCGCATCGGCGAGGACGCGTATACCAACCAGTTTCTTGACGATGCGGCAGATTTTGTTGGTTGCCCGGAAACAACTGAAAATCTGGGCGTCTTTGTCACCGACACCGGCGCCATCGAAGTGGCGCGGCGCGATGGGTATGTGCTGTATTCCGTGCCAACCAGATAGCGGCTGACGAAAAAAAGGGCCGCCCACTGGGGCAGCCCTTGTTCTAATTCTATGGCAATCGCGTTTACGCGGCCTTGCGGCGCTTGCGGGCTGCGACCAATCCACCGACCGCTGCGATCAGCATGATGCCACTGGCCGGAAGCGGCACAGGCGACACGGTGACAAGGTTCTGCTTGCGCGCGCTGTCCTGGCCCATGCTTTCAAGGAACGTCAGGCGCCAGCGGTCGCCACCAATGTAGTTCTGGGCCGCCGTCAGGAATTCACCTGCAATATCTTCGACCGCATCGCTTGCGCTGGCCTGGAAAGCACCGGTTTCGATGTCGTAGTCGGTGTCATACACCAGTTCCCACAATGCCAACTGGAACCCGGCGGTTGTATCAAGATCCGTCGTAACCAGAGGATTGCCGTAATTGGCATTAAACATCGCCTGAATGCGCGCGATATTTGCCCGGCAATGGCTGACACTTTCATTCCTTCTGATGCCATCTCTCTGATCTTCTTGTAATCCAGACGGACAGGACGACCTTTGTAGACACCCTTGGCTTTAGCTGCTTCAATCCCGGCTCTCTGCCGTTCCTTGAGGTGGTTGAGTTCCATCTCGCCGACCATCCCCAAGACTGTCAGGATCATCTTAGGCACCGGATAGAACATTGGTAAACGTATCTATCACCTTGTTTTCCTTGGGTACTTAGTTCTCAAGGTGCATCTCCCACCGGCCCCGGAAGCCATCGTCCCGATGGACCAGAGGCCAATCATGCGCTAATTTTCAAATTGGACCACGTAAGTGGGGTTATTCAGGGCCGCTCACCGCCAAACGAACCGATGTAACCTCCCGCGCTGAAAGTTCCGCCAATTTCTTGGGCATTTGGGCCGTAAAACTTCCCTGTTGCCGTGCCGCTCAAACCAGAACCAGCAACATTCCCAATATTCATGTCAAAGGATGCACCATTAACTGTTCCTGACCCCTCAAAATCTAAGTCGGGTCGGGGGGTGGTGGGGCCGATGATGCCGGCTTGGGTATTTGTGCTCAACAAATCAATATCTCTGAAATCTGTTGTTGCCGTAACGGTCGAAGTGGTAGCTACAATTTTGCCAGAAACATCCGTAGTAGTGCCGATGCTGTTGCCGCTGTAGGTTGCACTGCCTGTTGGAACTCTATTATTAGACGTGGCCGCTCCGTAACTGCCTGAACCAATCGTACCGGAACCGCTATTTCTGCCCGTCTGCCAAACACCAAAGGTCTGATATTCATATTGTCCTTCAAACAGCGCAGTGTCATCTCCATTTCGCTTGGTCCAAGAGTTCAGAGTGCCAATCTTGATCAAATCATCGCCGTTTGCCTTTTGAAGGTTTACTGATGAATTACCTGCAGGGGCGGTCAGTGCAAGCTTGGTTGTAGCACCATTTTTGGCCTCTAGGTTTAAGGTGGAGGAACCAGAAGTCTCATTAGTTATTGTCGTGGATCCATTGACCACTTCATAATTTGCCGTCTCTGCAGAACCACTGAGAACGGCTGTTCCGTTAGCCCGGAGCGCAGACGCTGACGTGAAAAGATAAACGTCACTATCACCGATACTGCCACTGCCACTGTCACTGCCACCACCACCGCCGCAAGCAGTTAGAAGGAATGGCGAAATCCCAACAAAAAACGACGTCCAAAATCTAATTTTCATAGTTCACCTTAGAACTCTTTTTCAATTTATATCAGTGTATTATGTAGATTGTCGTGTGCTAATGGCAATGCGTTTCTTTACGTAACTCTGTTTCTAGTTAGGAAACGATGCACAGGGAGGCCCTCTAACACCTTCATCCCTCGCGCAGCTTGTCGTACTTTTTTGATAATTATGCTGAAGGCGCTACCCTGGCTTACGATTTCAAGCCATTCTTTTGCGGATATTGGATAATTTTTTCACTTTTTGTCTTATTTCCATCTTACCTAGCTGCTGATCGGTGCAAGCTGACCAAGATGATCCTGATCTTCTTTTCCATTGCATACTGCTTGCGCCTAGCGCAATTGACTTCATTGACGGACCTTCCGGCCAGTACGCTAATGGGATGTACCGGCTGCTTCACCCAGCAGGTTAGGCTTGGCCTATACTGCAAAAAGGAGAAGTAGCATGGCGAAGAATGATTTTGATGAGCTGATGTCAGTTGGCGTTGATATCGGCAAAGACGTATTTCACTTGGTTGGCTTTGACAAAGAAGGTCGGCTTGTTTTGCGCAAGAAGATCAAACGCATGGCGTTGGTTGCGACGTTTGAGGAGCTGCCGCAATGTATTGTCGGGATGGAAGCTTGCCTGAGCGCGCACTTTGTCAGCCGAACGCTGAGCAAGATGGGGTTCGAGCCCCGGATCATTCCCGCGATTTATGTGAAGCCTTTCAACAAGGGCCAGAAGAACGACTACAATGACGCTGAAGCTATTGCAGAAGCCGCTTTGCGTCCCAATCTCAAGACGGTATCGGAGAAGACGCAGGAGCAGCTTGATCTCCAGGCGCTGCATCGCGTTCGGTCACGGCTTGTGTCACGTCGGACAGCAGCAATGAATCAGATCCGGGCCTTTCTGATCGAACAGGGGATCACTGTCCGACGTAGTGTCGCGGCTCTGCGCGCCTCGCTCGAAGCCATTCTTAGCAATCGCGGCGACGAGATGTCCTTGCGGATGCGGAGATTGATCCTGGGGCTCCAACAGGATTGGATATGGCTGGATAAACGGATCGATATGACCACATCTGAAATCAAAGAGGTCAGCGAGACCGAGGAAAGCTGCCAACGTCTGATGACCATTCCGGGCATCGGGCCAATCATCTCAACGGCTGTGGTTGCAGCTGTCGGGACCGGCGAGGCTTATGATCGGGGGCGAGATTTTGCGGCTTGGCTGGGGCTCGTTCCGCGACAACACAGCACCGGCGGGCGCACCATCCTGGGTCGTATCACAAAACGAGGCAGCCGGTATCTCCGCATGCTGTTTGTGCAGGCCGCGCAGGTCATCATGATGCGACCGAAGAACTGGCATAAGTTTAGTTTTGGCGCATGGTTGGAAGCCGCCGCGACGCGCATGCAGCACAACAAGCTCGGCGTGGCGCTTGCCAATAAGCTAGCGCGGATCGCATGGAGTGTTCTTAACTCAGGCAAGGACTTCGATTGGATGGAAAAAGAATTGGCGACTGCGATCTGATCACAGCCGCAAACGACGTTCGTAAACCTCAAATGCATGGAACAGAATAAAAACGCACTCAAAGTCTGAGAGCCCGAATGGTCATAATCGACCTGTCCGCTAATGAGACAAAGGCGCGTGCGTACTCCCAACAGGGCCACGGCAAGCAACACAAGCCGATCCAAAGGCCGGATACATATCAGCGACTTCCAGAAGACATGCAATTGAACACTTGCGAACAGCAGCCGGTACATACATTTCGGGCTCCAGTTGTCTGTCTCATGTCGCACCCCTCAGTATTTACCGATGAGACAACAGCATTTTCTTATCAAGTTGCCCTGCTTGAACCCATAAGCGTCGACGTCACATATTTCAAAATCTTCTCTCCAATCCAAACTCGTACTCGGTTTCGGAATAGCTAAATGCATCGATCCCGGACTTTGTTCGTCTGTGGCTCAGCTCCAAGAAAGGTGAAAATCCATCTCCAATGAACAGGTCGTTCTTTTCAATTCTGATCCTCGCCCCTACAGACTCTTCATCAGGGTTCCCCGTAAACAACGGGCTTGGCTCTGGGAATCCCTTTTTCTCGAAGAAGATCGACGGTCGAAGTGTTAGCCCAAACGGGATATCAACCACTCCCAGCAGTCGCACGCCGTACAGGTCATAGTTGTCCAGATTGAAATCGACACTTTTACCCTCGTAGAAGAGAGACAAACCTATGGAGCCAGTTCCGCCAATTGATTGACGGATGCCAATTTGGGCCTGTCCAAGTGTACCATCAAGGTCATCGGCGGTTTTGTTGTTAACGTTTGCATAGGATGCCTGACCAAAGACGGAAAACCCGGAACCAGTGCGGTTCTCAAAAGTTAACTCCAGCCCAGCATTATCTTCGTAATGCTCCCCGGCAAGATAACGTTGGTAGTAGACAGGGGCCACCGAATATGTGGTGTTCTCGCCCGTGAACCGAAGTCCCGTTCTGGCCCCGGCTGTGTAATCATCATAATTTGAGTTCGATGCCTCGATAATATCGAAGAAGCCCTGTACGAAAAGGGATGAGGTGACATTGTCTCCGAACGTAACACCAATGGGGAGCCGATAGCTCACGGTTCCCGTTGCTCGAACCGCCAGTTGCGAACTCGTGTCTCGATCCAAAGAGGCTGGCCGGATAAGTCCTCCGAAGTCCAACAAGATTGTGTCAGAGTCGTAGTCGCGACTGTTGCCTGCATTGGTGAGGCCCAAGCTAAGATCCCAGTCAAATCCGCGTCGTGCATCTATCGCTCGGATAAAACCGAGTACTCTACGTCGAACTGAATCCGGCAAGTCGCCAGAAAGCACTATGAAGAATTCCTGTCTGGCTCGGTCCCATTGTTCGGCAGCAAAATAGGCTCGTGCCAGTTCGAGACGAACCCTTATCAAAGTCGGATCGGCCCCCAAGATCGACGAAAAAGCCTCAATAGCTTTATCGGGTTTGCCAATTTCAAGATCCTTGAGCCCGGCAAGAAAAATCGATTCAATCGTGTTTGACGATAGCGGTTTTCCGTCAGCGCTGGGGATGCCTGCATTGGCCGAACCGTTATCTTGTTCCGAGTTGGCGAATGCTGGACCAGTTGATAACTGATACATCGAAAGCAGGACGAAAAGAAACAAAAGACGAACCAATTTGATCTCCAAACGAGGGCTTTGGAACTAAAACGAAAAATTGCAATCGTTCAAATTATACGTATCGCCTTGAGCCCCTTACAGTCTGCATTATGGCGTTTAGCAGAATTTGCACTATGCTGAATTAAGCGTTAAGTTCTCGTTTGACAACTTATCCGACATTCCCCAAGTGGAATGCTTTCATCGGTACGGATGCTCGTCCTATTGAAAGAAGCCGTCGTTTCATGAATTTTCCGTCCGCTATTTGAAGATGGTTTATGAACAACATCGCCCAATTTTAATTTAACTTTGAGGTCGATCAAGCGCGATGGCTGCCACCCTCATGGGTCCAACATTGAATGGAACATACGAACCGTGCTCAGGCGGAACATACCTGAAATTTCGACGCACCAAGGAGTATAAATTGCGCGTATTTGGGAGTATATGTGACTGATTAGGAGGGAACAGTATCTCACCGTTAACCCCCCTAACCTATTGTAAATAAAGAGAAAAATAGTATAGGCTTAGGCGTACAGAAATTTGAACGCTCTAATCCCTGTCTCTCCGCCAGTGGCCCTTCCCCAAGCGGGCTTTACAGCCGCAAACCCCACCTAAGCTGCCGCCAGACGGGCCAGTTCCTCTGCGACATGACGGGCAAAGCCCAGATCGTCCAGAATGGCGCGGTGCAGTACAGGTTTTGCGCCTTTCACTTTCCGGATAACCCCGCTTTGATATTTTCCGGGTCCGATCTGGAACACGAGCGGGCGCCACGCACCGCCCTCGTCTTCCTTTAAGCCGCCCGAATGCACCAAAAGCGCGCCCTCGGGTTTGTACTCATACTCAATCGTCAGGTCCATTTTAAACCCTTTCGTTGTCATCGTTACACCTCAACACGGCCGCAACTTGTCCGGTCACGGCCGGATACACATCCTACACGCGCTCTTTCACCGCACAAACAAGGTGGGGATATGACAGGATTGGAGCAAGCTATGGCGGGTTTAAGACCGCGCGGTGGCAGGTCAAACTCCGTAAGAGCGGGGATTGATGCCATTCCTGCAACAATGCTGTAAATGCTTGGACGCGTTTTCCCGTTTTCTCAAGTAAATGGCAGCGGCTGTTTCCATAACAAGCACAAACAGGGCGCCCCGGGTCGGGTTCGATTTCTGGCAAACATGCCCAGATTGGACTTGACGCAAATGTGAAACACAGTGTTTCCAAATGTGCGATTCCGGCCGGACGGACTGGAAAACAACAGCTTAGGTGTTTGATCCCACGGTTTGATGGTGCGATCCTTTCTCAGGAATGGAAGGAAGCACTATGGGACAAGTTCGTCACGGGAGCGCCACGACCACGCACGCCGTCAGAGCTGCAATACAGCGATCGCAAGCTTCGCTCGCGCAACTGAGCCAGGAACTTGGCATCAATCCCAAGACGGTAGCGAAGTGGCGCAAACGCCAGTCCGTTGAAGACCTGAAGACGGGGCCGAAGGAGCCACGCTCGACGGTTCTAACCGAAGCCGAGGAAGCGAACATCGTCGCATTCAGACGGCATACATTGTTGCCGCTGGACGATTGTCTCTATGCTCTGCAGCCGTCCATCCCACATCTGACGCGTTCGGCGCTGCATCGGTGCCTGCAGCGACATGGCATCTCTCGATTGCCTGACGTGGAAGGCGACAAGCCGAAGCGCCAGAAGTTCAAGCGCTACCCTATCGGCTTCTTCCATATCGACATCGCCGAGGTGCAAACCGCTGAGGGCAAGCTTTACCTGTTCGTCGGCATTGACCGCACAAGCAAATTTGCCGTGACCCAACTTGTCGAGAAGGCAGACAGGAAGACAGCCTGGGAGTTCTTGCAGCACATGCTCGAAGGTGTGCCTTATCAGGTGCATACCATTCTGACAGACAACGGCATTCAGTTCGCAGAGCAGCCTAGAAACCGCAACACCATCTATTCCCGGCCAATGCGCTTCGACATGATTTGCGAGGCCAACGGGATCGAACATCGCCTGACGAAGCCCAACCACCCGTGGACCAACGGCCAGGTCGAGCGGATGAACCGGACGATCAAGGACGCGACCGTCAAACGCTTCCACTACGAAAACCACGATCAGTTGCGAACACACCTCGCCGACTTCATGGCAGCCTACAACTTCGCACGCAGGCTGAAGACCCTCGGCGGTCTAACGCCCTACGAATACATCTGCAAAATCTGGACATCAGAGCCAGATCGATTCATCATCAATCCGATCCACCAGATGCCGGGACTGAACACCTAGTTCGCGCCCAACCGTTGGGCGGGGGTCTCTGGTGGCCGCGCGATGGATTGCTGGTCCAACGGGTTTTACCCAACAGGGTGGCAAGTTCAGAGTGGCCCTTTGACGGCAGGTTAAGCACCCCCCGAAACCCACCTTAAGCAGTGATTCATTGTGAACGTCAGTGAACACCTTGAACGCCCCTGTGGACTTCATTGGCAGAGGGACATACATACGGCATATCGGGGGACATACTGCAATTTTTCTAACCCCCCAAGTCATTGGTTTATAATGGTAAATCATCTTTTATAGATTTGTTCTGACAGAGGCATTACTCTGACTGAAACTCACGCAAGGGCCACTTCATGTACAAAGCTGCCATTACCGGCACCGGGGTGTTCACCCCCAGTGAAATCATCACCAATGCCGAACTGGTGGCCGCCTTTAACGCCTATGCGGACCTGTTCAATGCCCGACACGCAGATGAGATTGCGGCCGGCACGACAGAGGCCAAGGAACATTCGTCCGAAGAGTTCATTGTAAAGGCCAGCGGCATCAACCAGCGCTATGTGATCGACAAGTCAGGCGTTCTGGACCCCGAGATCATGCACCCGCTGCTGCGCCAGCGTAGCGATGAAGAACCATCCCTGATGGCGGAAATGGGCGTTGATGCCGCGCAAAAAGCGCTGGCTCAGGCGGGTCGATCGGCATCCGAAGTCGATCTGGTCATTTGCGCCGCTTCGAATATGGAACGCGCCTATCCGGCCATTGCGGTTGAAATCCAGAACCTGCTTGGCTGTGCCGGTTTTGCCTTTGACATGAATGTTGCATGTTCATCTGCAACCTTCGGAATTCAGGCCGCTGCGGACATGATCAAATCCGGCAGCATCCGCAGTGCACTGGTCATCAACCCCGAGATTTGCAGCGCGCATCTGGAATGGCGCGACCGCGATTGCCATTTCATTTTTGGCGATGTCGCAACGGCCACCTTGATTGAACACGCCGACCTGGCGGGCGGCCCCTGTTTCGAGATCGTCTCGACCCGCTGCGCCACCGAATTTTCCAACAGCATCCGCAACAACAACGGCTTTTTGCGCCGCTCGCGCCCCGATGGCACAAAAGACAGGCGCGATATGCAATTCATGCAGAACGGCCGCAAAGTGTTCAAGGAAGTGCTGCCCATGGTCAGCGCGCACATCGCGGCCCACATGGAGGCCGAAAACATAAAAGCATCTGATCTTAAACGGCTTTGGCTGCATCAGGCCAACAAAACGATGAATGATTTCATCGGCAAGAAAGTATTGGGCCGCGCGCCGGAACCAGGCGAACAGCCCAACATCCTGCAAGACTACGCCAATACATCATCGGCCGGTTCCATCATCGCCTTTTCGAAATTCTCTAACGATCTGGCGGATGGTGATCTGGGCGTGATCTGTTCTTTCGGCGCAGGCTATTCTGTCGGGTCGGTCATCGTGAAACGCCGCGACTGACGTACAGGGTCAGCCGCTTTCTTCTTCCAGATGCAACTTCATATCAATCAGAACCTGTTGCAGCATCGACGTTTCTTTCAGCAAACGCTTGGCTTCGTTGATGGTGATAATCCCGTCTTCGATGGATTGCTGGTACTCGGCCATCAGCATCGCAAAGCGCTGGCTTAACGCAATGACATCCGTATTGATCCCGCCTTTGCGTTGTTCATTGGGACGCCTGTCATCATAAGACAGGGTAATCCCTTTCAGTTCGGCCAGTGCCGACGTGACATGAGGATAGGCCGATGCCTCTTCCAGCAGGGCAACGGCATCAATTGGCATAAACCGATCCGCGTGTTCGGGATTGTCTGAATAATAGCGCCCCAATGTCGCCTTGGATTTTCCTGTTAAGGTGCAGGCGGGTTCAATTCCCACATCTTTCACCAAAGCTTCTGTGTGCTTTTTCAGATAACTGCCAATACCGGCCATACAACGCTCCCTGTTACAACCCCGATACAAGACCCCAAGCGGGGAAACCGTAAAGACTTTTCCCATTAATCTGTTTCAAGGGAAATGTCATTTATAAACCGTCCCATAGGTTTTCGGGAAGGTACGAGTTGCCGGTGCCCACTACATCGGTTTCAGGGTGGGGCCCGTCGCGTTACCTGTTTGTAAGGGTCGGCATGTCCGGCTTTTGGGCAGGTGATGCGCGGGTCTATTGAACCAGAGACGTTTCCTTGCATCCGGCGGTTCCTGCCGGTGTCCCCCTTGGACGCGTTATTTGGTGACAATAGAGTTTGTAACGGTTCTGTTCCCATCGCATTTTGCGACACCAGCATCGGCCCCACCCTGGATAGACTTGCCGGGCGGGGCCGATCATCGTAACTGGGCGCATGGCCAAGCTGTATTTTCACTTTTCCACCATGAATGCCGGCAAATCGACGGTTCTGTTGCAGGCTGCGCATAACTATCGCGAGCGCGGTATGCAGACCTATCTTTTGACCGCCCAGTTCGACAAACGCGCCGGAGAGGGACGAATCGCATCGCGGATCGGCATAGGAGAACCTGCAGACACATTTGCTCCGGGAGAAGATCTGTTTGCGAAACTGCAATCACGGATGCAATCCGGCCCCGTTGCCTGCGTATTTGTGGACGAAGCCCAGTTTCTTGAGAAAGATCAGGTGTGGCAACTGGCCCGCGCCGTCGACGATCTGAACGTACCGGTCATGTGCTACGGGCTGCGGGTCGATTTTCGCGGCGCGCTGTTTCCCGGTTCTGCCGAATTGCTGGCCCTGTCTGACGAAATGCGTGAAGTGCGCACCATCTGCCATTGCGGAAAAAAGGCAACGATGGTGATCCGGCAGGACGCAGACGGAAAGGTAGTGACCGACGGAGCGCAGGTACAGATCGGCGGAAACGAAACCTATGTGTCGCTGTGCCGACGTCATTGGCGCGCCGCCACCGGCGACGCACCTGTCTGATGTCACACCGGGTTTGGCAACGGCTTGCCGTCTTTAAACGCGCGTAGATTATCCACCACCATCATCCCCATCGATACACGCACCTCGAGTGCCGATGTCCCGAGATGCGGCAGCAGAACCGCGTTTTCCAACGCGATCAGCGCTTTGGGCACCTTGGGTTCGAATTCATAAACATCAAGCCCGGCACCGGCGATCTGGCCGTCCTCTAGCGCTGTAATCAACGCCGTTTCGTCGATCACGTCACCGCGGGAAATATTGATCAGGTGTGCGGTGGACCGCATTGCCTGAAGAATGCTCTGATCAACCAGATGATGTGTTGCAGCCCCCGCCGGTACAGCCAGCACCAGAACATCAACCTGCGCGGCCAGATCTGTCAGAGTGGCGATACGATCTGCCGGAAAACTCAGCGTTTTTTCGCTTCGGTTGAAATATTTTACCTGCATTCCGAACCCGAAATGGCAGCGTTGCGCAATAGCCTGACCGATCCGGCCCATGCCGACGATACCAACGGTTTTTCCGCTCAGGTGAAGCCCCAGCATCTGTGTCGGGTGCCAGCCTTCCCATTGACCAGATCGCACAAGCCGTTCGCCTTCGCCCGCGCGTCTTGCAGACATCAGCATCAGGGTCATCGCGATATCGGCGGTGGCATCGGTGACGGCCCCCGGCGTGTTGGACACCAGCACACCAGCCGCTCTGGCGGCACTTACATCCAGATGGTTGTATCCGACACCGAAATTGGCCAGCAACCGGCAGCGGGGCGTTGGAACATCGGCAAAAACCTCGGCCGAGAATAGGTCTCCCAATGTTGGCATGACCGCGTCGTAATCGGTTAAGGCCTTGCGCAGTTCATCAGGTGTCAGGGGTGTGGTTTGCGCCCGCACGGTCACGTTGAAATCCGGCTCCAGAGCATCCAGAACCGCCGAAGGCAACGGGCGAGATATCAAGATATCCATCAGTGCATCCGTGCGCCCAAGGGGACGTCCTTGTCCGGCGCGATCAGAACAATATCCCCGTTATTGTCCGATACGCCCAGCACCAGTACCTCTGATCTGACCGGTCCGATCTGGCGGGGCGGAAAATTGACCACGGCCATGACCGATTTCCCGATCAGGGTGTCGGGATCATAATGCTTTGTGATCTGGGCCGAACTTTTTCGTTCGCCGATCTCTTCGCCGAAATCAATCCACAGCTTGAAGGCCGGTTTGCGCGCTTCGGGAAAGGGTTCGGCGCGCACGATGCGACCGACGCGAATATCCACCTTCAGGAAGTCTTCAAAATCAATCTCAGCCACCCGACAACTCCTTCGATCTTTCGCTCGCTGCCTTGACAGCCTTGGGCAACAAGGCGGGAAAACCCTTTTTTTCATCCATCAGAACCTCAAGCGCAGCTTGGGTCGTGCCGTTGGGGCTGGTCACATTTACCCGCAATTGCGCCGGCGTTTCTTCGGTGGCTTCGGCAAGCGCTCCGGCCCCCGCGACAGTGGCCTTGGCCAACTGCATGGCAAGATCTGCGGGCAATCCCTGCGCCTCACCACCTGCCGCAAGTGTTTCGATCAGATGAAACACATAGGCGGGGCCTGACCCGCTGACGCCTGTCACCGCATCCATCTGCGCTTCGCTTTCCAGGCGGACGGTCTGCCCGACAGCCTGCAACAACGCTTCGGCCAGCGCCATGCTTGACGCATCCGCCTTTGCGTTACCGATCAATGCTGTAATCCCCTTTCCGATTGCCGCAGGTGTGTTCGGCATGGCGCGGATCACCGGGGTATCCGCGCCCAGAACCCGTTCGTAGAACGCAATCGGCGTTCCCGCAGCGACGGACACGAACAAGGTTGCGCCGTTGCCCATCTGCGCCAGTGTCGGCAATGCTTCGGCCATCATTTGCGGCTTGACGGCCACCAGAACGATAGCCGGAGCATTGGGCAGATCAGTGTTCAGATGCACGCCTTGCTGTTTCAGCCAGTCTGATGGGTAAGGATCTTTCACCCAGACCGATTGAGGGGGCAATCCGCCGGCCAGCCATCCGGCAAGCATCGCAGATCCCATTTTTCCACAGCCCAGCAGCACAAGGCCCCGGTCTGCCACGATTTTCATGTTCATAGTTGCCCCCTGATCCGGCGTGCCGTTCAGGGGGCAGTTTTACGCGCGCCCGTAGGCCTCTGCAATGGCGACCTGCATCGCCTGGCGGACAGTTTTCCCGCCCCAGACTGCAAGCTGCACAGCCGGGTAATAGCGTTCTGCGCTGTTCACCGCGGCGCCTATCATCGTGTCAATCTGATCCGGACCGGCGACCTGCCCGCCGGACAGAACCAAGCCGTACCGGTAAACCATCAGTTTCTGCTCGGGCCAGTAGGTAAACGCCCCGGCCCAGCATTGATCATTCACCGAATTCAGCAACTCGTAAAGCTGCGGTAGCTTGTCTTCTGGCGGTTCCATTTCGAAAGAGCACACCATTCGCAAAGTCTCGTCATAGCCGGACCATGCCAGCGTGATCGAATAGGTCCGCCATTGTCCCTCGACCGCCATGGCGATCTGGTCATCACCAATACGATCGAAATCCCATTCGTGGTGTTCGGCCAGATGTTCGACGATGTCGATAGGGTGAAGGTCTTCTTCCAGATACTGCTCGGAAAGGGCCATGGTGCCACCTCTTATGATCGCTTCTAGCGATGTGGGGCGGCAGCGCCCCAAGCGCTAGGTGCCTGCTCTACGGGCCGGGGCGAACCCCCGGTCCCATACTATATATGGTGGAGTGTGCAACTGCATCTGGCAACCCCCAATTTTGGGGACAGCCGCAATAAGTTGTGGATAGGTCGGAAAACTGCCCACAATATGGACAGCTCCAGCCTCACTGTTTCAGATCACGAAATGAACGCGCAAGCCGCGCTTCGGCTCAGCCTTTGGCCTCAAGCGCATCAAGCCGCGCCTTCAGTGCCTCATTCTCTTCCCGCGCCTTTTGCGCCATTGCGCGGACCGCATCGAATTCTTCGCGGGTCACGAAATCGCGATCGGCCAACCAGCGGTCGATCATCGAAGACATAGCCGTTTCCGCCTCGTCCTTTGCGCCTTGCGCCACGCCCATCGCATTGGTCATCAACTGCGAAATATCGTCCATAATTTTGTTGCGGGTCTGCATTTGCGTGCACTCCTTTACCGTTGCGATCTATATGGGCATTGTGCGCATCGACCACAAGGTTGACTTCCCCGCACGGCCAAAGGCATTCAGACGCATATGCACGCTGTTCTTCCCTTTCCTGACATCTCGCCCGAGATTTTTGCCATCGACATCTTTGGCTTCCATCTGGCGCTGCGCTGGTACGCGCTGGCCTATATCGTGGGTATCGTTGCGGGCTGGCGTCTAGTGTTGCGCGCCGTTCGAACACCACAACTATGGGCCCACAACAAGGCAGTGATGACCCCGCAGCAGATCGAAGATTTGCTGACCTGGGTGATACTGGGTGTCATTCTGGGCGGCCGGCTAGGTTATGTTCTGTTTTATCAGGCGGGTTACTACCTGCAAAACCCGGCGCTGATCCTGCAGGTCTGGCAAGGCGGCATGTCCTTTCACGGTGGTCTGCTGGGTGTCATACTTGCCGGATTTCTTTACACAAAGCGCCACAACATCAGCAAATTGTCCGCCGCCGACATCATGGCGCTGGGTGTACCGCCGGGTTTGTTGCTGGGACGGCTTGCCAACTTCATCAATGCCGAATTGTGGGGTCGCCCGACCGATCTGCCCTGGGGCGTTGTGTTTCCCGGTGAAGCGGCCCAGTCATGTGATGGCCTGATAGGCCTGTGCGCCCGCCATCCATCGCAACTTTACGAGGCCGTGCTGGAAGGTCTGATCCTTGGCGCTGTCCTGATCTGGCTGGTCTGGCGGCGCGACGGGTTGAAAACGCCCGGGCGCATCGCAGGCACATTCTTTGCCGGCTATGGTCTGGCCCGGTTTGCGGTCGAGTTTGTCCGCCAGCCGGATGCACAGTTCATCACCCCGGGCAATCCGTTGGGCCTTGCGTTGCATATCGGGGGGTATGGCCTGACGATGGGGCAGTTGCTATCCCTGCCGATGATCTTGCTGGGGGTGTATTTGATCAGAAACGCACGGCGACACCATGACGCTTGAGGCGCATTTACTGGATCGAATTGCCCGCGAAGGGCCGCTTAGCGTCGCTGAATACATGACGGATTGTTTGTTGCACCCCACGCTGGGCTATTACACAACCCGTGATCCTTTGGGCGCAACGGGCGACTTTACGACCGCCCCCGAGATCAGCCAGATGTTCGGCGAACTGATCGGGCTGGCTCTGGCTCAGGCTTGGATGGATCAGGGGCGCCCTGCCCATTTCATACTGGCCGAACTTGGCCCCGGACGGGGTACGCTCATGGCCGATATCCTGCGGGCCACCAAATCCGTCCCCGGTTTTCTGGACGCGGCGCAGATCACCCTGATCGAAGCCAGCCCCGTGTTACGACAAAAGCAAAGGGACATGTTGCAGGGCAGTGCCGTACAATGGATCGAAACAACCAATCACTTGCCGGATGCGCCACTTTTTCTTGTCGCGAACGAATTTTTTGATGCTCTGCCCATTCGCCAGTTTGTACGCACCGGACCGGGGTGGCGTGAACGCTGCATCGGCGCCCCTGACGGAAAACTTGCCTTTGGGCTGGGGCCGCCCGGTAAATGGGCGGATCTGGATCATCGTCTGGAAGATACCAAAGACGGCGATCTGATCGAAACCTGCCGCCCCGCGCAGGCCATTCTGGACGATATCGGGCACCAGATCGAAACCTTTGGCGGCGCGGGATTGATCATTGACTATGGCGACTGGCGGACATTGGGCGACACGTTGCAGGCCGTAAGAGCGCATGAATATGTCGATCCCCTGTCGGCCCCCGGTCAGGCCGATCTGACGGCACATGTCGACTTCGAAGCGTTATGCGCAAGCGTGCCCTGTGCCCATACACGCGTCACCCCCCAGGGCATCTTTCTGGAACGGCTTGGCATCTCGCAACGTGCAGAAGCACTGGCCAAAACCGGCTGTCAGGCGCGCAAGGATGTGATCGTTGCCCATCACAGGTTGACGCACCCGACAGAAATGGGAAACCTGTTCAAGACGCTGGGCCTGTTCCCGACAAACGGCCCGCCCCCGCCCGGACTGGATTCATGACGCTTGAAATCATTACCGCAGATGCCTTGACCCCTGCCCGCCATGGGTTTTTCACGCGGCGTGGCGGGGCATCTTCGGGGGTTTTTTCCGGATTGAATTGCGGCGCGGGCAGTTCGGATCAATCCGATATGGTAGCGATCAACCGGGCGCGCGTGGCGGACGCTATGAACGTTGCCCATGACCATCTGGTATCTGTGCATCAGTTTCATTCCACAGATGTCGTGACCCTGACCGAACCCCCGTCCGAAAAACCGCGCGCCGACGCGATGGTTACCGCGACGCCCGGACTGGCGCTTTCCGTATTGTCGGCCGACTGCCAGCCGGTTTTGTTTCATGATCCCAAGGCCGGCATTGTCGGTGCAGCCCATGCAGGATGGCGCGGCGCGCTGGACGGTATTCTGGAAGCGACGATCAAAGCGATGGAAGGCTTGGGTGCAAATCGCGAAAACATAAACGCCGCAATAGGCCCATGTATCAGCCAGTCTGCTTACGAGGTCGGGCCGGATTTTCTGGATGAATTCCTGGCCGATGATCACGACAACGCGCGCTTCTTTGCCAATGGCGCGGGCGATCGGATGCAATTTGATCTTCCCGCATTTGGCCTGCACAGGCTAAGGCGCGCGGGTGTCGGACATGCGGAATGGACACGCCATTGCACATATACGGATGCGGACCGTTTTTTTTCCTATCGGCGCAGCGTACACGCCAAGGAAGCGGATTACGGACGCCTGATCGCTGCCATTTCACTTTGAACTGGGGCAGTACCGTGGCGGTTCATGCCTATTTGACGCCCTATTGCTTGAGCTGAAACACTAAAATCTCGTGGTATTCCCTGATCGCGTTTATTTTTTCGTAATGTTTTCAGTTCAGTAAAGCCTTCGCCACAACGGCTGCGTTATTCAGGAAGGTGTGCCAGAAGATTTTTCAATAAAATCCGTTGTCGTCAAATCCTTGCCCTATTACGCGGGCATTCTGTTCGCGATCAGGACGCATCAAGACGTCATGTCCCTATTGAGAGCAAGGAGCAGATCATGAAAACGAATAAACGGTTCATCAAATCAGTGACCGCGGCAGCCGCATCCACAGAAGTATGCATGCCCTGGGCTCGCGGCGCACGCCGCGCTGCATTCATTGCCAAGCGTTCCGCGCCATTGGCCAAAGTGAAAACCGCCTGACGGCACATGCCCCGTTACACTCGGGCTAGGTGCCTTGCGAGGCGCAGGTGTTACCTGTGACCCGAGTACGAGTGGAAACCCGCCTCCGTTGATTCGGAGGCGGTTTTTTTTGTGCCGAACCAGCCGCTTGGCCAAATTATGGCAAGCCATTCGCAGCAACAGGAAACAAAAAATGCATTTCCCGACAATTGTTTCCGTTTTGAAAAACAATGGTTCGAAAATTTTGACAGTTTACCCGAATCCGGACGACTTTAAGTCTAACGCAAGACATTGAAGCTAACTTTTGCTTCTGTCGTTGATCCGGTGGGGGCCGGCGAAAGAAGCGAATAACCTGCAAAGGTAATCGCATGAAGACCCCCACAAGCGCCGAAGCTTCGGTGCGTCCCTCCACCGCCTTCTCTCGGGCGGAACCCTCCGCAGCCGTCTCTCCGGCTGGTACCAGTATCAATCCGGCGATGTATGGCCGGAAACCGCGCCCCAGTGCATTCGACGGGCGGTCTTCGCAGCAGGCAGCGCCCGCATTGCGCCGCTACGAAGTCGCCTGTCTGAATGCACGCGGCGATATCGAAACATCATCCCACATCGCGCCCGCCATTCCGCTTTTCGAGGCAGCAGTGTCTGCTTTCGCCCGCGGCACGCTGATTTCCACGCCGACCGGCGAAGTAGCGATCGAAGACCTGCTACCCGGAGACGAGATTTTGACAGGCCGCGGAAACGCATCCCCAGTTCAGTGGATCGGATCCACGACATTTCGCCCCGACCGCCCGTCATCCCAAAGCAGCATCACCCATATGACGCGGGTGATGGCAGATGCTTTTGGCATCTCGCGCCCTAGCTCTTACATGATGGCCGGGCCTGCGGCACGTATCCTGCATACGCCTGATCATTTGCGCGCATCTGCCGGGGCGCAAAAAATGCTGACCCCCCTGCGCGGTTTCGTTGACGGGGAAAACGTGATTGACGTCACGCCCCCCGCCCCGATCGAACTGTTTCATCTTTGCCTGAAACATCATGCGATCATTTTTGCCGGTGGGCTTGAAGTGGAAAGCTACCACCCCGGTACTGGCGCATCGACTGAAGTGTCACACAACCTGCGCCAGATTTATCTGTCGATGTTTGATCACATACACCACCTCGCCGATTTTGGCCCGATGATCTACCCGCACGCGCCGGGTGCCCGTTATCACGATGCTTCTGCGATCTGACGCAGTTCAGGCAGATTTTTCCAAACGCGCTTCCAGTACGTCGAACGGCACGCCGGGTTCATCCTTGGCCCCACGAATAACCAGCGATGTTTTAACACTGGCCACATTCGGAGTTGTTAACAGACCGGATGTCAGAAACGTCTGAAAAGTGCTGAGGTCGGGCGCGACGCATTTCAATATGAAATCCACCTCGCCGTTCAGCATATGGCATTCGCGCACCAGCGGCCACTCGCGACAGCGCTGTTCAAAAGCGCGCAGATCGACTTCGGCCTGGCTTTGCAGGCCGACCATCGCAAAAACCTGCACTTCAAAGCCCAGTTCGCGGGCATCCACATCTGCATGATACCCGCGGATAAAGCCGTTTTCTTCCAATGTGCGCACCCGGCGCAAACACGGCGGTGCAGAAATGCCGACCCGCTTGGCCAATTCGACATTGGTCATGCGCCCGTCAGCCTGCAATTCGGCCAAAATCTTGCGATCAATCGGATCAAGGCGCGTTCCGGCCATGTTACCCCCAGTGGAATTTGCGTTTGTTATAGCACTACCGCAGGTGCGCGCAATAATCTTTCGTCTGCGCGCAACATTCTTAACACCACGCGCTTTCGCACATGCAAGGCAGCCATGCAATACAGACAGATTTCAGGGCTTTTCGCCCCCGGACCGGGCCGCTATATGCAACGGGCCGCTGCCAGCACGCAAATCTATACCGGGGAAAAACACATGGCCGAAACACGCAAAACCAAAGTTCTGATCATCGGGTCCGGCCCTGCGGGATACACGGCGGGCGTTTATGCCTCGCGTGCGATGCTGAACCCGATACTGGTGCAGGGCATCGAACCCGGCGGACAACTGACAACCACGACCGAAGTGGAAAACTGGCCGGGCGATACCGAAGTGCAAGGCCCCGATCTTATGATTCGCATGCAGGATCATGCCAAGGCGATGGGCTGCGAGATTATCGGCGACATCATCACGTCAGTCGATTTTTCCAAACGCCCCTTTGTAGCACAATCGGACAGCGGCACAGTGTACGTGGCAGACGCGATTATTCTGGCCACCGGCGCCCGTGCGAAATGGCTGGGTTTGCCCTCGGAAGAGAAATTCAAGGGATTTGGCGTGAGCGCCTGCGCCACTTGCGACGGCTTCTTCTATCGCGGGCAGGAAATCGTGGTAATCGGCGGCGGCAATACTGCGGTGGAAGAAGCGCTTTTCCTGACCAATTTCGCGTCAAAGGTAACTTTGGTCCACCGGCGCGACGAATTGCGCGCCGAAGCCATCCTGATCGACAGGTTGATGAAAAACCCGAAAATCGAACCCCTCTGGTTCCATACACTGGAAGAGGTCATCGGCACGGACGCGCCTTTGGGTGTCGAAGCGGTTCGGGTCAAACATACCAAAACAGGTGAAATCACCGAAATTCCCGCCAAGGGGGTGTTTGTCGCCATCGGACACGCGCCGGCGAATGAACTGGTCAAGGATGTACTGGAAACCCACATGGGTGGCTATGTCGTGACCAAGCCTGACAGCACCGCCACCTCGATCCCCGGCGTCTTTGCTGCGGGCGATCTGACCGATTATAAATATCGTCAGGCCGTCACCAGCGCAGGCATGGGCTGCATGGCCGCGCTTGAGGCCGAGCGATTTCTGGCTGAAAACGAAGAGTGAATGTGCACTGGGCGCGCCAATTTACCACAACGCCCCAAGAATTGCCGCATCACGCTAGACTTTTGCCATGATCACCGGCTAAGCCGCGCGCGAACGGGCAATTACGCCAGTCGGTTATTAAAACGAAAGAGTATCCTATGACGATGTTGAGTAACCTCGCTCCTATTCCCGAGCTTTATGTTTCATATGAATCCGCCCAGAAATTGAAGGTGGAGGCAGGCAATCTGATCAGCTGGGATCTGTCCCCCAGACAGGTTTGCGATCTGGAGCTTTTGATGAATGGCGGGTTCAATCCGCTCAAGGGCTTTCTCGGCGAGGACGATTACAATTCAGTCGTTGAAAACATGCGTCTGCAAAGCGGCGCGCTTTGGCCGATGCCGATTACGCTGGATGTGAACGAAAAATTCGCGGAAAGCATCGAGGTCGGACAGGACATTGCGCTGCGTGATGCCGAAGGCGTTATTCTGGCCACAATGACCGTCACAGACCGCTGGACGCCAGACAAGGCCCGCGAGGCGGAAATGGTGTTTGGCGCTGACGACGATGCGCATCCGGCCGTGAACTACTTGCACAATCAGGCAGGCAAGATTTACCTGGGTGGCCCTGTGACCGGCATCCAACAGCCTGTCCATTATGATTTCCGTGCGCGTCGCGATACACCGAACGAATTGCGCGCCTACTTCCGCAAGGTCGGCTGGCGCCGTATCGTGGCGTTCCAAACCCGCAATCCTTTGCACCGCGCCCATCAGGAACTGACATTCCGCGCCGCGCGCGAAGCGCAGGCCAACCTGCTGATCCATCCGGTTGTCGGCATGACAAAGCCGGGCGACGTCGATCATTTCACCCGCGTGCGCTGCTACGAAGCCGTGCTGGACCAGTACCCGGCTGCCACCACCAGTATGTCTTTGCTGAATCTGGCGATGCGGATGGCTGGGCCGCGCGAAGCCGTCTGGCATGGTCTGATCCGCGCCAATCATGGCTGCACCCACTTTATCGTTGGCCGCGATCATGCAGGCCCCGGCAAGAATTCAAAGGGCGAAGATTTTTACGGCCCTTATGACGCGCAGGACCTGTTCAAAACCCACGAGGAAGAGATCGGCCTTGAAATGGTTGATTTCAAACACATGGTCTATGTGCAGGAAAAAGCGCAATATTATCCTGCCAATGAAGTTCCCGAAGGCGACACGGTTCTGGATATTTCCGGCACCGAATTGCGCCGCCGGCTGGCCGAAGGGCTGGAAATCCCCGAATGGTTTTCCTTTCCCGAGGTTGTGACAGAACTGCGCCGCACGCGCCCTGCCCGTTCCAAACAAGGTTTTACCGTGTTTTTCACCGGTTTTTCGGGGTCGGGAAAATCCACCATCGCCAACGCCTTGATGGTCAAGCTGATGGAAATGGGCGGTCGCCCCGTCACATTGCTGGATGGTGATGTTGTCCGTAAGAACCTGAGCTCCGAACTGGGTTTTTCCAAGGAACACCGCGATCTGAACATTCGCCGCATCGGCTATGTCGCAAGCGAGATCACCAAGAACGGCGGCATCGCAATCTGCGCACCGATCGCCCCTTACGCCACAACACGCCGCGCTGTGCGTGAAGACATTGAATCTTTCGGCGCCTTCGTCGAAGTTCACGTGGCCACGTCCATCGAAGAATGCGAACGCCGTGACCGCAAGGGTCTCTACAAGCTGGCGCGCGAAGGCAAGATCAAGGAATTCACCGGCATTTCCGATCCCTACGATGTTCCGCAAAACCCGGAACTCAGCGTGGAAACCGAAAATGTCGACGTTGACAACTGCGCCCATCAGGTTTTGTTGAAACTTGAAAGCATGGGCTTGATCAAAGCCTGATTTCCAAGGCCCTTCGCCCAGCCGGGCGGGGGGCCTATTGTACCCCGAAAATTTTTTGCCAGCACAGCTGAAAACTGTGTCATATTTGGTAAAAAATGGGGGTTCACATGACAATCTACAAAAGCCCGATGGCAGATCTTCCGCTTGTTGACCGGACGATCACACAGCGCGTTTTCGAAGGGCTGGAAACGCGACCGGATGCAATTGTCATTATTGACGGCGTCAGCGGCGAACAGGTGCGCGCGGGTCAATTGATCTCTGATATCCAAAGCCTTGCCGGCGGGTTGACAGAGCGTGGTTTCGGCAAGGGCCACACCATCGCTATCATGGCCCCCAATATGCCGGCCTATGCTGTCGTGTTTCATGCCGTGGCTTGGGCGGGCGGAACAATCACAACCATAAACCCGACCTATACAGCACACGAAGCCCGGCATCAGCTGATTGATTCCAATTCCGAAATGCTGCTCACAATCCCGGCGTTTCTTGACATTGCAAAGGCGGCCGTTGACGGCACCGGCGTCAAGGAAATCGTGGTCATCGGAACGAGTGAAAGTGCAACACCTTTGGATGATTTGATGGGGCCGCCCCTGATCGAACAGGTGCCTGTGGACGTGAACGATCATGTGGTTGTTCTGCCCTATTCATCGGGCACCACCGGCTTGCCGAAGGGTGTCATGCTGACCCACCGGAACCTTGTCGTTAATCTGGATCAGGTGCTGGCGGTTGCGGATATGAAAGAAGGCGACACAACGCCCGCTTTCCTGCCGTTTTTTCACATTTACGGAATGATGGTGCTTCTGAATTCATACCTTGCGGCAGGGGCGTGCATCATCACCATGCCCCGCTTTGATCTGGAATTGTTCCTGCGACTGACGCAAGACCACAAGGCACGCGCGCTTTGGGTTGTTCCGCCAGTTGCAATTGCGCTGGCCAAACACCCGATGATCGACCAGTTTGATCTGTCGTCGGTCGAATATGTCGGATCAGCCGCAGCGCCCCTGGGCGCAGACCTAGCAAATGCCGTGGCCAACCGCCTGAACTGTATCGCCGTCCAGGCATATGGCATGACCGAATTAAGCCCCGGATCCCATGTCATGTCGCCACATAACCCCAAAGAGGGCGCATGCGGTCAGACCCTTCCCAATACGGAATGCAGGATCGTCGACCTTGAAAGCGGGCAGAACCTTGGCCCGAACCAGGAAGGTGAATTGTGGGTGCGCGGACCGCAGGTAATGAAAGGGTATCTTAACAATCCAGACGCAACCGCCCAGACCATCGACAAGGATGGCTGGCTGCGCACCGGTGACATTGCCTGTTTCGATGACGAAGGATTCCTGTTCATCCGCGATCGCCTGAAAGAATTGATAAAATACAAAGGCTTTCAGGTTGCCCCGGCCGAGCTTGAGGCAACTTTGATGGCACATGACGCAATCGCAGACGCTGCCGTGATCGGCATTCCCGATGACGAAGCGGGCGAGGTTCCGATGGCCTTTGTCGTGTTGACCTCCGGGCAGTCTCTGAACGAAGACGAGGTCAAGGCGCACGTGGCCGAGCATCTTTCGCATTACAAGCAGGTGCGCCACGTCTCATTCATCGACGCCATACCGAAATCCGCATCCGGCAAGATTTTGCGCCGCATATTGCGCGACGGTCTGGCAGCCTAAAGACTGTTCAGCAATGCCTGCGCGGCCCGTTTTTCAAGATCGCCATACGTATCCGCGACGTCTTTGACGGCACGCAACGCAGGCAGACGCTTTTGGTAATCTTCCGGCGAAGCATGTTGCAGCGCCTGCCTGATCTCTTCGGTGTCGCGGCACAGGATCATGCCGGACACATCCATGAACTTGTCCAGATTCGGGCAGCCCCAATAAATCGGTACCGTTTCACACAGAACCGCATCTATCAGCTTTTCAGTAAAGTAGTTTGGTTCCTGAATGTTTTCGATAATGACAGAATACCGATAGGGCAAAAGCCCGTCTGATTTTTGCGCAAAAGGCTGGTAACCGCGTCCCAGAATATCGACGTCAAACCCTTCGTCATTTACCATCTGAACAATGCTGTGACGCAGGCGATGGCCCTGCTGGCTGCGTTTGGCCGAGGCGATGAGAGACGTTAATTTTGTTTTCAGCGGCGACAGGTCCCGCCAGTCCGGCACCCACGTGGTGCCATAGGGTAAAAAAACGCCGTTCGGTATTTGCGCCAACAATGCGTCGTTGTAACTGAGCACACGAAAAAAACGCCGGTGGGAATAGCGTAACAACCAAAGATGTTTGGCATGGATCGCTTCGGGTTCGACAACCATCATCGACACTTGCGCACGCGTGCCAAAGGCAAGTCGGAAATGGGTGCTTGTCCTTGGGTAGACAATCAGATGGTCTGTGGACGCCAAGGCACTTGCCGGCTGGCCGCGCATCCTGTCCGGCTGGCCAATTGGCCAATGCAGATCGTCTGCCGGAAACTGATCCAGATGCCCCCCCG
Source organism: Sulfitobacter sp. TBRI5 (assembly GCF_051013555.1). Lineage (NCBI taxonomy): Bacteria > Pseudomonadati > Pseudomonadota > Alphaproteobacteria > Rhodobacterales > Roseobacteraceae > Sulfitobacter > Sulfitobacter sp. TBRI5. The sequence continues at coordinate 2,103,397 of NZ_CP112884.1, read as the reverse complement.
GGGATTGGCCATAAGGCAATATCGCAACTGCGGGGGTCTGGTCTTGCATGTGCCGCATCCTTTGCGCCGTGCTAGCGCAAAAGGCATCACGTTGGCAACGACCGGGCGCACCGCGCAATCACAAGATCATGTTCGCGTCATATGGCGAATGCGCGCCCGGATTTACCGTTCTTAGTGAACCGCTACCGGCGCAAGATCATGCTGACGCGCCAGCACAAAGGCCAGTTTGCGGTCTGCGACAAGGGCAAGTTGTTCCCCGTCTTCGCGGTGTACGGCATACAAATGTTCCAGATCGCCTGCTTCACGCCGCACAGCATCCGGAAGGTCAGCCACCTCGACGGTTTTCACATAGACGATCCGGCTATCGCTTTCCGGTAATTCAAATGGACTGTTCATGGCTTACCCTTTCTTGATCGCAATCGTCTGTACAATAGTTTCCGGTTTCGAGCGGGTCAGATCGACATGCAGCAAACCGTTTTCCATAATCGCCTCGCCGACGTCTACGCCATCAGCCAGCACAAACGAGCGTTGGAATTGTCGCGCTGCAATACCCCGATGCAAAAACACGCGACCGTCATTATCTTCGCTTTGGCGGCCCCGAATGACCAGTTGGCGGTCTTCCACGGTGATCGACAGATCATGTTCACCAAACCCGGCCACGGCCAGCGTTATGCGATAAGAGTAATCCGAAGTCTGTTCGATATTGAACGGCGGATAGCCTTCGTTTCCGGATTTTGCAGTACGTTCCAGCAAACGTTCCAGTTGCTCGAACCCCAGCAGATGGGGATACCCCCCAAGTGTCAGTTTCGTCATATAAGCGTCCTTTGCAAAAGCGACGGTGTGTTGCGGCCCCGTTTCGGCAACCGCTTTGATAGAAACATGGGGTCAAACATCGCGCCAGACAAGGTCTTTGCCAAATCACAATGAATGACTATCTTGGGTTGTCCGACAAATACCGGGAATCAGGCAGCGATGAACGCCCCAATCGATATCTCAATGAAAACCGACGATGTGTTGCGGGTGGAACTGGCTGTGTTCCGGCGCGAACATCGCGATCTTGATGATGCGATAGCAGCGCTTGTTGAAAAGGGAACGGCCGACCAGTTGACCCTGCAACGGCTGAAAAAACGCAAATTGCGCCTGAAAGATACAATCGCCCTGATCGAAGACCGCCTGACGCCCGATATCATTGCCTGAATAGCCGCTGCCTTGCAGGCGCAAACCCGATTGCACCCTTGCCTGCGTTGGCTATAGTGCCCGCTCTTACTTTGGGCGAAAGGCATAGCCGCGATGACATTTCCTCATGTTGGCCTGATCATGGGCAGCCAGTCGGATTGGGCCACGATGAAAGAAGCGGCAGACATTCTGGACGCGCTGGATATCCCTTATGAGGCGCGCATCGTGTCGGCCCACCGCACGCCGGACCGGTTGTGGGACTATGGCAAAACGGCCGTAGAACGCGGTTTGCAGGTGATTATCGCCGGCGCAGGCGGAGCCGCACATTTGCCCGGTATGATGGCATCGAAAACCCGCGTTCCGGTGATTGGCGTTCCGGTTCAGACCCGCGCACTTTCGGGTGTGGATTCATTGTATTCGATCCTGCAAATGCCACGCGGTTATCCGGTGGCGACCATGGCAATCGGCGCACCCGGTGCAGCCAATGCAGGATTGATGGCGGCTGGCATTCTGGCTCTTCTGGATGCAGAACTAGCCACGCGGCTTGATGCATGGCGCGCCGCACTTTCTGCTTCGATCCCGGATGTGCCCCAAGATGACTGAGACACTGAAGACAGGCGCGACCATCGGAATTCTGGGGGGCGGTCAACTGGGCCGTATGCTGTCCGTTGCTGCCGCGCGACTCGGCTTTAGAACCCACATATTCGAACCGGGCGCAAACCCGCCCGCCGGCGATGTTGCACATTGCGTCACCCAAGCGGCGTATGAAGACAGCGATGCGCTGATCAAATTTGCCAACGCAGTCGACGTGATCACCTACGAATTCGAAAACATCCCGACAGCGGCTTTGGATATTCTGGAATCCCACCGCCCGATCCGACCCGGGCGCGAGGCGCTGCGCGTCTCACAGGACAGGCTGACCGAAAAAACGTTCCTGCAAGGTTTGGGTCTGAAAACCGCCCCCTTTGCCGACATAACCGATGCAGAAACCTTGTCCGCTGCACTCGCGACAATTGGCGCGCCCGCCATCCTGAAGACCCGCCGCTTTGGATATGACGGCAAAGGGCAGGCGCGGATCAAATCGCCCGATGATGTTGCGCAAGCCATGGATGATATGGCCGGTGCGCCGTCCATTCTGGAAGGGTTCGTTGATTTTTCTTACGAAGTCTCGGTTATTGCCGCCCGTGGGGTACATGGTGATGTGGCCTGTTTTGATCCGGGCGAAAACGTGCACCGCGATGGTATCCTGCACACAACAACCGTGCCCGCAAGGCTGAGCGCTTCGCAACGCACAGATGCCATTCTTCTGGCCGCGAACATATTGAATGCACTCGATTATGTGGGCGTACTTGGCGTTGAATTGTTCGTCACGTCTCAGGGCCTGATCGTCAATGAAATCGCGCCGCGCGTACACAATTCGGGCCACTGGACACAAAACGGCTGCACCACGGATCAGTTTGAACAGCACATTCGCGCGATTGCCGGCTGGCCCTTGGGCGACGGGCAAAGGTTTGCAGATATCGTGATGGAAAATCTGATTGGCCACGATATGGATCGTGTGCCGTTGCTGGCCAAAGAACCGGACACCGCCCTGCATCTCTACGGAAAGGCCGAAACCAAACCGGGTCGCAAAATGGGCCACGTCAATCGGGTTGTCCGTACCAAAACCTGAATGGCCTCGGCAATGCCGGTCTGACTGTCGCGTTATGCAGCCATGAACCGCGTCGCAACATCACCGGACAGATAGCTGAACCGCCCCGCAGCCATGGTTGCCACAACCCGGTGTGAACCTTGTTCCAGCACCACCAGATCCGCGCGCTGCCCCGAAACCAGCGTGCCGCGATCGGTCAATCCCAGAACACGCGCTGGCCCCGCAGACACCAGATGCCATGCACCCGCCAGATCGGTAAGGCCGCTGGCCGCCAGCATCAGCGCCGCGCGGCGGGGCGAGGGATAATGGTAATCCGATGCCAGCGCATCGCACAATCCCATTGCAATAAGATCCACGGCGCTGGCGTTGCCGTTATGCGAACCACCCCGCACCACATTCGGCGCCCCCAGAATAACAGCGTCACCAGCGGCCTTTGCGGTTTCCGCAGCCTCGACCGTTTCGGGAAATTCCGCGATATGCACGCCCCTGTCGTGCCATTGCCTGCGACCCTGTTGTTTTGCATCGTCATGGCTTCCCATCCGGATGCCGCGCGCCCGCAAATCAGCGCATAACTGGTCCAGCGCCGCGCCGACTTCGTGCGTGCGCGCGAACAGGCCCTCGATCAACGCAAGGTGCGCCTCGGGGCTGCGTCCCGCCTTGAGCGCCTGCCCTGTCAGACGTGGGGGGCGTTTACCCGCTGCCAACCTGTCATGGGGCAGATGATCGTTGAAGACAACGTAAGGCACCTGCCAGCGCGCAATGTCTTCGGGCAGACTGGCGTATTCATCCAACAGATGAGTCTCAAACCGCAACTGCGGTATCAGGTCCGTAACATGGCTGGCTCTGGTGTCGCGGATGGCACACAAGACCTGATCGGCAAATGCCGCACCACGCAATCCGCCTTCCCAACTCAGAAACTGGGCCATGACACCTGTGGTGATGCCATTTGCGGCCAACTCGGCCTCGGCCGCGATCAGCCCTTCCGCCGTTTGTTTCATCGCCCCACGGCGCGGGGCAAGGTGCCGCTCGAACCCGTCGCCGTGAATGTCCACAATGCCCGGCAGCACCAGATAACCACGCAAATCAATCTTGCGCCGTTGCGCATCCGCGCAGATCAAACCGCTTTCAAGATGCAGTTCGGCGTTGTCGCAAACGCCATCGGGGCGCAGCACACTGGCACCCTGAATGGAAAAACAAACATCAGTTCCCATCGTCTGGCGGACCGGATGGATTACCCGTTGTTTCATCCGGGGGCGTTTCGGAACCGCGCGCACCATCCAGACATATTCCGGCCTCGCACCCGATGCCGATCGCCGTTTCCCGGGCAACATCGGTCCAGGACACATCCGGATCAAAGCGCCCGTTTTCCAGAAAAAAGATCACTTCGGCAATCACGGTCGGATTGTTCATCATGAACGTGTGCGTCACAGGCAAAACGATATGATCCGCCATACCGGCAACCTTGGTCGATGCAACACTGACCTTGCCGTCATCCGGGCCTTCGATCACGCTGGAAAAAAACGGGTTCAGCGATTGATCACCTGCGATGACCCCCAGTTCGAAATCGACAGGCGGCAATTTGCGCGGCAGGCTGTCGGGTCCGGTGCCCAATTGTTTGCCGGCCGGGCCATTGAACCAGCCAAAGGATTTGTAATCATCGAACATATCAACCAGTTCGCTGCCCTGATTGGGTGGCCCCAACATGACGACGCGCCCCAGTTTGGCGGGTTTGTCGTACAGAAAAAACTGGCGCACCAGAATGCCACCCATTGAATGGGTCACGAAATGCACCGTGTCATCATCGCATTGTGCAATCGCTTTTGGCAGGGTTTCGGCCACCAAAGTCTGAACCAATGCTTCGGTTGACGGGTATTGGGCATTCACGACGGAATAGCCGTTTGCCTCAAGCACGGTTTCCATCAACACGAAAGACGTATCCGTACGCGCCAGCCCGTGCAGCAAAACGACGCAATCCGCCGCCGCAACACCGGGCCATAACATCAAAAAGGCAAACACCATCCGCATGGGGTTGAGATAGTCGCAAACGCAGCGCTACAAAAGGCCTCTTGTGCACGCTTATCGATGAAAGGCCCGTGATGCGCCCCACAACCGTCCGATTGGCCACCCGCGCCATCATAGTACACGAAAACCGCCTGCTGGTTGTGAACGCATGGCCCGACGGCAAAAGCCCCCTGATGTGCGCGCCCGGTGGCGGTGCCGACGCGGGCCAGTCCTTGCCCGATAATCTGGCGCGCGAAGTGCACGAGGAAACCGGATTGCGCGTGCGTGTCGGCGCACCCTGCATGATCAACGAATTTCATGATCCTGACAGCGGCTTTCATCAGGTCGAGGTGTTTTTCCGCTGTACCGTTGAAACCGCAGACTTATCCGATGACTGGTGCGACCCCGAAGGCATCGTCACGGACCGGCGGTGGGTCACTGCCATCGAACTGGCGGCCCTGCCCCACAAACCCGACAGCCTTGGCCTGCTGGCGTTCAGTCCTGCGCAGGCGCCGCTTTACGATCCGCTTGAACAGGTGACGTGGTAACGGCAATTGCAATCCCCCCCAGCACGACGATCGATGCCAAAACAAGGCGCAGGGTCAGCGCCTCGCCCAGAAACAAAACGCCGCCGATAATGGCGATCACCGGCACGCTAAGCTGCACGACAGCGGCAACCCCGGTGTCCAGCCTGGGCAGAATACTGTACCACAGCGCATATCCCAAACCGGATGTAACGGCCCCCGAAACGATGGCCAGACCGGCGCCGATCAACGTGACTGATGTGCCGCCCCCGACCAGAAGCAATGTCAGCAACGGAACCGCGATCAGGAAATTGGCAGCTGTCGCACCCAGCGCATCGGTCGCGCTGCGCCCTGCTATCGTGTAAACGGCCCAGCCCAGCCCCGCTGCAATCATCATCATCGCGCCACTCAGATAGGGTGGTCCACCGGGCCCGGGCCAAAGCACATAGACCAACCCGCCAAACGCCAGTGCCGCGCCAACCAGTTGTTGGCGGCGTAATCCCCCTGGTTGGCGCGCAGCATGCCCCAGCATGGTGATCTGGACCGTGCCAAACAGGATCAGTGCGCCCAGCCCGGCGTCCAGTGTCAGATACGCCAGGGAAAAACCCACCATATAAACCGACAGCGAAAAGGCCCCGATCAATCGCGGGCGCCATTGCATCTGTACGGGGCCACCGCGCACCGTCAGGATCATACCCAACATGACCGCACCCGAAACAACGCGGATCAACGCAAAACTGCCCGGATCAATGTGCATTCCGTCTACTGCCATGCGGTTCAGCACGGAATTCGCAGCAAAGGCCATCATGGTCAGGGTGGTCAGCAAGATCAGGCGCACGGGCTCAGGCCTTTTCGTAGGCAGTTGAAATCAACGCAGCAATATCGTCGGGTCCCTGCCCGCCTGCCTGTGCGGCGCGCCAGCATTCCTGCGCGATCTGCAATGTTGGTACATCAAGGCCCAGATCATGCGCGGCGCTTACGAACACGTACGCATCCTTGCTGGCGCCATCAATATCAAAGCCGACAGATTTATCCTGCCCCAGAATTCTGGGCACGCGTCCAGCCAGCATGGGCGCGCCGGCAGGCCCGCCCGCCAGCACCGGCATGACCTGATCCAGCGCCAAACCAGATCGTTTTGCGATCTGCATCACATCCACCAAGACCGCCCACAGCCCTTGCAACACGCTGTTGTTCACGATTTTCATGGCCAGCCCGCTGCCCAACGGCCCCACGTGATGCACCTGCCCTGCAATCATCGAAAGGACAGGCGCGGCGCGAGCGAAATCCTGTGCGGTTCCACCGGCAAAGACGCCGCACTGTCCCGCCAGAACCAGTTCAGGTCCGCCCGATATGGGTGCGTCCATCAAAGACCCGGCAGCCGAAACGGTTCTGTCCAGATACTCCTGAAGAACCTTTGGTGCGACCGTTGATGTATCAATGATCAACTTGCCTGAAATCTCTGATTCCAGCAGGGAATGCATCACGTCGCGCACGGCGCTTTCATCGAACAAGCTAAGCAAAATGACATCTGACCGAGTGACCAGATCAGCCAGCGTCATGCAAGGCGTCACACCCCAGCGCGCTGCCTCGGCAGTGCTGATGCCTGAACGTGTCCACGCGGCAACGTCCGCACCTTGCCCCGCCAGACGCTGCGCTATTGCGCGACCCATCCGGCCAAGACCCACAACGCCAAGCCTGTCACCCATCTATGTGCCCCCTGTTTCGGTTTGTTGGTTTACCATACGCGAACCGGCACAGGGCGCAATTTGCCTTTGGCTTGGGTGGCATGTTTCGCCACCGTAAATCTTGCGCGCCGCAGCAGCGCGATAGAAGCGGTGCCAAACGGAAAAAGGCCCGCCAATCCGGCGGGCCTTTCCCTTACTTCACAGTGCCAAAGGCTGGCTTACATCATGCCGCCCATGCCGCCCATGCCGCCCATATCGGGCATGCCGCCGCCACCTGCATTGTCTTTGGCAGGCTTGTCAGCAACCATTGCTTCGGTTGTGATCAACAGACCAGCGATCGAAGCGGCGTCTTGCAGTGCTGTGCGCACGACCTTGGCCGGGTCAATCACGCCGAACTTGAACATGTCGCCATATTCTTCGGTCTGCGCGTTAAAGCCGAACGACGGGTCATTGCTTTCGCGGATCTTGCCAGCAACAACCGAACCGTCCACGCCCGAGTTTTCGGCGATCTGACGCAGCGGTGCTTCAAGTGCCTTGCGAACGATGTTGATACCGATGTTCTGGTCGGCATTTGCGCCTTCCAGTCCGTCCAGTTTCTTCGCCGCCTGGATCAGTGCAACGCCACCACCGACAACGATACCTTCCTGCACGGCCGCGCGGGTCGCGTTCAGGGCATCGTCAACGCGGTCCTTGCGCTCTTTCACTTCGACTTCGGTCATGCCGCCAACACGGATCACGGCAACACCGCCTGCCAGTTTGGCAACGCGCTCTTGCAGTTTTTCACGGTCGTAATCGGAAGTGGTTTCTTCGATCTGGCCGCGGATCTGGGCAACACGTGCCTCGATCTCGGCTTTGGCGCCATTGCCGTCAACGATGGTGGTTTCATCCTTGGTGATCTGCACTTTCTTCGCAGAACCCAGCATGTCCATTGTGACGGATTCAAGCTTCATGCCCAGATCTTCGGAAATCACCTGACCACCTGTCAAAATCGCAAGGTCCTGCAACATCGCTTTGCGGCGATCGCCGAAACCGGGTGCTTTGACAGCTGCGATTTTCAAACCGCCGCGCAGTTTGTTCACAACCAGAGTTGCCAGCGCTTCGCCTTCGACATCTTCCGAAATGATCAACAGTGGCTTCTGCGACTGGATGACCTGCTCCAGCAGGGGAACCATTGGCTGCAGCGACGACAGTTTCTTTTCGTGCAGCAGGATGATCGCGTCTTCCAGTTCGACAGTCATTTTGTCCGCATTGGTGACAAAATAGGGGCTGAGATAGCCACGGTCGAATTGCATGCCTTCGACAACATCGGTTTCTGTTTCCAGACCTTTGTTCTCTTCAACGGTGATCACGCCTTCGTTGCCGACTTTTTGCATCGCATCTGCGATTTGCTGGCCGATTTCCGCTTCGCCGTTGGCGGAAATTGTTCCGACTTGCGCAACTTCCGCACTGTCGGACACGTCGCGCGCCGCTGCTTTGATCGCTTCGACAACACGGGCTGTTGCCAGATCGATGCCGCGCTTCAGATCCATCGGGTTCATGCCGGCGGCAACCGATTTCATGCCTTCTTTGACGATGGCCTGAGCCAGAACAGTCGCGGTTGTGGTACCGTCGCCTGCTTCGTCATTGGTGCGGCTGGCCACTTCTTTGACCATTTGCGCGCCCATGTTTTCGAACTTGTCTTCCAGTTCGATTTCCTTGGCAACCGATACACCGTCTTTGGTGATGCGCGGTGCGCCAAAGGATTTGTCCAAAACCACGTTACGGCCTTTGGGGCCCAGCGTTACCTTTACGGCATCCGCCAGAATATTTACGCCGCGCAGAATCTTGTTGCGGGCATCTGTGTCGAATTTGACGTCCTTAGCAGCCATTTGAATGCTCCTGAATGTCTAGTGTTTCATTGAATAGAAGGTGCGCGACTTAGGAGATGATCCCCATGATGTCGCTTTCTTTCATCATAAGCAGCTCTTCGCCGTCGAGTGTGACCTCGGTGCCCGACCATTTGCCGAACAGGATTTTGTCACCGGTTTTTACAGCCATTTCGATCAGTTCGCCGCTGTCTTTGCGCGCGCCTTCGCCTGTGGCGACAACTTCGCCTTCGCTGGGCTTTTCTTTTGCGCTATCGGGGATGATCAATCCGCCCTTGGTTTTCTCTTCGCTTTCTGTGCGGCGAACCAGCACACGGTCATGAAGCGGTTTCAATGCCATCTTTGCAGCTCCTTAAGGCTCAAAGTTTCTCCCATTGACCCTTCGCAGTCCGAAGGGCCGTTATCACTCACCCCATGCGAGTGATAACGAGGTGTAGCTAAGGATGCCGGAGGCCCGAGTCAAGCTGCGAGCGACAAAAATTTGAACAAGTTCAACATTGCTTTCTGTTGAACTTTGTTATCTTCGCACGTAGCCTTGAGTTCGTTGAATTTCAAGGAATTGCCATGATCTTTCGTTTTGCCGTGACACTGCTGTTTCTGGCTGTGCCTTTGATCGCTGCCGCACAATGTGGCGGAGGCGACTTGCGCTTGCAGATGCCCCAAGGCGAAGCCGATGATCTGGCCCGCAACGTCCAGAACATCCCGTTTGCCACCGGCAATCACTGGCGCGCGGTCAAAGACGCGCGGACAGTCCATGTGATCGGCACCATCCATGTCTATGATCCTCGGCTGGAACCGGTGATGGACGGATTGCGGCCCCTGATCGAAAGCGCAGACCTGATCCTGCTTGAAGCGACGCCGGAAGAAGAAAAGAAACTGCAAGCGGCGATCACCACAAATCCTGCGCTGGTTTTTCTGACCGACGGCCCCACCCTGCCCGAACTGATGCCGGAAGAAGATTGGCAACGCTTGTCCGCAGCGGCAGCATCCCGTCGCATCCCGCCGTTCATGGCCTCGAAATTCCAGCCATGGTATCTGTCTTTGCTGATGGGCATTCCCGGTTGCGCCATGCAAGAGGCTGTCGCAGGGGCGCGCGGTCTTGATCATATGATCGGTGATATCGCAACCGCAGCCAACGTGCCGATGCGCGCGCTGGAACCGTTCGATATGCTGTTCGGCTTGTTCAATGGCGACACGCTGGAAGAACAGATCAGGATGCTGACCCTGAGCGTGATGCCGGATCAAGTGTCCGAAGATGCTCTTTTCACTCTCAAGGAAACCTATTTCGAACAAAGCCCCGCAGAAGCATGGGAGTTTTCGCGTTATCTGGCCCACACCCTACTTGACCTGCCAACAGCCGAGGTTGACGCGCTGTTCGGCGAACTGGAAGACCTGTTGCTGATCCAGCGTAATGCCGCATGGATGCCAATAATTGAGGGGGCATCAGGCGATTTGATTGTTGTTGCCGTTGGCGGCGCGCACCTCATGGGCGAAAATGGCGTTCTGCAATTGCTGGAAAACGCAGGTTACGCCCTGACGCGTCAGACGTTTTAATCAACGCCATCATCGCCCCAGCTATAGGCCCAGTGTTTTAACCCGTCCGCGCCTTGATCGGTAAGCCGGTAAACACCCGTGCGCACCCGTTCGAACCAGCCGTAATGGTTGTCGGCCATGATCCGTGTTGCCACAGACACCTGCACGGCACGGGCCACATCCGATCCCTTGCTGGGTCCATGCTCTGCCAGATGGGCCGCACAGCGCAGCGCTTCTTGTCTGTATCCGGTGACGATACCGAACCGCGTGGCCCCGCCTGCGTTGGGGTCCCCGTCCAGCCGGTCAAACTCTTTCAACAGGCGGTTCGTGCGTTTCCTTGACTTGCGCGGTGCGTAAGGCCCTGGGTCGCATAACACTTCGGCCCGCTTGCCATCGCGCACGACAATCAGGCCAAGCCCCAATCGGCGGCAAAGCGCCAGATTGTCCTTGGTGGCACGCTTGGCGGTTTTGCCACTGGGTTTGGGCACCCCCAGATACACCTGATCCGTGATGGCCAGGCGGGCAATGGCCTGATGAAACAGGCTCAGACTGAACCGCAATTTCAATTCGACGATGACAGGCGGGTCATCGCCGCGCCGCGCCACCAGATCCGCCGCCCCGACTTCGCCCTTGACGGTATAACCCTGCCGTTCTAGCAGAGCCTTAATCGGCGGATAGAGATCACTTTCGCGGTTCATACACGGCAGACTAGGCGATGTTGCGGGCAGCGTCCATTTGTCCCCATCCACACCGTGACAACCTGATTTCGCCCCCGTATAAGGCGGCCAAATCCGACCCTTATTTCAGGAACACACGTTATGACCATCCAAGTATTCGGACACAAATCCCCAGACACAGACAGCACCGGCAGCCCGATTATCTGGGCCTGGTATCTGAACGAAATCAAGGGCGAAAAGGCCGAAGCTGTCCTGTTGGGCGAACCCAATACAGAGGCCGCGTTCATGCTGAAACGCTGGGATCTTCCAAAACCGGCGATCATGTCGGATCTGAAAGCCGACACACCGGTGGTGATCGTAGACACCAACAACCCCGCCGAATTGCCCGACAACATCAACGATGCCGACATTCTGGCAATCATCGACCATCACAAACTGGTCGGCGGGCTGGAAACCAAAGGCCCGATTGATATCACCATCCGTCCGCTGGCCTGCACCGCCACGCTGATGCACGATCTGATGGGGGATGACGCCGCCAAGATGCCCGACTGGGCCAAAGGCGCCATGCTGACCTGTATCCTGTCAGACACTCTTGAATTCCGCAGCCCGACAACAACGCCGACTGACAAGGCGCTGGCTGAGTCGCTTGCCGCTGATCTTGGCCTGTCGATCCCCGAATACGCGGCCGAAATGTTCGCGGCGAAATCGGACGTTTCTTCCTTTTCCGAAGCGGAATTGCTGCGCATGGATTCCAAGGAATACGAAGTTGGCGGAAAACAGTTCCGCGTATCGGTTCTGGAAACCACTTCGCCCCAAATGGTTCTTGACCGCAAGAATGCGCTGATGGCCGCGATGACAGGTGTCGCACAGGAAGACGGCGCCGATCAGGTGTTGCTGTTTGTTGTCGATATCCTGAACGAAGAAGCAACGCTTTTGGTACCCAATGATCTGGTGCGCAATGTCGCCAAGAAAAGCTTTAACGCGGATGCAACCGGCGACAGCGTAGTTCTTCCGGGGATCATGAGCCGCAAGAAACAGATTATCCCGAACCTGAAGGTTTAACCTTTCAATGCAGACAAACGGGGCGTGCATGATTTGATCGGCGCGCCCTTTTTGCTGCGGCAACCAACAGGTCTTAAACCGGTTGAAGCATTGCGGCCTCAAATTCCTTAAGCATTTTCCGCGCCGCTGCGCCAAATCCGGTGGGCATCGCACCGGGGGTATCGGCAAAGATTGCCGCCAGTTCCTGCAATCCTTCGGACCCCATCGCACTCAGCGCCTCTTCGCCCAGATACAGGCTCTCGGCTTTGGCCCCTTCGGCCAACAACACCTCGTGACGGTCCAGCAAGATGTGAAAGTATTCAACAGGTGTAACGGGCGTGACAATCTCGATCCCAGGCCAGTTGATCAGGCTTTTCGCCGGCACCAGCACTTCGGCTTCGCCAAACAACAACTCTACTGCCGGCCCCGCCATTAGAATGCGGTGCTGCTGGGACACAAAAAGATCACGTTGCGGCACCCCGGCCCCTAACGCGCCCGCTGCAATCCGGACCGGGCGCAGCGCCGTTTTTTCATTCAGGTCCTGAACCGATACAGCACTGCTTTCGATCCACCGGACATGTTGTGGGCCGTGGTCAACCGTGGCCACCAGATCCCCGACATTCAAATCCTGAACCGCAACGGCCCCGGACGGTGTGTCGATAAGCGTTCCCGCACAAAAGCATACGCCCTCGATCGTCACTGTGACCAGCAACGTTTCCGTCTGGTTGTTGATCCCGCCCCCCGGCGGGAATGCAAAGGCCGTGAACGTGACTTCAAACGTGTCTGAAACGATCTCTCCGTTGTCCAATGCGTCAAACTCGACCGGATCAACGACATAAGTCCATTCGCCGGTCGTGCCATCGATCGTGGCCGTCCCGATCCCGGGGTCATCGGAAATATCCCATGTGGTGAACCACAGGCTCCAACCGGGATTATTGAACGTGACAGTGGCGTCAAGATCGCCGGTCGCGTCATTGGGTGGCTCACCCGTGACAAACCCGGTGCTGTCACCGGTGATATCGATATCAATCGCGCCAGGCGGGGCTACCGATACCATCAGATCACGCCCCGCGATCCAGCAAACGTTTGAACGCCGCTTTCTTGTAAAGATGCATGTGTACCGTTCCGTCTTCTGTTCTGGTCCACTCGACGATCCGTTCGCGCGTCAGGTCACTGTCCATTCGATTGGTACGGACTCTTTCGTGGGGAATTTCACGCTTCAGTATGTCAACAATTTGACGGATCTGACCAAAAGGCGCGACCATATCCACGATCCAGAAGGACGAACCGCTGGCGAAATCCTTGTCGGTCAAAGGCTTGCCTTCGATCGCATACTTCCGCTCCGCATCATCCGACAGGCCTGCAAACGTTACGAACCCGCGCGGAAACCCGTTTTGTCGAAAGATATGATACTGGCGCAGGCGCAGCGGCGTTTCAAAAGCGTAAATCGCCTGTGTCAAAGACCGTTTGTTATGGGTTTTTGTCAGACCCGACAAATACAGCATCGCACCCAGATCGGCATATGCCTCTGGCGCGATATCAAACCAGCCTTTCGGATACGTCTGTTCCAATGCCTGCTGCCTTTTTGGCTTATTGACGACAGTCTGCCACGACACGCCCCATTTTTGAAGAGTCCGTATGACCGCTCCCTGCGCAAAACATCGCCAGTGTTCCAAATGCGCCCCATGTGGTCCGGGCGGGATATTTCTGGTGGCCCCGGCCTGATGGTTCTTTTATGCAGAACAGGCGCCTTCCCCTTTGTCCAAATCCCGAGGTTTGAATGACCCAGATTATCTCTGCCCTGTCCGACATCTCTGACACTTATGAGGCCCTGTTTGTGGATCTGTGGGGGTGCGTTCATGATGGCGTGAAAGCGTTGCCCGAGGCTGTTGCGGCATTGCAGGCGTATCGCGCCAAAGGGGGCGCTGTTGTTCTGGTCACAAATTCGCCCAAACCCCGCGCTGGTGTCGCAAGCCAGATGAAATCCTTCGGCGTGCCCGATGATGCCTGGGACACCATTGCAACATCCGGGGATTCCGCGCGATCGGCGATGTTTCAGGGTGCGGTTGGCAAAAATGTCTATTTCATGGGTGAATGGGACAGAGATGCTGCATTTTTCGAACCGATCCATCTATTGGACAATCCTGTCGACATAAAACGCGTCCCGCTGGATCAGGCCGACGGGATTGTATGTTGCGGACCGTTCGACCCGATGGCCGACCCGGATGTGAACCGCCCCGACTTTCTGTACGCAAAGCAAAAAGGTCTGAAACTTTTGTGCGCAAACCCTGATATCGTCGTGGATCGGGGTGAAGTGCGCGAATGGTGCGCCGGAGCATTGGCGCAGCTTTACACCGAAATGGGCGGCGAAAGCCTGTATTTCGGCAAACCCCACCCACCAATCTACGATCTGGCCCGCCGCAGACTGGCCGAAATCGGGAATTTGCCCCGCGACAACGCGATTCTGGGCATCGGAGACGGCATTCTGACCGATATTCGTGGCGCAATGGGTGAAGATATCGATTCTCTTTTCATCACTGGCGGGCTGGCGGCCATAGAAACCAAAACGTCGCACCAGCCGGACCCGGATGCGCTAACCGCTTATCTTGAAAAGGAAATGTCCAATCCGACCTATGCAATCGGAAAACTGCGGTAGTGAAGGACCTCCTGCTGACGCAGGAGGCATCATTTGGTGGAATGTAATTCCAGGTACTGCTTGATGACATCGTCAGTCACGTTCCCGGAGGTCGTCGAGAAATACCCACGCGCCCAAAAGCGTCTGCCCCAATACCGCTTGCGCAGGTCAGGGAACTCCATCTGGATGCGTCGGGATGAGCGACCCTTGATGCGTTGCATGACATCGGACAGGGACAGCTTGGGCGGGATCGACAGGAACATATGGATATGATCGCGCGCCAAAACGCCTTTCACGATATGGACACCCAGTTCTCCGCAGGTCTGGATGATTATTTCACGGATCCGCTCACGCATGGCACCCTGCAGAACCTTGTACCGGTACTTCGTGGCCCATACGACGTGGTATCTATGATAGAATCGCGTGTGCGCGGATGACGAGTAGCGCATGATCTTCTCTCCTGAATTTTGAAACCATACCGCCTCAGCGGGTTTCAAAATTCAGGAGAGAAGATCAGAATAGATTCGCTGAAGCGAACCGGCTGGAAGCCGGTGGCTTAAATCCATTAGGTGGAAAGTCAAAAAAAGCTTGCCTTTCTGCATCTGCAAAGTAATAAAGTTACGCAATCGGCCCCAAAACAGGCCCTAATATTACTTTCGGAATTCAGGAGGGCGATATGTTGGACAACATGCCCCGCGGCACGATCTGTATCGAAGACATTGAAATGGGCATGATCCGCTCGTTGCAGAAGGTCGTGACCGACCATGACATTGAACTGTTCGCACAAGTATCGACAGACCGTAATCCGGTTCATCTGGATGATGAATACGCTCAGGATACGATATTTGAGGGACGGATTGCGCATGGCATGCTGACGGCTGGCCTGATTTCTGCGGTGATCGGAGAACAATTGCCGGGTCACGGCACGGTTTACATGGGCCAGACCCTGAAATTTCTGGCACCTGTCCGCCCCGGCGACAGGGTTCAAGCCGAGGTGGAAGTGATCGATATCGACTTTTCAAAGCGCCGCGTCAAACTGGATTGCCGCTGTCTGGTTGACGGCAAAAAGGTTCTGATCGGCGAGGCCACCGTTCTGGCACCGTCGCGCAAGTTCGACTGATCCGGCCCCGGCGTTCCACACCGCGCGTCCCGATCCGGGCTGCGTAAGGAACAAGTATTTATGAAAAGATGAAAATGGCGCCGTGCGATGACGCACCCGGGTGCAACTGCGTCTTGCGTCCGTGCAAACAGGCGGCTACCCAAGCGCCATGAGAATTGTCCGGGATTATCAATTTGTCGAGCCGCAGGATCGCGGCGCCTGTGCCGCTATCGGCAATTTTGACGGTGTCCATCTGGGCCATCAGGCGGTTATCGATCTTGCCAGAAAAACTGTGCCTGATGCGCCACTGGGTATTGTGACGTTTGAACCGCATCCGCGTGCTTTCTTTGCCCCGGACGCTAAGCCGTTTCGATTGATGGGCAGCGAGGCGCGCGCAAGCCGGTTGGAAAAACTGGGCGTCGATCTGCTGTATGAATTGAACTTTAACGCCGGACTTGCCGGGCTGAGCCCCGAAGAATTTGCCCGCAACGTGATCTGTGACGGTCTGGGCCTGTGCCATATAATCGTCGGACCGGATTTCTGTTTTGGCAAAGGCAGGGCCGGCAATGCGCAGGATCTGGTGCGGTTCGGGCAGGACATGGGATTTGGCGTGACGATTTCGCCGCTGATCCAGCAGGGCGTTGCGCGCGTGTCATCCACGGCGATCCGTCAGGCGCTAAGCGATGCACGGCCACGCGACGCGGCAGCCATGCTGGGGCACTGGCATCGCATCGAAGGCCCCGTCATCAGCGGGGAACAGCGTGGGCGTGATCTGGGATATCCCACGGCCAATATGTCGATCGACGGGCTGCACCCGCCTGCATATGGCGTTTATGCGGTTCTGGTGGATGTTCTGGATGGCCCTCACAAGGGCGAATATAAAGGCGCGGCGTCCCTTGGCGTGCGCCCGATGTTCGGGGAAAACCGCGCCAATCTGGAAACGTTTCTGTTCGATTTCTCCGGTGATTTATATGGTGCACATCTTTCAGTCGCTCTGGTCGAATACCTGCGTGGCGAACAGAAATTCGATTCACTTGACGCGCTGACAGACCAGATGAAAGCGGACTGTGCCCGGGCGCGTAGCATTCTGGACGCCTTATGAAAGACCCGATCGAACGCGACGGGCTGGCCAGGCGGTTCTGGGAGTTCAAACCCCTGAACCGGATGACACAGCCCGAATGGGAGGCGCTGTGTGATGGTTGCGGCAAATGCTGTCTCAACAAACTTGAAGACGAAGACACAGGCGAGGTTGCTCTGACGCGCGTCGCCTGCCGTTTGTTTGATGACGAGACATGCCGATGCGCGCAATATGATATCCGCCACCAGTTCGTGCCGGAATGCATTGTTCTGAAACCGGACAATCTGGATACGCACGCCTACTGGATGCCACAAACCTGCGCCTACAGACTATTGTGGGAGGGTAAACCGTTGTTTGACTGGCATCCCCTGATTTCGGGTGACCCCCAAACCGTTCATGATGCCGGCGTATCCGCGCAGGACATCACGGTCAGCGAGTTTGCAACCCCCGAAGACGAGTGGGAAGACTATATTATCGAGGAGCCGACCTGATGTTTTTTGCATCTGACAACGCGGGGCGCGTGCATCCACAGGTTATGGACGCACTGGCCACAGCCAATGAAGGCTTTGCAAAGCCGTATGGTGCCGATCCCATCATGCAGGACGTGCGCACCCGCCTGCGCGAAATCTTCGAAGCGCCAGAGGCCGCGATCTATCTGGTGGCCACCGGAACGGCCGCCAATTCCATCGCGCTGGCCACGATTGGCCAACCCTGGCAAACCGTGTTCTGTTCGCCCGTGGCCCATATTCAGGAAGACGAGTGCAACGCGCCGGAGTTCTATTCCGGCGGGGCCAAGCTGACCCTTGTCGGCGATCGCGACAAGATGAGCGCACAGGCCCTGAACGCGGCCATCGGGCGCGAAGAAACACGTGGCGTGCACGGCGCACAACGCGGGCCGGTTTCGATCACACAAGTGACCGAACGTGGATCGGTATACACTCTGGATGAGATCAGAGCGCTGTGCGATGTGGCAAAATCGTTTGATGTGCCGGTACATCTGGACGGCGCGCGTTTCGCCAACGCACAGGTTGCGCTGGGGTGCAGCGCCGCCGACATGACGTGGAAGGCCGGTGTGGACGTGGTCAGCTTTGGCGGCACCAAGAACGGCCTTATGGGGGTCGAGGCGGTGATCCTGTTCGATCCTTCCAAGGCGTGGGAATTCGAATTGCGGCGCAAGCGCGGCGCGCATCTGTTTTCCAAACATCGCTACCTGTCGGCGCAGATGGCAGCCTATTTGCGCGATGATCTGTGGCTGGACAGTGCGCGCGCGGCCAATGCCAATTGCGCGCGTTTGGCCAACGGGTTAGCCAATGCGGGTGCGCAACTGCTGTATGAACCGCAGGCCAATATGATTTTTGCCGATTTTCCACGTGCAGCGCACCAGCGTCTGCACGATGCCGGGGCCATCTATTATGTCTGGGAAGGCCAGCTTGACGGAAATGATCCCGAAGAGTTGCTGACCGCGCGACTGGTCTGCGACTGGTCGATCACACATGACCAGATCGACCGGTTCGTGGACATATTGAAGGGTTAGGGCGCGTGCGAGAACAGGTCACGGATTGAATCTGCGACCAGACCTGCATGGGTGATCGGGGCCATATGCCCTGCCCCCGGAATTGTGACGCGCGTTGCATCCGGCAATCGCTGCGCCAGAGCCTGACAAATCACATCCATGATCGGATGGGCAGCAGCCCCTTGAACCAGCAGCGCGGGCATCGCCGCCCGTTCGATCACACCGGGGGCAAGCAGACCGTGAACATCGAGGTTCAGGCTGTTGTTTGTCGCCGGGATAAAGATGATCCGATCACACAGGTAAGACCGTGTCTGGGCCGGCAGATCAAACCAGCGCCGCCCATCCCCCCACGCCCGCACAAAATTGCGCGTCACACTTTCTTTGTTGGCGTCCAGATTGCCAAACATGGCCCGCTCTTCTGCGATATAGGCGTCATAAGCGTCCGGGGCGATCGCCTTGGCCGCCGCAAAAAACACCGGTTCAACCAATGTCAGACTGCGCACCCGATCAGGGAAAAGCGTTGCCAGCCGCAGGGCGACCGTCGCGCCGAAGGAATGGCCGACAAGGTCCATCCCGTGCGTCAGCATTGCCGCGCCCATTTCGGTCGCAACATCATGCAGGTCTGAATGACCATCCCAGTCGCCCGATCGTCCGTGCATCGGCAGATCGTAGGCGGTGATTGATGCGATGTCCTGCAACTGCTGCGCCAGTCCAGTCCACGCCCCCGAATGCGCCAGCGAGCAATGTATCGCCAGAACATCGCGTGGCCCGCCAGGGTACATATGCCAATAGGCGGGATGCCCGCCCAATTCACCCGTTGGCATCAGCCGCGTGCAGCCAGATGCGCTTCCAGATCATCCAGACGGTCTTCGCCCCAGAACCGCTGATCATCATCGGTGATGAAAAACGGCGCGCCGAACGCCCCGCGGTTCACCGCCTCTTCCAGATTGGCGGCATAAGTTTCCGCCCCTGCCAGCAACCCGCTGTCAGCAAGCGACGGATCAAACCCCGCCTCTGACAAACAGGCCTTGATCACATCATCCTGTGCCACGTCTTTTTCTTCGGCCCAACAGGCGGCTGTCAGCGACGCAACCAGTTTTGAAAGATCACCACCGCCTGCCGATTGCGCTGCAATGATCGCATAAGACGAAGGTGCCGGATTGGTCGGCCAGAACGCTGGCTTGGGATTGATCGGTTTGCCCGCACGCGCAGCGCGGCGCGGGATTTCCTGCAACCTGTATTCCTGACGCGAGATATGCCGGTCCTTGGGCGGGATGCCACCGGTGCGCGCAAACAGCCTCATGATATCCAGCGGCTTGTACGTGATGGTTGCGCCGTGTTTTTCAGCGATTTCGGCCGGTCTTGTACCGGACAGATAGGTGAAGGGCGAAATCGTTGCGAAAAAGTAATCTATATGGGCCATCTTGTCTCTCTTGCTCCCCTAAATCTTGGACGGACCGTAAGGCCGTGCTAAGCGGTGTCAACATCACGATTCTGTCACATAACCACCGCTGCCACGGGGAATCCATCAAATGCCAGCCATAGTCGAACCCAAGATGATCGCGGGGAATGCAAACCTGCCTCTGGCCAAAGCCATCGCCCGCCGCATGAGCATGTATCGCGGGTCCAATGTCGGGCTGGTCGATGCCCGCGTTGAACGGTTCAATGACGGCGAAATATTTGTCGAAGTGTACGAAAACGTGCGCGGCGAGGATATGTTCATCATTCAGCCGACCTCGAACCCAGCCAATGACAATCTGATGGAACTGCTGATCATGTCAGATGCGCTGCGCCGGTCTTCGGCAGCGCGCATTACTGCTGTTCTGCCCTATTTCGGATATGCCCGCCAGGACAGACGCACCAAGGCACGCACGCCGATTTCTGCGAAACTGGTTGCGAACATGCTGGTCGAGGCGGGAATTGAACGGGTACTGACGATGGATCTGCACGCGGCACAGATTCAGGGGTTTTTCGATATTCCGGTCGATAACCTTTATGCGTCCCCCATTTTTGCGCTGGATATCCAGACGCAGTTCAAAGGCCGGATGGACGATCTGGCCGTTGTGTCCCCGGATGTGGGCGGCGTGGCCCGCGCGCGGGAACTGGCCAAGCGGATCAATTCGCCGCTGGCGATCGTTGACAAACGCCGCGAAAAACCCGGCGAAATCGCTGAAATGACGGTAATCGGCAACGTGAAAGACAAGGTATGCCTGATCGTAGATGACATGTGCGACACGGCCGGAACGCTGTGCAAGGCGGCCGAAGTGCTGTTGGAAAACGGCGCGAAGGAAGTGCATTCCTATATCACGCACGGTGTCATGTCCGGACCCGCTGTGGAACGTGTGACAAATTCGGTAATGAAATCTCTGGTTATCACCGACTCTATTCAGCCCACGGCAGTGGTAAAAAGCGCCGCAAACATCCGTATCGTGCCCACCGCCCCCCTGTTCGCGCAGGCGATCCTGAACATCTGGAACGGAACGTCTGTCTCATCCTTGTTTGATGCCGAAACGCTTGAGCCGATTTATGACGGAATGTACGCGCTCGGCTAGACGAAGGCCCGGTTTATCAACCGGTCGGTTGAGATATCCATTCTTGGGGTAGTGTTAACGCAGGACGATGCGGGTTGTGCCGACGATCCAGCGCATTAGGCAACCCTGATACGGGCCGTGCGTTGACAACGCGGTCACGGCGCAGAAATGTGGCTTCCACGACTCGGGGAATTTGAACCGCTTCAATTTCCACAACACCTGACACATTGTTGGGATGCAGATGAACCGACTGGAAATCGGGGGAAAGCGCATCAATCATCGCCTTTGCCCGGTTGAAAAAGGCAGGCTTTGTCAGGCTTGAAGGGATATGATGCAACTCGATCACGATGATCCTGAACCTTTGCAAAACTTCCGCTGGCGTTGCCGCCAGTGTTTTGTATTCCGCGCCTTCTATATCCATTTGCAGCAGTAGATCAGAGTCGGAGTCCGGATCGGTCTGGTTCACCCAACTCGCAAGCGACATGAATTCACCGTCATCCTCGGGTCCCAGAAACTTTTTTACAAACTGCCCGCCCGGTACATCAATCGGCGGCGCATCAACCGAAGCATCTGCCATGAATGATGGGATTCCGTGTTTGGCGATATCGAATTCAAAAGAAGATTGCGCGGAAACACCGGGGGAGTAACACGCCGAAATACCTGAGAAATCGTTTGGTACGAGATATCCACCATCCTTGAAATCGCCCACCCGGATCAATGGCTTATCAGTTTGAACAGGACGCAGAAAATCGCCGAAGAATGCAAAATTCTTGTAAAAATCCAAAATGTTCAGCCCCTCGCCGAAAACACATGATCAAAACTTAGTGGAGGGGTTCTTGGAAGACAAGCACTGGTCAGCTGAGTGGGAATTGCACGCCTTGCCCTAGTACAGTTCCCAATCATCCGCATGCGCCAACTCGCCCATCGCCATCCAGGCGGCCCGGATGCGCGCGACACGGGTGTCGGCCCATGTACGAAACACCAGATCGAACCCGATTTCGGTGATGTTGTCGGCGGATAAGTCAGCACGGATATTCTGTTCCGCGTCCACATCCCACAGCGAAATCGAAACATGAACCGCGGGGGGGACACGGAAACTTTCCGAAAACGCAACGGTTTTGCGGCGCTCACGCGGGCCGGTTCCGGTCCACATGGTGCCTCCGTTCTCAAACTCCGAGAACATAGCCGTTTCACCCTGATCGATACCAACCAGGTGGTTGCGCAATCGTTTCATAAAACCAGTCAATCATTGCCCGACCGCCAGATTATCCGCGGATTTGGACAAAATTGGGCCTTTAAAAAGGTATGTTTCGCGGAACTATCACGCCTGAAAAATAGCGTACCAGCGTGAAACAGCCTTATACGTATGTGTTTTTCTGCAAATACGGCATCGTCAGCGGTTCGAAATACAGGTCAATCTGCCAGAAACATTTGTCTTGCGGGCGCCACAAAGGATCGGACATATCGACCACCCCAAAGCCCTTGGCCCGCATATAGGCCACCATTTCGTCAAACAGCAGTGATGTGGGGGTAAGCTGATAACAATACACTTCGATCACGACCAGTGAAGCCTTGGCCAGCACGTTTTCAGCGCCTTCTAGAATAGGGACTTCGTGCCCGTGGGTGTCCAGCTTCAGGAAGAACGGGGCTTCATATGGCCCGTTCGGAGCTGCGAAATCATCCAGACGCACGGCCTTTACTTCAATGGCCGTTTCCGGATTTTCCGGATCAGCCGACCCTCCAAACGGAACGCTCCCGTCGAAACGGAGCGTCCCCGTCTTATCACTCGCGGCGGCAAGTTCGTATTCTGCCTGCGCATGTACGCGACAAAAGGTTTCCAGCGCTGGCTGATGCACCGGATTTGCTTCGACCAGAAGATAGTTTGCGTCGGGAAAATAATCCATGGCGGCCAGGGACCACCGCCCATCGGATGCACCCACATCAATCACGGTTTTCACTGTCACACCCCGTGCTGAAATCCGTTTCAACGCTGCCCGCGCGTGTGATCTCTTTCTTTCCGCGGCATACCGCTTGAGAGAAGGTGGCACAGCTTTTTTCAGAAGGGTCTTCATGTCAATGTTCCTGATTATCTTTGCACAAAAATCGCATTTTCAACAATTCGATACAACTCGCATCCGCAATAACAAAAGGCCCCGCCGCAACCGGCAGGGCCTTGAAACTGTTACAGGGCTGCATACCCGGTCAGCGCTTAAACGCCCACCGCTGTCCGCAAAGCTGCCAGATCCGCCAGCAATTTGTCCGCCGCATCCTTGGCTTCACCAGACAATCCGGCCGCACTTTCAGTGGCTTCCGCGACCAGCGCATCGATATCCGCCGCCTTGACTTCGGAGACCTCCATCGCCTTTTCAGCAAGCACCGAAGCGCCTTCGGAAGAGATTTCCGCAAAGCCGCCGGTCACAAGATATTCGGTCGTGCCCGACGGGCCGTTCACGCTCAGAACACCGGGACGCAACGTGGTGATGACGGGCGCATGATCCGGCATCGCCGTCATGTCCCCGTCCGCGCCGGGAATTTGCACCGATGCAACCTGAAGCGACGCAAGGCGGCGCTCTGGTGACACCAGATCGAATTGCATTGTGTCTGCCATCGGTTCAGCTCTCCTTAAGCGGCGTCAGCCGCCATTTTTTCGGCTTTTGCAATCACTTCCTCGATGCCGCCAACCATATAGAAGGCACCTTCGGGCAGGTGATCATATTCGCCGGCCACAACCGCTTTAAACGACTGAATGGTTTCTTCCAGCGGCACCTGTTTGCCGTCTGCACCGGTAAACACCTTGGCCACGTCGAACGGCTGGCTCAGGAAACGCTGAATTTTCCGCGCGCGTGCAACGGTCAGTTTGTCTTCTTCGCTCAGTTCGTCCATGCCCAGGATCGCAATGATATCCTGCAGGGATTTGTAGCGCTGCAGGATACCCTGAACGTCACGGGCAACGCCGTAATGTTCTTCACCAACAACAGCAGGGTCCATCAGACGCGACGTGGAATCCAGCGGGTCAACCGCGGGGTAGATACCAAGTTCGGAAATCGCACGCGACAGAACCGTTGTCGCATCAAGGTGCGCAAACGAAGTTGCCGGCGCCGGGTCGGTAAGGTCATCCGCAGGCACGTAAACGGCTTGCACGGATGTGATCGAACCGGCCTTGGTCGATGTAATACGTTCCTGCATCGCACCCATGTCGGTGGCCAGCGTTGGCTGGTATCCAACCGCAGAAGGAATACGGCCAAGCAGGGCCGAAACCTCGGAACCCGCCTGCGTAAAGCGGAAGATGTTGTCCACGAAGAACAGAACGTCGGTTCCCGACTGGTCGCGGAACTGTTCCGCCAGCGTCAGACCCGTCAGGGCCACACGCATCCGCGCTCCGGGAGGCTCGTTCATCTGGCCGTAGACCAGCGCCACTTTGGACTCTTCAAGATTGTCCGGAACGATAACGCCGGATTCGATCATCTCGTGATAAAGGTCGTTGCCTTCACGGGTCCGTTCACCAACACCCGCGAACACGGAAAAGCCCGAGTGCACTTTGGCGATGTTGTTGATCAGTTCCATGATCAGAACCGTTTTGCCCACACCGGCACCACCAAACAGGCCGATTTTTCCGCCCTTTGCGTAGGGGGCCAGCAGGTCAATCACCTTGATCCCAGTGGCCAGAACCAGCGATTCAGTCGCCTGTTCAGAAAATGCGGGGGCGTCCTGGTGAATCGAACGTGTTTCTTTCGACTTGACCGGACCTTGTTCATCCACGGGTTCGCCAACAACGTTCAGGATGCGGCCCAGGGTCGCGTTTCCGACCGGCACCGAAATCGGACCGTCCGTGTCGGTTACTTTCTGACCGCGCACCAAGCCTTCTGTGGCGTCCATCGCGATCGTGCGCACTGTGTTTTCACCAAGGTGTTGCGCCACTTCCAGCACAAGCGTCTTGCCGTTGTTGTCGGTGGTCAGGGCGTTCAGAATCTCTGGCAGATGATCGCCAAACTGCACGTCGACGACGGCGCCGATAACTTGGGTGATTTTTCCGACTGCATTTGCCATGTCGTTTGTCTCCGGTTCTCGTTAGAGCGCTTCCGCGCCCGAAATAATTTCAATCAGTTCATTCGTGATCACAGCCTGACGCGACCGGTTATATTGGATCGTCAGCTTGTCAATCATCTCGCCCGCGTTGCGCGTGGCGTTGTCCATAGCAGACATCCGCGCGCCCTGTTCGGACGCCCCGTTTTCAAGCAAGGCTGCAAAAATCTGTGTCGCAACACCGCGCGGCAGCAGATCGGCCAGAATTTCCTCTTCGCTGGGTTCATACTCGTACCCAGTTGCAACATCATCAGCATCCGTTTCGAACGCAGCGGGAATAACCTGCTTTTGCGTCGGAATCTGCGTCACAACGTTTTGGAACTCTGAGAAAAAGATCGTCGCCACATCAAACTCGCCGGCGTCAAAACGGGCCAGTACGTCCTTGGCGATATTTTGCGCATCGACATAGCCGACACGTTTGACTTCGCTCAGATCGACATGGCCCACAAAATGTGAACCATATTCGCGTTTCAACTGGTCGCGGCCTTTTTTGCCGACTGTCAGGATCTTGACGGTCTTGCCTTGTTGCAGCAATTCACCCGCACGCACCCGAGCCATTTTGGCGATGTTGGTGTTGAACCCGCCGCACAGCCCACGCTCTGACGTCATCACAACCAGAAGGTGCGTCTGGTCGGATCCCGTTCCACGCAACAACAGCGGCGCGTTATCCGATTTCCCGACAGACGCCGCAAGGCCACCCATCACGGCATTAAAGCGTTCCGTGTATGGGCGCGACTGCTCCGCAGCCTCTTGCGCGCGGCGCAACTTGGCCGCGGCAACCATCTGCATCGCCTTGGTGATCTTGCGGGTCGATTTGACCGACTCGATCCTGTTTTTAAGGTCCTTAAGACTTGGCATTGGCCTGCATCCCTCCCTTAAGCGAAGTCAGCGGCGAATTCGTCCAGCGCAGCCTTGATCTTGTCCTCGACGTCCCCTTTGATTTTGGGGTCTTCGTTGGTGATCATGTCCAGAAGGTCCTTGTGCTTACCACGCAAGTGCCCCAGCAGGCCCGCTTCGAAGCGACCAACATTCTTGACCGAGATTTTATCAAGATAGCCTTTGGTTCCGGCAAAGATCACACAGACGATTTCTGCGTTGGTCAGCGGCGAATACTGCGGCTGCTTCATCAGCTCTGTCAGACGCGCGCCACGGTTCAGCAACTGCTGTGTCGCAGCATCAAGATCGGAACCGAACTGCGCGAACGCCGCCATTTCACGATATTGCGCCAGTTCCAGCTTGACCGGGCCCGCAACAGATTTCATTGCGTTGGTTTGTGCCGAAGATCCCACACGCGAAACCGACAGACCAGTGTTCACAGCCGGGCGGATGCCCTGATAGAACAGTTCGGTTTCAAGGAAAATCTGACCATCTGTGATCGAAATCACGTTGGTCGGAATAAAGGCCGACACGTCACCCCCTTGCGTTTCAATGATCGGCAGCGCCGTCAGCGATCCGTTGCCCGCGTCATCACCCAGTTTCGCCGAGCGTTCCAGCAAACGCGAGTGAAGATAGAAAACGTCACCCGGATAGGCTTCGCGGCCGGGCGGGCGGCGCAGCAGCAGGGACATCTGGCGATAGGACACGGCCTGTTTGGACAGGTCATCGTACACGATCAGCGCATGACGGCCATTGTCGCGGAAATGTTCGGCCATCGCTGTTGCCGAATAGGGTGCCAGAAACTGCATCGGTGCCGGTTCGGACGCGGTTGCGGCCACAACGATCGAGTATTCGATCGCGCCGGTTTCTTCCAGCTTCTTGACCAGCTGCGCCACGGTCGACCGCTTTTGGCCGATCGCAACATAAACGCAGTAAAGCTTCTTGCTTTCGTCTTTTCCGGCAGCGTCGTTGATCGACTTCTGGTTCAGGATCGTATCCAGCGCCACGGCTGTTTTACCTGTCTGACGGTCACCAATGATAAGTTCGCGCTGGCCACGGCCAATCGGGATCATCGCGTCAACCGATTTCAATCCGGTTGCCATCGGTTCGTGAACCGACTTGCGCGGGATGATACCCGGCGCCTTCACGTCGGCAACGCCACGTTTTTTCGCCTTGATCGGGCCCTTGCCGTCGATCGGATTACCCAGACCATCCACAACGCGGCCCAGCAGTTCGTCACCGATTGGAACGTCCACGATGGAATTCGTGCGCTTGACGGTGTCGCCTTCCTTGATGTCACGATCGGACCCGAAGATCACAACGCCGACATTGTCAGCTTCAAGGTTCAGGGCCATGCCCTGAATGCCACCGGGAAATTCGACCATTTCACCGGCCTGCACGTTATCCAGACCGTAGACACGGGCAATCCCGTCACCAACGCTCAACACACGGCCGACTTCGGCGACTTCTGCTTCTTGACCAAAGTTCTTGATCTGGTCTTTCAGGATCGCAGAAATTTCTGCTGCTTGGATACCCATTTATCCGACCTCTTTCATTGCGTTCTGGAGGGAATTGAGTTTGGAACGGATCGACGTATCGATCATTTTCGAACCAACCTTGACGACAAGACCGCCGATCAGACTTTCATCGACGGTCGCATTGATATTTACGGTTTTGCCAAATTGCGCTTTCAGCGTTTTGGCAAGCTTGTCTGTTTGCGCCTTTGTCAGCGCCTTTGCACTTGTCACATCTGCGCCTACTTCACCTTTGCTTTCGGCGATCAGGTTGCGCAGGGATTGCACCAGTTGTGGCAGCACGAACAGCCGGCGTTTTTGCGCCATCACGGCCAGCGTGTTTGCCATCAATGGTGTCAGGGACATCTTCTTGGCAATCGCGGCTATGGCGCCGGTCTGTTCATCGCGGGTGTAAATCGGCGAATGTATCAGCGCGTTGAAATCGTCGCTGCCCGCCAAAGCATCACTCAGGCCAGTCAGATCGGATTCGATCTTGGCGATAGATTTGGATTCAGTAGCAAGTTCAAAAACGGCTGCAGCATAGCGTGAAGCGATGCTTGATGAAATCGAAGCTGGTTCAGACACGTCGACCCTTCCGACATCTGGCCCCTTTCCGCGCGACTGTATGCGCGGCCCGAGGAGGTTAGCGCGCCCTGATACCCACCAAAGCGTCAAAATCAGCGTGGATGTAGCAGAGCCAACCTCACCCCGCAACATGGTATAGCGATAACATCAAAATGCTCTGCGCCCTATAAAAAAGGGCTTTAGCCCGCCTGCGACGGTTTGCGCAACAGATTTTGCAAGTTTTTTTGTTGCGATCCGCAAGGATTCGACGGTTTGGTGCGTATCAGCGGCATCCCCTGTCAGCAGGCGCGCCCGCTGGCCTGATACGATTCTTTGCCCTGTTTCGCACCAGTCTCAAACCGGTTTGGGGGCCCGTTCCTTCATCCCTTCCAGAACGCCCAGCGCGTTTCGCGCGGTATCCCGGATCACCGTACCGGTCGGCGGGTGCACCCTCTTTGTCGCCTCGACCATCAAGACACCACCGGCAATGGCAACAGGTGCCTTGCGCCCGACCCGTTCACAAAGATCAGCCGCCTTGCGCCAGAATCGCCGTGTTGACGGTGGCTGATAAAGGGCCGCACCATGTGTTTCGGGAAGAAAATGATGTTTCTTCAACTGCGTTTCCAGCTGGCTCAGCGTATATGGCCGCCCGAACCCGAACGGCGTCTTGTCACTGCGCGACCAAAGACCGGCGCGGTTCGGAACGATAAACAACGCCTTGCCCCCCGGCCCCAGCACGCGCCAACATTCCTCAAGAAGTTCGGATGGGTGTTCCGAAGTTTCCAGCCCGTGCATCAATACTAGCTTGTCAATGTGCCCGGTTTCGATCGGCCACAGTGTTTCCTCGGTCAGCACTGCAACATTGGGCATCCCTGCGGGCCACGCCATAACGCCTTGCGGTGCTGGCATCAGCGCCGTGACGCGACGCGCATCCGCCAGATACGGACGCAGCAACGGTGCGGCGAAACCGAACCCTGCAACTGTCTGCCCTTTGGCCTCGGGCCAGAACTCCAGCATCCGGTCGCGCACAGCCTTTTGGGCCGCGCGCCCCAAAGCGCTGCGATAGTAGAAATTCCGCAGGTCTTGCACATCAAGATGCATTGCAGCTTTCGTTTGGTTCCGTCACTCTGACCTCAATGTAGCAACGAAAAGGCGAAACACCATGCCTCTTGATATCATCACGATCCCCTGCTTGCAGGACAATTACGCGTTTCTGGCCCACGATCCGGTTTCAGGCGAAACCGCACTGGTCGATATTCCCGAAGCCGCGCCCATCCTGGCCGCATTGACGCAACGCAACTGGAAACTGACCCATGTCCTGATCACGCACCACCATGACGATCACGTGCAGGGGTTGGGCGCGGTGCTTGCCGCTTACCCCGATGCAAAAGTGATAGGCGCCGCGGCAGATTCCCATCGCCTGCCTGACCTGAATATCGAAGTCGCGGAAGGCGACACGGTGCGTATCGGCGCAGATACCGGATACGTGATTGATGTATCCGGCCACACCGTAGGGCACATCGCCTTTCACTTTCCTCAAAGCGCGGCGGTGTTCACCGCGGACAGCCTTATGGCACTGGGGTGCGGGCGTCTGTTTGAAGGCACCGGACCGCAGATGTGGGCCAGCCTGTCCAAGCTGGCGGCACTTCCTGCGGAAACCATAGTTTATTCAGGCCACGAATACACTGCCGCCAACGCCGCGTTCGCTTTGACCATTGAACCCGACAATCCCGCGCTTATATCTCGCAGTGAAGCAATCACCGCGGCCCGTGCCGCCCAAACTCCCACCGTGCCTTCGGCTTTGGCGTTGGAACTGGCTACAAACCCGTTCCTTCGGGCCGCTGTTCCATCCGTGCAGGCCCATCTGGGTATGCAAGGGGCAGATCCAGCAGCAGTTTTTACCGAAATTCGGGCACGAAAAGACCGATTTTGATGCGTCTTTGACGCACAGAAAAGACGCAATCACGTGTTTTGTTACCGCAAAACCAAAGAAAAAACTTGAAGCCGGGAACGGATCAACCAAACTCTAACAGTATGAGGTCATGGTTGGTTCGGGGCGATACCGCAAAACAGTCCTACCCGGCCCAGAATACAAGAGGAGCACAAAGTGCCTTCATTCTCGAATACACTAGAACAGGCAATCCATTCCGCTTTGGCGCTGGCCAACGCGCGGCGTCACGAATTCGCAACTCTGGAACACTTGCTTCTGGCGCTGCTGGACGAACCCGATGCCACGCGGGTGATGAAAGCGTGCAGCGTCGACATCGACGAACTGCGTACCACACTCAACGAATTCATCGACGATGATCTGTCAAACCTTGTGACCCAGATCGACGGGTCCGAAGCTGTGCCGACTGCCGCGTTCCAACGCGTGATCCAGCGCGCGGCGATCCACGTCCAGTCCTCGGGTCGTACCGAAGTAACGGGTGCGAATGTTCTGGTCGCGATATTCGCGGAACGTGAAAGCAATGCCGCGTACTTCCTGCAGGAACAGGACATGACGCGGTATGATGCGGTGAACTTCATCGCCCATGGCGTTGCCAAAGATCCCGCGTTCGGCGAAGCGCGGCCCGTTTCGGGCGCGCCGGAAACCGAAGAAGAGCCTCAGGGCGTGACGGAAGGCGAGCAAAAAGAAAGCGCGCTGGCGAAATACTGCGTTGATCTGAACGCCAAGTCCCGCGAAGGCGACATTGATCCGCTGATCGGTCGCGATGCCGAAGTCGAACGTTGCATTCAGGTGTTGTGCCGCCGCCGCAAGAACAACCCGCTTCTGGTGGGTGATCCGGGCGTGGGCAAAACCGCGATTGCCGAAGGTCTGGCGCGTAAAATCGTGTCCGGCGAAACGCCCGAGGTTCTGGCAAATACAACGATCTATTCGCTTGATATGGGCGCGCTTCTGGCCGGAACACGGTATCGCGGCGATTTCGAAGAACGGCTGAAAGCGGTTGTGTCCGAACTGGAAGGACACAAGGACGCGGTGCTTTTCATTGATGAAATCCACACGGTGATCGGCGCGGGCGCAACATCAGGTGGCGCGATGGATGCGTCCAACCTGCTGAAACCGGCCTTGCAGGGCGGCAAGCTGCGTACAATGGGCAGCACCACCTACAAGGAGTTCCGCCAGCATTTCGAAAAGGATCGCGCACTTAGCCGCCGGTTCCAGAAGATCGACGTGTCCGAACCAACGGTCGAGGATGCTGTGAAAATCCTGAAAGGATTGAAGCCCTATTTCGAAGAACATCACGGTGTCAAATACACCGCCGACGCCATCAAGACGAGTGTCGAACTGGCGGCACGCTATATCAACGACCGCAAACTGCCCGACAGCGCAATCGACGTGATCGACGAAGCCGGCGCAGCGCAGCACCTCGTGGTCGCGGCAAAGCGGCGCAAGACGATTGGCACAAAAGAGGTCGAGGCCGTTGTCGCCAAGATTGCCCGGATCCCGCCGAAAAACGTGTCGAAAGACGATGCCGCCGTGCTGAAAGATCTGGAAGGATCGTTGAAGCGCGTGGTTTTCGGACAGGACAAGGCGATCGAGGCATTGTCATCCGCGATCAAACTGGCCCGCGCGGGCCTGCGCGAACCGGAAAAACCCATTGGCAACTACCTGTTCGCAGGGCCGACGGGTGTAGGCAAAACCGAAGTGGCGAAACAACTGGCCGATGTGCTGGGCGTTGAACTGCTGCGCTTTGACATGTCCGAATACATGGAAAAACACGCCGTTTCGCGCCTGATCGGTGCGCCCCCCGGTTATGTCGGGTTTGATCAGGGCGGTATGTTGACCGACGGTGTCGATCAGCACCCGCACTGCGTATTGTTGCTGGACGAAATGGAAAAGGCCCACCCGGATGTCTATAACATCCTGTTGCAGGTGATGGATCACGGCAAACTGACCGATCACAACGGTCGCACGGTGGATTTCCGGAATGTCGTTCTGATCATGACGTCAAATGCGGGCGCGGCAGAACAGGCGAAAGAGGCCATCGGATTTGGCCGTGACCGTCGCACCGGCGAAGACACTGCCGCGATCGAACGCACGTTCACGCCGGAATTCCGTAACCGTCTGGACGCTGTGATCAGTTTCGCGCCGCTGCCCAAGGATGTCATCCTGCAAGTGGTCGAGAAATTCGTACTGCAACTCGAAGCGCAACTGATGGATCGCAATGTTCATATCGAACTGACCAAACCCGCTGCGGAATGGTTGGCCGACAAGGGTTATGATGACAAAATGGGGGCGCGTCCTCTGGGCCGTGTCATTCAGGAAAACATCAAGAAACCGCTGGCCGAAGAACTGCTGTTTGGCAAACTTGCCAAAGGCGGTCTGGTCAAGGTTGGCCTGAAAGACGGCAAATTGCATCTGACCATCGAAGGCCCGGAAAATCCGCGCCTGTCCGGTAACAAGCCGCCGCTTTTGACAGCGGAATAGAACTGTCGCGGCGTCGCTCGCGATAACCAAAGAAACAAACGCTGCCGAGGTTTGACCCCGGCAGCGTTTTTTTATTTATCAACGCGGCAGTACCCGCGCTATTCCCCGCCCATCTCCCGGGACAGAAACGCTTCGGGGTCATCGACTTCGATCAGCGTGTTGCGCTTGATCCACCAGAACCTGTTGCCCACGTTTCGCAGGAAACTGCGGTCATGGCTGACCAGCAGGCAGGATGCTCCGTGTGCAATCAGTTCGGCTTCCAGCGTCTCCTGCCCTTCAATGTCCAGATGGTTCGTTGGTTCGTCCAGCAAATAGAAATTCGGGTTCTTCAACCGTAACACCAGCATGGCCAGTCGTGCCTTCTGCCCGCCCGACAATGCCCCGATCCTGGTGTCCTGCATCGCAATGGACACGCCCGCACCGGCCAGCAAACCACGTGCCCGCTGGTCGCCCACATCAAACTGTCCGGCAACGGCTGTCATTGGCGTGTCGGCATCATCCAACTGGCTCAGATGCTGGTCGGAATAGGCGGACACAACCGATGGCGCGCATTTAATCACGTCGCTGTCACCTTTCAGCGCCTGCCAGATCAACCGGACAAGCTGTGTCTTGCCCGTCCCGTTGGCTCCCAGCACCACAACGCGATCACCCTGACTAAGCCACTTTCGTCCGGTGCGGTAGAGCAGCCGCCCGTCCGGTGTTTCAACCGCAACATCTTCGAAAGTGAACAGCGCCTTGGCGTGTGTGCCGCTGTTCACCAGCCTGATGTCGCCCGCACTGCGGTCCTGATGGGCCGGTTTGGCCGCCGCCTCCATCTTTTCCGCGCGCTCTGTCAGTTGTTTGGTTTTGGTCACCAACAGGTCAGAACCGGAATTGATGCCGATATTTTTCAGCTTTGCCGCCTGTTTGCGCAATTGCTGCGCCTTGTTCAGATCGTTGGCAAAACGGCGCGCATCTGCCGCGTCGGCCTCTTCCAGTGCGGTGCGCGCAGCCGTGAACGGCAGTTGAAAAACCCGCGACCGTTCCGCCCGCAGGAACAATGTGCGGTTGGTCGTGGCATCCAGAAAAGCGCGATCATGCGATGTGATGACAACGGGCATTTCGCGCGGCAGGGCCCGCAGCCAATCTTGCAACAAGGCGATGCGGTGCAAATCCAGATGGTTTGTCGGCTCGTCCAGCAACAGAACATCCGGCGCGGTGATCCACGCTGCGGCAAGCAGTGCGGTTCGCTGCCATCCACCACTCAGTTCACTTAGCAGCGTGTGGTGCAGTTCATAGGGCACTGTCAGTTCATCCAGCACCACATCGACCCGCCAGCTTTCATAATCGGCCTGTTCCGGCGGCAAGGCGGCCAGCACCAGTTCATGAAAGGTCAGCTTCAGGGCATCTTCGGGCACGTATTGTGCGACATGGGCAACGCGCAATCCGCGCGCACGGGTTATATCGCCGCTGGTGTTTTCAAGGGTTCCGGCCAGCACGGCCAGCAATGTTGATTTCCCCTGACCGTTCGCAGCCACCAGCCCGATCCGGTCGCCTTTTGAGATGGTCAGGTTCAGGTCTGCAAACAAGGGAAAGCCAAGGGTCACGCCCAAAGCATTTGTGTTGATAAGTGTCATGTTGATCTCTGGTCATAAAAAGAACGCCGCAAAGCGCGGTTTTAGGCGGACCAGTGGGGTATGTGTTCCCGGGCCAGCCCTGCAAACGGATTTACAGGGCTTGGCGGGGACCATGCTGAAGTCGGCGGATGATGCGCATGTTCAGCTGGTGCCCTCCCGTTGTTGTCTGTGACCTGAAGCCCAGATTAGAAAGCACAGCCGGTTTTGGCAACCGTGCCTTTGGTTCAGTTGACAAAGTGCAACCGGTCAAACCTTTGCCGAAACGCCGATGTGCGGGCGGCCAGGTGTTCCGGGGCGTTTGAACGCAGGGCTGTCGCGATCAGATCAGCCAGTTCATCAACATGCTGCACGCCTACCCCCCAGCGCACCAGTTCCGGTGTGCCGATACGCAGGCCGTTCATGTCGCCGGCAACCGGTGCAATCGGCAACCCGATCCCGCAGGCCAGAAACCCTGCCTTGCGCAAGGTTTTCGATGCTGCCTGCCCGCCACCAAAATCCGCCGCTGCAATGGCGAACTGGTGCGAACGGGTAAATCCGCGATCCTTGGCAAACACCGGCAATCCTGCACGGTCCAGCGCACCGGCGAACGCTCTGGAAACAGCGATCATTTCAGCCGCATAGGCAGGCCCGCGATCGCGCCAATCCAGCATTCCCACGGCCAGCGCGGCCGACTTCGCAGCATCGAAATTCGCAGTCATGCCCGGAAACGCAATGGCATCCAGCGCGCGCGCCAGTTCCGCGTCATTGCTCACGATCAGCCCGCCTGCCGGACCGCCCAGGCTTTTGTAGGTGCTCATCGTCATCAGATGCGCGCCCTCATGCAGCGGGTTCTTCCATGCCTTGCCCGCGATGATCCCGCATTGATGGGCCGCATCGAACAAAACCTTGGCACCGGTTTCGTCCGCGATGGCGCGCACTTCGGCAACAGGGTGTTCGAACAGGTTCAGGCTGCCGCCCACTGTGATCAGTTTGGGGCGTTCAGCCCGTGCAAGATCGCGCAGGGCGTCTACGTCCAGCGTGTAGCCATCGGCATTGATCGGGGCCTCCACACTGCGCAACCCGTATAGGCCGGCGCATCCTGCGCTGTGATGGGTGACGTGCCCGCCAATTGATGCGGGGGGAACGATGATCGTATCACCCGGTTTGCAGGTGGCCATAAACCCGCACAAATTTGCAATCGCACCCGACGGAACGCGTATTTCGGCAAATTTCGCGTCAAACACTTCGGCACAAAGCTCGGCGGCAATCACCTCGATCTCTTCTATCGCCTCAAGGCCCATTTCATATTTGTCACCAGGATATCCCAGCGACGGACGCGACCCGATACCCGAGGCCAACAATGCCTCGGCCTTGGGGTTCATCACGTTTGTGGCCGGGTTCAGGTTAAAGCAATCAACCTCGTGGATTTTCCGGTTTTCCGCAGCCAGTGCCGTGATCCGCGCGGCGACGTCACGCGACGGCGCTGGCCGGGTGCGCTGCGCTATGTCCTGAACGCGGGCTTCACATTCGGTGGGAACCCAATCTCGGGGGGCAAGTTTCATGGGATGTCTCCTAAGGTCTGACTCATTTTGAAATTACTATGCGCCGGACGCAAACCAGATTATGTATTTTTGTCATTAGAAAAACTAAGGCTAGATTATGTCAGTTTCCCCACCCCGCCCGAAAGGCCCACCGTTGAACGCATTACGCGCCTTTGAGGCGGCCGGTCGAATGGGCGGTTTTGCCCGCGCTGCAGAAGAATTGGGTGTCACACCCGGTGCTATTTCTCAGCACATCAGCACGCTGGAGGGGTGGACAGGGACACTTCTTTTTGAACGCCGTTCGCAAGGGGTTCGGCTGACCAAGACAGGCGCCGATCTTTTGCCGCAGTTTTCCGCGGCTTTTGACGAACTGGGCCACGCCGTAAGGGCCTTGCGCGCAACAACGCCACAACCCACCCTGCATCTGGCTCTGCTGCCCAGTATCGCTCAGTTGTGGTTGGCCCCGCGATTGCCCCGCCTGCGCGCGGCCTTGCCCGGGTTGAAATTGTCGGTGTCTGCCGTAGAAACGCCGCCCAACCTGGACCGCGAGTTGTTTGACCTTAGCCTGTTCATAAGAAAACCGTCGCACTGCGCGGGCGAAACAGTGATCTGTCCTGACGTCATTTTTCCGGTGTGCAGCCCCGAAATTGCAGCGCATCTGACCACACCAGACCAACTGTCTTCCCAAGTGCTGTTGCATGATGCGACTTGGTTTGGCGATTGGGCACTATGGGCTGACCATACCGGATGTTTCCTTTCCAATATCGCAAGTGGTCCGCAGTTTTCCCTTTACAGCCTAGCACTGGAGGAAGCACGCAACGGCGCCGGCGTTCTGATGGGCCATCGCTGTCTTGTGCAAGCTGCGCTGGACGCAGGCGATCTTGTTCAGCCCTTTAGGCAGATCGTCCCGACCGGCAAGGCGTTGGTTCTGGAAACGGCGCAAAGCGCGAAACTGTCAAGCGAGGCACAGGTGGCAATGCAAAAATTGGCAGAACCCTGCGCCTAGGTTCTATTTTTCGGTGAACTTCAATTCGATCCGGCGGTTCTGGGCATAAGCCTCTGGTGTGTCTGCGGTGTTGACGGGCTGGAATTCACCAAAACCGTTCGCAGACAGCCGATCCGGCGGAATACCCAAACTGCCTGTCATGTAGCGCACAACAGAAAGCGCGCGGGCCTGACTTAACTCCCAGTTGTCGGCAAATTCGCCAAAGCCCGACAACGGTTGGTTGTCCGTATGTCCGTCGACGCGGATCACCCAGTCGATTTCGGGCGGAATATCGTCGGCCACGCTTTGCAGGATCGTGGCGATCTTGGCGATCTCCTGCTGGCCTTCATCAGACAATGTGGCACTGGCGGGCGGAAACAGCACCTCGGACGAGAACACAAAACGGTCGCCTTCGATCCGCACGCCTTCCTGATTGCCCAGAACGTCCCGCAGACGGCCAAAAAACTCGGACCGGTATTTCTGCAAATCCTGTGTCTGGTCAACCAGCTGGTTGCGTTCTGCTTCCAGCCGCTTGCGATCTTCTTCAAGCCGGATCCGCTCGGCCTCTTCCAGCAGGCGGCGCTTGCGTTCTTCGGCGGCGACGCGGGCCAGCGCCGTGTTCAACTCTGCACCCAGCGATTCCAATTGCACATTGGCCGCCACATCGCGGGCGCGCGCCTCATCCAGCAGGGATTGCAATTCGCCCAGCTGGTTCCGCAGGGCCGCGACCTGCTGGTTCAGCAATTCGGTCTGGCGCTGGCTTTCTGCAGATGCGGCCTCTTCCTGTGCTAGCGTCTGGTTGGCCGCCGCCAGCAAGGCGGCGCGTCGTTCGGCCAGGCTTTGTTGGGTATCGGCCTCTTCTTCAGCGGCCAGTCGCGCCGCCATCATTTCGCTCAACTGGTCTTTCAGCGCCTGCACGTCAGCGGCGGTATCGGATTTTAATGTGTCTACTTCGCCCAGCGCCGCCAACAGACGCGCGTCCAGTTCTTCTTGTGCGGCGCGCGCGGCGGCCAACAAGGTCAGCGTATCTTCGGCCTCTTGCCGTTGCGCCTCAAGCGACAGGGTCATCGCGGTCAGTTCGGCATCCGCGTTTTCCAGACGCTTACGCAAGGCCTCGGCCGCCGCCGCTTCGGCCAGACGCGCGGCTTCTTCCTCGCTCAGGGCTTGTTGCGTTTCATCCAACTGCGTGCTGAGCGCATCTGCCTGCGCCGTTGCATCAGCGTTTTGCGCGCGCAGATCAGCCACCAGCGCCTCGAGCGCCTCGCGGCGGGCGGCGGCCAGACGCGCCGCCTCGCTTTGAGCATCAACCTCGGAACGGGACTGTGCCAAGGCCAAATTCAGCGCGTCCTGTTCCGACATCAGCCGGCCTTGCTCTGCCAG
This sequence comes from Sulfitobacter sp. TBRI5, assembly GCF_051013555.1. NCBI lineage: Bacteria > Pseudomonadati > Pseudomonadota > Alphaproteobacteria > Rhodobacterales > Roseobacteraceae > Sulfitobacter > Sulfitobacter sp. TBRI5. Next base: position 2,065,421 of record NZ_CP112884.1, on the reverse strand, counting down.
CAATTGTTCTTTCTCGGACAGAAGCCGATCCTGTTCGCTTTCCAGCGTGGCAATTGTGCCCAACGCATCTTCACGCTGGGATAACAGGGTCGCAACCTGCGCCTCAAAGCTGGTGATACGGGTCTGCGCATCTTCAAGCGCTGCGGCCTGACTGTCACGTTCGCTGGTCAGACTGGCGATCAGCGCCGCCTGTCTTTGCAATTCGCTTGTTCGGTTGTTCAGCGTTTCGGTCAGCGCGCCCATGCGCGCCTGAAGCTGTTGGCCACGCCGTTCTTCCAGACCCAATGCCTGCGCCAGCGCCGCAACTTCGGACGACAGGATATCCAGTTCGCTTTCCTGTCCCGAAATCGTTTCGCGCAGCACGAATTGCACCACCATGAAAATGGTCAGCACGAACATCATAACCAGCAACAGGCCTGTCATTGCATCAACAAAGCCGGGCCAGATCGAGCCCTGAAACCGCTGGCCTGTGCGCCGCGACAAGGCCATCGGTTATTTCTCCTGCGGGTCTGTGGGTTTGCGCATCCGCACCAGCGAACGCGATTGCGTGATCGCCCGGCTAAGCGATGCGATATCTGTGCGCAGTTCCGACATCGCTTCCTGACGGCCCGCAGAAATCTCTTCCAAAATACGCAACATCTGCACGTCGATCGACCGCAGGCGCATCCGGCTTTCCGCGTCCAGCCCTTCTCCGGGGCCGTGCGCGATCATCATTTCGATCAGACGCTCCTGCCCGTCCGCGACGCGTTCCAGCGCGGCTGTGGCACTGGCGCCTCCGTCCATCTGCGCGGTCAGTCCCTGCATCGCATCCGCCACAGACCCCAGCTTTTCATCCACCATCGACCGGCTGATATCGGACTGGGTGAACATCTGTTGCAGCGCTTCCATCTGTTCGTTCAGGTTTTCCAGAACACCCGCCATCACGCCGTGATCACCGCCGCCTTCGTCGCCGGATGAAAATCCGACACGGGTGATCGAAGACAGCCATTCTTCCAGTTCGCGGTAAAACCGGTTCTGGCCATGACCTGCGAACAGTTCCAGCAGCCCCACGATCAGCGATCCGGCCAGACCCAGCAAAGACGACGAAAACGCAACGCCCATGCCGCCCAACTGGTCCTCCAGACCTGTCATCAGGCGATTGAACACCTCGACCCCGGCCTCGCCTTCTTCGGGGGCAAGGCTGCGGATCGTATCGACCATCGCCGGAACCGTGGTTGCCAATCCGTAGAACGTGCCCAAAAGGCCAAGGAAAATCAGCAAATTGACGATATAGCGCGTGATCTCGCGGGCCTCATCGATCCGTGTTGCAACGGAATCAAGAATGGACCGGGTCGAAGATGCGCCCACCTGCATCCGCGCGCCGCGGGTGCGCAAAAGGGCCGCCAACGGTGCCAGCATCGGGGGCGCCTTGACGTTCTGGACCATCACATCGCTGGCAAAACTTTCGATCCAGCGCACCGATCCGATCAGTTGCAACACCTGCCAGAAACAAGACACAACCCCGATCAGGAACACCATCAGAATAAAGCCGTTCAGATAGGGGTTGGCCTGAAACACCGGCAAAACACGCGGCAATGCGACAAACGCGCCAAAGCCGGACAGGCCCAGCACGATCAGCATCAGCAGGATCTGACGAACGGGTTGTGAAAACTGGGGTCTTATATCACGGCCTGTCGGCGCCATCTGATGCGGTCCTGACACTTGTTCTGCTCTGCCCGAACCCTACAGATAAACGGCAGGCAGCGCCAAGGGTTTATGTGGCCAGCGCACGGACCCGCCGCGACAGCCATTCCAGATCGGGATCGTGCAGGCCAAGACCCAACAGATGGTCCCATGTATTGTACAGATATTCGGTATTGGGGCCACGCCCGCCCACAGCGCGCGCAATGATCTGGGCCTGCTCCTCAAGTGGCAGGTTACCGCAATACTGCACATGATCCGCGTCGATCACATAAGCCACCGCCGTCACCTGACGACCATCCTGCAACGTCACATCCAGCATCTTTTCAAGATAGGCTGACGAGATCAGTTCGCGTTCGCGCAAATATGTCAGCACGGCCTCGTCCTGCCCGTCCGGAACGGCCAGCGCAACGCCTTCGCATCTTGCATTTTGCACCTCGTCCAGCGCCAGAACCAGCCCGGGCTCTGCCTCGCTTCCGCGGTGGTGGATTGATCGCATACAAAATGAGCGCGCATAGTTATGCAGCGTCGCCATCTGTTGCTCTGCCACGTCAAAGCCGGGATTCCAAAGCAGTGATCCGTATCCGAATACCCAGAGTGTCATGTTGCTGGCCCTTCCCTGTCAGCGCCTATAAATAACAATCAGACGGCAGGGAAAAGGTGTGCAAGTGAAGTTGATCGTGAAAATTCTTGTTTTGGCGGCGGTGCTTTGGTCCGGGTACTGGGCTTTGACGGCCTATGGGATCCGCAGCGGACTGGCGGCATGGTTTGATGGCCAGCGCGCCAACGGATGGCAGGCAGAATACGCCAACGCCACGACAACCGGCTATCCGCTAAGGGTAACAACGGCGCTGGACCAGCCAGCACTGGCGGATCCGGGCACGGGCGTTGCGTGGCAGGCAGATGATCTGACACTCAGTGCACCAACCTGGTGGCCCGGGCATGTGACGATCACCTTTCCGCAGACGCCCCAACGCCTGTCCTATCTGGATCAGTCACTGGATCTGACAACGACAGAGACAACAGCCAGCTTGCGCCTGAAACCGGGCACTCAGCTTGAGGTTCAGGACCTGTCGCTTCTGGCAGGACAATGGGGGGTCGTGCAAGAAGGCGGCACCCTGTTCGGGGCATCCGATCTGGTCATTTCGGCGCAACAGACCGAGCGCCCTGAACAATACCGGATGAACATGTCTGCCACCGGCTTTCAGCCCGGCAGCATCCCGCGCGCCGCGATGCGGTTACCCGATTCCTGGCCTCTGGTCTTTGATACACTGGCATTGGACATGACGGTCACGTTTGATCGCGTCTGGGACAGGACAGCGCTGGAACAGTCACGCCCGCAACCGCGCGCAATCGCGCTCAAGCTGCTTGAGGGCCATTGGGGCGAATTGCGGTTGCTGGCCACAGGCGCAATTGACATTGATGCCGGCGGCATGCCGACCGGACAGGTCGCAATCAAGGCCGACAACTGGCGCGACATGCTTGCTCTTGCCAAACAGTCCGGCAGCGTGTCGCCAAAGATCATCGACGCTACAGAAGACGTGGTGGGATTGCTTGCAAAACTCAGCGGCAACAGCGAAACGCTGGATGTGGAACTGGGTTTGCGCGACGGCTACATCTTTTTGGGCCCGGTTCCGGTTGGCCCCGCCCCAAGATTTTTCCTGCGCTAGCGGCAAAAGGTTCCGCTGCGATACCGCGCGGTATCGAAATGGAAATGGTCCTGATGAAACCTGTCGGCTTGCGGGCCAAGAACCGTCCCAAAGGGACCGCACGCCGCCTTGTGCATCTTGCGCATTGCGCGGCTGGTGCTGTCATCACGCCACCCTTTCAGCACCGTGATTTCGGATCCGTCCTGCATCACAAACCCCGAGATGTCGATTGCCCGGCCTTTACCGTGCTCTGAAATGCGTGTGCCCCGCTGGCTGTTGCGTGTCCGGCACGCATAGTGCGCCGCCACCTTGATCTGGGCGACATTCCCACGTGACTTAAGCGCGGGTGTCAAACCTTTGTCGACCCATTTGCGCAGGGCTTGCGCCGTGGGGCAATCGATCAGCGCCGCCTGGCTTAGCACGATCCCCGAAACCGACCGGATGCGCACCGCATCCTTGATACCGCATCCCTTGGTTTCACTGGGCACAAAGCCGACAACTTCGCCCTGAAGCGCGGTTTCACCGCACATTGCCCCCTTTTTCAAGGCACGGCGCTTGCCCATGACCTTTTGTTCCAGTTCGGGCGAACGGGCAAACGGGCGCAATGAAATCGGAAGGTCTATCGTCGCCAATCCCACATTGCGCGTTGCAATGATCTGTTCCGAAACCGGCCGCAATTTGGGGCGCACCGGTACGGGGTCAGCACGCACCGGATCAAAACTGCCGCGCGCGACCGGACGCGGCGACACGTCCGGGGCAGCCTGTGCCAGACCGGCCCACAGCATAAGGATGAAGATCAGGCCCTTCATGATTTCTTTTTGGCGCGGCCGAAATCCGGTGCATCCGTATCCTGACCCGCTTCGACAATGCCGCGTCTGATGCTGCGCGTGCGGGTGAAATACGCATGCAAATGCTCACCATCGCCCATTCGGATTGCACGTTGAAGCGCGAACAGCTCTTCGGTGAAGCGGCCCAGAATTTCCAGCGTTGCGTCTTTGTTGTTCAGAAAAACATCGCGCCACATGGTCGGATCGCTGGCCGCAATGCGCGTAAAATCACGGAAACCCCCGGCAGAAAACTTGATCACTTCGCTATCTGTGACGCGTCGCAGATCATCGGCCACGCCGACCATCGTGTAGGCAATCAGGTGCGGTGCGTGCGACGTGACGGCCACAACCAGATCGTGATGATCCGCATCCATCGTTTCGACATAAGATCCCAGACCCAGCCACAAATCGGTCAGACGCTGAACCGCATCGGGATCAGACCCTTCGATGGGAACGATCAGGCACCACCGATTGTCAAAAAGTTCGGCAAATCCGGATTCCGGGCCGGAATGTTCCGTACCTGCCAACGGATGCGCGGGCACGAAATGCACCGCGTCCGGAATGTGCGGCTGAACCGCGTTGATGATCTCGCGCTTGACGGAGCCGACATCAGTAACCGTGGCCCCCGGCTTTAACGCCGGTGCAATTTCCTCGGCAGCTGCGCCCATGGCACCGGGCGGCACGCACAGAACCACCAGATCCGCATCCTTGACGGCGTCAACCGCGCTGTCGCACACCCTGTCACACAGGCCGATGCGGCGCGCGGTTTCTCTGGTTTCCTGCGATCTGGAATAACCGGTCACTTCCCGCGCCAGCCCGGCCCGTTTGATCCCCCAGAACATCGAAGACGCGATCAATCCCAACCCGATCAGTGCGATGCGGTCATAAATCACGCTCATCTTGCGCCCCCTTTGAACTGTCCCACAGCATGGGCAACACGCCGGCAGGCGCGTTCGTCTCCGACGGTAATCCGCAAACAATTGGGCAGCTTGTAACCGGCCACCTGACGCACAATCAGCCCCTGCGATTGCAGGTAGGCATCACAGGCCTGCGCTTCTTCCTGGGATGCAAAGCGTGCCAGAATGAAATTGGCGCAGGATGTATCAGACGGCACACCGTGTTCTGCCAGCGCTTCGGCCAGCCAGGCACGCCAACGGGTGTTTTCAGCGCGGCACTGATTGGCGAACGAAACATCACGGATCGCAGCTTCGGCCGCGGCCAGCGCGGCATTTGACAGGTTGAACGGTCCGCGCACGCGATTGAGAACGTCGATGATGCCAGCAGGGCCATACCCCCAACCGATACGCAATCCGCCCAAACCGTAAAGCTTAGAAAAGGTGCGCGTCATCACGATATTCTCGTGACGGTCCACCAATGCAGCGCCGCCGTCGTATCCGTCAACATATTCAGCGTAAGCCCCATCCAGCACCAGCAGCGTTTGCGCAGGCAGACCATTGGCCAATCGTTCGATTTCGGAAATTCCGATCATCGTTCCGGTGGGATTGTTCGGATTGGCAATAAACACCAGCTTCGTGCGATCTGTACAGGCCGCCAGAATTGCCTGCACATCTGTCACCCGATCCCGTTCCTTCACCTCAACCGGTGTGGCGCCGGCAGCCAGCGCGGAAATCCGGTACATCGCGAAACCGTGTTCCGTGTGAATAACCTCGTCCCCCGGGCCGGCATAAGCCTGACACAGGAACGCGATGATCTCGTCAGATCCCGCACCGCAGATTATGCGGTTCGCATCCAGGCCCAGAACCTCGGCGATGGCCGTGCGCAGGGCCAGATGATCACTAGACGGATACCGGTGCAGATCATAGGCGGCGCGACGGTAGGCATCCGTCGCAGCATCTGACGCCCCCAACGGGTTTTCATTCGATGACAGTTTGACGGCGTTCGACATGCCTTCGACATGCGCGGCCCCACCCTGATACAGGGCAATCTTCATTATTCCCGGTTGCGGGGTGATTTTTGTCATGCGGCAGCATCCTTGTTACGCGCCGTTCTTACAATGGAAATCCGGCAATGCCATCCCAAAACGGAAAAAGGCCGCGATGGTAATCCATCGCGGCCTTTGTAATGCGTTACGCAGAAACGGTTAGTTCTTGGCGTAAAATTCGACCACGAGGTTTGGTTCCATGATGACCGGATAAGGCACATCACCCAGGCTGGGCGTGCGCACGAATGTCGCGGTCAGCTTGTTTGTGTCGACGTCCAGATAATCCGGCACATCGCGCTCGGCCAGCTGGATCGCTTCCAGAACCGCCGCCATCTGCTTGGAGCGGTCACGCACTTCGATCACGTCACCCTCTTTCACACGGTAGGACGGGATGTTGACCTTTTTGCCGTTCACGCGGACATGGCCGTGGTTCACGAACTGGCGCGCCGCAAAGACGGTGGCCACAAATTTCGCACGATACACAACCGCATCCAGACGACGTTCCAGCAGACCGATCAGGTTTTCACCGGTGTCACCTTTGACGCGCTCGGCTTCTCCGTAAATGCGGCGGAACTGTTTTTCTGTCAGATCGCCGTAATAGCCCTTCAGCTTTTGCTTGGCGCGCAGCTGGATGCCGAAATCGGACAATTTGCCCTTGCGGCGCTGGCCGTGCTGGCCGGGGCCGTATTCACGGCGATTGACGGGGGATTTGGGGCGACCCCAGATGTTTTCGCCCATCCGGCGGTCAAGTTTATGTTTGGCAGACGTGCGTTTTGTCACGGCTGATCTCCTTCTTAAGACGACGCCGAGGGACCGGCGACTATGAAGGGCGTTGTCCTCTGGGTTTTCCCCGACAGGCATCCCCTTGCGGGGGCCACCAACACCAATGAAGCCGCGCTTATACGCGCGCCCAAGACAGAGTCAACACCCTGTCCGCGTTATGCCGCGCTATGGGCCAGTATGGCCGCTTCGGACGTCGAAAGATTGCGCCGTGCATAGCTGCCATAGGTGTGGGGATCATATTCAAGATCGGGGTATTCTGATAGCAAACGCACACGATCCCCGTGTTCCAGCGTCGAAAGCGCCGTATTCGCCGGATGAAAGCTTTCGGTTTCCACGCCATTGGCCCAGATGACCTGATGGCGCGGCAGCAGAAGGTGGATATAGGTTACTTCCCGCACAAAAAGATCAACGGAAATGGTGTTGCCGTTGATCAGATCCTTGGCCGATACCAGCACCTCGGGCGTGTTGAACAGCGCCTGCGCGATATCGCCCTTGATCAGCATGCGATGTTCCGGCGACACCAGAAATTCCTGATCCGGCCGCTCGACACCCAGTGCGCCGGCCCGGATCCGGATCGGGCGCAGTTTGGGCATTGCAAAAAGCCGCGCGCCCGTCATCCGGCGGCTGCCGATCCATGCGATATCCTGCGCGCCATTGTCCTTGGTGCTCACCCGGTCGCCTTCGCGCAACTCTTCCACGCGGCGCGGTCCGTCTGGTGTTTCAATCCGCGTACCGGGGGTAAAGCAGATCACCCCGCCCGTCGCCGGCCCCATCGGACTCATCATCGAAGTATCAAGCGTGTGGTGCACGATCCACAGATCGGTATTGCGCGGCGGCATTTCGTCCAGAAACATCAACAGCGGGCGCGCGCCCGGGCCAACTTCGATCACTGTCACCGTGTAGCTTTGCGCCCCGTCCGTCACGACAAAACTGCTGTCCATCAGCGGCTCGTCCACCTCGATCTCGTCCAGATTTGACGTGTGGGAAACGGCCGCACCTACCAGCTTGCGCACCATATGTGCCGCCCGCTTGCGCAGGTTTGTCTCTCCGTCCGCCCGATCCAGCCGCAAAAGGTCCGATGGTCCGTCCACACGCACCGCGTCTCCGCGCCACGCCCACGCCGCCCCCACAGTCAGCGACTGTACAGGGGCCGCTTCAAGCCCATCCACCTCGGTCTGCGACCAGGATATGACAAACGTGCCTCGAAAGCCCGTCTTCATCGCCTGTATGTCCGCCTCGTCTTTTTTTATTGAAAAGACCCTAGCGCAAGTGATTCGTCGCGAAAAGTCCGGATTTGTGTCAGAAATCAAAGGTGTTGCGCGGATGCCTTAATGCGGCGTGAGGTTCAGGTCTGTCACATTGCCCTCATCCGCATTTGGAATGGCCGCAGGCGCCGCAGGTCATGCACCCTTCCTGCATGTGCATTTCGAACTGGCCGCAACTCGGGCACGCCTTGCCGCGCGGCGCATCCAGCCCCACAACCTTGGCCTTCGGGTCCACCTTCAGCCCCATGCCTTCGCCGGCGATGAACCCTGTCGCGATCATATGCTGTTCGATCACGCCGCCGATCGCTGCCAGAATGGACGGGATGTATTTGCCCCCCATCCACGCGCCACCGCGCGGATCAAACACCGCTTTCAGTTCCTCCACCACGAAAGATACATCCCCGCCGCGCCGGAATACGGCCGACACCATCCGCGTCAGCGCCACGGTCCACGCGAAATGTTCCATATTCTTGGAGTTGATAAACACTTCGAACGGACGGCGATGGCCATTGATGACGATATCGTTGATTGTGATGTACAGCGCGTGTTCGCTGTCGGGCCATTTCACCTTGTAGGTGTTGCCCTCAAGCTCGCTGGGCCGGTCCAGCGGTTCGGACATGTAGATCACATCGCCATGCGGCTGCTGCGGTTCGCCCGGGTCCGAGGTGATGACTTCGGGGGCATCATTTGATCCAAACAAAAGCCAACCAGCATCGATGTTAAATGCGTTTGCAACAGCTTCTGCGCCCTCCTTGGATAACTGCTGGTCGACATTCGGCGTTACCCAGTTGGAGTACCTGCTGCGAGCAACTCCAATGGCTTCAGCCGCTTCTTTCTGTGTTTTGAAACCCGCCTTTTCCTGCGCCCATTTCAACCGCTCGGCAGATGTTGCGAGGTCCGGCAAATCCTTCATTTGTCCAGAAATACTCAAAACCGATCCCGTCACATCATTCGGCCGGTATGTGGTGCATCCCTTGCACCCGCTGTCCCACGCCGCCATGTAGACGTCCTTGAACGCCTCGAACGAAATATCCTCGGGGCAGTTGATGGTCTTGGAAATCGATGAATCGACCCATTTCTGCGCCGCCGCCTGCATTTTCACATGATCCAGAGGCGCCAGTGTCTGGGCGTTCACGAAATACTCCGGCAGATCCGCATCACCAAATTTCTCGCGCCACATCCGCACCGCGTAATCCACCACTTCCTCTTGCGTGCGCGAACCGTCCTTTTGCAACACCTTGCGGGTGTAGGCATAGGCAAAGACCGGTTCGATCCCGGAACTGACATTCCCCGCATAAAGGCTGATCGTTCCGGTCGGCGCGATACTGGTCAGCAGCGCATTGCGGATACCATGTGCGCGGATTGCATCGCGCACATCATCGTCCATCGCCTGCATATGGCCGGTCGCAAGATATTTTTCCGCGTCAAACAATGGAAATGCGCCCTTTTCCTTGGCCAGTTGCACTGACGCCAGATAGGCGGCGCGGGCGATCGCGTGCAGCCAGTCCTCGGTCTGGCGCGCCGCCTCGTCCGAACCATAGCGCAAACCCACCATCAAAAGCGCATCGGCAAGCCCGGTCACACCCAGCCCGATCCGACGTTTGGCCTGTGCTTCCCGCGCCTGCGCCTCAAGCGGGAACTTGGACACATCCACGACATTGTCCATCATCCGCACGGCGGTGGCGACCAGATCGGTCATCGCGGTTTCGTCCAGCGCGGCATTTTCCCCGAACGGTTCCGATACCAGCCGCGCCATGTTGATCGATCCCAGCAGGCAGGCGCCATAGGGCGGCAGCGGCTGTTCCCCGCACGGGTTTGTTGCGGCGATGGTTTCGCAATAGTTCAGGTTGTTGGCCGCATTGATCCGGTCGATAAAGATCACGCCCGGTTCGGCATAATCATAGGTCGATTGCATGATCCGGTTCCACAGATCGCGCGCCTGAACCGTGTGATAGACCTTGCCATCAAACTGCAAATCCCAGGGGCCGTCGGTCTTGACCGCGTCCATGAATGCATCGGTGATCAGAACCGACACATTGAACATGCGCAACCGTGCCGGATCGGATTTGGCGGTGATGAAATCCTGAATGTCGGGGTGATCGCAGCGCATCGTCGCCATCATCGCGCCGCGGCGGCTGCCCGCCGACATGATCGTGCGACACATCGCATCCCACACATCCATGAACGAAAGCGGGCCGGATGCATCCGCCGAAACGCCCAGAACATCGGCGCCTTTGGGGCGGATGGTGCTGAAATCATAACCGATGCCGCCACCCTGCTGCATCGTCAGCGCCGCTTCTTTCAGCATTTCGAAAATGCCGCCCATGCTGTCAGGGATCGTGCCCATGACAAAGCAGTTGAACAGGGTCACGCGCCGCGCCGTGCCCGCCCCGGCGGTGATACGACCGGCGGGCAGGTATTTGAAATCTTCCAAAGCGGCGTAAAACTTGTCTTCCCACGCCTTCGGGTCGTCCTCGACCTGCGCCAGATCGCGGGCAATCCGGCGCCAAGTGTCTTCCACTGTCAGATCGCGCGGCGTGCCGTCACCGTCCTTGAAACGGTACTTCATATCCCAGATTTGCTCGGCAATGGGGGCAGCGAAACGGGTCATCGGGCGATTCCTTCGGGATGGCGGGCGTACACCTTACCGCGAACAGGCCAATCTGCACAACAGTTTGCACTGGCTCTGGAATGACCTACTATATGGGGTGTGGCTTGGGGACGACTCTGTGGATAAGTACGTAAATCTTATAAAATTGTCGGTCGGCACCGAAAATGTCGAGGATCTGGCCGACTGGCACCGCACCAAGCGGGCGCAGACCACCGATGGTTTGCCGCGCCACGTTACCCGCATGTGGCCCAAACGCGAGGCCGAGATCCTGAACGGCGGATCGATCTATTGGGTGATCAAGGGGCTGATCCAGTGCCGCCAGCGCATCCTGCGGCTGGACGAGGTGATCGGTCAGGATGGCATCCGGCGCTGCGCCATCGTGCTGGAGCCTGAGTTGCACCGCACCCAGTCGGCCATTAAACGTCCGTTTCAGGGCTGGCGCTATCTGCCGCCCGGCGACGCGCCGCCCGACCTGCCCAAAGGGCGCAAGAACGAAGAGGTTCTGCCACCGGAACTGAACCGCGCGCTGGCCGAAATCGGGGTGCTTTAGGCGTCAGGCGCCCAATTGATCCATCAGGGATTTCAGCGTTTTGCGATCCGCGTTCGACAATGGTGCCGTGCGGCTGCGAAACAGCGTTGCCTGTGATTTCAGGATCAACCCGTCGCCCAGCAGTTTCAGATGATTGGCGCGCAGGGTTTCACCTGTCGACGTGATATCGGCAATCGCTTCGGCGGTTTCGTTCTTCACGGTGCCTTCGGTCGCGCCCTGACTGTCGATAAGCGCATAATCGGCCACGCCATTATCGCGCAGAAAGTCACGCACAAGGCGATGGTATTTGGTGGCAATCCGCATCCGGAAACCGTGCACGGCCCGAAACGCCGCCGCCGCCCCGTCCAGATCATCCAGCGTATCCACATCCACCCACGCCTTGGGCACCGCCAGAATAAGATCCGCCTCGCCAAAGCCAAGCGGATCAACCTCTTCGACCTGCTGTTCCCAGCGGGCCAGTTTTTCGCGCACCAGATCGGTGCCGGTCACGCCCAGATGGATGCGCCCCGCGGCCAGTTCACGCGGGATTTCGCCCGCAGACAGCAATACCAGTTCAACCCCGTCAATGCCGCCCACTGCGCCCGCATATTCACGGTCGGATCCGCTGCGCGACAGGATAATCCCGCGTTTGCCGAACCAGTCAAAGGTCTTTTCCATCAACCGTCCCTTGGACGGCACACCCAGCTTGACGCTCATGTCGCCGCCTCCAGTTCCAGTATCAGACCCGGGCGCATGACGCCGCCGACGGCGGGAATTTCCGCACCCTGCCCCAGTTGCCGCGTCAGCGCATCATAGCGCCCGCCACTGGACACCGCAGGCAAATCGGGGCGTGTTGCGGCATAGAACCCGAAAACGAACCCGTCATAATATTCCATCAGCGTGCGGCCATAGCTGGCATCGAATTCCAGTTGTCCGATCGGGATACCGCGTGCATCCAGCGCGTCCAGCCGTTCCTGCATCCGCCCCACGGCAGCGCCGATGGCGGGCAGATCAACCGCAATATCGCGCAATTGCTCCAGCGCGAAATGCGATGTTTCACGCACGGCAAGAACCGCGTCGATCAACTCCACCTCGCCGCTTGAAATCGGCGCTGTGGCCGCGTCTTCGCGCAGGGCGGCGATGCGCGCCTTGATCTCGGGCACGCTGCGCAGCCCGATCACTGGGCCGGATTTGGCCAGCGGGTCTTTTTTCTTCAACAATGCGCTGCGTGTTTTCGGGGCAGGCGTTTTGCCTGAAAACCGATCCAGCAGGGCGCGAAACCGGCGCGGGCGCCAGATATGGCGCAGCAGCGCCGCCTTGCGCGCATCGCTTGTTTGCAAGCCTTGCACGGCAGCCATCAGCAAGCCGATATCGCCTGTCACCGCACGCAGCGACAAAGGCGCAAGAATGTCGGCGATCAGGGCAAACACTTCGGCATCCGCACCTGCCGGATTGGCACGGTCGAACACCTCGTATCCGACCTGCACATATTCATTGGGGCGGTCGGGGTCCTGTTCCTGACGGCGGAACACTTCGCCCGCATAGGTGTAGCGCGCCGGTTCCGCCCCGTGGGCCATATGCATCTGCACCACCGGCACGGTGAAATCAGGCCGCAACATCTGTTCGCCGCGCAATGCGTCAGACGTGACATAAGCCCGCGCGCGGATGTCTTCTCCGTATAGGTCCAGCAAGGTGCCCGCCGGTTGCAGGATAGGCGTTTCCACTGGCACGGCCCCTGCCGTTTCAAACCGCGCGCGCAAATCCGCGGCGCGGGCCAATGTGGCGGCGCGGGAGGGCATCAGCCCTGGCCGTCCAATATTTCGCGCACCTTTGCGATCAACTGGTCGCGCGGCACTTCAAACTGGCTGGGGCGTTCTTTCCATTCTTCCAGTGTCGCGTTTTGTGCGATCTTCGCGCCAAGGATCAGATCCTTGATCTGCACAACGCCTTTTTCCTTTTCGTCGCCACCTTCGATAATGGCGACCGGACTGGCGCGTTTGTCTGCATATTTCAGCTGGTTGCCGAAATTCTTCGGATTGCCCAGATATACTTCGGCGCGGATATTGGCCTGGCGCAACTCGGCGACCATGGCCTGATAATCGGCCATCCGGTCACGATCCATCACGGTCACAACCACCGGCCCCTGCGCCGCTGTTTCAATCCGTCCCTTGGCGTGCAGCGCCGCCAACAGACGGTCCACCCCGATGGAAATCCCGGTTGCAGGCACTTCCTGACCGGTGAAGCGTTTGACCAGATCGTCATAACGCCCGCCCCCCGCGACCGATCCAAAATTCCGGGTGCGCCCCTTTTCATCCTGAATGTCAAAGGTCAGTTCAGCCTCGTAAACGGGGCCGGTGTAATAGCCAAGGCCGCGCACAACAGACGGGTCGATGATGATACGGTCGGGGCCGTAGCCTTGGGCGGCGAGAAGACCGGCGATCTGTTCAAGTTCATCGACGCCTTGCTGCCCTGTGGTTGAATTGCCAACAATCACACTCAGGTGGTTTACGACTTCAATATTCCACGCAAATCCAGATTTTTGTTCACTTGCATCAGTGTAACCCTTTTCCAGTAAGTTGTGACCGTCCCAGCCCTGCGCATTTGCTTTAAGTTTTCCCGCAACGGCATCTGAAGCAGAGACAAACAACATGATTAGGTCTACCTGTCGTTCAGCAAGTCCCGCCCCCTTGGTAAAATCACCGCTTTCGTCCTTGCGCCCTTCACCCAAAAGCGCACGCACACCGTCAATGCCCAGCCGGTCCAGCTTATCAATCGCGCGCAGCACGATACCGCGTTCATGCGCGAATTTTTCAGGATCGGACGGGTCCAGAACACCCGCCACTTCCATCACCCCGTTCAAAACCTTGCGGTTGTTGATGCGGATCACATAATCCCCGCGCGGGATACCGACAGCCTCCAACGTATCGCTCAGCATGGCGCAAATTTCGGCATCCGCAGCCATGGACGCACTGCCAACCGTATCCGCATCGCATTGGTAAAACTGGCGAAACCGCCCCGGCCCCGGCTTTTCATTGCGCCAGACGGGGCCCATTGCATAGCGGCGGTAGGGGGTTGGCAGATCATTGCGGTGCTGGGCATAAACCCGCGCCAGCGGGGCCGTCAGATCATAGCGCAGCGCCAGCCAGTCACCGCTGTCATCGCCATCTTCCTGCCATGCAAAAACGCCCTCATTGGGGCGGTCCACATCGGGAAGGAACTTGCCCAGCGCTTCTACCGTTTCCACAGCGCTGCTTTCCAGCGCGTCGAAACCATAGCGATGATAGACCTCGGCAATCTGGCGCAGCATATCGGCACGGGTCGTAACCTCGGCCCCGAAATAGTCGCGGAATCCCTTGGGCGGTTCGGCCTTGGGGCGGGGCTGTTTTTTAACCTTGGCCATGCTCTGGTCCTTGCGGGGGTTGGTTCGCCTCGCCCTCTACCGGATGGGGCGCGCAGGAGCAACAGGCTGGCGCATATCCGCGCCCACTTGGCGGTGGCGCAGCGCTATGTTAAGCGCCGCAGATGCAACATCTAGAAGAACAGATTGCCCACCTGACCCGCGCGCTGGATGATCTAAGCGACGTTGTCGCGCGGCAGGAAACGGAAATTGCGGCCTTGACACGCCGCGTTGCCATGTTGATGCAGCGCGAGGGCGAGCGTGAAGCCTCTGAAACCGGCGCTGTGGCGCTGGCCGACGAAAAGCCGCCGCATTACTGAATGTTCAGTTCGATTTGATCGTTTTGGCCAGAACGGCACCGTTGTGAACCAGCATATCGGACCAGCGCGCCGTATCCCCAAACCGTTCATAGGTGCTGATGAATACCGTGTTGCGTTCAACTGATTTGATTCTGGAACCGCAGGGTTTGCCCTTCGGTTTGCCGCACATTCTGGCCTTGATCCCCTCATAAGCCTTGTCGGTGTCGCTATAGGGGTATTCGTCACTCGGCAGGCCATAGCGCAATTGTTCATGCATCGACGGAGCCCCGAAAATGGCCAGCGCGGCGGTAAACTGGCGCGGGCAGCCGTCACGAAAACCCGTCACATAAAAGGTGCGCGGCGCTGTTGTTGTCGGGTTCGTATCATAAAGCCGATAGCCTGATCCGCGTTTTGGGAACCTGTCGATCTCTTTTCCCAGTTTCGTGCCCTTGGCGGCACAGACGCTGGCCACCTGCCCGAATGGCAGCGCGCTGCCCAAAGGTACCTCAGACGCATCCGCAGTGCTGCGGACCAGCAAAAATGTGTCGCCTGCCGTCGAAGCATCGCTTTCCGTTGCTGCGGTGTCTGCGGATGCGCGTGAAAACAGCCCGCCGAAAAGTGCAGGCGGCGTGTCTGCTTCATGAGTTACGATCTGGGCGCCGGTCGGGTCTTCGGCCAAGGGCACATCCGAAAGCCGTTCAAAATCCGCAAGCGGATCGCCACAGGCTGTCAGCGCCAGACAAACGGACGCAAGAATTGCTTTTTGATACACCCCAGGTCCCACTTTTGTGGTTAACAAGGCGGGTGTTTAGCCTAAAACCCGCTGTTTTGTCCATCCTGAGGCAAAAAACGGCGGCTGTAGATCAGATTTCCTCAACTTCCAGAACGCCGCCAAGGCTTTTGATGGCGCCCTTGATCTGCGGCGTCACAGGAAAATCCTGCCCCAGATCAATATCGACTTCTCCGGGCAGTTCAGGGTTCATCAGACAGAACTGTATCGGCCCCTTGCTGCCCGTTTTCGTCGCCTTGATCGCACCATCCAGAACCGATGCAACCGATGTGATCGCGGCGGGGTCATCAACGAAAATACGCAGGCCCATGCCGCCGATATCGGCGACAGCCGCGTCAATCGGCGCGACCGAACGGCCCAGCAATTTCAACTGGTCGCTTTCCATCGTCGCCTCGACGGTGATCACAACCTTTGATCCGGTTTCCAGATGATCCCGCGCCAGTTCAAGCGTATCCGAAAACAGCGTCACTTCGTAGGCGCCGGTGGTGTCTGAAAGCTGCGCAAAGGCAAAACGGTTTCCGCGGGCCGATTTTCGTTCCTGCCGCCCCGCCACAACGCCGGCCATTTTGGCCAGATGCGGCCCGCTTTCAGCGCGCGCCCGAACATCGTCCAGCGTCATCACGCCCTTGCGCTTCAAGGGACCCATGTAGTCATCCAGCGGGTGGCCGGACAGATAAAACCCGATGGCCTTGAATTCTTCGTTCAGACGTTCGGCCGGCAACCAGTCTTCTACCGGCATCAGGCGCGGTTCGGGCAGATCATCGCCCGCTTCACCAAACAACGACACCTGATTTGATGCCTTTTGTTCATGGATCGCCGCCGAATAGGCAACCAGGGGATCAAGCGCATCAAAGACGCGGCGGCGGTTGCTGTCGAGTTGATCAAAAGCACCCGAGCGTGCCAGCATTTCCAGCGGGCGTTTGCCGACCCGCTTCAGATCAACCCGCCGCGCCAGATCGAACAATGTGGAAAAGGGTTTTTCCACACCGTCAACGCGACGGCCTTCGGTGATCAGTTTCATCGCCTCGACGCCAACGTTCTTCAACGCGCCCAGCGCATATACCAGCGCCCCGTCAACCACAGTAAACGTCGGTTCAGACCGGTTGACGCAAGGCGGCACCCACGGCAGGTTCAGCCCCTTGCGCACTTCTTCGAAATAGACTGCCAGCTTTTCGGCCTGATGAAGATCGCAGTTCATCACACCGGCCATGAATTCAACCGGATGGTTCGCCTTGAGCCAAGCGGTCTGATAACTGACAACGGCATAGGCGGCGGCGTGGGATTTGTTGAACCCGTAATTGGCGAATTTATCCAGCAGGTTCCAGACTTCGATCGACTTGGGTTCATCCACCCCGTTTACGGCCGATCCCTTCAGAAACTTGGGACGTTCCGCATCCATCGCTTCCTGAATTTTCTTGCCCATCGCGCGGCGCAACAGGTCGGCACCGCCAAGGCTGTAGCCCGCCATATCCTGCGCGATCTGCATCACCTGTTCCTGATAAACGATGATGCCCTGGGTCTCGTCCAGAATATGATCAATAGTGGGGTGCAGGTTCTCCCGTTCCTTCAACCCGTTCTTGACCTCGCAATAGGTCGGAATGTTTTCCATCGGGCCGGGCCGGTACAGCGCCACAAGCGCCACAATATCTTCAATACAGGTGGGTTTCATCCGCTTCAGGGCATCCATCATGCCTGAACTTTCCACCTGAAACACCGCAACCGTTTTGGCTGCGGCATAAAGCTTGTAAGATGCCTCGTCATCCAGCGGGATCGCCCCGATATCGTCAATCGCAACTTCGGGCGGGTCATATAGCTCTGTCCCGTCCGCCGCGATGTGCAGATGCCGCCCCGATGCCTTGATCAGGTCCAGCGCATTCTGGATCACGGTCAGGGTTTTCAGACCCAGAAAGTCGAACTTGACCAGTCCGGCCTGTTCCACCCATTTCATATTGAACTGCGTCGCAGGCATATCGGATCGCGGATCCTGATAGAGCGGCACCAGCGCATCCAGCGGCCTGTCGCCAATTACGACACCGGCAGCGTGCGTTGATGCATTGCGCAGCAAACCTTCGACCTGCTGGCCATATTCCAGCAACCGCGCGACAACCTCTTCGTTGCGGGCCTCTTCGCGCAGGCGCGGTTCGTCTTTCAGCGCCTTTTCGATACTGACGGGTTTGACACCTTCGACCGGGATCATCTTGGAAAGACGATCCACCTGCCCGTAAGGCATCTGCAACACGCGCCCGATGTCACGTACCGCCGCCTTGGACAGCAGCGCCCCGAACGTGATGATCTGACCCACGCGATCACGCCCGTATTTGCCCTGCACGTACTGGATCACCTCTTCGCGGCGATCCATACAGAAATCGATATCGAAATCAGGCATGCTGACACGTTCAGGGTTCAGAAACCGTTCAAACAGCAACGAATAGCGCAACGGGTCCAGATCGGTGATGGTCAACGCATAAGCCACCAGCGATCCCGCACCGGACCCGCGCCCCGGACCGACAGGAATATCGTGATCCTTGGCCCATTTGATGAAATCGGCAACGATCAGGAAATAGCCGGGAAAGCCCATGCCCTCGATAATGCCCAGCTCAAATTCAAGCCGTTTTTCATACTCTTCCACGCTGGCCGCGTGGGGAATAACCTTAAGGCGTTCTTTCAACCCGTCCTGCGCCTGCCGTCGCAATTCCTCGACCTCGTCATCGGCGAATTTGGGCAGGATCGGATCACGGCGATAAGCCTGAAACGCGCAGCGTTGCGCGATTTCGACCGTGTTTTCAATCGCTTCCGGCAAATCAGCGAACAGCGTCACCATTTCCTGCTGGGATTTGAAATAATGCTGCGCGGTCAGGCGGCGGCGATCCTGTTGCTGATCGACATAAGCGCCGTCGGCAATGCAGATCAGCGCATCATGGGCTTCGTACATGTCTGATTTGGGAAAATAGACATCGTTGGTCGCCACCAGCGGCAGATCCATCGCATAGGCCATTTCAACAAACCCGCGTTCGGTCAGCCGTTCGTTTTCAGGTTGCCCGTCTTCCCCCGGATGGCGCTGCAATTCGACATAAAGGCGGCTATCAAACATCTTTGCCAGTTGCGTCATCAGCGCCTCGGCGGCGGGGCGCTGATTGGCTTGCAACAACCGTCCGACAGGTCCGTCAGGCCCACCGGACAGACAAATCAGACCTTTTGAATGCGCCTCAAGCTCCTCAAGCGTGACCTGGGGCAACTGATCCCCCTTGCCGACATACAGGCAGGTGTTCAGCTTCATCAGATTTTCGTATCCGACCTCGGATTGAGCAAGCAACACAAGCGGCGCAGGTGGTTTGACCCGTTCACCGGGCAGGGTAATCTGATAGGCCAGATCCACCTGACACCCGATAATCGGCTGGATGCCCGCACCGCTGGCCGCAACGGAAAACTCGAGCGCGGCAAACATGTTGTTGGTATCGGTGATCGCAACGGCCGGCATCTGGGCTGCGCGGCACAGATCAGGCAGCTTTTTCAACCGCACGGCCCCTTCCAGAAGGGAGTATTCGGTGTGAACGCGCAGGTGGATGAATCGGGGGCTGTCTGACATGACAGCACGCTATCCCGGACGGTCGTCCGAACGAAAGGGGCATGTTCAAAAAAGGAAGCCACACAGGAAAGTTTCTCTGATTATTCCGCTTTTCAAGAAAGTGCTGTTGATTTCACAAATAATTGCGAAAGCGGCAAATACCTGTTTTCAAGCGACTAATTGCCCAAACCAGCGCCTGCGCGTTCGACCGGATCGAACAAGATGGCCCCGCGGCTGATATGTTTTTCTTGCCAGATTGCCCTATCGGTCCCTAACGTGAGAGAACAAAAACAAGACACAGACATCTTTTTACGTCGCATCAAAGGATCGTCTGCTGCTGTAAGTCCAACGGGGTAAAGCGACGAGTTTCAAAAGTGGACATTACTTTTCTTCTGAACGGGAGTCCTGTTGCGCTGTCGGGTGTGGACCCCACCATGACATTGCTGGATTGGCTGCGTGAAGACCGGGGCCTGACCGGCACAAAAGAAGGCTGCAATGAAGGCGATTGCGGCGCTTGCACCGTGATGGTTGTCGATGACAGGGGCCACAAGGCACTGAACGCCTGCATCCTGTTTTTGCCCCAGTTGCACGGCCGTGCCATACGCACGGTCGAAGGCATGCAGGGATCAAACGGTGAATTGCACCCGGTCCAACAGGCCATGATCGACTGCCACGGATCACAATGCGGGTTTTGCACGCCGGGCTTTATCACATCGATGGTGGTCGGTCATACGCAGGAACGCACGGATCATGACAACGTTCTGGCGGGCAACCTGTGCCGCTGCACCGGATACGCCCCGATCATCCGTGCCGCGCAATCTGTCGAAGATGCAGACCCGCCAGAGTGGCTGGACGACCAGCCCGAAACGCTGGACGCGTCACCGCAAGCTTTTGCCCCGGAAAGCAGCGATGCGCTGGCGGCGTGGTATCAGGCACACCCCGACGGCACATTGATCGCCGGGGCCACGGATGTTGGCCTGTGGGTCACAAAACAATTGCGGGATCTGGGGAATGTGGCGTTTCTGAACCGCTGCTGGGATCTGAAGCGGTTTGACATTACCGATGACACGATCCGCGTCGGGGCCGCTGTGACCATGACGGAACTTGGCGAAACCATGCAATTGCATTACCCGTCTTACGCCGAAATGATCCGGCGCTACGGATCCGAACAGGTGCGCAATGCGGCCACTCTGGGCGGGAACATCGCCAACGGATCCCCCATCGGAGATAACCCGCCGGCCCTGATCGCGATCGGCGCAACGCTTGTTCTGCGCAAAGGGGATGTGCGGCGCGAAATGGCGATGGAAGATTTCTTTGTCGATTATGGCAAGCAGGACCGCGCACCGGGCGAATTTGTGGAAACGATCATTATCCCGCGCGGCCAGGACAGGCTGCGCTGTTACAAGCTGAGCAAACGGTTTGATCAGGATATTTCAGCCGTCTGCGGATGCTTTAACATCTCGGCCGAAGACGGACAGATCAAATCCGCCAGAATCGCATTTGGTGGGATGGCAGGAATTCCAAAACGCGCAGCCCGTGTCGAAGCTGCCCTGATCGGCCAGCCCTGGACGACAGACACGATCCAGACAGCTACCGCCGCATTCGCGCAGGATTTCGAACCGCTCAGCGATATGCGCGCTTCGGCGGGATACCGGCTGGAAACCGCGAAAAACATGCTGGTACGGTATTTCAACGAAGCTCAGGGCACAGCCACATCCGTGCTTGAGGTAACATCATGAGTGTTGCCAAGCCCCTGCCCCACGACGCCGCGCGCCTGCATGTGACAGGGGCGGCGCGCTATGTCGACGATATCCCGACCCCGTCGGGCACGCTGCATCTGGCTTTTGGTCTGAGTAAGGTCGCCAAGGGCAAGATCACATCGATGGATTTGTCCGCCGTACGTGCGGCACAGGGCGTTGTCGCCGTGCTGACAGCCGATGATCTGCCGTTTGAGAATGATGTATCGCCGTCCATTCATGATGAACCATTACTGGCCACAGGCACTGTGCACTATGTCGGCCAGCCTTTGTTCGCCGTGGTTGCAACCAGCCATCTGGCCGCACGCAAGGCGGCCCGGTTGGGTGACGTAACTTACGAAGAAACCAAACCCGTTTTGACCATCGACGACGCAATTGCAGCAGGATCAATCTTTGAAGACGGGCCACGCATCTACAGCAAAGGCGATGCAAACAGCGCCATAGCCAATGCGGCCCACAGGATCGATGGCACCATCGAAATGGGCGGGCAGGAACATTTCTATCTGGAAGGTCAGGCAGCGCTGGCGTTGCCGCAGGAAGACGGCGATATGCTGATCCACTCCTCAACCCAGCACCCCACCGAAATTCAGCACAAGGTGGCCAATGCCATCGGCGTTCCGATGCACGGCGTACGGGTTGAAACACGCCGCATGGGCGGCGGATTTGGCGGCAAGGAAAGCCAGGGTAACGCGCTGGCCGTCGCCTGTGCGGTTGCGGCAAAGCTGACCGGCAAACCATGCAAGATGCGCTATGACCGCGACGATGACATGGTGATAACAGGTAAACGCCACGATTTCCGCATTTCCTATCGCGCCGGGTTTGACGATCAGGGGCGCATCGATGGTGTTGAATTCGTGC
Organism: Sulfitobacter sp. TBRI5; assembly: GCF_051013555.1. Taxonomy (NCBI): domain Bacteria; kingdom Pseudomonadati; phylum Pseudomonadota; class Alphaproteobacteria; order Rhodobacterales; family Roseobacteraceae; genus Sulfitobacter; species Sulfitobacter sp. TBRI5. Next base: position 2,043,469 of record NZ_CP112884.1, on the reverse strand, counting down.
AATACGCGCGCTGCGGATGGGCGCTGGACCTGTCGCTTCCGGTGGCAGACCGCGCCATGCTGCATGCGGACAACGCCTATCATCTGCCGGCCGCACGGATTGAAAGCCACCGGTTGAAAACCAACACCCAGTCGGCCACCGCCTTTCGCGGATTTGGCGGGCCGCAGGGGGTCTTGGGAATTGAACGTGTGATTGACCATATCGCCCACCATCTGGGGCTGGACCCGCTGGCCGTGCGGCGCGCGAACTATTACAAGGCGGCGCGGGAGTTGAGCACAGATGCCTCCGGCGGAAGTATTTCCGAAAAGATGAAAACCAAAGGGTCAGAAGCGCAGACAACACCCTATCACATGCCGGTCACGGATTTCATCTTGCACGAGATGACCGACGCACTGGTCGCATCCTCGGATTATGAAGCCCGGCGCGCGGCCATTGCCGAATGGAACGCGTCGAGCCCCGTGTTGAAGAAAGGCATTGCGCTCACACCGGTGAAATTCGGGATTTCCTTTACCCTGACCCATCTTAATCAGGCGGGTGCACTGGTGCATGTCTATCAGGACGGATCGGTGCACATGAACCACGGCGGCACCGAAATGGGTCAGGGTCTGTTTCAGAAGGTGGCGCAGGTGGCCGCCGCGCGGTTCGGAGTGGATGTGGACAAGATCAAGATCACGGCCACGGATACGGCCAAAGTGCCCAACACGTCGGCAACGGCAGCCTCTTCGGGCAGTGATCTGAACGGTATGGCGGTAAAGGCGGCCTGTGACACGATCCGCGACAGGATGAGCGCGTTTCTGGCCGAACTGCATCAAAGCACGTCAGAACAGGTCCGGTTTGAAGATGGTCATGTGCATGTGGGCGGCACGCGCTATACCTTTGCCGAGGCGGCAATGCTGGCCTATCAGAACCGGATCAGCCTGTCGGCCACCGGGTTTTACAAGACACCCGATCTGGACTGGGACCGGATCAAGGGCACGGGCAGGCCGTTTTTCTATTTTGCCTATGGCGCGGCTGTGACCGAAGTGGTGATCGACACCCTGACCGGTGAAAACCGGATATTGCGGGCCGATATCCTGCATGATGCAGGCGCATCCTTGAACCCTGCACTGGATATCGGGCAGGTCGAAGGCGCTTATGTGCAGGGGGCCGGCTGGCTGACGACGGAACACCTTGTCTGGGACGATCAGGGCAGATTGCGCACCCACGCCCCATCGACCTACAAGATCCCGGCCTGTTCGGATCGTCCCGACCAGTTCAATGTCGCATTGTGGGATGCAGAAAACCGCGAGGATACGGTGTACCGGTCCAAGGCAGTCGGCGAACCGCCCTTTATGCTGGGGATATCGGCATTCATGGCGCTGAGCGATGCCATCAGCACCAGCGGCGACCGGTATCCGGCACTGGATGCGCCGGCAACTGCAGAGTGTGTTTTCAGCACGCTCAAGGCGGTGCAGAATGGCGTTTGACGTACAATCCCTGCGCGATGCGGTTGCACGCCACGGGCACGTGGCCCGCATCGTGCTGGCCGAGGTCAAGGGATCTTCTCCGCGCGAAGTCGGCGCCGCCATGCTGGTTTGGGCGGACGGGCAATCCGGCACCATCGGCGGCGGAGCGCTGGAATACGAACTGGCCCGCGCCAGCCGCAATTTGACCAGCGACACGTTGACCCGCCACGCGCTGGGCCCCGACATGGGCCAATGCTGTGGCGGTGCGGTGCGGGTGTTGACCGAATTTTACGATGCGGCACGGATTGAAACGCTGGACAATGAAGTGATCGCGCGTGGACCGGGCGACATGCCACTGGCCGTAAAACGGATGTTGGCGGACGCGCGCAATCAAGGGGTCCGTCCTACGCCACAACTGGTTCAGGGATGGTTTATCGAGCCTGCACATCGCGCCGAACGCAGCGTTTGGATCTGGGGTGCAGGGCATGTGGGCCGCGCGATCGTCGCGGTGCTGGCCCCCCTGCCCGATCTGGCAATGACATGGATCGACACCGGCGCAGACCGGTTTCCAGCGGACATCCCTGATCATATAAGCGTTGTGCCCGCGGCCGATCCGGCCCGTCTGGCTGAACACGCCCCAGAGGACGCAAGCCATCTGATCCTGACCTATTCCCACACGCTTGATCTGGAACTGTGTCATCGCCTGTTGCTGCGGGGCTTTGGATTCTGTGGCCTGATCGGATCGAAAACCAAGTGGGCACGGTTTCGCAAACGGCTTGCCGCGCTGGGGCACAGCCCGGCGCAGATCGACGCGATCACATGCCCGATCGGGGACCCGGAACTGGGTAAACATCCGGCGCGGATCGCGATTGGCGTAGCCGCTGATTTCATAACAGAAAACCGAAATGACACCTCCCGACAGGAGAGACGCGCGTGACAAAGAAACCATCCGATACCCTGCTGCGTATCCGCGGGCTGACCAAGGCCTATCCCGGTGTTGTGGCCAACAGCGATGTGTCTTTTGACATCGGTGTTGGCGAGGTCCACGCCTTGCTGGGTGAAAACGGAGCCGGAAAATCAACGCTGGTCAAAATGATTTATGGCCTTGTCAAACCCGACAGCGGCACGATGGAAATGAACGGAGCCGATTTTGCGCCCCCCGAACCGCGCGCAGCCCGCGCCAGCGGTGTTGCGATGGTGTTCCAGCATTTTTCGCTGTTCGATGCGCTGAACGTGGCCGAAAACATCGCCCTGGGCATGGAAAACCCGCCAAAGATGCGGGATCTGGCCACCCAGATCCAAGACGTGTCAGAACGCTATGGCCTGCCTCTTGATCCCTACCGTGTTGTCGGTGATCTTTCAGCAGGCGAACGTCAGCGCGTTGAGATCATCCGCTGCCTGCTGCAGGATCCGAAACTGTTGATCATGGATGAGCCGACATCGGTTCTGACCCCGCAAGAGGTCGATATCCTGTTCCAGACCCTGCGCAAGCTGAGTGCCGAAGGCACCGCAATTCTGTATATCTCGCACAAACTGGAAGAAATCCGCGCGCTTTGTGACCATGCAACCGTGTTGCGTCTGGGAAAGGTCGTTGGCGAATGCACGCCAGCCGATACAACCGCACGCGACATGGCCGAAATGATGGTCGGCACGATCCTGAAAACGCCGACACGTGCCGGGCGCGACATGGGAGCGGTCGCACTGGAACTGAAAAACCTGAGCGCGAAATCCCCCGGTGCCTTTGGTACATCCCTTAAGAATATCAGCTTTGCGGTTCAGGCAGGCGAAATTCTGGGGCTTGGCGGGGTTGCGGGAAACGGGCAGGACGAACTTCTGGCCGCGCTGTCTGGCGAGATCAGAACAGATCCGGACATGGTGCAGATGCATGGCATTGGCATCGGCCAGATGGGGCCGGCGCAACGTCGCCGCCAGGGACTGCTGAGCGCGCCCGAAGAACGGCTGGGTCATGCCGCAGCACCCGATATGAGCCTGATCGAAAATGCCATGCTGACAGGTGCTGTGCGCGAGAAGCTGGTGAATAACGGGTTTCTGAAATGGGGCAAGGCGCAGGAATTTGCCGAGCGCATTATCAAGGATTTTGATGTCCGCACGCCGGGTGCCGCCAACGCGGCGCGGGCGCTGTCGGGGGGCAACCTGCAAAAATTCGTGATCGGGCGCGAGGTGTTGCAGCGCCCCGAAGTTCTGGTGGTGAACCAGCCGACATGGGGGGTGGATGCCTCTGCGGCGGCTGCAATCCGGCAAGCCTTGCTGGATTTGGCCGCAGGCGGGGCAGCACTGGTTGTCATTTCGCAGGATCTGGATGAACTGATGGAAATTTCCGACCGGTTCGCTGCCCTGAACGAAGGGCGTTTGTCTGATATCCGCCCTGCTGCGGGTCTGACCGTGGAAGAGATCGGAATGATGATGGGCGGGGCCCACGGGATGGAGGTGGCCCATGTTTGAGCCTGTTACTGACCTGAAGTGGCGCCGATCAAAGACGCCTCCGGCGGGGATATTTCTGAACAGAAGAAGCACCGGAGGTGCCCGATGATCCATCTTGTTAAACGCCCGCTGCCATCGCGTGCATGGTCGATGGCGACGCCCCTCGTGGCGGTGCTGGCAACCATGGTGTTTGGCGGCCTGCTGTTCTGGGCGCTGGGGAACAATCCGTTTATCGCCATTCGAACGATATTCTGGGATCCGCTGTTTGGGGAATTCGCGTTTTTCTACCGTCCGCAATTGCTGATCAAGGGTGCGCCCCTGATCCTGATTGCCATCGGATTGTCACTGGGATTTCGCGCCGGCATTTGGAACATCGGTGCAGAAGGCCAATACATTATCGGCGCTCTGGTCGGCGCGGGCGTGGGCCTTGCCTTTTATCCGCTGGAAGCCTGGTACATCTTTCCCCTGATGGTGATTGGTGGTGCGTTTGGCGGATGGGCCTGGGCAATGATCCCGGCGATTCTGAAGGTGAAATTCGGCACCAATGAAATTCTGGTCTCTCTGATGCTGGTTTATGTGGCCGAACAGTTGCTGGCATCGATGTCTTTGGGATTGCTGAAAAATCCCGAAGGGTTCGGCTTTCCGGGCAGTCGCAACCTGCAACAATATGAAAGTGCGCATAATGCCGAGATTATCGCAGGGTCCGGTATGCACTGGGGGGTTGTCGCGGCCTTTATCGCGGTGATTTTCGCCTATGTGCTGCTGAACCGGCACATGCTTGGGTTTCAGATCAAACTGACAGGTCAGGCGCCGCGCGCCGCACGGTTTGGCGGCGTGAACCCGGCGCGCCTGATCCTGTTCTGTCTGGGCGCATCCGGCGCGCTGGCCGGGTTGGCGGGATTGTTCGAAGTGTCGGGCCCATCCGGTGTGGTCAGCATCGACTTTAACGCAGGGTACGGTTTTACCGCGATCATCGTGGCCTTTCTGGGCCGGCTGCATCCGGTGGGCGTTTTGCTGGCCGGATTGCTGATGGCGCTTACCTATATCGGCGGCGAGATCGCACAATCCAATCTGCAACTGCCCGCCGCCGCCATTCAGGTCTTTCAGGGGATGCTTTTGTTTTTCCTGCTGGCCTTTGATCTTCTGACAAATTACCGCATCCGGTTGCGCCAAGGGGAGGTTGCCTAATGGACCTGTCAGCCATCAATCCTGTTCTTCTGATCGCATCCCTTATGGTCGCGGCAACGCCTATCCTGCTGGCCGCCATCGGCGAGCTGGTTGTCGAAAAATCCGGTGTGCTTAATCTGGGTGTCGAAGGCATGATGATCGTCGGAGCCATCAGCGGTTTTGCCATCGCGGTTGAAACCGGATCACCGATACTGGGGTTCTTCGCCGCGGCAATCGGCGGCGCGCTACTGTCTGTTCTGTTTGCGCTGTTGACGCAAGTGGCGCTGGCCAATCAGGTGGCGTCAGGGCTGGCGCTTACACTGTTCGGGCTTGGCCTGTCCGCGCTTTTGGGTCAGGGCTATGTCGGTGTCAAACCGCCGCCCACGGCACGTCTGGATATCCCGGTGATCAGCGATCTGCCCGTGATCGGCCCTATCCTTTTTGGTCATGATCCGATCCTGTATTTCGGCATCGCCCTGACGGCTGTCGTGTGGGCCATGCTGAAGTTCACCCGCGCCGGTCTGATCCTGCGCGCGGTCGGCGAAAGCCATGATGCCGCGCATGCACTTGGATACAAGGTGGTGCGCATCCGTTTCATGGCGATCATGTTTGGCGGCGCCTGCGCGGGCCTTGGCGGCGCTTACATCAGCCTGATCCGGGTGCCACAGTGGACAGAGGGCATGACGGCCGGTGTGGGTTGGATTGCGCTTGCGCTGGTGGTGTTTGCAAGCTGGAAACCGTGGCGGGCGTTGCTGGGTGCCTATTTGTTTGGCGGTGTCACCGTGGTTCAGCTGAATCTTCAGGCGGCAGGCGTTGCCATTCCTGTCGAATATCTGGCAATGTCACCGTATCTGATAACCATTCTGGTTCTGGTGATCCTTTCCGCGGACAAAAGCAGCGCACCTGCCTCGCTTGGCCGTAATTTCCACGCCTCACACTAGGGGCACAACGATGCCCCGGTTCATGGGGCCAACTTACAAAATGGGGAAGTCTAAATGAAACTCACAAAACTCCTGACCGGTGCCGTTGTCGCGCTGGGTCTGGCCACCGGCGCAATGGCGCAAGACAAGACCAAGGTCGGTTTCGTCTTTGTCGGGCCCGTCGGCGATGGCGGCTGGACATATGAACACAATAAGGGCCGTTTGGCTGTCGAAGAAGAATTCGGCGATGCGGTTGAAACCGTATTTGTCGAAAGTGTTCCTGAAGGCCCGGATGCCGAGCGGGTGATGACGCAAATGGCACTGGACGGCGCCGATCTGATTTTCACAACCTCGTTCGGATACATGGACCCGACGATCAACGTGGCCAAGAAATTTCCGGACGTGAAATTCGAACATGCGACCGGTTACAAACGCGCGGACAACGTTTCCACATATTCCGCGCGGTTCTACGAAGGCCGTGCCATTCAGGGCCACATTGCCGGAAAGATGACCAAATCGAATATCATCGGTTATATCGGCTCCTATCCGATCCCCGAAGTGATCCGCGGTATCAACAGCGCCTATATCCACGCCAAGAAGGTAAACCCTGACGTCGAATTCAAGATCATCTGGGCCTACACTTGGTTTGATCCGGCAAAAGAGGCGGATGCGGCCAAGGTTTTGATTGAACAGGGCGCCGACGTGGTCTTGCAACACACGGATTCAACAGCCCCTCAGGCAGCGGCGCAGGCAGCCGGCAACGTAGTGACCTTTGGTCAGGCTTCGGACATGGGCGAATATGCCCCGTTCCCGCGTGTTTCATCCATTATCGATGATTGGGCACCTTACTACATCGCGCGCACCAAGGCCGTGATGGACGGGACATGGGAAAGCATGGACACATGGGACGGTATTGGCCCGGGCATGGTTGGTATCGGCGAGATTTCCGATGCAGTACCCGCAGACGTGAAAGCCGAAGCGCTGGCAATGAAGGCCGCTATTGCGGACGGGTCATACCATCCGTTCACAGGCCCGATCAAGAAACAGGACGGCTCCGACTGGCTGGCCGAAGGCGAAGTGGCCGATGATGGCACACTGGCTGGCATGAACTTCTATGTTGAAGGGATCGAAGGCGACATCCCGAACTAATCCGGGATACCAAACGCTTTGCAGAAAAGGCCCCGTTGCGAAACGGGGCCTTTTTTATTGGCGCGCCTAATCTGCGGCGCGGCGCCATGATGAAAGCCATGCCCACAAGACGCTGACGAAATAAGCCGCAGCAACAATTGAAAGGGTAAGCCACAGATAATTCAGCAGGGCCGCAACAACACAGGCAAAGCCAAGCAGGAAATACTTCACGTTTTCCCGCGATACGGTCATGAATTTGAACGAATAGGTCGGGATGCGGCTGATCATCAGCAAACCGACAGTGGCCATCCAGACGAATATCACCTCGTTGGGCAGATGCGCGCCGTCATCATCCAGAAACGACAGGAAAAGCGGCAACAGGATCAGCATCGCGCCCGCCGGTGCCGGCACCCCGACAAAGTATTTGCCGTTCTTGGCATCAATGTCTGTCTTTTTGCCAACATTGAACCGCGCCAGACGGATCACGCAGCAGACCGAAAACAGCAGCACGGCAAACCAACCCGCCTTTGGCATATCCTGTAAGGTAAACAGATATATCAGAATGGGGGTCGCCACCCCGAAATTCAGAAAGTCGGCAAGCGAGTCTAGCTCGGCGCCCATGGGGCTTTCGCAATTCAGCAGACGGGCCAGACGCCCGTCGATACCATCCAGTACGCAAGCCGCAAGGATCAACAGGACGGCCGTCGAAAACTGGCCCTGAAACCCGAACCGGATGGCGGTAAGCCCGGCGCAAATCGCTGCAAGCGTCACCAGATTGGGTAGCAGTTGAACGATCGGCATTTCGGTTTTAGTGGGCGGTCCTTCAAAAGACATGCTTCACCCCGTCCGCGCGGTGCGCGCTGTTTCGGTTGACGCCAGATCCGCCAGAACCGTTTCACCCGCAACCATGCTTTGCCCGACGCTGACCATCGGGGCCACACCATCCGGCAAATACACATCCACGCGCGATCCAAACCGGATAAGGCCAAACCTTTCGCCCGTATCAATCGCGCGCCCTTTGTCCACGAAACACACAATCCGGCGCGCCACCAGTCCGGCAATCTGAACCACTGCAATCTGGCGCCCGTCTTGAAGTTCAATGCACAGCGAATTGCGTTCGTTGTCCGCGCTTGCCTTGTCCAGCGACGCATTGAGAAACTTGCCCGGGCGATAGGCCACCGCGACGATCCGGCCGCCAATCGGCGCGCGGTTAACGTGGCAGTTGAAGACGTTCATGAAAACACTGACACGCGTCAGCGGCGCGTCTGGCATGCCCAACTCAGCTGGGGGTACGGCGGGTTCGATCAGGGATACGACACCGTCTGCCGGGCTGATGATCAACCCGTCGCGTACCGGTGTCGTTCGTGCGGGGTCACGAAAGAAATAGTAGCACCACACCGTTAGCAAGACACCAATCCATCCCAGAACCGGCGTCAGCAGAAACAGAAAAACCGTGATTGCGGCAAAGATAGCCACGAATTTCCGGCCCTCCGGATGCATCGGTTTGATAAAAGTGCCTAGCATTGTCATGTGAGCAGTTCGCCTTTCTGGCCAAGTTCTGCTGTCTATATCCCCTTGGCCTGCAAGTTCAACGTCTAAGCCGCACAGAAAGCACCTGACGTTGCTGGCGCAGATCGCTAAAAACAACGTTAACGGTTGCGGCAACGCCAAGACCATGCAACCCATTTGCCGTTCCACCGCTGTACACTGAAGGCAGGATATGAGCGACATTATTGTAATCGGGGGCGGTATTGCCGGTGTTTCGGCCGCCGCGCGGCTTGCGCCACATGGCACCGTGACCGTTCTGGAAGGTGAAAGCGCGCTGGGCTATCACGCCTCGGGCCGGTCGGCGGCTCTGTTCGAGGCCAACTATGGCCTACCCCCGACCGTCGCGTTAAGCGTCGCCAGTGCGGATTATCACAGAACGGCAAACGGGGGATACATATCGCCGCGCGGGTTGCTGATACTGGCACGGGAAGCCGATGATGCGCAGTTTGAAGCGGATCGGGTTGCGCTGGATCTGGACGTTCTGACCCCGTCCGAGACATGCGAACTTGTGCCGATCCTGAACAAGGACAGGATTGTGCGCGCCGGATACCACGCCGAGGCATGGGATCTGGACACAGACAGGATGATACAGGATTTTGCCCGCACGGTCCGTCAGGCCGGTGGAAAGGTTCTGACCGGCGAGACGGTCTCGCAGATCACGCGCGCCAACGGAAAATGGATCGTTACCACAAACACACAAACGCACCGCGCCGACATTCTGGTAAATGCGGCAGGCGCATGGGCCGACACGATTGCAAGGATGGCAGGCATTGCCCCGCTGGGGATCACCCCCCATCGCCGTTCCATGGCACGCCTTCCGGCCCCCGGCGGGCATGATGTTTCAGGCTGGCCCATGTTCTTTGGTGCAGGTGAAACATGGTACGCCAAGCCGGATGCCGGAAAACTGCTTGTCTCGCCCGCAGACGAAGACCCGGTTGAACCCCATGATGCCTACGCCGACGATATGGTGCTGGCCGAAGGTCTTGCCCGCTATGAAGAGATGGTAACAACCCCGGTTACCCGGGTTGAAACCAACTGGGCGGGACTGCGCAGTTTTGCCCCCGACAGAACACTGGTGCTGGGCCGCGATCCGGTTCAACCAGATTTCGTCTGGTGCGCAGCACAAGGGGGATACGGGTTTCAGACAGCACCGGCGGCATCGCAACTGGTCGCCGATCTGGTCACAGGCGTGCAACCGGTGCTGGATGCGCAGACCGTTGCCGCCCTGTCGCCGGCACGGTTTTCCTGATGCCTGAACGCAAGCCACCGCACACGGCCAGCATTGCGCACGCGGCCTTGGGCGAAAAATTGTCAGCGCCGGCGGCTTTGCGCAATGCGGATGCATTATGTGACGTGATCGGGATCTATGCGCCAAAAGACGGCCGCGCTTTGGAAATCGCCAGCGGCACCGGACAGCATGTTCTGCGCTTTGCGGCAGTTCGGCCCGATCTTGTCTGGCAACCGACCGATATCGCAGATGATCGTCTCGCAAGCATCAATGCCTATATCGCAGAAGCGCAGGTATCCAACGTGCGCCGCGCGCAACGTCTGGATGCCACGCACCCCGGATGGGCTGCAGAACATGCCGGTTCATCCCTGATCCTTTTGATCAATCTGCTTCACCTGATCAGTCACGCGGAAACAGAGATTCTGATCCGTGAAAGTGCAAAGGCCCTGGCCGCGCAAGGCTTGTTCTTTGTTTACGGGCCATTCACCCGCGCCGGAGAGTTCACCAGCCAGGGTGACCTGTCATTTCATGACAGCCTTGTCTCTCAGGATCCGGATATCGGCTACAAGGATGATTTCGATGTGATCGATCTTGCCCAGTCCGCAGGTTTGGACTTGCGCGCGGCCATCGAAATGCCTGCCAACAACCTTGCCCTGATTTTTGTTCGCCCTGCGTGACTTAGATCAAGGCGATCACATTCCGTTTTGCGCATTCATTTCCTGACCAAATGGCAAACAGGATCACGATATGAGCTGGCAAGACAAACTGGACGACACTCGCACCGAACTGCGCAATCTGAACGGCGCAATCCCTGACACCGCCAAGGCATTCGGTGCCTTGGGCAAAGCGGCCAAGGACGGAGGTGTTCTGGACTACAAGGTCAAGGAATTCATCGCCTTGGGGATTTCCATCGCAGACCGGTGCGAACCCTGTATCACCCTGCATACCGAAGCGCTGGTCAAAGCCGGGGCCACCCGCGAAGAAATCAGCGATGTGCTGTCGATGAGCATCCAGATGGGTGGTGGCCCGTCGCTGATGTACGCGGCCAAGGCGCTGGCCTGTTACGACGCGTTGAAGGCGTGATGTTGAAACGGCCCCGATGAATAGTCGGGGCCGTATTCCTGTGGCGTCTTAGGCGGGTCGGCTATCCGTCGATGCGAATGGTCGCGTTTGACGGATCATAAGGGCTGTCTTCGGTGATCGTCGCGTCCCAAAGCTGGTCAAGCATTTTAACCTTCAGCGTGGTGCCGGCCACAGCCAGTTCCGGCGGGACATAGCCCATGCCGATGGATTTTTCGAACGCCACGGAATATCCGCCCGACGTCAAACGCCCGACACGGGTATCGCCGTGGTACAGCGCCTCGCGTCCCCACGGGTCTGCATCGTCAGGTCCGTCGATCAGCAAGGTCACGCATTTCGAACGGATGCCGATTTTTTCCATCGCGGCCTTGCCGTGAAAGTCCTTGGACAGATCGACAAATCTTGGCAGATCCGCTTCGATTGGGGTCGCATCCCGGCCCAGTTCGGTGCCGAAGGCGCGGTAAGATTTTTCCTGACGCAACCAGTTTTGCGCCCGTGCTCCGACCAGTTTCATACCGTGTTTTTCGCCCGCCTTTTCAAGCAGATCGAACAGATAGTTCTGCATTTCGATCGGGTGATGCAATTCCCAGCCCAGTTCGCCGGTATATGCCACGCGGATTGCATTCACCGGACACATACCAAGTTCGATCCGTTGCGCCGAAAGCCAGGGGAAACGCTTGTTCGACAGCGCCGTGGCCGGATCGCCATCCTTGATTACCTCGGCCAGAACATCACGCGATTTCGGTCCGGCAATGGCGAAAACACCCCATTGCGTGGTCACATCCTGAATTTCGATGTACCCGAACGCGTCCGCCTTGTCCTCGGCGGCCTTGCGCAGGAAATCGGCGTCATATTCTGTCCATGCACCCGCGGACACCAGATAATACTCGTGCTCTTTCAGTCGCACGATGGTGTATTCAGTGCGTGTGGTGCCCGCCGCCGTCAGCGCATAGGTCAGGTTGATCCGGCCCACACGCGGCAGTTTGTTGCAGGTGAACCAGTCCAAGAACGCAGTAGCGCCCGGCCCTTTTACCACATGTTTGGTGAACGCGGTGGCATCAATCAGGCCCACCCCTTCGCGCACCGCCTTGGCCTCGTCCACGGCATATTGCCACCAGCCGCCGCGACGGAACGAACGCGCATCGTGATCGAAATTTTCCGGCGCATCCAGCGGGCCAAAATAATTTGGCCGCTCCCACCCGTTCACAAATCCGAACTGGGCGCCACGCGCCTTTTGCCGGTCATAGGCAGGCGATGTGCGCAACGGGCGGCAGGCGGGGCGTTCTTCGTCGGGATGGTGCAGAATGTAGACGTGATCGTAGCATTCTTCGTTTTTGCGCGCGGCAAATTCGGTTGTCATCCAGGTGCTGGAATAACGCTTGGGATCCAGCGCGGCCATATCGATCTCGGCCTCGCCATCCACCATCATCTGCGCCAGATAATAGCCTGTGCCACCGGCCGCCGTGATCCCGAAGGAAAATCCTTCGGCCAGCCACATATTGCGCAGCCCCGGTGCCGGTCCGACCAGCGGATTGCCATCCGGCGTGTAACAGATCGGGCCGTTGAAATCGTCCTTCAGTCCGCTTTCCTCGCAGGACGGTATGCGGTGGATCATTGCCATGTACTGGTTTTCGATCCGCTCCAGATCAAGCGGGAACAGATCGGCGCGGAAACTGTCGGGCACGCCATATTCGAAACAGGCAGGCGCATTTTTTTCGTAAACGCCCAGAATCCAGCCGCCCCGTTCCTCGCGCACATAAGATTGCGCATCGGCATCCCGCACAACCGGATGTTCCGCACCACCTTCGGCACGGTACTTCACCAGATCCGGATCCTGATCCATCACGATGAACTGGTGTTCGACCGGAATGGCGGGCATCCGGATTCCCAGCATCTTGGCAGTGCGCTGTGCGTGGTTGCCGCTAGCGGTGACAACATGTTCGGCGGTGATGACGATCTGTTCGTCTGACACCACCAGATTGCCACCCTTTTCGACCATCTTGGAACAGGTCACTTCCCAATGTGTACCGGTCCAGTGGAACGCGTCGGCCTGCCATTTGCGTTCTATCATCACGCCGCGCTGACGCGCGCCCTTGGCCATCGCCTGCGTCACGTCCGCGGGGTTAATGTACCCGTCCGTGTGATGATAAAGCGCGCCCTTGAGGTCGTCGGTGCGGATCAGCGGCCAGCGCGCCTTGATCTCGTCCGGGGTCAGCCATTGATAGGGAACATCACAGGTTTCAGCAGTCGACGCATAAAGCATGTATTCGTCCATGCGTTCGTCTGTCTGCGCCATACGAAGGTTTCCGACAACCGCAAACCCGGCGTTCAGACCTGTTTCTGCCTCGAGCGATTTGTAGAAGTCCACGGAATACTTGTGAATATGCGTTGTCGCAAAGGACATGTTGAACAACGGGAGCAACCCCGCAGCATGCCATGTTGATCCCGATGTCAACTCGTCGCGTTCCAGCAACATGACATCGTCCCAACCGGCCTTGGCCAGATGATAGGCAATAGATGTCCCGACGGCCCCGCCGCCGACGACCAATGCTTTGACCTGCGTTTTCATAATTCCGCGATTCCCTAAAGAGTATGTTGGCGCCACAATGCCAAACCGCCCTGCCGCACCACACGGTTCCCCCGACCCATGAATGCGCGAAACCGACCTGCGCGCGCAAAAATGCATTCCGCGTCACCGCCTTGCAATTTGCCGGCTGCCCGTGGCGACTGGTGTGTATCCGTATTTTTGGCAAAAAGAAGCCTGTGCGCTTTCACGCACATATCTGCTTTTAATCGGACACGAATATCTTGCCGGGGTTCATGATCCCTTGCGGATCAAGCGCCGTCTTGATCGCCTGCATGTAACGCGTTGCCGGCCCCAGTTCCTTGACCAGATAGGGTATCTTGCCCTGTCCGATACCATGCTCCCCCGTACAGGTTCCGCCCATTGAAATGGCAAGATCATTCAGCCAGCCGACAAATCCGTCCGCCTTGGCCACCTCTGCCGGATTGTCGCGGTCGATCAGCAAAAGACAGTGAAAATTGCCATCCCCGACATGGCCGACGATCGGGGCCAGAATGCCCAGTTCAGCCAATCGGGATTGTGCCTTATCCACGCATTCGGCAAGCCGTGAAATCGGCACACAAACGTCTGTCGAAATGCCTTGTGCGCCGGGACGCAGTTTCAACGTCGCCCAGTAGGCATCATGGCGGGCCTGCCAGAGCGCGTTGCGTTCTTCCGTCGTGCGCGTTGCGGTATAATCGCTGGCGCCGAACTCTTCCGCGATGTCGCCAAAGCTTTGCGATTGTTCGACAACGCTTGCCTCAGAGCCATGAAACTCCAGCAGCAGCAGTGGCGTGTGCGGCAGATCAAGGTTTGAATAGGCGTTCACCGCCTGCACCGTCAGGGCATCCAGCAATTCGATCCGCGCCACCGGAATGCCGCACTGGATCACCGCAATCACCGCCTGACAGGCCGCATCGACCGTTGGAAAGGAACAGCGCGCCGAAGATATCGCTTCGGGGATGCCGTGCAGTTTCAGGGTGATTTCCGTAATCAGGCCCAATGTGCCTTCGGACCCGACCAGCAACCGCGTCAGATCATAACCGGCCGAAGATTTGCGGGCGCGCGTTGCGGTTCGGATCACCGTTGCATCGGCCATCACCGCCTCAAGCGCCATGACATTGTCGCGCATCGTGCCATAGCGCACGGCATTTGTGCCTGATGCGCGCGTGGACGCCATGCCGCCCAGTGAAGCATTGGCACCGGGATCAATCGGGAAAAACAGGCCCTGATCGCGCAAATGAGTGTTCAGTTGTTCGCGCGTGACACCGGGTTGCACCACACAATCCAGATCTTCGGCGTTGACCGCCAGAATGCGGTTCATGTTGCTGACATCCACAGAAATGCCCCCCGCCGGGGCATTCACATGGCCTTCCAGAGACGTGCCCGTTCCAAAGGGAACCACCGGCACATTATGGGCCGCACAGATTTCGATGATTCCCGCCACCTCTGACGTGCTGGAGGGAAAGACCACCGCATCAGGGGACTGGTTTGTGATCCATGTCGTTGTGTGCGCGTGCTGTTCGCGCATGGATTGACTGGTGTGAAACCGCTCGCCAAAGCGCTGTTTCAGAATGCCCAGCGCCGTGCTGATACCATCTTCGTTACGCGGTAATGTTGTCGCCTGAACCATGCGTTCCCCCTAAACCGCGATCATTCGCCCAGCGCAATGCCTTCGCGGCGCGGGTCGGCACCGCCCGTCAATTGATCGCCGATTGAAATCGCGTGTAATCCCGAATTGAGATCACGCACAGATACGTCAAACCCGATGCTCTCCAACGCGCCCTGAAGCGCGACCGCGTCGGTGCTATCTTCCAGATCAAATGTGCCGAAGCGGTTTATCGCATGCGGCAACGAGACCGCCTGTTGCACATCCAGTCCCCAATCCAGATGCGCAATAATCGTTTTGGCAACATAGCCAATGATCCGGCTTCCCCCCGGTGACCCGACAGCCAGAACCGGTTTGCCATCTTTCAGAACAATCGTTGGCGCCATCGAGGAACGCGGACGTTTTCCCGGCTCCAGCCGGTTCGCAATCGGAACACCATCGACATGGGTGCGAAACGAGAAATCGGTCAATTCATTGTTCAGAAGAAACCCACCAACCATAAGCCGCGATCCAAAGGCATTTTCGATGGTTGTGGTCATCGACAGGACATTGCCCTGTCCGTCCACGATCGAAATATGCGAGGTGGACGGGAATTCGATTGATGTATCATCGGCCCAGTTCAGGGCATGATCGAATTCGGGGCTGCCGGGGCCCACATCGGTCAATGCCATCGGCCCGCCTAGCTGTTTCGCGCGCTGTGCCAGATAGCCCGGTGCGACAAGCCCGTTGGTCGGGACGGGAACAAAATCACTGTCGGCCATGAAGCGGCCCCGATCCGCAAAAGCCAAACGAGATGCATCGCCGATCAGACGCCAGCTTTCGGGGTTCTTTGCCCCCAGCGCGGCCAGATCAAACGGCTCCAGCATGCCCAGTATCTGGCCTACTGTCAGCGCCCCGGACGAAGGCGGGCCCATACCGCAGACCTGATAGACCCGATATCGGGCGCAGACGGCCTCGCGTTCCTTGACGGCGTAAACCGCAAGATCAAGTGTCGACAACACACCGGGGTTGCCGGGGGCCGACCGCACGGTATCGACGATACTACCCGCAAGCGATCCGCTGTAAAAGGCAAGCACACCTGCGTTGGCCAACGCTTGCAAGGTATTGGCATATTCAGGGTTTTTCAGAACATCACCCGCCTTAATCGGCGTTCCACCCGGCAGAAAATAGGCCGCAGTTGTCGCAAATCGCGACAAGCGTTCAGCATCCTGATCCACCAGACCGGCAAGGCGCGGCGAAACGGTAAATCCGTTTCGTGCAAGTTCCGTAGCTTCCGCCAGCAGTTGCGCCCAATCCAACCTGCCCCATTTCTGATGGGCAAGCGCCATCAAGGCAGGCGTGCCCGGCGTTCCGACCGATCTGCCGCCCACAACCGCATCAAAAAACCCGAGCGGTTCACCCTTATCATCCTGAAACAGGGTCGGTGTGGCCGCCAAAGGCGCGGTTTCGCGCCCGTCCAGCGTTGTCAGCTTGCCACTGGCTGCATCATACCAGACCAGAAACGCACCACCGCCAAGGCCCGAGGATTGCGGCTCAACCAGACCCAGAACGGCTTGCACCGCCACCATTGCATCAGCGGCATTTCCACCTGCGCGCAAGATACGGGCGCCGGCCTCGACCGCCAGAGGGTTGGCAGCGGCCACCATCCACGCATCAGATTGTACCGGTTCACCCGACGACTTGGCAGCCAGCGCCCGCTGGACAACATCGGATGATGTTTCGAACACACCGGCAATACTGCTTTCCGGTTGCACGGAATCGGCCGTCTGTTGTGCCCATCCCGCGCTGGCAAGCAAAAGGCAAAGGAACGTCATAGTGAGGCGCATCGGGTCGTCCTTTCGTTCAGGGCGTTTGCTACAGCATGGACGGTACGACCTGATCGGGCGGGCGATGTCCGTCGTCAAAGGTTTTGATATTGATCAGAACCTTTTCCCCCATTTCAGCGCGCCCTTCGCGCGTGGCCGACCCCATATGCGGCAACAGCACCACGTTCTTGAGTTCGCGCAATCGGGGATTTATTTCGGTTCCGTGTTCGTAGACATCAAGACCGGCACCCGCGATTTCACCGGCGCGCAGCATGCGGGTCAGCGCGTTTTCATCAATCACTTCGCCGCGTGACGTGTTGACGATGACAGCCGAGGGTTTCAAAAGCTTCAGACGCCGCGCATTCATCAGGTGGAAGGTGCTGGGCGTGTGCGGGCAATTGATACTGATCACGTCCATGCGCGCCACCATCTGATCCAGACTGTCCCAATAGGTCGCTTCCAGCGCATCTTCGACTTCGGGGCGCAACCGTTTGCGGTTGTGGTAATGGATTTGCATGCCAAAGGCCCGCGCACGTCTTGCAACGGCCTGTCCGATGCGGCCCATTCCCAGAATACCAAGCCGTTTCCCACCGACGCGCCCGCCCAAAAGGGCCGTTGGCGCCCAGCCCGTCCATTCTCCGGACTGCATCAGGGCCAGACCTTCGGGAATGCGGCGCGTGACGGCCAGAATCAGCGCCATCGTCATGTCGGCGGTGTCATCGGTCAGAACACCCGGTGTGTTTGACACCAGAATGCCACGCTGGCGCGCGGTTGCCACATCGATATGGTCAACCCCTGCGCCATAGTTCGCGATCAGTTTCAACCGGTCACCCGCCTGCGTGATCAACGCATTGTCGATGGTATCGGTGATCGTGGGCACGAGAACATCCGCGTTTTGCAGCGCCTCGATCATTTCTGTCCTGCTCATCGGTGTATCATCGCTGCGCAGGCGCACGTTGAACAGTTCAGACAATCTTGTTTCTACCGCTTCGGGCAACCGTCGCGTCACAACAACACTCAGACGTTCTGTTGGCATCATTATCCTTCCTCGGGCTTTCCTTGTTCACCCGCTTTGTGGCATGGTGGCCGATGTAAAGACGGGGCACAAGAACCTCGCACAGAAATCGACGGTCAGACATGAATTCAGGCACTTTTTCCGGCATAACCATGCGCAGGCCTTTGGGTCGTGCCATCGCGTTGATGCTGTGTCTGGTCACTGGTCTTGGCGCGGCTTCGGCAACACTGGCGCAATCTGGCGACGTGGCTGTCAGAGGCCCCGTTACCAATCTGCCGCTGCCGCGGTTTGTTTCGATGAAAGCCGCAGAAGGCAACGTTCGGCGCGGTCCTTCGCTCAGCCATCGGATCGACTGGGTGTTTACGCGCCGTGATATGCCGCTGGAAATCACAGCCGAATACGGTCACTGGCGTCGCGTTCAGGATCGTGACGGAATTGGCGGGTGGATTCACTATTCTTTGCTGTCGGGCAATCGCACCGTGATCATTGATAAGGATATGCTGACCCTTCACAGCCGTCCGGATGAGACGACGCCGATTACGGCCGCGCTTGAACTGGGTGTGGTGGCGCGGCTGGGCGAATGCAACCCGGACTGGTGCCGCCTGTCATCCGGTGGCTTCAAAGGATGGGCCAAAAAAGACGCGCTTTGGGGCGTGGCACCAGATGAGATCCGGGATTAAGCGCCTTACCCGCTGATAAAGCGGTTTACGATCGAGGCAAGTTCCGGCCCCACGTCTTCCTGCAGAAAATGGCCGGCATCCGGCAAAATCACGTGGGACTGGCCTTGCGCGCCCGGCACCTTTTTCTGAAACACCTTTTCAATACCGGCCATAACCCTGTCATCCGCCCCGAATGCGGTCAGGAACGGTTTGTCAAACTGGCGCAACCCTTCCCACGCCACGCGGTTTGGCTGTGACGCGGGATCGTCCGGCCGGCACGGCACAAGCATCGGAAATTCGCGGGCACCCGCGAGGTAGCTGGCATCGGGAAACGGCGCGTCATAGGCCGCTTCTTCCGCCTTGGTCAGTTTCGATTGCGTTCCGCCCGAAACGATGCGGCCACTGCGAAACACAGGGGTGTCCTGCGAATACGCGCGCCAGTTCAGGAACGCCTTGTTCATCGGGTGATCTCCGGTTGGCAAAGCGGTATTGGCGGCGACAACGCGGGCGAACCTGTCCGGCATATCCGCCACAAGGCGCAAACCGATCAATCCGCCCCATTCCTGACAGACCAGCGTGATGCCGGTCAGCTTCAGGCCCTGAACAAAGGCGGACATCCAGTCGACATGCCTCTGATATGTATAATCGCTGCGATCCGCAGGTTTGTCGGACCGTCCAAAACCGATCAGATCAGGCGCAATCACCCGATGCCCGGCCTGCACCCAGATCGGGATCATATGGCGGTAAAGATAAGACCAAGTCGGCTCTCCGTGCAGGGCCAGAACAGGCGCTGCGAGCGATGATCCTTCATCCAGATAATGCAATCGCAACCTGCCGCCATCAGGGTCAGGTACATCAACATAATGCGGCGCAAATGGATAATCGGACAGGTTATCTAACCGCGCGTCAGGTGTGCGCAAGGCTTGCATCGGCTGTTCCTTTCTGCTGGCAACAGACTAGCAATTCACTCGCGCATTGCTAGTGTGCGCCGAATCCGATGATGTGACCCGACCTGAAGGAGGTTCAATTGAAAGCAATCACCTACACGCGTTTTGGGTCTGCAAAGGACGTGTTGCACCTGCAAGACATGGCGGCCGAACCTCCTGCCGCGGGCGAAGTACAGATTGAAATGCGGTTTTCAGGGGTCAACCCGTCCGACGTCAAGGCGCGCGCCGGTGCGCGTGCGGGTGTCACCGAATTGCCTTATCCGATGATCATTCCGCACAGTGACGGTGCCGGCATCATCAGCGCCGTAGGCGAAGGCGTGAACCGCGACCGGATCGGCAGTCGGGTCTGGGTCTGGAACGCCCAGTGGCGCCGCGCCTTCGGAACAGCGGCCGAATTTTGCACCTTGCCGGCGCAACAGGCCGTCCCGCTTGGCGATGACGTGTCTTTTGAAACCGGCGCGTGCCTTGGCATTCCGGGATTGACTGCGGTCCACACCGTATTCAGTGGCGGTGACGTCGCTGGAAAAACCCTGCTGATACAGGGCGGCGCCGGAACCGTCGGATTTCTGGCCGTCCAGCTGGCAAAATGGGGTGGTGCCCATGTGATCGCCACGGCCCACCCCCGCGCGCACCAGCGGATTCTGGATGCCGGGGCCGATACCGTTCTGGATTACACCGCCCCCGATCTGGCCAATCAGGTGCTGGAAGCCGCCAAGGGCCCGGTAAAGCGCATCATCGAAGTTGAATTTGGCGTCAACGCAGAACTGGATGCGACCGTCATCGCCGAAAACGGCACCATAGTCTGTTACGGCTCTGCCAAGAAGATGGAGCCCGCTCTTCCCTTCTATCCGCTGATGTTCAAGGCCGTTACCTTGGAAATGGCGCTGATCTACATCCTGACAGATACCCAGCGTTCTGCTGCAATTGCGCGACTGGGCGATGCCCTGTCCGATGGCGCGTTGACCTGTCCGATAGATCAAGTCTTTGATCTGGCCGGTTGTGCCAAGGCTCATGATATGGTGGCCGCCGGACATCGCGCCGGGGCTGTTCTTGTCAAAACAGCACTTTGACACCATCGAACCGGTTTATACTGCCGCATACCTGCGCTAGGCTTACTGCATTCCTGACGCCGATACGGGCATTTCAAATGCGTTTCTTCTGGGTAGTGTTGTTTGTTGTCCTTTCTGGCGTTGCGTCTGCGCAAACGACGATCCAGCCCGAAGGCACGATATCTGTAGAAGACAGCGCGACGCAGGACGCCGCAATTGCCAATCGCATTCGCGGAATTCTGGCGGAACTCGACGGGTTTGAAAACGTCACGGTAACCGTATCGTCCGGCATCGTCACCCTGCGCGGCACAACGCTGGACGGCGAAACCGCCACGCGCCTGAACACGATCGCAGGCCGGGTGGCGGGTGTTGTGGCGATAGAAAACGAAGTCGTTGAAACCACCGATGTGGTGGAACGGCTGAACCCGGCCGCACAGCGTTTTATGGCACGGCTGAACCAGTTTGTAGCCTTTCTGCCGTTGGCCGGCGTGGCCCTGATCGCCTTTGCCGCCGTTGTTTTCCTCGGATTTGCACTTGCTCGCCTGAAACGCCCTTGGGAAAGGATCGCGCCCAACGCATTTATCGCTGATATCTATCGCCAACTGGTACGGCTGGCCTTTGTTCTGGCGGGTCTGGTGGTCGCGCTTGATATCATCGGGGCAAGCGCATTGCTGTCGACCATATTGGGGGCCGCCGGTATCGTTGGTCTGGCAATCGGCTTTGCCGTCAAGGATACTGTCGAAAACTTCATAGCATCGATCATGCTGTCGATCCGCCAGCCGTTTCGCCCCAACGACACGGTTGAAATCGAAGGTGATACCGGCAATGTGATCCGCCTGACCAGTCGCGCGACCATCCTTTTGTCCTTTGACGGCAACCACATCCGGATACCGAACGCGACCGTTTTCAAAAGCCGCATCGTCAATTATTCGCGCAATCCCGAACGCCGGTTCGTGTTTGATCTGGGTGTGGCTTATGGCACCGATCTGTCCATGGCACGGCAACTGGCGCTGGATACCTTACAGGGGCTGCCCTTTGTGCTGGACACACCGGCGGCGAATGTGTGGGTCGAAAACCTCGGCGACAGTACCGTTGTGTTGCAACTGGCCGCGTGGATCGACCAGACCGAAACCAGCTTTGTCCTGGCGCGCGGAGAAGCCATGCGCGTTGCCCTGACCGCCTTTGAAAATGCCGGCATTGAAATGCCCGAACCGACCTATCGTGTTGTCAATTTCGACCAGGACACGAAAACCGCCCCGAAACCCGAGGCAACGGCACCTGCTGCAAAACCGGAAATCACTGTTGAAAATGTAAAAGCCGATGCGGAAGGCGAATTGGAACACATCATCAACGACGAACGAAACGACCAGAATACAGAAGACCTTTTGAAACTCGACGCGCGGGAAGAGTAACTTCGAAATTTTTACGAATGTGCTCTTGAATTGCCAGATGTTCGGGCGTAATTAGCCACCTGTGTTGGGATGTGGCCTAGCGGTAGGGCAACTGTTTTTGGTACAGTAGATCGTAGGTTCGAATCCTACCATCCCAGCCAAACACTTCTTCAAATGCAGACGATACGACTATCGCTTCATATAGTGACGTGTTTACCGTGGGTTACATGTACTCCTAATTATCGCAGACCGTATGTATCCGTCAAATAAGCCGCAATTTGCCCCGACGTCTGAGGTCGCGCTTTGTGCGATACGAGTGTCCGTGGGAAGAGTTCAGAGAGTCGCGATCAGGGCGCGTTGGTCTTGCCAGTCGTCGGGCAAGCTATGACGCACGCACCAGTCGGATGTGAAGCCCAACGGTTGTTTGCCATCAAGGACTTCCCGGATGATGTCAGGCGCAAGGAAGGCTAAATCGATCAGCTGGTAGATCCTGCCCTTCGTCGTGCCTTCGGCTTTTGCAACCTCCGACAGGGTTTTACCTGCTTTGATCTGCGCGAACCACAAATGCGCTTTGGCGACATTCCGGATCAGGGTTTCATCAAGGCCACCGGGTGCATCACCCAGGATCAGCTTCGTCTCGACGCCGCGTTTTCTCAGCTGGAACGGTGTGGCGATGGACATGCTTTCCGCCGCGAGCTGCTCCTCATCCGTTTCGAATAGGCGTGCGAGGTGATTGCGGCGAAGAGTGACACCAAGTTCGCCGGGCGCCAAGTCGATGCGTTCGACCAGGTTGAGCAGCGGCGCCACATCACTTTTGGACGTGAGGCAGCGCAACTTGTTGCTCGCCGTTCCAATCGCTTCTATCGAGGCGGTTGGGAGGGCGGCTCCAAGAAAGGACGGTTTGGAGAGAGACACGCGTATGACATCGGCGACTTTCTGTTCCAGTTCTTCTGCAGGCAGTCGCCAACCCTCTCCAACAGCTTCCCCGCTGTTTTTGATCAAACGGTGGGAGACATAGTATCGAAGCCGGACGCCTGCCTTTGTCTTTGAATGCGATGGCGTCAGCCGGTCGCCCGTCTCATCGAACAACTTACCGCACAGCAATGATCTCTGCTTCGCGGTTTTACGCGCCCTGCCCTTCGCAGCACCGCTCTGCAGCACCTGCTGGATCTGATCCCAACGGTCCGGATCGATGATCGCCTCATGCTGGCCATCGTGCACTTCTGTCTTGTGACGGATGCGGCCCGCGTAGACGGGGTTCGTCAGCAGGTGGTGGATATGGCCGCGATCAAAGCTGATCCCGCCTGTTATAGATCCATTTGAACCCTTCCTCTGCCGACTGCGCAACCCCAACCGGTCAGCCGCATGTTTTACATCCCGTACGGTTCCGAACTGCTCATAGAGATCGTACAGCGTTCGGATCATCGGAGCTTCGGCCTCGTTGACCTTCAACGTCCTGCCATCCGCATCATAGCCAAGCGGCACCTGCCCGCCCATC
This sequence comes from Sulfitobacter sp. TBRI5, assembly GCF_051013555.1. Lineage (NCBI taxonomy): Bacteria > Pseudomonadati > Pseudomonadota > Alphaproteobacteria > Rhodobacterales > Roseobacteraceae > Sulfitobacter > Sulfitobacter sp. TBRI5. The sequence goes on along the minus strand of NZ_CP112884.1, from coordinate 2,019,975 downwards.
CAAAGGCCCCGGCGTTTTGAGGCTGCGATCTTGTCGCGGATCCGCTCCGCTGTGACTTCTCGCTCGAATTGCGCAAACGACAGCAGCATATTCAGCGTCAGGCGCCCCATGCTGGTCGCCGTGTTGAAGGACTGGGTGACCGAGACAAACGAGGCTTGCGCCGCATCCAGCGTATCCACGATCTTCGAGAAGTCAGCGAGCGACCGCGTCAGGCGGTCGATCTTGTAGACGATGATCTGGTCCACCCGGCCGTCGGCGATATCCTGCAGCAGCTTTTGTAGCGCCGGTCGTTCCAGAGACCCGCCGGAAAGCCCGCCATCATCATAGTGTTCCGGCAGCAGCACCCAGCCTTCGTGCTTCTGACTGGCGATATAAGCGGCACAGGCTTCACGCTGTGCATCCAGCGAGTTGAACTCCTGTTCCAGCCCATCCTCTGATGACTTGCGCGTGTAGATGGCGCAGCGGAGCCTGTTCATGTCCGCCGCCCTGCAGGGCTGTTCAACCCGAAGAAGCGCGGACCCGACCACGTCACCCCGGTGATGTGCTTGGCGATGGCCGAGAGCGACTTCCACATTTTGCCATCCAGTTCAAAGCCACCGTCAACCACGTGCACCTGATACACGCGGCCATTCCATTCCCGAACGAGGTGCGCGCCTGGTTGCAGTCTGATGGCGCGCGCGGCACATGCGGGCTCCCCCTTGGAGATGCGTTTTAACGCACGTCTGGTTACAGCTGGCATTCCACCCAGCGCTTTACATTGCGTTTCATAGGCCAGGGCCTTCTGCATAAAGCGCACGGACAGATGTGGCGGTGGAGGCGATCCAAAGACCGCCTCCCATTGCTTGAGCGTTACGGGGCGTTCGGGGTTCGGATCACGCCCCATGCGCCTCGACCTCTTTGGATGAACTTCTCCGAGAGGCTGGCGCGGCAAGAATGCGATACTTTGAAATGCCACCCGACGCAGGCTTCTCTTTGGCGATTTCGTACCCGGCCTTGCGCAAGCCGCTCAGCGCCGCCCGCGTCGTATGCTGCTGCCAGCCAAGCTTGGCGCTCAATGATTTGATATCGCAGCCGGGTGCCTTGCCCAGCAGCCTAATCAGCTGGTCTTTCTTGGTGGCGCGCTTTTTAGATGAATTGGGCATGGTCGCCTCCTCAGGTGATCAGCGGAAACATCCCGCTGCTACTGAGCAGAGCCCGGATGTCCCGAGCGATGCCTCCGAATAGCTTCGGGTGCACTTACAGTACCGCTCTGTCAGCCGCCCAAGTCCAGTCGGTAAGAAGATATTTTTTGCACGAAGGGCTGATTGTGTTGAAAAACTCTGTTTTCTGTAAGAAATGGTGAAATACTTCGCCATAGAGCGCCGGTTGAAGATTTTGGCTGGGGGCTCGACCAAATCAGAGCTTTGGCGATGTGCGCGTCTCTAACAACCCTCGACACGCAAATAGGGCCAACTTTTCCAACGCAACGAAAATTGGCAGAAAAATGAGAGGGCGGGTTTTTCGAATTTTTCAACATGGCGTAATCAGGACCAGCGCACCACCGCGCCTGTTATTCTGGATGCCCATGTCATTGAAAAGGAGACCGACCGATGGAATATTTTGCTGGTTTGGATGTGTCCATGGAAGAGACGCATATCTGTATTCTCGACCGCGAAGGCCTGTTGATCCGGGAAGGGAAAGCACCCTCGACGCCGAAGGCGATTGCCGGGTTTCTCGCTGCCGGACCCACATGTGCCAAGGTTGTTTTCGAGACCGGGCGCATGGCCCCAATGCTGTTCCACGGCCTGACGGAACTTGGTGTCCCGGTCGTTTGCATCGAGAGCCGCCAAGCCTATCAGGCACTGAAGTCGCTCGCAGGGCACAAAACTGACCGTAATGATGCACGAGGCTTGGCGCATCTGGCGCGGACAGGGTTCTATAAACCAACCCATGTCAAATCGCTGTCCGCTCATGCGATCCGCTCGCTGATCGCGGCGCGCAAGAAGCTGGTCGGACAACGCGTGACCATCGATAATCAGATCCGTGGACTTGTCGTCGTGTTTGGGGTCCGCCTGCCACGCGCTCTGTCCCCCGCATTCAAAGACGTGGCTTTGAAAATCAGCGACGGCGTTCCCGGTTTGCATGCTGCGTTGCGAGGCCTGTTTGCGGCGCGCCACGCGATATTGACGGCCGTGGTCGCCATCGACAGCGATATCAAAGTGATGACGCGCAAATCAAACATCTGCACCCGCCTCATGACAGTGCCAGGCGTTGGCCCGATCACGGCACTGGCGTTCGCGGCAGCCATTGATGATCCGACACGCTTTAAACGCTCGCGAGATGTAGGGCCCTATCTCGGGCTGGTTCCCAAACGCCACCAGTCCGGCGAGGTCGACTATACCGGTAGTATCTCGAAATGTGGCGACGTGCGGGTCCGAACGCTGCTCTATGAAGCCGCGAACGTGATGCTCACACGATATGCGGCACCGCTCAAACTCAAGTCATGGGCGCTCGCAATCGGGCAGCGCTCGACAATGAGAAAAGCGCGGGTGGCGCTTGATCCTCCCCCACTGAAGTGGTCCGCCCTTATAGTTAGGAAACGGAGGATCAAAGATGGGAATCAAGCGACACAAGCCGGAAGAGATTGTCACGAAGCTACGGCAGGTTGAGGTGCTTTGCGGCCAAGGAATGCCGCGGGTCGATGCGATCAGGCAGGTGCAGATAGCGGAACAGACGTTTTACCGTTGGCGTAAGCAATATGGTGGAATGGGACCCGACCAACTGAAGGAACTGAAACGTCTTCAAAAGGAGAATGATCGGCTGCGTCGGGCCGTGTCAGACCTGACGTTGGACAAGCTGATCTTGTCTGAGGCTGCACGGGGAAACTACTAAGCCCCTCGCGTCGTCGCGCCTGCATCGACCACATCCGCAGTCACATCAGGGTGTCGGAACGGCGGGTTTGTCATGTCTTGGGGCAACACAGGTCCACACAGAGGCATTTGCCTGTTGGTCGCGCTGACGAGGAGTGTCTGGTCGCTGATATGATCGAACTGACACGCCAATACGGCCGTTACGGTTATCGTCGGATCGCGGCCTTACTCAGGGATGCAGGTTGGCTAGTGAACGACAAGCGTGTCGAACGCCTGTGGCGGCGTGAGGGGCTCAAAGTGCCAATGAAACAGCCCAAGAAGGGGAGGTTGTGGCTGAACGACGGCTCGTGCGTTCGTCTGCGGCCAGAGCATCGCGACCACGTCTGGTCGTATGACTTCGTGCATCACCGGACCGATGATGGAAAGGCGTTCAGAACCCTGAACATCCTGGACGAACACAGCCGGGAATGTCTGGCGATCCGCGTGAAGCGAAGGCTGAACTCGACTGAGGTCATCGATGCTCTGACGGATCTGTTCATCCTGCGAGGCGTTCCAGCGTACATCAGGTCGGACAACGGCCCAGAGTTCATTGCTCAAGCTGTCAGAGACTGGATTGCAGCCGTCGGTGCCAAGACCGCCTATATCGAACCCGGATCGCCCTGGGAGAACGGATACTGTGAAAGCTTCAACGCCCGGTTCCGAGATGAATTGCTAAATGGAGAGGTCTTCTACTCGCTAAGCGAAGCACAAATCCTGATCGAACAATGGAGGAAACACTACAATACCAAACGACCCCACAGTGCTCTGGGCTACCGCCCGCCAGCCCCAGAAACCATCGTCCCGATGGAACCAAGGCCAATTATGCACTAACATTCAAACTGGACCACTTAGGTGGGGCTGATCAAGACGGCTCGCGATCATCCTGCATGCCATGATGCGCGATCAGACTGACTTCCGGGCCGTATGACCAGAACCTGAGCAGCAGAGGATTCCTATATCACAGTTCCTACACGGGAGGACGCCCGAGGGAGGGCGTGGAACATGGCGCCGATTTTGTAGCGACAGAGCAGACGACCAATCTGATCGCGGTTTCAACCTTGCCGATCCACACCCAGCCAACCCCATCATGAGCCCGTGAGCTCGAAGAGAACCCAGGCAACCTCAGACGTTAAACCACCCGCAGAGTGAGAAAGCATATTGACAGATTAGAGAACATAATCGGCGGATTGCGGACCTTCGCAGCGTTTTGTCTGAATGGCTGCTTTCGATCTCAGCTTGCGATTTCGCATTTGCCTCGCGACATCCGTCTAAACCCCAGCCGCAATGCGCCCTTGCACGTCATGAAGCAATCACGCAAAGTTAGAGAAAAAATGTTCAAGAAACAGCCACACCAATTGCAAACATGTGACAAATAGGCGTGTGAGTATAGGCTCAAAAATCGGAGTTTGATCGAAAGATGGCAAGTTTTCAAAAAATAGCACTTTACCTGTTCTTCGACTCGATTGAACAGGATATTGTCAACCAAACTCGCAATTTAATTCAGCCGGAAGATGGTCGAATTCTAAACGAAAAAGAACGGCAAAAAGCGAAAGATAATCTTTCAAATCGAAATATTTCTTACAGTTTTGACGACGACCTAGACCTTCTGAATGGTCTGGACCTTGGGGAAAAGTACGACGTTTTACTCCGGCATAAAGACGCTATGCCCGACCAAATGCGGGAACATTACTTAAAGGTGCAAAAATTGTTCACTCAGTGCATTTCCGTACGAAACACAGTAATGCATGGAAGGCCATTGACTATTGAAGATTATTCGCGAGCTTTTGCCCTTACTAACGAACTTATTAAGAACCCAAAATATTGGCCGACATTTAGCGAGAACCAAAAGAGATACTCGAGCGATCCAAGTTCTATAGTTGATCTATCAATGCATCTTTTTTCAAACGTCGGATACAGCGAAACTTTTAATAACCTACCTGTTCCCGATTACGATGATACGGGTTTTTTTCCTCGGAAGAAGTTAGAACAGGAACTTAAAAAAAGGATAATTGGGAGACACCCAGTGGTAACGGTCTTAGGCGACGGTGGCGATGGGAAAACTGCAGTCACACTTCAGACCTTATATGGATTGCTAAATGGGAACGATCATAATTTTGATGCAATAATATGGGTTTCTGCGAAATCATCAAAATTGACTGGCGCTGAGATTGAGAGAATTGAAACTGAAATTACAAGTTCAGCGGCTGCTTTTGGAGAAGTAGCAGGGATATTTGAAGAAGAAGTTCCTGAGCCGCTAGACCGTGTTTTAAAATTAATGGAAGATAACAAGATACTTCTAGTAATCGACAACTTAGAAACCATTCTCGATGAGAACATCCAACGATTTGCAGCCGACATACCAGGAGAAAGCAAGCTTCTCCTGACTTCTCGAATCCCGCTTGGCTCCGATTTGTCGGTGAAAGTAAACCCTTTCACGGAGGACGAGGCGGTTAGTTTTTTACGCGTACTTATATCCACATATGACATAGACACATTAAAGCGCGAATCCAATCGAAACCTTAAGGCATATGCATCAAAAATGCAAAATAAGCCATTATTGTTGAAGTGGTTTTGCTTAGGCGTCAGGAAAGGTCTCAATCCTGCTGCCATTGTTGCAAATTCTTCGACTGCGCTCAAGTTCTGCTTGGAAAACGTATTTGGTGCACTGGCGTCTACGACCAGGAAACACCTGTCAGTCCTGTCAACCTTACCTAGAGCTTCATCCCTTGCAGTCCTGCAGTACGTGACTGAGGATGACGTACGCAGCCTTGAGGAGAGCTTGGCTGAGTTAATGAGGTTTTCAATTGTTGAGCAAAAAACCGATGCCAATGATGAAGTAACCTTTCAGGTCAAACCTCTCGCCAAATCCTATCTTGTCCGCGTACTTAAGGAAATGCCGGTAAACGTCGAAACAATTTTGAAGAGATTCCGCCAAATTGAAGGTATATATCAGGAAGAGTCTGGCAAAAGAATGGGCGTGAGTAGGTATAACCCAAACCTATATACTGTTCGTTCGAAGTCCGATGCAGTGGCCGTCAGGAAACTTCGCCAGGCTATAGCTCTTGCAAAGAACGATAACTTTCTAGAGGCATTTGAGATAATTGATGACCTTAAAATAACGCTTCCTGATTATTTTGAGGTTTCTAGAGTTGAGGGATACATTAGTTTTCTGAGTGGAAATAATTCAAGAGCACAAGAAGCATACATAAACGCCATTGAGCTGGGGCAAGATCAGCCTCAAATTAATTTAATGTATGGAGAGTTTCTACTTCGAACATACAATGATTACCAAGGAGCTCTGGCGACGTTTCAGAAAGCACTTGAAGCAGCCCCGGAGGCGCCGGAAGTACTGATAGCTGTTACTAAGGCGTCGATGTATGTCTCTGACTTTGAAAAGGCACAATCCTATCTAGAGAAAGCACTAAAATTGGAAAATTTGGAATCCAAGACTATTAGGATTTTGTATGATCTTCAAATTCAAAATTGTTTCAGGAGAATTGAATATATGAGAAGCGATAGCCTCCCTGAGGATATTGCACCATACATAAGATATTTCACCAAAGCTCTAAGCTATATAAGTGCAGAGCATTTGGATGAGACTCTGATTAGGCGAATTAGAGAGTACTCATCAAACATGGCAAGAGTGACCGCGTCTTTTAATCAAAGCGTTTCTGACGAGGTAACTCAATTGGAACATCAATTTAATGAGCTGATGCTATTGACTGAGTCTACAAAGGGAGACGACGAATCCATCACGAGAATTGGCCACCTGAAGGAGTCTGGTCGAAAACCAAACTTTGGCTTTATTACGAGTGTTGATGGCAAAGATACATTTGTGCACAGAGATGATGTCGATCTTGACGTCTGGAACGCTATGCTCTCGGGTGCGTCTGTTAGACATGAAACAGAAAGGCTGATCGACGGAAAAACTAGAGCAGCGAACGTGACTTTAGCTTGATATTCCTTTATCAAATCCGTCCTGCTTGCGAACGTCTAAAGCGGCGAGCTTGAACCCTGAATCGCGGGATTCCCATTGGGTTTGATTTGTGATTCATATGTGGACGCCGCCTTTGGCAAGGCTTGATTTTGTCCTGTTGCGGTGATCGGTTGCTTTCATATGTCCGGCCTGTTTGTGCAGCTTGAAACGATCTGCTGGCCCTGATGGAAATCCGCTGGAGAGCTCCCTAATCAACCTGGCGCGCTTGTGAGGCGCGGTGAATCAGACGGGTTTGTCTCGCCGTTGGCTCGATCGTTACGCATCATTGACTGCCTTTGCCAATTCGGATCGGGCTGCGCAATTAGGCGGCAAGCCCAAAAGGTCTATAGGTTTCTCCTCGGGTGGCCGCGGGTCGAAAGCGCGCCTGCTTCCAACCACTCTCGCGACTTCGCCTGAGGAACTTCTTTTCCTCTATCAACAATAGTTAGCCCTCTTAATCCGAGACCTGGCTGCTGGTGTTTCCAGATCAGCGTATCTTCCGCCAGAGTAACGACGACAATCGAGCGCATGGCCAGCGGATATCGCGGAAGCCCCGATATCGATCCAGCGCTCTGCTGTACCTCCTTGGATATAGCAAGTGCCTACATGGCGGTCGTATGTTTTGGCTCCAGTCAAAAAGCACGCAACAGTCCTATCCCGCAGATGATTTACCATCCAGCGTCGGGCGTCGCGCCCCGCAGCGTTGCCCAGTTCCGGCCCGTCAACGCCGTTCAAGCGGATCGGCACCCCGGATACAACAATCGTGTCGACATCGCGAATTTGCGCAGGGCCCACTATGTCAGCTTGATCAGCGGACAGAGCAGTCGTTGCGTTCCCTGCGAGCAGAGCAAATGCAATCAAAAAATACTTCACGGTGATACTCCTCAAAGGTACGGGCAAAGGTTACGCATTTGGCTAAGCTCGGCTTCATCCACTCCCATCTTTGCAGCCCCAAGATCGGCTTCATCTGTAACGATATGGCGCAGCGGATTTTCTTCATGAGCCAGTTCCCGCCTGACTGTTCGATCCGAAAACCGAGGCCCTGACCAGTTGGTCCCGGTGATCCGTAACGCAATGGCAGACAGCGATCGGAAACGTTCTCCGTTCATGCGAAAGCCATCATCCGTGACTTCAACCTGAAACCGCCGACCGTTCTACTCCCGCACGAGCTGCGTGCCCGGTTTGATGACCGGCGTCGGTGGTCTGACCTGCTTGCCGCCGGCAGCGGACTTCAAGGTGCGTTTCGTGGAGCAAATCCTCAACATTGCGAAGCGACAGCGGGAAGCGGACGTACAGCATCACCGCCAGGCGGATAATCTCAGGGCTCGTTTTGAAATAGCAAAATGGATCAGATTTGGTCATGTCCGGAAGGTACGGAACCGCCCTGCCCGTCTCAAGCTAATTTGCTCTGACAGTGCCGTCATCTGAGTGAAACTGTCGGATGGCCGCCTGAAGCCTTAACTGATAGATGCTGCGGCTTGCGCGAATGTCGCCTCTTGGTGCTCGGATTAAATCAGCCAGAATGGTGTCCAAATCTCTTGGCGTGTGAAACCCAAAATGCATCAACCGCGTCTAGCCGGGCACTGGCTGCTGCCGTACGCGCGGCCCAATCCTCCCCCTGGATGAGCTGCCAGTCAGCCTTAAAGGTATTCAGCCATTCACTCAAACGTTGTGTGAAAAACGCCCGGCGAGTTGTATCTGCAAAATACCGTGTTCCATCGTCATGCCAAGGCGTTTGATGATCAAGCAAAAGGTAGGACTTCCCGGCAACTGCGGTCCGTGCTTGATTTACGAGCGTTTCCGTCACTTTGCCCAGCAGAACCTCGGCCCAGACAAGTGTTTGGACGGCATCAGTATCCTCGATTACGACTGGCCCACCTCGTTTCGCCATTGTATCAGCCAGCGCTTTGTGGCCTGCCATGATCTCCTCAAAATCTGACAAGAGCCAACTTTGCCCATGGCGGAAAATGGCGTCGTACTCGCGTCCGTATTCAGGGATCGGAACACTATTGAGTCTTGTGGCCAAAACCTCTGACAGAGCAGTCTTACCTGTGCTTTCTGCACCGACTAGAACAAGGCGGCGTTGACAATACCCCCGCACCGGACTGGGCACATAGTCCCAATAGCTCCATGAATTTACTCGGATTGCGGTTGCTGACACAGGAACAACTTCTCGATCAGGATCAACCGGAAACGGACGGGCACGAAGTTCCCGCGCGAGGCGGTGTATGTATTCTTCGGAGCCAAATACCCAATCAATCGGTTCGGGGTGAAACTCCGCAATAGCGTCGCGCCAGATGGGCCAGAAGTCGGGGTGGTCTTCAGGCGCTTGCGGAATATCACGATGCATATGTAGAACGCGATACCCTGCTTGTGGAAGGCACTCCCGCATCCAGTTGGCTCGGAGATACCCGTCTATCGGCTCCGCATCATGGCTGCATACAAGAACAGTCATCACATCGCACCGTGCCTTCCCGACCTCGGCGCAATAGACGTGCCCTGAATGGGGTGGCATGAACTTGCCCAACAGAAACCCGCGAGTCGTCATGATGCAAAAGTCTGCATCGTTGCCCGACGCCATTGGATTAATCCCATGATCGCGAGACCCAAGAACACAATGTAAAGTGCCGCCGTTGGCTCCAACCCGCGCGTGTAGAAGAGGCCAATTGCAAGCACATCCACTGCGATCCACAAATACCAGCTTTGTAAGTGCCTTCGCGACAATAAGAATTGCGCGGTGACGCTAAGAGCCGCTACAGCGGCATCCCAATAGGGTGCGGCCGCGTCGGTATATGTTGACATCAGGCTCGCGACGATCAGCCAAACGAGAGCGGTCGCTCCGAGGTACAACGCAAATATGCCTGAGCCCAAAGGCGCCACGATCACCAGTCCGTCCGGAGCCCGCCCGTTCAGCCAAACATAAAAGCCGTAAATCTGAATAACGAAAAAGTAGACCTGCAGAAGCGCGTCGCTATAGAGCCGGTACTCCCAGAAAATGAAGAAATAGAGCGTCACCACCAAAAAGCCGAACGGGTAATTCCAGATTGAACGCCGGATGATCAGGCTTACGTTTAAAACTCCACAGGCAACCGCAATCCATTCAATGGGACGACTGCCAACCATACCCCATAAAAAATCCAACATGCTTCGTTCTCTGTCCGTGGCAATTGCGGAGTTTAGACCGCAAATCACTTGGACAATGCAACCGACATTCTCCATAACCTTATTCCAAGGAAATTCAGAAATTTATGTGGCTAGCGCAGGGTCGTGCAGGGAGTTTACCTGCGCGCAATCTTTCCTGCGATGGACATCACTCTGGACACGGATATTGACGTCTTTATGTATGAGCCACATTCGCCGTGGCTACGCTCTGGTGGAAACGTCAGCTGGTGCGTGCGAATTGGAGCGTGAGGCAAGACGGGGTCACGCGTTCGGCGTGCAGCCATATCTCAATCCACATTGAGGATGAGGTGTGGCAACCGACATCCCTCCGACGACCGTCCTTCGGATTCGTTTCAGATTGCGCTACTGAATCCACTTTCGCACAGGGCGCTCGATCAAATTCAACCATCCTTTGCAAATATGTTTTTTGAACCTTCCTCCTGAAGCACAAAGGCGGTCGACAATAGACATGGCTTGTTCAAAGATCGATTTTGGGCGCTTGGACTATCTCTGCATGAAGATCTCCACCTCTAAATCCAAATGAAACCAAAAGAAAAATGGGCCTGAAGTGAGCCTCTGATCGTGTTCGGAAGCTGAAATTGGCAGACGAGAAATAACTGGTCGCAAACTCTGTCTAATTGTGGTTCCGGCTTCTACGTCTTCCTGCGAAAGCAAAGGTGCCAAAATGAGGTCAGCAACATTTCCATCTTGAAAGACAGCTCAGACAGACTTATTTAAAAAAGTGCATCAAGAGAGAGGCTTCTGCCTCCGCCAACCTGCCCAACCCGGCAAGGTGGTCGCCCGAAAGGGGATGTGGCCAGATCGGCAACGAAAGGGTTGGCCCCATCCTTATGCGATTGTCCTGCCGGTCCCAACAAAGGAGACCGCTATGATTACGCGTCGAGACTTCATCGTCACAACTGCCGCTACAGTATCCAGTCCGTTGGCTCTGCAAGCAGCAGAGGAACAACATGTCTATTTACCTTTGAAGGCCTTGCCGAGGATTCGGACCTTATCCGCGAAGCCAACCGGTGACGGCCGGTTACTGCTTTTTAGCGACGGCCCGGAGACCCCGCCGAAACTGATCAGGTCCGAGGCCCTTGAGCGGGCGTTTGGCCCCGGAACCGATCTCGTCCTTCAACAGCCAGATCACTGGCGCATGATCGACGATGGATGGTTTGCGGAAGAGGACCTCTACGAGCCAGCAGAATTCGAAGATTCCGCCTTCCACGTATGGCATGCCAACTACCGGCCCGAGACGGAAGCTCACGATCTTCTCTACGATCTCTTCCAGGACCAGATAACCGGCCCCTTTGGCGCCCGCATCCCAAGCCTCGGGCTTGAACTCGGGGAGCACCCGAGCACACCGCGCTATGCGACCGCGAAGCTCGATGGCGACTGGTGTCTGCCGCATCTTACGGCCGAAGTGGCTGAGCGTACGAGTTGGCTAGTCGTAGACGGCGTTATCGCTGCTGGCGAGTTGGAGCGTTGACCTGCTGCTGTGTACCAAAAGGAACCCTGTCCCCGCGCGAGTTGTGCAGTTGCGGAAGCTGGGACGTCGAGATGATCTGGATGCACGGCTTGACCGACGGCCACAAATGCAACCGATGTGGGCGGGCCTGGAACGAGGAACACGGCATAGAGATGCGGCCTTCAGATCTCAACTGGGCCCATCTGCCGGCTGTAGGCGCGGCCAAGCACGCCAGACAGCAAGCCCGGCTGCGTGAACATTGAAATTTTGAAAAGACAAAAAAATGCTGGAGAAGCCATGATGTTTGAAGAGTTCGATCTTGATTTTAGACCCAAATCCTACTGGGGCCCACAAAGTCTGGCTTCCTACTTCGGAAGCCATATCACCGGAGAACTTCGAAGGAAGGCCGCCAAAAATGAGGCCGCTTCTGGATCAGACCTCGCCGTACCCACCGAACCAACGCTCGATAGCACGACCCGATCGATACAGGGGTCAATCCATCCTTGGCTCATGGGCGGGGAGTATCTTCCGCCCCTGCGCCCGGATGAGGTGGAGATTGCGCGTGTCACGTTGCGATCCGTAACGATGGACGTCTTTTCGATCAGGGCGCGACGCTCCGGGGAACGGATCTATTACCGGCTGGTCGATGAATACAAGGAGCAGGAACCGCCAAGACGTTTCGTCGTGAAGCCGCGATGGGCCAAGAACCCACTGTCGATGCGCCAAGTGATTTCGATCATCGACGCAAACGGGCTTATCGATGACTACAAAGATTTGAACTTCGACGGGACCAATGCCGAGGACATTTTCGATTTTGCGACAGCGTCCTCTGAATTTTACCCCGAGCTCGCGGCACACTTCGATCACCAAAATAGAAAATGGCTCGAAGAGCTAATTCGACAGTCACCGGACGATGACACAGAATGAGATATGCCCCGGAATGGTGTTGTCAGAATAATCGCACTAGGCTGCCCTTCTTGGCGTCCTCTTCTAATTAGAGGCCGCAATTAACTGTTCTGTAAAGGAAAAGACCTTGCAGAGCGCCACGCAGACCAAGAACCGAGCCTCATAAAGGCTATCAGATAAAGTTCTTCTGACAATACCTCCGAGACAGGTACAACCGTTGGATCGGCCAGTTGTAAGGCTCGGGAACGCGCTATTCAAACCGGTTAGTTTGTCCGCGGCTTAGACCCATGCCGCCGCTGTGATCGAGCGAGTGCAGCGAAAGTCCTCAATGACGGGCCGCACAACAGCATTGTAGTTAGTGGCTGGATGGCCGGTATGGGCCTATAAGAACAGCGCCACTCGGCATGAACTCCTTGTGAGTGCCTCATTGCCGGATGCCAGCTTCGAGTCCAATCCGATCTAGGGGGTTGGGATAAGAACACTTTTTAGCGTGGGGCACCAAGATAGATGCTAGTCGGTCATTTTCGGCAATCCAAGATTGGCCCGCTGCAACATTTTGGACGGTTGCTCACCCGCCGCCGAGCGTCCACATAGCCAGATCGTCCAAGGACAAACCACTTGAGATTGCTCGCTACCGCCTTATTATCGCCCGGCTTTTATTGGATAATAATAAGCAGTTGGCTTTGGAAACCAAATCACTCGTGACATCTTTAAATAAAAGGGAAAATATTGGCTCTCTCGACAACATCAGGTTCGCCTCAAGTCACAAGCTTTCAAAAGCAGATTCGTAACTTCTTACCCACTTGTGGTTCCGTCGAAGAGGCCGCTCAAAAAGTAAAGAAAAGTCTCGAGGATATTGGAGTGGTCTTGGAATTGGACCAGATCCAAGCCCTCGAAAAGGCCGCTCATCTTGTGGAGGAGGGGCTCAAGCCTATCGAGGTTTTGCAGAAGCATTCCATCCTCGAGCCGCACAAAGCCTGGTATATGGGAACGGGCGTTCACTCGAGGCACTGGCCCGCATTAAGAACCTACATCGCCGACTCGAAAGGTTGGGGTGAAGAGACCGCCGAAAAAATAAATGAAACCTCCGACGAAGTAGTGTCTTTGCTTGCAGACCCCCGACAGGAGAAGTTCCAGTATCGTGGACTTGTTGTTGGCTACGTCCAATCCGGGAAAACAGCAAATATGACGGCAGTCATCGCCAAGGCCCTGGATGAGGGGTACAATATGGTTGTTGTGCTAGCTGGCCTTACGAACAAGTTGAGGCAGCAGACCCAGCGCCGGATGGAAAGTGATCTTGTCGCGCGATACGAAGATAATTGGATCAAATGGACGAGCAGCGATGACGACGGCGATTTCAGAATGCCCGCCAACAAGTCTTTTGCTGCTCCGACGCCAGGGCTTGTACAACTTTGTGTTCTCAAGAAAAATGTCTCTCCTCTCAATCACTTCCTCAAGACAATTGAACGGACACCGGCAGCCACCCTTCGTCAGCTGCGAGTGCTCCTAATCGATGACGAATGTGACTCCGCCAGCGTGAATGCCGCTTCCAAAGAACTCGACATGACGGCGATCAACGAGCGGATCCGGACGATTATCAAGAAATTGCAAGCCGTCACCTACGTGGGATACACCGCGACACCATTCGCAAATGTTCTTATCAATCCCTATTCGGACAGTGGCGAGAACCTCGACGACCTTTATCCCCGTAACTTTATTACTGCACTAGAACGACCCAATGGATACTTCGGGGCGGAACAGCTTTTCGGTCGCGATCCCATCGATGCAGACGATATTCGGCCAGATGAAGAGGGCCTTGATATGATCCGCGAGGTTCCGGAAGACGAGTTGCCCCTTCTTCAACCACCATCGCGTAACAACAAGGATGAGTTTCACCCTCAGATGACGTCCAGCCTCCAGGATGCCGTTATCTATTTCATCGCTGCCAGTGCGGCTCGATTGGCCCGTGGGCAATCTGACAAGCACATGACAATGCTGGTTCACACGTCCGTTTACACTGTGCTGCATGATCGCGTCTCCGCATTGATCAAAGGCTGGCTGGAACTGAATGCGGCGGATTTGTGTAACGCGACCGGAGAAGTCGGTGATCGGTTGAAGTCAATCTGGGAAGCAGAGGCGAGCCGGCTGCCAGACACGATCACAACGGAGAACCCAGTCCTTTTTGATGAACTCCTTCCTCACATCGAAGCTGTTCTGATCGCCGTCGAAACACCTGTAGAAAACGGTTTCAGCGAAAACCGTATCAACTACGAAAATGGTCCAAAAATCTACATTGTGGTCGGCGGCACGGTCCTTGCCCGCGGGCTGACCCTTGAGGGGCTAATGGTGAGTTATTTTCTGAGAACTACGTCCCAATACGACACACTCCTTCAGATGGGGCGATGGTTCGGCTACCGCCACGGGTATGAAGATTTCCCCCGGATATGGATGACGATGGAGCTTCGGCGATCTTTCCGAATGCTGGCTGCAGTCGAGGCGGAAATCAGGGCTGATATTAGCGAATATACTCGGCGCAATGTAACGCCGATGGCGTTCGCCGTTCGCATTCGAAGCGTTCCTGGCATGGCAATAACCGCCGCCAACAAGATGCGTCACGCGCAAATTTGTGACATCAGCTACTCTGGACAGCACGTTCAAACGATCAGGTTCGATCGTAAGTCGCCGAACGTGATTGTGTCCAATTGGTCCGCGGCCGCCGAGCTGCTGTCGAGTGCGGAGCGTTTAGCAAAGTCAGCAGATCATGATCAGCGTCTCCTCTACAAGAATGTGCCGGTCAGCCTTGTACGGCGTTTTTTACAGGGTTATCAGGTTCATGATAGCCATCGGGAGTTGTCGTCCAATCTTCTTTTGAAGTATGTAGATGAGTTTTCCGAAACTTTGAAATTCTGGAACGTTGGCCTTTTTCAGCCGCGTGGCGGTCAAGAGAGCGAAAAGAAGCTTGGAACGGCAGGCCGGGTTCGGCTCATCAACCGCGCAATGATAGCGGATGACAAGGCCGACGTTGCTGACATCAAGGCTCTGATGTCCAGGCGAGATGTTATCTTTGATTGTTCGACTGCGTTGCCGCACGACAGAGAGGCCGACTGGTCAGGTTTGAAAAAGTGGCGACAGGAGTGTCTCGGTCTGATTCCGCTGCTACTGCTATATGCAATTGACCGTAATTCGAAGCCTAAACGGGACTCGAAGACACGTACCAACCTTGAAGCAGCAGGTGATCTTATTGGCTTCGGCATAGTCTTCCCCGGTTCTGAAGAAGGCGCAGGTGGATATGTGAGCGTCCGGCTTGAAGCGCCTTCCGGCGATGAGCTTGAATCGCTCGACGAGGAAGTCGACGAGCGTCAGGAGGCCGGAGATGTCATCTGAGGGAGGAACGAACGAAGAAGCTTGGAAGCGACTGCGCAAAGGCCGACATGAGGCTCAAGGCATTTCGATTCCAACTGTTGCTTCCGATTTGATCACTGTCGACGGTGCCGTCCGTTATGCACTTGGAAGTCGGGGAGAAGCACGGCTTCTCGTTCCGATAGGGATGCATGAACGGCTGAAGCATTTCGTCGACAGCCCCGCGCTCCGTGTGTCCGACGCGACATTGCAGCAAGATGGGAAACCAGCTCGCTTTATAGACCTGACTTGTCTGGTTTCCGAACTCGACTCTGTCTTCGCCGAAGTAGCAGAAGAGCTTTTGAAACGCATTCGGAACGGCACACCAGCTCAGAGCGCTGTTCGCTCAACTCTCAACGATTTCCGGGCACTCTTGCTGCGATCTCCAGTCAAAGATGTCAGTGACTCTGAAATTATTGGACTGGTCGGCGAACTCATCATGCTTTGCCGTTTGCTGCGGTTGAACTCGGATAGCTCGGAAGCCTGGCGCGGCCCTGCCGGCGAGCGTCATGACTTTCGGCGCGGTGGAGGTTCTCTTGAAGTGAAAACGACTGGTCGGCCTTCAGACTATTCGGTTTCGATATCCGCGATCGACCAGCTTGATGCCCCGAACGGAGGGGTGCTGCACCTCGTTCACATAATTCTTGAGCGAGATGCCAATGGTCCTCATTCGGTGGGCAGGCTGGCGGCTGCTGCAGCATCGCTATCTTCTGATCCGAATAATGTTATCGAAATGCTCAATCTATTGGGATGCTCTGATCCTGATTCAGAAAGCTGGAACCGGCTTTCCTTCGCTGAGGAGGCAATAGATTTCTATGAAGTTCGAGAGGGCTTTCCTCGGATTTCTTCGGCGTCTTTCAAAGACGGAGCATTACCAGACGGCGTGACAAAAATCGAATACACGATTGATCTTTCACAGGCGACGGAATTTGCGCTCGACAGTGAAGAGGAATTGGATGTTCAGAAAAGGATTGCGGGATGATATTGCCAGTTCTTTCCCTTCAATCCGAGAGCTATTCGGCAACGGGCAATCTTGCCGCTGAGGGCTTCAGAAAACTTCTTGGCACTCCGGGGTTGGATCTGCTCCAGACTGTCGTACGCGAAGCTACACAGAACTGTTGCGACGCCGCGAGAACAGGGCTGGGGCCGGAAATTCATTTCAGGCTGCGACGCCTGCCCGAGCATCAGCTGGCCGTTATGCGTCAGAGCGTGTTTCGAAGCCTTCCAAATCCTGAGAGTTCGGAGGGTCCGTTCCGAAACTTTCTCGAGCAGGACGGTCCCTGGGTTCTAGAAATCTCCGACTTCAACACGATTGGACTAGGGGGACCAACGCGGGCAGATCGGATACCTGCCGGTAACGATGCGACCGACTTTATCGATTTTCTTCGAAACGTCGGATCCCAACGGGACACCGATCGGGGTGGCGGTACTTACGGCTATGGCAAGACTGCACTGTATCTGAGCAGCCGCTGTGCTGCGATCCTTGTAGATTCGCAAACCACACTCCTTGGCGATGACGTGCGCAGGTTGCTGGGTTGCCACCTTGGTTCGGCGCACAATGTAAAGAGCTTGGATGGTAGCGCCGAACGACGAACTGGACGGCACTGGTGGGGCGTCATTGCTGATGGGGATTCCGTGGCTGATCCCGCCGAGAACTCCCAAGCCGCGGCGCTAGCGGAAGGGATTGGATTTCTGCCGCGTTCACCAGAGCGACTTGGAACCTCGATCATGATTGTCGATCCGATTTTCCTTGGTCCAAATGGTGAAGACCCAGAAACTGTGATGGGCATGATTGCCGAGTCCCTGCTCTGGTATTTCTGGCCAAGGCTGATGGAGGATTGTGATCCACAAAAGAAGATCAGTATTAACCTCGAACTGGATGGGCAGCACTTTCCGTTGCCTGCGCCGGAGGTGTTTCCACCGTTGGACAATTTCACCGCAGCGATGCGGGAAATTCGATCAGGCAATAGCGGGGTTGAGGAAGTTCGAAGTCAGAAACCCAAGAAACTCCTTGGCCACATGGCTATCCGAAAAGGTATCAAATCCTCGCGTACTCGCCTAGTTTCCAAGAAAGACTCGATCATTCCCGAGACCTCGTCACATATTGCCGTCATGCGTCCGGTTGAGCTTGTAGTCAGATACTTTGAAGATGAACCGCTTCCTGACCCCCGAGTGGAATGGGCGGGCGTATTTGTCGCCGATCGCGACTTTGAAGTTGAGGCGGCTTTTGCAGCTTCGGAACCGCCGGCGCATGATGACTGGCAACCCAAAATTCTTCCAAAAGGTGACCAGCGCACTTACGTGAGTGTAGCAATTAGAAGGATCAAAGAACGCGCTAGGGAGGTCGCTGCCCCAAACGCAGCGGACCAGGACGCTATCGGAGGCGGACCATCCATAGCGCGTGTTTCCGGACAGTTCGGGCGTTTTCTCGGTTCGCTTTCGGTTGGTGGAGCAGGACCAGAACGGAGAAGTCACTCGTCGCATGGTGCGAGAAAGAAAAATCGCATTTCGGTTCCTGCCTTTCTCCAACTTGAAAGCCATGCCGAAACACGCGTGGCAGTCTTTGAAACCACCGTACATCATGACGGAAAGAACTCAGCTTTGCAGGCGGTAGTGCGGCCCATGCTCGTGCTCGATGGCGGCGCGGCGGCCGATGGTGCCTGGGCCACCACTGCGC
The DNA here is from genome assembly GCF_051013555.1 of Sulfitobacter sp. TBRI5. Taxonomy (NCBI): domain Bacteria; kingdom Pseudomonadati; phylum Pseudomonadota; class Alphaproteobacteria; order Rhodobacterales; family Roseobacteraceae; genus Sulfitobacter; species Sulfitobacter sp. TBRI5. Next base: position 2,001,496 of record NZ_CP112884.1, on the reverse strand, counting down.
CGACTGTCATTTCCTGGAGTACGCCCGATGGATCTGTCTTGAGCGAAACGGATCGCCTGACTTTGGATGGATATTCCGGCGATCTGCAGATTCGGATCGCGATGCCTGATAACTGCGCCGTCACCCTCAAGGCTTCGCTGGAAGATATTGGAGGGGATAGCAAATGACCCGCATTGCATATCCGTTTTTGACGCTGGGTCCAGATGCAGTTGACCCTACTGTCTGGGAACTCATTGATGGCGGCGGGCAGCTTCTGCCTCTTCAGAAATATATCGAAGACTGGGATTATCTTAGCTCACTTCGACTTCGGCGCAGACTGAGTATCAATCTCGAGATTGCCTCCAATCATCTCGCCATTCCCGAAGCAGAACTTGATCTGACAGTTTTGCTGAGGATCGGCACTGGCCCCGGCACTATGCCGCGCGCCTGGGTCCGCTCCGTAAGCTTTGACGTCATCGCTTCGGGTGGGATTGTCGAGATTGACGAATTCTTGGTGGGCGATCAGCTGTCAGGCCGCATCAAATTGGAAACTTCCATACTTTCTTTCAGCCAAAGCGCGCATGCCGGATCGCTGTCACCACGAATTCTTGGAGCGAAGGTCTGGAACCACGACTTGGATGTAACGCTTGAGGGTACTGAACCTCGGTTCCCGATGGAAACTATAAGCTTTGAAACGACTTTTGCCGGTCGCCCACATGCATCTTCACTTTGGTATCTGCACTGGTCACCTGGCAGCATTCATAGTGATTTCGGTGGGGCGGTGCGCCTTTATGTGAACTCGGACAGAAAAGACTTTATTGAACGTCTGACAGAAAATGACCCACTGCTACTACAGACGATCATGGCCGACGTGATGACCCAGCTTGTTTCCGGTGTAATCAGCATGGATGAAGCACAGGAGGTGATCGATAATTCCGAAGATGGTTCTATCGCAGGATACGTCGGAAACTGGCTGAAACTGGCTTTCCCCGGCGAAAGTGCCATCGACGTTCGAAGCAAAATGGAGCGAAGACCTAGTGATTTTAATGCGGGCATACAGGCAGCAGCCGAGATAGGAGGCTTGGGCGCATGAGTGTGATTTTGCTGCCACGGCTAGGACAGATAGCCGTTGACCAAGTGCTGGATGATTACTTTGAAGATATGAAACTATCGGCGACGCTTGACATGCTTCGGCAGACTCCGGGAGCCATGAGCTATGCCGCGAGTGGTGGGACTCCGCTTAAGAAAGAAATCTTGATTGAAATCCGGAACATGCTTGTCGGAGCTGCACAGGCAAACGGATTCCCGTCGCGCGGCTCCACTAAAGAGAGAGCACAGTTCGATACGGATGTTGCGAAACTGCTTGGAGAAAATCCGCTTTTTGCACCTCCTGAGGCACTACGAGATGATGTCTGGGCTTTTCTAACCACCGTCGTAGCACCTGACGTGGTCAAATGGAGATTTGGGACAGCCTCTCGCGAAAGATACCATGGCGGGGTCCGTAACGCCTTCCAGCGTTTGTGGATGCGCGCGTGGTCGCTTGATCGTGGCATGGGGGAAGAGGACCGTTGGGGCTTGATACGCGATCTCACAGAGGACGCCTTTGGGTCGATTGTTGAGCGACCGTCCATAGCGGGCGATAGTCGTTTGGCGCTCGCGCTGGCCGAAGGCTGGGTGCGAATGTCTGAAAGGGCCGGACGTGGAGCGATGGAAGCCATCATGCGTCGAGCAGTGATTGCCTTCCGCCTTCAAAATCAGATTCAGGTTCTTACTGCACTCGAGGATGCGGAGCTGCGCGCTGCAGTCGATCTCGCCTTCGAACGGGCGCGGCAAAGTTTGACTGGTGTGGTTTCAGATAATCTTGGAGAAGAAGCTGATCAAGAAAACGATCCATCCACACTCGGACTTGACACATCGGCTCAAGAGGATGTGCTGCCACCGCCTGAAGCAGGAGTCGGGCAACCCTTCTCGCGCTTGAGATCATTCTTGGGACGCGGGCGAAAAGTTTCGCCCGAAGCTGCGCGGAATGTATCGCAGCCCAGGGACGCCCGCTTTGGCATGCGAGACACTGAAGATGCTGACAGCAGTAATCACCAGAATGGAGGTCGTGTAAATTCAGAAGATGCAATGTCCGGTCGAGAAAAACCGGAAAAAAACCCGACTGCTCAGCCCAATGAAGAGGCTATCTCGGAACAGCTATATGAGTTTTTCGATGAAGTCTCAGGCGACGGTTTGGAAGAACCAGGTGCCGTAATTGATCAGCAAGCTTTCGGCAAACGAGATAGCGAGTCTGTGTCAGAAAATGCAAGTAACGACAATCAAGCGGCGCGCTTCATGATTGGCGAAATGGAGTATGATCAGGCTGGGATAGTTACCTATCTGGACTTTGTCGAAAAAATGGCTGCCGAGCGAAACTGGCTCTCCCCCAAGTCGCGCGAGGCTATCGAAAAGCTGAAATCCGGTAACTTCCGCTTGAGCGCGACAGATCGAAATTCTATGGAGAATCTTAGGAGTAAGCTCTCAAAAATTGCGGTGAAACTTGAAATTCCGAGGAGGGTGGATGTTAGAAAAGACGCTCAGCTGGATACGGACAGTGATGAACTTGAAGTGGGTCAGTACAAGGCCGGACAGACGGGCCCATTCGCGGAAGGCCCAGATGAGATCGATGGCGCTCTGATATGGAATGAGATTACGTTGCCTTCAGGCACAGATGTCAGGATGTCCTATCGTGGCAAAGAACTTTATGCAGAGGTTTCCGAGTCGAAGATCGTTGATCAAGATGGTCAATACTCACCGGGTAGTTGGGCAAACAAGGTGGCCAACGATACAAGCCGGAACGCATGGCGGGATATCTGGTTCAGGAAGCCTGGGGAGCAATCTTGGGTCCTCGCGGACGATCTCAGACGAATTGTGCGCAGACAACAGCCATAGCAACTGAGGTTCGGTCATCCTCGCTTGGGTAACCAAAAAGAAAACACTCTCGCCGCACGAAAGCAAAGTCTTGACTGGGCGCGCAGATATCCCAAACAAAAGACCGACCGAGTACCAAGCGCGTGGCGTTCCAAAGTGCCTCGAAAAACTGGAAGAGCTCGGGTACTCGCACCCTGCGCTGGAAACCGTTGACTAGATTTGTTTCAGGCATTTTTCAGCGTGGCGATCGCCTGTTTAACTGCGTTTGCCTCGAGTTTGATGGTTTTGAAAGACCTCGGCCCGGTTTCGCCAGAGAAGTGGATTATTTTGGCCAGTATCTCGAACAGGGGCAGCGTCTGAACTGCTCCCATCGTACGGGATACATCATCCGTCAAGTAGGTCTTGAACAGTTCACGCCAATTCTTTTCCTCGTAAACTGACGGAAATTCGTCAAGGTTTTCCAGCATGTCCTCGAGGCATCCACAAAGCTGCGCAGTAGTCATTGCAAACCAGTTCCGCTTGCCGCCCTTCCCGCTATTACTAAAGGTGATGACCGTCGCTTTCGATGGTAACGTGACAAGGATCTTGTCGTTATCCGACAGAATATCTTCGAAAACTGCACTCATGCTCTAAACATCCTTTGCTTTTGCTCGACCTTCACGCCGCGTAAATCAAAATAGATTTCGTCCGATCGCACCAGCGCAACAAGCTGGCTCGTGAAATCTTCTCTTTTAGACGCCATCCGCCCCTTGATTGCGCACTCCCAGATAACGCCAACCCTCCAGCCTTGCCCTGCAAGCATCTCTGTGTTTCGAGCATCGCGTTGACGGTTGCCCGCGATCTTTGCCTCCCAGAACACTGTCCTCGTACGGGGAACGCGAAAAAGATGACAACTCTCATGACCATGCCAAAAGCACCCGTTTACGAAGAGCACAAGATTAAACCGCGGCATTACAATATCCGGGCGACCAGCGAGGTCTTTTCTGTGGAGGCGAAAGCGAAGCCCCGCGCCGTGCAGGGCCTTGCGCACGATGAGCTCCGGCTTGGTATCTGTCCCACGAATGCCCGCCATCATCCGGCTTCGTTTTTGCGGAGAGACAATATCGGCCACTCAAAGTTTCCTTTGGTCGAAACCCGCTTCCGAGAGCATCTCGCGCGCAATAGCGCGAATAACGGGCACTGCGACTGAATTGCCAAACTGTTTATATGCTTGGGCATTTGCAACCAGATCTATGACAAAATCCTCCGGAAACCCTTGAAGTGACCTAGCTTCGGAAGGCAAGAGCATGCGGGGATTCCTCCCCAAGTCGCTCTGGTCAATCAGAATCTCGCTGCCATCCTTGTAATATCGCGCACTGATAGTGCTGCAATAGTCTGAATCGCGGGTAAACAGGCTGTAACCGAAACCTTTACCCGCTTTCTTGTGCCGTTCCTTGCGATTGCGGTGCCCTTGCCAAAGACGGTCGGAAATGGTGGCTATCTCTGTGAGGTCGGGGTCATCGACAAGGATATCCGCCAATGGGCGGTGAGACCGGTATTTATCAGACACACGTTCGAACATTCTTCGGACACGTTCGTGATCAGGCAGAGTTCCCTTTTCGCGTAGGAAGCCTACAATATAAATTCTCTCCCGAACCTGGGGGACCCCGAAGTCCCGCGCCTTGAGCACCTCGAAATCAACGTCATAACTAAGCGTTTCCTGAAGGCTGGCTTTAGCGTTGGCCGTCATAGGGATGCCATCAGGAACATTTGCAGAAGCTTGGCCCCGTAAGATCGCCAATATTGTTTCTAATGTGCGGCCACCGTCATGTCCCTTAAGCTGCTTAACGTTTTCCAATAAAAAGGCTTTTGGCTTTTTCTCGGCAAGAATTCTCTGGATCTCGAAAAACATTGTTCCGCGCGTATCAAGAAATCCCTGCTTCCGCCCTGCCTGTGAAAAGGCCTGACAAGGGAAACCCGCAAGCAACAGGTCGTGATCGGGAATCTTTGCCGCAGGAAATTGTGTGATATCGCCATTCTTTTTGGGCACCTCACCGAAGTTGGCAGCATAAGTGATCTGGCTATGTTTATCCCATTCGGAAGTGAAAACACATTTACCACCGGATTCCTGGAACGGGATACGGATACCGCCAATTCCGGCAAAAAGATCGATGAACCTGAAAGCCCTTTTGCCGGTTTTCTGACGATATGGTATCTTATCGGGCAATCGCTCGAGGGCGTTGCTGACTTTCAAAGGAATATTGCCGAGCCCGTTTTCCCAGTCCTTGACACGCGATGCACCCGCCGGACCAAGCCCAAGCAGGGTGGCCATCACCCGCCTTGATACACCTAGCCGCTTCCGCGCTGCGGCCATTTCTTCATATAATTTGGGCTCCGGTTTTTCCATCATCGACCTTATTAGAATTCTATACGAGCACGTTTACATCATCAGCGCGGAAGTTCCAGGCAGGTTATTGCAAACGGACCTGCTTCCAAACGTTCATACCGCCGAGCTAGACGTTATTGTGTGCAAACAGGTTCCTCAAACTCTGTTTTGGTTCCGCAACAAAAGCGGCCTTTGGTGAACCCACCGCGCGCGCCGCGTTTGCTTGCTGCTATGTCCATTGGCTGTAACCCATCGCATCTATGCTGCGCAGCGGTAGCGATTACCAACTTCAAGTATATCGCAAGTTCCTTACATTATTCTGCCATGTACGTTACCGCTAGAAGCTCCTCCTTTTCCTCGGCCAACTTGTCGTGCAAGGCTTTCAGAATTGCCTCGCCTAAAAGTTTGAAGAATTGGCTCTTGGCCTTCAGCGGAGTGCAAGTTTAGAAAACCACCTTTCGCAAGCTTGGATGATACTATCGAGTTTCCTTACTGTAAGAGACCTTTGAATACTTGCATGTTGTGCCACTGGATATATGAAGCCGCGGGAAGCATTCCATCATTTCGCGGTAGTGCAATTTCCCTTTCATGAAATTCGTCATTCAGCTTTCGACCCCAGTCGCCGCCTACCCGTTCGGAGACCCTGACTTTCAAATCGTTGTTTATGGTTATGGCACCAAGGTCGAAAAGCTTGTGATGCATTACGCACAGAGAGAGGCCATTTATAACCTCGTCAGGACCACCAGCAGAGTGCATCTTTATGTGGGCTGCTTCCAGTGCAACAGATGCTCCGTTCATCCTGATATCGTATTTGCAGACACAGCACTGCTCGTAATAGGCATTGAGTACATTGATCCGAAATCGCGGATCACGCTTGCGGCGGATCACGGACTCGACTTCATCATTGCCAAGGTACAGACCGACGGCATCGAGAATGTCCTGGTGCAGGCTTGGCGGGAAATTGCGCTCCAGTACATCAAAAGCCAAATTGTCGATTAGCTTGGGATCGGCCTCAAGTGCAGCGAGTACATCATCAGAAAATCCCGCTTTGAGCCTCCGGTCACGTGCTTCGGTAACGCTCAGATCGCCCGACACATTTTTTTCGTGCTCTTCAACCCACCAGATGTTGCTCTTGTCGTTAGCTAGTCGCGCGAAAGGATAGGCGACGCTCGCCTTGGCTCTAAACGGGCCATAGGTTTTTATGAGCGGGCTGACAATATCCTCGGCATCATTGAACACGATACGCCGGATACGCTCGTTTTTCAGTTTCGAAAGCGCATACAGGAGCAGAAGTGGCTTATGCGGCGCGAGCTTTCCGTCCTTTGAATAGGTACGAATTGAATCAAACCGTTTCAGAATATCGTTTACCATGCGCCTAATTTTCAGCCTGAATTATTCATGTTTTCAATAGACTATCAGATCAGAAGCAGCCCGCAAAGCAGACACATCGTTTCTGTCTGACGTCAGGATATTTGAAACTCGGAGTAGCTGAAATTAGGTGCTCTGTCCCAATAGATGATCGCTAGAACGCTGCGATTAGGTTCCCAGTATTTCAATCTCGATGCGTGGCACTCAGCCGAGGCCAAGCATTGAACGAGAAGCCTCACCCAATCACCAAGATCCGTCCGAAACCTTTGATGGCTTTATCTTGTTGACGAGGTAGTCGATCTGGGATTGCTCCTCAGGCCACACATCTGTTCGTTTTTCTGTGGCGAGCCCTTTGATTGACTTCACCTTGCCCAGCGCCTTTGCGCCATCGATCGCCAGTCTGTCTCCATCGAAGTAGTCGAACCAGGGGAGGCCAGCATGATTGTATTCTTCGACCGAAATCGGTGACAGCGGTGGCTCTTCACCTGTGATCGACATCCATTGCTGGGCATTGGCCAGCATCACAAAGCAACGTTGCCTGTTTTCAAAGTCCCAGGCGTCCAATCCATATTCGTCATCATATATCTCTTGACGCATTGAGCCCCCCATACCAAGGCCCATCTCATTCGATGCGGACGACTCACACATCATATTATATGCTGAAAATGCGCCCGCCCGGCCTGCACCTCCAGCCATCATCGCCTCATGTCTGGCAACCAGTTTCTGAAACCGCTCCTTCTTCATCGGGATCGCTTCAATCTGGATTCCACCGACATCGGTTTCGGGATCGATCTGCTCCTCAACTGTGTATCCTTGGCCCAAAGGCATTGCCACAAACTGGCGCACCTTGCCCTTGGCGACGTTGAATCCGTCCAGCCATGGCTGATCAGGAATGACAACATAGTCTTGTGGATCTTGCGAAAGACCATCGGACCACTTCAGCCCTGAAACGGCGTTGATCTTTCCGGCACCGATTTTCAATGCAACGGGCAGTTCGATTTGTGCCTCTCCCTCTGACTGAAAGTTCAACCAGAGCGCATCAGTCTGGAACATTGGCATGATGATCCCACCTCGCGCCTTGCGGTGCTCGCTATCTCCCAGCTTAAAGTCCTCGATATGACGAAGTGGGAAGCTTCCCAACCCTGGTGGCAGGTAGTGATCCTGGCCGTTATCCGGAATCCGGAGCGTTCGTTGGAAATCGATGCTGATGCCTACATCATCCTCTAAATGCGGAAAGCGAATTGTTAGTTGGTCATTTGTGAGTGAAATCATTTTCGTCTCCTACCAGTCACCGTCCGTAACTTGTCGAACGATATTCAAAATTGCATGATCGGGTTGTTGCTTGAGTTGACGCAAAAGTTCAGCAAATAGCTGGGGCCTCTTCTGTATGATCTGCAAAAGGTCTGAAGAGACCTTCCCCGCCATCGCAAGCAGCATATCCGGGTTTTCCCCGAGAGCCTCCGCCAACGCGATAACCTTGGCTTCCGAGGGCGGTGGCGTCAGATCACGCTCCACTTTGCTCAAGAACGCTGGCTCAACGCCTATACGCATCGCTACCTGCCTTAGGGACATGGTCTTGTCCTCGGCAGTTAACGCTTCGCGACGTTCGCGGATGTATGATCCAAAGGTCTGCATGTGTACTGTGTAGTACTTAGTACACGTTTTGTCAATATAGGCACAAGAACAGGCAATGTTATGCGCATATTATGTGGATCGCAGAGGAAAACCTACCGCTTTGCTTGGATACTCACAGATCAAATCTCTGCTGATCAGCGATGCCAAGATCGGACATCTGCTGTTTGAGTATTGGCGAATTCTCTAACTCACGTACATCTTCAGGGTCGCAAGAACTCAACAATTCTTTTAGCCCCTCCACGCTCTTTACTTCAAAAAACGCCTTGAGCGGGGAGAGATAGATAAGGGAGCTCTTATTCTGCCCCAGGAGTTCACAAACATTCGTCATCGAACCTGCGCTTTTTCCATCCCATAACACGAAACCATAGGTAGCCTTGGCGGCCATAGCCTTGTCTTTTTCAGTATGGATCGCTCTACCTTTTAGTTTGGGATCGACAAGGATCTTCTCAGCACTCCAAGATCCAAAGTTGTTTCGACATGTGCTCCCCGCGAAAAACACCTCAACGTTGGAATATTGCTTTTCAGCAAGGAACGCCTGCATCGCTTTATCTGCACCATAAGCGTCTCCTATGACGATTGTCATACCTCGATTAATGACATTCTCAAGCCGCCCTCGGATTTCTGAATTGAGCCTATTGATCTTGCGCGATCCAGATAGAAATACCGTCTTCATTGATTACAACGTGTCTTCGTCATCGTCAGAACCCATACCTCACCCACATTTCCTTTCTCCTTCAGAACGTCACAACACGCGCGCAACGTCGCCCCTGATCTGTAAAGGTCGTCTATAAGTAACACGTTCATAGCCGAAATGTCCTCTGATCCAGCAATGTGAATGCTTTCTTTCAGTAAGCGCTCGCGGTCTTTTGGGTCGTTCATGCCTTTCAACTCCACACTACTCGTCTTGCCCAGAAAGCCCGAGAGAACAGGTGCATTTATTCTAGCTCCCAATGCTTGAGCAATGGCGTCAACAGGCTGTCTTGGTCGGTCCTTGGATGCAGGCACCGGAATGATGTAGTCAAAACCTTCTGCTGTTATCTCCTTGCTGATTAGCTGGACAATCCTGGGAATGACCGAATAATCATTTAAGTACTTCAGTCGATAGACCTGCTGGCCCATATCGCTTCGTGTGTTATCCCAAGTTGCGTTCCCACGCTCATCCTTACCGGTAAACTCGCTTGCAATCGTATGCACGTCACAGTAGTAACCTCCCGTCCAATTTCCGGACAATCCCCGTGAAAGCGATCCATAAAGACCTGTGTCGGTTCTTTTCTCCCTGCGCGCGACAGGGCCTGTTTGCATGCGTGGGTTGACCAGTCGAACAGGTTTTCTGGGAATAATCTCGGCACTTGGCTTTGAAGCTGGACCTTTTGAAGAAGGGGCCGGTGGATCCATCCGTTTCAAAACCGCAAGAATCCGGTTACCGCCATTCTCGGTCATCACTCTTTCAAAAGTGGCCATCAAAGCGGGATCACAATGCAGTTTTCGCTTTGTTTGCTCGAGGAAATTTTTGTGTTCAGCGACGATGTTTGCGACGGCTAATTTAATCTCGCTTTCGTTCGACGCTCCCTCAACCTCGATAGGCAAGCTGTAGTCAGCCACCTGTCTGACCTTGGGAGCAGTTGTGACAGTCTTTTTGTCTCCATCACAGTCAAACCCCTCAACTACCTTATCAAATATTGCAGCAAATGCGGGATCTTTCGTGCGTTCTTGGATTTCCAGGTCCTGCTCGGAAATCTTCAACATCGATTCAATAAACCACTTTTCTTGACTGTATTCAGACTTGGCGGCAAGAGTGATGTTTAATTTGTCGAGTTTCTTCCCGACGCTTTCCATTGCCTCAGTTGCCGCGTCAATTACCCCTGCTACCGTTTCGGACACCCGAGGAGTGCCTGGATTTACACTTTTTAGCTTTTCCTTGGTATGCTCGCGGCCAGGATCACTTCTCGGCCCGCCTCCCCAATTGTTAAGTTTGTTGATCCAACTGCCAACAACTGCGGTGATGAAAAGTACGTGTGGCATTGCTGCAATTAAACAAATGGGATTGAGACAGAATCCAAAAAACAACAACTGGTTCAACAGCATAACCGCGATGAAGGTGCCCGTGTATGTTGATGCAACGTGCTTTGTTCGCTGCCAAAGATTTCTATACATCTTGTCTTGTGCCAGGTCCTTGAGCCGTCGCTGAACCGGAAATAAATAGAAATTACGTCTCTTTTGCGGCAAAAGCACAAAACCTCGCCCATTGCCCTAGACTGCTTATCTGCTGTCTGGCGACCGCAATAAACCTGGACTGAAGGGCACCTGTGTGGACAGCATCTTGCGGACGATGGTTTTGAGATCAGGCGTTCCCTTGGGACGTCCCTTTGGATTACCTGACTGGCCCTTTTTGAACTGACCCGCCTCGGGTGGCTTACCAAATCCGACATCATACTTATTCTTCTTTCTGTCAGTCATGGTCAAACTCCCCGGCTTCAAGAGACGACAGGCTTACCCCGTCCGCGACACGCACAGGGTCTTCACCGGTCTCGGCGCGCCAGCGTCGCAGCATCACGTCGACATAGGCGGGGTCAATCTCAAGAAGACGCGCATGACGACCAGACCGTTCCGCGGCCATCAGCGTCGCCCCGGCGCCTCCGAACGGATCAAGGACGATATCGCCGCGGCGCGTGACATCGAGAAGCGCATCTTTCACCATCGCCACCGGCTTGGCCGTCGGATGCGCCCGAAGTTCCTGCATCCGGCCTTCCCGGAAAGTATTGACGCCGGCGTACCGCCAGACATTGGTCCGGTTGCGACCAAACCGACCCAGCTGAACGTTGTTGCGATGAGGTGCTCCCGCCTTTGCAAAAACAAAGACAAGCTCGTGCTGCGAGCGATAGAGCGAGCCCATGCCGCCGTTGGTCTTGGCCCAGACGCAGAGATTGAGTTGCGGACCGATTGCTTCCCTGCCTGTGAGTGCCAGATCGGAGGCATGCCGCCAGTCCATACAGATATAGTGACACGCCTGAGACCAAGGTTTCTGGCTGCCGCAAGCCGACCGTGTCCCGCGATCAGCCGATCGCACTCATCGACAAGTATCGGATTGGCAAAGCCAAACGCTTCAATGCTCCGCGCAATCTGGCGGATTTGCCGGTTGCTGTGTGTACGGGCGTTGCCGGGATGACCGGTGAGGTCTTCCGGCGGTCGGTATTCTATATGAAGGTCGGGCATTCTGATCTCCTTTGCTGTTGCGCCAACGCATGCAAAAGAGATCCATGATTTTCGGGTCAGATGATAATGGACCGGTTAGAATTTTTCGCGCTGGGAGATCAGAATGCCCGAGGCGTTTTTTCGGTTCCACGCCGCCAGGCCCTCGCCATATCCAGCGGCTTCTCTCTTGTGAGATCGGCAGGAAGAGCGAGGTTCAGTTCGCGCGCCAGGATACGACAGCACTTGAGACCAAAGCCCGACTCTTCATTGTCGTGCGCGTCCCAGTTCCGCGTTGGGGCTTTGCCCGTCGCTCGGGTGAGTGCGCTTACGACAGCTTTGACCAGTATGTCGTGCGATGCCTCAACAGGCGCCCTCGTAATCCCGTCGTGGATGGCGCGTCGCAGGTCTTGCAAGACCGCAGGCAAATGCTCAACCGCCTTACAAGGCTCCCTTTCCAATGGGTCGGTCTGAAGCGGTCTTATGACTTCCTCAAGATGGACGGTTATGAGTTTCGCCAGTTCAGGCTTGCTCAGGATGGATGTGCAGATCTCCTCCGGAGACATTTCTCCACTCTCAAGCGCCTTAGTTACTTCATAAATCTGAGACCTCAAACGCACACCAAGCTTTGAAGACGGTTTCTTGGCATCCTTTGACAGTTTTGCGTCAAGGGCTGCCCTAAGCTCTATTACTGCCGCTTCGGCTGCGTCAGAGAAACCTATGTGCAGAATGCTCAGTGCAATGTCTATTCTCTCAGCAGGCAAGTGCATTGCCAGTAAGGCGACCAGTTCAGATTGAACCGTGTCGGATAGTTTTGGTCTGCCCTCAACCCAGCCAAAGTCGTCCGATGAAAACCTGATCAGATCCCGCTCGTGGAGATAGGAAATTGCGTCATCAGTTCGGCGGCTTTTATTTGTCATGGCCCGCGATAATAGCACCGGTGAATCTACCCTGCTACTGCCAATTCTTTCCCTGTTCGGATTAAATAAATTCCCTGTTACTGCAAGTAGGGAAATTGTTCGTAACGCACTGAAAATACGCAGGGAAAGGCACTGGCAAACAGTGTCACATCCCCAAAAACGGCAAAATTCCCTGTTCTTTCCCTGTAAAACAGGGAAATCAGACCCGAGATTGGATAGCTCAGGACTGGAAGCACAGCCAACCACTCCAAGATTTTCAGGTAGCGAGAGACTGCCGCGGTATTGTGGCGTGTTTTCAGACTCTTGGCGTATGGGGGTTCAGACTGAGACGGCAGCTTGAGCACGGATCCGGCCAAAATCAAGCCGCAGTCTCTGTTTGCTATTCCGGCGGTACGAGTTTGGAGAGCGAAGGGAAGTTCTGGCTTACAGCAGCGCGAACTGTTCGCGCTGCTCTGACCACGCAGCGGGTACACCCGACTTGATGAGAGTGTCGGACGTCAGGCCATCCGGCTGTTCGCCTCTCGCAATTGCATCTAGGATATCAGGCGCGAGCATCGCGAGATCGACCACATCCTGAATGCGGCGCTTCGATGTGCCTTCCGCCTGCGCGATTTCAGTGAATGTCTTTCCGCTAATAATCATCGACATCCACTTCTGCGCTTTGACGATGTTTTGCACGAGCGTCCGGTCAACTTCGGGCGGCGCATCACCGAGATGCAGTTTCAGCTCGACGCCGCGGCGGCGCATCCGGAATGGCGATATAAGGGTCAGTTCTTCTGTGTTGATCCGATCTGCATCACATTCCAGAGTTTGAGCGAGTTCACTCTGGCTCACATGAACGGTCAATACGCCAGGTTTCAGATCGGCCCGTTCAATCAGAGCCAGACACCGCCTTACTTGCTGGATTGCGTGCAGTTTAATGGATTTGGCAGCAACCTCTGAAGCTGCTAGATTCCGGAGAAGCCGCGTAGCACCGTCGGGGCGCTGCAGATGCTTTCTGACCAGATCCGCAATCAGCCCTTCCAGTTGCTCCGCGGGCAGCCGCCAGGCGTCAGGATGCTTCCGGCTGCGGTCCTTCACAAGCCTGTGAGAGATATAATAGCGCAGACGCTTGCCATTCTTGCGGCTGTGACTGGGGGTCAGACGATCTCCGGTTTCGTCAAAGAGCTTGCCGACCAGCAGAGATCTCGTCGCCTTTCTTTTCGTGCAACGGGCCTTTTGCGCCCCGTTCATCAGCATCTGCTGCACATTATCCCAGATGGACGGTTCAACAATTGCGGGGTGCTGGCCCTCATAGACCTGACCTTTGTGCCGGATGCGTCCGGCATAGATCGGGTTGCTCAGGAGATGATGGATGTGACCGCGATCAAAGGGTGTGCCACCGGAGACGCGCCCTGCCCCGCGCACCCGCCGTCGCGATCTGAGACCAAGACCTTCCGCACGCTCTTTAACTTCGCGAATGAGACCGTGCTCCATATAGAGCTCATACAGTGTCCTGATCGTTGCCGCCTCCTCTTCGTTTATCTTCAGGGTCCGCCCGTCTGCTTCGTAGCCAAGCGGGACATTCCCGCCCATCCAGAGGCCTTTGCGTTTCGACGCCGCGATCTTGTCCCGGATGCGTTCCGCGGTGACCTCGCGCTCGAACTGCGCAAAGCTGAGAAGCACATTGAGCGTCAGCCGCCCCATGCTGGTCGCCGTGTTAAAACTCTGGGTGACCGACACAAATGACGCCTCCGCCTGATCCAGCCGTTCGACCAGTTTGGCAAAGTCGGCCAGAGAGCGGGTCAGGCGATCGATCTTATAGACGACGATCTGATCGACGCGTTTCTCGTCCACCGCCTGCATCAGCCGCTGCAGGGACGGCCGTTCGAGATGCCCACCCGAGATCCCGCCATCATCATAGCGGTCCGGCAGCAATTCCCAGCCCTCATGCTTTTGACTGGCGATATAGGCTTCGCAGGCCTCGCGCTGTGCATCGAGCGAGTTGAAGTCCTGATCCAGCCCCTCTTCAGAGCTTTTGCGGGTATAGATCGCGCAACGGATCCGACGCATCACTGAACCCCGAAGAAGCGCGGACCGGACCAGTGCGCGCCGGTGATGTGTTTGGCGAGTGCGGACAGCGACCGCCAGGATTTGCCATCCATGACATAAGCGCCGTCTTTCACCTCAACCTGATATGTGCGCCCGTTCCATTCACGCACCAGATGAGAGCCCGGTTTGGCGGTGGTTGGGACTACCTTACCAGAGGCTATCTGGTTCAGACGGCGCTTTGTTTTGGCCGACACACCGCCCAGCGCACTGTTCTGTATCTCCCAGATCAAAACCCTTTTCATGAACTGGGGTGAGAGATGCTTGGGTGGTGGTCGACCAAACATTACTTTCCAACGGTCAAGGCATTCGGCGCGATCAAAGGCTTCGATCTGCGCTATCAGGTTTGGCACCTTATCGGGTTGGCCCGTACTCATTGAACACCATCCTGTTCCACAATCCGATAGACCGACCCTTTGTCCGTATCGCTGCGGGCAATCTCGCAACCTGCTTTGCGCTGCGCAGATATCGCCGCGCGTGCTGTGTGCGGCTGCCAGCCAAAGGTCTTTTGAAGCTGTGCAATCGATACGCCGGACTTGCGGGTGAGTAACTTTTGAAGCTGCGCAGGACGCGTGAGTTTGTTTGCGCCAGGCTCGGGTTTATCAGTCTTGCGCGTTTTTACTTCTGATACTGTCATGGTTGTCTCCACTCTGCAGGCAAAGGCCAATCCCTCCCCCTGTACTGAGTGGAGCCCGATCATTCCGGGCGACATTCTTCGCGGTCAGTACCGCTCTCGCGGGCTCAGAAGTCCAGTCATTTTTGCACTTACTGCCCGAAGCTGCCTTTTGAAAGAGGTTGAAGGTGACCCGCCGCAGCACATCATACCAGACGTTCGTCTGCCATGACGCTGAACGATCTAGTCAGCAATTGTAATGCTGTCTATCGTTAAGGCCAACAAACATCTTTGCGAGTGTAGGATCATTGCCATGATCAAGATGAGAGATTTGAATTCCGGCTTTGCATATCGATCGTCGTGGACCGGGTACGCCAAGGGCCGAGGCCTTGATATTAAAAACGCCCCGGTGCTGCACAGCGCACGCATTGATGCCAATCAAGTCTACTACGATCCTTTCAAGGGACCGCGGCACGGTTTCTCAAAAAAGTATGAGCAGTTCATAGAGGCTCTGAAAACAAGCGAATACGCCATCGTTCGACATGGCGGAAAAGATGAGAACCAAGAACTATTCGGGTCGGGCAAACTGATTGCCGTCTATGAGCTTGTTTCCTACACAATTGACGAAAGCGGCGGTGTCAAGATCCAACTCGGGAAACGCGTCGCATTTTAGATCGAACTCTCGCGTGATTGGCTCCAAGCGCCGCCGCACTTTTCCAGCCCAGAGCTGACCTTCATCTGACTGACCATTGCTGCGGCGCAACCTCCCAAAACCGGTCATTGGTCGGAGGCGCAGTATTTTTGTACCGTGGAGGAACGGTTAGACTCTTGAGTCCAGCCTGAACAAGAGTTTCAGGCGGCCATACGGACGGTCTGGTTCATTCTGGCAGGTGCAATTTCCACACTGACGCCCTGACGGAGCCGGGTTCTCAGCCAGATCAGCTGACAAATATTAAGCCTCAGGTGCCTGAAGATCATGCGGATGTTGTGATCGCAGCCGCACAGCACAGCGAAGATTGCGTCGCCATCGGTTCCCTTATCGGGACGCGCCAGATCATGCTTCGAATACTGAGCAATATAGGCCGCAGTATCGCCTTGGGCCTCAGCGATCTCTTGCAGACACATCTTGGTCAGGCGATCTTTTCGATCGCTCGCGTAATTGCCGCTGTCGCTGCGCAGATCTGGAAAGTATCGTTGCAGACGAAACCAACGCACCTGGATTTGACGCTTTGCAGTTTGAAACCCCAACAACGGTGCAAAAGGTCAGACAGTGAAGTCTTTACGTTTGAGAACAGCCAATTAGAAGCGTTTCCATGGTCGTGTGATGACGTCTTTTCATCAATCGGGATTTCGCGACTTCAAGCTTTAAACGCGCGGTCTCCAACTGGAGCATTGCTCTCTCGCGTTGCTTGTACAACCGCCGAACATTGGAGCCCGGGTTCCCTATTATCGCGACGTGGGCTTGGCGAGTTTCTGGAAACCAACTCATAGCTTTTAAAGTCGAAAGATTCCAAGCATTGTCGGCTACCACGTATTTGCGATATGCTAGTTCAAGGGCTCGACGTCTGGTTTGCAATTCGACAAGCATATAGTCCCCTCCACGATCTACGATCCACTTAAGTCTAGGGTAAACTCGTGCGGCGTTTGTATCAACTGTTGAGGGCACCGAGAGCATGAAGGCCTGGGTCTACTTATTCTTGAATTGCCTACAAATAGACGGTCAGGATCGTGCTGGACGGGTTAAAATCCGTTTTTGTCCCGCGGAGCAGTCGTGCGCTGCAGTCTGAATCAAGGCCTGCCAAGAAGATTTAAACATGGGAAGTTTCGTGGGGGAGCATGCGAGCTCAAATCGAATTACTTCGGAAAAATCGTCATACATGCTACGCAAGCACGCTGCCCCCACACCACTTTAAATTGTGGCAAAACTATGTCTATCCCGTTTTAGGAAACAATCTGTTTTCAAAGCGCGACTTATAGTGCTGGTTTTCTTCATGTGCTTCGGGGTCAAAGTGGAATCTAAAACGGCTCAAAGTGGCAATACTGGTACTACCGGTTTTCGACACCTCGCCGCCGAACATCAATCGGCGCAACCAGCCCAAGGCAAATGCACAATTAGATAGTTCGAGCAACTTTGATCGTCTTTCTTCGCTGAAGTAGAGAATAGGTCAACAGAAATCCGAGAAAACCTGCGGAAATGGCGCTCGACCAAGCTACTTTCGGAATGCACGAGCAGAGGCGTGCAGTCTCTTCATGTCATCGTCTTGGATGCCCAATTCGTCTAGATGCATGACCAACGACTGAAGGTAATCGAAATTTGGGCCAAGCCCGCCTTCGGCGACTGCAATCATCCGAGCCGCTTCCTCGACGGTCAGATGCGGCATATAGCGGCGGTTCGTTCGGTCCATGACGAAGACCAATGCTTCTACTGACCCTTGAGGCGTTTCAACTTCGTGAAACACAGGACAGTAAGCACCGGCAAACATCTCCCTGTGCCACATGAATTTTGTCTCGCGATCCACTAAATCTGCAGCGATCCTGAAGGCAACACCGTCACATTGCCCACCTTGATCAAGCGCGGCCATAAGCCCGGGCCGATCATGGCTGCCGCGGCCGCCTTCCAGCAGCATACAAAAACTGCGACGCCAGCCTGATAAAACGCCACGCCGGTATTCTTCGACATAAACCGCTGGATCCCAGATCAAAGAGCCATAGGCGAAAACCCAAAGATCCCGAGACCATCGTCCTGCTAGGACCGTTTGGCGATTGGCTTCTCGCGCGTCGTGGTCCATGCGCCATCCCGGTGGCCAACCCTCGGCCTCAGCTTGCTTATCCAGTTCATCGAAATATTCATGCCCGAAACGCATCTCCGAGGACTCTGGAGGGGTGATTAGATCGCGAAGGGCGGGGGTGTTTTGAAAGACATGTTCTAGAAAAGGCATAGAGCAGTCTTGTTGGTTTTCAGCCCCGATGACCAGAGTAGAATGCGCTGCAGGAAATCGTCGCCAAAAAAGCATCAGGAAACGTGCGGGGTAATCCGTAGATCATCATGTCACAATCTCCTTGTGCATTGATCCTGCTGTTTCGTGCATCAGACCCGTCAATGCAACAAATCAGCTGATCCTGCCTGACCGCTCAGATGATGCGTGACAAGAATGCAATCAAGCGAGTAAGTATGTATTCATGAAACAAATCCCAAAGAAAACGACAGATGATGCCTTAATTCAGGAGTTTCTGAACAAAGGCGGCAAGGTGAACATCGGAAAAACCAAACCGCTTAAAGCCGAACTGGGTTTGAGTAACAATGTTTGGAACAACAAGCTGACCAAAGAAGAAAAGTCGGCACGGGATAAGAAGTGATCTAGTGCGCCAGAAGCAGATTTTCCACAAATTGAAACTTGCTTCTTTGTGGCGCACCGAGCCGCGCATGTAACGGGTGGCTGCCTTTGCGGCAGCATCCGATATGAAGCCGACGTTTTTTTTCAGAATGGTTGTTCCGGATGCTGATCGAGAGTTCTTTGCGGTCCATTTTGCCATCACATCTGTTGCCTTTACAGAAGCCCCCCCCTCTAAAAGTATTTGCGGAAAAATCTGTCTACCCACGCCGGTCCCCTGACCTGAATGCTTTGAACTTTTATACCCCCCCTTCGAAGGTGCCCCGCCCATCCTTAGTGCAAGTCATTGCTGGCTTCATGGTAGCTCCGATCAGTTATCTGACGGGCTAGAATACAGGCCTGTAGGTTTTCACATACGCGCACCGCGCCGATATTCGCCAAAGCGGACGTTCAATGCAGTCACAACGAAGGTCTCAGTTGCGGACTTTTGTGCCGTTCAACTTTTGCACCTTTATGGCGTCAAACGAGTATAATTAACTCCGAAAGAGTTGGGGCGTTGAGATCAGTCATCTTCTTTCATGCTTCGTAGCGTGTTCGGATAAGGAAAACGAAAATGCTCAGCAAGAGAACGGTATAAGCGATGCTGCTCGCGCAGCGATGGCCAGAGGCGCGCGTTGAGCGGTTGAAGAGACGATGGTTTGTACAAACGCACCCGGCCGACCAACTTGCAAACGCTATGAAAGCTGTGGCCCAACGCAATTAGTGTCAAATCAACTGATGACATGACAGACACTATCCGCCAGTGAGCAAAACTTGATTGAGGGCGCTCCAGGCCGAATATAGTGAAGCGTTAACCGTTTACGTTAAGGACG
Organism: Sulfitobacter sp. TBRI5; assembly: GCF_051013555.1. Lineage (NCBI taxonomy): Bacteria > Pseudomonadati > Pseudomonadota > Alphaproteobacteria > Rhodobacterales > Roseobacteraceae > Sulfitobacter > Sulfitobacter sp. TBRI5. Next base: position 1,982,225 of record NZ_CP112884.1, on the reverse strand, counting down.
ACCGAATGAGAAAATTCTTAGTGCAAACATTCGTCGCTGGGATACTGCTATTCATCCCGGTTTTTTTTCTGGCTTTCGCTTTGTTGAAGGTTTTCGAAGTTATAAAAAAAATTGTAGGCCCTTTGGTCGAGGAATTTGATATCGATACGGTCGCCGGGCTCCTGATTTTGAATGCTTTGGCGGTCCTGGCATTGGCGGTGATGCTGTTCTTGCTCGGTCTGCTCGCGTATCTTCCCGCCGTTTCGTCCCGCGTGGGGAGCTTGGATCGCCTCCTGTCGGATCGTGTTCCAGGCTATTTGATCATAAAGGGTATCATACAAGGCAGGGTTCTGCCGGATACCTCCGCGAACAATCTCAAGTCAGTTTTGGTGAAATATAATGACACGGCGCAAATTGGCTTCGAAGTCGAGCGAACACCGAGCGGCGAGGTGATCGTCTTCCTGCCAAATGTTCCTAATCCACAGACTGGTCGGGCTGCAGCTTTCAAGGCCGAAGACGTTGAGCCGCTGACCCTCCCTCCGCATAAATTGGTTGAGGCATTGAGCTTCTTTGGGAAAGGAATCGGTGGCGAAGTTGCAAAAGCGCGAGAAAGGCGAAACACGTCGAACCATATCTGATTTTTCCTATGCCTTTTCCTCATGAAAGGCGAACGTGGGCTAATGCTAATGGGATGTACCGGCTGCTTCACCCAGCAGGTTAGGCTTGGCCTATACTGCAAAAAGGAGAAGTAGCATGGCGAAGAATGATTTTGATGAGCTGATGTCAGTTGGCGTTGATATCGGCAAAGACGTATTTCACTTGGTTGGCTTTGACAAAGAAGGTCGGCTTGTTTTGCGCAAGAAGATCAAACGCATGGCGTTGGTTGCGACGTTTGAGGAGCTGCCGCAATGTATTGTCGGGATGGAAGCTTGCCTGAGCGCGCACTTTGTCAGCCGAACGCTGAGCAAGATGGGGTTCGAGCCCCGGATCATTCCCGCGATTTATGTGAAGCCTTTCAACAAGGGCCAGAAGAACGACTACAATGACGCTGAAGCTATTGCAGAAGCCGCTTTGCGTCCCAATCTCAAGACGGTATCGGAGAAGACGCAGGAGCAGCTTGATCTCCAGGCGCTGCATCGCGTTCGGTCACGGCTTGTGTCACGTCGGACAGCAGCAATGAATCAGATCCGGGCCTTTCTGATCGAACAGGGGATCACTGTCCGACGTAGTGTCGCGGCTCTGCGCGCCTCGCTCGAAGCCATTCTTAGCAATCGCGGCGACGAGATGTCCTTGCGGATGCGGAGATTGATCCTGGGGCTCCAACAGGATTGGATATGGCTGGATAAACGGATCGATATGACCACATCTGAAATCAAAGAGGTCAGCGAGACCGAGGAAAGCTGCCAACGTCTGATGACCATTCCGGGCATCGGGCCAATCATCTCAACGGCTGTGGTTGCAGCTGTCGGGACCGGCGAGGCTTATGATCGGGGGCGAGATTTTGCGGCTTGGCTGGGGCTCGTTCCGCGACAACACAGCACCGGCGGGCGCACCATCCTGGGTCGTATCACAAAACGAGGCAGCCGGTATCTCCGCATGCTGTTTGTGCAGGCCGCGCAGGTCATCATGATGCGACCGAAGAACTGGCATAAGTTTAGTTTTGGCGCATGGTTGGAAGCCGCCGCGACGCGCATGCAGCACAACAAGCTCGGCGTGGCGCTTGCCAATAAGCTAGCGCGGATCGCATGGAGTGTTCTTAACTCAGGCAAGGACTTCGATTGGATGGAAAAAGAATTGGCGACTGCGATCTGATCACAGCCGCAAACGACGTTCGTAAACCTCAAATGCATGGAACGGAATAAAAACGCACTCAAAGTCTGAGAGCCCGAATGGTCATAATCGACCTGTCCGCTAATGAGACAAAGGCGCGTGCGTACTCCCAACAGGGCCACGGCAAGCAACACAAGCCGATCCAAAGGCCGGATACATATCAGCGACTTCCAGAAGACATGCAATTGAACACTTGCGAACAGCAGCCGGTACATACATTCGGGCTCTTTAAACTCTCAACACTCAAAGCTGGGCATTGTCAGACAAAACCTGCTTGAGACGGGCTGGGCGGTTCCGTACTTTTCGAACATGACCAAACCTGATCCATTTCGTTACTTTAAAACTAGCCCCGAGATCATCCGATTGGCTGTGATGATGTATGTCCGATTTCCGTTGTCGCTAAGGAATGTGGAAGATCTGCTCCACGAACGGGGCATCGATGTGAGCCATGAAGCGGTGAGATATTGGTGGCATCGGTTCGGCCCGATGTTCGCTGCCGAGATCCGAAAACGGCGGATTGTCGGCATGAAATCGAGTAAGTGGCGCTGGCATCTTGATGAGGTGTTCGTGAAAATCAACGGTGAGCGGCATTATCTTTGGCGCGCCGTGGATCACGAAGGCGAGGTTCTGGAAAGCTTTGTGACGAAGACCCGCGACAAGAAGGCTGCTCTGAAATTCTTAAAGAAAGCAATGCGTAAGCACGGTAGTCCCGAAGTGATCGTAACCGACAGGCTGCGATCATACGGTGCTGCACTAAAAGAAATTGGCGCAGCAGATAAGCAGGAAACGGGGCGCTGGCTGAACAACAGGGCGGAGAACTCTCATCTGCCGTTTCGACGACGAGAACGCGCAATGCTCCGCTTTCGACAGATGCGATGTCTGCAAAAATTCGCTGCTGTTCATTCTACCGTTTACAACCATTTCAATCAGGAGCGCGCCCTCTACAGCAGAGACCATTTCAAGATCAACCGAGGCGCCGCTCTTGCCGAGTGGCGCCAGCTTTGTTCCACATAGGTTCCGGCATTTGGCGGCAACCTGAGACGGGTTCGAATTCGTCTGACAGCACCCATGTTTCGGACTGCGTTTTTGTTTCGCGGCCGACTAATGCCGCACCCAGCGTGCACTGAAGATCGTGACGGATATGACCTTCTCTCTGGTTTCCTGTCCACTCATTGTGGCAAACCAGCCTTCAACCAGCCTTTGCGGCAGTTTTCTGCGGAGGCGGGAACGGTAAATATCGGCATCTGAGCCTGCGGGGACGAGGCCGTTATTTCCGGACGCAGCGCCTGCAGGTCACTCACCGCCGCCTGCGCCACATCGACTTTGTCCAGTTGTCCGAGGGACGCAATGAGCATGAGGTGGCTCATAACAAATCCTGAGCGTACCGCCAAAGCATTGCGGCAAGCCTCGGCGGCCTCTTCGTAGCGTCCCATGTGAAAGAACGCACAGCCTTGGACGAGATAGGCGGCATGGCGCAGCGGATCGTGCGGGCTAAGGACGATAGCCTGAGACGCATGTTCCAACGCATCTTGCGGCCGATCAAGAAGGAACAGGTTCATAGATGCCAACATATGAACGGTCGCCGCGTTCGGGATTTCGGCCAACGCCTGTTTGAAGGCCTCCCTGGCCCGTGGCAAGTCGCGTGCCAACATAGAGATCGAGTGTGCCGCATAGGCCATGGCAATCCCGTCGGCGCGATCGCTCGTCAGAACCTTCTCAGCTGCAGCAACGGCTGATTTTGGCCCCTCACCTACGGGCTCGAGGCCCTGAACCATGCGCTGAATGTGCAGCCAGGCCATCAGCCCCGCTGCGGCTGCGTAATCAGGATCCCGCTCCAAAGCGAGTGCGGTCAGCTTGATCGCCTCTCTGTTGTCATTGTCCGTCAACAGGTGGAAGTGCGATTGTGCCCGGAGGTAGAGCTCATAGGCTTCCAGGTTCTCCGTTGGCTTCGCCCGTGCACGATTGGTTTCGGCGTGCCGGAGCGACGGTTCAATTGCAGTAACCACTTCTTGGGTGACCTTGTCCTGAAGATCGAAAATGTCATCCAGCACCCCGTCAAAGCGATCAGCCCAAAGATGGCTGCCGTTATCAGCATCAATGAGCTGCCCCGTAATACGGACTCGTTGACCCGCCCTTCTGACCGACCCCTCCAGCACATAGCGCACGCCCAGGGTTCGACCAACTTCGCGAATATCCGTGCTTTGGCCTTTGAATGTGAACGAAGAGTTTCGCGCCACCACCATCAGCCAACGGAACCGTGAAAGCTCGGTGATAATGTCTTCAGTGATGCCATCAGCGAAAAACTCCTGCTCGGGATCCCCCGACATGTTGTCGAACGGAAGGACTGCAATTCCAGGCCTGACATCTGACATTTCGGCAAGATTTGGCGACGTCCCTTTGGGCCAGCACCAGACGCCGATGCGGCGGGTGATGTTCTTCAGTTCCGTTTGCTCTCCGCCGTCAAACAAGGCTGCGTTGCCTCGGTCGAGGCTGTTGTGAGAGGTATCCGAAATCAAAATCTGATCCGGCTTGGCCAAAGATTCAAGCCGCGCGGCGATATTGATGCCATCACCGAATATGTCGTCGCCATCGGTGACCACTTCGCCCGTGTGAATGCCAATTCGGAGTCGAATATCGTTTGATTTGCGGGACGATTGTATTGCGATGGCGCAATCGGCGGCGTCGGACGTCGAAAAAAACTCGACGATCCAGCCGTCCCCCATACTTTTGATCAAGGTCCCATTATGGGCCGCGAGGATCGACATGAGCGTTTCTTCGCGAAATGATTTGAGCGCTGCAATAGTGCCCTCGCGATCATGATCCATAAGCCCTGAATACCCAACAATATCAGCCGCCAGTACCGTCGTGAGCCGTCTGTCCATTCCCATCTCCCTGTTAATTAGAACTTAGCGTGCTACTTTGGTTATGTCAGCCCGATCGCCCAGTGTGAAATACAGGCCCCGCTTGAGAGTGAAAACAAGGTGATTTTTTTGAGGAAAACTAGAGAGTTTGTTCAGCTCGGCGGATCGTCGTTTCAGTTTTGGTAAATAAGGAAATGTCTGCATCGGGCTCTGACCGGTCAATCGCCGCAATTTGCGCCAATGTCTGAATAGCGGGACGGAGCGGGCTTTCGCCGCGGTTGCGTCGAGGTCTGCTAGGGGGATAGAGTTGGTCGGCTCCACCCTGAACATTCTGGACGAACACAGCAGGGAGTGCCTTGCGATCCGGGTGAACCGCAAGCTGAACTCGGCCGAGGTGATCGACGCCCTGACCGACCTGTTCATCCTGCGGGGCATTCCAGCCTACATTCGGTCAGATAACGGCCCCGAGTTCATTGCTCAGGCCGTCCGAGACTGGATTGCAGCCGTCGGCGCCAAGACCGCCTACATCGAGCCGGGGTCGCCCTGGGAGAACGGATATTGCGAAAGCTTCAACGCAAGGCTCCGGGATGAGCTGTTGAATGGTGAGGTCTTCTACTCGCTTCGCGAAGCACAAATCCTGATCGAACAGTGGAGGAAACACTACAATACCAAACGACCACTTAGTGCTTTGGGCTACCGCCCACCGGCTCCGGAAACCATCGTCCCGATGGAAACCAGGCCAATCATGCACAAACATTCAAACTGAACCACTCAAATGGGGCAGATCATCGCTTTGATTTCCGATCCCGAGTGTCGGCAGGACGGCCTGCACAATATTGACAACGTTTCGTTCGTCTGAGGACTGATCGTCTTTCATCGCGGTTGTTATGGTGAGGTATTGGAAACGTGAAGCGAAGAGCTTGGCCAGCGACTTACTAATTTGAGTGCACCTGCGCTGGTTTGAGGGCACTACGTGAAGGTTGCAGAGGCTAGTCTTGTCGCGATCGTGCGTGTTGCTTAACTGCACCACTTTTTGCCGATGCTGAACGAGCACGGCCTTTCAAGCTAAATGGCGGTTTTGGTCTACTTCGCTCTTACGAAACCATCCGTCAGTCGTTTGATTTATTGTTAGACTCAACATGACGAAGGGCCAACAGCGTGCACGGTGGGCCGATGATTTCAAATATTACAGTGGCAGCAACTGTGAGCGTCATGATCGTCGAGCCCCATTGCGGGATCGCCTCGGCCGCGACCAGCGCCATACCTACCGCAACCCCAGCTTGCGGTAAGAGAGCGGGCCCGTAAGCGTGCCGCTCTGTGACCGGAACTCGCCCTATTCGTGCTCCTATTTCACCGGCCATCAGGCGCGAAACGATACGCAACGCTACATAAGCCACGGTGATCCACCCTAACGACCACAGGGCGTCCACTTTTAGGGAGGCCCCGGCGAGCAGGAAAAAGAGCAGCATGAACGGCCATTGAATATGCTCGATTTCACTGAATGCGCGTTCATGGTGTCGCGCGAAATTCGCGATTACTGCACCTGCGGTCATTCCGGCGATCAGGAAAGACACCTCCAACAGTATCGATATCCCCGCTGTCAAAAACACCACGCCTATGGCTTCGGTTTGAAGCGGTTCCCCCGGCTTGAGCCGTCCTGTGAAATAGGCCGCTGGCACTCCCACGGCGGCCCCAAGAAGGATCGCGCCACCGATATCACGCACCACACCCAGAAGGGGTTCAGACCAGCCATCAGACGTATGCACGAGAGCAAGGCAAAAACTGAACACCACGAGGCCCCAAACATCGTCGATTGCCACAATACCGCTTAGAGTTTCCGAAAAACCGTTTCGAATCCCTGATTGATGGATGACATCAGCGATAGCGGCGGGAGCCGTGGCGGTCGCGATTGCACCCAGCAAAAGTGCGAGTCCTGGATTCAGGCCAAGCAGCGTGAGGCCGCCCCAGACGATTATTGTAGTCCCCAAAACGACACACAGCGAGATTGCAAAGATTGCACGCCCGTGTCTCGACAGGTTCTCCCCAGTTAACTCACTGCCGAGCAAAAACGCAACCATTGTCAGCGCGATTATTGAAAGCGGTTCGAACCATTCAGTTGATGTTTCGGGCAATAGGTCGAAGCCAGATTGGCCGACCAGCAAACCCAATAGCAAAAGCATCGTCACACGCGGCAAGCGGGTAGCGTGACCAAGCTGGTCAGCCACCAGTCCTGCCAGGAAAAGCACACCCAGCGCACCCATCAAAAGACCGTAGTCCAAGCTGTCTCTTCCCTTTGTCGGGTGTTGCGTTTTCCAACACTTGCCTGAAACAAAGGCCGCGAACCAGATAATTTGCGCGAGACACGAGGCTGGTACGCCAAAAAGGCCTCAATTATTGTTTGGCCGCAATTGGAGAGGTGGTGTCAGACCAATTCGAACCCGTCTCTGCAAGGACAGCGACACTGTCCATTAATTCACAAAGAGACCGCGCCACTCAGCCAGAGCGGCGGCACGGTTGAGTTTGAAATTCGTTCGATTTGAAAGGCTGCGTTCCTGATTGAAATGATTGTAGACGGAAGCGTGAACGGCGGCGAATTTCTGCAAACTTCGCATGCGCCGGAAGCGGAGCATCGCCCGTTCTCGTCGTCGGAAAGGCAGATGTGAATTTTCCACTCGGTTATTCAGCCAGCGGCCTGTTTTCTGCTTGTCTGCGACGCCAATCTCTTTGAGCGCAGCGCCGTACGATGCCAGCCCGTCCGTCACTATAACTTCAGGATTGCCGTACTTACGCATTGCTTTCTTTAAGAATTTCAAGGCAGCTTTCTTATCGCGCACCTTTTTGACGTAGCTTTCCAAAACTTCGCCTTGATGATCGACGGCCTGCCAAAGATAATGTCGCTCGCCGTTGATCTTCACGAACATCTCGTCAAGATGCCAACGCCACTTGCTCGATTTCACGCCAGCAACCCGCCGTTTTCGGATCTCCGCCGCGAACATTGGACCGAAGCGATGCCACCAGTATCTCACCGCTTCATGACTGACATCGATGCCGCGTTCATGCAGCAGATCTTCCACGTTGCGCAGCGACAGCGGGAACCGGACATAGAGCATAAACGCCAGGCGGATGATTTCGGGACTGGTTTTGAAGTAGCGAAATGGATCAGGTTAGGTCATCCGGTGAGGCTACGAAACCGCCCTGCCCGGCTCAAGCTGGTTTTGTCTGACAATGCCAGATTCCCGGACCTGAGTGCTAAAGCTGAAATTGGCAAAGCTGAGTTCGTAGTTCGTGCTCATAATGGGTATCCAATCAGAGGTAAGGGTCAGCGTTTCGAGCGGACCAGATCGCGGAGTTCGTTTTTGCGGATTTTTCCGGTGGTGGTTTTCGGTAATTCGCCAAAAATGACTTTCTTGGGGCGCATGTATCCGGCAAGGCGGGTTTTGGCATGGGCCAGCAGTTCTTCTTCGGTCGCCTTGCCCGACAGTTCGACAAAGGCGCAGGGCACTTCGCCCCATTTTTCATCAGGCATTGCCACAACAGCGACAAGACTGACGGCGGGATGTGAATAGAGCGCTTTTTCCACCTCGATGGAGGAGATGTTCTCGCCTCCCGAAATGATGATATCCTTGGAGCGGTCGCGGATCTCGATGTATCCATCGGAATGCTGCACCGCGATGTCGCCCGACCAGAACCAGCCGTCCTTGAAAGCCTTCGCCGTTTCCTCAGGAGCCTTCAGGTAGCCCTTCATCACAATATTGCCGCGAAACACGACCTCACCCAGCGTCTGAGTGTCCCAAGGGACGGGCGAGCCTGTCTCTGGGTCGAGAACCAGAACGTCTTCCTCCAGCTCATAAGCCACGCCTTGTCGCGCCTTTAGTTCGGCCTTTTCCTGTGCAGGCAGGTCGGCCCAAATAGGCTTTTCAGCGCAAACCACTGCCGGGCCATACACCTCGGTCAGCCCGTAGACATGGGTGATGGAGATGCCCATCGCCTCCATCCCCTTTATGACGCTGGCAGGCGGCGGCGCGGCGGCGGTCATCATTTTTACCTTCTGCGGGAAGTCGCGTTTCTGTTCCGCACCGCTGATCATCGACATGATGATCGGAGCACCGCACAGGTGGGTCACACCATGATCGGCAAGAGCATCATAAATTGCGTCAGCACGCGGCGCGCGCAGGAATACATGGGTACCGGCCAGCATGGTGATCGTCCACGGGAAGCACCAGCCATTGCAGTGAAACAGCGGCAGCGTCCAAAGATAGACAGGGTGATGCGACATTTCCCAGGTGACAACGTTGTTGACCGCATTCGTCCATGCGCCGCGGTGGGAATAGACGACGCCCTTGGGCCGCCCTGTCGTACCGGAGGTGTAGTTCAGCGCCAGCGCGTCCCACTCATCATCTGGCAGAGTATAGGCGAAGTCCGGATCGCCCTCGGCCAGCAGGTCGTCATAGCTGAGAGCACCTATCCTGTCGCCGCCAGGTCCTTCGCTGTCTTCGATATCCACGATCAGAAGATCTCGACCCGACTGGGCGACCGCCTCGGCGGCCATCGCTGACAATTCGGTATCCACCAGCAAGACCTTTGCCTCGCCATGATCCAAGATATAGCAGATGGTTTCGGCATCGAGCCTCGTGTTGTTCGCGTTCAGAACCGCGCCCAGCATCGGCAACGCCAGCGCGCATTCCAGCGCCTCTGGGATGTTCGGCGCGATCAGGGCAACGGTGTCGCCCTTGCCGATACCACGTTTGGCCAAAGCCGAGGCCAGCCGCTTGCACCGCTCCGCGACCTCACCCCAGTTGCGCCGGATCGATCCGTGGATCTGCGCGGGCAGTTCCGGGTGTACCCGCTCAACGCGCTTGAGGATCGAAACGGGGGACAGTGCCGTGTGATTAGCGGCATTGCGCGCCAGCTCCGGCCCATCAAACGTCATTCGCCTGTCCATTCTGGCATGGGTTCCTTGCGGGTGAAAGCACCGATTCCGGCCTCGGCGTCGCGCGCCATCATGTTCTCGGCCATAGTGCGGCCTGCAAAGGCATAGGCCTCTTCCAGCGACATTTCGGCCTGCTCATAAAAGGCACGCTTGCCGATCTTGACAGCAGAAGGTGATTTGTCGGCAATGATGCGGGCCATTTCCATGGTCTTCGCCTCGACTTCTGCCAATGGCACGACACGATTAACAAGACCCATCTCGGCGACGCGGGTGGCAGGCAGAAACTCACCCATCAGCAGCATTTCCATCGCCATCTTGCGCGGCACGTTGCGCGATAGCGCAACCATTGGCGTGGAGCAGAAAAGGCCGATATTCACGCCCGACGTGGCGAATGTCGCATCCTCTGCGGCCACGGCCAGATCGCAGGACGCCACCAACTGGCAGCCCGCCGCAGTGGCGATTCCCTTGATCTCGGCTATCACGGGCTGTGGCAGACGAACGACGCGTAACATCATCGCCGAGCACTTGGCAAAGAGGTCCTGAAAATACTGGAACCCACCGTCTTCGTCGGCGCGGTGTGCGGTCATTTCCTTCAGGTTGTGGCCTGCGCAGAAATGGTTGCCGCCACTGCGCAGGATCACAACCTTGATGCTACCGTCCGCCGCGATTGCGTCCAGCATGTCGGACATTGCAGCCAGCATCGCCTCTGAAAGGGCGTTTATCGATTTGGGGGCGTTCAACGTCAGAACACAGATACCGTCCTGGTCCGAGAGCAGGATGAGTTGATTGTTTTCCATTGTACCATCCATGATTTACTCCAATGTGCCCCCGGCTTTTTTCCAAGCGCCAACGCCGCCGGACAGGTTGACAACCGGCGAGAGGCCCATCTCCATGGCCACCAGCGCTGCCATGGCAGACCGTCCGCCGGAGGCGCAGTAAAAAACATAAGTTTTGTCCTGATTGAATTCGGGCTTGTGGGCGGGGCTTTCGGGATCAACGTGAAATTCCATCAAGCCGCGGGACGAGGCCACGGCACCGGGGATGATGCCGGTTTTGGCCTGTTCGGTTCCGTCGCGCAGGTCAACAAACACGTGATCCGAACTGCCCTCCAGCGACAGCGCGTCTTCCGCACTGATCGCAGGGACGGCGGCCAGTGCAGCCTTGACCAAGTCTTTGGAACTCTTGGTGATGTTTTGGGCCATAATGCCTTTCCCTTTCCGTAAGTTTCTGTACTTCGCGACCAGAGCGCTCAAATGCCAGTCTATCGCCAGCGCCGGGCAACCAAATTCGCACGCGCCGCGTGAGAGGCCGTTTGTCTTTATATCGCCAGATCGAGACGCGGCTTCCAGAACGGGCGGAACAGCTCGATCTTGGGGCAGCGGTTCATCACCACCTTGAGCCCTGCGTCCTCGGCCAGCTTCGCAGCGGCATCGTCGTAAACACCGATCTGCCCCCAGATTACCTTGGCCCCGATGGCAATCGCCTTTTGGGTAATGGCATAAAGTTCTTCCTTGGGACGAAAGACTTCGACCATATCAACGGGGCGATTAATCTCTTCGAGCGAATGAACTACCGGAATGCCGCGAATCTCGGTCAGATTTGGGTTCGGATTCACTGGGATCATATCGTAGCCGGTTTCATGCAGCACGCGCAGCACCCCATAACTGAATTTGGTCTTGTCCGCGCTGGCACCGACCATCGCGATGGTTTTGACCGACTTCAGGATGTCAGCGAGGTATTTCTGGTCGTAGTCGTAAAGGTCATCAAGCGCGGTTGCAGGCATTTCAACGCTCCTTGGGGGTGGCAATGTCCGCCTTAAGCTCATGTGGCTCCAGCGGGTCGAGAAAGGGGTTCCGGTAAAGTTTGTCGTGACTTTCGACGCCAATCTCCAACGTGCAGTCGGTGACGGCACGGGCGACGCAGAGCAGGACATAACCATTGTTGATTTGTCGGTTGTTGAGCGCCACCTGACGCCGCTGATCGACCTCACCTTTGGTCAGCTTGGCCGCACATGTTATGCAGCCGCCATACTTACAGCCATAGGGCAGATCTACCCCTTGCTCGCGCAATGTCTCCAACAGCGGGCGGCGCGTTTCGACTTGATAGTTCGCGTCGCTCCTATTGGCGATTGTTATGGTGCGCGTCGCGCTCACAGCCAAATGTCGCTTGTACAATCGCCACCGGGGTAGCGGGTTTCGTGGCAGCGGCTGGGCCCGTTGGGCTCCTGACCGAAATCGACAACGAATTCCTCGTTTATCTTCATGCCTCCGTTTTCCACGTCGCAATCAATCATCAGCATGACACCGCCCTGCGTGCGGATCTCGGGGTAGAACTGGTTATCCCATGTCGAGAACAGCGATGTCGTGACATAGAGCCGCTTACCGTCGAGCGAGAGTTGGTACATCTGCGGTCCACCCGCGACCTTGACGCCATTGACCATGGGTGCCTTGCCCAGCAGGCCGCCCATCCAGACCTGACCGGTCAGCACCGGGTTGTGCGGATCGCTGATATCATACTGGCGCATGTCGCCGTGTAGCCAGTTGTTGAGGTAGAGATACTTGTCGTCCATCGACACGAGGATCGCTGACATCACGCCCGGCACCGGAATGGGCCATTCAGGATGCGGTTCGTTATCAACGTCGATGATCTTCTCCCATTCCCACTTGCCCGCCTCTGATTTCCAGAAATGGATCACGTTGGTCGACAAGGCCGCGCCACAGAAACCATGGCTGCTGTCAGGGTCATGAAGGAATTTGACCTCCAGCGGGATCAGCCCATCTTCGCCCAGATACATGGTTTCGACCGGTTTACGAGCTTCGAAATCCCAGATGTGCAGGCGGCGGCCGTATTTCAGGTGCCCGACCTCTTCCAGATCGAAGCCCGGCATAAAGGTGTTGGGCGCGGCCCACTCGGAAGACACCATGACGTTGTGCCGTGGCTGGTACCAGAAGTCGTAGGAAAACGGGATGTCGCCCATGGTTTCTTCCCAGCGGCCCTGAATCTCGAATTCTTTGTTAAGATGCAGGTAGCCGCCCGGCGCTTCGCCATTCGCGTCACCAAGGAACGAAATGATGATTTCACTCCCGAGGCAATGCACGGTGTGGGGGCCGCTGAGATTAGTCTTTGACTTTATCTCCGCCCCGTCGATGACCTTGTGAAGGCGCGGCGCATAGGGATCGGTGGCCGTGTCGATGACGTGGATGTTGTTGGACCGCACACCCGGCACCAGCAGGTATTTGCGGCTCATCCCCGCGTCGTCATTGCAGGACGAGCAGGCGTTCCAGCCCATGTGGTGTAGCTCATCTCCGATGCCGGGCATTTCCAGCCGGTGAATGACTTGTGAATAGGTCGGGCTGTCGGGATCCGCGTCAACCGTTGCAAGATAGTCCGGCTTCTGAATGCCGGTCCCGGTGTAGATGGCAATCGTATAAAGCAGTTTTTCGCGTGGGGCCTTGATGGCCTCTGCCGGGCTTGCATAGCCCGGGCCGCAACATGCACCGTCCATCATCACATTCCTCCCTTGCGATTCCGCTTCGAGTCTCGTAGTTCGATAAATAGATTCTCACAAGGCAAAAATTATGCACCTGGAACGCTTGACTAGCATTCTCGAAATTGTCGGACAGAAGGGCGCAGCAACCGTAGCCGAGATTTGCGTGCATGCCGACTTGCCCAAACCATCTGCCTACAGGTTAGTACAGGACCTTGTCTCTGTCGGACTGCTGGCGTCATCTACACGCGGACAATTCATCATTGGTACTCGCTTAAAGCGGATCACGCACCGAGACCTTTCTGATAAGGCACTAGTGGAAGTGATCGCGCCAGTTCTGGCCTTAGCCGCGACGGATCACGGCGCAGCATTCTTTCTTTCGCGACTACGTGGAGATCGGGTTGAAATCATACATGTGGCCACCCCTGAGAACGGCGTGTCCTATATGCATCCCGGCGTAGGCAAACGGCCTTTGCACGCCTGTTCGTGCTCCAAAGCGATTGCTGCATTCTCACCCGAGCTGTTGTCAAAGAGGAAACTGAAAGGACAGCTAAAAAAGTACACGGACAGTACCATCACCTGCCTTCAGGATTTAGAGAAGGAATTCGAAATTATTCGTAAACGCGGATATGCCGAATGCTTGGAGGAGCTCGAACGCGGAATCTGCTCAGTCGCGACCATCTTGGCCGAAACGGGACCCGGCGCCACGCTCTCTATCGGCTCCACAGCTTCTGTGCGGGTGTTGAGCGGTACAAAGCGAGAAGAAATTGGTCGAATACTGAAGGCTATGTCGCTTGAGTTGTCCAACTCTCTGGGCTGGAATGAAGCTGACGCCAGCCGGAAGGCGGGATAAGCTAGAAATTAAAGAAAAAATGATTGATGATCGTGATGAGCACGTGCTGCGGCCTTAGCCAGGCAGTGGACCGTGGACAAGTAATGGGGAACAAGTATGTCTGACGCAATGCATGGAAACTTATTCGCGATCAACATCAGGCCCGAATGCAGACAAGCCTTTTTGGACGCGAGTATCTTTGAAGCACAAAGTGTGGTCAGTGAAGAACTAGGGGTTTTTCAATTTCAGGTCATGGTGGATGCCGCCGATCCGAACCGTTTCTATTTTTACGAAGTATTTAGGGATGAGGCTGCTGTACAGGCTCATCGGGATACCTCCGCCTTCAAAAACTGGTGGGACTCAATCCAACCCATGTTGGAAAGCGAAATAGAAATCATTGCTAACATGCGCACTGTGTTTCCATCCGCAAAAGGCTTCGAAATTCAAAAACCTGGGCTGCTACAATGGTGAAACGGCGGCTTCGTCCGCAAAGCGGTTACTGGAACGAGTTCCTCCTTAGTCGTATGTCCGAAGGTGACAGTATTAGGAGCTCATTGTTCGAATAAAAGCCGCGACAATGGCCGCTATACCAAGTTGCTTACTACTGGGTTCTGCTAGACGAATGTGAACTGTCTGACATCAGCGCCTATGGATCCAAGCAGGGGGAAAATGTATAAAAAGCCCTCCCCTGCAAGCGTTTTGGTTGATGTTCCTTTGATCCTGCTTATATGGAATCGGTCTTTCGACGAGGCGTCAAATGCCCGACAGTGATCTGAGGTGCGATACAACCTGATCTGACCCTTGTCCCGTCTTCAAGCACGCGAATACCACTGGGAGATCACCTCGCATTCTGGCGGCGTCTGTGCGCATCACGTCCAGCGAGGCACCAACATGCGGTGCGAGGTCAGTCTTGTTGATGACAAGGATATCGGATCGGGTGATGGCGGGACCACCCTTGCGCGGGATATCTTCGCCGGCCGCGACATCAATGACATAGATCGTAAGATCAGCAAGCTCGGGACTGAAGGTCGCCGAAAGGTTGTCGCCTCCCGATTCAATCAGGACGACCTCGACGTCAGGGTGACGCTGGCGCATCTCTGCCACGGCGGCAAGGTTGATCGAGGCGTCTTCACGAATGGCCGTATGGGGGCAGCCGCCGGTTTCGACACCAATCACCCGATCTGAAGGCAGGATTTGCATACGCATCAAAGCGTCGGCGTCCTCTTGGGTATATATGTCATTTGTGATGACGCCGATCGAGTGATTGTCCTTTAAAAGTTCGGCCAGACGCGCGGTTAGTGTGGTTTTTCCCGCGCCGACCGGACCACCGATGCCAATTCGCAGGGGACCATTGAGTTTCATCATGATTGGAACAGCCTTGGTTCGAGGATTTCGTGGACCATGGATGCGATGTCAGAGAAAAAGGCGTTGCTATAAACGTCGTCCGCATCGACGGTTTTCGTCTCTTCAGCGACTTCAAGGCAGAAAACTTGCAGTCTTTGAATCACCCGTTGACCAGCTTGTCAGCCGCAGCTTTGCTGGTTCCGGATTTCTTGTTCATCTTCACTCCTTGACGGTTACGATGAACCAGAAATCCTCCGTTAGCTAATCCTCAAATCTGTCCCAAAGGTGCTGACGTCAGACAGAGCCCCGAGTTCATTGCTCAGGCCGTCTGAGACTGGATTGCAGCCGTCGGGGCCAATACCGCTTACATCGAACCGGGGTCGCCCTGGGAGAACGGATATTGCGAAAGCTTCAACGCAAGGCTCCGGGATGAGCTGTTGAATGGTGAGGTCTTCTACTCGCTTCGCGAAGCACAAATCCTGATCGAACAATGGAGGAAACACTACAACACCAAACGAACAGATAGTGCTTTGGGCTACCGCCCACCGGCTCCGGAAACCATCGTCCCGATGGCAACCAGACCAATCATGCACTAACTTTCAAACTGGACCACTCAAAAGGGGCAGATCTTTGCGTGCCTAAAGAGGTGCATATCAAACATTGCAAATGGCTAAGAATTCAGCATCAGAAATTTCCACCCCCCCCTAAATGGTCATCGCGTTGCATAACCCTGGCAATCTTCTAAGGTTAACTCATGAAAACAGACGCGGCCCCTTTCAGTGAAATGCACGCCTCTGGGGTCCCTCGCTCCCCATACTCAGGCTATGATGAGTGGTTTGCCAAGCAGAACAACGGCCGACTCGCTACGAAATCACTAGAGGCTGAGGCTTTTTTTCGGCGCTCAGGCATTACGTTTAACGTTTACGGTCAACAGGATGCCGAGGAACGATTGATCCCTTTCGATTTGGTCCCACGGATTATCTCTTCGCGCGAATGGACAAAGTTGTCGCAAGGGATTGAACAGCGTGTCTATGCGATCAACGCGTTTTTGCATGACATTTATAACCGTCAAGAAATCCTGCGGGCAGGTATTATCCCGACGGAACTAATCGCGCAGAATGACGCTTTCTTGCCGCAGATGATTGATTTCAGCCCGCCGGGAGACGTCTATACTCATATCGTTGGCACCGACATTGTGCGCACCGGCGAGGACGATTTTTATGTCCTTGAAGACAACGCGCGCACGCCTTCGGGTGTTAGCTACATGCTGGAAAACCGCGAAACCATGCTGCAGATGTTCCCGGAACTTTTCAGTAGCATCCGGGTGCAATCTGTAAGCGATTATCCTAAGAACTTGCGCCGCTCGCTTGAAGCCTCTGCGCCCGCTGGCTGCGCGGATCGGCCTTGCGTGGCGATCCTGACGCCGGGCATTTATAATTCCGCCTATTATGAACATAGCTTTCTGGCCGATCAAATGGGTGTGGAGCTGGTCGAAGGGCATGACTTGCGTATCGTTGACGGACATGTCGCCATGCGGACCACTAAAGGATACAAGACGATCGACGTAATCTATCGTCGGGTGGATGATGAATATCTCGATCCGTTAACGTTTAATTCCAGCTCCATGTTGGGAGTGCCGGGCATCATAGATGTTTATCGTGCGGGGAATATCACGATCGCCAATGCGCCGGGAACGGGGGTGGCGGATGACAAAGCTGTCTATAGCTACCTTCCTGATATCATCAAGTTCTATACGGGCGAACCTGCAGTCCTCAAAAACGTGCATACCTTCCGCTGTTCGGAGCCGCAGCAGTTAAAATACGTGCTGGATAACCTCGCCGATCTGGTGGTGAAAGAAGTGCATGGCTCAGGCGGCTATGGAATGTTGGTTGGCCCGGCGGCCAGTAAAAAAGAGCTGTCCGATTTCGCCGACAAACTGCGCGCGCGGCCCGACAATTACATCGCGCAACCAACGCTTTCGCTGTCCACGGTTCCGATATTTACAGAAAGTGGCCTTGCGCCCCGTCACGTTGATCTGCGTCCCTTTGCGCTGATGTCGCCTAAGGGTGTGAACATTACCCCCGGCGGACTGACCCGTGTGGCTCTGACAGAAGGGTCGCTCGTGGTCAATTCAAGCCAAGGCGGTGGCACCAAAGACACTTGGGTATTGGAAGACTAATATGCTGGGCAAAACCGCAGGCGGACTTTACTGGATGTTCCGCTCACTTGAGCGGGCAGAGAACACTGCGCGCTTGATAGAAGCTGGCTTTCGCATCGCATTGACGCGGTCGACCACTGCTGAAGCGGAGTGGCAATCGGTGATCACGACACTGGCCGCCCAATCTGCCTATGAGGCGGCTTGCGACGGTTATGACAGCGCACAAGTGGTCAATTTTCTGCTTCGCGAACCCACCAACCCTAGTTCAGTTCTGTCGATCATTAAATCTGCTCGGGACAATGCCAGAATGGTTCGGACCGCATTGACGACAGAAGTATGGTCCTCAGTTAACGAGTCTTGGATGCTGTTCACAGATCTCTTGAAAGACGAGATACCTCAGACAGAACTGCCTGCGGTTCTTGCGACCATCCGTCAGCAATCAGGGCTGGTGCGTGGGGCATTGCACGGAACGATGCTACGCAATGATATCTATGATTTTTGCCGCCTTGGCACCTTCGTCGAGCGGATGGACAACACCGCGCGTATTATTGACGTGAAATACTATTCGCTGCTGCCTGCTCCGTCTTTTGTCGGCAGTAGGCTGGACAATGTGCAATGGGAGACCATCCTGCGCTCTGTTTCGGCCCATCGTGCGTTCCGTTGGGCGGTAGAGGAGGACTTCACTGCCTCCGCAATCGCCGAATTCCTAATTCTGGATCGACGCATGCCAAGGTCGCTTGCATTCTGTGCTGGGCAGATCGTCAATAGCCTGTCGCACCTGGCTGAAGAATACGGAACAACACCTGCGTCACATGACTTGGCCAACGCATTGTGTTCGCAGTTGGTAAACAGAGACATCAATTCTATCTTTAATGAGGGGCTGCACGAGTTTGTCAACGCGCTGATAGACAGCACCGCGAACCTCGCGCAGCAGATCGAAGTCGACTATAGATATACAGGATAATGGATCTCAGCATCAGCCACACGACCGAGTATGCCTACAGCGCGCCCGTGGAATACGCGCTGCAAAAGGTGCGGCTATATCCTTTGTCTTCTGTCATGCAAGAAGTTGTGGATTGGTCGGTAGAAATCACGGGCGGCAAGATTGAGACGAGCTACGTTGATCACTATGGCAACCACGTCGATCTGGTAAGCATCGAGCCGAGCGAAACCGTGCTGAGCATTCGCGCAAGCGGGCACGTGAAAACGCTCAACGACACGGGCGTGCTTGGCCCCGTTTATGGCCGCGCGCCGCTTTGGCACTTTTGCCAGCCAACCCCTCTCACACAACCGGGGGCCGCGATCAAGGCGCTGCCGAAGGTCTCGTTTGACCTCAATATGCAACTCGCCAGTCTGCACACGCTTTCTGCGGCGATACTAAAGGCCTTGCCCTACAAAACCGGTAGCACTGCAGTGGACACGCGTGCCGAAGACGCGCTGCTTGGTGACAGCGGCGTCTGTCAGGACCACGCGCAAATCTTTATCGCCGCGGCGCGACTGTCCGGGCTGCCAGCGCGTTATGTTAGCGGCTACCTAATGATCAACGAACAGGTGGTTCAGGACGCAACCCACGCTTGGGCGGAGGTCTGTATCAAGGGTCTCGGATGGGTTGGCTTTGACGTCTCAAACGGAGTGTCGCCGGATGAAAGATACGTGCGCATCGCTGTCGGTCGCGACGCACGTGATGCCGCCCCCATAGAGGGGCTGCGCATAGGCAACGCGGATGAAACTCTCATGGTATCTTTGCAGGTCCAGCAGTAAAGAGATGCTTGGGTTTTCCAATGGATAGAAGAAATGACATATTGCATCGGAATGCGACTGGACCGCGGGCTTGTTTTTATGGCCGACACCCGCACCAGCGCTGGCGTCGACAATTTTGCGGTCAGCAGAAAAATGTTCACTTGGCAGGTGCCGGACGAGCGCGCGATCACAATCATGACGGCAGGAAATCTGGCGACTACGCAGTCTCTCATCAGCTTGCTGGAAGAACGTTCCGTATCCGAACAGGATCGTAATCCAAGCATCCTTCGAGAACCGACCATGTTTCAAGTGGCGCGTTTGGTCGGTGCCACCTTGCGCGAAGTTATCGCGGGTTCTTCCACCTCGGGTCAAACGTCTGACGATCAATTTGGTGCATCAATAATTCTGGGCGGCCAAATCAAGGGCGGCAAACCGACGATTTTCATGATATATCCGGAAGGCAATTTTATAGAAATAACCGAAGATACCCCGTTCTTTCAGATCGGTGAAACGAAGTATGGTAAACCGATACTTGTCCGCGCCTATGACCATCAAATGGACTTCGATGATGCCATAAAGCTGTTGTTAGTGTCCTTCGATTCCACTGTAAAATCAAACCTTTCGGTTGGGTTACCGTTCGATCTGCAGGTGTATGAAAACGAGTCCTTTGATACGGGACGCACGAAACGGATCAATGAAGAGGATGAAGTGTATCAAACGATTGCGACCGGATGGGGTAATGCACTGCGGGATGCATTCCAGTTGCTACCAAGTTACAAGCTCTGACGTTCGCGACTATGATTTATCGCGCGCTGATTGTTGCGAATGGCGGGATCAGAAATAGTTTAGAATTGATCAAATACCTATCCGTTTCTTGGAATTTCTCGCAAACGCAAAGAATGTCCGCTTTCTGCCGAATTGCAGGTGTGCACGTATCTCGCAGCATCAGTCGAATTGGGCGGCGGTTTCAACGGGTCGACGCAACACTTTAATCTTTGACCAAAGATGGAGTGAGCATAATGAAGTATCGTCGCCGGATATTTTTCACAGATAAACAGAAGTCAGAGATATGGGATCGATGGCAACGCGGCGAGTCGATGAGTTCGATCGGACGTTTGTTTGAACGCGAGTCATCGTCGATCTATCCGCTGCTTGCGCGCACTGGCGGCATTCGCCCGCCGGACCGTGTGAGGTCTCGGCTCGCTCTGACGCTTTCCGACCGCGAAGAGATATCCAGAGGCTTGCGAGCGCAGGTCTCGCTGCGTTCAATTGCTCAAACATTGAAGCGACCGGCATCCACAATCAGTCGCGAGGTCAGGCGCAATGGCGGCGCCAAACTTTATCGAGCAGCGGTGTCTGATGCAGCTGCTTGGGACCGCGCCCATCGCCCAAAGCTCTGCAAGTTGGCGGGCAATGACTATCTGTGCCGCGCAATATCGGCCAAGCTGACGCGCAAATGGTCTCCACAACAAATCGCAGGCTGGTTGATGCGTGAACATCCCGATGAAGACAACAAGCGGGTCTCCCATGAGACGATCTACCGAAGCCTTTTTATCCAGACAAGAGGCGTACTTAAGAAAGAATTATTGGCGCATCTGCGGGCGACACGATCCATACGCCGATCCCGCCATGCCACCTTGAAGCGCAGCGGCCTGGGTAAGTTCAACGACGCAATATCGATCCGTGACAGACCTGCGGACGTTGAGGATCGAGCAGTGCCGGGCCATTGGGAAGGAGACTTGATTGCAGGGTCTGGCAACAGCTTCATCGCGACATTGGTCGAACGTCACACCCGCTTTGTGATGCTGGCCAAGGTGAGCAACAAGGACAGCCACAGTGTCATTCAGGCATTGATCAAACAGTCTCGCAAGTTGCCAAAAGAGCTGTACCGCTCGCTGACCTGGGACCGCGGAACGGAGATGGCTGGACACAAGGCCTTCACGGCCCGCGCGTCCGGTCCAACATGGTCCATTGTCTGCTTTAAGGTTTGGAACATGTGCATGTCCCGCAAGTTCCAGCTTTCGGTCGAGCCGTAGTACATCATTCGATAGTATTGCTCGGCACCAGCAACAACCCGGGCGTTCTGCACTGCATTAAATAAGCTGTCGCCATTGCTTCGCGCCTGAGAGAGCTCTCTTGTAAGTAAGTGAAGGACCTCCTGCTGACGCAGGAGGCATCATTTGGTGGAATGTAATTCCAGGTACTGCTTGATGACATCGTCAGTCACGTTCCCGGAGGTCGTCGAGAAATACCCACGCGCCCAAAAGCGTCTGCCCCAATACCGCTTGCGCAGGTCAGGGAACTCCATCTGGATGCGTCGGGATGAGCGACCCTTGATGCGTTGCATGACATCGGACAGGGACAGCTTGGGCGGGATCGACAGGAACATATGGATATGATCGCGCGCCAAAACGCCTTTCACGATATGGACACCCAGTTCTCCGCAGGTCTGGATGATTATTTCACGGATCCGCTCACGCATGGCACCCTGCAGAACCTTGTACCGGTACTTCGTGGCCCATACGACGTGGTATCTATGATAGAATCGCGTGTGCGCGGATGACGAGTAGCGCATGATCTTCTCTCCTGAATTTTGAAACCATACCGCCTCAGCGGGTTTCAAAATTCAGGAGAGAAGATCAGAATAGATTCGCTGAAGCGAACCGGCTGGAAGCCGGTGGCTTAAATCCATTAGGTGGAAAGTCAACCAAGACCCGCGTCACCGGCTCCTCGCACATTGCGTAGCCACGGGACAAAGCTTCGCGGCCATAGGCTGCGGGCTCGTTTGACCAAGGCGCAAGACATTCGTACCGCCGCCGCGCGAGCGCTGCGGCTGATGGGTCGTGATTGTCTAGATAAGACAAAACTTCCGCGATCGAGTTGAACATACTGTAAATATCCAATCCATGCAGACAAAATGAACCGCACCGCTGCGCGACACCGCCGCACAAGCTTCAAGAGTTTCTTCTAAAAACGTACGAAATGCCACTTCGGTCATTTCTCCAGAGGCCATGGCGAACTCGCGGTGACGCCCCTTGGCATTTGCATGGCCGCTGATCTTGACGTTATAGGGCGGATCTCCTGAATAGCTTACTGTTGATAAACGTGAAACAGGGCCTTCTTGTTCCATTTCAAAAGTCCGTAAAGACAGACGGATGTCTGATCCGAGACTTCCGGAACTTTCCCGGGTGAGACCTGATAACCCACAAGTGACGGTTACAAACGGCGGCTAGACCGACATGAACGCGAAACAAAACGGCGCATAGGGGCCACCATGATCGCTCCAGTCTTTTTATCTGAGATCAGCGCTAAAAGGATGATGACTTTGCAGGAGCCGTTTCAGACGGGAAAATTCTCTTCTTCTTCGCTTTCGCCCGTGCCCCGGTCTTCCAGCCAGTCTTCTGCGGCTTTCTTGTCAGAAAGCGGAAAGCTCTTGATCTCAAGTGACGGGATCACGGCACCCTCGATCTCGGCGGCAGTCCGGATCCAGGCGGTATCCGAAAGCACCGCACATTTGTCGAACTTGCCAATCAAGCTGAACAGATTTGGCAACTTCTGGAATTCAACGGCCATGGCACCCAAGGTCGGCATCTCGAAGTTAGAAATCGTGTAAAGCATCCTGCCGTTCTCGATGCCTTCCGATTGCTCAATAAGATGATCAAGCGCCGAGCGCATTTCTTCTGCATCAATAGCTCCCGAAAGCTCGAGATCTAAACGATTGGCCGATGGTTTCGAAACGTTCAGCATTTCCAGACTCCTTTTCTCTACACCGGACAAGATGCGCGATCCGGATCGCGGCAGCGTTGATGCAGGTCAACAACCTGGCACGCGATAGCAAATGCGTCGAAAACTCAGTTTCAGAAAAGTTGATTGCTCCACCTCCTGCAAAAACTGATGGCGCATGTCTTCGCGGAAACTCTGCCAGTCCGAAATCTGCAATACGAATATCATTCTCGTTGTTGGGTGCGATCCCGCTCCACGCGGCATCTTGGAAGTCGGCAGGCAGGCGTATACGTTTATCCTATCATGACCAAGCTACTCATCGTCTATCATTCCAAAACCGGCGGCAGCCGGCAAATGGCCGAGGCTGCGGCAATCGCCGCGAAAAAAGAGGTCAATACTGACCTGAAGACTGCGCGTGACGCAGAACCTGATGATCTGCTGCAGGCCGATGGCTACATATTTTGCGCGCCGGAAAATCTGGCGGCAATTGCAGGCATCATGAAGGACTTTTTCGATCGGTGCTATTATCCGGTTCTGGGTCGGATTGAGGGTCGGCCCTATGCCCAGATGGTCTGTGCGGGGTCCGATGGCGAAAACGCTGCGCGCCAAACCGCGCGCATTGCGCAGGGGTGGCGCCTTCGCGAAGTGCAGCCGCATCTCATTATCTGCACCCATGCCCAAACGCCGGACGAAATTCTGGCCGACAAAACCATTCCCGAAGAGCAACTCGCCCTTTGTCGCGATCTGGGCTCCGCAATGGGTGCGGGTCTTGGTATGGGGGTTTTCTGAGCAAAGCTATCGGTCTGCGGTTCGTTGCTACCTTTTGCATCAAGATCTGCTAAAAATCTTTTGGGAGGTTCCGTCCAGCTAACCCCAGCGCAATCCTGTCCGTCACCGGACCGTTCGAGACAGCCGGCAGTTTGACTATGAGCGATAATTGCTCGGTCTTACTCTCAGTTTGCGGCTGATAAGGCGGCCGGCGTGTATGCTCGAAAACAAAGCTTGGACCGAATGGATTGATCCGGCAAGGTTCTAATGCGATGCAAGTCGTCAGGAACACGGACCCCGCCAGACCTGTGCCCGCAGGAAATTCACAACAAGCACTTCGAAAGCCCGATCATGTCCAAAGACCCTCTGCTCCAACCCTTTCAGCTCAAGCATCTGACACTGAAGAACCGCATCATGACGACCAGCCATGAACCGGCCTATCCCGAAGACGGGATGCCAAAGGACCGGTACCGCGCCTATCATGCGGAACGGGCAAAGGCCGGCGTTGCATTGACCATGACCGCCGGATCGGCCGCGGTGTCAAAAGACAGCCCGCCGGTCTTCAACAACATCCTCGCCTATCGCGACGAGGTGGTGCCATGGATACGCAACCTCACGGATGCCTGCCACGCGCACGATTGTGCCGTGATGATCCAGCTGACACATCTGGGACGCCGCACAGCCTGGAACAAAGGGGACTGGCTGCCATCGGTGTCGTCCTCGAAACACCGCGAACCCGCACATCGTGCGTTCCCAAAGCTGATCGAAGACTGGGACATCGAGCGGATCATAGGCGATTTTGCCGATGCTGCGGAACGCATGAAAGCCGGAGGAATGGACGGGATCGAATTGCAGGTCTATGGCCATCTGCTGGATCAGTTCTGGTCTCCGCTGACAAATGATCTGACCGGACCTTACGGTGCGGATACGCTGGAAAATCGCCTGCGCTTTCCCCTTGATGTGCTGGCTGCGATCCGCAAGCGGGTGGGCGATGAATTTATCGTTGGTTTTCGCTATACTGCGGATGAGGCCCAGAAAGGCGGGATCACACCGCAGGAAGGGATCGAGATTTCCAAGACGCTAGCCGCCACAGGCCAGCTTGATTTTCTCAACGTAATCCGGGGGCGTATTCATACCGACCCGGCGATGACCGATGTGATCCCGGTTCAGGGTATGCCAAGCGCGCCTCACCTTGATTTTGCGGGCGCAGTCCGCAAAGCAACCGGCATGCCGACCTTTCATGCCGCGCGTATCCCGGATGTCGCCACCGCGCGCCACGCCGTGCAATCGGGACAGCTTGACATGGTGGGCATGACGCGCGCGCACATGGCCGATCCGCATATCGTGAAAAAGATCATGGAAGGGCGCGAAGAAGACATCAGACCCTGCGTCGGCGCGACTTACTGCCTTGACCGGATCTATCAGGCAGGCGACGCACTTTGCATTCACAATGCGGCGACGGGGCGCGAGCTTTCGATGCCACATCAGATCGACCCCGCCCCCGTTGCGCGCAAAGTGGTGATCATCGGTGCCGGCCCCGCCGGGTTGGAGGCCGCCCGCGTGGCAGCCGAACGCGGACATGACGTGGTGGTGTTTGAGGCGCAGCCGGAACCCGGGGGGCAAATCCGCCTGACCGCGCAGAACCCGCGGCGGCGGGAAATGATCGGCATCATTGACTGGCGGATGGCGCAATGCGCCGCGCGCGATGTGGTTTTTCACTTCAACACCTGGGCCGAGGTCGAAGAGGTGCGCGCCGAAAAGCCTGATGTGGTGATCGTCGCGACAGGCGGCTTGCCCAATCTGGAGCTTTTCGAAACCGGGCGCGAGGCGGACCATGTGATCTCTGCCTGGGATATCATTTCGGGCGATGTCAAACCGGCAGGCGACGTTCTGATTTACGATGAAAGCGGCGATCACCCTGCCCTGCAGGCCGCCGAGGTGGCAGCCGCCGCCGGCCTCAAGGTCGAGATCATGACGCCCGACCGCACGTTTTCGCCCGAAGTCATGGCGATGAACCTGGTGCCCTACATGCGCAGTTTGCAGGATAAAGACGTGGTCTTTACCGTGACCCGGCGGCTGACGGGCGTCGTTCGCAGGGGAAACAAGCTGACCGCGACAATCGGCACCGATTACAGCGATCACACCGAAACCCGGGACTATGACCAGATCGTCGTGAATTATGGTACCATGCCGCTGGACGAGCTTTACTTTGACCTCAAGCCTTTCAGCACCAACAAAGGGGCCGTGGATCACGACGCGCTGATCGCGGGCGAGGCACAAAAGACAATGCGCAATCCTGACGGTGCATTCCAGCTTTTCCGCATCGGTGATGCTGTTTCAGCGCGCAATACACATGCTGCGATTTACGACGCACTGCGGCTGGTGAAAGACATCTAGATCGCATCAAGTACCTGTTGGAAATTCGTCGGGGCTGACCGACGGGAATACTCAATTCGCGATTTGGCCTCCAAGGCCGCATTAGCCGCGTCTTGCAATTGCGCTTTCGGGCTTTGTTTTACCAATAGTAATTT
Source organism: Sulfitobacter sp. TBRI5 (assembly GCF_051013555.1). Taxonomy (NCBI): domain Bacteria; kingdom Pseudomonadati; phylum Pseudomonadota; class Alphaproteobacteria; order Rhodobacterales; family Roseobacteraceae; genus Sulfitobacter; species Sulfitobacter sp. TBRI5. The sequence goes on along the minus strand of NZ_CP112884.1, from coordinate 1,956,042 downwards.
CGGCCGTCCGAGATTTGATCGCGGCACTTTGAGCCTTCAAGCGAACGCTCTCAGTTTCAGCTCGGGTTTATCAGATCTTGACCCCGGAGATCTGGTATGCACCCGTCAATTAACAGGAGTTGTTTCATAAAACGCCGCATACTGCCGTTTGCGACTGCCGCGTGGCAATCGAAACGGTCGAGACGAAACACCGAAAATGCGTATTCTTGCAATTTCGGAAATGACGATGCACCAAAAGCTGTGGCAAGGTGCAGCCCTGGCCAAAAAGGTCCAGCGCGCCGGTCCGGTCCGGCACGCAGTTCAACTCGAACGAGGAACAAAGTTTTGCTTTCAATTCTTTTGCGCATGATATCGTTCACGGGGCTTGGCGTGCTCGTCGCGTGTGCGCCGAACGTTTATGATGAAATCGAATTGATGCCCGCACCAACGGTCTATGCCGATACAGGGGCGTCCCCATTCGAGAATGTCACCCGCGAAAACGTTGCTGATCGGGCCAAGCTGTTTTACGTGACCGATAGAATGCCAGCGGGCGCAGAGGATCCTCAGGCTTATTACAACAATGAACGCGGCCATATGCTGCGGGCGGGAACTGCGCGTGTGAAAATTGATCCGGCTCTCGCCACATGGGAGGAAATCAGCCGTGTCACGCTGATGAACCAGCGGGACAGAACCTATACCCTGAAATTGTCCGAAGTCGAAGAGATCGGTGTTCCTCCGTTCAGCCTGAGCCGCTATTTCGATAACGCACCTTCGCAACAGGAGATGGATGCGGCAGGACGTAGCTTTGCCGCCGTCATCGACGCGCAGCTGGGAAAGTCGAAGAACAAGGATATCTTCATCTACACACATGGATACAATGTGGACTTTGACTACTCGAGCCTTGTCTCAAAGGAGTTGCAGCATTTTCTGGGCTATCAGGGCGCATTTATCAGTTACAACTGGACTGCGACGCCAAGCCGGTTCGCCTACTTTCGCGATCAGGAATCGGTTCTGTCCACAAGGCGCAACCTTCGGTCACTTGTTGAGTACCTTTCCGCGAATACCCGCGCGCGGCGTATTCACCTGATCGGATACAGCGCCGGAACAAGGCTCGTCTTCGAAGCCGCTTACCAGATTGCCTTGCAGAAAGGGCCAAAAGCGCGGCTCGGTCGTGTTATTCTGATTGGCAGCGACTTGGACACGTCATTTGTGCTTCAATCGCTCGAAGACGGTCTTCTGGATGCAGTCGAGGACGTTACCTTTTATCAGTCCCAAACGGATTCTGCCCTTGCGGTCTCGAAGTTCATTTATGGCAGGCAGCGTATCGGCCAGACCTCTGAAACGGGTGTAGTGGAACCTGGATTGATCAAAGGGCTGGCCAGTCTCGACAATCTTCACGTGATAGATGTGACAGATGCCGAAGCCGCCGACACCGGCAACGGCCACTGGTACTTTCAGTCGTCTCCATGGGCGAGCAGCGACCTGTTCATATCACTTCTGACCGACAAAAACCCGGCAGAACGCGGGCTCGTACGTGAACCGAACGATATAATCTGGCGCTTCCCATCCAATTACCCTGATGTTCTGAAGTCGCACGACAAAGGCATTTAGGAAGATTTATTCCACAGCATACGACTGTTTTTTCCGCTAACCCGAATAGACCAAATGTACCTGAGCAACCTTGAGTCCACAAAGACAAGGAACTCAATTGGGAAGGGCAGTCTCCAGTGAACTTGCCAACTTCTCTACAAGTTCGTCCACCTGCGCCTCGGTAATAATGAACGGAGGGGCAATAAGCACGTGATCGCCGCTTTTCCCGTCAATCGTTCCGCCCATCGGATAACAGATCAGGCCGGCATCAAATGCGGCCGCCTTGATCCTCGCGTGTCGTTTTTCACTGTGCGGAAACGGGTCTTTGCTGGCGCGGTCCGAGACCAGTTCAATGCCCTGAAACAGCCCCACGCCCCTGATGTCACCCACATGCGGGTGCTGCCCAAATCGGGTTTGCAGAGCCGTTTGCAACTTTATCCCCGCTGTGTTGACGCGTCCAAGAACATCGTCATCCACAAGGCGTTCCAGCACGGCAAGGCCTGCAGCGCAGGCCGCCGGATGGCCCAGATAGGTGTGCCCGTGCTGGAAAAAACCTGTACCGTCCCGGATGGCGTCATGGATTTCCTTGGTACACAACGTGGCCCCGATAGGTTGATAGCCGCCGCCCAACCCCTTGGCGATCGCGCAGATATCAGGATCAGCCCCAAACTGTTCGCAGGCAAAAAGCGTGCCGGTGCGCCCCATGCCACACATCACCTCATCAAGGATCAGCAAGATACCATAGCGATCGCACAGTGCGCGCACGCGGGCGAAGTAATCACCAACGGGCGGCACCGCCCCAAGCGTGGCCCCGACCACCGGTTCCGCGACAAAAGCCATAACCGTTTCGCCGCCAAGCGCCTGAATTTGATCTTCGATTTCAAGCAGAAGCCGGTCCACATAGGCGGCTTCTGTTTCGCCTTCTTGTATTCCGCGATAGGCATAACAGGGGGCGACATGCGTGACATCCATCAGCATGGGCGCGAATTGCGCGCGGCGCCATGCATTGCCACCCGTGGCAAGCGCGCCAAGCGTGTTGCCATGATAGCTTTGCCGCCGTGCGATGACGCGATGACGGTTTGGCTGGCCAATTTCAAGATAATACTGACGCGCCAGTTTCAGCGCCGCTTCCATTGCTTCGGACCCGCCGGAGACGAAATAAACACGGTCCAACGCGCCCGGCGCCAGCGATATGAGCTTGTCCGCAAGCCGTTCTGCAGGTTCCGAGGTGAAGAACCCCGAATGCGCGAAAGCCACCTGATCCAGTTGATCTTTTATCGCCTGCGTGACGTGCGGATCGCCATGGCCCAAGCACGATACTGCCGCATCCCCGCAATTCAGATAGGCCTTGCCGTTTGTGTCATAAAGATACGCACCGTCGCCGCGCGCGACTTTAATCGGCGGCGCTTTGGAATTGCGTGGGAATACATGTGTCATGAGGCGAAGGCTTTCTTTTGCGTAGCGCTGTGCGGTGCAGCCCTGAGTGAGGTGAAGGCAGCAGCAATACTGCGCATCTCAGGCGCGATTTCATCCATGCCCGTCGGTGCCTTGGGGCGATCCGGCTTGTCTGGGCGCGCACCATAAGGCGCTACCATGATGAAGGGATCAAGAAGAAGTCTGGCGCGCATTTTGATCGTGGCCCAAAGCCCATTGTGAAGGGCATGGGGTCGTTGAAACATATATTTCAGCGATTGACAATGCGTGAAACACTTGCCAGCCTGTGTTTCAAAGGGGGATCATGGGACAGCAACAATCGCTTCAGGAACGGGTGTCGGAACGCTATTCCGGCTTGTCCGGACAACTGCGAAAAGCGGCCGACTTTGTTCTGGCCAATCCGCTGGATATTGCCAGCCGCAGCCTGCGCGCGATTTCCTCTGACAGCAAAGTCTCACCCGCGACCTTCTCGCGTCTGGCACGCGCGTTGGGATACGCCACATTCGAAGACATGAAAGAAGCCTCGCGGCGTTCGTTGGGCCTGCACGTGACCAGCCTTTCCGACAAGGCCGAGAAACTGCGCGCTGATCCGTCGCTGGTCAGAACAATGCTTCAACGCCAAAGCGAGGCCTGCATCGGCAATATACGCAGCTTTGCCGCCCAGACCGACGAAGCGCGATTGGCCGATGTGGCCAAGCTGATGCGCGAGGCGCGACAGGTTGTTCTGTTCGGGGCGCTGGCCTCAACGGGGATTGCCGAATATATGGCTTATCTGGCGCATTACTTTGCACCCAACTGGTACCTCGCCGGGCGTTCGGGCGATTCTCTGGGTTCACGCATTGCGGCGCTCGGACAGGGTGACGTGGTGTTTATCGTCACAAAAAACCCTTTTGCGCAGCGCGCCGTGATCGCGGCAAGGCAGGCGCGTGATGTCGGGGCTGACGTGATCCTCGTCACTGATTCTTACAAGTGCCCGGCTTTCTCCAGTGCAAATTATGGCTTTGTTGTTCCTTCAGAAAGCCCGCAATTCTTCTCCTCATATGCGGTGACACTCGTGTTGATCGAAACATTGATCGCCATGATTGTCGCCGGCTCTGAGGCAGATGCAACCGCTGCGATCCAAAGGGTCGACGCGAAAAACCAGGAACTCGGGGAATACTGGTCCGAGTGAAACTAAAACTAGGGAGACTACACACATGCGTAAACAACTGAAAATCGGCGGTGCCGTGCTGCTTGGCGCAATGACCGCAGCATCGATGGTCGTCGCACAACAGTTCATCTCGATCGGCACTGGCGGCGTCACCGGCGTTTATTACCCGACAGGCGGCGCGATCTGCCGCTTGGTCAATAAATCGCGCAAAGAGCATGGCATCCGCTGCGCTGTCGAATCCACAGGTGGATCTGTCTACAACATCAACACGATCAAGGCGGGCGAACTGGAATTTGGCGTCGCGCAATCTGACTGGCAATACCACGCCTATAACGGCACATCGAAATTTGCGGACAATCCTTTCCCCGAAATTCGCGCCGTGATGTCGGTTCACCCCGAACCCTTTACACTGATCGTGCGCGGTGACAGCGACATCGACAGCTTTGAGGGCATCAAGGGCAAGCGCGTCAACGTGGGCAACCCCGGTTCGGGCCAGCGCGCCACGATGGAAGTTGTGATGGATGCCTTTGGCATTGGCATGGACGATCTGGGTCTTGCGACGGAATACAAAGGCTCGGAAATGGCCAAGCAGCTTTGCGATGGCAACATTGACGCGATGATCTACACGATCGGCCATCCCGCCGCCGCCATCAAGGAAGCCACCACAACATGCGATGCCAAACTGGTCAGCGTGACAGGTGCACCGATCGACAAGCTTGTCGCCGACAACCCGTTCTACCGTGTCGCGACAATCCCGGGCGGCATGTATCAAGGAACTGATTCAGACACCGTAACCTTCGGTGTTGGCGCAACCTTCGTGACTTCGGCCGATGTTCCGGAAGATGTTGTCTATATTGTTGCCAAATCGGTCATGGAAAACATCGACGATTTCCGTGGCCTGCACCCTGCCTTTGCCAATCTTGAGCCTGCGCAGATGGTAAAAGACGGGCTTAGCGCTCCGCTGCATGATGGCGCAATGAAAGCGTATAAAGAACTCGGCCTGATCGAGTAGAATTGCGCGACCCAAAAAAGGATCATCCGGCTTGGGCCGGGTGATCCTGTTTTCATAACAAAAGAAAATAGCCAAACGGGGGACAGTATGGCTGAGATGCAAAACGCACCGTCTGCGGACGATATGGTGGCCGAGGCTGATACTGGCGCCCGCAATCCATCGGCGGCCTGGCAGGCCAAGTTGATTATCGGAACCTGTATCGTCTGGTCCCTGTTTCAGCTTTACATCGCGTCCAAAGTACCCGGTGTTCTGGCTCAGGCCACCGGGATGAACTTCTTTGCCAATATTGTCGCACAGGCGCGTTTTGTGCACCTCGCCTTTGCTATCATGCTGGCAACGCTGGCTTTCCCGCTTTTCAAATCTTCTCCCAAGGATCGCATCCCGGCCTATGACTGGGTGCTGATCATCCTTGGCGTCGCCTCTTGCCTCTACCTGATCGTTTTTCGCTTTGAAATCGGTGATCGACCGGGTTTGTGGAGTTCGACAGACATCACCGTTTCAGCGATCGGCATGCTGGTTCTGTTCACGGCTGTGTACCGCTCACTTGGCCTGCCGCTGGTGATCATTGCCGGTGCATTCGTGGCTTTCGCCTTTTTCGGCGGCTATTCGGAATGGGCCCGCAATATTACCAACTATGGTGGCGCATCCCTGTCCAAGGCGCTTGGCCACTACTGGATGCAGACCGAAGGCGTCTTTGGCGTGGCGCTGGGTGTTTCGACAACCATGATCTTTCTCTTTGTACTGTTTGGCGCATTGCTGGACCGCGCCGGTGGCGGCAGCTGGTTCATCAAGGTTGCCATTGCACTGCTTGGCGCCCTGCGTGGCGGGCCGGCAAAGGCTTCGGTCCTGTCATCGATGCTCACCGGGATGATCTCGGGCAGTTCGATTTCAAATACAGTCACAACCGGCACATTCACCATCCCGCTGATGAAGCGCATCGGCTTTCCGGCCGAAAAGGCGGGCGCTGTGGAAGTCGCGTCTTCCACGAACGGCCAGCTTACACCGCCTGTGATGGGCGCGGCTGCCTTTCTGATGGTTGAATATGTGAACATCCCCTATATCGACGTGGTCAAACACGCCTTTCTGCCGGCGGTGATCAGCTATATCGCGCTGCTTTACATTGTGCATCTGGAAGCGCTGAAAATGCAGATGCAGGGCCTTAAGAAAGCAGGCCGGCATATCGGTCCTGTGTTGATCCTCATACTCTTTCTCTCGGGCTTCTTGTTCCTCGGCGCGCTGACCTACGCTATGATCCTTCTGCGCGGCGTGCTCGACGGGTTCATGACAGAAAGCGTCTATGGCGGCCTTGTGGTTGTGGCGCTGCTCTATGTCGTTCTGGTGTACTACGCCTCGCGCTATCCGGATGTGGCGATGGATGATCCCGACGGACCGTTGGAAGCGCCGCGCCTGACGCCGACCCTTTTGGGTGGCGCGTATTTCGCGTTGCCGATCTTCATTCTGGTCTGGAACCTTATGGTGCGCACCGACAGCCTTGAACGCCTGTCGCCTTCGCTTTCGGCCTTTTGGGCTACAGTGTTCATGATCATTGTCGCGCTGACACACCGTCCGCTCAAGGCGATGTTTCGCGGCGAAGGTCTTGGCGGTTCAACCGTGGCCGGCTGGAACGATTTCGTCCAGGGCCTGATCCTTGGCGCACGCAACATGATCGGGATCGGTGTGGCCACGGGGGCCGCGGGCATCATCGTTGGCACGATAAGCCTTACAGGCGCGCATCAGGTGATCGGTCAGGTCATCGAGGTGATCGCCGGCGGCAACATCTGGGTTCTTCTGATCCTCGTGGCGATCATGTCACTCATCCTTGGAATGGGCTTGCCGACTACCGCCAATTATATCGTTGTGTCTTCGCTCATGGCGCCGGTTATCGTCTCGGTGGGCGCGCAGGCGGGCTTTATCTTTCCGCTGATTGCCGTGCACCTTTTCGTGTTCTACTTTGGCATTCTGGCCGATGATACGCCCCCTGTGGGCTTGGCAGCTTATGCCGCCGCGGCCATAAGCCGGGGCGATCCGATAAAAACCGGTGTGCAGGGCTTTTCCTATGATATTCGCACGGCGCTCTTGCCGTTCCTGTTTATCTTCAACACCGATCTGCTGCTGATTGATGTGGGCTTTGCCAAGGCTATTCTGGTGTTCTTCATATCGCTGATTGCGATGCTGCTGTTCGCGGCGGCAACCCAGGGCTATTTCATCGCCAAAAGCCGAATATGGGAAACCGTTGTTCTGCTCTTCATCGCCTTCATGCTGTTCCGGCCTGATTTCTTCCTTGATCAGGTCAGCGACAAATACACCTCGGCCAGCGGACCTGCCGCGCTCGAGTTGATGGCCAGTGCAGAAACCGGCAAGGAGTTGCGGGTGATCGTGGAAGGGCCCGATTTCGACACGGCTGCGATCCGGCCAACGACCATCATACTGCCCGCCATTGCAGATGACGCCGAAGGCGCACTTTCTGCGCAGGGTCTCACGATCCTGCCCGACGGCGATACGCTTGCAATGGACGAACCTTTTCCCGGTACGCCCTTTTTTGAAAGCCTGGGCAACGAGTATGATTTCTACGGCGACACTCCCGTTCAGGTCACGCAGGTACAGATCGAGAATGAGCGTCTGCCCAAAGAACTGTTCTTCATCCCTGCCTTGATCCTGCTGATGGGCATCGTGCTGATCCAAAGCCGCCGTGCCACCCAACCCGCGTTCTGAGGAGGATACCATGTTCAAGTCAATTTTACTTGCCCTTGACATCAACGATCCGGATGGCGCGGTGCGCTGCACCAAGGCCGCGGTCGAGATGGTAACCAGTCAGGGCGCCAGTCTGCATATCCTGAATGTTGTTCCGGATGACGGCATGGCGATTGTCAGCGCCTCTTTGAAAGCCGATCACAACGAAACTGCGGTGGAAGCCTCGCGCGCGGCGCTGCGGGCCTGGGCGCAAAGCAACGTTCCGCCAGAGCTTGGGCCCCAATTGCACGTGGCGCGGGGAAAAATCTACGACCAGATTCTGAAAACCGCGCGCAAGCTGAATGTGGATGCTATCGTTGTCGGCGCGCACAATCCCGAACTGAAAGACTATCTTCTGGGATCAAACGCCGCCCGCGTGGCACGCCATGCCAAACAGTCAGTCTTCGTGATCCGTTGAGCATGTTGCGGGTCTTGCAGTGTTGCGGCTGATGTCGACGACAGTGATAGGGTCAGGCCGGTCTTTTGCTGCATTCGACGCCAGCGGCTGCAATGCGGGACTTTGCCGCCGTTTGAGTTTGCGGGTGTTACATCGCTATCGCACCACAGGCGCGGCCTTAGGACAGGGGGGCTGTCCAACTATGCGTCAACCATTACAAAGTTTAGATCAAGACCGCGGCGCTGAGACCTGGAGCCTGGCTCAGGTTTTACGTGAGGTGCACATATCATGGAAGCAGTGTGTCCATAAAGCTTGAACGAGACACAAAGCAGTGGCATTCTTCTGCTCCGGTATTCCACTTCGGCAATGACAGATAAGGGGAATTTACTATGTCTGCCAATCAACGAAAGAACCTTTTCATTTCTGGCGTTTTAGCTCTGATGTTCGCGCTGGTTTCCGTCACTTCGGCACATGCCCTAAGCAAGAAAGGGAAAGGAGCCGTTATTGGCGCGGGTGTTGGCGGTTTAATAGGGGGCGGTAAAGGAGCCGTCGCTGGGGGAGTTGCTGGAGCGATTATCGGCAATAATTCCTAACAGCGACATATCCCGAATCCGATCTAAATTTGAAGGAAGCTGAACTAATGACTATAATTAGACTATTGGGTTTTGGCGCACTTGCTATTGTCATATCTGCGGTGAGCGCGACCGCAGACGAGGAACTGGACCAGATGCTCAAAGAAGCGCTGCCAGTCATGCATCACTCATGCGAAACCGTCGTTGAGGAAACTGGCGGAGACGAAGAGGCAATCGTGGATGTTGTTCGTAAAATGGCTATCGTATCATTTGCGAACCGCGGTATCGATATTTCAGAATATGCAGGCACCGAGGAAGAATTTGCGGCACTGCGCGCGGAATTTATTGAAGCGCTGCGGGCTGGATGCGAAGCGGACAGAAACGGGCTGCTCGCCGGGATCGTAGACAATGCCATCAAAACGGTTTTAAACCTTTGAAGCAAAATTGGTCGTATCCTTAAGACGGCTTCCGATAAGCGATCAAAGTCGGGTTTTCTAATTGAAATGAGGTGCTGATGCGCGATCTGGCGCGTCCGCTAATGGGATGTACCGGCTGCTTCACCCAGCAGGTTAGGCTTGGCCTATACTGCAAAAAGGAGAAGTAGCATGGCGAAGAATGATTTTGATGAGCTGATGTCAGTTGGCGTTGATATCGGCAAAGACGTATTTCACTTGGTTGGCTTTGACAAAGAAGGTCGGCTTGTTTTGCGCAAGAAGATCAAACGCATGGCGTTGGTTGCGACGTTTGAGGAGCTGCCGCAATGTATTGTCGGGATGGAAGCTTGCCTGAGCGCGCACTTTGTCAGCCGAACGCTGAGCAAGATGGGGTTCGAGCCCCGGATCATTCCCGCGATTTATGTGAAGCCTTTCAACAAGGGCCAGAAGAACGACTACAATGACGCTGAAGCTATTGCAGAAGCCGCTTTGCGTCCCAATCTCAAGACGGTATCGGAGAAGACGCAGGAGCAGCTTGATCTCCAGGCGCTGCATCGCGTTCGGTCACGGCTTGTGTCACGTCGGACAGCAGCAATGAATCAGATCCGGGCCTTTCTGATCGAACAGGGGATCACTGTCCGACGTAGTGTCGCGGCTCTGCGCGCCTCGCTCGAAGCCATTCTTAGCAATCGCGGCGACGAGATGTCCTTGCGGATGCGGAGATTGATCCTGGGGCTCCAACAGGATTGGATATGGCTGGATAAACGGATCGATATGACCACATCTGAAATCAAAGAGGTCAGCGAGACCGAGGAAAGCTGCCAACGTCTGATGACCATTCCGGGCATCGGGCCAATCATCTCAACGGCTGTGGTTGCAGCTGTCGGGACCGGCGAGGCTTATGATCGGGGGCGAGATTTTGCGGCTTGGCTGGGGCTCGTTCCGCGACAACACAGCACCGGCGGGCGCACCATCCTGGGTCGTATCACAAAACGAGGCAGCCGGTATCTCCGCATGCTGTTTGTGCAGGCCGCGCAGGTCATCATGATGCGACCGAAGAACTGGCATAAGTTTAGTTTTGGCGCATGGTTGGAAGCCGCCGCGACGCGCATGCAGCACAACAAGCTCGGCGTGGCGCTTGCCAATAAGCTAGCGCGGATCGCATGGAGTGTTCTTAACTCAGGCAAGGACTTCGATTGGATGGAAAAAGAATTGGCGACTGCGATCTGATCACAGCCGCAAACGACGTTCGTAAACCTCAAATGCATGGAACAGAATAAAAACGCACTCAAAGTCTGAGAGCCCGAATGGTCATAATCGACCTGTCCGCTAATGAGACAAAGGCGCGTGCGTACTCCCAACAGGGCCACGGCAAGCAACACAAGCCGATCCAAAGGCCGGATACATATCAGCGACTTCCAGAAGACATGCAATTGAACACTTGCGAACAGCAGCCGGTACATACATCGGGCTCTATCCGGTCATTCGTGCCGGGTACAGCATCCGGTAATTTGGGTTCATTGCGGACATTCGTTCGCCGCGCAGCATCGTGCAAAAATGGGCTCAGACCAGTCATTCGCCGTAGGCTGCACCAATCACCGCTCTGCGCCCCGTCCGGGCCATTGCGTGATCCGGGCGGTGCGCAGGTTGCGGCGCAGATTATCAGGCCTCTTTTGCCTCACATTGCGCGGCGTTCTTCGACAAGGCCTTTGAACACCGCCCAGCACATCAAAAGCAGAACGACCGTGAAAGGCAGACCTGTAGACAGGACAGCCGCCTGCAACGAGGCCAGACCGCCCCCGATCAGCAAGGCAATCGCCACCGCGCCTTCAAAGCAGCACCAGAAGACCCGCTGGGTAACGGGCGCATCGATTTTGCCGCCCGCCGTGATGGTATCGATCACCAATGATCCCGAATCCGAAGAGGTCACGAAGAATACAACCACCAGAATGATACCGATGAAGGATGTAATCGACGCCAGCGGAAGCTCCTTGAGCATCTCAAACAGTTTCAGTTCAAGCGGCGCCTCACTGACGGCTGTTACCCCATCGTTGACGAACTGGGTGATCGCGGTGCCGCCGAATACGCTCATCCACAACACACAGACAAAGGTCGGGATCAGTAATACGCAGATAATGAACTCGCGCACTGTGCGCCCGCGGCTGACCCGCGCGATGAACATGCCCACGAAAGGCGACCAGGAAATCCACCACGCCCAGTAAAACGATGTCCAGCCCTGGGAATAGTTGGCGTCCTCCCGCCCGAAGGGTTGTGACAGCGGCAGAACGTTCTGCGTGTAAGACACGATTGAATCCCAGAAAATCGCCAGGATCGCAGCCGTAGGCCCGACCAGCAGCACAAACAGCAGAAGAATGAAGGCCAGCCCCATATTGATCTCTGACAGCACCTTGACGCCGCCGTCCAACCCGCGGACCACCGATATCAGTGCAACGGCGGTGATTGCGCTGATCAGCACCACTTCGGTTGTGACCCCCACAGGTATGCCAAACAGCAGGTTAAGACCGGCATTCGCCTGTGTCGCACCATAACCCAGCGATGTGGCCAGACCGAAGAGGGTCGCAAAGACGGCAAGAATGTCGATCACATGTCCCCACCATCCCCACACACGTTCGCCAAGAATAGGGTAAAAGGCCGAGCGGATCGTCAGCGGAAGACCCTTGTTATAGGTAAAGAGCGCCAAAGCCAGCGCCACAACGGCATACATGCCCCAAGGGTGCAAACCCCAGTGATAGATCGTGGCCGCCATACCCAGACTGATGGCGGCTTGCGCGTCGCCCGCAGCGCCACCCAATGGCGCCCAGTCGGTGCGTACCCCGCCCTCTTCCGTGATACCGCCAAGCGAGGTCGAAAAATGACTCATTGGTTCGGACACACCATAGAACATCAGCCCGATCCCCATACCGGCAGCGAACAGCATCGCGAACCAGCCCGGATATCCGTAATCCGGCGTTGCATCCTTGCCGCCCAGCCGGACGGAGCCAAAGGGGCTGACGATCAGGAACAGACAGAAAATGACGAAAATATTGCCGGCGCCGAGGAAAAACCATGCAAATGTCGAGGTTAACCAAGGCCGCAGTGCGCCAAAAATTGCTTCGGCCTGCGCTGGCAGGGCCAGTGCAAAAAACACGAAAACCACAATGGACAGCCCAGAAATCAGAAACACCGGATTGTGAATATCCAGACCGAAAGGCCCGATCTTTGTTTCGATATTATCCTGACCGATCTCGTAGTCGGTTTCGATGATATGCGCGTCACCTTCCGGCGCAGGTATTCCCTGATTGGTCATTTCATCGGCCATTGTCGACCTCCCTTTAAGACAGAGTATTCAAATTTGCGCCGCTGCAAGACGTGCTCTCAAGCGCGCACCAGCATCACCGAACATTTCGCATGCTCGGCCAGTTTCCCGCCGTTGGACGGCCATATATATTCCAGCGCACCCGGCACATGGCTGGCCATGACAACAAGGTCAGCGCCGGTCTTGTCGATGGCCCGCATCAGGGCATCATCAACTTCAACTGTCGGATCATGTGCGATCTCGGTATGTGCCGTAATCTCGATCCCGTGCTTGTCCGAATGCGATTTCGCGAAGTTCTGCAGCTTCCGGCTATACTCTCCCGGTGTGCGCGCCACGCTGCTTGGTGCTGAAGACGTGACACCCACATAACCCAGCGATGCGCCATACATCTTCGCAAGATCTGCCGCACAGGTCAGCGCATTACCAAGTTTATCTGCATGCGCGATATCAACCGGTGCCAAAATCAATTTGAACACGTCAGCCCTCCATTTGAGTGCGGATCGGATCCCAATCTAATAACCTCGGGCTACGCACTTCTTTGTCCTTTGCCGAACACGCCCGGGTTGTTTCTCATGCTAACCTGAAATCGCCGCGTCTTGCAAATTCCGAGAAAAATTAGCCAGATCCCTCGGGCGCTTGCCCGCAATCCAATCACTCCGACCGCAAGTCAAACAGAAGGCCTGAGCGAACCCGATTGTGTTGATGCTAGGGGCAGAACGCGGAATCATCACACCGGACAGTCCGGTGTGGAACGGCCACTTCCGCCAGCCATTAAACCCCATGCGCCAGTGTGACCCATCGCATATTTCGGTGGCAGAATTCTGCGCCAGAGCTGGCGATTTATTGCGAAGAAGTTGCATTGTTCCCGCCGAAAACAGCCCCATCGCTTTTGCAATTTGATAAACTAGCACGGACCCGCGGAAGAGTCGCGGGACATCACAGGCAATTTGCCGGATCTGGGAGAATTACATGCTAAAAGACGTATTTCACTGGCCATTGGGCTTGATTGGAACGGCAGCGATTGTCGGGATGAGCCTTGGCGCGCCCGCTGTGGCGCAGGATCAGCTTTCAATCGCAACAGGCGGTACGGGCGGAACCTATTATCCGGTCGGCGGCGGTCTGGCCGAAATCATCAACAACCACATCGAAGGCTATTCCGCGACGGCAGAAGTCACCGGCGCATCGGTTGAAAACATGGGACTGATCGCCACCGGCGATGCTGATCTGGCGATCGCGCTGGCCGATACTGTTGCGCAGGCCTACACCGGAACCGGAAAATTCGAAGGCCAGCAACTCGATATGGTTCGCGGGCTTGCCTCGCTCTATGCCAACATGGTGCATATCGTGGCTCTGGAAAGCAGCGGGATCACGACGCTTGCAGACCTTCGCGGCAAACGCGTATCGATCGGCGCGCCGGGATCGGGCACCGAGGTCAACACCGCCGCCATTCTTGAGGCGAACGGCATCACCTATGATGACATCGAAGAACAGCGCCTGAATTTCAACGAAACCGCAGATGCGCTGGCCAACGGCGATATCGATGCCGGGTTCTGGTCCGTGGGCGCGCCCACATCGTCGATCCTGAACCTTGCCACCACGCAAGACATCGTCATCATCGCGCTGACGCAGGCCGAACTTGACGCCGCAATGGCCGCAGATGCGACTTTTGCGACAACCACCCTGCCCGGCGGCAGCTATAACGGTGTGGCAGACGACATCGTGGTTCTTGGCATCCCCAACGTGCTGACCGTTTCGTCCGAGATGTCGGATGATCTGGCCTATGCGCTGACAAAAGCCATGTTCGAAAACATCGCCGAGCTTCAGGCCGTGCACCCCGCGGCCAACGAGACCACAATCGAGTTCACGATGGGCGCAACGCCAATCCCGCTGCACCCCGGTGCGCTGCGGTATTACGACGAGGTCGGCGCGAACGTGCCGGATGACCTGCGCGAATGACACCCGCGATCCGAGGAGGGCTTTGTGCCCTCCTCTTTTTGCCTGTGACTGCTGCCGCCCAAGACCTTGTTGCCACCCGCGCCGATGACGGAACCGAGATCGCGCGCATCAAAGTACCCGAAGGCACAGGGTGGTGCGTGTTGTGGCATCATTCCGTCGAAGGGTTCGAAGTCTCGGACTGCTACGAAAACCGCGAGGGTCGCATGGTCCTGGTGCAGTCGCACCTGCCTGATTTTGCGGCCGGACTAGGCCATATCCCCGGTCGCGGCAGGCAGGTTTCAGACGGTGCCGGCGGGTATTTCATCCTGAATATCGACGAACCGGTGCCCGGTGACGCCTATATCCTGCGCCCCGGACTTGCTAGCGTCGACCACCGGTTACAGGTGGGTGAACAAATCGTATCCCTCTCGGCGGTTGCCCCGCGCGAACGAGTGCAGATCGCACTAACAGGAGACGTGGACAAATGACTGCAACAACCGAAATCAGCCCGCCAGAGGTGACGCCGCCGCGGATCGTGCTGCGTGCCATCACGGTGATCGGGATCGCGCTGTCGCTGTTTCAGCTTTACGCGGCCGGTGTGCAACCTTTGGGCCTGTTTTTCCAACGGCCGATCCACCTGGGTTTCGTTCTTGTTCTCTGCTTCCTGATCTATCCGGTTTTCGGCCGCCACAAGGCACGCGGCGTGCTGGGCTGGGTCATCGACGGAACCTTGATCCTGCTGGGTGTGCTTGCGGGCGCCTGGGTTCCGATCAATATTGATACCATCGCCAATCAGGTTTTTCCCCGCGACATCGATGTCTGGATCGGGGTCCTGACCATTATTGTCGTGCTCGAGGCCGCGCGCCGCGCCGTGGGGCTTGGCATGACGCTGATCGGCGCCTTCTTTATCGCCTACGCCTTTGCGGGCAACCGGGGAGAATTGCCGTTTCTGGCCGATTGGATGCCCGGCATCCTCAATCATCGCGGCTATTCGCTTGATCGTGTTGCCAGCCAGATGACACTGGGGGCCGAAGGGATTTTCGGCATCCCGCTGGGTGTGGCGGCAACGTTCGTTTTTATCTTTGTTTTGTTCGGGGCCTTTCTTGAGGTTACCGGTGCCGGCAAATTCTTTATCGATCTGGCCTATGCCGCCGCAGGCAAACAGCGGGGCGGCCCTGCCAAGGCGGCAGTCATCGCCAGTGCGGGTATGGGATCGATTTCCGGCTCGGCGATCGCAAACGTAGTCACAACCGGCGCCTTCACCATCCCCCTGATGAAAAAACTGGGCTACCGGCCCGCACAGGCCGGCGGGATCGAGGCGGCGGCCTCGACCGGCGGACAGATCATGCCGCCCCTGATGGGCGCAGGCGCCTTTCTGATGAGCGAATTCACCCGCGTGCCGTATGTCGATATCGTGCTGGTTTCGATCTTTCCCGCGATCCTCTATTTCGGCACGGTCTATCTGCTGGTTCATATCGCGGCGGTCAAACAAGGGATGACCGGCCTGACCGCCGAAGAATTGCCAAGCGTACGCGCAGTAATGGCGGAGGGCTGGCATTTCCTTTTGCCGCTGGTCGCGCTGGTGGCGTTGCTGGTTGCGGGCTATTCGCCCATGCGGGTTGGTTTCTATGCCATCCTGTCGATCATCGCCGCCGCCTCGGCGCGGGCGCTGTGGACCTTCGCAGCGTCAGGGCCGACACTGGCAGGTTTCGTTGCGCTTTGCCGCCGTGGTATCGCGCTGACACTTGAGGCCCTTGATCTGGGTGCGCGCAACGCGGTCGCTGTTTCGGTGGCTTGTGCCGTGGCAGGCATTATCGTTGGCGTTGTCGGCCTGACGGGGCTGGGGCTTAAATTCTCGGCCATGATGATCGCCTTCTCGGGCGGCAACCTTGTTCTGGCACTGATCCTCGTGCTTCTTGCCAGCCTGATCCTTGGTATGGGCCTGCCGGTTACTGCTGCCTATATCGTGCTTATCATTCTGGTTGGTCCGGCTTTGACCGAACAGTTTGGCGTGCCGGTTTTGATCGCGCATCTGGTGGTGTTCTGGTATTCACAAGACAGCAATGTGACACCGCCTGTCGCGCTGGCCGGCTTTGCCGGGGCCGCGATTGCGGGATCGAAACCCATGGAGACCAGCGTTCAAGCATGGAAATACGCCAAAGGCCTTTATCTGATACCGCTGTTCATGGTCTTCAACGAGGAAATCATCCTTGGCGGCCCGCTGCCCTACGTGCTGTTCAGTGGCGTCATTGCCATTCTGGGCCTCGTGGCCTTTGCTGCGGTACTGGAAGGGTTCTTGTGGCGTCCGATACCGGTCTGGATGCGGCTGCTGCTGGTGCCGGGTGTGGTGGCACTGTTCTGGCCCGACCTTACGGTCGAGATTGCAGGAACGGTTCTGATCGTTCTTTTGCTGGGCATGAACTGGGCGCAGGCGCGTCAGGAAAAGACCTAACCGGCAAATCCGGCAGGGATGGGACACGCATCGGAAACCTGACACCATGACACTGATCCGGCCGCTTCTGGTTGCAGGTCTTGCCGCGGTACTGGTTTGGATTGCCGCGCAGCACCTTGCCCTGCGGGCAGCGCGCACCGAACTGGACCAGACCTTGCTTTTGACCGCGCGCGCTGTCGAGACAGAAGTGGAACGCCTGCGATCCCTTCCCGCTGTCGCGGCCGAGGATGTTCGTGTCCGCAATGCGCTGGCCGGGACAGGCCCGCTGCAAGCCGCAAACACCTATCTGGAAACGGTCGCCGTACATGCCCAGGCGGGCGATCTGTTTCTGATCAACGCGCAGGGCGACACGATTGCCGCGTCGAACTGGAACCGGCCGGGCAGTTTCGTCGGGCAGAATTACGCGTTCCGCCCCTATTTTCAGGAAGCGCTGGAAACAGGACAGGGTCAGTTCTACGCAATCGGGGTCACAACCGGCGTACCGGGATATTTCCTTTCAACCCGGATCGATGCGGCAGACACCCAAGGCGTTCTGGTCGTCAAGCTGGACTTGCGCCCGTTAGAGGACATCTGGCGTGCCGCCGATGCAGATGTGGCCCTTGCCGATGAGAACGGCGTCGTTTTCCTTTCCGCGCGGCCCGATTGGCAATACCGGGCACTTACCCGGCTGAACACCGATGTTCTTGATCGCATTTCCGCCACCCGCGCCTATGAGGGGATCGCGCTGGCGACATCCGAACCGCTGGTATCTTCGCCGCTGAAGGGGGTTGATGCCGAAGGCGCAGGGTGGATCGCGCGGATTGCGCCGATGCAAGCGACCGGCTGGCAAGTGATCGCCGCCCGACCGACCGCAGGATTGCAGCTTCTGGCTTTGGGCTGGGCCGCTCTTGCCGCGCTAGCCACACTGGCGATTGCGGCTGCGTTGAAAGCGTGGGAACAGCGTCGCCAGATCATTGCATTGCGTCTTTCGCAGTCGGAAAAACTGGAATCCATGGTCATTGAACGCACAACGGATCTTGCCCGGGAAGTGGATGCCCGCATTCAGGCCGAAGTAGACCTGAGAGCCGCGCAAGAGGCGCTGGTCCATACTGAAAAGATGGCTGCTCTTGGGCGGATGTCGGCAGCGATCGTCCACGAGATCAGCCAACCGCTTGCGGCGATGGAGGCCACATTATCGGCGGCGGAACTGGGTGTGGATCACGGTGACGCACCAACAATGACCCGTCTGGGCAAGGCGCGCGGGCTGATCCGGCGGATGCAGCGCACAACAAAACACCTCAAAAGCTTTGCGCGCAAGGAAGTGGTGGAATTGTCACTCATCGACATGCGCGTTTCGGTGGATGCCGCCCTTGATCTGGTTGCGCCGCGATTGCGCAGCTTGGGGATTGTACCCCGATATGAAAGCCCGGCAGATGCGGTTTTTGTGATGGCTGGCGCCATCAGGATCGAACAGGTCGTGGTGAATCTGCTGCTGAACGCGCTGGACGCGATTGCCGAAAAACAGGATGCCCATATCAGTATCACTTTGACATCTGAACAGGGTCGGGCGTGCCTGTGCGTGAAAGACACCGGCGTCGGCATTCCCGACGCCGACCTGTCGCATGTCAGCGAACCTTTCTTTTCGACCAAGCTGACCGGTGAGGGGTTGGGTCTTGGCTTGGCAATCTGCAAGGCGATCCTTGCCGATTTCAACGGATCGCTCGATATTTCTTCGACCAAAGGCAAAGGCACGCAAGTGACAGTCACCCTGCCCCTGGCTGTTAAGGAAAAGGTAAAAGCCGCATGACCGCCAGCATCTATATCGTGGATGACGATGCCGATCACCTGTCAGCGCTTGGCGATCTGGTTCAGATTTCCGGCTATGCGGTTCAAGGCTTTTCTTCGGCGGGCGACGCTTTGCGCGCCTTGGCGGGCGAGCCTGACCTTATCATCAGCGATCTGCGTATGCCGCAAATGGACGGTATTGCCTTTCTGAAAGAGATCAAGGCGCAAAGACCGGACGTGCCAGTGGTTCTGTTGACAGGCCACGGCGATATTGGCCACGCGGTCGAGGCAGTCCGTGCCGGCGCCGAGGATTTTCTGGAAAAGCCATACGATTCCGCGCATCTGCTTGCCGTCGTAAGCCGCGCCTTGGAGGCGCAGGCCGCCCGGCGCGAGGTTGCCCGCCTGCAAACGGTTCTGGCCCAGCACGCAGATGTCAGCATTCTGGGAAAGTCACGTGCCATGCGCGGGTTCCGTAAACGCATTGCGGCGCTGGCTTCGGTCGATCTGGACGTGCTGATCACCGGCGAAACAGGTACGGGCAAGGAACTTGCGGCCCGCGCGATCCATGCCGCAAGCACCCGTGGCAAAGGCCCTTTCGTGGCCCTCAATTGCGCGGCCCTGCCGGAACAGATGGCTGAAACGATCCTGTTTGGGCATGGCGCGGGCGTGTTTGCCCACGATGCCAAAGGACGCGCCGGCAAGCTGGAGGCGGCACACGGGGGCACACTTGTGCTGGACGAGGTCGAGACGATGCCCGGCGCCATTCAGGCCAAGCTTTTGCGCGTGTTGCAGGAACGCAGCCTGGAACGGATGGGCGAAACAGCAGCAAGGCCTCTTGATGTCCGGGTCATCGCCACGACGAAAACCAATCTCCGTTTGCTCGACACCTTTCGCCCCGATCTATACTTTCGGCTGGCAGGCACAGAACTGAACACGCCGACATTGCACGAGGCCGGCGAGGATATTCCTTTGATCTTTGCGCATTACGCACAACTTGCCGCCCGCCGCTATGGCCGCGCAGACCCCAAGGTGCCTTGGTCGCTGTCACAAAAGCTCAAGCGTCTTGCGTGGAAAGGAAATGTGCGTGAACTCAAGACAAGCGCCGAGGCCTATGCGCTTGGGCTGTTTGACCTGGGCGGCGTGGCTGGCCCAAGCTCCGGCCCGATGACCCTTTCAGAACGTGTATCTGAATTCGAAGCCCGCGAGATTTCAGCGGTTCTGGATGCCCATGCCGGCAATACGCTGCGTGCCGCGGAAAAACTGGGGATTCCCCGCCGGACCCTTAATGACAAGATGCGGCGCTATGGGTTGTCTTCCGACCCCGACGCCAAGTCTGACAGAACAGACTGATTTGCCCCGCCTGTTCATTTCATCTTGCGCTTGACGGGGAAACAAAAGGGCTAACTTGCCATACTACCCAAAGAACCTCGGCGATACTGGGCCAACGGAAACTCAATTTGGCGAATTACCCGATCTCGGGCATGTCAGTTGGTTCTTATCCATTAACTATCTTCGCCACCGCATGTGCCGCGAGGTTTACGGCTGTCTGCGTCATCTCCAAATCCTCATCCGTCAATGCCAGTGATGGATAAAACTTGCCCGGCGACTTGAAGATGCCGTTCTCGCGCAGGACAGTGTTCCAGACTTCGTTCAGTTTGGGATCGCTGTGTTTCGCACTGCGGTAATCCACCGGGTCGACATCGGTAAAGTAAAGATCAAACAGGGTCGGGTCGCCGCAAATCCTGTGGTTGATACCCGCCTTGGTCAGGGCCCGTGCCTGCATATCAATCAATCGTTGCCCAAGGTCGCGCAGCCGGTCATATTGACCCGCCCGGCGCAGAATTTCCATTGTCTTCAGCCCCGCGACTGATGCGACCGGATTGCCCGACAATGTACCAAGCTGCATCAGCCACTTCTCGGAACCCACGGTCGCCTTGTCAAAATGCGACATGATTTCGGTGCTGCCGCCGAGAGCAGCCAGCGGAAAGCCACCGCCGATGATCTTGCCCAGCGTACAGATATCCGGCGTCACGCCATAACGCTCCTGTGCGCCCCCATAGGCAAGGCGGAACCCGGTAACGATCTCATCGAAAATCAGCAGAACGCCATGCTTGTCGCAGAGGTCGCGCAGACCTTGCAGAAAGCCGGGAAGCGCCGGGATGATGCGCTGCAAAGGCTCTGCGATGATGGCAGCCACGTCATTATGTTCGCTCAGAAGCGATGCGACAGCTTCCAGATCGTTGAAGGGCGCAATCAGCATTTCGTCGGCGACGCCCTGTGGAATACCGGCGCTGTCGGGTACGGCAGTGGGAAAGTTGACCTGTCTGACCGGTGCAAGACTCATCTGCGCCTCTGCGGACATACCATGATAACCGCCTTCGAATTTCAGGATTTTGGATTTGCCGGTAAAGGCGCGCGCCAGACGGATCGCATACATGTCAGCCTCACCACCCGAGGTGACAAAGCGCACCTGTTCGCAGCAGGGTACAGCTTCGACAATCGCTTCGGCCAGCTCTATGCCTTTGGCGTTGTTGGCAAAAAAGGTCATTCCTTGTGGCAGTTGATCAAAGATCACCTCCATGACCTCGGGATGGCCATGACCAAGCAGCATCGGGCCAGAACCGATCAGGTAATCGACATATTCCTTGCCATCCTCGTCCCAGACGTGGCTGCCCTGCCCCCGTGCAATGACAATGCCCGGGTCAAAATTTCCAAATCCCGCGGCCGGAAGAACCTTTCGCGCGCGTGCGATCCAGTCGGCTTGGGTGTGAATGCGGTTCATGTGCTCAGTCCAGTATCAGGTCAGGTGTGCCAAGGCTGCCTTCGTCGATGGTGATGCCAAGACCGGGACCATCAGGCGGAGCGATGCGGCCATGGTCGCGGGTCGGCGCGTCGGGTGCAAGACGCGGGCTGACATAGCCTGACAGGTCACAGACGTTCAGAACAAGGTTTGGCGGAGTCGCCGCGCCAAGGTGCAGCGCGGCAGCAGTGACGATATCGCTGCCCCAGGTACATTCGATACACATCTTGGCACCCAGATGCAGGCACAGGTCGCGCGCCCGGCGCGAAGGCGAAAGCCCGCCGAACTTCGACAACTTCAGCGCCACTGCATCCATGATCCCAAGCCTGTGCCCTTTCAGAAGGGAGGCCGTGTCATGGGCCAACTCGTCAAGTTTCATCGGCAGGCCGGTTGCAGATTGCACCCGTGCGCAGTCCTCCAGCGTAGCGCAGGGTTGTTCCAGCATGATGTCCAGATGCGCAACTCCGCGCCCCACACGGATCGCATCCAATGTCGTGGCACCGCAATTCCAGTCACCGTAAACCAGCGGACCGGGGCCGACCGCCTCGCGCACCTTGACCAGTCGTTCAATATCGGTCTGCCAGTCGCCCGATGCGCCCAGTTTTGCCTGAAACTGGGTGATGCCGTTTGCTTTCGCCTCGTGTGCGATGCGGGCCATCTTGTCGGGGTCGACGCAGGTGATGGAATGGTAAAGCGGCAGGCTCTCTTGCCGGCGTCCGCCCATCAAGGCATGGATCGGCAAACCCGCCGCTTGCCCGGTGATGTCCCAAAGCGCAATGTCCAGCGCAGATTTCGCATAGACGTGACCGGGAAGAATGGCGTCGGCCCTGGCCATCAGGGCCTCTGCCCCGACGGGGGCGCCCCCAAGGATGACCGGTGCCAGTTCCTGCAAGGCGGGTGCAACGCCACGCGCATAGGCAGGCAGGTAATGCGGGATCGGACAAACCTCGCCCCAGCCTGTCAGCCCGGCATCGGTATCGACCGCAATGATAACCGTTTCCACCGTATCGCAGGTTTTGCCGTCGGCCATGTAATAGGCCGTATGGCTGGTCAGCGGCACATGCCAAAGCCGCAACCTTGTAATGCGTTGACCGGTCCCGACAGGCGTCAGCGCAGGAGACGCGATCCGGTTCATTGGGCGGGCTCCTGAATGGCATCCACGCGCGGCAGTTCGCTTTGCGGATCGTAGGCCGGTTCGCCAAGTACGCGGGCAGCGCGGGGCTTGCCATGGATCACCACCTCTAGCGCGGTTCCGGGTTCGGCGGCGTTTGGCTTGATATAGGCGAAAGCGAGGATTTTGCCGACCGTATGGCCATAGACAACTGATGCTGTGGAACCAACCACTTTACCGTCAAGCAACACAGCCTCACCACCGTGACCGTCAATCTCGCCATCCGGTTCGATCCCAAGATACGCACAGACCCAAGGAAGGTCGGTATTCAAGGTTTTTTCGCGTCCCAGATAATCCTTGTCCGTCCGCGCAAAGCGCAACACGCCCGCTTCGGCCAGCGTGACTTCGTTGGTCAGTTCACCCGCGCCCTTGAAGCCTTTTTCCATGCGCATCACGTTCATGGCGAAACTGCCGTAATCAGCTATATCATACGGTTTACCGACGTTCCAAAGCGCGGCGTAGACATCCGTCATCGCCGCAAACGGCATGTGCAATTCCCAGCCCAATTCGCCGGCATAGGACATGCGAAAGGCCCAAATTCTATGTCCGGCAATGTCGATTTCCTGTGCTGAAAGCCAACGAAAGCCCGCGTTGTCAAGCCGCGCGGCAGTGACAGCGCCCAGAACATCGCGGGCGCGAGGACCGTTAAGCGATAATGCGCCCCAGCTATCGGACAACGCGGTGATGGTCACATCCTGTTCGCCGAGATGATGGCGCAGATGATCCAGCAGACGTTGTTCGAAAAAGGCTGCACAAACCAGATAGAACCGATCATCTGCCATGCGGACAACCGTCGTTTCAAGCTCTATTCGGCCGCGGCGGTTCAGCATGTGGGTGAGCGTGATCGATCCGACTTTTTGCGGCATCCGGTTCGCCGTCAGATGATCAAGCAACGCATAGGCATCCGGCCCCTCGACCAGCACCTTGGTGAAAGCGGTCACATCCATTATCCCGACACGTTCGCGCACCGCCTTGACCTCTGCGGCGACCATGTCGTCCACCTCTGTGCGACGGAACGAATAGTGATCTTTCTGCGCTATGCCATCCCTGGCGAACCAGCGCGGGCGCTCAAAACCATAGACCTCTTCATA
The DNA here is from genome assembly GCF_051013555.1 of Sulfitobacter sp. TBRI5. Lineage (NCBI taxonomy): Bacteria > Pseudomonadati > Pseudomonadota > Alphaproteobacteria > Rhodobacterales > Roseobacteraceae > Sulfitobacter > Sulfitobacter sp. TBRI5. The sequence goes on along the minus strand of NZ_CP112884.1, from coordinate 1,932,215 downwards.
GACGGCGCCTTTCGCCCCGAGAGTCTCGTAAAGCGGCGATGGCTTGATCGGGCGCCCCGCCAGCCGGTTAAAATGGGGGAATGGAATTTCATGGCGCAGGCAGTAGTCTTCCTTCGCCTTAGTGACCTGCCACTCTTTGACTGCGTAGCTGCCAAAGCGGCGCGGATCGAAATCACGCATCGAGATATCCGCTGCGCCATGCACCATCCAACGTGCCAGTTCACGTGTCAGACCGGGCCCCCAGCCGATACCGATCTGGGTGCCGCAACAACACCAGTAATTTCGCACGCCGGGCGCAGGGCCGATCAGCGGGTTGCCATCCGGCGGATGGCTGATTGCGCCGTGCACATCGCGCGTGATGCCCAGATCGGCAAGAATCGGCATACGATTGAGAGATTCCTCAAGCCACGGCATGACACGGTCATAGTCAGCTTCAAAAAGTTCGTTCTCGGCTTCCCAAGGGCAATGATCCGTCCAGACGGTATTGGGATTGGTCTTTTCGTAGATGCCGATCAGACCCTTCTTTTGTTCCATCCGGATATAACCGGATACCTTTCGATCATCGCGGATCACTGGCAATTCACGCTCCAGATCGCGGAACTCCGGCACCTCGTCGGTCACGAAATAGTGGTGCGTCATCGAAGTCATCGGCAGTTGCAACCCCGACCACTCGCCCATCTGCCGTGCATAGGTGCCACCCGCGTTGACCACATGTTCGCAAGTGATTGTACCCTGTTCGGTTTCAACAACCCATTCGCCGCCCGGCGCTAGCGCGATGTTTGTCGCCCGGCAGCGACGGATGATCCGCGCCCCCTTGGCCCGCGCACCCGTAGCCATTGCCATTGTCACGTTGGTTGGATCTACATGTCCGTCATCCGGCGTGTGCAGCGCGCCCAACACACCTTCAAGGTTGTAAAACGGGTGCAGTTCCGCCACCCGGTCCGGCCCGACAAGTTCGATATTGAACCCGAGAGAGCGCCCGACCGAAAGTGTATGCCGAAGCCAGTCCATCTCGTCCTTGGTATAGGCCAGCCGGAATGAACCGCAGCCATGCCAGGTGACAGCCTGTCCGGTCTCTGCCTCCAACCCGCCGGAATAGAGGCCGATATTATAATCGACGCATTTGCCCAGACCAAAACTGGAGGTGGAATGCGTGATCTGCCCCGCGGCATGCCACGTACTTCCGGACGTCAGCTCGGCCTTTTCAAGCAAGACCACGTCCGGGCCCCATCCTTCGTGCGCGAGGTGATAAGCCAGCCCCACCCCCATCACACCGCCGCCAACAATGACCACACGGGCGTGACTGGGAAAACTCTTCTCCGACATGGTCATATCCTTTGCCCGAAAATCGCGAAACTGATGGACAGGTTAGATGCACATGTGTACCAATGTCAATCATGAATGGCACAAATGTATCATCGAACGTCTTGGACCGCCTCACCGAAGAGTGGGACGCGCTGACACCCGAGGCACAGAAGGCTGCGCGCTACGTCCTCGAAAACCCCAATGACGTTGGGGTTTCGACCGTGCGCGAGATTGCCGAGGCGGCCAATGTCAAACCCAACACCTTTGTGCGTATGGCGCGCCAGGTGGGGTTCGAAGGTTACGAGGATTTCCGCGCGCCCTTCCGCGAGGCGATCCGCAAAGGCGCGGTAAGCTTCCCCGACCGGGCGCGCTGGTTGCAGGATATTCGAAAATCCGGCGACCTTGGCGGGCTTTACGCTGATATGGCCGGCGCCGCGATCCGCAACATCGAAGAAACTTTTGCCGCCACCAGCGCAGAAGCAATGAAATCGGCGGCTGAAACGATATGGGCGTCGCGGCAGGTGTTCACCCTTGGTGTCGGCGTCAACAATGCCAACGCGCGCAACTTTACCTACCTTGCGTCGACCGGCATGACGCAGTTTCACGCGATCCCGCGCCCCGGATCGACCGCGGTAGACGATCTGGCCTGGGCCGACGGGCGCGACGTGCTGATTGCAATGTCCATGCGCCCTTACCGCAGCGAGGTTGTGGCCGCCATCAACGTGGCGCGCGAACAGGGGGTGACGATCATAGGTCTGAGCGACAGCCCCGCCAGCCCGGTCATACGCGCCGCCGATCACGGTTTTGTCGTGGCCGTGGACACACCGCAATTCTTCCCCTCTTCGGTGCCAACCATCGCCCTACTGGAAACCCTGCTCAGCTTTGTCATCGCCGTGGCATCCGAAGAGATCGTGGTGCGGGTCGAGAAATTTCATGATCGTCGCCATCAGCTTGGCATCTACGTGGAGGATCCCGAATGAGTGACATGACCGCGCCCTCAAACAGCGAAGCGGCGGCGCAGACAAGCACGCCTGTGCGCTCGCTTGATGCGCGTTATTACACAGACCCGCACGTCTATGAGGTGGAAAAAGCAGGCCTGCTGGCGCAGACATGGCAGTTTGCGGGACATGCAAGTCAGCTGGAAAACCCCGGTGATTACTTCGCCTTTGATATGGCCGACGAAAGCCTGTTTTGCATCAAGGGGCATGACGGAGTCATTCGCACCTTCTACAACGTCTGCCAGCACCGCGCGCATCAGCTTGTCAGCGGCGAAGGATCAACCCGTGTCGTGGTTTGCCCCTATCACGCATGGACCTATGAACTGACAGGCGGGTTGCGCGCAGCACCCAATTCCAAATCCGTACCGGGTTTTGATAAATCCAAGATCTGCCTGTCCGAAGTACGTACCGAAGTCTTTCTTGGCTTCATTTTTGTCAATCTTGATCCGAACGCCGCGCCAATGGACGAATGGTTCCCAAATTCCCGCGCCGAAATCGAAACATTTGTGCCGCATTGGGCCGATCTGAAACCACTGGAATGGGTGGAAATCCCCGAGAATTGCAATTGGAAAGTGTCGGTCGAGAACTACTCGGAATGTTACCATTGCAGCCTGAACCACCCGACCTTTGCCACTGGCGTGATCCGGCCCGAAACCTATGATATCCAGCCGCAGGGCTATTGTTTGCGCCATACCACCGAATGCAACGACCTGTCCCAGATGACCTATGACATCGCAAGCGGGTTCGAAAACAATGACAAATACTCGTCGTGGTTCTTGTGGCCGATGTTCTCGTTTCAGGTTTATCCGGGCAACCTGCTTAACACCTATCACTGGCGCGCCGTGAATGCGGATCATGTGGTGGTCTGGCGCGGGTGGTATTCGGTCGGTGGCTATGACGACGAAACCGTACGCCGCATGGCCCAGCAAGATCGCGCAACCACCGTCGAAGAGGATATCCATCTGGTCGAAAGCGTTCAGCGCGGGTTGAAATCGCGCGGATATGTTCCGGGTCCGCTGGTTGTCGATCCCGGATGCGGCGTGAATTCCGAACATTCGGTGCTGCATCTGCAACGCTGGATGCGCGAGGCTGTGAATGGCTGAGCTGTTCGCAACATCCGGCTAAGGTCTCGAAACGCGTCGCGATGATCCACGCCATGATTGACGCACTCCCTATATTTCCAATATTCGTGAAATATGGAATCATTGCTCACAGACCGACTCGCAACTCTTAGCCATCCCCAGCGGATGGCGGTGTTTCGTCTGCTCATGCGGCGCTGCCCCGATGAACTGCCCGCCGGCGAGATTGCCGAAGTGCTGGACCTGAAGCCCAGCACCGCATCGGTTTATCTTTCGGCCCTGACACAGGCCGGGCTGATCTCGCAACGCCGGGACAAGACACGACTGCTTTACGCCGTAAATCTTAATGCAGCCCGCGATGTTGTTGCGGGTCTCTTTGTCGATTGTTGTCGCGGCCGGGCAGATCTTTGCCCGCCTCACTTTTCTGACCTTATCAGGAGTATTCCTCTCATGGCTGACAAGAAATATAACGTGCTTTTTGTATGCACCGGCAATTCGGCCCGCTCGATTTTTGCCGAAACCATCCTGCGCGACATGGCAGGTGACAAATTCACCGCTTACTCCGCAGGTACTGCGCATCGCTCAGAGTTGAACCCACTTGCCGTTGAAATGCTGCAATCAAAGGGGCACGACATCGCCCCCTTGCGGTCCAAGAACGTGTCAGAATTTCAACATTCCGACGCGCCGAAAATGGAATTTGTCTTTACAGTGTGTGACCGCGCCGCAAACGAAGAATGCCCCACCTGGCCCGGCCAGCCGGTTTCGGGCCATTGGGGCATGCCGGACCCGGTCAAGGCTGATGGGACTCTTGCTGAAAAGCGGCTGGCGTTTCAACAGACATACGGGGCTTTGTACAACCGGATCAACGCATTCACAGCGCTGTCTTTCGACCTTCTTGATCGCGCGACATTGCAAAAACGAGTCGATGAAATCGGCAAAGAAACCGCCACCCAAGGATAACTGATTATGACCACCTACGCACTGAACGGTCTTGGCCGCATCGGTAAGCTTGCCTTGCGCCCTTTGCTTGAACGCGGCGCGCAGATTGCATTCATCAATGATGCCATTGGCGATCCTGCCATGCATGCGCATCTTCTGGAATTTGACTCGGTTCACGGGCGTTGGCCTGCGGAGTTTGCGGCAGACGCGGATGCGATCAGCATTGACGGAACCCGTATTCCAGTAACCAGCACCCGCACGCTGGAAGACCTGCCTTTGGACGGTGTGGATGTTGTCATAGACTGTACAGGCGCCTTCAAGACAGAGGCCAGCCTGGCCCCGTATTTTGCCGCAGGTGTGAAAAAGGTCATCGTATCGGCGCCGGTCAAGGACGGACCAACGGCAAACATCGTTTATGGCGTAAACGAGGGTATTTACGATCCGGCAACCCACCAGATCATTACAGCGGCCAGTTGCACGACAAACTGCCTTGCTCCGGTCGTGAAGGTTTTGCTTGAGGGGATCGGCATCAAGCACGGTTCCATCACGACAATCCATGATGTGACCAATACCCAGACAATCATCGACCGCCCGGCCAAGGATTTGCGGCGGGCCCGCTCTGCGCTGACCAACCTGATCCCGACCACGACTGGATCGGCCACGGCGATTACCCTGATCTACCCGGAATTGACCGGCAAACTGAACGGCCATGCCGTTCGCGTTCCGCTGCTTAACGCCTCGATCACGGATTGTGTGTTTGAAATGGCCCGCGAAACGACCGTGGAAGAGGTGAACGGGTTGTTCAAGGCCGCCGCCGAGGGCCCGTTGAAAGGTATTCTTGGGTACGAAACACGCCCCCTTGTGTCATCGGATTACACGAACGATCAGCGCAGCAGCATCATTGATGCACCATCGACGATGGTCGTGAACGGCACCCAGCTTAAGGTCTATGCGTGGTATGATAACGAATATGGCTATGCCTACCGGTTGGTCGATGTTGCCCTTATGGTCGGCGGCAAGCTGTGACAAAACCTGACGAACGGCCTGCGGGATTGAGCGCTTACATCGCTGTCACGGCGGCCTACTGGGCCTTCATGCTGACCGACGGTGCCCTGCGCATGCTGGTTCTGCTGCATTTTCACACTTTGGGATTTTCGCCGGTCCAACTGGCCTATCTCTTTGTTCTTTACGAAATCGCCGGTGTCGTGACCAACCTGTCTGCCGGATGGGTTGCGGCGCGGTTCGGCCTGACCTCGACACTCTATGCCGGGCTGACCCTGCAGGTTGTTGCCTTGCTGGCGCTAACCCAGCTTGATCCCGCGTGGAGCATCACGGCCTCTGTGATCTTTGTGATGTCGGTGCAAGGGCTGTCCGGCGTGGCCAAGGATCTTGCCAAGATGAGTTCCAAAAGCGCCGTCAAAATCCTTGCGCCGCGTGACGGCGGCGGTCTGTTCCGCTGGGTGGCGCTTCTGACAGGATCAAAGAATGCAGTCAAAGGAAGCGGCTTTCTGCTGGGTGCCGTATTGCTGGCGGTGTTCGGTTTTGTTCCATCTGTTCTGATAATGGCCGTGATCCTTTTCGCGATCCTGATCGCGGTCGTGATCGGCATGCCATCCGGCCTGCCGGTTGCCCGAAAGGACGCCAAATTCTCCGAGGTGTTATCGAAAAACCGCAACATCAACTGGCTGAGCGCGGCCCGTCTTTTCCTGTTCGGCGCCCGGGATGTGTGGTTTGTGGTTGGCATCCCGATCTATTTCTACGCGGTGCTTTCCGATGGCAGCATCGATGGCAAACACGCCGCATTCTTCATGATCGGTACATTCATGGCTGTCTGGACAATCCTCTACGGCTTTGTTCAGGGCTGGGCCCCCCGCATCCTCAAGGCTGCATCGCGCACCGACGAACAGATTCTGGCCCAAGCCAAACGCTGGGTCGCTATGTTGATCATAGTGCCAGCCCTGCTTGCCGGTCTGGTGTTTCTTGCCCCCGAACCGTCCGGTGCACTGACCTTGACGATCGTTCTGGGTCTTTTGGTGTTTGGCGGCATCTTTGCCGTCAACTCGGCGCTGCACTCTTTCCTGATCCTCAGCTTTACAGATGAAAAAAGGGTCACGATGGATGTCGGTTTCTATTACATGTCCAACGCAGCAGGACGTCTTGTCGGCACGGTTCTGTCCGGCCTGACCTATCAACTGGGGGGGCTTTCATTGTCTTTGGGCACCGCCGCATTCATGATAGGGCTCAGCTGGCTGGCGATGCTGCAACTGAAAACACAAAAAACGACCGGGATTGCAGTATGAACATCTTCGAAAAATACCTGTCCCTCTGGATTGCATTGGCAATGGGGGGCGGGATCGTTCTGGGCAATATTGCACCCCAACTGGTCAATGCGGTCGCAGCGGCGGAACTGGCCAGCGTCAATCTGGTTGTCGCTGTGCTGATATGGGCAATGGTCTATCCGATGATGGTTGGCGTTGATCCCAGATCGCTGCGCGATGTGGCGAAACAACCCCGCGGATTGCTGATCACACTTGTTGTCAACTGGCTGATCAAACCGTTCACCATGGCCGCTTTGGCGGTGCTTTTTTTCCAGTATGTTTTCGCACCATGGATTCCACCCGAAGACGCGATGCAATACATTGCCGGGTTGATCCTTCTTGGCGCGGCGCCGTGCACGGCGATGGTGTTTGTATGGTCGCAACTGACGCGGGGCGATGAAACCTACACGCTTTTGCAGGTGTCAGTGAATGATCTGATCATGGTCATCGCCTTTGCACCGATTGTGGCGTTCCTGTTGGGTGTTACGGATATCAACGTGCCGTGGTCGACGCTGGTTCTGTCGGTTTTGCTGTTTATCGCGCTGCCCCTTTTTGCAGGTTTGATGACACGCCGCCGGCTTGGGTCGATTGACGCGATCGAGGCATTTCAGGCGCGTGTGAAACCCTATTCAATCGTTGGCCTGATCGTAACCGTCATGATCCTGTTTGGCCTGCAGGGGCAGGTGATTGTATCCAAACCATTCATCATCATACTGATCGCCGTACCCATCATTCTGCAAAGCTACGGCATTTTTGCAGTCGGTTACGCGGCCGCCTTTGCATTGAAAGTACCGCACCGGATTGCGGCCCCATGCGCGCTGATCGGCACGTCGAATTTCTTTGAACTGGCCGTCGCGGTTGCCATCAGCCTGTTCGGATTGAACTCTGGTGCTGCCTTGGCAACCGTTGTCGGCGTTCTGGTCGAGGTGCCGGTCATGCTGACCCTTGTTGCATTCGCCAACAAAACGCGGGCACGGTTTGTATCCTAGCACAGCAAGGAATGTGGCACACGCCCAGCCAGGAATGCTGTCAAACCAAGGCGCCCCGCACCCTTCAGATGCAAAACCGGTTCCGTTCGCCCGCAAACCCGATATACTTGCCGCCAGTCATCTCAAACTTCTGCGGAGTGTCATGCAGGTTATCGTTCACACTGGCGCGCACTACACAGACGAAGAGCGGTTGATGAAGTGCCTGTTGAAGAACAAACAGGCTTTTTCGGATTTGGGCGTTGCGGTGCCCGGACCGGGAAAATACCGAAAATTACTGCGTCAGACGCTGATTGCGATGCGCAAGTCAGCGGCAGACCCCGATGCCCGCGAAGTGTTGCTGGATGCCATACTGGATGAAGAAACCGCCGACCGCGTGATCCTGTCCAACACAAATTTTTTCGGCGCGCCCAGAGCGGCGGTACGGCGCGGGAAAATATATCCGGCCGCAGCCGAACGCATGTCGCACTTTCAGCAGCTTTTTCCCGATGACGAGGTTGAAATGTTCATGGGGCTGCGCGATCCGGGAAGCTTTTTGCCAGCGATCTACAAGGAATCCCCCAAGGACGAACTGCACGATTTTCTTGACGGCGCGGACCCGCGCGAACTGCGCTGGTCCAATACGATCCGCGACATAAAGGAAGCAAACCCCGGAATATCTGTCACCGTCTGGTGCAACGAGGATACGCCGATGATCTGGTCCCAGATCGTCAGGGATATGGCCGGTATGGAGCCCTTTTCAGAAATCGAGGGCGCCTATGACCTGTTGTCCGACATCATCAGCCCGCAAGGCATGGCACGTTTTGAAACCTATCTGACATCGCATCCTGCGATGACCGAGGTCCAGCGCCGTCGGGTGATATCCGCGTTTCTGGACAAATTCGCTTTGGAAGATGAAATCGTCGAGGAACTGGACCTGCCGGGATGGACGGACGCGTTGGTTGGCGAGCTGACCGATATCTACGAAGAAGACGTTCTGGAAATCTCGCGCATGCCCGGCGTCCAGTTGATTTCGCCTTAGCTTGGTGCGGTACAGCCAGTACCCGCTTTGACCCCCGTCATCACCCTGCTTTTTGGCACGCAATAATGGCTCGAAGGCCGGAATAAACGCGCATTAACACTTCTCAATCACGCGCCAAGCGACTTATGCTGTCACAAAGACAGGGCATGAATTCATGACAGTTTTTGTCGGTTTCTCTTGAGGTTGCGCGCAAACTGTCACAAATAGGGGAAACTGTCCGGCCCACAGATCAGGAGTTCACGTGTCTCTTTTCCTTGTCGTTGCCCTGCCCTTTCTGGGCGCGCTCTTGCCCGGGTTGATGAATTCCGCTGGACGCCAGGCTTGTGCAGGCGTCACCTTCACCGTCTCACTCGCGGCATTTATCGGATTGCTCACCAATCTGCCGACGGTCCTTGCCGGCGATTTCGTGATGGCACGGGCCGATTGGATTCCCTCGCTCGGGCTGAACTTTACGTTGATGCTGGACGGGTTGGGGTTCTTTTTTGCCGGTCTTATCCTTGGCATCGGATTGCTGATTATTGCCTATGCGCGTTTTTATCTCGCGCGCGAGGACAATATGGGCGAATTCTTTACCTATCTGCTGTTGTTTCAGGGCGCGATGGTCGGCATCGTTCTAAGCGATAACATACTGCTATTACTGATTTTCTGGGAACTTACGTCGCTTTCATCCTTCTTGTTGATCGGGTATTGGAAACATCTGCCCGAAGGGCGGCAAGGCGCCCGTATGGCGCTGGCTGTGACCGGCATGGGCGGGCTGGCGATGATTGGTGGCATGCTTATTCTGGGCCAGATCGCGGGTAGTTATGATCTGAGCGTGATCTTGCAGAACCGTGAACTGATCCAGGCTTCGCCCTTGTATCTGCCCGCCCTGATCCTGATCCTGCTGGGCTGTTTCACCAAATCCGCGCAGTTTCCTTTTCACTTCTGGTTGCCCCACGCCATGGCCGCGCCGACCCCGGTATCGGCCTATCTGCATTCCGCAACGATGGTGAAGGCCGGAATATTTCTGATGGCCCGTATGTGGCCGGTGCTTTCGGGCACGCCGGAATGGTTCGTCATTGTCACCACGGCCGGCTTGGTCACGATGGTGCTGGGGGCTGTGATTGCGCTGTTCAAACATGACCTGAAGGCGCTGCTCGCGTTCTCAACCGTCAGCCACCTGGGCCTGATCACCATGTTGCTGGGCACGGGAACCGCGTTCGGCGCTATGGCTGCCGTGTTCCACATTCTGAACCATGCAACATTCAAGGCTGCGTTGTTCATGTCCGCAGGCATCATTGATCATGAAACCCACACCCGCGATATCCGCAGGCTTGGCGGGTTACGCCACCTGATGCCCGTGACCTTCGGCATTGCGACACTGGCGGCCCTTTCCATGGCTGGTATCCCGTTGCTGAACGGCTTCTTGTCCAAGGAAATGATGCTTGAGGAAACAACGCACACCGTCCTGTTCAACACGTGGTGGCTGGTGCCCGGACTTGCGGTTCTGGGTTCGCTTTTTTCTGCCGCCTATTGCTTCCGGCTGATCGGGCACGTGTTTCTGGGGCCGGTCCGCGACGATTATCCGGCGCAGCCTCATGATCCCGGCTCGGGGCTTTGGTTGCCACCTGCAATTCTGGTTATTCTGGTTGTTGCCATCGGCGTGGCGCCGTTTCTGGCAGAGCCGCTGGTGCGCCTTGTCACTGCAGCCGTATTGGGTGACGCCGCCGAAATGCCAAAAGCCTATCTGAAAATCTGGCATGGTCTGGTACCTGCCCTTTACATGTCGATTGTTGCGACGGTCGGCGGCTTGCTGTTGCTTGCCGCCTACCGCCCGGCCCTGAGAATGTGGGATGCCGCCCCCCGGCCAGAAGCCAAGGTTATTTTCGACGCGATTATTACTGCAGTCGTCGGGCTGGCGCAGCGTGTCATCAACACGCTGCACGATGGTGCGTTTTCTCGCTATGGCGCGATTATGGCTGTGACCGTTCTAAGCGCAGGGTTCTACGCCTGGACAACCGGGACCGTCGGCAGCGCGACGCGGATCATGCAACCTTCGGGCCCGATTCCAATCCTGGGTTGGCTGATGCTGGTGGCTGCAACCTGCGGTCTGGTGTTCCTGCACCGCATCCGCATGCTATCGCTGATCCTGATCGCAATCGTCGGTCTGGTCGTTTCGATCGGGTTTGTCTATTTCAGCGCGCCCGATCTGGCGATGACCCAGATCACCGTAGAAGTGGTCACGATCATCCTGCTGCTTCTGGCGCTGAACTTTCTGCCAAATCGCACACCGGTCGAAAGCACTGTGTTGCGCCGCACGCGCGATACATTCATTGCCGTGGCCGGCGGCCTGTGCGCAATGGCGCTTTCCTATCATTACCTGCTGCGCGATGCCGTCACGACACCGATTTCGGAGTTCCACCTTGCCAATTCCTACAAGGGTGGCGGCGGCACGAACGTTGTGAACGTTATTCTGGTCGATTTCCGCGGATTTGACACCTATGGCGAAATCATCGTTCTGGGGATTGCCGCACTGCTGATCTATGCATTGACCGAAACGCTATTGTCCGGACCTGTCCGGGCGCGCCTGCTGAACCGCAAGCCCGACCAGCCACGCTCGGGAGACATGCACCCGATGATGATGGTTGTGCTGACGCGGGTCATCATGCCGGTTGTTCTGATGGTCGGATTCTACATTTTCCTGCGCGGTCACAACGAACCCGGTGGCGGCTTTATTGCCGGTCTGGTGGTATCGATCGCGGTGGTCATGCAGTACATGGCCAGCGGTTTCAACTGGGCTTCGGACAGGTTGCGCTATCCCTATCACGGCGTCATTGGTGCCGGTGTTCTGGTGGCGGGGTTGACCGGTATCGGATCGTGGTTCTTCACCAAACCATTCCTGACATCGGATTTCACCTATGTCCGCATCCCACCCTTTGAAAAGTTCGAACTGGCCACGGCAGCAGCCTTTGATCTGGGTGTTTTTCTGGCCGTGGTCGGTGCCGTCATGTTGTCACTGGAAAGTTTTTCGCGCCTAGCACGGCGTGCGCACGTTCCCGACAGCGATCACCCGATGGATATCGACCCGTCACGGGACGACCCACAAGCCGACCTGCGCCTCGCGCAGAAGGAGGTGTAGAATGGAACTTCTTGTCGCCTCTGCCATCGGCATTCTGACTGCCGCCGGATTGTATCTGGTGTTCCGGTTGCGCACGTTTCCTGTGATCCTTGGCGTGTCGCTGCTGACTTATGCGGTCAATGTGTTTCTGTTTGCGTCTGGCCGGTTGACGGTGGCGGCCCCACCGATCCTGACGGAAGGCGTTTCAACCTATACTGATCCGCTGCCGCAGGCACTGGTTCTGACTGCGATTGTGATTTCCTTCGGGATGACGGCTGTTGTCGTCATGATTGCGCTGGGCGCTTATCTCGGCTCGGACGATGACCATGTGGACGATCAGATTGAACCGCCTTCGGACGCATCTTTGACCAGGACGGAGGACGCGACATGATTCACTGGATCATCGCCCCCGTTATCCTGCCCGCCATTCTGGCCCCGTTTATCGTGTTGGCCGCACGATATCATATCGGCATCCAGCGGGTCTTTTCGATAGCCGGCGTCTCGATGGTGATCGCCATTGCCGCAGGTCTTGCCTGGCAGGCATCCGATGGCACGATCACGCTTTATCAACTGGGTGATTGGGCTGCGCCTTTCGGCATTGTGCTGGTCGCTGACCGGCTTTCCACGTTGATGGTGCTGCTGACCGCGGTGCTTGCGCTGTTTGTGCTGCTATATTCCATCGGATCGGGATGGGATGACCGCGGACGGCATTTTCACGCGCTGTTCCAGTTCCAGCTGATGGGCATCATGGGTGCGTTTCTGACCGGCGACCTGTTCAACCTTTTCGTCTTTTTCGAAGTACTTCTGATCGCATCCTATGGTTTGATGATCCACGCTGGCGGCAATGTCAGGTTGCGGGCGGGGGTGCAATACGTGCTGTTCAACCTTCTGGGGTCCACCCTGTTCCTGTTTGCACTGGGCGCGATCTATGCGGAAACCGGCACTCTGAACATGGCCGATCTGGCGCAGCGCGTAAATCTGGTCAGTGCTGACACCACGGTCGGCATCAGGGTTGCCGCCATTCTGCTGTTGCTGGTCTTTGCCATCAAGGCAGCGGTCGTGCCGCTGCATTTCTGGCTTCCGTCAAGCTATGCAGAAGCCCCGGCACCTGTTGCAGCCCTGTTTGCCATCATGACCAAGGTGGGTGCCTATGCGATCATCCGGGTCTATACGATCGTTTTTCCACCCGATCTTGCGGTGACGGCGGATTTGCACAGCGCTTTGCTTCTGCCAGCGGCGCTTATTTCGCTGGCCATCGGGATGGTTGGAGTACTGGCGGCAGGCAAGCTTGACCGCCTTGTGGCCTTTGCCGTTATCGGATCGATGGGAATGGTCATGGTCGCGATTGCCATGTTCACGCCCGACAGCATCGCAGCAGCCTTGTATTATATCGTCCATTCGACATTGGCCGCGGGCGCGCTGTTCCTGATCGTCGATCTTGTCCGCACGGGGCGCGCCAACGTAGATCTGGTGGCGGCCCCTCCTGTCGGGGGGGCGGCCCTGACCGCCGGTTTGTTCTTTGTCGCGGCGATCGCGATGGCAGGTCTGCCGCCTTTGTCGGGATTTGTGGGCAAGCTGATGATCCTTGATGCAGCCTATTCCACGCCGGCAATGGTCTGGATTTGGGCCATCGTTCTGTCGGCCAGCCTTATCAGCGTCGTCGGGTTTGCCCGTGCAGGCAGCATCGTGTTCTGGAAGGCGCAAAGCATCGAGCGCCCCGAGGACGAACCTCTCCCCCCCTCACCCGCGATATTGTCATATGTGGCCGTTGGCGGGCTTTTGGGCTTGCTGGTCGCGCATACCGTCTTTGCCGGACCGGTGCAGCGCTACATGGCCGCAACTTCCGCGCAACTTTTTGCACCGGAACCCTATATTTCGACAGTATTGGACACCCCCGGTAAACTCAGCACACCCAAGGAGGCCAATTGACATGATCAAAGCATTCCACTGGCTGTTACCGCACCCGCTTTTGACTCTGTTGCTGGCCGTCGTCTGGACCCTGCTGCAAAACGATGTTTCGGCGGGCATGATTGTGTTTGGCCTGATCCTCGGGATTATCATACCCTTGGGAACATCGGTCTGGTGGCCTGACCGGCCCGAGGGATTCCGAATGGGCCGGATGATCGGCTATGTCATGATTGTGATGTGGGACATTATGGTGGCCAACGTTCAGGTGGCATGGATTGTCCTGACGCGCCCCAATTCCAAACTGCGCCCGGCCTGGGTGATCGTACCGCTGGACCTGCGCACGCCCGAAGCCATTACAATCCTCGCGGGAACCATCACACTGACGCCCGGTACCGTTTCGGCAGACCTGTCCAATGAAGGGCACAGCCTGCTGGTACACGCGCTGGATACCAATGATCCCGACGCTGTACGAGACGAGATCAAGAACCGTTATGAACGCCGTCTCAAGGAGATTTTCACATGACCCTTGCAACCGATGTCATGAATACTGCGCTAATCATTGCGTTTGTCGCAGTTGCGCTGGCACAGCTTATGGCCATGATCCGGCTGGTAATCGGGCCCGATACCGGTGATCGCATTCTGGCGCTTGATACCATGGTGGTAAATGCCATTGGCCTGATCGTGCTGTTGGGAATAGGGCAAGGCACGCGGGTTTACTTCGAGGTTTCGCTGATCATTGCCATGCTGGGGTTCGTTTCTACAGTGGCCTATGCCCGGTTCGTATTGCGCGGGGACATCATAGAATGACGGTAGAAGATTTCCTGACTTATGCCGTGGCTGTCTGCCTTGTGATCGGGGCGTTCTTTACACTTGTCGGTTCGATCGGCCTGCTCAAGTTCAATGATTCCATGACACGGCTTCACGCCCCCACCAAGGTGGGCACGGTGGGTGTTGGTGCCCTGTTGCTGGCATCGATGATCCATTCTTTCACCTTTGGCGAAGGGTCCCTGCACGAGTTGTTGATCATGGCGTTCCTGTTCGTCACAGCACCGATTTCGGCCAATTTCATGGCCAAGGTGACCATTCACAAACGCGCCTGCGCCGAACCCCCGTCGCCTCCGCGCGATGAAACATGGTCGACCCTGGATGTACCCGAAGCAGACCGCGAATTTGTAGAACAGAGCGAAACCTGACCATATGCGCCAACCGTCTATGGCGTTCTGAAACGCGGTGCGGGACAACGGCTTCACCGTCCAAAAGTGCAGGAACCGCGCGAGATTTTGACTATCGGACAAAATGTGGCAGAGTACCGGGATTGATCAAGATTTTTTCCGGTCCCCTGTTTCATGCTGTCCCTACGTTTTCTTACTGCCCTTCTGTTCGCCGCCATCTGTGGTGCTTGTACCCTTCCGGTTATTCCCGATGATGCACAAACAACGATCCTTGCATTGCGCCATGCGGATCGTTCCGGGGATGAATTAAGCTCAAAGGGACAGGTGCGTGCGAAAAACCTGCCTGCGGCTGTCGCTGCCTATGATCTGGATGCCATCTACAGCCCCGATATCGCGCGTAACATTGCCACGGCAGAGCCGCTGTCGCAGGCAACAAGCTTGCCCATTACCCTGATCCCAAAGGAATATGCTGGCGCGCGCATGACGCAGGAACACCCCGACGGCACCGTTCTATGGGTGGGAAACAAGGATAACCTGCGCGCGCTATGGTCCGAACTGGGGGCGCAGGATCCCGCGCCACAGAATTACGGAGAACTGTTTGTCGTCAAAATGCAGGGTAAATCCGCAGCTTCGGTTACGCGCCTTCATGTGCCCGCAGGACTACCCTAGGCTCACTCGCGACAGTATGTTCACATCGTTGTCATGCCTCTTTTGCAACAGTCGGCAAGCGGTTATCCTGAACAAACCTTGATTTTGAACCCCTGCCCGACACATAAAAGTCGAGGGGTGTTTTAGAAGGATTGCTTATAATGATTTCCCGTCGCTTATTTTTGGGAACCGGTATTGCCGCCAGTACACTGCCACAAATCGGTTTTTCGCAAGACGTTGTTTTTGATCCCACACCACAAGAGGTCAGGATCAAGAAAGAATTCCAACCCGGTCAACTGCTGATCCTGCCACGATCCTACTACCTGTATTTCGTGACCGAACAACGCAAGGCCATCCGCTATGGCGTGGGCGTGGGCAAAGCAGGGCTTGAGTTTACCGGCAGCGCCACAATCGACGTGAAAAAGGAATGGCCGACATGGCGGCCGACCGAAGAGATGATCGAACGCGATCCCCATCTCTATACGCAGTTCATCGACAATGATTACATCATGCCCGGTGGCCCCGGAAACCCCTTGGGCGCGCGGGCGCTCTATCTGTTTCAGAACGGAGTAGACACCTATTTCCGCATCCACGGAACGACCCAGCCAAACACAATCGGGCAATCCGTATCAAACGGGTGCATCCGGATGCTGAACGAACATGTCGCCGATCTTTATGAACGCGTGCCTGTCGGAACAGTGGTAACCGTTCTGTAAACGGACCAGCGGACAGTCCCCAATAGAAAAGGGCCCGTCGATCTGACGGGCCCTTTCTTGCGTTTGCTTCGCTTTAGTTCAGCGCTTTGTCCGTAATCGCATGAGTCCACGCGCCTTCGGGCGCTTTGGTGATCATGCCACCTTCCATGGTGATCGCGACAGTCCGGTCAAAAGCGGCCGGATCCAGCGTTCCGTTCGACCCTGCGGTCAGCTTTGCGATTTCGCCCATCATGCGGCGCTGGTGCTTTTCGGTCTGGGCACCGGTGTTGTCATATTCCAGCACGATATCCGCGGCGGCATCCGGGTTTTCCTCGGCCCATTTCCAGCCTTTCATCGACGCACGCACAAACCGGACAAGCTGGTCTGCCTTTGCCTCATCGGCAAGCGTTTCTTCAGTGACGTACAGGCCGTCTTCAAGCGTAGAAATACCTTCGTCTTCGTATTTGAAGACCACCAGATCATCGGGCGTCAAGCCGGCATCAATCACCTGCCAGTACTCATTATAGGTCATGGTGGTTGCGCATTCGACCTGCTTTTGCAGCAGCGGATCAACGTTAAAGTTGATTTTCTGAATGGTCACACCGCCCTCGGACCCGTCTGTGGCGTATCCCAGCTTGCCCATCCAGCTGAGCAACGGGATTTCATTGCCAAAGAACCACGTTCCCAGGGTTTTACCCGGAAAATCCTCGGGCGAATTGATGTTGTGTTCCTTCAGGCAGGTCAGCATCAGACCGGACGATGCAAACGGCTGCGCGATATTGACGATCGGCGCGCCCTTTTCACGCGCGGCCAAAGCCGACGGGCCCCAATCGACCATCACATCGGCGCCACCGCCCAGCAAGACCTGAACCGGAGCGATATCCGGTCCGCCTGGTTTGATCGTGACGTTCAGATCTTCTTCTTCGTAAAAGCCCTGATCCAGCGCCACGTAATAGCCCGCAAACTGCGCCTGTGTGACCCACTTCAGTTGCAATGTCAGATCATCGGCGGCATGGGCCATACTGCCCCATGCGCCCAAAGCGGCAATGCCCAGCGTTTTTGTGATTGTCTTCATGATACTCTCCTTGTTGGTTGTTTTTTGTTTCGTGTCTTTGTTCGCAACGCGCCGCTGTTTTTTACCGGCGCTGCGACGGATGCCAGAATGTAACCGCCCTCTCCATCAGTGCAACCGCCCCGTAAAAGGCGGACCCTGCCAGCGCCGCGACAACAATTTCCGCCCACACCAGATCCATGGCCAATTGCCCGACAGAGGTGGAAATCCGAAATCCCATGCCCCGCGTCGGCGATCCGAAGAATTCGGCAACGATTGCTCCGATCAGTGCCAATGTACTCCCGATTTTCAAACCGTTAAAGATAAATGGCATGGCAGCGGGCAATCGCAGTTTCAGCAGGGTGCGCCAGTACCCCGCCGCATAGGTCCGCATCAGATCGCGCTGCATGGCATCGGTATCCTGCAGGCCCTGCACGGTATTTACCAGCATCGGAAAGAACACCATGACCACAACAACTGCCGCCTTTGACTGCCAGTCAAATCCGAACCACATCACCAGAATGGGCGCCATCCCGATGATCGGCAAAGCCGCGACGAAATTGCCAACCGGCAAAAGCCCGCGTTGCAGGAACGGATAGCGATCGATCCAGATCGCCAGCAAAAAGGCGGACCCGCACCCGATGACATAGCCGCTCAGTGCACCTTTCAGCACGGTTTGTACAAAATCTTCCCACAAAATGGCGGTCGAGGCTGCAAACCGCACGGCAATGGCAGAAGGCGACGGCAACAGAACGGGACTGATCTCCAGCCCGCGGACAACGCTTTCCCAGATCACGATCAACGTCACGCCAAACACAACGGGCACCGCCAGCCGTGTAAAAGACGTACGCGGTTGTCCAGCCAGCCACACATTCAGCGCCCACCCGCCAATCCAGAACAGCGCTCCGAAAACAAGCCAGCCCATCACGCCATCCCCATGCGGCGCAACGTGATGCGCTGCAAAACACCGATTATCCCGACAAGGGCCGCGGCAAGGGCCGCCGCCATGATCAGCGCGCTCCAGATCTGGATGGTCTGGCCGTAATAACTGCCCGCCAGCAGGCGTGCGCCCAATCCGGCAACGGCCCCGGTGGGCAATTCACCAACAATCGCCCCCACCAGCGACGCAGCCATCGCAATCTTGAGCGAGGTAAAAAGATAGGGCATCGATGACGGAAAACGCAGACGCCAGAATGTCTGTGCGGGCGACGCATTCCACGTCCGCATCTGGTCAAGCTGCATGACAGAAGGACTGCGCAAACCCTTGACCATGCCGACCACCACCGGAAAAAAAGACAGATACATCGAAATCACCGCCTTGGGCAGCAATCCGGAAATCCCCACGGCATTCAGAACGACGATGATCATCGGCGCGATGGCCAGAATCGGAATGGTCTGACTCGCGATCACCCATGGCATCACGCTCATGTCCATCGTGCGGTTGAACACAATCCCGACCGCCAGCGCGATCCCCAGCAACGTGCCCAAAACGAACCCCAGCATCGTCGATGAAAAAGTGATCCAAGCATGATAGATCAGGGACCGTTTTGACGTGACTTTTTTCTCGACCGTGGTCTGCCATAATTCGACCGCGACCTGATGCGGTGCCGGCAGCTTCGGTTTGTCCTGCGCCCAGGTATCGGCAATCAGTTCTGCCGTACTCAGTTCAACGCCGGCGCGCGCCGCGTTGTCATAGGCCCACGGTGCGTTCAAAAAAACCGATGCGACATACCACATCGCAAAAATCGCCGATACGACAGTCAGCACAGGCAACAGCGACCGCGTCATGTGCCTGTCTCCGCTTTCATTTGTCCAAAACTACTCCCGCCGGAGGCACCTGCCCTTACCGAAAAGCGCATGATCTGACGGAAAAGAATGAGTACTTTAAGACAAATGAAGGACTTATCGTGTTCCCTGGCCAGGCGGTACAGGCTGGAGAGCCGATGACCGTGACAAGTGAAGGCACCCTGTCCCGGCGATCCTGGATACAAAAGGACAGGGTGTTTTTCCGGCACGCTAAACCTCATCGCCATGCCCCGCGCGCAGGCCTTCGCGCACGCGATGCGCAACCTCAAGAAACTCCGGCGTGTCCCGGATATCCAGTGGCCTCTCTTTGGGCAGCGGGCTGTTGATCACATCGGTGATCCGTCCCGGGCGCGGCGACATGACCACGATCTTGGTACTGAGATACACCGCTTCGGGAATGGAATGGGTGACAAACGCAATGGTCTTGCCGGTGCGTTCCCACAGATGCAGCAACTGTTCGTTCAGATGGTCACGTACGATTTCATCAAGCGCGCCAAAGGGTTCATCCATCAGCAACAGATCGGCATCAAAGGCCAGTGCCCGCGCGATAGAGGCACGTTGCTGCATGCCGCCCGACAATTGCCAGGGATATTTCTTTTCAAATCCGCCCAGTTCGACAAGATCCAGAACACGCGCGACGCGGGCCGCCATATCAGCCGCGTCATAGCCCATAATCTCCAGCGGCAGGCGGATGTTGCCGCCGATTGTGCGCCAAGGATAAAGGCCCGCAGCCTGAAAAACATACCCGTAGGCGCGGGCCTTGCGGGCCTGTTCGGGCGAAGTGCCGTTGATGCTGATCGTTCCGCCCGTGGGCTGTTCCAGATCGGCCATCACCCGCAGAAACGTGGTTTTGCCGCAGCCCGAGGGGCCGATAAAGCTCACAAAATCGCCTTTTTCAATGTCCAGGGACACATCTTTCAACGCGTGCACCGGACCATCGTTGGTTTGGAATGTCAGGTCCAGATTGCGCGCGCTGATAACGGTATTTGAGGTCAATTCATGTGTCCTTGCGTGCCGGTATTGCGCTCAGATTCCCGCCGGAATGTTCAGGGGGTCGCGCTGGATCATTTTCGGGGCGGTCAGCGCCTTCCACTTGCTGAGCGCGACCGACGCCGATGCAAAGGCGGGGCGCGGCACAAACCGTCCGCGGCCCGGCTGCGGCTGGCTGTTCTGGCCCCAGGCCCAGATCACTTCGCCGCGGCTTAGGGTATAGCGCGACTGTGCGTTCACCTTGAACCCTTCGAACACGTTGTAATCCAGAACAGAATGGTGGTTTGCGGGGCTGATCGTTTTGCTCAGCTTGGGATCCCACACCACGATATCGGCATCCGCGCCTTCGACGATCGCACCCTTTTTCGGATAGATGTTCAGGATCTTCGCGACATTCGTGCTGGTCACGGCGACGAATTCATTGGGCGTCAGACGGCCGGTTTCCACGCCTTCGGTCCACAGAACCGCCAGACGTTCTTCCAGCCCGTTCGATCCGTTCGGAATGATCCGGAAATCATCGCGGCCCGCACGTTTCTGTTCGGTGTTAAAGGCGGCATGATCGGTGGCCACCACCTGCAGAGATCCCGCCTGCAAACCCGCCCACAGGCTGTCCTGATGATCTTTTGAGCGGAACGGCGGCGACATCACACGGCGCGCGGCGTGGTCCCAATCCTTGTTGAAGTATTCGCTTTCATCCAGCGTCAGGAACTGGATCAGAGGCTCTCCGTAAACGCGCATCCCCTTTTGGCGGGCCCGCCGGATCGCCTCGTGCGCCTGTTCGCAGGACACGTGAACGACGTAAAGCGGCACCCCCGCCGCATCTGCGATGGTGATGGCGCGGTTGGCAGCTTCGCCTTCGAATTCGGGCGGGCGGGAATAGGCATGGCCCTCTGGCCCGGTGATGCCCTGATCAAAGTATTTCTGCTGCATTTCCGCAACCAGATCACCGTTTTCGGCATGCACCATCGGCAGCGCACCCAGTTCGGCGCAGCGCTTGAAGGACGCGAACATTTCATCGTCCTCGATCATCAGCGCGCCCTTGTAGGCCATGAAATGCTTGAACGAGTTCACGCCCATATCCACGGCGTCTTTCATTTCATTGAACACATCCTCGTTCCAGCCGGTGATCGCCATGTGATAGCCGACATCGGAACAGATTTGCGGCGCGGATTTGCGGTGCCATTCGTTGATCGCGTTCTTGATGCTGCCATCCGCCCCCGGCAGGCAGAAATCGACAACCATCGTTGTGCCGCCCACGGCGGCGGCCCAGGTGCCGGATTCAAAGGTTTCGGCGGCAGTGGTGCCCATGAACGGCATTTCCAGATGGGTATGCGGATCGATCCCGCCGGGGATCACATAGGCGCCTTCGGCATCGATATACTCGTCCCCGCTCAGGTTCTCGCCGATTTCCTTGATGGTTTCGCCTTCGATCAGCACGTCGGCTTTCCAGCTGCGATCTGCTGTGCAGACGGTGCCGTTCTTGATGACCTTTGTCATTTTCATTCTCCCCTCTGTGCGGCCGGTGCCGCGTTATTGTGTTGTGGTGACCGGGTCGCACACCGGAGTGGCACGATGATACG
Organism: Sulfitobacter sp. TBRI5; assembly: GCF_051013555.1. Taxonomy (NCBI): domain Bacteria; kingdom Pseudomonadati; phylum Pseudomonadota; class Alphaproteobacteria; order Rhodobacterales; family Roseobacteraceae; genus Sulfitobacter; species Sulfitobacter sp. TBRI5. The sequence goes on along the minus strand of NZ_CP112884.1, from coordinate 1,910,622 downwards.
GGTTCAGAACCGGAGCCAGATACCCCCTCGCCGTGCCTTCCATCAGGATATAGTAACATCGGTCTTCGACACCGCGCACCACCTGGCTCAAATCCTGATTGACCGGCAGCGCGCTGCGCGCCAGCTGCGATACGTATCCCCGTTCGACCGCTCTGGGAATGTAGACGCCATTGTAAGGATCACCACAGGCGCTTAGCGCGAGGCCGGCTGCAAAAAGCGGGATCAATCGGACCATGCTCATGTTTTGTCTCCCTGAATCAGTAAGCCACAAGTTTTGACTGCGAACATCACTCTACAATCTCTGCTGTTTCGACAACAGCGTGCATCAGTACATCGGCCCCCGCTGTGGCCCAGTCTTTCGAAATTTCTTCGGCCTCGTTATGGCTCAGACCATCAACACAGGGGCACATGACCATTGCTGTCGGCGACACCTGATTGATCCAGCAGGCATCATGCCCCGCGCCGGAAATCAGGTTCATATGGGAATAACCCAATCTTTCTGCCGCATTGCGTACAACTGTGACACAGGTGTCGTCAAACGTCACCGGATCAAATCCGCCGACCTTTTCCATTTCGATGCCCAACCCCATATCATCGCAGATTTTCCGCGCGCCCGATTTCAACCGCGCCTCCATATCCTCGATCACCTTGATTTCGGGGGATCGCAGATCAACCGTAAAGACCACCTTGCCCGGGATCACGTTGCGCGAATTCGGGTAGACATCGATATGCCCTGCGGCGCCAACCGCGTGTGGCGCGTGTGACCACGCGATCTCATCGACAAGTTCCAGCACACGCGCCATGCCCAGCCCGGCATTCTTGCGCATCGGCATCGGCGTACTGCCGGTATGGGAATCCTTTCCGGTAATGGTGATCTGCGTCCATGAAAGACCCTGCCCGTGGGTGACAACGCCGATATCCTTGCCTTCCGCTTCCAGAATCGGGCCCTGTTCGATGTGCAGTTCAAAAAACGCGTGCATCTTGCGCGCGCCGACGGGTTCATCCCCCTGCCAGCCAATGCGTTTGAGTTCATCGCCAAAGGATTTTCCATCGGCATCGACGCGGGCCTTGGCCCAGTCTTCGGAATGTATGCCTGCAAACACACCGCTGGACAGCATGGCGGGCGCGTAACGCGTACCTTCCTCGTTCGTCCAGTTCGTGACAACGATGGGGTGTTTGGTCTTGATCCCCAGATCATTCAGCGTACGCAAGATTTCCAGCCCGCCCAAAACGCCCAGAACGCCGTCATATTTGCCGCCCGTGGGCTGGGTATCCAGATGCGATCCCACATAGACCGGCAGCGCAACAGGATCAGCACCTTCGCGGCGGGCGAACATATTACCCATAGTGTCCAGCCCCATGGGACAGCCTGCGTCTTCGCACCACTTCTGAAAAAGCGCACGGCCTTCGCCATCTTCGTCTGTCAGGGTCTGACGGTTGTTACCGCCGGCGACACCTGGGCCGATCTTGGCCATCTCCATCAGGCTGTCCCAAAGACGGTCGCCGTTGATTTTCAGATTCTCGCCGGGGGTTGCCATATCATCCTCGCCTTATTTCAATTCTATTTCCACAAACGCCATCGGGGCAGACCCGGCGTTGATCACATTATGTTCCACGCCCGCGTTGCGGCGGTACGCCTCGCCCTGCGCAACAGTGACAGAGCGTATGTTACCACCCGGCTCTTCCAGTTGCATCTGGCACGTCGTGATCGCGGTGATCACATAATCCATTGCATGCGTGTGCCATCCTGTTTCGGCTCCGGCCTCGAAATCAAACCGCGTAACCCGCACCAGATCATCATCGATCAGCTGTGTTGCTTTCGCAGGCAGCCTGTTCATACCGAAAACCATCCAAGACAGAAGCAGTGTACACTCATTTCCGGCCCAATAATTTTACCATTTGGTAAAGCCACGATTGCGGTTAGGGTACCCACTGTCAAGGTTCGACTTGGACATTCCATGTTCGAAGCTGGGCACATTTGGGGTATTGCCTCAGTTTCAATCAGGACCCGGATGTCATAATGCCCGATTCAACGTTGCCGGACGACCGAAAACAGCCAAGCCGCATCCAGAAACGCAACCGGATGGTTATTCTGGATGCTGCGCTGGACGTGTTTTCCCAGCATGGATACCGCGGGGCCACACTGGACCAGATCGCCGAAGCCGCCGGTCTGAGCAAACCCAACATCCTGTATTACTTTGACGGCAAGGAATCCATTCACATCACCCTGCTGAACCAGTTGATGGATACGTGGCTTGACCCGTTGCACAAATTGAATGCGGATGGCGATCCGTTGCCGGAATTGCTTGCCTATATCACGCGAAAGCTGGAAATGGCGCGTGACCTGCCGCGCGAAAGCCGCCTGTTCGCAAACGAAATTCTGCAGGGCGCGCCGCGCATGGGCCCGCATTTGCAATCCAGCCTGAAGCCCCTGTTCGACGATAAATGCGCTATCATCCAGCAGTGGATGGATGCGGGAAAACTTGCAAAAGTTGATCCGAAACACCTGATCTTTTCCATCTGGGCCACAACCCAGCACTACGCCGACTTTGACGCCCAGGTGCAGGTTCTGCTGGAAGGACGATCATCTTATGACGACGCAACAGACTACCTGACAACACTTTTCACCAAGCTGCTGACGCCCTGACACGCGTTGCTGCTCCAATAAACAGATCAAGGGAAACGCTCATGAAAATCGTGATTATCGGCGCCAGTGGCGCAGTTGGCAGAACGGCGGTCCAGGCATTGTCGGGCAGGCACGATGTCGTGACTGTCGGCAAAACCAGCGGCGACATTCAGGCCGACATTGAGGATATTTCAAGCATTCAGGCTTTATATCAGCGCGTCGGAAAAATTGATGCCATGGTTTGTGCCGTCGGACATGGCCATTTCGGACCGGTCAAGGACATGACGACCAAGGATTTCCTGAAAGGCATAAACGGCAAGGTCATGTCGCAGGTCAATCTGGTGCTTGCCGGGTTTGATTACATGAATGACGGCGGTTCATTTACTTTGACCAGCGGCGTTCTGAACCGTGACCCGATCAGGGGCGGCGCGGCAGCCGCCGCAGCCAACGGCGCGATTGACGGGTTTGTCAAAGGCGCCGCTGTCGATATGCCCAGAGGCATCCGCATCAACGCCGTAAGCCCCGAGGTTCTGGAAACGTCCAGACAAAAATATGACGGCTTTTTCCGCGGCCACACCCATGTTTCGGATGAAGCCGTCGGGCTGGCCTACTCGAAGTCGGTCGAAGGGTGCCTGACCGGTCAGGTGTTCATCGTCGAATAGAATGCGCAGCGGCCTTTGCCCGCCAGATCATTCCGCTGCTTTTGCGGCCGGATTGTTTGGATGCGTTGTCCAGTTGGCATAGTCCGGTTCAACCACCTTGCCGGTACGCGGATCAACCAAACCGGGGGCCATTGCCTCCATTGTGATACAGTCTTCCACAGGGCAGACGTTGACGCACAGGTTGCAGGCCACGCATTCCTCGTCGATCACCTCGAAGACGCGGTCGGGCGACATTGAAATCGCCTGATGGCTGGTGTCCTCGCAGGCGGCAAAACAGCGCCCGCACGAAATGCACAGATCCTGATTGATCTTGGCCTTGGCCACGTAATTTAGGTTGAGATACTGCCAGTCGGTCACGTTGGGCACCGCGCGGCGCACGATCTGATCGACCGATGTAATCTCTTTCTCGTCCATCCACTGCGACAGTCCAGAAATCATTTCCTGAACAATTTTGAAACCATAGGTCATCGCAGCCGTACAAACCTGCACATTGCCCGCCCCCAACGCCATGAATTCGGCCGCATCGCGCCATGTGGTGACACCGCCAATGCCGCTGATGGGCAACTTGGCCAGTTCGGGCGTACGAGCGATTTCGGCAACCATGTTCAATGCAATCGGCTTTACCGCTGGCCCGCAATAGCCCCCATGCGCACCCTTGCCATCAATTGTGGGTTCGGGCGCGAACAGGTCCAGATCGACCGACGTGATCGAATTGATCGTATTGATCAGGCTAACGGCATCCGCACCGCCGCGCATGGCTGCTTCGGCCGGTTTGCGCACGTCGGTAATGTTGGGAGTCAGCTTGACGATCACAGGCATGCGCGTGTTCGCCTTGACCCAGCGCGTGACCATTTCGATATATTCCGGCACCTGCCCCACGGCAGAGCCCATGCCCCGTTCAGACATGCCATGCGGGCACCCAAAATTCAGTTCGACCCCGTCAGCACCGGTATCTTCCACTAGGGGCAGAATGAGTTTCCAAGGCTCTTCTTCGCATGGAACCATCAGCGAAACGACCATCGCGTGATCAGGATAATCGCGTTTGACCAGTTTGATCTCGTCCAGATTGGTTTGCAGCGGGCGGTCCGTGATCAGTTCGATATTGTTCAGGCCCAGCAATCGGCGATCCGCCCCGTAAATTGCGCCATAGCGCGGGCCGTTCACGTTCACGACATGCGGGTCAAGCCCCAGCGTCTTCCACACCACGCCGCCCCAGCCTGCATCATAGGCACGGCGCACATTGTATTCCTTGTCCGTGGGCGGCGCACTGGCCAGCCAGAACGGGTTGGGGGATTTGATCCCGATAAATTCACTTTGAAGATTTGCCATTTCGCGTTCCTTCCAAAAGTGGGGGCCAGCCCACGCTTAGCCCATCAAACTTGCATGTATGTCCATCGCCGCATCGCGCCCTTCGGCAACGGCGGTCACGGTCAGATCATCGCCGCCGGTTGCACAGTCGCCACCTGCCCAGACACCTTTGACAGATGTGCGGCCCGCCCCAGTGACGGCAATCTTGCGCCCGTCCAGATCAGGCAGGTCCGACCCTTCAAGCGATTGGCCGATGGCCTTGAACACCTGATCCACTGCCAGACGGACCGTCTGCCCTGTCGGTTTCAGATCGTCCGTTGTGTATTCAAACTCGATTTCGCGCACGGTGCCATTGCCGTGGATCGCCACGGGGGACGCATTGGTGATGATGCGCACGCCCTTGGACGCCGCCAGATCCTGTTCAAACACACTTGCATTCATCCTGTCGCGCCCGCGCCGGTACACAAGCGTGACATTCAGCGCACCCAGCAGTTTGGCCTGAACGGCGGCATCCACAGCGGTCATACCGCCGCCAATCACCACCACATCGCGCCCGACAGGCACCTTGGCCAGATCGCTGGCCTGGCGCAGATCGGCGATAAAATCGACCGCATCCAAAACGCCATCCTTGTCTTCACCGGCCAGATTCAGCGCGTTTACACCGCCCAGACCGATGCCCAGGAATACAGCGTCATACTCTGCCTGAAGCGACGACAGCGAAAGCCCGTTGCCCAGCGCCTTGCCGTATTCGGTGGTGATGCCGCCAATCTTCAAAAGCCAGTCCACTTCGGCCTGGGCGAACCCGTTTGTGGTTTTGTAGGTGGCAATCCCGTATTCGTTCAATCCACCGGGTTTGGGGCGCGCGTCGTAAACGGTGACGTCGCTGCCCAGCATGGCCAACCTGTGCGCACAGGCCAATCCGGCAGGACCGGCCCCGACAACGGCCACCCGTTTGCCCGTATGTTTGGCACGTTCAAACGGATGTACGCCCTTGGATTGAAGACCATCGGTGGCATAGCGCTGCAACTGCCCGATCAGCACCGGCTTGCCCTCGGCCAGTTCGCGCACACACGCCTCTTCGCACAGGGTTTCGGTGGGACAGACCCGCGCACACATGCCGCCCATGATGTTCTGGGTCAGGATCGTCTTGGCCGCCGCATCCGGCGTACCGGTTGCGATCTGGCGAATAAACAGCGGGATATCGATATCCGTCGGACAGGCCGTGATGCACGGCGCATCGTGGCAGAAATAACATCTGTCTGCAGCTACCAGTGCTTCGTGATCATCCAGCGGGGCATGCAGATCGGAAAATCCGGCTTCGTAATCATCCGGGGCCAACCGTCCGGCAACCACACCTTGCGTAAACACATTCTGCGCCATTTGCGTCCCTTCCCCTGCGTCGGTTTCAAACACGCTCTCACGGTTTTATTTTTTTATCAACTGGTAAAATTTTTACACGATGCCTGTTTTTCGAGCGATTCCCGATATGTTGCGGCACGTGCATCCAAGCCCCCCAAATCAAGGGTACGTCGTTTGCATCCTTATGAACGGTACGGAAATCAGTCGGTTACAGGGGCAGGCACCTTTCTGCCGTCACAGGAACTTCATCTTATTCCTCTTGATTTTTTCCCAATGTGACGCCATATAGCGCCTGCGACGTTACCACTATCGACCAAACTGCTCCTTTCGGCTCAGTCTTTCGATCTTGCACTGACCTAGCCGACCTGCCGCATTCCGTGGGCAGTTTTTAAAGGAGAACGACGATGGCTACTGGCACCGTCAAATGGTTTAACTCAACAAAAGGCTTCGGCTTTATCGCGCCCGATGGCGGCAGCAAAGACGTGTTCGTGCACATCTCTGCCGTGGAACGCGCAGGCCTGACCGGTCTGGCCGACAACCAAAAAGTGACATTCGACATCGAACCGGGCCGTGACGGCCGCGAAAGCGCGACAAACATCGCACTGGCGTAAGGTTCGACCCTGCAAAGGGAACGAATTCTGAAAAGAATGGGTGCATCGGCAACGATGCGCCCGTTTTTTTATGCGTGAAACTTGTGCTTACTTGCGCGCCAAGGCGATAAGCTCGACCACGCTTGGCCCGACGGCGGCAACGATGTTCCGCACGCCTGACGCGTTCGGATGGATGCCATCGAACTGCATATAGGGCTGGACCAGCGCGGGATCGGTGTCGCGCAGCGCCGTTCCGCCTGTAATACCCGCAAAAAAGCTGGGCAGGTACAACGCGCCATATTCCTCGGCCAGTTCTGCATACATGGCATCAAATGCCTGTTTGTACTCCGGCCCGTAATTCCTTGGGGCCGTCAGCCCGATCAGCAGAACATCTACATCTGCAGCCTGCGCCGCCTTCAATATCCCTTCCAGGTTTGACCGGCTGACTTGCGGATCGATACCGCGCAGCAAATCATTGCCCCCCAGCGCGACAATCATTGCATCCACATCCGGCGTCAGCGTCCAATCCACCCGCGCCAATCCACCCGCTGTGGTATCACCGGAAACGCCCGCATTGATCAATCGCACGTTGGTTACGCCTTGTGCATGCAGCCAATCGGCCAGTTGCGGCACAAACCCGGCAGATTGACGCAACCCGTAGCCTTGGGTCAGGCTGTCGCCCAATGCAGCTACAGTGATCTCTTCAGCCGCGACAACACTTGCCGCGCAAATCATTGCAATTGCCAAAGAAAGCTTGCGCATCCCGCATCACGCTCCATATGCAAAGTGACGCAACCAAAGGCCCGCACCAATGACCGACCCCGTGATTTCACTAAAGGATGCAGCTCTTTCGCTGGAAGGGAACGCCGGACCTGTCGATATTTTGCACGGCATCACACTGGATGTTGCGCAAGGTGAAACACTTGGTCTTGTGGGGCCATCCGGATCAGGCAAATCGTCACTCCTTATGTTGATGGGTGGCCTTGAACAGGCCACCGGCGGCACGATCAAGGCGCTTGGTCACGACCTGACGGCCATGAACGAAGACGACCTTGCGCGCTTTCGTCTGGAACATATGGGGGTGGTTTTCCAATCCTTCCACCTAATTCCGACAATGACCGCTTTGGAAAATGTCGCGACCCCACTGGAACTGGCGGGTATGCGCGATGCCTTTGATCGCGCTCGGCAGGAACTTGAAACGGTTGGCCTGTCTCATCGTGCAGATCATTACCCGGCCCAGATGTCGGGCGGCGAACAGCAGCGTGTCGCCCTGGCGCGTGCATCGGCGCCACGACCGCATATCCTGCTGGCCGACGAACCGACCGGAAATCTGGATGGCGCAAACGGCGCCGCAATCATAGATCTGCTGTTTGATTTGCGTGATCGCCATGGCGCCACACTGGTACTGGTGACACATTCCAACAGCCTGGCAGACCGGTGCGATCGTATTATCCGGCTGCGCGACGGTCACATAGACGATTCAGCCCGTAAGGCAGCGGAATGAGTTTGCGTCTGGCCGCACGTTTCGCACGGCGAGAACTGCGTGGCGGGCTTCAGGGGTTCCGCATTTTTCTGGCTTGTCTCGCTCTGGGTGTCGCGGCGATTGCGGCTGTCGGCTCTGTGCGCGCCAGCATCGAGGCCGGTCTGGCAAAGGAAGGCGCCGCCCTGCTGGGAGGCGATGCCGAGATCGAACTGACCTACCGCTTTGCAACCGAGGAAGAACGCGACTGGATGCGCCAAAACGCGCAAGAGGTTTCTGAAGTAATCGATTTTCGATCAATGGCAGTGTCGCGGAAAAACGGCGAAGCGGAACGCGGGCTGACGCAGGTAAAAGCAATTGATGATGTTTATCCGCTGGTCGGACAGGTTGACCTGATACCCGAAATGCCGCTGGATATTGCAATGCAGGGCCAGAGCGGTTTGCCCGGTGCGGTGATGGAACGGGCGCTGATCGACCGTATGGCGCTGGTCATCGGCGACAGCTTTGCCCTTGGAACGCAAGACTTTGTCTTGATGGCGGAACTGGCCGGGGAGCCCGATGCGGCGGCGGGAGGTTTCGCCCTTGGGCCACGCACCATTGTAACAACGCAAAATCTGGAAAATTCCGGCCTGCTGGAACCGGGCACGCTGTTTTCTTCGAAATACCGTCTGGCGCTGCCCGAGGGAACCGAACTGGAGGAACTGGAACAACAGGCCAAGGCCCGATTTGAAAATGCAGGGCTGCGCTGGACAGATTCCCGCAACGGCGCGCCGGGTGTGGCCGAATTCGTTGACCGGCTGGGGGCATTTCTGGTTCTGGTCGGGCTATCGGGTCTGGCGGTGGGCGGCGTCGGCGTTTCTGCCGCAGTGCGGGCCTATCTGGCTGGCAAGACCAATGTGATCGCCACGTTGCGGACACTGGGCGCCAGCCGCCGCACGATTTTCCAGACCTATTTCATCCAGATCGGGGTGCTTAGCATATTGGGGATCGTGATCGGCCTGTTCCTGGGCGGCTTTGTTCCCCTGCTTGTTGCGCCACTGATCGAAGCGCGCCTGCCGATACCTGCGTCTTTTGCAATCTATCCAGAGCCCCTGATCGAAGCCGCTTTGTACGGAATTCTGACGGCATTGGTTTTCACACTCTGGCCCCTCGCAAGAACCGAAGACGTCCGCGCGGCGACCCTTTTCAGGGATGCGTTGGGCGGCACCAGATTATTGCCCGCACCGCGGTACCTGCTGGTCATAGTCCTTGGCCTGGCTGCTTTGATCGGGCTGGCGGGTTGGTTCAGCAACACGTGGCGCCTTACCCTGTGGACGGCCGCCGGCATCGCCGGAGCCTTGGTCATCCTGGCGGTTGCTTCGGTTCTGATCCGCTGGGGGTCGCGCCGTGGCGTCCGGCTGGCCCGCAACCGGCCCGCACTGCGATGGGCCTTGGGGGCGATCGGCGGGCCGCGCGAAGGCGCGGCTTCTGTCGTCTTGTCTCTCGGGCTTGGACTGTCCGTACTGGCGGCTGTCGGCCAGATTGACGGAAACCTGCGCAACGCCATTTCGGGGCAATTGCCCGAAGTCGCGCCATCATATTTCTTTGTTGATATTCAGCAGGACCAGATGGACGGGTTCAATGACCGCCTGAACAGTGATGCAGCAGTTCGCAAGGTCGAAAGCGCACCAATGCTGCGAGGTGTGATCACCACAATCAACGGCAGGCCTGCGCGCGACGTCGCTGGCGATCATTGGGTGGTGAATGGGGATCGCGGCGTTACCTACGCCGACCGACTGCCCGAAAACACCCGCATCACGGCTGGCACATGGTGGCCCGAAGGCTACGATGGCCCACCCCAGATCAGCTTTGCCCAGGAAGAAGCCGATGAAATGGGGCTGCTTCTGGGGGATATCCTGACCATCAACATTCTGGGGCGCGACATCACCGCCACGATCACCAGCTTTCGCGAGGTTGATTTTTCCACCGCAGGCATCGGCTTTGTGCTGACGATGAACCCCGCCGCACTGGCGGGTGCGCCGCACAGTTTCATTTCAACCGTCTATGCCGAACCGCAGGCCGAAGCGGCCATTCTGCGCGATCTTTCAAATACCTTTCCCAACATCACCGCCATTCGGGTGCGCGATGCAATCGATCGTGTTTCCGAGGTTCTTGCCGGATTGGCCGCAGCCACATCCTATGGCGCCGCAGCCACATTGCTGACCGGTTTTCTGGTCCTGATCGGCGCTGCTGCCGCAGGCGAAGGGGCACGCACCTACGAGGCCGCCGTCCTGAAAACCCTGGGCGCATCGCGGCGACAGATATTGTACAGCTTTGCCTTGCGGGCGGCCCTGCTGGGCGCGGCGGCGGGGCTGGTCGCGCTGGGGGCCGGATTGCTGGGTGGCTGGGCCGTAAGCACCTATGTGATGAGCACGGATTTCAAGGTTATCTGGCCATCCGCACTGGCCATTATTGCCGGCGGGATCATTGCAACGCTGTTGTCGGGTCTTGCCTTTGCGTGGCGGCCACTGGCCGCGCGCCCGGCACAGGTGCTGCGTGCGCGCGAATAAAATGCGTCTGGCAGACCATCCTGCCAGACGCGGTTTTGCCGTTTACTCTGCCGCCTTGGCGTAATCCTCCATCGGCGGGCAGGTGCAGACCAGATGGCGATCGCCATAAACGTTGTCGACACGGTTGACCGGGGGCCAATATTTATCCACGCGGAACGCACCCGGGGGGAAACACCCCTGTTCGCGCGTATAGGGCCGGTCCCATTTGCTTACCAGATCCTCGACCGTGTGAGGCGCGTTCTTCAACGGGTTGTTGACCGGATCAATCCGCCCCTCTTCGATATCGGCAATTTCGGCGCGGATGGCCAGCATGGCATCGCAGAACCGGTCCAGCTCGGCGCAGGTTTCGCTTTCGGTCGGTTCGATCATCAGCGTGCCCGCCACGGGCCAACTCATCGTCGGGGCGTGAAAGCCGCAATCAATCAGACGTTTGGCAATGTCTTCTACCGTCACGCCGGCGCTGTCCTCATAGGGGCGCGTATCAATGATGCATTCATGCGCCACCCGGCCTGTCGGACCCTTGTACAGCACATCAAACGCCCCTTCGAGCCGCTTGGCGATGTAGTTGGCGTTCAGGATAGCAACCCGTGTTGCCTGCGTCAGGCCTTCACCACCCATCATCAGGCAATACGCCCACGAGATCGGCAAAAGCGACGGGGATCCATAAGGCGCGGCCGAAACCGGCCCCTGTACACCGCCTGTTTGCGGATGGCCGGGAAGATGTTCGATCAGGTGCGATTTGACACCGATCGGGCCCATGCCGGGGCCACCGCCCCCATGCGGGATGCAGAACGTCTTGTGCAGGTTCAGGTGGCTGACATCGCCGCCAAGATCACCGGGGCGCGACAGGCCGACCATCGCGTTCATGTTCGCACCGTCAATATAGACCTGTCCGCCATGGGTGTGCACGATGTTACACACCTCGATCACCGTTTCCTCGAACACGCCGTGGGTCGACGGATACGTGATCATGCATCCGGCAAGATTTTCGGCATGTTTTTCTGCTTTGGCGCGGAAATCTTCCAGATCGATATCGCCTCGCGCATCGGATTTTACAGGCACCACATCCCACCCGACCATATGGGCGCTGGCGGGGTTCGTACCATGGGCCGACATCGGGATCAGGCAAATGTTGCGATGCCCCTGCCCGTTGGCGCGGTGATAGGCCGATATGGTCAACAGGCCCGCATATTCGCCCTGCGCGCCGGAATTGGGTTGCATGGAAATCGCGTCATACCCGGTGATCTGGCACAGTTTGTCACTCAGATCGGTGATCAGTTCGCTATATCCTTCGGCCTGATCTTTGGGCGCGAACGGATGTAGCTGCGAAAACTCGGGCCAGCTGATCGGCATCATTTCCGCCGCCGAATTCAGCTTCATCGTGCACGATCCCAGCGGTATCATCGCCCTGTCCAGTGCCAGATCGCGGTCAGCAAGACGGCGCATATAGCGCATCATTTCGGTTTCGGCACGGTTCATGTGAAAAATCGGATGTTCCAGAAATTCCGTCGTGCGCACCAGATCTTCCGGGACACGGTAGGCCGGCGTGATCAGATCGTCATCCATCATAATCCCGAACGCGCGCCAGACCGCTTCAATCGTGGCGGGGCGGGTCAACTCGTCCAGCGATATGCCGATCTTTGTATCGCCGACGCGGCGCAGGTTGACACCTTCGCGCACGCCCGCGTGCAACACGCCGCGTTGCAGCAGGCCGACATCCACAGTGATCGTGTCAAAGAAAGTTTCGGGTTCCACGTTGAAACCGGCGGCTTCCAGCCCCTTGGCCAGACGCACGGTTTTGCGGTGGATACGCTGCGCAATCGCCTTGAGCCCCTCGGGGCCGTGAAATACCGCGTAAAACCCTGCCATGACGGCCAGCAAAGCCTGCGCGGTACACACGTTGGACGTGGCCTTTTCGCGGCGGATATGTTGTTCGCGCGTTTGCAGCGACAGGCGATAGGCACGGTTGCCGTGGGCATCCACCGACACCCCGACAATGCGCCCGGGCATCGCGCGTTTATACGCATCCCGCGCCGCCATATAGGCGGCATGGGGGCCACCATATCCGACCGGAACACCAAACCGCTGTGTCGAGCCGACAGCGATATCGGCACCCATTTCCGCCGGTTCTTTCAACAGAGTCAGGGCCAGTGGATCGGCGCTGATGATGCCGATTGCATTGGCCCCGTGCAGGGCCGAAATGGCATCGGTAAAATCGCGCACATGTCCGTAGGTTCCCGGATACTGGAAAATCGCGCCGAACACGGCATCGGGATCAATGTTGTCAGGCGATCCGACGATCACTTCGATCCCCAAAGGCGCTGCACGCGTCTGCATCACCGCGATATTCTGCGGGTGGCAGTTTTCGTCGATGAAAAAGCCCTTGGCCTTGGATTTGGCCACCCGTTGCGCCATGGTCATTGCTTCGGCGCAGGCCGTGGCCTCGTCCAGCAGCGACGCATTGGCAATCTCCAGCCCCGTCAGATCACTGACCATGGTCTGAAAGTTCAACAGCGCCTCAAGCCGCCCTTGCGAGATTTCGGGCTGATAGGGAGTGTAGGCCGTGTACCACGCGGGATTTTCCAGAATGTTGCGCTGGATCGCGGGCGGTGTAACCGTGCCGTGATACCCCTGACCGATCAACGAGGTCAGAACCTTGTTTTTCGAAGCGACCTTTTTCATGTGATACAAAAGTTCGCGTTCCGATTTTGCCTTGCCGAAGTCCAGCGGTTCCTTCTGCCGGATCGCGGGGGGCAGCGTATCGTCAATCAGGGCGTCAAGCGTGTCGGCACCGACCACACGCAGCATCTCGGTCATTTCAGACGGGGACGGCCCGATATGGCGGCGGTTGGCAAAATCATAAGGCAGATAGTCGATTGGCTTGAACGGCATTTTTCACTCCCTGAAAGGCAAAGAACCATGGGCCTTTGCTGTGTCCTGGCAAAAAGCGCAGCCGTGTCAACGCACAGGCTGCGCTGTCAGATCAACTGATGAAGGCCTTGTAGGCTGCTTCATCCATATAGTCGTCCAGTTGCGACGGGTCCGCGACGGTCATCTTGAAGAACCACGCCTCGCCTTCCGCATCATCGTTTACCTTGCCCGGTTCATCGGTCAGAACCTCGTTCACTTCGGTAATCTCTCCGTCCAGCGGCGCAAGAATATCCGATGCGGCCTTGACGCTTTCGATCACGACGATCTCTTCGTCTTTGGTGATCGCACGGCCGACTTCGGGCAATTCCACAAACACAACATCGCCCAGTTGTTCGGCGGCGTGTTCGGTGATGCCAACGACGATCTCGTCGCCGTCCTGACGCAGCCATTCATGTTCTTCGGTAAACTTCATTTGGTCGTTCTCCTGCTGGTGATAGTTGTGTTTAACGTTTGAAACCCGCCGCCACAAAGGGCAGTTTGACAACCGCTACCGGCAGGCGTTTGCCCCGCACATCGCCGTAAACGGTTGTGCCGGCTGCGGCGTTTTCGCGGTTCAGCATGCCCATGGCAACGGGGGCCTGCACACTGGGGCCAAACCCGCCAGAGGTGACAGTCCCGATCTGAACATCGGATGTTTCATCGGCGAAAAGCGCGACGCCGCTGCGCATGGGCGCGCGCCCCTGCGGTGACAGACCGACGCGAACGGATGGCGACGGCGTTTCGAATTCGGCAAGTATCACATCGGCACCGGGAAATCCGCCTGCCCGCGCACCGCCCGCGCGGCGCACCTTTTGGATGGCCCAAGTCAGAGCGGCAGATGAAGGTGTGGTGCCAGCATCCATATCCTGTCCGTAAAGGCACAGACCGGCCTCAAGCCGCAGGCTGTCGCGCGCACCAAGACCTATGGGCGCAACCTCTTCCATCTCCAGCAGGGTGCGTACCAGGGGTTCGACATCGCCCTGATCAACCGAAATTTCGAACCCGTCCTCGCCCGTGTACCCCGATCGGGAGGCCCAGACGGCAATTCCGTTCAGATCTAAAGGCGCGGCATCCATGAACCGCATGTTGGCCGCAGCAGGATCCAGACGGGCAAGTGCAGTTTCTGCCTTCGGGCCCTGCAACGCGATAAGAGCGCGATCCTCCAGAACCTCGATCATGATATCAGCAGGCAAACCCGCCCGCATCAGTCGCAGATCGGTTTCCTTACACGCGGCATTGATCACGACAAACAGATCCTGACCACGGCGCGCGAACATCAGATCGTCTTCGATCCCGCCCTTTTCATTGGTAAAGAACCCGTAGCGTTGCCGCCCGTCTGCCAATCCCAGAACATCCACCGGCGCCAGCGCTTCGAAGGCCAGGGCAACCGCATCCCAGGACGCTCCGCGCAACAGCACCTGACCCATATGGCTGACATCGAACAGGCCTGCGGCACTGCGCGTGTGCAAATGTTCCTGCATGACGCCCATCGGATACTGCACCGGCATCGCGTATCCGGCAAAGGGCACCATTTTTGCACCCAGTTCCACATGCAGATCAAACAAAGCCGTATGCAACAAATCCGACACGCCAAAACTCCCCCTTTTTGTGTGCCATTGGCTGTCTGGAAAACCCCGAACATACCGGCACCTGATCGCCAGCCCTTGTGGGTCCGACGCCTGATGCCCCCTCTGTCCTGTTGCCTGAGATCGTTATCCCTTCGGCGGGCGCGCAAACGCCACTCTCCAGAGTCTGTGTTTTGGTTGAAACGGTCCTTTAGGCCTGAGAGTTTCCGGGGCGGTTGCTCCTTCGGCATCGGCGCTGCGCCGATTCTCCCGTTTCAATAGGGTATACGGTAGTATGCAACATTCACGCTGACAAGCGGTCTTGATTGCATTGCGATGGATTCAGCATCGCGATCAAAGCCTCGTTGCCACACACCAGCCCGTCCAGCGTCACGTCGTCCAGTTCCGCAAAGAACGCGGCAGCGGCCTTTGTCAGGGCCTCTCTCAGTCGGCAAGCATTGGTAAAGGGGCATGTATTGTCGGCATCGGCAAAACACTCGGCAATCGGTGTGTTGGCCTCGACACTGCGAAACACATCACCGATCCGGATATCGCCCGGCGCCTTGGCAAGACTTAAGCCGCCATTGCGCCCCCGCTGCGTATGCAAATATCCCAGCTGACTGAGTTGGTTGATCACTTGCGCAAGATGGTTTTCTGAAATGTTGCAGCAGGTCGCGATCTGGTTTTTTGTAACCAGCTTGCCGGGGTGGGCTGCGCAATACATCAGCAATCTGACGGCTATGTTGGTTCGTTTGGTTATCCGCACGCGCGTTCACCTGTTGCCATTCGGTACAATACCTTGGCACAGTCCGCCCGAAACAGGTTTGACCTATATCAAGCGCCCTATTTTTATGACACACATGCCTCCTCCCTATTTCTTCGGTTACGGTTCTCTGGTGAACCGGACCACGCATGATTACGGCAATCCGACCCGTGCAACGGCACAGGGCTGGCGGCGTCTGTGGCGCCATACGGGCAAACGCCCGGTTGCCTTTCTGACCGTGGTTCCTGATCCGTCTTGCAGAATAGACGGGCTGATTGCATCTGTTCCCGGGGCAGACTGGGCCGCGCTGGATGCCCGCGAATGGGCCTATGATCGTGTCGCCGCATCCGATCAGATCAGGCACGACCTTGATCACCGGCCAGCCATCCACCTTTACACCGTCGCGCCTGACCAGAACCACGCGCCCGATACCAGGCATCCGATCCTTCTCAGCTACATAGACGTGGTCGTTCAGGGCTATCTGACCGAATTCGGCGTCGAAGGCGCATTACGGTTTTTCGAAACGACCGATGGATGGGAGGCCCCGATCCTGAATGACCGCGCCGCGCCGGTCTATGCCCGCCATCGCAGCCTGACAGACTTTGAACGCCGCTTCGTCGATCAGAATCTCGAAGCTCTGTCGGCGCGCATTGACCAGCCAGAAGGCTTGAGTCCAAAACGCTAGATTGGCTGGTTTCCGCCAAAGGCCGGATAAACGTTTAGCCAGCCCGGGCTATTTGCGGCGGGGCGGGTTTTGCAGCAAAGGCATCAGTTGCGACATATCCGGTCCGTGCGCCTGTCCGGTCAACGCCTTGCGCAACGGCATGAACAGACCGCGCCCCTTGCGACCGGTCGCGTCTTTTACAGCGGCGGTCCAGCTGCCCCATGTGTCAGGCGTGTAGGGCAAAGGCGGCAACATCGACAGCGCCGTGTCGACAAACTCCGCATCTTCCGGATCGATATCCGGTGTGGCCCCCTTCGACAGCATGTCCCACCAGCTTTCAAGATCGTTCAGCGTCGTGATGTTGTCCTTGACCACGTCCCAGAAAGGCTCTGCAAGATGGGCCGGTACACCGATTTCGGCAACCTGTTCCGCGACGGCGTTGAACGGCTGCGCCTGCAAATAATGGGCGGTCAGCGGCAACAGGTCATCGGCATCGAACTTGGTCGGTGCGGACCCGAAATGGCTGATGTCAAAGCCATCGATCAACTGGGACATATCGGTGCGGATTTCAACGGGATCGGACGATCCAAGCCGGGCCATCAGGCTCAGCAGCGCCATCGGCTGGATGCCGCGCTCACGCAGGTCGCGCAGCGCCAGTGTGCCCAATCTTTTGGACAACGCTTCGCCCTGCGGCCCCGTCAGCAACGAATGATGTGCAAACCGCGGCGGCGTTCCGCCCAGCGCATTGATGATCTGGATTTGCGTGGCTGTGTTGGTCACATGGTCTGATCCGCGCACCACATCCGTGACGCCCATTTCGATATCATCCACCACCGATGCCAGCGTGTACAGAACCTGCCCGTCACCCCGGATCAAAACCGGATCGGACAGGGACGCTGCATCGATCGAAATATCGCCCAGAATGCCATCAGCCCATTCGATGCGTTCATGGTCCAGCAGGAACCGCCACACACCCGGACCACGTTCGGCGCGCAAGGCATCCTTTTGCGCATCCGAAAGGGACAAAGCCGCCCGGTCATAAACCGGCGGCTTGCTCATGTTCAGCTGTTTCTTGCGCTTCAGGTCCAGTTCGGTCGGGGTTTCGAATGCTTCGTAAAAACGGCCTTTTGCGCGCAGTTCGTCCGCAGCCGCGGCGTAGCGGTCCAAACGGTCTGATTGACGTTCCACCCTGTCCCATTCCAGGCCCAGCCATTCCAGATCCCGCATGATCCCATCGACATATTCCTGCTTGGAGCGTTCCGCATCCGTATCGTCGATCCGCAAGATAAACGTCCCGCCGGCCTTGCGGGCGATCAGGTAATTCATCAGCGCGGTGCGCAGGTTGCCAACATGGATGTAACCGGTTGGGGACGGGGCAAAACGGGTAATGGTCATGTGATATCTCCAGCGTCGGCGCTGTCCTGTCACAGGGCATGGGCTTTGTCCAGAAGGCGCGAAACCGCGTTAAGTTGGCGTAACGGGCCAACGCGCATTCAGATTTGCCAGTCCCGCGCCTATCAGTTCGGCCAGAACATCAGTGTCGATATCCGCCAGCTTGTTCACATAAAGACAGGATTTTCCGATCTTGTGTTTGCCAAGGCGGCCCAGAATCTCTGTGAAATCGGCATAACCGGGCATGATATAGATCGACAGCGCCGCCTTGCGCGGCGAAAACCCTGTCGCCAGAAAATCACCTTCCCGACCTGAATCGTAAACATAGTGATAGGTGCCGTAGCCAATGATGGATGTCCCCCACATGCGGGGTTGATACCCGGTAACGCGGCGAAACAGGGTATCCAGCACCTGCGCATCGTTGCGTTTTGCCGCCGGGACAACCCGATCCAGAAAACCCGCGACATCAGTGTCTGACATTTGCGTCTTGTTTCCGGTCATTTGTGAAACCTAGCATAATTGTTTCGTTCGATCACGTCAGCGTTACACTTTGACGACAAAACCGGCACCGACCCTATTTCAAAGCAATCAACAGGAGGACAGTTGAATGACACAGAAAATTACCCGCCGCGCCGCATTGGCCGGTGCCGCCGCCCTGCCCCTTTCCAGTGCCCTTGCCACACAGGCAAGCGCATCGGCCCCGATGATGGGCGCATCGATGGCCCCCTACATGCGGGTCACGTTGGGTGGCTATGACGTGACCACACTATTGGCCGGTACGCGCGCCGTGCCTGATCCGCAGGCGATTTTCGGGATGAACGTGCCCGCCGATGAATTCAATTCGGTTTCGGCTGCCAACAATCTGCCGGTCGATCAGGCCCAGTTCTTTTTCACCCCGACCATTGTGAACACCGGATCCGAACTGGTTCTGTTCGATACAGGCTTATCGGGCGAAGGCACGACCGCCGCACTGGCTGCAGCCGGATACACGCCCGATCAGATCACCGTTGTCGTGATCACGCACATGCATGGCGATCACATCGGCGGTCTGATGACAGGTGACGCACCGACATTCCCCAACGCGCGCTACGTTACCGGAACAACCGAATTCGATGCCTGGGGCAAAGCCGAAAACGAAGGGTTCGAAACCAAAGTGCGCCCCCTGGCCGACCAGATGACATTTCTGGATGATGGTGGCAGCGTGGTCGGCGGCATCACAGCGATGGCTGCATTCGGACACACCCCGGGCCACATGGCATACATGATCGAATCAGACGGCAAACAACTGGTACTTGGTGCGGATTTTGCCAACCATTATGTCTGGTCGCTGGGCTATCCCGACTGGGAGGTCAAATTTGACATGGACAAGGCCGCTGCTGCCGCCACGCGTCGCAAGATGCTGGATATGATGGCGGCCGATAAAATCCCGTTTGTCGGGTACCACATGCCCTGGCCCGCGTTCGGGTATGTCGAAACCCGCGACAGCGGATTTCGGTACGTTCCGCACAGCTATCAGTTGATGCTTTAGGACCAAAACAGCACAAGGCAGGCCCGGACCTGCCTTGTGCCTTCAATACCCGGTTTCCAGCACGGTTTTACTGCCATCGCTGAACCGCGACAGGCGAAAATCGTGCGGATCGACGGTAGGCGGCGCACCTGTAATCAGATCGGCCACAAGCCGCCCCGCCCCCGGCGCGATGCCGAACCCGTGGCCGGAAAATCCTGTCGCAATGTACAATCCGGGCCTGTCTGTAACGGGCGAAATGACCGGGATGGCGTCCGGTGTCACATCAATCAAACCAGCCCAGCTTTGCGCGATTTCGACCCCCTGCAGAAACGGAAATGCGGCGCGGGCAGCAGTCCAGGCATGGTCACGGGCTTTGGCCGACGGCACGGGATCAAGGATGCGACAGGTTTCAAACGGCGACGTGTCGTCTGCCCGCCAGTGGCGTTTCATCCGTGCCTCTTGCCACCAGCGATCCGAAAGCCGAAAGGAAATCGCCTTCCATTCCGCGCGAAGTGCCGGGAAAAACGCCCGCGCAAGGCGGAAACTGTCAGGCACAAGGTCAAACACGTTTTCTTCTCTGGACGCGATGATGTACCCGCCATCGGCATGTTTGCGGAATGCGATTTTGTCGCCTCGAAACGCAACATCCGGCCCGTCCCTGATCGGCGTTGTGCGCAAAACAGAGTTCAGCACCTTCAATTGCGGCAGTTCGATCCCCGCATTGCCCGCAAACAGGCGCGACCATGCGCCCCCCGCCAGCACCACCGCCTGACAACCGATTTCACCCTTTTCAGTCACAACCCCCGACACCGCGCCGGCACTGGTTTCAACTGTCCGCACCGCACAGCCTGTCAGAACATGCGCGCCCGCATCCCGCGCCGCTTCGGCGATGGCAGGTGCCGCCCATTGCGGTTCCGCGCGGCCATCCATCGGCGTTTGCATCGCGCCCGCCAGTTGCATGTTGTTGCGCGGCAACAGACCCTCAAGATCGGCGGCGGACACCATGTGGCACGTCATTTGACGATCTGTCAGATTACGCGTCCAATCCTGATAGCGCGAAAAAATCCGGTCTGAAGAGGCCGCGAAAATACTGCCGGTGCGGGTATAGCCGGTTTTGCGGCCCAATCGCTTGTCCATGCCCTGCCACGCCTGAATGGCAACATCCATAAGGGGAATTTCGCGCGCGTCGCGCCCCGCCATCCGCACCCAGCCCCAGTTCCGGCTGGATTGCTCGGCCCCGATTTCACCCTTTTCGCACAGCGCAACGGAAATGCCCCGCTCGACCAGTTCCAGCGCCGCCATCGCACCGATGATGCCACCACCGATCACCACAACATCAACGCGTTTGGGCAATTGCGTATCACCGATCACAGCGGTTGGAGTGGGGCCGGGCATAGGATGCTGACTTTCAATTGTTTTCGGCAGCTTACACAAGTCTCGTGCATTGAAAATCCGATAAAAACACCCATTTCAAAGACAGGATTTAGTAACTTTTGAACCAAGATGGAGATGGCCCCGATGAAATGCCCGATAGACGATACGACCCTTGTCATGTCTGACCGCAGCGGTGTCGAAATTGATTATTGCCCGACATGCCGCGGGGTTTGGCTGGATCGGGGTGAACTGGACAAGATCATCGAACGATCTGTGCCGCCCGCCGCGCCGCAGGCCGCAGCCCCCCGTCATGAAGAGCAGCGCTATAGCGACAAACCCTATCGCAAAAAGCGCAAGGAAAGCTTTCTGAGCGAGATTTTCGATTTCTGAGGACGCAGCGAACCTGGCGCCCTAGCTTGGATCGCGCCACCGGTTCGCGATCGGATACCGCCGGTCCAGCCAAAAGGCGCGCGGCGAAAGCCGTGTGCCCGGGGCAGACTGGAACCGTTTGTATTCGCTGATATAGATCAGATGCTCGACCTTTTTGACCGTCTCGCGGTCAAATCCGGCGGCGACGCAATCGGCAACCGATCCGTCCTGATCCACCAGAATGTTCAGGATTGCATCAAGCTCCGGATAATACGGCAGGCTGTCGCTGTCCTTCTGATCTTCGCGCAATTCGGCTGAAGGTGGTTTGTCGATGATACGCGGATCAATCATCACCCCGGACGGGCCCATCATCCAGTCGCGATGGTTGGCATTGCGCCAGCGGCAGATTTCAAAAACACGGGTCTTGTACAAATCCTTGATCGGATTGTAGCCACCCGCCATATCCCCGTAGATCGTCGCATACCCGACGGCGACCTCGGATTTGTTGCCGGTGGTCAGCAGCATTTCGCCGAACTTGTTACTCATCGCCATCAACAAAAGTCCGCGCAATCGCGACTGGATGTTTTCTTCGGTCAGGCCGGGTTCCATCCCTTCAAACAGCGGGGCAAGCGTTTGGGTAATGGCCGCGCGCCCCTGCGCGATCGACACCGTGTCGTAATGGCAGCCCAATGCCGACACGACAGATTTCGCATCATCAAGAGACGACTGCGACGTGTATTCCGAAGGCAACATGACACAGCGCACGTTTTCGGCGCTAATCGCGTCTGCAGCGACGGTGGCCACGATCGCGCTGTCGATCCCGCCCGACAAGCCCAACAGAACCTTTTTGAAACCGGTCTTGCGCATGTAATCACGCAAGGCTTCGACCATGGCGCGGTAATCCTGTTCCAGACTGTCCGGAAACGAGGCGCGCAGCCCTTCGACAATCCGCCACCCCTGATCCGTGCGTTCAAGATCGACATGGGTCACCAGTTGATCGAAAACCGGCAATTGCACGGCCAGTTCCCCGCCGGGGTTCAGCCCGAAAGACCCGCCATCAAACACCTGATCATCCTGACCACCCACCATATTAAGGTAGATCAGCGGCAATCCGGTCTCGACCACCCGCGCCACCATATGGTTCAGGCGGGTTTCGAATTTGCCGCGATAATAGGGCGATCCGTTTGGCACCAGCAGAAATTCCGCCCCCGTTTCGGCCAGTGTTTCGGCCACGTCCTCGTGCCAGGCATCTTCGCAGATCGGGCTTCCGATGCGCGTGTTACCCACATTATACGGGCCGCCCAAAGGGCCAGAATCAAATATTCGCACCTCATCGAACACCGTTTCGTTGGGCAGATGATGCTTTAGCGATTTGCTGGCGATCTTGCCGTTCTTCAGAATGAAATAGGCATTGTAAAGCTTGCGGTTTTCTATCCATGGCCCGCCGATGGCCAGTGCGGGGCCGTCTGCGCATTCTTCGGCCAGAGCTTCGATATGCGCCTGGGCGTGGTTCAGAAATGCCGGTTTCAACACAAGATCCTGTGTGTTGTATCCGGTTATGAACATTTCAGGCAGCGCCACAAGGTCAGCATTTGCTGCGCGCCCCTGTTCCCATGCATCCCTCGCAAGGGCTGCATTGCCTGCCAGATCGCCCACCGTCGGGTTCAGCTGCGCCAGTGTCACTCGAAATCGGTCGGCCATTGTGCCCTGATCCTTCGTTATCTGTGTTGCCCATGTAGCAGATCAGCGCGCAAGGGAAAGCCCGCCGCAACGGTTGATCGGCAAAAGACATTGCCCCGAGCCGCGCAACATCTTAGGTTTTCCCGGCACGTTGCCCGAACGTTAATCAGGACATGACATGAAGCACACGATCGCCACCCTTGTTTTTTGTGCCGCACTTTCCGCGACATCCCTACTGGCGCAGGACGCTGCCGTTCTGACCAAGCAATATGACGATGGGGGCGTTTACGAGGGAACATTCCGTAACGGCCTGCAACATGGCACCGGCACCTACACATTGCCAAACGGGTACGAGTATTCCGGCGAATGGGTCGAGGGCGAGATCAAGGGCAATGGCGTTGCCCGTTTTCCGAACGGCTCTGTTTACGAAGGCAACTTTGCAAAAGGCAAACCGGAAGGGTTTGGCAAAATCACCTTTGCCGATGGCGGCACCTATGAAGGCGAATGGCTGGATGGCGCCATTACCGGCAACGGAATCGCGATCTATGCCAATGGCGTGCGCTATGAAGGATCGTTCCGCAATGCCAAGCACCACGGCAAGGGCGTCATGCAATCACCCGGTGGCTATGAATACAACGGCGATTGGGTCAATGGCGTGAAAGAAGGCATGGGCGTGATCACCTATCCGGATGGTGCCATCTATGACGGACAGATAAAGGCCGGCGAGCGTGACGGCACCGGCACCCTGACGATGCCCGACGACCTGACCTATGTGGGCATGTGGAAATCGGGCCAGATCGAAGGCACCGGGGTGCTGACGCAACCCAACGGCGATGTCTACGAAGGCGAACTGGTCGCCGGACGCCGCGAGGGTCAGGGCAAGGTCACTTACGAAAACGGTGATGTCTATGTCGGCGGCTTTGTCAACGACAGGCGACAGGGTCAGGGCACGTTCACCGGAACCGACGGATACGTCTACACCGGCAGTTGGGTGGCCGGAGAGATCGAGGGCGAAGGCACCGTGACCTATCCGGACGGGTCAGTTTACACAGGCCAGTTCAGCGCCGATCTGGCCGATGGTATCGGAAAGATCACCTATCCGGACGGGTCCATTTATGAAGGATCATGGGTGGCGGGCGTGATCGAAGGCCCGGGCAAGGCAACCTATACAAACGGTGTCGTCTACGAAGGCGAGTTTCTGAATGCGCGCAATCACGGTGTAGGTGTGATGACCTACGCAGACGGCTATCGCTATGAAGGCGAATGGAAAGACGGACAGCGCCACGGCCACGGCAAAGCCACCTATCCTGACGGAACGGTCTATACGGGCGAGTTTGTGGATGGGAAACGTCATGGTCAGGGTGAAATCGTGATGGCTGACGGGTTCAAGTACACCGGCGACTGGAAGAACGGCGAAATCAGCGGACAAGGCATTGCGACCTATGCCAACGGCGATATTTACGAAGGCTCTTTCGAAGGGGGCAAACGTCAGGGCACAGGCACGATGCGCTACTCCACCGGGCAGGAAGCCAGCGGAAACTGGGAAAACGGGGCGCTTACCGACGGCGGCTGACCGCAGTCAGACAGCTGCGTCTGATTTTCACCAGGGCACGCGCTTTCCGGCCCAATCGAAAAACCCGCCGGTGTCGTCCACATTCAATCCGGACACCACACGCAACAGGTTTTGCGCCGCCTCTTGCGCCGGAACCGACGGGTGCCGCCCCAGATATTTTTCTGTAAACGCAGTTTGCACCGTGCCCGGGTGCAGCGTCACACAGATTGCATGCGGGTGCGTCCGCGCCAGTTCGATCGCGCCGGTGTGCACGATCTGGTTCACCGCCGCCTTGGCCGCGCGGTAACTGACCCAGCCGCCGATCTGATTGTCACCGATCGAACCGACACGCGCGGAAAGAACCGCAAAGACGGACCAGCTGTCCTTTGGCAAAAGGCGCATCGCGTGGCGCAGGATCAGGGCCGGGCCGATTGCGTTCACCGCAAACTGATCGGCCATCGCCTTGGCAGAAATGGCGCGAACGGATTTTTCAGGCGCTGCCCCGTTGATTTCAAGCGCACCGGTTGCCACCAGAACCAGATCGTAGGGTTCAGAAAGCCGCTGCAATGCGTCCTCGACAGTTTGCGGATCTGTCAGATCAAACCCGTTTTCAGATCGCGAAAGCGTGTCGACTTCGGTGCCGTTGCCCCGCAATTCTGCTGCGATTGCCGATCCGATTCCGCCGGACGACCCTATGATCAATGCGCGTTTCATAAGGTGCCAGTTAGAAGGTTCAGAGTGTTTATCAACTGCCATCCTGCGGTTCTCGCAAATCTTGCCCGCGCAAAGGGAAAGACCGCATAGCGGGTTTCGGTGCCTCGCATTGCTTCGGCTTTCTGCGAAAACACCTCTTTTATTTTGAATCGACGTGGTTATAACTGCAGTCATGACAGGAAACGGGCATATGCATTCGACAGGCACGCGCATTCGCGCGCTGCGTAATGCTGCCCTACTGATCCTAATCCGCCTCTGAGCGTGCCTTCCGGCGCGCCCGCTCAGAGGAGGCCGACGCGCGCCAAGGAAATTAGGATCAGAACAGAAGAGACCCCAAAATGACTGACAAAACACAACAGGACCGTGTGTTGATTTTTGACACCACCTTGCGCGATGGCGAACAAAGCCCCGGCGCCACGATGACCCATGCCGAAAAGCTGGAAATCGCCGGCCTGCTGGATGAAATGGGCGTCGATATCATCGAGGCCGGTTTTCCCATCGCGTCGGACGGCGATTTCAATGCCGTGTCCGAAATCGCACGAAACGCCAAAAACAGCGTTATCTGTGGCCTTGCCCGCGCCAATTTCGGCGATATTGATCGCTGCTGGGAGGCGGTGAAACACGCCAAGTTCCCGCGCATTCACACGTTTATCGGCACCTCTCCGCTGCACCGTGCCATTCCGAACCTGAATATGGATGAAATGGCCGACCGCATCCACGACACAGTCAGCCATGCGCGCAATCTGTGCGACAACGTGCAGTGGTCGCCCATGGATGCCACCCGCACCGAAGAGGATTACCTGTGCCGGGTTGTCGAGATCGCGATCAAGGCCGGTGCCACGACCATCAATATCCCCGATACGGTCGGCTATACCGCACCCATCGAATCCGCCGATCTGATCCGGATGCTGATCGAAAAGGTACCGGGCGCGGATGCGGTGGTGTTCGCCACCCACTGTCATAATGATCTGGGCATGGCGACAGCCAATTCGCTGGCCGCCGTCGAAGGCGGCGCGCGGCAGATTGAATGTACCATCAACGGTTTGGGCGAACGCGCCGGCAATACCGCGCTGGAAGAAGTCGTGATGGCGCTGAAAGTGCGCAATGATATCATGCCCTATCAAACCCGGATCGACGCCACGAAACTGATGAACATCAGCCGTCGGGTGGCGGCAGTGTCCGGTTTCCCGGTGCAGTTCAACAAGGCAATTGTAGGCAAGAACGCCTTTGCCCATGAAAGTGGCATCCATCAGGATGGCATGCTGAAGAACGCGGAAACCTTTGAAATCATGCGCCCCGAAGATGTGGGCCTGACCGAAACCAACATTGTGATGGGCAAACATTCCGGACGCGCCGCGTTGCGGTCCAAATTGAAGGATCTCGGGTTTCAACTGGGCGACAACCAGTTGAAAGACGTGTTCGTCCGGTTCAAGGAACTGGCAGATCGCAAGAAGGAAATCTACGATGACGACCTGATTGCCCTGATGCGTGTCGGCGATGACGCCGAAAACAACCGTTTGCAGATCAAGTCGCTGCGCGTGGTGTGCGGTACGGATGGTCCGCAAACTGCCGATCTGACAATGATCATTGATGGCGCCGAGCATAGCACAACCCAAACCGGCGACGGCCCCGTGGATGCATCTTTCAAGGCCGTCAAGGCGTTGGTCCCGCACGAAGCGCGCCTGCAACTTTATCAGGTGCACGCGGTCACCGAAGGTACCGACGCGCAAGCCACGGTGTCTGTCCGCATGGAAGAAGACGGGCGTATCGTGACCGGTCAGTCGGCGGATACCGACACCGTCGTGGCAAGCGCGCGCGCCTATGTCCACGCGCTGAACCGGCTGCTGGTGCGACGCGAAAAAACCGGGCCCGGTGCCGACAAACGGGAAATCAACTACAAGGACGTCGGGTAAGGCCGGCGCCACACCGGTAAGCGGCGCGGACTGCCCTGTGTATTTGGGCAACTTCGTGCCGTTGCCCTTGCAAACAACCCTTTCACCGGACAGGTGCGAGGCCTATACAGACATGGCCCCCCGGGCCTGACTCGGGGGTCCACAAGAAAAACAAGCAGGATGACAGGCGTATGTCGTGGTTGGGTAGAATGAGCGGTCTCTTTTCGTCGGATA
The DNA here is from genome assembly GCF_051013555.1 of Sulfitobacter sp. TBRI5. Taxonomy (NCBI): domain Bacteria; kingdom Pseudomonadati; phylum Pseudomonadota; class Alphaproteobacteria; order Rhodobacterales; family Roseobacteraceae; genus Sulfitobacter; species Sulfitobacter sp. TBRI5. The sequence goes on along the minus strand of NZ_CP112884.1, from coordinate 1,883,432 downwards.
TGGCGATCGATCTGGGGACGGCAAACACACTGGTCTATGTCAAAGGCCGCGGCATCGTGCTGTCCGAACCTTCGGTTGTCGCGTACCACATCAAGGACGGCGTCAAGAAGGTGCTGGCCGTTGGCGAAGATGCCAAGCTGATGCTGGGCCGCACCCCCGGTTCGATCGAAGCGATCCGCCCGATGCGTGAAGGCGTGATTGCCGATTTCGACACCGCCGAAGAGATGATCAAGCATTTCATCCGCAAAGTGCACAAACGATCCACGTTTTCCAAGCCCAAGATCATCGTATGCGTCCCGCATGGCGCAACACCGGTGGAAAAACGCGCGATCCGTCAGTCTGTTCTAAGCGCAGGCGCCCGCCGCGCCGGATTGATTGCAGAACCCATCGCAGCCGCCATCGGGGCCGGCATGCCGATCACGGATCCGACGGGCAACATGGTCGTCGATATTGGCGGCGGCACCACCGAGGTTGCAGTGTTGAGCCTTGGAGACATTGTTTATGCCCGTTCTGTCCGCGTTGGCGGCGACCGTATGGACGAAGCGATTATTTCCTATCTGCGGCGCCAGCAGAACCTGCTGGTCGGGGAATCAACGGCGGAACGGATCAAAACCACAATCGGCACCGCACGTATGCCCGATGACGGGCGGGGCACATCCCTGCAAATCCGCGGCCGTGACCTGTTGAATGGCGTGCCCAAGGAAATCGAAATCAGTCAGGCACAGGTGGCCGAGGCACTGGCCGAACCGGTTCAGCAGATCTGCGAAGCGGTGATGACAGCGCTGGAAGCGACCCCGCCCGACCTTGCCGCCGATATCGTCGACCGCGGCGTCATGCTGACCGGTGGTGGCGCGCTGCTGGGGGATCTTGATCTTGCCCTGCGCGAACAGACAGGACTGGCCGTATCGATCGCCGACGAAAGCCTGAATTGCGTTGCATTGGGCACTGGCAAAGCGCTGGAATACGAAAAACAGCTGCGCCACGCGATTGACTACGACAGCTAACCCAACCACCCTTTGGCATCAAAGGGAACACATTGGCCAAAGACAGATCAAACGGCGAAGACTACACAGGTCCCCTGCGGCGATTGCTGATGGGGGTGTTGCTGTTGTGTCTGCTGGCCATTTTTCTGGTCTGGCGGATCGACAGCCCGCGGGTTGAACGGTTTCGCGCGCAGGTGACTGACGCGTTGGCACCCAATCTGGAGTGGGCGATGGCGCCGGTCACAGGCTTTGTCAATCTGATCCGGGATTTCCAAAGCTATCAGCGCCTTTCCGAACAGAACCGCGAATTGCGCAGTGAATTGCGCCAGATGCAGGCATGGAAGGAAGCGGCACTTCAGCTGGAGCAGGAAAACGCCCGCCTGCTGGACCTGAACAATGTGCGCCTTGATCCGCGGCTGACCTATATAACCGGGGTTGTTCTGGCCGACAGCGGATCGCCCTTTCGCCAATCTGTCTTGCTGAATGTTGGCGCGCGGGACGGGATCATGGATGGTTGGGCCACGATGGACGGTATCGGCCTTGTCGGGCGCATTTCCGGCGTCGGAAAAAACACGGCACGGGTCATTCTGCTGACTGATACGACCAGCCGCATTCCGGCAACGGTGCAACCCTCCGGTCAGGTGGCCATGATCTCGGGCGATAACACGGCGGCCCCGCCTGTGGAGTTTCTGGAAAACCCCGATCTGGTGCGGCCCGGTGACCGGGTCATTTCATCCGGTGATGGCGGTGTTTTTCCGGCCGGTTTGCTGATCGGACAGATCGCAGCCGATCCGGCAGGGCGCCTGCGCGTCCGGCTGGCTGCGGATTATGAGCGGTTGGAGTTTCTTCGGGTCCTGCGCCACCATGGCGCCGAGCCAATCGCAGACCCCAGCCAGATCGTGAAACCCGCGCAGGGTGGCGAAACCTCAGACATATCCGAGGCGCCGGATGGCTGAGTTGACGGTATCGCGGCTGTGGCTCATGCGTGCCGCCTTTGTGGCGCTGTGCATGTTCGTGATGTTCCTGCATCTGTTGCCACTAGACACAACGCCGCGCAATTGGGCAGGGCCAGATATCATCATGGCTCTGGCCTTTGCATGGGCATTGCGGCGGCCGGATTATGTACCGGCACTCAGCGTGGCACTGGTGATGCTGTTGGGTGATCTTCTGTTGCAGCGACCGCCCGGTCTGTTGGCATTGCTGGTTTTGTTGGGCACAGAAAACCTCAAAACACGCGCGCGCGCGCTGCGCGAGGCCCCGTTTCTGAGCGAATGGTCAGCCGTTGCGCTTGTGATGATTGCCATAGCCCTTGGAAACCGATTGGTGCTTAGTATTCTGGTCGTTCCACAAGCCGCCTTTTCGCTTAGTTTTTTGCAGATGGGTATGACTGTTCTGTGCTATCCTTTTGTCGTCGCCTTCACCCAGTTTGTCATGGGTGTGCGCAAAATTGCACCGGGCGATGTTGATCTGGTAAGACGTGGCGCATGAAGAAAACCAAACGCGATATCGACGGCAGCCACCGCTTGCTCAGTCGCCGCGCCCTGTTGCTGGGTGGCGTACAACTGGCATTTGCCGGCGCGCTTGCGTTCCGCATGCGTCATCTTCAGGTCGAACAGGCCGACCAGTTCCGCCTTTTGGCCGAAGAAAACCGCATCAACATCCGCCTGATCCCGCCAGAGCGTGGCGAAATCTATGATCGCAACGGGGCCGCGATCGCCAAGAATGTTCCCAGTTACCGGATCGTCATCGTGCGCGAAGATACTGGCGATGTGGACAAGGTTATCAGCAACCTGTCGCAGCTGATCGAACTAGACGACGATGAACTGAACCGTGCGATGGAAGAAATGCGGCGCAGCGCCCCGTTTCTGCCCATAACTGTTGCCGACAAGGTATCGTGGGAAGATGTCAGCAAGGTCGCCGTGAACGCCCCCGCCATGCCAGGCATTACACCCGAAGTCGGGCTAAGCCGCGTCTATCCGCGGGGATCGGATTTTGCCCATGTCGTAGGCTATGTCGGCGCGGTCAGCGATTATGATCTGGAACGGATCGAAGACCCCGACCAGTTGTTGCGCATTCCGCGATTCCAGATCGGCAAGGTCGGGCTTGAAGCCAAGCGCGAGGAAATATTGCGTGGCAAGGCAGGTGCCAAGCGGGTTGAAGTGAACGCCACCGGCCGCGTGATGCGCGAACTGGATCGCCGTGAAGGTCAGGCCGGGTCTGACATCCAATTGACGGTTGATCACAAGCTGCAAGCCTATTTGCAGGCGCGCCTGGTCGGCGAAGCCGCCAGCGCCGTAATTATGGATTGTGACGAAGGCGATCTTTATGCCATCGGATCGGCGCCGACTTTTGATCCGAACCTGTTTGTGCGCGGTATTTCATCAGCGGACTATTCCAGCCTTCTGAACAACAAATACCGCCCCCTGGCCAGCAAATCTGTTCAAGGCACCTATCCGCCCGGATCGACATTCAAAATGATCACCGCAATGGCAGCGCTGGAAGAAGGCCTGATTACACCGGATGAAACCGTGTATTGCCCCGGCCATCTGGACGTCGGCGGGCGCAAATTCCATTGCTGGAAGCGGGCGGGTCACGGGTTCATGAACCTGGAAGACTCTCTCAAGCAAAGTTGCGATGTGTATTATTACGATCTGGCACTGAAGGTGGGGATCGACAAGATTTCTGCTATGGCCAACCGGTTCGGCTTGGGCGTGCGCCACGATCTGCCAATGTCCGCCATAGCCGAAGGTCTGACACCCACGAAGCTTTGGAAGCTGCAAACCCACGATTCCGAATGGCGGATCGGGGACACCGCGAACTCTTCCATCGGACAGGGCTTTATGCTGGCATCTCCGCTGCAACTGGCGGTGATGTCTGCGCGGCTTGCCACAGGGCGTTCAGTTACACCGCGCCTGATCCGCACGATCGACGGCGTTGAAGAACCCAGCGGCGCGGGCGAACCGATGGGTATGAACGAAAACAATCTGCGCAAGATGCGCAAGGCCATGTTCGCCGTCAGCAATGATCGCAGGGGCACCGCCTATCGCAGCCGGATCATAGAAGATGCGTTCCGCATGGCCGGCAAGACCGGAACCAGCCAGGTCCGCAACATCACAGCCGCCGAACGGCGCAGTGGCGTGATCCGCAACGAAGACCTGCCATGGGAACGGCGCGACCACGCCCTGTTTGTCAGCTTTGCACCGATGGATCGTCCGAAATTTGCGGTTTCGGTGGTTGTTGAACACGGCGGCGGCGGCTCCAAGGCTGCGGCCCCCATTGCACGCGACCTGATGTTGCAAGCCCTTTACGGCGAAACGCCCCCGCTGACCGCCTATCCCGAAGGTGATCGCGCGCGGATCAAGGCCCAACAGGAACGACTGAAAGATATCCATCCGATTGCCGACATTGATGGCCGGGGCCGCGCATGAGCTATCTTGAACATTCCGTCAAATCCGTTCCTGCAGGCGTCCGCAAGATTCTGTATCTGAACTGGCCCCTGACCGTCTTGCTGATCGCCGTCGCAAGCATTGGCTTTCTTATGCTGTATTCCGTGGCGGGTGGGTCGTTCACGCCCTGGGCCGAACCGCAAATGAAACGGTTCGTTCTGGGCATGGTATTGATGATCTTTGTCGCCATGGTGCCGATCTGGTTCTGGCGAAACATGGCCGTGGTCGCCTATGGCGTCTCTGTGGCTTTGTTGATCATGGTCGAATTGTTTGGCACGGTGGGCATGGGGGCGCAACGCTGGATCGATCTTGGCTTCATGCGCCTGCAACCTTCGGAATTGATGAAAATCACGCTGGTGATGCTGTTGGCAGCTTATTACGACTGGTTGCCAAGTTTCCGCAAATCCCGCCCATTCTGGGTTCTGATCCCTGTGATCGTGATCCTGTTTCCTACGTTTCTTGTTTTGCGGCAACCGGATCTGGGAACCGCCATTCTGCTGTTGGCCGCTGGCGGTGGTCTGATGTTTGTCGCTGGCGTGCACTGGGCCTATTTCGCGGCTGTCGTTGCCAGCAGCATCGGGCTGATTACCGCGGTGTTCAAAAGCCGTGGCACAGACTGGCAGTTGCTGGCCAATTACCAATTCCGCAGGATTGATACCTTTATCGATCCGTCAACCGATCCGCTGGGCGCGGGCTATCATATCACGCAATCCAAGATCGCGCTTGGCTCGGGCGGCTGGACGGGGCGCGGCTTTATGCAGGGCACACAATCACGGCTGAACTTTCTGCCGGAAAAGCACACGGATTTCATCTTTACGACACTTGCCGAAGAATTCGGCTTTGTCGGAGGGATATCTTTGCTTGTGCTTTATCTGCTGATCATCGTGTTTTGCGTTTATACCGCCTTGTCGACAAAAGACCGGTTTTCCTCTTTGCTTACTCTGGGCATCGCGTTGAACTTCTTTCTGTTCTTTGCGGTCAACATGTCGATGGTCATGGGGCTGGCACCGGTTGTGGGCGTCCCGCTTCCGATGGTCAGCTATGGCGGGTCTGCCATGCTTGTCCTTATGATCGCCTTTGGCCTGGTTCAAAGCGCACATGTCCACCGCCCTCGATAATCCCCAAAAAGAAAGCCTTTCATGACTATCAATATCTTGTTTGCCGCCGCTGAAGAGCGTTGGGAAGATTACAAAGGGCCACTGACCCGCGAACTGGATGCGCGTGGGCTGGATTATGATCTGGGGCTCGCCTTTGCGCCAGAGGACGTTGATTACATCGTTTACGCCCCCAATAGCGCATTACAGGATTTCACCCCGTTCACCCGTACCAAGGCGGTTCTTAACCTTTGGGCCGGGGTCGAGGCGATTGTCGGCAACAAGACACTGACGCAACCGTTGACCCGGATGGTGGATCACGGCCTGACGCAAGGCATGACAGAATGGGTTGTCGGGCACAGCCTGCGGAATCATCTGGGAATGGACGCGCATATCCTGCAACAGGATGGCGTTTGGCGCCCCGGTGCCCCGCCTCTGGCACAGAACCGGCCTGTGACAGTTCTGGGTCTGGGCGCATTGGGCCTGTCGGCCGCGCATGCCTTGGACAATCTGGGGTTTCCAGTCACAGGGTGGAGCAGATCGCCAAAATCCGTACCCGGGATCACATGCCTGCACGGAAAGGATGGATTGCAAAAGGCGCTGTCAACAGCGCAAATCTGCATCCTGTTATTGCCGAATACGCCCGACACCGAAAACACGTTGAATACACAAACACTGGCCATGATGCCGCGCGGGGCGTTCATCATCAATCCGGGGCGCGGGCCGCTGATTGACGACACGGCACTGCTTGCCGCGCTGGACAGCGGCCAGATTGCACACGCCACGCTGGATGTGTTCCGGGTGGAACCGTTGCCCGCAGATCATCCCTACTGGGCGCACCCGTCTGTAACGGTCACGCCGCATATCGCCGCTGAAACCCGTGCGGAAACCTGTGCCGAAGTGGTGGCCGAAAACATCGCGCGCAGCGAAGCCGGCGAACCGCTGTTGCATCTGGTGGACCGCGATCTGGGATACTGACCCCGATCAGGCCGCCAGCCCGCGTCCCTTCAGCAACGCCTCGACGCCGGGCAAACGACCGCGGAACGCCTTGTAAAGCGCTTCGGCATCCTGTGAACCACCGGTCGACAGAATGTGGGTTTCAAGAGCCGCCGCACGAACCGGATCAAAGGCGTTTCCAGCCTCTTCAAAGGCCGCAAATGCATCCGCATCCATGACTTCGGACCACATGTAACTGTAATAGCCGCTGGAATACCCGTCGCTCGCAAAGACATGGGCAAAATGCGGTGTGGCGTGGCGCATTCCGATGGCGTGTGGCATGCCCAGATCTGCCAGAACATCGGCTTGACGCGCCATGGGGTCCGTGGGGGCCGCGCCGTTGTGAAACTCCAGATCAACCAGCGCCGATGCAACATATTCGACCGTGGCAAAGCCCATATCGAAATTTGCCGCCTTCAATACCTTGTCCAGAATATCCTGCGGCATCGGTATACCCGTTTCACAATGCGTCGCGAATTCTGACAGGACTTCGGGCACTTCCAGCCAGTGCTCGAAAAGCTGGCTGGGCAATTCAACGAAATCACGGGCCACGGATGTGCCCGAAACGCTTTCATAGGTCACATCAGACAGCATCTGGTGCAGCGCATGCCCGAATTCATGGAAAAGCGTGCGCGCGTCATCATATGACAACAAAGCCGGATCGCCCTTGGCAAAGTTGCAGACATTTATCACGATAGGGGTCTGTTCTTTCGGGTATTTCGCTTGTGCCCGCATTGCGGAACACCAGGCGCCAGACCGTTTTGACCCACGGGCGAAATAATCACCTATGAAAACCGCCAGATGTTGGCCGTTTCGCGTTACCTCCCACGCGCGGCAGTCTGGGTGATAAAGCGGGATATCCAGTGGCTTGAACGACAGGCCGAACAACCGGTTCGCGCAGGCAAAAGCGGCTTCTATCATGCGGTCCAGTTGCAGATAAGGTTTCAGCGCCGCCTCATCCAGATCATGTTCAGCTTTACGCCTTTTCTCCGCATAGTAACGCCAGTCCCACGGCTCCAGATCGCCGTTGAACCCGTCTTTGTGCATCATCTCGGTCAGAACGTCTGCGTCCGACAACGCCTGCGCTTTGGCCGGTTCCCATACAGCCATCAACAAATCGCGCACGGCCTGCGGGGTTTTGGCCATTTCGGTTTCAAGCTTGTAATCGGCAAAACTGTCATAGCCCAAAAGCTGCGCGCGTTCCTGCCGCAGCGCCAGTATTTCGGCGGCAATATCCCGGTTGTCTGTCGCGCCGCCATTTGCGCCGCGCTTTGACCACGCGATATAAGCGGTCTGACGCAAGTCTCGCCGGTCGGAGAATTGCAGAAACGGAACAATGACAGATCGCGACAACGTCACAACCGGCCCGCCTGCGTTCTTCTCCACTCCGGCGGAGCGCGCCGCTTTGATCGCAAAATCCGGCAAGCCATCCAGATCGTCCTCGGTCAATGGCAGCAGCCATTCGCGTTCGTCAGCCAGCAGGTTCTGGGTAAACTCGGTTCCCAATACGGCCAGCCGCGATTTGATCTTTTTCATGCGCGTTTCTTCGTCACCGTCCAGCGCAGCGCCGGCACGTACGAACCCGCGATGGGTCAACATAAGCACGCGGGCCTGTTCCGGCGTCAGGGCAAGACTGTCACGCTGCGCCCAAAGAGCAGCGACCCGCGAAAACAACGCCTTGTTGGAAGAAATCTCGGAAAAATGCGCTGCCAGTTTGGGTGAAAAATCACGTTGCAGGGTTTCGCGTAACGGATTGCTGTCGGCCCCTGCAACGGTAAAAAACACGGCAAGAACCTGATCCAGATCGTGGCCCGCCGCCTCCAGTGCTTCGATCGTATTGGTAAAGTCGGGTGCGTCCGGATTATGCGCGATCGCGTCTATCTCGGCGCGGTGCCGTTCCAAAGCGGTTTCAAGGGCCGGGGCGAAATCGCTGTCGGAAACCTCATCAAAGGGGGCGACTCCAAATGGCGTCGTCCACGGGCGCAAAAGCGGGTTCGTCATTTCATTCTCCTTTGTCCGGCAAGCTAGGCTTCGCACACAGCATGGTCCAGTGGTGGTTGGAAATTAGCTTGCCATCGCAACGCGAACACGCCGAAAGTACAATCATTCATCGGCAGAGGGCACCAGAATGGCAAAGCGCAACACATATACCGGCATCATGACCACGGCGATCCATGCCGGCGAAATGCCCGATCCGGCAACGAATGCTTCGGCGCCTCCGATCCATATGTCATCCACATTCGTAACGGACGAGCCGTCAGGGTTTTCCGCCCATGATCTGACCGATGACAGCCCCTATACCTACGCCCGCTGGGCCAATCCGACAGTAGATATGCTGGAACATAAGATCGCGGCACTTGAAGGGGCGCAAGCCTGCCTGTGCACGGCCTCGGGCATGGGGGCCGCATCGGCCATCCTGTTCACGTTCCTGAGTTCGGGCGATCATCTGGTCATATCGGATGTGTCTTACGCCGGCGTGGCCGAACTGGTGCGGACAACCCTGCCGCGCATGGGGGTCAAGGTAACTCCGGTCGATATGTCCGATCTTGACGCTGTCGCGCAAGCGATCCGGCCGGGCACAAAGCTGGTTTACACCGAAACGCCCGTGAACCCTATTGGCCGTTTGACAGATTTGGCGGCAGTGTCGCGTCTGGCCCATGACGCCGGGGCATTGGTCAGCTGCGATGCCACGTTTGCCTCGCCGATTGGCATGGACTGTATCCAGCTGGGTGTTGATTTGGTGATGCACTCAACCACCAAGTATATCGGCGGGCACGGTGATGCGGTGGGTGGCGCTGTTGCAGGACGCGCCGATCTGATTGCCCAGATGCGCATCGAAGCGGGCATACACCATGGTAACGTTCTGTCGCCTTTCAACGCATGGCTGATCGCGCGCGGCGCCGCCACCTTGCCGCTGCGCATGCGCGCCCATCAGGAAGGTGCTTCGGCGGTCGCGACCTGGCTTGAAGCGCAGCCCTCGGTCACCCGTGTGATCTACCCCGGACTGCCATCGCACCCGCAATATGAACTGGCCCAGCGGCAGATGAACAACACGTCTGGAATGATCTCGTTTCAGGTCGGAAGTGCCGAAACCGGCCTGTCGATCGCACAGGATATGATCGATAGATTAAACATAATTCACTATGCGGTTTCCCTTGGACACCACCGCAGTCTGATCTTTTGGATGGGCAGTGAAGGCATGATTGACACGTCCTTTCAGCTGAACGACCGTCAGGCTGCATCCTATCGCGATTGGGCGGGGGATGGCATTTTCCGCCTGTCTGTCGGGCTGGAGGACGCCAGCGATCTGATTGCGGATCTTGAACGTGTTTTGTGAGGGGGTGATTCAATTAAATGATTGAATTGATGAAACTTTCACAGCAAATCTGGCAACCTGAAACCAGCAGCCACAAGACAGGCGCAGCGTGTCACGGTCGCGCGGAAAGCGATCCGGTTGTCTGTTCAAAATTTGTGCACCATGCCCGCGGTCCGGCACTCGGCTACCATCTAAATCGCGAAAGTCACAAATGATCTGCTTGACGGCAACCCACCGATTGCGCGTAGAATATATTTAACGGTCGACCAACGGTTGACACATTCGGGGACGGACATTCGCATGATCGAAATTAACGCTGTTACGAAAGCGTATGGAACCGGCAAAAACCGTTTTTTGGCCCTGGACAACGTATCGGTTTCGATAAAGCAGAACGAGTTTTTTACCCTGCTCGGGCCTTCGGGATGCGGCAAAACCACATTGCTGCGCACCATCGCCGGTTTTGTCGACCCAACCAGCGGCACCGTTACAATGAACGGAAAGAACCTGCTGGATCTGCCACCGCACAAACGCCCTGTGAATACGGTTTTTCAAAGCTATGCCCTGTTCCCGCATTTGACAGTGGCGCAGAATATCGGGTTTAGTCTGGAAATGCTGGGCAAACCCAAGGCCGAGATCGACAAAACCGTCGACAAGATGCTGGCGCTTGTCCAGCTGGAAGCATTTGCAACGCGCAAGCCTCAACAACTGTCAGGGGGGCAGCAACAGCGTGTGGCTCTGGCGCGTGCACTGGCACCCGAACCGAAGGTGTTGTTGCTGGATGAACCGCTATCTGCGCTTGATTTGAAGCTGCGCAAGGAAATGCAACTGGAGCTTAAACGACTGCAGATCGAAACGGGCATCACGTTCATCTTCGTGACCCATGATCAGGAAGAAGCGCTGACCATGTCCGACCGGATTGCGGTTATGAAGTCTGGCACCATCCTTCAAATCGGATCGCCGCGCGCGATCTATAACCATCCGGTGGACCGGTTTGTCGCCGATTTCATCGGTGAAACCAATTTCCTGTCCGGCAGCATTGAAAATAGCCAGATCCGTCTATCGTCCGGGGAGCTTTTGGACGGTGAGATTGAGGGGCGCGCGGGCGCCGTGACCTTGGCGGTGCGCCCAGAGCAGGTGCGTATTGGGTCAGCGGGCGATAACGGTGGGCTTTTGGCTACCATCACCGACACCGTCTATTTCGGGACGGACACTCATTGCCACATGCTGTTGTCAGACCAGACAGAAATCGTGGCTCGATTGCAGAGCCCACCTTCCGGGGACATCGGCCTGACACGGGGAGAGAAAGTCAGGCTCAGGTTTGAACCCGGTGCGTTGCAGGTGCTGGAGTCGTGAGTAGCACTGCCGAAGCAACGGCTGATCGCAAAGCGCGGCGTGCATCGTGGCTTTTGTCGCTTCCAGCGCTGGTTGTCCTGTTATTTGCGGCTTCCGGGCCGCTGCTCATCATCGTTGTTTACTCGTTCCTCAGCCCGGGCAAATACGGCAACGTCGACTGGGTTTTCTCACTCGATGCCTGGGTTGGGATCCTCTATTCGCGCGATATCTTCGATGGCACCTACAAACTTGCAGATGCGCATCTAACGATTTTCTGGCGCTCGGTGAAATTGTCGCTTTATACGACCGCCTTTACTTTTGTCGTTGGGTTTCCGACCGCTTGGTTTATCGCGACCCGAAGTCAGAGAATGCGGGCCATCCTATTGTTTCTTATCACTATTCCGTTCTGGACCAACCTTTTGGTCCGCACGTTTGCTATCAATCAGATCATCAGAAACGAAGGCGTGTTTAACACACTGATGATCTGGATGGGCTTCATAGATGAACCGGTACAGATCATTTATACTGATTTCGCGGTCTTTCTCGGCATGACTTATGTTTATCTACCGCTCATGGTCTTGCCGCTTTATGCAACGATTGACCGGTTCGACATGGGTTTACTGGAAGCCGCGCATGATCTTTACGCGAGCCGTTGGCAGGTTCTGCGCACCATCGTGGTGCCCATCGTCAAGCCCGGCATCATAGCCGGATCGATCCTTGTCTTCATTCCGTCGCTTGGCGCGTATGTGACACCGCGCATTCTGGGCGGTGGCCGCAATATGATGATCGGGAATTTCATCGAACTGCAATTTGGTGCCGGCCGCAACTGGCCCCTAGGTGCTGCGCTTTCAGTGACTCTGCTGATCGCCTGTGCCGCTGCTCTTCTGATCTATGTTCGCTTCGCCAATCGAGAAAACGCCCATGGCTAACCGCTCGTTTTCAGTATCGCGACTGCCGGGGTTTGCGGCGATCGCCGTTTCGGTATTGGTTCTTCTTTACCTACCGATAATTCTGCTGGTCCTGTTCTCATTCAATGCTGGCCCTTCACCGGCTGTTTGGGAGGGGTTTTCGCTGCAATGGTACCCGCGTGCCTGGGCCAACGAGCAAGTCAAAGACGCCACAATAAGGTCGCTCATTATCGCATTTGCAGCGGCAATTATCTCGACATCTGTTGCTGTGTTGGCAGCCCTGGGTACGACACGTCGCAAACGATCGAGTGGTCAGACCTTTGTCTATCTGATGATAAACCAGCCGCTGATGGTGCCGGAGATCGTCACCGCAGTGGCTCTGCTGATTATGTTCGGTTTCATCAAGGTGGCCACCGGCTACCAGGGTTTGGGGTATCTGATTATAGCGCATTCCGCCTTTTGTATTCCCTTCGCCTATCTGCCGATCAGGGCGCGACTTGAAGGGATGGACAGCGAGCTGGAAACCGCCGCATCCGATCTTTATGCGACCTCGTGGCAGACGTTCCGGCATGTCACTTTGCCGATGCTGGCGCCTGCGATTGTTGCCGGCTTCATGTTAGCTTTCATCACCTCGCTGGATGACGTGATTATTTCTTTGTTTGTAAAATCAGCGGGTCAGGATACGCTTCCAACGTACATGCTGGGTCAGATTCGACGAAACTTTACTGTCGAGGTCAACGCGATCTCATCGCTGCTGCTAGGCCTCACGGTAATCATGCTAACGGGATTCTTCCTGCTGACCCGAAACAAAGACTGACGATCCAATAACAACAAATCCAACATGGAGAGAAATATGAAAAGAGTGATTTCTGCTGCCGCTGCGCTGCTGGCGAGTACGGTTCTTGCCAGCGCAGAGGGAGAATTGCAGTTATTCAACTGGGGGGACTACACAAACCCAGAACTGTTGGAAAAATTTGAAGCCGAGACAGGCATCAAGGTCACGGTTTCAGACTACGATAGTAACGACACGGCCCTATCCAAGGTGGAAGCAGGCGGCGGTGGCTATGACCTTGTGGTGCCTTCCGCGAATTACATTCAGATTTATGTCGAAAAAGGTCTGATCCAGCAGCTTGACGTCAGCAGATTGTCCAATCACGGCAATATCGAAGATCAGTGGCTGGACGTACCATGGGATCCGGGCAGAACCTACTCTATTCCGTGGCAGTGGGGATCGGTCGGTATTGCTGTGAATGCGGACACCTATTCGGGAGACATCAACACATCAGCAATGTTCCTGGACCCGCCCGAGGAACTAGTCGGCAAGATCAACGTCGCTCCGGAAATGAACGACGTCCTGTCGCTGGCCCTTATGTACGTAGGCGGCGAGCCTTGCACCGAAGATACCGAGGTTCTGAAAAAGGCTCGCGACGTGCTGATGGAAGCCAAGCCGAAATGGCAGTCGATGGATTATGGCGCGACATCGAAACTTGCTGCCAACGACATGCTGGCCTCGGTTTACTGGAACGGCGCCGTCTTCCGCGCCCGTCTGCAGAACGAAAAGGTCAAGTTCGGCTATCCCAAGGAAGGCTTTCCGCTTTGGATGGATTCCGTGGCACTTCTGTCTGACGCCAAGAACGTTGATGAAGCGTATCAGTTCCTGAATTTCATTATGGAACCCGAAAATGCCGGCCTGATCTCTGCTTTCGCGCGGTATGCCAACGGCATCAAAGGATCCGAAGAATTTATGCCCGCTGACATGGAGACCGCACCTGAAATTGTCATTCCTGACGAATTCAAAGCTGCTGGCAAGTTCCTACCGACATGCTCACCCAAAGCACTGGAATACTACACGGCGATTTGGACTGAATTGCGCAAGTAGAACAACGCAGCCACTGTTTTGCGCCGATGGTCGATATAGCCATCGGCGCATTACTTTTGATACTTGAGCAGCCTGATCTAACTGGACCGGTTTGATTGTTAGTGCATGACTGGTCGCGGGTCCATTGGCACGATGGTTTCCGGAGCCGGTGGCCGGTATCCCAAGGCGCTGTGGGGCCGCTTTGTGTTGCAGTGCTTGCGCCAGCCCTCAATGTCGATCTGTGCTTCTCTGAGCGAGTAAAAGAGCTCCCGGTTCAGCAGTTCGTCCCGGAACCGGGGGGCGTTGAAGCTCTCGACATAACCGTTCTCCCACGGGCTGCCCCGCTCGATAAAGGCGGTTTTCGCGCAGACCGCCTCGATCCAGGCCCGGACGTCCTTCGCAACGAACTCAGGCCCGTTGTCGCTGCGCACGAATGCGGGTGGGCCGCGCAATATGAACAGGTCTGTCAGCACATCGATAACATCTGTCGAGTTCAGTCTGCGCTTCAGCCGGATTGTCAGGCATTCCCGGCTGAACTCGTCGAGGATGTTCAAAGTCCGGAACGCCTTGCCATCATCGGTGCGGCAATTGACAAAGTCATAGCTCCAGACGTGATTACGATACTCAGGCTTGAGCCGGATACATGACCCGTCATTTAGCCAAAGTCGACGCATGTCCCACATCAAGAGTGGACTGAACCAAGCAACGTTCCTCGTAGTAGGAATGAGCACCAATTTCGAGCAATAGGACAAAGGCTCGTACGAAGCGAAGTGACGGTGACAAGCCCGCAGCTGTGTGGCACAAAGACGAAATAAACAACGGCTCGGTTGCCACAGACTGGAGTGCGTCCGAAAACGGCCGGGTTAAGTCGCAGAATGCATCGCGAAGCCGTTGAAAATGATTGCGTAGAGTGAGGTATGCAGGAGAAAGCGGCCATTCTAGCGGATGACACAAATGTGGATAATGCCAAAATCTTCATGAACTTTATCATGGCCTACGAAAACACGGCGATGCTGTCTGCGTTTGCCCGTTATGCCAACGGCATCAAAGGATCCGAAGAATTTATGCCGGAAGACATGAAAATAGCCCCAGAAATTGTGGTTCCTGCGGAACTTTTAGGGGCAAACTACGTTGCCAAGACATGCTCGCCCGCGGCACAAAAATTGTACACTGCGATCTGGACAGAGCTTTAAAAATCAGCACGTAGTGGCGCTACCCCCCGGTGTGTCCCGGGGGACAGCGTTTTTCATTTCAACATCGGATACTTGCCATGGCTACATCCCCCGATATCATCATTCTGAACGGCAAACTGATCACGTTCGATCCCGACCAGCCAAAGGCACAAGCCTTGGCGATTACCGGCAGTCTGATATCCGCCGTTGGCGAAAACGATGATATAAAAGCACTTGCCGGGGAAAATTCCAAAATGATCGACGCCAAGGGCGGGACCGTTCTGCCCGGATTTATTGACAGCCATGTGCACCTGTTTGGCGGCTCGTTCGAACTGTCCTGTCTTGATCTTTACGAGGTCGAAGGGCTGGACGCGATGAAGGCCGCAATCCGCCCCTATGCCGATGCGAACCCTGATGAGAAGATCGTGTTCTGCATTCAGGCCGATTACGACATTCTGGGGCTGGGCCGTACCCTGACACGCCACGATCTGGATCAGATCATCGCAGATCGTCCATTGGCAATGTTTGCCCCGGATCATCACACGATCTGGGCCAATACTGCCGCACTGAAGGCAACCGGGTTGTTGGAAGGCGGCAAGGTTGATGCCGGATCGGAAATCGTGATGGGGAATGACGGATTGGCTAGCGGTGAACTGCTGGAACCGGGGGCCTATGCGCCCATCCTTGGGCTGACCCGCCATGGCGGGCGCGAAATGCTGGGTCTTGTCACGGGCGCCGATCCGGTGCCCCCTGCCACCAAAGCCGACCGCGAATTGGACAAGGACGTGATCGAACAGGGTCTGAAACACTGCGCCGCGCAAGGCATCACCACACTGCACAACATGGATGGAAACCGTTATCAGCTTGAACTTCTGACCGAGCTTGAGGCCGAAGGCCGACTGCACGCCCGCGTTGAAATCCCGTTTCACCTGAAAGGCACCGATCCGGTATCGCGCCTGTCCGAAGCGGCCAAGATGCGCGATGATTTTCAAGGCGACAAAGTCTGGTGCAACCGCGTGAAAATGTTCATTGATGGTGTTGTGGAAAGCGGCACGGCGTTGATGCTGCAACCCTACCCCGGATCCGACGACAACACAGGCGACGAGGTATTCACCCAAGAGCATTTCGTGGCATCCTGTGTCGAGGCGGATCGTCTGGGCATGCAGATTTCAGTGCATGCGATCGGGGATGCCGGCGTGCGGCGCACCATTGATGCCTATCAGGCCGCGCAACAAGCCAACGGAAAACGCGACAGCCGCCACCGGATCGAACATCTGGAAGTGATGCACCCCGATGACATCCCGCGACTGGCGGAACTGGATGTCGTTGCGTCCATTCAACCGGCCCATGCGCCGATTGGCCATTTCTTTCCGCCGACAGGTGTGGGCAAGCATCTTCATGACCATCAGATTCCCAGCGCCTACGCATGGCAGGACATCCGCAACACTGGCGCAAAAGTCATTTTCTCAACCGACTGGCCGGTGATCCCCGTTGATGTCATGCCCAATATCAAGGCCGCGATTGCGCCACTTGATCTGGGTGCGCCATGGCGCGATCAGACGCAGTCTTTGAACGACACCCTTGCCAGCTACACGCGCGACAATGCGTGGGTTGAATTCAACGAAGATCGCAAGGGCCAGTTAAAGGCCGGAATGATGGCGGATATTGCCATTATGAGTCACGATCTTGAGGCACTTGCCCCGGCCGACATCACCGATGCGTCGGCCATCATGACAATCTGCGACGGAAAAGTCACCTACACGGCGTGATCGCAAAACCAGCAAGGGTCAGGTCTGATCGGCTTTATCTTTGCGCCCGCAGACCGGGCAATCGCTGCGCGGTTTCAACGTAATCTGCCGGGTTTCGCCGTAAAGACCGTCATAGATCATCATGCGCCCGCGCAAAACTTCGCCGGCCCCGGTGATCAGCTTGACGGCTTCCAGCGCCATCATCGAACCGACCACGCCCGGCAACGGCCCTATTACCCCGGCTTCGGCGCAGGACGGTGCAAGCTCGGCTGCGGGGGCCGCATCAAAAATACAGCGATAACAGGGCGCACCCCGCGCCGGATCGAATACGCTGACCTGACCTTCCCATTGCGACAACGCACCTGATACCAGCGGCTTGCCCAACGCCACAGCCGTTTCATTCACAAGATAGCGCGTTGCAAAATTATCTGTGCCATCCAGGATCAGATCATAATCACCGAACAGATCAGCGGATATTTCCTCAGTCAGCCTGCGGTGGTAGGGACGCACCGTGACAAACGGGTTTTGCGCCAACATGGCGCGTTCGGCAGAAAACACCTTGGGCAGATCAATGTCAGCATCGCGGTGGATGACCTGACGTTGCAGGTTGGCGTTATCAACGACATCATCGTCGATCACCCCGATCGTCCCCACACCGGCTGCCGCCAGATATTGCAACACAGGGGCCCCCAGACCACCTGCGCCGATTACAAGAACCTTGGCCTCCTTCAGCTTTTTCTGGCCGGGTCCACCCACTTCGCGCAATACGATGTGACGGGCATATCTGTTCAGTTCCGTTTCGGAAAAAAGCTCTGGTTTTGTCGGGGTTGCAACCGGCGTACTTGCTTTGCTTCGCAACCAGTTCAAACCTTTTTTATACATCAGGACCAGCACGACAAATCCGGCCAGAATGACCCACAAAGCGGGCGATTCACCGGTCGCCTGACGCAACGGATGCCCAAAAGGCAGCACAAGCTGCACCACCAGAACAACGCTGAACAGCACAAGCAGCAAACCCAGCCGTGTGCGCCGGTCCACCCCCATGAATGCGCCGACACCCCAGATCACAACGCCAAGAAATAGGACCAGCAGCATCAGTTGCGCCCGGTCGATCCGAAACCACCCGCGCCACGGGCCGTTTCATCAAGGGTTTCGACAACATCAAATTGCGCCTGCAGAACCGGCGCCACCACCATCTGCGCAATCCTGTCGCCATGGTGGATCGTCACATCGCCGTCGCCCATGTTCATCATGATCACACCCAGCGGACCGCGATAATCGCTGTCTATGGTTCCCGGGCTGTTTGGCAGGGTGATGCCGTGCTTCAGCGCCAATCCAGAGCGCGGGCGGATCTGAACCTCGAATCCGTCGGGAATGGCCAGCCGCAATCCGGTTGGCACCAGACGGCGATCCCCCGGCTTCAGTGTAATGCCATTGCGCTGATCCGGCGGAAAATTCGCACGCAGATCGGCACCGGCGGCACCGGTTGTTTCGTACGCAGGCAGCAAGACATTTCGATCAGCTGCGTCGTCCCACATCACTTTAATCG
The DNA here is from genome assembly GCF_051013555.1 of Sulfitobacter sp. TBRI5. Lineage (NCBI taxonomy): Bacteria > Pseudomonadati > Pseudomonadota > Alphaproteobacteria > Rhodobacterales > Roseobacteraceae > Sulfitobacter > Sulfitobacter sp. TBRI5. Next base: position 1,865,030 of record NZ_CP112884.1, on the reverse strand, counting down.
CAACCATGCCAATGCCCCACCCGGTTTTTCGCCCCATTCATTTTCATGATCACAGGGCCGGGCCCAGCGCTTTTGCAATACGATCCGCCAACTGTTTTGCTACATCATGTTTCGTCATTCTGGGCCAGTCTTCCGCGCCATCCCCGGTGATCAGAACCACGGCGTTTTCTGCGCCGCCCATAATGCCGGTTTCAGGGCTGACGTCATTGGCAACGATCCAGTCACATCCCTTGCGCTTGCGTTTGGCTGTCGCGTTGGCGGCAACATCGTCCGTTTCAGCCGCGAAGCCGACAACCAGCTTGGGCCGTCCCTTTTTCATCTGCGCAACACCCGCCAGAATATCAGGATTTTCCTTCAGTTTCAGATCGGGCAACGCGCCTTTTGATTTCTTCAGCTTGCTTTGACTGGCGGTGGCAACCCGCCAATCCGCAACTGCTGCGGCAAACACAGCCGCATCAACAGGCAAAGCTGCATCAACGGCGTCTTGCATGTCGGCCGCGCTTTCAACCCTGATCACCTGAACGCCTTCGGGCGGAGGCACATCAGCGGGGCCGGTTACAAAAACCACCTCGGCACCAAGTGCGGCAAGCGCACGACCGATTGCAGCGCCCTGCGCTCCGGACGAGCGGTTGGCGATATAGCGCACCGGATCGATAGGTTCATGTGTGGGGCCGGAAGTTACCAGAATACGGCGCCCCTTTAACGGACCGTCACCCAAGGCCGCTTCAACCGCCGCCACGATCTCAAGCGGCTCTGCCATTCGGCCCGGTCCGAATTCTCCGCAAGCCATGTCGCCGTCATTAGGACCGACAAACCCGATACCATCCTTTTTTAAGGTGGTGATATTGCGTTGGGTCGCAGCATGCTGCCACATCCGCACATTCATGGCCGGGGCCAGCAGAACGGGCGTGTCGGTTGCCATCAAAAGGGTCGATGCCAGATCGTTGGCCAGACCGCCTGCCATCTTGCCCATCAGATCGGCCGTGGCCGGGGCCACAACCACCAGATCGGCACTGCGCGACAACTGGATATGGCCCATTTCCGCTTCGGTTGTCAGATCGAACAGATCGGTATGAACAGTTTCGCCCGCCAGCGCCGACACCGAAAGCGGCGTCACGAATTCAGCGCCTGCGCGGGTCAGAACGGGTGTCACGGATGCGCCGCGCTCTTTCAATCTCCGGATCAGGTCCAGTGATTTATAGGCTGCAATTCCGCCGCCGATTATCAGCAATATGCGCTTTGATGCCAGCATGATGGGCCCTTTTTCTGCTTGGGCCAGCATATGACCCACATCCCAATTCTGCCAGAGCTATTGCAACCCTACCGAAAGGCATCGCACGGGTCCGGGCGTGATACCGGATCGGATGTCAGCATCATGTCAAATCCGCCATCCGGGGTCTGGCCCGTTTCAGCCTGACCGACGCTGATGACAGATACACCCGGATCGGCAAGTGCAACGAACGCGGGCGCCCCCCAATCCTTGCGCGCGTGGCCGTTACCGGTGATCACAACGACCGGACCTCCGGTTTGGCGCAAAGCGTCCAGCGCGACCTTGGCAATGGTTGCGTCACGCAACCGCTGCATTTCGACCATCGCCGGCAACATGTCTTCGGGAAGCGCATCGCAATGCGCCGCCATTTGCAAAGCCTCGCGTTCGGCCTGCTGCGCCTGCGCCAGTGGTTTGGTCAAACCGAACTGTTCGGCCTGCGCGCCGAATGCGTCTGCGACGCCTGTTTCCATTGCTACGCGCGCCGCATCGCGCGGCACGCCGGCACCAAATACAAACGCATCGCCGGTAGCCTTGAAAATCGGATAGTACATTGAAAAATCGGGCCAGCCCGAATCTTCCCAGCCTAATGCGCTGGCAAGTTCATCCTGGTCCGCACCACGCCATTCAGGCACGGCAGCGGCCTGTTGCGATGTCAGCATTTCGAATACGACAGCCGCAGGTTCCAGATTTTCAATCAGGCGCGCCTGTTCGGCATGATGCGCCGGATTATCATGGATTTCGCCTAGAAAAACGATATCGGCAGCCGAAAAATCGCCCGCCCAAACGGCAAACGCGCCCGAAAAGAGCGCGCCGCATATCAAAATTCTGGCTGTGATCCTCATGCGAGGAACTGATGCACCTCACGCGACTGGCTTTCAAGGTTTTTGCGCATCTTCGCAAATGCCGCCGCCTCAAGCTGACGCACACGTTCTTTGGACAAGCCCAGTTCATTTCCAAGGCTTTCAAGCGTCCGCGCATCATCGCGCAATTTACGCTCGCGCACGATAAAGCGTTCGCGTTCATTCAGGGCATTCATTGCAGCCAGCAGCCATTCGCGCAGCTTGTCGGTGTCATGATTGTGCTCGACCACTTCGGCGGCCTGCGCGCTGTCATCTTCAAGCGCGTCGATCCACTCGCGCCCCTCGTCTTCGGTTGATTGCGTCGCATTCAGCGAAAAATCAGAACCTGACAGACGGCCCTCCATCATTTCAACATCATGCAGGGGCACACCGATCTCTGTAGAAATCATCTGGCGCAACTGGTGCCGATCCAGTTCCTGTCCTGCCGCCGCCGCTTCGCGTTCAAGTCGGGCCTGCACCCGGCGCAGATTGAAAAACAGCGATTTCTGGCTTGAGGTCGATCCCGTGCGCACCATCGACCAGTTGCGCATCACGTGATCCTGAATGCTGGCCTTGATCCACCACACCGCGTAGGTCGAAAACCGCACACCCCGGTCAGGATCAAACTTGTCCGCGGCCTTCATCAAACCCAGACCTGCCTCCTGGATCAGATCGTTCATGGGCGCGCCATAGCGTTTGAATTTGGACGCCATGGAAATGGCCAGACGCATGTAGGCCGTTATCAGACGGTGCAGCGCGGCTTCGTCGCGCTGGTCGCGCCATGCGTATGCCAGTTGCAGTTCTGTTTCCGCGTCCAGCAGTTCGGCCTTCATGGCCTTCCGCGACATTGACATATCCCGTGCAGTATCAAGTGCCATGTCTCATCCCCCTGATGAATGGTGGCGCGATGCACGCGCCTTGTGTTGCGCTTTTAAACTTTGTACGCCGATGACACTTATCTGGATCAATTGTGACATGAACATTTCGTTACCAAAGCTGACTCTGGTGCTGGGCGGTGCCGCTGCCGGAAAATCAACCTACGCCGAAGCGCTGGTCAAAAAGGCGTCGGACTCAAAGATCTACATTGCGACGGCCCGCGTTCTGGACGCCGAGATCAAGGCGAAAGTACAAAAACACAAGATCGCGCGCGGTTCAGGATGGACCACGATCGAAGAGCCGCTGGATTTGCCGGCGGCGCTGGCAACCGTGTCAAACCGCGATGCCGTCCTGATCGATTGTGCAACAATGTGGTTGTCCAATCAGATGATGGCCGAAGAAAACCTGGCAGACGCACAGCATCTTTTTCTTAAGGCGCTTGTAGGCTGCCCTGCGCCGGTTGTGATCGTATCGAACGAAGTCGGACAGGGCATCGTGCCGGCCAATGCCATGGCACGACAGTTTCGCGAAGCGCAGGGGCATCTGAACGCATCGATTGCCGAAATCGCGGACACGGTGCTGTTTGTCATCGCTGGATTGCCGCAAGTGCTGAAAGGGTCGCTGCCATGACACGCCTGTTCATGGTGCGCCACGGCCCGACCCATGCCAAAACCTTTGTCGGATGGTCGGACCTGCCTGCGGATCTGTCAGATACCGCCGCTCTGGCCAGACTGGACGCTCATTTGCCACCGGACGGGGTTGTCATCTCTTCCGATTTGATCCGCGCATCGGCCACGGCAGATGCCATCCAGAACAAGCGAACCCGCCTGCCCCATGATCCGGATCTACGAGAGCTGAACTTCGGAGACTGGGAATTGAAAGCATTCACAGACATCGAAAACAACGATCCCGAGCGCGCCCGCGCGTATTGGGACAATCCGGGCGAAGTGCGCCCCCCGAACGGCGAAAGCTGGAACGATGCGCGGAGTCGGGTGGATCGTGTCATTGATCGGCTGCTGGAAACACATTCAGGCCGCGACCTGATTGTTGTGGCGCATTTCGGTGTGATCCTGACACAAGTGCAGCGTGCCCTTAACATTGGCGGATACGAAACTTTTGGCCACCGCATTGACAACTTGTCGGTCACCGAAATCGGGACACACCCGCAGTGGAACGCAATGCGTATCAATCACATACCGTGATCCAAGGGCGCACATTTCTTCGTTTTTCCGGTCATCCGTTTCGCTTTAGCATCGTGTCATGACATATGATCTTTTCATCGGTGACCGGTTGTTTTCAAGCTGGTCTTTGCGCGGCTGGCTGTTGCTGAAGAAATTCGGCCTGCCCCACAACACCCATCTGGTTGGCCTTTATTCCGGCACCATGGCGCAGGATCTTGCCCCTTTGGCCCCTGCGCGTCTGGTCCCCGTCCTCAGAACACCGCAGGGCGATGTGGTTGGTGAAACCATGGCCATTGTCGAAACACTGGCCGAACGTCACCCGGATGCAGGCCATTGGCCGACCGAGGAAAGCGCGCGTATCCTGGCAAGATGGATGTGCGCGGAAATGGCGTCGGGGTTCAGCGCCTTGCGCAGCACCTGCCCGATGCAGTTGCAAATGTGTCATGTGGGCTATGAACCCGCGCCGGATGTGCTGGCGGATCTGGACAGGATCGAAACCCTTTGGAATTTGGCGCGCAGGCGGCATGGCAAAAGCGGGCCGTGGCTGTTCGGGGCATACACCGCTGCCGACGCATTTTTTGCGCCTGTCGCGGCGCGCATAATAGGGTACGGACTGCCCATCAGCGAAGACGCCAGAACCTACTGCATGCAAACCATAGGCGACCCCGCCTTTGTTGCGTGGCGCAAACAGGCGCTTGAGATCAGCTATGATCCGTTTCCCTACCCACAGGATGTGCCCAACACCCCGTGGCCGGTCAGCTGACCCCATTTGTTAACCATTCCTAAACCAACAACAGGCTACCCATTAACCCTTGGGAAACCTAAAGGGGTCAGGTGTGATTACGCGCGCCTACACGGTTGCATTTCAGGGGATCGAAGCGCGTCTGGTTGAAGTGCAATGCGCGGTGACACCGGGATTGCCGGCATTCGCCATCGTCGGCCTGCCGGACAAGGCCGTATCAGAGGCACGCGACCGTGTGCGCACCGCTCTCAGTTCCATGGCGATCGCGCTGCCCTCAAAACGCATCACTATCAACCTGTCCCCGGCCGACTTGCCCAAGGAAGGCAGCCATTTCGATTTGCCCATTGCGCTGGCTCTTCTGGCGGCTCTGGATATTGTCCCGCGCGATTCCATAGAAGGTACAATCGCACTGGGCGAGCTTTCGCTTGACGGATCGCTGATCCCTGTTTTGGGGGCATTGCCAGCGGCGATGGCCGCGGCAGAAGAAAACCGCGGACTGTTATGTCCCAAGGCGTGCGGGGCGGAAGCGGCCTGGGTAGGCAACACGCAAGTGATCGGCGCGGCCAGCCTTGCGGATGTCGTGCGCCATTATTTAGGCCAGAACCCGATCGCCCCGTCAGAACCGGGCGTTGTCACGGCCACACATTACGCCCGCGACCTGCGCGATGTCAAAGGACAGGAACGTGCCAAACGGGCGCTTGAAATCGCGGCTGCGGGGCGCCACCATCTGATTTTTGTTGGCACGCCCGGATCCGGGAAATCCATGCTGGCGGCCAGAATTCCGGGGATTCTGCCGCCTTTGCGTCCTTCCGAAGCTCTTGAAACATCAATGATTCATTCGCTCAGCGGGCTTTTGGATGAAGGCGGCATTTCACGGGCACGGCCGTTTCGTGAACCGCACCACACGGCGTCTATGGCGGCCATTGTCGGCGGTGGGCGTGGCGCGAAACCGGGTGAAATTTCCCTGGCGCATAACGGCGTTCTGTTCATGGACGAGTTTCCCGAATTTCCGCGTGCCGTTCTGGAAACACTGCGCCAGCCGATCGAAACAGGCGAGGTTATCGTCGCCCGGGCCAATGCGCATGTCAGATACCCTTGCAAATTCATGCTGGTTGCCGCGGCCAACCCCTGCAAATGCGGGTATCTGACCGATCCCGCACGCGCATGCGCCCGCGTCCCCCAATGCGGAGAAGACTATATGGGGCGCATTTCCGGCCCCCTGATGGACAGGTTCGATCTGCGCGTGGACGTTCCCCCCGTTGCATTTACCGATCTGGATTTACCAGCGAGCGGCGACACGTCCAAAGACGTTGCAGGCAGGGTGGCGATGGCCCGTCAGAGACAGAATGAACGCTATGCGGATTTTCCGGATGTCAGCGAAAATTCCGACGCCGAGGGTGATCTTCTGGAACAGGTGGCAACACCCGACAAAGAGGGAAAAACGCTTTTGATCCAGGCTGCCGAACGGTTTGGCTTGTCCGCACGCGGCTATCATCGCGTTTTGCGTGTCGCGCGGACCATCGCCGATCTGGACGGGGATGATCACGTATCGCGCACCCACATCGCCGAGGCGATCAGTTTCCGGCTGAATGACGCAGTGCAATCACCCTGAAACGGTGCCCCGTCAGCCTTTGCAACGCGCTTCGATCGCATCCCAGATCTTGCCCGCGATATTGACCCCGTCAAAGCGCTCAAGCTCCTGAATGCCGGTGGGAGACGTCACGTTAATCTCGGTCAGGTAATCACCGATCACATCGATCCCGACGAAAACCTGCCCCTTTTCACGCAACAGCGGGCCAATGCGCGCGCAGATTTCGCGATCCCGCTCGCTCAGGCCGATTTTCTCAGGACGTCCACCCACATGCATGTTGGATCTGGTTTCGCCCTCGGCAGGGACGCGATTGATGGCGCCGACAGGTTCGCCATCGACAAGGATGACACGTTTGTCCCCATTGCGAACATCCGGCAGAAATTTCTGCACGATCAGCGGTTCACGCGAGAAACCGGTGAACAATTCGTGCAGCGATGTCAGGTTCCTGTCATTGGCGTCCAGGCGGAAAACACCCGCGCCGCCATTACCGTAAAGCGGTTTTAGAATGACATCTCCATGACGCGCCTTGAACGCCTTTATCGTTTCAAGGTCACGCGCAATTGTCGTCGGCGGTGTCAGATCCGGAAAATCGAGAACCAAAAGCTTTTCGGGATAGTTGCGCACCCAAAACGGGTCGTTCACCACCAGCGTCTTGGGCGCCAGCCGGTCCAGAAGATGGGTGGACGTGATGTAGTGCATGTCAAAAGGCGGATCCTGACGCAGCCAGACAGCATCGAATTCCGACAAATCCACTTCGCGAACCGGACCAAGATGCGCATGATCCCCCTGAACGCGTTGCACAGTCAGGTCGTGCCCGCGCGCCGTGATCCTGCCCTCCTGATAGGCAAGATGATCGGGTTCGTAATAAAACAGGCTGTGGCCACGCGATTGCGCCTCTTCTGCCAGACGGAACGAACTGTCGGCATTGATATCGACCGCACCGATCGGATCCATTTGAAAAGCGATTTTCATGACATAACCCCATGTGACCTTTTGCGATACATGGCGCAGCCGGAACGCCGGCGCAATGGGCGATCACATCAGCTTACATATGGACAAACGCGTTTTCGATCACCTGAACCATTCCCGCATGATCGACCAGCGCAACATCAAAACGCGCCTCTGTCAGGCTGCCCGAAGGCTCTGACCCCAAAAAATCCGCCGCCGAATTCCGGATACGCTCTATCCGGAGCGGCGAAACCCGTTCGGCAGCCCGCGCGAATGATTTTGAGGTTTTGACTTCAACAAAAATAACCATCGCACCATCGCGCACTATCAGATCGATTTCACCACCCCGTCCGCGCCATCGTCTGTGCGCAATGATGCAGCCGCGGTTTTCGTACACGCGCGCCACCATGTTTTCCGCAGCGACACCGGCATGATAAGCCCGCTGGCCCGTGATCGAATTCAACCGTCGTCCTTTCCCAGTTTCAACGCCAACTGGTACATTTTGCGCCGCGGCAGGTTGTGCGCTTGCGAAACCAGATCTGCGGCATCTTTGACCGACATAGAGGTTAATGCCTGTCTAAGCGCCGATTCTACGTCCATTTCGCTAACAGTTTCCGAACGTTGCCGGTCTATCACCACGACAATTTCACCTTTCAGGGTCGTTCCAGCGATTTCTGCGGCCAGTTCACCAAGGGTGCCACGTTTGACTTCCTCGAATTTCTTGGTCAGTTCCCGACAGATTGCCGCCTTGCGGTCATCGCCCAGAACCGTCGCCGCATCGGCCAACATCGCCGCAACACGTTTGGGTGATTCGTAAAACACAAGCGTTCCCGGTATCTCGCGCAATGATTCAAGGGCGGTCCGTCGCGCACCGCCCGCGTTTGGCAGGAACCCGGCAAAAAAGAATGCGTCAGTCGGCAATCCGGCCAGCGCCAGGGCAGACAGAACGGCAGACGCACCGGGCGCAATGGTGACCAGATACCCTTCGCCTTGTGCCGCCCGTGCCAGATCCAACCCCGGATCGGCAATCAGGGGCATGCCGGCTTCGGATGCGTAGGCCACGGATTTACCCTGTTCAAGATAGTGCAAAAGCTTTGGGCGCACCGCCGAACCGTTATGATCGTGATAGGCCAGCAGCGGGCGATCCCCCAATGGCACGCCGTGAATATCCATCAGACGCCGCATGCTGCGCGTGTCTTCTGCCGCGATCACATCGGCGGACGCCAATATATCCAGCGCACGCAATGTAATGTCCCGCGCCGTCCCGATCGGCGTCGCCACAAAGTAGACACCCGGTGCCAATCTGACCTTTTGGTGATTCAACGCTGGACCCGCCTTTCGTGACGTCTATTATCCCTGCAACGTCAAAGGGCGGGCTGTCGCCGTCCGGTCAGGGAGTATCGCTTGTGTCCATTTTTGCTGTTTTAACCCCCGCCCGCAAGCTTGGCTTGCGCATGTTCGCTGTCTTGGGCCTTTTGGCACTCGCTGCGTGTGACGGGGTTCCGTCCAGCAATCTTGGTGGTCCATCGATCAACCCGACTACGCCGGTTCCTGTGGCGCTGCTGGTTCCGCGCGGATCAGGGCAATCCGGTGATGATGTTCTTGCGCAAAGCCTTGAAAATGCTGCGCGATTGGCGATCAGCGATCTGCAGGGTGTGGAAATCGATCTGCGTGTCTACAACACCGCAGGCAACGCTGACATCGCCGCCAGTCAGGCAACGCAGGCCGTTGCGGATGGTGCCAAGATTATTCTGGGCCCGGTCTATGGCGCATCCGCGAACGCGGTGGGACTTGCCGTGGCGAACAAGGGTGTGAACGTCTTGTCATTCTCCAACAATGCCTCGATCGCGGGCGGCAACGTTTTTGTGCTGGGACCAACCTTTCAGAACACGGCCAACCGACTCGCGCAATTTGCCGCCGGACAGGGAAAATCGCGCATCGTTGTGGTCCATTCGCAAGATGTTGCCGGTGAACAAGGCAAGGCCGCGATCGAAAATGCGGTTCGACGCAGCGGCGCGTCTGTCGTGGCCTCGGTTCCCTATCAGTTATCGCAACAGGGCGTGGTTGCGGCCGTCCCGGAAATCCGCGCGGCCGTTGGGTCTTCGGGTGCGGATGCCATGTTTACCACGGCAACAACGGCGTCCGCCCTTCCCCTGCTGACACAATTACTGCCGGAAGCTGGCGTTGATCCGGCACAGACACAGTTTATCGGCCTGACCCGCTGGGATATTCCGTCGCAAACCCTTGAACTGCCCGGTGTGCAGAACGGATGGTTTGCACTGCCCGACCCCGGTCGAAGCGCGGCCTTCCAGTCGCGGTATCAGGTGGCTTACGGGGCGGCACCGCATCCCATTGGCGGTCTGGCCTATGACGGCATCGCCGCAATCGGGGCCTTGGTGGGAAGTGGCAATGCAAACGCGCTGACGGGCGGCGCTTTGACCCAACCGGCAGGGTTTCAGGGCGTGAATGGCATTTTCCGCCTGCTGCCCGATGGCACAAACGAACGTGGAATGGCGGTGGCAACGATCCGTGACCGGCAGGTTGTGGTGATCGACTCTGCGCCGGGCAGCTTTGGCGCCGGGTTCTGATCTGAACCGCAAAGCATCCATTTCGACTCTCGCGCCTGAATCGGTTCCCGACCGGCCTAAAGCCGCGCGTGAACTGATTTGTCCACCAGACCATATCTTTGATGCGACAGCGTTCGTGAACCAAATAGACGCCATCGCGCAAGAGGTCGACGCGCCGATGGAGTTGCGCGCCCGGACGGTTTCATTGTTGAAAAAGATCAATGCCGAAGGCCGTGCCGCCATTGCTGCCGCATTCAAGGAACGTCCGTTTGCCGCGCGGGAAACAACATCGGCCTATACCTATTTGACCGATGGCCTTGTCACGTCGGCGCTTTATGTCGCTCACAAGCACCTGCACCCGTTGCCGAACCCCACCAAAGGTCAACATATTTCTGTCATCGCTGTTGGGGGCTACGGGCGGGGTGAAATGGCCCCCTATTCCGATGTCGACCTACTGTTTCTGGCCCCGTACAAAACGACCGCCTGGGCCGAAAGCATCATTGAATCGATGCTTTACATCCTTTGGGATCTGAAGCTGAAAGTGGGCCACGCCAGCCGCACAATCAAAGACTGCATACGTTTGGGCCGCGAAGATTTCACCATCCGCACTGCGATGCTGGAACACCGGTTCATTGCGGGCGACGCCGATCTTGCCGCCGATCTGGATGCACGTCTGAAAAACGATCTGTTCAAGGGAACAGGCCGCGAATTCATCGAAGCCAAGCTGGAAGAACGCGACAACCGCCATATCAAACAGGGCGGTCAGCGCTATGTTGTCGAGCCCAATGTAAAGGAGGGCAAAGGCGGGTTGCGCGATTTGCAATCCCTGTTCTGGATTGCAAAATACATCCACGGCGTTCAGGACGCGGCCGATCTGGTGCCCCTCAATGTTTTTACACAAGCCGAGTTTGAAACATTCATCAAAGCCGAGGATTTCCTGTGGGCCGTCCGATCACATCTGCATCTGATCACGGGCCGGGCGACAGATCAGTTGACGTTTGATCTGCAGGTGCAGGTCGCGCAGGCCATGGGGTATAAAGATACGGTCGGGCGGCGCGGTGTCGAAATCTTTATGCAGGATTTTTTCCGTCACGCCACCGCGGTCGGTGACCTGACGCGTATTTTCCTGACCAAACTGGAAGCGATGCACGCCAAGGCCGAGCCTTTGCTGGAACGAATTTTCCGGCGCCGGCCGAAACTGAAACCCGGCTATGTCGAAATCCACAACCGCATCGGAATCGCGAACGAAAAGACGTTTCTGACCGACAAACTGAACCTGTTGCGCCTGTTCGAGGAAGCATTGCGCACCGGCATGCTGATCCATCCAGATGCCATGAGGCTGGTTACCGCGCATCTTGATCTGATTGATGACGACATGCGTTCCAGACCGGAAGCACAACGCATTTTTCTGGATTTGATGCTGAAACACGGCAATCCGGAACGGGCATTGCGCCGGATGAACGAATTGGGGGTTCTGTCGGCATTTATCCCGGAATTCGAACCGATTGTCGCGATGATGCAGTTCAACATGTATCACCACTATACCGTCGATGAACATATCATTCAGTGCATCGCAAATCTGGCACAGATCGAAAAAGGCGAATTGGTCGAAGAATTGCCGGTAGCCTCGGGCATTCTGAAACGCGGGATCAATCGCAAGGTGATGTATGTGGCGTTGCTGCTGCATGATATCGGCAAGGGGCGTTCCGAAGACCATTCCATTCTGGGCGCACAGATCGCGCGCAAGGTCGCACCGCGTCTGGGGCTGAACAAATCGGATTCCGAAACGGTGGAATGGTTGGTGCGCTATCATCTTTTGATGTCGGATATGGCGCAAAAACGCGATATCGCCGATCCCGCCACCATCCGCGATTTTGCGAAAGCGGTGCAAACGGTCAAACGTCTTGATCTGCTGACGGTTCTGACTGTCTGCGATATTCGCGGCGTCGGTCCCGGCACGTGGAACAACTGGAAGGCCGCGCTGATACGCGCACTTTACCGGCAGACCAGACGCGCGCTGGAAACCGGGCTGGAAGATCTGAACCGCGAAAACCGCGGCACCGAAGCCAAGAAACTGTTGCGCGCCGCGCTGCCCGAATGGTCGCGCAAGGAATTGCAGACCGAAACATCCCGCCACTATCCGCCTTACTGGCAGGGCCTGCATGTGACGGCCCATGTTGTTTTCGCAAATCTGCTGCGGGATCTGGGCGAAAATGAAATCCGGATTGATCTGCATCCTGACGAAGACCGAGATGCGACCCGCGCCTGCATGGTCATGCAGGACCATCCCGGCATCTTTGCGCGACTGGCCGGAGCGCTTGCGCTGGTTGGCGCAAATGTGGTGGATGCGCGCAGTTATACGTCCAAGGACGGATATGTGACCGATGTGTTCTGGCTTCAGGATGCCGATGGCCACCCTTACGAAGCCTCGCGCCTGCCACGGTTGAAACAGATGATCGAAAAGACCTTGCAAGGCAAGGTTGTCGCCACCGAAGCGTTGAAATCCCGTGATAAAATCAAAAAGCGTGAACGGGCCTTCAATGTGCCGACCCACATTACCTTTGATAACGAAGGATCAGACATTTACACGATCATCGAGGTCGACACCCGTGACCGCCCCGGATTGCTGTACGATCTGGCCCGCACGCTTGCCGCATCGAATGTCTACATTGCAAACGCGCTGATTGCGACCTATGGCGAACAGGTCGTTGATACGTTTTACGTCAAGGATATGTTCGGGCTGAAATACTACTCGGCCAGCAAACAGAAAACGCTGGAAAACAAACTGCGCGCGGCCATCAAGGAAGGCGCCGAAAGGGCAAGCACATGAAACCTATCCGACTGGTGTCGGGGTTTTTGACGGTCGGAATGTGGACAATGCTAAGCCGGGTGCTGGGCTTTGTACGCGACGCGATGATATTGGCCTATCTGGGCACAGGGCCGCTGTACGAAGCCTATGTTGTTGCCTTTCGCCTGCCCAACATGTTCCGACGTTTCTTTGCCGAAGGCGCGTTCAACATGGCCTTTGTGCCGATGTTTGCGAAAAAACTGGAAGGCGATGAAGACCCCCAGAGATTTGCGCGCGATGCATTTGCCGGTTTGGCGTCGGTTCTGATTGTTCTGACATTGCTGGCCCAGCTGGCAATGCCATGGCTGATCTTTGTTCTGGCAAGCGGGTTCGTCGGGCAGGAACAATTTGATCTGTCTGTGGAATTTGGCCGCATTGCTTTCCCGTACATCTTGTTCATCTCGCTGGCCGCTTTGCTGTCGGGCGTGCTGAACGCGACGGGGCGATTTGCCGCCGCTGCGGCAGCCCCGGTTCTGTTGAACGTGTTGCTGGTGTCGGGCATGGCCGCCGCCGCATGGATCGGCGGCGACGTGGCACGCACCCTGATCTGGATGATCCCGATTGCCGGCCTTGCGCAAATGGCGCTGGTCTGGGTTGCGGCTTCGCGGGCAGGGTTTTCGATCAAACCGGAATGGCCGCGCATGACGCCGGAACTGTCAAAGCTGGTGCGCATCGCCATTCCGGCCGCGCTGGCGGGCGGGGTGGTGCAGATCAACCTGCTGGTCGGGCAGCAGGTTGCATCCTATTTCGACAAGGCTGTTGGCTGGCTTTACGCTGCGGATCGTCTTTATCAATTGCCTTTGGGCGTTGTGGGGATCGCTGTCGGCATTGTTTTGTTGCCGGATCTGTCCCGCCGGTTGAAGGCAAAGGACGATGACGGCGCGCGCGATGCGTTTTCACGCGCCAGCGAAATCGCTTTGGGCCTGACGATCCCGTCTGCGGTTGCGCTGATCGTGATCCCGCTTCCTTTGGTGTCGGTTCTGTTCCAGCGTGGCGCGGCAACGGCGGATGACAGTGCAGCCATTGCCGTCGCGGTCACGATCTATGGTCTGGGCCTGCCCGCCTTTGTTTTGCAAAAAATCCTGCAACCGCTTTTTTTCGCCCGTGAAGATACGCAATCCCCGTTCCGGTATGCGGTAATTGCGATGGTGATCAATGCGGCTGTCGCGCTTGGACTGGCGCCTGTAATTGGCTGGATTGCACCCGCCATCGCAACAACGCTTGCGGCTTGGGCCATGGTTGCCTTTTTGGGGGTCGGTGCCCGCCGCATGGGCACGGTCGCGCGGTTTGATGCGCGGTTTCATCGCCGCATCTGGCGGATTGTGGCAGCTTCACTTTTGATGGGGGCAGTGCTTTGGATCAGCTCGGTGTCTTTGTCGCCATTTCTGGGAATGGCCGGATGGCGCTATCTGGCCCTGTTCATCTTGGTCAGCATCGGAATTCTGAGTTATTTCGGACTGGGCCAGTTGCTGGGCGCCTTCCGCCTTTCGGAAATGCGCGCAACACTGCGCCGTGGTTAAGGCCCGCTGTTTTCACCGCGCAGCCGCCGCAACCATCGCGTCAATGTGCCCGGCACCATAACGCTAGACAACGCAAACCCCGTGGCAAATCCGGCCAGATCCGCCACCCAGTCTTTCTGCGCGCCAAACAGCAACCCGAACAACAACTGGAACGCCATCAGAAACGCGATCAGTGTAAAGGCCCGTTCCTGCCGCGCGCCCACGGACGACAATTTGCGCCACAACAGATAGGTGAACCCGCCGATCAGGCCATAGACACTGGGAAAGCCACCGATCAACGGCACCGGATCATCCAGAAACACGGCATAGGCCAGCGCCCCGACCGCGCCGGATACCAGAAACATGATCAGGGTCGCCAATCCGCCAAACGCTTCGCCGACGACCTTGCCCATCGCCAGCAGAATGACACCGACAAACAGGGCATGCGTAAAGCCCGTGCTGATGAACGAATAGCTGAAAAACCGGATCAGGTGTTCTGGTGGCCAGCGGTTGTTTTCGACCATCCAGTCGAATACCGGGCCCGAAAACGCAAACCTCTGGATCGTTTCCAGACGCCATCCGACAGCTTGCGGGCCACCCATAAGCCCTTCGGCCCCCAGAACCATGACGCATTCGATTCCGATAATGATCATGAACAGGGCCAGCACAACCGGCGGCAACGGATTGACCGGATTGGCGTTGGGATCGATGTCTTGACCGTGGATCATGCCTGCTCTCCTTGACGGGGCCTGACCGCATGGGTAAGCGAGGCGAGCCCAATAATCCAGCCGGAGATGACCAGATGACCGCCCCTGCCTTTTCCCCCCGCGTTTTTTCAGGGATTCAGCCGTCGGGCGATTTGCATCTGGGCAATTATCTTGGCGCGCTGAAGCGTTTTGTAGAAACCCAGAATCAGGGCGTTGAAACGGTGTTTTGCATGGTCGATCTGCACGCGATCACCGTGTGGCAAAACCCACAAGACCTGAAACGCAGCACACGCGAATTGTGCGCCGGGTTTATCGCCTCCGGCATCGATCCGGAAAAATCCATTCTGATCAACCAAAGCCAGGTGCCCGAACATGCGCAACTGGCGTGGATTTTCAATTGCGTGGCCCGCATGGGTTGGATGGGCCGGATGACCCAATGGAAAGACAAGGCAGGCAAAAACGCAGAAAACGCATCGCTCGGGCTGTTTGCCTACCCGGCGCTGATGGCCGCGGACATTCTGATTTACCATGCAACACATGTGCCTGTCGGCGAAGACCAGAAACAGCATCTGGAGCTGACGCGCGATATTGCCGCGAAATTCAACCATGATTACGGCGTTGATTTCTTTCCCATCACCGAACCTGTGATCGAAGGGGCCGCAACGCGGGTCATGTCGCTGCGCGACGGGTCCAAGAAAATGTCAAAGTCGGACCCGTCCGATGCCAGCCGCATCAACATGACCGACAGCGCCGACGACATTGCCAAGAAAATTCGCAAGGCGAAAACCGATCCCGATGCATTGCCATCCGAAATTGACGGACTGAAAGACCGCCCCGAAGCCCGCAATCTGGTCAATATCTACGCCGCTTTGGCGGAAAAAACTGTCGAAGACGTTTTGCGCGAGGTTGGCGGACAACAGTTTGGCGCGTTCAAGCCGATGCTGGCGGATCTGGCAGTATCGAAAATGGCGCCGATTTCATCCGAAATGGCTCGATTGATGGCTGACCCGGCTGAGATTGATCGCATTCTGGGTGTCGGTGCGGAGCGCGCGCGCGAGATTACGGCCCCGATCTTGCGCAAAACATATGAAATCGTCGGCATGGTTGGTGCCTGATAGAACCAGGCCTGCATATTTGAACAGATAGCCTGCACCATTGGGGGTTTGCGGGCCTGTCTGAATACCCCATTCTCTGTGCAACCCGAAAGGAGCGCACATGAGCCGAAAAACCCACTCCGAAACCCGCGTTGGACATGTTCATCTGAAAGTGTCCGATCTTGACGCCGCCATTGCGTTCTATCGCGATGTTCTGGGATTTGACGTGACCCAGCGCTATGGCGATCAGGCCGCCTTTCTGTCGGCTGGCGGCTATCACCATCACATCGGGCTGAACACGTGGCACAGCCGTGGCGGGCCGGCGCCGGCGGCCAATACGACAGGGCTTTATCATGTCGCGTTCCTTTATCCCGACAGGGCCGCCTTGGGCGCGGCGATCAAAGCGGTGCAGGAGGCGGGCATCACGCTGGACGGCGCGGCAGATCACGGTGTCAGTGAAGCGGTCTATCTGCACGATCCCGATGGCAACGGCATAGAACTATACCGCGACAGACCGGAAGCCGAATGGCCGCGCCAGGCAAACGGCACGCTGGCGATGGTCAATGCGCCGCTGGATGTACAAGCATTGGTCGGCGAGGCCAATTAAGGTCTGGACGTCTGACCTAAAACTGCCCTAGGCTTTGCAGGTCAAGGGGAGGATACAACATGGCAACGGGCAGCAATATCAGAACCTACTTTGAAGGTGCCTGGCATGACGGGGATGTGCCCATCATGAATGCAGCCGACCACGGATCGTGGCTGGGCAGCACAGTGTTTGACGGCGCCCGTTTTTTCGAAGGTCTATCTCCTGATCTTGATCTTCACTGCGCCCGCGTGAACCGGTCAGCCGCGGCCTTGATGCTGGCACCGACCGTCGAAACTGACGAAATGGTCGCGATTATTCACGAGGGCCTCAAGCGATTTGCACCGGACGCGGCCGTTTACATCCGCCCGATGTATTGGGGCATTGACGGGGACATTACGGCAATTGTTCCATCGCAGGACAAAACCGGTTTTGCGATCTGTCTGGAAGAAATACCAATGCCGCCCGCAGATCATTCGACCACGCTGACACGCACCCGCTTTCGACGCCCCGTACTGGAAGACAGCGTTGTAAATGCAAAAGCGGGCTGTCTTTATCCCAACAACGCGCGGATGCTAAAGGAAGCGCGTGCCAAAGGTTTTGGCAACGCTTTGGTGGCAGATGCGATGGGCAATGTGGCCGAAACCGCAACGGCGAACGTGTTCATGGTCAAGGACGGTGAGGTTTTCACCCCCATTGGCAACGGCACGTTCCTGTCCGGCATTACCCGCGCCCGCCACATCAAAAATATGCAGGCAGACGGAATGCGGGTGCATGAAAGCGTTCTGAGTTTTGAAGATTTCCACGACGCCGATGAAGTTTTCCTGTCGGGCAATATGGCCAAGGTCACACCTGTAAAAGCCTTTGATGACACGCAATATCAGGTAGGGCCGGTGGCACGGAAAGTTCGGGAAATGTATTGGGACTGGGCCGCGTCAGAACGCTGACCGCCGGCTTTACCGCAAAAGCCAATTGCCACGATCACTAAGTCACGCCATGATCACCCCGGTTAGGGAGCAATCAAATGCGCAAATTTCTGGTGGTATTGGACGACAGCCGCGAATGTCTGAATGCGATGCGTTTTGCCGCAATGCGGTCGGCGCATACCGGGGGCGGCGTACAAATTCTGTCTGTTATCCCGCCTGACGAATTCAACCACTGGATCGGCGTCGGCGAAGTGATGCGCGAAGAGGCCCGCGAACGTATTCACGCCCATTTCGAAGTGTTCGCCAAATGGATGCGGGACAAACAGGGGATTGATCCCGAACTGGTCATTCGCGAAGGCCAGCCCGTCAAGGAAATCATCGCCCAGATTACGGAAGACAAGGAAATCGGGGTTTTGGTTTTGGGGGCCAGCACCGACAACAAGGGGCCCGGCCCAATCATCACGCAACTGATGAAGAATGCAGGTTCCCTGCCCATTCCCGTAACGATCGTTCCGGGTGATCTGTCCAAGGAAAAGCTGGAAGCGATCACCTGAAACCCCCGCTTTAGAATCGTTCCAAACCTTGACTTTCGCCTTGCGCAGACGCATATCCGTAGCTCAGCCCAACCGGAGATGCACACATGTTCATTCAAACTGAATCGACCCCAAACCCCGCGACTTTGAAGTTTCTTCCCGGGCAATCCGTGATGGAAATGGGCACTGCGGATTTTCCATCGGCCGATACGGCTGACAAATCGCCATTGGCCACGCGCATTTTCGCAGTTGGTGGCGTAACAGGCGTGTTCTTCGGGCTTGATTTCGTCACGGTGACAAAATCGGACGACACCGAATGGGACCATATCAAACCCGCCATTCTGGGCGCGATCATGGAACACTATCAGTCCGGTCAGCCGGTTATGAACGACGGTCATGAACCCGCATCGGGCCATGCCGAACATAACGGCGAAAACGGCGAGATTGTATCCCAGATCAAGGAATTGCTGGACAGCCGGGTGCGCCCCGCCGTTGCACAGGACGGCGGCGATATTACCTTTCACGGGTTTGATCGCGGCGTGGTTTACCTTCATATGCAGGGGGCATGCGCAGGCTGTCCGTCTTCTACGCTGACGTTGAAAATGGGCATCGAAAACCTGCTGCG
The DNA here is from genome assembly GCF_051013555.1 of Sulfitobacter sp. TBRI5. Taxonomy (NCBI): domain Bacteria; kingdom Pseudomonadati; phylum Pseudomonadota; class Alphaproteobacteria; order Rhodobacterales; family Roseobacteraceae; genus Sulfitobacter; species Sulfitobacter sp. TBRI5. Next base: position 1,846,201 of record NZ_CP112884.1, on the reverse strand, counting down.
CCACTATATTCCCGAAGTGACCGAGGTACGACCCGTTGCCGTTTGATCAGCCACTGATTCTCGGGTTTGACACATCGGCCGCGCATTGCGCGGCCGTTTTACTGTCTGGCGACCGGATTATTGCGGGCCTTGCAGAAGACATGTCCAAAGGTCAGGCAGAACGGCTGGTACCACTTTTGCAGGAAGTACTGGCAAAGGCAGGCCCAAGCTGGAACGATCTGAATGCTTTGGGTGTCGGGATCGGACCAGGAAATTTCACCGGTATCCGCATTTCGGTAGCGACAGCGCGCGGGCTGGCCATGGGGCTAGACATTGCTGCGGTCGGGGTTTCCGGGTTCGAGGCATTGGCATTCGGCACCACACGCCCGTTCGCGGCACTGATCGATGCACCACGTGCACAGGTTTACAGGCAGGATTATCTGGAAGACGAATGTCTGGCACCGCGGTTACAACTGCGCTTGGATGCAGATGCGGAAACGGCACATGCGGGCCTCGCCACACCGGCGCCGCTGCCTCCTTTGGTGCTGGCCGAACGGATTGCCCGTATCGCTGCAACCAGATGGCAAACCGAAAGCGCTCCGCCTGCCCCACTGTATATGAGGCCTGCGGATGCCGCAACTGCGCGCGACGCACCGCCGGTCATTCTGGCCTCGTGATCCGCATGGTCACACCTTCGCATCTGGCCATGCTTCACCGTGCAGCGTTTACACAAGACCGTGCATGGGACGCAGACGAATTCGCGAACCTGCTGGCCACACCGCACTGTCATGTGATTGCCGAAAGCAACGGATTTGCCTTGATCCGTGTGATCGCAGACGAGGCCGAATTGCTGACAATCGCAGTTCACCCCGAACATCGCCGCGCCGGGCTTGGAAAGTCGTTGTTGATCCGATCCATGGCCAAAGCCACCGAACTGGGCGCATTTGAACTGTTCCTGGAAGTGGCGGCAGACAATGCCGGTGCGCTGGCTTTGTACCACAGCACTGGTTTTGCACAGGTCGGCCTGCGCCCCGGCTATTATGCGCGCGCAGGGGTCGGCCCTGTCGATGCTCTTTTGTTGTCGCGCCCCTTGCCGTAAGGTTTTCCGCATTACCGCCAGAAACACAGTTAAAAAGCAGTTGACCCTTGGCGGGCACTGCGGCCTTATTTGGCGGTGCAAAACGACACCTGAAAACAAACAGGGGCGCCGGAATGGTAAATGGCCGCCTCGTCACAAAACAACTGGGAGACACAGAATGACACTTATGAAATCCCTTATGGGCGCGGCCGCAGGGCTTGCCCTGACGGCGGGCGCGGCTTTGGCCGAACCAGCGTTGATTTTCGATCTTGGCGGCAAGTTTGACAAATCGTTCAACGAAGCAGCCTTTGGCGGGGCACAGCGCTGGGCCGAAGAAACCGGCGAATCCTTCCGTGAAATCGAGCTGCAATCCGAAGCGCAGCGCGAACAGGCCCTGCGCCGGTTTGCCGAAAGCGGATCAAACCCGATCGTAATGGCCGGGTTTGCATTCGCGGATGCGCTGGGACAGGTCGCCGCAGACTATCCTGACACATCATTTGTCATCATCGATATGGTGGTTGACGCCCCCAACGTCCGTTCGGTTGTTTTTAACGAACATGAAGGATCCTATCTGGTTGGCATGATGGCGGCGCAAGCCTCGGAATCCAACACCGTCGGTTTCATCGGCGGCATGGATATTCCGCTGATCCGGAAATTCGCTTGCGGCTATGCTCAGGGTGTAAAGGCTGCAAACCCAGATGCCACCGTGATTGCCAATATGACCGGCACAACACCTTCGGCCTGGAATGATCCGGTAAAGGGCTCTGAACTGACCAAGGCACAGATCAGTCAGGGCGCGGATGTGGTCTATGCGGCGGCGGGCGGCACCGGTGTTGGTGTTCTGCAAACCGCAGCAGATGAAGGCATTCTGTCGATCGGCGTGGACAGCAACCAGAACCATCTGCACCCCGGCAAGGTTCTGACCTCGATGATGAAGCGGGTCGACAATGCGGTTTACAACGCGTTCAAGGATGGCCCCGGATTGGAAGCCGGATTCAATGTCATGGGCATCGCCAATGGCGGCGTGGGTTACGCAATGGATGAAAACAACGCATCCCTTGTCACCGACGAGATGAAAGCATCGGTTGAAGCGGCAGCGGCCAAGATCGCCAGCGGCGAGTTGAGCGTGCATGACTATATGTCTGACGACAGCTGCCCGGACCTGAGCTTCTGAGCGTGGGAGCCGATCAAACTTCGGAGCGGCGGGATACTGCCGCTCCGGCAATTGAATTGCGCGGAATTTCAAAGTCTTTTGGTCCGGTTCAGGCCAACAAGGACATTTCCATTTCGGTCATGCCCGGTACGATACATGGTATCATCGGTGAAAACGGTGCTGGCAAATCCACCTTGATGAGCATCCTTTACGGCTTTTACAAAGCCGACAAGGGCGAGGTGTTCATCGGTGGCCAGCGCACGCAGATACCTGACAGCCAGGCGGCGATTGCCGCCGGCATCGGCATGGTCTTTCAACACTTCAAGCTGGTTGAAAATTTCACGGTTCTGGAAAACATCATTCTGGGGGCCGAAGACGGCCACATGCTGATGCCATCCTTGACCAAGGCACGGCGCATTCTGCTTGAACTGGAACAGGAATACGGACTGAATGTCGATCCTGATGCAGTGATCGAAGACCTGGGCGTCGGCATGCAGCAGAGGGTCGAAATCCTCAAGGCACTGTATCGCAATGCCAATATCTTGATTCTGGATGAACCAACGGGTGTTCTGACCCCGGCCGAGGCGGATCAGTTGTTCCGCATTCTGGATCGGCTGCGTCAGGAAGGCAAAACCATCATCCTGATCACCCACAAACTGCGCGAGATCATGGATATTACCGATACCGTCAGTGTGATGCGCCGTGGTGAAATGACGGCAACTGTCAAAACATCGGAAACATCGCCTGCTGAACTGGCGGAACTGATGGTTGGCCGCAAAGTCTTGCTTCGGGTCGACAAGAAACCGGCGACCCCAGGTGATATCGTGCTTGAAATCAAGAACCTGCGCGTTGTCGATGAAAAAGGCGTGGAGCGCGTCAAGGGCATCAATCTGAATGTGCGCGCCGGTGAAATACTGGGTATTGCAGGCGTTGCGGGCAACGGGCAATCCGAATTGCTTGAGGTATTGGGCGGATATGCCAACGGCACAGGCGAGATCGCAATAAACGGCAAACGGCTGGACGTGACCGGCAGGCTGTCAGACGGGCAAACCCGCCGCGCCAACGGCATTGCGCATGTTCCCGAAGATCGTCAGCGCGAAGGGCTGATCATGCCCTTTCACGCGTGGGAAAACGTGGCTTTTGGCTATCACCGCGACCCGGCCTATAATTCCGGATTGCTGATGAACAACACAGCGCTGCGCCGCGACACCGAGGCCAAGATCGAAAAGTTCGACATCCGGCCTGCCAATTGCTGGCAAGAGGCCAAGAATTTCAGCGGCGGCAACCAGCAGAAAATCGTTGTTGCGCGCGAAATTGAAAGAAACCCCGATCTGTTGCTGATCGGCCAACCGACGCGCGGCGTGGACATCGGCGCCATCGAATTCATTCACCAACAGATCGTGGCCCTGCGGGATCAGGGCAAGGCCATTTTGCTTGTCAGTGTCGAACTGGAAGAAATCCTGTCCCTAAGTGATCGCATCGCAGTGATGTTTGACGGACACATCATGGGCGAACGCCTGCCAGAGCAGACCGACGAAAAGGAACTGGGTCTTTTGATGGCCGGCATGTCGGGAAAGGCCGCATAGATGGATGTGATGCCGAAATGGGCCGAAGTTGTTCTGGTGCCTTTGATTTCATTGTTGCTGGCCGCCATCCTGTCCGCCCTTGTTATTCTGGCCATTGGCGAAGATCCGGTGGCTGCGGTCAAACTGATGATCAATGGCGCTTTGGGGTCTACATACGGGTGGGGCTATACCCTGTATTACGCTACGAACTTCATGTTCACCGGTCTGGCCGTCGCGGTCGCGTTTCACGCACGGCTGTTCAATATCGGCGGCGAAGGTCAGGCGATGCTGGGCGGTCTGGGTGTTGCGCTGGCCTGCCTTTACATTCCGTGGCCGCATTGGTCGCTGGCCCTGTTGGGGGCAACTATCGGTGCGGCGCTGTTTGGGGCCATGTGGGCTGCCATTCCGGCCTATTTGCAGGCCAAACGCGGCAGCCACATCGTAATTACCACCATCATGTTCAATTTCATCGCCGCGGCGGTGCTGAACTATGTTCTGGTCAACATGCTGCGCCCGAAGGGGTCGATGGATCCGGCGACTGCACGGTTCGGTGAAACCGTCCACCTGCCCACGCTGCATGAAATGCTGGCCCCTTTCGGGATCGAATTCTCCAAATCAGCCCCTGCAAATGTGACCCTTCTGGTGGCTGTTCTGGCCTGTGTTGCAGTCTGGGTTCTGATCTGGCGCACCCGTCTGGGATACGAAATCCGCGCTTACGGGCATTCTGAATCCGCTGCGAAATACGCAGGTATTTCACCGGTCAAGATCACCATGATCGCAATGCTGATATCTGGCGGCTTGGCCGGCATGATGGCGATCAACAATGTCATGGGCGAAGCGGAACGGCTGGTTCTTAATGCCACGGAAGGTGCGGGGTTTATCGGCATCGCGGTCGCGCTGATGGGGCGCAGCCATCCCGTCGGTGTGTTTCTGGCCGCGATACTGTTCGGCTTCCTATATCAGGGCGGCGCCGAACTAGCCCTGTGGACGACGATCCCGCGCGAATTGATTGTCGTCATTCAGGCACTGGTCATCCTTTTTACCGGCGCGCTGGACAACATGGTTCGGATGCCGCTTGAAAAGCTGTTTCTGGCCCTGCGGCAAAGGAAAAGCTGATGGATTTTGCAACATTGCTTCAGGTGCTGGACAGCACAGTAAGGCTGGCGACCCCGTTATTGCTGGCCTGTCTGGCCGGGTTGTTTTCCGAACGCGCGGGCATTTTTGATATCGGCCTTGAAGGCAAGATGCTTGCCGCTGCTTTTTTTTCGGCGGCTGTCGCAGCCCTCACCGGATCTGTCTGGCTAGGCCTGCTGGCCGGAGTTGGTGCGTCCATGGCGCTTAGTGCGCTGCACGGTCTGGCGTCAATCACATTCCGCGGCAATCAATTGATATCGGGAGTTGCCATCAATTTTCTGGCGGCCGGCCTGACGGTTCTGATCGCTCAGGACTGGTTTCAACAGGGCGGGCGCACCCCGTCTTTGATAGGGGCAGCCCGGTTTGAACCCATAACGCTGCCTTTCGCGGATGCATTGCGTGACGTGCCATTGCTGGGACCGGTTTATTACGAACTGATCTCGGGGCATTCCGTTCTGGTCTATCTTGCGTTTGCCAGCGTGCCCCTGACGTGGTGGATCCTGTTCCGGACCCGTTTTGGTTTGCGCTTGCGCGCGGTCGGGGAAAACCCGGCAGCCGTTGATACGGCGGGTGTGTCTGTTGTGGGCCTGCGATACGCCGCGGTTGCGATCTGTGGTGTGCTGTGTGGAATTGCCGGGGCTTACCTTGCCACCGCGCTGCAAGCCGGCTTTGTCAAAGACATGACGGCGGGGCGTGGCTTCATCGCATTGGCAGCGCTGATCTTTGCAAAATGGCGCCCCTGGTACGCTCTGTCCGCGTGTCTGCTGTTCGGTTTTCTTCAGGCGATTGCACTGCGATATCAGAATATCGATCTGGGGGCGTTTACCGTTCCGGTGCAGTTCATGGATGCCCTGCCCTACATTCTGACAGTCGTCATTCTGGCCGGGTTTGTCGGCAAGGCCATTCCCCCCCGCGCCGGCGGCGAACCCTACGTGAAAGAACGTTAACGCCTGCAATAAGGCCAGTTCCGGAAAATCGCCCGCGCCTTTGGTCACAGGACGGCTTTGATATATTGCATTTGCGGCGGCGTCCGGTCTAGGAAAGCTAATGCAGATCTATCTTCCCATTGCCGAAGTTTCGGTCAACGCCTTCCTGTTGTTAGGCTTGGGTGGGCTCGTGGGCATCCTGTCGGGCATGTTCGGTGTGGGCGGCGGATTTTTGATGACACCGCTGTTGTTCTTCATCGGGATTCCTCCGGCGGTCGCGGTTGCAACAGAAGCAAACCAGATCGTGGCATCTTCGTTTTCCGGTGTGCTTGCGCATTTCAAGCGAAAGACTGTCGATCTTCGAATGGGAACGGTGCTGTTGATCGGCGGCCTTGTCGGGGCTGCAATCGGTGTATTGGTGTTCAACTACCTCAAACAGTTGGGTCAGGTCGATCTGCTGGTCAAGCTTTGCTATGTCGTGTTTTTGGGCGTTATCGGCAGCCTGATGTTCGTTGAAAGCCTGAATGCCATTCGCAAAGCCCGCAAAAGTGGCGGTGCGCCCGTTCCCAGACGAAAACACCGCGGCTGGATTCACGCGCTGCCGTTCAAGATGCGGTTCCGGACTTCGGGGTTGTATATTTCGGTTATCCCGCCTCTCGTCGTTGGTGTCGCGGTGGGTATTCTTGCCGCGATTATGGGCGTTGGCGGTGGATTTATCATGGTTCCGGCGATGATCTATCTTTTGGGCATGCCAACCAAGGTGGTGGTTGGAACGTCCCTGTTCCAGATCATTTTTGTGACGGCGTTCACAACCCTTCTGCACGCGACAACCAACTTTACCGTTGATATCGTTCTGGCCGTTCTTCTGTTGGTTGGCGGGGTGGTTGGCGCACAGATCGGCACGCGCATCGGTGTGAAAATGAAAGCCGAGCAGTTGCGTATTCTGTTGGCCATCATGGTGCTGGCGGTCTGCGGCAAACTGGCTTTTGATCTTCTTGTCATGCCGGCGGAATTGTATTCCCTTGGCAAACCGGGTGGGCATTAGCAAATGGTTCGTGTTCTGATCCTGCTGATGTGTCTGGCCTGGCCAGCAAGCGCGGAACAGGTGGTTCTGGGCCTCAGCAAAGACAAGGTGGACATCACCACCAGCTTTGACGGTTCGGAAATCCTGATTTTCGGTGCGGTCAAACGCGAAATGCCGATCCCGCAAGGCGAACCTCTTGAAGTGATCATTACCGTTTCCGGCCCCTCCGTGCCGGTGACCGTCCGGCGCAAGGAGAAAAGGTTTGGTATCTGGGTCAACACCGATGTTCTTGAAGTGGACAAAGCGCCCAGTTTCTATGCCATCGCGACCAGCGCGCCTTTGTTCAAGGCCCTGACAGATACCGAAGACCTGCGCCATCGCGTGTCCATTCCGCGCGCAATCCGGTCAGTCGGCGCCCCGCAAAACATCTCGGACGCGGAAAACTTTACGGACGCGGTCATTCGCATCCGGACAGAAAACCGGCTGTATCAGCTTTTGCAGGAATATGTGGTTGTCGATGAACAGACATTGTTCCGAACGGCGATAGAAATGCCCGCCAACCTGACCGAAGGCAACTATGTGATACGCATTTTTCTGACCCGCGGCGGCGAGGTTGTATCAAGCTATGATACCCAGATCGATGTGTACAAGGTCGGGCTGGAACGGTGGTTGTTTGGCCTGTCGCGGGAACAGCCTTTGATTTACGGCTTGATGTCTCTGGCAATTGCGATTGCCGCCGGATGGGGCGCATCCGCCATATTCAAACTGTTCCGCGCCTGATCTGGCAGGTTTTTGGGCGTGTGTCAGCCACGCCCGATATAGGGCATATTCGTTGCCATCACTGTCATGAACTGAACATTCGCACCCTCGGGCATGTTTGCCATGTGCAGAACCGAACGCGCGGCATCATCAACCTGCATCATCGGCATCAGCTTTGCATCCGGGTTCGCGGCCAAGGCGCGGGCGTTCAGATCATCCACCAGTTCGGTCTGGGCATTCCCGATATCGATCTGGCCACACGCGATGTTGAAAGGTCGACCATCCAGAGACAGCGTCTTGGTCAGACCGGTAATGGCGTGTTTGGTCGTCGTGTAACAAACCGACCCGGGGCGTGGCACATAGGCCGACAACGACCCGTTGTTGATGATCCTGCCCCCTTGCGGGGATTGCGCACGCATCTGCGCGAAGGCCAGGCGCGCCGTGATGAACATGCCGCGCAAATTGACATTCAGCACGGCCTCCCATGCGTCCAGATCAATTTCGTCGATGGTTCCGGACGGACCAAATGTTCCGGCATTGTTAAACACCACATCCAGATGGCCCGCCTGCTTTGCAAAACTGTCAAAGACAGCTTGCATTGCCGTTGCATCTGTCACATCCGCCGGCAATGCGATCGCGTGTTCATACTGTTCCTGAAGTCCGTTCAAACGGTCGGCCCTGCGTGCCACCAGGCCAACACGCCAGCCATTCTCTAGAAATTGAACTGCGGTGTTACGTCCTATGCCAGAACTGGCACCGGTGATCAAAACGGATTTCATGTCGGCTCCTCAAGGCTCAGCGGGGCTGGAACTGCGGCCAGGTCATCTATACGCAAGGCATCTGTCGGCTTTGACAACCTGTTACGCACGACCCAGATCAGTCGGTTTTGTGCACGGGTGATTGCCACATAGGCCAGACGTTTCCACAAGGGTTGCCCCGCTTCGATCCGCCCCATACGCGCGGCCACGAAAAGGTCAGGGGCAAATACCTGTACGGTGTCCCATTGGCTGCCCTGTGCCTTGTGGATTGTCACCGCGGCCCCATGCAAAAACGTAGCCCCCATCTTGGCGGCGAACGGGATAAACGGTTCTTCCTCGTCCGGCTTTTCGATCTTGACGATGGATGCAGCACTGACTTGCGGGTCTTCCGCACCGACGACGTGCAACCTTGAAAAACCGGGCTTGCGCCCCGGCCCCAGATAAACCACCTGAGCCCCCTTGATCAGGCCGCGCGCCTCAAGGTCGAGCCGTTTCTTGCGGTGCTTCAGGGGCAGTTCGATACCGTCACAGATCAGCGGCTCACCGGGCAGCAATTCATCATCCGGGGCGCCATAAACGCTGCGAAATGCGGTAATCAGCCGAACACGGGTTGCATTGCGCCAGACCAGAACCGGACTGCGCGCCATCAGGTCAACTTCCACCCGTTCGCCCCAGACAACACGATCATCCGTCCGCGCTATATCCTGAACCATGCCTTCGAAATCGGAAAATTCCAGCTTCGGGTCGGCCAGCGCATGCGCAAGATCAAGGATCGGGTTGTCGGCATCCTGACGGTACACCCGGTCCAGATTGAATTTCCGTGTTTCGGGCAAGCGATCGAATACCATCGTGCCTGACTGGTTCACCGGCGCCAGCTGTGCCGGATCACCGAACAGCAGCAGGGTCGGAAAAATGTCTTTCAGATCTTCAAACTGCCGGTCATCCAGCATCGAACTTTCATCGATAAATCCGACGTCCAACGGCTCTTCGCGGCGCTTCCAGCCTGTGATGAAATCCGAGCCCCGCAATCCGGCTGCGGCCAGCGCGCCGGGAATGGATGCGTTCGCCTTGTAAAACAGCGCCGCGCGATCCAGTGCCTGATCGGTCAATCCTTCGACATCCGGCCGCTCACCATTGCCCGTCAGCCATTCGGCGATTTTTTCGTAATCGGGATCATAGACCGGCGTGTACAATATGCGGTGGATCGTCGTCGCGGGAACACCTTGCAGCCGCAAAACCGATGCTGCCTTGTTGGTTGGCGCGAGGATGGCCAATGTGCGTTTTCCCGCCCTTTTGCGGCTTTCATAATCGCCCGATACAATTTCCACGCCTGCGGTTTTCATTGCGCGATAAAGCTCTGCCAGCAGCAATGTCTTTCCCGATCCGGCCTTGCCCGTGATCGCGACGACGCTGGATTGACCTTCACGGGGGGGCGTCAGTGCACCATCAAGCAAATCTATCCCGGCGATACGCAACGCATCGGCCACCGCATCGTAAGCGGTGGCCTGATCCTGCGAAAATGTAACTGGCGCAACGGTCATATCGGGACACTATAGGCGCTGTCAGGCAGGCGCCAGACAGCTGGATCGATTTGCGGGAAAGTTACGCAGAAAGTGCAAGCTTGCCCCGTTCGCGACGGCCGAATGCGCGATCGAACCAAAGCCGGGAAACGTCTTCGGACAGCCCTGTCCGCGCTGCAATCCGGGCTTTGGCATCTGGCGCAAACTCCCAAAGGCCAACACTGATCTTGCTGCGCCCTTCCCCGTCAGTGCCCAGGATTTCGGGCGATGACCCGATCATGCGATAGATGCGGACCATGCGCGCATCAAAGACACCAACAAAATGGCGGACGCCAAAACCCGCCATGATCTCGCCCCCGCCCAGCATAAGGGCAGCAGCTACACGCGGCGCTGCACCCTGTGCCAGACAAAACCGGGTACATTCCCAGATCAGGGGACTGACCAGTGTGCCGCCTCCCAGAAGGTGGGAAAAATGATCGTTCACCATGACAGGACCAGTTGTCGGCAGGAACCGCATGGATCCGCCATGGCGTCCGCTGCTTTCTTCCCAGATCACATAAAGCGGATTGAGGTCGTCATAGTCATCCCGCTCGTGCCCTTGCGCGTTGACCGACACGTCCCAGCCCAGACGGGTTTTGAACTGGTCCGCCCAATCCTGAAACATGCTCTGTGCAAGTTTCGGATAGTCGTGCAAGTCATTTCCGTAAATGTATCTTAGCATCTTTAACCCCTCCTACAGGATGGCAAAGAGCTACATTTGCGCATGTTAGTTTTGTATTTCAGGGCCGCGCGGTCTGCTCTGATTGACGCAACAGCTAAACGACGATCAATCCGCGGCTAAGGGCGCGTGCAACAGCATGGGTGGTGTTCATCGCGCCCAGTTTGAAACGGGCGCTTTCGATGTAAACACGCAGGGTATGTTCGGAAATGGAAAGCGTTTCGGCAACTTGCGCCCGATTATACCCGATCGCCAGTAAGGTCATTGCATCCACCTCGCGCGGGGACAGCGTTTGTGACGGTTCCGGGGCGCGATCCGGTTCGAAATCAAGCGCCTTCTGATTAAAGTAATGCGCAATCAGGATCAGGTCGCGGCGATGTTTTTCTGTGAACCTGTCCCATTCGTCATCGCAGCAGGAATGAGAAACCGTGAACAAGGCAAATTGACCGTTCGGACCGCGAATTGGAACTGAAAAACCCTGATTGCCAACCCCAAACGACATTGCGTCCGCTTTGAAGGCGCGCGCGGCCTTGCTCGACCAGTCCAGCCTTTTCCAGTCGACAGGGTGGAACCGTTGGTAACACCCTATAATCACGGGATCTATCCGCAGATAATTCCGTTCGATATAGTGCTGCGCCCAAGCCCGGTCGTAAGTTCCGCAGCCGTATTGGTCACCCGCTGAATCCACCCAATGATAAACAATATGGTCAATGGCAAAGTAATCCCGCAATGCAATTGATGCAGATTGAAGGCTGTCAAGCGCGTCGGCTTGCTCCAGTGTTACCAGTATCTGCTCCAGACGAGTTTTGTTCATTGCAGCGCGCGTAAGCCTTTTCATCCAAAGACATGACTTCGGCGGCGGCAATGATCTTGGTATCACCCAACTGTTCCGCCAGCGCATCCATCCCGTTTTTGCGCGCAAAGCTTTGCAGGTCCGCCAGAACGTCTAAAATCCAATCATTTCTCATAATAATATCGCTCTTTGGTAGCTAATAAGTCGTTAACACAACCTTAACATGTTTTCACTTCTCTTGGAATTCGCGTTTTTCAACTCCCCAATAATAGTGGGGGCATATATTTTAACCTTCTGAATTCACATGATTAATAATAAAAAACACCTGCAACCGGCCCAAACCAGTCGCAGGTGTCAATCAAGAGACAGAGTGTTTCTGCTTTTATCGCTTGGCTTCCAGCGCGTCTTCAAATGTCCGAAGTCCGGTCTTAGGCGATTGTACAAGCACCGCCATGTTTCCGGGTTTGTGTTCGTTCCGCATCATTTTCATGTGCGCATCCGGAAGATCGTTCCATGAAAATACTTCTGACATGCATGGATCCAAACGACGCTCCAACATCAGCTTGTTCGCCGATGATGCCTGCTTGAGATGCGCGAAGTGGCTGCCCTGCAAGCGCTTCTGGTGCATCCACATGTAACGCACGTCAAATGTCAGATTGAAACCGGTAGTACCGGCACAGATCACGACCATTCCGCCTTTTTTGCAAACGAATGTCGACACCGGGAATGTTGCTTCGCCGGGATGCTCAAACACCATGTCAACATTGACGCCCTTACCGGTAATGTCCCAGATTGCCTTGCCGAATTTGCGGGCCTCGGCAAACCACGCGGCATATTCAGGGGTATTCACCGTGGGCATTTGCCCCCAGCAATCAAAATCCTTGCGGTTCAGAACGCCTTTTGCGCCCAGATCCAGAACAAACTGGCGTTTGTCTTCGTCGCTGATCACGCCGATCGCATTCGCACCCGCCGTGTTGATCAACTGGATTGCGTAAGATCCCAAACCGCCTGAAGCGCCCCAGACCAGAACATTCTGACCTGGTTTCAGATCATGCGGCTCGTGGCCGAACAGCATCCGGTAGGCTGTCGCAAGAGTAAGCGTGTAACACGCGGCCTCTTCCCAGGTCAGATGTTTGGGGCGCGGCATCAACTGCTGCGATTGCACGCGCGTGAACTGGCCAAACGACCCGTCCGGAGTTTCATACCCCCAGATCCGCTGGGTTGGCGAATACATCGGATCGCCGCCATTGCATTCCTCGTCATCACCATCGTCCTGGTTGCAGTGCACAACGACTTCATCACCAACTTTCCATCGTTTGACTTTGTCACCGACAGCCCAGACGATGCCTGACGCATCAGAACCGGCAATGTGATAGGGTTGTTTGTGTCCGTCAAAAGGACTGATCGGAACGCCCAGAGCGGCCCAGACGCCATTGTAATTCACGCCCGCAGCCATCACGAGAACAAGAACCTCGTTGCTGTCCAGCACCGGTACGTCGACAACTTCTACCTGCATGGCCTTGTCTGGTTCACCATGGCGCTCCCGACGGATTGCCCAGGCATACATCTGTTTCGGGACATAGCCCAAAGGCGGCATTTCACCCATTTCATAAAGATCTTTTTCGGGTGCGTCGTAGTTGGCAATTCCGCCATCGTTGTCCAAAGCCATGTGGCCTCCTGATCTTGTCCCTGTCTTAACACCATACAGCCTGACATCAGGCCGTGCCGCAGCGCAGAATCGCCCGGCGCCTACCGTGGGATATGGCCTGATACGCAATATTGCAACCCAAAACGGTTCAAATTGGTAATTTTATGACCCAGCAGTCGCAGAAATTTCCTTCGCATCCGCAGAAAGTACGGGGCCGTCCTTCGGGACAAGATGCCGGATCGAGTTCGCATAATACGCCAGTGCACTGAGCTGCGCTTCAGGTGTGTGGAACAACCCGTCCTTTTCGATCACGATCCCGCGTTCTGCCAGATGGCGTACCCCCACCTCGACAGCATAATCGCGGTTGTTGCGCGGCAGATGTACGTAGGCATCACCCAATTGCGCCAACAGGCCCGAAACGGACCGTTCCAGTTCCGCACGATCCATCGGCGCACCGCCCTGCAGGACATGCGCAACCAAGGGCACAGGCAACACCGGCACCACATTGCCAATCCGCCGCATCAGCTCGGCCCCAAGGGACGCCGCGATATCACCCTTTTTGCCGGCGCTGAACTGGGCCAGCGACAGGGGCGATCCAAAACTGACCGCAGCATAGCCGAACCTGTGAAAACGTCCCGTCAGCCTGAGCCAGACCTGCTTGAGAGCAAATCCCGCGACAACACTGATGCGCGCGCGGAACCGGCGTTCGCCTGCATCCCCGGCTGCGATCAGAATACGGTCTTCCAAAACCCGGTCATAGTTCAGCGCGACAGGTACAAAAACCACATCGCGATCACCGTCAGTGAATCCGTCCGAGATATATTTCAAAAGGCCCAGCTTTGCCGGCTTCAGCGCCCCGTCAAGGCTAAGCCCACCTTCCGGAAACATGGCTTGGGTCACGCCGCCGTTGGTGGCCAGACCGACATAGCGGGCCAGCACACAGCGATAAAGCTCGTTGCGCGATTTTCGCCGGATGAAATAGGCGCCCATTGCCCGGATCAATCCGGAAAGGGGCCAGACACGCGCCCATTCGCCAACTGCGTAGGACAAGGCCGACCGCTCTGCCGCCAGATATGTAACCAGTACATAATCCATGTTACTGCGGTGATTGATCACGAAGACGACTGTCGCGTCCGGATCCAGTGACTTGAGCGCGTCTTCATCCTGATAGCCCAGCCGTACACGATACAGCGCGTTCGACAACAGTTTGGCCAGACGGATCGCAACGCCGAAATAGGCGCTGGCCGAAAATGAAGGCACGATTTCACGCGCATAGCGGCGCGCCTCTTCAAAGGCGACGTTTTCGGGGATACCGCTGTCTTTTGCATGGGCCGCCACCGCGCGGGTTACTGCGGGGTCGTAAATCAGCCGCTGGATCATATCGTGACGGCGCGCCAGCTTGAATGGTTCGATGGGCCGTTCCAGCCTTTCGTTCACCTTGGCCACGACCTTTTCCAGCCGCCTGCGAAAGAACCAGCGTACAGACGGAAACAGGAAATGCGATGCAAATGTGACCGCCGCGAACAGCAGGATCACAATCAAGAGCCACAGAGGAAGTTCTACTGTCGTTGTCATCAACCTTACCGTGGCAGCAAATCTCGCCACACACAATCACCGGTTTCGGGCCTAATGCCGCAATGCAGCGAATTGACAATTGCGCAAAGTTCCAAGTATCACCCTTTGAACGCAATAAAATTGCCGAAGTGATTCACGAGGTTCGTCCATGACCCAGCACGAAAAAGACCGCCCCTGGCTGATCCGCACCTACGCGGGGCATTCCACCGCTGCCGCGTCCAATGCGCTTTACCGGTCGAACCTGTCCAAAGGACAAACCGGTTTGTCAGTTGCCTTCGATCTGCCCACGCAAACCGGATATGACAGCGATCACATCCTTGCGCGCGGCGAGGTCGGCAAGGTCGGCGTGCCTGTCGCACATCTGGGTGACATGCGGACATTGTTCGATGAAATCCCGCTGGATCAGATGAACACATCGATGACAATCAATGCCACGGCACCTTGGCTGCTGGCCCTGTACATCGCAGTGGCAGAAGAACAGGGCGCCGACATTTCGCAACTGCAAGGCACCGTTCAGAACGACATTATCAAGGAATACCTGTCGCGCGGCACCTATATCTGCCCGCCCAAACCGTCGCTTAAACTGATTACGGATGTGGCGGCGTATTGTTATACGAACGTCCCGAAATGGAACCCGATGAACGTGTGTTCCTATCACCTGCAAGAAGCAGGCGCGACGCCGGAACAGGAACTGGCCTTTGCGCTGGCCACCGCAACCGCAGTGCTTGACGGACTGAAAGGTCAGGTGCCCGACGAAGATTTTCCACGCCTGGTGGGCCGTATTTCCTTTTTCGTGAACGCCGGTATCCGCTTTGTCACCGAAATGTGCAAAATGCGGGCCTTTGTCGACCTGTGGGATGAAATCTGCGAACAGCGATATGGGGTCACAGACCCCAAATACCGCCGTTTTCGCTATGGCGTGCAGGTCAACAGTCTGGGTCTGACCGAACAGCAACCGGAAAACAATGTATACCGCATCCTGATTGAAATGCTGGCTGTGACATTGTCCAAAAACGCACGCGCACGGGCCGTGCAACTGCCTGCCTGGAACGAGGCATTGGGTCTGCCCCGGCCATGGGATCAGCAATGGTCAATGCGGATGCAACAAATTCTGGCCTATGAAACGGACCTGCTGGAATTTGATGATCTGTTTGATGGCAACCCGGCCGTAGACGCCAAGGTGGAAAGCCTGAAAGACGGCGCGCGCGCGGAACTGGCCAATCTGGACAGCATGGGCGGCGCGATCAGTGCGATTGAATACATGAAGTCCCGCCTGGTCGACAGCAACGCAGACCGCCTGAACCGCATCGAAGCCGGCGAAGTCACGGTTGTGGGCGTGAACAAGTTTACAACATCCGAACCGTCACCCCTACAAACCGAAGACGGCGGCATCATGGTCGTAGACCCGGCCGTTGAGCAGGAACAGATCAACCGACTGAACGCCTGGCGCTCAGAGCGTGACGCCGTTGCCGTAAAAGCCGCACTTGAGAACCTGCGCAATGCCGCCAAGACCGGCGAAAACATCATGGGACCGTCGATTGCAGCGGCAAAGGCCGGCGTCACAACCGGCGAATGGGCCGAACAGATGCGCGCGGTCTTTGGCACCTATCGCGGCCCAACCGGAGTGTCTGCGTCCGTATCCAACAAAACAGAAGGGCTGGACGACATCCGCGCAGCCGTAGATGCCGTGAGCGACAAGCTGGGGCGCCGGTTGAAGTTTCTGGTGGGCAAGCCGGGCCTTGACGGCCATTCGAACGGCGCCGAACAAATCGCATTTCGTGCCCGCGATTGCGGCATGGACATTGACTATAACGGCATTCGCCTGACACCGGATGAAATCGTTGCGAATACGATCGAAACACAGGCCCATGTCGTGGGGCTGTCGATTTTAAGCGGATCGCATATTCCGCTTGTTCAGGATCTGATGGAAAAAATGAATGCTGCGGGGTTGGGGCACATCCCAGTCATTGTAGGCGGCATCATACCGGACGACGATGCTGCGAAACTGGCGGCAATGGGTGTCGCGCGGGTTTATACGCCCAAAGATTTTGAACTGAATTCAATCATGATGGATATAATTGAACTGGCGGACCCCAAAGCTGTCGCAGCGCAATAAAGCTTTAACGCTGACACAAAATCGGCCAATGGCATGGATTGAAACAGAATAATTCCCTGTGCGATAAGCGATAACGCTCACAGGGAGAAAAAAATGACGCTCAATCTTAATGAGATGTCCAGAAAAGACCTCGAAAAACTGGCCGCAGATGTGCAAAAAGCATTAAAGGCTGTCGAAGCCACCGAGAAGAAACTGGCGCTTGAAGCTGCAAAAAAGGCCGCTGCCGAATACGGGTTTTCCCTATCGGACATAACCCCGACTGCTGGCCGCAATGCTTCGAATACCAAAGCCAAACGGCCACCAAAGTATTTCAACCCCAAGGACAAAAGCCAGACCTGGTCTGGCAGCGGACGCCAGCCTTTTTGGTTCAAAGAAGCGCTGAAAGCAGGTACAGATCCATCAAAGATGGAAATCTGATAACTACTTAAAGGCGAACGCATGACAATTCATATTGGGGCCGAACCGGGCGATATTGCGGAAACTGTTTTATTGCCCGGCGATCCCTATCGCGCAAAATGGGCTGCGGAAACCTTTCTGAAAGATATCCGACTGGTAAATGAAACCCGCGGAATGCTGGGATTTACCGGAACATGGAATGGCCATCCCGTAACCATTCAGGGCAGCGGAATGGGAATGCCATCGCTGTCAATCTATGTGAATGAATTGATTCGCGATTTCGATGCCAAAACGCTTATCCGCATCGGATCTTGCGGCGGCATGCAGCCGCATGTTGCGATCCGTGACGTGATTATCGCGATGACGGCAACAACCGTAAACACGCCGTCATCGTCTTTGTTCAAAGAACTGAATTTCGCTCCTTCAGCGGACTGGTCGCTGTTGCGGGCCGCTGCGGTCGCTGCCGAAAGCCACGGCACCAGAACACATGTCGGCGGGATATATTCGTCTGACGTGTTCTATGATGAACGTCCGGACCTGAATGAACAGATGGTGCGTCACGGCATACTGGGTGTCGAAATGGAAGCGGCAGAACTTTACACTCTTGCTGCGCGCTATGGCCGGCGGGCGCTTGCGATATTAACGGTGTCGGACCATCTTCTGACGAAAGAGGCGCTTCCGTCCGACCAGCGCGAAAGCAGCTTTGGCGACATGGTCGAGATCGCGCTTGAAGCTGCGTTCGCCTGACAGATTTCCGGGGCATCCCCTCCCGTGGACGCCCCGGAACAACGCACCTTACAGGATCATTACATCCAGTGGGGGAAAACCGTTAAAGCCAACCGAAGAATAGCTTGACGTGTAGGCCCCGCAGTTGCGGATGATCACTTTGTCACCGGCGCACAAATTGTGCGGCAGCATGACCGGGCGTTTTTCGTATAGAACATCGGCACTGTCGCAAGACGGCCCGGCCAGAATGCATGGCCCCTCAATATCACCGTCTTTTTCCGTGAGAAACTGATAACGGATCGCTTCGCCTTCGGTTTCGGCCAGACCGGAAAACCGACCGATATCAAGATAAACCCATCTGTGTACATCGTCGTCGGATTTTCTGGAGACCAGCAAAACCTCGGCCGCGATGGCCCCACATTCCGCCACCAAACCGCGTCCGGGTTCGGCCATGATCATGGGAACATCGCCAAAGCGTTCGGCGATCAGCTGCATCACAGACGCGCAATACGTGGTCGCACCGTCAATCTCTTCACCATAAAACGCCGGGAACCCACCGCCGATGTTGAGCAGGGACAGATCAAATCCCGCCTCTTTCGCATCCCGCCAGACGCTGGCCACCTGATCCAGAGTATCTGTCCACATCTCGGCGCGGCGTGTCTGTGATCCGACATGAAATGACAGGCCGACCGGTGTCAGGCCAACGGTCTTTGCATACGACAGCAACGCCAGAACCTTGGTACGCGCACAGCCGAACTTGCGACTAAGCGGCCAGTCGGCTTGTGATGCGTCCACGATGACACGAATGTAAACTTGCGCAGCGGGTGCATGCGCGGCGATCTTGTCCAGCTCTTCTTCCGCGTCTGCGGCGAACAGAGTCACACCCACCTGATGCGCGAACGCAATATCGCTGACGCGTTTCACAGTGTTGCCAAACGATATCTTTGAAGGGTCAGCCCCCTGGCTCAGACACAGCTCGATCTCGCCACGGGAAGCGGCATCAAATCCCGATCCCATTTGTACCAAACGATCAATGATCGCGCTGGCCGGGTTGGCTTTGACAGCGTAATGGATATGCGCCCGCCCCAGACCCGCAGACAGGGCCGCGTACTGGCGCGCAACGGCTTCGACATCCAGCACAAGCGTCGGCTTGTCGAACCGCGTGTTGCGGATAAACACTTCGGCGCGTGTCTGGTCAGGGCGTGCAGCTTTGAATTCCGAAAAATCGGTGACGTAGGCATTCATTGGTCATCTCCAACAGAACCGGCCATTCATGACCGCTCATTTCCAAAGGAGACGTTACCGTCGCTACGTAACCGTGCGGGAAACCCTGCCGTGCCAGAGGCGCGTGCGTTGGCGTCTGAACGCGCATATGGGGCAATTGCTTGAGTCGATCAATAGAGATTATTGTGTCGACCGAATTTTTTTTGCGCAATGCTCCGGTTGATCACAATCAGGGATCGGAACCGGTATCATCCAATGAACAATTACCCGGACAGTGCGGGCCCGACAGCATCATTGCCCGCGCGAGCCGCCGCCAGAGGCAGCGGCTCGTTCACAGAATCAAACGGTACGTTCAACCATCATCTTTTTGATTTCCGCAATCGCCTTGGCCGGGTTCAAACCCTTGGGACAAGTCTTGGCGCAGTTCATGATCGTGTGGCAGCGGTAAAGTTTGAACGGATCTTCCAGTTCATCCAGACGTTCGCCCGTTGCTTCATCACGGCTGTCGATGATCCAGCGATAGGCATGCAACAAGGCCGCCGGCCCAAGATATCTGTCGCCGTTCCACCAGTAGGACGGGCACGACGTTGAACAACAGGCGCACATCACGCATTCATACAACCCGTCCAGTTTTTCGCGGTCTTCGACCGACTGGCGCCATTCCTTGGCGGGGCGATTGGTTTTGGTTTCAAGCCACGGCATGATGCTGGCGTGCTGGGCGTAAAAATGCGTCAGATCCGGGATCAGGTCTTTGACCACAGGCATGTGCGGCAAGGGGTAAATCTTAACATCGCCCTTCACCTCGTCCATGCCATAGATGCAGGCCAGCGTATTGATCCCGTCAATGTTCATTGCGCAGGATCCACAAATGCCTTCCCGGCAGGACCGCCGGAACGTCAGTGTCGGATCAATCTCGTTCTTGATTTTGATCAGCGCGTCCAGAACCATCGGACCACATGTATCCATATCAACCCAGTAGGTATCCAAGCGCGGGTTCTGACCGTCATCGGGATTCCATCGGTAGATGCTGAACTTGCGGACATTTGTCGCGCCTTCGGGTTTCGGCCATGCCTTGCCCGTGGTTATGCGCGAGTTCTTAGGAAGCGTTAGTTGAACCATTTCGCATCTCCTGTGCTGACGGACGACCCAAGCGCCCGAATATTTCATTGTTTTCTAACGTAAAATCCACGTTGGCGCCAGACGTCCCAACCATATGTGTGTTCATCATCATAATGCCGCACCCAATCCGGGGTGTGCATTGACCAGCGGCTTCAGCAGTTCGACATCATCGGGAAAATGATCCTTCAAAACCGCAAGAAACGCGGCGTCCTGCGCCACTGTCCACAACATCACAAGGTATTCTGAATCTTCAACCATCTCGATCCAGCGTTTGTGCGCGCCCAGATCCTGACCTTTTGCAGCCTCTTGCTGAAACGATGATCCGCCACCGTAACGCTGGATATCGCCCAATGCGTTATCCTTTACCGGCAGCCCCAGCTGGCCAAGTTTTTCGGCACGATACGCCGGCGCAGTGACCCAGGCATCATAGCAGATGCCGATAACGTTGGGATATTTCAGCCGGTCCAGAACCTCGGCATATTGCTCGATAGAACGCAGCATGATCCGGCTGCGCGTCACCGGCGAATACCCCGGATTTCCGCGCAGCTTCTTTAGCAGGGACGCGCTCCAGTTCAGAAACCCGCGATAGACGACGACAACGTGATCCACATCATCAATCTTGAAACCGCGCATGATGGATTTCCCGACATCTGCGGCGGGTGGCGCGCAATCTTCGTAGGACACAACAACCAAAGGCGAAGATCCCGCCTTGGCCATCGTGTCGGTTTTGTCACCGCGACGCTTGCCGTTAACTTCCAAGCTTTTGCGGCTTTCGACCGGGTCGCGCCACGGGCGGCAATTGTTCAGAAAAATCGTACCGGAACTGTCTTCCGGCGGATTGCGCATTATCCAGTTGATCACGGCATGATTCCCGGCCCGGCGCATTCCGAACACCTGCAAAGCCATGTTCGGGTTCAGGCCGCTTTTTCCCCATCCGCTCTCAAGCGGGGATTTGCGCACAATCGCAATCATCTGGCCAAGCCCGGTATCATCATCGGTGTTTTGCCATTTCTTCAGCGAAACAAGCGGCAACACCTTCTTTCTGCTTTGACGAAACACGCATGACTGGCGACAAACGGTAATCCGTGAACTCTATCGTTTCCCATGTTTTGTGGGGGCCGTTTTTCCGGGCAAATTCGATATCCTTCCTGACGCCGTTGTCGTGCAGACACCCCAACAGGATGAAATCGGGGTCTACTTTCGATCTGGCATCGGCCGCCCCTGTACCAAATGGTAAAAGGCCGGCCGTCAGCAACAGGATGGCAAAGCCGGAACGCATCAGTAAACGCGTGCTTTCGGCGCGATTTTCTTCAGGTCGATGCCACCGTCTTCCTGCTTTGACAAAGGCTCCAGATGGACGGGGCGGTACGCCAGCGCGACTTTTGCACCATCGACAACGGCCAGCGTATGTTTGCGCCAGTTCTTGTCATCCCGATCCGCATAGTCTTCGTGCGCGTGTGCCCCACGACTTTCCTTGCGGGCCTCGGCACCGTGGATCGTTGCAAGCGCATTCGGCATCAGGTTCGCAAGTTCAAGCGTTTCCATCAGGTCGGAATTCCACACCAGCGAACGGTCAGTCACCTTCAAATCGGACATCTTGTTTGCGACGTCCGTCATTTTCTTGACGCCCTCGGCCAGTGTCTTGTCCGTGCGGAACACCGCTGCATCGGCTTGCATCGTACGCTGCATTTCCAGACGCAACTCTGCTGTCGGCGTGCCTCCGTCGGCATTGCGCAAGCCGTCGAACCGGTCGAAAGCGGCATCAACGGATGCCTGGTTCAACACCGGGTTAGGCGCTTCGGCATCTACCACCTTGCCCGCCTTGATCGCGGCTGCACGTCCGAACACAACAAGGTCAATCAACGAATTCGATCCCAGACGGTTTGCGCCATGAACAGACGCGCACCCTGCTTCACCCACGGCCATCAGCCCCGGTACGATGGCATCGGGGTCTTTCTTGGTCGGGTTCAGAACCTCGCCCCAGTAATTCGTTGGCACGCCACCCATATTGTAATGAACTGTGGGCAGAACAGGGATCGGTTCCTTGTTCAGATCGACACCCGCAAAGATACGGGCGCTTTCCGAAATACCGGGCAACCGCAGCGCCAGAGTTTCGGGTGGCAAATGGTTCAGGTGCAGGTGGATGTGATCACCATCCGGCCCCACACCGCGCCCTTCCCGGATTTCCATCGTCATGCAGCGCGATACCACATCGCGGCTGGCCAGATCCTTGTAGGTCGGCGCATAGCGTTCCATGAAACGCTCGCCCTCAGAGTTGGTCAGGTATCCACCTTCGCCGCGCGCGCCTTCGGTGATCAGGCAGCCCGATCCGTAAATTCCGGTCGGGTGGAACTGTACGAACTCCATGTCCTGCAACGGCAATCCCTGCCGCGCCACCATGCCCCCCCCGTCACCTGTACAGGTGTGGGCCGATGTCGCGCTGAAATAGGCGCGCCCGTAGCCGCCGGTGGCCAGCACGACCATCTTGGCGTTGAACACATGCATCGTGCCATCGTCCAGCTTCCAGCAGACGACGCCCTGACACTGGCCATCTTCGGACATGATCAGATCGATCGCAAAATATTCGATGTAGAATTCCGCGTTGTTTTTCAGCGACTGGCCATAAAGCGTGTGCAGGATCGCGTGACCGGTCCGGTCAGCCGCGGCGCAGGTGCGTTGCACGGGCGGGCCTTCGCCGAATTCTGTGGTGTGCCCGCCAAACGGGCGCTGGTAAATCTTGCCGTCTTCGGTGCGCGAAAAAGGCACACCGTAATGTTCCAGTTCGTAAACGGCTTTCGGAGCCTCGCGGGCAAGGTATTCCATCGCATCCGTATCACCCAGCCAGTCCGACCCCTTGACCGTGTCATACATGTGCCATTGCCAGTTGTCGGGGCCCATGTTCGACAGCGATGCCGCAATCCCGCCCTGCGCGGCAACCGTATGCGACCGGGTCGGGAAAACCTTGGATATGCAGGCCGTGCGCAGCCCCTGTTCGGCCATGCCCAGCGTTGCCCGCAACCCTGCACCGCCGGCCCCAACCACAACCACGTCATATTCATGTGTTTCGTATTCGTAGGCAGCCATATCTTGCTAATCCCTATAGTTCTTAAAGCGCGATGCGCGCGATGGCGAAAAGACCGGTCGCTGCGGCGGCGTAGCTAAGGCAGATCATCAGAATGATCAGAACCTTCTGTGCCAATCCGTGAACATAGTCCTCGATCAGAACTTGCACACCATCTTTGAAATGCATGAACCCGACGACGATTGTCAGAGCGGCGACAATGGCGGGAAACGGCCGGGCGAAATAGGCCACCACATCCGCATGTGGCGCGCCCAACATCGACCCGAAGGTAAATACGAACAGTGGGATCAGCAGCAAAAGGGCGACAGAACTGACCTTCATCGCCCAGAAATGCGCCACGCCTGACTTGGCGCTTCCCATGCCCGACGCCCGCTTGCGATCTGTTAAATATCTCATCTGCGCCGCCCCTTATATGATCACAACGGTCAGAACCGTCAGAACCAAAGAGCCGATAACCACGGCCCATCCCAGTTTCTCTGCGGTTTCGATTTCAAGACCGATGGCATTGTCCCAGATCAGGTGCCGCACGCCGGCCAGCGTGTGATACCACAAGGCCCACAAGGACAGCAGCATCACAAGGTCGCCGAACCAGCTGGTAATCAGACCGTCCGCAACGGCAAAATATTCAGGTGATGTTGCCGCCGCCAGAAACCACCACACGATCAGCAACGCGGCCAGCAACAAAGCATTGCCGGTGATACGTGTCAGGATCGACGTAATAGAAGTAAGCTGCGGGCGATAGATCGACAGGTGCGGTGAAAGCGGGCGATTGCCCCGGTTCACGTCAGCCATGGGTGAGTCCTTTCCGGTTCTATGCGCACTGTTTTATAGGAATTTTTCCGGCTGTCACCCGCATCAAACCATCAAGAGCGCGGTTTTTTGGCGCGGCCTGTCACTTTTCCGGGGTCAATTTCCGTTTTGTGATCACAGTAATTATTGTGTGATCACAATTATCGCAGATCCAGATGACCTTTGTCTAAATCGGACAGCTGGCGCACCGTCTCGCGCTGCAACTTGCGCCGGATGCGATCCGGATAATCTGCAAAGCCGTTTGCGGTCATGACAAAAGCGCCTTCTCCCGTGATCACGTTTTCCCAGAAATACCCCGTCAGGTCTTCACCATCTGTTTCGATGACAACGGCGTTTACTGTCACTTTCTCCGCGTTCAATGCCGCGTGCATGTCGCGCGGGGATAATCCTTCATTGGATGAACCGTCGCCCGACACATCAATCACCTTGCGCCGGCAATCGGGAATGTCATCAAACGATGCCAGCGAATAATGCAGTGCTTCCCCTATCGCCGTTGAGTAATTCCGCCATAGCAGCGGCTCTTGCGTGACCCGTTCGGCAAAAGCTTCAACTGCGTCAAACGTGGTCATCTGCGCCCAAGAGATGCTTGTCTGTTGTCGCGATGACCCCGTCCATTGCACAAGTGTCAGCCATGCTTGTGCGTCAACCAGTGCTTCGGCCACGATCCCGTCACGCAACGCTTCTGCCAGTCCGTCCATTTGAATACGGTATTCCTGTGGATCGACCGAACCGGACACATCAACCGCCAGCACCAGCGCCAGATCGCAGGCCTGTGCCAATGAACCCGCCGAAACCGCCAGACCCATCCCCAGACCTATCCAGCGCAAATGTGTGCAAACCCGTTTCATAAGGCGACCTTATCAAGCGGTCGCAAAAACGCATTACTGTTTCACGTCACAATACCGACAGAACAAACGCAACCAGTATGACAACCAGCAAGACAGCAGCGATCCGCCAGGGTGTGCGGATTCCGGTGTCTTTTTCAATCTGCATCGGGATGATCATTGACGGAATGGCAACCGCAAGGCCCGCAACAAGTGCGGCAAGTTTCGCGGATAACACATCGGCCGAGATCGGAACCAAAGCCAGCCAGACCAGCATAAAGGCCAACGCGGCAAACGCGCCGCCCAGCACACGGCACAGCGCGCCAATGATCCGTACGGCATTCTTGCCCTTGTCGGATCCGTCCAGTTTCAGAATTTCGCGGTGGTATGCTGTCGGAACAGGCGCAACGCCGTAAACAATTGCCATCGCAAAAGTGCCCAGCGCAGCAAAACAATAAAGACCAACGGCCACTGTCAGCATATCTGTCCCTCCCTCAAAAAGACGCGTATGCATCCGGGCTGCATGAAAAAGCAAGACCTACGTCAAAGCGGCATCAGCGCCCAGTAATCCAGATCCAGCAGGACTTCGGGCAGGTACTTGCCATCGCTGCTTTTCAATTCGAATGGTGCACCGCCCTTGGTTGCCACAAGACGAAGCCGGATCGCACCCACACCCGGCCCAGCTGTTTCTGCCTTGTCCAGCACTTGCGACCATGCACGGATCGTATCACCGCTCAGACAGGGATTGGCGTGCGCGCCACTGTTCAAAGCAACCATCATCTGCGCATTGGCCAACCCGTTGAACGACAGCGCCCGCGCCATTGAAATCACATGCCCGCCATAGATCAGCCGTGTTCCATCAGGGCGTGCCGCCACATCAAAGTGCACTTTCGATGTATTCTGCCAAAGGCGGGTTGCCAGCATATGCTCGGCTTCCTCGACGGTGACTCCATCAACATGATCGATTGTTTCGCCAATCTCGTAATCACCCCAGCGATGCGGTTCACCGGCAAGAGTGTAATCATATCCGGTAAAATCCAGACCTTCGGGTACAACCAGATCTTCGGGCGAAACCACCTTTGCCAGGTCCGGAACCACTGTTTCGGGCGCCGCGGCACCGGGATCGCGTTTTCGCACCATCACCCAGCGCGCGTATTCCAGCACCGTTTCTTCGCGCTGGTTCATTCCGCACGTGCGCACGTAAACCACACCAGTCTTGCCGTTTGAATTCTGCTTGACCCCGATCACTTCGGAAACCGAGCGCAATGTATCCCCGGGATAAACCGGTTTCAGCCAGCGGCCTTCGGCATAACCCAGATTGGCCACAGCGTTCAAAGACACATCAGGAACAGTTTTGCCAAAGACCACGTGAAACGCAGCCAGATCATCGAGCGGACTGGCCGCCAATCCACATGCTCGCGCGAATTCATCCGATGAATAAATGGCGTGCCGCGCCGGATAGAGCGCATGGTAAAGCGCGCGTTCGCCCGCCCCTACCGTGCGTGGCACCGCGTGGTTCAAGACATCGCCTACGCTGTAGTCTTCAAAAAACCGTCCCGAATTGGTCTTTTGCGCCATCTACTGTTCTCCAAGCTTTGTGT
The DNA here is from genome assembly GCF_051013555.1 of Sulfitobacter sp. TBRI5. Classification (NCBI taxonomy): domain Bacteria; kingdom Pseudomonadati; phylum Pseudomonadota; class Alphaproteobacteria; order Rhodobacterales; family Roseobacteraceae; genus Sulfitobacter; species Sulfitobacter sp. TBRI5. The sequence continues at coordinate 1,819,673 of NZ_CP112884.1, read as the reverse complement.
TGGGTGTGTATGTGCCGTCTGCCTCCTTGATGACCGCCTGCCCGCATCGCATCACACCGTTCGCCTGATCGAACGCATATGTAGGATCACCGTAAAGCGACCACCCCCGATTCAACGCATCCGTAACCTTGTGGCAGAACGCAGAAGTGTCATCTGCTGTCAAAAACCGATAGAGTTTCATGTCGGGAAAGGCCACACACCCAGCCAGACGTGAACGGCCGCAACCACGCCATAAAGCACCAATGTAATCACCAGCAGGCGCACTTTGGTCGCTGTTCCGGCTGTCGGCGGCGGTGTCCAGTCAGGCTCTGCCCGGTTGATCAGAATGACCGAACCGACAGCCCAGCCCAGCAGTCCACCGAACAGGATGATAGACGCCAGATCGCCATTCACCAGCAAATGCGCCAGTGCCCATATTTTCACCGCTGTCAGTTGCGGGTGGCGGATCTTGTTTGCAGGCCAGACCTTGGCGCCTTTGGCCGCACTTGATCCGTAGACCCAGAAGGCAAGAAGCATCAGCGTATTATTGACGTGAACAAGAAAGGCCGGGGGCGTCCAGACATCTACATACCCGGCACTTCGATAGCCCAGGATCATCATCACGACAGACGCCACAACGGCAACGGCCACCAATCCCTTGCCCTTGTCGCCCAGCGCGGCGCGCGCATCCGGCATCAATCTTTTGAAATAGTGGGCGGCCACCCATAGCAACAGGCCAAGGATCAACAGGGTCATTTTCGGGTCACTCCGCTGCGAGGGCTTCGATTGACTCTGCTTTTGCCAGTACTTCACGTGCAGTTGCAACGTGCAGATTTTCGACGATACGCCCGTCAACCACGGCAACCGCCTGCCCGGCGGCTATCGCCTTTTCGAAGGCATTGATCTGACGGCGCGCCAGATCAATTTCCGCTTCGGTCGGGGCAAATGCCGTATTCGCGATCGCAACCTGTGCCGGATGGATCAGCGTCTTGCCGTCAAACCCCATATCCCGGCCCTGCTCACACTCTGCCTGCAACCCTTGGTCGTCCTTGAACGCGTTGAACACACCGTCAACGATCACAACGCCTTCGGCCTTGGCGGCCAGCAAACACAGACCCAGCGACGCCATCATCGGCAAACGGTCGGGCCGCGTGCGGCTTTGCAGGTCTTTGGCCAGATCGTTTGTGCCCATCACAAAGCCTTCAAGCTTCGGATGCGCCGCAATCTCGGCCGCGTTCAGGATGCCGCGCGGGGTTTCCATCATCGCCCAGATTGGCAGATCACCTGTGATCGACGCCAAAGCATCCATATCGTCGGGATGGTTGACCTTGGGCAGCAACACCGCGTCTGCATCCATTTCTGCAACGGCTTGCGCATCCTTCTTGCCCCAGTCGGTATCCAGCGCGTTAATGCGCACGATACGCATGCGCGGGCCAAATCCGCCCTCGCTCAGCGCCAGCTTCAACCCTTCGCGTGCATTATCCTTTTCATCTACCGCAACCGCATCTTCCAGATCGAAAATAATGGCATCGACAGCCAGAGATTTGGCCTTGTCCATCGCGCGGGGTTTGGATGCGGGGATATACAGGACAGACCGATAAGGGCGCAGTTTTGTGTTCATTTCAGCAGCTTTCTGGCGTGGATTTGCGCCTGAAAGGGCCATTTTTTGGCTGAATGTTCAAGGGATTTCTTGCCGCGGCGCAGCAATTTGCATGGTCTGCGATCAGGTAATCAGCCTTTTTCGCGCCCTGCGCCCGCCGCGTTAACCATTATTCAAAGCCTTCGGAAGCATGCTTTCAACCACATGAAGACGTGGATCAGAACCCTGCCCTACCGGCCTTTAATCGGACCAGGGGATGGCCATTCCGACCTCAACAGCACGAAACCGACGGCACAGGAGATACCGCTTGAAAAACGATATGGCTTTGAAGACCGCCGCACTGACCTTCTGTTTGTTTTTTGCGTGGTTTGAACTGGCGCAGGCGCAGACCGCACGCAATTGCGGCCCCCGCGATCTGGTGATCGAACGGCTTGCATCCGGTTATGGCGAAACCCGTCAAAGCATCGGCTTGGGGCAAAACAACGCAATCGTCGAACTTTTTGCCGCGCGCACAACCGGCACGTGGACAATCACCGTTACAACACCTGACGGGGTCACCTGTCTTGTCGCTTCGGGCGATGCTTTCGAAACGCTTGCGGAAACCCTGCCCGATGCTGGAAGTGACGCCTAAGACAACCCATCCCAGATCAGTTTGCTACCTGTCAGCACCAGCAACACATAGGTCAGTCCAAAAAATACGTGCTCGGGCACCAGACGGTGCGCTTTCACACCCAACCACGCACCAATCAATGCAAACGGGGCAAGAACCAGATTGGCTTGCGCTGTTTGCCAGGTGAACATCCCCAGAAACGCGTAAGGTATGAATTTGGCGATGTTGATTGCCCAGAACACCAACACTGTGGTTGCCTGAAATCCGGTTTTTCCCAGTTTCTGCGACAATAGATACACTGCCGCAGGTGGCCCGCCCGCGTGACTGACAAAGCTGGTAAACCCTGCAACACCACCGGCAACCCAGCCGGCCCAAAGCGGCAGACGTTCCCGGGCGGGCCGGATCAGGCCACGGGTCTGCGCAATTTGCCAAACCACGAACGCAATGGCGATGCCGCCGATCAACAGCCGGATCACGTCCGCATCCGCAACTTGGAACAGGGCAGCCCCCAGCGCGACCCCCGGCACACCCCCGAAGATCAGAACCCGGGCATCTGGCCAGCTCCACTTTTTCCAATAGGGCCGCAATGTCACCGCATCGATCAACATCAACAAAGGCAGCATGATCGCCAGTGCCTGTCCCGGTTCGATCACCAGCGCCAGAATCGTTGCCGCGGCAAAGGCCGCGCCGGATCCGAATCCGGCCTTGGATACGCCTGCAAATACAACTGCGGGCCCGGCAATTGCAAAAAACGTCCAATCCAGTACCAGCATGCAGCAGCCTCATTTTCTTGGTGTGCGACGTGCTTTAGCGCCATTCCCGCCAAGCGAACAGTGCCCGCGCACGTTTGTGCCGCACCGCAGCACCCTTGCACCCTGATACATTTGGGACTACGCAAGCGTCCAAATTTCACCAACCAAACGGACCGGAGACATATTCCATGGCCAGACCCAAAATTGCCCTCATCGGCGCAGGTCAGATCGGCGGCACGCTCGCCCACCTTGCCGCTTTGAAAGAACTTGGCGACGTCGTTCTTTTCGACATCGCAGAAGGCACACCCGAAGGCAAAGCGCTGGACATCGCTGAATCCGGGCCTTCGGAAGGGTTTGATGCGAACCTGTCGGGCACCCAGTCTTACGCCGATATTGCCGGTGCGGATGTGTGCATTGTAACCGCCGGTGTTCCGCGCAAACCGGGGATGAGCCGGGACGATCTGCTGGGCATCAACCTAAAGGTCATGAAATCTGTTGGCGAAGGCATCGCGGCACACGCGCCAGACGCGTTTGTCATCTGCATCACCAACCCGCTGGACGCCATGGTATGGGCCTTGCGCGAATTTTCGGGTCTGCCGTACGAAAAGGTCTGCGGTATGGCCGGTGTTCTGGACAGCGCGCGGTTCCGCCACTTCCTTGCGTCGGAATTTGATGTCAGCATGCGCGATGTCACGGCCTTTGTTCTGGGCGGACACGGCGATACAATGGTGCCGCTCACTCGGTATTCCACGGTTGGCGGCATTCCGTTGCCTGATCTGGTCAAAATGGGCTGGACCACGCAGGAAAAACTGGACGCCATCGTGCAGCGCACCCGTGATGGCGGTGCCGAAATCGTCGGCCTGCTGAAAACCGGCTCCGCCTTTTACGCACCGGCAACATCCGCGATCGAAATGGCCGAGGCCTATCTGAAAGACCAAAAACGCCTGCTGCCCTGCGCCGCTTTTGTCGATGGTGCTTACGGGTTGAAAGGGTTTTATGTCGGAGTTCCGACAGTGATTGGCGCCGGTGGCATTGAACGCGTCGTCGACATCAAGATGAACAAGGATGAGCAGGCCATGTTCGACAAATCTGTCGACGCCGTGAAAGGCCTTGTCGCCGCCTGTAAAGAGATTGATCCAAGCCTGGCCTGATCTCGGACGCGATACCTGAACTTGAAAACGCCCGCTTTGACGGGCGTTTTTTTATGCACGAATGTCGTGGGGATATTCAGAGGCAGACAGCGTATATACGCCCGATAGCCCTGCTGGTACCGCAGATTCAGGTGCGAATCACTTTGCAAATCCGACGGGTTTGAATTTTTGTGATCACACTATTTTTCCCTGTGATCACAAATGTCGCTTTTCTTGTCGAAAAGCCGCCACTGCGGCAAAATGGCATTTAATTATCTGACGAACACGCGACTATAGGCAGATAATTGAAGCTAGACGGGACAGATTTGATGAACATCCACGAGTATCAGGCAAAAGCACTGTTGCGCAGTTACGGCGCACCGGTCTCGGACGGGCGGGTCGTGTTAAGGGCGGAAGACGCCAAAACCGCCGCAGGCGAAATGGACGGTCCGTTGTGGGTGGTCAAGGCACAGATCCACGCCGGTGGTCGCGGCAAGGGCAGCTTTAAAGAAGCTGACGCCGGGGAAAAAGGCGGTGTCCGCCTGACCAAGTCGGTGGAAGAAGCCGCGCAGGAAGCCAAGAAAATGCTGGGCCGGACACTGGTCACCCATCAAACCGGTCCCGCGGGCAAGCAGGTCAATCGCATCTATATCGAAGACGGATCCGGCATCGAAACGGAATTGTATCTGGCCCTGTTGGTCGATCGCCAAACCAGCCGTATTTCTTTTGTCTGCTCGACAGAAGGCGGCATGGACATTGAAGAAGTCGCCGCAAGCACTCCGGAAAAGATCCTGTCGTTCAGTGTTGATCCCGCGACAGGGTATCAGGCGTTTCACGGGCGCCGCATCGCATTTGCTTTGGGCCTGAAAGGCGCGCAGATCAAACAATGTGTGGCCTTGATGGGCACACTTTATAAAATGTTTTCCGAAAAAGACATGGAAATGCTGGAGATCAACCCGCTGATCGTGACCGACAAGGGCGATCTCAAATGTCTGGACGCCAAGATGGGGTTCGATGGCAACGCGATCTATCGCCATTCCGATATTGCGGAACTGCGCGACGAAACCGAAGAAGATCCCAAAGAACTGGCCGCGTCCAAATACGATCTGAACTATATCGCGCTGGACGGAGAAATCGGCTGCATGGTCAACGGCGCGGGCCTTGCCATGGCAACGATGGACATCATCAAACTTTATGGTGCGGAACCCGCCAACTTTCTGGACGTTGGTGGTGGTGCAACCAAGGAAAAAGTGACCGAAGCGTTCAAGATCATCACATCCGATCCCAACGTCAAAGGCATTCTGGTCAACATTTTCGGCGGCATCATGCGCTGCGACGTGATCGCCGAGGGCGTTGTTTCCGCCGTGAAAGAGGTGGGCCTGAAAGTGCCGCTGGTGGTCCGTCTGGAAGGCACAAAGGTCGAAGAAGGCAAGGCCATCATCAACAATTCCGATGTGGACGTGATCGCCGCAGATGATCTGCGCGACGGGGCCGAGAAGATCGTGAAGGCCGTGAAGGGTTAATCGCACAGCGCGCCAACCTTCATTCCGAACAAAAGATATCAAGGAGCCACCGAATGGCCATTCTCATCGACGAAAACACCAAAGTCATCTGTCAGGGCCTTACCGGCTCTCAGGGCACGTTCCACTCGGAACAGGCGATCGCCTACGGCACCAAAATGGTCGGCGGCGTAACGCCAGGCAAAGGCGGCAGCACCCATCTTGACCTGCCGGTGTTCAATTCCGTGCACGAAGCGATGCACACCACCGGCGCGAACGCGTCCGTGATCTATGTGCCGCCCCCCTTTGCCGCGGATTCGATCCTGGAAGCGATTGACGCTGAAATGGAACTGATCATCTGCATCACCGAAGGCATTCCGGTGCTGGATATGATGCGGGTCAAACGTGCGCTGGACGGATCGAAATCGCGCCTTGTCGGCCCCAACTGCCCCGGTGTGATTACGCCGGACGCCTGCAAGATCGGCATTATGCCCGGCCACATCCACAAGCGTGGATCCTGCGGTGTTGTGTCCCGCTCGGGCACGCTGACCTACGAGGCGGTGAAACAGACATCGGACAGCGGGCTTGGCCAGTCCACCGCAGTCGGCATCGGCGGCGACCCGATCAAGGGCACCGAACATATCGATATTCTGGAAATGTTTCTGGCCGACCCTGAAACGCAAAGCATCATCATGATCGGCGAAATCGGCGGCAGCGCCGAAGAAGAAGCCGCACAGTTTCTGGCAGACGAAAAGAAAAAGGGCCGCTGGAAACCCACCGCCGGTTTCATCGCGGGCCGTACCGCACCTCCGGGTCGGCGCATGGGCCATGCCGGTGCCATTGTAGCCGGTGGCAAAGGCGACGCGGAAAGCAAGATCGAAGCAATGCGCAGTGCCGGAATTGTCGTGGCCGAAAGCCCGGCAAGCCTTGGTGAAGCTGTACTGGAAGCGATCGGGTAACTGAATTGGCCCGTTCCGCAGCATGCGGGGCGGGTTTGAATTTTCGTGTCCACATATTTTGAATTGGGGTCCAGACATGACCGAACAACCCACCAACGACCAGTTCCACGCCTCTTCGTTCATGCAGGGGCACAATTCGGAATATCTGGAACAGCTTTACGCGCAATATGCCAACGACCCGAACGCGGTCGATGCAGCCTGGGCCGAGTTTTTCAAGGCTCTGGGCGATGCCGATCTGGACATCAAGAAAGAAGCATCCGGCCCGTCCTGGGCGCGCACGGATTGGCCCCCGGCCCCCAATGACGATCTGACATCGGCACTGACCGGTGAATGGCCCGCGCCGCCCGCCGAAGCGGATGGCGCAGGTAAAAAGATTGCCGCCAAAGCCGCCGAAACCGGTGCCAAAGTCAGCGAAGATGCGATCAAACGTGCCGTGCTGGACAGTATCCGCGCCCTGATGATCATCCGCGCCTACCGTATCCGTGGCCATCTGGTGGCCGATCTGGATCCGCTGGGCATGCGCGAAATGGCGGCGCATCCCGAACTTGATCCCAAATCCTACGGCTTCAGCGAAGCCGATATGGATCGCCCGATTTTCATCGACAATGTTCTGGGCCTACAAATCGCGTCGATGCGCCAGATCGTGGAAATTGTGAAACGCACCTATTGCGGCACGTTTGCCCTGCAATACATGCATATTTCAAATCCGGAAGAAGCCAGCTGGCTGAAGGAACGTATCGAGGGGCTGGACAAGGAAATCCGCTTTACCCGCGAAGGCCGCAAGGCGATCCTCAACAAGATGGTCGAGGCCGAAGGCTTTGAAAAATTCCTGCATGTCAAATACATGGGCACCAAACGCTTTGGTCTGGACGGCGGCGAAAGCCTGATCCCCGCGATGGAACAGATCATCAAACGCGGCGGCGCGCTGGGTGTGCGCGATATCATTATCGGCATGCCCCACCGCGGCCGTCTGTCGGTGCTGGCCAACGTCATGCAAAAGCCCTACCGCGCGATTTTCAACGAATTTCAGGGTGGCAGCTTTAAACCTGAAGATGTCGACGGATCGGGCGATGTGAAATACCACCTTGGCGCGTCATCAGATCGTGAATTTGACGGCAACTCGGTCCATCTGTCGCTGACAGCCAACCCAAGCCACCTTGAGGCGGTCAATCCCGTGGTGCTGGGCAAGGCCCGCGCCAAACAGGACCAGCTGAACGACAAGGAACGCATCAAGGTTCTGCCGATCCTGCTGCACGGAGATGCGGCCTTTGCCGGTCAGGGTGTTGTCGCCGAAGGCTTTGGCCTGTCCGGCCTCAAGGGGCACAAGACCGGCGGTACGATGCATATCATCGTGAACAACCAGATCGGGTTCACCACGGCACCGCATTTTTCGCGTTCGTCCCCGTACCCGACCGATATCGCCCTGATGGTCGAAGCACCGATTTTCCACGTGAACGGCGATGACCCCGAAGCGGTTGTGCACGCGGCCAAGGTTGCCACTGAATTCCGCCAGAAGTTCCACAAGGATGTCGTTCTGGATATCTTTTGCTACCGCCGGTTTGGACATAACGAGGGCGACGAGCCCATGTTCACCAACCCGATCATGTACAAGAAGATCAAGACCCACAAAACCACTCTGTCGCTTTACACCGAACGTCTGGTCAAGGACGGCCTGATCCCCGAAGGCGAAATCGAGGATATGAAAACCGCCTTTCAGGCGTTTCTGAACGATGAGTTCGAAGCGGGTAAGGAATATAAGCCCAACAAAGCCGACTGGCTGGATGGGCGCTGGTCGCATCTGGGCCGCAACAAAGAAGATTACGTGCGCGGCGAAACCGCAATTCCCGCGAAAACACTGGCAGAGGTCGGCAAGGCCCTGACAACCGCGCCCGCTGATTTTCCGTTGCACAAAACCGTTGGCCGGTTGCTGGAAAGCAAAAAGGCGATGTTTGACTCTGGCACAGGCTTTGACTGGGCCACGGGCGAGGCGCTGGCCTTTGGATCGTTGCTGACCGAAGGCTATCCGGTGCGCCTGTCCGGTCAGGATGCGACGCGCGGTACCTTCAGCCACCGCCATTCCGGTTTCATCAATCAGGACACCGAAGAACGGTATTACCCGCTGAACCATGTGCGCAAAGGCCAGTCGCATTACGAAGTCATCGACTCGATGTTGTCCGAATACGCGGTGCTTGGCTTCGAATACGGCTATTCCCTGGCTGAACCCAACGCGCTGACCATCTGGGAAGCGCAGTTTGGCGATTTCGCCAACGGCGCACAGATCATGTTCGATCAGTTCATCAGCTCGGGCGAAAGCAAATGGCTGCGCATGTCCGGTCTGGTGTGCCTGCTGCCACATGGCTACGAAGGCCAGGGGCCGGAACATTCGTCGGCCCGCCTGGAACGGTTCCTGCAAATGTGCGGACAGGACAACTGGATCGTGGCAAACTGCACGACGCCTGCGAACTATTTCCACATCCTGCGCCGACAGGTGCACCGGTCTTTCCGCAAACCGCTGATCATCATGGCGCCGAAATCGCTGTTGCGTCACAAAATGGCCGTCAGCAAAGCCGAAGAATTCACCGAAGGATCGTCCTTTCACCGCGTGTTGTGGGACGATGCGCAGCACGGCAATTCCGATACCAAGCTGAAGCCGGACAACAAGATCAAACGTGTCGTGCTGTGTTCCGGCAAGGTCTATTTTGATCTGCTGGAAGAACGCGATGCGCGCGGGATCGACGATATTTACCTTCTGCGGGTCGAACAGTTCTATCCGTTCCCGGCGATTTCGATGGTTAACGAACTGGAACGGTTCAAATCGGCCGAAGTGGTCTGGTGTCAGGAAGAACCGAAAAATCAGGGCGCGTGGACGTTCATGGAACCGAATATCGAATGGGTTCTGGGCCGGATCAAGGCCAAGCACAAACGCCCCGTCTATGTGGGCCGCGCCACTGCGGCTTCCCCCGCCACCGGCCTCGCCTCTCAGCACAAAGCCCAGCAAGCAGCCCTCGTGAACGACGCGCTGACTATTGAAGGAAAATAAACCATGACAATCGAAATCCGCGTCCCGACTCTGGGCGAATCCGTGACCGAAGCAACCGTGGCCACTTGGTTCAAAAAGCCCGGTGATGCTGTCGCTGTCGATGAAATGCTGTGCGAGCTGGAAACCGACAAAGTCACCGTCGAAGTGCCCAGCCCGTCGGCCGGTACAATGGGTGATATCGTTGCCGCAGAAGGCGATACTGTGGGGGTGAACGCCCTGCTGGCCACATTGAACGAAGGCAAAGGTGCCGCAAAATCCGACGCCCCTGCTGAAAAACCAGCTGCGGACGCCGCGCCAAAAGACAGCGGCGGCACAACCGATGTGATGGTGCCCACCCTTGGCGAATCCGTGACCGAAGCCACCGTCAGCACATGGTTCAAGGCCATGGGCGATACTGTCGCGCAGGATGAAATGCTGTGCGAGTTGGAAACAGACAAGGTCAGCGTCGAAGTGCCAAGCCCCGCCGCCGGTGTTCTGGCCGAAATCGTCGCCCCCGAAGGCAGCACCGTGGATGCTTCGGCAAAACTCGCCGTGATTTCCGGTTCAGGCGCAGCCGCCGCGCCTGCCGCTGAGGCCCCCGCTGCCGCGCCCGCAGCCCCCGCCGCATCCGGCAAGGATGTGGAAAACGCACCCTCGGCGAAAAAGGCCATGGCCGAAGCCGGGATCAGCGCCGACGCCGTTACCGGCACGGGCCGCGACGGGCGGATCATGAAAGAAGATGTGGCCAAGGCACTGGCCGCGGGCACCAGCGCCGCAGCCGCGCCTGCGCCGGCGGCTGCCCCGTCCCGCGCGCCATCTGCCGCGGATGATGCCGCACGCGAAGAACGTGTGAAAATGACGCGGTTGAAACAGACAATGGCCCGCCGCCTGAAAGAGGCACAGAACACCGCCGCGATCCTAACCACCTTTAACGAGGTCGACATGACCGAGGTGATGGCACTGCGCAAGGAATACAAAGACTCGTTTGAAAAGAAACACGGCGTGCGCATGGGCTTCATGTCGTTCTTCACCAAGGCGTGCTGCCACGCGCTTAAGGAAATTCCCGAGGTGAACGCCGAAATCGACGGCACCGACGTGATCTACAAGAACTATGTGCATATGGGCGTGGCTGCTGGCACACCCACCGGCCTTGTGGTGCCAGTTGTGCGCGATGTCGATCAGATGTCGTTTGCCGACATTGAAAAAGCCATTGGCGAAAAAGGCAAACGCGCGCGTGATGGCAAGCTGACCATGGCCGAAATGCAGGGCGGCACATTCACCATTTCGAACGGCGGCGTTTACGGTTCGCTGATGACCGCCCCGATCCTGAACCCGCCGCAATCGGGCATTCTTGGCCTTGCCAAGATTCAAGACCGCCCGATGGCCATCGCCGGCGAGGTTGTGATCCGCCCGATGATGTACATTTCACTGTCTTATGACCACCGGATCATCGACGGCAAGGGCGCTGTCACGTTCCTTGTCCGCGTCAAGGAACTGATCGAGGATCCGCGCCGCTTGCTGATGGATTTGTGATCATTTTGATCCGCGGCGAGAGACATAGGGACACATTCGCCCGCCAGTTTCGAAAAATGTGCCTGCCGGGAAGAAGCGGTTGGGCGCAACCCGTGCGGGCATCGGCAAGGGGTCAAGGCCAATGACCCTCGAACTCACTGTCCTCACCCTCGCTGCCCTGCTTCAGGTCGTTCAGTACGTCCTGATGGCGGTGCCTACGAATATCGAACTGGGGCCGGGCAAGACGCTGTCTCCTCGGGATCGCCATCGCCTGGGCGGTGATTTGCAGGATCAGGTCAGCGTCCCGACGGGCCGCCTGATCCGCGCCCTGAACAACCATTTCGAAGGGTTGATCCTGTTCACCATCGCCTGCGTGGTGATCGCCCTTACAGATCAATCCACCCCTTTCACGGCCAGTTGCGCATGGGTTTATCTGGTCGCACGGATCGCCTACATTCCGGCCTATGCATTTGGCCTTAGCCCTTGGCGCAGCCTGATCTGGGCGGTGGGGTTTCTGGCCACGACATTCATGCTGTTCGCGGCGCTGATCTAATTCGGGCGGTCCGACCGCCCCAAAATCAAAGGATAAACCAATGGCATCTTATGACGTGATCATCATCGGCTCGGGCCCCGGCGGCTATGTCTGCGCCATCCGCTGTGCACAACTTGGCCTAAAGGTGGCGTGCGTCGAAGGGCGCGATACGCTGGGCGGCACCTGCCTGAACGTCGGCTGTATCCCGTCCAAGGCCCTGCTGCACGCCAGCCATATGCTGCACGAGGCCGAACACAATTTCGCAGAGATGGGGCTTAAGGGCAAAAGCCCGTCAGTCGACTGGAAACAGATGCTCGCCTACAAGCAAAGCACGGTTGATACCAACACCAAAGGCATCGAATTCCTGTTCAAGAAGAACAAGATCGACTGGCTGAAAGGCTGGGGCAGCATCCCCGAGGCTGGCAAGGTCAAGGTGGGCGATGACGTGCACGAGGCCAAGAACATCATCATCGCAACCGGATCGGAACCGGCCCCGCTCAAGGGTGTCGACGTGGATGAAAAGGTGGTTGTCACCTCGACCGGCGCGCTGGAACTGGGCAAGGTGCCCAAGAAAATGGTGGTGATCGGCGCGGGTGTGATCGGCCTTGAACTGGGTAGCGTCTATGCCCGTCTGGGATCAGAGGTGACAGTGATCGAATTTCTGGATGCGATCACGCCCGGCATGGACAGCGAAGTGCAAAAAGTGTTCAAGCGGATGCTGGGCAAACAGGGGATCAAATTCATCATGGGCGCCGCCGTTCAAAAGACAGAGGCGACCAAGACCAAGGCCAAGGTGACCTATAAACTGCGCAAGGATGACAGTGAACACGTGGTTGACGCCGATACCGTGCTGCTGGCAACGGGGCGCAAACCCTATACGGACGGTCTGGGGCTGGATGCACTGGGCGTCGAAATGTCCGAGCGCGGCATGATCAAGACCGACGAACACTGGCAGACCAATGTCAAAGGTATCTATGCCATCGGTGATGCCATCGCCGGCCCGATGCTGGCGCACAAGGCCGAAGACGAAGGCATGGCCGCAGCGGAAACGGTGGCGGGCAAACACGGGCATGTAAATTACGGTGTCATTCCCGGTGTGATCTATACCCATCCCGAAGTGGCCAATGTTGGTGAAACCGAAGAGAGCCTGAAAGAACAGGGACGCGCCTTTAAGGTGGGCAAGTTCAGCTTTATGGGCAATGCGCGCGCCAAGGCGGTGTTTGCGGGCGACGGGTTCGTCAAAATTCTGGCAGACAAGGAAACCGATCGCATTCTGGGGGCGCATATCATCGGCCCCGCTGCCGGTGATCTGATCCACGAGGTGTGTGTTGCCATGGAATTCGGCGCATCCGCGCAGGATCTGGCGATGACATGCCACGCCCATCCCACCTACTCCGAGGCTGTGCGCGAAGCCGCTCTGGCCTGCGGCGACGGGCCGATCCACATGTAAGCGGACCGGCGCGCGGGTTTACTGCCGCCGGATATCGACGCGGCGGTTCAACGCCTTGCCATCTGCCGTGTCATTGCTGGCTACGGGCTCCGTTTCGCCTTTGCCGACGGGCCCCAACCGGGCGCCGTCTATGCCTTGGCCGACCAGCCAGTTGACCACGCTTTGCGCGCGCCGGTTGACAGGTCAAGATTATAGGCATCTTCGCCATCGCTGTCCGTATGCCCTTCTATATCCACAACAAGGTCGGGCGCAGCCGTCAGCGCGGCCAGCAACCGTTCCAATGCGCCGGTGGCAGATGGTTTGGGAACATCGCTGTCCACCTCGAAATAGATGCCGTAAAGGCGCGCAACCCCTTCGGTCTCTAATGCCGTCACGATCGGATCGGGCGGCGCGCTTGTTTCAGTTGCTGCAGGTGTCGGGCTACACGGCGTCGTGGTGCCTTCGGGCGCGACCGGTCCGGCCCAGACCGACCGGCTGCGCTGGCGGTATCGGACACCAGCGAGGGCGCCTGTGTTGTCGACCGTCAGGAATGCCGTGCCGGTGATCCCCTGATCGGACCGCCACGACAGCAGCGCAACCCCGTCAACCACCGATCCGGTTACCGTACCCGTGCTAAGCCCGCTATTGTCCGTGAAACACCCAAGGATCAGATCATCCGCCTGCACCAGTTCCACGAAATTCTTGCGCCCGGTCTGAAACACGCCGGTAAACCGGTCCACATCATCAGGCACGGTCAATTCCCCGTGCGCAATCACTTCGGCAAAGTACAGAAACGCGGCATCCGGCGATTGTGCGCTTTCCACGGTAACGCGCAGCCAGCGCATCGGTGTGGTGTTCGTTACATCTGCCAATGTCGCCCCGTCCTCGGCCGCGCTGAAACGCGCCAGTTCGACATATCCGGTTTCGGGGCCGTCTGCGGAACCTTCAATCAACACATCCTTGGCCGAACCACCCGCGACACCGCCGGGCCGGGGGCCGGCACCGTGAATACCTACCTTGGTCAACAGGGCCGGGGACAGAAGTTCAAAGACAAAGGAATAGGGCAACGGGTTTTTCTTGGTGCTCATGCTCCATGTGCTGGACGGATCGCCATCGGTCAGGGCAAGGCCGGCTGTCGGATCATGATCGGACGGCAGCAGGATCGCGCCTTTCGCCAGTGTCAGCAGATCATCAGGCTGCGATGTCTGCGCCGCAACGGGGCGGATCATCGCCGCCGTACAGCTCAGAACCAGCCATATATACAAAAACCGCATTGCAACCCCCCGTTTCGCTTAACGCATCCTGCCTGCAAGGCTAGGGCAAAGCAGGAAATCGGGCAACAACTGCGGTGTCAGGCTACCACATCGTCTTGGCGGCACGTGCGGCCCACGCATCGTCATAGGCTGCACCGCCTTCTTCCCCGTCGGTAATCTCAGCCATGATCTGGCCGATCGTCGGCAGATCCGCGCTGTCATCTGCGCCGCCCCAGATGTCTGCCCGCAACAGCGCGCGCGCACACTGGCTGTAAACCTCGTGTATTGAGATAACGATCACCGTCGCCGGCTGCCGTCCACCTTTGTCAAAACGGGCCCGAAGCGTTGCATCAGTGGTCAGCTGTGCCCGCCCGTTGATACGCATCACGTTATTGGAACCGGGAACCAAGAACATCAGCGAAACCCGTCCGTCACTGACGATATTGCGCAGGGTATCCAGCCGATTGTTCCCCCGCCAGTCGGGCATGGCCAGTGTTCTGGCATCCAGTTCCTGCACCACCGCGCTGTCATCGCCCCGCGGGCTGCCATCCGTTCCGTCCGGTCCGACCGTGGACAGAATGCACAAACGCGATGCCATGATCCATTTGCGATAAAGCGGCGTCAGACCGGGCGTGACCTTGCGCAGGGAAACTGCGCCGGGCTCACCGTAAAGTGCCTCAAGCGCATCAATGTCCTTAATGTACTCCATCAGGATCAAACCCCGCTTCGCCCATCAGCGCGTCTGATCGCGCTTCCACGTCATGTTCCAGTTTCGCCATGAAAACATCCCGGCGCAAACCCGGCGCAATCGGTTCCATGAATTCGACGATCGCAACGCCGGGGTATCGCATGATGCCTTTTCGCGGCCATAAAACACCGACATTGGTGGCCACCGGCACACAGGGCTGGTTCAACTGCTCGTACAAGACGCCGGTTCCAACCTTGTAGGGCGCCTTGACCCCCGGTTTGATCCGTGTGCCTTGCGAATAGATGATCAACTGCCCCGCTTCCTGCTGGCCCGACGCGACATCTGCTACCATTTTTTCAATCGCGGCACCGCGTTTGCCGCGATCCACCGCAACGCAGTTCAGCAACCGCGCATATTGCCCGATGATCGGAGTCCACAAGATTTCCTTTTTCATGATGAACTTAGCAGCCGGTAGTGCCGTGAAAATCATCATGATATCCAGAAAGGACTGATGCTTGGATGCAATCAGCGTTTCGCCTGTTGGCGGGGTGCCACGCACTTCGGTTTTGATGCCGACCATCCAGCTTGCCGTCCAGAACACCCAGCGGGAATAGGTTTTGCAACAAATCCGCGCGCCATTCCGGCTGAACATGGCCCAAGGCGCAAAGACCAGCCCGATGACAGGCATCATCAGATAGATTTGACCCACAAACAGCAGCGACCGGACCCATTGGATGGCAAATGCAATACCGCTCATGCCAGTTCCGCCAACGTGCGCTGTGCCGCAAAACGTGTCGCGCTAAAGGCGACAACGGCAGCGGCAAAAGGGATCACCATGGGAAGAAGCCAGTGCCGCCCCTGATAGCCTAGCCCGGTTAAAAATCCGCCTTCATCTGATGCGGACGGCAACAGGAAAACAGCAGCCAGGCCAAGGATCATACCGGCTGAAGCGCCGACAAAAGCACGCAAGGTGAACCGGCGCACAAAAGCTTTGGCAATGTAATTGTCCTTTGCCCCGACAAGCCGAAGTACGGCGATCAATTGCGCATTCGCGGCCAGCGCGGCATTGGCGGCCAGCGTAATCATCGCCGCCATCGTCAACCCGATCAAGACAATCGAAACCCACCCCAACAAACGCAACCTGTCGGCCGCATGAACCAGCGGGGTCCGCCAGCGTGTGTGATCATCCAGAACGGCACCGGGCGCTTCGGCCTGCAAGCGCAATCGCAAACCAGCCGCATCATATCCCGGTTTGTCCTGAACCACTTCTATCAACTGCGGCACCGGCAGATCGGCCAACGGCACATCCGGGCCAAACCAGGGCGCCAGCAGAACCTGTTGTTCCTCAAGCGACAGTACGCGCACGGTTTCAATGCCGGCGGTGGTTTCCAGCACCCGAACCGCCGCCGCCGTTTGCGCCGCCATCTGATCCTGGGGCGCCGTTATGCGAACCGTCGCGCTTTGGGCAAGTTCGTTGCCCCATCGTTCTGCCAAACGTCCCGTAGCAAGCGAAAGCGCAAGGGCGAAAACCACCAGAAAGGCCATCGCGCCAGATACGAAAATCGTCAACTGCGCCGTAAATCCTGTCGGTGGTACGATACGGTCTGCCTGCACATCACCGGTCAGCAAGGATGCAATGGCGCGGCTGTTCAATTTCATAGATCGGCCCCCGCAAGTTGCAGGCGCCGGTTCGAAATACGCAAGACACGTGCCTGCACCTCGCTTTTGGCAGCGCGGATCAGGGCAAGATCATGTGTCGCAATCAGGATCGTCTTGCCCATCTTGTTCAGCTCGACAAGAAGCCTAAGCAGGCGTTGCGACATTTCCCAATCAACATTTCCGGTGGGCTCATCAGCCAGAACAACATCAGGCGACATGATAACGGCCCGGGCCAGGGCCGCACGTTGCCGCTCGCCTCCGGACAATTCGGGCGGCAATGCATCGCCGCGGCTCGACAATCCGACCCATTGCATCAACTCGCGCAGGTTTTCTGCCTCGCCCGCGGCATCTCGTCCTGAAACGGTCAGCGGCAAGGCCAGGTTTTCAGACACCGACAAATGATCCAGAAACTGGCAATCCTGATGCACGACACCCACCCGGCGACGCAGCATCGCCACATCATCGCGCGTCAGGGCGCGCACATCCGTATCAAACAGGCGAACATGGCCTGACGTGGGCAACAAAGCCCCATAACACAGCTTGAGCAACGTTGTTTTACCGGCACCGGACGGACCTGTCAGAAAATGGAACGATCCGGCAGACAATTTGACGGATATATCGCTCAGCAGTTCACCACCACCATAGCTATAGGCCACATTTTCAAGCTCGATCACGCGTGCGTCCGCCTTTGTTTTCTGCCGGTGTTGTGCCTGACACGCTGCGCAGTTTCAATTCCCCACATGGACAAATTGGCATCATATGCAAACGCGCTTCACCAACTCGGGTTATTGCACTTTTTTCGCGCCTTGTTACAAGATATAGGATGATCAAGACGCTAAAAGGCGACATCACGAGTGGATGAGGCAGTAAAATGCGATTGATTTGCCCGAATTGCGGCGCGCAATACGAAGTCCCGGATGAGGTGATACCTCTGGACGGGCGGGATGTGCAGTGCTCGAATTGTGGCGATACCTGGTTCCAGTCGCACCCTGATCACGCTCAGGCAACGGACGATGATCTTGAAACTCTCACGGCGGATGATGATGCCGAAGAACAGGATCAAGCACCCGAACCGGAAGACCAGCCCGAGACAAAACCCGAGGAAAGTGCCGAACCGAAACCCGATGCCGAAGAAAAGCCGCGGCGGGATCTTGATCCTGCTGTCGCCGAAATTCTGCAACAGGAAGCCGCGCACGAGGCATCAAAACGCAGCAGCGAAAAATCCTCTAACCTTGAAACACAGCCTGATCTGGGCTTGCAGGCCGCCGAAGACGACGCAACACGCCGGTCTCGCGAAGCGCGCGAACGGATGGCCCGGATGCGCGGCGAAGGCTCGGAAACACCTGTTGCGGACAACGCGGCAGATGCGCTTGGATCGCGGCGCGATCTGCTTCCCGACATCGACGAAATCAATTCGACCCTGCGCTCGGCAAGCGACCGGCAGACCGATATCGGCGATGCCGGTGTCTACGAAGACGTCGAAATCATGCGCAAGCGCAGCGGATTCCGTCGCGGTTTTACGCTGACGATCCTGATCGCAGCGATATTGGCCGTGATCTACGTTTTTGCGCCGAAAATCTCGGAAACCGTCCCGCAAGCGGAACCTGCTCTGAACAGTTATGTCATTCTGGTGGACAACGGACGTGTCGTTCTTGACGGCTATGTCACGTCGATCCTTGAGTGGCTGGATGAAAAAGCGTCAGGCGGCGCGGGCGGTTAAGGTTAGAACCGGTCCAGCAGACGTTTCAGATATTCCAGTTCGATATCGGGCCGATCCCCGTCACCCGAACGGCGCCGGATTTCATCCAGCAGTTCGCGCGCGCGCCGATAAACGTCTTCGCCCTGCAACAATCCCTCATCGGTTCCCATAGATCCGTTTGATCCGGCATTGCGCCCCAGCGGGTCGCGGTTTTGCGCTTGACGGTTGCCTTCCGCAGTGCCCTGACCGGGTTGGTTGCGTTGTTCCTGTGCCATTGCCTCGCCAAGATTGCGCATCCCTTCGCGCAGCGCTTCCATCGCTTCGGATTGCTGGTCGATCGCACCGGCATAATCATCCTCGCGCAACGCTTCCTCTGCGCCGTCCATCGCGCGCCCTGCACGATCCAGCGCGTCACGCGCGGCATCGCCCTCGGGTGTTCCGGCGCCGGGCAGATTGCCTTGCTGACGGCCCAGTTCCTGACGCAAAGCCTGTTGGCGGTCGGCAAGACTGCCAGCCCCCTGGGCCTGATTGTCGCCCTGTTCTTCGCCATTCCCCTGACCCTGGCCGCCTTGTCCTTCGTGGCTCTGGCCGCGGCCCTGCCCGCCATTTCGGCCTTCGTTCCCTTGGCTTTCACCAGCTTGCGCGCCCGGATTGAACTGCTCTTGCAGATCCCGGAATGCCTGATCCGACAGACCCTGTTGTTCACGCAGGGTTTCGGCAAGCCCTTCCATCGCCTGTTCGCCCGGCGATTGGCCACCCTGCCCTTGTCCTTGCGTCACACGCATGTTTTCCATCATTTGCTGCAACTCTTGCAGCGCCTGCTGGGCTTCGGCCATACGGCCCTGTTCCATCAGCTCCTGAATGCGATCCATCATCGCTTGCAGGTCATCCTGCGTCATCTGCATGGAATTCTCGGCCGACTGGCGTTCGTCGCTCTGCTCGCCTTCCTGCTGGGCCTGACGTGACAACTGGCGGATGTAGTCATCGCTTGCATCGCGCAGTTCCTGCATCAGTTCCGCGATTTCCTGATCGGAAGCGCCGTTCTTCATCGCTTCGGCCAGTTGTTCCTGCGCGCGGCGAAGCCTTTCAAGCGCATCGGACAAATCGCCCTCTTCCAGCATGATCGCAAGATCCCACATCGCCAAGGCGATTTCATCCTGCTGTTCTGGAGATACACCGTAAGGGGCCAGCGCTTCAATCCGGCGCAGGATGGTCCGCAACCGCAGGTAAGCGGTTTCCGAGCGGAACACTTCATCGGGGCGGTGCGAGACCGCACGCAGCACTTGCGCGATGCGCCCCGCATTCGAAGCGGCCCACAAAAGATCGCGCCGCTGTTCGATAACGGCGGCCGCCATCGGATCAAAGAACCTTCGCCCCGGCAGGGTCATCGGCTTGCCAGCGGCTTGTGTGCTCTGTTCCAGCGCATCCTGGGCGTTAAGCGTGACGATCACCGGAAGATTGGAAAACGGATGTTGGGAAAAGTTTTCAATCAGGCTTTCCGCGTAATTGCGCCTGTCCCCTGTGATCGGTGTCGGCAATGGCACGACAATCGCCTCGCGCGGGTCCGGTTGGGCGGCCAGCCCGTAACGGCGATCAACCGAGTCCAGATCAAGCGTGATCCGCGCAGTTCCAAATTCCACACCGTAATCATCGCGCGCCTCGAACGGCAGGGTCATTTCGCCAACGGCAGACGCTTCGGCCGGGCCGGTGATTTCAATCTGCGGCGGTGTGTCAGAGACAAGATCGACGGCCCAACTGCGCCCGCCTTCACCGTTGATCGTGATGTTTCCGCTGCGTGTGACAGTAAATTCCTGGGTCGGTGATGCCTGCCCTTCAGCCGGTACATCGGACATTGCCGGCGAAACCGTTTCGGTCACATTCAGCGCGCCCACTTCACCATAAAGGCGCAGGGTTATCGTACTTCCCTGTGCAACGCGCAATGACGGGTCAGTGATATCGTTCAGATAGACAGTCGGCAGGCCGGTATAACGGGGCGGTTCCACCCAGCCTTCCCATGTGGGCCCGTTCGGTACCGCCGCCGATGCACCGGCCAGATTGCCAACCGTACCGACCCGCCAGACGGATCCGAACAGCAGGGCGACCAGAAACACAAGTACCGCGACATATCGCAAAGCAAACGGATCGCGCCGAGAAATACGCAGATCGGGCTGAACTGGTTTCGCATCCTTGGTGCGTGCGGCCATCCGGGATTGATGCGCCCGCCACACAGCCATCGCACTGGCATCATCCGCGCCGATTGCGGCATCATCCATCAGCGCCTGAATGGGCCGTCCCGGCAGGGTTGCATCCAGCTTTGCCACCGCTTCGGCCCGCGTGGGCCACGCGAAACTGCGGATGCCCAGCATCAGGAAAACCAACGCGCCCAGCGCCGATAACACGACACCGCCCCACAGCACTTCCAGCGCAAGCATGTCCTGCACGCCCAGCATCAACAGACCGATCACCGCCAGACACAGCGACAGGAACGGCCAGAAACTGCGCAGTGCGCGTTCAGCAACCATACCGTTTTGGGTCAACCGCACCGGCCAGCGCAGGCTTTTCAGACTGCGGCGCATTTCATGGCGGGAAAAAGATGCCATCGCGTTCTCCGGTGGCGCAAACGCGGAACTGCGCTACAACCACTCTGGGATGGTATCGCGATTTATCATTTCGTCAAAGGTTGGACGTGAGCGAATAACCGCAAATTGATCACCATTGACCAAAACCTCGGGAATCATCGGTCTGGTATTGTATTCGCTGCTCATGACAGCGCCATAAGCGCCGGCGCTGCGAAACGCGACAAGATCACCCGCATCCAGTGGCGGCATCATTCTTTGTTTTGCAAACGTATCACCGGATTCGCAGACCGGACCGACGATATCATAGGGCTGCTGTTCAACGGCTGCGTCGGGTTCAAGCAACGGAACGATATCATGATAGGCGTCATACATCGCCGGCCGGATCAGATCGTTCATAGCCGCATCAAGGATCAAAAAATCACGGCCTTCGCCCGACTTGACATAAATGACCTCGCTCACCAGCACGCCGGCGTTGCCCACGATCAGGCGGCCCGGTTCAATTTCCACCTCGCACCCCAGATGGCCGACGCATTTCTTGATCAACGCACCGTATTCCGACGGCAACGGTGGTGCCTCGTTTGATCTGGCGTAGGGAATGCCAAGACCGCCACCCAGATCAAGGCGGCGGATATCATGCCCATCGGCACGCAGTTGTTCTGTCAGTTCGGCAACTTTCAGATAAGCCTGTTCAAACGGGGCCAGATCGACCAGTTGCGATCCGATGTGAACATCGATCCCGATCACATCAAGCCCCGGCATTGCGCCTGCCGTTGCATAGACGTCGCGCGCCCGGGCAATCGGAATGCCGAATTTGTTTTCGGATTTTCCCGTCGCGATCTTGGCATGGGTCTTGGCATCGACATCCGGGTTGACGCGAATGGTGATGGGCGCGATTTTTCCCAGCTCAAGCGCAACAGAATTTAACAGCGCCATTTCGGGTTCGGATTCCACGTTGAACTGCCGGATACCAACGGTCAACGCCATACGCATTTCATCCGCGGTTTTTCCGACACCGGAAAACACGATCTTGTCGCCGGGCACGCCCGCCGCCTTTGCCCGCAGATATTCACCGCCCGAAACGACATCCATACCCGCGCCCGCATTTGCCAGCGTTTTCAATATCGCCTGATTGCTGGCGGCCTTCATGGCGTAACAGACCAGATGGTCCATGCCGGCCAATGCGTCATCAAACAGCCTGAAATGGCGCAAAAGCGTTGCTGTGGAATACGCATAGAACGGCGTTCCAACCGTGGCCGCTATTTCGCTGAGCGGCACGTCTTCGGCATGCAACACGCCGTTTTTATACAAGAAATGATCCATGCCGTGGCATACCCGAATTGTAAGCGCCTTAGCGGGTCATATCAGACCGCGCGGGCAGCGCAATCATCCGTCGTGATTTGGCCGGATCAGAAATGCAAAAAAGGGCGGTCAATGCCGCCCTTTCAGATCCGGTTCAGAATGTCAGGTTCAGGCTGCGCGCTGCTTGCGACGGCGCGCCATGAAGCCCAATCCGCCGATTGCACCAACCAGCAGCGGCAGGCTTGCAGGCACTGGAACCACACTGATGTTTTCGAATACCAGCGAGTCAACGCCGCCCGAACCGCTGAAGTGGATGATGAACTGGTCACCTACTTCGATCAGAGAAGATTTTTCCGTGAACGTCAGCTTTGCGGTTTCACGATCCGCCAGACCGGAGATTGAGCCAAGCGTAGTTTCGGACCCGTCAATATTGGTCAAAAACGTAAACACACCATTGTCAACAGCCGATGCGCCAAGCCATGTCAATGCCGGGCCGGACGTCAGTTCAAAAATGATCTTTCCGCTGTTCGGCGCATCATTCGCCAGATCGCCCATTCCACCAGCTTTACGCTGCCGGATCAGAACATTGCCACCGACGCCGTCATCATTCGCCTCTGGGACGAGATCGAAATCGCCGAAGCAATGGCTTGTAGTCGAAGAAGAGTTTTTTGTCGGTCAGGACGCGGTGTCAAACAGGTTCGCACCTTCTGTCCATCCGGTTGCAGACAGATTGAACGTACGACCCGCAAAAGTATACTCGGTCCATCCGCCGCCATTGCCCAAGTGGGCATTCTTATCTTCAAAATCCATTGTGAATGTCGTGGCGGCCGATGCGGCCATCGGGGCCATCATCAAGGACGCTGCAGCAAATACAGCTTTCAAAGTCGTCTTCATCATTACTCTCCAAACCATTGAACGTTTCTTCTTGCGCTCTGCTCATACCGTATAAACGCGCGAATCGCACGTATAGGCGATATTCTGCCTAACACAATACTGCCATGATTCAATCATTGACGCACCTGACGTAACGGAAACTGACCGTTTCCGGATTCGCACGAAACAACCGGTTTCTGTTATTTATCAGTCTATTGGCCGCGTTCTGAGGAACAGGTACAAAGGCAGCCCGCAACTGACTCCAATGCAGAACGTCGCGGGAATCGCCAGCAGACCAGACCAGTTCCGGCGCACCGCAACTTCGGCGACGATCCAGATCGTGAGCGTGATGGCCGCAATCGTCAGATCCCAGACCAGCCCGCTGCTGGCGGCATTGACGTGCCAGGCATCCACCATGGCCATGATGTCAAACCCATTGGCCATGAACCACTGGACGAAATAGTACATCGGATGGATTGCCCCCCAGACGGCAAGGGCAAGATAGACCATGCGCAAAGGCGACATCAGCGGTGACCGACCACACCGAACCGCGCATAGCCGGATACGGAAATGCCCGGCGGCGGCGTTGTGATCTGGCGTTCGTTATCTGGCGTCGAATACGTGTTACCCGACGGGGCGCCACACGCGGCAACCGATGCACATAATACCGTTAGAACAATAAACTTCATTGGCTTTCACCTTTGTGTCTTGGCATTTCAGGGCTGCCAAAGCCTGCAACTGGTGCCCTTGACCCTGTCAAACTAGGCAACTGTCAGCTTGATCTAACCATTCAGCGTTCGAAAACAAGTATATATGCGTGCCCGCTGCGATACCATCAAAGGCCCAGAAAGACCGACAACGGCCCCTTGCTGACCCCAACGGACGCGGAAGGATAAACGCCACTGGGCGTCACGCTCACGCCCGCGTTCACACTGGGCCGCACTGGCTCTCCGTCCGCGCCACATGCAGCAAGCGCAGTAAGAACGATCATCAAAACAGCCGCATGTTTCATCCCAGAACCTCTTCCCAGCGCGCGATCTGCAACCGCACCTGATCTGGCGCGGTTCCCCCATAGGATATACGCGAATTGACCGAATTTTGCACGCCCAGCACATCAAACACTTCTGCGGATATCTGCGCATGCACCGACTGCATGTCTTCAACGGTCAAATCCGGCAGATCACAGCCCTTGCCTTCGGCCATCGCAACCAGTGCCCCGGTGATATGGTGCGCATCGCGAAACGGCAGGCCAAGAACGCGCACCAGCCAATCCGCCAGATCGGTCGCCGTGGAAAAACCGGACCCGGCGGCGGCGGCCAGATGATCACGGTTGGCGGTCATGTCGCGCACCATGCCTTCCATTGCGGCAAGGGCCAGCATCAGGTTATCGGCAGCATCAAACACCTGTTCCTTGTCTTCCTGCATGTCCTTTGAATAGGTCAGCGGCAGCCCCTTCATCACCATCATCAAACCAACATTGGCCCCCATGATCCGCCCGACCTTGGCGCGGATCAGTTCGGCGGCATCGGGGTTCTTCTTTTGCGGCATGATCGAACTTCCGGTGGAAAACCGGTCCGACAGCGTGACAAACCGGAACTGCGCTGACGACCAGATCACCAGTTCTTCGGCCAGACGGCTTAGGTGCATGGCGCAGATGCTGGAGGCACCAAGAAATTCCAGCGCAAAATCGCGATCGCTGACCGCATCCAGCGAATTGGCGGCGGGCGCGTCAAAACCCAGCGCGGATGCCGTCATATCGCGATCAATCGGAAACGATGTGCCGGCCAGCGCTGCGGTGCCCAGCGGACAAGTATTCATGCGCGCCCGCGCATCCCGCATCCGCCCCAGATCACGGCCCAGCATTTCGACATAGGCCATCATGTGGTGGCCCCATGTGACCGGTTGCGCCACTTGCAGATGCGTAAACCCCGGCATGACCCAGTCGGCCCCTGCCTCGGCCTGTCCCAACAGCGCCTTCATCAACGCGACAATCGCACCATCGGCGGCGTCCAACTGGTCGCGCACCCACAATTTGAAATCGGTGGCCACCTGATCGTTGCGGCTGCGCCCGGTGTGCAGGCGCCCTGCCGGTTCACCGATAATCTCTTTCAGGCGCGACTCCACATTCATGTGAATGTCTTCCAAAGCCGTCGAAAACGGGAAATCCCCCGCTTCGATCTCTGACAATACCGTGAGAAGACCTTTTTGAATGGCGGCGGCATCGCTATCGCTTATGATGCCCGTTGCGCCAAGCATGGCTGCGTGGGCCCGCGAACCAGCAATATCCTGCGCCGCCATACGCTGGTCAAACCCGATGGACGCGTTAATTGCTTCCATGATCGCATCTGGTCCGGCGGCAAAGCGGCCGCCCCACATCTGGTTCTGGGTTTTGTCGGTCATTTGAATACACCCGCTGGGAGGGAACATGAAAAAAATCTGGTTGGCGCTCGTTTATACGGCCCTTGTCTTGGGTGCAAACCCCGCTTTCAGCGATGCGTCAACGCTTGAGGCGTTGCGCGAAGGCGATATGAAAAAGCTGGTGTTCCATGCCGACCCGCAGCAGGTTCCCGCAACCCCGTTCAACATCGAGGATGACGGTGGCACCACCACGCTCGCGGAGTATCAGGGCAAGTATGTCCTGCTGAACTTCTGGGCGACATGGTGCGCGCCCTGCCGCAAGGAAATGCCGATGCTGTCAGAACTTCAGACCAAATTTGGCGGCGACAATTTCACAGTTCTGACAATTGCAACGGGCCGCAACTCTCCCACCGGGATCAGGAAGTTTTTTGATGACATCGGTGTCAGCAATCTGCCCCGCCATCAGGACCCGAAACAGGCCCTGGCCCGCGACATGGGTATTTTCGGGCTGCCAATTACCGTGTTGATCAACCCCGAAGGCCAGGAAATCGCACGGCTGCGGGGCGATGCCGACTGGGTATCGGACAGTGCCAAAACCATTATCTCCACGTTGTTGGCAGGCGGCTGATCCGTCAGCGTACAAGGGCTTTCACCTGGTCATGGCGCGGGCATCCGACCAGATGGTCATTGATCAGTCCGGTGGCCTGCATGAACGCATAAACGATTGTCGGGCCGCAAAACCGGAAACCCGATTTCTTCAGGTCTTTTGATACCATTGCCGACAAAGGTGTTTGTGCAGGCACCTGATCCAGCGAAGTCCAGGCGTTCTGCAGCGGCTTGCCGCCGACATAATCCCACAAAAACTGGTCAAACCCGCCATCGGCTTCGATCTTCTGCCACGCTCTGGCATTTGTGATCGTCGCTTCGATCTTGCCGCGGTGCCGGATTATTCCGGGATTGGAAAGCAGGCGGCCAACTTCGGGGGCGCCCCATTCGGCAATCACATTCGGGTCGAACCCTTCGAAAGCGGCACGAAAATTCTCGCGCTTCTTCAGAATGGTGATCCAGCTTAGCCCGGCCTGAAACCCGTCAAGGACAAGCTTTTCCCACAACGCGCGGCTGTCATATTCAGGAACACCCCAATCGGTGTCGTGATAATCCAGATAAATCTGTTCCGGTCCGGCCCAGCCACATCTTTGCGTCAATTCGAACCCTCCTGCTTTGCGGTTGTATCAAACTTGAACCAAAATCAGAGGTTAAGCCCTTTTTAGCGTTTCGGCGCAACACTCTGACCCGATAATGGGTTTGATCAGGCGATGACAACATGATGCAACGCAAAGGCAAACCGTTCCACGCTGTCGAACGTGGCGAGGATTCTCCGATCAATTTTGCCGTGTCGTCGCGTGACAAATCCGTTTTGGACATGGTTGCGCATGCCATTGCGCACAAGGAAACGTTTCTGACCTATCAACCTGTAATCCTGTGTCAGTCTCCGGACAAACCCGCCTTTTACGAAGGTCTTATCCGGGTGAAAGACGAAACAGGCCGCATCATACCGGCCAAAGATTTTATGAGCGTTGTCGAAACCAGCGAACTCGGCCGCAAGCTGGACTGTCTTGCGCTGGAAATCGGGCTTCGGACCCTTGCCAACAATCCCGGCTTGCGTTTGTCGATCAACATGTCCGCGCGCTCGATCGGGTACCGGCGCTGGATGCGTGTGCTTGATCGCGGGTTGAACCGAAATCCGACCCTCGCGGAGCGGCTGATCCTTGAAATCAACGAAACATCCGCGATGCAGGTGCCCGAACTGGTTGTCGACTTCATGAAACGGCTGCAATCGCGCGGCATTTCCTTTGCTCTGGATGGGTTCGGCGCCGGCGTCACATCCCTGCGGCATCTGAAAGACTTCTATTTCGACATGATCAAGATCGACGGTCAGTTCATCCGCGGTATCGCAACACACCCGGACAATCAGATTCTGGTGCGCGCGATGATCGCAATTGCGGAACAGTTTGAAATGGTCACCGTCGCGGAACATGTCGAAACCGCCGAAGATGTGACCATGCTGGTCAGTCTGGGGGTGGATTGCATGCAGGGTTATTTCTTTGGCAGCACGACGACATCACCACAATGGGCAGCACCGGACCACCGCCAAAAAGGCTCGCGCGCCTCGGCATAACCCTATGCTTTTCGCGTTCTCCAACACCTGAGACACCCTGTCTGTTGCCGCACTGCAGCTAATCCTTTATTGCACTCCCGAAGGGCGGAGGAGCAGGACATTGCAAACACGGCAATTCCTGTTTGATTCTCGGCCAGAACCGGAACCTGGTAGAGGACACACATCACCATGACCAATATTGTAATCGCATCCGCGGCACGTACTGCTGTCGGCAGCTTTGGCGGATCTTTCGCAAACACACCGGCCCATGATCTGGGCGCAACCGTGCTTGAGGCCGTTGTCGAACGCGCCGGTATCGACAAATCGGAAGTGTCCGAAACCATTCTGGGTCAGGTTCTGACAGCCGCCCAGGGCCAGAACCCGGCGCGCCAGGCACATGTCAACGCCGGCCTTCCACTGGAAGCCGCAGCCTGGTCAATCAACCAGGTGTGTGGCTCGGGCCTGCGCGCCGTTGCCTTGGGCGCCCAGCACATCCAGCTGGGTGACGCGGATATCGTGATCGCCGGCGGACAGGAAAACATGACCCTCAGCCCCCACGCCGCCCACCTGCGTGCCGGCCACAAAATGGGGGATATGAAATATATCGACACCATGATCCGCGACGGATTGTGGGATGCCTTCAACGGCTATCACATGGGCCAGACGGCCGAAAACGTTGCTGAGAAATGGCAGATCAGCCGCGAAGCGCAGGATCAATTCGCCGTCGCGTCGCAAAACAAGGCCGAAGCCGCACAGAAAGCCGGCAAGTTCAAAGATGAAATCGTCGCTTTCACGGTCAAGACCCGCAAGGGTGACATCGTGGTAGATGCCGATGAATACATCCGTCACGGCGCCAATATCGAAGCCATGGCCAAGATGCGCCCCGCCTTTACCAAGGATGGATCGGTCACAGCCGCCAACGCTTCCGGCCTGAATGATGGTGCCGCCGCGACCCTGCTGATGTCCGCAGACAATGCCGAAAAACGCGGCATCAAACCTCTGGCCCGTATCGCATCTTATGCGACCGTCGGTCTGGACCCGTCGATCATGGGCGTTGGACCGATCTATGCCAGCCGCAAGGCGCTGGAAAAAGCAGGTTGGAAAGCCGAAGATCTGGATCTTGTAGAAGCCAACGAGGCGTTTGCCGCACAGGCCTGCGCGGTCAACAAGGACATGGGCTGGAACCCGGAGATCGTGAACGTGAACGGCGGCGCGATCGCAATCGGTCATCCCATCGGCGCCTCGGGCTGCCGGGTTTTGAACACGCTGCTGTTTGAAATGCAGCGCCGTGACGCGAAAAAGGGCCTGGCCACATTGTGCATCGGCGGTGGCATGGGTGTCGCTATGTGTGTGGAACGCGACTGATCCACATCAAAGTGCACAAAGTGCAGCCCGATTAAAGACATGCAGACGCGGCATACCGCTGCGGCTGCATTTTCATGACGCAATATTATTGCGCAACTAAATCATACAACGTAACAAGATTACGAACACAAATCTGGAGGAATTCTGAACCATGTCCCGTACAGCCCTTGTAACCGGCGGCAGCCGCGGTATCGGAGCCGCAATTTCCAAAGCTTTGAAAGCGGAGGGCTATAACGTTGCAGCGACCTATGCTGGCAATGACGAAGCCGCCGCGAAGTTTACGGAAGAAACCGGCATCAAAACCTATAAATGGAATGTTGCCGATTACGAAGAATCAAAAGCCGGCATCGCCAAGGTTGAAGCCGAAGTCGGCCCGATTGACGTTGTTGTCGCAAATGCCGGTATCACCCGTGACGCGCCGTTCCACAGAATGACCCCGGAACAGTGGCACGAGGTTATCGATACAAACCTCACCGGAGTGTTCAACACCGTGCATCCGGTCTGGCCGGGCATGCGCGAGCGTAAATACGGGCGCGTCATCGTGATCAGCTCGATCAACGGCCAAAAGGGCCAGTTCGCACAGGTGAACTATGCCGCGACCAAGGCAGGCGATCTGGGTATCGTCAAATCTCTGGCACAAGAAGGCGCCCGTGCGGGCATTACCGCAAATGCAATCTGCCCCGGTTACATCGGAACAGACATGGTCATGGCGGTTCCGGAAAAAGTGCGCGAAAGCATCATCGCGCAAATCCCGGCGGGCCGTTTGGGTGAACCCGATGAAATCGCGCGCTGCGTTGTATTTCTGGCGTCAGAAGATTCGGGCTTTATCAACGGATCCACAATTTCTGCCAACGGAGCGCAGTATTTCGTCTGATTTTGTCCAGTGAACAAAAAAAGGGCCGGTCGATTTGACCGGCCCTTTTCGTTTCATCCCGTAAGAATACTGCGCGCGGTATTCAGCGGGAAGATTTGCCGGAAAACAGCCAGTGCCAGATATCGGCTGCGGCGCGGGCCCGTTCGGAATGTGCCTTGTCCATTGCGTTGCGCAATGTGCGGATTGTTGTAGCTTCGTGCATCTGAACTCTCCTTGGATCAGGTTTGATTAACTGCACTTAACATGGCCTTTTGCAATCAAACTGACAAACGAGACTTTTCAAAGCTTCAATTAAGTTATACTTAACTGAATATGACAGATCGCCTTCCACCCCTCACCGCATTACGCGCCTTTGATGCCGCCGCGCGACACATGTCCTTTGCGCAAGCCGCTGCCGAACTGAACGTAACACCTGCCGCCCTGTCCTTTCAGATCAAGTCACTGGAAGATCATTTGGGCCAGCCTTTGTTTCACCGGCTGAACCGGGCCGTCACCCTGACAGAAGCCGGCCGGGCGCTGGCCCCGGGAACTGCTGATGGATTTGCAATGCTGGCAAGCGCCTGGCGTTCTGCACGACGCCTTCAGAACAATTCAACACTGACCGTCACGGCAGGGCCGGCATTCACTGCAAAATGGCTGGCCCCAAGGCTGTATGAATTCGCACAGGCCCATCCGGACATCGAATTGCGGTTTTCGGCGGGGTTGCGCATTATGGATTTCGATCGCGACGAAATCGATGTTGCTATCCGGTTCGGGTACGGCCCTGATCCGGGATTGTACGCGATACCACTGGCCGTGGAATGGGTCATGCCGGTCATGACATCCGAACTTGCCCAGAAATACCCGACACCCGAATCTCTGAAAGATGCCCCTTTGCTGTTTGACGATTCAATCAGTTTTCTAAGGCCCAAATGCGATTGGCAGACGTGGTTCCGCGCGGTTGGCATTGATTTCAACCCAACGCATGGCGTCCGGTTTTCGCAGGCGGATCACGCAGTGGATGCAGCGCTTGCGGGCGCGGGAATCGTATTGGGCCGGCGCGCCCTGGTGATCAAGGATCTAAGCGAGGGACGGCTGGTCGCGCCGTTCAAAACCGCCATTTCCACCAAGGCGCATTTCAGGTTTTTGTGCCCCGAAGGTGCAGAAAACCGCCCGCAGGTTAAAGCGTTCCGCGATTGGATTTTGCAAGAAATAGAAAAGCTTTCAGATTTCAACGCCACCCTGAACATCATTCCCGTCGAAGATATCGCCGCCAAATGACACGTACTCGCGCCACAGCCATTGGGTTCGGTGCCGTATTGCTCTGGGCGTTGCTGGCCCTGCTTACGGTCGGGTCTGCGCCAACGCCACCCTTGTTACTGAACGCCATCTGTTTTTCCATCGGTGGCATACTGGGGCTGGTCTGGTGCGCCACAACTGGCGGATTTGCGAAACTGCGCGCTGTTCCGCTGTCTGTTTATCTGTTCGGAACACTGGGGCTTTTCGGCTACCACGCGCTGTATTTTTCGGCATTGCGCCTCGCCCCGGCGGCCGAGGCCGGGCTGATTGCTTATCTTTGGCCTTTGTTGATCGTTTTGTTTTCCGGATTGTTACCCGGTGAAAAAATCAGGGCTGGCCATCTGATCGGTGCACTGATCGGTTTTGGCGGTGCCGCACTGATTATTACAGGCGGCGAAACCGGATTTCAGTCATCCGCAATCCCCGGATACGCGCTGGCGTTTCTGTGCGCCCTGACGTGGTCCGGTTATTCGGTTGTTTCGCGGCGGCTGGGCCGGTTTCCAACGGAAACGGTCGCCGTATTCTGTTGTGCAACGGCGGTGCTGTCCGGGGTGCTGCACATGATGTTTGAAACGACAGTTTGGCCCGAAACCACCAGTTCCTGGCTGGCCGCCATCGGGTTGGGCCTTGGGCCTGTCGGGCTGGCCTTTTATGTTTGGGACATAGGCGTAAAAAAGGGCGACATACAGCTTTTGGGCACAGCATCATATGCTGCGCCGCTGCTATCCACACTGTGCCTGGTGCTTGCAGGTATTGCCCCACCAACACTAACGTTGGCGCTTGCGGCCATGTTGATAACCGCTGGCGCCGTGATTGCCGCGCGCGCCAGCAGCAGAAGTGAACAAATCGGCGGTTCAGGCCGTTAGGCGTTCAATCTCTTCCTTGAGTCGCAATTTCTGCTTCTTCAAATCCGCAATTTGAAGTCCATCCACCCCGGGTGCACGTTGGGCATCTTCCACGGCATCACTCAGGTGTTGGTGCTTCTTTTTCAGTTCCGACAGATGCGAGCTCAGGCTCATGGCAATCCTCCTCTGAATAAGTTGCAGTGTATCGAACCATATTTTTTTCCACCTGTCACGCTGCAGACGCAAACTATGGATAACAAATTCTTTACAATCACCCGGCCGCCGGATCGCCAAACGGCAGCGCAGCCCCAAGCCGCAAAACATCGCGTACAAGCGGCGCATAGTCTTCGCCGTCCCGTTCGTGTGTGGCGCCTTGGTGCAGAATAACCGGCGCGTGCAGGGTAAAGGGTGCGCGCCCCGCGGAACGGCCCCGTAATATGACCAGCTCGGCCTTTCGTCCGGCCCGCGCGCAAAGCGGTAACACCTCGATACTGCCCAGCCGGCCAGCGCACGCGGCCAACAGATCGGGCAAACGTTCCGACCTGTGAATGAAATGCGCGTATCCCTTGGGCGCCAGCCTTTTCGCGGCAACGCGCACCCATGTTTCAAGCGGGGTATCTTCGCCCAGCGCGCCTTCGCGCCCGCTGTCATCCGCCGCGGTGCCCTGAGTGCGCTGATAATAGGGCGGGTTTGCGATCACATGATCAAACCGCATCTGGCGCACGTCGGTCGGCAAAGCGCTGATATCTGCCGTCACGGTGGCAAATGACGCTTTGTTCAGTTCCGCATTGCGCCGCGCCAGAGTTGCATAATCGGCCTGTCGCTCGACCCCGGTTATGTGCAGGTCTGCAACGCGGGCCGACAGGCACAAACTGGCCGCGCCAACGCCACAGCCCAGTTCAAGAACCGATTGCCCCGGCTTTGCATTGACACACGCAGCCAGCAACACGGGATCAACACCAGCGCGGTAGCCGTTACGAGGTTGATAAAGTCTGACCTTGCCACCCAGAAACGCATCCAGAGTAACATCTTCTTCTGAAAACATCAGCGCGACTGGCCCAGATCGATCTCATTGTCCAACATAACCCGCAGCGCCCTGTCATAATCACCCGAACGCACCATCATCCGGCGGGGAAATATCCCTATACCGCCTTCAAGAACGCTCATATTTACGTCCATTTCAAAGCAAGCTATATCCTCTCCCTTAAGAAGGGCGGACGCAAAGGCAATGATTGTCGGATCGGTCGTGCGCAGTAGTTCCTTCATAGGCAAGGTTGTAAGAGCAAGGCGGCATGAATGTCGAGCCTTGGAATAGGGGAAGCATGGACAGCGCAATGGTACCTGCAAAGCCGCATGAGCAGTTGGCCCGCTACCTTGCAGGCGAATTGGATCAGGTCAACGCGCTGATCCGGGCGCGCATGGCGTCCGAACACGCCCCCCGCATTCCCGAAGTCACGGCGCATCTGGTCGAAGCAGGCGGAAAACGTCTGCGTCCGATGCTGACATTGGCGACGGCAGGTTTGTGCAACTACGACGGGCCCTATCACATCCATCTGGCGGCCACGGTCGAATTTATTCACACGGCCACTCTCTTGCATGACGATGTGGTAGACGAAAGCGCACAACGCCGGGGCCGCCCCACGGCCAACCTGCTGTGGGACAATCAATCATCCGTACTGGTGGGGGATTATCTGTTCGCCCGCAGTTTCCAGCTAATGGTTGAAACCGGGTCGTTGCGGGTTCTTGATATTCTGGCCAACGCCGCTGCAACGATTGCCGAAGGCGAAGTGCTGCAACTGACAGCCGCCCAGAATCTGGCGACAAGCGAAGACGTCTATCTGAAGGTTGTGCGCGGAAAGACAGCGGCCCTGTTTTCTGCCGCTACCGAAGTTGGCGGCGTGATCGCAAACGCGCCCGAGGACCAGATAAAGGCTTTGTTTGAATATGGCGATGCGTTGGGCATTGCGTTTCAGATTGTCGACGATCTGCTTGATTATCAAGGCGACACCGGGGCAACCGGCAAGAACATCGGCGATGATTTTCGCGAACGTAAACTGACGCTTCCGGTGATCAAGGCCGTCGCGCTGGCGGATCAGACCGAACGGGAATTCTGGGTGCGTACGATCGAAAAGGGCAAGCAACAAGACGGTGATCTTAGCCATGCGCTATCCCTGATGAAAAAGCACCGCACGCTTGAGGCAACGCGCCGCGAAGCGATTGACTGGGCCGATCGGGCCAAATCAGCGCTGACCCGATTGCCGGATCATCCGATCCGTACCATGCTGATTGATCTGGCCGATTACGTCGTCGAACGCATCAACTGAGCATCCGCTTGGGGCGGGGAACCCAACACGGCAAAGCAAACCCACCAATCCGGCCGCTCTGCCGCCAGTTGGAGCGCGGCGGCTTTGGCATCTGCCGGTGCCGGATAGATGCCAAAACACGTGGCCCCCGAACCCGACATCCGGCTGAACGCGCATCCTGACGTGGACGCGATATGATCCAGAACCGCGCTGATCTGGGGAACCTGAGCGATGGCTGCCTGCTGCATGTCATTGCGTTGCCGGCTTAACCAGTCGGCCACAGACGCAGGATCGCTCATGTCGTCTGGCAGAACTCCCATTGCGGCATTGGACCGGCATTCAAGCGCTGCGAACACCGCCGGTGTAGAAACAGGGATACCTGGGTTGACCAGAACAGCCGGCAAAGACGCAAGCGCATCAATCGGGTCCAGAATTTCACCAACGCCGCCAACACGCGCCGGTTTGCCCGACACGCACATCGGCACATCAGCCCCGATTTGCAAAAGTTCGGATGTAACGTCTGCCGCAGCGGCGCGTGGAAACAGCTTTGACATGGCCCTGAAACACGCCGCTGCATCCGCAGACCCGCCGCCGATACCCGATGCGGACGGCAAATGTTTTTCCAGTTGGATATGTACGTCAGCATCCGGCCAGAAAGCGCGCGCGATCCTGCAGACAAGGTTACTTTCATCTGCGGGAACACCTTGTGCCGCAGGACCAGTTACCGAAAGCCCCGCGCCTTTGCCTGTCTCTACCGTGACAATGTCACCAACATCGGCAAAGGCGACAATACTGTCGATCAGATGATACCCGTCAGCGCGCTGGCCGGTGATATGGAGGCTCAGGTTTATTTTTGCCGGTGCAAAGGCCCTAGCCTTCATTTTCATCTTTCGTCAGCTTCAAGGGCGGGGCGCCTTCTTCCTCAAGAACCTGATCCAGCCCGACTTCCAGTTTACGCCGGATACGGTCCGCCTCTTTTTCTTCGGGATCAAAGGACAGGGCACGGTTCCACTGGAAACGGGCCTCGCGATAACGCCCGACAGCCCAGTACACATCGCCCAAATGGTCGTTCACGATAGGATCGACCGCCTCAAGCTCGACCGCCAGTTCCATATGGCCAACCGCCTCTTCGTAGCGCCCCAGACGGTACAAAACCCAACCCAGCGAATCCACGATATATCCGCTGTCCGGGCGGGCGGCGACGGCCCGCTGGATCATGTCCAGCGCCTCATCCAGGTTGATCTGCTTTTCAACCATCGAATAGCCAAGATAGTTCAACACCTGCGGTTGATCCGGGTTCAGTTCCAACGCGGCGCGAAAATCTGCTTCGGCTTCGGGCCAGTTGTCGGATCGTTCATGGGATATGCCCCGCGCATAGAACAAGAACCATTGCGATCTGTCGCCATCCTTGGTCAGGGCAAGGGCGCGGTCATAAGCGCCAACCGCCCCTTCGAAATCATCCTGCTGGCGCAAAAGATCGCCCAATGTCGAATGAACGATCGTCAGGTCGGGGTAAGCCCGTGCAAGTTGTTCCAGCACCTCGACGGATGCATCCGGCTTGCCGCTTTGGTTCAGCGCATTCGCCCGGCCAAGTTCCGCAGCATGATAGGCGCCATGACCTTCGGGCACCTGCTTGTACGTCTCGATCGCAAGATCGAACTGGTCTAGTTCATCCAGTAGGGCGGCACTTAGCAAAAGGGCGTCGATGTGATCGGGCCGCAGATAGGCTGCGATGCGGGTGTAGACCAACGAATAATCAGGGGTCGCTTCATTCGACAACGCGGCCCCTACGGAATAAAACACTTCGGCCAGACCGTCATTGACCGATGTGACATGCGTGAAAGGCAGGCGCTCTCCGGTGCTTAGCCGGTCAACCAGCCCCTGCAACTCCGGGTCAAGCGATGAACCGAACGTGGCCGTCAGCCCGGCAAGCGCATCCTCATTCCGCCCCAACTGGGACAAGACTTCGGCCTGTGCCATCGCCCCGCGTCTGGTTCTGTTGATCGCGCCCGCCGCATCACCCGACAGGATCGCATCAGCACCTTCAAAATCGCCGACCATCGCCAGCGCCAGTGCCTTTTGGTAATAGGCAAAGCCACGCAGCCCTGCATCCTGCGCCACATCGTCAAAACGTTCCAGCCCCTGGGCGACAGACCCGTTGCCGATCTGCGCCCATGCCTCGACCAGACCATCAACCAGAGGGCCAATTCCCAGTTTTTGTGAATCACGTTCCAGAATGGCGGCGTAATCTTCGTTAGCGCTTAGCTTTGCGACAACAATCATGTGTGCAATCTGGCTGCGCAGGCCGGCGGCTTCTATTTGCTGGGCCATCGGATACGCGGTATCGATCCGCCCGAGGGACAGTTGAGCAAGGGCCGCACTTTCCAATAATTCGGGGTCGTTTGGACTACGCACCAACGCTTGGGTGTAGTACTGCGCAGCGACATCGAAATCGCTGGAAAGCGCAGCTTGTCGCGCGGCAAGATAGGCTCCGGCCCCTGATTGTGCGGCCACCGGTACAGCCGACATCGTGATCAGTGCCGCAATACACGCCGTACGTCTCAATAGGTTCCGCAATTGCCCTGCCTCGCTGTTTTCTGCTCTTGCGCGATAAGCTAGGGTTTTATGGGGCAACGCGCAATGGCGCGCGATGAATCAAACCCTTTGCAGACACTGGAATATCATCACATGTTCGGGTAGTTCGGCCCGTCTCCGCCTTGCGGTGTCGTCCAGTTGATGTTTTGCGCAGGATCCTTGATATCACAGGTCTTGCAATGCACACAGTTCTGGAAGTTGATGACAAATCGCGTGTCCTTGCCAGCTGCTTCAACGAATTCATACACTCCAGCCGGGCAATAGCGCGCCGACGGACCCGCAAATTTGGGCAGGTTCTGTGCAACCGGTATCGACGCATCTTTCAGCTTCAAATGCGCGGGCTGGCTTTCTTCGTGATTGGTAAATGAAAACGCGACGTTGGTCAGGCGATCAAAAGACAGCGTGCCATCGGGTTTCGGATAGTCGATGGGCGTGTGCTTGCTGGCTTCTTCCGTCGCTTCAGCATCAGTCTTGCCATGCTTTTGCGTTCCCATCAGGGAAAACCCCAGCGTGTTGGTCCACATATCGAACCCGCCCAGCGTCAGCGAAGCCATCAACCCGTATTTGGACCACAAGGGTTTGACGTTACGCACTTTCTCCAGATCTTTTCCGATAGCGCCAGAACGTACTTCGTCCTCGTAAGCGCTCAGTTCATCCGCACTGCGCCCGTCCTGAATGGCCTTGAACGCGGCTTCGGCTGCAGCTTTGCCAGACAGCATCGCATTATGGTTTCCCTTGATCCGCGGCACGTTGACCATACCGACAGAGCACCCCAAAAGTGCAACACCCGGTGCCACCATTTTGGGCATCGACTGATACCCGCCTTCGGAAATCGCCCGCGCGCCATAGGCCACGCGTTTCCCGCCTTTCAGCAAATCGGCAACCATCGGGTGATGCTTGAAACGCTGGAATTCCATGTAGGGAAACAGGTGCGGGTTCTTGTAGTTCAGATGCACCACAAACCCGACATAGACCTGATTGTTTTCAAGGTGGTAGATGAACGACCCGCCACCGGCATTGCTGCCCAGAGGCCAACCCATTGTATGGGTCACGCGGCCTTCGTGATGTTTATCGGGATCAATTTCCCAGATTTCCTTCATGCCAAGCCCGAATTTCTGCGGCTCTTTCCCCTTGGACAGGTCAAATTTCTCGATCACTTCCTTGGACAGCGACCCGCGTACGCCTTCGGACAGGAAGACATATTTACCGTGCAGTTCCATACCGGGTTCAGAGTTGGGGCCTAGGCTGCCATCTTCTTCCAGACCGAATACACCGGCCACAACGCCTTTGACCTCGCCATTGTCACCGTAAACCAGTTCGGAACAGGACATGCCCGGAAAAATCTCGACCCCCAGCGCCTCGGCCTGTTCGGCCATCCAGCGGCAGACATTGCCCATCGACACGATGTAATTGCCGTGGTTGTTCATCAACGGCGGCATCGGAAAATTCGGGATGCGCAACTGGCCCGCTTCGCCCAGCATGTAGAAATTGTCTTCCTTGACAGGCACATTGATCGGTGCGCCCTTTTCCTTCCAGTCGGGGATCAACGCATCAAGCCCGACAGGATCAAGCACAGCACCGGACAGGATATGGGCACCGACTTCCGAACCTTTTTCCAGAACGACAACATTGATATCGGCATCAAGTTGTTTCAGGCGGATCGCGGCGGACAATCCGGCAGGGCCGGCCCCCACGATAACCACATCATATTCCATTGCTTCGCGTTCAATCTCGGCCATCTCGCGGCTCTCCTGTTCGTTAAGTGGCGCCCACCAATCTGCGCACGAAATAATCTTTCGCGATTGGCTATCGCAGCGGCGGCTTACTTGCAATCACGACACGGCGTAAAAACAGTCCAAAACGACTCTGTAAGTCTGAAACTGGTTCGATTTATCACTTTTGCCAGTTCGATGGCGACCCGACAGGCCTGTGTGGCGTTTCCGGCGCGTCCCCCATTAGATAGCGCGGCCCGGCGCCGTTGATCCTTGCACGGTCCTTGGGGTTATAGAGTTTGCATTTCGCCAGGCTAAGGCACCCGCACCCTATGCAGCCATCCAGTTGATCCCGCAAACGCTGCATTGCATCGATTTTCTGATCCAATACGGCACGAAACTGTATGCTGATCCGGCTCCAGTCGCGCTTGGTCGGGGTGCGCCCCATTGGCAGCCGGTCCAGCTCGGCCTTGATCTGGGGCAGAGAAAACCCGAATTCCTGTGCGATCATCACAAATGACAGGCGACGAATATCCGCACGTTCAAACCGACGGTGTCCGCCGGCATTCCGGTCGGGGTGAACCAACCCCATTTCTTCGTAATACCGGATCGCCGACACCGCCAGACCGGTGCGCTCTGCAACCTCTCCGATGCTTAGCATATAGGCCTCTCTTTCCCTCTTGACCTCAAGCTTACTTGAGGAATTACAAAGAGGCCACACAACAAAGGAGACTGACATGACAGCCCATCTGGAACACACGAATTTCACCGTTGCCAACGTGGATGCCACCGCCGAATGGATGTGCGATCTGTTCGGATGGCAGATACGCTGGGCCGGCCCGTCGATAGACAACGGTCGCAGCGTTCATGTCGGCACCAAAGACCATTACCTTGCGCTTTATTCGCCGGGCAATCCGCACAAGGCGACCGATAACAATTACAAAACGATTGGCGGTTTGAACCATGTTGGGGTTGTGGTCGATGACATCGACGCGATGGAGGAAAAGGTGAAAGCCGCCGGTTTTGTGCCCCAAAACCATGCCGATTACGAACCCGGAAAACGGTTCTATTTCCACGATCACGATGGCATCGAATACGAAGTTGTCGCCTATTCCTGATCGGCCTGATCGCGCGGGTCTGAATGATCCGCGCGTGTTCTGCTTGCAATCCCCCGCCGCTTTGGGTCAGGTATCTGCCAGAGAACTGACAGGTTGTATTAAGACCGTCGTAACGGCGTGGAAGAGTTTGAATGGAAAAGATACCTATGACCCGCGCGGGCCATTCCGCGCTGGAAACCGAATTGAAGCAGTTAAAGTCAGTTGAACGCCCCGCGATCATCAAGGCAATTGCAGAGGCGCGCGAGCATGGCGACCTTTCGGAAAATGCCGAATACCATTCCGCGCGTGAAAAACAGTCTTTCATCGAAGGCCGAATCAAGGAACTGGAAGGCGCGCTAAGCCTTGCCGAAGTTATTGATCCGTCCAAATTATCCGGCGCGATCAAGTTTGGCGCAAAGATAACGCTGGTCGATGAAGATACGGATGAAGAAAAAACTTGGCAGATCGTGGGCGAACACGAGGCCAATATCGAAAATGGCCTGCTCAACATCAAATCGCCTATTGCGCGCGCACTGATCGGCAAGGAAGAAGGTGACAGCGTTGAGGTCCGCACCCCGGGAGGCGAAAAATCCTATGAGGTTCTCAAGATCGTTTACGCGTAAAAGGTACGCCAGATGACCGACAAAGAGACCACACGCCCGACGCCCTTGGGCATTTATGATAAACCGCGCCGCGATGCTATTTCCGGAATCGAGGTGGCAGCGCTTGCCCTCAGCCTTTTGTGGTTGATGGGCACAGCGATTTTCTTTTTGTCTCTGCCCGATCCCGAGGATGCGCTGCCAAGCAACTTTGACAGCCTTCAGTTTCTGATGACGATTCTGGCGATATTCATGCCAATCGCCATGATCTGGGTTGCGGCAACGGCGGCGCGGTCGTCACGTGTGATGCGTGAAGAAAGCCAGCGCCTTCAGACCGCAATTGATGCGATCCGACAGGCCTATGTCGCGCAGAATCAGGGGCGGAACACGGCGTCTGAACCCTCTGTCGTGCGTAAACTGGACGAAATCGCTGCCGCCACACGCAAAACCGAAAGCGCGCTGGCTACGTTTTCCAGCCGTCGCGATGCATCGCCTGTGCGCGCGGCGCCACCTCCGGCTGACAGCTCTATGGGCGAAGAAAACCAAACCTCGCTGGCCCTTGGAACACGCGCCGAAGATATGGCGCCGCCGCTGGAACGCTCTGATTTCATCCGGGCCCTGAATTTTCCCGAAACCGCAGAAGATCACGAAGGGTTTGCAGCCCTGCGCCGCGCCTTGCAGGATCGATCGGCCTCGCAGTTGATACAGGCGGCACAGGATGTGCTGACTTTGTTGTCACAAGACGGCATTTACATGGACGATCTGCGCCCGGATATGGCCAGACCCGAGATATGGCGCCAGTTTGCGGCCGGAGCACGCGGGCGCAGCGTGGCCGCGTTGGGCGGTGTACGTGACAGATCGTCTCTGGCGCTCTCTGCCGGTCGCATGAAGCAGGATCCGATCTTTCGCGATGCGGCGCAT
Source organism: Sulfitobacter sp. TBRI5 (assembly GCF_051013555.1). Lineage (NCBI taxonomy): Bacteria > Pseudomonadati > Pseudomonadota > Alphaproteobacteria > Rhodobacterales > Roseobacteraceae > Sulfitobacter > Sulfitobacter sp. TBRI5. The sequence goes on along the minus strand of NZ_CP112884.1, from coordinate 1,778,497 downwards.
CATTTTTTGCGCAAATTCGACAGGATGTTTGCAGAGTTCGAAAAAACAGCATCGGACGCGGAAATCTCCGCACTGTCCGAAACCCGCACAGCGCGCGCCTTTATGCTGCTGGGCCGCGTCGCCGGCACATTTGACTAGGCGACATGCCAAAGCCCCTTATCTGCTAGAGTCCAAAACTCGCGTAGGGAATATACCGCACCGGATCCCCTTTGCTGATGTCGCGCGCGCCATCGTCCAGTTCAACAAGGCCTTCAGCCCAGCTTAGCCCGCTGATCCGGCCTGACCCTTCGGATGCAAACACCTGCGCCTTGCCGTCGCGGATGCGGGCACGCAAGTATTCGCGCCGCCCCGGTTTCTTGCGCTTGTCGAAATCCGCAGGCACATCAAACCCCTGCGGGACCTGCCAGCGTTCGCCCGCCATCTGCGCCATCGCGGGGCGCGCAAAAACAAGGGTACAGACCAGCGCGGCCACGGGATTGCCCGGCAAGCCGAACACCGGCTTGCCGTTCCACAAGCCCAACGCCAAAGGCCGCCCCGGTTTGACGGCGATACGCCACAACGCCATGGCACCCGCCTGTTTCAATAGCGCCGACACATGATCTTCGTCGCCGGCCGATGCGCCACCGCTTGTCAGGATAACATCCGCTTCCAGAGCGGCCTGATCCAGCAATCCGCGCAGCGCGTCGCGGTTGTCAGGCGAAATACCCAAATCAACCGGTTCAAACCCGAATCGCGCGATCATGTTCAGCAGCATCGGGCGATTGGCATCAATGATCTTGTTGTCCTGCGCATCGCCGGTCACATCCACCAGCTCGTCACCGGTAGACACAACAGCAACGCGCAAGCGCTTGTGCGTGTTCACTTGCGTGACACCTGCTGCCGACAACAGCGCCAAGTCGGCAGCCCCGATCCGTTCTCCGGCGCTCAACACCTTGTCACCGGCGGAAAAATCCTCTCCGGCGCGGCGCGTGTTGGCGCCTTGTTTCAACGGGCCATGAAACGCAATCTGGTCTTGGCCAACTGTCACGTCTTCTTCCAGAATGACCGTGTCCACACCCGCAGGCAGGGCAGCCCCCGTCAGTATACGAACCGCCGACCCGTTTGGAACCCGATCCTTGAAATCGCCCCCCGCTGCGGCGCGGCCAGTCACCAGCGGCAGATACTGTGCACCCGATGGCACGCTGCCCGAAAACCCGTACCCGTCCACTGCCGAATTCGCGCGGGGCGGATTGGCCCGTTTTGCGAAAACCGGTTCGGCCAGAACCCGGCCCCTTGATTGCAAAACCGGTATCAGTTCGGTTTCGGTGACGGGGTTCAACCGATCACGCAGCATGGCCAACGCATCATCAACCGGGGTCCAGTCGACACCTGCGGGCAGCGCGAAACAATCATTCCTTAACGGGGGCGGCACGGGTTTATCCGGCGCAAGTTGCGCCTCGTGTCCAACCCCCAAAATCCAGCCCTCTTCCGGCGCGTCCACATCCAGCATCTTGCCCAGTATCACAGGGTCAAGGCGCGACAGGGTTTGCGCAACATTCCGGACCTGCCACGCGTCCTTGATCATGTTCTTGGGTGCGACCCCACCCAAAAGGCTGGGCCAGATTTCCACCACTGAAACAGGCCGGTCCAGCGGTTCGAATGGCCAGACCGAAAGCGTGTCAGGAAACGCGCGTCGCAGACGTGACAGAACCGGCAGCCCCATCATAACCTGCGATCCGACAGCACCCGCTCCTGCCAGTTGCCAGCAGGTGAACGCCCCGGGTGCCTGCGTTTCCACGCTTCGTCGGTCAGGAAACGGGTTAACGTATCCCTGCTTTGTACGCGGCAGACCTGTAATATCACGCTTTAGCCCATTGCCCCAGAACGGGCCATTTGTTCCCAGAGACAGATTGATTTCAGCAGCCATATCAAACCTGTTGTTTTGCGAACCGGCGTCTTTAATCCGGTTTTCAAACCAATCCCAAACGGCAAACGGATCGGTTTGCCCCGTCAAGGCATGCGCGAACCCCTTTGGATACCCGAACGGGAAATCAAACCCGATACAGCACCGGCGACCGGCCGACACCTCAACATTCAGAGTTTCCGTAATCCACTTTTCCGCCACCTGACGGTTGCGCAGATAAACCGGCGCTTCGGCGCCGCCTGCGCTTGCAATGCAGGCCCAGATCGCATCCTTTACCGGTGTCGGGCCACGATCATTTCCTCCGGACCAATCCACCATGATGAACGTGTCATAAGGTGTCACAATCCAACCTCGGACAGTATGAAATCTGCGATGGACACGGTATCGTTCAGATCAAATACCGGACGGTCCAGATCAAGCGGCACGTCCGAAGCGACAGCGCGCACCGTTTCATCATCCGGCGCGATCAACGGGTTGCCGGTTTCGGCGCGATGCGCTTCAACTTTGTGGTGCAGATCGCGTTTATAGCCTTCGATCAGCACCAGATCCACCGGCGCCAGCTTCTTCAAAAGCATGTCCAGCGTGGGTTCCTCTTCGGTGCGCAATTCATGCATCAATGCGAACCGGTTGCGCGACGCCAGCAAAACTTCGGTGGCACCGGCCACGCGATGCCGATGGCTATCCTTGCCCGCGTGATCCACATCAAAGGTGTGATGTGCATGTTTGACGGTTGAAACCGTAAATCCGCGCGCGGTGATTTCGCTCACAAGCCGTTCCATCAGCCCGGTTTTTCCAGCGTTTTTCCAACCGACAACTCCGAAAATTCTCATGATGCGGCCTCAAGTGCGGATTGCGCGGCGATCAGATCATCCGGCGTGTTGACGTTGAAAAAGGGATCAATCCCGTTTGTTTCGAACAAGGCTTCGCGCCCGGCGTGTTGATCTGTCCAGACCACAACCTTGCGCACACCATTGTTCAACGCCGCGCGCAGATCGTCGCGCAACGCGACCGGCCAAAGCCCGAAGGTCGGGTGGCGTACCTGGCCACGCTTTGCATCCGGCGTCGCGGCCAGAGCTAGCGGTGCCGCCATACCCTCAGCGGTGGCCAGAAGGCGCGGCACCAGATCACAGGGGAAAAACGGTGTATCAGCGGCGGCTGTCACAATCGTATCGGCGCCCTGATCTGCCGCCCAGTCCAAACCTGCCAGAACACCGGCCAAAGGGCCGACAAACCCGTCAATCGTATCGGGCAGAACAGGCAGGCCAAACGCTGCAAACCGCGCCGGATCGCCGTTTGCATTCAAGGCAAGCGATGCGACCTGCGGCTCAAGCCTGTCAATGACACGTCTCAGAATGGGAACACCGCCCAGTTTCAGCAGGCCCTTGTCGCCACCACCCATCCGGCTGGCAAGACCACCCGCCAGTATCACACCAAGAGGCTGCTTCATGTCTTGGCCCCCTTGCGGCCCGATTTTCTGGGTTCGTCAGCCACCTGATCCGGATCGGCGTCCCAGATCAGACGCTCTTCGCCCGAAAGGCATATAAACCTGCGCCCCCGCACCCGCCCGATCAGCGTCAGCCCGACATCGCGCGCGATTTCAACGCCCCACGCCGTAAAACCGGAACGCGACGCCAGCACCGGGATTCCCATAAGGGCAGTCTTGATCACCATTTCAGACGTTAAGCGCCCCGTTGTGTAAAGTATCTTGCCCTCGGGCTGGACCTTGTTCATCAGCATCCATCCGGCAATCTTGTCTACGGCGTTGTGGCGGCCAACATCCTCCATATAGACCAAAGGGCGGTCTCCTTCGCACAGAACGGTGCCATGGATCGCTCCGGCCTCAAGATAAAGGGACGGCGTGCGATTGATCTTTGCCGAAAGCGTATAGAGCCAGGACGTGCGCATCGTGGTTTCGGGCAAGGTGATCCCCTCCAGCCCGTCCATCATGTCGCCGAAAACCGTGCCCACGGCACAACCGCTTGTCCGCGTTTTCTTGCGCATCTTTGCTTCAAAATCGGTTTTGACCGCAGTGCGAACAACAATCGTTTCAAGGTCTTCGTCGTAATCGACACCGGTCACGACGTCCTCAAGGCTTAGCATGCGCTGGTTGCGCAGAAATCCAAGCGCAAGGTAGTCCGGATAATCCCCGATCGTCATCGCAGTCACGATTTCCTGGCTGTTCAGAAAAATCGTCAAAGGCCGTTCTTCCACTACGGAAATCTGGCTGACCTTGCCATCCTGATCCGTTCCGTCAACCGCGCGCGTCAGTCCCGGCGCAAACGGGTCGGGCGCGATGATGTAATCTGTTTGATCTTTCGACTTGGCCAATTGCATCCCCTTGATTTCGCAGCTAGGGCTGGCGTCCAGTTTAGGGGCAAGCGATGACTACCTCCACCACCAAATCAATCTTCTGGCAAGGCTTTCGAGACGGCGCGCCGTTTGTTCTTGTGGTCATTCCGTTTTCGGCCCTGTTTGGCGTTCTGGGCACCGAAGCCGGCCTGAGCGTGTTTGAAACCATGACGTTCAGCGTGGTTGTCATTGCAGGTGCGGCACAATTCACCGCTCTGCAACTGATGGTCGAAAATGTTCCAACCCTGATCGTTCTAGCCTCTGCGCTTGCCGTGAACCTGCGGATGGCGATGTATTCAGCGCACCTGACCCCCTTCCTCGGGTCAGCGCCGATCTGGCAGCGGGCGTTGGCAGCCTATTTCACCGTTGATCAGTCATATGCCTGTTCCATATCGAAATTCGAACGCGAACCGGCACTTACCGTGCCTCAGCGCATGGCGTATTTCTTTGGTGCGGTCACGCCGGTCTGCCCGTTGTGGTACCAGTTTACTCTGGTCGGCGCGGTGGTTGGCGGGCGTATTCCGGATTCGTTCGCGCTGGATTTTGCCCTGCCGATTACGTTTCTTGCCATGATCACCCCCATGCTGCGCACCCTTGCGCATGTCGTTGCTGCCGTCGTCGCAATTGTCATGGCCCTGATCTGTGCGGATGTGCCTTACAATCTTGGCCTGATCATCGCCGGTATGGCAGGAATGGTGGCTGGTGCGCGTACCGAGCTTTGGACACAAAACAGAAAGGTGGCTGTTCAATGATCGAACCAACCACACTTTGGACCGTCATCATCGGCTTGGGCATCGGGACGTTTCTGATCCGGTTTTCGTTTATCGGCCTTGTTGGCGACCGTGCGATGCCCGAATGGCTTTTACGCCACCTGCGCTATACGGCCGTCGCGGTCTTGCCTGCGCTTGTCGCCCCTTTGGTGGCGTGGCCTGCTGCAACCGGAGGCACACCGGATGCGCCGCGGGCGCTGGCGGCGCTTGCAACTGTGGTGATCGGCCTGCTGACAAAAAATGTCTTTGCATCCATCATCGGGGGCGCACTTACGCTGTTCGGAATGCTTTATCTGATCGGTTGACGATCACAGAACAGCCAGGGCGTCCACAACGTCTCCGGCATCGTTTTCATAGTATTTTTCGGTCTTCACGCCGGGGATCTGTTCGATCTGGTTTTGAAACCGGATCGGCGACATGGTCACGCCGATCTGGCTGAAGCCCGGCACCTGTGACAGCAACCGTGATGCGGCATTTGTACAGAAACCGCCAAACACAGGCCCGTTGCGGGTGGCAAGCTGATATGCCGCCTGTGCCTGCGCCTGGCTGATTACGATTTCCTGCGTCACCACGTGATGCGATGCGCGTGCATGCGAACTTCTGTAGGTTTGAAAGACCTGTGGTGTGATCCCGTAAAGCACATCGCCGCGTTCCGGTACGTTCGGGGTTCGGAACGATCCTGCCGGATCGAAAATGATCCGTTGCGGCCCGTTGATCATCAGGGCGGTATGCCCGCCTGCCCCTGTCTCGTTGTTGATCATCGTGATGACCGTCAGCTTCGACGGGCCTTCATCCCGGTAGGAGACTGCGGCAATCGATTCAGGCGTCGCCAGAATAGGAGAGCTTTCGCTGCACGCGACCAGGCCCAACATCAGGAACAAAGAAACCAGAACACGCATGATGTGAGCCTACCAGCTTGATCAGGTGATAAAGATCGCCATCAGAATGATGATTGCCATGATGACAATCACAGACCAAGTGGTGAAACGCATGAACCCGTCAAAGGTTTTTTCCTGCGTCTTGATATCCATATCGCCGTGTTTGTGGTCAGCCATTTGCTTTGTGTCCTTGTAGTCCATCGCTTGAACGCTGGTTAACGCATTTTCAAATCCGAGTCATCCCTTCAAAGCGACGCGATTGCTAGGCTTTTTTGCGGGCTTTCGTTTTGGCGGGCTTTTTTGCCAGCTTGGCGGTTTTTTCAAGATCTGCGGCCAGTTGAAACCCAATCCTGTTCGGTTCGGGCTGATCCGCCTGTTTGGGCAGGGCGCGCAGCAACACGTTCAGCTGGCTTACATGCTGGATCAACTGGGTTTTTATGCCGGTTGCTTCGGACCCGTAAAACGTAATGATATCAGGGTCGAAAAAACCCATTCCTTCGATCCGCAAAACGCCGGCGTCCCCCCCGGCAAAGCCCATCGCGACTTCGTGCTGGTTGTCCAGCTGTTCTTCGAAATTCTTTATATAAAGAATTATACGCTCATAGGCCCATTCCGCCGGGCTTTTCTGTTTGACCGGTTTTTTCGCAATATTTTTCTTCAGGGGCTTGGCATCGACGCATTTGCGGTTCGGATCTGTGTGCACTTCGTGCAGACGGGGCAACGCGTCGGCTTCGACCGCCTCTGCAGAAGTTTTGATTGCATCTTCCATCACTTAATCCTTGCGCTGATAGGCCCACGCGCCGTCTTCACGCCGGATGCGCGTTGCAAGACCCGTTTGGTAAAGGTGGCTCAGATGGGCTACGGATTCAACCAGGGCAAGGCCATATTCCGCTTCGCCTATCGATCTTTTGAACAGCGGGGCGAAACAATCACCCGCCGCCTTCGGGGAAGTGATGTAATCAAGCAACCGCGACAAGGCACCGTGATGGTTGTCAATCAACTGGCGCATCCGAAACGGCAAACCTGTGAACGGCAGTTTATGTCCGCCAAGAACCAGATGGTCAGGACGCGCATGTTGCCGCAACCGTTCGCAGGCTTCGATCCATTCGCCGATCGGATCGGCCATCGGTTCGGTTGCATAGACCCCGATATTCGGGCTGATCGACGGCAATATCTGATCCCCCGCCAGAACCAGATTGTCATCGCGGCTCCAGAATGTGGCGTGTTCGGGGGCGTGGCCGTTGCCAATATGAACATCCCAGGTGCGCCCGCCGATTTCGATCACACTGCCCTGCTGGATACGGGTATACCCCAGCGGCAATGGTGCGACGACATCGCCAAAATTGAACGGGCGTTCCGTGGCGCGTTTTTCAAGAATGGCAGGGTCCATGCCTGCGTCGCGATAAAAGGCCAGCGTTTCGGGCGCAGGCACCGGCTGCACATCCAGCGTCAGCATCCGCGCAAACAGCCACGAGGTGCGCGTGGTAACCAGTTCGGCGCCAAATTCCGCCTGAAACCAGCCCGCCAAACCGATATGGTCCGGGTGATAATGCGTTACAATCACGCGGCGCACAGGTTTTCCGGCCAGTGGCCCGTTTAGCAACTGCTGCCAGACGGTCTTGGATTTCCCGGTGTCAAATCCGGTATCGACAATGGTCCAGTAGCTGCCTTCGTCCAGCGCATAGACGTTGACGTGATCCAGCTTCATCGGCAGCGGCAAACGCATCCACAAGACACCTTCGGCAACTTCGATTGCCGTTCCGGGGTCTGGGGGTACGTCCCATGGATAGCGCAGCACCGGTTCGGGATCAGTCAAGGGATTGTCTTTCATGCCATCAGGTCTTCGGCAGTTATGGCAAAAAGCCCCGAAGCGCCAGCTTGGGCATGGGGCAAAAGACCGACATATTCGGGCAGCCGCCGCAAAATATAGAACCGCGCCAGTGCCTCGCGCGATGTGCCCGAGGCAGACAGGGCCGCCACCAGATGATGATGTGCGCCCAAAACCGCCGCAAACGCACGCAGATAAGGGTCTGCTCCGGCAAACCGTTCGTTCATGTCGGTTTGCGATACCATCCAGTCGGTGGCTTCGCGCAATGATTCCGATGCCTGCCAGACCGCTTCCGCAAGATCGGGCAGTCTGGTCCGGGCCTGTTCGGCAAAATCCTCGACCTCGTCCAGTAGCCTGTTGGCCATTTCGCCGCCATCCATCAGCTTGCGCCCCACAAGGTCCATCGCCTGAATGCCGTTCGTACCTTCGTAAATGGCGGTCACACGCACATCGCGGGCAAATTGCGCCGCGCCGGTTTCTTCGACATAGCCCATGCCGCCATGCACCTGAATGCCCGTGTCGGCAACGGATATGCCCGTGTAAGAGCCGAACGCCTTGGCAATCGGCGTCAGAAATGCGGCGCGCGCAGCCCAGTCTGTGTCCTGTGTCGCTGTATGCATGTCCGTGGCCACTGCACAGGACAGCGCGATCGCGCGCGCGGCAAATACGTCGGATTTCATCGACAGCAGCATACGCCGCACATCGGCATGATCGACAATCGCACCGTCACCCGAAACCGCCGTGCGACCCTGTTTGCGATCCATGGCATAGGCAAGCGCGTGCTGGAACGCAGCTTCGGCCACGCCGATGCCCTGACACCCGACGCCAAGCCGCGCATTGTTCATCATCGTGAACATCGTCGCCATGCCCTTGTTCGGTTCGCCCACCAGCCAGCCGGTGGCCCCGTCAAACTGCATGACGGCGGTCGGTGATCCGTGCAGACCCATTTTGTGTTCAAGGCTGACAACATTCAGGCTGTTCGCGGCACCTGCATTGCCGTTCTGGTCCGGCAGACGTTTCGGTACCAGAAACAGGCTGATGCCTTTTGTACCGGCCACACCATCTGGCAACCGGGCCAACACCAGATGGCACACATTTTTGGCCACATCATGGTCACCCCAGCTGATATATATTTTCTGGCCGGTGATGGCATATGTACCATCGTCATTCGGCACAGCTGCCGTGCGCAAGGCGCCGACATCGGATCCGGCCTGCGGTTCCGTCAGGTTCATGGTTCCGGTCCACGCACCAGACACCAGTTTTGGCAGGTACAAGGCCTTGATGGCGTCGCTGGCGTGGTGTTCCAGCGCCTCGATCTGGCCTTGCGACATCAGTGGCGCAAGCTGCAGCGAAAGACACGCGCCGCTCATCATTTCATTCACGGCTGTCGCCAGCGCAACAGGCAGCCCCATGCCGCCATGTTCAGGGCTGGCGCTGATCCCGATCCAGCCCCCTTCTGCAATGGCGCGGTAGCCATCTGCAAATCCGGGGGTTGTGCGCACGACACCGTTTTCAAGTCGCGCCGGTTCCTGATCGCCCGACCGTTGCAGAGGGGCCAGAACCTCGTCACACAGCTTGGCCGCTTCGGTCAGAATGGCCGATGATACATCTTCGGTCGCGTCACTGAACCTTTCGGTCGCGACAACCTGATTAAGTCCCACCACGGAATTCAGTATGAACTGGTATTCGGATACGGGCGCTCGGAATGACATTTGGGGCTTCTCCGGAACAAACCAGCGGCTTGGCAATCGCCTTGGCCGGCTATAAAGACATGTTGCTATTGCGGCCAAAACTATCGGCTCTGACCGCACACGCAACACAAACGCCGCGTAACAAAACATGCCAAACGACATCACACTGGGCCTGACAGCAACACAGGAAGGCGTTGCAAAGGCAGCCGAATTGCTGGCGGCGGGGTTGCTTGTCGCGTTTCCAACCGAAACGGTTTACGGTCTGGGCGCTGACGCCCGCAACAGCCAGGCCGTGGCGAAAGTGTTCGATGCCAAGGGCCGGCCAGCGTTCAACCCCCTGATTGTTCATGTGTCATCACCTCAACAAGCCCGACGCCATGTTGTCTGGTCCGATCTGGCACAACGCCTGGCCGATGCGTTCTGGCCCGGCCCGCTAACGCTGGTTTTGCCGCTTTGCCCCGATCACGGCATTTCACCACTGGTCACGGCAGGTCTGGACACGTTGGCAATCCGGGTTCCCTCCCATCCGACGGCGCAGGCGATCATGGACGCGTTTGATGGCCCTATCGCCGCGCCGTCGGCCAATCCGTCCGGGCGGATCAGCCCGACAACAGCTGATCATGTACGCGCAGGGCTGAACGGCAGGATTTCCGCGATTCTGGATGACGGCCCGTGCGCCGTTGGTGTTGAATCAACCATTGTCGGCCTGCAGAATCATCCGACCTTGCTGCGCGAAGGCGGTGTAACACGCGAAAGCATCGAACAGGTGATGGGCGCACCGCTTGAACTGCCTGCCGCCGATGCCCCGCTGACCGCACCCGGCCAGTTGCGATCGCACTATGCGCCGAACGCAAAGGTCAGGTTGAATGCAAAAACGGCGCATGCCGGCGAAATCCATCTTGGGTTTGGCCCGATCAGGGGGGATCTTAACCTGTCACCCACATCGGATCTGGCCCAGGCTGCGGCGCGATTGTTTGACTATCTGCATCAAATGGATGCAACCGACCAACCCATTGCCATTGCCCCGATACCCGATGTCGGACTGGGCCGTGCGATCAATGACAGATTGTTACGTGCCGCAGCGCCCCGCTGACCGGCCCGTTCACTCAGGCGTGGCCGGCAACTGCGGACAGGCTGATCGGGTCTACCCCGATTGATTTCAGCGCCGCTTCCCATTTCTCGCTTTCGGGAACATCGAACACCAGCTTCGGGCTTGCCGCACAGGTCAACCAGCCATTGCGCGTAATCTCGTTCTCAAGCTGGCCTTCACCCCATCCGGAATATCCAAGCATCAACAGCGCCTGTTTCGGCCCCTGCCCCCGGGCAAGATCTTCCAGAATATCCATGGTCGACGTCATGGAAAAACTCTCGTCAACCTCAAGCGTTTGAATGCGCGACAGGTAATCGGGCGAATGCAGCACAAAGCCGCGCCCCTGTTCGACCGGACCTCCAAAGCACACCTGCATACCCATATTTACCGCACCGTCTTCAACATCGACCTCAAGCTGTTTCATCAGGTCCGTCACCGTAACGTCGCTGACCGGTTTGTTGATGATCAGACCCATCGCGCCTTCGTCAGTGTGTGCGCACATGTAGACAACAGAATGATCGAACCGCGGATCACCCATTCCCGGCATTGCGATCAATAATTTACCTGTCAGGTCAAGCGGCATTGTCAATTTCGGCACCTCGATCCGCGGTTTGGACGCTACCCACAGCATGGCCCGAGCTTGCCTGTGCTGCAAGTTGCTTTGCCCTGATCAGCATCACAATGCCGGTTCAGACACATTCGCTAACCAGAACGTGACTTGGCATTTCAATCGACATGGCCCATCTGGAAAGGATGAGAACCAGAACAGCATCCAGCCTTCTGTGCATTGCCGCCTGTCTGGGCGCAGCCCCTGCATTTGCAGGCGATCCCTATACCGATGTCATTTCGGTCGAGGTTCGCCCCGGTTGGACGCAATCCAACGGCACCCACATGGCCGCATTGCACCTGTCGCTTGCGCCGGGGTGGAAAACCTACTGGCGCGCGCCGGGCGATGCGGGCATCCCGCCACAGTTCTTCTGGGACGGATCGCGCAATATCGGAACAATGGCGGTGTCTTGGCCCACGCCCATGGTGTTTGATCAAAACGGCATGCGGTCTGTCGGATACAAAGACGAACTGGTTATCCCGCTTCACATCACACCGGACAAATCCGGCAAGGATATCCGGATCAAAGGCGAAATCGAACTGGGCGTTTGCAAAGACATCTGCATTCCGCGCAGCCTGAAATTCGACCAGTGGGCATTGGCCGCAAATACGCAGCCCGATGCCGTGATCGCCGCTGCAATGGCCTCTGGCCCCTATAGCGCGGACGAGGCCGGCGTTCGTTCGGTCACATGCAGCCTTAGCCCGATCGAGGGCGGTCTTCGCTTGTCTGCAACAATCACGATGCCGTCATCCGGCGGCACCGAGTTTGCGGTTATCGAACCCGGCGATCCGCAAATCTGGGCGTCTGAATCCGTCAGCGAAAGATCGGGCGACCAACTGACAGCCTACAGCGATCTGATCCATGTCAGTCAAAGTGCATTTGCATTGGACCGGTCGGATGTGCGGATAACGGTACTGGGTGGCAAACACTCGGTCGATATCAGGGGCTGCAGCCCCGGCTAGGCGCGCCTTGCGGCCAGCAAGTATCCTGCTACCGCCACGATGTAAGTGACCAACGCAATCACTGCCGCCCCGATCAGAAACAGCGCCAACCCGGCGATTTCCGGTGACCATGACTGGAACGCGGGAAACACCGACAGGATCGGTGCCGGCAAAGTGCCCAATGCAATCGCCCAACCCAGCGTGGCGATCAGCCAGCCACAAACCAGTCCCCACGCCACAAAAAGCGCCGCCTTTATTCCTGCTGCCGATCCACGCAAGCCACGCCGCATCGCGCTGATCTGGCGGTTCACATCCTGCTGCATGGCCAGCAGGGATGGGACAATCAGCAACACCAGCACCATGCCAAACCCAAGTCCATAGACCAATGTAATCACGGTGGGTTTCAGAAACTGGGCCTGTTGGGATTGTTCGTACAACAGTGGCGCAAGGCCCAATACCGTTGTCAGGGTGGTCAACAGAACCGGCCGCAGACGATCCGCCGCGCCATCGATAATGGAAGGTATAAAACCGCGATCCTTTGCATATTCGTCCACGGTTGTGACCAGAACGATGGAATCGTTGATGATAATGCCGGTCATGCCCAGCAAGCCCACAACTGTAAACATGCTCAGCGGAACATCCCACGCCACATGCCCGTAAATGGTTCCGACCAGTCCGAACGGAATAATGATCATCACCACAACCGGACGCGTCCAACTGGAAAAAACCCACGCCAGAACAAGATAGATGCCCGTCAAACACAGGATCAGACCGGTCAATGCATCGGTCAGGAACGTGTCTTCCTGTTCCGACAAGCCAGAAAACCGGAATTCGACCTGCCGGTCGCTTGCGATCAGGGGCAGTATTTCCTCTTCCAGTTCGGTCATGATCTGTTCAGCCCGTGCCGGATCATCTTCGGACAAATCCCCCGTGACCGAAATCATTCTGATACCGTTTTCACGGCGCACAGTGGAAAATCCGGTCCGCTGCTGCACACTGACAATATCTGCCAGCGGTACATAGGCGCCCGTTGGTGTCCGCAACTGGGTGCGTTCCAGAAAATCTGCCGTCAGCTCTCCTTCGGGCAGTTCCACCCTGATTTCGGCACTGCGCGGCCCGTCCGGAAACGTTGCCGCTTCGATCCCGTTCAAACGGTTGCGCAAAACGCGGCCCAGAGTGTCAATCGTAAAGCCCAGTGCCCGCCCTTGCGCCGTCAGATCAAGGATCAGTTCTTCCTTGTCATAGGCCAGATTATCCTGAACCGCGGACACTTCGGGATAGCGCAGCAGCGCCGCCTGCAAATCCTGTGACGCGGCCTTGAGCGTGTCGGTTCCCGCCCCGAAGAACTGAACATCCAGCGCATCACCCCCCGGACCGGAGCGCCAGCTGCGGAACGAAACCGTTTCGACAAGTGGGTGATGGCGCACGGCATCCTGCAATTCGCCGACAAAGGCAAAGCTGGAATAAGGGCGCAAATCGGCATCAATCAATTCAACCGAAATACCCCCCAGAAGATCCTTGTCCTTGGTTTCAACGCCGGACAATCCGCGCCCCGCATTGCCGCCAATCTCGGCAATCACATAATCAAGCGGATTGCGCCCGTAGCGTTCTTCGTATTCGGCGCCCAGGGATTGAACCGCACGTTGCATTTCGCGCATCATCATCAATGTGTCCTGACGGGTTGCCCCTTCGGCCATCACAAAATTGCCGGTCACTGATCCACGCTCGGGCGCATTGAAAAAACGCCACTGCACATCGCCGCGAATAAACAGCGATACCTGACTGGCCAGAACCAGAATCACGCCGGCAAACACCGCATAGCGCGCCCAGATCACGCCAGCCATGAACGGGCGGAACATGCGCGACCGGAACCACATAAAGCCGCGGTTGACCTGTCGGCTGGGCCAATCGTACCAGTGCCGCTCTCCGGTATGGGCCAGTGCATGCGACATGTGATGCGGCAGGATCAGAAAACATTCCACCAGTGACGCCAGCAAAACCGCAATCACGGTCAGTGGAATATCGCGGATCAGATCACCGAAACGCCCCCCGATGGCCACTAGCCCGAAAAACGCAATGACGGTTGTAAGGGTTGCCGCAAAAACCGGCATTGCCATGCGGCGGGCTGCGTTTTCTGCTGCAGTGACCGGGTGTTCGCCATATCTGCGCGCCCGAAAATCTGCGTGTTCCCCGACGACGATTGCATCATCCACCACGACGCCCAACGTGATGATCAGCCCGAACAGACTGATCATGTTGATGGTAAGCCCCCCCAGGTACATCAGTGCAATCGCAGCCAGCATGGCAACGGGAATACCGGCCGCAACCCAAAATGCGGTGCGCGCGTTCAGGAACAGGAACAGCAGCATCACCACAAGCCCAAGACCCATCAGACCGTTATCCAGCAGGATATCCAGACGCCCCGTGATAGCCTCTGCGCGGGTTCGGATCAGCTCGATCTTGACGTCGGCCGGCAACACAGCCTGCATTTGCGCCGCTACGGTTTCAACCTGTTCCTGAATGCCGATGGCATCGCCTTTGTCGGACCGGTCGATGCGGATGGACACCGCCGGGTTATCCCCCACGAAATAGCTACGATTCCGGTCTACTCCTTCAACCCGAACCGTCGCGATATCCCCGATCGTCAGCTTGGACCCATCCGGGTTCGAACGCAGGACAATGCCTGAAATCTGCTCGGCGCTGCGCTTTTCAACACCGGTGCGCACCCGCGCATTCGCACCTGCGACATCCCCTGCCGGATCAGCATCAACCTCTGCGGCAATCGCAGCGGCGACCTCTGCCATCGAGATATCGTACCCGATAAGCTTCGCAGACGGCACCTCGACAACGGTTTGGGGCGCTGCCACACCGCGGATTGAGGTGCGGGTAACGCCTTCGGCAAAAAGGCGCGTTACGAATTCATCCGCGAAACGGCCCAGTTGATCCGGCCCGATCGGCCCCGTGATCACCACGTCTGTTACCCTGTCGCGCCATGCGCCCCGTCTTACGCTGGGGTCTTCGGCGTCTTCGGGCAGGGTCGTGACCGTATCAACGGCGGTTTGCACGTCATCCGCGGCGCGCGACATGTCCCAGCCCGGATCAAAATCAAGCGTAATGCTGCCCCGCCCCTCGCGCGAGTTTGAATTCGAACTTTCGACCCCTTCAACGGCAAGTAAAACAGGTTCAAGCACCTGCACTATCGCTGCATCTACATCTTCGGCGCCCGCACCTTCCCACTCCACCGACACGGTGACGTTGTCGAGGATCACGTCGGGAAAAAACTGCGCCCGCATATTGGGAAACGATGCAAGACCCGCGACAAGCAAAACCACAAGCAACAGATTGGCGGCTGTGGGATGACGCGTAAAGTAAGACAGCAATCCGCCAGCCGCATGAGGGATGTCCCGGACCATGGCCTACCCTCCCATACGGCTTTCGATCCGTTCGACCATTTGTTGCGGCACTTGCGACTTTTCCAGTTGCGCCAGAATGCGCGCCTTGGCTTCGGCGGGCATTTGTGTGCTTGCCTGCACAAACGCCACCAGTTTCGCGCGGCGCTCTGCACTCAGTTCCAGCATCGCCTGTTCTTCTATCGCGCGGCCCTCATCTCCGCGAAGGGGCCGCACGGCAATGCCGGCACCCAGCAAGGGCGAGCGCGACTCGACAACCTCGCGCCCTTCAAGTTCTTCGGCGCGTACGATCACATCATCCCCCTGACGGCGCAGAACCACCACAGGCAGGGATTCAAGCCGGTCTTCCCCGACAAGAACCAGCACGTTGCTTGCTGCATTCACAGCCGAGGATGGCAACAGATACACATTGTCCAAAGCTGGCTCCTGCACCGAAACCGTCACGAAATCACCCGGTTTGAAACCGGGGGCCTCATCCAGCCTTGCAAAGATAAGACGACCAGTCTGCCCGTTTCCCGCAACGGCACTGTCACGCTCGATATGGGCCCGAGCGGTCAAATCTATGCTGGCCACATCCAAAGTGACCGTGACCGGTGCAAGCAGCAGCTCACCGCTTTCGTCCAGCAAACGGCTGTACTGCGATGTCGATACCCGAAAAGACACCTCAAGTGCCTTTCCGTCAACCAGACTGGCAAGTTTTTCATTGGCGGCAACCAGACCGCCACGCACCACGCTGACATCTGCCAGCGTGCCGTCAAACTCAGCCACGACAACTGTATCATCCAACCGTCTTTCTGCCTCGGCCAGCGCTATACCGGCGCGCGACAGACGGGTCGCCGCCTGATCAACCCGTGCTTCGGCCTGCGCCACGGCCTGTCGGCGCGAAACGACAGCCTGCCGCGCCGAAGACGCTGCAAGTTCTGCAATCTCGACGGCGGCGGCCGTACCAACACCGCGTTCCTGAAGATCGATCTGTCGCTGCAGGGCGCGATCGCGCAATATGGCTTGCGCCTCGGCGGCAGTTTTGTCGTCACGCGCCAGATCAAGCCCGCGCGCTGCATCGCGCACTTCTGCCTCGGCATCACGCAAGTCGCTGGTAATGCGATCCAGCGCAGATTGTGCATCCGCAGGATCGATCCGTATCAGTGACTGGCCGGCCTTGACATCGCCGCCTTCCTGAAACGCATCCGCCAGTTCGACGATACGCCCCCCCGTCGCCGCCCGTATTTCAAGCGTCCGGCGGCTCTGAACTTCGCCAAAAGCGGTCAGAACAGGCGTCAGGGTTTGCGCCGTTGCTGTCAGAACGTTGACTGCAAACACCCGTTCGCGCGGCGCCTCGATAACCGGAGTGTCTGACAAACGGACCTGAATGGCCGATCCGATCATCTTACCAGCATACATTAACAAGGCCAGCGTCGCTGCTGCCAGAAACAATCCCGTCAGGCTTTGCCTGAGAAACCGCATAACTTATCCTTTGTTGGACCCTTGCGGGCCGACACTCTTAAACTAAAGAAGTGGCACGAAATGCCAAGCCACAAGAGTGTTAACGGAGAATTGTTTTATTTCCGTCGCTTATGCTCGTCCAAACGCGGCATAATCTCAACAAAATTGCAGGGCCGGTGCCGGTAATCCAGCTGTAGCCGCAAAATTTCGTCCCAGGCATCCTTGCACGCGCCCGGGCTTCCTGGCAGGGCGAACAGATATGTGCCACCAGCGACCCCGCCAGTCGCCCGTGATTGCACAGCGGATGTGCCGATTTTCTGCATCGAAACAATCGTAAACACGGTTCCGAACGCCTCGATTTCCTTTTCGTAAACATCCCGGTGCGCCTCGACCGTAACATCCCGACCGGTCAGCCCTGTACCGCCCGTTGTCAAAACCACATCTACCGAGGCATCCGCGATCCAGGCCCGCAACTGATCCGAAATAAGCGCCCGTTCGTCCTGAACGATCTTGCGGTCCGCCAGAATATGCCCCGCCTCGCTGATCCGGTCGACCAGCACCTTGCCTGATTTATCCTCATCCAGACTGCGGCTGTCAGACACGGTCAGAACGGCGATCCGGACCGGAACAAATTCCATGCTTTCATCAATTCTGGACATAGCCTAACCCCTTTCAAAAACCGCAAGCCGCACTGCAAGCACGGCGAAAATCCCGCCACTGATCCACGCAAGTGCACGCTCAAACCCTGACGATCCGGTCAGATACCGGCGCACCTGTCCGGCAAAGACACCGACGCCGGCATTGATCAGAAAGCCGCCAATCGCCAGAACCGATCCGAACACCAGAAACTGTCCCAGCACCGATCCATGATCCGGATCCACGAATTGCGGAACAAAGGCCAGCACGAACAGGATGACCTTTGGGTTTGTCAGGTTAACGATGAAGCCTGCGCGAAACGCATTTTTGACAGGCGCGGACAAACGCGGCCCATTGCCGAACCCGCCGCGGATCGCACCCAGTGCCAGCCACAACAGATAGGCCACACCGAACCACCGGATCACATCAAAAAGCCAGGGCACTGCCGCGACAGCCGCACCCAATCCGACACCTGCAAGCGAGACATGCACCATGGAACCCGCGGAAATGCCCGCACTGGCCGCAACCGCCGATGACGCGCCGGATCGGACACCCTGCCCCAGACAAAACATCATGTCTGCCCCCGGAGTGAGGTTCAGCGCAAGCGCGGCAGGCACAAAGGCAAGAAGTGTCAGCAGATCAACCATCGTTCAGTTTCGACTTCAGCGCCAAAAGATCGGCCCACGCCTGCGCCTTGGCCGCCGGATTGCGCAAAAGATAGGCCGGGTGGAACATTGGCAGAACCGGTTTTCCAAAAGCACTCTGCCACTGCCCGCGCAGCCGCGTGATACCCCGTTTGCCCAGTACAGCCTGACAGCTGATATTGCCCATAAGAACCAGAACATCGGGATCGGCCAGCGCCACATGACGCTCCAGAAACGGACGCATCATCGCTATCTCGTCGGGTGCCGGATCACGGTTCTGCGGCGGACGCCAGGGCAGAACATTGGTGATGTAGACCGGATTTCGCGCCGCATCCCGCGACATTGCGATCGCGGCCAGCATCCGGTCAAGCAACTGGCCTGCGCGTCCTACAAACGGCCGGCCTTCCCTGTCTTCGTCCCGCCCCGGAGCCTCGCCGATGATCATCACCCGCGCGGCGGGCACGCCGTCAGAAAAGACCAGATTGCGCGCACCCCGCTTCAATTCACAATGCTCGAACGCCGCCAGCGCCGCCTGCAGGGCTTCCAGTGATCCGGCGTTTCGCGCGGCCTGTTCGGCCTCTGCAACCGGATCCACTGCCGCGGCCATTGCGGAAGCAGGTGCAGGGGCTGCCGCCTGTTTGACCGGCGCAAGCTGAACTTCAAAGCGGTTGACCGGAACGTCGCCAATCGCCTCGGTCGCGCCCAGATCAATCTGCCAGTCCAGCAGCGCTTTGGCCGTGTGAAAATCCATTGATTCCATGCGCCCTACGCTATCCTGCCTGCGATCCGGTGAAAACGCCCAACTTCTTTTTGCACCAAATACGGAAACCCGGTCTTTCAGTTCCGCGCATCCGTCTCTTGCCCGGGCACGACCGCATCCTTATAAGGCTGAAAATTGCTGCCGGAGCGGTCCATGACATTTGCCCACCGTCACCTTCTGGGTATCGAACAACTCAGACCTGACGACATCACGACCATTCTTGATCTGGCAGATGATTATGTGGCGCTGAACCGCCAGACGGCAAAACACTCTGACGTTCTGGCCGGCCTGACCCAGATCAACATGTTCTTTGAAAACTCCACCCGCACCCAGGCCAGCTTTGAACTGGCGGGAAAACGGCTGGGCGCCGATGTGATGAGCATGGCAATGCAGGCTTCGTCGATCAAAAAGGGCGAAACCCTGATTGATACGGCGATGACACTGAACGCCATGCATCCTGATCTTCTGGTGGTGCGCCATCCGCATTCCGGCGCTGTCGATCTTTTGGCGCAAAAGGTCAACTGCGCGGTTCTGAACGCGGGCGACGGGCGTCACGAACATCCGACACAGGCCTTGCTTGACGCGCTGACGATCCGGCGGGCCAAAGGCCGGTTGCACCGCCTGTCGATAGCGATTTGCGGCGATATTGCCCATTCCCGCGTGGCGCGTTCCAACATCATGCTGCTGGGCAAGATGGAAAACCGCGTGCGCCTGATCGGTCCGCCGACACTGATGCCGGCAGGAATTGCCGATTTTGGTGTCGAAGTGTTCGACGATATGAACCGCGGCCTTCAGGATGTAGACGTCGTGATGATGCTGCGCCTTCAGAAAGAGCGCATGGATGGCGGGTTTATCCCGTCAGAGCGTGAATATTACCACCGCTTCGGGCTGGATGCGGAAAAGCTGGGCCATGCCAAATCCGATGCCATCGTCATGCACCCCGGCCCGATGAACAGAGGCGTGGAAATCGATGGAACCCTGGCCGACGACATCAACCGTTCGGTCATTCAGGAACAGGTGGAAATGGGCGTGGCCGTGCGCATGGCCGTGATGGATCTGCTGATGCAAAGCCATCGTGCTCAACATCAGACGGGCGCAATGTGATGCGCATCCATATCCCGAAAAACGAACGCGGTGTGGTCCGGATCTTTGCAATAGATCTGGATGATTCCGCGCAAGCCGAATTCACGACCCGAAACACCGACGAAGGCCGCGATTTATGGCCCCTGCGTGATGCGTTGGGCGTTGCAGATATCCAGCCCCGGCATGTCGAGATTTTTCCGGTCGCGGATCTGGCCGATATCGGCGTTGCCGGATACCTTGCCGAAGGCTACGCCATTGCGCCGGAAGATATTGAAAAGGTCCGGGCCGCGCTTGAGGCCCTGAAAGGGCTGGTGGTTCTGGTCTGGTCACCTGCCTTTGGTGGCGTGGAAACTGAACTGGAGCCCAAGCCGCCCCTGCGGTTGGTCGCGACCTTGCAGGAACCACAACCCGACATCCGGTTTGATGATCTGCCCGATCAATCGGCAAAGGCATCATCTGGTGTAACGCCGCAAAGAAGCAAAGTGTCAGATGCCGCCATGTCCGGGCGGATTGCGATGCTGGCGCTGATTGTGGCCTTTGCTGTCGTCGGGCTGATGATTTGGGTGGGCGCGCAATGACCGATGCAACCGTCTTTACCAATGCCCGCCTGATCGATCCGGAAACCGGAACAGATGACATTGGCTGGGTACGGACAGAAAACGGCCAAATTAGCGCTGTATCCTATGATGCCCTCCCGAAAACGGTGGAAGGAACACGTATCGACTGTTCCGGTAAATGCCTGGCGCCGGGTATTGTCGATATCGGCGTCAAGGTGTGCGAACCGGGGGAACGGCACAAGGAATCCTATCGCTCTGCCGGGCTTGCTGCGGCGGCGGGCGGCGTGACCACGATGGTCACGCGCCCCGATACCGATCCGAGCATCGACAGCCCTGAAATTCTTGAATTTGTGACCCGCCGCGCGAACCAAGCCGCGCCTGTCAATGTCGTGCCCATGGCCGCGCTGACCAAAGGCAGGCAGGGACGCGAAATGACGGAAATCGGGTTTCTTATGGATGCCGGGGCTGTTGCGTTTACTGATTGCGACCACGTGGTCACCGACACCAAGGTATTCAGCCGCGCGCTGACCTATGCCCGATCCTTGGGCGCGCTTGTGATTGCCCATGTGCAGGAACCGGTCCTGTCACAGGGCGCGGCTGTCACCTCTGGCAAATTTGCATCCTTGCGGGGTCTTCCGGCGGTATCGCCCATGGCCGAGCGGATGGGGCTGGACCGTGACATAGCGCTGATCGAAATGACAGGCGCGCGCTATCACGCCGACCAGATCACAACGGCACGGGCCCTGCCAGCGCTTGAGCGGGCGAAACGCAATGGTCTAGACATCACGGCAGGCGTGTCGATCCATCATCTGACGCTGAATGAATTCGACGTGGCCGATTACCGCACCTTCTTCAAGGTCAAACCGCCGCTGCGTGCGGAAGACGATCGGCTGGCGGTTATCGAAGCTGTCCGCAGCGGCCTGATCGATACGATCAGTTCGATGCACACGCCGCAGGACGAAGAAAGCAAACGCCTGCCCTTTGAAGAGGCCGCAAGCGGTGCCGTGGCCCTGGAAACCCTGCTGCCGGCCGCCATGCGCCTTTATCATGCAGGGCAGTTGGATTTGCCCGCGCTTTTCAGGGCCATGTCGCTGAATCCCGCAAAACGGCTTGGCTTGCCCGGTGGCCGGTTGCAGGCAGGTGCTCCCGCCGATCTGGTGTTGTTTGACCCGGATGCGCCATTTATGATGGATCGCACCACCCTGAAATCGAAATCGAAAAACACACCGTTTGACGGACAGCGCATGCAGGGTAAGGTTATCGCAACCTATGTTGCAGGCCAGCCTGTATTTGAAAGACAGCATTAATGCCCTTGTTTGAAACTTCTGTCGCCGGTTTGCTTCTCTGGGCTCTGATCGGATACGGGCTGGGGTCTATTCCGTTCGGCATGGTGTTGGCACGTCTGATGGGGCTGGGGAACCTGCGCGATATCGGGTCGGGCAACATCGGGGCAACCAATGTATTGCGCACAGGCAACAAACTGGCGGCGTTTCTGACACTGCTGCTGGATGGCGCAAAGGGCGCGGTCGCCGTTGTTCTGGCCCGTATGTTTGCCGGCGAAGACGCGGCCCAGATCGCGGCACTTGCCGCCTTTCTGGGGCATTGTTATCCGGTCTGGCTGGGCTTTCGCGGCGGCAAGGGCGTTGCTACGTTTCTGGGCATCATTCTGGCGCTGGCCTGGCCTGTCGGGCTGGCCTGTTGCGCCGCATGGGCGGCAGGCGCAGGTCTGTCGCGCATGTCATCGATGGGCGCGCTGGTGGCTGCGTCTTCGTCCACTTTTTTCATGGTGTTCATGGGACATGCCGGCGCGCTGCTGCTGGGCGTCATTCTGACAGTTTTGGTGATTGTCCGTCACAAGGACAACATCAAGCGGATCAAGGCCGGAACAGAACCAAAGATCGGCCAGAAAACCTGACGGGTCTGTCAAGAAACCCATCGGCAAGTCGCCGTTGCGCACAAATGTGGTTGCGCCAGATGAATGCGCACACTGCAAGGAGCGCCGGCAATGATTGAACTGAATCTGCCCCTGATCCTGATTGCCGCGCTTTTGGCGGGGGCCAGTCCGGGTCCGGCAACATTGGCGATTGCCGGCACATCCATGACATCGGGGCGGCGCGCCGGGCTGGCCCTTGCGTCGGGCGTGACCACCGGATCATTTGTCTGGTCTGTTTCGGCGGCGTTCGGATTGGCGGCCGTGATGCTTGCCAATGCCTGGGCATTCGAAATCATCCGCTACGCCGGGGCGGGGTACTTGCTGTTCCTCGCCTATAAATCCGCGCGCTCTGCCTTGCAGGGGGCGCAGTTGAAAACGCCTGCTCTCGTTCTGTCGCCGCGTCGCGCCTATTCCAAAGGATTGGCGCTGCACCTGACGAACCCAAAGCATGATCGTGTTTCACGCCTATGCTGTGATTTTTTCCAGCGCCCCGATGATCGCCTGTTACCAGCGGATGCGGCGCGGGTTCGAGGCCGTGTTTGCAATGGCTTTTGGTGCTGCCGCACTGCGCATTCTGACAGCCCGTCTTGCCGCGCCTCAGGGCTGAACCGGCCCACTGCCACAGCGCGGGATGGGGCGGCCCCCATCGGCATAGGCCAGAACCATCGCGATTTCGTCCGGTCCGGGGCCATCGGGCACGCACAGCGTAATGGTATCGAAGTGATCGAAAGACCACGGATTATCCTTGTGACCCAAGGGCAAATCGATTGAGGTGCCCGGCCCGCCGATCTTGACATTCGACGGAATAACCGCTGCACCCCCACCCGCAGCGCCACGCATCGGGGCACCCAATCGCGGGTGAATGACAGCGCCGCCATGCTCCATATCACCGTTGACGCCAACGATCGCCGCCTTGCCATAAGACACCGGTGCTTTGGCAAGCTGCGCAACCGCGTCCTGCGCAAGGGTCTGGCCCAGTTCTGCGCCAATCTCGAACAGTTCCGACAGATCATCCCGGTGACGGCCGGCAAGTGGATTGCGAAAAACGGCAATCGCCGCAACCCGCGTAACTGGCGCGCAAGGCTGTCCCAGCAAATCGGCGGTAATCAGTTCGCGCAGGAAAATGATCTTTCGGGTTTGTACCATTGCGGCTTTCCATCTGTTTCAGGTGGAAACTGTGCACGGTTTATGCCGTTCGGTCGATTGGAAATGCACAATATGCTGAAACCGCCCGCAGCTTCAGTACGAATATTCCTGATAAATACGGGTCAGATTCCCGCCCCATTCACCGTTGTATTTGTCCAGCAATTCGTCGGCAGGCACTTTCCCCGACTCGATGCTTTCTTTCAGCGTGTTCAGAAAGTGGGTTTCATCCGGCACCAAGCCGCCCGCGCCGCTGCGCCCGCGCGCTTTCAGTCCCGCTTCGGACAGCGCCACGACTTCGCGCGCCAGATCGTGCATCTTGAGGCTGCCAACCTGCGCCTGCAATCCGTCGCGTCCGGCGGCAACACGCAGTTCTTCGCGTGTTTCAGCATCCCAGCCCTTGACCAGATCCCAAGCACCATCCAACGCGGTCTGATCATACATCAAACCGGTCCAGAAGGCTGGCAGCGCACACAACCGCCGCCAGGGACCGCCATCAGCCCCGCGCATTTCAATGAATTTCTTGATCCGCGCTTCGGGAAAGGCCGTGGTCAGGTGATCGGCCCAATCCGACAGGGTCGGCGTTTCACCCGGAAGCGCCGACAATTCGCCCCTGAGGAAATCACGGAACGATAGGCCCAGCGCATCGATATATTTGCCATCGCGATACACAAAATACATCGGCACATCGAGCGCGTATTGCACCCAGCGTTCAAACCCGAAGCCGTCTTCGAACACGAAAGGCAGCATGCCGGTGCGAGAATCATCAAGATTGCGCCAGACATAGCTGCGCCATGATTTGTAGCCGTTGAGTTTGCCTTCAAAGAAAGGCGAATTGGCAAACAGTGCAGTTGCCAC
This sequence comes from Sulfitobacter sp. TBRI5, assembly GCF_051013555.1. NCBI lineage: Bacteria > Pseudomonadati > Pseudomonadota > Alphaproteobacteria > Rhodobacterales > Roseobacteraceae > Sulfitobacter > Sulfitobacter sp. TBRI5. The sequence goes on along the minus strand of NZ_CP112884.1, from coordinate 1,753,973 downwards.
AGGTTGCAACGCAAGGGACACACGCAACTTCTGCACCATGTCCGCCTCGGATCCGAAATCAAGGTTCACCTGCACCGTGCAGGTGCGGCGCATCATTGCCCGGCCCATCGTGCCCACATGCTGCATGTATTCGTTCATCAGGGCATAGCGGCCCTTTGGCATCAGCGGCATGTCGTCATGCGTCCAGATCGGCGCTGCGCCAAGGCCGATGAATCCGACGCCGACCTCGTCCGCGATATCCTTGACCTCGCGCAGGTGGGTGTTCACCTCGTCGCAGGTTTCGTGAATGGTTTCCAACGGCGCGCCCGACAGTTCCAGTTGGCCGCCCGGTTCCAGCGACACATTCGCACCGTCTTTTTCAAGACCGATCAAGTGGCCCGCCTCGCGCACCTCGGACCAGCCGTGACGGTCGCGCAATCCTTCCAACACCGCCAGAATCGATCTTTTGCCTTCGAACGGCAAAGGTTTCAGCGTGTCTTTGCAATAACCGAATTTTTCGTGTTCGGTGCCGATGCGCCAGTCTTCTTTGGGTTTGCACCCGTCGGCCAGATACTCGGCCAACTGGTCATGATGTTCGATCGGGCCACCGCCGGACTGAGGAATGGACATGCGCGTGCTCCAATCTGAAAAAGCGTTCGGGGCAGTCCTGCGTGGAAACCGTCAGGGTGTCAATGCAGCCGGGCCACGCTTGGGCGCAATGGTGTCTTCTCCCAGATCACAACTGCATGAGCTTTTTTGCCCTTCAGCTCGCCCAGCATCCGTTCGGTGCGCAATCCCGGAAGGGTCGAGAATGCATCGAATAGAGTTTCTGCGCCCTCCGCATTCAGGGGAATGTAAACCGGCGGCTGGCCGGGTTGTTCCAGTATCCAGTGGGCCGGTGTGTTGGCATGATCAAGTGTCACACGCTCCAGATCGGCCAGTGCGATCGCGCCGCCGGACAGGGGGCCGAAATAGGTGATCTGGCCTTCGTCCACCTGCACAACACCCGGTCCGCCACTGCCCACGCGAAACCGTGCGCGTTGCAGGCCCAGAACGACCAGCCCTACCCCGACGGCGCCCGTGACATAGCCGACGATCTGCAAGATGCCGTAGGTGCCAACGATCCAGTAAAGGCCCAGTGCAATCAGCCCGATCCCCACCAGAACCTCGCGCAATCGCCACAGCACCTGCCGCGCGGCCGGCCGTATCAGGCTCATGTCCAGTCCCCCAGGGTGTGTTGCCAAAGGGTCATTGCGGCCACCGCCGCCGTATCCGCGCGCAAAACAAGCGGACCCAGTGAAATCGAGTGCGAAAACGGCAAGGCGCGCAGCCGTTTTCGTTCCGCTTCGGAAAACCCGCCTTCGGGCCCGATCAGGATGGCCCAGGGCCCGCGTTCGCTTATCGGCAGGTTCAACCGCCCGCCTGCTTCGGCTTCGTCACAGAACATCAACTGGCGATCCTGCGGCCAATCGGCCAGCAGACGATCCAGTTTGTGCAGGCCCGTCACCTCGGGAACATAGGTTCCGCCGCATTGTTCGGCGGCCTCCACCGCGTGCGCCTGCAGCCGGTCCTGCTGAATGCGGCCTGCATTGGTAAATTCAGTCTGCACCGGAACAATGCGCGCCGCCCCCATTTCGGCAGCTTTTTCCACGATGAAATCGGTACGCGCCTTTTTGATCGGGGCAAACAGCAGCCATAGGTCTGGTGGCATCTGCAAAGGACGCGTCTGGTGTCGCACACTCAAGACACCACTGCGCTTTGACGCTTCGCTGACCTCTGCCAGCCATTCACCATCTTTTCCGTTGAATACAAGAACAGCGGCCCCGACCGCCTGTCGCATGACGCCAAAAAGATAATGTGCAGCATCGCGCCCCAAAGGAACCGATTGCCCCACCCCCAACGGGTGCTCTACATAAAGCCTGATTTTTGCATTCATAGGCTGATACATATGCAAGGTGATGCGCCAACACCAGATGGACAGGTTGCAGATGCTGTCAAAGGCAACTGGGTAGACCTTTACGCACCCGCGCCGGCCCGCCCCTATCTGCGCCTCAGCCGCGCCGACAGGCCGATTGGCACGTGGCTGTTGCTGATCCCGTGCTGGTGGGGTCTGACGCTTGCGATGCTGTTTGACGGCAAGGCCGGTTGGCATGATGCGTGGATTGCGCTGGGATGCGCCCTGGGTGCGTGGCTGATGCGCGGCGCGGGGTGTACCTGGAACGATATTACTGACCGTGATTTTGATGCTCAGGTGGAACGCACGCGATCCCGCCCGATCCCGTCCGGGCAGGTCAGCACCCGACAGGCGGCCATCTGGATGATCGCACAGGCATTGCTGGCGTTTTGCATTCTGCTGACGTTCAATACGGCGGCCATCGCCCTTGGCGTGCTCGCGCTTTTGCCGGTCGCGATCTATCCGTTTGCAAAACGCTTTACTTGGTGGCCGCAGGTTTTTCTGGGTCTGGCGTTCAACTGGGGGGCGCTGCTGGCATGGACCGCACATACCGGATCGCTGGGGGCACCCGCCGTCGTTCTCTATCTGGCCGGTATCGCGTGGACATTGTTTTACGACACGATTTACGCCCATCAGGACACCGAAGACGACGCACTGATCGGAATCAAATCAACGGCACGCCTGTTCGCTGAAAACACCGCGCCATGGTTGCGCCGATTCCTGATGGCGACGGTCGGATTGATGGGAATTGCCGTGATCTATTCCGCCATCGACAGTGCAAATGTTCTGGGAATGGCGATTGCGCTGGGGGGGCCATGGGCCATGGGATGGCACATGACATGGCAATTGCGCGGGCTGGACATACATGACAACGCCAAATTGCTGCGCCTGTTTCGCGCCAACAGGGACACTGGCATGATCCCGCTGGTGTTTTTCTGCGCAGCCCTGCTGACGTGATTGAATACCCTGCCCCATCGGCGTATCAAACCTGAAAGCAACAAGGTCGAGCCTGTTATCGATGCGTCTTTCCGCACTTTTCATTGTTATCGCCACGTTTGTCGGTGCCGCAGTAATAAGCCTTGTGGCGGCCGGGTTTTCGGTAACGCTGATTGAAGACAATTCCGAAATCGGGGTGCGTGATACACTGGACGCCGAGGGAATGCCCTGGGCTGAAGTACAGGCAGACGGATTGCAGGTTACGCTGTCAGGTGTCGCACCATCCGAAGCGGTTCGGTTCAAGGCGCTTAGCGCGGCAGGCAGTGTTGTTGATGCGGCCCGGATCATCGACAACATGGAAGTCAAGGCAGTGGCCGATCTGGCCCCGCCGCGGTTCTCTGTCGAAGTGCTGCGCAATGATCGCGGCATTTCGATCATCGGCCTGATCCCGTCAGCAACGGATCGCGCAGCCATCGTTGAACGCCTGCAAAAGATGGCCGGAAACGGCGATGTCACCGACCTTCTTGAAACCGCCGATTACAGCGTGCCCGATGGATGGGAGGAAGCGCTGGGATTTTCGCTGACGGCCTTGAAAGACCTGCCGAGATCAAAAGTGTCGGTCACGGCGGGGCGTGTTTCAATCACGGCGATGACCGACAGCGCCGAGGCCAAGCAAAAGGTTGAAGACACTCTGACCCGCGCGGCACCGCCCGGAATTCAGCTGGTTGTTGCGATATCAGCGCCGCGCCCTGTCATCACCCCGTTCACATTGCGCTTTGTGCTGGACGCGGACGGCGCACGTTTTGATGCCTGTTCGGCAGACACCGAAGCATCGGCAGATCGCATTCTGGCGGCAGCAAGAATTGCAGGTCTGGGCGAAAACACAGGCTGCACGATCGGCATGGGGGTTCCTTCGCCGAATTGGTCAAAGGCCGCGGTTCAATCCATTTCCGCAATTGCCGAACTGGGTGGCGGTTCGGTGACGTTTTCGGATGCCGATGTCGCCCTGATCGCGATTGAAGGCACGGATCAAGACATTTTTGACCGTGTGGTCGGAGAGCTTGAGGCCGCTCTTCCGGATGTGTTTGCATTGCATGCCGTGCTGCCAGTTCCCGAAACCGGGCAGAACCAGGGCCCGCCGGAGTTTACAGCCACGCTGAGCCCCGAAGGGCTGGTTCAGCTTCGGGGCCGGCTGAGCGATGAAAACCTGCGCAGTGTCGCCGACAGCTACGCCCAGGCCAGATTCGGGTCGGCCCGGGTGTATACGGCGGCGCGGATCGTTTCCGATCTTCCGCCAAACTGGCCGCTGCGCGTTCTGACCGGGCTGGAAGCCCTGAGCTTTCTTAGCAATGGATATGTCACCGTGACCCCGGACAGCATTCAGGTACAGGGGAACACAGGCAACCCTGATGCAAATGCTGCGATTGCCAGTTTGCTGGCTGAGAAACTGGGGGCCGCAGAAGATTTCAAGATCGATGTCGCGTACCAGAAAAAGCTGGATCCCGTGGCCAGCGCCCCAACGCCCGACGAATGCGAAGCCGAGATCAAGGCGATCATCGATGTTGCCAAAATCGATTTCGAACCGGGATCGTCGCAAATGAACGCCGCCGCGCTTGAGACAATGGATGACATTGCGGAAGTTCTGAAAAAATGCGGTGACATGAAAATCGAAATTCAGGGTCATACAGACAGTCAGGGCCGCGAGGAAATGAACCAGCAGCTAAGTCAGGAACGCGCCCAGTCGGTTCTGGACGAACTGCGCGCCCGGCGGGTATTAACATCATCTTTTTCTGCGAAAGGGTATGGCGAAACTTTACCAATCGCGGATAATGGGACCGAAGAAGGTCGGGAAACCAACCGCCGGATCGAATTCAAACTGATCCGCCCGGCCCCGGCAAAAGCAGAACAGCCCACAGGGCTGGAACGCACGGAAGAAGAAATAACGCCGGAAAACGGCGAAACTGAATAGGGACAGGCGTGTGAGCAGAACAGAATTCATTATTGCAACGGCGATCGTTCTTTTTGTCGCGTTCTGTATGGGCTGGTTTGCCAATTGGCTGATCCACCGGTTCACCCGCGTGAGCCAAAGCGATGTCGGTGAACTGGAAAAGATGAGTCAGGAACTGCACGAAGCCGAAGAAACCCGCGATCAGGCCATCACGTATCTGCAACAACGCGAAGCAGAACTGACCAATCAGCTAAGTCAGACCGAGGCGGAACTGCGCGCTGCAATGGATGGATTGCGTGATGCACGCCACGAAGCCGAAGAAATGCGCGGCTATATCGAACGGATGAATGCCCCGACAGGGTAAAGCGCTACCAGCGGGTCAGGGCCTTTTCGTCTTCATCTTTCGACTGCACCCAATCGGAACCTTCCGCGGTCTGTTCCTTTTTCCAGAACGGCGCACGTGATTTCAGGTAATCCATCAGGTATTCGGCGGCTTCGAACGCGTCTTTGCGGTGTCGGGCAGCGGTTGCAACCATCATGATGATATCCCCTGCTGCCAGCGGGCCGTAGCGGTGAATGACAAGAACGTCGCCCAAAGACCATCGTTCGGCCGCGTCTTGTGCAATCTTTTGCAGCGCCCGTTCCGTCATGCCCGGGTAATGTTCGATGTCCATACCGCGCAGGCCGCCTTCGGCAGTATCGCGCACAATGCCCGAAAACGTGACAATCGCGCCCAGATCATGCCGCCCTGTCGCAAATGCGTTCAGCTCTGCACCGGCGTCAAACGGTTCTGACTGTACCCGCACCTGCATCGTTTACCCACCTGTCATGGGCGGAAAAAACGCCACTTCCGAAGCGTTCCCAATCGGGGCGTCGAAATCTGCCAGTTCCTGATCCACAGCAACCCGCAAGGCGCTGAGATCAGAAAACGCCACATCATAGCGCCCCTCGCGCGCGCGCAGTTCATCAACCAGATCGGCCACAGTGGCCGCCTTGGTTTCAAACGTTTCCTTGGGGACGCCGATCCGTTCGCGCACCCATGCGAAATAAAGAATATCCATCAGCGTTGCTCCTTCAAATGCGGCAAGGCCTTTTTAAGATAGTCCACTCCGGTCAACAGTGTAAGCCCGGCGGCCAGCCACAAAAGCCACAGCCCAATGCGTCCTGCCCATTCCATTCCGGCAAGTTTCCAGCGCAAGCCCTGCAAATCAGCGGCTTTGCCGGACAGAATATCCTGAATCATGTTTGGCTCCATCCCCCAGACGGACATGCCCAGATAATGTTCGAATATGCCCTGCGCAAAAAGCACCGAGATCGCGATCATCTGCAGGGTGGTTTTCCATTTGGCCAGACTGGTGACTTTCAATGTGCCTGCCGTATCGCCCAGATACTCGCGCAGGCCAGAAACGAACACTTCACGAAAAAGGATCACCGTGGCAGGCAGCACAAGCCAGGGCGACATTGACGAATAGCCGACAATGACCATCAAGGCGATGACAACCATTGCCTTGTCCGCAATGGGATCCAGCATCGCTCCCAGCTTGGTTTCCTGCCGCCAGGCCCGTGCAAGATACCCGTCAAACCAGTCTGTTATTGCTGCGCTGACGAACAGGATAAGCGCAAACCAGTCTGCATAAGGTCTTGTAAAATATAAAAACATAACCGCGATACCCGGCGCGGCCAGCAACCGCAGAACGGTCAGAATATTTGGCAAAGTCCATTTCATGAAAAAACCCTACATCGCCAAAGTCGCAGGGGAAAGAATGAACGCAAGGCTCAGGCGCTTTCCACACCAAAAATCGGGTGCGGTTGGCGGGCGTCGTTTGTCATCCGCTAAGTTGCGCTCGAACCGGCGCCAGATTTCGGACCGGTTGCGTCAAACGAAACTGACAAGATGCGTGCCTTGTAGAATGGAAAATAGTCTTCAGTTCCGAAATGGTTTCCGCCTTCCACATATGTGGGCAACCGCACACCATCAAAATCGCGGAAACAGGACAGGGTTCCGCCAAAGGGCTGCCTGCGGAAAAGGTGTTCGGGGTTTTCATTGCTCCATCGGTCAATCACGACGTGGCTGGGGCGTCCATCGGGATCGACGGTAATTTCAACAGATTGCTCAAATCCCTGAAAATGACAGATCGCACGCGCAATCTGATCATCAACAGGTTCCCACGTGATATCCTTACCCGGCAAAAGCGCCGCCGGAGCCCAGAATGCGCTTTCAGCGATCAGGCGGCCAAAGGCGGACAACTGATGATCGCGTGCGCGCCCGACCCGCACCACAGGCAACAGATGAAAGACCCAGAACCGTGTCCACGATGTTTCCGGAAGCAACACATCCGACCCGCTGATCGCGCCAAATTTCAACCTCCACACCAAACCATATGGCGGCGCAAGTATCTGTCGCGCCTGCATCGGGCGGTAATCCGGCGCATCCTTGCGGCCCAATGACAATTCCCCCGTCATCGTCAGAACAGTGTTGCGGTGCAGACTTGCCCCTTCTGAAAATGTATAAAGAAAAAACCGCCGCGCGGGGTCAGGCAGGTCTTTGATGGTCTTCGGATCAAAGGCAACCGCAGCACCATTCGACAGGTCCGCAAGCCGCGTCCAGGCGTTTCGTTCAGCCAGAACATCAGACAAACGCCAAAGCAACAATCCGCACGGGATCAGGCAAACCAGTATGATCACAACAGTCAGCATGGACTGTTTTTACAGCGGCAGCTGTCATAACCCAATGACGCTGCTCAAACGCTAGCCACGTTCATGAAAAAACCCGTAAATGGTTTCGGCCAAAGCGTCAGAAACACCATCAACCGCTTTCAGATCAGCCAGATTTGCCCGCGCAACGGCCTTGGCCGATCCGAAATGCGCCAGCAAGGCCCGTTTGCGCGTGGCGCCAACGCCCGGCACTTCGTCCAACGGCGTTGCACCAATCGCCTTTGACCGCTTTGCACGGTGGGTACCAATGGCAAACCGGTGCGCTTCGTCACGCATGCGCTGCACGTAATACAGCACCGGATCATTGTGGCGCAGGGCGAAGGGGCGCTGACCCGTACGGTAAAATTCCTCTTTACCGGCGTCGCGGTCCACCCCCTTTGCGACACCGACCATCGGAATATCCTGCACAGAATGCGCCCGCATGATCGATTGCACCGCGCTAACCTGTCCGGCACCACCATCGATCAGCAACAGATCCGGCCACATGCCTTTGCTGCGATCAGGGTCTTCCTTGATCAGGCGCTTGAACCTTCGGGTCAGAACCTCTTTCATCATGCCGAAATCATCGCCGGGGGTAAGGTCTTCTCCGCGAATGTTGAACTTGCGATACTGGTTTTTCATGAAACCCTCCGGCCCTGCAACAATCATCGCTCCGACCGCATGTGCACCCTGAATATGGCTGTTGTCGTACACTTCGATGCGGGCCGGCGGTGCAGGCAGATCGAACGCCTCGGCAAGGCCTTTCAATAGCTTTTTCTGGGTTGCGGTTTCAGCCATTTTGCGGCCCAGGGATTCGCGCGCGTTGCGCAACGCCCCGTCTACCAGTTCGGCCTTTTCGCCGCGCTTGGGCACGATCAGTTCCACCTTGCGCCCCGCCTTTTCGCTTAACGCGTTCGTCATCAGATCGGGGCTTTCGATCTCGTTGGACAGGATCAGTTGGCGGGGCGGTTCCTTGCCATCGTAAAACTGGCCCAGAAACGCCTCAAGAACCTCGGCGGCATCGACATCATCGCCCACGCGCGGGTAAAAATCGCGGTTGCCCCAGTTCTGGTTGGCTCGAATGAAAAACACTTGAACACAGGCCTGCCCGTCTTCCAGATGCAGGGCGATCACATCCGCTTCGCGCACGCCACGCGGGTTGATACCTTGCGCGGTCTGCACCTGTGTCAGGGCACGGATACGATCCCGTATTGCGGCAGCGCGTTCGTATTCCATGTTTTCAGACGCTTGCGCCATCTGTGTCGCCAGCGTTTCCTGCACCTCGGTCGACTTGCCGGACAAGAACCGTTCTGCATCGCGCACGGAAGCGGCATAATCCCGTTCCGAGATATGGCCGACACATGGTGCCGAACAGCGTTTGATCTGGTACAAAAGACAGGGCCGTGTTCGCGCATCGAACACGGTATCGGTGCAATTGCGCAGCAGAAAAACCTTTTGCAGCTGGTTCAACGTCCGGTTTACCGCACCCGCGCTGGCAAAGGGGCCGTAATACGCCCCCTTCTCTTTCTTTGCGCCACGATGCTTTTTGATCTGTGGAAACGCATGGTCCTTGGCGACCAGAATATTGGGGAAACTTTTGTCATCACGCAGCAGAACGTTGAACTTGGGCTTCAACTGTTTGATCAGGTTCTGTTCCAGCAACAACGCTTCGGTTTCGGTTTTCGTGGTCAGAAACATCATCGATGCTGTGGCGCGGATCATCCTGTCGATCCGGCTGCTATGGCCACCGGGACGCGCATAATTCGAAACCCGGGCCCGCAGATTGCGCGCCTTACCAACATACAGCACCCGGCTGTCCGCATCGAGCATTCTGTAAACCCCTGGCGCATTGCTCAGCGACTTCAAATAGGACTGAATACAGGCATGACCGGTCACATTTGGGGCCGTCGTTTTGTTGTCAGGTTGTGTCATGATCAACAGATATGATTCTCTGGCTCTGGCTGCAATCTTGACTGGCCCACTGCAAGGCCAAAGGCATCCCCGCTTCTTGTGGATAAGTCTGATGATATCTTTCGGTGATCCGGAAATTTTCGTTGTGTTTTGGTAGCTTCGCCGAACTGCCTAAAATTTAGGCAGCTAAATAACATACTGTTTTTACATGATATTTTTATGAACATTAAGCAAGTCGCTGAAAACAAAGGTCTTTTTGTGACATTTTTGTAAATCACTGCGCCCACGTGCAAAACTTGCACGGGGAATATCACATTTCAACGCCCAGAACGTCCGGTGTCTGCCATCCAAGATGCTGTCCGCCGTCGACACAGATCAATTGCCCCGTCACTGATCGTGCATCCAGAAGGTATCCAAGAGCGGTCGTTATATCCCCCTCGTCCGCGCCCCGGCTCAGAACCGTCGCACGGCGTTGTGCATCAAAATGCGCCTCGCTTTGCCGTGCGCCCTTTAAGGTCGGCCCCGGCCCGATCGCGTTGACCCTGATGGCAGGGGCCAGCGCCTGCGCCGCTGTACGGGTCAGCGCCCAGAGGCCCATTTTGGCCAGCGTGTATGTCATGAAATCCGGCGTCAGCTTGCGCACCCGCTGATCAATCATGTTGACCACAAGACCGGCCGAAACCGGTTCGTTCCGTGTGTCCATCTGCGCTGCCAGGTTTTGCGCTGCCATCGCCTGGGTCAGCACAAAGGGCGCGCGCAGATTGCTTTCCATATGTCGATCCCAGCTTGAGCGGGTCGCGGTTTCAATCGTGTCATATTCAAAGATCGACGCATTATTGATCAGGCAGGTTACCGGCCCGCCCAGCGCATCAACCACAGAAGGCAACAGGGCCTGAACGGCGTTTTCGTCAAGCAGGTCAGCCTGTATCGCGACAGACTTGCGGCCCATCGCCAGAATTTCGTCAACAACGCATTGCGCCTCGGCTTGGGACGTTGCGTAGTGCACGGCCACATCATATCCGCGGCCCGCCATGTACAGCGCCATCGCGCGTCCCAGCCGCCTGCCTGCACCTGTTACCAAACATATCGACATCTCGGTGCGTCCCCTTCAATCCGTTAGATCAACACCACTGTCAGATAGACCAAATAAAGTGCGGTCAAGCCGATGCCCCAGGCCTTTGTGATGTCACGCCGCCAGTAGACAAACGGGATCAACATGATCGATGCCGCCAGCATGACCCAAAGATCAAAGCGAAGGAACTCCGGATCCACGCTGATCGGCCCGACAAGCGAAGCTATTCCGATGATCGCCAGCAGATTGAACATGTTCGACCCGATCACGTTGCCCAGCGCAACATCAGCCTGTCTGCGCAACGCGGCCATCACGGTGGTTGCCAGTTCGGGCAATGACGTTCCGATGGCAACCAGCGTCAGGCCGATCACGGTGTCGCTGACGCCATAGGTTTTCGCAATAACGGTTGCATTGTCCACCAGCAGATCAGCACCCAAGGGAAGACCGATCAGACCCAGAACCAGAAAAACGGCGATCTTCCACCACGGCATATCCGGATCGGCACCTTCGACATCTGCCTCGATACTGTCATTGGCTGTCTTGTGGGCCCGCGCATCGCGAAATGCATCACCCAGCACCAGCGCCAGCACCGACAGCAGAACCAAACCGCTGATCCAGTCGAAAACACCGCGAAACGCCAGCGCTATAAATATAAGCGACGAGGCGATCATAAAGCCGAATGTCTTGCGCGTGTTGCATTCGCTTGTGTGCAAGGTCGCCAACAGCGCCGGTATGCCCAGAACCAGCAACACATTCGCCGTGTTCGAGCCAACAACATTGCCCAGCGCAATGCCCGGCGCATTGTCCAGCACCGCCTGGATCGAAATCAGCAATTCCGGTGCGGATGTACCAAAGGCCACGATAGTCAGGCTGACGATCAACGCCGGCACGCCCAATCGAAGACTAAGATTCACCGCGCCCTTAACAAGCGCGTCACCGGCAAGCAGCAGGATAACAAGGCCCAGGATTACTAAAAGCCAGGCAATCACAGCTTATCCTTTTCCCTGGCCGCACGAACACGGCCCCTTGCCGATCCGGAATTTTCCACAGTGGCGGCAGCGGGCAGATGCCAGCCGTTTCTGGCCCGGCAAGGTGATTTTGCCGAACATGGCCAATACACCCATAAAGACCAGAAACAGGATGACGATCTTGAATATCACGTCACAGCCCAAACCGCGCATATTGTGCGCGTTCTTCCAGTCCGGCCAGCGCGTCCTGGGTCAGTTGCAGGCCGAATTTCTGCAGGAAGGGCTTGCGTATGCCATAACGACGAAAGCGAACCTTGTCGCCAAAACATTCTTTCATCTTGGGTTGAAGATGGCCGATGCCGTCAATCAAACCGACCTCTTGCGCCTTGTGACCCACCCATATTTCACCTGTAAACAGGTCTTTTTTCTGGTCAAGCTTGTCGCCGCGGCGGCTTTTGATATGCGCGATAAAGGTGCCGTGGATATCGTTCAGAATTTCTTTGAGCCGTGTCACATCTTCCGGTTTTTCCGGGCTGAACGGGTCGAGCATGGATTTCGACTTTCCCGCGGTATAAACGCGGCGTTCAACGCCCTGCCGCGCCAGAAACACATGCGCCCCGAATCCCGCCGAAATCACCCCGATCGATCCGATGACCGAACTGTCGTCGGCCCATATTTCATCCGCCGCAGCTGCCAGCCAATACCCACCCGACGCGGCCACATCTTCGACAAAGGCAAAGACGGGGATGTTCTTTTCTTCCGCAAGGCGCCGGATACGCGCCCCGATCAAGGAAGACTGCACCGGTGATCCGCCGGGGGAATTGATTTCAAGCGCAACCGCATCCGGCTTGCCGCGCGAAAACGCCTTTTCGATGATCGGCGCCATGCCGGCATCGCTTAACGATCCGCGCCCCGCCATTCCAATGGCACCGGCCAACCGGATGACGGCGACCGTCGGGTGCGATTTGATAAAGGGAAGCCGTGCTCTCATGTATGCCCATGTATATTTCAGCGCAGCGACAAACAAGGCAGCGATGCAATATCGTTCTTCATCTTTTCAAAAATACTTGAAAGCAGGTCCGGTTCCGCACGATCCCGTCCGCTTACTTGCGCAACCGCCATCCGGTTCTGAAAATCCAGCCGATGACAGCCAGACAAAGCAATGTGAACCCGGCAATCGCAAGCAGGCTTAACCCGATGGGAACGTCTGCGGTGCCAAAGAATGACCAGCGAAAACCCGAAATCAGGTACACGACCGGATTGAACAGCGTGATCGTCTGCCAGACCGGCGGCAGCATAGAGATCGAGTAAAACGACCCGCCAAGGAAAACCAAAGGGGTGACAATCAGCAACGGGACAAGCTGCAACTGTTCGAAATTGCCCGCCCAGATCCCGATAATGAACCCCATCAACGAAAAGGACAGGCAGGTCAGTACCAGAAACAGGATCATCGCCAACGGATGTGCAATCTGCAGATCAATGAAAAATCCGGCCGTGACAAGAATGACCAGACCAATAAATAGCGATTTCGTCGCAGCCGCCCCGACATAGCCCATGACAATTTCCAGAAAATTCACCGGCGCCGAAAGCAATTCGTAGAACGTGCCGATGAATTTCGGAAAATAGATACCAAAGGACGCGTTTGAAATTGCCTGCGTCATCACCGACAGCATGATAAGGCCGGGAACGATAAAGGCCCCATAGCTGATACCTTCGACCTCCTGAATACGGCTGCCGATCGCCGCCCCGAAAACCACAAAGTACAGCGATGTTGAAATCACAGGAGAAATGAAGCTTTGCAACAGCGTGCGGAAAAAGCGCGCCATTTCGTAAAGATATATCGCTTTCACAGCCGTTAGGTTGATGACGCATCCTCCTGCACAAGATTGACGAATATGTCTTCCAGACTGCTTTGCTGGGTTTGCAGATCGCGCAGAACCAGACCGGCGCCGGCCAGATCGGCCAGCAGCTTGGTGATGCCTGTCCGGTCGCTCTTAGTATCATAGGTATAGATCAGGCTGAGTTTGTCAGCGCCCAGTTCCAGTTGGTAATGCGACAGGGCAGCGGGTATTTCAGGTGTCTTGTTCTGGATGTGGATCACCAGCCGTTTCTGGCCCATTCGCGCCATCAACGCGGTTTTGTCTTCCACCAGAAGCAGGGCACCCTTGTTGATCACACCCACGCGATCCGCGATGGCTTCGGCTTCTTCGATGTAATGCGTCGTCAGGATGATCGTAACGCCGCTGGCTTTCAAACCGGCAACGATATCCCACATGTCCTTGCGCAGTTCGACATCAACACCGGCTGTAGGTTCATCCAGAAACAGGATGTCCGGTTCATGGCTTAACGCTTTGGCAATCAACACGCGGCGCTTCATACCGCCCGACAGTTCCATGATGCGGTTGTTGCGTTTGTCCCAAAGTGACAATTGCCGCAATATCCTTTCAAGGATGGCATCATCGCGGGCCTTCCCGAACAGTCCGCGCGAAAATCGGACCGTGTTGATCACTTTTTCAAAAGGCTCAAGCGCGATTTCCTGCGGCACCAGCCCGATCATCGCGCGCGCAGCGCGGTAGTCTGTCATGATGTCATGACCGGCAACCGTGACAGAGCCGGATGTCGGTGTGGTGATGCCACACACGGTAGAAATCAACGTCGTCTTGCCAGCACCGTTTGGTCCCAGCAGCGCGATGATTTCGCCCTTTTCGATCTGCAGGCTAACGCCCTTTAGCGCTTCGAACCCGTCGTCATAGGATTTGCGAAGGTCGCGGATGTCCAGCACTGGTGCCATGAAGTCAGAAAGCCTTGGTTGTTTGCGCGAACCCTAAAAGGCAAACCCGCGATTGGATACCGCGCAATTGCACAGACTGACCTGCGTAACCGCGCAGGTCTTAGCCACGTTTGGTAAACCGTTTGATCCAGCCTTTCTTTTCGGCCTCGGGCGCTGCGTCGCCGTCTTCCGCACCTTCTGCGGGTCCTTCCAACACTTCCTGAAACCGAGTGAAAAACTGATCGGCCATTTTCTTGGCAAATCCGTCAATCAGCCTGCTGCCCAATTGCGCAAGCTTTCCGCCAACCTTCGCTTCGACATCGTAAATCAGCCGCGTGCCGCCGTCTTCCAGCGGTTCAAGACGAACATTTGCGCCGCCCTTGGCAAACCCGGCGGCACCGCCCTTGCCTTCTCCGGAAATGATCAGGGATGTGTTTTCAACCATTTCCGAAAGAACCACAGTACCCTTGAAAGTGGCTTTTACGGGGCCAACCTTTTGCACCACGACCGCCTCGAACCCGTCTTCGGGCGATCCTGTGACCTCTTGCGCGCCGGGCACACATTCCATCAGCACATCGGGACTTAGCAAAGCCGCATAGACTGTGGCCGGGGGGGCCTGAATATCGCGCTGATCGCTCATCTGCATAATGTGTCTCCTCGCTGTGCTCATTGTTTTCTAATGCATCTTTGGATGGCCGCCAACGACGTTTCGATCCGGTGTCGCAAACAGGCATAGACACCAGCCAGCGCTGTGTTAGCGGTGAAGTCAAATCAAAGTAGGAACTTCATTTGACCTCTGCCCTGAGAAATCAGTCCAGTGTCGGCATTGCTTTCATTCTGGCCGGCATGCTCAGCATTTCGCTGAATGATCTGATGATTAAACTGTTGTCTGGCGATTATCCCCTGCACCAGATCGTTTTCGCGCGATCCAGCATTGGTATTCTGTTCACGCTGATCCTTGTGCGGTTCGAAGGCGGGCTTTCGATTTTGAAGACAAAGCAACCTGCCTTGCATCTGCTGCGCGGTGTTTTGATCGTGATCGCCAACATGACATTTTTCGTGGCACTTGCCGCCTTGCCGCTGGCGGATGCAACGGCCCTGTTTTTTGCAGCGCCGTTGTTCATAACCCTTTTGTCCATTCCAATACTGGGTGAAAAAGTCGGGCCTTTGCGGATCATCGCTGTTGCCATCGGATTTTTGGGCGTCATCGTCATGCAGCGCCCATGGGAAGGATCAGATGATCTCATGGCAAGCCGCATCGTGCTTTTGTTGCCGGTTTTGTCCGCCATCACATATGCGTTCAACCAGATCCTGACACGAAAACTGGGCGGAACGACCAAGGCTTCGGCACTGGCATTATACATTCAGGCAACGTTTATTGTTGTGTCGGTCCTGTTTTACGTCGTCGCCGGCGACGGGCGCTTTGCCCAAGGGTCCGAAAACAGCAGTGTGCAGTTTCTTCTGCGGGCCTGGGTCTGGCCCACAGACAATGATATCTGGGTCATGCTCGGGCTTGGCGTGAACTCTGCGATCATCGGATATTGCCTCAGTCAGGCGTACAGGATGGCCGACGCTGCCACGATCGCACCGTTTGAATATGTCGGCCTGCTTCTGGCCGTTTTCTGGGGCTGGGTCTTCTGGGCCGAAATCCCGGTGTGGGAGGTTTGGCTGGGCATGCTTCTGATCATGGGATCGGGCCTGTTCGTGTTTTTGCGCGAACGGCAAAAGGCAAGGAAACTGGCATCAGCAACTGTGAACCGGCGCTACTAAGGCGCTGCCTTCCTTTGCCGGTGCCATTTTTGCATGCTTGATACGCTTCAAGATACCGGACCTGTCCGCATCCACGAAGGTTGCGCCCCGTGATTGGCGGCGTTACCGTTATTGAAAGGATGTGTCAGGCATTCCAATCAACAAAAAACACGGGGGCGTTTAATCAGAATGCTAAAGACACTTGCTCGCACAATTACGCTTGTCCTGCTTTGCGCTCCCGCACATGCGCAACAACCCCCGCCGCCCGCCGTCATTGTAACGCAGGCAATCCTTGAAAACGTGAACGAAAGCGCTGTGTTCAACGGGCGGCTGGAAGCAGACCAGCGCGTTGATCTGCGGGCACGTGTCAGCGGAACGCTGATGGAAGTTCTGTTTGAACCGGGCGATATCGTATCAGAAGGCGATGTCCTGTTTCTTATCGAAGAAACACTTTACGCCGCCGCTGTGAAAGAAGCCGAAGGATCACTGGTTTCGGCCGAAGCAGAGCGCAAACTTGCAGAACTTGAACGCGACAGACAACAGGTTCTGGTCGAACGCGAAGCATCGGCACAAACACAACTGGATCGTGCCGAAGCCGCGCTTGGTCAGGCCGAGGGTTCTGTTATCCGCCTGAATGCCGCGCTTGATACCGCAAGACTGAATTTGTCCTATACCAAGGTCGTTGCGCCTTTTTCGGGGCGTTTAGGCGTTGCACAAGTGGACGAAGGCGCACTTGTCGGGCTTGAAAGCGGGCCGCTGGTGACGCTCACAAAGCTTGATCCGATACACGCAGAATTCCCGGTATCGACAGCCAATCTGCGTGCGCATCTGGATCGTGTGGCTTCTGGCAAGTCCAGCAACGAGGCCGTCGTGTCTTTGATCCTGGCAAACGGGGATACCTATGAAAGAATGGGTGACGTCGATTTTGTGGACAGCGCTGTCAATTCGGCAACCGACTCTGTGAACGTCCGGGCCAGGTTCGACAACCCGGAAGGTGTTCTTCTTGATACAGAGCTTGTTCGCGTTGTTCTGACATCGGGCGAGGCAACCGAAGTCCTGACGGTGCCGCAACAAGCCATCCAGCGCGATCTGCAAGGCGCATTTGTTCTGGTTGTGGCCGACGATAATACTGCCCAACAGCGGCGCGTCGAAGTTGACCGGATTGCGCAGGGCAAGGCGATTGTGTCCGACGGACTGGTCGCAGGTGAAAAGGTGGTTACAGACGGCATCAACAAGGTGCGCCCCGGCATGGTCGTTGATGCGGCCACTGCGGACAACGGATAGTCCGATGCTGGCAGATCTCTTTATTGCGCGCCCCCGCTTTGCCGGCGTCATTTCAATCGTCATGTTTCTGGCCGGTCTTATCGCCCTGACGCGGATGCCGGTCGAACAGTTCCCCGATATCGTTCCGCCGCAGGTCACCGTGACCGCATCTTATCCCGGTGCCGGGGCCGAAGTGACGGAACAAACCGTCGCGCAGGTGATCGAAGACAAGGTCATTGGCGTCGATGACATGATTTACATGAAATCCACGTCGGGCGCGGATGGCAGTTACACGCTGAACGTCAGCTTTGCAGTCGGCACCGACCCCGACATCGCCACTGTCAACGTACAGAACCGTATGGCATTGGCTGAACCGTTGCTGCCGGCTGATGTGCGCAACACCGGGATCAGTGTGGCCTCCAAATCGACATCGCTGCTGATGGGTATCGTGCTCTACGCCAAAGACGAAAGCGTCGACGGTCCTTTGCTGACCAACTACGCGCGCATCAACCTTGTTGATCAGTTGAAAAGGGTGGCAGGGGTTGGCGATGCCAAGCTTTTTGGCAGTGACGATTTTGCCATGCAGATCAATCTGGACATTGACCGACTGACGGCCCTTGGGCTGGTGCCTGATGATATCTCGGCAGCGCTGCGCACCCAGAACGTTCAGGCGGCTGCAGGGCGCGTTGGCGGGCAACCGATGACGGAAGACCCAGGTCTGCAATTGAACATCACGACCACCGGCCGCCTGTCCGATGCCGAAGAATTCGCCGAAATCATCGTTCGGTCCAACCCTGACGGATCGGTGATCCGTATTGGCGACGTGGCCACGGTAATTCTGGGCGAAAAAAGCGCTGACGTCATCACCAGCTTTGACGGTGTGCCGGGCACGCTGATCGGCATGTATCTGGCCCCCGGTTCCAATGCCCTGAATGCGGCCGAAGACGCCAAGCACCTGATGGAACGGCTGTCGCAGAATTTCCCGTCCGGCATCGGATACGATATCATTTCGGACAATTCCGTGTTCGTCGAAGAAAGCATTCTGGCGGTTGAACACACTTTGATCGAAGCGTTCGTTCTGGTCGTGCTGATCGTATTCCTGTTTCTGGGGAATTTGCGCGCCACGATCGTACCTCTTGTCGCCGTGCCCGTGGCATTGGTTGGTACCTTTGCGGTGATGATGGCGATGGGGTTTTCGCTGAACACCGTGTCATTGCTTGCACTGGTACTGGCCATCGGGATCGTGGTGGATGACGCCATTGTTGTTGTCGAGGCCGTCGAGGCCAAGATGGAGGAAAACCCCGGGATGAGCCCCGCCGAAGCGGCCAGTGCCGCAATGGGCGAAATCACCGGTGCGATCCTTGCCATTACGCTGGTGCTGTTGTCGGTTTTCGTGCCGGTCGCCTTTATTCCCGGTATATCCGGCCAGCTGTTCCAGCAATTCGCGGTGGCTGTATCTGTCTCGATGGTGATTTCGGCGATTAACGCGCTGACCTTGTCACCGGCCCTGTGTGCCATTTTGTTAAAACCGCACCACGGACCCAAGAAAGGTATCCTTGGCTGGATCTCAAACCGCATCGACAATGCGCGCGACGGCTATGCAAATGTGGCGGGTCACATTGCCCGCAGGGCTGTATTGGGCGTGCTGCTACTGGTCGGAGCAGGCGTTATGACCGGGCTTCTGTTCGGCAAGATCCCAACCGGGTTTTTACCCGCGGAAGATCAGGGATCTTACATTGTAGAAACAAGATTGCCGGAATCCGCATCCGTAAACCGGACATTCGCAGCCCAGCGCCAGGTCGAAGACCTGATCCGCGAAATTCCCGGCGTCAAGACCGTGACCAGCGTTGTCGGCTACTCCATTCTTGACGGCATCGTAAAATCAAATGCGGCCTTTTCGTTTGTTTCGATGGACGAGTTTGCCGAGCGTACCACAGTCGAAACATCGGTTTTTTCCGCCATTCAATCGACACTTGTTCGCGGCAGTACAATACGTGAAGCGCAGGTGATCGCATTCAACCTGCCACCCATTGCCGGGCTGGGCAGCGGCTCAGGCTTCGAAATGCAGCTGACCGATCTGCAAGGGCGCAGTGCTGCCGATCTGGCCGCAACGGCGCGCGGACTGACAGTTGCTGCCAATCAGCATCCTGATCTGTCCGGCGTCTATACAACCTTTTCGGCCAACAGCCCGCAACTGTTCCTGAATATCGATCGAAAGCGGCTTTATACGCTGGGTGTTCAGGTAAGTGATGTGTTCTCGGCTTTGCAGGCGTCTTTGGGTGGCCTCTACATCAACGATTTCAACCTGTTCGGCCGGGCATGGCAGGTGCGCGTGATTGCGCAGGAACAGAACCGCGATGCCGTAGACGATATCAACCGGATTCACGTCCGTTCAAACACCGGCCAAATGGTTCCGTTATCTGCATTTGCGACGGTTGAATACACGACCGGCCCGATGTCATTGCAGCGTTATAACAACGTGCGGACCGCCACGATTAACGGTGATCCGGCTGCTGGCGCGTCTTCGGGCGATGCGATTGCGGCGATGGAACAGATCATGGCGGCCAATGCACCACCCGGCTTTGATTACGAATGGACCGGAACCGCTCTTCAGGAAAAAGCGGCTTCTGGGCAAACCACAGTCATTCTGGCGCTGGCCGTTTTGTTTGCCTATCTGTTTCTGGTCGCGCTTTACGAAAGCTGGACCATTCCGGTTCCGGTTCTGTTGTCGGTCATTTTCGGCGTTCTGGGTGCGATGATTGCCTTGCTGGTCACCGGATTGCCTTTCAATATCTATGCCCAGATCGGGTTGGTTGTGCTGCTTGCACTTGCAGCCAAGAACGCGATTCTTATCGTGGAATTCGCCATGGCGAAACGGGCCGCCGGCCTCTCGATTATCGACGCCGCGATATCCGGCGCCAGCGCACGGTTTCGCGCGGTGATGATGACAAGCTTTGCCTTTATCGCGGGCCTTATCCCACTGGTCACAGCCGAAGGTGCTTCGATGCTGAGCAGGCGCGCGGTTGGTACCGGTGTTGCAGGCGGGATGCTGGCAGCGGCAGCCGTCGGGATCTTTGTGATCCCTGCCTTATACGTCGTGTTTCAGACATTGCGGGAAAAGGTCAAACGACAACCGGACGCGACAACTCCGGATCAACCGTCCACATAGGTTTACTGCGGGTTCAGGAGTGGCCAAGGGTTATAATCCGCCGGAACAAACTCGCATTCATCCCGGCGGGCACCCGAACCACTCACTCTGTCCAGCAAGGTTTCCCCTGGGACATAATGCCGTGGCACTCGTCACTACAGGGATCGTTAGACAGCCCAAAATGGGCCAGTATATGACGCCGATAAGCGTCAGGTGTCAGGAATTTGGCGCAAGTAAGGTCGGGTTTTCCGGGTCGTTTTTTCGTCCGGCTCGGTTTCGGAAACAATGGCGGGCAAATCATCTGGCCGTTACAGATTTCACAAAGATATCCCGCCCGACTGTTTCCAGGATCAGCACGAAAATCGCCCCAAACCGCTTTAACAATTGAGGCGAAATTGCCCATCTTCAATAATGGCCAATTCCGGAACAATCTGTTTCTGAGCGCGGCAAATCTACTGCGCGGCCACAGGCAACCGGGCCAGCTTGCACTGATTCCACAATTGCGCCAACGCGTTCACCAACCGGTCAAGATCTTGCGTGCTGTGAACAGGTGACGGAGTGATGCGCAACCGTTCCGTGCCTTTCGGGACTGTCGGATAATTGATCGGCTGAATGTAAATTCCGAATTGGTCCAGCAGCAGGTCCGAGATGTATTTGCACTTGACCGGATCGCCAACCATCACTGGGATGATATGACTGGGATTATCCAGATGCGGTATGCCTGCCTTGTCCAGGCGCATACGCAGTTCTGCCACGCGTTTCTGTTGCAAGGCCCGTTCGCTCTGGCTTGATTTCAGATGGCGAACCGATGCGGCGGCACCGGCGGCGATGGCGGGCGGCAGCGCCGTGGTGAAAATGAACCCGCTTGAGAAACTGCGCACGAAATCACACAGTGCAGCGGAAGCCGCGATATATCCGCCAACAACACCAAATGCCTTGCCCAGCGTTCCCTCGATCACTGTCAGCCGGTGCATCAGCCCTTCGCGTTCGGCAATGCCGCCGCCACGTGGCCCATAAAGGCCAACAGCGTGTACCTCGTCCAGATAGGTCATCGCGCCATACCGGTCGGCAAGATCACAAATCTCGGCAATCGGGGCAATGTCGCCATCCATTGAATAGACGCTTTCAAAGGCGATCAGCTTGGGCGCGTTCGCCGGGGCCGCAGCCAGTTTCGCCTCGAGATCGGCAAGGTCATTGTGCTTCCAGATCACTTTGGGTGCCCGCGAATGGCGAATACCCTCGATCATGCTTGCGTGGTTCAAGGCATCGGAAAACACGATGCAATCAGGAATTTCCGACGCCAGTGTTCCCAGCGCGGCCCAGTTTGACACGTATCCCGATGTAAACAGCAGGGCCGCTTCCTTGCCGTGCAGATCAGCCAGTTCAGCCTCAAGCAGAACGTGATCATGCGTGGTGCCGGAAATATTGCGTGTTCCCCCCGCGCCAGCACC
Source organism: Sulfitobacter sp. TBRI5 (assembly GCF_051013555.1). NCBI lineage: Bacteria > Pseudomonadati > Pseudomonadota > Alphaproteobacteria > Rhodobacterales > Roseobacteraceae > Sulfitobacter > Sulfitobacter sp. TBRI5. Next base: position 1,732,130 of record NZ_CP112884.1, on the reverse strand, counting down.
ACACCTGTCCAGCGCGGTATGCATCGCGTTCAGAACCGACGGATGCTGCCCCATCCCAAGATAATCGTTTGAACACCACACCGTGACATCCTGCTGGTCGTCACCCTTGTGTCGGGTGGCCGCGGGAAAGTGCCCCTTGTGCCGTGCCAGATCGGTGAAGATGCGGTAATTCCCTTCTTCCTTGAGGCGCGAAAGACGATCATGGAAATAGGTTTCATATGTCATGTCAGACCCCTCGGACTTTTGGTGTTGATGGCCAAAAAATAGGATGCGGCACCGTTTGCTTCCTTGACTAACGTCAAGTCATCGAGCCGCAGCCTTCAAAAGTCTTGGTTGCCATGTTTTCGCGCCACACATAGCATGGCAAAAAAGCGTGGAACCAGAATGATCAAAGACTTGAACTTGAAAACAGCCAGAGAGTCTTTGCTGCTACGCAGCCTGCCTGATCCTGTTGTTGATACCGTGCTTAAAGGCGCACACACCCGGACCGCGACACGGGGCGAAACTCTTTTTCTGCAGGGTGAAATGGCACAAGTTATTCATGTCGTTCTGGATGGCTGGGTGAAACTGTACCGTATTGCCCCAAACGGAAACGAAGCCGTGGTCAGCGTGTTCACCCGCGGCAGCAGTTTTGGTGAAGCCGTTGCACTGCGTCATCTGGACTATCCGGTATCGGGAGAGGCGGTAACCGACTGCACATTGATGCAAATCTCGGCAACCTCGCTCATTTCGCTGATGAAGGACCAGCCGGAAATCTGCGTTTCGATTTTGGCATCAACCTTTCAGCACCTGCATTCTCTTGTGTCACAAGTTGAACAAATCAAGGCACAGACCGGGGCCCAGCGGGTTGCGGAATTCCTGCTGGATTTAAGCAACTGTGCTGATGGAAGCTGCGTTGTGACCCTGCCCTACGACAAGGTTCTGATCGCTGGCCGGCTTGGGATGAAACCGGAAAGCCTGTCCCGCGCGTTTTCGAAATTGCGCCCCGTTGGCGTGCGGATTTCCAAAAACCACGCCACGATCGATAATGTGGAACGCTTGCGTGACTACGCCGAAGAAGATCCTGCGGCAGCCTGGAACAAAGCGCTGTGAGCAGACTGGAACAGGCGCTTTCACGGATTGACGCGGCCAACGCGGCCGATCCCGATACAGCCGAAGGCGCGCCCGCCGCGCAGCTTTATGGCCAACGGATGAGCGCGGAACTCGCGCGCCTTTTTCCCGACGCGTCAGAGCCGCTGCAAATCGCCGCCCGCGGTCAACATATTGAACGCTGGGTTCTGAAGCGGGCCGATTTTCCGCAGGACCGCGCCGGATATCTGGCGTGGCGGCGCGATCTGGCCAGGCATCATGCGCATCGTGTCGGAGAGATCATGTTGGAGAGCGGCTATAGTGCAGATCAGGCAGATGCCGCAGGGCGGATGATCCGCAAAGAGGGGATCAAGCGCGACCCAGAGGTCCAGGCACTGGAAGACGTGATTTGTTTCGTCTTTCTGAAATGGTATTTTTCACCGTTTTCCAAAACGCAAGCCCCCGACAAATTGCTGAGGATCGTGGAAAAGACAGCGCGCAAAATGTCGGCAGAAGGGCGTACGCGTGTTTTGAAGGAATTCGATTTACCTGCCGATTTCGCGGACGCTTTCAAAACATGAACGGGATCAGATAGAGGCCCAGCAACACGGTACAGAACACACCAAGCGCCAGCCCAAAGCCGCGGGCCCAGAACGGCGCGGCACACAGCCCCAGATAGCGCGACAGGATCACACGCGCTTTCAGCCAGGCAAGCAGCAGAACAATTGCCCCGCTCGCGGCATGCCACTGCGATGGCACAGGCAGGATCGACACCAACGTTGAAACGGCGCTGAACCCGATCAGCATCCCCCAACCCAAAATCAAGGCCCGCATCGTCATCGCAGCAGATAGATCACGGGGAACAACAGAACCCAAACCAGATCAACCATATGCCAGAACGCTGCGCCTACTTCGATGTTGCGGGGCGCATCGCGCCACATCACCAACAGCAGAATGACAATCCCGGCCACCACATGCGCAGCGTGAAACCCTGTAAGCAGATAGTAGAACGTAAAGAACGGGTGCGTGTCCCAGCCGATCCCAAGTTCTGCCTTGTCGGCATACTCTGCTGATTTGATCCACAAGAATGCAAAGCCCAGGACAGCAGCGAGCCCTAGCAACACGCGGGCGCGCGCACGTTGGCCGCGTTCGCGCACGGCAACGGCAAGCGCCGCAAACAACCCGCTTGTCACCAGAACAATCGTGTTGATCCCGGCCGCTGTGCTGTTCAGCACGGCCTGCGCTGATGCAAACCCTGCAGGATCGGTGGCCCGCATCGCCGAAAAGGCCGCCAGACCGGCCCCGAACACCAGCAGCTCGCTGATGATCAACACCCACATCATCAAATCGCCGGGCAGCTCATCCAGCACCGAATGCGTGCTCATGCACCCACCAGTTCCCGATAGATTTGCGGCAACGCCTCGGTCAGCTTGTCGGGGTGCGCGATCACATGAAAGCCGCCGCGCCCGAACAGTCGCGGGAACCACGTTTTGGCCTGTTTGTCGATGGTGACACCAAACACCGATTGCCCTGCACGACGCGCCTCGCGCACGGCCATGGCAGTATCTTCGATCCCGTGGCGGCCTTCGTAATGGTCCAGATCATTGGGTTTGCCATCGGTAATAACCAGAAGAAGGCGGCGCTTCTTGCCCTGTTGCGCCAGATCGGCCGACGCATGGCGGATCGCTGCCCCCAACCGCGTGTAGAATCCCGGGCGCAATGCACCAATCCGGTCTTCGACATGCGCGCTCATCGCTTCACCAAAAGCTTTGCATTGCTGGATATAGACGCGGTCACGTTTTAAGGATGAAAACGCATGGATCGCAAAATCGTCCCCGCACGCATCCAACCCCCAGCTGAGCGCCGCCAGCGCTTCACGCTCGATATCAATCACGGTGCGCCCCGTTACGGCGCTTTCCGTCGAACGGGACACATCAAGAAGGATAGACACCGCCAGATCGCGGGCCTGTGGCAGGGATTGCCGCCAGATGCGGTTGCTGCCCGACCCATTGGCCAGAATATCGACACGCGCGCGCACAACCGCCTCCATGTCCAGTTCATCTCCGTCCAGACATGCCGGAACAAACACCCGTCCCGGGCGCAATGCTTCGAACTGGCGTTTGACATGACGGATACGACGCGCCGCACGAGGGTCTTCTCGAAAGGAAGGAATTGTATCCCCCGCTTTGGCAAGACTGTGCAAAACACGCACGTGATCAGGTAGATAGCTGCCAGAGCGCGCATCCCATTCCGGAAATGTCGTCACGCCGGACAGGCGTTCACGGTCTACGTCTTCGGGGGCCAGATCCAGATGCAGCTTCAGCCGCGTGGCCGGTGCCTTGGAAATCTGGCCAAGGCCGATTTCATCCTGATCGTCAGCCGCTTTTTTTGCATTGTCCGGATCATCGTCATCGACACGGCGGTTCAGGTTCAGGAACTCTGCCCAACTTAGAATGGCTTCGAACTTGTGCAGGATCAGGCTGTCGGTGCGTTCGGCCTGATCGGCCTGACGACGGCGCGCGCGATGGGTGCCGTCACCGGATTCTTCGGGCGGCCCGTCTGAATCACGCGCTTCGACACTGTCTGGGGCGCTGAACACCAGTTCGCGCAGATCAGGCCACAGAGGCACCGGCTGATAGGGGCTGTATCCCCTTGTTGCCGTCAGGGTTTCACGTGGAGCATCCAGCAATTTCAATGCCAGTGCAGGCAGCGGCGCAGGATCGCCCAGCGCAGCCCGCACCAGGGCTTCGACGGCGGCTTCGGTTTTCGGCAGGTGCGCTGTGCGGCGGTGGTGGCGTGTGACATCACACAGACCGCGGTAAAGATCGGCCAGACCGGGGCCATTTTCCAACGCCGCCCGCGCCATTGTACGGGCGGCATCAATTGCACGCAGATCGGCGCGCAACGGATCATCATCGCGCACGAATTCGGGTGCGTGCGCCGCTGCGGCTGTCAGCCACAGATACAAGGCCCCGTTGGCTTCGCGCGTTGGAAAAACCGCCAGTCTTTGCGGCAAGCGCAAGGCTTCTCCGTCAAAGCTGGCGCGCGGGACTATTTCGGCCTCGGCTCCCAGACGGCGCAGAAAGCTCAGCCTGTGGCGGCTGACTTCGGCGCTGACAGGGCGCAGTTCGACGGCATGGGAACCGCCCAGTCCACGGAAAAAAACTGCCAGCCGCCCGCTGACCTCGGAAAGGTCAACACCGGCTCCGTGATGCATGGTTGGCGCATCCAGACGGCTGGCAAACGCGTGCCACAGTTTCCCGACAGTTTCTTCGGGTTCCCATGGCTCGATTTCAATCTTGCCCATGGCCATGCCTCACCCGAAGATGGCCGTAACAAGATCGAGGAGCCCGCGTTTGATATCGGCATCATCGGTCAGCGGTTCGATCATCGCCGCTTCGACGGCCCGTTCCACGGGCATGCCTTGTGCTATCAACGTGGCCGCATAGACGATCAGCCGTGTTGAAACACCCTCTTCCAGATCCTGACCTTTCAGGGCCCGCAATTTCCCGCCAAGTCGGACAAGCGGTTTGACCCGGTCAACATCCAGCCCACTTTCACAGGCCACGACTTCCACCTCGACATCGGGCTTGGGAAAGTCGAATTCAACGGCCAGAAAGCGCTGGCGTGTCGATGGTTTAAGGGTTTTGAGAATATTCTGGTAACCGGGGTTGTACGAGGCCACCAGCATAAATCCGGGCGCGGCTTCAAGCTCTTCTCCGGTACGGTCGATCGGCAGGATACGCCGGTCATCCGTCAACGGATGCAAGACTACAGTCACGTCCTTTCGCGCCTCGACCACTTCGTCAAGGTAGCAGATCGCGCCTTCGCGCACCGCGCGGGTCAGCGGGCCATCGACCCAAACGGTTTCTCCGCCTTTCAGCAGATACCGCCCGATCAGGTCGGCTGCTGACAGATCGTCATGACAGGCTACCGTATAAAGCGGGCGGCCAAGACGGGCGGCCATATGGGTGACAAAGCGTGTCTTGCCACAGCCTGTCGGACCTTTCAGAAGAACCGGCAGATCATTCGCGCTGGCCGCTTCGAACAGGGCGCATTCATCGCCCTGCGGCAGGTAAAAGGGGGCGTCAGCCGCCCCCTTCTTGTTCGGGGCAAAGGTGCCATCCATATCGATCACTCCGCTGCTACTGTTTTACCGGGTTCGATCACTTCGCGCCGGGGCACAAAGATCGCGTAAAGGAACAACAGAACGCCCAGGAAGACGACCACACCGGACCCAAAGCGCATCCAGTAGAACAGCGCGATGCTGTCCTGCACGTCCATAAAGTTTTCGCCCAGCACGCGCTGCATGTGGGTTTGGACAGTGCCAGCAAAGGTCAGTGTGAAGGTCATGAACACCATACCACCCGACATCAGCCAGAACGACGCCATGTTCAGCACCTGATTATAGGGATCACGCCCTTTCAGGATCGGCATCGCATAGGTGAAGATCGCAAGGTTAAGGCAGACATAGGCACCATAAAACGCAAGGTGTCCGTGCGCAGCCGTGATCTGGGTGCCGTGGGTATAGTAGTTGACCCCGTGCAGCGTGTGCAGGAAGCCCCAGACACCCGCCCCGAAGAACGCCAGTGTGGCGCAGCCAAGGCTCCACAACAGTGCTGCCTTGTTCGGATGGTCCCGACGGCCCTTCCAGACCATGACAAAGGCAAAGGCCATCATCATGAAGAACGGGATCACTTCAAGCGAACTGAAGATGGATCCGATCCACTGCCAGTAACCGGGTGATCCGATCCAGTAATAATGGTGTCCGGTACCAAGGATGCCGGAAAACAGCGCTGCGGCAACGATGACGTAAAGCCACTTTTCAACCACCTCGCGGTCCACGCCGGTCAGCTTGAGCATCAGGTAGGCCAGAATGGATGCCATTATCAGCTCCCACACGCCTTCCACCCACAGGTGGATCACATACCACCAGTACTGTTTGTCCAGCGCCAGATTGTCAGGATTGTAAAAGGCGAACAGGAACAACAGTGCCAGACCCCACAAACCCAGCAACAGGATGTTGGTGATTGCGGTTTTCTTGCCTTTCAGAACTGTCATGCTGACATTGTAAAGGAACATCAATGCAGCCACGACGATGCCCACCTTGACCCATTTGGGTTGTTCCAGAAACTCGCGTCCTTCCTTGCCCAGCAACCAGTTGCCTTCGAACAGGTTGAACACATAGGTCAGCACAACGCCCAGTGTTCCGACCACCAGGATGATCAGTTGCAGATAGGCAATGGTAGGCGAATGGATTTCACGCTCGGCTTCTTCCGGGATCAGGAAATAGGCCGCGCCGAAAAAGCCCAGAAGCAGCCACACAACAAGGCTGTTGGTGTGCAGCATCCGGATAATGTTAAATGGCAAAAGCTCTGACAGGGTGTTGGGCATCACATACACAAACCCCGCCAGCAAACCGCCCACGATCTGGATCGCGAACAGGCCAAGCGCCACCCCAAAATACGCATACGCGATTTTTTGTGATTGGTATTTCATCGGTTTCGTCCTTTCTCAGCCCGCATCATTGGGCGGCCAGCCCTGCGCATCGATAGAATCGGTCCACAGCAGAAAATCACTGAGGGCGCGGTATTCTTCGTCTTTCAGGCCAAAGTTCGGCATCTGACGGCGGCCTTCGATGCCTGTCGGCATGGCCTCCATCCAGCCTTTGAGCGTTTCAAACGCCGCCTCCGGATCGTCTTCGACGCCCCAGCGGGTCATCACGTTCGCCAGTTCAGGCGCGAAATACGCGCCTTCGCCAAGGATCGTGTGACAGTTGATACAACCGTTCTGTTCCCAAAGGTGTTTTCCAAGGGCAACGCTTTCGGTGATGCCCTCGTGATCGGTAGATGTGGTGACGATGTAACGGTGCGAATGAACCGACAGCCCCACAAAGATGATAATAAAGAACAGGGATCCCCCGAAAAAGATGTTCCGGGCCATGCTCTTGGTCATGACTTCGCGCATTGCGCTCTCCTTTTGCGCTGCGTTGATGATAGGGGCACTTTGTGCGCCGCGGCCGTTTTGATCCTTGGCAAAAGTCAAGCAGCGGCGTTTCTTTTACGTTTTCGCAAATGTCACGCGGTCTGGCGCGGCCCCGATATAGCCGGCCACAGCGCGATCAGGTAAAGGGTAAAGGCGATGATCCAGATGCCACCGGCGCCCAGCATCATGGGAAAATAGAAATCGCCCGACAGCGTGGATCCGACCCAGCGCAAACCGGCGGCCAGAATGATCAGCCCGTAGGCAACAGCGACCGCAACCGGCGCAATCAACGGGCGCCCGCTATGGCCCAGTATTGCACGGCTCATCACGGCCAGTGTCATACCCCCGATGCAACCGATGCCCAGAACATGCAGTGCCGCAACTTCGCTGGACAGGGCGAACTGGCTGGCCCCCCAAGACACCAGCCCCACGCCAAGCATAAGCATGCCCAGATGCAACGACCAAAGGATCGGTTGGTTCCACGTCCAGAACGGCCGCCAGCAGGCCACACGCAGACATTGCAGAATGCCGGCAATTGCGGCCATTCCCCCCAACACCCATGCGGGCAAACCGATCAACAGGGCCAGCGGCAACGCCGCCATTAACAGAATGGCAGGGCGCTCGATCCGGTTCGGGCTGGTTGGCCAAAAAGCTTCCGCGACACCTGCGCGTTTCATCGCATTTCGGGTAAAGGCCGGTGTCACGCGTCCGCCCAGAACAGCAATCATCGCGCACAGCGCAAACAGACCGGCCCGCAATCCGACGGCTGCACTGTCCTCTGTCACGCCCATCCATTCCAGATGCACCACCAGATTGCTGACCCAGATTGCGCCAAGAAACCCGACAAGAACCATGTTCTGAGGTTTCGGCCGTTTGATCAGTTGCGACATGATCTGGGCGATCATGATCGGCAGAAAGGCAAGATCGGCAATGGCAACCAAACTCGCCGGCAAGGTACCGGACCACCACATGACAGCCCGTCCGGCAAGCCAGACACCCGCAGCGACGGCGATAAAGCGTTGCGGCGCGGCCTTGGCACCGGTCCAGTTTGGCACGGCTGTCAGCAGAAAGCCCCCCAACGCCGCAGCAGAGTAGCCGAATATCATCTCGTGTGCGTGCCACAGATGCGGCGGCGGGGCGAAGGGCAGATCATAAATCATGCCGCCGGCGAAATGCACCCCCAGATACAATTCCCATACCAGCATCGAAAATATCGCAAACGCCCCCGCAGCCAGAAAGAAGATGCGGAAGCCCTGGGAAAACAGACGTGAGATCAGCGATGTCATGCGGATGACCCTCCTACAGCGGGTGTGGCGCGTTGGCGCCTTTTCAGAACAGGGCAGGTTGCGGCATCATTCATGACAACCTGACATCTGAGGCACAGAACACATTCGTTCGGGTTGATACGGCCCAGCGGATCAATCGCGCCGACCGTACACTTGGTCTCGCACAACCGGCATTCGCGGCCGCATTGCGGGCGGCGGTGCAGCCAGTCGAATATCTTGAGCTTGGCCGGAATGGCCAGTGCGGCGCCCAGCGGGCAAAGATAGCGGCAATAAAACCGTTCGATAAACAGCCCGGCCGTAAGCAGCACCAGCACAAAGGCCACAAATGGCCATGCGCGCATCATCTGCATGGAAATCGCCGTCTTGAACGGCTCTGCCTCTGCCAGAATTAGCGCCTGTGTCATCGAATAGAAGGACAGCGCCAGAATCGCCACGAACAAGGTGTACTTGATGATCCACAGCCGTTCGTGCAGGGCATGCGGCACCTTGATCTGGGGCACACCCAGACGTTGCGCGATAACATTCGACAGTTCCTGCAAAGCGCCAAACGGGCATAGCCAACCACAGAACACACCCCGCCCCCAAAACAACAAACCCAGACCGACACCCGCCCAAAGCGTGAATATGACCGGTTCGATCAGGAATGTTTCCCAGCGAAATCCGTTCAGCAGGGAATGCACAAAGGCGACGACCTGCACGACAGACAACTGGCCGTTCAGAATCCAACCCAGCCAGACCAGTGTGGTTGTCAGAAACCCCAGCCGGATGGCCCGCCACAATTTGGGCCGGCGCACCACGGATTCCTGAAACAGAAGGATCAGGGTCAGTATGATTTGCATAGCTGCAACGCTGATCACGGCAAACCGTTTGTCCTGCCACGTCAGCTGCCATAACGGCGCAGCTTCGGGCGGGGGCGGCACCAGATGCGTTTCAGGCAAGGCGTATGGAACATCAATCACGAATGACAGGTCATTCCCGGCGCTGTCGGGGCGTGTCGCCGTCAGTTCAAGGGTGAACGGGCGGGTCGGGTCAAAGCCGTCCGGCGGGATCGTGAACGGGCGGGTCGGGTCAAAGCCGTCCGGCGGGATCGTGAACAGGCTGCGTTCCTTGGTTTCCGGCGCACCCGCCGTGGCCAGTTTATCAACGCGCACATATCCTGCATCGGTGATCGGCACACGCCTGTCGCCCTGCACCAGAACGATCCTGTCAAAAACGCCGGTCTTGCGCCAATCAGTGCCCCGGTGCGAATAAAGCCCGCGCGAGGCAACAAACAGAACCACGTCACCGGGTCCAAGCGCCCCGACAGCGCGGGTATATTGCTGCTGTCCCAGAATATTGCGGCCAATCGTGGGGGGATCGGCCAGGGCGACCCATACCTCTATGAAGGGCGCATCCCCTGCGGGAACCGGAACCTTGGCCCCGCTCAAGGCCGCGCGCGCGGTATCGAGTGTTACCACGCTGTGCGAAATTGCGTTTTCGGCAATCAGTGTGGGCCAGTCCTTTGCTTCAAAACTGATCCGGTCGATGCCACCACCGGGCAGCAATCCGCGCCCGATTGCCAATGTGCGCGCAGTCCGCAGGATCGAATCCCTGATTACACCTGTAGAAACCGTCGCGCGGGAGATAATGTCCGGCATATCGGGGCCGTCACCCGCCCCGTCTGGGTTCGTCAGGTCAATACCGGCAAACCCATCGACGAATCTGGCGATGTCCTGATCTGTCAGGCCCAAAGTCAGAATGGGTTCGTTGTGCTGCATCAGCCTGGCGCCAACGATGCGGCCTTGCGGACCAATGGCCACCATCACATCCAGCGGACGGCCCGAGTAGCCGACAGAGCGTGCAATTTCCCATGTCGACGCAATATGGCCAACAACCCTGCCGCCCTGGGATACGGACCACCCCGGAACGGCGGCTTCGTCGCGTGTGATGACCGGCGCATCCTGCAGATCAAAAAGGCCCTGGGCAATCTCGGGTGTTGGCGGGATCGCGGCAATGCCCTGCTCCATCTGCGGACGCACAGTTTGCGCACTGGCAAAATGCACCGAAGCCGGTGCAACACAGGCCAACACACAAATCATCATGGATACAAGTTGACGAACCATTCCATCTTGTTGCGCGCCGGAAAGTTTGCCGCCTTAACGAAAGTCAAGGCACCCGATCACGAACGCGCGCAAAACCGTAGCTGCCTCACCAGCGAACGGAGTATTCGTTATGAAATCCAAAACAGCCATCCGGCGCGCATCGCTTTTGACAAGCGCTGCAGTCGCACTGGGCCTTGCCGTGACAGGCGCATCAGCCCAGGAAAAGCCAAAAGACCACGGCGATGACGCCGCTGCGGCCTATCAACCAAGCATGACAACGCTTGGTCAGATCCAGGTCGAAATTCCGGGCAGAAAACCCGGCGACCCTGTCATGACACCTTCCGAATTCCAGAAGGCGACAACCATCTATTTCGAACGGTGCGCAGGCTGCCACGGCGTGCTGCGCAAAGGCGCGACCGGCAAGGCATTGACCACCGATATCACCCGCGAAAACGGGTTTGAATATCTGCGCGACTTTATCACATACGGCTCTCCTGCGGGCATGCCCAACTGGGGAACCTCGGGTGACTTTACCGAAGAAGACGTGGACCTGATGGCCCGCTATCTGCTGCTTGAACCGCCCGCGCCGCCCGAATACGGCATGCCGCAAATGCGCGAAAGCTGGAAAGTTCTGATCGCGCCGGAAGACCGCCCAACCGAAAAAATGAACGATTGGGATATCGACAATCTGTTTTCTGTGACATTGCGCGATGCCGGCCAGATCGCCTTGATCGACGGTGCAAGCTATGAAATCAAATCGGTGATCGACACCGGTTACGCTGTGCACATCAGCCGGATTTCCGCATCCGGTCGCTATCTGCTGGTGATTGGCCGTGACGCCAAGATCAACATGATCGACCTGTGGATGGAAAACCCGGCCACGGTTGCCGAAATCAAGGTCGGTGCCGAAGCGCGGTCTGTCGAAACATCCAAAATGGAAGGGTTCGAGGACAAATACGCCATCGCCGGCAGCTACTGGCCGCCGCAATACGTGATCATGGATGGCAACACGCTGGAACCGCTCAAGATCAAATCCACCCGTGGCATGATCTATGACGAACAGACCTATCACCCCGAACCTCGGGTCGCGGCGATTATTTCGTCCCACTACAAACCTGAATTCATCGTGAACGTGAAGGAAACCGGCAAGATTCTGTTGGTCGACTATTCAGACATCAAGAACCTGAAAGTCACCGAAATCGAAGCCGAACGGTTCCTGCATGATGGTGGTCTGGACAGCACCAAACGTTACTTCCTGACAGCGGCCAACGCCCGTAACAAAGTGGCGGTGATCGACACCAAGGAAGGGTCGCTGACTGCAATGGTCGAAACCGAAGGTGCGACACCGCACCCGGGTCGCGGTGCCAACATCAACCACCCGACATACGGACCCGTCTGGGCTACATCCCACCTTGGTGACGATACTGTTGCCCTGATCGGAACAGACCCGGAAGGCCACCCCGATCATGCGTGGAAGATGGTGCAGCAGCTTTACGCCATGGGTGGCGGATCGCTGTTTGTGAAAACTCACCCCACATCAGAGCATCTGTATGTCGATGCGCCGCTGAACCCGGATGCCGAAGTTTCCGGTTCGGTCGCGGTCTTCAAAATTGCAGACCTGGCGCAGGAAGAACCTGAATTCACTGTTCTTCCGATCGTCGAATGGGCGGGAATCGCTGATGGTCAACCTCGTGTTGTCCAAGGCGAATACAACCAGGCCGGCAACGAAATCTGGTTCTCGGTCTGGAATGCTGCCGATCTGGAATCAGCCATCGTTGTTGTCGATGACAAGACGCTGGAGCTCAAGCACGTCATCAAAGACGAACGCCTGATCACACCGACTGGCAAGTTCAACGTCTACAACACACGTGCCGACGTTTACTGACAAACATGTCCGGGGGCCGCTGGCCGGCCCCCGGATTTCCCCAAGACATCAGGCCGACGAAAAGGAGCCGCCCCATGACTCATGCAGGTAAAGTATATCTGATCGGTGCCGGACCCGGCGATGCAGACCTGATGACATTGCGCGCCTTGCGCATGTTGCAAAGCGCGGATGCGGTTGTTTACGACCGCCTTGTTTCTCCTGAAATTCTGGATCTTGCACCGGCAACGGCGCAAATGATCCCGGTGGGCAAAGCCCCCAAATGCCACACGGTTCCACAGGACCGGATCAATGAAATTCTGACCGAACTGGCCCTGCAGGGCCTGACCGTTGCCCGCCTCAAGGGCGGTGACCCGTTGATTTTCGGGCGCGGATCGGAAGAAGCCGCGCATCTGATGGATCACGGCATCGAAGTAGAATACGCCCCCGGCATCACCGCCGCCCAGGGCATGGCCGCCGCAACCGGCGTGCCGTTGACCCATCGCGGCCTTGCGACCGGTGTGCGTTATGTGACCGGCCACCGGGCCGCTGATCAGAAACTGGATCTGGACTGGGCCAGTCTGGCCAACACCGACACCACGCTTGTTGTCTATATGGGTGTCGCAAACATCAGCGAAATCGCCTTGCGCCTGATGGGCGAAGGCATGCCCGGTTCGATGCCTGTGATGGCGATTTCAAGCGCGACAACCCCGCGTGAAAAACGTCTGATCTCGCGGCTTGACCAGGTTGGCGTCGACATTCAGGCAATGCCGCTGCGCGCGCCGGTTCTGTTCGTCATCGGACATGTCGTGTCACTCTACCGCGAACAACCGGTCCACTCGCAGGAGGCGCAGCCACTTCTGGCCGCGATGGCCGGTGAATAGGCTGTTTGCATATCTGTTTCTGGCCAGTGCCGCCATTGCGGGCGATCGGGCAGACGTTGACGGCCCTGCGCTGGAACGCCTTGTGAAACAGGATTGTGGCTCATGTCACGGCCTGACGCTCAAGGGCGGGCTTGGTCCTGATATCCAGCCTAGCTCCCTTGCGCACCACGATCCTGAAACGCTGGGGACCATTATCCTTGACGGTATTCCGGGCACAGCCATGCCCCCATGGCGTCCGTTGTTGACCAAAGCCGAGGTGGAATGGGTCGTGACCTATCTTTTGACCGGAGTCGCAGAATGAACCGTGTTGTGCTGACAACCATTTGCACGCTAGTCTTTGGTGCGCCCGCCTTTTCCCAATCCACCGGCGATCTTGGTCTTGTCGTCGAACGCGCCACCGGGTCGCTTCTGGTGGTCGATCAATCGGATCGTGCGAAGATCGGACGGATCGAAGGATTGGGCGACCTCAGCCACGCGTCACTGGTTTATTCCCCTGACCAGCAATTCGCCTTTGTGTTCGGCCGCGATGGTGGCCTGACCAAGGTCGATATCCTGTCACAGACCATCGTGGCGCGTGTGATGCAGGCGGGAAATTCTATCGGAGGTGCGATCTCTGATGATGGAAAGCTGGTCGCGGTCTCCAATTACGAACCCGGCGGCGTGCGTATTTTTGAAACTGAAACGCTCGCAATGGTTGCCGACATCCCCACCGGCGCAAAAACCATCGGACTGGTCGACATCCCCGAAAGCCGGTTTGTGTTCACCCTGTGGGATGATGGCGAAACCTGGATTGTAGACATGTCGGGCGACACACCCGCGATCACCAAAATCAAGGATATCGGCATAAACCCTTATGATGCGCTGGTCACAGCTGACGGGCGGACATACATCACCGGCCTGTTCGGAGAAGACCACCTGACTGCGCTGGATCTGTGGCAGGATATCCCCGAACCGCAACCGATCCTGCAAGGATATGGCAAGGGGCGCGAAGGTTTACCGGTCTACAAGATGCCGCATCTGGAAGGATGGGCCTTGGCAGGCGGAGAATTCGTGCTGCCGGCGATCGGCCAGCACGAAGTATTGTGGGTCGATGCCCGCAGTTTGCAGGAAACCGGGCGCACAGCGACTCATGGACAACCTGTCTTTGCCATGTCCCGTCCCGATGGCCGTCACGTCTGGGTGAATTTTGCCCACCCGCTGAACGATACGATTCAGGTGATCGACAGCACCACGAAAGCGGTCATTCATGAATTCAGCCCGGGGCCCGGTGTACTTCATATGGAGTTCACTCCACGCGGACACGAAGTTTGGCTGTCCGTCCGCGACGCCGGTAAAGTCATGATCTACGACACGCAAACCTTTGAAAAGTTGCGCGAAATTGACGCGGAAAGCCCCTCTGGCATTTTCTTTACGGCCCGCGCGCATCGGTTGGGGTTGTAAGACATGGAAGGCGTTACCGATCCGATCACACAATCCCTACTGGATGACTGGCAGCGCGATTTCCCGATTGATCCAACGCCGTTTCATATCATTTCGCAAAAGCTTGGGATCAGCGAACAGGATGTCATCGAACGGCTGAAAAAACAGCGCGAAACAGGCCGTATCACACGCGTTGGGGCCACCTGCGCGCCCAATACGGTTTCGGCCAGCACGTTGGCCGCCGTGGCCGCACCCGAAGACCGTATCGAGGAAGTTGCCGCCATCATCGGGGCAGAGGACGGCGTTAACCATTCCTATCTGCGCGAACATGACTGGAACCTGTGGTTTGTCGCCACCGGCCCGGACCGCGCCCATGTAGACAAGACGCTGCGCCGCATCTCAGAGCGGTCCGGGTTACGTGTTCTTGACCTGCGGCTTGTGCGCCCCTTCAATATTGATCTGGGGTTTGCATTGCGGCGCAACGGCACAACCCACGCTGTTTCAAAACAGGTGGATGCATCGGTTTTTCAACCGGATGATCGCCCGATTTTGCAGGCATTGACCAAGGGACTAGCGCTGACACCGCGCCCCTTTCTTGCGTTGGCCGATGCACTGGGCCGCAGTGAAAGCAGTGTCCTGGACAGGGTTCAGGCCCTAAGCGATGCGGGCATCATCGCGCGCCTTGGCGTGATCGTGCGCCACCGTGCGTTGGGCTGGCGATCAAATGCGATGGTGGTATGGGACCTGCCCCATGACAAGATCACCACAATCGGTCCACTTTTGGCGGCCCAGCCTGGCATAACACTCTGCTACGAGCGCGAACCGGTACCCGGTGTCTGGCCCTACAGATTGTATTCGATGATCCATGCAAGAACACGCGCCGATGCGCTGGATGTTCTGACCCGCGTTTGCAGCCTGCCCGAACTTACGAACGTGCCGCATCTGCCGTTGTTTTCACTACATTGCTTCAAACAAACCGGTGCAATGGTCGCTGAACCCGAAAAGGCCAACCCATGATTCTGGATGATACCGACCGCCTGCTTTTGAATCACTTGCAGGACGGCTTTCCGATTGCCGCGCATCCCTACAAAGTGGTCGCAGATCAGCTTGGGCTGACCGAACAGATCGTGCTGAACCGACTGAAGGCGTTGAAGGAAAACCGAATGATCACCCGTTTTGGCCCGTTCTTTGATGCGGCCGCGCTGGGGGGTGCGTTTTGCCTGTGCGCTATGGCCGTGCCGGAAGACGAATTTGAAACCGTCCTGACAAAAGTCAATGCTTACGCCGAGGTGGCGCACAATTATGAACGCAGTCACCGGCTGAACATGTGGTTCGTTTTGGCCACGGAAACCCAAGAGGAAATCGAACAGGTGGCTACATCCCTTCGTCAGGAAACAGGGCACAATGTTCTCTGTTTTCCAAAACTCAGGGAGTTCTTTATTCGCTTCCGGGTTGCCGCATGAAACTTGATCCCATCGACCGCCAGATTATCACCGCAACACAATCCGGACTCCCGCTTGTGACAGAGCCATATGCGCATGTTGCGGGTCAGCTGGGCATCAGCGAACACGATCTGCTGGACCGTATGAACGCGATGCAGGCCCGCGGCGTGATCCGCCGTATCGCGGTGGCCCCGAACCATTACAAGCTTGGCATGATCGCCAACGGAATGTCAGTCTGGGATGTCGCGGACGATCGTGTTGCCGAACTGGGCCAGATGGTCGGAGATCTGCCATTTGTCAGCCATTGCTATGAACGCCCCCGCGCCCTGCCCGAATGGCCTTACAACCTGTTTGCCATGTTACACGGCACCTCGCGCGACGATGTCGAATCCTTGCGACACAAGGTAGCCAGTCTGCTGGGGGATGCCTGCGCCGCCCACGACATTCTGTATTCAACCCGTATCCTGAAAAAGACCGGGCTGCGGCTGCGGCCCCAGAAAGGTTAAATATGTTCCGTCTATCCGAGTATATGCACCAGCTTGTTCATCCCACGCCTGTCCGTGTACGTCGTGGCGACGGGCCTGTGAAACCGGTCGTGATCTGGAACCTGACACGGCGCTGCAACCTGAAATGCCGCCACTGTTATACCGTCTCTGCCGATGTGCATTTCCCCGGGGAGTTGAGCCACGAACAGGCTGTCTCTACACTGGACGATCTGGGTGACTTTGGCGTTCCCGCGCTGATTCTGTCGGGGGGCGAACCATTGGACCGGTTCGATTTCTTTGATCTGGCAGCCCGCGCGCGGCCCAAGGTCAAGATGCTTGCCCTTTCGACCAATGGCACGAAAATTCACGGCGAAACCGCCGACCGCGTCGCCGAAATCGGGTTCGATTACGTCGGCATTTCAATCGACGGCATTGGCGCCACGAACGATTGGTTCCGCGGCGTGGACGGTGCGTTTGACGATGCGGTGCGCGGTGTGCGCGAGTGCAAGAAACGCGGCATAAAAGTCGGGTTGCGCTTTACCTTGACGCGGGACAATGCCGCGCAGTTACCGGACCTTCTGCAATTGTGTGATGATGAAGGTATCGACAAATTCTACCTGTCACATCTTGTTTACGCCGGTCGCGGAGACAAGAACCGTGGCGAGGACGCTGTGCACAAACACACCCGCGATGCGCTGGATCAGTTGATTGACCGCGCATGGGTCGGTGCCGCCGAAGACATGCCGCTGGATATCGTGACCGGCAACAATGATGCCGATGCCGTGTTGCTGATGAACTGGGCCAAAAGGCATTTCGATCAACCGAAACTGGACAATCTGCGCGACCATCTTGAAGCCTGGGGTGGCAATTCATCCGGTCTGGGCGTTGCCAACATCGATCATCAGGGCAAGGTGCATCCCGACACCTATTGGTCCGACTATACGATCGGCAGCGTCAAAGACACGCCGTTTTCACAGCTTTGGACAGGCGGTGATCCGATGCTGGCGCAATTGCGCCTGCGCCCGCGCCCTCTCAAGGGGCGGTGCGGGGCCTGTGCGTTCCAATCTGTGTGCGGCGGCAACACCCGTATCCGGGCCTTGCAGCTAACAGGTGATCCATGGGCCGAAGATCCGGCATGCTACCTGTCGAACGCCGAAATCGGCGTGGACGAAACCCAAGATACCGATCGCCTGATCGTGACGCCATTCCGGGGGAAACGCCATGATCCGGCGCATCGTTTTCACTAGCCTTCTGATACTGGGTGCCGCCAATGCACAGGCAGATCCGGCCGAGATTTACAATGACAACTGCGCGTCCTGCCACGGTGCGGCGCGTCTGGGTGGAACGGGCCCGGCCCTGATCCCCGAAACGCTGGGACGGATGCGCGGCCCCAACCTTGAAAAGGTCATTGCCGACGGCCGCGCCGCAACGCAAATGCCCGCGTTCGCAGATGTGTTGACGGCGGACGACATCACCAGCCTTGCCGCCTACCTCGAAACACCGCTGGACGAAGTTCCGGACTGGGATACGGATCAAATTGCCGAAACCTTGTGGCTGGATCCCGATTACGTTGCGGCGGATGCCCCTGTTTTTGATGCCGACCCGATGAACATCACGCTGGTTGTGGAAACCGGTGATCATCATGTCAGCGTTCTGGATGGCGACACATTTGACGTGCTTGACCGGTTTGAAACCCCGTTTGCCGTACATGGCGGCCCAAAATTCAGCCCCGAAGGCCGGTATGTTTTCATCATGTCGCGCGATGGCTGGGTTCAGAAATACGATATCTGGTCGCTGCATCAGGTTGGCCGTGTGCGCGCCGGACTGAACAGCCGCAATATCGCGATCAGCGCCGACGGGCTGCACCTTGCTGTCGCCAATTATCTGCCCATGACGCTGACCTTGCTGTCTACGGCCGATCTGAGTGTTGAAAAGGTCATGCCGGTATTCTCGAAAAGCGGCGTGCACAGCCGTGTTTCGGCGGTCTATCAGGCCCCGCAGCGCAACAGCTTTATCCTTGCCCTGAAAGATGCCCCCGAGATTTGGGAGGTCGCGACCGACCCGAATGCCGATCCGGTCTACGAAGGTTTTATCCATTCTCAGGAAAAGGACATGATAGAAGCCATTCCATCGTCCCAAGGGCTGTTCGCGCGCCGCCGGATCGAAACCGCCGAACCGCTGGACGATTTCTTTTTCACGGACGATTACCGCAACCTGATCGGAGCGTCCCGTGATGGTGCGCGCGGCGTTGTCGTCAACCTGAATGTCGGGCGCGAGATCGCGGAACTGCCCTTGCCCGGCATGCCGCATCTGGGGTCCGGCATCAGCTGGGAACTGGACGGTCGCCGCGTCATGGCAACGCCGCATCTGAAAGAAGGTAAACTGTCGATCATCGACACAGATGACTGGAGCATTCTGAAAACCATTGAAACCGACGGGCCGGGATTTTTCCTGCGCAGTCACGAAAATTCACCCTATTTCTGGGCGGATGTGTTTTTCGGACCGAACAAGGACGTGATGCACGTCATCGACAAGCAAAGCCTTGAAATCGTGAAAACCCTGCGCCCGGAGCCCGGTGCGACGGTGGCGCATGTGGAATTCACCCGCGACGGGCGCTATGCTTTGGTTTCGGTGTGGGAAGACGATGGCGCTGTTATCGTTTATGACGCACAAACTCTAGTCGAACTGCGCCGCCTTCCGATGCGCAAACCATCCGGGAAATACAATGTCTGGAACAAAATCACCTTTTCCGAAGGAACCAGCCACTAAGCGGCAGGCCATCATCGTCAGCCACGGCCAACCCTCTGATCCGGATCCGGCCGAAGTTGAACTGGCAACGCTGGCCATGGATGTCGCACGCCTGATGCCCGACTGGCACGTGCAAAGCGCCACACTGGCCAAGGAAAACGCATTGGAAACCGCCTTGGAGCAGGCAGGTCCTGCGCCGTTGATTTATCCGCTTTTCATGACGCACGGATGGTTCACGCAGACCACCCTGCCAAAGCGCGTCACTTCGCCTGATGCAAAGATCCTGGCGCCGCTGGGCGTGGACCAATCATTGCCCGCGCTGGCCGAACGCTGGCTTCTGGCCGAACTGAAAGCCCAAGGCTGGAACGCCGGAGACACTTGTTTGATTGTCGCAGCGCACGGATCCGGGCGCAGTGAGAATTCCTCGCGCGATACGCGCAGCTTTTCGAATGCGCTTTCGGCGCGCCTGCCCTTTGGCGAGATACGTGTCGGGTTCATCGAAGAACCGCCCTATCTGACAGATGTGGTATTCGATGCAGGGGAAAAATCCATCTGCCTGCCGTTCTTTGCCGCGATCCGCGGGCATGTAACCGATGATATACCCGAGGCGCTGGATGGTGCCGAATTCGCCGGCTTGCGCCTTGATCCGATCGGGACACATCCCGACATACCGGCCCTGATCGCATCTGAACTGGCCGCGCAATTCGAACACAGGGCAATCGCATGACACCCACCCCACCCAAAAGCGGCCTGCCGTTCGGAAAGCTTTTTGCCGTTCTTTACATCTTCACGGTAGGGGCCGTTGCGATCAATCTGTTCATGCTTGGCCTTATGCTGCAGGCCATCGGGTTCACCGCTATGTCACCGGTCACGGCACTTGTCCTTAGCATCCCGCTGGGCCTGCCGGCCAACTGGCTTGTTACGCGCTGGGTGCGTGGATTGATGGACGAAGCTGACGGCACAAACTGAAAGAACCTGTAATCAACAGGTTTGTTGTTTTTCTGCGTCAGAGTCTTGGCCAAAAAATAAACGCTGCCGGACAGGCCGACAGCGTTTATTCAGGTACTGGTTTTAGTCAGTTGTCCGCAATCACTCGAACGAAGCCATATAGGCAATGACGTCCATGATTTCCTGTTCCTTGCGCAATCCGGCAAAGGACATCTTGGTCTTTGGCAGGAAATCTTTTGGTTTGGTCAGGAATGCGGTCAGGTTCTCTTCGTCCCAAACCAAACCTTCGCCGGCTTTTTCCATCAGCGCGTCCGAATATTTGAAATCGGCATTCGCTCCTGCTGGTGCACCGACGATTCCGTTCAGAATCGGACCAACCTTGTTCTTGGCGTCCTCGCCAACTGCGTGGCACGCCTTGCATTTCTTGAATACTTTTTCGCCTTTTTCAGCGTCACCTTCTGCAAAGGCAGGTGTCGACAAAGCCAGCAACGTGGCTGCGGTGGTCAGAATTGGTTTGATCATGTTCAGAGTCCTCTTCTTCAGATAAGGTTTTCTAGTTTAGTTTTCGGGAAACTTCCAATGGTCTGCATGAGTTCCGGGTGCGACATTAAGCATCCCGCAGTTGATATGCCGTCCGCAATCGCCGCAGAGTGCGAAGATACGGACACCAACTGATGCATCCCCCCCCCGCCCTGCCGAGCGCGGATCAAGAATGTGGCCAATCCGGCCCTGTGAATCCAGAACCGTACCGGATGGCGAAGATGTTGAAAGCGCACGATCTTTCAAGGTGATACGGTTGATCAATGTGCCATCCGGCATCGCCACACCCACACTCCACCCCGGGCCGTCGGCACGTTGCCCGATCGCGGCAATTTCGCCCATATCGATCAGGACATCCGTCAATCCGCGCCGGCGCAACAGGGCTGCGATCTGGTCGGTCACATAGCCTTGGGCGATGCCATTCAGGGTCAATGCCATTTCGGGGCGTTTCAGGCAGATTTCATCGGCATCAAACTGCACATATCTCCAACCGATGCGCTTGCGCATGTCCGCTTCGCTTTTACGGTCAACGGACACACCGTTTCGCACGGCATGCGCATATAGTTCCCACAACGGCTGAACCGTCGGATCAAATGCACCTCGCGAGGCTGTGTGCAGCCGGTCGCACAACCGCAAAACCGAAACCAGATCAGCGCTTGGCGCATTCAGCCTTCCGGCGGCGTTGAGGCGGGACAATTCCGATTGCCTGTCAAACAGGCTGAAAACCCGTTCAAGACGTGCCAGTTCCCGTTCCACTGCTTTGAACACCGGACGCGCCTGTTGTGTACTGACACCCGACAATCGCATCGAAACAGGCGCCCCAAGGGCCTGTCCGTTCCATCTGGTCAGATGGCCTTGCGATGCCATCACAGCAGAGGGATCACCGGCTGCAACTGCCGCACCGGCAGCAGAAATTGACAGAAATCGGCGGCGCGTCAGGCGATTTGACATCAGACTGTCGCCTTTCGCTGATCACGGGGATCAACGGCGTTCATCGCATCCCGGAAGAATGCTGTCTCCAGACTTGGATTGCATAACTGTGCCATCCCTATTCAATATCGGAACCGCCGCTTCCCCGACTTGACCTAAGTCAACGGTTTTCGCGGCTTTGGCAGGCCCTGCGCCGCAACCTGCCGCCGGCAATCAAACGAAATCGACAAACTTGTTGAATGGCATTTCCCGGATACGCACGCCCGTTGCCGCAAAAATCGCATTGGCCAGCGCGGGTGCCGCGGGCGGAACCGGTGGCTCTCCTATACCACGGATTTTTGATGCGTTTTCAAGACCTTTCACTTCGATAACCGGACACTGATCGATGCGCATACCTTCGAAGTCATAATAATTCGACTGTTCGACAGCGCCCTCAGAAAAGGTGATTTCGCAGTTCATCGCATGACCCAATCCCCAGATCACGCCGCCCTGTACCTGATTTTCAAAATTGACGGGATCAACAATACGCCCGACATCGGCCGCAACATAGACTTTGTCAATCCGGATGCCTGCATCGGTATTTGTGACTTCGATCACTTCGGCCACAGGCACGCCGAACGACATGCAGAACGCCACACCCCGTCCCCGGTTTGCCCCCAGATCAGCGCCGTCCCAACCTGACATGTCACGCACCGCTTCCAGTACCTTGCGGGACGATTCATGCCAGCACAGCCGGATACGTTCCGCCATCGGGTCCGCGCCCGCAGCATGGATCAACTCGTCCAGAAACCCGTCATGGAAAAACCCGTTTGTGGATGCACCAACAGAACGCCACGAACTGATCGGTGCCAGCGGCGGCGCGCGATACCCTGTCACGCGGTAGTTGGGCAGAGCGAACGGTTGTTCCCACGCGCCTGCAACGATCTGAAGGTCCGGCCCCGGAACCGGAAACCCCTGCCGCCCCATCTGGGATGCGATAATGGATGGCATTGCGATCGACAGGTCATAGGTTTCAACCCTGCCGTCCCTGACCGCCCCGCGCATCCGCGCCATCGCGATCTGGCGCGCATAATCCTGTGCAATATCCTCTTCTCGGGAATATGTCAGTTTGACGGGCGTGCCTTTCATCTGCACTGCTATTTCCGCGGCTTTCCTGACAACGTCGTCTTCCAGACGATGCCCGAAACTACCGCCCATCATCTGGACATGCACGTGCACCTTGTCGGCAGGAATACCGGTGATCTCTGCCACGTTGGCTTGCACAAAGCGCGGTATCTGCGTCCCCGTCCACACATCCACCCGATCATCCGTGACTTTGACAATCGCATTCACCGGCTCCAGCGGCGCATGGGCCAGATAGGGCGCCCGATACTCGGCCTCCAGCACCTGGCCGGTGGTCAGACCCGCCTCGATATCCCCGTCGTCGCGTTTTCGGCTATCGCGAAATTCATCTGTAAAGGCACCCGACAGGGCCGCCCAATGGTCTTCCTGTTCCGATGGAAACGCCGCCGGTTCCCAATCAATTTCGATATGCTGTGCCGCCCTAATTGCATACCAGGTGTTGGACGCAACAATAGCGACACCGCCGGTCACCGGAACAACAGCCTGAACACCCCGCTGTTTTAACGCCTTGCTGGCGTCAAAACGGTTCATCTTGCCTGTCTGGTGCGGGTTAAGCCGGACCGTCGCATGCACCATATCAGGGACATTCACGTCAATGCCAAAAATCTGCGTTCCCGTAGATTTCGCAACAATATCAATTCTCTGCATCGGCTTGCCGATGATGCGCCATTCCGAAGGCGGTCGCAGGCGTACATTGTCAACCGGCTCCAGATCGGCGGCAATCCCTGCAAGATCAACATACGAAATCTCGGTTCCATCCGGCAGAATGACCGCGCCGTTTTCCGTTTTCATCTGATCAACGGACACCCCGGTTTGCTGCGATGCCGCAAGTTTCAGGGTTTCGCGCGCCACTGCGCCGGCCAAACGCAGTTTTTCGTATGCATCCGGAACCGTTGTCGACCCTCCGGTGATCTGCATGCCAGTGAACTTCATCACGACATCCACGAAACCACGCGCAGATTCCGCGACGAAACGGTCATCTGTCGACCGGAATGGCGCACCTTCTTCTGATAATGCAGTGTTGTAATAGGCAGGGCTGGGTGGGCCCGGATCGACCCGCACCTGATCAAGTGTCACATCCAATTCTTCAGCAATCAATGCCGCCTGAACCGAATAAACCCCCTGTCCGGAATCCGCCCTTGGCGTGATCAGCGTGATACCGGATGCACCAATTTTGACATACGGGTTCAACGCCACCTCGCCCGGTTCAAGGGTTTCCAGCAACGGATTTTCAACCGGCCGCTTGTACGCGAAATAGCCAAACGCAACACCGCCGGCGATGGCTGCCGAACCCACAAGAAACGAACGGCGCGCAATGGTTTTGATACGGCCCATATTACACCTCGCTCAGTTTTGCTGCTGCGCTGTGAATGGCCGATCTAATGCGCGGATACGTTCCGCAGCGGCAAAGATTGCCAGCCATTGCATCGTCGATTTCGCCATCGTTCGGGGCTGCGTTTCGGGCCAACAGATCAGCCGCCTGCATGATTTGCCCCGATTGACAGTACCCACATTGCGCAACCTGATGTTCGATCCATGCCTGTTGCACCGCATGCAAGACATCAGGAGTTCCAAGCCCTTCGATCGTTGTGACCCGCCCGTCAAGATCGCCCACTTGTATCTGGCACGATCTTTGCGCTGTGCCATCCACATGCACGGTGCAGGCCCCGCACATAGCAACACCACACCCGTATTTCGGCCCGGTATCCCCAATTCATCGCGCAGAACCCACAACAGCGGCATTTCGGGATCCACATCGACATCGTACTCCTTGTCATTCACGATCAGTTTCACGGCAGCGATCCTCACATTAGGCGGTCATGCAGTTTTACATTTGTACAATAATTGGCATTTTGTACATATTGTACAATACGACATACAATGTAAACATCTCTTCATGTCGAACGGAACTGATCACATTGCACGATCTGCCATCAGCGTCGTGTCGCGCTATGGCATTCGCAAGGCCACGATGGGCGATGTCGCAGCTGCCGCAGGAGTGTCGCGGCAAACCCTGTACAACACCTACGCAAACAAGGATCAGGTGATTCAGGCAGCCATTCGCTATGTCACCGACAGCGGTATTCATGATGTTCACAAAGCCTGGGACAATAGCCCAACCCTGTCTGAACAACTTGACCGGTTTTTCGAGATCGGCCCGTTGTCATGGTTCGATCTTGTTCAATCCTCACCGGATGCGGCCGATCTGATCGACGGGTTGAACCTGGCCGGTGGCGAAGAGCTGGCCAAAGGTGCAGCCCGCTGGACGGACGCGCTTGAAAGCCTGTTCCAGCCTTACGCCGACACGCTTGAAAGCAAGGGCGTGACCGCCAAAGGTGTTGCCGAACTTGTCTATACCTCCAGCCACAGCGCAAAGACCGGCTCGGGTGATCGCACACAGCTGGCCGGACGCCTGAAAACGCTGAAACAGAGCATTCTTTCTCTGGTGAACGAGATTTGATTCCGCCCCAGAACGGATTTGCGCGTGACGGGCCGACATGGTCTAATCACTGTCGAAACGGCGCAAGGGGCAAACAAATGGAACAGCGATGCTGAAATCCGTTCGGCTACGCTTGTTGGTCCTCGCTTTGTTACCGCTGATCGTCTTGCTGCCATTGATGCTAGGTGTTGGCATCAATCGCTGGGCTGCACGATACGATGCTTTGCTGATTGCCAATGTCGCCAGTGACTTGCGCATCGCCGAACAATATCTGCGGCGTATTCTGGACAGCAGCGAAACCGAGGTTGAGGGGCTGGCCAAATCGGTTGAATTCAACGCTATCCTATCCGCGGGCGGCCCGCCCGTTGATACGCTGCTTGAACGCGCGCGCATCGATCTTGGGCTGGATTTCTTGCACTACCTGCCAAAAACAGCCGCACAAACATCCCCCTGGCCCGTCGTCCAGAATGTTCTGAACGGCGGCGCGTCATCGCATATCGATATATTTTCGGAACAGGATCTGGCACAAAATGCACCTGCGCTGGCAGAACAGGCCAAAATCCCGCTGATCGCAACCCAGGCTGCCGTCCCGACCGATCGACTTGTCGAAGATCGCGGAATGGTCGTGCACACGGCAACCCATGTTGCATTGCCCGGACACGAGGGCGTGTTGGTCGGCGGCACATTGCTGAACCGGAACCTGCACTTCATCGATACCATCAACGATCTTGTCTACCGCGAATCCAACGCGGATGGTGCGCGCCAGGGTACCGCCACACTGTTTCTGGAAGACGTGCGCATCAGCACCAATGTGCGCCTTTTCGAGGATGTCCGCGCTCTTGGCACACGTGTGTCCGCCGAGGTGCGGGGGGCTGTTCTGGATCAGGGGCGCACGTGGCTGGACCGCGCCTTTGTTGTCAACGACTGGTACATTTCGGGTTACTTGCCAATTCTGGACAGCCACGACAAACGGGTTGGCATGTTATATGTCGGCTTTCTTGAGGCCCCGTTCAAAGCTGCGACACGATCTGCCTATTGGTCGGTCCTGGCCGCTTTCCTGGCGATTGTCGCCCTGACGGTTCCTTTGTTTCTGCGCATTGCGCGCGGCATTTTCGCACCGCTGGAACGCATGACCAAAACCATGCGCGAGGTCGAAGAAGGAAATCTTGAGGCGCGCATCGGGCCGGTGGGCACCCGCGACGAAATCGGCGAGGTCGCTTCGCATCTGGATACGCTTCTGGATCAGGTGCGTGATCGCGATCAGGCATTGCGCAACTGGGCCGAAGAATTGAACACGCGGGTCGAACAACGCACCGAAGAATTGCGCGATGCAAACAAGAAACTGGAAACCACGTTCCAGCAGCTTGTCGTTTCAGAAAAACTGGCTTCGATCGGCGAAATCACTGCCGGTGTGGCGCATGAGATCAACAATCCTGTCGCGGTCATTCAGGGAAACGTGGATGTCATGCGCGCCGCACTGGGGGACAAGGCCGCGGACCTGAACACTGAATTCTCGTTGATCGACCGGCAGGTACAACGGATCAACGCTATTGTCGGCAAGCTTTTGCAGTTCGCCCGCCCCAGCGAATTCAGCGGAACGGCAGACTCTGTTGCGCTGGACGAAGTGATTGAAGATTGTCTGGTTCTGGTGGGCTATGGCATCAGCCAGACCGACACCACGGTGATCCGCGATTTTCAGGATGCACCCAATGTGATGATGGATCATGGCGAATTGCAGCAGGTCATCATCAACCTGCTTGTAAACGCCCTGCAGGCAATGGACGGAAGTGGCGTACTGACACTTCGGATCAAACCCCAGAGCCGAAACGACCGGCAAGGCGTATCCGTGGAAATCAAGGACAGTGGCGCCGGAATAGCCGACGACATTCTGGACAAGGTGTTTGATCCGTTCTTCACCACCAAGCCCGGCGAAGGTTCGGGATTGGGATTATCCATAAGCCAGACACTGGTACAACGCGCCGGCGGCCAGATCATGGCGCAGCATGGCAGTGATGGCGGTACTGTGTTTACGGTATGGTTGCCTTCAGCCGATGCGCCGCAGGCCTAATTCTCCCAAAGGGCGCACTTGCGGTCGATGGTCTTGCGCGACACACCCAACCGGCGCGCCGCTTCTGCACGGTTGCCGTTGCAGGCATCCAGAACGTGCATGATGTGCCGTTGTTCAACCAGTTCCAGGGTTTCAATGGCTTCGGTACCCGAAATCGCACCCGTACCGGCAAATTCGTCGGGAAATTCACCCAATATGACAGAGCGTTCGATGAGGTTGCGCAATTCGCGTACATTTCCGGGCCACGTGTAGCGCCGCAGCTTGAGCAGGACACTTTCGTTCAGGTCCAGTGCCGGTAAGCCCAGTGCGCGGGAAATCTGAGCCATGAACATCGCGGCGAGTTCAACCACATCGTCGCCCCGGTTTTCAAGCGTGGGCATTTCAATGTTCACAACGTTGATCCGGTGAAACAGATCGGCACGAAACGTCCCTGCATCGACGGCCTTGGGCAGATCTGCATTCGTCGCAAACAATATCCGCACGTTCAGCGGCAATTCACGCTCTGATCCGGAAGGCCTGACCTTGTGTTCTTCGACCACCCGCAACAGGGTTGCCTGCACCTGTGGCGGCAAATACGCGACTTCGTCCAGAAACAGCGTACCGCCATCCGCATGCAGAAACAGCCCTTCGGTGCGATGCTGATCATCATCGACGATCCCGAACAGTTCCTGCGCGATCCGGTCGGGGGACAATGCAGCGCAGTTGATCGGCACAAAGGGCTGACCAGCCCGGTCCGACATCGAATGCAATGTGCGCGCCGCGACCTCCTTGCCCGTACCACTTGCGCCCGTGAACAGCACAGAAGTGGGCAAGGGTGCCATTTTCACCAACAGATCGCGGACGCGGTTGATCTGGGGCGACGTGCCCAACAGGCGCCCGCGCGCGCCGGTATCGTCCGACTGCAATTCATATCGCATCAGATAGTTTTCGCGGCGCAAACGCTGGCGATCCATTGCCCGCGCAACGGCGTTGGTGATCTGGTTGGCCCGAAAAGGCTTCAGAACGAAATCGGCAACGCCGGCGCGCAGTGCGGTTATCGCGGTTTCCAGATCAGCATAGGCAGTGATCAGGATCGCATCGCCGAAAAACCCGACACGGCGTTGTTCACGCAACCATTGCAGGCCGGTTTTTCCCGGCATGATGTTATCCAGAACCACCAGATCGAAATGGTTTGAATCCAGCAGCCGCGCGGCGGCATCCGCGCTTTCCGCCTGTTCCACCCGTTTACAACGCGGCGACAGGGTCTTGGTCAGGAAATTACGCATCCCCGGTTCGTCATCCACGATCAGAACCGAGGCGCGCGCCAGCGTTTCACCATATGCGTCTGCGTCAGCGGCAGCAGGTTTTGCCTGCATGATCAGTCCAATCTGACATCCGCGCCGGTTGTCTGGTCTTCAGCCGAGAAGCTGATTTCGTGCAGGACATAATAGGCACCTACCGCGATCACGGCTGTGGCGGCAAAGGACAAAAGCATCATTTTCATTGTACGTCTCCCTTTGTCCCGCTACTCGGCCGGGCTTGCTGATTTTGTCGCCTTTGACGTCACTTCTTCGACCCACAGGCTGTGATGCTCGCGTGCCCACTGTTCTTCGACTTCGCCGGATCCCATTGCATCGTAAGCGCCTTCCATGCCGACAGTGCCGATGTAGATGTGCGCAAAGATGATCGCCAGCAGAACGAAGGACACGATCGCATGCCACAACTGGGCATATTGCATTTCCTCATGCGGCGCGAGCACGGTGTTCAATTCTCCGAACCCGAACAGTTGCGGCAAACCCGTTGCGTTCAGAATGGCAAACGTCTTGGCAAACATCGGCAGTTCGAACGGAAAAAGCAATGAAAGACCGGATGCCGAGATCGACGCCCCCAGCACAATGACCGACCAGAATATCAGCTTTTGGCCTGCGTTAAATTTTCCCGCGGGCGGATGCAGGCCCTTGCGGAAAATACCGCCCCCCTGCGCCAGCCATTTCAGATCGGATTTTGCGGGCAGGTTGTGCACCACCCACATGAAAAACACCATCACCAGACCCAGCATAAAAGCCCACGAAACATTGTTGTGAACCCATTTCGAAGCGATCGCGATGGTTGAAAAACTTTCGTGCCCGAACAGCGGGATCATGACCTTGCGGCCGAACAACGAAATCAGTCCCGTCAGGCCAAGCACCAGAAAGGAACCGGCCATCAGCCAGTGCCCGAACCGTTCAGCGGCCTGAAAGCGGGTAATCGTGCGGCCGGTTTTTTCGCCGTCAATGCGAATGCGCCCGCGAATAAGATAGAACAACGCCAAGAGGACAATCGTACCCCCCAGCAGATACGCTCCGTATGTGGCCAGCGGGCCATTGCGGAACGAATACCACCACATGCCGCCATCCTGTATCACCACACCGGCGGCAGGGCCGCGAACCTGCGTTGTGATATTCGCCGTGCCGTACCGGTACGCGCGCCAAAGCTCCGGATCGGATGCGCCACCCAGCGTTCCCAACTGGCTGCTGATCCCCGCAGCCGCATCCGGATCGCCGGTTGCTTCGCTTCGGAATGTATCATCCAGCTTTTCACCACGCTGGCGGGCCATGATGTCTTCCAAAGTCTGTGCCCCGCCCGTGGCAGAGCGGTCAGTCTCGGTATTTTCCTGCGCAAATGCACCTGTGCTCAGAACAAGGCTCAGGATGAATCCGAATACGGGAATAAGCAGCGCACGGGCCATAAGCAGGCTCCTTGTGTCGGTTTTATTTGAATCTTTATTTATTTCAGCGCGACAGGGCGGCAAGAATGCCGCCCCACGCTTTATCTGTTTGGCACGAGGCCAGTGGGCAAATCAGCCGCCCTTTTGGTCGTAGGCAGTGCCCCAACCCCAAGCGCCCGAACCAAATCCACGGGCCACGACGCGTTCACGGTAGATACCGGAGACAACATCGCCGTCGCCTGCCAAAAGCGCCTTGGTGGCACACATCTCGGCGCAGATCGGCAATTTGCCTTCTGCAATCCGGTTGCGGCCATATTTGGCGAATTCGGCTGTAGAGTGGTTTTCTTCCGGGCCACCGGCGCAGAATGTACATTTGTCCATCTTGCCACGGGATCCGAAGTTGCCGGCCTGCGGGAACTGCGGCGCACCGAACGGGCACGCGTAGAAACAGTATCCGCACCCGATGCACAGGTCCTTGGAATGCAGAACGACACCTTCCTCGTTCTGATAGAAGCAATCCACCGGACAAACCGCCATACAGGGCGCGTCCGAACAGTGCATACATGCCACGGAAATCGACCGTTCACCCGGATCGCCGTCATTGATGGTGACGACCTTCCGGCGGTTGATGCCCCAAGGCACTTCATGCTCGTTCTTACACGCTGTCACACACGCATTGCATTCGATGCAGCGTTCGGCGTCGACGAGAAACTTTGCTCTTGCAGCCATTATGGTGTCCTCCTTATGCCGACCAGATTTTGCAAAGAGTGGCTTTCGTCTCTTGCATCTGTGTCACTGAATCATAGCCATAGGTTTGTGCGGTGTTTGTGCTTTCGCCCAATACATAAGGGTCCGCACCCGCCGGATACTTGCTCCGCCGGTCTTCGCCCTCCAGATGGCCGCCAAAGTGGAACGGCATGAACGCCACCCCTTCGCCGACACGGTTTGTGACCATTGCCATCACCTTGACCTTGCCGCCTTCCGGGCCTTCGACCCAGACCTGAGATCCGTCACGCACACCCAGATTGTTGGCGTCACGTGTGTTGATCTCGACGAACATGTCCTGCTGAAGCTCGGCCAACCACGGGTTGGATCGGGTTTCGTCGCCACCACCCTCGTATTCCACAAGACGACCAGACGTCAGGATCATTGGATAATCCTTGGAAAAGTCGTTCTTCTGGATCGAGGCATACATGGTCGGAAGACGATAGAACTTCCGGTCCTCGTATGTCGGGTAGTCCGCGACCAGATCGCGCCGGTTTGTATACAGCGGTTCGCGATGTACCGGGATCGGATCGGGGAAGGTCCAGACCACCGCCCGCGCCTTGGCATTGCCGAATGGCGCACATTCATGTGCGATCGCCACCCTTTGGATGCCACCTGACAGGTCGGTTTTCCAGTTTGTATCCGGTCCGGCCACCGCATCAATCGCGGCACGCTCTTCATCGGTCAACTCGCTGTCCCAACCCAGATCCATCAGCATCTGCATGGTGAATTCGGGGTAACCGTCCTGAATATCCGAATCCTTGCTGTAGACACCTTCGGCCAACAGGTTGTCCCCGTCACGTTCCACGCCAAACCGGGCACGGAATGTCAGTCCACCTTCGGACACGCGCTTGGACATGTCATAAAGGTTGGGCGTTCCGGGATGGTTCATTTCGGGAGTGCCCCAGCACGGCCATGGCATACCATAATAATCACCATCTGCCGGACCACCCACCGCCTGCAGCGTCGTTCTGTCGAACGTATGCTGGTTGGCCATGTGCAGTTTCATCCGCTCCGGGCTTTGACCGGTATAGCCGACTGTCCACATACCGCTGTTGAATTCGCGGGTGATGCTTTCGACATTCGGGGTTTCCGGATCGTCCATTTCGATATTGCGGAACAGACGGTCGGCAAAGCCGAATTTGTTGGCGAACTTGGCAATGATCACCTCGTCCGGGACGCTTTCGAACAGAGGTTCAATCACGCGGTCACGCCACTGGATCGATCTGTTCGAGGCGGTCACCGAACCGCGGGTTTCAAACTGCGTACAGGCCGGCAACAGGTAAACGCCGTCTGTCCGGTCATGAAGAATGGCGGAAACGGTGGGGAACGGATCGATCACGACCAGCATGTCCAGCTTTTCCATCGCCGTCTTCATTTCCTTCATACGCGTCTGGCTGTTGGGCGCGTGGCCCCACAACACCATGGCGCGCACCTTGGCGGGCTGATCCATATTGGCCGGGTCTTCCAACACACCGTCGATCCAGCGCGACACCGGAATACCGGTTTCGTTCATCAACGGTTTGTCTTTGCCATCCGCACCCTGGATCGTGTCGAACTGCGCCTTGAGCCAGTCCATATCCTCGCCCCAGACACGGCCCCAATGGGCCCATGCACCGGCAGACAGGCCATAATAGCCCGGCAGGGTATGGGACAGAACACCCAGATCGGTGGCACCTTGCACGTTGTCGTGGCCGCGGAAGATATTTGTTCCGCCAC
This sequence comes from Sulfitobacter sp. TBRI5, assembly GCF_051013555.1. Lineage (NCBI taxonomy): Bacteria > Pseudomonadati > Pseudomonadota > Alphaproteobacteria > Rhodobacterales > Roseobacteraceae > Sulfitobacter > Sulfitobacter sp. TBRI5. The sequence goes on along the minus strand of NZ_CP112884.1, from coordinate 1,699,653 downwards.
CCGATGTGCCCATGTTGCCCAGCGCAAGCTGAAGCACACAATAGGCGCGTGTGTTGTTGTTGCCGCTGGTGTGCTGCGTACCGCCCATACACCAGACAACAGTGCCGGGACGGTTGTTGACCATCGTACGGGCGACGCGGCGCAACTGTTCGCCGGGTGCACCTGTCACGCGCTCGACCTCTTCCGGTGTCCATTTGGCGACTTCGGTCTTGATCTGGTCCATTCCCCACACGCGGGTGCGGATGAATTCTTTGTCTTCCCAGCCATTCTCAAAGATATGCCACAGAATACCCCAGACCAGCGCAACGTCTGTACCTGGGCGGAACCGCACGTATTCATCAGCGTGGGCCGCCGTGCGGGTAAACCGCGGGTCGCACACGATCAAAGGCGCGTTGTTCTGTTCCTTGGCTTTCAGGATATGCAGCAGAGACACGGGATGCGCCTCGGCCGGGTTTCCGCCAATGATGAAAATCGCCTTGGAATTGTGCATGTCGTTGTAGCTGTTGGTCATGGCGCCGTAGCCCCATGTGTTTGCAACACCCGCAACCGTGGTCGAGTGACAAATCCGCGCTTGGTGGTCCACGTTGTTCGTGCCCCAGTAGCCGGCGAATTTGCGGAACAGGTAGGCCTGTTCGTTGTTATGCTTGGCCGATCCCAGCCAGTACACTGAATCCGGACCGCTTTCTTCGCGGATGTTCATCATGCCGTCGCCGATCTCGTCGATCGCCTGTTCCCAGCTGATGCGTTTCCATTCACCGCCTTCGCGCTTCATGGGATATTTCAGGCGGCGTTCACCATGGGCGTGCTCGCGAACCGCGGCCCCCTTGGCGCAATGCGCCCCCAGATTGAAAGGGCTGTCCCAGCCGGGTTCCTGACCCGTCCAGACACCATTGTCGACTTCGGCTACAACCGTGCAACCGACCGAACAGTGGGTACAAACCGTTTTGACAGTTTCAACTGCTGTGTTTGCGGCAGACTGCGCATTCGCTGCCGTCACTGTGCCGCCCGTTGCGGCAATTGCGGTCAGGCCACCAATGGCCAATCCCGAACCGCGCAAAAACGCACGGCGGTCAACCGATGTTTCAGACATCGTCGACAGGATACTTGTCCGCTGGGAGCGTCGCGCAACCCCGTTGGTCTTTTTCCTAAGCATAGTTTTTCCTCCATAAGGAACTCCTCTGACAGTCGGGCCTCACGCAACCAGTCGTCAGCGGATATTAAGGACGTCCGATCAGAACCGGGCGCTGTCGAGATAGGCGCGGGTATGCGCAGTGTCCTGCATCTTGTCAGATGAAAGATCGACCGGCTGCGCTTGTGCATCCGATCCGCTGACGGCAACCGCAGCAACGGCTGCCGGTGCGGCTGTGCCAGCCAGTTTCAGAAAATCGCGGCGGCTGGTGCCGTCGGCTTTTTCCTTTTTCATGGGAATTCTCCCCTTCTGTGTTGTGGCGGGGCCCCCCGCCGGTCTGCGCGGGATTTATCCCGCAATCATCCGGAACGCCTCGCGTTCGATATCCATGAACTGTTTGCCGACCGAGCCGACAGACGCATAGAACACCGACGCTTGCGCGGCTTCCAAATCCGAAAAGAAATGTGTGGCCCAAGGGCCGATATGTTTGTTGAAGAACAGCTTTTGGTCGGCAAGGTCCGCCGATCGGCCGAACCGGCCAACGATCAGTCCGCCCATCATCTCCATCAGCGATGCGATGTTGTCCTCCGGCTCGAACACGTTCTGGGCGCGCGTGACACCGCGTGCCGCCATATCCTTGCGCAATGTTGCCAGCGGTTTTTCATTCAGAAAGCCCGTCAGGTAATAGCTTGCATAGGGCAGCAGTTCACCGCGCCCCAAACCGATGAACAGGGCATTGAATTCTGAAAGCACCGCGTTGGGCTTGGTCACTTTTGCGACGCGCGCCAGTGTTGAAATGGCTTCCCCCATCGCGCTGTCGTCGCCTGACAGGCCGGCACATTGATCCAGCAGGGTTTGATCGGGCGGCCCCGACAGCAACAGCCCCAGAAAATTGTACAGGTCCGCGCGCAACCGGTCTTCTGCACTGACTGACGTGGTATCTGCCAAAGCACTCATGCTGCGGCCTCCGATCCGTTTGGTTTTGAATATTGAAACCGCATCCGGCGGCGGGGCGCTTCGATGTGATCAGACAGGTCGTCTTGCGCTAACGGTTCGGGATCTTTTGATTGTTCGGCGGTTGTGACCTGCGCGTCTTGCTCTTGCAGGGCCATATCCTGGTCGGGCGCGCCCTGCGGTTCGCCCTCAAGCTCGGGTTCTTCGGAAACGGCTTCTGCCATCTCGGCCTTTGCCAGTTTCTCTTCGGCCTGACGCGCCATTTCCTGAACATGGCTTAGCATGCCCTTGCCAACCTGATAGGCCGTTTGCAGGTTTTCGACGACCATCGCACTATCGGTAAAATCCTGACCGTAATCCACAAGCCCATCAACATTGGCCAGCACCGGGTTCAGCTTCCACAACTGGCGCAGGGCACGACGGCGCAGGCGATCCGGCACCGCCTTTGACATAAAACCCCGGACATCATCACCCAGCTTCAGGCTATCGGGGTCCGGCAACCCGAACTCTTCCAGCAGTTCTTCATCACTCTTGGCCTCTTGCACCGCCTGTTCTTCCGCGGCAGTGCGCGCCAGCGTCTCTTGCTCTTCCGCCAGCGCCTCGGCCTGAACGCGCGCCTTGCGGTCCGACCAGAACCCGGATGAACCTGTGCGACCAGTCAATGCACCTGCTCCTTGTCAGAACGTTTGCTCGGGGCGCGATAAACATCGCTCATCTGCGAAATCCGTGCATCGCCAACGCCATCCTGCACCCGATCGGTCCGGTGTTTGTCGCGGCGGCGCTTTATGAACGCCTCGTGCTCGTGGTGCTTCACGGCGAAATCGCGGATCCACGCGATCAGGCCACCCGGCATCGGCACCTTTTCCACCAGATCTTCGCCATTGTCCGCGTAATCCTGCGCCTCGTAGGGCGACGCGGTGGCCAGCAAAACATCGTAGGGATGCTCCGCAGACATCGTCTTGCGCAACACGACGTAGATTGCCGGAACACTGTCGGACAATCCCGTCAGATACGCCTCGCTGTCGGCACCGTGCAATTCCAGATAGGGGGTCGCGATGTGGTATTCCTGAACGCCGTCTTCTTCGCGCAGCAGCTTCCATCGAGCTTCCGACGCCCCCGGCAAAACAGCAACCGCTTTCCAACACCACTTGGCCCACCGGGTCACACCCGGCGTCCGCCTCAGAACAACGCCCAGCGGCATTGTCTGATACTGGTTTGGATTGTGGATCAAGGCTCCTCCCAAAGGCATGATCTGCTGTATTCTATCGTATGCTGGACCAACTCTGCCGCGACGCAAAGAACTTTTGGCAGATTTTTACATCAAAATGCGCAAACGGACAAAATGGGGCGTCACCACGACCATCGACCCCCAACATGGACGAAATGTCCCTCGGGCGGATCGGCGCGATTTTCTGCCATGATCAGATCGCACCGAATGATTCGGTATGTGGCACGCCGTTCCATCAACCGGATAGCGCGAACCCGAATCAAGTTTTCCGGTTTACGGCGGATCGAATCCGTGGCTACACTTGCGCGCAGCCGCCTGAAATCGAACCGGTTTTCCAGAAAATGAAAGCGCAAAAAAGATGCCTAAACACCTGATAATATGTGATTGTTTGGGAAGTCAGTCCATCGATGCCGATGGGTTGTCGAACGCAACGGGATTGTCGTGTTCCCGACTGCACACAGCGCTTTGCACCACGCAGATTGATCTGGCCGCCAAGGCAATCGAGTCTGGCGATGCCATAATCGCATGCCAGCAGGAACGGTCGCGATTCGAAGAACTGGCCCACGATCTGGAGGCCGACATTCCCGGTTTTGTCGACCTGCGGGACCGTGCGGGATGGTCTGCCGATACCGCCGATAAACTACCCAAAATGGCCGCCCTGGCCGCCGAGGCGCTGTTGCCCGTCGCCGAAGGCAAATCGCTTGACGTGGTATCCGAAGGTATATGCCTGATCATCGGGCCCGGCGCGGTCGCGCTTGAGGCGGCGCGCAAGCTCAAGGATATCCTGAGCTTGACCGTTCTTTTGACCGACGAAACCGCGCCGGAAAGGGAAACCGGTTTTGATATCGTGCGCGGACGCATTGAAATGGCACGCGGCGCACTGGGCGGGTTTGACCTGACGTTTGATGCCTTGCAAGAAATCGAACCGGGCGGACGTGGCGCCGCCGTGTTTTCACCGCCCAAGTCGGGTGCATCTTCGCAATGTGATGTCATTATTGATCTTTCTGGAAACCCGCCGCTGTTTCCCGCACCTGAAAAGCGCGAAGGATACCTGCGCGCCGATCCGTCATACAGCCCGGCCGTCGCAGACGTGATCTTGCAGGCGTCCCAAATGGTCGGGACATTCGAAAAACCGCTGTATGTCCGCCTCGAGCCGTCCTTGTGCGCCCATTCACGTGCCGAAAAACCGGCATGTTCGAATTGTCTGAATGCATGCCCCACCGGCGCCATCACTTCGGCCGGCGAACATGTTGCGATCGACCCCATGATCTGCGCTGGATGCGGTGCCTGTTCGGCCCTGTGTCCGTCCGGTGCGATTTCATATGATGCCCCGACGGTTGATACGGTATTCCGGCGGGTTCAGGTTCTGGCATCAACCTACAGAAAAGAGGCCGGATCAGTGCCGCGCCTTCTGGTGCACGATGACGGGCACGGCGATCAGATGATATCGCTGTCCGCCCGCCACGGTCGTGGCCTGCCTGCCGACGTTATCCCGTTGGAAGTGACTGCACTTGCCGGTTTCGGACATGCCGAAATGCTGGCTGCGCTGGGCAGCGGGTTTTCCTCTGTTTCTGTACTGCTGTCGCCGCGGTCTGATCGCGAAACACTGGCCCGCGAAACGGAACTGGCAAATGCGATCGCGGGCACCAAGGTCAGCCTTCTGGATGTGAGCGACCCTGATGCCCTTTCAGATTCGCTTTTTGATGCGGGCCCTGCCGATATCGCACATGATCCGATCCTGCCCATGGGCACGCGCCGTCAGGTGGCCCGCACCGCCGCCAAGGCGCTGGCCACGGATGCGACGATTGTGCCCCTGCCCGAAACCGCCCCTTATGGTGCCGTTCTGGTGGACACGGATGCCTGTACCTTGTGTTTGTCCTGTGTGTCGCTTTGCCCGTCGGGCGCATTGGCGGAAAATCCCGACAAACCCCAGTTGCGCTTTCAGGAAGATGCCTGTCTGCAATGCGGTCTGTGCAGCAACATCTGCCCGGAACAGGCGATCACCCTTGAACCCCGGTTCAACCTGACAGACGCGGCATTCACGCAGGTTATCCTGAACGAGGAAGAACCGTTTGCCTGTATCGAATGCGGCAGCCTGTTTGGCGTGAAATCGACGGTCGAAAGGATCACCGAAAAGCTTGCCGGGAAGCACGCGATGTTTTCCAACCCAAAAGCCGCCAGAATGATCCAGATGTGCGACAATTGCCGCATTCAGGCGCAGTACCATTCCGATGACAACCCGTTTGCCGCCGGAGAACGCCCGAAAGTACGCACCAGCGACGATTATTTCTTAAAGCGCAAGGATCACTGAGTTTGCAGCGGCGCGCCCAAATCGGCCGGTTCGATGGTGACGACATAGGCAAGGATCGCGTCCAGATCCTGCCCGCTCATCCGCATCGGCTCGATCGGCGACGGGCGGGCCGGATCAAAAGGCTGTGTGATCCCATCAACCTGCGTAAAGGCCGGGTGCGGTTTCAGCGCGTAAAAAGCCTCGAACCGGAATTCCCAGTTGTCCAGCGCCCGGATCAGGGCAAAAGACGGGGTCGATCCGATGGCTTTCATGCGGTTCTTTTCGTTCACAACGTGGCATCGCCCGCAATGCACCAGCGACAAACGTTCGCCCGCGACGGCATCACCGTCGCGGATCACCGGCGCATCTTCGACTTCGGCGACGACCGGCAATGTGAACATCGCGCCATCGTCCGGCTGATACCCCGTTATGGCCCGTCCGCCAGCATCCGAAACAAGCCATTCAACGAACCGGTCTGCCGCAGGTGTGCTTTGCACAACATCCAGATACCAAGTTGCGGCCGGACCCTCGAAAACGGCCGTTCCGCGATTGTCGGTATTCAACTCAAGCTCGGCCGGTTCACCCGATGTAACGCGCGACACCTTGACCGATGTTTTAAGGGAAAACCGAGGCAACAGGTGATCAGGCAGGCCGGTCTTTTCCAGCGTATCGGGAACCAGAAGGCGGAAAGTCTTGTCATCCGCATGTGCAAGGTTGACCATCGACAGCCAAATGCCAAATGTGCACCACAAAATACGCATACGAACCTCTTTTTGCCTGAACCGCAGGCCAGAAGCCTAGCGGCACATAACGCCGCGGGTCAACATTTCGGACATCCAGATCAAAGGAGCACAAGCTTATGAGCGAAGATTTCAATATGTCGATGCGCAAATTCCTCAAGCAGGTTGGCGTGACATCGCAACAGGCCATAGAAGAAGCGATGCGCGGAAAATCCACCGGCGGCCAGAGTTTCGAGGCCAAGGTGGTTTTGACAATTCCGGGCCTCGATCTGGAGCATGTCGTGACAGGAAAAATCACAGGTCAGGATAACTGAAGTGTCCGTAACGCGCGACGATGTACTTTCAGTACTGAAAACCATCAAGGATCCGCTTTCGGATCAGGATATCATGGCCGCCGGCCTTGTGCGCGCCCTGTCAGTCGACGAAGGAGCGGTACGGTTTGTGTTTGAAGTGGCCCCGTCTCTGGCCGCGAAAATGGAACCCGTGCGCGCCCAAGCCGAGGCGGCACTGAAGGCGATGCCGGGCATCGCCAGCGTCTCTGCGATCATGACGGCCCATACCACAAGCGCGCCGCCACCGGATCTGAAACCGTCGCGCCCTGCCGAAGCAAAAGGCCCCCAGAAAATTCCCGGCATCGACCGGATTGTTGCCATCGCCTCGGGCAAGGGTGGTGTTGGAAAATCTACAGTTTCGGCAAATCTTGCCTGTGCCCTCGCCGCCGAAGGCCGTCGCGTGGGATTGCTGGATGCCGATGTTTACGGCCCCTCCCAGCCGCGTATGCTGGGTGTGTCCGGGCGCCCGGCTTCGCCCGATGGGAAGACGATCCTGCCGATGCGCAATCATGGCGTCACGATGATGTCGCTGGGATTGATGGCGAACGAAGATCAGGCGGTCGTGTGGCGTGGGCCGATGTTGATGGGCGCGCTTCAGCAAATGCTGTCGCAGGTCCAATGGGGCGCGTTGGATGTATTGTTGGTTGATCTTCCACCCGGTACCGGTGACGTACAGATGACACTGGCACAAAAGGCCCAGCTGAACGGCGCGATCATTGTATCGACCCCGCAGGATGTTGCATTGATCGATGCCCGAAAAGGCATCGACATGTTCAACCAGCTGGGCACACCCATTCTGGGAATGATCGAAAACATGAGCACGCATATCTGTTCGGCCTGTGGCCACGAAGAACATATTTTCGGCCATGGTGGCGTTGTCAGCGAAGCCGCCAAGATCGGTGTACCTCTGATGGCGGAAATTCCGTTGCATCTGGATATCCGTCTGGCAGCCGACGGCGGCGCACCGATTGTGGTGTCCAAACCGGACAGCGCGCAGGCACAGGCCTTTCGCAAAGTCGCGCGGGCCCTTATTGCGGATGGCAACGCATGACCACGCCCACCTTTCCCCCATTGCTTAGCGGCTTTGCCGTTTCCGGTGACACCGATCCCTTTGATACGGCACAGGCACAGGCCGCCATAGGGTGTGACGCGGGTTTGATCGTTTACAACCTCGGGGCAACAGAGTTGCGGGCCGCAATCGTACTGGTGCCAGAAGTGCCACTGGCTGATGCAATGGCCATGCTGCCGGCCTGTGGTGTCGGCTTCCAGAATGCTTTGGGCGCACTGGCCCCGCCAGAGGTTGCCGTTCATCTCGACTGGAAGGGCGGCATTCAGGTGAACGGGGCATCCTGTGGCAGGTTGCGGGCTGTCGCATCAACCAATGACCCCGAACAGGTTCCCGACTGGTTGATCGTCGGACTTGAGGTTCCGCTTTGGCCCGCGTCAGACGATACCGGCCACACTCCGGATCAAACGGCCCTTTACGCCGAAGGATGCGCCGATGTGGATGCTGTTCAGCTTCTGGAAAGCTGGGCCCGGCACACGTTGGTCTGGATCAGCCGCTGGACAGACGAAGGAACCGCCGTCGTTCACAATGAATGGCGCGGCCTGTCCAGCGATATCGGCGAAAACGTGGCCTTTGCCGATCAAAGCGGCACATTCCTGGGCGTTGACGAAAAGTTCGGGATGCTGCTTCGTAGCGGTGACACGAACCATCTTATCCCCCTGACCCGCGTTCTGGAGGCTTCACAATGACAGACGGTGCCCCCGCATATCTGGCCCGCGCAATCCATTTCGATGAAAGCGATATGAACATCTTTCACACTCCGGCCCGCACGGGCGAATGGTGCATTTCGGGCGGTTTCGAATTCTCGAACTGGTCCGAGGGTGATCTGACGGGCAAGGCCAAACAGGCTTTTGCCAATGGCTGGCTTGGGCTGGAAACCTTCGGAAGGGTATCTGTTGTTGCAATCACCAAGATCGAACCTTCCGAATTCGAGGTACTGATAGATATGCTGGCCGCCCATTTCGTCAGCCATTACGGCGCACCATCCGTTGAAGCCGCGCGCGGTGTTGCATTGGCTGAGCTGACCCAAATGGCGGAACTTTGCGACGGACAGGCCCCCAACACGCTGCTGATGCTAAGCCGCGAGTTGACCGAGGCCGGTGTGAAAGAGGCCTTTCGTATGATCGAGCCGCAAGAGGCCGGTCTGGACCAGTTTGCCATTCACGGATCGCTGGACGAAGAACCGCACCAACACTAGAACGGGCGTGTCGCGAGACTGTTGTGGCGTCTGTTTCCGGTGCTTGCCCAAAAGATCAAACCATGCGGTTATGACCCGATGGGATTTGGGGAAAACCGCCGATGCTTGATCCGCTTTTCGTAAACGCGCTTGAACAGATTTGCGGGTCCGGCGCCATTCTGACCGGCAACGCTCTTGCCGGTCAGGATTTCGGATTTCACCCTGAAAATCTTGGCGCGACATGCGCCGTGCGCCCGCAATCAACGGAACAGGTTGCCGATGTCTTGAAGCTGTGTAACCGGTTCGGGGTTTCCGCCGTGCCCCAGGGCGGATTGACGGGTCTTGCAGGTGGCGCTGTTTCAAATGCGGGACAGATAATTATCAGCAGCGCAAGACTGCCGACGGAGATTGAAATAGATCCGGTGAACCGGCTTGCGCTGGTTACAGCGGGCACCACGTTGGCAGCGCTTGATCATGCAGCGCGTAAACACGGATTGTGCGCCGGCATTGACATCGGCGCGCGTGATACGGCAACCATCGGCGGCATGATCGCCACCAATGCTGGCGGGGGCGAGGCATTTCGCAACGGCATCATGCGCAACCGTGTTCTCGGGCTTGAGGCGGTTTCGGCGACCGGCATCATCATGTCCGACCTGAAAAGGGTCACCAAGGCCAATGAAGGCATCGATATAAAACAGGTATTTATCGGATCCGAAGGCACATTGGGCTTCATCACCCGCGCCGTTTTGCGGCTGGCACCAGCGCCCGGCATTTGCTGCACCTTTATCGCGTCATTTTCCGACACGATAACCGCGCTGAACATGTTTCACGCCCTGAACGCCATGCCATCTGCCCGGCTGTTGCGGGCCGAGATCATGTGGCGCGATTATGCGGTTGAAACGGCCAAAGCACTGAACCTGCAAGCCGTTTTACCTGCCCCGGATCGCTCTGTGCATGTTGCCTTTGAAATGGATCCGTTGAACGGGTCTGTTGATGCGTTTTTGGATTCTCTGGCCGAGCAACTGGAAACCGCCGGATGTGAAGACGTGATCGTGGCCCAGAACGAACGGGAACGAAACAACATCTGGATGGTGCGCGAAGACAGCTGGGCATTGGAAAAGATGTTTTCGCATAACTTCTGGTATGATGTTTCACTGCCCCACAGCATGCTTGACGGCTATGTCACGCGCACAAAAGACGCGCTGCAAAAGTTGCACCCCTCGATCCGAACATTTGTGATGGGGCATCTGGGCGATGGCAACCTGCATCTGACAATCTCGGGCACTGACGAAATCGGCGAACTGCACGATGCTATTTCAGAGATCGTTTATCAGGGTCTTGCCGCTTCGGGCGCATCCTTTTCCGCAGAACACGGCATCGGAACAGACAAACGGTCTGATCTGGGCCGCTACGGCGATGCAGGAAAACTCCAGATCATGCGGATGATAAAATCTGCGCTGGACCCGAACGGGATCATGAATCCCGGCAAGGTCATCACAATCGACATCGCTGAAACCTGAACCGATATCAGGCCGCAGGAATGGCTTGACTCGGTCACAGGTCACGCCCTATTAAAATGTATACAATATGTCCACAATTTGTAGAATCAGGAACTGACCCTTGTCGAAATCCCGAAAACTGGATTGTCTCAACGATCTGAAGCTTAGAATCCTGACACTGGATTTGGGCCCCGGCTCTGATCTGGACGAAGTCACTCTTGCTGATCACTACGGAATTTCGCGCACGCCCCTGCGCGAGATAGTGCAGCGTCTTGCCGGTGACGGGTATCTTGAACTGGCCGAAAACCGCGGCGCCAAGGTGGCATCGATGGACCTGAACACAATGCGCACGTTCTTTCAGACGGCGCCGCTGATCTATGCCAACATTGCCCGTCTGGCCGCCGAAAACCGCCAACCCGTTCAGATCGAAGACCTGAAGAAAACCCAGACCCAGTTTGCGACAGCAACAAAAAATGCAAACGCCGCGCAAGCTGCGATGTTGAACCACCGCTTTCACGCCATCATCGGCGAAATGGCCCATAACCCGTATCTCGTGGCCAGTCTAAGCCGGATGCTGGTCGATCATACCCGTCTAAGCCAGACATTCTATCGCCCGGAATCAGACACGGAACAGGCTTTGGTAAAGAAGGCCAGCGATCAGCATGACGCGATGATTTCCGCAATCGAAGCGCGTGAACCCGCGCTGGCCATCGACCTGACATTGCAACACTGGGATCTGTCAAAAGATCGCCTGGAACGTTTCGTCACCCCCGACCCTTTGCCACTGGATGTGATTTCCCTCAAGGAGCGCCGCAATGCAGTTTGAAGGCATCTACACCCCCCTGATCACACCTTATCATGATGATTTCACCGTCAACGAAGATGCGCTGGCCGATACCGTAGAACACCTGATCGGGGCCGGTGTGAACGGCATCATCGTGGCGGGTACAACCGGCGAATATTATGCGCAAACCGGCGAAGAACGTGTCTGGATGATGAAACGCGCCACTGATCTGATCAAGGGGCGGGTTCCTGTCATCATCGGCACCGGCGCCATCCGCACCGAAGACAGCATAGAATTTGCGCTGGCGGCAAAGGCCCACAAGGCGAATGCCATTCTGGTTGCCACGCCCCCTTACGCGTACCCGACAGGGCGTGAGATTGCCCTTCATGCGCTTGCAATTGACCGGGCGGCCAACCTGCCTGTGATGCTTTACAATTATCCCGGCCGCATGTCTGTCAACATGGATGAAGACACGCTGAACCGGCTGGGACGGTCCCCCAATTTTTGCGCGATCAAGGAAAGCAGCGGTGACATCAACCGCCTGCACATGCTGGCGCGGGATTATCCGCATATCGCATTGTCCTGCGGCATGGATGATCAGGCACTGGAGTTTTTCGCCTGGGGCGCACGCAGCTGGGTTTGCGCCGGATCAAATTTCGCCCCCGAGGCACATATCGCGCTTTATCGTGCCTGCGCCGTCGAGGGTGATTTTACCAAGGGGCGCGCGATCATGTCAGCCATGCTACCGCTGATGCGGGTGCTGGAACAGGGCGGCAAGTTCATCCAGTGCATCAAAAACGGGCTGACCCTGCGTGGCATAGATGCCGGACCGCCGCGCAAACCGCTGCAACCGCTGAACAAAGATGACAAACGCGAACTGGCCGAGGTCATTCGCACCATGAACACAACCATTTCCCAGATCACGGGAGAGTCATAATGACCGATTTGCTGACCCACGCAGAATACCAAGCCATCGCAGGTTCTCTGACCCTGCCGCGCGCGCCGTTTATCGACGGCAAATTCCACAAGGGCGCGGGGCCGATGATGGCGACAATCAACCCGGCGACAGGCGCGGAACTGGCACAGATCAGCACCGCGAACGCCGCAGATGTTGATCTTTCCGTATCAAAGGCACGCGATGCGTTCGATCAGGGGCGTTGGGCCAAAATCCACCCGTCCGAACGAAAAGACACACTGATCCGTCTGTGCAAACTGATCACCCGAAACCGGCGCGAACTGGCCGTGATGGAAAGCCTCGACAGTGGCAAACCGATCCGCGATTGCGAATCGATCGATCTGCCCGAAACCATCAACTGCATCAAATGGCACGCCGAAGCGATCGACAAGATCTATGACCAGACGGGGCCGTCCGGCGACGATGCGATTTCCCTGATCGTGCGCGAACCCGTTGGCGTTGTAGCCGCCATACTGCCATGGAATTTCCCGCTTTTGATGATGGCATGGAAAATCGGGCCCGCACTGGCCGCCGGGAATTCGGTGATCGTGAAACCCGCGGAACAGACCACCCTGACCGCGCTGCGGCTGGCCGAACTGGCCTACGAAGCCGGTGTGCCGAACGGTGTCTTGCAGGTTTTGCCCGGGGACGGGCCGTCTGTGGGTGAACCGCTGGGGCGGCACGGCGGGGTGGATATGGTCAGCTTTACCGGATCAACAGAAACCGGACGGCGGTTTTTGCGGTATTCGGCCGACAGCAATCTGAAAAAGGTGGTTCTGGAATGCGGTGGCAAAAACCCCGCTATCGTGCTGGCAGATGCCGAAAACCTTGATCATGTGGCGCAGCATGTGGTGAATGCCGCGTTCTGGAACATGGGTGAAAACTGTTCCGCCGCCTCGCGCCTGATTGTCCACAAGAATGTGAAATCCGCACTGATGGACCGGATCAAGGCGCGCATGCGGGATTGGAAAACCGGCGATCCGCTGGACCCCGCCAACCATCTGGGCGCGCTGGTTGATGCGGAACACTGCGCGAAAGTGCGAAGCTATATGGACAAATCGGATGCTGGCAAGGGGCCATATGTTCAGCCCGTTGTTTATGAAGTACCCAAATCCGACAAACGGACGCGCGAAGAAATCTTTGGCCCCGTTCTGGCTGTGATCGAAGTTTCAAGCACCGATGAAGCCGTCGCAATTGCCAATGATACCGAATACGGGCTGGCGGCTTCGCTGTTCACGGCCAGCGCGCGTCAGGCGATCAGGGTGGCCCGAGACATCCGCGCCGGAACCGTAACCGTGAACTGTTACGGAGAAGGCGATGCAGCAACGCCTTTTGGCGGGTACAAGCAATCCGGCTTTGGCGGGCGGGACAATGGCGTTCACGCTCACGACCAGTACACCGAACTGAAAACCATCTGGATCGATCTGACCGACCCGTCAGACGGGGACAACGTGGGATGAGCGCCATCGGCTTTATCGGTACCGGCCACATCGCGGCCCCGATGGTGCGGTTCCTGTCGGACCACGGGCATGTGATTTCAGTGTCAGATCGCAACGCGGATGTCGCGGCGGACCTGAACAAAAGCCACGGGGTCAGGATTGCGGACAATCAAAGCGTGGTGGATGCCTCTGACATCGTGTTTCTTTGCGTACGGCCCCATCTGGCCGAAGACATACTGACCGCATTGAATTTCAGACAGGACCAGCAGATCATTTCGGTAATGGCAGGCGTTGCGCTGGAACGTCTTCAATCCCTTTGTTCGCCTGCCGCTGATTTCAGCCTGACCATCCCGTTCGGATTTCTGGAAGCCGGGGGCTGCCCCCTGCCTGCGTACCCGTCCAAAACTCTGCTGGAACACTTGTTTTCACCGGAAAATCCGGTGATCGAGCTGGCCTCGGAAAGCGCGCTGAACCAGCACTTCGCGATCTGCACGCTGCTGCCCGGCCTGCTTGACCTGATGTCGACCGGCGCAGGATGGTTGGGCGATGCCACCGGCGATCAGGACGCCGCGGCGCTTTACACAACTCAGCTGATCCGCGGTTTTCTGGCCGCGCTGCCACCATCAGATGCAGGTCAACTGTCGCGCGAACGCGATGCACTGGCCACCGATGGAACCATCAGTCTGCAAATGACGACCGCACTGCGCGACGGCGGGTGCCATGACACATTGAAACAAGCACTTGATGCGATCAACGCACGTCTGGAGACAAAATCATGAGCGTGGATGCTGTAGGTACGATCCGGCGCGGACGTGGCGCGCGCAAGGCCACCCGCCAGCAACGCGATGTGGCGATGCTGCCCGCGCTTGAACGCGGTTTGCCCCTGACAGAACCGATGGACGCCGAACAGATCGCGCGTATCGATGCGGCTTCGATGGATATTCTGGAAGAGGTTGGCGTGGTGTTCCGCGATCCCGTTGCGATTGCGGACTGGCGCAAGGCAGGGGCCGATGTCCGCGATGGTGACAGGGTGCATCTGGATCGTGCTCTGGTGCGCGATCTGATTTCGACGATCCCGGAAAGCTTTACCTACCACGCGCGCAATCCGGCGCATAATCTGCCCTTCGGCAAGAACCACAGCATTTTTGTACCGATGACGGGTGCGCCCTATCTGCGCGATCTTGATAACGTCAGGCGCAATCCGACACTGGATGATCTGGCCAATTTTCACAAGCTTAGCCACATGCTGCCGGCGCTGCATTCATCTGCGCATCACATTGTGGAACCCTACGATCATCCGATCAGCCAGCGCCATCTGCGCATCACCTATTCGTCGATGAAACATTCCGACAAGACGTTCATGGGTATGACCACCAGCCCCAAGAACGCCGAAGATGTGCTGGATATGTGCGCCATCCTGTTCGGTGAGGAGTTTCTGGAAACGCATCCAGTTGTCACCGGCAATTGCAACGGAAATTCCCCGCTTGTCTGGGATGAAACCATGCTGGGCGCCATGCGGGCGTTCAGCCGCCGCAATCAGCCGGTTCTGTGTTCGCCTTTCGTGTTGGGCGGGGCAAACACGCCCGCATCCGTAGCCCCCACCGTCGCGCAGTTGAATGCCGAAGCGCTAAGCGCGCTGGCCTATACGCAGGTCATCCGCAAGGGCGCGCCTGCGATCTATGGCCATTACCTCAGCACGGTCAGCATGAAATCGGGCGCACCGATGGCGGGCACCCCGGAAATCAGCCTGATGAATTTCATGATCGGCCAGATGGCGCGGTATTATGGCGTTCCGTGGCGCACGTCGAACACATTGGGCGGGGCCAAGACATTCGACGCCCAAGCCGGATATGAAAGCGCGACAACCCTGATGGCCGTGCTGATGGCAGGGGCCAATTACATCTGGCACTCTGCCGGCTGGAACGAGGCCGGAATGCACTGTTCGATGGCCAAATTTGTGGTTGATGCCGAACAATGCGCGATGGGCTACCGCATGGCCCAGGGCATCCGCTGGGATGATTTTGACGAAGCCTTGCGCGCAGTGCGTGATGTCGGACCGGGCGGGCATTATCTGGGCCATCCCCACACGCTGGAAAATTTTCAACGCGCGTTTTTCATGCCCGAATTGTTTGACAACAATTCAATCGAACAATGGCAGGCAGAAGGGTCTCACGACATCAACGCAAGGGCAAACGCCCATGCCCGCACCATGTTAAAGGAATACGAGGAACCAAGACTGGATCCCGCTGTCAACGAGGCATTGCTGGATTACATCGCTCGGCGAGAGCGCGAAATCCCTGCCGCTGACGCCCTTAATCAAAGCTATTGATCCGCCATGAAGGTGCGCGCGCTTCCCGTTGATCCAGGCCCTGCTGCATGGAACAGGCTATTGCCTGCACCGCCGCCCGTAGAGGAACAAGTCGGGGCGCAAACCGCTGAGTGGCTGATCATCGGTGCCGGTTTTGCCGGATTGGCGGCGGCGCGGCGGCTGACCCAGTTGCGCCCGAAAGACACCATCATCATTCTGGACGCGACGCGCATCGGCGAAGGCCCGGCGGGGCGCAATTCTGGTTTCATGATCGATCTGCCACATGATCTGTCCTCCAGCGATTATGGCGGCGCACTCGACGCCGACCGCGCCCAGACCATTGCCAACCGTCATGCCATTGCCTTTGCCGCAGAGATGGCCCGCGATTTCGACCTGTCGCAAGAAGCTTTTGTGCAATGCGGCAAGATCAATGCAGCGGCAACAGATGCGGGGCATCGGCACAATCTGGATTATGCCCGCCACCTGACCAGCATGGGCGAAGCGCACGAATTGCGCAGCGCCGCGCAGATGCAGGCCATGACAGGAACGGATTATTACCAAAGCGGGTTGTTCACCCCGCATTCCGCGATGATCCAGCCGGCTATGTTTGTGCGGGGTGTTGCAAAGGGGCTGCGTTCAAACCGGGTTTCAATTTACGAAAACAGCCCGGTCGTGGAACTGGCCAGACCGTCCGGTTGGGTCGCCACCACACCCAAGGGCACGGTCACGGCACCCAACGTCATTCTGGCAGTGAACGGGCATCTGAACAGTTTCGGATTCTATCGGAACCGGCTGATGCACGTCTTTACATATGCCTCAATGACCAAGGCGATGACACCCGAACAGATTGTCCGTTTGGGTGGCGATCCGGTATGGGGGGTCACGCCTGCCGATCCGATGGGCACGACAGTGCGCAGGATTTCCGGCACAGGCGGCGACAGGATCGTGATCCGCAACCGGTTTACCTATGATCCGTCCATGACGGTGCCAGACAGGCGGATCACCGATGTCGGCCATACACATGATCGTGCCTTTCGCGCGCGGTTTCCGATGCTGTCCGATGTCGAAATGGAATACCGCTGGGGCGGGCGTTTGTGCATCAGCCGCAACAACGTTCAGGTGATTGGCGAACTGGAACCCGGCCTGTTTTCAGCCTGCTGCCAGAACGGGCTGGGCACCGCCAAAGGCACTTTGGCCGGATTGCTGGCGGCAGAACTGGCCACCGGCCACAAGTCGGCGCAACTTGATGCCGCAGCAAAGGCGGACCAGCCAACGCGTTTGCCGCCAAAGCCGCTGGCCTATCTGGGCGCGAACGCGTTCATGCGCTTTCAGGAACGAAAAGCGGGCAAGGAACTATAAGGCTTTCGCGCGCGTCTACTGCGCCAGCTCTGCCCGCATCAGGCTCAGATCTATGTTGTCGGGGTTGGCAGCCAATGCCGCATCCGCCGTTTCAATTGCAGCGTCGATATTTCCAAGGGCCGCATGTATCCGGACCATCATCATCCACGCCTGCACCATCTGCGGGTCCATGCGCACCGCTTCGCCAAAGGCCGAAAGCGCCGAATCCATACGCCGTGTGGTCAGACCGATCCCAGCCAAAACCAGTTGGGTTTCAGGAAAATCCGCCTTGGCCTGCAATGTCTGCTGCCATTCCCCCATCGCCTGTCCCAGACTTTCCGTCACGCGTTCCGGCATGCGCACGATGTTCAGGTTCAAAAACTCGCGTGCTGCGGCCATCCGCACCAGTTTCACGGGATCTTCCAGCATATTCATGAACAGGCCGGGCCGTTCGGTTTCGGGCGCACCCCGCTGCACCGGAATGGCCGCGGCGCGAACCATGGGATCGGGGTCTTGCAACGCAGGTTGCAGGCGCGCCGCGATTTGCGGATCCGTCACCGCCGCCAGAACCTCAAGCGCGGTGGCGCGGACAATTGCGGGCAGGGCCTGATACTCGACAATTTCGATCAGCCCCGTGACCTGACCGCGGGGATCGGACCGGGCGCGCGCCATCGCCTGTGAAAAATGCGGGCCGCGCTTGATGCTGTCGGGATACCAGGTTTCAACCTTTTCCGCCGCCCAGGACGCCGATTCGTTTGTATGGCAATCGTTGCAGGCATTGGGGGCCAATGTGATAACCGAAAGATCCGGACGCGGAATACGGAAAGAGTGATCACGCCGCCCGTCTATACCCATATAATCGCGCTCGATCATGTGGCAGCTTTTGCATTGCGCGCCTTCGCTGCCCTGTTCGTGAAAATGATGTGAGGGATCATCATAATCTGCCGCGACAAGCGTCGGAAAACGCGGGTTGGCCGCCGGTGAATGGCATTGCGCGCAAACCGCATTTCCTTCGGCCTTAAGCTCTGCCGTATGCGCATTGTGGCAATCTGTGCAGGCCACGCCTTTTGCGTACATTTTGGATTGCAGGAAAGACCCGTAAACATAAACCTCTTCAAGGATCTGCCCGTCCGGATGATACAACCCATCGCGCAGCGGGCTAAGGCGATACGCATCATGGAACGGCGTGCCGGGCAACGGGTTCCCGTCCGTGAACGGTTCGCGGCGGGCATGGCAACTGGCACATTGCTGTATTTCGGCCTCGGGCCCGGCATCGAAATCCATGCTGAATCCTGTTTCGCCAACCTTGGCCCAGCGCGCCGGATCATAGGTATCATTTGCAACGGCCCAGTCGCGATGTGCCTCTCCGGGGCCGTGACAGGCCTCGCACCCGACACCGATTTCAGATTGGGTGCTGGAATAGGTTCTGGCGATCGGATCGTAATTCTTTTCAAACGCCGTCGCATGACATTCCGCGCAGCGCGCATTCCAGTTCTTGTAGGGTCCGGTCCAGTGCAAACCGTCGCTCGCCGGCAAATCCTGTTCTGGATACAGGTGATACCATTCCTGCTTTTCCACATCCCAGACCACATCAAAGGATTGCACCGTACCGGGTTCGGTTTCGATCAGGTATTGTTGCAGCGGCGCGATCCCGGCCACCCCCGCCAGGGGATATTTTGTGATCGCACCATCCGGCCCGTCCGATTCGATGAAATAGCTGTCGCCGTCGAACGAAAACCGCGTCAGCACACCTCTGTGATAAAAATCGGCATCATCAAAATCGCCCAGAACATTGCCTTCGGTGGGGGGTGTCCACGCCAGCGCATGATGTGACCCGTCCCATTGTTCCGCCTCGTCAAGATGACAATCGCGGCAGGTTTCGGACCCGATATAGGCAGGTACAAAAGGGGTTTGCGCCGATGCCGGCCCACCTGAAAGGCACAGCAAAAGACCAATCAGCAAACCGGCCACCATCCGGGACACGGGCTGGCCCGACCGGAAGATCGCATTTTGGGAAAAGCAACTTTTTATCAAGGATCTGACCAACGTGATAGGCGACAACCTGTAAGAGACTGGCACGGCACCCGCGGCAAGTCTAGCGCAGTGGCCGCCCCTATTTGTCGCGCCTGCGTGATAGGGCAAAGAAGCATTCGAACCCGTCACGGCGATGGATCAGGATCGCAAGTATTCCGCCAATGCGGCGCGGTCCCTGACGCGCAGACGGCGATAGCCGATCTCGACCAGGTTCAGCCCGGCAAGCGATTTCAGCAATCTCTGCGCCGTGGGAACCGACACGGCAATCATCGCGGCAAGACGTTCCTGCGACGTGGGAATCCAGGTTTCGTTTCCACCTAGCCCATCATTTGAAAACAGCAGCCACGCCGCCATTCGTTTTTTTGTGTCCAGAATGGCCATGTTGGCCAGCAGGCGCAGGGCGATAGCCATGTTGACATGGCTTAGCGCATAGAAATCCTGGATCAGTTCGGGGTGTTCGCCAACCAGCTTCTGTATTCTTCGGCTTGACAGAAACAGAACCTCTGTGTCTTCCGACGCCACGACAGACACCAGACGCACCTGATCCGCGAAAAGAGCAAGATCACCGATCCAGAATCCGTTGGTGGATTGATACGCCGCAAAATCGGTACCTGCGTCATTGGGAATCGTTACGATCACACCACCCTTGATCAATCCGTAAAGACCCTCTGGCGGATCACCGATGTGATAGATGGTTTCGCCTTCTTCGTAACGGCGCACCCGTCCGCAGGACAGGATCAACCGGCGGGCGTTTTCAGAGCGACCGGCCAGCCAGCCACTTCTTGAAAAACCCTCCAGAACACTGCGACTGGCCGGTCGTGATCTTTTTCTTTCCAAAACTGTCATATGATTATTTTGTCAAATCCGATTATGTTTAACAATAAGGTATTCGGTCAAATTGCCAGTGTGGCATTTGCGAAACCGACATCAAACTTAATGTAGTGATTTGATTTCAACACCAACCAGAGAGGCATTTTAGCGATGCGACATCACCTACCCGGAACCGCGTTCATGCGGTCAACCTTAAAACGATTGGCGGTGCTGTCCTGCGCCGTTGCAATCGCGGCACCCGCCTGGGCGCAGGACGAAAAACCCAACATCCTTGTGATCTGGGGCGATGACGTCGGCCAGTCCAACATCTCGGCCTATACACGCGGCATGATGGGATACAACACGCCGAACATTGATCGAATCGCCAACGAAGGCATGCTTTTCACCGACTATTATGGTGAACAGTCCTGTACCGCCGGACGGTCATCGTTCATCATGGGCCAGTCGGTGTTCCGCACCGGTCTGTCCAAGGTCGGCCTGCCCGGCGCTGACGAGGGCATGCAGATCGAAGACCCTACGATTGCCGGCCTTCTCAAGGCGCAAGGTTACGCCACCGGCCAGTTTGGCAAGAACCACCTTGGCGACAAGGATGAACACCTTCCGACGAACCACGGGTTTGATGAGTTCTTGGGCAACCTCTACCACCTGAACGCCGAGGAAGAGCCCGAGAACGAAGATTATCCCGGCGACATGATTATGCCCGATGGCTCGACCTTCCGTGACCGTTTTGGTCCGCGCGGAGTGATCAAGTCCTCATCCGATGGCACAATTGAAGACACCGGACCGCTGACCAAAAAGCGGATGGAAACCGTGGATGACGAAACAGCAGCCGCAGCCATCGACTTCATCAAGCGCAACGAGGAACAGGGCAAGCCTTGGTTTGTCTGGTGGTCGGGCACACGGATGCACTTCCGCACCCATGTCAGCGACGAAAACCGGAAAATCGCCGACGACATCGTTGGCAAAAAGGTGGATGAATACACCGCTGGCATGATCGAACATGACATGGATATCGGCAATTTCCTCGACACTCTTGATGAACTGGGCATCGCCGACAACACGATCGTGTTCTATTCGACCGACAACGGCCCACACATGAACACGTGGCCTGACGCCGGCATGACACCGTTCTGGGGTGAAAAGAACACCCAGTGGGAAGGCGCATGGCGTGTGCCTGCCATGGTGCGCTGGCCCGGAAAGATTGCCGAAGGATCGGTCAGCAATGAAATCGTGCATCACATGGACTGGTTGCCGACATTTCTTGCCGCCGCAGGCAATGAAACAGTCAAGGAAGACCTTTTGGAAGGTATCACAGTCGCCGAAGTGGGTGGCGGGCGCGATTACCGCGTGCATCTGGACGGCTACAACCTTCTGCCGATGCTGACCGGAGAAACCAAGGAAAGCGGACGTAACGAGATCTTCTACTTTACCGACGATGGCGACCTTGCCGCGCTCCGGTATCGTGACTGGAAGATCACCTTCCTTGAGCAGAAGGAATGGGCGACATTCCGCGCCTGGATCGAGCCGTTGACGCCATTGCGCACACCGCTGATCTTCAACCTGCGACGTGATCCCTATGAACGCGGCTATCGCACGTCAAACACCTATTATGACTGGATGTTGGATCGCGCCTACATGCTCGTACCGGCGCAGGCTTACGTGGCGCAATTCCTTGAAACCTTCAAGGAATATCCGCCCCGTCAGGAAGCAGCCAGCTTCAGCCTCGACAAGGTGATGGAGAAACTGTCGACCCCGCCAGGTACGCCGTAAGATCTGTCGCTTTTACATGACATGGCGTTGCGCGGTACCTTGTCCGCGCAACGCCGCTTTTTGCCAGTAGTGTCTCCGGTACAATTGATCCAGATTTGTTATTCCCGAGGAGAGTTTCGATGCGTTTGAGCTTCAGTCTTGCACTGGTTGCTTCCCTGTGTGCAGCCCCGGTTATCGCCGACCCCCTGCCATCCTGGAACGAAACCGATGCCAAATCGCGTATCATAAACTTTGTCGATGACGTGACAGACCCGTCCCTGGACACCTATGTCAGACCGGACGACAGAATTGCCGTATTCGACAACGACGGCACATTGTGGAGCGAACAACCGGTCTATTTCCAACTGATCTATGCCATTGATCGCGTTGCGCGCATGGCAGCAGACAACCCCGATATTCTGACGTCAGATGTTCTGAAGGCGGCGGCGGCGGGCGATATGGACGGCATCATGGCGGGTGGTGAAAAGGGATTGCTTGAAATCATCGATGCATCGCATTCGGGTATGTCTGTCGATGACTTTCAGGCAGATGTTCTTGCATGGCTTGATACGGCACGCCATCCGACAACAGGCCGCCCCTACGACGAAATGCTTTATCAACCCATGCTCGAACTGTTGCGGTATCTGCGCGACGAAGGATTTTCGACCTACATCGTTTCTGGCGGTGGCGTTCACTTCATGCGCGCCTTTGCGGAAGAAGCGTATAACATTCCGCCATCCCAGGTGATCGGAAGCGCGCTCAACTCAAGCTATCAGGTGATTGATGGCGTTCCGACTGTCGTGAAAACGCCCGGCATTGCATTTATCGACGACAAGGAAGGCAAACCTGTCGGGATCGACGCCAAGATCGGCAAACGCCCGATCTTCGTGGGTGGCAATTCTGATGGCGATTTCGCCATGCTGGAATGGGCGACAAGCGGCGAAGGCCCGCGCTTTGGCCTGATCGTTCACCACACCGACGCCGAACGCGAAGTTGCCTATGACCGCGACAGCCATATCGGCACACTTGTACGCGGACTGGACGAAGGCCCCGACCGCGGATGGCTGATTGTGGACATGGCAAATGACTGGGCGCGTGTCTGGCCCTGAAACAGGCTTAGACAGCGTAGAAAACAAACAGGGTGAACAGCAATGTCGGCACGTGAACAGATCAGCGCCTTGCAAGAGCGCATGGCGCAATCCATCATCGGCCAGAAGGATGTTATCGAACGGCTGGTGATCGGGCTTTTGGCCAATGGCAACCTGTTGATCGAAGGCCTGCCCGGCCTTGCGAAAACCCGCGCGGTCAAGGCCATGTCGCAAAACCTCGAAGCTGATTTCAGCCGCATCCAGTTCACGCCCGATCTGCTGCCCTCTGATGTCACGGGAACCGAAGTGTATCACCAGTCGGATACCGGCGCGGAATTCCGGTTCGAGGCGGGGCCGATTTTTGCCAATATCGTTCTGGCCGACGAGATTAACCGCGCCCCGGCCAAAGTGCAGGCCGCCCTGTTGGAAGCGATGGAGGAACGGCAGGTGACAGTTGCGGGGACAACGCACAAGATGCCGCCCCTGTTCATTGTGATGGCCACGCAAAACCCGATCGAACAGGAAGGCACCTATCCCCTGCCCGAAGCGCAGATGGACCGGTTTCTGATGCATGTGCGCGTTGATTACCCCCCAGTCGAGGACGAGGTTGAAGTCATCCGTCTGGTGCGCGCCGAGGATGCGGCGGCAAACGCCCCCAAATCAAAGACCAACAAAGAAGGGCCGGCGCCGATCCCGCAACAGGCGGTGTTTGATGCCCGCACTGAAATCGGCGCTGTGACGGTGTCGGACGCAATGGACAGGTATATGGCCGATCTGGTCTACGGCACACGCACCCCCAAGGCGCTGAGCGACGATCTGGCCCGCTGGATCGAAGTTGGCTCCAGCCCGCGCGCATCGCTTGCGCTGGACAAATGCGGACGGGCACATGCCTGGCTGTCGGGGCGCGACTATGTCGATCCGGCAGATGTGCGGGCCATTGCCCATGACGTGTTACGGCATCGATTGACACTGACATTCGAGGCGCAGGGCGAAGGGGTAAGCGCGGACGACATCATCGATACCCTGATCGAATTGGTCGCACTGCCGTAAGGGGAACGCCAATGGCCGATCTCGCCGACCCTCGCATCCATGTTGATCTGGCACATCTTCAGGCGCTGAAACTGATGGCGCGCCACATCAGTTTTCTGCCGGGTCAACCGGTCGACAGTATCCTGAACGGGCGCCATGCCTCGCGTCTGAAAGGGCGCGGCCTGAATTTCGAAGAACTGCGGCATTACAGTATCGGCGATGATGTCCGCACGATTGACTGGAAGGTCACGGCGCGGGCGCGAGAACCCTATGTGCGCGTCTACACCGAAGAACGGGACAGACCCGCGCTTCTGATCGTGGATCAGCGGATGTCGATGTTTTTTGGCAGCAAGCGGAACATGAAATCCGTCACCGCCGCCGAAGCCGCCGCGCTGGCCGCCTTTGCCATTCGTGAACAGGGCGATCGTGTGGGCGGCATCGTATTCAATGATGAATCCGTGATCGAACACCGGCCACAGTCCAGCCTGAAAGCGCTGAACCGGTTTCTGGCGTCGGTGGCGTCAGCAAATTCGGCGTTATCGGCAGATCATATTCCCGCGCAATCCATGCTATTGAACCAGCCGCTGGCCGCTGCATCGCGCATCGCCAAGACAAAGGGGCTTGTTCTGGTGTTCAGCGATTTCGACGGCATGGACGCCACGACAGAAAAAATACTGCGCGCCCTTGCCCAGCATAATGACGTGATTCTGTTTACCGTCACCGATCCCATCGCCGACGATATGCCCAAGGATCTGGATATCGTTGTGTCCGACGGTCAGTTACAGGCGCAACTGGCCATCGGATCAGACCAGACACGCAAAAAGCTGCAGGATTTTGCTTCGGCCCGGCTAAAGACCTTGCTGGAGATTTCGCAGAAATATGGCATTCCAGTTCTGCCCCTGACGGCGGCGGCGGAAACCCTGCCGCAGATACTTGCGTTGATGGGCGCAAGACGCAAACCGACATGAGCGAGGATCTTTCAAAACTCGGCCTGACCGAACTTTATGATCAGCTGATCCCGATCACGCCGCCGCCGCAGGTGCCGCTGACGCCGCAAACGGCAGGATGGTTGATTTTGGCCGCCGTCATCACAGCCGCCGGTATCGTTGCTATTGCCCTGTGGCGGCGGCGATACCGCGCCAACGCCTATCGCCGCGCAGCGCTTGCCGCACTGCAAGATGCCGGCGACAATCCGGCAATGATTGCACATATCCTGCGACGGACCGCAATTGCCGCGTACCCGCGCGACAGGGTGGCGGGCCTGATCGGTGACGACTGGCTAGGGTTTCTGGATGCGACCTGTCCAGATATCAAACTGTCCCGAACCGATGCCGGGCAAACACTGCTGAATGCGCCTTACACAGCGACCGCACCGGATACGGATCTGGCCGCATCGGCGCGCCGCTGGATCAAATCGCATACGACCAAGGGAACAGTGCCATGATGCTGACCTTTGGCTTTGTCTGGGCGTTCTGCCTATTACCGCTTCCCCTGTTGGTATGGTGGTTGGCCCCACCGCACAAGGAACGCACCACAGCGTTGCGCGTGCCGTTCTTTCGCCAGGTCACCAGCGCCACGCAAAGCGCGGTGTCACAGGGCGCGTTGGTTCTGCCACGGTCGAGATTGCAGATGTTGACCACCATCCTGTGCTGGATTCTTCTGGTCACGGCTCTGGCACGGCCGGAACGTCTGGGTGATCCTGTAACAATCGAAAAATCGGCACGGGATCTGATATTGGCCGTCGATATTTCAGGGTCCATGGATGACCGCGATATGGAAGCGCCCGACGGCACGCGCAAACAACGGCTGCAAGCGGTCAAGGATGTGATCGCTGGATTTATCGCCGATCGGGAAGGCGATCGGATCAGCCTGATCGTGTTTGGCGCAAAAGCCTATGTTCAGACACCGTTTACCGAAGATCTGGACAGCGTGTCGGAATTGCTGAACCAGACACAGGTCGGCATGGCGGGGCCGAATACGGCCATCGGCGATGCCATTGGCCTGTCCATCCGCACCTTTGAAACCAGCGAAGTGGACCAGCGCCTGCTGATCCTGCTTAGTGACGGTGCCGACACCAGCAGCATGATGAGCCCCGTAAACGCGGCCGAGATTGCCGCACAGGCGGGCGTGACGATTTACACGATAGGGGTCGGCGACCCGGAAGGCAGCGGCGAAGAACGGCTTGATCTGGACGCGCTGGAAGACATCGCAACCCGTGCATCAGGATCGTTCTATTACGCCGATGATGAACAGGGATTGGCCGAAATATACGACCGGATTGATGAAAGTAATCCGCGCGTCACCGACACCCAGACCTTTCAGCCCCGCGACCAGATCGGATTTATCCCGCTGTCGCTTGCCCTTGTGATTGGCCTTGTGGTTCTGGCGTTCTTGCATCTGACCCGTCCGGGGCGGCGCGCATGATGGAAGATATCACATACTGGCTTGGCGTTTTTCATTTCATCCGGCCGTGGTGGTTGATCACCGTGCCTTTGGCTGCCCTGTTATGGTGGCGGATCCGCCCGAAAGCGGATCAGCAGGCGGCATTGACCAAAGGGTTTCCTGCGCATCTGGCCAAGGCATTGACAGTGGGCGGACAGGGCAGGCAACGGTTTTATCCCATCGACGGTGTCGCTGCGTTTCTGGTGCTTCTGGCGCTGGCGGCCGCCGGGCCGACATGGGGCCGGTTGCCAAATCCGCTGCTTGCACAAACGGCCCCGCTGGCTGTCGCGATCAAGGTGACGCCATCGATGGAAGCAAACGATGTTCAGCCCACCCGACTGGACCGCGCGCAATTCAAAATCCTTGATCTCGTGGCGCGGCGGGCAGGTGCGGAAACCGCCCTGATCGCCTACGCAGGGACGGCACATCGCGTCGCCCCCCTGACAACCGATCCGAATATCCTGCGCTCTTACATGCAGGGGCTTTCCCCCGAAGTGATGCCCAAGGACGGCGCCGATGCGGCGGCAGCCCTGACCAAGGCGGTGGCCGAACTGGAACGCACCCAGACGCCTGGCGCTATTCTGTTTGTGCTGGATGATTTCACCCAAGCCGACAGCGCCGCGTTCGCGAATGAAGCCGACGCACGGCCACCCGTTGTCTTTTTCGTGATTGCACCCGACAGCGTTGTGCTCCCGCAGCTGGAAACTGTCCCGAATGCATCAACCGTGCGGCTAAGTGCGGATGACAGCGATCTTGACCGGATCGAGCGGCGCATATTGTCCGCCTACCGCAAGGCGCTGCTGGACGATGAAACGCAGACCTGGAATGACAGGGGATGGCTTTTGGGATGGCCTGCTGCGCTGTTGCTTTTGCTGTGGTTCCGCAAAGGGTGGACGATGCGGTGGGCTGTTCTGATCGGGCTGGTTGTGGGCCTGAACACGCCCAATGCCGCCCGTGCAGATGGCTGGAAAAGCTGGTTCTGGACACCGGATCAACAGGGGCGTCTGGCCTTTGACGACAAGGATTTCAAGGCGGCCGCCGACCTGTTTCAGGATCCGCAATGGCGCGCATATGCCCAGTTCAAAGACGGCCAGTACGAGGCCGCGGCCGAAAGCTATGCCGCGATGGAGGGGGCCGACGCCGCCTTTGGCGAAGGCATGGCCCGCCTGCGCAACCGCCAGTACCGCCCGGGCATGCGCGCCTTTGAACGGGCGCTGGAACTGCAACCGGATTTCGACGCCGCCCGCCACAATCTGGAAGTCGCAACCGCAATGGTGAAGCTGGTCGAAGAAACACAGGCGCAATCCGACACCGGCGAAGAGGCCGGTATCGGCGCGGACGAGATCGTCTTTGACAATGAAAGCGGGATGGGTGCGGAAACCCAGATCGAATCCGAAAAAGAAGGCGGTGGCCTGCAAACGGCAGATGAATGGATGCGCTCAGTTGATACGGATGTAGGTGACTTTCTGAAATCCCGCTTTCTGATTGAAAATTCGCAGGTGGCGGAATGATCCGGTTTGTGATCACCCTGTGCCTTGCGCTTGCACTGGCCCTGCCCGCGGCTGCACAAGATCCCAAGATCGAATTCAGCGCACAGGAAGACACGGTTCTTTTGGGCCAGCCCCTGATCGTACGGCTAAAGGTGCTGGTGCCGACCTTCATGCCGTCCCCGCCCGCCTTTCCATCCTTCGAAGCGCCCAACCTGATGGTCAGGCTGAACGGGCGCGCCACCAACCCGACCAGCGAAACCATCGACGGGGAAACATGGTCGGGCGTGATCCGCACCTATACGATCTATCCCATGATCGAGGGCACATTCCAGTTGCCCGCCTCTGACCTGACAATTGTATATCAAGATGACGACGGCGTAACGCCCGTCACGAAAACGCTTTCCACACCCGCTTTTGCGTTCACGTCAACCATTCCCGAGGGGGCCAGGGGGCTTGATCCCGTCATTCTTGCCAAGGACCTGGAGATCACCCAATCCATCACCGCAGCGGACGGGCCGATCAAGGTCGGGGATGCGATCACCAGACAGCTTGAAATCAGCGTCGAAGGCACATCACCCTTGTTTCTTCCGCCTTTGCTGGTCGAAACTGAAACTGAAACTGAAAATCTGCGGGGATATCCGCAAGATCCCAAAGTCACCGAAGCCGTTGATCGCGGGGTTTTGTCGGGCACGCGCACGGAACAGATATCCTATATTGCCACGCAGGCAGGGCCAGTCAGCTTGCCGGTCTTGCAGCTGGAGTGGTTCAATCTGTCTTCAAACCAGGTGGAAACCGTGGAACTGGACGGTGCGAGCTTTGAAATAGAGCCAGGCCCCACGCCAAAACGCGAAGCAGATCCCGCGCTGATCCTGATGTGGATGGCCTTGGGGGTCGGCGGGGCGATCGTGGGCTGGGCCATGTGGCGGTTCTTGTGGCCTGTGCTTCGCCAGCGACGTGCGCGCCGCAAATCCGAACGCAAGGCAAGCGAGGCTTACGCCCATCAAAACCTGCGCAAAGCCATCGGGCATCACAATCTGAACGAAACCTTGCGCTGGCTGGAAATCTGGCGGCACCGGATGCCCCCCCGATCAGCCGTGGCGCAAACCGCCATCGATACGGCCCTGTTGTCGATCACCGCTGCGCAGTTCGGCTCCGGCACCAAACCGGATGTCAAAGCTGCGTGGGCTGAACTGGGCTGCGCGGTTGAGGCCGCGCGCAAGGCCGAACAGGCAGCATTGTCGAATGATCAGGCGTCATCCCTGCCCGCACTCAACCCGTTCTGACCCGTCCTAGGAATGGGCCGCGTGTCTGCGCCGCACATGATCGGGTCGCCCGTCAACCGAAAGGCGCGCATTGTTGCGCTGCTTGCGTGACACCACTTTGCCCTTGGCGATCACGCACAGCCGGTCAGGGCGCAGACGCACCGCCTCAATCGGGTTGCCGGCATCCAGCACCACAAGCGAAGCCTTGGCGCCCACATGCAGGCCGTAATCGTCAAGCCCCATGATCTGCGCATTAGAATGCGTGACCATCTCGAAACACTGGCGCATCTCATCCGGGCTGGACATCTGGGCCACGTGCAACCCCATGAACGCCACATCCAGCATGTCGGCCGTGCCTAGGCTGTACCACGGGTCCATCACGCAATCCTGCCCCCAGCCGACAGTGATGCCCATCGCCAGCATTTCCTTGACCCGCGTCAGCCCGCGGCGTTTGGGGAACGTATCATGCCGGCCCTGCAACATGATGTTGATCAGAGGGTTTGGAATGGCGGCCACCTGTGCCTCGGCCATCAGCGACAACAGTTTCGAGACATAGTAATTGTCCATCGAATGCATCGACGTCAGGTGTGATCCGGCCACCCTGCCCTGCAAACCAAGGCGCTGGGTTTCGTAAGCCAGTGTTTCGATATGGCGCGACATCGGATCATCTGTTTCGTCGCAATGCATGTCCACCATCAGTCCGCGCTTTGCCGCCATTTTACACAGCGCCGTCACCGATGCGGCCCCATCCGCCATCGTGCGTTCGAAATGCGGGATGCCGCCCACCACATCCACGCCCATATCCAGGGCGCGCACGGTGTTTTGCAACGCTGTCGGATCGCGAAAGAGCCCGTCCTGCGGGAACGCGACCAGTTGCAGATCGATATAGTCCGCCACCTGCTTTTTCACGTCCAGCAACACCTCAACTCCGGTCAGAGTGTCATCGCAAGTGTCCACATGGCTGCGGATCGCAAGCAGACCCATCGAAACCGCCCAGTCACAATAGGCCAGTGCACGGTCGCGCACCTCGTCCGGTGTCATCACCTGTTTCAACTCGCCCCACAGACCGATCCCTTCCAGCAGGGTGCCGGATGCGTTGATGCGCGGCGTGCCATAGGAAAGCGTTGCGTCCATATGGAAATGCGGATCGACAAAGGGCGGGCTGACCAGATCGCCACTGGCGTCGATCACTTCGCCTGCTTCGGCTTCGATCTTGTCGATCGCGGTGATCTTGCCGCCCGCGATCCCGATATCGGCCACACGCCCGTCCGGCAGCGTGCCGCCTTTGACAATCAGATCAAACATCAGCGTTCTCCCTTGTTGAACGGCACCATCAATGCGGCTGGCACCTCGGCGCGGCGCGACATGATCACCAGCGCAAGGATCGAAAGGATATAGGGCATCATCAGGAATATCTGATAGGGCACATCGGCCCCCAGCGGCGTTTGCTGCACCCTGATCTGCAACGCGTCAAAAGCCGCAAACAGGATCGCCCCGATCAGCGTTTTTCCCGGCTTCCACGATCCGAACACCACCAGCGCGATACAGATCCAGCCCCGCCCGTTGACCATTTCGAAAAAGAACGAATTGAACGCCGACATGGTCAGAAATGCACCACCCACGGCCATCAACCCGCTGCCCACCATCACGGCCCCCATCCGAATGCCCGTAACCGACAGCCCCTGCGCCGCCACGGCCGAAGGGTTTTCGCCTGCCGCGCGCAGGGCAAGGCCCAGTGGCGTACGATACAAAACGACCGAGACAACCACCACCAGCACAAAGGCCAGATAGGTCAGCGGCGTCTGGTTGAACAGCGCCGGGCCAATCAGCGGAATGTCGGACAACACAGGGATCGGCAATGGCTGAAATGCTTCGATCTTGGGCGGGGATGTCACCTCGGGGAGGGCCAGACGGTAGCAGAAATAGGTCAGCGACGTGGCCAGCAAGGTAATGCCAAGGCCCACGACATGCTGTGACAGCCCAAAGGGCACCGTCAGCGTGCCATGCAGCAACCCGAACAACATACCCGCCAGCATCGCGGCACATACCCCGACCCACAGACCGCCCCCCAGATAGACCGTCATCCAGCCGACAAAGGCGCCCACCACCATGATGCCTTCGATCCCAAGGTTCAGCACACCCGCGCGTTCACAGATCAATTCACCCAGCGCGGCAAAGATCAGCGGGCTGGCGATGCGGATCGCAGCGGCCCAGAAACTGGCGGATAACAGGATATCAATGATGTCCATCGCCTAATCCCACCTGATCCGGAACCGTGTCAGCATGATTGCCAGCACCATCATTAACAGCGCCGTGGCCAGCATGATGTCAGCCAGATAGGTCGGCACGCCCACTGCCCTGCTCATGCTGTCGGCGCCCACAAAAATACCCGCAACGAACAGCGCGGCAACAACAACGCCCAACGGATTAAGCAGCGCCAGCATCGCGACAATAATACCGGTATAACCAAACCCCGGAGACAGATCCAAAGTCAGGCTGCCCTTAAGGCCCGCCACTTCGGAAAATCCTGCCAGCGCCGCCAGCCCGCCTGACAGCAACGCCGTTTTGATCAGTACCAGATTGACCGGAATACCGGCAAAGCGCGCCGCATCCTTGTTCTGGCCGACCGCGCGCATTTCATATCCCAGCGTCGTGCGCGTTTGCACGACCCAGATGATCAGGGCCGAAATCAGCGCAAGGCCAAAACCCCAGTGCAGGCGCAAACCTTCGACAATGCGGGGCAATCGCGCCTCGGCCAGAAGTTTTTGCGATTTGGGCCAGCCCATCGCCATCGGGTCTTTCAACGCGCCTTCCAGCAGCATCGACACCCACAGCAGAACTACAAAGTTCAAAAGCAGGGTTGTCACAACCTCGTCCACGCCGAAACGGGTTTTCAGATAGGTGGGCAACAACAGCACCATCGCACCCGCCACCATCGCAGCCAGTGCAATGGTCGGAATAAGTGCGGCAGACGCCCAGGGCAGTGCCCCGGTGCCCAGAACAACCGTGACCACCGCACCGACATATAATTGCGCCTCGGCTCCGATGTTCCACAGCTTGGCGCGAAAGGCGACAGCCACGGCAAGGCCGGTAAAGATCAGCGGCGTGGCCCTGTTCAGCGTTTCAAGGGCCGCAAATTGCGATCCGAACGCACCCTTGAATATCAGGCCCAGCACCGAAAACGGCGAAGCGCCCGCAACCATGGCCAGCAGGGATGTGACAATCACGGTGCTGATCAGTGCCACGGCGGGCAGGCCGGTAGTCCGCGACAATGCCGGGTTCGCGATCGGTTCAAGCCGCATGGGTGTTCCCCTGCTCGAACCCGTGGCCAGCCATCCAGACCCCCAGTTCTGTTGTTGTCTTGCTGCCACGATCAAACGCGGGCGAAAGCCGGCCTTCGGAAATCACGTGGATCACATCCGACAGCGCGACGATTTCGTCCAGATCCTCGGAAATCAGGATCACCGCCGCCCCACGATCCCGCGCGGCCAGCAACTGTTCGTGCACATAGGTCAGCGCGCCGATATCCAGACCGCGCACCGGCTGGTTCGCCAGCACAATCATCGGTTCGGTTTCCAGAACGCGGCCCAGAATAAGCTTTTGCATATTGCCGCCCGATAGCAGGCGAATGCGCGTTTCCGGCCCGGGACAGCGCACATCATAGGTTTTGATGATGTTTTCGGTGAAACTGCGCGCGCGCGCCCAGTTCATCCAGCCTTTGCGGCTGTAGGGCGGTTTCGCATAGAGTTCCAGTATCGCGTTTTCCGTCAGGTCAAAATCGGAAATTGTGCCGGTCTTGTGCCGGTCTTCGGGAATACGCGCGATACCTGCCGACACCGCATTGCGCGGTGACCAGTTCACAGGTTCCACCCCGTCCAGATGCAGATCGCCCTCTGCCGGCCGGATCAGCCCGCCCACCAGATCGGCCAGTGCCGCCTGCCCGTTGCCGGATACACCCGCCAGCCCGATAATCTGCCCCGCGCGCACCGAAAGGTTCACAGCCTTCAACCCCGGCGCACTGCCACGATCAGGCGTTGAAACGGTATCAAGCTGCAACAACACCTTGCCCGGCGTGCTGGTTTGAACCTGGGCCGCCGGCACTTCTGCCCCCACCATCATTTCTGCCAGTGTATGACGGTCTGTATCCGCTGTCATTGCTTCTGCCACCAGCTTGCCGTGGCGCAAAACCACAACCCTTGATGAAATGGCCGCCACCTCGTGCAGTTTGTGCGAAATAAAGATTACCGACAGGCCATGCGCCACCGCCTTGCGCATCGTGGCGAACAGATCATCGGTTTCCTGCGGGGTCAGAACCGCTGTCGGTTCGTCCAGAATAAGAATGCGGGCATCGCGATAAAGCGCTTTCAGGATTTCGACCCGCTGGCGTTCTCCGACCGTCAGCGACCCGACCAGCGCATCAGGATCAACGCTCAGCCCGTAATCATCCACCAGTGCCAGAATACGCGCCCTTGCATCGGCGCGGCCAAAGCCAAGTTTCCACAACGGCATCGTGCCCAGCACGATGTTTTCCAGCACCGTCATGTTATCGGCCAGCGTGAAATGCTGATGCACCATGCCCACGCCCGCCGCCAGCGTGGCGCGCGGGTTTCCGGGCGGAATGGGGTGTCCGAACACTTCTACAGTGCCAGTATCGGCGGTGTACTGACCGAACAGGATATTCATCAACGTCGTTTTGCCGGCACCGTTTTCGCCCAAAAGGGCGATCACTTCACCTTTGTGCAAATCAAAGCTGATTGCATCATTGGCCACCAGTGACCCAAAGGATTTGGTAATATTGTCAAGGCGCAGGACAACCTGCGCCTTGGTGTTGGTTTCGTTCACTTACTTGGACTTTGGTTCTTCGTCGTTGATCTCGACCACGTGCGATCCGTTCTTGATCGCCTGTGTGCGTTCTTCGACCAGATTCAGTGCCTCTTGCGGGATTTTACCCTCGAACGTGCCCAGCGGTGCCAGCGAACAGCCACCCTCTTTCATGAAGGAATAGACGCCGTAGTCCGCCGCCTTGAACTTGCCGGCCTTGGCTTCGGCAATTGCCTTGTCCAGTGTCGGCTCAAAGTGCCAGATCGCCGAAGCAACCACGGTTTCCGGATAATCCGCCTGCGTATCGATCACGTTGCCGATGGCCAGAACGCCCTTTTCCTGCGCCGCATCAGATACACCGAAACGTTCTGCATAAAGCAGGTCAGCGCCGTTTTCGATCATCGCAAAAGCGGTTTCCTTGGCTTTGGGCGGATCGAACCAGCTACCGATAAAGCTGACCTGGAATGTAATATCAGGGTTCATCTCCGCAGCACCCGCCATGAAAGCATGCATCAGACGGTTCACTTCGGGGATCGGGAAACCGCCGACCATACCGATATTGTTCGATTTGGTCATTGATCCGGCGATGATGCCCGACAGGTACGCGGCATCCTGAATATAGTTGTCGAACACCGCAAAATTGTGCAGCGCCGGATCTTCCTTGAAGCTGGATCCCATCAGAAAGGCGATTTCGGGATAGTCCGCGGCGACTTCGCGTGCCTCGTCCTCGGCACCGAACACTTCGCCGATGATCATCTGGTACCCTTGTTCGGCGTATTCGCGCATCACGCGGGCATAATCCGTATTGCTGACATTTTCGGAAAACACATAGCTGATATCGCCACGGGCCTGCGCGGTTTCAGCGGCCTTGTGAATGCGGCTGACCCACTGCTGCTCCACCGGCACGGTGTAGATACCCGCAACCTTCAGCGGCTCTGCCGCCAACAATGGCGATTGCAGACCGGCAGCACCAACAGCGGCAAGAACTGCGCCTGTTCCCAGAAGTGTACGGCGTGTGATGTTCATTTTGGAATTGAGTTGTTTTGAATTTGACATTGTCCCACCCGGTTGTTGTTAAGTTTTTACCGTTTGATAAAATTTTTACCGAGTCAAGCAAAGCCTCGGCAAAAACGCTGCAAACAACATTGCTCTTACAAGGCGCGTGGCGCAAGCGTTCAATTTTTGTGCAGCAATTCCGGAGACGTAGACCGCGAGTCTGCGCCCACGCGTTAATAATCACGCTCAAAAAACAATCCGACAGAACTATCGCCTTCGTCATCCACAGCGCCTTTGGCGGTCAGCGACTTGGTCAGGTCAATATTCAGCGAAACCTCGCTGCTGCCATCCGTCCCAGCCGTGACTTCGGTATAGATATTTTCCGTCAGATATTTCCCGGCCTCAAACTGGGTCACACCTTCTTCGTCGGTAGTGATGTCCAGATTATCGAGGCCGAAACCGGTGCGCAGGTTCTTGATGACATTTATGCCGCTTCCACCCGCCAGAACCGCGACCGCGCTGGCCAGTCTCAACGCCTGAAAGGCCGACATGTCAGACACGCTTTGTCCGAACATAAGCTGTGCCAGTATTTCGTCATCAGGGGCGTCCGGCGTCGATTCCAGCGTAATCTCGGGATCATCCACCGGCCCTTCAAGGATAATCTTGGCCGTGAAATCCTGCGTTGTATTTGACGTCACAAACCGGACGTATGGCAGAAAACTGCCTTGCAACTGGATGATCCCCTCATCCAGAGTGAACCTTTTCGCCAGAATATCCAGCCGCCCCCGGATCAGATCAAACCGGCCGGACGAAATGATATTGTTTGTCGTGCCCTTGATCTGCAACTGACCACCCAGTTCGGCATCAAGCCCCCGGCCCCGCACAAATATGCGCGGCGCATTGACGGTGATCGCCAGAGGATAGGCAGGCCCGGCAGCCCCCGAACTGGCCTCCGCATCTTCGTCCTGGATCAGACCAGCCCTTTCGCGTGTCAGATGAACAGGCACGGGTTCTGCAACATGCTGTATCTCCGGTATGTCGCCGATTGCACTCAAACCCGATGCAGGAACCTTGATCTCGGTTTGTCCCACATCGATCCGGCCGGCTATTTGCGCCCCCCCCGTCAGGGCACCATTCACGGATATCGTCCCATCCAGAACTGTTTCGTAAAGGCTGGGATCAATCAGCTTGACCCCGGCCAGCTGAATATCAAGATCCGAGTTCAACCCACCGGTCAATCCGATCGGACCAGACACTTTCAAAGAACCGCCATTCTCGACTGCAGCGGAAACATCCACGTTGGCCGACGCTCCGGACAGCGTCACGTTCGTGTTGATATTGCTTAGTGCAAGGCGCAGGTTGGGTGCCGAAAACGTCGCGCCCGCTGTCCCGATTGTACCTGAAACCGAACTTAGCGCCGGCGGACCGTTGACCGAAAGATCGAATGTCGCGGGGCCTTGCAATACGCGTGGCTTCAGAAACGGGGCCGACAACCCAAGCGGGGCGGTACCAACGATTTCAATATCCAGATCACCGCTATCCGCAACCAGACCACTCACATCCGCCTTCGTTCCCGAAGGGCCGTCCGCGTTCAGCGAAACCTGCCATCCGTTCGCTGCCTTTTTGGCATTCCCTTTTGTAGAAAGTGGGCCCGGTATCTGTGGCACAAAAACCCGGATGTCCGGCAGGCTGGCTTCGAAATCAACATCGGCATCCGGACCTGTCACACGGCCCTTGACCATCGCGCGCGATGCATAGGGGCCGTCTGCACTGGCATCCACAGACCAACCGTTTGCATCCTCTTCGGCCTGTGCCTTTACACTTAGCGATCCGGTGTATTCAGGGGCCAGCAGCGAAATATCACGCAATGTCGCGTCAAGCTGAACCTGACTGTCGCCACTACTCAGATCGGCCTGCCCTTTGGCTTGCAACGCCGGATTGGACAGGTCCAGCTTTGACACCTTGAACCCTTCAGTGGTTCTGCTTGCAATAATATCCAGCTGCGTACGCCCCGCCATCAGGATATCGGCTTGCGCCTGATCCACCTTCAGATCATCGCTCCGGCCTTTCACTTCGACATCAAAAGTACCCGCCAGCGGCGCAACCTCGCCCGCCACCGAAACCGCCACTGCACCCGCAAGGGCGCGATCCGCGAGGGCCGAAAAGCGGCTGATATCCTGCGCGTCAACCTGCACGTTCAAACGTGTCAGCAAACCGCTTGCAGGATCATTGATGATCACCCGCCCGCGCACACCATAGTCTTCTCCAGTTGCAACCAGATCCGACAACCTGACCGGCTGCCCTTCGATATAGTTGACGTTTGTCGAAACATTCAGTTGCGATCCAACCGCTTCGCGCAAACTGGAATCGGCCAATCGCAGACCTGTGACAGCGGCTGTCACATCCCCGACCACCTGCCCGACATGTCCAACCTCGCCATGCAGATTTCCCACCATCTCAACCTGCGCTTGCGATACCTCGTTTCCATCCCGAGAGACATCGCGCACATCGAAAACCGCATTCAGGCTATCGCCATCTGCGGCATCGAACTGAACCGAAAGATCCATTGCCGAAACGTAGGTTTCCGGCCCGCCCAAAGGCAGCAGGACGGCATCGCCGTCGGGATGACCGATTTTGGCGTCGACATCCATGAATACCGGCCAGTAATCACTGTTCAGACGCACCTGCCCGTCCAGATTGGCCTGTTGGGCAGCAAGGCTGAATGCGCGTACGTCGATGCTGCCATCGACGGCGGTGTGCACATCGACATCCAGCGCGATATCATCGCCAAAAAAGGGCTGATACTGCGGCGCAAGCAAAGCCGCGATATCTCCGCCCAGTTGGGCCTGGATGCGGCGCGCCGGTTTTGTCTGACCTTCAGCAACCGGTTCCGCGCTAAGCTTTACCTGACCGGTCAAACGCGGTTCGTTATTTGCTGCCAGCGCGATTTGTGCAACAAAATCGCTTAGCACTCCCGTTCCATCAACCGTCAGATCAAGTTCGGGATGTCCGGGCAGATTCATCAGGCGCACAGCGATCCCGCCCGAATCTTCCACCACCTCAAGCTTGACAGCCAGCGTTTCAGTTGCCTGTTCAAAACTGGCATCAATCAGGAAACGCCCCATCTTTCCGTCTGTTCGTTCCGCATTCAGATCGGTTTCAAATTCCCC
Source organism: Sulfitobacter sp. TBRI5 (assembly GCF_051013555.1). Classification (NCBI taxonomy): domain Bacteria; kingdom Pseudomonadati; phylum Pseudomonadota; class Alphaproteobacteria; order Rhodobacterales; family Roseobacteraceae; genus Sulfitobacter; species Sulfitobacter sp. TBRI5. The sequence goes on along the minus strand of NZ_CP112884.1, from coordinate 1,661,502 downwards.
GTCTTCCAGCCTTGCCGATGCCGTGATCGACAGGGCAACCGCCTCGCCCAGAATGGGTTCGCCCAACGTGATTTCATCTACCCTGAACTCGGCTATGTTGATTGCGACCGGCAGTTCAGGCAAAGAAAATCCGCTGGCTTCCGCATCCGGAACCTCGGCCTGTTCTTCGGTTTTCGGAATGCGTTTCAAATCCAGCGATTTGGCGGACAACGTGTTGACTTCGAACCGTCCACGCAGCAGCGCCGACCGCTTCCAATCCAACACGACATCGGTCAGTGACAGCCAGATACCGTCTTCATCGGCAATGGTCAGACTGTCAAAAGACGCCTCCGACGTCAGCACACCCCTGAACCCTTCCAGACGCACATCGCGCCCCGCCCCGGCAAGAGCCTCTTCTATCTTGCGCGTCAGGAACCCGCGATCATCTTCCTGCGCCAAGCCCGCATTTGCGCAGCCCAGACAAAACATCAGAATGAGGGCCAGCTTTCTCAAAACGCTTGTCCGATCCCGATATAGATTTCAAAATTATTGCTTTCATTCGGTCCATCAACCGGCACAGCGACATCAAACCGGATCGGGCCGATCGGCGTTTGGTAGCGCACGCCGATACCTGCACCGCTTTGTGAATCGCCGCTGCCTTCGCTGGGCAATGGGTCTGACCCGATAAAGCCGTAATCATAAAACCCGACGATTCCGATCGTCTCGGTAACCTTGAACCGCGCCTCGGCGGAAAGACCCAGAAAGGATCGCCCGCCAGCGATCAATCCGCCGCCTACGTCCACGCCCAAGGATTCATAGGGTTGCCCGCGCACTGTGCCGCCGCCGCCCGAGTAAAACACGAAATCGCTCGGGGCATCCGCCAAGGATGGCCCGAAAACCGATCCCAACTGCGCACGAAACGCGAGGGTAACCGGGCGCTCTGTCCCGAAGCTGCGGTAAATTCTGTAGTCTCCGAACGCACGAACACCGTCATCCGATCCGCGAATGGCAGCAAAAGGCGCAGCGTTGGCGCGCAGGTAATAGCCCTTGGTCGCATCCAGTTGGTTGTTTCGGTAATCGCGGCGGGTTTCAGCGGGGATGATAAACAACAGATATTCGTCTTCACCGAACGCATCACGGGTTTCCGCTGCCATCAGGCCAACGCCATATTCGTATTCGCGGCGGTCCGATGCGATCCAGTTCACACCAACGCCAACGGTTGCCTGACGCGTGAAATAGTTGACTTCGTTCAATTCTTCGAGTTCGGCCAATGCGTATAAATCACGGTCTGGCCCAAAGGTTGCAGGCCGTTCGAACCGCGCGCTCAGCCGATAATCGTCGCCGCCCGTGTCGCCGCCAATGCCGCTGATTTCACCTTCGATCCGCAACCGCTCGGCACCGCCCAACAGGTTGCGATGCATCCAGAATGCGCTCAGGCTCAACCCGTCAGACGTTGCAATATCCCCACCAAATCCGACGCGGCGGCGGCGCTGTTCGGACACGTCCAGCGTAATATCCAACGTCTGGTTCAATCCGACATTTTCGGCTTCGGAGAACGCAACCGAACCAAACGCACCCGTGCGCCGCAACCGTTTGGCAGACTTGTCCAAAGCTTCGGGTGAAAAAACCTCGCCTTGCGGCAGGCCCGCGATTTCCAGAATGCGTTCCGTACGAACCCGTCTGTTGCCCTTGACGGTCAGGTTGCCGAATTTCAGCTGTTGCCCCGCATTCACCTGCAATGCAGCATTCAGGATCGCGTTCCGGTGATCTGCCGTCACCTTTTGATCAACGATCCTGGCCTTGGCGTACCCCAGATCACGCCACCCCGAAATTGCCCGTTCACTGGCGCCGCGCAAGGTGGAAAGACCGGCGGTTTCACCCGTTGCGAACCCCTTTGGCAATTCGGTTCCCGGCGCGATCGGTTTTACCTGCGCTGTTCCGTAACGGAAAACCGGCCCCGGCTGAATGTTAATAACAGCCGAATTCGCGGTCTTGGGGGCGTTGATCGCGCTGACATTTGCCGCTTCCCGGCCATCCAGCTTGATGCTGATTTCCGCACCAAAGTATCCAGCCTCGTACAACACCGCCAGCAAACGGGCGTAATCTGCTGTTGCCGATGCGTAAGGGTCTTGGCTGGCGGCGTCCTCGTTATTCGCCTGTTCAACCAGCAGCGATGCGCCGTTCAAACTGTCAAGAACGTCCTCGGGAAGATCACCATTGATCTGCACGGTCAGCGCCATAGCCGATTGTATCGACAGCAAGATGCCGACCGATAGTCTGAAGAGAAATTTCGACGTCAGTTTCAAGTCATCGTTTTCCCTGCCGGAACGGAACCGAAAGGCTGAATTAAACGAAAGTCGCGTGTCCTGCCCCAATGGGTTTTATTGGCCCAGATATGCCCGATGCGCGCACCTGACCGCAAGTAAAGAAATCGTTCACAGGTGAATATTCACGGCTGTTTCAACGGCGGATACGCGGTGCCTTGCCTGCTTTCGCTGCATGTGAACCCGTGTTAGCTTTGCTGCGATTGAATTACGACATGAAGGGGCGTTTGCATTTCCTGCACAACGGCACTTGAAGGGAAAATCAATGACAAAAGCATTCGCATCGCAAGGTGACTTGGAGGAAAAAATCGTCAGCTTCAGCGAAGTCGGCGACGGTATCTGGGCCTATACGGCACAAGGCGATCCCAATTCGGGTGTCATCATCGGCGACAACTCTGTGATGATTGTCGAAGCGCAGGCAACACCGCGTCTGGCCAAAAAGGTGATCGAGAATGTGCGCACCGTCACTGACAAACCGATCTCGCATGTGGTTCTGACGCATTACCACGCCGTGCGCGTTCTTGGCGCATCGGCCTATGGCGCCGATCAGATCATCATGAGCGATGCAGCCCGCGCCATGGTGGTGGAACGCGGGCAAGAAGATTGGGACAGTGAATTCCAGCGCTTCCCCCGTCTGTTCGAAGGCCATGAAAGTATCCCGGGCCTGACCTATCCGACCACCACGTTTTCGGATGCGATGACAGTCTATCTGGGCAACCGGCGTGTCGATCTTATGCATCTGGGGCGCGCCCATACCGCTGGCGATATTGTTGTTCACGTGCCTGACCAGAACGTCATGTTCACGGGCGATATCGTTGAATACCATTCGGCCTGTTACTGTGGCGATGGCTACTTTGGTGAATGGAATCATACGCTTGATAACATCCGGTCTTTCGATGTTGATGCTATTGCGCCCGGTCGTGGTGATGCATTGATCGGAAAAGAAATGGTCAACGCCGCAATCGAAAACACGCGCGATTTCGTAAACAGCACCTATGCCCCCGCCGCGCGCGTCGCAGCCCGTGGTGGATCGTTGAAAGAGGCGTGGGATGCGGTACGTGCGGCCTGTGATCCGAAATTTTCCGATTATGCGATCTATGAACACTGCCTGCCCTTCAACGTGGCCCGCGCCTATGACGAAGCCCGCGGCGTAGAGACGCCAAAGATCTGGACCGCAGAGCGCGATCTGGAGATGTGGGCCGCATTGCAGGAATGATCAAATGAAGGATGCATTTGTTTTGATGGCGCAAAACAACGCATGGGCCAACACAACGCTCTATGCCGCGGTTGCAGGGCTGTCAGACAGTGCGTTTTCCGGTCCGCGTCCGGGTTTCTTTCCGTCGCTTAAGCGAACGCTGAACCACATTTACGAGGTTGATCTTTATTATATTGATGCCCTGCAGGAAACCGGACATGGCCGTTCGGTTTATGACCGGACCGATGTCGGGTCGTGTGCGGCCCTTGCAAAGTTACAAACCGCACTGGATCAAGAGCTGATCCGCTTCTGCGAAACACTACGGCCCCAAGATCTGGATAGTCTGCGCCTGACCCGGCGTGAAACAGGCGATGTTTATGAACGGGTCGGGCCTTTGCTGCTGCACCTGTTTCAACATCAGATCCATCATCGCGGTCAGGCCCACACGATGGTTCACCACGCCGGTATCGCACCACCACAACTGGATGATTTCTACCTTGAATACGGGCGCGCACCGACTGCTGCGCGCTATTTTGCGGAACCGTTGGAAACAACCAAACGCCCGCAATCAGGCAAACGCGGCCCACAATGACCAGAATTTTTGAAAAACCTCTGTATCCCTACCGCCGTTCCGCAGATCAGGATCGCGAAACACCGGCGCGCAAGCAGGTGATTGTTGTCGGCGCGGGGCCTGTGGGATTGGCGGCGGCGATTGATCTCGCGCAGCAGGACATTCCGGTTCTTATACTCGATGACAACGAAAAGGTGTCTTTCGGCAGTCGCGCCATCTGTTTTTCGAAACGGACGCTGGACATCGCTGACAGGTTGGGATGCGGTCAGGAATTGACCGAAAAAGGCGTTCAGTGGAACGTTGGCAAGGTATTTTTCGGCGACCGGCAGGTCTATCACTTCAACCTGCAACCCGAAGCAGGACACAAACGCCCCGCCTTTATCAATCTTCAGCAATACCATCTGGAACACCACCTGATCAAACGGGTCAGGGCGCTGGAAAACGCCGGTGCGCCAATCGAATTGCGTGGGCGCAACAAGGTTACGCAGGCGAGCCAGCACGACGATCACGTCTCGCTGAACATAGAAACGCCCGATGGCCCTTACGCCTTGGAATGCGACTGGCTGATCGCGTGTGATGGTGCCGGTTCCCCGATGCGTCAGATGCTGGGGCTGGATTTCGTCGGGCGCGTGTTCGAGGATAACTTTCTGATCGCCGATGTGGTGATGGACGCCGATTTTCCGAAAGAGCGCTGGTTCTGGTTTGATCCTCCGTTCAACCGTGGCCAATCAGCATTGCTGCACAAACAGCCCGACGGGGTCTGGCGCATTGATCTGCAACTGGGCTGGGACATCAACAAAGACGAAGAACAAAAGCCACAAAATGTTGTTGCCCGCCTGAAGGCGATGTTGGGCGCGCATATCGATTTCGAACTGGAATGGGTGTCGATCTACAAGTTTCAGTGCCGCCGCATGGAACGTTTCCGCCATAACCGCGTCATATTCGCGGGTGACGCCGCACATCAGGTATCGCCTTTCGGCGCGCGCGGGGCCAATTCGGGCCTGCAAGACACCGACAACTTGTGCTGGAAGCTCAAACTGGTGATCGACGGAACCGCACCCGAAACCCTGCTCGACTCTTACGATGCCGAACGTGTTTTCGGAGCCGACGAAAACATCCTTAACTCGTCGCGTTCGACAGATTTCATAACACCGAAATCACAGATCAGCAGGATATTGCGGGATGCCGTGCTGGACCTTTCCGAACATCACGGCTTTGCACGCCCGATGGTCAATTCCGGCCGCTTGTCGGTGCCCTGCAATTACGAATCCTCGCCCCTCACAGGCCCCGATGATCTTGCTGGCGGTCCCGCATTGACACGCCCGGGCGCGCCATGTTGCGACGTGCCCATGGCACAGGGGTTTCTTCTGGAAAATCTGGGCCCCGGCTTTAGCCTTCTGACAATGAATGCAACCGCGCCGGATGCAATCAGTGAAGCAGGTGTAAGTGCGCGGCGCGTCAAGATGGATTGCGATCCCGTCATCCGGGAAAGATTTCTGGGAAGTGCCGACTCTGCGGTATATCTGGTGCGCCCCGATCACTATATCGCGGCCCGGTGGGGCACGTTTGATGAAACCAAAATATGCGCTGCCATGCGCCGCGCCATCGGAAAAGAGGGTTGAAATGGTACAGTTGAACCTTGAACCCAACATTACAGATGTGGATGGGTTTTATGCCGAATTGCTGGCCGCCCATGACGGCCTGACAAAAGACCAAAGCGATGCGTTTCACGCCCGGCTGGTGCTGATCCTGTGCAATCATATCGGCGACCGCGAAGTTCTGCGCGCTGCCCTGAAGACCGCCACGATGCCGGATGAGGCATAAACGGGGTCAACCTCCAATCCACTCATGTGCCCTTGGCCTGATCGCCGCCAACTGGCAAAAGGCGCCAACCGTCCTGAACCGAACATGACAATCAAGGCAAACAGAATGCAGCGCACAGCACTTGTTACCGGGTCTGCCGGATTTATCGGATACTTCACGGCGCGCGCGCTGCTGGACGCGGGGTGGCGCGTTGTCGGGCTGGACGCGATGACCGATTATTACGACGTGACGCTGAAACAGCGCCGTCAGGCAATGCTTATGCAAAGCGCCGGTTTTACCGCCGTGAACGCACGGCTTGAACAGGATGGGCTGCTGCTGGATCTATTCGAAAAGCACCGTTTCGATGCGATCATTCATCTGGCGGCGCAGGCCGGTGTGCGGTTTTCCATCGATCAGCCGCGCAGCTATGTTCAATCCAACCTTGTCGGCACGCTTGAACTGCTCGAGGCGGCACGCGCCTATCCCCCGGCGCACACTCTGCTGGCGTCCACATCTTCGGTCTATGGCGCGAATACGGATATGCCTTACCGCGAAACCGATCAGACCAACCGGCAGATGTCGTTCTATGCAGCGACGAAAAAGGCCACGGAAAGCATGGCCCATTCCTATGCCCATCTTTACGATCTTCCGATGACGATGTTCCGTTTTTTTACCGTTTACGGAGCATGGGGAAGGCCCGACATGGCCCATTTCAAATTCACCAAGGCCATTCTGGAAGGGAACCCGATCGACATTTACAACCACGGCAAAATGCAGCGGGATTTCACCTATATCGACGATCTTGTTGCCGGCATCTGTGCGCTAATCGATGCCGCGCCACGACGTCCAGCAACAGAACAGGACATAGCCGATGGTGACAGCCTTTCTGCGGTCGCGCCGTACCGGATTGTAAACATCGGAAACGGACAGCCGGTTGAACTGATGACATTCATTAAAGCCATCGAAACCGCAGTTGGCCGGACAGCAGAAAAACGATTTCTGCCCATGCAACCCGGCGATGTGCCGGCCACATGGGCCGATGCAAGCCTGCTGGAAACTTTGACAGGGTCACGCCCCGCAACACCGATAAACGTTGGCATTCAGGCCTTTGTCGACTGGTATCTCGATTATTATCAAGTATAGCCGCGCGCGTTCATATCGCGGTTTGTTCCGGAATCCGATCCTCTGACAGGGCTGACGTGACAATCCGGCGGGCTGACGCGTTGTCAACATGCGCAACGGCAGTTGCCAGATCACGCAATATCCGGGCCATTTCCAGTTCCGAAATACCCTTGGGTGACGCGCGAAAAATCTTGCGGTGCGGCGTTGGTTCTAGCGTGGCAGAGACCAGCAATTCTTCAAACAGTTTCTCACCACGGCGCAAACCTGTAATCTGCAAGTCGATTTCACCGTCTGGCGCACATTCATCGCGGATCCTGACGCCAGAGTGTCGCGCAATACGGCGGGCCAGATCGACAATCCGCACCGGTTTTCCCATGTCCAGCATGAACAAATCACCGCCCCTGGCAAAGGCGCTTGCACTTAGAACCAGATGCGCGGCTTCGGGAATTGTCATGAAATAGCGCGAAACATCCTTGTGCGTGATGGTGACAGGGCCACCGGCCGCGATCTGTTCCTGAAACAGGGGCACAACCGAGCCGGACGAGCCGACCACATTGCCGAACCGCACCATAGAAAAAATCGTTCCGGGTGCGCGTGTCTGGATATCCTGAACAACCAGTTCAGCCAGTCGTTTGGTTGCCCCCATGATGTTCTTGGGGCGCACCGCCTTGTCCGTTGAAACCAGCACAAACCGTTTGACCCCAGACTGGCGCGCAACATCGGCCATAACCTGTGTACCGATCACGTTGTTCAGAACGCCCGCAATTTCGTTTTCTTCGATAAGGGCAACATGTTTATAGGCCGCCGCGTGCAGAACGATGCTTACCTCATTCTGGCTCAGGGTTGAAAAAACCCTGGCAGCATCGGTGACCGATGCCAGAACGGGGCGCAGCACAACACCGTTTGCCCGTGCCGCTTCACGCAGTTTGCGATCGATCTGATAAAGCGCAAGCTCTGAATGATCCAACAGTACCAGCAAACGCGGGCAAGCTTCGATAACCTGTCGGGCCAGTTCAGAACCAACCGATCCACCTGCACCGGTAATCAGGACAGACTGGCCGTGATAAACCGCCGCGATCTGCGGCGCGGTCAGGTCTACGTGCGCGCGCCCGAGCAAGACATCACGTTCGTCGTGAATGATGCGATCCTGTAGCGGTCTGTGAACCGTCTTTGCCCTGCCGGCGTAATGGCTTGTCCATGGTCCGATCAATCCGGTTGATCGTGACAGGGCAGACAGAAAGAAATGAAGTGGGCGGAACCAACGCAGGGCAGCATGTGACAATTCGATCATTTTCAGTTCCAGAAATCTCCGTTCTTGCGCAGCGCAACACCGGGCAAGTGTCGCACCCAAGGCAACGTGGTCACATCAGCACGGCTTTGTTTTCAGTTTGGTTAACGAAACCAGTCCACAAAGAACGAAACTTCCGATTTTCCAAGCATCGGGAAAAGCAATCTGGACAAAAGAAGGGTTTCCAGACCAGTCTTTGACAAACGGGGGCCTTATGAACTTTCAGCGCTATGCCATCTATTACACGCCACCCCAGGGCGATCTGGCCGATTTCGGGTCAAGCTGGCTGGGGTGGGATATACGAACCGGCAAACCTGTGACGCGGCCGCATATCCCCGGGTTGTCCGAACCAATCCAAGACCTGACAGAAACACCGCGCCGATACGGGTTTCATGCCACGTTGAAACCGCCGTTCCGACTGGCCGAGAACCGGACCGAGCAAGAACTGCAAACGGCGCTGGCGGCACTTGCCAAAACGCTTTCGCCCATCGCGCTTGACGGGCTGAAACTGGTCGCCTTGGGCCAGTTTCTTGCGCTTGTGCCCAAAAGCGATACGAAACCGCTTGCCCAGTTGGCCGCGAAATGTGTGCAGGATCTGGATTGTTTTCGCGCGCCTTTGACGGCGCAGGAAATCGCGCGGCGCGAAGCATCCACCCTGTCCGACAGGCAGAAAGAACATCTGGCGCAGTGGGGCTATCCGCATGTGATGGAAGATTTCAAATTTCACATCACCCTGACAGGCAAACTGGGTAAAACAACGCGTTCCCAAACCAGCGCAGCGTTGCAAAACGCCTTGCTGCCGGTGCTGGAACAGGTTTTGAACATTGATCGCATCATTCTGGCCGGTGAAAGCGAAACGGGATACTTTCACCAGATTTCAAGCGCGCGCCTGACTGGATGACCGCACACGTGGCGTTGCACCGCTGGACCTTTGACCAAAGCGCAAGCTATATCACAACAAATCCCCGTTCCCGCAAAAAAGGTGCGCTGCCCCATGTCCTTTGAACGTTCTGTTAAAATCGCCCCGTCGATCCTGTCAGCCGATTTCGCCAATTTTGGTGCCGAATGCGAAGCCATTGAAACGCAGGGATGCGACTGGGTGCATGTTGATGTGATGGATGGCCATTTCGTGCCCAACATCACTTTCGGCCCGTCAACCTGCGCCGCAATCCGCCCCCACATCAAAGGCGTCATGGACGTGCATTTGATGATTGCACCTGTTGATCCCTATATCGAAGCATTCGCCAAGGCAGGTGCCGACGTGATCACCGCACATGTCGAGGCCGGGCCCCATGTGCACCGGACAATGCAGGCCATCCGCGCCAATGGTGCCAAGGCGGGGATTGCATTGAACCCCGGCACACCGGCCAGCGCGATAGAATATCTGCTGGATTTGGTGGATCTGGTCTGCGTGATGACAGTGAACCCCGGCTTTGGCGGGCAAAAGTTCATTCATTCGCAGATCGAGAAAGTGCGCCAGTTGAAATCGATGATCGGCGGCCGGCCCGTTCATATCGAAATCGACGGCGGTGTTGATCCGACAACAGCGCCGCTGGTGACGCAGGCAGGGGCAGACGTTCTGGTTGCCGGATCTGCAGTGTTCAAGGGCGGATCGGTCAGTAATCCGGACGTATACGGCCAGAATATCCGTGCCATCCGCGAAGCGGCAGTGGGTGTCTATGCCTGATCAAAGACCGGTTCAGACCCATGGATAACTGGGCCGCAGCCTATGTCGATGGCGAACACGTCACGGTTTGGGAACTGCAGGCCGAACAGGTTTTGGCGTGCAAAGACGTGCCTGTGACCGCCTTCACCGACTATGCTGCAAAAATTCAGGGGCCGATCATCGCATGTGGTTTGCCCGGCCCTTCCCGCATCGTGCCCTGCACCCCGTTTGAAACAGTTGGCGCAACTTCGATCTCGTCCAATATCGCCGCCGTTCCCGCGCTGGCGCAACACAATCCGCCCGCAATCAGCAGCGGGTTGGAAACTGTGATCACCGGCTATTTGTCCGTGAACCCCGTTTTCGAAGGCGTCATTTGCGTACATGGCGCAGCAACCTTGTGGGCGCAGATTTCGGCGGGCGAAGTCGTCAGCTTTCAAACGTTCCTGACCCCTGAATTGATCACTGCTCTGGCCGGGGCGCAGCACCCGACCGACGGTTTTTGCGATGCCGTGTCAGACACGTTGTCCCATCCCGATCGTCTGGCCCGCCAGTTGAGCAGCGCCAGAACCATGAACGCGCCGGACAGGGTAACCGGCCATCTGGTCGGTGCGGAACTGGCCGCGGCAAAACCCTATTGGCTGGGCCAGCAGATCGTCATGATCGGGAACCTGACAGATCTATACACCAAGGCGTTGCAAATGCAGGGTGCCGAAGTGGCTGTTGCGCCCTGGGAAGACATGATCCTGAACGGGTTGAAGGTGGCTTATGCGGTGGTGGCCGCAGTCCCGGACCGCCCCGCCAACTGATCCGCACCAAGCGCGATAAAGCGTTCCAGATGATGATCGGTGTCGCCAAACCGATGATCGATCATCACGATACGTTTGGCGATATGCGCCAGTTCGTATTCCTGCGTCATTGCGATACCGCCGTGCATCTGAATTGACTCTTCGGCGACAAGTTTGCCCACGCGACCCATCAGATGTTTCGCGGCACTGACATGCCGCTCACGCGTGACACGATCCGCTTCCAGATGGCCCGCGGCAAGAATCACGGCCGAACGCGCCTGTTTCAGTTCGATAAACACATCCGCCATTCGGTGCGCCAGTACCTGAAACGAACCAATCGGACGGCCAAATTGCGTACGGGTGCCCAGATAATCCAGCGTCAGCCGCGCGGCTGTTTCCATCGCCCCCAGCGCCTCGGCGATCAAGGCAACATTGGCCATAGCCACGCATTTTTCGATTGCGTCAAACCCGTTACCCTCACTGCCCAGCAACGCGTCTTGCGGTAGCACAAGACCGTCCATAACGATTTCTGCTGCGCGCCCTCCGCTGATCAGCGGATAGCCGTTCAGTTCAAGCCCGTCTGCATCTGACGGAACAAGGAAAAGCAAAATGCCGTTTTGATCATCAACATCACCGGATGTCCGGGCAGACACCACCAGATGATCGGCCGCCTCGGCATTCACCACAACCGATTTGCGCCCGTTCAGAACATAGTGATCTCCTCGGTTCTGCGCGGTTGTTGCAACAATGTTCAGATCATATCGGCTGGTTGGCTCACCATGTGCAAATGCCAGATGCACAGATCCGGCCATCACATCCTCCAGAATTCCGGCGTGATCGTCGGTGCCCAGTTCCGCAATCAGACCGGCACCCAGAATGGCCGTATCCAGAAACGGTTCGACCACACCGGCGCGGCCCAGTTCTTCGAACACGGTTGTAATGTCAAACCCCGTTCCGCCAAAGCCGCCCTTGTCTTCGCCAAGCAATGCGCCGATCACGCCCAGATCTGCCATTTGGGACCAGATCGTCGCAGACAGGCCCGCGGTGCTGTCCAGTATCTGGTTTCGCACCTGCGTTGTGTATTTATCCGCCAGAAACCGCCGCAGGCTGTCCTGTAGCATCCGGCGCTCTTCGGTCAGTTCGAAATTCATCCTGTCTGCCCCCGCATCGCGGTCTTGGCGATAATCTCGCGCTGGATTTCATTCGAACCGCCGTAAATCGAAATCTTGCGGTTGTTGAAATATTGCCTTGCAACCGGCCGTGCGTAATCCGGCCCGATGCCTGCGTTATCGCCTTCAATCGCTTCGGACACGAACGGCATCGCATAAGGCCCGACCGCACGGCGTGTCAGATCATTGATCTCCTGACGGATGATCGTGCCTTTGACCTTCAGCATCGAGCTTTCAACACCCGGCGCCTGCCCTGACGCCGCCTTGCTGATCATGCGCAGATTGGTGATTTCCATCGCCATCAATTCGATTTCAACCCGTGCGATCCGCGCAGCAAATAGGGGGTTTTCGATCAATGGCCGACCGCCCGCAACCTCGGCGCGGGCAATGCGCTTCAAGGCGTCCAGGCCCGCCGCGGAAAACCCTGTACCGGCGATGTTCGTGCGTTCATGGGTCAAAAGATACTTGGCGTAGGTCCACCCCTGGTTTTCCTCGCCTACAAGATTCTCGACAGGCACACGCACGTCTGTAAACCAGACCTCGTTCACTTCGGCGCTGCCATCCAGAAGGATGATAGGGCGCACTTTTATACCCGGCGTTTCCATGTCGATCAGCAGAAACGATATGCCTTCCTGCTGCTTGACCCCCGGATCGGTCCGCACAAGGCAAAAAATCATGTTTGCGTACTGGCCCAGTGTCGTCCACGTCTTCTGGCCATTCACCACATAGTGGTCGCCGTCATGCACGGCGCTGGTTTTCAACGATGCAAGATCAGACCCGGCACCGGGTTCGGAATACCCCTGACACCACCAGTCCGCGCCATTCAGGATACGGGGAAGCCAATGATCCTGTTGCTCCTTCGATCCGAATTTTTGCAACACCGGGCCCAGCATCGTCAGACCGAACGGCACCACCCGCGGCGCATAGGCACGCGCGCATTCTTCCTCAAAAATATGGCGTTGAACGGCGTTCCATTCGGCACCCCCGAACGTCTTTGGCCAGTTTATGGCAAGCCATCCGCGCGCATGCAGGATCGCGTGCCAACGGTCATGGTCCTGTTTGCTCAGGGTTGCGCCGGCGCGCACCTTGTCACTCAGGTCTGATGGCAATTCAGCCTTCAGAAAGGCACGCACTTCCTCCCGAAAGGCCAGTTCTTTATCAGAATAACTCAGGTCCATGACAAATGCCCCTAGTAGATTTCAAACAAGCCCGCGGCCCCCATGCCGCCACCGATACACATGGTCACCACTCCCAGCTTTGCCCCGCGTCGGTGTCCTTCGCGCAGCAGATGGCCCGCCATACGCGCACCTGTCATTCCAAACGGGTGCCCGATTGCGATGGACCCGCCGTTCACGTTGCATTTTTCGTCATCAATTCCCAGCTTGTCGCGGCAGTACAACGCCTGCGACGCAAACGCTTCGTTCAACTCCCACAGGTCGATATCGTCAACCTTCAGCCCGTGCCGTTCAAGCAGACGGGGCACGGCAAACACCGGCCCGATGCCCATTTCGTCGGGTTCGCATCCGGCAACGGCAAAGCCCCTGAACGCGCCCATCGGGGTCAGCCCCTGCCGTTCGGCCTGTTGCGCATCCATCATCACCAACGCGGCGGCCCCGTCGCTTAACTGGCTGGCATTGCCTGCAGTAACATAGCCGCCTTCGCGCACAGGTTGCAGCGCCTGCAACCCTTCCAGAACCGTACCCGGGCGATTGCATTCGTCGCGATCTACCGTGACCTTGTGTTGTGACACTTCTCCGGTTTCCTTGTCCTTCACAGCCATGACCGTCTGCATCGGAACAATTTCATCTTCGAACAGGCCCGCCTTTTGCGCCGCCGCAATCCGCTGCTGGCTGCGCAATCCATATTCATCCTGCGCGTCCCGCGTGATGCCGTATCGCTTTGCCACGATATCCGCTGTTTCGATCATCGCCATGTAAATTGCCGGTTTATGTTCCAGAATCCACGCCTCTGGCGTTGGCGTGGTGTTCGGCTGCACCATCGAAATGCTTTCAACACCGCCCGCAATCATCGGGCCGGCACCCGCTTGGATTGCCTGGGCTGCCAGTGCAATCGTTTGCAGACCACTGGAACAATAGCGGTTCACCGTCATGCCCGACACGGTGACTGGCAGACCGGCGCGGATCGCAATCTGGCGGGCAATATTCTGGCCCGTCGCCCCTTCGGGAAAACCACAGCCAATGATGCAATCCTCGATGGTGTTCGGATCAAGCCCGGCGCGTTCGACCGCTGCGGAAACCGCATGCCCCCCCATGGTTGCGCCATGCGTTATGTTGAACGATCCGCGGAACGATTTTGCCAGGCCCGTACGAGCCGTCGAAACGATAACAGCTTGTTTCATCAGGATTATCCTTTGTTCAGATCATCAAAACTGCGCCCGTCACGGACCAGTTCCTGTAACAGCGGCGCGGGCTGCCAGAAATACGCATCTTCCTGTGCGAAGGTTTCAATATCCTTCAACACTTCGGGCAATCCGGTCAGGTCTGCCCATTTCAGCGGCCCACCGCGATAACGCGGAAACCCATAACCAAACAGCAGCGTCATATCCACGTCCAGCGGGCGGCGCGCAATGCCTTCGCCCACTACTTTGGCAGCCTCGTTGACCATCGCTGCCATATAGCGGCGCACGATCTCTTCATCCGAAAACGCCCGTGGTGTGATCTTTTTTGATGCACGTTCTGCGGCGATCAACTCCATCACTTCGGGGTTTGGCGTGCCCCCGCGTTTGCCCGCCTCGTAGATATAATAGCCTTTGCCGGTTTTCTGCCCGAAATGGCCCGCCTCGCACAGGCGGTCGGGATAATCCGGCACCCGTTCACGCGGATCGCGGGTGGGGGCCAACCGCTTGCGGCTGGCCCAGCCGATATCCAGCCCCGCCAGATCGGCCACCGCGAACGGCCCCATGGCAAAACCGAAATCCGTCAGCGCCTTGTCGATCTGATAGGGGCTGGCCCCATCCAGAATCATATGGTCGGCACAGGTGCGATAGGCGCTCAGAATACGGTTGCCGATAAAGCCGTCGCACACGCCCGCGCGCACGGCGACCTTGCGCATTGCCTTGCCCAGCGCAAATGCGGTGGCCACCACGTCCGGCGCGGTTTTGTCGGCCACCACCACTTCAAGCAGCTTCATGACATGGGCCGGCGAAAAAAAGTGCAGCCCGATCACATCCTGCGGCCGCGACGTGCTTGCCGCGATTTCATTCACATCCAGATAGGATGTATTGGTCGCCAACACGGCCCCCTGTTTGCACACTGCGTCAAGCTTGGCGAATACGTCTTTCTTGACGGCCATGTCTTCGAAAACCGCTTCGATCACCAGATCAGCATTGCTTAGCGCATTGTAATCCGTGGCCAGTGTGAGGGCCTTTTGCGTCAGGGCATCATATTGTTCCTGACTAAGTTTGCCACGTTTGAGCGCGCCGCCCAGATTGCCTTCTATACGGTCGCGGGCCGCTTTGGCTGCCGCGTCAGACATTTCGATCAAGGTCACTGCGAATCCCGACAACAAGGCCGCGGTAACGATTCCCGCGCCCATGGTGCCACCGCCGATCACGCCGATCGCCTTGACGTCACGTGGCGCAATGCCTTGCAACTCTGGCAGTTTGCTGACTGCACGTTCTGAAAAAAACGCATGGATCAATCCGTGACGCTGATCCGTTGCCATCAATTCGGAAAACAATTCCCGCTCGCGCTTCAGACCTTCGAAAAAAGGCAACTCGCTTGCGGCCTGCACCGCGCGTACTGCCGTTGCTGGCGAAAGTTGTCCCCGCCCCTTGGCAAGCACGTCCGCATAAACCACATCGAAATCGACAGGATCCGGCCCCGGCATATCGCAAACCGGACGGCGCGGCGCCCCCTGATCCAGCAATGCCTGCGCATAACCCACGCCGATGCTTTGCGGATCACCTTTTTCCAGACGGTCCAGAATGCCCATCTGCAACGCCTCGTCCGCGCCGACATGCCGGCCTGTTGTGATCATGCCCAAAGCCGCCTTGGCCCCGGTCAGACGCGGCAACCGCTGGGTGCCGCCTGCACCGGGCAGAATACCCAGATGCACCTCGGGCAACCCCACTTTCGCGGACGGAACGGCAATGCGGTAATGCGCCGACAGCGCCACCTCAAGACCACCGCCCAAAGCGGTGCCATGCAAGCAAGCAACGACTATCAGCGGCGATGCTTCGATCCGGTTGCACAGATCAGGCAGCCAGGGGTCTTGCGGCGGCTTTCCAAACTCGCTGATATCGGCACCTGCGGGGAACGAACGGCCATCGCCAACAATCACAACTGCCTTGGCCTCTCCCTCGGCCCGTGTCATCGCCTTGTCCAGACCAAGCCGCACCGCGTGACCCAATGCGTTCACCGGCGGGTTTTGCACCCGCAGCACTGCAATATCTCCGTGCAGTTCGTAAGCAATCACTTCAGACATCAGGTCGTCCCCGCAAAACTGGAATTCCGTTGGCGCAAGGCTGTTCTTTTATTGTCCAGGGATCAAGGGTGTGCTGCGTAACGCTGCGTCGTAAAAACTGTTACTTGCGATAGACAAAGCATCGGCCCGGCACGGCCCCCGGTGGCAAAGGCAGTTCTTCGAGATCGTTGAAATACATGCGATCACTTGAAACCATGAGGCCGCCAACGGCCAGCAAAGGTTCGATCAGCGGTGACAATGTGCGTGCAAACGCATCATTGAGGGCCGGAATATGCCCCCCCAGATCCGCATGGATCAGGCTGGCTTTCGCGCCAAACCGCCGCAGGGCCGCAGGCAGTGTTTCGATCACGTCACCCAGAATCATATGGTCGGGGTCTGGCGTAGACTCGGGATGAGATTCAACCGCGCGATCAAAAACATAGATGTCCCTGCCCTTCACGATTTCATGCAAGTGGTGGTAGGTGCGTCCGTTTCCCAACCCCAGTTCAAAAACGGGGCCGGGCAGGTTTCCGGTCTGCTCGACAGCAAAGTTCAGGCACGCACGTTGCGACACCATACGGTCAATGAACAGGTCAAGGCGGGTCATGTATCATTCCTTATCTTCCGTCGTCCTGATCCGGCGGAGGCGCCCACCGGATCCGAACGCTAGATGCCTGATCCAATTCGGAATGTGTAGGGTCTTGTGTCTGTTTCGGGCGGGTCGCCCTGCACAAAATTCGCCAGATCGGATTTGACTAACAGGCTGCCAATGGGTGATGGTATGATTGCGCTGCGGGTCCATTGTCCTGAAGCTTTTGTGTGAGTGGCCTTTTTGGACAATAGACAGTTGGAACCGGATTGAATGAAGCCCCTGTTGCAAGTTGACAACCTGAGCATCGGGTTCGGCAAGGCGCCGCCGGTCATCAGCGATGTAAGTTTTGCTGTCCTTCCCGGACAGACACTTGCCCTGGTCGGTGAAAGCGGCTCTGGCAAGACACTGTCGTGCCGCACGATCCTGCGGATTCTGCCCAGTACCGCACGGATATTGGGGGGCAGCATCACTTTTAGTCGCGCTGACAAATCTGTCGAATTGCTGTCGCTCCGTGAACGGCAAATGCGCGATATCCGCGGCAACTACATTTCGATGATCTTTCAGGAACCGATGCGATCACTGTCGCCGTTGCACCGGATCGGCAATCAGGTGTCCGAGGTTCTGAAACTGCATGACGGCCTGTCAGAGCGTGCGGCGCGCAAGACTGTCTTGCAAACGTTCGATCGGGTCGGATTTCCCGATCCCGAACGGGTGTACAGCGCCTACCCCTTCGAATTGTCAGGCGGCATGCGTCAACGGGCTATGATCGCGATGGCGATGGTTGCCAAACCGGATCTTCTGATCGCCGACGAACCAACCACCGCGCTGGACGTAACCACGCAGGCGCAGGTCTTGGGCCTGATCAAGGATCTGCAGCGCGAGACAGGCATGGCCGTCATTCTGGTCACGCATGATCTGGGTGTTGTTGCCAACATGGCTGAACAGGTTGTTGTTCTGAACAACGGGCGGGTGATGGAATCCGGTGCTGCCAATCTGGTACTGTCCGCACCGGCGCATCCTTACACACAAAAACTGTTCAACGCCGCGCCGCTGATACCAGCCGTTGCCAAGGGCGCGCCCCCGCTGGAAAAGCAGGATCTGATCCTGTCGATGTCCGACGTATCGAAAACCTATTACGTGCGCGGCGCATCGGCCTGGAAACCCAAGATCGAGGTGAACGCCTGCCGGGGCATCAATCTGAACGTACCGCGCGGCAAGACACTGGCGGTGGTGGGGGAAAGCGGATCGGGCAAAACCACCTGCGCGCGCATCGCTTTGGGCGCGGAACGCCCGGACGCGGGCGGTTCGGTCATGTTCACAGCGGAACAGGGCACCACGCCGCTGGCGGTTCACGCACTGGACAAAACGCAGCGCTTTGCTTTTCAAAAACAGGCGCAAATGGTGTTTCAGGATCCCTATTCCTCGCTTAATCCGCGTATGCGGGTCGTGGATGCATTGACCGAGCCGCTTGAAATTCACGGCATTGGAAACCGCACCGAACAACGGGAACGCGCGGCAGCGTCACTGACGCAGGTCGGGTTGAACCCCGATATGCTGTACCGTTATCCGCACGCCTTTTCCGGCGGCCAGCGGCAGCGCCTTTCGATTGCACGCGCCCTGACGCTTGATCCGGTTTTTCTGGTCTGTGACGAACCGACATCAGCACTGGATGTGTCCGTTCAGGACCAGATACTGACCCTTCTGGAAGATATCCGCGACCGGATGAACCTGTCTTATCTTTTCATCAGCCACGATCTGGCCGTCGTTGCACGTATCGCCGACGAAGTGGCCGTGATGCGACAGGGACTGGTGGTAGAACAGGCGCCACCGGCCACGTTGTTCTATGATCCACGCCACCCCTACACCAAGGCGCTGATCGCGGCCCAGCCTGAACCCGATATTTCACGACCCATCGACCTGAACATCGTGGCGCAGGGCGCGGGCAGCCCGATGGCGTGGCCCGAAGCGTTCCGCATGACCGAAACAGAACTGCCCGCCCTGACCGAATTGTCACCCGGCCACAAGGTACGGTGCCATGTATAGACTGCTGATCTTATCCATCCTCCTGATCTGGGGCAGCGCGGCAGCCGCGCAAACCCCTGTGCTGAAGGAAAGCACATTCTGGCAAAGCGAAGTTGAACGCGGCGATATGCCCCCGATTGCAGCACGTTTGCCCGCAGAACCGCTGATTGTGGATCTACCCGCAAAAGGCCGCAGTTTTGGCGTGCAGGGCGGCACGATGCGCACCTTGGTATCCCGTTCGAAAGACGTGCGGCAAATGGTGGTTTATGGCTACGCCCGTCTGGTCGGCTACGATGAAAACTACGAACTGAAGCCGGATATCCTGTCCAGCTATGAAATAGATGACAACCGGCGCTTCGTGTTCAATCTGCGCCCTGGCCACCGCTGGTCCAACGGTGCGCCGTTCACCTCGGCCGATTTCGAATACTGGTGGAAACATATCGCCAATAACAAGGAACTTAGCCCGACAGGCCCGCCCGAATTCATGAGCGTCGAGGGCGAATATCCCGAAGTCAGCTTTCCCGACCGCTACACCGTCATTTTTGAATGGTCCAAGCCGAACGGACGGTTTCTTCAGTTGCTGGCCGAAGCGCGCCCGCCGTTTATCTACCGGCCCGCCAATTACCTGAAACAGTTTCACAAGGATTTTGTAGATCCGGAAACCCTTGCCGAAATCGTCGAAGAAAAGCGGGTGAACAGTTGGGCGGCACTGCACAACAAACTGGATAACATGTACAAGTTCGACAATCCGGACGAACCGACATTGCAACCGTGGATGAGTGCATCGAACAATTCGACATCTCGGTATCTGTTTGTGCGCAACCCCTATTACCACCGGATCGATTCAAAGGGCGTTCAGCTGCCCTATATCGACATTGTCGAAATGACAGTGACAGGCTCGGGTCTCATCGCGGCCAAGGCCAATGCGGGCGAAGCAGACCTGCAGGCACGTGGCCTGGATTTTCGCGATGTTCCGATTCTGAAAAAGGGCGAACTGGACGGCGGAAACTATGTCGTTCATCTTTGGTCCAATGCCGTCGCATCGCAAATCGCGATTTATCCCAACCTGAATTTCGCAGATCCGATCTGGCGCGATATCTTGCGCGATGTCCGGTTCCGGCGGGCGCTGTCTCTGGGCATAGACAGACGCATGATCAATCGCGGGCTGTATTTTGGTCTGGGTGTCGAAGGCGGCATGACGGTTCTAAAGCAAAGCCCGTTTTTTGAAGATGAAAACCGGACAGCCTGGGCAACCTATGACGTTGAAAAGGCAAACGCCCTGCTGAATGAAATGGGCCTGACAGAGCGAACCGGCGATGGGTTTCGCAAACTGCCGGATGGTCGTCCGCTGCGTTTTATCATCGAAACAGCCGGCGAACGGCAAGAAGTCGAAAACGTTCTTCAGATCGTGACAGACACCTGGCGCGACATTGGCGTGCAACTTGTGATGCGCCCGCTGGATCGCGATATCCTGCGCAACAGGGTCTATGCAGGCGTCACCATGGGGGCGGTCTGGTTCGGGTGGGACAACGGTATTCCCACGGCCAT
Organism: Sulfitobacter sp. TBRI5; assembly: GCF_051013555.1. Taxonomy (NCBI): domain Bacteria; kingdom Pseudomonadati; phylum Pseudomonadota; class Alphaproteobacteria; order Rhodobacterales; family Roseobacteraceae; genus Sulfitobacter; species Sulfitobacter sp. TBRI5. The sequence goes on along the minus strand of NZ_CP112884.1, from coordinate 1,641,013 downwards.
GACCCCACCGACCTACCTTGCACCCACAACGCAGGATTTCTTTGCCTGGCCGATGTGGGGGCAATATTATCAAACGACAGGACAAGCCGGTGAACCGCCAGATTTGGAACCCGCACAGCGACTGCTGGATCTGGCACATGCGTGGGAACGCACGACTGACAAAACGGAACGCAGTCGTATCTGGCAGGAAATGCTTGAGATTCATGCCGACCAATTGTTCGGGATTGGAATCATCTCTGAAACACCCCAACCCGTCGTCGTGTCCAAACGTCTGCGCAACGTCCCCGAAACCGCCCTTTGGACATGGGAACCGGGCGCGCATTTTGGCGTGCACCGGATCGATGAATTTTATTTTGAGCCGGAGCCCGTGACACAATGATGGTCTTGCGCTACGCGATCTACCGCTTCTTCACGATGCTGCTGACGCTGCTTGTGGTGTCGGTGCTGATCTTTGTGATCATCAACCTGCCGCCCGGCGACTACCTGAGCAACCAGATCAACGAACTGCGCGCGACGGGGCAAAGCTCTGGCGTGGCCAAGGCCGAATTCTTGCGCGAAGAATACGCCCTGGATCGACCCATCTGGGAACAATACCTGATCTGGGTCGGGTTCGCGCCCGGACCAAACGGGTTTTCCGGCCTGATACAAGGCGATTTTGGCTGGTCTTTCGAATTCGACAGGCCAGTGTCGGAAATTGTCGGGGATGCGTTGTGGCTGACGGTTCTGGTGAACCTTTCTGCGGTGTTGTTTGTCTATATCGTGGCGCTTCCTCTGGGTGTTCTGGCGGCGGCAAAGTCGGAAAGCTGGGTTGATTACACGGCGGGTTTCGTCGGGTATCTGGGCCTTGCCACCCCCAACTTTCTGCTGGCGCTTATTCTATTCTATTATGGCCATAAATATTTCGACCTGCCCATCGGCGGCCTGATGTCCCCCGAATTCGAAGGTGAACCGATGAGTTGGGAAAAGGTCAAATCGGTGCTGGTTCACCTGATTGTACCGACCTTCGTGATCGGCACCTCTGGTGCTGCAGGCATGATGCAACGGCTGCGCGCCAATATGCTGGACGAACTGGGCAAACCCTATGTGGAAACCGCTACAGCCAAAGGCATGGCGCCGGCGCGGATGCTGACCAAATACCCGTTGCGTGTGGCCTTTAACCCGTTTGTCGCCGATATCGGAAACCTGCTGCCCGCCATGGTTTCGGGGTCGGTTCTGGTGTCTGTGGTGCTGGGCTTGCAAACCATCGGCCCCGATCTTCTGGCCGCCCTGAAAAGTCAGGATCAGTTTCTGGCAGGGTTTGTGCTGATGTTCGTGGCATTGCTCACGTTGATTGGCACGATGATTTCCGATGTTCTGCTGATGCTGCTTGATCCGCGCATCCGGTACGGGGGGCGCGAATTATGACCATTCTGCCCGATGGCCGGTATGTTGACGATGCACCTTACGATCCAAGCGAAGACCTGCACAAACTTGAACGCACGGATATGGATGCGCCCAACTGGGTGCTGGTCTGGCGCCGCTTTCGCCGTCACAAGCTTGGCCTGATTTCCGGTCTGTTCCTGTTGTTTTCCTATCTGATGCTGCCGATTGCCGGTTTCATCGCGCCCTATACACCGAACGAACGCCACACCGATCATCTTTATGCCCCGCCGCAGGGGATCCACCTGTTCAATCAGGGAAAATTCATCGGACCACATGTCATTCCACTGGTTGCACGGGCCGATCTGACAGAATTCCGCTGGTATTATGATCCGCAGCTCGACACCCCCATGCCGCTTGAATTCTTTTGCGAGGGTGGCACCTATAAACTCGCCGGGCTGATCAAGACCAACAAACACCTGTTCTGCGCCCCCGAAGGTGCGACAGTGTTTCTGTTGGGGTCTGACAGGCTTGGTCGCGATGTGTTTTCCCGCATCCTTTACGGCGCGCAACTGTCTCTTACCGTCGGTCTGATCGGGATCAGCGTATCGTTCCTGCTGGGCATCGGCTTTGGCAGCATCGCGGGATATTTCGGCGGCAAGACGGACTGGCTGATCCAGCGCACGATCGAGATTTTGCGCTCTCTGCCGGAACTGCCTTTGTGGCTGGCCCTATCGGCGGCGGTGCCGTCGCACTGGGGGCCAGTTGCCGTCTTTTTCATAATTTCGATCATATTGGGCCTGTTGGACTGGCCCGGACTGGCCCGGTCCGTCCGATCAAAATTTCTAAGCTTGCGCGAAGAGGAATATGTACGCGCTGCGGAAATGATGGGGGCCAAACCAAAGCGGATTATCCAGCGCCATCTGCTTCCCAATTTCCTCAGCCATCTTATCGCAAGCGCAACCCTGTCAATTCCGGCGATGATCCTCGGGGAAACCGCGCTCAGTTTTCTGGGCCTCGGGTTGCGCGCGCCAGCGGTCAGTTGGGGCGTCATGCTGAACGATGCCCAGAACCTTGCGTCGATCGAAATCTATCCGTGGACCGCCATTCCGATGCTGCCGATCATCATCGTTGTGCTGGCCTTCAACTTTCTGGGTGACGGCCTGCGCGATTCACTGGACCCATATAAAAGCTGACAGCTGCGCTATTCGGCGGCCAGTGGCATGCGCCGTTGTCCGATCGCACTGATTTCTGCAATCACGCCGCGCAGGGTTCTTTGGAACGCATCAAAGTTCTTGTTCGGCCGGATCAGGATTTCATTCATATAGATCGACCGGTCAATTTCGACCTGAATGGCGTGTTGCTGGCGCGACGGGCGTCCATAGGCCTGCGTCACATAGGCCCCCGCGAACGGTGCATTGCGCGAAACAACAAAACCCGCCGTCGCAAATGCGGATTCGATCCGGTCGACAATTTCACCGTTTGCCGCGGCTCCGAACCGGTCCCCCAACACAATCTCGGGGCGTTTGACCCCTGATCTTGCAATACCGTCCATCGCCTCGTGCGGCATTGAATGGCAATCGATCAATATGGCGCGGCCATGATCCGAAAGCGCCTGATCCAGAAGGTTCTGCAGGGCGTGATGGTAGGGATACCAATACTGGTCGATACGGCGCTGTGCCTCTGCCCGTCGCAGCTTGCCCCGATAGATCGCGCGACCATTGGCCACCACCCGCGGAATGACACCCAAACCGGACGCAACGCGCGGGTTGTGCCCGTGCTTTTCCACCCCTTCGATCAACGCCGGGTCAAGTTCATCGGGGCTGCGATTCAGATCCAGATAGGCACGCGGAACGCCCGCCTTCAGAAAAGGGGCGCCAAATTCCGGCGCACAGCCAAACAACTGATCAACAAATGCATCTTCGGAAGACCGGATAATATGTTCATCCAGAACCGACTGGCGTACAAAGGCGTGCGGATAATTGCGCGCACTGTGTGGCGAAGCGAAAACCGCACAGGATGTGCGGTGCTCCGGTAGAATCAGATCAAAGGCGTCGTTCTGCATTTCCATTCTCCTTATGGGATATGATAGCGCATTAAAGTCAAATGCCAAAAGCCCTTGATCCCTTCTGCGACTCCTTTTATAGACCGCCTACCGGCGCGGATTTCCGCGCCCCATTTTGTTGGGGCACAGTTATTCCTGTTGGTATTCATGGGCGCTTAGCTCAGCGGTAGAGCACTTCGTTGACATCGAAGGGGTCACAAGTTCGAACCTTGTAGTGCCCACCATGAATTCACTGTTTTGGATGGCATCGCCGTTCCGAACACCCGCAACCCCGGCGCTGGCCCGCGCCACGAGACCAGGAGAAGACCCATGAAGGTCAGAAATTCGCTCCGTTCGCTCAAAGCACGGCATCGTGATTGCCGCATTGTGCGTCGCAAAGGCCGCGTCTACGTGATCAACAAGACGCAGCCCCGGTTCAAGGCCCGTCAGGGATAAGACACCGGTCAAAACGCCTGTATGGGCGTTCAGACATAAAAAAGCCGCCCGGTCTTCGGGCGGCTTTTTTGCGTGCGGGTCTTAGGCACGAATAATAACCGACTAAAACAGTAAGAATATGATTGCGCTCCCCGCAGAATCATGTTTCTGATGGTTTTAGTCGGAAATATCCGAAGCACTCGCACATCATGCAAAAAGGCTCCTCAGATGACGAAACTTCTTACTCCAACGCTGGCAATTGCACTGGCCGGAACCGTTGCCACCATGGCCACAGCCCAAGGCGAACTGAACCTTTATTCCTCGCGCCACTACGACACAGACGAACGCCTGTATTCCGATTTTACCGATGCAACCGGCATCACGATCAACCGGATTGAAGGCAAGGCTGACGAATTGCTGGCGCGGATGCAGGCAGAAGGCGCCAACAGCCCCGCCGATATCCTGCTGACGGTCGACACATCCCGTCTGGCACGGGCCAAGGACCTGGGCGTTTTACAGTCTGTCGATAGCGCAATTCTGGAAGACCGCATTCCCCCGCAGTTGCAGGACACCGACAACCAATGGTTTGGTTTGTCACAGCGTTCGCGCATCATCTTTTACAACACAGAAACCGTCGACACGCCGCCGCAAACCTATGCCGCGCTTGCAGATCCGATGTACAAGGGCCAGATCTGCATCAGATCGTCCAGCAATGAATACAACCAAACCCTGCTGGCAGCGATTGTCACACATGCCGGTGAAGACGCGGCCCGTGACTGGGCAACCGGCGTCGTGGCCAACATGGCACGCGACCCGCAAGGTGGCGACACAGATCAGCTGCGCGGCATTGTGTCGGGGGAATGTGATATCTCTGTATCCAACACCTATTACTTTGCCCGCGCGATCCGCACGGATGTAAAAGGCGTCTCCGAAAGCATCGATCAGATCGGCTGGCTTTTCCCCGATCAGGATGGCAACGGCGCACACATGAACCTGTCCGGAGGCGGTGTTGCGGCCTATGCCCCGAACTATGACAACGCGGTAAAATTCCTCGAATATCTGGCTTCGGATCAGGCGCAGCAGTATTTCTCGGCCGGAAACGATGAATACCCTGTTGTCGAGGGCGTGCAATTGTCTCCCTCGGTTGAAAAACTTGGGTCATTCCAAGCGGATGACGTCGATTTGTCAGCCGTTGCGAAAAACATCGCAACCGCGCAAAAGATCTTTAACGAAGTGGGCTGGAAGTAATCTGGCCATCATACCAAAAAATTTTTGAAACGCGGGTTTGGCGACCCGCGTTTTTTTGCCTGCCCTTCGGCTAAAGCGCGTGGAAAAATCCGATTGTACCGACCAGAACCAGCGAAAGCGCCCAGACGATATCCAGATCGAACCAGCTTTTGGTCAGGAATTTTAGGCCCAGCCACCGATACACGGCAAGCGCGATGCCGCCACCCGCAACGATCATTGCGGCCGTGTGAACAAGCGCAACGGCGATCGCAAGACCAGCGTTTTCGCCCATGAGCGACGCCGCAGCTTGATGGCCGGCATCCAGTTCCGACATTTCGCACAGCCCCAGGTAAATCGGGACCAGCATCAATCCGGCCCCATGCGCCAGTGCCACCAGAAACGACCAAAGCGCCAGACGAGAAGGCGGAATCCGCGCCAGAAACCGTGGATGACGCCGGTTCAGCAACAAAAACACCCCAAGCCCGATCACCAATACCGCGGCACCCAGCTGGATTTCGCGCTGGTAATCGATCAGGACGTACATGAACGCAAAGGGAAGCAGAATGCCGACCATGGACACAAAATGGCCCACTGCCAGCGCGGCAAGCGCGCGCGGCAAGGCACCGGCCTTCTGCTCCATCAGGGCGGCCGAGACGGCAAGGGGCCAACCCATGCCGGGATTGGCCCCATGGTATAATCCAACCCCGATAACGGCCAGCCACAGGCCAGCCGCACCGGAAAGCATTTCAGTCAACGATCAGACCGACGGATAGCAAAAGCTGTCAGTGGAACAATCCCCGCCTTCAAGACGAATCTGGTGTGACCGATAGCCATCAGGGAACTTGACCCAGAAATCCTTGTCCAGAGTCAGGCCGCCCTTTTCGCCGACATTCGCCATAACCATCGCAGCACCACGTTCGCCCGGATAGAACTGGTCGTCCCATGTGGAATAAAGCGAGTTGGTCCAGTAGACGCGTTTGCCATCGCGGCTGATCTCGACCATCTGCGGGCCATAGCCGAACTCTTCGCCGTTGGGGTGCTTTGTCTTGGCGACGATACCGCCGATTTCGACCTTGCCGGCCAGAACGGGGTTCATCGGATCCGATACATCGTATTGATGCATTTCCCCCAATCCCCAGCACGCCACATAAAGATATTTGTCGTCCAGACTAAGATCGATATCCGTCACCAGCGGCGGCACCGCCCCGAACCCTTTCAGAAGGTCCGGCAGATCATCCGGATCGGCAGGTACGGGATCGATCGTGACCGTTTTCTTGGCCTCAAACGTTCCGTCCTTGTTGCGCCACCATGTGAATATGGCACCTTGCAGGTTGGTCGTATCCACGACGACACCGCAAAATCCGTACTCTTTCACAGGGTCATGCGCCGGCCGGATTTCCAATGCCATCTGATGGTTTTCGCCCAGATCAATGGTCTGGACATTCTTGCGCGCCCGCAGATCCCAGAAATGGATCTTGTGGCCATATTTGTTGCTCAGCAGGTCTTCGGCAACGATCCCGTTTTCGAACTGCGGTGGCAGGCCCCATTCCGAACTGACCATGTAATCGCGCGGCAGGTTCCACCAGAAATCGTAGTGCTTGTCCTGAATGCCCCGGTCCATTTCCCAGCGGCCCAGAATTTCGAAGGTTTCACAATCCATGATAAAGATACCCGGCGGTCCGTCAGTGCCATCCTTGCCACCCCCGCCCAATGTCGAAACATAAACGCCTTCCGGTCCGCAATGGATTGTATGCGGGCGGGAATATCCGGTTTTTTCAAACACCTCTTCGGGTTCGATGATCTTGTGAATCTTTGCTTTCAGCGGTTCCTTGACATCAATGATGTAAATCCGCGAAGACCGTATCCCCGGAATAATAAGGTAACGACGTTCCAGAAACGCGTGGCCCGACAAGGGCGACAGAGACGAAGAACAGGCATTCCAGCCGAAATGATGAAACTCGTCCCCTTTGTTCGGCATGATCACCTGATGGACAATATCGCCATAGGTTTTCGATTTGGGGTCGACATCGACGACTGCCAAACCATCCGGCTTTGATCCGTCCGGACTGAGCATCAGGGTAAAGGCAACGGTTTCCACCGGTGCTTCCATCGCCATTTTCGGGGACGGGTGAAAGGTGGGGTCTGGTCTCAAATTCATTGGCTCTCCTCCCAGAGATTGGAATTGAATTCGCCGTTTTCCATTTTTTTTTGGAATTATTTTCGCGCTGGTCCAGCGTCGACGAAGTTGACCGATTCAGTCAAGCTTTTTCACTTCACAATTCGAAAACCGCCGAAACGGTGCCTGCGCTAGATCTGTCTGCCGACCTGCCGACAAATCAGAACAACCGGCAGCAAACCAACCGCGACAATCACAAGACTGGGCACCGCAGCACCGGCCAGTCTTTCGTCAGATGCCAGCCGGTACGCCTGCACCGCCAAGGTATCATAGTTGAAAGGTCGCATGATCAGCGTGGCTGGCAATTCCTTCATCACATCAACGAATACGATCAGCAAAGCGGTCAACAAACTGGGTGTCAAAATCGGCAGATGCACACGACGAAGCGTACCAAAAGGGGTTTGCCCCAGGGATCGCGCCGCGGCATCCATATTGGCATGTACTGTGCTTTGACCACCTTCATAAGCGCCCAGCGCAGCCGCCAGAAAGCGCACCATATAGGCCGCAACCAGCAACCATATCGACCCCGTCACAAGCAACCCGGTCGAGATATCAAAGGTTGACCTCATCCAGCTGTCCAGCACGTTATCGAAAACCGCAAAAGGCACCATCAGCCCGACCGCGATTACACCCCCCGGAACCGCATAGCCCAACCGCGCGGCATAGGCGGCCGCAGAAGACAAACGCCCGGGCCGCAACCGCTGGAAAAACCCAACCGCAACCGCAGCGCACACCGTCAGAACCGCAGCAGTGCCCGCCAGCGTGATCGAATTTCGGATAAAACTCAGATACCGGCTGCTGAACAAATCCTGTTCAGACCCAAGGCCCATTTGCAGCAGAATCGCAACCGGCAGCAAACACCCGAACACGACAGGAACCGCGCACAGGAAAAAGGCCAAAGCCGCGCGAACACCGTGTAATTCTGCCGGCGGCATGGTCTGGTGACGTTTTGACGTATCATGGTATTTGGCGTTGCCACGCTGATACCGTTCCAGCATGGCAAGCATAAGCGCAAATGTCAGCAAACACAGGGCAAGCTGGGCTGCGGCAGCGCGATCTGCCATTGAAAACCAACTGGTGTAGATCCCGGTCGCAAATGTCTGGACCCCAAAATACGCGACCGTACCAAAATCTGCGATCGTCTCCATCACAGCCAGCAACACACCGCCGGCAATTGCGGGCCGCGCCATCGGAAGGCTGACCTGCAAAAAGGCCGCCCAGGCGCTTTTGCCCAAGGCCCGAGCAGCCAGAAAAGTGGTTCCGCTTTGCTGCAGGAATGCAGCGCGGGCAAGAAGATAGACATAAGGATACAGAACCAGGATCAACATAACCGCCGCGCCACCGACGGATCTGATTTCGGGAAACCAGTAATCTCTCGGGCCCCAGCCCGTTACATCGCGCAGGGTGCTTTGAACAATGCCGGGATGATCCAGAATGTGGGTATAGGCATATGCCAGAACATAGGCCGGAAAGGCCAGCGGCAGCACCAATGCAATCTCAAGTATCCGAACTCCGGGAAACCGGGTCATCGTCACCAGCCATGCCGCGCCAACACCCAACGCGAATGTACCAAGCGCCACCAGCAGGACCAGAACCAGTGTCGTACCGGCATAACGCGGCAACACCGTGTCGATCAGATGCGCAACCGTGTCTGTGCCGCCCGAAAGCGCGGCAATCAGCACCGCCAGCATGGGCAGAACACAGGCAATCGCCGTGGCAGATGCCAGCACACCCAACCATCGCAGGCTGTCCCCGGAACGGGATTGTCTCTGCATGTGTGCGCTATTCAACGGAAACCTCGGGGTCAGTCTCTTTGGGTGCCCCAAACGGGGCAGTGACCCTTAATTGACCAAATCAGTCGGAATTGCCAGAGCGATTGATCAATCGTATGTGCGCTGATCCTCGATCACCAGACCGTCTTTGGGCAATGTGCCGGGGGCGACAACCTCTACCTTGCCTTTCAGCTTCAGCACTTCGGCGACGGATGCGCCGTAGGCATCCGCGTCACCTCCGGCGCTTTCGATCTGAACCGTCATCACATCCATTTCGCCGCTCCGCGAGGCGATGACGCGGGCCTTCACCACTTCTTCATGGCGCGCGACAAGCGCCGCCACCTGTTCGGGGCGCACGAACATACCCTTGATTTTGGTCGTCTGGTCCGCGCGGCCCATCCATCCTTTGATACGCATATTGGTGCGGCCACACGGGCTGGTCCCGGGCAACACCGCGCTCAGATCGCCTGTGGCGAACCGGATCAGCGGGTAATCGGGGTTCAGCGTGGTCACGACGACTTCGCCCACCTCACCGTCCGGGACCGGATCGCCGGTGCCCGGGGTCACGATTTCAACGATGACATTTTCGTCGACGATCATCCCTTCCATCGCCGCACTTTCATAAGCGATACTGCCCAGATCGGCGGTTGCGTAACATTGCAGACAGGATATGCCCCGCTCTGCATATTCCGCGCGCAGTGACGGAAACAGCGCGCCCCCGCCCACGGCGGCCCGCGTGATGCCCAGTTTGACACCCATTTCGTCGGCACGATCCAATATGATCTTCAGATAATCCGGTGTGCCAGCATAGGCGGTAACGCCGGTATCGTGCGCCGCCGTAACCTGCAAATCGGTCTGGCCCGTTCCCGCAGGCAAAACCGCCGCGCCAACCGCGCGTGCACCGCTTTCGAAGATCATGCCGGCGGGTGTCAGATGATAGCCAAAACAGTTCTGGACAATATCGCCCTTGCCAATGCCGCAGGCGTGCAGGAACCGCCCCATGCGCCACCAGTCATGTTCGATCCCGCCCGGTTCATAGATCGGCCCCGGCGATTGGAAAACATAGGCAAACCCCGATGCGGGCCGCATGGTAAACCCGCCAAAAGGCGGTTGCCCGGCCTGCGCGGTGCCAATTTCGGATTTGCGCAACACTGGCAAACCGGCCAGCGCGGCCGCATCCTTAATGGCCGCTGCGTCCACACCGTCCAGACGGCCCGCATAGCCCGCCAAAGCCTGCGCACGCGCAATCTGCGCGGGCAGTGCCGTAGCCAGATCACGGGCGCGATCATTGGCAGATCGTGTTTCCAGATTGTCAAAATGGGTCATAGCAGCATCCCGCATCAGCTTAACCACCGCTTGCGGCGGCGATAGGAACGCACATCCCGGAACGATTTGCGCCCTTCATCCGACATCCCCAGATAGAATTCCTTTACATCCGGGTTCTCGCGCAATTCGGCCGCCGGCCCGTCCATGACCACCCGTCCGCTTTCAAGAATATAGCCGTAATGGGCAAATCGCAGCGCGACATTGGTGTTCTGTTCGGCCAGCAAAAAGCTGACGCCCTCGTTTTCATTGACGGACTTCACAATGCCGAAAATCTGTTCAACCAGTTGCGGTGCAAGCCCCATAGACGGCTCGTCCAGCAGAATGGTTTCCGGTTTGGACATCAGCGCGCGCCCGATCGCTGTCATCTGTTGTTCGCCGCCGGATGTGTACCCCGATTGCGATTTACGGCGCTCTTTCAGCCGCGGAAAATAGGAATAGACCATGTCCAGATCGGCCTCGACGGCCCCCTTGCCATCGCGGCGTGTATAGGCACCGGTCAGCAGGTTTTCCTCGACGGTCAGGTGTTCAAAACAATGGCGCCCTTCCATGACCTGAATTACGCCCTTGCGCACCAGATCGGATGGGTCTTTGTCCTGCACGCGTTCGCCACGATAAAGGATTGACCCCTTGGTCACTTCACCGCGTTCGGAATGCAGCAGGTTCGAAATCGCCTTGAGCGTTGTGGTTTTGCCCGCGCCGTTTCCGCCCAGCAGGGCCGTAATCCCACCCTTGGGAACCGACAGGCTGACCCCTTTCAGAACCAGAATGACGTGATTGTAAATCACTTCGATATTGTTGACCTCAAGCAGGGTCTCGGTGGTCTTGGAACTGTCCAGCATGGTCGCTCTTCTTGGCAAAAGGCATCAGGGTGTCCACCGGCGGCACAAGACCGCCGGTGGCGCATTGCTTAGCTCTCTGCGTTACACGCTTCGTTTACCGGCCAGGGCGCATTTGCCTCGGCATATTCGGCAGCTTTGGCAGTTTCGAGCGCAGAAATTGCATCTGTATCAGGCACCAGAAGATCGCTGGCCTGCACGAACTCGGAACCGTTCCATTCCAGCATCCAGCCACCCGAGTGACCGGTATGGTCGGCACAGGATGTCTTGAACGGCGGCACCATGCCCGACATGCCCAGCTCGGCCAGACGTGCTTCGGTGATGTCGATGTTTTCCAGACCCCAACGCAACTGTTCGGCGTTTATGTTGGCGTCGCCGAAATGCGCCTGAGCGGCGGCAATACCTTCGGCAAGGATCATCGAAATCACGATGCCACGCTGATAGAACACTTCGCCCATCTCTTCTTCGCTGGCTAGGGATTTACCCGCATCAAAAACATGCTTGCGAATGTCTGCCATGACAGGCGCATCCGACTGCGGCATCGACCAGCTGATCGAACGGTAGCCTTTTCCGTCTTCGCCAACGGCTTGCAGGTCATCGGAATGACCCGCCCACCAGACGCCCACGAACTGGTCCATCGGGTATTTGGTTTTCACCGCTTCGGTGATCGCACCGGCGTTCATCGCGCCCCAGCCCCACATCACGACAAAGTCGGGACGTTCACGGCGGATTTGCAGCCACTGCGCCGACTGGTTCTGCATTTCCTTCAGACCGACCGGAATGGGCAGCAATTCAAAACCGTGCTCGGCGGCCTTGCTTTCCAGATAGGGCAAAGGCTCTTTGCCATAGGGGTGATCCAGATGCAGAAACGCGATTTTCTTGCCCTTCAGTCCGGCCTGATCGCCACCACCCAACTCCGTCAGGATCATCGATGCACCATCCCAGTAAGATGCAGGCATGTTGAACGCCCACTGGAACACCTTGCCGTCTGCCATCGGGCTAAAGCCGTAGCCGGGGGCCAGGATCGGAATCTTGTCCACGTTCGTCTTGGGCAGAACCTGCAACGTGATACCTGTGGACCATGGCTGCGTTACGATCGCCTTGCCTTTGGTTTTCTCATAGCATTCCACGCCTTTTTCCGTGGAATAGCCGGTTTCGCATTCGTCAAAATCGATCTTGACGCCGCCAATGCCGCCATCGCGCGCATTCAGCATTTCCATATAGTCTTTCTGGCCGTTCATCAGCGGAATACCTGTCGCCGCAAACGGACCGGTCCGATAGGACAGGTTGGGTGCATAAAGGCCTTCTGCCGCGGCCGATCCCGCAACGCCGAGAGCCATCGCGGCCCCAAGTGCAAATTTGGTTAGGTGTTTCATCATATTCCTCCCGTGGATTTTGATTTCGTTAACGTCTTGCATGAATGGCGCCCCCTAATGCGGAAACGGCCAGATAATCAGTTTTTCGCGGATCAGCGCCCAAAGCCGCGCCAATCCATGTGGTTCGATGATCAGGAAAAAGATGATCAGCGATCCGACGATCATGATGTTGAGATGTTCAACCGTGGCCGATTTGATATCAAGCCCCAACGCTTCGGGTACGGTGTTCAGAACAACCGGCAACCCGACGATCAGGATCGCACCCAGATAGTTGCCCATGATCGATCCCAATCCACCGATAATGGCGATGAACAGCACCCGAAACGACAGCGGAATATCAAACAGGTTCGGTTCTGCCGCGCCGCGCCACATGAACACGAACAACGCCCCCGAAACACCGATGACATAGCTGGACACCGCAAAAGCCGTCAGCTTGGATTTCATCAGGTTGATGCCGATCAGTTCCGCGGCGATATCCATATCCCGCGTTGCCTTCCACGTGCGACCCAGATTGCCGCGCGTCAGGTTGATACACAGTAAGGTCAGCAGGCTGACAATCACCAGCACGACGTAGTACTGCGTCATTGACGACGCCAGCGGCCCCGCCACCGTCACCCCGAACATATCAAGGTTGGGCACCTGAATGGCACCCGACGCGTTGTAATTGTAAAGCCAGGCCCATTTTTCGAACAGCCAGACCAGAAAGAACTGCGCCGCCAGCGTCGCAATCGCCAGATAGAATCCCTTGATCCGCAAACTTGGGATGCCGAACATCACGCCGACGCCTGCACTGAAGAACCCAGACAGCAGGATCGCCAGCACCGGGTTCATCTCGGGCATGATGGTGACCATCTTGTAGCAGGCATAAGCCCCCACACCCATGAACGCGCCGGTCCCAAGGCTCAGTTGTCCGGCATAGCCGGTCAGGATGTTCAGCCCCATCGCCGCCAGCGAATAGATCAGGATCGGGATCAGCAGCGTCTGGAACGCAAATTCGGACGCTGTCATCGGCAGGATGATCCAGACAAAGGCCAGAATGACCATCAGCAGGATCGCGTCCTGACGCACCGGGAACAGCGCCTGATCCTTGACATAGGATGTCTTGAACTGACCTGCGGTTCTGTAAAGCATCTTGGTTCTCTTCTACTTGCTTGAACGGTTGGGGCCTTGCGGCCCGCCTTTGGTGTCTGGTGCAGCGCGCCCCGCGCCGCCCTAGACCCTTTCGATTATCTTTTCTCCGAACAGTCCCTGCGGGCGGAACAGCAGCACGATCAGCGCCAGAACAAAGGCAAACCATGTTTCGGTGTTGCCCCCCATCAGCGGCTGTCCCCAATAGATTTCGAACAGTTTTTCCAGCATTCCGATCATCAGCCCGCCGATGATCGCGCCGGTAATGCTTTCCAGCCCGCCCAGCATCAGCACCGGCAGCGCCTTGTAGGCAATCACCTCAAGCGCAAAGGAAACACCTGCACGGGCCCCCCACGCGATGCCCGTGACCAGCGCGATGATACCGGCAATGAACCAGACCAGAACCCAGATGGTCTGCAGTGAAATGCCAACAGACAGGGCCGCCTGATGGTCATCGCCCAGCGCACGGATGGCCCGGCCCATACGGGTCTTGTTCAAAAACACCAGCAAGCCGACAACCAGCATCGCTGCGACGGCCACGGCTGTCACATCCTTCTGTTCAAGGATCAGCAGGCCGCCAAACGGTTCCAGAACCCAGCTGTCCGTCGGAATCCCCAGTTCTTCGGTGATCATGATCTTGTTTTCGCCACCGAAGATGATCTCGCCGAAGCCGATCAGAAACAGGGTGATCCCGATGGTTGCCATGAACAGGATGATATCGGGCTGCCCGACAAGCGGGCGCAGCACGATCCGTTCAATGGTCACTGCCAGTACGAACATCACGGCCAGCGTCAGCAACACGCAGATCCACGCCGGAACGCCCATCTCGTAAAGCCCCACAAGGGTCAGCGCGGCAAACACCACCATGATCCCCTGGGCAAAGTTGAAAATGCGCGATGACCGGTAGATCAGAACAAAGCCCAGCGCGATCAATGCATAAAGGATACCGGAAACAAGCCCTTCCCACAGCACCTGCATCAGGAAATCGGGGGCTTCGACCATGTCGATAAACGGTGTGACAAAGATATCTTTTAACATCAGTAGCCCCTAGTGCTGAACGCCAAGGTAAGCATCAATCACGTCCTGATTATTGCGCACCTCGTCCGGCGTACCGTCGCCGATCTTTTTACCGTAATCCATCACGACCACCCGGTCGCTCAGGTCCATCACCACCCCCATATCGTGTTCGATCAACACGATCGTGGTGCCGAATTCATCGTTCACGTCCAGAACAAAGCGGCTCATGTCCTCTTTTTCCTCGACATTCATACCCGCCATCGGTTCGTCCAGCAGCAGGATTTTCGGCTCCGCCGCCAGCGCCCGCGCCAGC
The DNA here is from genome assembly GCF_051013555.1 of Sulfitobacter sp. TBRI5. Lineage (NCBI taxonomy): Bacteria > Pseudomonadati > Pseudomonadota > Alphaproteobacteria > Rhodobacterales > Roseobacteraceae > Sulfitobacter > Sulfitobacter sp. TBRI5. Next base: position 1,626,004 of record NZ_CP112884.1, on the reverse strand, counting down.
TCGACCCGTTTCTTCAACCCATAGGGCAACCGCCCCACAGGCGTTTTTCGGATCGCCTGAATTTCAAGAAAATCAATGACTTCCTCAACCTTTTCGCGGTTCTCCATTTCTTCGCTGCGCGCCTTGCCCCACCACATCGCCTGGCTCAGCAGGCCCGCGTTCATATGCGTCAGCCGACCGGTCATCACATTGTCCAGCACAGACATGCCTTCAAACAGCGCAATATTCTGGAACGTGCGCGCAATCCCCTGACGTGCCACCTCATAAGGTTTCATCGAAGGACGTTGCGATCCACGATACCAGACCTCACCCTCCTGCGGGTGATAAAACCCGGAAATCACGTTCAGCATCGATGATTTGCCGGCCCCGTTCGGCCCGATGATGGCGCGCACTTCGCCCTCGTGCACATCAAACGAAATATCCTTGATCGCCTCGACTCCGCCAAAGCGCAGGGTGATGTTTTTCATTTCCATCACCGTACCGCCAATCTGGCGACCATCAGCCGTAACATAGCCTTCGGTCTCTTTCACGCTGCCCCGCCCTTCATCTTTTCATAAATACTTACTGCGCCCTGCCCGCTCATTCCGCTGCCACCTGCTGTGGCGTGACCGGAACAACCTTGGCATCGCGAATTTCCAGCATTGCGGAAATCGATCCCTTGCGCCCGTCTTCATAGGTCACTTCGGTCGTGGTGCTGACCTTGGGCGATCCATCGTAAAGCGCTGTGATGATATCCGCGAATTTCTCTTCAATGATCCGGCGGCGCACCTTGCGCGTGCGGGTCAGTTCGCCGTCATCCGCATCCAGTTCCTTGTGCAGAATGACAAAGCGGTGAATCTGGCAGCCTGACAGCATCGGGTCTTCGGCCAATGATGCATTCACGGCTTCCACATGGGATTGCACCGTATCCATGACCTGCGGATGCGCCGCCAGTTCCTGATAGGATCCGTAAGCGATATTGTTGCGTTCGGCCCAGTTGCCCACTGCGGTCAGATCGATATTGATAAAGGCCGTGCATTCCTCGCGTCCGTTGCCGAACACGACAGCCTCAAGGATGTTGGGAAAGAACTTCAGCTTGTTTTCCGCGTATTTCGGCGCGAACAGGGCACCCGAGGCCATTTTGCCCACGTCCTTGGCGCGATCGATGATGCGCAGATGGCCGGTGTCTTCCTCGATAAATCCGGCATCCCCTGTGGCCACCCAGCCTTCGGGATCCTTGGTGTCTGCCGTACTTTCGGGGTTCTTGTAATATTCCACAAATACGCCGGGGCTGCGATAGAACACCTCACCGTTTTCGGCGATCCGCAATTCCACGCCGGGGCACGGCACCCCGACCGTGTCGCTGCGCACCTGCCCGTCGGGCTGCGCGGTGATAAACACGGTGGCCTCGGTCTGGCCGTAAAGCTGTTTCAGATTGATGCCGAGCGAGCGGTAGAAATCGAAAATTTCCGGCCCGATCGCTTCACCTGCCGTGTATCCAACACGTACCGAAGAAAAGCCCAGCGCGTTCTTCAATGGCCCGTAGACCACAAATTCGCCCAGCTTGTATTTCAAACGGTCAAATACGCCCACCGAATGACCATCAAGAATATCAGGACCGACCTTGCGCGCATGCGCCATGAAGTAATCGAAAATCCGTTTCTTGACCGGGCTGGCATCTTCCATCCGGATCATCACGTTGGTCAGCTGCGTTTCGAAAATACGCGGTGGCGCAAAATAATAGCTGGGCCCGATTTCACGCAGGTCCGTCATCATCGTGTCCGCGCTTTCGGGGCAATTGACACAGAACCCTGTCCAATAGGCTTGCCCGATGGAAAAGATGAAATCGCCCACCCATGCCATCGGCAAATAGGCCAGAACTTCGTCAGATTCACGCAGATTGTCGAATTCGGAACTGGATTTCGCCGTTTCGATCACGTTGCGATTGGACAGCAATACCCCTTTGGGCTTTCCGGTGGTGCCAGATGTATAAAGCATCACGCAGGGACTGTCGTAATTCAGGGTGGCTTCTCGCCGCTGCAGTTCGGGCAGAAACTCGTCCAGAGCGGCCCGGCCCTGTTCCTGCACATGGCTGAACTGATGCAGTTTTGAATGGTCGTATTTGCGCAAACCGCGCGGATCCAGATAGATCATGTGTTCGAACTGATGCAGGTTTTCCTGCACCTCGATCACTTTGTCGACCTGCTCCTGATCTGCGACAATCGCAAACCGCGCGCCGCAATGTTCCATCACATAGGCCATCTCTTCGGCCACAGCATCCTGATACAGGGGCACTGGTATGGCACCGACAGACTGAGCTGCCACCATCGACCAGTATAGATAGGGACGATTGCGGCCGATCACGGCTATAAAATCGCCTTCGCGCACACCCATATTGATCAACCCCAGCGCCAGTGCCTGAATTTCGGCTTCGGCCTGCGCCCATGTCCAGCTTTGCCAGATGCCCAGATCTTTTTCGCGGTACGCGGCAGACCCGGCGTACTGGATTGCATTTCTGTGCAAAAGCGCCGGGATGGATTGGTGTCCGCCCGCGCCGTTCAGCGTATCAGCCAAATTTGTCTCCTCCCGAACTTTTACCGATTGCGGCAAAAGCCTCTTTCGCCCTTGGACGATTCCCCGTGCGTCCAAGATGCGCGTTTGACATTCCACGTCAACTTTTTCGCAATGTTTTCCCAATCCTTACGAATTGTAACAACGGCAGGGGCCACACCAATTCCCCTTCTGTTATTGACAGGCCGACCGAAAAAGCCTGCTTTGATCTGGTGCCACCGGATGCTAGCCAAGTCACAACGGAGGGTCGCGTGGAACAGCAAACACCCAATATCAATGCTCTGACGACCGCAGGGTTGAACCTGATCGCGCAATCCCTGTCGATCTTTGATCACAACCTGCGTCTGGTTAAGATAAACCGCCCGATGCAGCAGATGTTCAATCTGCCCGATGCGATGGTGCAGCCTGGCGTTTCCTTTGAAGCGGTCATTCGCTATCTGGTCGAAGCCGGAGAGTACGGGCCTGTCGATGATATCTCTGACTTTGTGAAAACCCGCGTGGAACGGGCACGCGATTTCAAACCGCACTATATGGAACGCACCCGCGCCAATGGCAGAACGATTTCCGTGGAAGGCGCGCCCTTGCCGCAAGGCGGCTGGGTCACTGTCTATACCGACATCACCCGCACCAAGGAACACGAAGTTCTGTTGCGGGCCCGATCCGAGGAATTGTCCGAACAGCTTCTGGCCCATTCCGAAGCTCTGTCTGCCACAAACCGTAAACTGGAAGCGACCGTAAACGCGCTGGAAGAAGCCAAACACCAGCTGACAGAAATCGAAGCCCGCACACGTCTGACCACGGAAATGATGCCGGCTCATATCGCGCATGTCGGTTCGGACGGCATTTATACCTATTCCAACCGGCGGCTCAGTTCGGTCATTCCGGGGCGACCTTCCAGTATTCTTGGGCTGCACATCAGCGATGCGTTGGGCGGGTCTGCGTTCGGGCGGATCAAACCCTATCTTGATAAGGCCTATTGCGGCACATCATCCGTGTTCGAATTCACCGACAAACCCAGTTCACGCAGGATCAGGGCCGCGTTTACCCCCGACGAAAAGGGCGGCGTCTATATTCTTTCGATGGACGTGACCGAAGAAACCCAGGCCCGCGTCGCCCTTCAACATACCCGAAAACGCGAACTGGCCGCCCAGATGACAAGCGGCCTAGCGCATGACTTTTCCAACCTGCTGACCATTATTTTGGGCATGCAAAGCAAGCTGAAGCGCATGCCGCTGCCTGAAGGCGCCGCCGATCTGGTTGACGCGACACTGGCGGCTGCGCGGCGCGGCGGATCGCTGCTGGGCCGGATCGGGGATATGACAGGCCACCGCACCCTGCGCCCCGTCGCCTGCAATGTGGCCGAACTGCTGAACGATCTGAACATTCTGGCCAGCCCCGCCTTACCGCGAGGCGTGTCACTGAACATCCAAAACCGGCTGGACCCTGGCGCGCCGAATATACTGCTGGACGTCGGCATGGTGCAGGACAGCCTGTTGAATGTTATCCTGAATGCGCGCGATGCCTGCGGGGCGCAGGGCGGCATCAGCCTGACAGCCCGCAATCTGGACAACACCTGGATCGAATTCCAGATCGAAGACACCGGCCCCGGCTTTTCTGACGATGCCCTGAAACAGGCGCTTGATCCGTTCTTTACCACCAAAGGCAGCGAAGGATCAGGTCTGGGCATGTCGATGGTCTATGACATGACCAAACTGGCCGGCGGGGATTTGCGGTTTGGCAACACCGGCAGTGGCGCGATTGTAACATTGCGCCTGCCCTACCGCATTGCGCCCGATGCTGTTGGCGGTCTGGTTCTGCTGGTCGAGGACAGCGATGACATCCGCGCCAACGTCCGCGATATGCTGATCGATCTTGGCCATTCCGTGATCGAGGCCACATCCGCGGATGAGGCGATTGCCCTTGCGGCCGACCTGCCAGACATTTCCATGGTGTTGTCCGACATTCTGATCGAAGGTGCGGGAACCGGCATAGATGTTGTAAACCGAATGCGCGGTACCGGTGTACCCTGCGTTTTGATGACATCGCTGCCGCCCGATCACGCCCTGCATCAACAGGCCCTGTCGATCGCCGCTGTCTTGCGCAAACCTTTTGATACCGCGTCGCTTGCGGCGCTTATTGCCCCGAAAGCCGCAGAATGACCAGTGATCCCGCCGCACCGCTTGTGACCATACTGGATGACGAACCCGACGTGCGAAACGTTCTGTCGGACGCCCTGAATGAAGCGGGGTTCCGCACCCTTTGTTTTGGCCGCGCGCGCGAGTTTGAAGCCGCGCTGAAAACGCAACGCCCCGATGTGTGCCTTGTCGATCTTTCGCTGCCCGATACCGACGGGCTGGCCCTTGTGCATCGGCTGGCGCTGGAACAGGGCGCGGCTGTCATCATCATTTCGGGGCGAACGCAGGTACAGGACCGGATCACCGGGCTGGAACTTGGCGCTGATGACTATATTACCAAACCCTTCGATCCCGCCGAAGTGGTTGCCCGCATCAGGGCACGCATTCGCGGCGGGCAAGCCGCAACACCGGCAGGCCATTCCGCCCGTTTCAATGGCTGGACCGCACATTTCGACCAATACCTGCTTAAGGACAGTGAAGGGCAGGAAACCCCGTTTTCCCACGCTGAAGGCGAAGTTCTGCGCCTGTTTCTGGAACGGCCAAAACGGCTGATTTCACGCGATCTGATGCAGGAAACCCTGGGGGGCGCCGCCGGTGAAAGCTTTGACAGGGCGATGGATGTGCGTATTTCGCGCCTGCGCACCAAATTGCGGGAAGACCCCAAGAATCCGCGGCTGATCAAAACCATATACGGCGCCGGCTATATCTTTCTGGGTGACGTGCAGTGGGATTAATGCGTTTCCTGGCCGTTTGGTGATCACCTGTGTGCCCCAACTGCACAAATGAAGTAGCATGGGAAAAGCCAGCAACAGGAGACTCAACAGATGGAACTTGGCGCGTTTTCAATCAGCCTGAATGTCAAAGACGTCAACGCGAGCATGGCGTTTTATGAAAAGCTTGGGTTTCAAGCCTTTGGCGGAGATCCCGATCAGGGGTGGGCCATCCTGAAAAACGGTGTCTGCATCATCGGTCTGTTTCAGGGCATGATCGAAAAAACCACGCTTACCTTCAATCCCGGTTGGGATCAGGATGCGAACACGCTGAAGGATTTCACCGATGTTCGGGACATTTAGAAAGCATTAAGCAAAAGCGGTCTAAGCTTTGAAAGCGAAGCCGACGAGACCGGCACAGGCCCCGCAAGTTTTGTGGTGATTGATCCGGACGGCATCCCGATTCTGGTAGACCAGCACGTCTAACCGCACCGGCGCTGCCGCCTGACAGTACGAACGGAAACCGCCGCCAGATCCTGTCCGGCGGCGGTTGTTCTTTTGACTTAGGACGCTGGCAAGACTTCAGGCGTCAGCCTTTGCCCTTCCACGGCACCAGAATCCGTTCGGCCCAGCGCATCAGCATGTCGATTCCAAAGCCGATGATCCCGATCAGGATAATCCCCATGATCACGATATCGGTGTTCTGGAACTTGGATGCGACCATGATCATCATGCCCGCGCCTTTTTCCGCCGCCACCAGTTCAGCCGCCACAACGGTGCCCCAACACACGCCCATCGCAACCCGCGCGCCAGTAAAGATTTCCGGCAGGCTGTTAGGGATGATGACATAGCGCATGATCTGCCATTTGCTGGCCCCCAGCGAATAGGCCGCGTGCACCTTGCTGATCTTCACGCCCGACACGCCCGATCTGGCCGCAATCGCCATGATCCAGAGCGCCGCAAGAAACAGCAGGATGATTTTTCCGGCTTCCCCGATACCCGCCCAGATGATCACCAGCGGGATCAATGCCAGTGGCGGAACGGGACGCATGAATTCGACAATCGGATCAAACCAGCCGCGGAACCAGTTGCTTAGCCCCATTGCATAGCCCAGCGGAATACCCACCAGTGCGCCCAGCAAAAACCCGACGACAACGCGAAACAGCGACCAGCCCAGGTGGCCCAGCAATGACGTGTTGCGGAAACCTTCGCTGGATATCTTGATCATCCGCTCCCAGACCGCCTCTGGTGATGGCAGGTAAAGTGGTTCCATCTGCCAGCCTTTTGTCGGCTCGAAATTGGGCGTGCCCTTGTCCGAAAGACTGACGACACCGCCTTCAATCTCGACAGACTGCCCCGGCGATACCGGCGTACCGTTAATGGCAACAATCTGCGCGCCATCGCTTTTCTTGACGTCATCGTTTTTGTCGACCGACACAAGAACACTGCGCCACGCCGCCACAGTTGCCGAATCGTCTTTCGCAAACCCGTCAGAACCGGACACTTCGGGCGCGTCTGGATTTTCGTCGCGGCCATGAACAAGCACCGTCACCGTTGCATCGTCGCGTTGCCCGTCCGCGGTTTCGGCGGTGTACACAAAACTGGTCGTGCCCTGATACGGGCCGGGTGCATGCATGAACGACGGCAGTAACGCCGATCCGGTAAACATACCCCACATAACAAAAATCGTGATGATGGAAATCACACCGGCAATCCGGTTGGGCGTTACGGCGCTTTCATCACCGAATGTCACGGTCTTCAGGGATGTGTAATCATTCTTGGCGGCCTGATGCGCCACCCGCGTCACGATGTAAAAAGAAACAGCGAAAATGGCGGTATATATGAGCAGAGGGATCATGCTGTTTCCTCCGTACGGCCCATAATTTCTTCTTCCATATCCCAGATCATACCCAGAATTTCTTCACGTGTTTTGGCGTAATCCGTATGCTTCTTCACCTCGCGAAGATCAGCACCAACACCCAGTTCCGCAAAGGGCAGCCGGTATTCCTTGTGAATACGTCCGGGGCGCGGGGCCATCACCAACAAACGTTCACCCAGCAACAATGCCTCTTCCACGGAATGGGTGATCAGAATGATCGTCTTGCCGGTTTCCTTCCACAGTTTCAGAACCAGCGATTGCATCTTTTCACGCGTCAGCGCGTCCAGCGCGCCCAACGGTTCGTCCATCAGAATGACATCGGGATCATTTGCCAGACAGCGGGCCAGTGCCACGCGCTGCTGCATCCCGCCTGACAATTCGTAAACCGCCTTTTCCTTGAATTCCTGCAAGCCGACGACATCCAGCAAGTGATTGACGATCTCGGCCTTGTCGTGTTTGGGCATGCCCTTCATCGACGGGCCAAACCCGACATTTTCGCGCACCGACATCCATTCAAACAAAGCACCCTGCTGAAACACCATGCCGCGTTCGGCATCCGGCCCGTGGACCTCGTGCCCGTTCATCACGATCTTGCCCTCGGTCGGGGCCAGAAACCCCGCAAGGATATTCAACAACGTGGTTTTACCGCAGCCCGATGGCCCCAGCACCGACATCAGTTCACCCTCTTTGAGGTGCAGACTGACATCTTTCAACGCCTGAACGGACCCGCCATTGGGCAGGTCAAATCGCATGGAAATTTTTTCGATTGATAATCCGGACATGGGCTCTCCCTCAAGGAATGCAGTCGGACGTGTGCATGATCTGCACACCGGTATTCAGATGATACGAAAACGGGGGCACGGCCTGTGCCGTGCCCCCGATCCGAACTGGCTTACATGCCTTGCGCGGCTTGCAACGGCCCGGTGTTGACCGTGCCTTCATAGCTGTCCATCGCGGCATCGATGCTGCCTGCTTCCACGAACACGTCGGCGACGCCTTTCATGAATTCCTGGCTACCACCGCCCAGCCACTTGCCGGACAACTGGTCGTCAACGGACGGGAACACAAACGTATCCATTGTCGAAGCCGTGGCATCGACATCCATACCGGCGTCTTTGGCGATCACGGCCAGCATTTCATCCCGGTTCGATCCGGCATTCCACATTGCGTTGGCGTCTGCCGTCACTTTCAGGAACTTCGCCAGCATGTCGCCTTCTTCGGCGACAAAGCTTGCCGGCGCGCTGGTAACGTCAAACACCAGAATGCCCAGCTCTTCTTTCTCGGCACCGGTCAGCAATACGTTGCCGTGCTCTTTCATGCGACGCAGCGCGCCACCCCAGCCACAGGCCATATCCAAAGATCCCTGTGCAAGTGCCGCAGCACCTTCGGCAGGGGCCATATCAACAACATCCATACTGCCAACGTCGACGCCAAAGTGGCTCATCTGTTTCAGAAAGCCGTAATGCGCGGCTGTGCCCAGTGGCACGGCCACTTTCTTGCCGGCCAGTTCGGACGCGCTGCCTTGGTCAATCTCAAGCCCGCTGGCGACGACGCAGTTGTCATTGTCGGCATAGGACACCGCAACATCGACAATCTGGATATCCTGACCGGCGGATGCTGCCACAACAAAGGGTGGTACACCCTGGCTGACGCTGATCTGCACGTCGCCCGATGCCATCGCGGCGCTCATCGCTGTGCCGGTGTCAAAGCTGACCCAGTTCACGGTTGTGCCCAAAGCTTCGTCATATGTTCCGTTCACTTTCGCGTACTGAAACGGCATCGGCCATTCAAGAAAGTAACCAACGGTGATGTCCGCCAAAGCGGCATTCGCGACTGTCAGCATGGCAACACCAGCAACGGCACCCATCAGTTTCGATTTCATGTTCATAGAAGATTCTCCCGGTTTGATCGCCGCCTTCAAGCGGCTTTGTTTGTCATTGGGGGCGGTTGTCCGCCTCTTGTGCGATTACAGCACCGCATCAGGTGAAAACCTGTGCTTGCCGGTGATCCCAACGCAAAAGGCACCGCCGATCAACATTTTTTCACACGATCCGCGCGAGTTTGAAGAATGCGTATTCCGGTATCGGAAACCCGAAATTGGTCTTTTTAACATGAAATCATGTATTTGCCGCGCAATTGCGCCAGTTTTTGTTGGGAACGTGAACGCTTTTGGCCCTACAGGGATGTCGCAACTGGCCCTATCCAGAGTCGCAATTTAGTGGTGATTTTTGATCAAATTACGGGCATATTACTGCCAGATAACGTTTGGCATTCCTTCTTCACAGAAAGGTCACATCATGGACGGCACGTTTAAAGACAATGATATCAGTCATGTGGTGCAAGCCGACAAGGCGCATGTCTGGCACCACCTGATTCAGCATAAACCCTTCGAATCTACGGATCCGCGGATCATCGTGGAAGGCAAAGGCATGCGCGTCTGGGATCAGAAGGGCAAAGAGCATCTGGATGCTGTTTCCGGCGGGGTCTGGACCGTGAATGTCGGCTATGGCCGCGAATCCATCGCCAACGCCGTGCGCGATCAGCTGATCAAGCTGAACTATTTCGCCGGCTCGGCCGGGTCGATCCCTGGCGCGATCTTTGCCGAAAAGCTGATCGAAAAAATGCCGGGAATGAGCCGCGTCTACTATACGAACTCCGGTTCCGAGGCGAACGAGAAAGCCTTCAAGATGGTGCGGCAACTGTCGCATGCAAAATATGGCGGCAAGAAATACAAGATCCTGTACCGTGATCGCGATTATCACGGCACCACAATCGGCGCGCTGTCTGCCGGTGGTCAGGATGAACGCAACGCGCAATACGGCCCCTTTACGCCCGGATTTGTACGTGTCCCGCATTGCCTTGAATATCGCGGTTTTGAACAGGACGGGGCCGATCTGGAAAACTACGGCCAGTGGGCCGCCGACCAGATCGAAGCGACCATCCTGCGCGAAGGTCCGGAAACTGTCGGATCGCTTTGCCTTGAACCCGTTACCGCGGGCGGTGGTGTGATCACGCCGCCGAAAGGCTATTGGGAGCGGGTCCAGGAAATCTGCGAAAAATACGAAGTGCTGCTGCATATCGACGAAGTCGTGTGCGGTGTCGGGCGCACAGGCACGTGGTTCGGCTATCAGCATTTCGGCATCAAACCCGATATGGTGACAATGGCCAAAGGCGTCGCTTCGGGCTACGCCGCGATTGCCTGTCTGGTGACAACCGAAGGCGTCTTTGACAAGTTCAAGGACAACGCGGACGATCCGATGAACTATTTCCGCGATATTTCTACTTTTGGCGGGTGCACCGCCGGCCCGGCTGCGGCCATTGAAAACCTGCGGATCATTGAAGACGAAAACCTGCTGGAAAACACCACAGCGATGGGTGCCCGTCTGATCGACAACCTGAATGCGCTGGCAGACAAACACGTTGCCATTGGTCAGGTGCGTGGCAAAGGCCTGTTCTGCGGTGCCGAACTTGTCGCCGATCGCGAAACACGCGCACCGATGCCGGAAAAACAGGTGGCCGCCGTCGTAGCCGACTGTATGGCGCAGGGCGTCATCATTGGTATGACCAACCGGTCGGTACCCGGCTACAACAATACGTTGTGCCTGTCGCCCGCGCTGATCGCCACGCCGGATGACATCGACGAGATTACAACCGCCATTGATGGCGCATTGGGTCGCGTTTTCGGCTAAATCCGGCCGGTTTTCCGGCACGTACAAAATTGGCCCCGAACGGTATTTGAAATTTACCGGTTCGGGGCCATTTCGCATTTCATGACCAGTTTGAACATCCAAACCACACGGCTTGTGTCGCGTCGATCATGGCTTGCACTACCGGTTGCGTTGGTTGCGGGGCATCTTTGGGCGGGCGATCTGATGGCGGACGATCAAAAGCCGGTACAGGATTATTCCTGGACCTATCTTGCCGATACCGTGATGGGCGGCGTGTCCGAGGGGCAGGCAGGTTTACAGAACCGCAACGGTTCCACTGTCCTTCAACTCACCGGAACAGTCAGCACGGAAAACCGCGGTGGCTTCATCCAGGTCCGCACGGCTTTGCCCGATGGCCTGCCCCCGACTGCAATTGGCATCCGCTTGCGGGTGCGCGGCAACGGACAACAGTATTTCGTTCATCTGCGAACGACATCAACACGCCTTCCATGGCAATATTATCAGGCCCCGTTTGACACGTCGGCCAACTGGCAGATTGTCGATATTCCGCTGGACCGGTTCAAAGCGTCCGGATCGATATTGCCGGATCAGGTCAAACCCGAGGCCATCCGATCGCTTGGTATCGTGGCCTACGGTCGGGACCATCTGGCCGATGTGTCCGTTCAGTCGATCGGAACCTATGCCGCGCAATAACAGCGGCAACCGGCCATGGCTTGCGCTGACGTGCGCGGATCTGCCAACGCACGTTTTCACCCGAAATGACATGATTCTCCACTTACAAGCCGAACATTTTTGATACCAATTGTCTCAATAATGCAGCTTCATATCCGAATTTTCCCTAGTGATTCCCGACGCTTACGTGGCTTTTTCACCAGAATTCCCTGCGGTTTCATTTCCTGATAAGTCCAGATTGAACTGGCCCTAAGTCCAAAGTACACTCGACAAATGTCGCTTCCTGTTGAAACCTTTTTTCTGAAACCTGACATGCAAGGCACCTTGCAGGCGCAGATACAGCAGATGATTGCGCAGGGCATATTATCCGGGCGATTTACCAAGGGCGAAAAACTGCCTTCTACCCGCAAGATGGCCAACCATCTGGGCGTCAGCCGCATCACCGTCACGCTGGCTTATACCGAACTGCTGGCGAACGATTATCTGACATCACAGGGTCGTTCAGGATATTTTGTATCCCCCAATGCACCCATCCCCCCCGATTTCGCACCCTCTGCTCCGCAACAGGATGCCGTCGATTGGGCCCGCGCGATCGGGCGGCGGTACACCGGCGGCGATACCCCCAGCAAACCGCAGGACTGGGCGCGCTACCGGTTTCCTTTCATCTACGGACAGGCCGATCCTGCGCTGTTTGATCACGCGAACTGGCGGCACTGCGCCCTGCAGGCAATGGGACAAAAAGACTTCACACCGCTGACCACGGATTATTACGATCAGGACGATCCGCAACTGATCGAATTCATTGTGCGCCACACCCTGCCGCGCCGTGGCATCAACGCCCGCCCGGAACAGGTTCTGATCACGCTGGGCGCACAGAACGCATTGTGGCTCACCGCACAAATCCTGCTGACGCAGCGCCGCACCGCAGCCATCGAAGACCCCTGTTATCACGCCCTGCGCGATATCCTGACCCAGTCGCGCTGCCATTTATCGCCGATCCGCGTCGACAAGGATGGCTTGCCCCCCGATGCCATCCCCCCCGGCACCGATGTGATATTCACAACGCCCAGCCACCAATGCCCGACCACGGCAACGATGCCTCTGGACCGGCGGCGCGCGTTGCTGGAACGGGCCCGCCAGATGGAGGCGCTGATCGTCGAGGACGATTACGAATTTGAAATGTCCTTTCTCAAACCGCCCTCGCCCGCGCTGAAATCACTGGATCCGGACGGGCGCGTTATTTATGTCGGCAGCTTTTCCAAATCGCTGTTTCCGGGCCTGCGGCTTGGCTACCTTGTCGGGTCCGAACCCTTTATCCGCGAGGCCCGCGCCCTGCGCGCCAGCGTATTGCGCCATCCGCCCGGCCATATCCAGCGTACGGCTGCCTATTTCCTGTCCCTTGGGCACTACGATGCCCTGATCCGGCGCATGGGGCGGGCGTTCCATGAACGGCGCAGCGTGATGGAAACCGCCATCGCCGAAACAGGATTGCGCATCGCCGGTCAGGGTGCGTTCGGGGGGTCGTCTTTCTGGATGCAGGCACCGAGCCACGTCGATACCGATATACTTGCGAAAAGGCTATTAGGCGACGGCGTGATGATCGAACCCGGACGCGCCTTTTTCAGCGGCACAGGACGCCCCAAACATTATTATCGTCTGGCCTACTCTTCAATTCCGGCATCCAGAATACCGGACGGGATTGCACGGATTAAGACCGCGATTGACAACTTTTGATACACTGGCCTTATCGCGGGGGCCTATCTGGCCCTAACTCGCTTTGGCCAAACGCCCTAAAACCTTTGCAAGCTTAACCGCATATGCGCGATCACCCATTTTTCCGAAGGATCACAGCCATGAAAATGACGACCGAAGAAGCCTTTATCAAAACACTTCAGCGGCACGGGATAGAACATGCCTTTGGAATCATCGGGTCGGCCATGATGCCGATCAGCGATCTGTTCCCGGTTGCCGGCATCACCTTCTGGGATTGCGCCCATGAAGGCAGCGCCGGAATGATGGCCGATGGCTACACCCGCGCCACCGGCAAGATGTCGATGATGATCGCCCAGAACGGCCCCGGCATCACCAATTTCGTGACCGCCGTGAAAACCGCCTACTGGAACCACACGCCGCTGCTGCTGGTCACACCGCAAGCCGCGAACAAGACAATCGGTCAGGGCGGATTTCAGGAAGTCGAACAGATGAAGCTGTTCGAAGACATGGTCGCCTATCAGGAAGAAGTGCGCGATCCGACCCGTATCGCCGAAACCCTGAACCGTGTGATCCTGCAGGCCAAACGCGCCAGCGCCCCCGCGCAAATCAACGTGCCGCGCGATTTCTGGACTCAGGTCATTGATATCGAAATTCCCGAAATCGTCGAATTCGAACGTCCCGCGGGCGGTGAAGCCGCGATTGCGCAAGCGGCCGATCTGATCGGAAATGCCAAGTTTCCGGTTATTCTGAATGGCGCGGGCGTTGTCCTCGCAGGTGCGATCAAGGATACGATCGCTTTGGCCGAACGTCTGGATGCGCCGGTTTGCGTTGGTTACCAGCACAATGATGCGTTTCCCGGTTCGCACCCGCTTTTTGCCGGTCCGCTGGGCTATAACGGATCAAAGGCCGGCATGGAGTTGATCAACAAGGCCGATGTTGTTCTGTGCCTTGGTACACGCCTGAACCCGTTTTCGACATTGCCGGGTTACGGCATCGATTACTGGCCCAAGGACGCCAAGATCATTCAGGTTGATATCAACCCCGACCGGATCGGTCTGACCAAGAAAGTGACCGTGGGCATTATTGGCGACGCCAAGAAAGTGGCTCAGTCCATTCTGGCGAAACTGCCTGAAAACGCTGGCGATGATGGCCGTGCAGAACGCAAGAACCTGATCGCGACAACAAAATCCACATGGGCGCAACAACTGTCCAGCATGGACCACGAAGAAGACGATCCCGGCACCACATGGAACGAACGCGCCCGTGGCGCAAAACCCGACTGGATGAGCCCGCGTATGGCGTGGCGTGCGATTCAGGCGGCTTTGCCCAAGAACGCGATCATTTCGTCCGATATCGGCAACAACTGCGCCATCGGCAACGCCTATCCTTCGTTTGAAGAAGGCCGCAAATATCTGGCACCCGGCCTGTTCGGGCCTTGCGGTTACGGCCTTCCGGCTGTGGCAGGTGCCAAGATCGGATGCCCCGATGTGCCTGTCGTCGGTTTTTCGGGCGATGGTGCATTCGGCATTGCTGTCAACGAACTGACAGCGATCGGGCGCGAAGAATGGCCCGCGATGACGCAGATCGTGTTCCGCAACTACCAGTGGGGCGCGGAAAAGCGCAACTCGACCCTGTGGTACGAAGACAACTTTGTCGGCACCGAACTGGACACAGGCGTGTCTTATGCCGGTATCGCCAATGCCTGCGGTCTGAAAGGTGTCGTGGCCCGCACGATGGACGAACTGACCGATGCGCTGAACCAGGCGATCAAGGACCAGATGGAAAACGGCGTGACCACCCTGATCGAAGCGATGATCAATCAGGAACTGGGTGAACCGTTCCGCCGTGATGCCATGAAGAAACCGGTCGCCGTTGCAGGCGTCTCTGCCGCCGATATGCACCCGCAGACAGGCGCATGAACCGGTGCCAACCGGCCTGACATTACGTTGCCTGCCAACGGTACGACCTTGAAACCGCTGCGCGACATACACAAACGCGCAGCGGCAAGCCCAGCGCGGATTGTGCTGAGCGAAGGCCACGATCCAAGGGTCGTGGCCGGTGCCGTTCAGGCGGTCAAGGCCGGGTTTGCATCGGTCGTTCTGGTCGGTCCGCACGACATAGTGGCCCGACAATTATCTGATGCAGACGGCGACGGTTTGTCAGGCATTACGATAGAAGATCCGGCAACATCCGCGCATGGTGCGGATCTGGCCAACCTCTATTTCGAACTGCGCAAACACAAAGGTGTCAGCGAAGACGTGGCGCGCGAACAGGCGCGCGATCCATTGATTTTTGCGGCGCTGATGGTGCGGGTCGGTCTGGCCGACGGCACCATTGGCGGTGCGGTCTGCACAACATCCGATACCGTCCGCGCCGCGATCACGATGATAGGCAAGACGCCGGACGCGGCACTGGTTTCCAGCTTTTTCCTGATGGTTTTACCCGACAACCATTTCAGCGGTATCGATGCATTGGTGTTTTCCGATTGCGGTCTGGTGATTGATCCGTCCGCATCTGAACTTGCCTCGATCGCCGTGGCAGCAGCGAAATCCTACACCGCCATGATGGCACAGCCCGCGCGGGTTGCGATGCTGTCTTTTTCGACCAAGGGCAGCGCGCATCATGCCCATGTCGATAAAGTGGCAAAAGCAACGGAACTTGCGCGGGAACAAGCCCCCAACCTGCTGATTGACGGTGAGATGCAGTTTGACGCTGCGTTTGTGCCTTCTGTTGCGGCAACCAAAGCGCCGGACTCCGCCATCGCGGGGAACGCCAACGTCATGATCTTTCCAGACCTTGATGCCGGAAACATCGGCTACAAAATCGCACAGCGGATCGGCGGCGCAACCGCCATCGGCCCGATTCTTCAGGGACTGACCAAACCCGCCAATGATTTGTCGCGCGGATGTTCTGCACAGGACGTGTTCAACATGATCGCCGTAACCGTGGTGCAGGCCCAGTCTGCCAAAGCTGACCGGAAAGAACCCTAGACCATCCCGCGCATTTCGCGTTTTGAAAAACAGAATTCCGATTGATCGGGTGTGAACAGAAAATTGTCGTGCTATTCGGGGTCTCGCACTAGCGTGTACCGAACGCCAAGGAGTAGAGATGCCGCATCGCCAGCCAACCCTCGACACGTCGCCGCATGTTTCGGACGAGGTGCGCAAAACCACCTGCTATATGTGCGCCTGTCGCTGCGGGATCAATGTGCATCTGAAAGACGGCAAGGTGGCCTATATCGAAGGCAACCGCGATCACCCGGTAAACAAGGGCGTGTTGTGCGCCAAGGGCAGCGCGGGCATCATGCAGGTCAACGCGCCGTCCCGCCTGCGCGCGCCCCTGAAGCGGGTTGGCCCGCGCGGATCGGGCGAGTTCGAGGAGATCAGTTGGGACGAGGCGCTGGATCTGGCAGTCAGTTGGCTCAAACCGATCCGTGACACCAATCCCGAAAAGCTGGCGTTCTTCACCGGTCGTGATCAATCGCAATCCTTCACCAGTTTCTGGGCACAGAATTTCGGCACGCCCAACTATGCGGCCCATGGCGGATTTTGCAGCGTCAACATGGCGGCGGCAGGTATATACACGATGGGCGGGGCGTTCTGGGAATTCGGCCAGCCCGACTGGGACCACACGAAACTGTTCATGCTGTTCGGCGTTGCCGAAGACCATGACAGCAACCCGATCAAGATGGGCATCGGCAAGATCAAGGCGCGCGGTGCCAAGATAATCGGCGTCAATCCGATCCGCACCGGATATAATGCCGTGGCGGATGAATGGGTCGGCATCACACCGGGCACAGACGGATTGTTCATTCTGGCGCTGGTGCATGAACTGATGAAGGCGGGCAAGATCGATCTGGATTATCTGGCGCGCTATACCAACGCGCCGGTTCTGGTTGATTCAGACCCCAAGTCGCCGGAATACGGTCTGTTCCTGAAAGACGACGATGGCAAACCGCTGGTTGTCGACCGCGTCACGGGCAAACTGACCGCCTTTGACAAACCCGGCGTACGCCCCGATCTGTCCGGTACGCATCGCAGCGCCGGCATCACCCATGTGCCCGTGTTCCACATGATGGCAGATCGTTATCTGGCAGACGAATACGCCCCCGAGGCGGTGGCAGACCGCTGCGGCATCCCCGCCGCCAAGATCAAAACCATCGCTGCCGAACTGGCCCGCGTCGCCTTTGACGAAGCGTTCGAGATCAAGCAGGAATGGACAGATTTCCGCGGCGAAAAACACGCCAGCATGACAGGGCGGCCTGTATCCTTCCATTCGATGCGCGGTGTCAGCGCCCATGCCAACGGGTTTCAGACCTGCCGCGCGCTGCATGTGTTGCAGATCCTGCTGGGCACGGTCGAGGTGCCGGGCGGCTTCCGCTTTAAACCGCCCTACCCCAAACCGGCCACGATCCACCCAAAACCGCATTGCAAGGTCACACCCGGCGCGCCGCTTGACGGCCCGCATCTAGGCTTTGTGCAGGGGCCGGACGATCTGGCCCTGAAAGACGACGGCACACCGGCGCGCATCGACAAGGCATTTACCTGGGAAAACCCGATGTCGGCGCACGGACTGATGCACATGGTGATCAGCAACGCCTATGCCGGTGATCCCTACAAGATCGATACGTTGTTCATGTACATGGCAAACATGTCGTGGAATTCCTCGATGAACACGCGCGGCGTGATCGACATGCTGACTGACACGGATGAAAACGGCGATTATGTGATCCCGCGCATCATCTATTCGGATGCCTACAGCTCCGAAATGGTGGCCTATTCCGATCTGATCCTGCCCGATGCCACCTATCTGGAACGCCACGACTGCATCAGCCTGCTGGACCGCCCGATCTGCGAGGCTGACGCCGCCGCCGATGCCATCCGCTGGCCCGTAATCGAACCCGACCGCGATGTGCGCGGCTTTCAATCCGCGCTGTGCGATCTGGGCGCACGTCTGGGCTTGCCAGGGTTCGTGACAGAAGATGGCAGCCAGAAATACGCGGATTACGCCGATTACATCGTCAATCACGAACGCAAACCGGGCATCGGCCCGCTGGCCGGCTTCCGCGGCGATGGCTCTGACACCGGACGCGGTGATGTGAACCCAGATCAACTGGACAAATACATCGAAAACGGCGGCTTTTTCGTCAGCCACATTCCCGAAGGTGCCGATTACTATAAACCATGGAACATGGCCTATCAGGACTGGGCCGTGAAAATCGGCCTCTATGACGCGCCCCAGCCCTATCTGTTCCAGCTTTACGTGGAACCGATGCGCAAGTTCCAGCTGGCCGCCGAAGGTCACGGAGATCGCCAGCCCCCCGACCATCTGCGCGACCAGATCAAATCGCGCATGGACCCGCTGCCGATCTGGTATGAAACCGACCAGACCGGCAACGAAGGCTTTACCGTCAACGCGCTGACGCAACGGCCGATGGCCATGTATCATTCGTGGGGCTCGCAAAACGCATGGCTGCGCCAGCTGCACGGGCGCAACCCGTTGTATCTGCCAACCAGACTGATGCAGGAACACGGGTTCAAGGATGGCGACTGGGCGCGCGTATCCTCACCGCACGGTGCCATCCGCGTACCTGTTGCGCATATGGCAGCGCTGAATGAAAACACCGTGTGGACATGGAACGCGATCGGCAAACGCAAAGGCGCGTGGGCACTGGAGCCCGATGCCCCCGAAGCGACCAAGGGCTTTCTGCTGAACCACCTGATCCACGAATTGCTGCCGCCCAAGGGCGATGGTTTACGATGGGCCAATTCAGACCCGATCACCGGTCAGGCGGCGTGGTTCGACCTGAAGGTGAAGATCGAAAAGGTCGATGACCAGACCGAATGCGAACCTGCCTTTGACGCGATCCAATCCCCCGTCGGCACCGGCCCGAAAGAACTGAAATGGAAGGTGGGTAAATGACCGAACTGCCAACCCGTACCGAGAAAAAGCTTGGCCTTGTCATTGATCTGGACACCTGCGTGGGCTGCCATGCCTGCGTGATTTCCTGCAAGGGCTGGAATACCGAAAACTACGGCGCGCCGCTGTCGGATCAAGATCCTTACGGCGCGGACCCGTCCGGCACGTTCCTGAACCGGGTCCATTCCTACGAGGTGCAGCCCGCAACCGGCCCCGCGCAACTGATCCACTTTCCCAAATCCTGCCTGCATTGCGAAGACGCGCCCTGCGTCACGGTGTGCCCGACCGGCGCCAGCTATAAACGGGTGGAAGACGGCATCGTGCTGGTCAACGAAAGCGATTGCATCGGCTGCGGCCTGTGCGCATGGGCCTGCCCTTATGGCGCGCGCGAAATGGACGCCGCAGCAGGGGTGATGAAAAAATGTACCCTGTGCGTCGATCGTATCTATAACGAAAACCTGCCCGAGGATGACCGCCAGCCCGCCTGCGTGCGCACCTGCCCGTCAAACGCACGCCATTTCGGCGATCTGGGCGATCCCGACAGCGAAGTATCCAAACTGGTGGCGGATCGTGGCGGTATGGATCTGATGCCCGAACAGGGCACCAAACCGGTCAACAAATACCTGCCCCCCCGCCCCAAGGACAGCTATGAACAGTTCGATGTTCTGGCCCCGTTTCTGGACCCCGTGATCGAAGAGCCCAAAGGCTTCCTTGGCTGGCTTGATAAAACGCTGGAGAAGCTCTGACATGCATCCCGCCCCGTCTGTTATTGCCTTTACCACTTTGTCCGGCCTTGGCTTTGGCCTGTTGTTCTGGCTGGGTCTTGGCTATCCGCCTGTCACCGGCTGGACCGCCTTTGCCTTTTTTGCCATTGCCTATGTTCTGGCCGTCGGCGGCTTGCTGGCGTCAACCTTTCACCTTGGCCATCCCGAACGCGCGCTCAAGGCGTTTACCCAGTGGAAAACAAGCTGGCTCAGCCGCGAGGCATGGATGTCTGTCATGGCGCTGACGGTCATGGGCCTTTACGGCGCAGGCGCGGTCTTTTTCGGGGCCCACTGGGCGCCATTGGGATGGCTGGGCGCGCTTTTGTCGCTTGCAACGGTCTACACAACCTCGATGATCTACGGACAGTTGAAAACCGTGCCACGCTGGAACATCCCGCTGACACCGGTCATGTTCCTGAGCTTTTCACTGGCCGGTGGTGCGTTGCTGGCGGATCAGACCACATGGGCCCTTGGCCTGCTGGTTGTCGCGGGCCTTGTGCAACTGGCCTATTGGATAATGGGGGACAAGGCATTTACCGGTTCGGCCACAACCATGGCCAGCGCGACGGGTCTGGGCAACATCGGCACCGTGCGCGCCTTTGAACCGCCCCACACCGGCACCAATTATCTGCTGCGCGAGTTCGTTTATGTCGTGGCCCGCAAACACGCACAGAAACTGCGGGTGATCGCATTGGCGCTGATGGTGGTGGTGCCGGTCATATTGTTGGCGCTGCCTTTCAACCACATGTTCGCCGCCCTTGCGGTGCTCAGCCACCTGATCGGAGTTGCAACTTCTCGCTGGCTGTTCTTTGCCGAGGCAGAACACGTCGTCGGCCTCTATTACGGCAAACGATAGGCGGCGTGCTCGACCCTGACGGGATCGGGCGACCGTGCAATCAGTCGATCAGGCCCGCGTGGCGCATCGCGGCATCGATCTGTGCCTTGGTGCTGTCCATCAATCCGGTCAGGGGCAGGCGCACTTCTTCGCTGCACATGCCCAGACGCGACAAGCCGTATTTGGCCCCGACAAGACCCGGTTCAACGAAAATCGCTTCGTGCAGGGGCATCAGCCGGTCCTGCAATTCCAGCGCCTTGGCGTAGTCCCCTGCCAGTGTCGCGGCCTGAAACTGCGCGCACAGGGCCGGAGCCACATTGGCGGTGACAGAGATACAGCCCACACCACCATGCGCATTGAACCCCAGCGCGCTTGCATCTTCTCCGGACAATTGCACAAAATCTGCGCCGCAGGTCGCACGCTGCTGGGACACACGCGCAACATCGCCGGTTGCGTCCTTCACACCGATGATACGCGGCAATCTGGCCAGTTCGCCCATAGTGTCTGGCGTCATGTCGATGATCGACCGGCCGGGAATGTTGTAGATGATGATCGGCAGGTCGCAACAATCGTGCAGCGCGGTGAAATGCGCGATCAGCCCGCGTTGCGTGGGTTTGTTGTAATAGGGCGTCACGACAAGCGCGGCATCCGCGCCGACGGAATGGGCGTGCTGCATCAAACGGATGCCTTCCAGCGTGTTGTTGGATCCGGCACCGGCGATCACCGGTTTGCGCCCTGCAACCAGCCGCACAACCTCTTCCACGACTTTTTCGTGTTCCTTGTGGGTCAGTGTCGGGCTTTCGCCTGTCGTTCCCACAGGCACGAACCCGTCAGTGCCTTCACCAATGTGCCATTCGATCAGCTTGGCCAAAGTATCCAGATCCAAAGCTCCGTTGCGAAACGGAGTGACAAGCGCGGGCATAGAGCCTTTGAACATTATGTGCGTTCCTTGTATCTGGCGGGGCAAACAACCCGGTGGTAAAAGCTGACACATGCTCTAGGTTTCCCGGTTGAACCAGACCGCATGCACGATATTGTTTCAGCGTCTATCCCTGACATGGCCCGAAATGCAAGACATGACACGAAATCTGATCGCTATACTCCTCGTCCTTGGCTTGGCTTTTCCCGCCATTGCGCAATCCCCGCGACCATTGGGGCAGGCGATGGATGCAATGCGTGGCGGCAATTGGGGAAACGCCGGCCTTTTGGCCGAACGGGACGGTGCCGTAGCGCTGGACGTGATCGAATGGCACCGCCTTCGCGAAGGGCGCGGCAGCTATGAAGAGGTGATCGCGTTTCTGGAACGGCGGCCCAACTGGCCCGGGCTGGAATGGTTGCGCCGCAAATCCGAACCGGTGGTTATCCAGCAATCCCATCAGGACGTTTTGAATTTTTTCGCCAAGGTTCCCCCGCAAACAGCCGGCGGCGTGCTGTCATACGCCCGCGCGCTGGACTCTGTCGGACAATCCGAAAAAGCCCGCAAGGAAGTGATCAATGCCTGGCGCACGATGCGTATGGGCGCGGGCGAACATGCGCTTTTTCTCGGCGCACACGAAACCCTGCTCAAAGATCACCATATTGCGCGGCTGGATTATATGCTTTGGCGCGGCTGGACGTCAGATGCCAACCGGATGAAGGCCCTTGTGCCGCAAGGCTGGCAGGTTCTGGCCCAGGCCCGGATTGCACTGCGTGACGGCGCGGACGGGGTCAACGCCCTGATCGACAAGGTGCCTGCCAGTTTGCAGTCAAACCCGGGGCTGGCATTTGATCGGTTCGACTGGCGGGCGCGCAAAAGGCTGGACACGGCGATCGACCTGATGCTGGAACAAAGCACCAGCGCAGAGACACTGGGCCGCCCGGATGCCTGGGCACCGCGCCGTCGCACCATGGCGCGAGACCAGATGCGCGAGGGCAATGCAAAACGTGCCTATGCAATCGCGGCGCAAAACCATCTGACCGAAGGGTCGGATTATGCCGATCTGGAATGGCTGGCCGGATACATCGCCCTGCGCAAGCTGAACGATCCGAAAACCGCGCTTTATCATTTCAAACGCTTTGATGCCGCCGTGGCTTCGCCCATCTCAAAGGGCCGCGCCGGATACTGGACCGGACGTGCCTATCAGGCGTTGGGCGATGCGGCGGGCGCGCTAAGGGCATTTGAAGACGGGGCGCAATACCAGACATCATTTTACGGGCTTCTGGCCGCCGAAGCAGCAGATACACCATTTGATATCAGTCTGGCGGGTCAGGAAGAATTCGGCGCCTGGCGTAGTGCCAGCTTTTCAAAATCCAGCGTGTTCGAAGCCGGGCTGTTGTTGCTGGCATCAGGCGAGGTTAATCTGGCCGAACGGTTCCTGACACATCTGTCGGAATCCCTGTCACGGACCGAAGCCGGGCAACTGGGCGACATGGCGATGGAACTGGCCCAACCGCATCTGGCCGTCATGATCGGCAAGCGGGTTGCGACGCAGGGAACCGTTTTGCCAGCCGCCTATTACGCCCTGCATCCAATGCGCCAGATGGATCTGCCGATGGCGCCGGAAATGGTGTTGGCCATTGCCCGGCGCGAAAGCGAATTTGATCCCGGTGTGGTCAGCGGCGTTGGCGCGCGGGGCCTGATGCAGATCATGCCCGCAACCGCACGCGAGGTTGCAGGCCAGTTGGGCCGTGGCGCCGAACACAGCACCGACCGCCTGCTTGTCGACTGGAAATACAACGCCGAGCTTGGGGCGGCCTTCCTGTCGACGCTGGCGGGGCAATTTGACGGAAATGTCGTGATGATGTCCGCAGCCTACAATGCCGGCGCCAGCCGCCCGATCCGGTGGATGCAGCAATACGGTGATCCGCGCAGCAATGCTGATCCGGGTTTTGACGTAATCGACTGGATCGAACACATCCCGTTTCGCGAAACCCAGAACTACGTGATGCGTGTCACGGAAAGCCTGCCGATCTACCGTGCGCGACTAGGGCTTGATCCGCTGCCCGTTCCCTTTAGCGAAGAACTAACCGGTTCGACGTTGCGCGCGTTCGCGCCAAAAAGTGAATAGCCCCGCCGCCACGATAATCCCCGCCCCGATCGCCACATTCTGTTCAACGGTTTCGCCAAACACCGCGATACCCAGAACCGATGCGAAAACCAGTTGCAGATAGGCAAAAGGCTGCACGGCGCTGGCCTCGGCCACCTCGTAGCACTTGATCAGCAACCAATGGCCGGTCACGCCCGTCAGGCAAAGCGCCGCCATCCAGCCCCAATCCGGCTGCGTCATCGGCTCCCACGCCCAAAGGCCCAGCGCCGTCATCGCCACAGCCCCCGTTACACCTGTCCAGAAAAAGCTGGTCGCGGTGGTGTCACGACGCGCGGCATAGCGCGTCAGCAGCCCATAGACGGCAAACATGGTCGCCGCGATCAGCGGAATGATCACCGCCGGATCGAAAACCCCGATCCCGGGCTGCAGGATGATCAGAACGCCGACAAACCCGACCCCGATCGCCGACCACCGCCGCCACCCGACCTTTTCGCCCAGAATAGGGCCGGACAGGGCCGCCACCAGCAGCGGATAGCAGGTGAAAACCGCATGGCTTTCGACCAGACCCAGAATTGTGAAACTGGCCACCATCACACAGATTTCCGTCGACAGCAGAACGCCGCGCACGATTTGCAGAACCGGCTGTGTCGTCCGCGCCGCCGCACCAACGCCACCGGCCTTGCGCGCCGCAATCGAAATCACGAAGGCGGCGAAAAACCAGTACCGGATCATGACGATCATTAGCACGTTGTATTCCCCCGCCAGATGGCGCGAAATGCCGTCCTGTACCGAAAATACGAACGTGGTCAGCACCATCAGCCCGATCCCCAAAGGGATGTTGTTGGATTGTGTCATTGCAGCATGGCCTTTGTCATATGGCGCTTGCGGCCATACCCTGGCACGCGGGTGACAGAAAACCCCGCCTCTTGCAATCCGCGACGCACAAACCCCGCAGCGGTATAGGTGGCGATGCTACCGCCCTTTTCGGTGTGCAGGGCCACCTGCCGCATCAGGTCAGGCCCCCACAATTCGGGGTTCTTGGCGGGTGAAAACCCGTCCAGATACCACGCATCGGCCTTGCCGGCCCAACGGGGCAACGTTTCGCGCGCATCCCCCACGATCAGATCCAACTCGACACCACCCGCAAATTCAAACCGCCCGCCGATCTCCGTCCAGCGGGCAACAAGGTCCTGCGCGATGCCAGCCAGCTCCGCGAACGGCTTTAGCGCCTGCGCGATGTCATCCCTGCGCATCGGAAACGCCTCAAAGCTGGAATACCGCAAGGTTCCGGCCCTGCCGGACGCCCGCCAGCTTTGCAACGTGGCCAGAAAATTCAGACCGGTGCCAAAGCCAAGTTCCGCGATATGAAACCCGTCCCTGAACCTGTCCGGCAGATCATTGCCATGCAGAAAAACATGGCGCGTTTCATCCAGCCCGTTTTCCAGCGAATAATACGGATCGTCAAAGCGCGTCGACACTGGCACATCTTCATTGCGCCATTCTATATCTGGATGCTGGTTCTGCATGGCTGGGTCCATTAAAGTCTGCCCGAGCGCGGGACAATGAAGTGAGGCAGGTAAATTGGCAATGCCGGATGTAACCATTCGCGGTGCAGGTATTTTCGGGTTGTCCATCGCATGGGCCTGCCTGCAACGCGGCGCGCGCGTGCAGGTCATCGACCCGGGCGGCGTTGGTGCCGGATCAAGCGGCGGCATTGTCGGCGCGCTGGCGCCGCACACACCGGAAAACTGGAACAGCAAAAAGGCGTTCCAACTGGACAGCCTGCTACTGGCCGGCACGTTCTGGGCCGAAATCGATGCCACATCCGGCCTGTCATCAGGCTATGCCCGCAGCGGACGGCTGCAACCGATCCCCGATGAAATTGCTCTCGAACGGGCGAAAAACCGTGGCCGCAACGCCGAAACCCTCTGGCAGGGCAAAGCCGTGTGGGAGGTGGTGCAGGCAGATCGCGATTGGGCGCCGCTCAGCCCGACAGGGTACCTGATCCATGATACTCTCAGCGCGCGGATACATCCGCGACAGGCCTGTGCCGCACTTGCCGCCGCGATCACGGCACGGGGTGGGCGCATCCTGTCTGATGCCCCCGATCAGGGCGCGGTGATCTGGGCCACCGGCGCGCACGGTCTGGACCAGCTGAGCCAAGAACTGGGCCGACCGGTCGGCGGCCCGAACAAAGGTCAGGCGGCGCTGTTGCAGCCCGCCGCCCCGCTGCCGCCGGATGCGCCGCAGATTTTTGCCGACACCGTCCATGTCATCGCGCATGCCGACGGTACAATTGCCATTGGCTCAACCAGCGAACCGGTCTTTGATGATCCGGCTGCGACAGATGGCAAACTGGACGCCGTCATTGCCCGCGCCCGCGCCGCCGTTCCGGCGCTGCACGATGCCACGCTGATTTCCACCTGGGCCGGATTGCGCCCCCGAAGCCGATCCCGCGCGCCTGTTCTGGGCACCTATCCGGGGCGGGCGGGCCATTTTATCGCCAATGGCGGGTTCAAGATCGGCTTTGGCATGGCACCGCGGATCGCCACGGTGATGGCCGATCTGGTGCTTGACGGGGCGGATCATATTCCCGATGAATTCAGGCTGGAACCACCCGGCACAGCCTAATCCGCCGTCGCACTCATACATTGCCGCCCGTCCGGCCCGCGCACCCACAAATCACCGTCTTTCCAGCACAGGCTTGCGGTTTCGAAATGCATCAGCGGGGCAGTCGCGCGAAAGGCAAATCTGCGCAGCGTTCCAAGGTGGGATTGCGCCAGAAGCATCAGATGTTGCGCCAATAGCGGACCATGAACCACCAATCCGGCATAGCCTTCCACATCGCGGGCATAATCCAGATCATAGTGGATGCGATGCCCATTGAAGGTCAGCGCGGAATAGCGAAACAAAAGCGTCGACGAAAACGCCACATCGTGCCGGTCCGTTTCATCGCGCGCGGCCATCGGCGGTACCGGTCGCGGGGCATCGGGCGATGGATCTTCCCGATAGACCAGATCATGCCATTCGCTCAGGCACAATTGCCCGTTCTGATGAATATCATGGCGCAGGGTAACAAAGGCCAAAGGCCCGGTGCGGCCGTCTTTGCGTGCGGCGCTTTCCAATACACTGGTTTTCACCGCATCAACGCCCGCAAGCAGCGGTGCGTGAAATTCAAGCCGCCCGCCCGCCCACATCCGGCGCGGCAGGCCCATATCGGGGATAAGCCCGCCCACTTTCGGGTGCCCGTCACGCCCCAGTTGATCGGGCGGTTGTGGTGCCCAGAAATACAGCTGGTGAAAAAACGGCGGCAGAGCACTGCCCTGACGGATCGTCGGCGCCTGCCCCAACGCAATTTCAAACGCAGCCGCCCGCGCCGGATCCAGAACATCGGTTTGACGGTGTTCGCCCTGTGTCGCATCATCATTCATAAAGCGCAGGATATGGCGCTGACCGGAAAGGGGCAATTGCCGATGACACCACACATTACCGCAATCGATCATCTGGTGTTGACGGTTGCCGACATCCCCCGAACGATCCGGTTCTATCGCGACGTTCTGGGCGCACAGCCCAAGGAATTTCCCGTTGCCGATGGCAGCACCCGCTGGGCGCTGGATATCGGGGCGCAAAAGATCAACCTTCATCTGCACGGGAACGAATTCGAACCGAAATCCGCACATCCGACGCCGGGTTCGGCAGATCTGTGTTTCCTGTCAGATGCCCCTGCCGATCTCTGGTGCGCGCACCTTGCCGCACTTGACGTGCCTATCGAGGACGGCCCGGTTAAGCGCACCGGTGCAACTGGCCCGATCCTGTCGATCTATCTGCGCGACCCCGATCAGAACCTGATCGAAATCGGCACGCCGCCGGGTACCTAACGCCCGATTTCCGCGCGCAGCGCCGTCATCAGTGCTTTCAGCGTCTTGGTGTACATTTCGCTTGTCAGGTGGCCCTGATCGTCGAATTCATTGCTGCTGTCGGCCAGATGCACCTCTGGACCCTGCAGGATACGGGGGCGAAACGCCACAAGACAGGATCGCAATGTGGTTTGCGCCCGTTCCCCGCCCGCACGCCCCGCTGCCGCCGACATCACCGCAACCGGTTTATCCGACCATGGGTTGCCGTCTGTCCGGCTGACCCAGTCCAGCGCATTCTTCAACACACCGGACAAGCCCTTGTTGTATTCCGGCGTTGAAATGACCACAGCGTCTGCTTGCGCAATCTGGTCCGCCAGCCGCTGCACCTCGGACGGGATCCCGTCTGCGTCCTCGTCATCGCCGTTATAAAGCGGCAGCAACAGGTCGGCTTCGACATAGGTTGCATCCCCGAACAGGCGCGCGGCTTCGCGGATCAACTTGCGATTGGTCGCGTCCTTGCGCAGGGAACCGGAAATCCCGAGAAGTACAGGCTCTGACATAAACTGGTCCTTTGAATAATTGCGTGTGCTGCCTTACGTAACCTTTGAGTTACAAAAACAAAGGGCTTTGGTGCGAAACCGGGGCCATTCGCGGTAAATGATGCAAACGGCGCGAATGCTTTTGGCAAATCCCTGCAATGCCGGGGTTTGGTTTCCCGTTAGCTCTTCAAAGCCGCCTGTGTCTGACCATGTGGGTGTGGAATGGCGATGAACGGCCTCGGTGCGGACGATGCGCCAGTTCGTTACTGCCTCAAGAACGTTCGCTTCGAAAAACAAAGTAAAAAGCCGAAGTTCGCAGCCACCCGGATTAAACGTCAAAAAAATTCCGAACTTGCGCCTCGAACACAAAACGCATTCTTTACTTCTCAAAGTTTAACAAATTGGAGAATGCACAAGCAATGTCGCGCATTGTTTCGTTTGCCAAATCGGGCCTCGATATGGATGCGCTTCATCGTGCCATGCTGGCTGCATTCTCTGACTACGTTGTTCCTCTGCAACCAGATGCAGATACATTTCGATCAACGCTGAGCTCTAGAGGTTTCGATCCCGAGGCGTCCTTTGTCGCCGTCGACGGAGATGAAATCATCGGATTTTGGAACGTGGCGACGCGCAACACCAAACGGTACCTGATAGGCAGCGGCACACGGATTGGTCATCGACGCAAAGGATTGGCGTCAAGCTTGGGTATGGCGGCGATAAATGCGGCAGAGAATGCCGGGATTGAGAGCTTTTGGCTCGAGGTTATTGAGGGAAACGAAGGCGCTGAACGTCTCTATACGAAGATGGGGTTTGACGTGACCAGAAAGCTCGACTGTTATCGGCTTGATCATCCATCTCCTGATACGTCCTCATTCAAACTGGCGGATTTCGGCACCGTTGCGAATGCCATTCAAAGGTATTCGACTTGGGAGCCGACCTGGCAGAACGCCAAGGAAACCATTTCTGGCCTGCGGCTGACGTCCTTCCTGCACGAAAAAGGCGGAGCGATCATTGGCGCTGGTGGCCTCGTGCATCAGATTGCCGCCAGCGAACCCTCGGCATTGGAAGACCTCCTTGCTGCGGCAGCCACGGTCGGCTCTCTGACATTGGTAAATGTCGATTGCTCTGACAGCGCCTTACGGTCCCTTCTGCAGGAGCTTGGGGCTCACCGCTTCATCGTTCAGTCGGAAATGCGTCTGTTGTTGCCGAAAGTATCTTAGCGGTCTTTCGAACTCGGCGCAGCATCGGTAACTCTGGCCTCATTCCAGCCATTGCTGTTCCAGCTTCTGAAACGCATTGACTGCGGCACCTGCAATGCCGGGGTGTGGTTTCCTTTTTGCTCTTTGAAGCAGCTTGCGGTTGCAGAATGGCGATGAACGGCCTCGGTGCGGACGATGCTGCTATTCACGAGCACAGGTCAAACGTACTCAATTGTGTCTATGCGGCGACCGCTTCGACAATGTGAATTCTGGCCGGGACAGCAATGCCATCTTCGCTTTGATACTGTTTGCAGGCGTCAATGATCGCAGCTCTGATGTCATCAAGTTTATGTTCGTCGACCTCAACGTCCTTGAGCATCATGCCAACCGTTACTTTCATGTGAAGGTCTGCAACGCGTTCCGCCGAGCCGGGCGGGCGCAACAACAGATCAAATGTTTCGATCTTGGATTTCCAGCCAGTTCGCTCCAAGATCGTTTCAAGAGCAGTTGGGTCACCAAACCGCATTGGCCCCGGTCCAGAAGGATCCGGCCTTTGTACGTCCGCGATCATTTGATCGACTATTCTGCGAGGCATGGAAAACCACGGATTTTCACGAGGCGTGGCCCATACTGTTGCCGTCATACGTCCATTGGGCTTAATCGCGGATCTAAGATTCTTGAAGGCGGCATCGTTGTCATCAAAAAACATAATCCCGAAGTTTGCTATAACCGCGTCGAACATGTCTTTTTCATATGGATGTGAGCCAGCGTCTCCTACGATCAGTTGGACATTGTCTGGCGCACGTTCCTTGGCAACAGCAACCAAAGGCGAAGCGACATCAATTCCAAGTACACGGGCCTGATCCCCCACTGATTTGGCTGCATGAAGGAGTGTGGGTCCAGTGCCACAGCCGACATCCAATACGGTTTCCCCAGATTTCAGTTTTGCCGCTTCAAAAAGTGCTTCGAATACCTCGCTGAAGGAGGTTTCCAAATCTGGAGCCGCCTCCAGCCAAGGACGCGCCATTTCATCCCAATCCATAATTAGTCCAATCTGAATAGTTGCAAGAATATGATCAGCATAGCGGACATTCGATTGTCACGCAGCATCGGCCACTCCGGCCTCAATCCTGACAGTGCCTCGAAGCCCAATTGGACCGCCCCTGCCATTGTCGGACGACACGGAACACTTGTTTTTCGGGATGCAGGCGACCTTGGCCAAAATCGGGCTCTAGCTGGAGAACCGTGCCCGAACGGTCTCGATGTCAAGTTGGTGTTCCGTCAGACCTTCGGCCTCCCATTCGCTTCTTTCCGCCTCGAAAAAGTCGCCACCGTAAATGTGCAATGCACCGGTAAGCCGGGGAATTGGATTGGTCACGGAATGAATGATATCCGCACCCATCGGGCAGACGTCGCCGGTTGACAATGCCTTTGCACCGGCCGCTTCGATCAGCCCGTTTGGGTGATCTTTGATGCGGCGCCAGAATATGTTGTCCTCGCGGCCACCGTAGATGCCTATCACAGCCCACATTTCGTGGTTATGAGGCGGGATGGTCGTTGACGGTTTCCACGCCAGATTCACGATCGTCAGTTTTGACGATTGATAAAGCGGGGTAATGCCCGGCTCTGTCGGCGCTCCCAGCGACGCAAGCACATCGGCAGGATCAGACATTACGCGCCGCATTACTTCGGCAGCTGATTTGTGTGTCGGGTCTGTTTCAACAGCTTCGACGCAGTCTGCGACAAATCTATCAATATCGAACATCCAGCAATCCCCCCTGTGGCAACCTTACCACAAACAGGGCTTGTCGTCAGCAATGGCCCAAATCCAGCCAGTGCCACGGGGTTTTCCAAAAACGCATTGACCGCAGTTTTTGCGAAAAAACAAAGGGCTCCGGTGTGAAACCGAAGCCCTTTACTGTGCTGTTATGCGCGATCAGGCGGTCGGCAGGATCACGATTTCCACGCGACGATTCTGTGCCTTGCCTTCCGGCGTCAGGTTTGACGCAATCGGCTGGTCCTCGCCGCGCCCATAGGCCTGGATACGCGATGCCGGTACGCCTGCACCCAAGAGAACGCTGGACACGGAATCGGCGCGGCGTTGCGACAATTGCTGGTTATACGCCGCTTCACCTGTATTGTCGGTATGTCCGATGATCTGGACTGTCGAATTCGGGTAGTTCTGCAAATTGCTGGCCACGGTGCGCAGATCGCTTTGCAGATCGGGGCGGACCGACGCGCTGTCGGTTGCAAACAGGATATCCTGAGGCAGCGTTACGATCAGGCGGTCGCCGGTGTTTGTAATCTGTACATCTTCATTCGCCAGCTGCTGGCGCAACTCGGCCTCCTGACGATCCAGATTGTTGCCGGCAAAGCCGCCCACGACACCGCCAAGCGCCGCACCCGCCAGCGCTGCTTCGGTTTTGTTGCCCGATCCGCCAACCAGCGTGCCCAGCGCCGCGCCAACACCGGCGCCCAAAAGGGCACCCTGTTTGGCGTTCGCATTCGGGTCATCGGGGTTGTTCAGTTGTGAAGGATTGGTGCACGCGCCCAACGCAAACGTGCCGCACACCGCCAGGATCAGGGGGGTTTTTACTGATATCATTGCTCTACTACCTCGTATCGGGCCCTTTTTTTCAGGGCGCGGTTGATTATGGCCCCGTTCTTAAACCCTGTGCACATCACAATACAATGAAAACTGGGCTTCGGCAGCATTCCGCGCATGGCTATTTGTGGCAATATCAGGCCTCGGCGCGGGCGGATTCATACGCCAGCAGCGCCCGTTTGACGGGCAAACCCCAATGATAGCCCCCCAGTCCACCTGATTTGCGTAAGGCGCGGTGGCAGGGGATCAGCCAGCTGATCGGATTGCGCCCGACCGCCGTGCCCACCGCGCGCACGGCGCGCGGGTTACCGACGGCATCGGCGATTTCCGAATAGGTCGTCACCTGCCCCGACGGGATGCTTAACAACGCCTCCCACACCTTGATCTGGAACGGCGCACCGATCAGATACAGCGGTGTTGGTGACAGTTCGTTTCCCTGCGCCCCAAAGGCCGACAGCACCCAGGGGCGCAACATCATCGGATCTTCTACAAATGTCGCCTTGGGCCAGCGCGACAGCATGTCCGCCATCGCAGCCTCTTCTCCGGTTTCGGCTGCGAACGCGATACCGCAAATGCCCTTGTCCGTACCCATCACAAGGCTGGGGCCAAACGGGCTGTCAAACCATCCCCAGAACACCTTCAGGCCGTCGCCACCGCGGGCAAACTCTCCGGGGCTCATCGCTTCCCAGCGCAGGAACATGTCGTGAAGGCGCCCACTGCCCGACAGACCGGTGGCCATCGACGCCTCAAGCGTCGTGAAATGATCGCGCAAAAGCGCCTTGGCATGGCCCAGTGCAAGATATTGCTGGAACCGTTTGGGCGAAACGCCCACCCAGCGCGAAAACACCCGCTGGAAATGCGCCGGACTCATGTCCATCTGGGCAGCCAGCGCCTCAAGGCTCAGGCCCGCCCCATCCTGATCAATCAGATCAATGGCGCGGCGCATCACGCCGTAATGATAGCCCTGTTCGCTGTTACCGGTGTCCATATCCATACCCATTGCGTCCTCTGGCCCTTGATACAGCAAAACTACGCAATTCGCCCGGACCACGCGACCCGAAACATGCGCAAATCCGCGACTACCGGCGCGCCCAACGGTTCAGCGCGTGCGCCGCAACCCCGATCACCAGCCCCCAGAACGCTGACCCGATCCCAAAGGCGCCGACCCCCGATGCCGTCACGACAAAGGCAATCGCGGCGGGAAACGGATCATCCTGCCCCGCAAACGCCAGACGGGCCGATGCAACAAACGGTCCGAACAGCGCCACACCGGCAATCATCGCGACCAGTGCAGGCGGCACGTTCCCGATCACCTCAACCACCGATGCCCCGCCCAGCGCCAGCACGCCATAGCCCGCCGCATAGACCGGCCCGCACAGCCACCGCTTGTTCCTGTCGGGATGGGCATCGGCGCCGGTACAGATCGACGCGGTGATTGCGGCCAGACTGGTGGTATGCCCGCCAAAGGGCGCACTTAACAGTGATGCGGCACCTGTAATTGCAACAATGGGACGGCTGGGCGGCACGTATCCCGATGCCTGCAACACTGCAAATCCCGGCAGGTTTTGCGAGGCCATCGTGACCAGATACAGCGGAATACCCAGCCCGATCAGAACCGCCGGATCGAAAACCGGGGCAACCCAGACAAATTCGGACCAAGCAAGGCCATGGGTCTGGCCGGCAAGACCCAGCGCATAGGCAAGCCCGACACCGCCGATCACCACGGCCAGAACAGCCCAGGCGGGTGAAAACAGGCGGATCACAAGAAAGGCAATGACCAGCGCAGCGGCACACCCAGCAGCGGCAACGCCACAGTCTCAACCGCCACACCCAACACAAACGGAAACAGAACCCCGGCAAGGATCGCGGCGGCGATGCCGGACGGGATACGCTGCACCAGCGCACTTAGCGGTTTGAACGCGGCGGTGATCATCAGCAACAGCGCGCAAAACAAAAACGCGCCCACAGCCATCTGGATCGACACGCCCGATGTGGTGGCAATCAGCGCCGCTCCCGGTGTTGACCAAGCGGTGACAATGGGCATCCGGTAGGTCACGCTTAGAATGGCCGTGGTCATCATCATCGAAACGCACAGAACGGCAATCCAAGATGCGGTTTGCGCCTGCGTTGCCTGCACCGCCTCGGCGGCGGCGATCACCACGGCAACCGATCCGCCAAACCCCACCAGAACCGCAACAAGCGCTGAAATAACAACCGAAACTCTCATCGCGCTCTCTGATATTGCGTTCTGCGCGCATGTTTGCGGGCCAATCCCGTGCGTGTCAAACGCGCATGTGATTGAACTCTGGCCGGTCGCGGATTAAGACGATTGCGACCCCTTGAATGCGGGACAGAACCGACCGCAGGGGCGACATGGCAAAGCAGCTTGATTATCACACCATCCGCGAGATTTTCAGCCGGTTTCAGACGGCAGATCCCGAACCCAAGGGCGAACTGGATCACGTCAACGTCTACACTCTGGTTGTGGCCGTCGCCTTAAGCGCGCAGGCCACCGATGCCGGTGTGAACAAGGCCACCAAAGCCCTGTTCAAAGTTGCCGATACTCCGGAAAAAATGCTGGCTTTGGGCGAAGAAGGTCTGACCGAATATGTGAAAACCATCGGCCTGTTCCGCCAAAAGGCCAAGAACGTGATCAAACTTAGCCGGATACTGGTCGAAGATTATGGCGGCGTGGTGCCAAATTCGCGCGCTGCGCTGCAATCATTGCCCGGTGTCGGTCGCAAGACTGCCAATGTCGTGCTGAATATGTGGTGGCGCTATCCCGCTCAGGCCGTCGATACCCACATCTTCCGTCTGGGCAACCGTTCGGGCATTGCACCGGGCAAAACCGTGGATGCGGTGGAACGCGCCATCGAAGACAACATACCAACCGATTTTCAACTACACGCCCATCACTGGATGATCCTGCACGGGCGCTATACCTGTGTCGCGCGCAAACCCAAATGCGCCGCCTGCCTCATTCGTGATCTCTGCCAATTCGAGGATAAAACCCTATGAAAACCTACCAGCTTGTCGGCATCGGAAATGCCGTTGTCGATGTGATTTCGAAATCCGATGATCAGTTTCTGGATGATATGGGCATTCAGAAAGGCATCATGCAACTGATCGAACAGGACCGGGCGGAAACCCTGTACGGTGCGATGAAACAAAGGGTGCAAACCCCCGGCGGCTCTGTCGCCAACACCATCGCGGGGGCCGGCGCGCTGGGGTTAAGCACCGCCTTTATCGGGCGCGTGCATGACGATGCGCTGGGGCATTTCTATGCCGACGCGATGAACGAAGGCGGAACCGATTTCGTGAATCCGCCGGTCAGGAACGGCGAACTGCCCACCTCGCGCAGCATGATCTTCGTGTCGCCTGATGGCGAACGTTCGATGAATACCTATCTTGGCATTTCGTCCGAACTGGGCCCCGATGACGTGCCCTCCGATGTTGCAGGACAGGCCGAGATTATTTTCCTCGAAGGGTACCTGTTCGATAAGGACAAAGGCAAAGAAGCCTTCCTTCAGGCAGCACGGGCCTGCCGCGCCAATGGTGGCAAGACAGGTATCGCAATTTCCGATCCGTTCTGCGTTGATCGCCACCGCGCCGATTTTCTGCAACTGATCGGCAATGAACTGGATTACGTGATCGGCAACGAGGCCGAAATCCGGTCCTTGTTTGAAACCGACGATCTGGAAGACGCGATTGCGCGCACCGCTGCAATGTGTCCGCTGGTTGTCTGCACGCGGTCCGGTGACGGTGTCTCGATCATTTCCGATGGCCAGCGCATCAACATCGCGGTTGAAAAAATCAAACCGGTCGACGCCACCGGCGCCGGGGATCAGTTTGCCGCCGGCTTCCTTTTCGGGCTGGCGAACGGCCATGATCTTGAAACCAGCGGGCGCATGGGGTGCGTTGCCGCGCGCGAGGTGATTGGCCATGTCGGCCCGCGCCCCGAAAACGATGTGGAAACCCTGTTCCGCGCGGCCGGATTGCTGGGATAGGATGATGCTGGGCGTCGGTGAATACGAAATACCCAAGGGCAAATTGTCGGTTGTCGTCACCTATCTTGAAATGACCGCGCCACAACCCGTACGCGCCGCCCCCGCGATCAAGGGCTTTTCCATGCGCCGCGTCACCAATCCGGATGTTGCATGGTATCGCGATCTGTTCCGCCGGGTCGGTGCGCTGGAATGGCTTTGGCATTCACGTCTTGATCTGGACGACGCGGAACTTGACGCGATCCTGACCGATCCCGCCGTACACGTTTACGCCGCACAGCTTGACGGGCAGGACGAAGGTATTGTCGAACTTGATTTCCGCACCCAAGGCCTGTGCGAGCTGGCATTTTTCGGCACCACGCGATCCCTGATGGGCAAGGGCGCGGGACGGGCCATGATGAACCACGCGATCACCGCAGCCTGGGCCGAACCCATCCGGCTGTTGCATGTGCACACCTGCACCGCAGATCACCCTGCCGCGCTGGCGTTTTATCAGCGCAGCGGCTTCGTTCCGGTGCGACAGACCATCGATATCGAAGAAGACCCGCGCCTGACCGGGATGGTCCCACGCGATTCCGGCCCACATGTTCCGATATTCGACTGATCCCGCAGCGCCTAAAGAAGCGCGCGGAATTCGTCCACGACACGGGCATAAACATCCCGTTTGAACGGCACGATATGATCAACCAGAAGATCGATCGGCAACCAGCGCCACTGTGAAAACTCAGGGTGTTCCGTCGCTATGTCGATCTGGTCGTCACGGCCGATAAAGCGCATCAGAAACCATTTCTGTTCCTGCCCCCGATACCGGCCCTTCCAGATCTGCGGGACCAGATCGTGCGGCAGATCATAGGGCAGCCAGTCTTTGGTTTCCGCCTCGATCGTCACCAGATCGGGCACAACACCGGTTTCTTCCCATAATTCACGCAGGGCGGCGTCACGCGCGCTTTCGCCCTTGTCCACGCCCCCTTGCGGCATCTGCCACGCCTCAGTGAAGCGGTCGCGCCGCTGGCCCACAAACACCTCGCCCGCCGCGTTGCACAACATCACGCCGACACAGGGGCGATAAGGCAGTCTGGCAATCTGATCCGGTGTCATCGGCGGCATCCTTTTGGCAATTGGCCTATCTCTAACCTACCGATACATTAGTACAAGCCCGTGACGCGGCGTAGCGCGTGACATGGCCGCACGGTTGGGGTGATCTGTGCCCAACGTATCGAAAGAGGTTTTGATGTCCAATTATCCGCACATGCTTGCACCGCTTGATCTGGGGTTCACGACCCTGAAAAACCGCGTTCTGATGGGGTCCATGCACACCGGTCTGGAAGAAACCAAAGACTGGAATCGCGTGGCCGAATTCTATGCCGAGCGCGCGCGGGGCGAAGTGGGGCTGATGGTGACAGGCGGCATCGGTCCCAATCTGGAAGGTTCGGTTTTGCCCGGAGCCGCGATGATGGTCAGCCAGGATGATATCGACAATCACTCCGTGGTTACGCAACGGGTCCACGATGCAGGCGGGAAAATCGCCATGCAGATCCTGCATGCGGGCCGCTATGCCTACGGCCCGAAATGCGTGGCCCCCTCTGCGATCAAATCCCCGATTTCCCCCTTTCCCCCGACGGAACTTGATGCCGCCGGCATCGAAAAACAGATCAGCGATATCGTCGACACCGCCGTGCGCGCCCGTCAGGCCGGCTATGACGGGGTCGAGATTATGGGCTCGGAAGGGTATTTCCTGAACCAGTTTCTGGTGACACATACCAACAAACGCACTGATGAATGGGGCGGGTCTTATGAAAACCGGATGCGCCTGCCGGTCGAGGTGGTGCGCCGCACCCGCGCAGCCGTGGGCGATGATTTCATCATCATCTACCGTCTGTCGATGATTGATCTGATCCCGAACGGATCAACCCACGCCGAAGTAGTGCAACTGGCAAAGGCGGTCGAGGCAGCAGGCGCCAGCATCATCAACACCGGCATCGGCTGGCACGAGGCGCGCATCCCCACAATCGCCACATCCGTGCCCCGCGCGGCCTTCGCGTGGGTCACGAAAAAGCTGATGGGCAAGGTCGGTATCCCCATCATCACGTCCAACCGGATCAACACACCCGATGTCGCGGAAAACGTGCTTGCCACCGGCTACGCCGATATGGTGTCGATGGCGCGCCCGATGCTGGCGGACGCACAATTTGTGTCCAAGGCAATGGCCGGAAACGCCGCCAGCATCGCGCCCTGCATTGCCTGCAACCAGGCATGTCTTGACCACACGTTCAGCGGCAAAATCTCAAGCTGTCTGGTCAATCCGCGCGCCTGCTACGAAACCGAACTGGTCGTCACACCGGCGCAAACACGCAAATCCTTTGCCGTGGTCGGCGCCGGACCTGCTGGATTGTCCGCCGCGATGACACTGGCGGAACGCGGCCATCAGGTAACGCTGTTTGATCGCGCCAATGCCATTGGCGGGCAACTGAACATGGCCAAACAGGTGCCGGGCAAGGAAGAATTCTGGGGGCTGGTCGACTGGTACAAAACCATGGTCGCGGATATGGGCATTGAAACCAGATTGGGCCAATCGGTAACGGCCGACGATCTGACCGGATTTGATGATGTGATCGTCGCCACCGGTGTCGTTCCGCGTGATCCAGCAATTGCCGGGCAGGATGCCCCGAACGTGCTCAGCTATATCGACGTATTGCGCGACAAGGCCCCTGTCGGGAAAACCGTCGCGATTGTGGGGGCGGGCGGTATCGGTTTCGATGTTGCCGAATTTCTTGCGCAAGAAGGATCAAGCCCGACAGAAAACCTGCCGGAATGGATGGAAGAATGGGGCGTCAGCGACCCCGAGGAAAACCGCGGCGGTCTTGCCCCGGAAGGCCCCAAACCCGAAGCCCCTGCCCGTGCTGTAACCCTGCTGCAACGCAAGGCCGAAAAACCGGGCAAGCGTCTGGGCAAGACAACCGGCTGGATCCATCGCGCCGCGCTGAACATGAAGGGCGTCAGGATGATGGGCGGTGTGAACTATGAAAGCGTCGAACCGGGCGGATTGATGGTGTCCTTTGGCGAAGCCCGTGAAAATCCGACATTGATCGAAGCCGACACAATTGTCCTGTGCGCGGGTCAGTTGCCGGAACGCTCGCTTGCCGATGAACTGATTGCAAAAGGCATGTCCTGCCATGTTATCGGCGGTGCCGATGTGGCCGCCGAACTGGATGCCAAACGCGCGATTGATCAGGGAACCCGTCTTGCTGCCACACTCTAGTGGAACGTGATATGTCGATACGCAACAGGGGTGACCAGCCATGCCATTGCTGACATACGATATCTGGGCCGATGGACGTGCAGAGCCCGCCCCCGATCTGGACCCGACAGGGCCGGCCCACTACCGGTGGTTCCATTTCGACCGTGACGATCCGGCTCTGGATCCCTGGTGCGACAGCCATCTGCCCGAAATCGTCGCACAATCATTGTTGCAAAGCGAAACCCGCCCGCGCTGCGATGTGTTTCAGGACGGGCTGATCATCAACCTGCGCAGCGTGAACCTGAACACGGACGGACCCGTTGATCTGATGGTGTCCCTGCGCATGTGGGTGGCCGAAAAAACGATCGTGACCGTCAGGTTGCGCAAGGTTTTCGCGCTGGACGGGATCAAGGACAGTTGCGCCCGGAATGACGCTCCGCCAACGGTCGGGCAGTTTCTGGGTCAGGTGGTGCAGGGCTTGTCGGAACGCACGCATGACGTTGTGCTTGATCTGACCGAACAGGTCGAAACCCTCGAGGACGCCTTTGAAAACGACGCCGCACCAGAAGCGTCACACCTTCCGGTACCACGCAAGACGATCATAGGGCTGCGGCGCTACCTTGTGCCCCAAAGCGCCGCGCTGACAGCATTGCTGAACCTTGAAAGCCCCATGTTGAACCGGCTGGATAGGTTGCATCTGCGCGAAGCCGTCAATCAAGCTCTGGTGTCAAGCGAGGCACTCGAGTCTCTGGCGGCACGACTCTCGGCCCTGCAGGATCACATCGACGCGCATATCGCCCGCCAACACAGCCGAAACGGGTACGCGCTGTCGCTGATCGCCGCGATATTTCTGCCGCTGGGGTTCATTACCGGCCTGTTCGGCGTCAACCTTGCTGGTATGCCCGGCGTCGGCTGGCCGGGCGCATTTGCCGCGCTCTGCGTCGGCATCTTTGTGATTGCCGGTCTCAGCTTTGCAATCCTGAAATGGTCAAAGCTTCTTTAGGCTCGGGAACTACAAACGGGTTCCAGCTTCAACGCTGGCTTCTGGCAGGACCGGCGGTTCGACAAAATCTGGCTGATGTCGGAAGTGCGGACTAAGCAGACGCTAATCTCTTTGAGTTCAACGTCTGCTTTGGCTCAGAGCAAACCAACGGAAGTTGAAGTTCAAAGCCCCGTCGAAGGTTCGGTGCTGAGCAGTTCGAATGTCATCTTTCCATTGACGTCAAACTTTTGAACGACATCTCCATTCCGAACAGCGGTCAGACAACGAAAGCGACCGTTGTCAGCGGCCATCGACACGCAGACCTTGTTTGTGTCGGTGATGGCATAGCTGCCGGAGCCTTCCCACCCGCCGTTGGTCAACACTCCGCTCACGACATTGCTTGGGTCGTAATAGAAGCGGAACATCTTGTCTCCGGATTTCGCCGTCACCGCGTGTCCGATCAAAAGCTCTGCAATCTGATCCGACGAAAGCTGTTTGCCTCCGTTCTTCAAGGCTGTCTGCAATTCGGTATCCGCAAAAACCGCGCTGCCTACCAATGCTGTTGCAGCTACAAATATCAATGTCTTCAAGTGCTTCATGTCTAGATTTCCTTTGATCTGTAAGGTTCGGTGCGGTCAGGCAACTGACCGCCAACAACAGTTGTACGCCACGGAACCCAAGCGCTTGATCGCAAGCTGACAATTTCTGATATCGAGATGACATTCGCCAAACAGCGTTGAAACGATAGTTGTGTTGGTCTTAGACTTCAGCATGTACGAATTCAGGGAATTCACGCTTGATCCTGCCATCGGTCTGACCCGCAACGGTGCGCCGGTCGCGCTGGAGCCTCAGGCCCTACAACTGCTCGAATATCTCGTTCTCAATCGGCACAGGGTTGTCAGCAAGCAAGATATCGTGGACGAGATCTGGGGCGGCAATGCGATCACTGACGCGACCTTGAATACGCGGATCAGGTCCGTGCGCAGGGCTCTCGGGGACTCGGCAGCAGCCGCCAGCTTCATCAAGACCTTTCCCAAGCGCGGTTTTCAGTTCGTAGCCCCGGTCAAGGATGCGGGGACAAAGGCCGGGCGGCCCCGAAGGGCGTTGGAGCGTTGGCCGTTGGTCGCAGGCGCCGCCGCAACCGTGACACTTTTAGCGCTCTTAGTGTTCGCCTTCGGCAACCGAGCCTCTGAGCTTGAAACAGAAAAACCCTCACTTGCGGTCGTGCAGTTTGATAACCTCGGCGACGAGCACACGTTGCGCTATTTTGTAGACGGGATGACGGACGACCTTATCGCCCATTTGTCCCGCAATCGAGAGCTGTTCGTGGTGTCCAGCGCGACAATGTTTTCCTATGCGGACGAACAGGCGACCCCGATCGAGATTGCCCGTGATTTGGGCGTCAGCTATGTCGTCAGGGGGAGTGTCCGCCGGTCTGGCGATCAGGTACGCGTCAGTGGCGAACTCATCGACGTTCAGGAGGGGGAAACCATCTGGGCCGAAGTCTTTGATCGCAGTCTTACGGATGTCTTTGGTGTTCAGGACGAAATCAGCCAGGCCATCGCAGGTCAATTGCTGCCTGAAATTTACCAATCGGATATAGCGCGGATACGCGAAAAACCGACGGAAGATTTCGATGCCTGGGACTTTTATCTGCGCGGACGCGCACTACAGACTGTGTTTTCCAAAGACGCGCAGTATGAAGCCTTGGGATTTGCCCAGGACGCGATCAGTCGTGATCCGCAGTTCGCAGCGGCCTACAGTCTGAAAGCCCGTGCGCTTGGGACGATCTTCTTCTTTCAATGGAGCGATACTCCGCAAGATACGCTGGTTTCGGCAACAGAGGCTGCCACGCGGGCCATCGAACTGGATAATGATGATGCGCAAGCGCATGCTGCTCTTGGCTATATCCATCGGTTTACCGGTAAAGCCGATCTTGCCATTGCCAATCTTGAGCGTGCAGTGGTGCTGAACCCAAATGACGCGCGTATTCGGCTGGAATTGGGGCATACCTACGACTGGTTCCGCATGCAGGAGCGTGCGTTGCCTCAGATAAACATGGCGATCAAACTCAGCCCGCGGGACCCATTGTTGCAAAACATGTACTTTTACAAGGGTCATATCCTTTTCCACCTCGGGCGGTACGAGGACGCATTGGGTGCGGCACGTGAACTCGGCGCGTTGGCTACGAGCAATGCTTGGCGCGTCTTTTACCATCTGCTGCGTGCGGCCAACCTTACCGAACTGGACCGGCACAAAGAGGCGCAGGACGCCATCAAGGACGCCCTTTTCATTAATCCGAACCTGTCTGTTTCGGCCATGCAACGGCAGTTTGCCGGATCAAAAAACGACCCGGAAAACAGGAGGATTTGGTTGTCCTCCCTGAAAAACGCTGGCTTGCCTGAGTAAGAACCTGTTTCGGCGGAATGACCGCCTTGGCGCAAACAGTGAACATTCGCGATAGATTGGCGAAGGACCGTGTTGCGGGACGAAGGCGTCGCACATTACGCGATTTGATTGGTTCATGATACGATTGTACGAACGCAACTTGTCTGAGGAGAGTATCGCAATGGGCGGGAAGGTCTGTGCAATCATTGGTTTTGGTCCGGGCTTGGGAACTGCCTATGCTGAGATTTTCAAAGACGCTGGATACGATCTCGGGCTGCTAAGCAGATCGAAGGCGGATCTCGGCAGTGACGAAGCTACAAACACGTCAATTCGAACCTACAAGTGCGATGCAGGAGAACCTGGCAGCATAAAGGACGCTCTTGCCTCTGTCCAAAACGAGTTAGGTCCGATTGACGTCGTAATCTACAACGCCGACCTCGCTCAATTCGGGTCTCTCGACGATGTTTCCGAACTCCAGTTTGAACAGAGTTGGCGGGTTGGAGCGCTGGGTCTATTTGCCACCGCCAAGTTTTTAGGGCCTCAGATGTCTAAACGCGGTTCAGGCGTGATTATCGTATCTGGTGCCACGGCCGCGCTTCGAGGGAATATCTGGACGACAGCTTTCGCTCCCTCCAAGTCTGCCCAACGTACATTGGCGAACTCGCTCGCGAAGCAGCTCGGTCCGAAAGGAGTGCACGTTGTTTATCTGGTCATTGATGGTGTGATCGATACAGAAGACACCCGAACAAACTTCGCACCCGAAGAACCCGACGAGTTTTTCATCAAACCCACTCGGATTGCTGAAACGGCACTTATGCTCGCTCGGCAAGACAAATCGGCTTGGACATTCGAACTCGACATCCGTCCGTTCGGAGA
Source organism: Sulfitobacter sp. TBRI5 (assembly GCF_051013555.1). Taxonomy (NCBI): domain Bacteria; kingdom Pseudomonadati; phylum Pseudomonadota; class Alphaproteobacteria; order Rhodobacterales; family Roseobacteraceae; genus Sulfitobacter; species Sulfitobacter sp. TBRI5. Next base: position 1,582,445 of record NZ_CP112884.1, on the reverse strand, counting down.
GAAGTGGTAAACTGTCGGCCGAGCCAACAGCGGCTATGTGAGGTGCACCGACCAATATTTGCAACTGGTGCTCTATGGCGAGATTATTAACCGTGTTCGGAGAAAACAGAGTTTTTCAACACAATCAGCCCGAAGCCGAAGGTGGCGCATAGTTCACTCGAAACATCGGGCTAGGCAGACTGAGCCCGAAGTTTGTGATATCGTTGGTAAGTCAACGAGGAGTATTTTCATGTCAGATTATTTCAATTTGGGCAGCTACAGTCGCCCAGTCAGTGATGTTCCTGATGCACAAATGTGGTTTGATCGCGGCCTTGTCTGGCTGTTCGCTTACAATCATGAAGAAGCCATTGTCTGTTTCGAAAAGGCGCTTAAGGCCGATCCTGTCTGCGCTTTAGCTCAATGGGGGATCGCCTATGCCATCGGCCCGAATTACAACAAGCCGTGGGAGTTTTTTACGCCGGAGGAGAAATCACCAGCGCTTGAACGCGCGCACACAGCGCTTAAGGCGGGCCTCGCTCTCGACAATGCCAAGCCGGTGGAACGCGCTCTGATCCAAGCACTTGCATCGCGCTACCCGACCGATCCGGAAATTGAAGATTACCAGCCTTTCAATGACGGTTTCGCAGCCGCCATGAAGCCGGTTTACGAGGCTCATTCCGACGATCTGGATATCGTCTTTGCTTATGCTGAAGCCATGATGAACCGGACTCCTTGGCAGCTATGGGATTTTCATAATGGCGTTCCCAACCCCGATGCTTCAACACCTGAGGCGATGGCCGTGCTTGAGCGTGCTTTCGATCAGACTTCCGGGGCTTGGGACCATCCAGGCTTGTTGCACATGTACATTCACCTGATGGAGATGTCACCGTTTCCGGAACGTGCCCTACGCCATGGCGACCGCTTGAAAGACCTGGTTCCTGATGCCGGCCATCTGGTACACATGGGAACGCACATAGATGTATTGTGTGGTGAATATCAGAACGTCCTCTACAGAAATCTTGCTGCCGCTAAAGTAGATGAGAAATTCAAGGCCTACGCTGGACCGGCAAACTTCTACGCGCTCTACCGTATTCACAATCTGCACTTTGCTTTCTATGGAGCAATGTTTCTTGGTCAAAAGGAAGCTGCAATCAATGCAGCTGTACGCCTGCGTGAAGAAGTTCCCGACGAGGTTGTGCGCTCTTACCCAGATATATTCGAAACTTTCGTCGCCGCTGCACCGCACGTCTACATTCGCTTCGGTATGTGGTCCGAGATACTTGATCTCGCGCAACCTGAAGACAAGGAACTTTATGTCACCACTGACGCCCTGATCTATTATGCCAAGGCGGTAGCGTTTGCTAATCTGGGTCGACAGGAAGAAGCCATAGCAGCAATGGCTGATTTCACCTCGGCCTATGCGAAGGTTCCTGAAAGCCGGATGTTGTTCAACAACAAGGCGCGCGATGTGCTTGGCTTGGCCGAAGAGATGATGAAAGGCGAGATCGACTTTAAAGCAGGCCGTCGTGAGGAAGGCCTGAACCATCTGCGCAAGGCGGTCGATCTGGACGACAACTTGGAATACGAAGAACCCTGGTCTTGGCCGCAGCCCACGCGTCACGCTTTGGGTGCACTGCTCATGGAGGCTGGCGAATATGACGAGGCCGAAGCGGCATATCGTGCTGATTTGGGTCTAGATGGCAAACTACCGCGTCCAAGCCAGCACCCGCGTAATGTCTGGGCGCTGCACGGCTTGCACGAGTGTCTGACAAGGCGAGGCGAGAGCGTGGAACTGCCTCATGTGAAGCTATTGCTTGATCAGGCTATTGCGCGGGCTGATATCCCGATCCGTGCAAGTTGCTTGTGCCGCGCGGCTGCAGCCTGAATACCAAGAATCATCCAGTGCGCTGCCTTTGTTAACGGTGCATGCCGCTGATATTAAAGACAAAACAGGGGATGCATCAGCGTTGCGCCTGCATTCCAACTTGATTGTTCCTTTTTGGGTGCACGATCAACCTAAAACACCGCTCTGCGGCTCGGTCATAGCGTCAGTTTTGGCAACAGTCCGGTGTCGATGTAGTCTGCCAATAAAGCTCCTGCCCGCTTATAGGCCCAAGGTCCAAGGCCGTGGCAAGTTTGTTCAATTTCAGGAGGCTTGATCAATCGCGTGCGCGCATCTCCAAAGCATCTTCGGTTGTCAGGATATTTCCGGCGTAACCCCACGAACCGCTGCTCACTTCATGTACGCGGACGGATGTCCCGGCCCTGATGGTCTGACCTGCGACCTCACCAAATGCGACTGTCACCTTTCGGATGATCTCGGCTTTCTCCTCCGCAGAGAATACACCTTCTAGAACTTGGATATCGATGGATGGCATCACCCGCTCCTTTGTCTGTGGCCTCGCAGAAGATCAATCATTTGAACGATCGTCTGGCCCGCAACATGACATATGATGCTTCTCCGTGTAAAATTGCATATTAAAAATGAAAGGTGTCCGAGAATGACTGCCATGATTTCCTTCCGCTCTGTCGTTGACCCCGCAGATTGTGATTTTCTGGGCCACATGAATGTTTCGAGATACTTTGCCGCCTGTTCAGACGGTGTTTTCGCCATCCAATCAGAGATGGGGTTGACAGCCCGTGACATGCGCTCGGGGCGCAGGCTGTCATTTGCAGTCGTACATGCCGAAAGCGATTTTCGATCCGAACTGTCTGCAGGTGATGCAATACGGCTGGAGACATCGATCATTGAGATGGGTGTCAAATCCATCACATTCCGGCATCGTCTTGTAAGGTCTGAAGACGATGCAACGGCGTTTGAAACAGTATTCAAATGTGTGATGTTGAGTCTGGAAACACGCAGGGCAGCGGACATTCCGGATGAGGTCCGACAGAGGGCGAGTGCCTGGCAGGAAGACGCCACCTAGTCGACCTGGGACATAGTGTTAACTCCACCGGATGGCAGACTGGATGGCTGCACAAAGACAACGCGAAGAAAATTTGAAAGGTCAGCGCTGAGGGAGAAGAACATGACAAACACGGAATGGCAACTCAGCGGCAATATGGCCGAACGATACGAAGAATACCTCGTACCCGTCATTTTTATGCCTTGGGCCAATCACCTGATTGCGCGCGCGGGCCTTGTTCCCGGCGATAGTCTTCTCGATCTGGCTTGCGGAACAGGCATTGTCGCACGACTTGCAGCACAGTCAGGTGTCATGGCGACAGGCGGTGACATCAATCCCGCCATGTTGGCAGTTGCAAAAGAACGCGCCGCAGGGTTGGACGCAAGTTTCCATTCGGCAGATGCGCAGGACCTGCCATTCGAAGATGAAATTTTTGATGCCGTCATATGCCAGCAAGGCCTTCAATTCTTTCCAGACAAGCCTGCCGCAATGTCTGAGTGTTTACGCGTCATAAAACCAGGTGGCCAGGCCGTGTTTTGCACGGCGCGTGGGTTGGAGGAAAATCCTCTAATGCGCGCACAGGTTACCGCCTTTGGCAGGCATTTTGGCGAAGAGACAACAGGAGCGATCCGTGCCGTTTGTGGCTTTCCTGATCCCGATGAGATGCGGTCTGTATTCGAAGGCGCAGGTTTCGGGCAGGTCGCAGTTGAGAAAGTTGTTCTTGATCTTGAAGCTGAAGATGGGCCCGCATTTGTGAATGGATTGATGATGGCAACTCCAGTTGCCGACCGCATAGCGGCAATGACCCCCACTGACCGTACGGCACTGCAAAACGATATCCTAAAGGGGTTCGGAACCTATTATGATTTCGCGCTGCGTTTCCCCCATAGCGCCAACATCGTTGTAGCATCGCGGTCTGTGTAAACTCTGAGGAGACACCATTCAGGGAAGCACCTTTAACGAACGGTTGGTTTTGCAGAGGCTTATGGGCCTTTAAAGAATTTTCATGACCTTCGCGCTGAATGGCGGCATTGAGGAACAGTGACTGTTCTCGTTCGCATTTGCAGAAAACCAACGAGCTGACCAGACCTGCGCCGCCAATGGCAGTTTTGCGCAACATTCGGTCATCCGTGCGGATTGCAGAATCGGTCACAATCGGCTCTAACCTGTCATACAATCGATTTATCTGGATCGCAGCTTTGCCGCGCCAAGCGGCTGTTCACGGCTGAAACTTCGAAACTCGGGGGCTGAATGGCTGCCTAGGCCAAAAGCAGACGCTGGCGGCAAATGGGTCTGGTTCAGCTTTGCGGACGAACCCGTCATGCACAATGCGCGGGCAGAAGCTTTGCCTTGGTCGAACATCGCTTTTGTGCGACCGTGCTCATGTCGTTGCAAGGAACGGGAGGCCAGATATGATTTACCACGCACAATGCGCCTGCGGGGCGGTAAAGATGGAGGCCGATGGTGAACCACTGGTTCAGTGCTACTGTCATTGCAACTCATGCCGCAGTCGCACCGGCAGTCCGGTAAGTGCTCCGGTTCTTTGGCCAAGACCGAAAATACGTTTTGTTTCGGGTGAGGATAAACTGCGGCGCTATTCCAAAAACAACCATCCCGAAGGCGGCGTCCTTACCTGTGGTGTTTGCAATGGTCTGGTCGGAGTGTACCTGGCGGATGCAGGCTTGTTCGATATCTTTGCCGGTCTCTTTTCAGATCTGAAATTCACGCCGACTGTGCATCTCAACTACGAAAATGCCGTGCTTCCAATCAAGGATGGCTTGCCAAAACTGAAAGACATGCCAGCCGATTGGGGTGGCAGCGGTGAATTCATGGTCGAATAGTCAAAGACGCAATCGGTTCCAGTTATCGCGACAGCCCTGATATTTTCAACGGGGGCCCAGAACCCGGGCCCCTGCCTTTTAAACCGCCCGCAGTACCGTCTATTCAACCGTGATCGTAATCACATCGGACACAACCGCGGGGTTGTGCGGCACGTGCCCCATATCCCCAAGCACAAGTTGCAGCGTGTGCGTGCCGGGCGGCAAATCCAGCGTCACTTCGGTCTGGCCACCGCCGAAATGCATGTGGTTTTCATCCGCAGGCAAACCGTTCATCAATTCGTCCGCGCCATCTTCGCCCTGCCCGAATGGCGGACGGTTCAACAGCAAATGATGATGGCCGGTGTTGTCCTTTTCCGTACCTGCGGGCGCGACACCCATACCGCTTAGCCCGAACAAGACAGTCACCGGAGACGTCACGGATGCACCGTCTTCAAGGTTCGCAAAATACACCTGTGCCTCTGGCGGCGCGGCCGATTGCTGTGCCACTGCCGGCACCGAAAACGCTAAGAGCGTTGCAGCCATAACAAGAATTTTTTTCATTTTTCTTCCTCCCGTTTTGCACGAATTCATTTGTAAAATAGCGCTGGATCGTACCACATCCAGCCCCCAGCATACCCATGTTTCGCAGTTGGAACACCAGTTTTGGTTGTTTCCCTGCCATGAACGATCCCTGCAATAACCTAGATATTATCCCACCCGCGCCGCGTTTATGCCCAGATTCAGGTCGATAGATCAGTCTCGAACCAAGATTTAAGGAATTGGTATGGATCGCTTAACTGAGATGGAAGCCTTCGCCACGGTGGTGGATCAGGGCGGCTTTACAGATGCCGCCAAGAAGATGGGGATTTCCAAATCCGCCGTCTCGAAGCACGTCTCGAGCCTGGAGGCACGTCTGGGGGCGCGTCTGCTGAACCGGACCACTCGACGCGTAAGCCCAACGGAAATCGGACTGGCCTATTATGACCGTGCCCGCCGGGTTCTGAACGATGCGGGCGAGGCTGATGCCTTGGTCACATCCATGCAATCTGCGCCCTCCGGTCTGCTCCGGATCAGCGTTGCGACCGATTTTGGCGTCAATCACCTGTCGCCCGTGCTGTCAGAATTCCTTGCGGACTTTCCTGATATCACCGTCAACATGGTTCTCAACAACCGCTACGTTGAACTGATTTCCGAAGGGTTCGACATGGCCGTGCGGATCGGAGAGCTTGAGGACAGCACCCTGCGTGCCCGCAAGCTGACCGAAACCACCAAACGGATGATCGCATCTCCGGCCTATTTCGAAAAATACGGCCGCCCCGAAAAAATCGATGATCTGAACGAACACAAGCTGCTGCATTATTCCAACCAGTCCAGCGGCAATGTCTGGAAACTGACGGCCCCGTCCGGTGAAAAACGTCAGGTGCGCACCGCGGGCTGGCTCAGCGTCAATGACGGTCAATCCCTGTTGAACGCGGCCATTTCCGGATTGGGCATCGCCTATCTGCCCAGCTATCTATATGCCGATTCCCTGAAACAGGGCCTGATCGAAGATGCAATTCCCGATCTGCCGATGGAAACCCAAGGCATCTACGCCGTTTATCCCCCGGGCCGCTTTACCCAGCCCAAAGTGCGCGCCTTCATTGATTTTCTGGTCCATTCCTTCGCCGAAAAAGGCCCGTCCGACTGGTAGATCAGACAGATTTCCCTGTTGTCCTTCCCCTTGGCAACACACCTGCCCCCATACGCCCTGCGCTGTGGGGGCTTTTCTTTCGGCACCATCGCTATCGGGCCGATATCAGTATCGCTTCGACGCGCCGGTTCAGTTCGCGACCGTCCGGTGTCAGATTTGAAGCGATCGGCGCCAGATATCCCATCCCCTCGGCATCAAGTTGCGCGGCGGGAATGGCAAAATCGCGGATCAGCCGATCCATCACAGACTCCGCACGTTGTTTGGACAATGCGATATTCACGCCCAGATCGCCTTCACTGTCAGTATGGCCGACCAGCGCGATTTTCAGGCCCTCGTTTTCGGCCAGAAACTGCGCAAGCGCTGCAAGGCTCGGATAGTCTCCGGCGCTCAGTTGTGACGATCCTGTTTCAAATTTCAGATCAGGCAGAACCACATGGCCGAAATCAGTAAGCTGCGTTGCCAGATCACCCTGCGCGGGTGGTTCCGCGCGCCGGGCCAGATCATCTGACCCGGTGGGCGTGTGCCGCAACCCGCTGCGGGCAACCGCCTGAATAACCTGAATATATCCGGATGTACCGGATTGTGAAACCATCAGGGTTATCACCTCTTCCGGGTTTTCCAATGTGCCATTGACCGCCGTCAGAAACCTGTAATCGCGCACATCCACAAACATATTCGGCGTCGGCATAACCTCGACCGCAAAGCGGAAATCGAACCCGCCGCAGGTTTCCGCATCGCAGCGAAAAACCGTAGTGAAATTCGCAGCCTCAAGCTGGTCTTGCAGCGGGTCCATGATTTGCAGCGATGTCAGCGTCTTGCCATCGATCCGCCAGACACGGCGGTCAATGCGCCCTTCAACCTCAAGGCTGGGCACCTTGCCATCCTCATACACGCCAACCGGGGCCTGATAAGTGTCCAGCGCACTGACCCGTTCAACCGTCTGGCGGGCATTTGGCGGCAACGTCAGGTCCAGCGCCTTGGCTGGCGGGGCGCATGCACCACAAACTATGATGGCCAGCGCTCTGATCATCGGTTTTGCGCGTGATACTCTTCGTTCGGGCGCATCGCCGTGGCGCTGGCCACCCGGTTTGTCATGTTGAAAAAACCCGCCACATTGGCAATGTCCCAGATATCGCGGTCGCTGAACCCGACATCGCGCAAAGCCTGGCGATGCGTCTCTTCTATCGTCGCACTGGCACTTGTCATCAATGCGGCGAAATCCAGCATCGCGCGCTGACGGTCATCCAGCGGGGCAACACGGTAATTCATCACCAATGCCTCGCCCAGCGCGGGATCACCCGACAATTGCCGCACCGCCTGACCGTGCGCCACCAGACAATAGAAACACTTGTTGATCGACGAAACGACAACGGCAATCATTTCACGCTCCAGCTTGCTCAACCCCGAGGGCGCAAGCATCAGATCGTTGTACATCGCAGTAAAGGCGTTCAGCTTTTCAACATCAAAGGCATAGGCCTTCAGCACGTTGGGGATCATGCCCAGTTTTTGCGTGCAGATATCGAAATATTTCTGCGTTTCCTCGGGCAGCGGGTCGACCATCGGCAGGTTCAGCGCGGTGGGCAGGGATGTATCCGTCATGATTTGTCTTTCTCATCAGGCAGGTAGCGGTAATGATAGTGTCCCACAACCGCCATACCAAGGGAAGTGTAGAGCCGGTTTGCACCGGTGTTTTCATCTGTGCAGACAACCGACAGGGTCTTTGCCCCCTGCCTTGCGGCCCAGAAGGCAGCGCCCCGCATGATCCACGCGCCCATGCCATGGCGCCGCTGGTGTTCCAGCACTTCGATCGCATGAACCATCGCCGTATCGCCATGCATAGCGACAAAGGCTGCGGCGGCGGGGTGTTCGTTCCACCGCCCCAGCAGGCTGGTTTTTGGCCCCGTTGCAAGGCGCATCACATCGACACGCGCAGGACCGATCCCGCCTTTGGCCCAGATTTCCAGCATGATTGCCAAAGGTTCCCAGATTTCGAAAACTGTCACGCGGGGCAGCGGGATATCCGTCAACTGCACAACCGGACAGGCATAGGCTGTCACCGGATCAAGAACACGGTAGCCACGTGTTTCCAGCAAACGATCCAGCCCCTGCTGCCCTTTGCGCAGCATGAACAAGGCATCCTGCCCCAATCGGGCCATCGCTTGCTCGGCCTGATCTATGTCCGCATCCTCTACATCAATTTCCGTACTCGCTGCGGACACACGCTTGCCCCCGCCCTTGCCCTCACGCAAAATCCACGGGCCGTCCTTGATCATTCGCGCGGCTGGCCATGTCGCATCGACCACATCAAAGATCGATGCGTCGCTCATTCGCCGAACACTGCCGACAATCGCGCAATTGCCATATCCACGCGCGCGCCATCGCTGCCGCGGATCACGATGTTCGATCCGTAAATCCCGTCTTTGATGAACGGATAGGATCCGATCGACAGGTCGGAAAACTCTGCCGCCAGTTCTGCCAGCGGTCCGGCGATATCCCCCTCGCCGCGCTGAATGCGCAGGGTTTGGGATAACAGGGGCTTGCCGCCCGTCAGGGTTGGCAAAACGCTGGCCACCATGGCCTGAAACACCGAAGGCACGCCTGCCATCACGTATACGTTTTCAATCGAAAACCCCGGCGCCGCCGACACCGGATTTTCGATCAGCCCCGCACCATCGGGAATACGCGCCATGCGCAACCGCGCCGCGTTCAGTTCCAGCCCCGATCGTTCGTAGTGTGCCGCAAGGATCGCATGCGCATCTTCGCGCACGTCGATATGCGCATCAAACGCCGCGGCGATACAATCGGCGGTGATGTCATCATGGGTCGGCCCGATACCGCCGCTGGTGAACACATGATCAAACCCTTGGCTCAGTGCCTTTACGGCATTGATAATCGCCGCGCGATCATCGCTGACAACACGCACCTCGCGCAGATCGATGGCCTGTTTGGTCAGTTCCTGCGCCAGATAGTGCGTGTTTGAATCGCGGGTGCGGCCGGATAAAATTTCATCTCCGATCACCAGCATGGCGGCAGTAGGGTTTGGCATGGTCTTGTCCTTGAATGGGTCTGACCGCAGGTATAGGGGGTGTCCCATGCGCTTTCAAACCCCTCTTGTTCCGGCCACGCTGATCCGTCGTTACAAACGGTTTCTGGCCGATTGCCTGTTGCCGGACGGGCGCGAAATCACCGCGCACTGCGCCAACCCCGGATCAATGATGGGGCTGGCACAACCGGGGTGCAAAATCTGGCTGGAACCCAATGACGACCCCCGCAAAAAGCTGAAATACGGCTGGCGCCTTGTGGATCATGAAAACGGCCACTTTACCGGCGTTGATACGGGCGTGCCCAATCGCGTGTTGGGCAACGCATTGCGCAATCAACAGATTGCGCCCTTTGCCAAATACACCGATGTGCAGGCCGAGGTGAAATACGGCCAGAACAGCCGCATCGATTATCTGCTGCGCGCTCCGGACCTGCCCGATCTTTACCTTGAAATCAAAAGCGTAACACTGTGCCGGCAAGGCGGGTTGGCCGAATTTCCCGACAGCGTGACAAAACGGGGCGCAAAACACCTGGAAGAACTTGCCGGAATGGTTTTGCAAGGCCACCGCGCTGCGATGCTGTACCTTGTCCAGCGCACCGATTGCACGGCTTTCGATCTCGCGCGCGATATTGATCCGGCCTATGGCCGCGCATTTGATACGGCGCGCGCAGCAGGTGTTGAAACCTTTTGCTTTGGCACCCAGATATCACCCGAAGCTGTCGATATGGCCGGGCCGGCCGCTTGCCGCGCCTAAGCTGGTCTGGCACTTTTCATTTTCCCGTTATAATAACCCCCTAACACCGCGAGAATGAGGCCCCACGTGAATAACGAAACCCGTGGCCGTCTGACAAAGGACGGCATTCGAATTTATGAACCGTCCGATTTTGCCGGAATGCATGTTGCCGGCGCATTGGCCGCGCGGATTCTGGATGATGTCGCGCCACATGTTCAGGTTGGGCAAACCACCGAAGAAATTGACCGTATCATCACCGATATGGTTGATGCCGCAGGCGCGAAATCGGCAACCATCGGCTACAAGGGCTATCAGCACGCCAGTTGCATTTCGGTCAACCACGTCGTTTGCCACGGTATTCCCAGTGTCAAAACCCTGAAGGACGGCGATATTCTGAACATCGACGTCACGGTCATCGTCGATGGCTGGTTCGGTGATACCTCGCGGATGTACGTGGCCGGCAAATTGCCACGCAAGGCCGAACGCCTGATCGATGTCACCCACGACGCCCTGATGCGCGGGATCGAGGCCGTGAAACCCGGCAACACGTTCGGCGATATCGGCCACGCGATCCAAAGCTTTGTGGAGAGCCATCGCATGTCCGTCGTGCGCGATTTTTGCGGTCACGGGCTGGGCCGCGTGTTTCACGCGCCGCCCAACGTATTGCACTATGGCCGTCCGGGCACCGGCGCCACGCTGGAACCGGGCATGTTCTTCACCATTGAACCGATGGTCAATCTGGGACGGCCTGAAACCAAGACACTGTCCGATGACTGGACGGCTGTAACCCGTGACAAATCCCTCTCAGCCCAGTTCGAACACTCGGTCGGCGTGACGGAAACCGGCGTGGACATTTTCACATTGTCCCCGGCAGGCCGGTTTCACCCCACATACGGGGAATAATTTCAGCGTTTCCCCCCAAATGCTGAATAATAAGCCAGCGACTGCGCTTATCGGAAGAAATTCGACTTTTATTGCTTCAGGTTATTGCGAATGATTTGCAACTCGGCCATGCACGCCCTAGTTAACCAATTGCCGCACTGCAGCGGCGTATCGCTTTGTCCTGTATAAAGGAGGCCCGCGCGATGACCTTTCTGAAATCCGTAGCCCTTGCCGCCCTCTTGGGGGTAACCGCAACCGCCGCAACAGCCCAGGAAATCACGTTACGCTTTCAGCATTTCGTGTCTCCCAAATCGGCCAACCCGAAATTCTTCATCGAACCCTGGGCCAAAAAGATCGAAGCGGAAAGCAATGGCCGCATCAAGGTCGAAATTTACCCGTTCATGCAGCTGGGCGGCAAAGCCCCCAGCCAGTACGACCTGATCCGCGACGGCGCGATTGACGGTGGCTGGGTCATTCCGGGCTACCAGCCCGGTCGTTTCCCCGAAGCGGAAGCCATGGAAATGCCGTTCATGACCACGAAATCAGGCGAAGAAGCCAGCCGCGCGGCATGGTTATTCACACAGAAAAACCTGATGGACGATTTCGCCGATGTACACCTGATTGCCGCGCATATGCACGGGCGCGGTCTGGTCCACAAAAAAGGCCCCGTAATCAGCACCGTCAGCGATTTCAACGGGCTGAAACTGCGCGGTCCTTCGCGCCCCGCAACGCTGCTTCTGGACAGGCTGGGCGCTACGCCGGTCGGCATGGCCGTTCCCGCCTTTCCCGAAGCCCTGTCAAAAGGTGTGGTTGATGGCGGCGTCATCACCTGGGAAATGTCTCCATCGCTCAAACTTGATGAACTGACAGACAGCCACACCGACGTGGCGGGCGAAAAATCGCTTTATAACCTGTTCTTCATCTGGGCGATGAACAAGGACAGCTATGCTGCCCTGCCCGATGACCTCAAGGCCGTGATCGACAACAATTCCGGCATGATGGCCAGCGCATGGGCCGGTCGTGCCCATGATCAGGGCGATCTGGAAGGCCGCGCCGCCATGGAAGCATCCGGCAACGCCATTGGCGAAATCAGCGAGGCTGAAACCCAGCTGATGCAGGAAATGGGCGAAACCGTCACCGCCAACTGGATCGAAGAAATGAATGCCAAGGGTCTGGATGGTGCCGGCCTGATCGCGGACGCACGCGCCGCGGTTCAGATCACCCGCGACTGGAAATAGCCCCTTTTACATCGAACATTACGGGTGCTGCCGGATCACCGGCGGCACCTGCAATACACTCCGCAGCGCGCCGGTTATGGGCTGTCGTCCTCATCCGCCTGCGCCGCCAGCGCATCCTTGCGCAACCGGTCCAGCAGCACGGTTTCCCGCCCCCACGGCACCACCGCGTCACTTAGAAACAATGGCCCGCGGTACCGCTGCCGCTCGGTGCCACTGCGGGCGCTTGACCGGTGCGTCTGGCCCGGAAGGCGGATGTTAAAAAATGACGCCACGTTTTGCATGGAATCATTCTATCACGGCTCAATCCGCTTGCAAAATCGTGATATGGGTCGCGCCGTATTTGCGCTGGTCCAGCAGGGAAAACCCGTCCGGTGCGGGCTGGGGCGTGCTGTCTTCCCACACGATCATCGCATCGTCACCAATCCATCCGCCCGCCCTGGCCGCATCCAGCGCGCGCGCCCCCAAATCCTTGCCATATGGCGGGTCGAGAAACACCAGATCATAAGGCGCATCCTCGTTCGCCGGCAGCTTGCGCGCATCCCGCCGGATCAACCGCGTCTGCGCGCCCGATCCCGTCAAGGCAATATTCTGGCGGATCAACTGTCCGGCCTTGGCCCCGTCATCGACAAAACACACCTGCGCCGCCCCGCGCGACAGCGCCTCAAGCCCCAGCGCGCCGGTTCCGGCAAACAGGTCCAGCACCCGTGCCCCGTCGAACACATCATATTTGGTCAGTATATTGAACAGGCTCTCGCGCACCCGGTCCGATGTCGGGCGCAAATGCGCACCCGCGTCCCCCTTGCCAACCGAGGCCAGCGCCAGACCGCGAAACTGCCCCGCAATGATCCTCACGCTTTCAGCAGGGCCTTCATATCGGTGTCCGGGTTGGCAATCACATCCGGCGCGGGCGATTTTCCGGCCTCGATCAACCGCTTGCCAATCATGTAATTGCGCGGATCGTTCATCGCATCCACCGCCAGCAACGTATCATCCTTGTAATACCAGAACGACACGGTATCGCCCTCGCCCTTGCGCGTGACAATATGATCATAGCCGCTGTTCAGCCCGGCAATCTGCAATTTCACGTCATACTGATCCGACCAGAACCAAGGCTGCGGTACATAGTCTTTTTGCGCCCCCAGCAGGTTGTCGGCCACACATTCGGCCTGATCAATCGCGTTCTGCACACTCTCCAGCCGGATGCGCGCGCCTTTGTAGGGAAAAGACGCGCAATCCCCCGCCGCCCAGATCGACGGATCCGATGTGCGCCCCTGCGCATCAACCTCGATCCCGTTGTTCAGGATCAGCCCCGCCGCCTCGGCCAGCGCGTGACCGGGCGTGACACCAACGCCGACGATCACAAAATCGACCTCCAGTTCGGTGCCGTCACTCAGCCGCGCGCCGGATACGTGATCTTCGCCCAGCAACCGGTCCAGCCCGATCCCCTCGCGGATGTCCACACCATGTGCGCGATGCAGCGCGCGAAAATAATCACTGGTTTCCGGCGCGGCCACACGTTGCAGGATCCGGTCCGCCATTTCCACCAACGTCACCTTTACGCCCAGCTTGCTGGCAACCGAAGCAGCCTCCAGCCCGATATAGCCACCACCGACAATCAGCGCGCGTGCGCCCTCGGTAAAATCGGGGGCCATTCCATCGACATCTGCCAATGTGCGCACGACATGCACGCCCGCCAGATCGCCGCCGATCGATGCTGGCAGGCGTCGCGGCTCTGAACCGGTGGTCAGAACCAGATGATCATAGGCGATCACCTCGCCATTCACCGAAACCGTTTTGGCATCCCGGTCAATGGCATCGACGGCATGGCCCAGTTTCAGGGTGATACCGTGTTCGCCGTAAAACGCTTCCGGCCGCAGGAACAACCGCTCCAGCGCCATCTCGCCGGTCAGATAGGTCTTGGACAGCGGCGGCCGCTGATAGGGTGGCACCGGCTCCGCCCCGATCAGCGTGATCTGACCATCAAAGCCGCCATTGCGCAGGCGCATAACCAAAGACGCACCGGCCTGTCCCGCGCCGATCACAACGATGTGGCTCATTTTACGCTCTCCCGCACGAAAACCAGTGGTCCATTGCCTCGGCGAACCCTATATCCTTGAAACAGCAAAACGCAATTACACGAAAGCGACACATAATGACAATTTCTCAAGGCGATGCACTGCCGGACGCTTCATTGGTCCGGATGGGGGCAGACGGCCCCGAAGCCGTAAACCTGTCCGACAAGACCAAGGGCCGCAAGGTCGTGATTTTTGCAGTGCCCGGCGCGTTCACGCCGACATGCCATTCTGCCCATGTGCCCAGCTTCGTGCGCACCAAGGATCAGTTCGCTGCCAAAGGCGTCGATGAAATCATCTGCATCAGTGTGAATGACCCTTTCGTCATGAAGGCATGGGGCGAAGCCACCGGCGCAACCGATGCCGGCATCACAATGCTGGCGGATGCGCAAAGCGCGTTCACAACAGCGATCGGCATGAATTTTGATGCCCCGCCCGCCGGTCTGATGGCCCGCTCGAAACGCTACGCGATGCTGGTTGATAACGGCACGGTCACGCTGTTTCAGGCCGAAGAAAGCCCGGGCGTCGGCGACGTCTCGGGTGGTGAGGCCCTGCTGGACGCGATGTAAGATCACAACAGTCGGCGCCGTGCGAACCCACGTACGGCACCGGCCCATTCTTCATCTTTTCCAAAATACTTTCGCCGAAGGCGACAAAGCATCGCGCCGCGCCCCATGGGGCGCGTCATTCTTGGGCGGGCCTAAAGGCTGTCCATCTTCCGGGCAAGCTTGGCATCCAGCGTGCTTAACCCGTCCACGTCATGGGTCGTCAGCACAACATTCACCGTTTTGTAGACATTGTCCCATTCCGGGTGATGATCCCATTTTTCCGCCCACAAGGCGACCCGTGTCATCCAGCCGAACGCCTCGACGAAATTCTTGAACACGAATGTTTTGCGGATCGCATCGCGCTCCGGCACCATTTCCCAACCGGACGCGAACAGCGGTTCCAGCAACGCGCCTCTGGTTTCTTCAGACAGTTTCTCGGTCATTCCTGTTCCTCTACATTTGCTTTCCTGAACGGGCCATAGGCCGTCAGTATTTCTACATCTTCCTCGACTGCCGCCTGTTCGGCGCGCAGATACTGCGCGATGGCATCTGCAAAACCCGGATCCCCGACCCAGTGCAGCGAATGGGTCAGGCTGGGCAGATAACCCCGCGCCAGCTTGTGCTCTCCCTGCGCCCCCGCCTCGACCCGGCCCAGACCGCGGGCAATCGCAAAATCAATCGCCTGATAGTAACACAGTTCGAAATGCAGGCAGGGGTGATGCTCTGTGCAGCCCCAGTATCGGCCAAACAACGCATCAGCCCCGATAAAGTTCAACGCTCCGGCAACATATTGCCCGTCACGTCTGGCCAGCACCAGCGCCATGTCATCGCGCAGGCTGTCCTGCGCAATGTCGAAAAACCGCCGTGTCAGATACGGCGTGCCCCATTTGCGCGCGCCTGTATCCTGATAGAACACCCAGAATGCATCCCAGTGTTCGGGACGGATCTGATCGCCCGTCAGGGTTTCGATCGTGCCGCCGAATGCCTTGGCCTGCGCCCGTTCCTTGCGGATGTTCTTGCGCTTGCGTGACGACAATGTGGACAGAAAATCATCAAAGCTTTCGTAGCCGTGGTTCAGCCAGTGAAACTGCTGTGTCGTCCGGGCCATCAGGCCCAGATCACCGCCCCGTTTGGCCTCCTCTTTGGTACAGAACGTCACGTGCAGCGACGAAATCCTGTTGTTCTGCGCCAGTTGCACCGCGCCCTGCACCAATGCCGAAAACCCGGCCTCTTCAAATCCGGGCCGGATCAGAAACCGTCGCCCTGTCGCTGGCGTATGCGGTACGGCGATCTGCAATTTCGGGTAATATCGCCCGCCCGCACGTTCATAGGCATGGGCCCAGTTGTGATCAAAGATGTATTCGCCCTGCGAATGCGATTTCAGGTACATCGGCGCGCAAGCGATCAGCTGGCCCTGTGCATAGGCCGTCAGATAATGCGGATGCCAGCCTGTGCCGGTGCCCACCGAACCGCTGTCTTCCAGAGCGCTCAGAAACCGGTAGGTGGTAAAGGGGTCATTGGGCCGGTCGCCGGTCGCTGCTTCGGGGCAGGCACAGCTGTCCCAGTCAGACGCGTCAATCTTTGACAGCGCATCCACTACCCTGATTTCGATTTCCTGTTCAGCCATCGCGTCCCTGCCTTGGGTCGTATGTGTGGCCCGCATCGCTGCAATCAAGCAGGCAATGCTGCCAGATAGCCTTCGAAGGTGATGTTTTCCGCGATCCGGCGCGCCTCTGCCTCTTCAAGGGGCGAC
The DNA here is from genome assembly GCF_051013555.1 of Sulfitobacter sp. TBRI5. Taxonomy (NCBI): domain Bacteria; kingdom Pseudomonadati; phylum Pseudomonadota; class Alphaproteobacteria; order Rhodobacterales; family Roseobacteraceae; genus Sulfitobacter; species Sulfitobacter sp. TBRI5. The sequence goes on along the minus strand of NZ_CP112884.1, from coordinate 1,565,781 downwards.
CTTATGGTCCAACACAGGATACGCGCGCCGCGCTGTTTCAGGGCACGCACCCGCTGGCGATCCAGATCACAGGCCTCGTGGCTGATGAAACTGGCAGCCGTGCGGTCATAATCCGGAATGTCGCGTAACACGTCGCACATCTTCGTGCTCAGCGGCCAATCGTCGGGATCATAGGCGCTGGTGACGATGCCGCGCGCCATATCCGGTGACAGGCGGGCCATTTCAGCAACAGAATGCGGGTTGAACGACATCACGGCCAACGGGCCGGTATAGGTTGAAATGGCCAGCGCGGTGGCCTGTTCCAGCGGGCCGACATTGGCGCCCATCGCGCCATCCTGATCCTTGATTTCGATCAGCAAAGGCACACGCCCGTTGATCAGTTCCAGCACCTCTTTCAGGGTCGGTATGCCCTCTGTTCCGCCTTTCAGCGGAATTTGCGCCAGTTCGACCGCCGTGCGGGCGTTCATCGGCCCTTTGGCATCTGTCAGGCGGCCAAGATCGTAATCATGGAACACCATCGCCTGCCCGTCGGCAGACAATTGCAGATCAATCTCTATGCCATAGCCCGCGTCCAGCGCCGCCCGGATGGCGGCCCGGCTGTTTTCAGGGCGCCCGTCCGACACATCGTGCAACGCACGATGGGCCAGCGGAATGTCGATAAAAGCAGACGCAAGAGGGATCATTTGATCTGGAATATTCCCTCGATTTCAACCGCAACGCCCAACGGCAGCGCCGCAGCGGAAACCGCCGATCGGGAATGGCGCCCGGCATCACCCACAGCCGCAACCATGAAATCAGACGCGCCGTTGATCACTTTGGGCTGATCGGTGAAATCAGCCGTGGAATTCACGAAACCTGTCAGTTTGATCACCCGCACAAGACGGTTGATATCGCCGCCACACGCGGCTTTGACCTGCGCCAGCAGGCTGATCGCGCAGGATTTGGCAGCCGCCGCCCCGTCTTCGACGCTCATGTTGTCGCCCAGCTTGCCGGTGATAAACCCGTCTGGCCCGTTCGAAATCTGGCCGGATACGTAAAGGATGTCGCCGACCTGCACATAAGGCACATAGTTGGCGGCGGGCGCGGGGGCATCCGGCAGGGTGACACCCAGTTCGGTCAGTTTCGATTCAATGCTCATCGGGAAATCCTCTTGTTCAAAGTGTTCGGCCAGACGCTAGCGGGCCTTGCGTCCGACGGAAAGCTGGAAATCCGGGTTCACAACCCGGTGAACAGGAAAACGATCCTCTTCTGACCGGGATGTCATCCTGCCGGGCCCAGACGCAATTTCATGTCAAAATAAGGCGAATTGACACAGATTACACCGCCTTAGCTGGCTTTCGCCCATCCGGTTTCCAACTGAACACAGCAGTTACAAAACGTGCCCAACTCATGTATCTGTCAGGCCACATTGAAAATAATCCCGCACGCACCCGCTGGGCATTCCGACAACAATGATTCATCAGGGCGCGAGTTACAGACTGGTTGGTTTCTTGGTACAGCTCACAGCGACTTCAGGGGCAGGATTTTGGCGCACGGGCGTTTTGCTCGTCGCGTTGCTGACGCTTGTTGCCTGCACAACACCGGATGCAGATAACCGGGATGTCAGCCAGGCCTTCGATCCGTTCGAAGAAGAAAACCGGCGTACACACGAATTCAACAAATCAATTGACCGTGCGCTGCTGCGTCCCGCTGGCAGGGGCTATCAGACCATTGTGCCCATACCCGTGCAGGCCGCTGTCGGTAATTTTTCAAGCAACCTGTCGATGCCCGGCGTTGCCGTGAACAGCCTGCTTCAGGGTGATCTGGGCGGCACCGGCCTTGCAATTGTCCGCTTCGCAATGAATTCGACCATCGGCATCGGCGGTCTGATTGATGCAGCTGACGAATTCAACGTGCCCGATCACGATACAGATTTCGGTGAAACCCTGCATGTCTGGGGCGCACCCGAAGGCGCGTTTATCGAATTGCCGTTCCTTGGCCCGTCCACGGAACGGGATGCAACGGGCCGCTTTGTCGATCTGTTCACCAACCCGCTGGCCTATGTTGTCAGCGGATCTGACCAGCTTTGGGGGTATGGCGCCGCCGTCGCCTCAAGCGTCAGTGATCGGGGCCGATTCAGTGAAACCATCGACTTTATCCTGTATGAAAGCGCCGACAGCTATGCCCAAAGCCGCCTGATCTATATTCAGAACCGGCGGTTCGAACTGGGACAGGGCAGCGAAAACGATGGCACTGACCCCTATTCAGACCCCTATGATGATTTCTACTCTGATCCCTATGATGACCCGTACGAGGACCCCTATGCAGAATAGTTTATTTGACAGACGTACCACACTTATCGGGCTTGCCGCATCGGTGGCCGGATTTTCGATGCCGACATCCGTGTTCGCCCTGACAGAACAGGGGGCAAAGGCGCTGGTTGACCAGTTGGTCGGCGAAATCAACAAAGTGATCAGTTCCGGCAAATCCGAATCCGCGATGATCAAGGATTTCGAAAAGATTTTCGTGCGCTACGCCGATGTGCCGATCATGGCCAGATACGCTTTGGGAAATGACGGACGCACCGCCAGCGCTGCCCAGATCCAGAATTTCACCCGCGCGTTTCAGGGCTACATCGCCCGAAAATACGGCAAACAGTTTCGCGATTTCATCGGTGGACAGGTGATTGTTCAATCCAGCCGCAAAATCAAAAGCGGGTACGAGATCAGATCGACGGTCAAGCTCAGCGGTCAGAAACCGTTCGAAGTCACCTTTCTGGTGTCTGACCGGTCGGGGCGCGATCTGTTTTTCAACATGTTCATCGAAGGCGTGAACATGTTGCTGGCCGAACGTGCCGAAATCGGCGCGATGCTGGACCGTCGCGGCGGCAATATCGACCAGATGACAGCCGATCTGGCCAAGGCGGGATAACCGCGTTACCGGCTGGGCGACGCGGGCGCCTGGCCGGACGATCCACCGCCACTGCCACCGCCAAAGATATCCCGCAGCACGTTTTCGATAATCGACCCTGTGGAATTGGAACCAGAAGTTCCGCCGCCCAGCTGCGCACCCGGATCAAAGGTTTTCGTTCCCGCCCCCGGCACATCCATCGGCAGCGCGCGGGGCGGCACACCTTCCAGCACGCGCACCATCACCTCGTGCCAGATTTCGGCGGGCAATCCGCCCCCTGTCACCCCGGTCAGCGGGGAATTGTCATCATAGCCCATCCAGATGCCCGCCACGTAATCGGCCGAAAATCCGATAAACCACGCATCCCGCGCGCCTTGCGTCGTGCCGGTTTTCCCGGCCAGTTGCCACCCGTCAATTGCAGCCCGCCCACCCGATCCTTCGGATACGACCTTTTCCATCATATAGGTCAGCGACCGCGCCGCGCGTTCCTGAATAACCCGCTCTCCGATACCGCCGCCGGCCCCCATCAGCGGTTCCCGGTCGCCCAGAAGGCGCAATTCGATCAAACCATAGGGTTTGACGGCCGACCCGCCGTTCAGAATACCGGCATAGGCTCCGGTCATTTCAAGCAATGTGCTTTCAGATGCCCCCAGCGCCAGGGCTGGGCCCAGCGCCAGATCGCTTTTGATCCCGAAATCCTCGGCGATCTTGCGCACATTCTCGCGCCCGACGCTTTCAGATACCTTCACCGCCGGCACGTTCAGAGAATCCTTCAGCGCCTGCGTCAGCGTGACGGTTCCATAATGCTTGCGTGTGTAGTTTTCCGGGCACCACTGGCCCGATCCGGGGATGTTCATGCAAAACGGTTCGTCCAGAACCACATCATTGGGCGAATAACCCAGTTCCAGCGCCGTGGCATAAACGAACGGCTTGAACGATGATCCCGTCTGGCGCAGCGCCTGCGTGGCCCGGTTGAAACCACCCGACACCTTGGTGTTGCGCCCGCCCACCATCGCACGTACCGCACCATCTGCCGACATGACGACAATGGCAGCCTGCGCCTTTGATCCTTCACGCACCTTGTTTTCGAAAACCGATATCATCGCCGCCTCGGCGGCTTTCTGGATGCGTTGGTCCAGCGTGGTGCGAATGATCACGTCTTCGGTCGTTTTGCGGGTAAAAAACTCCGGCCCGGTGGACATCACCCAATCGGCAAAATACCCGCCGGCGCGCGCCTCTGCGGCTTCTGACAATACAGCGGGGTTGGCCTGCGCATAGGCGGCCTCGGCCTCGGTCAGATAGCCTTCTTCGCTCATCAGGCGGACAATGGTTGCCGCGCGGTTCTGCGACCGGTCCAGATCATTGGTCGGCGCGTAACGGCTGGGCGCGACCAGCAGCCCCGCCAGCATCGCGGCTTCGGCCGGATTGACCTCGGCGGCGGACTTGCCGAAATAACGCTGGCTTGCGGCCTCGAATCCGCGCGCACCGGCCCCCAGAAAAGCGCGGTTCATATAGATCGTCAGAATTTCGTCTTTCGAATATTTGACCTCCATCGCCATCGCAAAAATCGCTTCGTACATCTTGCGCTGGATAGTGCCACGGCGGCAGTCGGCCTCGTAGTCGGCTTCGCTCATGCCCGATTCCGGATCATAGGGCACGCCCAGACACAGCAGTTTCGCCGTCTGCTGCGTAATCGTCGATCCGCCATGGCCCGAAAGCGGCCCGCGCCCTTCGCGCAGGTTGATGCGCACAGCGCTGGCCACACCGCGCGGGCTGATGCCGAAATGGCGGTAGAACCGGCGGTCTTCTGTCGCGACAATCGCGTTCTTCAGATGCGGGGAAACGGTATCGGTCGTCACCACACCGCCAAACTGATCCCCGCGCCACGCGAACACAGCGCCGGTCTGGTCCATCAACGTCACCGATCCGCGGGCGCGCCCGTCCAGCAATGACGTCATGTTGGGCAATGTCAGGTACACATAACCAATCGCCAGCGCCAGAATGACCGCCATGATCGCGCCGATGCGCCACCCGATCCCCCACAGCAGACGCAACAGCCACCGCACCGGCGCCAGAAGCCAGCGCAACGGCCCGCGCATCGGCCTTCGCGTCCGTTTGGGTCTGGATTTGCGCGGCGCGGCTTTTGGCTTGGCCTTGCGCGCCGATTTTGACGCCGATCCCGAAGGATAGCGTTTGTCCGCCACCAAAGGCGGTTTTCGACGCGATGAATCACTCATTGATGCCCTGCCCGAGCCTGTTCTTTCGGACAGACTACTATGCCTTCTTCGGAATGTTGAGGCACAGACTTTCTCTGTATGCCTTTTTAGTTAGCCCATTTTTTAGGCAAAACACCTTTTCTGTGCAAAAATTGTGCAAATTACACCAGCGCCAGCCGCTTTGCGCACCGTAATTCCCTTTCATTCACGCTGCAGTCGCGCATTTTTCTGCAAGTGCGAAATGCAGGACTTCCTGCCAAGTTAAGGGGACAAAGGTGAAACTCATCATTGCGACAATCAAACCGTTCAAGCTGGAAGAGGTCCGCGAAGCGCTGACCAACGCAGGCGTGCGCGGCATGATGGTGACGGAAATAAAGGGCTTCGGCTCTCAATCGGGTCACACAGAAATTTATCGCGGCGCGGAATACGCGGTGAACTTCGTTCCGAAAATCAAACTCGAAATCGTGGTCGCGGCGTCGATGGCTGATCAGGTCGTCGAAACCATCGCCAAGACAGCCAAGACCGGCAAGATCGGCGACGGCAAGATTTTCGTGCTGGACGTGCAGCAGGCGATCCGCGTGCGCACCGGCGAAACCAACGACGAGGCGCTTTGAAAATGTGCCAGACCAAGGAAAACAAACCGATGAAACTGATCAAAATTCTTCCGGTCGCGGCGGCAATGGCCGCGCTGCCGTCACTTGCGCTGGCACAGGATGCCACGCCGGGCTTCGACGAGATCGGCCCCTATATCATGACCACCCTGCTGTTCTGCATGGCCGGTTTTCTGGTGTTCTTCATGGCCGCAGGCTTTGCGATGCTCGAAGGCGGGCTGGTGCGTTCCAAGAACGTCACCATGCAGATGACAAAGAACATCGCGCTCTATTCCTTTGCCGCGATCATGTACTGGCTGATCGGGTTCAACCTGATGTATCCCGGCGATGGCTGGATCATGGCAGGCTGGGTCGGCCCGTTCTTCTCGCAAACCGTACTTGATCCGGTGGGCGTGGCCGCCGCCGATGCGGCGCTTGATTATGCTTCGGTCGGATCCGATTTCTTCTTCCAGCTGGTGTTCGTTGCCGCCACCGCCTCGATCGTGTCGGGCGCGCTGGCCGAACGGATCAAGCTGTGGCCGTTCCTGATCTTCGTCATCGTGTTGACGGGTGTCCTGTACCCGATCTCGGGCTCGTGGCAGTGGGGCGGCGGCTGGCTGTCCGAGGCCGGCTTCTCGGACTTCGCCGGTTCGACAGTTGTGCATTCGGTCGGCGGCTGGGCCGCGCTTGCAGGCGCGCTGATCCTTGGCCCGCGTATCGGCAAATATGGCAAGGACGGCAAGGTTATCCCGATGCCCGGTTCAAACCTGGCACTGGCGACACTTGGCACTTTCATCCTGTGGCTGGGCTGGTTCGGCTTCAACGGCGGCTCGCAACTGGCCATGGGAACAGTTGGCGACGTATCTGACGTGTCGCGGATCTTTGCCAACACCAACATGGCGGCGGCAGCCGGTGCGGTCACCGCGCTGATCCTGACGCAGGTGCTTTACAAGAAACCGGACCTGACAATGGTTCTGAACGGCGCGCTGGCCGGTCTGGTGGCAATTACCGCCGAACCGCTGGCACCAACCCTGTTCGGCGCCCTGTGGATCGGTGCAATTGGCGGTGTGATCGTTGTCTTTGCCGTGCCCTTCCTCGACAAGATGAAGATCGACGACGTTGTCGGCGCGATCCCGGTGCACTTGTTTGCCGGCATCTGGGGCACCATCGCGGTGATCTTCTATGGCGATGCAAGCCTGAGCACTCAGCTGTTGGGCATCCTCGCCTATGGTATCTTCACCTTCGTGGCCTCGCTGATCGTCTGGTTGATCCTGAAATCGACAATGGGCATCCGCGTCAGCGAAGAGGACGAGATTAACGGCCTCGACATGGCCGAACTGGGGATGGAAGCCTATCCCGAGTTCTCCAAAGGCTGAACCAACCTGAAATGGTGGGGTGACGAGTATACCCGGGCGTTCGCGCCCGGGTTTTTTTACGGAAATGTCCGCAGACCGTGTTGGTCAGTTGGGTGGACTTTTCCGCCTTTCGCCGCAATCACGCCAATGGCAGCTATGGCTCCTTAGGGGTGAATATCGCGTACAGCGCAACTTGAGGCTAGTACGATCGCGATCCAGTTGACGTCGAGTGTAATTTCGCGTTCGGCCAACCAGTTCTTCTGAACATGGTAAGCGGCGTGCTCTTTGGCTGCTTCGCAATAAAAGTGCTTCCCGCCCTGACGGTGATGCACGAGTTCATGCAGCAGCACGGCAACGTCCTGCGGGTTTTCCGCGCTCCACGGACGGACCAACGAAATAGTTCCGGTGTCAGGGTCATAAAGCCCACGCGGAGTGCTGCCGATCATTGATGCCATCTCGCTTGGTTCTGCCAAGTCCTGAGCATCCACAAACACGATTGTGGCAGAGGTGTCTGCTGCTGGAAGAACTGTTGTGGTGTCGATCCAATAGTGAAGCTCTTCAATTAGCCCGGCTTGGATGGAACTGGGTTCGGCTCCGGCAATGCTCGAATAGGCAATAAGAAGCTGGGCGGCCACGGCAACCGTGGCGCGTTGGGTCAAGAGCATGGCTCCCTCCGTCCGGCAAGTGTTGATTTGCCAGAAGTCTAGCCAGCAGGTATGCTTGACTGCAAAGGATCGTAATTCATCGCCTGACGAGGAAAATTCACTTGTGAAGAAACGGCGGCTCCCTCCGTTCTCAGCCGTGAAGGCCTTCGAGGCAGCAGCCCGGCACTTGAGCTTTAAAGCTGCTGCGGATGAACTTTGCCTGAGCCCCTCTGCAATCTCGCATCAAATCCGAGCTCTTGAGGATTACCTTGCGACGGCGCTCTTCCGGCGCGAGGGCAACCGGATCAGTCTGACGGGCACAGGACGCGACTATGCCGGCCGGCTGTCGCAGTTGCTGGATCATCTGGATGACAGCACGCGCGCAGCACGGGCAGGAACGCACGGGCAGACCTTGCGGGTCCTGTCCACGCCCGGGTTTGCCGCTCGCTGGCTGGTGCCGCGCATGGCAAGGTTTCAACATGCGCCGGCAATCCGACTGCACATCGCCGAGGGAGCACCATCTACCAATTTTTCAACCAACAATGCCGATGTCGTGATCAAGTGGCGCGATGATGCGGAAGAGGGCGTTGATGTCGTGCCCTTCATTCATTCGGCGCGTTACCCGGTGGCGTCTCCTGCGTTACTGGAGCGTGAAAGCATATCCCACCCGCGCGACTTGCTTCGCCTGACCCTGTTTCGGGACGAAGTTGACGATCAATGGCCTGCATGGTTTCGCGCTGCTGGCGTTGTGGCCGAACTGGCCGAGGGCGACCCGATATATCCAAATTGCGAATATGCCTCCACGGCCGCTGAGGCAGGCTTGGGCGTGTCGCTGGCCTATGAGGCGGTCGTCGGCCCAACAGTGGCGGAAGGCCGTCTAGTGCGTTTGTTCAAGGCGACGACAATCCCCTTTACCATCTACGCCATTGCAACCAAGGCGACGCGCCGCAATGACCCGCTTATCCGCGCATTCCGCGATTGGTTGCTGGCCGAGGCGAGACAGAATTCCGCTACTAGCAAATCAATCCTCGTGGCCGAGTAACTGTCCACGCTGACAACCGTCGGCGCACCAGCGGTAGGTTTCGTTGGAATACCAGAATCTGAATGCGGTTTTTGTGGATTCCAGCGGTACAGCAGGCATTCGTTTCCGCCGCAGCACCAGCCAAAAAGGCCTCAATTCAGCCCTCGCCCACAACACCAGCTTTACCGCGTGCGGACAGCCTTCGCAGAAACGCCGCCGCGAGGCAGGCTCTCCCGAATTAAAGTAACGCGAACCAATGCAGTCTGGCGGAAACCGCTTTTTTTCTATCGCGCGATCTTCAGATGCCGACGTCGATGATCGCCTTGGCCAGAATGGGCACGGTGTCCTTGTTCAGACCGGCAATGTTCACGCGGCTGTCGCCCACCATGTAAATCGCGTGTTTGGCCCGCAGTTCCTCGACCTTGTCCTTGCTTGCGCCCAGACGTGAAAACATGCCGCGGTGCTGTGCGATGAATCCGAACCGGTCCGATCCCGACAGCCGCTGCAATTCCGCCGCCAGCGCGGTGCGCAGCCCCAGCATGCTTAACCGAACCTCTTCCAGTTCGGCCTGCCAGTCGGCGCGCAGTGCGTCGTCGTTCAGGATCATTGTCACCAGCCGCGCACCGTGATCGGGCGGAAACGAATAGTTCTGCCGGTTCAGGAATGCCAGTGTGCCCTGGCTGAGCGCCTGTTGCCCCGCATCCTGCGATACCGCCATCAACAGGCCGGTGCGTTCGCGGTAGATGCCAAAGTTCTTGGAACAGCTGGCCGCAATCAGACATTCCGGCACAGAAGACGCGATCAACTGTGTTGCCAGCGCATCTTCACTCAAACCGTCACCGAACCCCTGATAGGCGATGTCGATCATCGGCACGGCACCGGTCTTGTTCAACAGATCGGCCACCGCGCGCCATTCTGTCATGTTCAGGTTCGCGCCAGTCGGGTTGTGGCAACATCCGTGCAGCAAAATTACATCCCCGGCCCGCGCCTGCGCCAGATCCTGCATCATGCCGTCAAAATCCACCGCGCGGGTGTCTCCGTCGAAGTACCGGTACTCGACAATCGGCATCCCAAGATATTTCAGGATCGAAATGTGGTTCGGCCATGTCGGGTTTGATACAAACACCCGCGCGTCCGGATTGGCCATTCTGATCAGTTCAAACGCCTGACGTACCGCACCCGTTCCCCCCGGCGTGGCCGCCGCGGCCACGTTTGCGCGGGCCACGGCATCGCCCAGAACCAGTGCGATCATCGCATCGCTGAACGCAGGATCGCCGGCCAGCCCGACATAGCTTTTGCTTGTCTGCTCTTCCCACAACCGGTGCTCTGCGGCCTTGATCGCCCGCATCACGGGCGTGTTGCCGGTGGCATCCTTGTAAACGCCCACCCCAAGATCTATTTTGACAGGCCGCGGATCGTCCTTCAGCTGCTGCATCAGCATCAGGATGCCGTCGGCCGGCTGTGGTTTCAGATTGCTCAGCATGGTTATGCGTCTCCTGTGGCAACGGGCACGGTCGGGAACATGCCCCATTCCGCCCATGATCCGTCATAAAGGGTGTGATCGGTCTTGCCGATCCGTTCCAGTGCAAGGCTCAGGATCGCAGCCGTCACACCCGACCCGCAGGTGGTGATGACCGGCTTTGACAGATCCGCGCCAGATGCCTCGAACACGGCTTTCAGGTCCGATGCGTCTTTCATGGTCTTATCCTCATTCAGAAGATCGGCATAAAAGACGTTGCGCGATCCCGGAATGTGCCCACTGCGTAACCCTTCGCGGGGTTCCGGCGCATCGCCGCGAAACCGCGCCGGCGAACGGGCATCCAGAATTTCGTGATCCCCCAGCTTCGAGGCCGACGCCACCTGCGTGACATCGCGCACCAGCTGATTCTGGAACCGCACCGTCATGTGGCGATCCCGTACAACGGGCGGCAGATCCTCAGTCTCGCGGCCCTCGGCCTGCCATTTGGGAAACCCGCCATCCAGAACCGCAACATCACGCTGCCCCATCAGGCGGAACAGCCACCACACCCGCGCCGCCGACAGCAGCCCGGCACCGTCATAGACAACAACCTGATGCCCGTCGCCCACACCCATCGCGCGCAGCCGTGACATGAATTTTTCGATCGGGGGTGCCATATGAGGCAGGTCAGACCGGTGATCGGAAATATCATCGATATCGAAAAACCGTGCGCCGGGAATATGCGCCGCCTGGTATTCAGCCTGTGCATCGCGCCCCGTATCGGGCAGGTACCATGACGCATCCAGAATCCGCAGGTCGGGATCCTTCATATGGGCTGCCAGCCAGTCCGTGGAAACAAGGGTTTTTGGATCGTCTGTCATCATCTTTATCCGCTTGGCCAAGGTTGCCTATGACCTACAAGCAGGGGCGCGCACTGGCAAGGCTACGGCGGGCTTATGTCGCATCCCCGCATACACTCTGATAGGACGGCCGCGCTTGCGCCTTGTCCCACCAGCGCGACAGCGCCGTGAACCGGCGCATCATATCGCGCCCTTCTGCGGCCATGGCAAAATACCCGATCATCGGGGACAGGTGCAGATCGGCCAGTGTCACACTCTGCCCGTCCAGAACGTGGCCCTCGGCGGCGATATCCTCAAGCGCGCCCAGAACAGCCGGTGCGGCCCGAAGCCCCGCTGCCGCCTTTTGCGGATCAGCGTCAAGCCCCAGTGCCGGGCGATAGACCAGATGCGAAAAGACATCGCGCACAAGCGGCTGGTAGCCATACGCGTCCATGATCGAAATCACCTGCTGTATCCGCGCCCGGGCTTTGACAGCGGCAGGCACTAGTGGCGGACGCGGCGCGATGTCATCCACATAGCGCAAAATCGCGCTTGTCTCGTACAGGGTGAAGCCGCCATCGCGCAACACCGGAACCCGCCCGAACGGATGTAACCGCGCAAGCGCGTCCGAAGGTGGATCCTCGAACGGATCAGCCTCGACAAAACCAAACGCAACGGATTTTTCGATCAGGGCCATCTGCACGGCGCGGGTGTAAACGCTGGGCGTGAACCCGAACAGCGTCACGCCGCCCGTCTTATCCATGGTCTTTCAGCAATCGGGCCTTCTGGCGCGACCAGTCACGCTTGGCTTCGGTATCGCGTTTATCATGGTTTTTCTTGCCCTTGGCGATCCCGATCTTCAGCTTGGCGATGCCGCGATGGTTGAAATACATCACCAGCGGGACCAGCGTCATGCCCTTGCGCTGCGTGGCATTCCACAGGCGCGCCAGTTCCTTGCGCGATACCAGCATCTTGCGGCGGCGGCGTTCTTCGTGGCGGAATGTTCTGGCCCCTTCGTAGGGCGCGATATAGCTGTTCACCAACCACAATTCGCCGTCTTCAACGGCGGCATAGCTTTCGGCAATATTGGCACCACCCGCGCGCAGGGATTTCACCTCGGACCCTTCCAGAATGATGCCGCATTCCAGATCATCCTCGATCGCGTAATCATACCGCGCACGCCGGTTTTCGGCGATCACCTTGTAGTTCGGGTCTGATTTTTTCTGGGCCATGGCAGGCAGATGTAGGCGGTGACGCCTGACAGCGCAAGATGGCGCGCACGCCCGAACCCGCGCAAATCCACCGATCCCGCCGCTTGCACCTTGATGTCGCGCGCCGCTGCGGTAGATGTGGGACAACGCGGCACAGACAAAAGGGTGAAACCGATGCTGACACGACGCATGATGGGGTTTGGACTGGCGGCAACGGCACTGGCATCCTGTGGCGGCAATGTCACATCGTTCTCGTCCTCATCTTCCACGGCGTCAGCGACACGCATGCAATCGGTTCCGAATGCCGGGTTTGATGCCTGGGTGGCCAGGTTCCGGGGCCGCGCTGCCGCCGCCGGAATATCCGCCACAACGATCGATCGGGCCTTTCGCGGTGTCGGATATCTGCCCGGCGTGATCGAACGGGACCGCAACCAGACTGAATTCAAACGCTCTTTGGAAGATTACTTGGCCATCGCCGCGTCGGACGAGCGGATCGCCACGGGCCGGACCAAACTGCGCCAGTACGATGCCACCCTGTCCCGGATCGAAACGCGCTATGGCGTGGAAAAGCAATATGTGACCGCAATCTGGGGACTGGAAAGCCGCTATGGCGAGCGGCGCGGCGACATTCCGGTAATCTCGTCGCTGTCGACACTGGCCTTTGACGGGCGGCGCGGCACGTTTTTTGAAAAACAGCTGATCGCGGCCCTGCGGATTCTGCAGTACGGCGACACAACAGCGGATCGCATGACCGGAAGCTGGGCCGGTGCCATGGGCCACACCCAGTTCATTCCCACATCTTACGAAGCCTTTGCCGTGGATTTCACCGGCGACGGGCGGCGCGATATCTGGTCGGATGATCCGACCGACGCGCTGGCCTCGGCGGCGGCTTATCTGGCTAAGAACGGCTGGACCCGTGGCCAGCCCTGGGGGGTCGAGGTGCGCCTGCCGCAAGGGTTCAACACCGGTCTCACCGGGCGCGGTACGGCCCGGTCCACCGCGGATTGGGCCAGTATGGGGGTGCGCGATATGAACGGGCGCACCGTGCCGGATTACGGCCGCGCTTCGGTGATCATCCCCTCCGGTGCCCGCGGCCCCGCCTTCATGACGTTCAGCAATTTCACCACGATCACACGCTACAACAATTCGGAAAGCTATGTGATCGGCATCGGCCATCTGGCCGACCGGATCATCGGCAAACCGCCGATCCAGGGCAGCTTTCCCCCCGATGCCAGCGGCATGACGATCAACGACCGCCGCGCCCTGCAACAGGGGCTGACCGCTGCCGGGTTCGACACCGGCGGCACCGATGGCGTGATCGGATCGAAAACCACGGCTGCGATCACCGCCTATCAAAGCGCTAACGGGCTGGCCGTAACGGGGCAGCCTTCGCTCGACCTGCTGGCGCGGTTGCAATAACTGTCGGATTTTTTGAGTATTTTTGGACAAATGAAGACCGGCCTGTCTTCATCTTTTCATAAATACTTGCCTGCTTCGGCAGTCAGTCGCCCAATTTAATGTGCACTTCATCCAGATCGATTTCGCCGGTCGGCATCTTGTTGGATGGATCATCGAAATCGTATTTGAACAACTGGAAATCACGCTTGTAGATTTCAAACATCAGATGCTTTGACAGATCGTCAAAGTAATCCTCGACCGGATGGGCGCGTTTGGGTCCGTGGCCTTCGCTTTCGTTGAAACGGGGGATGCTGGCAAGATCGACCGAATGGGGTGTCTCCACGGCGTTGAGCACCGATTGCATGCCGTCATTGAATTTTTCGGTCCAGAAAATGTTGTCGTACCGGCCACCGTTCACAATGAAGGTAGACAGGTGGCCCGACTGCGCGGACCAGTGGATATCAGGCTCCATCGGGCGGCGCCAGCGGATGGAATCGCGTGCAAACAACAAAAAGCGGCGGAAGGATTTGATCTGGTCAAACTCCTGCTTGCCATCATCACCGCCCACTTCGATGCCGTATTTCTGGATCAGCAGCGGCACCAGATTGCCCCGGTAGCGTTTACCGTTGCGCTGGATGCCGCAGATTTTATCAAAGAATGATGACAGGATGCGGGTGTAGGGATTGCGCACACAGGTAAAGGCGTAAGAGGCGTGATCCTGCACATTGGCCGAAATCAGATGCTGGCTGTCTTCCAGCGCCCATTTGTGCAGGCCGCCCTTGGCGTCGTGAATATCGCCATCAAAGAAAACGCCGTGATCTGAATAATACATGATCTGCCCGATCGTCGAACAGGCGCATTTGGGCACCACGCGATAGACCACGCTTTCGCTTTCTGTCATCCACGTACCGGGAAAGCCCATACTGCTCGCTCCTATGCGCTGCGGCGCGTTTATGTGACCACAGTTGCTTCATCCGACAAAAAAGCAAACAAATCCTGTTTATTCAATCAGTGTTCAACAGTATCACGGTAGGCAACACAAAAAAAAGGGCAGTCACGTTCCGAGAATGGCCAAAATCGCCTACATATTGCTATGCCACAAAGACCCGGAGGCCATTATCAACCAGGCTGAACGGCTGACCGCTGTTGGCGACTATATGTCCATCCATTTCGATGCGCGGGCCAAGCCGGCGCATTTCGATATGATCCGGCGCGCGCTCAAGGACAATCCGAACGTCGTGTTTGCCCGCAAGCGGATCAAATGCGGGTGGGGGGCGTGGTCTTTGGTGCAGGCCAGCATCCATGCGGTCGAAGCTGCGGTTGACGCGTTTCCGCGGGCCACGCATTTCTACATGTTGTCCGGCGATTGCATGGCGATCAAATCGGCTGAATACGCCCATGAATTTCTGGACAGCCGCGATGTCGATTACATCGAAAGCTTTGATTTTTTCGAAAGCGACTGGATCAAGACCGGAATGAAGCAGGAGCGGTTGATCTACCGGCATCTGTTCAATGAACGCACACAACCCGGCCTGTTCTATGCGGCCTACGGGTTTCAGAAACGGCTTGGGCTGACCCGCAGCATCCCACCCGATATTCAGGTTCAGATAGGAAGCCAGTGGTGGTGCCTGCGGCGGCGCACGATCGAATGGATACTGGATTTCATCAAATCAAGGCGTGATGTCGTCCGGTTTTTCCGTACCACATGGATACCGGATGAAACATTTTTCCAGACACTGGTGCGCCATCTTGTGCCCGAGACCGAGATCGAGACTCGTACATTGACCTGCCTGATGTTTTCCGATTACGGGGTGCCGATTACCTTTTACAACGATCACTACGATCTTTTGCTAAGCCAGGATTTCCTTTTTGCCCGCAAGATCAGCCCCGAGGCGCGCGAACTGAAGCGCCGGCTGGGCGCGCTTTATGCGGCAAGCGGTGTCGAATTCCAGATTTCGAACGAAGCCCAGAGCCTGTTCAAATTCCTGACCGGGCGGGGCCGGATCGGGCGGCGTTTTGCCAGCCGGTTCTGGGAAACCGAAAGCACGCTGGGGCGCGAACGTGAATTGCTGATCGTGGTGTGCAAGAAATGGCACGTCGCCAAACGGATGGTCGAACGCATTCGCGCGGTCAGCAACATCCCGACAATCGAATATCTGTTCAACGAAGAAGATACGGATCTTCCCGATCTGGGGGGCATTCAAACGACCCTTGGCAAACGTACACGGCACCGCCGTTCGCTGGTGCGGATGTTGTTTGATTATTACGAAACCGATCGCCTGCTGGTCTGCATGGACCCCAACAACATCGAGCTGTTGCAGGATTTCTGTTCGGACCGGTCTGTGACCAGGTTGCTTGAGATCGAATGCCAGTTCAGTGATGATTATTTGAAAGGGCATGCCATGCGGGTTGGGCTTACCGGGGAACGCACCCCGCCCGAGACACTGGAGCGGCTGTTGCCCACCATCCGGCAGGACATGATCTTTGAAAGCGACCGCATCCGCGACGCCGATTTCGAAAACCACTACCGGTTGCGTGAAACGGATGACCCAGAAAAAAATGCTGAAAAGCTGGCCGCTTTTCTTGCCATTTCACACGGCAACGCGCATCAGGTCACGGCATCCGAACACTTGTTTTCCGACTGAGGTACATGATGGCTTATGTTTATGACGACCAGAATATTTTCGCCAAAATCCTGCGCGGCGAGATTCCGAACAGCACGGTTCTGGATACCGAACACGCGCTGGCGTTCAACGATCTATATCCTCAGGCGCCAGTGCATGTGCTGGTGATCCCGAAAGGGCCCTATGTGTGTTATGACCATTTCGCGCTTGAAGCATCGGATGCGGAAATCATCGGCTTTACCCGCGCCATCGGCGAGGTGTGCAAAATCACCGGCGTTCAGCCCGGTGCGGGGGGCGACGGGTTTCGCGCCATTTCAAACACCGGCACACATGGCGTTCAGGAAGTGCCGCATCTGCATTTGCATATTCTGGGCGGGCGTCCGTTGGGGCGGATGCTGCAAAAGGCGTGATTGCGCTGGCGCGGCTACTTGCTGCGCCAGCTGTCAAACCAGCGCCGGATACGCCCGCGCCGTTCGTCCACCGCATCGCCGGCGGCCTCCCAACTGTCTGAAATTTCTTCCAGCGTCGGATCGATCCGGCGTTGGCGGAACCGCCGCCAGCGTACCCAGATACCATAGACCAGTGCGGCCAGCAGCGTCAGGATAATGATATTCAGCCAAGGCAGGCCCAGTTGGTGATCCGGGCCCGTGGCCGGTTTGACACCCAGCGCATTGGGATAGATCGACAGGAATTCGTTGCGCCAGCCGTAATGCCGGATCACAGCCCATTGCGCGCCACCGGCCGTTGTCTTGGATTCCAGATCGGATGCTTCGGCCTGCAGGTTCGAGGTGTCGAATTTGAAGAACGGCGGCCAGCCCCAACCGGTATCTTCGTTGCGGTAGATGATCGGCTTGCCGTTGTCCTTGAACGCCTGAATGAAGAAAACATCGCGGTTCGTGAGGTTCGGGTTGTCGCCGGTTTGCGCATGCGACCAGAAGATCGAATTCTCGCCGAAATCGATGCGTTCCAGATAGGTATCTGTAATCCGCACCACGTCGCGTTGCGGCAGCGTATAATGCAGGAAACTGCCGATGAAGACCCAGACAGCAATGATCAAAGCCCACTTGATGTATTTCATTTCGCCCGTCCCCTAGTGGAAATTGGTCAGATAGATGATGATCGACACCACGACAACCGGCACAACGTAAACCCCCAGGATTAGTTTGCGCCGCAGCGATCCGTCATAGTCTTCCAGTCCCTGTTGCACCCATGCGTCCTTGTCGCCTTCCATGCCTTCTTCGTCCCATTCGCGCTGCAGCTTTCCCTTGCGCACCGCGCGCGAATAAAACGACAGGGCAACGTAGATGATGGTCAGAACCACAAATCCGATGACAAGCAAACGACCCAGTGCAAACATGGCTACCCCTTCCTGACCGCGCCCCAGGGTCCGACACGATCAATCAGATCGCGGGGATCGGGGGCTGCAGGTTCTTCCATCGGCGCATCATGCCCGAACAACGCGCGGCGCGCACCTGCCTTGTCTACCTGATATTCCCGGTCCAGAAAATCAACCACATAGGATTTCTTGGCCTCGCTCCAGCCCTGATAACGCTGATAGAACGCATCCTTGTGGCAGATGAACAACTGGCGGATATCCTTTGGGGTCAGTTCGGCAAGCAGCATGTTCACCAGATCACGGTCGGGTGTATCGGCAGCGCGCAGCGTATAGAAATAGGCCGGGTGGTCAGACGCGATCCGCGGCCATGGACCGCCATCTTCGGCCCAGCGCAGCAGCGCGGACAGGGCGTGGAATTCGGGCGGCAGACCGGCGGCGTTTTCGCGCGCCAGCCGCCTGATATCACGCCGCGTCGCCCCCTTCAGATCAATGCCGCTTTGGGTTGCGGCATCCACCACGATGAAATCAATCTTTTGCCGCAGGATAGCGGCGGCATCGATGCCACGCGCCTTGACGATGGGTTCGACCAGCCCGTTGAATTCGAAAAACCGCGCGATCCTGTTGGGTTCGGAAAAATCCAGCACATACTGGATCGGCAATTCGCCCAGCGGCGCCTTGGGCCCAACCGATATCAGCGCCGGATGTTCGACCCCGCGAAACAGGTAGAGCCCGCCGAAATGTGCGGTCCAGAAATTATCCTGTTCGAATTTCATGTGTCTGAGCTTGACCGGATTGCGCGTCACATCGCCGGTGCGTTTGGCCAATGTGATCATGTCCGCGATCAGCACATCATCAAACCAGCCGTCCTCGGCGGTTTTGAACCGGTCCACCATATCGCCAAGCGCCTTGGCATCGCGCACCGTGCCGGTTGTGGTATCGGCCTCGACGGTGACGCTGCGGATATCGAACAGACGTTTGGGCGAAGACACATCATAGACCGAATTCACCAGCTCCCCCGCCACGGCATCCCGGGCCGTCAGTGCAAATAACTGCGCCTCGTTTTCAGTGATGAACTGGCGCAATATCCCGCGCGAGGTTGAAAATTTCGTATTCAGCAGCGGCGCGCGTTTCTGATCGGTCGTCAGCAGAATGAACTGCCGGTTCACCCCGGCATGGTTCAGATACAGATGGTCGTTCAGCTCGTCCCCGATCTCGGGCGAATAGCCGGAAATGTCGATGTGGAAATCGGACAGCTGCGTAGTCTTGCCTGTCAGATGCTTGAGCGCACGGTTATACCGGTCCACCAGCGCGGGCGAGGCAACCTCGATCAGGTTACCGAACATCAGGCCACGTTGGATAAGCCGTTTCATAGGGATGAACCCCTCTTCTCTTCAAACCGAAGGACGAGCATTTTTATCCATGACATTGCACCTTCGATTGCCCAAGAAGTTTGAAACACTGTGAGTTGCGGCATCGGTTCGCTTCCGGGGCCGTGACCAAGCTGGTTCCGAACCTTTGAAAAATAAGCCTTGAGTAACTCCTTTTCCCAAACCTCCAAGAAAACCAGATCTTTCTTTGATAAGTTGTCAATGAAACTGTGAGCTCCATTTTCTTTCCCATGGGTCGCACATAGCTCGCCTGAAATGATTTTGAGTGTACTTTCGAGCGCTTTGGCCGCAAAAAATGCTGGATCTTTTCCTCCATTGTCCCTCTGATCAACCGCTTCTTTCATGTCCAAATCAACATTTTGCCAGATTGGTTCAGAAACTAGACTCCAAAATGGTTGTTTGATTTCGTGTGAGACTAATTGATCAGCCTCTATTTGAAAAAGGCCGTTGTGATAGTGCAAAGGAAAGTTTGCAGCGCGAAATCTGGAGTTAACTTCGGCGGCAGCGTCTTCATATTTTTGAATTTCTAGTTGGTAAGCCTTAGAGACCATATCCGCGACTGGGCCGCCTATTTTCACAGTATCACGCATTGCCTCTGCACGCTCATACTTCTGTCGCAAACCGACCTCGATTAGACCGAGCCTTTCCTTTAGGTATTGATCAATATCAGCATCCAATGCTTTTTGCGCGGAATACCAGTTTCTACAAATTTCTATGTACGGCCTTTGCCTGCTTTCGGTCCGCCTGTATTCTCCGAGGCCGACGTCGGTCTGATAATAAGCATCGGACAACCAACGAGCACCTAGCTCATTGGCAAGCCTTTTATGAACTTCCGCCCAAAAACTGGCACTCGATTCTTGTTCTTTACCTACTTCTCCCCAGTAGGGGTGGAAATCTTCAAGTATAGTAAAGCACTGATGTAGCGTTCTTTTTTCTCGCCGAAGCAAACTCCTAAACAGTGCTGTCTCTTCGTATCTTGTGAAAAACACATCTGTAAGCATGAAGCTCTATTTCCCTTCCAGATACCGCTTCTTCGCCGCTTCGGTCCGCTCGTATTCGCGCACCATGTTGTCAATCGCCACCTCGTCGGATTTATCCGCATAGCGGAATTCTGAATCCGCGTAGCGGTTGATTTCCTGTATCACCATCTCAACCGTGATCGGCTGGCGCAGTTCCTTGATCATGTTCATTTTCGTGTCGTAATCCTGAAACAGGAACAGATCGGGGTTTTCCATCCACTCGTCGGGCAGTTCGAAATCCATTGCCCGCACCTTGACCGCGTCTGTGATGTTCTTGATCGCGCGGCCGGTAAAACGGTCATCCGCCTCCTGAATGCCTTTCAGATAGGTGCCCAGCTTGGCAATCGTATCCAGCGCGCCGATGTCGCCTCTGACCTGTTCATAGACCCGCAACAACCCGTCCTCGTGCGGTCGCGCATACGATGCGAAAGAGGCGGCGACCGCCTTCTTGATCTCTTGCGCGGCATAGGCATCGTGATCGCCCAGCGGAATGTCGTGGTTCTTGCCCATCAGCAGATACAGGATGTCGATATAATCCTCGCGCGTGATCGGACCATCAACCAGAAACCGCGCGCCGGCGCGCTGGCGCAGCGCATCATCGACATTTTCGGGATAGTTCGAAAACATCCCGAACGTACAGTTGCCGCGCACCACCGTATTGGCCCCGGCAAAGCTTTCCATCAGCACGGCCGTAATCTCAAGCTGGCCGGCGCTGGACTGGCGATCACCGCGTTTGCCTGCAAGCGTGTCGATATCATCGATTGTGCCGAACCCGATTACCGACGGGTCGATGATCGTGTCGATGAACGCCTTGGCGTTCTGCCCCGATTTGCCCTGATAGCTGTCGATATTGTCCGTGCTCAGATTCTGGTAGCGGAACGGATAGCCTGCAATCTGGCAATAGTCGTTGATCATGCCCGCCATCATCTGGATCAGGGTCGTCTTGCCCGTGCCCGGCTTGCCATCCCCCATGAAGGTAAAGATGAACCCGCCCAGTTCGGCAAACGGGTTCAGGCGCCTGTCAAAATCATAGGCCATCAGCATCTTGGCCAGCTTCATCGCCTGATACTTGGCAATATGGTTGCCCACCACCTCGTTCGGTTTCTTGAACGTCATCGTCAGGGTGGTCGATTTTGCCTTGGAACTGGGGGAAAATCCGCGGATCGTCAGATCATCCGCCGCCACGTGCCACGCGGCGCCGTTGAACGGCTCCAGCCGCCCGGCGGTCTGGGCGCGCAACTTAACCTTTTCCATCAGCTGTTCGGCAAAGGCCGCCACCGTCGCCACAAGGCGCGCATCGTCACCGGCATGTGCGCCGATGTCCTGATCCAGTTCCCACAGCGCGCCATGCAGCGCCAGTTGCCCGTTGTCAGTCAGTATTTCTTCAACCTCACCGACCTCGACCGTGACTTCGGACAGGTGCGGCGACAACAGATAGGCCGTGGCGTTGCCAAACACATAAAGCGTGATCAGTGCCTCGGCCGCCAGCAATTCGGAAAACTCGGTCTTGCGCGCGGCCGCCAGTGACCCCTGCAAATTCGCCCGTTTCAGATCGCCCAGCCCGGTTTGCGCACCGTACTGATCCGCCACCGCCAGCGCGATCGACACCGCGCGCCGCAGCACGTTCATCACCGTCGCCTGCAACGGCGATGTCAGCGCATCCCCGCCATCCGCAGCCTCGATCCGCGCCAGCAGTTGCACCCCTTCGCTGCGCGCCGTCGACCGCGTGACAAGGCCGGGTGTGGTGGTGCGAAACCGCCGCCGGGATCCGATCCCGCTGGATTTTTCCGGTGTCTCGTCCGAGTCTGCCACTCCGATCCGGGGCGTGTGGTCAAACCCTTCCAGCATGGCCGTAACAGCAGGGTAATGCCCCACAATATCGTCTTCGCGCAGTTCCATCTGGTCCGAGGTCAGGCTCATATCTTCACTTTCCCAAAATACTCCCGCCGGAGGCATCCGTCATCGATAGGACAGAACACGCCCCTGCGGACTCACTACAAATTTCCGCACACTGGCAAAGCCGGGCGGGTTCTTTTCTTCCAGAACCTGATAGGGGCGCTGGGGCAGGATGATGCTGCGCTCGGTGCGGGTGGCACCGGTGTCCACACCGCGCCCGGCAAACGGATCAAGGGCAAAAACCTGCCGCTCCACCTTTGAAAACCAGCCGGCACGCTCTTCGATCACCCGCTCGCTTTCCAGATCTTCGGTGGTCCAGACTAGCGCCCAGTCCTGCCCTTCAGGTGATTTTGCCTCGGCCAGAACCTCGCGCAGCGGACCCGATTGTGCGGTATACGCATGCGAATACATCGGGCCGATATGGAACCGGCGCAGCCGCTTTGGATGCAGATCATCAAAATCTCGGTCAAACCCCTGTGCGATGGTCAACAGTTTCAGCCCGCCCAGGCTTTGCGCCATCAGATGCGCCTGCGCCTCGGGCCAGCGGTTCTGATCCTTGGGCAAGGCGGTCTTGCCGGTGTCCTCGACCTCCATCAGATAGATTGTCGGCAGGTTGATCTGGCTGTCATAGACGGCCCAGTGCAGCAGAAACCTGCGCCGCTGTTCCGACAGATTGCCCGTCCACACGGCCTGCGGATCGTTCTGCGCCCAGAACAGGTGCCCGCGCAGCAATTCTTCGTAGTAGAGCCGTTGGGACAGTGCGAATTGCAGTTTGGTCGGCAATTCCAGATCGCCGATGATCTGCCGCACCATCTGGTCTTTCAGCGCCTCTGCGGACGGCATATTGTCCAGATGCCGCGCGGCCTGTTGCGCGTCATTGGCCATAGTCAGCAATTCGGCCGCCACCGGAAATCCGCTTTCATGCGCGTCCATCGCCAGACTGCCGAAAAACCGCCCCGTATCCCGCCCCACCAGCAGATATTTCAGGCTAAGCGCGCGAAACGTATAAGACAGCGCCGCGCCATAACGCGTCAAAACCTTGACCTCGTCCTTGCTCAGGCTGCCTTCGGCTTCCATCACCCCGGCCACGCGGGTCATGTGGCCGATGATCGACTCAAACTTCTTGAAGTACCGTCGCGAGGCAAAAGGATCGGTCAGCCCGACATGGTCGCGATCCGGTGTGACAGGATCTGTCATCTATCCGCCGTAAAGGTTCTTGTCGTGCTTCTCGATGATCTTCCCAAAGCGGCGGGCAAAGCGTTCGTCGGCCTTGGCCTTGGCTTCCAGAACCTCGCGGGCAAACACCATGTGGTCTTCATGCGCTTCCATCATGTCGGCCATGCGCTTGTTGGTGGCTGTCCCGATCGAGGCCATGGCGGTTTGCGCCTCCTGATCCGTCTGCACGCCAATTTCGTTGATCCGGTGGGCAACGTCCTGTTGCTGAGCGGTTTTCAACGATTTCGACAGGGCATCATACAGCACCACGCGCTGTTTTGTGTCGGTTTGCAGCTTGTTGATCAAAACCATTTGCGTTGCCGCCTGGTTTTGCAGCGAATCAATCCAGGTCTTGCCCTTTTCGATATAGCGTTCCAGCGTCTGCGATTTCGCCAGCTTGACCTGTTCGTCCTGCACCATGGCATTGTATTTCGTGTTCAGCGCGGCCAGTTCGGTTTCCAGTTTGGTGCGCGCGGCGGCATCCTGTTCGACCGCGATCTTGTTTTCCAGCGCGATGATCTTGGGGTCCATTCCCAGAATTTCGGCGCGTGTGGCTTCCAGTTCGCCGACCGTCAGTTCGCGTTCATCCAGCGTTTCGGACAGGTTGCCCTCGACCTTGGTGCGCTGCTCTTCCAGCATCCGCAACTGGCCTTCCAGCAATTGCACGATCACATCGGATTTGCCGATCAGATCCTGCAATTTGTCGTCAATCGAAGCGGTGCGCATCCGTTCCTGCCGCATGCTGTCGGATTTGCCCTTTGAAAACACGCCGACAAAGCTTTCCCAGCCTGTCTTGTTGCGCATTTCGTCAAAATCCTTGGAAAAGGCCGCTGTCACATCATCCAACCCCATGATCAGTTCGGCGATATTGGCGTTCATCACATCCGTATGCGCGTGCACATCGTCCAGCGTGGCGTTTTCGATGTCGATCATCGCATCATCGCCGGATTTCATCTTGGCCCGCGCAGTTTCGATCCGGCCGGTCAGTTCGGCGATTTTTGCCTGTGCCTCGGCCACCTGGGCCTGGGATTCTTTCACCTGTGCGTCAAAATTGGCCATGAAACGTTCCTTTTTCCAACCTGTTACCCTTGATATAAGGAATGTTACGTGGATTTACATCAAAACATTCCGAACTGTCGGATAAAACTGTCGCAAATCATCGCTTCAATTGAAAGAGCGCGCGTTGCAGCCGTACTGCAATGGCGTATATCATTGGTCTGATCTTCTAACCACGGTGGCCCTGCATGACCCTGAATATGTTTCCCGTAACGCCGCACGGCGATCCAGAATACGACGCCCCCGCGCCCGAAAAGCTGATTTCAGGCGATCCCAAATTCACCACGTGGAACCTTGAAGAGCGCGACGGGCTTTACTGTGGCATCTGGCAATCCACGCCGGGCAAATGGCGCATGTCCTATGACGAATGGGAATATTGCCGCATCCTGTCGGGCACATCCGTCGTCACAGAAGACGGCGGCGCACCGATCACAGTGACAGCGGGCGACAGTTTCATTCTGCGCCCCGGCTTTTCTGGCACGTGGGAGGTTCTGGAAACCACCACCAAGGATTACGTCATCCGGCTCTGACCGCTTCTTTTTGGCCCGAATACGGACTCCCGCAGGCCCGATAAAGGCGCTGCGTTTGCGGCGCGGGCGTACACCCGCGGGTTTCGCATTCGCCTGCACGTGGCTCTGGACAAATGCCCTGCGACTTGCTTTGGGTGCTGCAACACCAAACATGAAGGGAGCGCGCGATGCTTGATGCGACAACAGACCTGAAATCACTTTTGAAAGATCCCAGCCTTCTGGCAACCCAAGGCTATGTCGGCGGGCAATGGATCGATGGCGACGGGGGCGCAACGTTCGATGTGTCCAATCCGGCGCGCGGCGATGTGATTGCCGCGGTCGCCGATCTTAGCCGCGCCCAGGTGGCAGGTGCCATTGCGCAGGCCGAAGCGGCGCAAAAGGACTGGGCCAAATGGACCGGCAAGGAACGCGCCGCCGTGCTGCGCAAGTGGTTCGATCTGATGATCGAAAACGCCGATGATCTGGCAATGATCCTGACCGCCGAACAGGGCAAGCCGCTGGCCGAAGCCAAGGGCGAGATCGTTTACGGAGCCTCGTTCGTGGAGTTCTTTGGCGAACAGGCCAAGCGCGTCTACGGCGAAACCATTCCCGGCCACCAGCGCGACAAGCGGATCACCGTAATCAAGCAGCCCATCGGTGTGGCCGCATCCATCACGCCGTGGAATTTCCCCAATGCGATGATCACGCGCAAGGCGGCCCCGGCACTGGCGGCGGGCTGTGCGTTCGTGGCGCGCCCTGCGGCGGAAACGCCACTGTCCGCCACCGTTCTGGGTGTGCTGGCCGAGCGCGCGGGCATTCCGGCGGGCGTGTTCAACGTTGTTCCGTCGTCCCGGTCATCGGAAATCGGCAAGGAATTCTGCGAAAACCCCGCCGTACGCAAGTTGACCTTTACCGGATCCACCGAAGTCGGCCGCATCCTGCTGCGTCAGGCCGCAGATCAGGTGATGAAATGCAGCATGGAACTGGGCGGCAACGCCCCGTTCATCGTGTTTGACGATGCCGATCTGGATGCCGCCGTTGAAGGCGCGATGCTGTGCAAGTTCCGCAACAACGGGCAGACCTGTGTCTGTGCCAACCGGATTTACGTTCAGGCCGGTGTCTACGACGCCTTTGCCGAAAAACTGACGGCTGCGGTGAACAAG
This sequence comes from Sulfitobacter sp. TBRI5, assembly GCF_051013555.1. Classification (NCBI taxonomy): domain Bacteria; kingdom Pseudomonadati; phylum Pseudomonadota; class Alphaproteobacteria; order Rhodobacterales; family Roseobacteraceae; genus Sulfitobacter; species Sulfitobacter sp. TBRI5. The sequence goes on along the minus strand of NZ_CP112884.1, from coordinate 1,539,953 downwards.
CTGAGCGTTGGCGACGGGCTGTCTGACGGTGTGACAACCGGCCCGCTGATCAATGCCGATGCGGTCGACAAGGTCGTCGAACATATCGAGGACGTGACAGCCAATGGCGGCACAGTTCTGGCGGGCGGCAAGGCCCACGCGCTGGGTGGCACGTTCTTCCAGCCCACCATTGTTGCCGGCGTGACGCAGGACATGAAGGTGGCGCAGGAAGAAACATTCGGCCCGCTGGCGCCGCTGTTCAAATTCGAGGATGAAGACGAAGTGATCGCGATGGCCAATGACACGATCTTTGGTCTTGCATCCTATTTCTACGCCAAGGATCTGAGCCGCGTTTACAAGGTTGCCGAAGCGCTGGAATACGGGATCGTCGGCGTCAACACCGGCATCATTTCCACCGAGGTCGGGCCGTTTGGCGGTGTCAAGCAATCCGGTCTGGGCCGCGAAGGCAGCCACCACGGCATCGAGGATTATCTGGAGATGAAATACATCTGCATGTCCGTCTGATCCACGATCACACAGAAACCGGAAAAGCCGCCGGCGCGATACAATTCGCACCGGCGGCTTTTTCATGTCCGGATCGGTCTGGCCGTCAGCCGGCGTTGTCTTCGCCCAGTTTGGGCGCCGGACGGTGCAGGGCCAGATTGGCATCGGAAAACCGGAACGGGGATCGCACACCCGGCACGCCATCCAGTTCGATCTGCATGTCGCGGGCCACGACCTGCGGGTCGGCCATCACCTCGTCCAGCGTGTTGATCGGGCCGGCGGGCACACCCTGAGCCTCGCAAGCTGCCAAAAGATCGGCCTTGGTGCGTTGTGACGTGGCCGCTGTCAGGCGGGCTGTCATGTCGGCGCGGTTTTCAATACGTTTGGCATTGGACAGAAAGTCAGGTGCCTGCGCCATGTCATCCAGCCCCAGCAACCGGCACAGGCGCTGGTACTGGCCGTCATTGCCGGTGGCGATGATGATATGCCCGTCGGCGCAATCGAACACCTGATAGGGGGTCAGGTTGGGGTGGGCATTGCCCATCCGGCCGGGCGGTGTGCCGGTGACCAGATAGTTCATCGCCTGATTTGCGGTGACAGACACGGCCACATCCAGCAGGGACATGTCGATATACTGGCCCTGCCCTGTCGACTGGCGCTGATGCACGGCAGCCAGAATGGCGGTGGTGGCATAGACGCCGGTGAAGATATCGGTGATCGCCACGCCGGATTTCTGCGGCTGGCCGTCCGCCTCTCCGGTGATCGACATCAGGCCAGACATGCCCTGAATGATGAAATCATACCCGGCGCGATGGGAATAGGGGCCATCCTGCCCGAATCCGGTGATAGAACAATAGATCAGGCGGGGATTGATCTTGTGCAGATCGCCATAGGCCAGACCGTATTTTGCCAGCCCGCCCTTCTTGAAATTCTCGATCAGGATATCGGCATCCGCGATCAGGGCCTTGATCCGCTCCTGCCCTTCGGGCGTGGAAAAATCGACAGTGACCGATGCCTTGCCCCGGTTGCAGGAATGGAAATAGGCCGCCGAGACATCTTCGTCACGGGTGACAAAGGGCGGGCCCCATTTGCGCGTGTCATCGCCATCGGGCGATTCCACCTTGATCACTTCGGCCCCCAGATCCGACAGCGTCTGACCGGCCCAGGGGCCGGCCAGAATACGCGCCAGTTCGATGACCTTCAGCCCAGCAAGCGGTCCCGGCATCAGTTGCCCAATGCAGTCTCGATCCGCGCCGACATATCATCGTAGCTGAGGTTCGAATATTTGGTGCCGTCGATGATGAAGGTCGGGGTTGAGGTGATATCGTCCGCTTCGGCGTTGGCCTGATACCATGCCACCAGAGTTTGCGCCTTGTCCGCATCCTGCAGACAGGCATTCAGTTCATCATCGCTGACCCCGGCCAGACGCCCGATTTTACGCAATTCTTCGACAATCTGGTTCGGATCGCCGGCGCGGGCCCATGTTTGCTGACCGGAATACAGCAGATCGGACACCCCGAAAAAGCGATCAGGTCCGGCGCAGCGGGCAATCATCGATGCCCAAAGGCCGAATCGGTCGAAATAGACTTCGCGGTAAACGAACCGGACCTTGCCGGTATCGATATAATCAGCCTTCAACTGCTTGTAGGGACCGGCGTGGAACGATGCGCAATGCGGACATGTATAAGACGCATATTCGATCACGGTGACCGGCGCGTTTTCATCGCCTTGCACCATCTCGGTGATGGTGGAAATATCGATATCCGCAGCCTGTTGGGCGTTGGCTGCCCCGACCAGCGGGTTGGGCGGGGTGGAAGACGTGCCGGTGAACCACAAAGCCCCGAGGCCAAGGGTTACGGCAGCACAAATGACGGCGATCACACGCTTCATAGCGGATCCTTTCCTAGCGTTTTGCTTTTGATAGAACGTTTTTACCCAGCAGTTCCAGCGCGGAACGCAGGTTTTCGTTTTCAACCGACTTTGCCGCGTCGCGGGCGGATTGTTCCACCGCGGGATCGGCTGGGTTTTCGGCATGTGGTTTCGAGCGCATTTCGAACTGTGCCTGCCCTTCGGCAAAGCCTGTGGGCGCAGTCTGGGTGATGCGGATACGCGAAATGGCATTATAGCCGTAAACGGCATTCACCTTGGCGCGCAGTTGTTCCTTTTGCATTTCCAGCATCGGGGCCTGTGCGCCGGTTGTCAGAACCGTCAGCGTTGCGCCAAAGCCGCCGCGCCCATAGCTGACATTAACGGGCCGCGCGATGGCAGCGATATCGTCGCCCACGATTTCCGGCCACCCGGTCAGCACACGGCTGACGGCAAAGCCGCGCGTTTCACCCGCGCGCCGGATCCGGTCCGTCAACAGCGTTGCGGTCCGCTTGAATCCCTTGGTGCCGCCCTGTTTCAAGGTCATGGTTTTGGTTCTCCGCGTTGTGCGCTACTTTAGTGGACAGATGATCCAGCGCCAGTGAAACCGACCTGACCGGAGTATAAACATTGCGTGACCTGCCTGCCCCGGATGCGTTGGCCGACGCGTTGCTGACCTGGTATGACGTGCATGCCCGCGACATGCCGTGGCGGGTACCGCCTGCCGCCCGCAAGGCCGGTGTGCACCCTGATCCCTATCGGGTCTGGTTGTCGGAAATCATGTTGCAACAGACAACTGTGGCGGCGGTGCGCGATTATTTCCTGCGGTTCACGACGCGCTGGCCCACTGTGGCCGATCTGGCTGCGGCCCAAGACAGTGATGTGATGGGCGAATGGGCCGGATTGGGATATTACGCCCGCGCCCGCAACCTGCTGAAATGTGCGCGCCAGATCGTGGCCGATCACGGCGGCCGGTTTCCGCCCGATTACGACGCGCTGATCGCCCTGCCGGGCATCGGGCCCTACACAGCGGCGGCGATTTCATCAATCGCGTTCGATCTGCGCCATGTGGTGGTCGACGGCAACGTGGAACGCGTGATGGCGCGGATGTTCGATATTCACACGCCGTTGCCTGCCGCCAAACCGGGATTGACGGCGCAGGCCGACGCGCTGACCCCGCATCTGCGACCCGGTGATTATGCGCAGGCGGTGATGGATCTGGGCGCAACGATATGCACGCCGAAATCGCCCGCCTGTGGCATCTGCCCGTGGCGCACGCCCTGCGCGGCGCGCGCGCAGGGTACCGCCGCCGATCTGCCCAGGAAAACACCCAAGAAACCCAAACCGACGCGCTATGGCATTGTCTATCTTGTCGAACGCAGCGATGGCGCGGTTTTGCTGGAACGCCGCGCCGATAAGGGATTGCTGGGCGGCATGCTCGGGTGGCCGGGATCGGAGTGGGCCGAAACCGCGCCCCAAGAAAGCCCGCCCTGCGTTGCGGACTGGACCGACACCAAGACCGAGGTGCGCCATACATTCACCCACTTTCATCTGATCCTGCGCGTCAGGTCTGCCACCGTGGCGCAGGATCATCCGGTGGACAGGGGCGAATTTCTGGAGCGCGACAGGTTCCGGCCATCCGATCTGCCCACCGTGATGCGCAAAGCCTATGATTTACGCCACGCAAGTTAACGCAGGCTTTGTGCAGGCGGCCATGGCGGGTTATATCCTTATCGACGAAACACGAGGCCCGGCATGACACGTTCTGCACCACAAACCACACCGCCCGCCGCGGCATTGCCTTTCGCGCTGTCCCTGGCCCTGATCCCGCTGGCATGGATCGGCGCGCTGAACGGTGGCTGGACGGTCTTGCTGTTGCCGCTGGCCACCTGGGCGCTGTTTTCGGGGCTGGATGCGGTCTTGGGCATGAACACTAAAAATGCCGATCCTGAAACCGACGAGGACGAACTGTTCTGGTACAAGGGCATTACGATTGCATGGGTGCCATTGCAGTTTGTGACGGTGTTCGCCCTGATCTGGTATGTGCCGCAGTCGGATCATCTGAACACGGTCGAAAAGCTGGCGCTGTTCTTTGGTGTCGGCGTGATGACCGGGACAATCGGGATCAATTACAGCCACGAACTGATGCATCAGAAAAACCGTCTGGAACGTGGACTGGCCGATGTCTTGCTCGCCATGGTGCTCTATTCGCATTTCCGGTCCGAACATCTGCTGGTGCATCACCGCTATGTCGCCACGCCGCGCGATCCGGTAACTGCGCGCTATAATGAAGGGTTTCACCGGTTTTATCCGCGGGTGCTGAAACAGTGCCTGATCTCGGCGTTTCGGGCCGAAAAGGACATGCTGGCGCGCAAGAACCTGCCGTGGACTGATTTAAGCAACCCGTTTTTCAAATACTGGGCGCTGCAGGGCGCGATGCTGGTACTGGCGTTTCTTCTGGGCGGCTGGTCGGGCTTTGGGCTGTTTCTGATGCAGGCGGGCGTTGCGATCTGGCAGCTTGAACTGGTGAACTATGTCGAACATTACGGGCTGACGCGCAAACATCTGGGCGATGGCAAATATGAACACGTCCAGCCCCGCCATTCCTGGAACGCGCCGTTCAAGGCATCGAACTGGCTGCTGATCAATCTGCAACGCCATTCTGACCACCATTATAAACCCGACCGCCGCTTTCCCCTGTTGCAGAACTATACCGAAGCCGATGCGCCGCAATTGCCTTACGGGTATCCGGTGATGACCATGGCGGCGATGGTGCCGCCGCTGTGGCGCAAGGTGATGAACAAGCGGGTGAAACGCTGGCGCGAGATGTATTATCCTGAAATCACCGACTGGACCGCCTATAACAAGGCGCGCAATCCGATGCCGCGCTAGGCCGCATCGGCGTGCGGCGCCAGATGGCCCGTTTTCACGTAGATCAGGCACCCCTCTTCGGAAAACGGCTGGTGCTGTGAAAGATGCGGTGAGCGCAGCCAGCTGCCTGCCGGATAGTCGCCGTGTTCATCCTGAAACGTGCCTTCGATCACGAAAATCTCTTCTCCGCCCCAATGGCGGTGGGCGGTGAATTTCGTGCCCGGCGCCCAGCGCACAAGCGCAACGTTTTCCCCCGGGACAGAGTGAAGCGGCAATACCGACAGGCCCGGCGCCGAACCCGGAACAAACTGTGCGCTTCTTGTATCAACCACCTTCTGTTCGGTATCGTCTGGATCGAACTGGTGCAGTTTGACCAGAATGGTGCACCCTCCCTTTGTGTGGGGTTTGTGCGCTGTCCCGATCGGGTTGCGCACATAAGACCCTGCCGGATAATCGCCGCTTTCATCGGAAAACACGCCGTCCAGCACCAGATATTCTTCGCCGCCGTCATGGGTATGGGCATCGAAATAGGAATTTGGCGCAAAGCGCACGATCGTCGTGGCGCGCGCAACTTCGTCGCCGATCCGGTCCAGCATCATGCGATCAACACCGCCTGCAGGGGACGACACCCATTCGTAATCGGATGGCCGCACGACAACACGTTTTGTAAAATCGGCATTCAGGCGCATGGGATGTCTCCTTTTGCTTTCGGCGTTCTGGTCAGCGCGCGCGGGTTCGCTTGACGTATTTAAGGCGCGCGGGCCCGCGGGACAACGGGTGGCGGTCAGTTGAGTGTCCAGACCGGGATTTCCTGCGCCACCCCGCGAATGGGATGTGCCCCCCGTTCGGTTAGGCCCGACAGGCATGTTTCGGGTGAAACAGCTTCGTCCTGCACTTGTTGCACAAATGCGTGACTGGCCGCCAGACGTGCCCCCAGCGGACGGGTCAGCGCCTCAAGCCGGCTGGCCACGTTGACGGTGTTGCCGATCACCGCAAATTCAAGCCGGTTGACCCCGATATCGCCCAGAACAACCGGGCCATAGTGCAAACCGAACCGCGCTTCGATCGGTGTTTCGCCAGCGGCACAGCGCTGGTCGTTCCACTGATCCAGCGCCCGGATCATGGCGCGGGCGCACAGAACCGCATTCGTAGCATCCTGTTCACCGGCAACGGGCGTGCCGAACGTGGCCATCAGACCATCGCCCAGAAATTTGTCGAGCGTGCCGTGATTGTCGAAAATCGCGGTTTCCATCAGGGCATGAAAATCCCGCAACGTTGCGATCACGGTCTGCGGCGGCCGTTCAGAGGCATATTCCGTAAACCCGACGATATCGACGAACATCACCGCAACGCCCTGCGATCTGATCTGCTTGAGCGGTTCATCATTCTGGGACAGTTCGGCGACGACATTGGGTGAAAAATACCGGGACAGGTTGGCCCGTTCGCGTTCCAGCGCCGCGTTGCCCAACAACAGCCGGTTGAAGCGCCGCACCGTCAGCGCCAGCGTGTAGGCACAGATGACAAAAACAACGATTTCCTGTGTCCGAATGTCGAAACTCAGACTGTTCGGATCCAGAAGCGTGACCATCTGCGGCACGAACCCGAAGGCAGTTTGCGTTGCGTCGGTCAGCGCCGGATCGACAGAGCCGTACCACCACATCAGCGCAACCCCGATGGCCCAAAGCGCAGCTGTCCAGTTGCCCAGCGCCATAATGGTGCGCCAGGAATAGGCAAGCGTGCCACTGGCGAGGATCACGAAGAAATAGATGAAATTGCCAAAGCGGTAGATCATCGCATCGGGCCATTCGGTCACGCTGAACGGGTTGGGGAACACCAGAATAAAGGTCATCAGCGCCAGATCGACGAAGATCAGAAACAGTTCGACGCCCGACCGGCCCACCCGCCCGACCTTGCGCAGCGCCCACCCGTTCAGCGCCACCAGAACCAGAAGCACCTCGTAATACAGCACCTCGATGTTGGGGTTAAGGAACGGCAGCATGACGCCAATAACCGCCAACGAGATCCAGCGCGCCCGAATAGCCAGTTCCAGCCCTTCGCGTTTGTGGCGTTCAAGGGCGGATTCCGTAAAGCGGTTGGCCTGAACATCCGCCTCTGTCATCTGGTCGGGTAAATCCGACACGGAAAAGACGGGGAAGGATTGCATGGTTCTGGCCATTTCTTGTCCTCTCGGATCGGTTTTGCGGCTTTGTGGATCAAAGTTTACCCGATTTACATCGGGTCAGGACAAAAAAAGCCCTACCAGTCTTGGGAACGGGGGGCTGTGCGAGGCTTAGACTGTTCCGGCACACCATTCCATTTGACAAGTTACGCGGTCTGACATCAACGTAATCTTGAGAGACGCCGGTTCGGCAACGTACCTCCGATCTCTTTCTTCTTGATGCGTGGTTTTGCCATGGGCATGGGTGTGCTTATTCTTGCGGTGCTGGGCGTAGCGGGATTTTTTCTTGCTGGGAAGCTCGGACTTCTGGGCTTCTTTCTGACACTCGGCAATCGCGGGCAAGCCAGATTTCATCGAACCGAACGCGACGGTCAAACTGTCTTCAGTATCACCCCGGCAAGACCTTCGATCGCAGCTTTGGTTGCGATTGTTGTGGGTGTGATCATGCTGGCGAGTATAAATACGCTTGAGATCATCGCGTTTTTCGACCTGATCCCGCTGACCATGGGGGCGCTCGCCTTTCTGATCGGGGCACGCTACCGACGATCCGCCGAAATCACGATTACGAGTGATGCGGTCAACAGTGGCGGCAAATCCTGGCGGCTGGGCGAGATTGCGGATTTCAACGTGCGGCAGGGAAGCTGGATCAATGCGAAAGAGCCGCCACCTTTGGTTGAGCGAACGCCGGATGGCGGACTGGTTCATGCCAGCAAGTCCACATCAGCGATGTTTTCACGCGCACTCAACAGACGGATGATCGATCGTTCCTATCTTGTCAGTTTGCGCACCCGCGCGGGCAGTGACGAGACGGTTTTAAGCGGCGGGCTGACGCCGGACTGTGCCCAAGCACTGCAGCGCGACCTGCGCGAGGCCATTTCCAAATACGCCAAGGCCTGGATGGGGGGTGTCGCATGACATCATTTTCGTTTCTGATAATCGCAGGACTGATCGCGAGCGCCGGTAGCGCAGCGGCACAGGCGGACTCATTTCCGGTGGTCCAGTCTGAAACCGCCTTTCTGGATGCTTGTGAACATGAATGGGTAAAGCGCGAGCCAAATGCGGCCCCTTGGGCGCGGGCCGAATGCCAGGTCAAGTGGCGATGGGCCGCAGCGGCAGGCCCGATGGCAGATACCATACTTGCGATGAGCAGAGCCGACGGCGACGCAGTAAACCCGCAAGCGCCGCGTGCGATATCCGGGGCGGCTATGCCGGCCGGGGTTGCAATGTCCTTGGACGCAGCAGGCATCCGCTTTGACTGGCAAGAGCCGGGCTCGGAGGGCCGGTACAACGTCACCGGCGCACTGCGCAGCCGCGGTGTTGATCTGCAATCGCTGGGTTGCCCGCAATACCCCGGTGCATCAATGGGCCGCGAAAAGGTCATGCTGGCTCTTGCACCCGGCCGTCAACCTTTTGTCGTTACAGTCTATAGCCGTGCTGCGCCGACCAGCTTTGAACCCGGAGTTTATGAGGTCGATGCCGATTTCAGCGGCAACGTGCCTGACCAGCAAGCATTGCAGGCTGGCCGCTATCCCGACGGTGGGGGCCGCGCTTTTGCCGTCGGTCCTAACGCCTGGGTGGCTGATTGCCCCGATCCGGAGTAAACGCGGGATCAAGAGATGCCTTCCAAAAGAAAGCGAGATGACGCATGTCGTATTCAATAAGAGCGCAGCGGGCAGATGAAGCGGAGATCGTGACGCTTCGAGACAAACGAATCCGCAAATACGCAGTGATCATCCAGGCGTATCCGGTTGTACTCATACTGGTCAGTGTTGTTATCAATCTACTGGCATTTGGTGTTGAACCATTCGTACTTGCCCTGCCATCAACTGAAATCGTCTGGGCATTGACGATTTGCGGACTGCTTCTGGTTCTGAACCACACCTGGTTGATGACAGCGACGGAACTGACACGTCTGCATCACAACATGTACGCCACCCACGAGGAATGGACCCAAAACAACGCCCGCAAAGAAGACGTGGACGAACAGGGCTGGATCGAGCTTGAGCGTCACCATAACGCCCACCGAAATGCGACCGAGAATACCGTTTATTTCATTTTTCTGGCATTCATCGTCTGCATCACTTCTCCGGCAACCCTATTAGCGCAGGTCTGGCTGGTCTGCTTTGCAATTGCCCGCATCGGATATTCATTCGGTGCTTTGCGCGGACGGACCGGGCTGCGACAGGCATCGATGAGCTTTAGCCTGCTTGCGATTTACGGTCTTGCAAGCAATCTGGCGCTAAGCCTGCTGGTATAGCAGCGCCGTTTTTCGCATCTTGAGTACCGATTTAGGGATTGTACCAAATCGGCGAAGAATAGGCTCTCTCTTGTCCTTTCAAGGTAACGTTGTCCGGAAACTCGACGTTGAATTTCACTCGGTCATATGCTGTCCAGCGCGGGGTCGGAATCTCGATCACACGAGCATAGTAAAACGCCTTTAGCGATGGATCGAACTCCGGATCGGTCCAAACCGTACCCAACTCGGCAGCGCCGATTGTATTTGTCCAATTCGGAACCGCCAGGTCCACCGTATCACCAACCGGCGGCAGTTTACCGTTTTCATCCGGTATGCGCTGGTCTGACCATGCGACATCGTAAACGCGCTCTTGCGTGTTTCCTTCTGCATCAAGCCATCCTTTGACCACCTGTATGCGGTCAATGTTCGCGCCAATCGGATCTCTCAGCGCATAAACAAGAAAGCGGGGCGAGGTTTTTGCGTCAGGTGCTGCGGACAGATCTGATCCCATTGGTACGCCCTTGGCATAGCCAACCTGCGCCAGTTCCCGAGTATTCGCGTCATTCTCGTCAAAATCCCAGCCACCGAAAAATCTCAGGCGCAAACGGTTGCCGGTGGTCGCATAGACTTCCCGACGTTCCATCGCGTCGAATATTGCACCGCGTGTGTTTTCTGTTGCCCAGACCGCTGTAAGCCCGGAAGTGATATATTGCCATGCCGCGATTCCGGCCAGCCCATCCGCCGTTTTGTTCGAAAAGTGGATTTCTCCGTTTTCTACAACTCTGTCCGGAGATGGCTCATAAGTTGTGAATTTGTGGAAGAAGTTGTTGTTTTCCATTGTTGTCATGCCGACATGCGTGTCACTGGCGCCGACCATGCCGAATTTGAACGGATTCACACCAAGTTTGCTTTCAAGCTGCAGGCCACGTTTGAGACCCGAACGTGCATATTCTCCGGGCAACATCTCTGGCGTTTTCAGTTCGGTAAGATCAAGGTTCCCAACATCCCAGTTTTCAAAGTCAGCAAATTCATCCGTCGGAGACAGCAGAGGATGCGATTCTCCGTCGCCCTTCATTTGCGTCGCCTCATATAACCGTTCCCACTTTTGCCGATTTTCTGCGTACTCGGCGTCAAGTTCGGCACCGTCCGCGAAATCATCCTGCAGGGCAAACATCATACCGTTCGAAAGGTTGCCATTGTGCGGAATGGCTGTGACATCTCCGCCAGTGGTGTTTTCGTAGTTCTCAAGCCAAGCCCACAAATCGCGGGGGTTTCTGGACCCTACGGGCGGTGTTGTTGTGTAAGGCAATACCTGACCGGCACGCTCTGGGCCGTCCCGGAAAATGACGTTTCTGTGCAAATTGTTGCCCGCGACCAGCGAGGTCCACTCAAAGGCAATGAACGTTGTGAAAACACCGGGATCGTTAAACTCTTCCGCTGCCAGAACGATATCATCCCAGACCCGTTTGTAGGCCGGATTACCCGGTTGATAGTTCAGTTCCGGAGAAATGGTGCCTTGGGCAAACTGAGTGATCAGGCGGAACATCGCCTCTGCAGCAACAGTGCCACCTGCATTGAAATCCTCGTGAAATGTTTTTCCGTCAGGGTCCGCCATGATGTTCGGCGCGCCCTCCAGGATATCAATGATCGCGCCCATGGCGTCAGAGTGATCCGTGATCATGTAGAAATCGAGTGGTCTGGACAGTTTAACCGGCTGGCCCGTGTTTGAGGTTACCTGCTCGCCCCGGGCCAAACGATATGCATCGCGCGGCATCAGCCGCGTACCAGAACCACCAGCGTCTGCTGACAAACCGGTATGTACATGCGTGTCGCCGAAATACACATTCGTAGGAAACGCACGGTCGGCATACGGAGAATACGGCCGGCCGCTGAAAACATCGTCTGATACGCCCGTGGCGTCCTGAGCATAAAGCGAGCCGGACAACAAAGCTGCCAAAGCGGCTGATACAATTATACGCATCCTACGATCTCCCAAGCTTTTGTGTTTTCCCTGATGTTACAGCAGCATGCGCAAAAAAAGAAAGTAGGCAGTGTCAAAAACTGTGAATCAGACCCAGCGAGAGGATCGTTTTCCCTGAGCTCTCGCTGTGTCTTCGCGGATTCTAGGCCACCAGCTTTTTCTGTTTGGCAAAGGGGCTTAACCCCATCCAGACTTGCATGGTTTGCGCGAGCTGCCGATCACCCAAAAGCTCTATCTTGTCCCGTTCCCTTTCAATCGTGCTTAGTCCCATCCATATCGCGGTCATCGTTCGCAAGTCGGTGGTCACATACAGGTTGATCTCGAATCCCGGATCGGACCAGCAAAGATCGACTTCGCCGTCAGGTTCGATGACCAGCCACCAGAGGTTTTTCGTGGACGGTAAATCCGAGTACATAAACTGAACTGCTGTGCGGATCTGCGGTAAAGGGGATGGATCAAGATTGCGGCGCATGTCCCACATGAGAAGCGAAGGGTCGAGGTTTTTGAGGGAAAGCGATGACTCGACCCATTTCTGACCCCAGATGCCTATGGCTTCGATGACCGAGCGAAGGTCTTTTCCAGCCTCGGTCAGGTGGTATTCGTAAATGCCTTTGTCGGTTTTCAATGCCTTGCGTTCAACCACGCCCGCCTGTTCAAGCTCTTTCAACCGTGTCGACAACAAAGCAGGCGACATCTTGGGAACGCCACGTCGCAAGTCGTTGAACCGTGTGGTTCCCGCAACGAGTTCGCGCAACAAAACCATGGTCCATCTTGTGCAAAGCACCTCGGACGCCATGGCCACGGGGCAAAACTGCTTGTATCCGGCTTGTGCCATATCGAACCTCCTGTTCCATAAGGAATGATCCTAGGGTCCGAAACACCATCCGCCTAGTTCAGAAACTGAATCTGGTGGTTCAGATGCGGAACTGGATCGGTTGCGGCACCGTACCCTAGGTTTCTCTGGCAAGCCTCGATGTTCGATGCTGAAGCCAATGGGAGAAAATTATGAGTGTATTTCTAATAGCCGACATCAAGATCACAGACGATAGCTGGGTTCCGGACTACGCGACCCATGTCCACGAACTGGTAAAAAAGCACGGTGGCCGGTACCTGTCTCGCAGCGGCAATATCGAAACCCTTGAGGGTTCGGACAAGGACAGCACGCTGATTGCGATTCTGGAATTTCCAACGCGGGACGCATTGAACAGTTTTGCATCCGATCCGGAATATGCACCGTTTGGCCGGGCGCGACAGGCGGGGAGCGTCAGCAATTTTCACGTGATCGACGATACCGATATTGCCGGGTCAATTCCCTACCTGAAGGCCGGGTGAAAACCGGCAAATATTCTGCCTGACAGGTGCACAAAAAAGGCCCCGCCTTTGGGGGGCGGGGCCAAGGTGAGTGCCTGTTTTACAGGCGGTCCAGACAGACCACAGGCACCGGCGGTATTCGAATTCTCTTGAAAATCAGTTGGCCATTTCCGAACGGATTTGCTGCCGCAACAGATCGATTGGCACGCGTTTTCCATCGCGTTTGAAGTGCCAATAGGTCCAGCCATTGCAGCTTGGCGCGCCTTCCAGCGCGGCGCCAACCTGATGGATCGAGCCTTTGACATCATCCCCGATCAGGGTGCCATCGGCACGCACCTTGGCCTTGTGGCGGTTGTTCATGGAATAAAGTTCTTCGCCCGGTCGCAGCATGCCGCGTTCCACCAACTGGCCAAAGGGAACGCGCGGTTCGGCCCGTTTTGATGCGCTGACCTGCAACGCTTCGCGGTCGAACTTACGCACGGATGCAATACGTTTTTCCGCGACCTTGCGATAGGCGGCTTCGCGTTCGATACCGATGTATTCGCGGCCCAGCATCTTGGCGACAGCCCCTGTGGTGCCGGTGCCAAAAAACGGATCAAGCACAACATCGCCGGGATTGGTAGAGCCGACAAGTACGCGGTGCAGCAGGCTTTCGGGTTTTTGCGTCGGGTGGGCCTTTTCGCCGTTGTCGTCTTTCAGACGTTCGTGGCCGGTACAGATCGGCAGCACCCAGTCGCTGCGCATCTGGATCCCTTCGTTCAACGCCTTCAGCGCTTCGTAGTTGAAGGTGTATTTGCCGCCTTCTTCCTTGCTGGCCCAGATCATCGTTTCATGGGCATTGGTAAACCGCTTGCCGCGAAAGTTCGGCATCGGGTTGGATTTGCGCCAGACAACATCGTTCAGCAGCCAGAAACCGGTATCCTGCATCGCCGCGCCGACGCGGAAAATGTTGTGATAAGATCCGATAACCCAAATCGCGCCATGCGGTTTCAGCAACCTGCGGGCCGCTTTCAGCCATGCTTTGGTGAAGGTGTCATAGGCAGCGAAAGACGAGAACTGATCCCAGGCGTCATCCACGGCATCGACGCGGGAATTGTCGGGGCGGTGCAGGTCGCCTTTGAGTTGGAGATTATAGGGCGGATCGGCAAAGATCAGATCAACAGAGCCCTCCGGCAAACTGTTCATCACATCAATGCAATCGCCATCAATAATCGTATTCAGCGGGAGCGCCGCGGCGCCCTTTGTCTTGGTCATTCTGTCTGCCTCTGTCCCGGCGCATTTTACGCTCGTTGGTTGAGGACAAAGATGAGTCAAAGCTGATTCGTCGTCAATTTCTTTTTTGAATCAAGGCTTTAAGATTTAGCCTTGATACAAGATATAGTGCACCGGTTTAAACGAACGTCTATGGTGTGGGGTTACGCCAAGATTTTGAAGCGCCAACCTGTGGCTTTTTGACGGATATCCCGCATTTGTCTCCCATCCATATCCCGGATGCTGTTGCGCCAAATCCACCATGATGCGATCGCGGCATATTTTTGCAACGATCGAGGCCGCAGAAATCGAAACTGATTTGCTGTCACCCTTGATCAGCGGTTCAGCCGGAATGTGTAATCCGCGTGGAATCAAGTTGCCGTCGATCAACAGGAAATCCGGCGGCGGGTTCAATCCGTCAACCGCACGTTCCATCGCCAGATGCGACGCGCGCAGAATATTGAGCGTGTCGATTTCTTCGACGCTTGCATGCGCAATCGATACATCGGCAACAGCCATCAGGGCATCGTTCAGACGAGCGCGCACCGCTGGCCCCAGTTTTTTGGAATCGTTCAGCCCGGCGGGTATGTTGGCCGGGTCCAGAATAACCGCCGCGGCGGTGACGGGGCCTGCCAGCGGGCCGCGCCCCACTTCATCGACGCCCGCAATGCGGATGTACCCGCGTGCAGCGGCTTCTGCTTCGAATGAATAGTCAGGTCCGGCCATACTGTTGAATGCCCGCAGGACCGCCCCGACATCAACCCGAAAAAGGGGGAAAGGTACTGAATCAGACCTTTCCCCAAGTTCGGCACCATAGAACGCGGTGCCGCTTCGCCTGCGTACTAGTTGCGGGCGAAGGTGTATCCATAGGTGCGCAGGCATTGCGGGCCGTAGCCGCGCCGCACGCCGCCACGGCTGCGCACTTCGCTGTAGCACTCGCTTGGCAGGCGGTTCACATGGCGATAATTTTTGCGCAGGCAATGTTCGCCCAAAAGCCGAACCGGCCCGCGCCGCGTGTTGTAATCGTTCAGGCAATGACCTGGCAGAACCTTGCGCGCGACCCGGTCGGGCAACGGTCTGGGTTTCAACGCATGACGGGGCGCATGTTGGGTACGCGGCAACGGCTGATAGTCGCGGCGCGCGGTATAATCATAATCAGGCGCCTTATCCTTTTTGCGCTGGTCGTTGATGATAGCCCCCAGAACGACAAGCCCGGCGACTCCGGCCAGAAAGCGGGCCACATCCCGATCGCCGGCACGGGCCGACCCGGCCGAGAATGCAGTGATTGAAATGGAAACCGAAATGATTGCGGCAATGAATCTTCTGTGGCGTTTTCCGGACATCTTGTCGTTCCTTTTGCAGCTTAGGTTGATCCTGTTCCGATGCGGAAAGCAGGGAATATGCCCAAGACTGGGTGAGGACGGCAAAGACAGGCAATATCAGCGCGGCGTTATCCGATAACAGCGAACCGGCGGCGGCCCGATATTGAATATCAGCCAGCAAAGGCGCACTAAGTGACTTATGAAACAGATGCTTCTTTCCCTTGTGGCCACCGTTGTGCTGGCCTGGATGGCGCCGCCGGTTCTGGCCGCCGATTGTTTTGCCGATTACAAGGCCAAACAGGACAACCCGCTGCGCCTGCATTACGGCGTGGTTCAAATCAGCGGTGCCTGCACCAAAGAGTCGGCAAAATCGGAAATCGCGGCAAGACTGTCCGGCAGCGGGTGGACTGTGTTAAATGTGGTGTCCGTTTTCGGGCCTGAAGGTTTGCCAGAAAGGAAAGACAGTGCCGGACCTTTCTACCTCCGTTATTGACACGCGCCGGTCCGGAAACCGGATCGTGGTTTTCGGGATCGTCTCTATTGTTCTGATCCTTCTTGTTGCGGCCATCGGGCTTTTTTTTGCCTTGCCGGATGCCGGGGCATTTGATGCCCGCGTTGAACAACTGTTTATCGAAAACAATGATCTGACCGCGCAGGCCGAGATCAAGCTGCTTGAAATTCTGGCGCAGTCCGGCACGGCATTTTCCGATACGTTGTCCAGTTACCGCATTGTGATCTTTGTGCTGCTGGTGTTCGCCACGGCGCTTTTGGTGGCGGCGCTGGTGTTTCTGGTGATGCTGGTCACGCTGAACCGGCGCATGGCACAGATTGAACGCGTGGGCATTCAGGTCAATTCGCTGTTGATCAGCCGCGAGGAAAAAACCGTTTATCTGAACAATCTGGGCTTCAAGCTGACCGAAGCGGCAATGGAAACCCTTAGCGTTCTGGCCGAAGCGCGGCTGGACGACGATGTACTGTCCGGATCCGAGATCGAAGGTATGATTTCAGGGCGCAACGCCGCCGATTGTGACGAAGCAGCAGGGGCCACCCGCATCAAGCGATTGCGCGACACGCTGGGCAATCAGATCGTGTCGGAACTGCTGGTCAAAAACATTGCAAGACGCGGTTACATGCTGGCGATCGACAAAGATGTGATCCAAGTCATCTAGGCCGGTTGGGCGCGTATCACCGCACCTGTTTGCGGATTCTTTCCGCATGATCGGGCAAAAGCTGCTGAACCAGTTCGAACGTCGATTCAAGTGCGTTTTCGATGGTTTCCGTTTTGGGGAACAGATGCAACCGCTGCCAGAACGCATCGGTAAACCCGTCAATCCATTCCGCGATGCGCGCCGGGTTGGCCTGATCATCATCCGCCAGCAAACGTTCGCAAACATTGCGGACCGCCTGTGAACGGCGGATATCGAACTGGGCTGAAACATCGGCATAGGACGGCGTGAATTTTTGTTCGCCCCAAAAGGCGAACCAGATCGACAACGCGTCAGAGTTGCAGACCTGCGGCGCAAAATCTGCCCGGATCAGGGCCAGCAACTGATCCAGATGGTCCGGTCCAGCGGCAGCAAGAGCCTGTTGCCAGTTTTCCTCGTAACGTCTGTATTGTTCGCGCAAGGCTTCGGTCAGAAGGCCGGTTTTCGATTTGAAGTAGAAAACGGCAACCCCTTGCGAAAGCGATGCCTCGTTCGCAACCGTCGCCAGGGTTGTCTTGGTCAGACCGTTCGCCACAATCGAACGCAGCGTGGCATCCAGCAACTGTTGGCGCCGCTTGTCTGCATTTGCCTTGCGCTCTTTTCTGGGCTTGGCCGTTTCGGTTTCAGTCGTCTTCATATTGCCGCCTCTGACAGGTAGCCCCTGTTTTTCATAAACCGCGCACCGTGTCAGCCAGATTATTTTTATTTGAGCGCTCAGAAAAACTTTACCGTCAAGAGTCTGTCGGCTAGTATCGCGGGAAATCATGGAGACGGAAAATGGGCAAACACAGCGCCTATGATGCGATTGTCGCAGGGGCGGGCCACAATGGCCTGACAACTGCCTGCTATCTGGCCAAGGCCGGTTTGCGGACACTGGTCGTGGAAAAGAACGACTGGATCGGCGGCGCCGCTGTCAGCCGGTCGCTGCACGAAGGCTGGACCTATTCCAACTGTTCCTATGTCTGTTCGCTGCTGCGCCGTGAAATCGTGCGCGATCTGGAATTGCCGCGCTTTGGTTTGCAGGTGATCCCCTACGAAGGCGGTGCCAGCTTTGACCGGAAGGGCGATTATTTCGCCTACATGTCCGACCATGATGCCCTGCGCCGTGAAATGGCGCGGCATAATCCACGGGATGTGGATGCCTATGAACGGTTCAGCCAGACCGTGATCCGCCAGTGCCGGTTCATCCGTCCGTTCCTGCTGCGCAATGCGCCGGATCCCACATCGATGAAACCCCGCGACATTTCCGAATTGCTGTTTCTGGTCAAACAGGCGCACGGGCTGGGGGCCAAGGAACTGGGTGAAACCCTGCGGTTCTGGACCATGTCGATCGGCGATTTTCTGGACGAGCATTTTGAAAACGATCTGATCAAGGCGCATCTGGCCGGATCGGGCATCATCGGCACCGGCCTTGGCGTCTATTCGCCCGGAACGGCCTACGTGTTGCTGCACCATTACATGGGCGATGTGGATGGCGCCATTGGCGCGTGGGGCTTTGCGCGCGGCGGGATGGGGGCCATTTCCAATGCGCTTGGCGCAGCCTTCGAAGAGGCGGGCGGCGAAATAGCCGTTGGGTCGGGCGTTGAAAAGTTTCTGGTCAAGGACGGCAAGGTGACGGGTGTGGCGCTGGAAAACGGCGATACGTTCGAAGCCCCGATTGTGGCTTCGAACATGGATGTGAAACGCACATTCCTGCATCATGTGGATCGCGGCGATCTGCCCGCAGATTTCACCCGCGCGGTGGAACGGTTCAAAATTCGCGGATCCAGCGGCAAGATCAACATCGCGCTGGATGCTCTGCCCGAATTTCCCGCAGCCCCGGTCAACGCCACGTTCCTGCGTGGCGACATGCATTGTTCAACCTCGCTGAACGAACTGGAACGGGCCTATGACGACTGGAAGGAAGGGCAATGGTCGTCCGACCCTTATTTCGACATGCTGATCCCCAGCCAGATCGACCCGACGATGGCACCGCCCGGCAAACATATGATGACAGTGTTCGTTCAGTATGCCCCCTACGATCTGGAGGTGAACGGCGTGCGCAGCGGCGAGAACTGGAACGATGCAAACCGCAAGGCCTTTGCCGATTGCGTGTTTGACAAGATTGAACAAGCCTGCCCCGAAATCCGCAAACGCATTGTCCATGCAGAAGTGCGCACCCCTTGGGATATCGAAAAAGAGGTTGGCCTGACCGAAGGCAACATCTTTCAGGGTGAACTGACCTTTGACCAGTTGCTGTTCAACCGTCCGGTGCCCGGTTACGCGCAATATGACACACCGATTGACGGCATGTATATTGTCGGATCATCCGCCCACCCCGGTGGCGGTGTGATGGCGGCCCCCGGCGCCAACGCCGCACGTGAAATTCTGCGCACCATCGGCAAGGGCAAGCTGATGCCCAGTTTTGCAGCGTGAGGGGGATGGCATGAACACAACATCCAAACCTTATGATGCGATCGTGATCGGGGCGGGCCACAACGGGCTTGCCGCGGCGGCGACACTGGCCGCCAAGGGCAAATCGGTATGCGTGATCGAACGGGACACGGCGATTGGCGGCATGTCCAAAACCGTGGACATGGGCGACGGGGTCAAGGTCCCCCAAATCGCGCATCTGCTCTACAATCTGAACCCGGTTGTGGCGCGCGAGATCGGGTTGACCCTGCCGAAATCGGTCAACCTGCCGACTGTGTCGCTTTCGGCGGATGGCAAACACGTTGTGATGGACGGCAAGGATGTATCCTTTGCCGATGGGTCCGCACATCCCGAAGCGGAAACCTATCGCGCGCTGGTGGCGCGTTTGCAAAAATTCGCAACGCTGCTGGGCCGGATGTCGGTCAAACCGCCGCCGTCCCTTGCGGGTGGATTGGCAGAAATTGCGACGCTCAGGGAACTGGCGGGGCTGGCAAAGCTTGGCATTGATCTGAAACGTATGGGCAAAAAGGACATGCGCGAATTTCTGCGTATCCTGCTGTCAAACGCCAGTGACGTTCTGTTGGACGAACTGCAAGACGCGCCACTGGCAGGTGCCTTGTCGGCGGATGCGGTACGCGGCGCCTATGCGGGGCCGCGTTCACCGGGCACGGTGTTTTCGCTGATGTACCGTCTGGGTAATGGCGGTGCGGTGCAATTGCCGATGGGCGGCATGGGTGCGGTTGCCGATGCCTTTGCCACTGCGGCTCGGGGCAAGGGCTGTGACATTCGCACCGGAACCGGTGTGGCGCGTGTTCTGGTTAAAGAGGACCGCACACAGGGTGTGGAACTGGACGATGGCACGGTGATCCGGGCCAAGGCGGTTCTGTCCAGCCTCGGCGGTTTTCAGACCATGCAGATGGCCGGTGTCGCCCATTTTGATACCGAAGCGGTGCGCCGCATGCGCAACCTGCGCAACAAGGGCACAACTGCCAAGGTGCATCTGGTGCTGAGCGGCGTGCCCACGTTTACTGGATTGTCGGCGAAACAGGCCGCTGCACGGTTGCTGGTTGCCCCGTCATCCACCTATGTCGAACGGGCGTTCAACCCCGCAAAATATGGCGAAATGTCGAAAGATCCGGTGATCGAGGCCGTTCTTCCCAGCCTGTCGGATCCGTCGCTTTGCACCAACGGACAGCATGTGCTGTCTGCCGTGGTCAGCTATGTGCCCTACGCGCTAGACGGCGGATGGGACGACGCCGCGCGTAAGCATCTGATCAAGCTGACGATTGAAACGCTGGAACGATATGCGCCGGGCATCTCTGGCCTTGTGACCCGCGCCGATGCACTGACCCCAGCCGATATCGAGGCGCAGACCGGTGCGCCCGGCGGGCACTGGCATCACGCCGAAATGGGGTTTGACCAGATACTGACAGTGCGGCCGGCCAACGGCATGGCCCATTACCGGTTCGGCATTGGCGGCTATTACCTGTGCGGGGCATCCGCCCATCCCGGCGGGGATGTGATGGGGGCAGCAGGGCGCAATGCCGCGCTGCAACTTTTGCAGGACGGAGGGGTGTGATGGCGCGCGCAACGAAACAGAAAACACAACAAACAGGCGTGCCCATCGGGCTGATCGACGGGCCGTTCCAATCCCGGCTGGCGCCGCTGAGCCGCGCGAAATCGTGGGGGCGCTGGGCCGGTTACGTGTCGCCACTGGTTCTGGATACGGTCGAGTTTGAATATTTCGCGATCCGCAATCAGGCCACGCTGTTTGATATTTCACCGATGCACAAATACCGGATTTCCGGACCGGATGCGCTGGCCGTGGTCAACCACTTGGTCACGCGCGATGTGCGCAAGATCCGCGATGGCCGCGTCAGCTACGTGATGTGGTGCGACGAAGATGGCATGCTGATCGACGACGGAACATTGTTCCGCTTTGCCGAGGACGATTACCGGTTGTGCTGTCAGGAACCGATGTTCGGCTGGCTGCTGGACGCCGCATGGGGTTTTGACGTTCAGGTGATCGACGAAAGCGATCTGGTCGCGGCCTTGTCTTTGCAGGGGCCGACATCATTTTCGCTGCTGAAAGATGCCGGCCTTGGCGCGGTTGCGGACATGAAACCCTTTGACTGGCGCGAGGTGGAACCCGATCTGTGGGTGTCGCGCACCGGGTTTACCGGCGATCTGGGCTATGAAATCTGGGTGCCATGGGACAAGGCGACACAATTGTGGGACAGGTTGTGGGCCGCGGGCGATCATTGGGGCGTGCGCGCCATCGGATCCGAAGCGCTGAACATCGTGCGGATCGAGGCGGGGTTTATCGCCGCCGGCGTGGATTTCCAGCCGGTTCATGCGGTGATGCGTCTGCACCGCGGGCGCACCCCGATCGAACTTAGTTTTGAAAAGATGGTGGCCTTTGACAAGGGCCATTTCAACGGGCGCCGCGCGTTGTTGAAACAGGTTGCCGATGGCCGCCGCTATCATCTGGCCAAGATCGACATCGGCGGTTTCAAACCCGCGCAGGACGCGCTGATCTATCACCGCAAAAAGAAAGAGGTCGGGTTTGTCACGTCCGGGGTCTGGTCGCCCACCACCAAACGCAACATCGCGCTGGCCGAGTTCAAGGCGCCTTACGGATTTGCCATCACATCCGATCTCTGGGTCGAAGTGTACGTGAACGAAGAAGGCCGCTGGGACCGGCGCCTTGTCCCGCTGAAAATCGAAAACAAGCCGTTCTTTCAGAACGCACGCGCACGGGCCACACCGCCCGGCCCGTTTTAATCCGTCGCCAAGGAGAGACTCCATGACAAGCGTCAGTGAAAACATCACCGCATTGCCGAACGAACCGGATGCCGAACAGTTGAATGCCTGGGACCGCAAGTATCAGCTTCATCCCTGGTGCCCGATGGACAGCTGGCGGGATTACGACAACATGCTCGTCGATCAGGCCGAGGGTATTTACCTTTGGGATCACAAAGGCAAAAGGTTCATTGACGGCCCCGGCGGCATGTGGTGCGTGCAAATTGGCTATGGCCGTCAGAAAATGGCGGATGCGATATCGACCCAGGTGATGCGGCTGGCCTATAACTCTCCCTGGACCACAACAACCGAACCCTCGGCCGTTCTGGCCCGCAAGATCGCAAAAATGACACCCGGCGATCTAAATAATGTGTTTTTCACCACGGGCGGGTCAACCGCCGTCGACAGCGCCCTGCGCACTGTCCAGTTTCTGAACAACCGATTGGGACGCCCAAACAAGAAAATCGTGATCGCGCGGGAAAAGGGGTATCACGGGTCAACCTATCTGGCATCGACCGTGACGGGCAAGGAACGCGACAAGAACAGGTTCGACGTGGAAAGCCGTCTGGTTGAATTCCTGCCCGACGTTAACCCCTATCGCCGCCCCAAAGGGATGAGCGTTGAGGAATGGTGCGATGAAAAGATCGCCGATCTTGAAAACGCGATTGCAGAGCTTGGGCCGGAAAACGTGGGCGCGTTCATCGCCGAACCGATCCTGTGTTCCGGCGGTGTGATCGTCCCACCGCCCGGATATCACAAGCGCACGCTTGAGGTGTGCCGCAAGCATGACATTATCTATATCTCGGACGAGGTGGTGACAGGGTTCGGCCGTCTGGGCCACTGGTTCGCCAGTGAAGATGTTTTCGGCATCCAGCCCGATATCATCACCTGTGCCAAAGGTCTGACATCAGGGTATCTGCCGCTGGGCGCCTGTATCATATCCGACCGGATCATGCAGCGCATGACGGGGCCGGATCAGGATGTGCTGTTTTCAAACGGCTATACCTATTCGGCGCATCCGGTGTGCTGTGCTGCCGCCCTGACCAACATCGAGATCATCGAGGAAGAAGGAATTCTGGAGCATGTGCGCGAGGTGACGCCCCATTTCCAGAAGCGCCTGCATGATCTGATCAAGTATCCGATTGTCGGTGATGTGCGCGGCATGGGATTGCTGGGCTGTATCGAAGGCCGCCCCGAAGAAGACGGCGGCAATCTGGAAGCGCAGCGCAAACTGGGCGCGTTGCTGGATGAAGCCTGTGAGGAAATGGGGCTGCTGGTGCGCCCGCTGATTAACATGGCGGTTTTTTCGCCACCTCTGATCATCTCCAAGGACCAGATCGACGAGATGTTCGATATTCTGGAAAAGGCACTTCAGAAGGTGACGGACGATATGGCAGACGCCGCCTAGCGCAACAAGGTCGGGTGCTCGCGCCGGCCATGTGTCTGCGCCGGATCGATGTTCCGGCCCAGATCCATTGCCGCGCGGTACCCGCTGTAAACAGCCGCGGCAATCGTCGAGGCCGCATCGGCATCGCCGATACGCAGCAGCGATTTCATCTTTGGCGTCTGCCGGTCTGCAAGGTCTGAATAGAGATCCGTCACCGGCAGCCGGCGGGTCAACGGGATAACACCATCGCAAGCAATCATATCCGTCTGGCCGGAAAACACACAGCACAGCCGCACCTGTCCGTTTCCAACTCCCGCGACCTGCTGGTTGGTCACGATCTTTACCCCGGCATTGATCAGGGCGGCGTTGGATTGCATTTGTTCCGACGTATGCGCACCCCACGCACATGCGCGCCCCGCAGGTGTGACAAGGGTTACATCATGCCCACGCCCGCGCAGTTCCAGCGCCAACACCGATCCCATGTAATAGTGATCGTCGTCATAAATGACGACCGACTGCGCGCCGATGTGCGTTCCGTCCAGAACGGTTTCCGCATTGACGATCATGTTCGGATCAGCCGGTTCGAACCCAAAATCGCTATGGCGCCCGATCGCATCCGAAGCCCAGCGCGCGCCGGTTGCGATCAGGACATGATCCACCTCTAAAGCGATCACATCATCCACGCGCATCCGGCTTTCGGGGTAAACCGCGATATTGTCCAGTTTGGCGATCTGACCGATGCGCCAGTCACGCACCCGCGCCCATTCAGACAGGCCGGGCAAGCGGGATTCACGGGTTACGCGCCCGCCCAGTTGCCTGTTCGCCTCGGCCAGAATCACGCTGTGCCCGCGCGCGCCCAGAACCCGCGCCGCTTCCAGCCCGGCAGGCCCGCCCCCGACCACAAGCACCTTTTCCGGTCTGTCGCTTTGACCTGTCTTTTCCGGATGCCAGCCAAGGCGCCATTCTTCACCCATTGTCGGGTTTTGGGTGCACCGGATCGGAACGCCCAGTGAATCCTGCGCATAACAGATGTTGCACCCGATACATTCCCTTATATCGTCTGAGCGCCCCTGCGCGATCTTTTCCGGCAGGAACGGATCGGCGATCGACGGGCGGGCCGCGCCGATCAGATCCTGTGTGCCGTCGCGAATGACCCGCGCCATCGTGTCGGGCGATGAGTAACGCCCCACCGCCACGACAGGTTTGTCTGTCAGTGTCTTGGCCCGCGCCACGCTATTTGCAAGAGCAGCTTCTTTCACAAAGCGCGACGCGCCCATTTCGACGCCGTAATCATGGACTGTCAGATCCCACAGATCGGGCAAACCGGACAGCAGTGAAAACGCATCATAGGTTTCGGGGTCTTCCAGATCGACGGTAAACCGAGTGGCGACGGCCGCCCTGTCCCCGACAGCGTCTTTCGTATCTTCGATTATTTCGGCCACAAGACGCACGCGGTTTTGCAAGCTTCCGCCGTATTCGTCACTGCGCGTGTTGGTATCTGCGTTCAGAAAATCCGACAACAGATAGCCATGCGTTGCATAGACATAGACGATGTCAAACCCGGCCTCTAACGCGCGCAGTGCCGCGTCACGGTGCCATTTGCGGATATTGCGGATGTCCTGTTTATCAATCCGGCGGGTCTGGCCGGGGTGGAACGCGCTGCTGTCGGTCTGGGGACGGTTGCGCAGCCCCAGCGCCGGCATCCGCGAGGCCAGGTTGACCGTCATTCCGCCACCAACCCAAAGTTCAACGCCTGCCAGCGCCCCATGTTCATGCACCGCCTCTGTCATCAATCGATGTGCGTCGATATCTTCTTTGCCCCACAAGGTGGCGTTGGCGTGCCCTTCATTGTCCGAACTGGGATGGATCGAACAGTATTCGGTATTCACAACACCCCAGCCGCCTTCCGCCTTGATCCCCCGCATCGCCGCCAGTGCACTCGGACGACGCCATCCCATACCCGTGCAATGGGGCACCTGATAAAATCGGTTCTTGGCGGTGACAGGCCCGATCTGGATCGGCTGGAAAAGAATATCATGGGCTGGATCGCGCATATTTTCAGTCTCGTATGTCCAAGGGTTGTTGTTTTTATTTGAGCGCTCAATAAAAACTTGTGTCAACACGGAATCCCCCTTAGCCTTTTGGGGAAATACAAATAACATCACCTGACGTCGTCCAATTGAACCAAGAAAACCAAAAAAGGGGAGAACTATGAATCACTTTAAATCCATCAGCGCGGCCTTGGCGTGTTCGGTCGCGGCCATCGGAACCATGGTCCATGCACAAGATGCGGAACTGGTTGTCTTTGACTGGGCCGGATATGAAGATCCGGAGTTTTATACCGCCTACACGGAAACCCACGGCGAAGGCCCGACTTTCGCATTCTTCGGCGATGAAGAAGAAGCGTTCCAGAAACTGCGTTCGGGGTTCAAGGCCGATCTGGCACATCCCTGTTCCCAATCGGTCCCAAAGTGGATCGAGGCCGGTTTGATCGCGCCGCTTGATACATCGCGGATTGATCGTTGGGATGAAATTGACCCCAACTTCCGCGAAATCGAAGCGTTCAAGAAAGACGGTGAGTATTATTTCGTCCCGATCGACTGGGGCAACACGGCAACGACCTATAACACCGAATTGCTGAGCGAAGAGGATGTGGCATCGCTGCAGGCATTCGCCGATCCGAAACACGCAGGCCGTATTTCCATCGGCGACAACGTGGATGACGCCTATGCCCTTGGATTTCTGGCGACAGGCGTCAAGGACTGGACCACGGCCACCGACGAACAGTTCAAGGCGGCATCCGATTTCCTGCGCAAGGTGCACCCGAATGTGCGCACCTACTGGTCTGACGGGGCAACGCTGGCGCAGTTGATGCAAAGCGGCGAAGTCTATCTGTCATGGGCCTGGAACGAAACGTTTTCAACCATGAGCTACGAAGGCTTTCCGATTGCGATGAAACGCGACACCGCCGAAGGATCGTCAAGCTGGGTCTGCGGTTACACGAAAATGGCGGAAGGGCCGGGATCCGAAGACAAGGTCTATGATTTCATCAACGCATGGCTTGAACCCAAGACGGCGGAATACATCGTCAACGCATGGGGCTATGGCCACAGCAACGCTGAAGCCCTTTCCGGAATGAGCGCGGAAGATCTGGCCGCTGTCGGGTTGGAAACCAGCGACAGCCTGCGTGATGGCACATTGTGGCAAGCGCCCGTCCCTTCGGAACTGCGCGAGAAAATGATTGCGGAATTCGAACTGATCAAAGCCGGTTTTTAAGGCACCGCACATCGTGAACGGAAATGCTGTCAGACCACGGTCTGGCAGCATTTTTTTCGCCCGAACCCTAGGCCGGACGTTGCGCGCGAATGTGGTGGGGGCAATGTTCGCCGGACTTCAGCACCTTGACCATGGCCGTCCATGTCTTGATCTGGTCGGCAATAAAGGACGCACCGTGTTTATTTTCCAGATCTGACCGGTCAGGGCCGACCAGATAGGCCAGTTCCTGTTCACCGACTTGTGCATACCACGCATTGCGGCTGGACAGGGTGACATCCTGAAAACCGGCCCCGTGCAAGGCATCCGCATACCGCGTGGGAGACGCCATTGCGAAATCAAGCGCTTCGAGTTTGATATAATGCTGCATGTCTTCTGAGGGCGTATCATCATGGGCGATCAGCCAATCTGATGCTGCAAACCAGCCGCCGGGCTTCAAAACACGAAAAACTTCGGCCGACAGGAAATCCTTGTCCGGAATATGAATGATCGAATCTTTGGAAAACACCACATCAAAGCTTTGATCGTCAAATTCGAACGGACCTGGAGACACCTGTTTGATCGACACCCGGTCCTGCAGACATGCCGCAGCAATCCGCGCGCGCGCCGCATCGCACACCGGCGTTTCGACATCAACGCCAACAACGTGGCCCGCGCCGTGATCCCGCGCCAGAGACAAGGTGATCGCGCCCGACCCACACCCGATATCCAGAACGTTTTTCCCGGCCAGATCCAAACCCGTCAGAACGCGCGACACCTCTTCCGGGCCGCCGGGCGAAAGATACCCTTCCCCCCACATCTGTTCCAGAAATGCGATATGGGCATCGTCGTAGAGATCATCTGACACGGTCATTTCCCTTTCTTAACAGCGGGCGCGGGTGACGGACCTGTCTTTATACCTGAAGCAGGTCGCGTACATCGGCTGCCCTAATTAAACAAAACAATCGAATCCGAACCCCATCCGACGGACACGGTGTTTCCCGGTTTTACCACAGACCGTCCCGCCGTGTTGCGCATGGAAATTGTAACTGGCTTGGTCTGGTCGGGCAGCAGGACGTCATAATACGTCATGTCCCCGTAGTAGGATGTGTTCACAACATCGGCGTTGACTGTCCGTTCGGATGCCGCCCCATCAAACAACACAGTCAGCATTTCAGGGCGGATGCCCACGGTTTCGATGGTTTGCGGTGTCAATCCGTCAGGCACCTGCGCGCGGGGTATATCTACCTGCCCCAGTGCGGCGATTTCGAATGTGATGTGATCATTCGCCATTTGAACAAACCGCGCATCCAGAAAATTCATCACCCCGATAAAGGATGCCACCCGACGCGTATTGGGGTAGCGGTACAATTCTTCCGGAGTTGCCATCTGGGCAATCTCGCCTTCGAACATGACGGCGATCCGGTCGGACATGATCAGCGCTTCTTCCTGATCGTGGGTGACCAGAATAAACGTGATCCCCAGCGATTGCTGCAAAGCCCGCAATTCCACCTGCATCTGTTCGCGCAGCTTCTTGTCCAGTGCCGAAAGCGGTTCATCCAGCAATACGACCTTTGGCTTCATCACCAGTGCCCGCGCCAAAGCAACGCGCTGGCGCTGTCCGCCCGACAACTCGTGCGCGGCGCGGGTGCCGTATCCTTGCAGATCGACTTTGGCCAACGCGTTTTCGACCTCTTCGGCCATTTCGGCCTTGGACAGTTTCTTGCGCTTCAATCCGTATCCGACGTTTTCAGCGACACTCAGATGCGGAAAAATCGCGTAGCTTTGAAACACCATATTGGTTGGCCGGTGATTGGCGGTGATCCCTTCCATCGGTTTCCCGTCAATCACGATGGATCCTGTTGTCGGGTCTTCGAAACCCGCGATCATGCGCAGCAATGTCGTTTTTCCACAGCCGGACGGACCCAGCAGGGAAAAGAACTCTCCCTCCCGTATCTCGGCGTTGATCCCGCGTAGGGCCTGGACCGACCCAAAATTCTTGGTGACGTCGTTCAGGTTGATGATGGTTTGGGGGGTCATTCAGATTTCGCTTTGTACATGTGCTAGATAAATCCACCGGATGCGGACGCATCCATTCCCTGCCTGTGCGCTGCCCGGCGGCGGAACCATTCGGACGCCATCAGCAACAGGATCGACAGAACCAGCAATATGGTTCCAAGCGCCATGATCGAAGGCAGTTTGGTCGGAAAGCGCAACTGGCTCCAGATATAGACCGGAAGCGTGACGTCGGTTCCGGTCAGGAAAAACGCGATGATGAATTCATCCAGCGAAATGGTGAACGTGATCAGCAGGCTGGACACGATACCGGGCATCACCAAGGGCAATGTCACCCGCGTAAACGTGCCCCATTTGGTTTCACCCAGATCGAATGAGGCCTCTTCCAGGCTTTGATCCAGCCCCTGAAACGCCGAACTGAGAATGGCAATGGCAAATGGCGTGCAGATCAGAACATGCCCCGCGACAACCGTCCACAATGACAGTGACATGCCCAATTGCATCAGCATCACCAACAACGCGACGGCCACGATGATTTCAGGCAGCACAAGCGGCAGCATGATAAAGCCGACAATGCCCTTTTTCATCGGGAACCGGTATCGCGCCATCGCCCGCGCAGCGCAGGCCCCCAGCAAGGTGCTGATCACAGCCGTTGAAACGGCAACAACCAGACTGTTCCTGACGGCACCGTGCAAGGCATCGGTTTCCCACAACAGATCGAACCATTTGGTGGTGTACCCGCTAAGCGGGAAGGCGATGATCGTCGCGTCATTGAATGCAAAAAGCGGCAGCAGGATGACCGGCGCATAAAGGAACACCATATAGGCCACGGCATAAACCAGCAGCCAGTTCACCGACAGGTAGTTGCGCCGCTTCACACTCATCTCTGGGCCTTTCCGCCGAACCGGCGACCGGCCAGAAAGATCAGCACGCTGATAAAGGCGACCACGACCATCGACGTGACCGCCAGCGCAGCCCCAAGCGGCGCGTTATTGGCCTTGCCGAACTGGATCTGGATCATGTTGGAAATCATCAACCCGTCTGTTCCCCCCACCAGACGCGGCGTAATGAAATCGCCAACAGTCGGGATCAGAACGATCAGGGTGGCCGCCACGACGCCGGGCATCGCCAGTGGCAGTGTCACACGGAAAAACCGGCGCATCGGCCCGTCACCCAGATCTTCGGCCGCTTCCAGCAGGGACCTGTCGATCTTTTCCAATGCAACGAAGATCGGCAAAATGGCAAACGGCGCCCATGCGTGGGCCAAGGTCAGCACCACCGCGTTTGCGTTATATAGGATAAAGGTCAGCGGTTCGTCGATAAAACCCAGGTTCATCAATGTGGAATTGAGCACACCGTTATACCCTAGTATCACCTTCCACAGGAACACCCGCAGCAGATAGCTTGTCCAGAACGGAACGGTGATCAAGAACAACCACAACGCCTTGCGCCGTTTCACGTGAAAGGACAGATAATAGGCGATCGGGAACGCCAGCAGGACCGTCACGAATGTCACGATCAGCGAAATCCGGATCGAACGGTACAGCAGCACCTGATAGATCGGCTGCGACCATGCCTCGCGGTAATTGTCCAGCGTCAGCGTCCGGTCGATATCCAGATAGTTCTGGGTCCAGAAACTGAAGGTCAGCACCATCAGCAACGGTGCCGCCAGCATGATCAGTGCATAGATAAGGGTCGGGCTGATCAGGGTCAGCCCCTGACGATGCTCTTTGCTGATTTCAACCGACAATCACGAAATCCCCAGCGCTGATGCCACCACCCCGGAACGGGGGTGTTGCGACAATTCATGCATATTTCGGATCACCTGTCGCCCTTTACTTTTTCCAACAGGGCTGCGTTCTGCGATTCTACCGTACCGGCCGCTGGCTCTTCCTGAGTCAGCACCGGGAACAGGCGGCGCAATTCGTCGTGATAGGCTTTTACTCCGTATTCAAGATCGGACAGAACAACACCATCATAGGCGCTGGAAAATGCAGCCTCCCATGTCCATTCGATCAGTTGTTCGTCTTCCTTGGTGGTCAGCCTGTCGATCCGCCCGCTTAGATACCGCGACAACCGCATGCGCCGGTCTTCGTTCTTGTGTTTGTAAACCGCACCGCGCTGGATGCATTTCCCGTTGGAAATCGGAAACTCCTGATAAAAACTGATCGAGTCCGGATAAAGGCTGATTACGAAATTGGGAAACATCCCGATATACAGCCACGCATCCTTGTGCGTGTCGTCCAGATTGTCGGGGCTTTGCAGAATATTCTTGTACTGACGCACACTCCACAAACGGGCGGGGCTGTCGCGGAAGGTGGCGAACGACCGGTTTGATCCGTCGGTCAGAGGTTCGTCATAGTAATTCCCGCCATAAAGATCCTGCAATCCGGGATGCGCCATCGGCACGTGATAGCCTTCGTTGTCCACATCGCGCACACATTTCCAGTTCGCGTTGACTTCTTCGGCCCAGAACCCGTCGCCAGTGGGCACAAAATCTTCCGTGTTGTACTGATCCACTTCCGCTTCCAGACGCGACAATATCTGTTTGACCGAAGGTTGCGGCCCCGGCTGGAAGCGCACGAAAACGAACCCTTTCCAAACCTCGAACTCCAGCGGTTTCAGCCCGAATTCCACAGGGTCCAGATCGGGCAGGGTCTTGGGCTGCGCGGCGCCGCGCAGAGTGCCATCAAGATTATAGGCCCACCCGTGAAACGGGCAGATAATCGCGGATTTGCAAGTGCCGCTTTCTTCGCCGACCACACGCGATCCGCGATGGCGGCACAGGTTGTGAAACGCCCGGATTTCGCCGTCTTCCCCGCGAATGATCAGCGCGCGTTCACCCACGATATCGAAGGCCAGAAAATCACCCGTGTTGGGCACATCGCTTGCATGACACACAACCTGCCAGTGCCGCCTGAACAACATGTCCTTTTCCATTTCGAACATTTCGGGATTGAAAAAGCTCCACGCGGGCAAGCCTCTGCGGTCCCAGTTGTTGGGAATGTTCAAATTCGGATCTTGGTCATTCATGGAAAAGCGCCTCCTGGCACCAGGTTTCACGTGATCCTTCGTATCAAAAAATGTTTGAGTGCTCAAATAAAAAATAGGGTGCAGACCACCGTCGACAAGTCTCTATTGCCAAAATGAGGCAGATTGGGTGGGACCGACTAACAATGCGCAATTCAATGTCAGATTCGCACCCATGCCATCAATGTGCGCTCATAAGCTATGCGTGTCCGCTCAAGTGCCAAAAGGTTCCCCAGTGGAAGCGTGGTGGTACCTGGACCGTCGGTCTCACACCAAGCGTAATTCCTCCGAGATGTGGCGGCTCACGTTCGACTGGGACATGCGCAATCTCAAGGGCAAGAAGCTCGGTCACAGTCAGGCTGACAGGCTCGGGTGGTTGAATGAAAACCTCGCGCGGTTCGATGGTGTGATGTTCAAGCCCGGGATGGGGGCCGAGATCGAGGATCCACCGGGGGAGATGCCCGGGTTCTATATCAATTCTTGGGCTCCGATCGTGCCGCCGGTCTGGAATAGTGCTGAGCCTAAGCCGTGGTTGGATCATTTCGCCAAGATCGTGCCTGATGAGGCCGATCGGGAGGTGATGATCAACTACATGGCATTTCTACTTCAAAACCCCGGTCTCAAGGTGAACTGGGCTCCTGTGCTCATCGGCCGAGAGGGGAGCGGCAAGGACACCCTGTTCCATCCGCTGACAAAGCACCTCGGGCGTTACGCAAGGGAAGCTCTGACCCTGCAAATGGTTACGAGCCAGTTTAACGGGTGGATCGATCGGTGCCTGTTTGCGCTGGTGCAGGAGAAGCAGGGCGGCCGGTGGCACGACAAGCACGAGGCGGCGGAGGCGCTCAAGACCCTGATCTCGGCACCCCCGAACCGGATCAAGTTTGAGCGTAAAGGCATGGATGCCGGCGAGCTCGAAAACGTCGTCAATCTCGTGTTTTTCGTGAACTCGGCCGACGCACTGCAGATCGACCGGGAGAGCCGCCGGTATTTCCCGATCGAGAGCGATTTCCTACCCGCTGATCCTGATGGCTATTTTGTGGGCCTCTGGGGCTACCTCAACGACGGCGGTGCCGAGCAGGTGGTGGCATGGCTCCTACGGCGCCGGGTGACGCACGTACGAGAGCGGATGCGTGCTCCGAAAGCGAGTGCGTTCGAGCGGATCGTTGAGGCCGGTCTCGGCCCGACTGGTGAGGCGATCGCGAATTTTGTCGAGGGGCGCGATTGGGTGTCGATCCCAGAGGTGTGCGATGCACTCTATCACCTCGACTATATTACCCCGGGCGCCCGGGCGCCCAAAGCCGTGGCTGGGGTGCTGCGCGGCCTCGGTCTGAGTGCCACACATCGCGTCCAGTTTTCGTGTGGCGGTAAGAGCATGGCCCGCGCGGTCCACGTTCGAGACGGCGTTGATGTAGACCTCCACGCGGTTCGCGAAGCTCTCAAGGAGGCCGCGAAATGATATCGCCACAGCAAAACGGCCATTGCCACACGTCTGCCACACATCATGTGTGGCGCTCCTACCCTTTGTTTCATTGGGTGAAATGGCTCTGCCACACGTGCCACAGCAAATTATAGCAGGATCAATATAAGCACATAGTGAGTGGGTACACATTCGCAGTGGTGCGTATGGAACGGCAGAAAAGGGAATTTGGTGTGGCAAGTGTGGCGCGCGACCAGGCCCGCGCGGCAGTGCGTGGCGCGCGCGATACGCTGGACGGTGTCATGCGCTTTGCCTGACGGCACCGAGCCCGATGTATGTACCGGCTGCTGTTCGCAAGTGTTCAATTGCATGTCTTCTGGAAGTCGCTGATATGTATCCGGCCTTTGGATCGGCTTGTGTTGCTTGCCGTGGCCCTGTTGGGAGTACGCACGCGCCTTTGTCTCATTAGCGGACAGGTCGATTATGACCATTCGGGCTCTCAGACTTTGAGTGCGTTTTTATTCCGTTCCATGCATTTGAGGTTTACGAACGTCGTTTGCGGCTGTGATCAGATCGCAGTCGCCAATTCTTTTTCCATCCAATCGAAGTCCTTGCCTGAGTTAAGAACACTCCATGCGATCCGCGCTAGCTTATTGGCAAGCGCCACGCCGAGCTTGTTGTGCTGCATGCGCGTCGCGGCGGCTTCCAACCATGCGCCAAAACTAAACTTATGCCAGTTCTTCGGTCGCATCATGATGACCTGCGCGGCCTGCACAAACAGCATGCGGAGATACCGGCTGCCTCGTTTTGTGATACGACCCAGGATGGTGCGCCCGCCGGTGCTGTGTTGTCGCGGAACGAGCCCCAGCCAAGCCGCAAAATCTCGCCCCCGATCATAAGCCTCGCCGGTCCCGACAGCTGCAACCACAGCCGTTGAGATGATTGGCCCGATGCCCGGAATGGTCATCAGACGTTGGCAGCTTTCCTCGGTCTCGCTGACCTCTTTGATTTCAGATGTGGTCATATCGATCCGTTTATCCAGCCATATCCAATCCTGTTGGAGCCCCAGGATCAATCTCCGCATCCGCAAGGACATCTCGTCGCCGCGATTGCTAAGAATGGCTTCGAGCGAGGCGCGCAGAGCCGCGACACTACGTCGGACAGTGATCCCCTGTTCGATCAGAAAGGCCCGGATCTGATTCATTGCTGCTGTCCGACGTGACACAAGCCGTGACCGAACGCGATGCAGCGCCTGGAGATCAAGCTGCTCCTGCGTCTTCTCCGATACCGTCTTGAGATTGGGACGCAAAGCGGCTTCTGCAATAGCTTCAGCGTCATTGTAGTCGTTCTTCTGGCCCTTGTTGAAAGGCTTCACATAAATCGCGGGAATGATCCGGGGCTCGAACCCCATCTTGCTCAGCGTTCGGCTGACAAAGTGCGCGCTCAGGCAAGCTTCCATCCCGACAATACATTGCGGCAGCTCCTCAAACGTCGCAACCAACGCCATGCGTTTGATCTTCTTGCGCAAAACAAGCCGACCTTCTTTGTCAAAGCCAACCAAGTGAAATACGTCTTTGCCGATATCAACGCCAACTGACATCAGCTCATCAAAATCATTCTTCGCCATGCTACTTCTCCTTTTTGCAGTATAGGCCAAGCCTAACCTGCTGGCTGAAGCAGCCGGTACATCCCATTAGTGGAAATTGCTTCTACACAACATAGTTCCAAACGCTCGGGCAAATGTTTCCAACTTGAAACAGGCAAAAGATGCTAAGAGGTAATCCTCGAGGAGGACCACGCTTATGCAAAATCGTCTGGCAGCAATAATGGCCACAGATATGGTCGGCTACTCGCGACTAATGGAAATCGACGAACTGGGCGTTCTCACTCGCCAAAAAGCACACCGGAAAGAGTTGATAGATCCTAAGATCGCATCCAACCGCGGTGAAATTATCAAAACGACTGGCGACGGTATGCTCGTCACGTTTTCATCGATAAAGGATGCAGTTCGTTGCGCAATAGACGTCCAAAGTGAAATGAACCGCCGAGAAACCGATGAACCTGAGGAACAGCGTATCTCTTACCGCATAGGTATTAATCTTGGCGATATTATTTTTGACGATGGTGACGTCTTCGGTGACGGCGTAAATGTTGCTTCCAGACTTGAAAGTCTTGCCCCGCCTGGAGGAATCTGTGTGTCGGATGTCGTCCACCAGTCAGCGGCAGACCGGATAGATGTTTCCTTTCGAGATATGGGAGGACAGCGCGTCAAAAACCTTTCACGTCCGATCCGCGTCTGGCAATGGTCTCCCGACGCGCCGCCAGAACGCAAACCACCAGACATATCGCTGCAGCAGCGCGTAAGCTTTTGCCAATCGGCAGACGGTACACATCTGGCATGGGCATCAACAGGAAGCGGAATGCCTGTG
This sequence comes from Sulfitobacter sp. TBRI5, assembly GCF_051013555.1. NCBI lineage: Bacteria > Pseudomonadati > Pseudomonadota > Alphaproteobacteria > Rhodobacterales > Roseobacteraceae > Sulfitobacter > Sulfitobacter sp. TBRI5. The sequence goes on along the minus strand of NZ_CP112884.1, from coordinate 1,504,503 downwards.
CTGAAGGCTCCAAATTGGCTGAACCATCTTGAATATGAATGGACTAGCCCCGTTTGGGGAGACTTCCTTTCGGAATTCTCGAAGCTTTGTAATCTTGTGCGGTTCGATCAGCGGGGAAACGGTCTGTCGGACTGGGATGTCGAAGACATTACTGAAGACCGAATGATAGATGATATGCTTGCAGTCGCTGACGCGGCGGGATTGGAGCGCTTTGGTCTTTTTGGCATCAGTCAGGGAGCGGCCTTCAGCGTTCGCTTCGCCGTAAAGCATCCGGAAAGGGTTAAATTCTTAATCCTCCTTGGCGGATACGCGCGAGGGCGAATGGTTCGTGATGATCCGGATGCAGCTCAATTTTATGAAGCCTCACGCGCGATGGTATCGTCAGGTTGGGGCTCTCCAAGTCCGGTATATCGCCACTTCTTCACCACCGCTTACATCCCAGATGCAACGAAGGCAGAAGGAGACAGTTTTGACGAGATGCAGCGAATTTCAACCAGCCCGGAAAACGCGCTCAGGATAATGGAAATGAACGCATATGTGGATTCACGGAAAGAAGCACGTGCAATCCGCGTTCCGACGCTGGTGTTGCATGTCAAAGGCGACATGGCGGCAGCAATCAAGGAAGGCAGAGAACTGGCTAAGGAAATTCCGGGCGCAGGATTTACGGAGTTACCGGGAGCCAATCATTGTATGATTCGCGGCCATCCAGGATTTGATGAGTTTTTCCATGAGATCAGTCCATTTCTGGAAGCCAACAGCGGATGATTTGATAAAGTGATTTTCGGCTAGAAAAACAGAACCTGATGTCTCCTTAGTCCCGCAACTCGGAAACTCGAAATTTTTTGACGAACATCCGCTAATGGTAAGAGCGGTCCTTCAGAACGAAACGTCGAATTTCCAATCGTGAACGACTTCTTCACGCGGCATTGCAGTCAACTTCAGAAATTGCGCTCGTGCGCAATTGCTTACGATCACACCCAAATTCACCAGCCGAATACAGAATTTAAGCGCCGCCCTCGACCTCGATATAGATTTCGATCGGATCGATCACTGTGTGTTGGGATTTGCTCGCTGCGGCCTCTGATGATCCGAGTGTGGTCTTCATCTTTTCAAGATCTACGCCTTCGAAGACAATTGACACTTGATCTTTGTCGGAATGCTTGAAAATTCGGTGACCTGAACAGAAGTTGGAGAAAGTTTGCGTGCGCACTTCTCCCCCGCCTAACCATGTGTCCATGTTTCCAACAGCATGCGTTACAACAACCGTAGTCATGATGAATCCCCCTGTTTCTGCCGCGCTTTGTATAGGTGCGGCAGTGTCCACTCTAACACGTCTGACTGATAATCCCTATAACTCATGGAGTTGCCCTTTGTTGTCGTTATATGACGAATCTGGCTCATTCGTAGCGTCCAGTCGGTTTGGACGCCTGTGAATTTTGCAGTTCTGAAGGACCGCTCTGGGCACGTTTAACCAAAACTTCAAATTTCCAGTCATGAACGGCTGCTTAACGCGACGAACCGGTCGACAGAGAAAAATAGTCGAATGACTGCATCGAGCCCTACCTGTGAATTCGTATTTTGTGTTGCGTGCGCTTGCAGCATGAAAAATGCCGCGGGAGCGGAAAATCCGGTGCCGCCGTGCAGCGATCGAACCGGCCATTCACGCACACCGCAGCAAGGACCAGCGGTCGAATTCACAGAGTGCGGATGGGGTGGATGGCTCCTGCATCACCCGGCGTCGCAATGCGCCATATTGCAGGTGTCATAACGCGCCGCGAAATCTGACGGTGAGCCCTTCTAAGAACTTGGCCACTCCGCATCCGACGACAAAGTTGCCGTTGTCACGATGCGTAGGAAGGCCTAACTTTGCCAACAGACCCAGCTACTTGGAGTATGTCAGTCAAGATCAGCACCGTGACCGGGCCAAAATCGGGTCTGGACCACAGCCGCGGTTGATTGCGCGGTTCCCGGAATGAAGGACAAGGAATGAACCTCCGTCTCTCCGCATTCATATGCATGGCTCTGGCGCTCCCGGCCTTGGCCCAGCAGTCGCCGGACTTTCCGAGGAACGGCAAGCTCATCATCCAATTGACCAGCTCACAGTTTGCGAGCGGTTTTGGGGAATACCTTGTGCCGCCATTGGTCGACGCATTCCAAAAAACGGGTATGGTCTATGCCTATGATTTCGAGGCGGATTTCGCCGCAACGGTCGAGACCGGCGCGGATGTCGGCAAATGGTATGAGGCGGATGAAACGGCGGACGTTGCGGAGGTCTGGCTATACGAACGTTTCGTTACTGTCGGTCTGTCACCAGCCGAGATGGATATCGAACCGCATGGTAAACTCGCTCCTAGTTTCTCGATAACCGTTAAGCTTGTGACGCCCGACCAAGATAGGGTAGACGAGCTAAATTGCCTGATCGCACTTGCGACACGTGAGCTGGCAGCGCGCTACAAGGCTAAAGGCCATGTTTTGGTTGATGGAAGTAGCTGCGCCCGAAAATAGGGCCAACCACAGGCACCGGTCCCGTGCGAGCGGTTTGGTCCTTGGGCCATTTTTGCCTGTTACCCCAATGTCGCAAAAGTCCGCAGAGCGGGCTTTCGTGCAACGTGCCGCGAACGGCAGATCCGAGCCCAAAACAGGCGGAGTTTCAGGGCATCATGGTTTTTCGTTGACCAGAAGTTTGGCATCATTCCAACTTTTCTTGTCGACGCTGGTTACTTCGCTAGAATGTTACGCGGAGGTGAGCAATGCGTTCACGAATAACAATTCTGATGTTTGTCGACATCGTTGGGTATTCCACAATGATGAAACGCGATCAGAATGCGGCCATTGAAGCAGTTCGTGAACTCAAAAACCGATATCTTGAGCCGGTTGTATCAGACCTTGGAGGAGAGGTACTCAAACGCATGGGCGATGGCTGGATCATCGCTTTCTCCTCGATCGGGCCGGCACTGGATAGCGCCATGCAGGTTCAGTCCAGTCTCTACAACCATCGAGACATCAAGCTTCGGATCGGGTGCCACATCGGTGAAATTGTCGAAGATGAAGACGATTTTTATGGTCCCGGCGTCAATATCGTTCAGCGCATTCAGACAGAAGCACCGCCCGGGGGGCTGATGATCTCAGAAGACCTTTTTCGCCAGCTTTCCGATGACAAGGGGAAAGTGCTAAATGATGCAGGTACGTTCAGTCTCAAGAACATTTCCCAGCCGGTAAGGCTCTACCAATGGCGGCCAACGCCTAGCGGTAAATCCAATTGGGGTGATGTGCCTTCGATCGTGGTTCAGCCCTTCGAATTTGCACCTGCTGATGTCGACACCGGTTCGCTAGCTGGCGATCTGCGCGATCAGTTGATCGCGCGTATTTCGCGGCGAAAGGGTGTAATTGTGTTCGACGGCCTGAACAAGACCGTGGACAAGGCCACCTATGATCTGCGCGGACGATTGCGGCTGGCTGGCAGCAGGGGGAGATTTACCGTCACCCTGACCCTGCGGTCTGATGCCCGCCCCGTCTGGTCGCAAACATATGAGGCGGGAAAAGATGATATTTTTGCTTTTTGCGACGATGTCCTGCAGCTGGCGGAAGGGGATCTTCGGCTTCAAACCAACGCGTTTGATGGCGACCGGCTGGCGGAAATCTCAAGCGATGATCTGAGCGTTTCTGAACTCAGGGCAAGAGCAGCAAACGAGTACTACAAGGTCACGACAGAAAGCTGGAGTTATGGACTGGCGCTGATGGAGCGTGCTATTGAACTGAACCCGCTGGACGGGGTGTCACTCGCCATGCGCGCTGAGGCGCAGATCATGTTGCATGGAGCCCGCTATGAAATGATGGCGGATGATCTGAAGGCAACTCTGTCCGATGACCTGAACACTGCTGTTATCCAGTCACCAAAGAGTGACTATGTATTTTGGGCAAGGGCCTTGTTCCGGCTCACTGTGATGGATGACGTAGCGGGCGCGCGCGCTGATCTGCGGCGCAGCCGTGATTTGAATCCTGCGTACCTTGAGAACCATGAACTCGAAGGACAGATTTGCTTGCGGGAATCTGACTTTTCAGGCGCAGACATGGCCTACTCTCGCCTGATTGAACGCGGGGCTCAAAATCCTCTCCAGCCTTATCGGCTGTTCCAACGCAGCGTCGCGCGTTTTTGTGGCGGTGATTTTGAAGGCGCAGAGCGAGATGCGGCAGCCGCTTCGGATTTGCGGCCAAACGAAGCCGGTCACATGAAAATGCGTGCGCTAGCGCTGAAGGAACTGCAATTGGCGGAGCAAGCCGAAGCCTGCCTCATCGCAGCGCGTAGGCTTTCTTCGGACCCCATGATCACGACGAAACTACCGGTATTGCCACCGGACTTTGGTTGGCTATCCGAGAGATTAGAGCGCTTTGCGTGTGATCGGATTCGGGATTCCCATTTGGGGTGAACCGTGATTCTTTGTTTGGAAACAAACAAAGGCGGTGAATATGGGCAAACCTCATCCAAAGGAGCTTCGTGAGCGCGTTGTGGCGCATGTACTGGCTGGCAATACGCATCACTCTGCGGCAGCGCGGTTCGATGTATCGGTCAAATTCGTCAATGACATGGTCAAACTGAAACGCGAAACCGGGTCGCTTGCGCCCAAACGTCAGGGCAATCCGGGCATCGGCAAACTGACGCCACACGAAGATTGGGTGCGGGCACAGGTGGAAACAAGAGGCGAGATCACGCTTGACGAGATGACCGCGCGGCTCCTCTCGGAGCGGGGCATATCTGTTACCCCCAGTTCGGTCTGGCGACTTTTCCAGCGCCTTGGGCTGACGCACAAAAAAAGACATTCAGGCGCTTGAGCAGAAGCGTGCCAAAGTGGCGCGAGAGCGGCGTATCTGGATCGTGCATCGCCAGCCTTTCATGGCACATATGTTGGAACGCATCGGCTTTCTGGACGAGACCTGGCTGAAAACCAACATGACCAAGACCACCGGCTGGGCACCGCGCGGGCAGCGGTTTGTCGATCATGCGCCTTTCGGGCATTGGCGTACGCAAACATTTGTCGCAGCGCTGCGCCACAACAGGTTGGATGCGCCCTGGGTGATCGACGGCACCATGAACCGCGCAACATTCGACACTTATGTCGAAACCCAACTCGCGCCGACGCTGCGCAAAGGCGATGTGATCATCCTGGACAACCTGTCCAGCCACAAAAGCCAATACGCCGCAGAGCTGCTGCAAGACCGAGGCGCATGGTTCTTGTTCCTGCCACCGTACTCACCCGATCTGAACCCCATCGAGATGGCCTTCTCAAAGCTCAAGGCGCTGATCAGAAAGGCGGCAGCCAGAACATATGAAGCACTTTGGACAGCTGTCGGTCATGTTTGCGATCTGTTCACCGACGAAGAATGCTTCAACTTCTTCAAAGCTGCAGGGTATGGAACCGATTAAACGCAAAACGCTCTAAAGCCAGGCGTTCAAGAATAACTCAGAAAGACTAAAGGGCCGGTTCGTCCGCGACTGAATTGTTGGAAGCGTCTGCGGCGAAAGTACGGTTTGAAATTTGTGGCTCAGCAGTACTTTGAACGACCGCTATGATGATTTTAGCTGCGACGCTGCGATTATACGCCCATTTGACCAAGGTTTTGCGGAATGAATGTGGCGTGAAGGTCGGAAGACCTGCGTCTATGAACGCGTCCTCGACTACTTTGCGAATGGCGTTGGCGCTTTTGTAGATCTCGCGCTTGAAACCGATCACTTGCATCGCGCCATCTACCACATCCGTCTTGAGCGGCCCTTGGCATCCATGTTGAAGTGGTCGGCGTCCGAGTGCCGGATGCGGTTCATCTACCCATTGGGAGTGTTTGGGTAGTTAATCGGGTAGTTTTTTCTAAATGAATTTAGTCATAGTATTGTTTTAATTTAAAAATTTTACAATTATTGGTGACCCCGGCAGGATTCGAACCTGCAACCTGCCCCTTAGGAGGGGGCTGCTCTATCCAGTTGAGCCACGGGGTCACGCGGACCTGTCATAGCGATATGATCCGTCATTGTCATGGATTTTGCATCACGCTTGTACCGGCAACCTCGTTTGCGGTAACAAAGATCGAAAGAGCATCAATCAATCGAGACATACCCGTGAGCACAGAAACCAAACGCCCGCTGACCCTTCGCGATGTTTCAGAAGCATCCGGCGTGTCCGAAATGACGGTCAGCAGGGTTCTGCGCAATCGGGGCGATGTATCGGATGCAACCCGCGAACGTGTTCTGGCGGCGGCCAAGCAATTGGGCTACGTACCCAACAAGATCGCCGGCGCGCTGGCGTCGCAACGGGTCAATCTGGTGGCGGTGATCATACCGTCCTTGTCCAACATGGTGTTCCCCGAAGTGCTGACAGGCATCAATCAGGTGCTGGAAGACACGCCCTTGCAACCGGTTGTCGGGGTGACGGATTATCTGCCTGAAAAAGAAGAACAGGTGCTTTACGAGATGTTGTCGTGGCGACCATCCGGCGTGATCATCGCAGGACTGGAACATTCCGACGCGGCCCGCGCGATGCTGGAAAACGCAGGCATTCCCGTGGTCGAGATCATGGATGTCGACGGCCGCCCGGTGGACGCGATGGTGGGCATTTCACATCGTCGCGCAGGGCGCGAAATGGCGCAGGCGATCCTGAAGGCGGGGTATCAGCATATCGGGTTCATGGGCACCAAGATGCCGCTGGACCACCGCGCGCGCAAACGGTTCGAAGGATTCACCGAAGCGCTGGCCAAGGCCGGTGTCGAGATCGAGGACAGAGCGTTTTATTCCGGTGGATCAGCACTGGTAAAGGGTCGCGAAATGACCCAGCAAATGCTGGAACGCAGCCCCGATCTGGATTTTCTGTACTATTCGAACGATATGATCGGTGCAGGGGGTTTGCTTTATCTTTTGGAGCAGGGCATCGACATTCCGGGGCAGATTGGCCTTGCTGGCTTTAACGGGGTCGAATTGTTGCAAGGCCTGCCACGCAAGCTGGCCACTATGGATGCCTGCCGTCTCGAAATCGGGCGGGCGGCGGCCAAGATCATCTGCGATGCGATGGATGAGAACCGGAAAGATTTCGAAACCCGGATTACGCTGACCCCGAAAATTTCCTATGGCGACACGCTGAAACGGCGTTGACCGGGTGCCTGTACCGATTTTGAAAAATGCCGATGCACGGCGTTTGTTTCTGGACCGGCATGCCCTGGCCGACCCCCCCGCCGGGCCAGCAAAGGGGCCTATCCTAGGCGAACTGATCAAACGCCTGGGGTTTGTCCAGCTTGACAGCATCAACACCGTCGCCCGCGCGCATGATCTGATCCTGTTTGCACGACGCCCGTCCTTTCGCTGTGCCGATCTGAAGCGGTTATATGAAAAAGATCAGGCCCTGTTCGAACACTGGACCCATGATGCCGCGATGATCCCGATGGAGTTTTATCCGCACTGGCACCTGCGGCAGGCACGAGACGCCCAAAAGCTGAAGAACCAGTGGCGCAACTGGCGGCGCGACGGATTTGAAAGCCAGTTCGAAGAAGTTCTGCGCCATGTCCGTGATCATGGCCCTGTGGGATCTTCGGATGTTGGCAAACATGAAAAGCGCGGATCGGGCGGCTGGTGGGATTGGCACCCGTCCAAAACCGCACTGGAATATCTGTGGCGCAGCGGCGCGCTGACCGTCACCGGGCGCAACGCCTTTCAAAAGCAATACGATCTGACAGAGCGCGTGATTGACCAGACCCTGATAGACAATCGCCCTGATCCCCAGACCAGTATCAACTGGAAATGCGCGGGCGCGCTGGATCGGCTGGGCTTTGCCACCTCGGGCGAAATCGCGGCATTCTGGGCAACTGTCACACCCGCCGAGGCCAAGGCGTGGTGCACCGAACATCTGGCTGCCGGTGACCTGATCGAACTGGATGTTGAAAGCGCCGACGGATCCCTGCGCCGCTGTTTTGCGCGCCCCGATGTTTTTACCAGCGCACACTCAGCGCCCGAGCCGACAAACCGCATCCGGGTGCTTAGCCCGTTTGACCCGGCATTGCGGGACCGGGCGCGCGCGGAACGCCTGTTTGGATTTCACTATCGAATCGAGGTCTTCACGCCCGAAGCCAAACGCAACTACGGCTATTATGTCTTTCCGTTGTTGCAGGGCCGCAGGCTGGTCGGACGGATCGATATGAAAGCGCATCGTGATCTGGACAAGCTGATCGTCAGGGCGGTCTGGCCGGAAAAAGACATCAGGTGGTCAGACACAAGGACACAGAAACTGGGCGCTGAACTGGTCCGGATTGGCCGTCTTGCCGGAACTTCCCGGATCGAGTTTGCCGACGGCTGGCTGCGTCCTTGAATTGATCATTTGACAGACTCAAAACTTTTCGCCACGGTTTTCTTGTATCTTTGGATCGGCGGACACCCCTTTGAATAGCATTGTTCAAACCCAGCTTTGCAATCGCCGCGCGACCGGCTGCGATCTGGTTGTTTAACGGGCGGGGCCAAAACGCCCCTGTTCGCCATTGTTAGACACGGGCAGCCCTGCCCTTTTTTCAAAGACACCCAATGACATCTCAATCCAGTTTGCGCCTTGCCGTCGATATCGGCGGCACGTTTACCGACACGGTTCTTATGAATGGCAAGCTGGAGGTTCTTGCCACCGCCAAAACCCCGACCACACCGGAAAATCCGACACTTGGTGCGCTGGATGGCGCACACATCGCGCTGGACCTGGCCGGACACCAGATGGCCGATGTGACCGGATTTATCCACGGCACGACCCTGGCAACCAACGCCCTGATCGAACGGCGCGGGGCGCAGGTGGCAACCATCACGACGGCCGGTTTCCGCGATATTCTGGAAATCGCCTATGAGCGCCGATACAGCCAATATGACATCAACCTGACAAAGCCCGATTTGCTGGTCACGCGGGACCGCAGCCTGACAATCGGCGGGCGCATGAATGCAAAAGGTCAGGAACTGACACCTCTGGATACCGATGCCGTGCCCGTTCTTTTGGAACAGTTGGATGCCTGTGGGGCTGATGCGGTGGCAATTTGCCTCCTGCACAGTTACGCAAATGCGGATCACGAACAGGCCTTGGCCCGGCTGATCCTGCATCACCGGCCCGATCTGGTGGTGTCGGTATCAAGTGATATCAGCCCCGAAGCCCGCGAATTTGAACGGCTCTGCACCACCGTTGCCAACGCATATGTTCAACCGCTGATGTCGCGGTACCTGAAGGATTTTGCCAACCGGTTCGCGGCCCATGGCCTGACCTGCCCGATCCTGATGATGACAGCAGGTGGCGGGATGACCACGCTGGAAACGGCGGTGCAACACCCGATCCGTCTGGTTGAATCCGGGCCTGCCGGTGGTGCCATTCTGGCCGCGCGTGTTGCCGCGCAAAGCGGTGAAACCGAAGTGCTGTCTTTCGACATGGGGGGTACCACGGCCAAGCTGTGTCTGATCGACCGGTTTCAGCCGCAAACGGCGCGGAATTTCGAAATCTCGCGCGCTGAACGGTTCATCAAGGGCAGTGGCATGCCGGTGCGCATTCCCGTGCTTGAAATGATCGAGATCGGGGCCGGCGGCGGTTCGATCGCGTCCGTTGACCGGCTGGGCCGGCTGAAGGTCGGACCACAAAGCGCGGGCAGCGAACCGGGCCCAGCGGCCTTTGCCAAGGGCGGAAGCGAACCGACAGTGACGGATTCAGATGTTGTTTTGGGCTTGATAGACCCTGGTCGCTTTGCCGAGGGACGCCTGAAGATCGATGCCGGTGCCGCGCAAAACGCGCTGGCGCAATACCTGGCAGCAGCGTTGCAAACAGACAGTATCGGCGCTGCAATTGGCATCAGCGAAATTGTCGACGAAAGCATGGCCAGCGCCGGGCGGATGCACGCGGTTGAATCCGGCAAGGATCTGGCGACACGCACGATGATTGCCTTTGGTGGCAACGGGCCATTGCACGCAACCCGCGTTGCGCGCAGGGCCGGTGTTTCACGCATTCTGATCCCGCACGATCCCGGCGTCGGATCTGCTGTCGGGTTCCTTTTTGCACCCGTATCCTTCGAAATTGTGCGTAGCCGCTACGCCACCCTAGATGATCTGGATACCGAGGCGCTGAACCGGTTTTTCGAAGAGATGGCGCAACAGGCCAGCGCCGTGGTGCGCGCAGGTGCCCCCGATCAGCCACTGCACCAGAAACGCAGCGCCTTCATGCGGTATCACGGACAAGGGCACGAAATTGAAATTGCATTGCCAGAACGGAAACTGGCCGCCAGCGACATTGCCGGATTGAAGGCATCGTTCGAACGGGAATACAGCCAGCAGTTTTCGCGCATCGTCCCCGGAATGAAAATCGAAATCATGAACTGGGCGCTGACGGTTTCAACCCACGCGCAGGAACCCAGCCCCGAAACAAGGGATATTGCACAAAACGATGCGCAGCCCGACAGCACGCGAACGATCATTTGCGATATCACCGGCCAGCCGGCCAAGGCCGGTGTCTACCTGCGCAAAACGCTGCGGCCCGGCGACACGCTGAACGGCCCTGCCCTGATCCTTGAACCGCAAACTACAACATTCGTCAGCCGCGATTTCCGTGCCCGCGTTGACGCGAACGGCACCCTGGTTCTGACGCAAGAGGAGCGCGTATGATGAACGATTTGTCCAACACCCGCCTGCAAGTGATGTGGAACCGGCTTTTGGCGATTGTCGAAGAGCAGGGTCAGGCCCTGATCCGCGCGGCTTTCAGCCCGATCGTGCGCGAGTGCGGCGATATCTCGGCTGGAATCTTCGATCTTCAGGGCCGCATGCTGGCACAGGCCGTGACAGGTACACCCGGGCACATCAACACGATGGCCGAAGCCGTCAAAACCTTGCGCGCCCGGTTTGATCTGCAACAGATGCAACCGGGCGATATCTACATGACCAACGATCCCTGGATCGCCTCGGGGCATCTGAACGATTTCCTGTTGATGATGCCGGTTTTCTTTCAGGGGCGCGTTATCGGCTTTACCTCGTGTACATCACATCTGGTCGATCTGGGTGGCCTTGGGATGGGTCCCGAAGGGTCGGATATCTATGACGAAGGGCTGCTGATGCCCCCCTGCAAACTGGTTGAACGCGGCGAGATCAACGCGCTGCTGATGGAGATCGTCAAAGCCAATTCGCGCGAGCCGGTTGCCAATGAAGGCGACATTTACGCGCTGGTCGCGTGTTGTGAAACGGGTGCAACCCGCCTGTCCGGGATGATGGAAGAATTCGGATTGCAGGATCTGAACGCCTTGTCCGACTATATTATTGCCACATCACGCGCCGGTACTCTGGCGGCAATCGCCCAAGTGCCTAACGGCGTTTACAAGAACACGATCGGGATCGACGGATACGAATCCGCGATCGATCTTTGTGCCACGCTGACAGTGTCTGATACGGGCATTTCGCTTGATTTTACCGGAACATCGGGGTGCTCGGCAAAAGGCATCAACGTTCCGTTGAATTATGCGACAGCGTATTCCGTCTTTGCTTTGCGCTGCATTATCGGGCCGGACATTCCCAACAATGCCGGATCACTGGAACCGTTTCAGGTGACGGCGCCAGAAGGATGCATTTTGAATGCTGTGGCACCCGCCCCGGTCGCAATGCGCCATACGATCGGGCAGATGACGCCTGATCTGGTCTATGGCTGTCTGCATCAGGCCCTGCCCCATTCCGTGCCGTCCGAAGGCGCATCGTGCATGTATGATCTGCCATTGCGCCACACACCTGATGCGGTTCAATCGGGTGGCACCCAATTCGCGCTGGAACTGGTCTATAATGGCGGCACCGGGGCCCGCCCGACCGCCGATGGCTTGTCGGCCACAGCCTTTCCCAGCGGCGTCTGGGGCAGTCAGGTTGAAATGACCGAAGCGGTCGGACCGGTTTTGATCACCAAGCGCGAATTGCGCTGTGACAGTGGCGGTGCCGGAACATTTCGTGGCGGTTTGGGCCAGCACATCGAAATGATATCCGCTACGGACGAAGACATTATGCTGTTTCTGTCGGTTGAACGGATCAAGAACCCGGCACGGGGACGCAACGGCGGGCATGCCGGTGCGCCCGGTCGTGTGCGTATCGGGATGGACGGGCCCGATTTGCCCGGCAAGGGCGAGGTGCGCATTCCTGCGGGAAAAACGCTTGTGTTTGAAACGCCCGGCGGCGGCGGATTTGGTGATCCGGCCCAACGCGCGCCAGAGGATATCGCGCGCGATATCGCGTTCGGGCTGGTCAGCAGGGACAAGGCGCAGCGAAATGCTTAAGGCGAACGCACATATCGCCGATATGGCCCCTTATGCGCTGGCCAACCTGACGGCGGAACCCGGCACACGGCTGATTTCCCTGTCCCAGAACGAAAGTCTGCGCCCGCCCAGCCCCCGCGCCAGCCAAGCGGCGATCACGGCAATGGGTCAGGCCGCGCTTTATCCTGATCCCGATTGGACCGATCTGCGCAATGCCATCGCGCAGGTCCATGCCATCGATCCGGCCATGATCCTGTGCGGGGCTGGATCAATGGAATTGATTGCCGCGCTGCTGCATGCCTATGCCAGCGCGACAGACACGATACTGGCCCCCGCCTACAGCTATGCCTTTTTCCGGACCATGGCGCATGTCACGCAGGCACGGTATCTGATTGCGCCGGAACCGGATTTGCGCGTTTGCACAAATACCCTGCTGACCGCTTTGACGGACGACACAAAAATCGTGTGCATCGCAAACCCCGGCAACCCGACAGGCACCGTGATCCCTTCGCAGGATTTGCGCGATCTGCGGGCCGCATTGCCCCGCGATACCCTATTGATCATTGACGAGGCCTATGGAGAGTTTGCCACTTCGAACGAACCGGTCTTTGATATGGCCCAATCGGGCAATACCGTCATTCTGCGCACGTTTTCCAAGGCTTACGGTCTGGCGGGCCTGCGTGTCGGGTGGGGCGTTTTTCCCGAACATATCGCCAGCGAAACACGCAAATTGCTGAACCCGAACAATATCAGTGCCGTCAGCCAGGCCGCTGCCGCCGCAGCGATGCAGGATCAGGAATACATGAAAAAAACATGCAGCCTGACGGCGGACCTGCGCACAGAGCTGATAAAAACCTGCCGTCAACTGGGCCTTGAAGTACCTGAAAGCCAGACGAATTTTGCCCTGATCCGGTTTGACAGCGCCGCCAGCGCCAACAGTGCGGACAGCGCGTTGCGACAACGCGGCGTGATCATGCGCGGCATGGCCGGGTACGGATTACCGGAATGCCTGCGGGCAACAATAGGACCCCCAGAGGATATGAAGCTTGCTATAGAAACCCTGAAACAATGGCACGAACAACGAGGCACCAAATGAGATATCTTTCCCGCGGGACGGCCCGTATCGGGGTTCTTGTGCCCTTTACCAATACAAACCTTGAGGCGGACATGGCGCTTATGCGGCCGCAAGGCGTGTCGTTTCATTACGCGCGTCTGGGCGGATATGATCGCGATGAGATACCGGACGAAAAACAAATGGCCGGTCTTGGTGCATCCGATCTGGATGAACCGCTGGCCCTGTTGCTGGGGGTAAGGCCGGATGTGGTGATGTACGGCTGTACCTCTGCCACGCTGACGCACGGACCGCAATTTGATGCCGACCTGTCGCGCAAGATCACGGATTTGAGCGGTGCGGCAACAGTGACTGCGGCAGGGGCGCTGGTTTTTGCGCTGAAGGCCCTGGGCGCAACCAGAATTGGCTTTGCATCCCCCTATGTTCCAAAAATCAATGATGACGCAGTCGCCTTTCTGCAAAGCTGCGGAGTAACCACCCTGCACCGCTCTGAAGTTATGGGCACTTTGGACAATTACAGTCAGGGCGAACTGACGCCGCAAAAGGTTTTCGATCTGGGGCGCGCCGCCGATCATCCGGACGCGCAGGCGATTGTTCTGTCGTGCACTGACATGCGCAGTGTGGAAATCATCGACCGGCTTGAAGCCGAACTGGGCAAGCCGGTGATCACGTCAAATCAGGCGATGCTGTTTCAGGCTTTGCATCACCTTGGGCTGGGATACGCAGACGGGTTTGGAAACCTGTTCACATCGCTGGAAAGGGAAACGGCATGACGCAGATGGAAAAAATTGCAGATTTCATTCTTGATCCCGACCTGTCGGTTCCCGAAAGCGCGCTGGCGATGGCTGCCACGCTGCTGGTTGACACATTGGGGGTATGCGCGGGCGCGACCCATCTGGATGCCGGGCGGATCGCGCGCGATTTTGCGGTTGATTTCCACGCGGCCAGCGGCGCCGGTTTTGCCGCCCCGATCCTGTTTGACGGGCGCCATGCCAGCCTGTCTGGCGCGGCCTTTGCTGCGGCCACCCAGATCGATAATCTGGATGCGCATGACGGCTATAATCCGACCCTCGGGCATATCGGATGTGCTGTCGTGCCCGCGCTGTTTGCCTTTGCCGCACATTGCCCGGAATTGACCGGCAGGCAGGCGCTGACGGCCTTGGCCATGTCATACGAAGTTGCGGCCCGCGCCGGAATTTCATTGCACGCAACAGTGTCTGACTATCACACATCCGGCGCATGGAACGCCTTGGGCGTGGCCGCTTTGGGGGCGCGACTGCGCAATCACGATACGCCGACGCTGCGGCAGGGATTGGGCATTGCGGAATACCACGGCCCGCGCAGCCAGATGATGCGCGAAATTGCAAACCCCACCATGTTGCACGATGGATCAGGGATCGGTGCGCTGACCGGCGTGAACGCCGTGCTGCTGGCCGAACGCGGATTTCTGGGCGCGCCCGCCATCACGGTGGAATCGGACGAGGTTGCGCAACACTGGGCCGATCTGGGGGGCGACTGGACCATTGAGCGGAATTATATCAAGCCCTACCCGATCTGCCGGTGGGCCCATGCCGCGATTGATGCCACACACGCGCTGCTCACCACCCACGACCTGAACGCGGATCAGATTGCGTCTGTCCATATCAACACATTTCGTCAGGCGGCATGTCTTTATTCCGGTATGCCGGAAACCACATCGCAGGCGCAGTATTCGCTTCCTTTTGCTGTCGCTGTTCTGATGCGTCATGGGCGCATCGCCCCCGAACATGTGAGCGGCGCGGCCTTGTCCGACCCGGAAACCGCGCAGGTGTTGACACGGATCACAGTCAGCGAAACGGCGCGCCATTCTGATCGCTTTCCTGCCGGGCGCTGGTCGGATGTGACGATGACACTGCGCGACGGGCGCAGCTTTCATTCCGGTGATGTTCATGCCAGAGGTGGGCCCGAGGCACCGATGGACCAGACAGAACTGAGGGAAAAATTTGACGCGATGGTAAATCCGTCTTTCGGACCTGGCCGCAGTCAGGCGATCTGGGATGCCGGCATGGGGCTGGTGCAGTCCGACACCCTGTTTTCCAGTCTGTCGCATGTCGTGGAAAAGGGGCCGGAATGACCACTGTCGTAATTCACACAGACCATCCGCAACCCTGTATCGATCTGCTGTCACCGCGGCATCCCGATCTTACCTTCGTACCGTGCAATACATACGAGGCATTGCCGCAATGCCTGCGGGATAACCGCCCTGACGTGGTGTTTTCTACCCGTTTTGCGGGAACACCGTCTTACCCGGCGCAGGCGGTCTTGGGCCCTGATGCGCCGCGCTGGCTGTCCGTCGGCGGATCCGGTGTGGATCATCTGGGCAAGTGGGACACGGACAAGATCACTGTTACCAATGCTGCCGGTGTCGCAGCTGGCATGATGGCCGAGTTTGCGTTTGGCTGCCTGTTGCATTTCACCCTGGATATCGACGGACTGAATGCT
Organism: Sulfitobacter sp. TBRI5; assembly: GCF_051013555.1. Lineage (NCBI taxonomy): Bacteria > Pseudomonadati > Pseudomonadota > Alphaproteobacteria > Rhodobacterales > Roseobacteraceae > Sulfitobacter > Sulfitobacter sp. TBRI5. Next base: position 1,488,686 of record NZ_CP112884.1, on the reverse strand, counting down.
GACAAATCCGCCCGCATCTGGCGGAACAGGACTGTCACGCCGTTGCGCGGCAAAACGCTGCTGGTCATCGGATTGGGGCAAACCGGTCAGGCCGTTGCCGCGCTGGCGCAGGCGTTTGGCATGACTGTGATCGGCACACGTGCGCGCCCGCAACCGATGGACAATGTCGATCATGTCTATGCCGCGGATGAAATCGCAACCCTTTTGCCCAGCGCGGACGCCATTGTTGTCTGCACCCCCCTTCTGGACAGCACCAGAGGATTACTGGACGCGGCAGCCTTTGCCACCATGAAACCCGGTGCCCTGCTTGTTGATGTTTCGCGCGGCGGTGTCGTCGTGCAATCCGCCCTGATCGATGCGTTGACGCGGGGCAATCTGGCTGCCGCTGGTCTTGATGTGTTCGAAACAGAGCCTTTGCCCGAAGATAGCCCGCTGTGGGAGCTGCCAAATCTGGTTGTTTCGCCGCATTGTTCAAGCGTTTATGACGGCTGGGAGAACGCATCGATCCTGATGTTCTCGGACAATCTTGTCCGGTTTCAGCAGGGCGCACCGCTGCACAACATTGTTGATCCGCATCGCGGCTACTGAATGACTACAAAAAGGTTTTAGAATGTCCAAAGGCGCATTTCACGGCATCGTCACACCGATCCTGACACCCTACAACGATGATCAATCCATCGCGCGCGATCTTTATCTGGCGCATGCGGCATGGCAGCTGCAAATCGGGGCCGACTATATTTCCCCGTTCGGCACAACCGGCGAAGCTGTCAGCAACGGCATGCAGGAACGCATGTCAATATTGGAAGATCTGGTGGCAACCGGCAATGTCCCCCCGTCGAAAATGATGCCCGGTACAGGCGTTGGCGCCCTGCCAGACACAATTGCGCTGACCCGCCATGCCGTTGATCTTGGCTGCGCCGCCGCAATGGTTCTGTCACCCCATTATTACGCGGGCGCGACCACGGATGAAGGCCTTTATCGGTACTTCAGTGATCTGATCGAAGGTGTCGGATCAGACGCCTTGCGCATCTGCCTGTATCACATCCCGCAAATGACCGGCGTGGCGATGACACCAGCGCTTTCGGCGCGCCTGAACACCGCGTTTCCCGATATTGTGAGCGCCTACAAAGACAGTTCGGGCAATTGGCAGAACACGCTGGACGTTCTGGCCGCCGCACCGGGTTTGGCTGTTTTTCCGGCATCGGAAACACGATTGGCCGAGGGATCAGCGGTTGGCATCGCCGGATGCATTTCGGCAACCTGCAACACCAACATCAAACAAATCCGCCAGTATCAGGATCATATTCTGGCCGGTGAAACATCTGCGGCCAAAAAACTGACACCCGCAATCGATGCACACCGTATGGCCGTGCAGAACGCGGGTCTGATCCCCGCGCTAAAATCCATGATGGCCGCCGCCAGCGGCGAAGCAAGATGGCTTAACCTGCGCGCCCCGATGGACCGCGCCGATCCGTCCATCGGCGTTGAAATCAACAAAACGCTGAAATGGTCACTTTGAGAAACCTCGAATTTTGGCGAGGATGAGAAAGACATCGTGAACAATTCAACTGCAATTTTTTGGTTGAAAAACGGAGGTTTGGCTTGAATTGCACCGCTGGTGAAACTTGTTTCAAAAACTTTCGATTCCTTATTGCTCTTTGTTTTTGGACCGGAGTGAATGTGACAGCATTTGTTCAATCCGCATTCGCTAGTGATGAAAAAATGTCGAATTTTCAGAAGGAATTTTTGATCGAAAAGGAGGCAAAAATTCGTTTTCTAGCTTGGCCGGGATCAAGTGAATTCGAATTGACGTTCCAGCAGGCCGATGAGCTTGGGTATCTGCATGATGACCCCAAAAGCGAAAGTATCAAAGATGCCGACTTGTTGCTGTTTTTCTTGGATGGTTGGGACGATCTTGAAAAGATCCCCCAAAATTACGAGGACTTCACGCGCATTTTTGATTCAATTGATAGGGATGGGGGTGAAGTTACTCTGCACTATGACGTGGATTTTGGAGAAGAAAGCGGCCTGAAATCAAAAAGATTATACTTCCTGAATATCAGGAATATTCCAGAGCAAGCATTTGACACTCTCAGCGACGCTTGTCGTGCCAAGTTCATATATGGCAGTGCCTTTCCTGAAGACGCATTCAAACTTTGGATGGACAGCGGTTGCCTGAATACAAGCAATTGACGGAGACACCAACGGGCACCTCTGTAGTGTGGAAAAATAACAGACGCACGGTTTAACGCGTGTGTAGGAGGCATAAGTGGTCGCTTGATCCTCGCGTTCATCAGCGATCTTTCACCGCCAAGAAGCAGGAAAGGTGAGACGATCAGCCAGAGGGCCAGAGATGCGTAGACCCATCTGAACTTGTCATGCTTGTTCATTGCACAATCTCCAAGGCCAGGGGTTACGTGTCCGTTTCGATATCGGGGATCATCTCGGTTTCAACCGCGATCATCATTTCTTCATCATTCACCAGGCCATCGGCATTGGTGTCGATTTCCAGAAACAGATCTTCGGTGAGTTCGGGAAAGACCGTTTGAAGCTCAACGAGGGATGCTTTTCCGTCCCCGTCAGTATCGATCTGCGCACTCATGGCATGAGCCGAGAAGGCTACGAAGGTCGCGAGAAGAGCACCAAGGGCGACTCTACTCATTTTTTTCTCCATAAGAGATGTGGCGATCCAAAGCGTTTCGCCTATTGCAGAAATGGACACGTTCAATGCGAAAAACAAGAGCGAGTTCGAAATATAGGAAGTAGTGAATTCAGGTCACTAAAACGAAAAACAAATGGAGGACCGTATCTGCCGATGCAGTGCCTATTCACGGCCAGAGCACGTAAAGATAGCCCAAATATCCTGCAAAAAGCGCCGCGCCCTCCCATCGCGCGATCCTCAGGCCGGTCCATGCGAAGACAACGATCAGGACAGAGACGCCGACCATGACGAGGTTGTCGAAACTTGCAATTTCGGCCGGAACTTCGCCTGGCGCGATCACTGCCGTGGCGCCGCCGATGAACAGGATGTTGTAGATGTTCGAGCCCACGATGTTGCCGAACGCTACATCGGCTTGCTTACGAATTGCTGCAAAAACGGATGTTATGAGTTCCGGCAAGGATGTACCGACAGCGACGATGGTCAAGCCAGTTACGGTCTCCGATATACCGTAGGACCCCGCCAGGGCGACTGCCCCGTCGACAAGGAAGGTTCCGCCCAAAACGACAAGCGTAAGACCACCCACGGTTATCAGTAGCGGTGTCATGATCGATCCGGATGGTTTCATCGGCGGTACGGTACCGGGATCCACCGACTGAAGTGCCACGCTCTTGTCGTAGATTGCCCCGTGGTCGGGCTTGGTATTTGCCAAACTCTCCTGCCGAAAGGCGATGTAGACATAGACGACAAGCGCCAGAATGAAAACCACACCCAACCAGCGTTCCATGGGCATCGTGGCTGCAACTGTCGTAAACAGGACTGCAACTGCAACCATCACCGCTCCGTCTCGTCGCAACGCCGTGGAGGCTATGGCCATCGGGTACAGGATTGCAGAAACGCCGAGGATCAACAGGATATTGGCAATATTCGAGCCAACGATGTTGCCGTAGGCAATTCCGGGCGCGCCGATCAGCGCGGCTTGAACCGAAGTCACAAGTTCCGGGGTCGAGGTGCCGAACCCCACAAGCGTGAGCCCGATGACGAGTGGAGAGACGCCAAAACGGCTGGCCACCTGAACCGCGCCGCGCACGAGCAGATCGCCACCCACAACCAAAAGGACAAAACCACCGACCAGCGGCAGCCATATATCGAACACTTAGTTTCCTAGCTCTTAATGGATTCCGGATACCTGACGCGGTCTGCTATTCCGCTTTCATTTGACCACGTTAGTCGTTGCCAGCGTCACGGGCCATTAAAAAGATAGGCTCCAGAATAACGACATAACCGAGACAAATACCCCCGGAGAATTTTGTCCGCCGGAGGTATTGTTTTTAAGCTTTTGAGGCTTACTCAGTTACGGGCGCGGTCTGTTCGATCGCAGGGATCACCTCATCGGTGGCCCCGCCGCCGAACCAATCATACCCGTAGCCCAGAGCGGCAATCACGACGATTGCGGCCCCTGCGGCTCCGCCCCAGACCCACCAGTTGGTCATCTTGGGCGCATGCATGTTCACAGCCATCTCATCAATCCTTCGATTGAGTGCGAAAAACCTGACCGAGAAAAGTTACTCGGTCGGTTCCTCGATCATCCCGGATTCGAGTGCGGCCGCGAGTTCCGCTTCGTCCACCAAAGTGTCACCGCTTGTGTCGACCGCGCCGAATGCTTCTTCGGTCAGGTCGGGATACTTCACCGCCATTTCGGTGAAGGAAATCTGGCTGTCGCCATCGGTATCGACGTCCGAAACCGTAAGGGCGAAGGCCGGAGCCGCGATCAGAGCGGCCATCATGGTACCAACTGCTACACGACGCATATTCGTTTTCTCCTGAAAACTTCGAAGGATTAATTCCCTCGAGTACACTTGAAATCAGCACTCCCTGATCGGCGTTCAAGTGCTCCGTGAGATCCTCGATACAAATTTCTCAGTCCTACGGTCTCTTCGGCCAATCTCCGCTCAGTGCATTACCAAAATAGGGGAAAGCGTTTTGTCCCTGCAGTCACTGCCACATAAAGCCAGCGTGAATTTGAAGACGAGTGGGCGAAGTCAAAGCCAGCCACGTCGGCGGCACCAGAGATACGGCAGCACAGCCGAGGCCAACATGGGAACAATGGCCAGCACTGTCTGAAGTTCAGCGACATCCTTGCGTTTGGCTGACCGCCCGCTGACAAGCGCCCCTAAGAGGGTAGTCTCTTCCCGTCCATATCGTGATCAACCCAACTCTCAAACGCTTGTCTTGGACACCTCCGGCAAGACCGGTTCATCCCTTAAACGCGGCGAAAACTAGCGGGCATCGACCCGCTATGTGTGTTTAACTCCGCTCACTGGCTTCGGGAAGGTCAGGAACAAGTGGGTCGAGGTCTTTTGCAGTTGGCATCGCTGTTCATCGCATGTGTCATTTGAACAGAAGCTCCAAAATCGCGAAACCGCCGAGGAAGACCATACCGGTTACAAAAGCGGTCGAGAAAAGGGTTAGGAGAAGCCCAGCGGCAAACCAGTAGCCGTCGCGCTCGCTGAGGCCGAGTGCCAGCATGATGATAGAAAACGCAGGCAAGCCGTTGGCGAAGGGAATGGGCAGGAAAAGGAACATCGCAAGTATGAGGGCCGCGATACCGATGAGCCTTTCGGCCAGCAGGTGCGAGGTTGGCCACCAACGCGGTCTGGCAAGGCGTTCGACGCGTTCGACGTAGGGAACCGACACCGTGACGATCCGCTCGAAGGCCGCGCGCTCGATAGCGCGGTCGGCGACGAAACGTGGCAGCCACACATCCGGACGTCCGAGGATGAGCTGCACGGCGAGAAACATCAGCGGCACCGCAGTGAAGACTGACGAGCCCGGGATGAAAAGAAAGACGTTCGGCGCAGCGAAAATCACCATGAGCGGGGCGAAGCTGCGGTCGCGCAGGGCGCTGACGATATCGCCGACCGAAATCTGCTCACCGTTCCCGACCGACAGGTCCCGCAGCACCACAGAGAGTTTGCGGCCGGGTTGCGGGTTCAGAAGCGGCGTTGGGGCGTTCACGGCAGTCACTCCGGTTGAACCGGATTGACCGCTAAAGGCATCGCTGCATTGGACTTTCGCGTCTGCCATAGCGACAGCGCGATACCGCCCATCAGCAATGTGGCGGTCACACCGAGAGAGAGCGCAGCCGGCACTTTCTCGATACCCAGCACCTCGGCCCCGATGACCTTGGCACCGATGAAGACCAACACAAGCGACACGGCCGTTTTGAGGTGCACAAAGCGGTGCATCATTGCCGAGAGGGCGAAGTAGAGCGCCCGGAGGCCGAGAATGGCGAATATGTTCGAGGTATAGACGATGTAGGGATCCGTCGTGATCGCAAAAATAGCCGGGATCGAGTCGACTGCGAAGATCACGTCCGCCAGTTCGACCATGACAAGCGCCAGGAATAGCGGCGTGACGAACAGGGCCGTTTTTCCCACTGAACCTACTGTCTGTCGGACAAAAAAGCGCTCGCCCTGCAAGCCGTCCGTGACCCGGAACCGGCGGCGCATGAAGCGCAGGATCGGATTGTATGCGACATCATATTCCGCATCTCCATTTCGCAGCATCTTGATACCAGTGAAGATCAGGAACGCGGCGAAAACCAAAAGCACCCATTCGAAACGTTCGACCACCGCCGCACCGACGCCGATCACGATCCCGCGCAGAATTATGACGCCGAGGATGCCGTAAACCAACACCCGGTGCTGGTAGGCCCGGGGCACGCCAAAATAGGTGAATATCATCGCGATGACGAAGATATTGTCCATCGCGAGGCTCTTTTCGACGACAAAGCCGGTCAGGTATAAGAGCGCCGCCCGTTCGCCCATGAACTGCCAAATCCAGAGCGAGAACAAGAGCCCGATGCTGATATAGAAGGCCGAAAGCAACAGGCTCTCGCGAATGCCGATTTCGTGGGATTTTCGGTGCAGAACGCCAAGGTCGAAGACCAAGAGAGCCATAACGAGGCACAGGAACAGCGCCCAGGTCCAGAGTGGCTTGCCGAGAAAATCGAGCGTCAGAAGATCCAAGATCCACCTCCAGAGTTGACCCGCCCGCAGAGGCTGTCAGAGACACCAACCCTTTGGGTCGGCGCAAGATCGGAACCTGAGCAACTCTTTAGTTGGGAGGGAAACATCGCTGCACAAGGGGCGCAAGTTACGTTTCGAAGACTTGGGGCAGCGATGACTGTACCGAGCTATGAAAACCGTACGAAAGCACCGTCGGCATTGGCAGGAAAGCGCTCACCCGAAACGGACGGCTTGTCACCCACTCGCTAATGTTCATTTACAAGTGTCGAATTCAGAGGAAGCTGTTTCTACAGAGCGACTCATCGCTCTGTATCAGGAGTGAACAGCGATGGCTGATCCAAAATCCAAACCCAAGCCGAAACAGATACCAGGCGCGCAGCCCGGCCCGCAGGGACCCCAAACTGCGAGCGGGAGCACAAAGAAGTAGCGCATCGCGACGGTTGAAGGGAAACTACCCTATGGCGCGGACACCGGAAAGATTTCTCCGGCCTCTCGAAGAGATTTTCCCAGACACGATAGATCCAGAATTACTGATTGAGTTCAGGATTTAAGCATGGGGTTGTGCGCCCTCGACAAGATAGTCTGGCGCAATCCTTCTAACCCAGCGGCGCGGTTGAAGTAACCGCGCCGTTTTTTTTTGCCACAACGCTTCAGTTCTGTCCGGCCGTTTCCTGCTTGGTCCCGCCTGAATTAACTTTGCCCCATTGAAATCTGCTTGACGCGATCTGATCTCAAATATGTTCCGCTGCGGATCATCAAGGGTCGCTAAATCGCGTCCGCGTGATGCACCCGCGACGGACTGTCGACGCGTCCCCGACCCTGCGGAACGCCTGAGGATTTGACGTGAAGACACCTGTTTGGAGGTTCGTCCTCTATGCCATCGTGATCCTGGTTGGAATCGCGCTTGCGCTGCCAACCTTCCTGCCACGCGAGACCGCTCGCGCGCTGCCTGCATGGCTGCCCGACCGACCGGTAGCACTCGGTATCGACCTTCGCGGAGGCGCGTCGCTGACGCTGCAGGCCGACGAGACGGTGCTGGTCGACGAAATGCTGGCCGACGCGCGTGCAGAAATCGGCGAGGCGCTCGAGGCGGCGGGCCTCGCTGTCCACCTGAAGATTGAAGGTCAGGACTTGGTGATCAGTCCGCGCGAACCGAATGGCCCCGCATCCTCTCTTCGAACCGCTGTTGAGAGTGCGCTCCCTACCTTCCAGCGCGGCGCCCTCAGCGCCACAGAACCGGCCTTCTATCTTACAGAAGCGAACGCCGGTACGCTGCGGCTTGCTCTGCGAAACGTTGCGCTGGAGGCAGCGCAGTCCGATGCAATGGCCCAGAGCATCGAGGTCGTGCGCAAGCGCGTGGATGAGGCCGGCGTCGCTGAACCTTCGATCCAGCGCCTTGGAACGGACCGCATCCTGGTGCAGATGCCGGGCGTGAGCGACCCCTCGGCGTTGCGGTCGCTTCTCGGCAGCACAGCAGAACTGACATTCCATCGACTGGCTCCTGATCCTGGCGGCGGACGCGCGCTCGCGGCAGACACCCTGCGCCTGCCCATGGCCGATGGATCTGGTTCTGTCGTGGTGGATGCGCGGCACGCGCTCGACGGAGAGCGGCTCGCGGATGCCTCCGCCGCCTTCAGCCCCGAAACCGGCGCGCCCGTGGTGCACTTCCGCTTCGACACCCAAGGTGCGGTCATTTTCGGAGAGCTTACGCAAGCGCTCGTCGGTCAGCCCTTCGCAATCGTCCTCGACGGTAAGGTGCTGAGCGCACCTGTCATCCGCGAACCGATCCTGGGCGGGTCCGGCGAAATCAGCGGCGATTTCACGATCGAAGAGACTACGACCCTGTCGGCGCTCCTGCGGGCGGGCGCGCTGCCCGTGCCGCTTGAAGTGATCGAGGAACGAACCGTCGGCGCCGATCTGGGCGCAGATGCCATCACTGGCGGCCTCTGGACCGGGCTTGCGGGTTTCGGGCTCGTTGCCGCGGTTTTGATCCTGCTCTACGGTGGATGGGGCCTCGTCGCGACCGGCGCACTGCTGCTGAACGTGGTCCTGACCATTGCTGCGCTGACCCTGCTGGGTGCAACACTGACCTTGCCGGGTATCGCGGGCCTGATCCTGGGCATGGGCCTTGCTGTTGACGCAAACGTGCTCATCAACGAACGCATTCGCGAGGAAACCGCGCGGGGCAAGCGTGCCGCCTCGGCCGTACAAGCCGGGTTCGACCGCGCCTATCGCGCGATCCTGGACAGCAACCTTACCACATTCATTGCGACCGCACTCCTGTTCTGGCTTGGCTCGGGTCCGGTCAAAGGCTTCGCCGTCACGATGGGACTTGGCATTCTGATCTCGCTTTTCACGGCGGTCACGGTCGTGCGCTCGGCCATGGACATCTACCTGCGGACGCGAAAGCCGAAGACCTTCGAGATCCGGGCTCCGCTCGGGTTTCTGCGTGCGAAGGCAACGCCGACGTTCCGCTTCATGCGAATGCGGTTCGCGGGACTGGGTTTGTCGCTGGTTCTCTCGGTCGCCTCACTGGTGCTCTTCGTCACTCCAGGCCTGAATTACGGCGTGGATTTCCGGGGAGGCACTTTGGTGGAGGCGCATTTCAGCGCCACACCGGATGTGGCGAGCATTCGAACCTCGGTCGAGGCACTGGAACTCGGAGACGTATCGCTGCAGCAATCCGATTGGGCCCGGAGCCTGCTGATCCGCGTTGAAGAGCAGCCAGGCGGCGAAGCAGCTCAGACCCGCGCCGCCGACCAGGTGCGTGCGGCCGTCACCGCCGATGCGCCCGACGCGAGTTTCGAACGCGTCGAGATCGTCGGCCCTCGCGTCAGCGCCGAGCTAGCCGTTGCCGGCATCCTGGCGGTGGGTGCGGCAAGCCTCGCCATGCTGATCTACATCTGGGCGCGCTTTGACTGGCCCTTCGCCGTAGGTGCCATCGCGACGCTGGCCCTCGACATCACCAAGACGGTGGGCTTCTTTGCCCTGACCGGACTCGATTTCGGGCTCACTGCGATTGCGGCCCTGCTGACGCTGATCGGCTATTCGGTCAACGACAAGGTGGTCGTCTACGACCGGATGCGCGAGAACATCGGGCTGCACCCGACCATGCCGCTTCGCGAGTTGATCGACCTCTCGATCAACCAGACACTGGCGCGGTCGCTCTATACCTCTGTCACCGCCCTCGTCGCCATGCTGCCCATGGCGATCTGGGGTGGCGCGGCGGTGCAAAGCTTCGCGATCCCCATGGCCTTCGGCATCGTCATCGCCGCGGGCTCATCGGTCTTCATCGCGGCACCCATCTTGCTTTTCCTCGGCGACTGGCGGTCGAGCAAGTCCGCGGACGCGACCTTGGTCGCCGCCGAACACTCCCCAACGTGACCGCTCCGACCCATGCAGTCGCAGCCATATCCCGAAAGGATCCTGACATGCACCACACCGTCGCACTCGCCGCCAGCCTCGCCACTCTCGCCCTCATCTGCACGATCTATTACTGCAACATCCTTGCGCGCCCTTCGAGCTGGCTGCGCAGCGAGATGCTTGCCATGGTTCTTCTCTCCTTGCTCACGGGCCTGTTCCCGCTGGCTGTCACGGCGGCTATTGCAGGGCTCTGGCAAGCGCTGACAAGCGGTTTTTCCATTATTGCGTTGGTTTCCGCGGGCGCTGATCTGATAGCTGTCGCGGCGGTCCTGGCAAGCATTTGGCTGTTTCGGAGGCTGGTGAAAGAGACTTACCGCGACAGGGTCGGGCCCGACAACGTGACACCGCTTTCACCGGCACCGGTGCACCGCCATGACGCACCGTCTCACAGGATTGCAGCCTGATCGGTGCGTTTTGTTTCTGATCCACCGTTCCCAGACGGTCGTTGCACTAAGAAGGCCTTTCGTATGCGTACGTTCAGTTTTTCACTTGTACTGGTCGTCCTGATCGGAAGCACACTTTCGGTTGCCGCTGAAACACTGACTGTCCCGCCCGAGATGCGAGCGCTCGGGCGTTGCTCTGGCTGTGAGCTTGAGAGCGGCAACTTCAGCGGATACCGCCTTACAAGCATCGACCTAAGGGGGGCAAACCTGGCGGACGTGGTCTTCGACGGTGCCCAACTGAGTGTCGCGGTCTTCGAGAATGCCGTTCTGTCGCGCGTCAGCTTTGTAGGTGCCAATCTGAGTGGAGCGAACTTCGCCGGCGCCCGTCTCAGCGATGTGTCCTTCGAGGGTGCCAACCTGCGCGGTGCCGTCTTTGAAGAGGCTCAGCTCGAGCGGACAACGCTCGATGCTGCCTATCTCTGCAACACGCAGATGCCTTCAGACGAGATGGACTATTCCGACTGTGACGGAACCTGGGAAGCCCCGGCGACGCGATCACGCAAACATAATGCCGGGACTCAGGGTTATGAGCAATGATCGAGGACTTTTGGCAGATTGCTGCGGTGGGCTTCGCGGCGCAGATGGTCGAGGGCGCGCTAGGCATGGCCTACGGGCTGACATCGACATGGCTTTTGCTGACTCTCGGCTATTCGCCAGCAGCGGTGAGCGCCGCGGTGCATCTTGCCGAAACCGCGACCACGGTCGCCGCCATCCGGGATGAATACCGCTTGAAACTAGCGCAGCGATGCGGCACACTTGGCGGACCTATTCTGATCCAAAACGGAATGCGCCTGTTTGGAAGGCCAGAAACTATCGGGCATTGAAGTCTGACTGCTCAGGATGCGAGTTGAAGGCAAAGTGCTGTCCCAAAGCCGAAACGCGTTCAGTCCATCGCGAGAAATATGAAGTCGTCAGAGATTTTGCACGCCAATGCACCGCTTCCGAGTTCAATCCGAAAGCTCAAGCGCGACGCAAGAAAGTCGAGATGCTCTTCGCCCATCTCAAACGCATCCTCGGCCTCGGACGGCTCCGATTACGTGGCCCTTGCGGTGTCCAAGACGAATTTACCCTCGCAGCTACCGCCCAGAACCTCCGCAAACTGGCCAAACTAAAAGCATCAATGACCGCTTTCATCAGGACCGGACCTTCGCCGCGTTATGGCGCAATGACCGAGTTGCGGGACTTTGCGGTCGTTCGCTCAGATTTTCCAAATGGCGCATTCAGCCGCCTTCGAACGCTCGCTGACGTCGTCGACCGGGCCTTTTGACCCTTCGCAATAGACCCAACGACACATTTTCTGGTACAGACAACAAACAGACTAAGGATATCGTCCGCATGGAGATCGATATACGCGCTTGGCTTGAAGGTCTCGGGCTTGGCGAATATTTCTTCGCCTTTGAGGAGAACCGTGTCGATGGGCAGGTGCTCGCTCATCTAACGGCTGATGATCTGAAGGATATCGGTGTCACCGCGGTGGGACACAGACGCAAGCTACTGGAAGCGATTGCAAGCCTCGGTGCTGATGATCAACCAGATGAGGCCGTTGCAGTTGGTGCGCAGGACCCTGGGGTAATTGCGCAGAAACACACGGGCGAACGACGGCAAGTGACGGTTCTGTTTGCTGATTTGTCTGGGTTCACCAGACTGTCATCGTCAATAGATTCTGAGGAAGTGCATGAGTTACTTGCTGTGTATTTTGAAGTAGTCGATGGACTCATCCGCGACTTCGGAGGAACAGTTGACAAGCATGTCGGCGACAGCGTGATGGCCGTATTCGGCGCGCCAGTATCGCATGGGAACGACGCGGAAAGAGCCGTCCGGGCTGCAGTCGCGATTCAGGAGGCAATGCCCGGCATTTCGGAGCGCATTGGCCGCCCTTTGGAGGCCCATATAGGGATTGCCAGCGGAGAAGTCGTAGCGAGCGGATTCGGATCAGACAGCCATTACACGGTAACCGGAGATTCCGTGAACCTTGCCGCAAGGCTTACAGACAAGGCGCTGGCAGGCGATGTGTATGTCTCTGAAATAGTCCGTCGGGCTGTTGGAACCGCACTCGCAGCAACTGATATGGGAGAAATCTCGGTGAAGGGACTGGCCGTCCCGGTTCGTGTTTATTCAGTGCACGGAAGCCAAAACTCGTCTGATGCGCCTCCTGAACGCCCGTTCGTAGGCCGATTGGCAGAAACCCGGCAGTTCAGGATCGCACTTGAAGCCTGCGAGGACGCCAGACAGGGACAGCTCATCCATATCCGGGGCGATGCTGGAATCGGAAAGACCCGTCTGACAACTGAATTTTGCCGCCTCGCTGTTGATCGCGGCTTCGTCTGTCATCGCTCTCAGATCCTCGACTTCGGTGTCGGCAAGGGACAGGACCCTGTGCGGATTTTGGTGCGCAGTCTCCTCGACCTGCCCGCCGCAGGTGATCTGGAAAGCAGACAGGCGGCAATGCGGCAGACAATCTCCGACGGAGCAGTTTCGGAAAAAAGTGAGGCCCACCTCAACGACCTTCTCGATCTGCCGCAGTCGGCGGAGAGCCAGGCAATGTACGATGCGATGGACAATCTCACTCGCAATGTCGGGAAGCTGCAGACGGTAGTCACCCTGGCCCGCCACTTGAGTAACAAACGTCCACGACTGATCGTTTTTGAGGATCTGCACTGGGCGGAAAAGATCGTGCTTCAGCAGATCGCCGAACTTGGTCGTGGCGCTTCTGACGCCTCCATTTTGATTGTGTTGACTTCGAGAATCGAAGGCGATCCGCTTGGTCCGTCTTGGCGGGGTCAGATCGCCAGCACGTCCTTCATGACCTTTGATCTCGGTCCGCTGAGCCCTGCCGACGCTATGGGGATGGCGGCAAACTTTGTCGGTACGGCAAACAAGTTCGCACGAACCTGCATCGAACGGGCTGCAGGCAACCCGCTTTTCCTCGAACAGCTTCTTCGGAGTGCCGAGGAAACCGGCGAGTTTCAGGTTCCCGGTTCGATTCAGAGCATCGTACAGGAGCGCATCGACAGGCTGCCGATCGCAGACAAGGCTGTCGTTCAGGCCGCATCGGTTCTCGGTCAGCGCTTCACCCTTGTCGCGTTGCAGCATTTGATTGACGATACCGGCTACGACTGTTCACGGCTTACACTGCACCAGCTTGTCCGGGAGCAAGGCGAAGATTTTCTATTCGTGCATGCGCTTGTCAGGGATGTCATATATGGCTCGCTGCTGAGATCCCGACGAAATGAGCTGCACCTCGCCGCAGCAGATTGGTTTAAAGAGAGCGATCTGCCATTGCGTGCCGAACATCTGGAACAGGCCGGGCATGAGGGTGCCGCCGAAGCCTACCGCGCAGCGGCCGAGGCGCAGGTAAAATCTCTCAGGCTCGAACACGCCCGTCGCTTGGCAGAGCGCGGCCTGGCGCTTGCGGTGGAGCCGTCGACCGTTTTTGCCCTCAACGCAATGCTAGGCGAACTTCTGCGAGAGCTTGGTGAACCGGAGCGTTCGATTGACGCTTGGCAAAAGGCGCTTGCCAGGCACAGCAACCAAACGGAACGGAGCATCGCCCTGTTGGGTATCGCCGAAGCAATGCGCATCGTTGAACGCGTAGACGAAGCGCTTGCTCTTGTGGACGAGGCGCAACCAATCGCCGAAGCGCAAGATCTCAAGGACGTCCTGATGCGCCTGCATCATTTGCGGGGTAATCTGTTGTTCCCGAAAGGCGACATCACTGGCTGCGAAGCCAGTCACAGACACAGCATCGATCTCGCAAGGCAAATCGGATCGGCCGAAGGGGAGGCGCGCGGGCTGGGCGGGCTAGGCGACGCGGCCTACGTAGCCGGTCGTATGAGCACTTCACATGACGTGCTTTCCGAATGTGTCGAAATCTGTCGAGAGCACGCTTTCGGTCGCACGGAAGTCGCAAACGCCGCGCAGATATGCCAGACTAAAATTTTTCGGCTCGAACTCCGTGAGGCCATTAAACTTGGGAAAACGGTCATTGAGGCAGCGCGCCGCGTCGGACATGACAGGGCCGAACTCAACGCCGCGACGGCCTGCCTGTTCGCCGCTACAGAACTGAACGACTGGTCGACGGCCGAAGAGTACGGGAACTATGTTTCGGCTCTTGGAGAAAAGCTCGGATCTGTGCGTTTCAGCCAAGAAGCGATGGCATTTATGGGTGTCCGGCTGAATGCGCAGGGCCGGTCGGCTGAGGCACTTTCCAAGATCAGAACGTCGATCGCAGCGGCGCGGGAACTGGGTTTCTCTTTCGGTGGACCCAGAATGCTGGGACATCTTTCTCGAATTACAAAAGATACGAATGAACAAGATGATGCGCTGGCAGAAGCCGAAGCGATCATCCAAAGCGGCTGTGTCGGACATAACCAACCTTTTTTCTTCCGGGATGCCATCGAAGTCATGCTTGATCGGGGCGACTGGAACGATGTCAGCCGCTATGCCGATGCTCTTGCGGCGTTTCCGCCGGGCGAAACTCTCCCATGGTCGGAATACTACTCGGCGCGGGCGCGCGGGCTTACCGCATGGGAGCAAGGCGCGCGCGATGATGAGGCGGTAGCCACGCTCAACCGCTTACGGGACGAAGCCCAGCGGATCGGACTCGTGTCCGCAGTGCCTGCCATCAACCGGGCTCTCGGCATAGCTTGAAAAAATTCCGGTGCAAAACCAAACCTAACCTGAAGCATCGCAAACGACAGCTTCAGCCGTCATTCAAGTTATTTCAAAAACCCGCTCATAACCGAAGCCGTTTCTGAAGTTTTTGGGTGTCCCGCGATAGCAGACGTTCGCTGCGACACAGATTTTGGGGAACTTTGGGCTGATTGTGTTGAAAAACTCCATTTTTACCGAAAACCAGTGAAAATTTTGTCCATTGAGAAGCCGTCGAGATTTTTGGCTAGGGGGTCGGCCAAAACACCGGTTCGGCGATGTGAGGGCATGTCATGGCCTGCTCTTGGCAATTAAAGTCAACTTTGATGAAGCATTGGAAATTGGCGGAAAAATGAGGGAGCCGAATTTTCGAGTTTTTCAACATGGCGTAATCAGAACCAGCGCGCATCGATGCCTGTTATTCTTGATGTTCATATCATTGAAAAGGAGACCGACCGATGGAATATTTTGCTGGTTTGGATGTGTCCATGGAAGAGACGCATATCTGCATTCTTGATCGAGACGGGGCGCTTATCCTGGAAGGAAAAGCATCCTCGACACCGAAGGCGATCACCGCGTTTCTGGCCGCCGGACCCACATGTACCAAAGTTGTTTTTGAGACTGGGCGGATGGCTCCAATGCTCCACCACGGCCTGACGGAGCTTGGTGTCCCGGTTGTTTGCATCGAAAGCCGCCAAGCCTATCAGGCACTGAAGTCCCTAGCTGGGCATAAAACCGACCGAAACGACGCGCGTGGATTGGCGCATTTGGCACGGACAGGGTTCTACAAACCGACCCATGTCAAATCGCTTTCCGCTCATGCGATCCGCTCGCTGATCGCGGCGCGCAAGAAGCTGGTCGGACAACGCGTGACCATCGATAATCAGATCCGTGGACTTGTTGTCGTGTTTGGTGTGCGATTGCCACGGGCTCTGTCGCCTGCATTCAAGGACGCTGCCCTCAAAGTCAGCGACGGCGTTCCCGGTTTGCATGCAGCGTTGCGAGGTCTGTTTGCGGCGCGCGAAGCGATATTGACGGCCGTGGCCGCCATCGACAGCGATATCAAAGTGATGACGCGCAAATCAAACATCTGCACCCGCCTCATGACAGTGCCAGGCGTTGGCCCGATCACGGCACTGGCGTTCGCGGCAGCCATTGATGATCCGACACGCTTTAAACGCTCGCGAGATGTAGGGCCCTATCTCGGGCTGGTTCCCAAACGCCACCAGTCCGGCGAGGTCGACTATACCGGTAGTATCTCGAAATGTGGCGACGTGCGGGTCCGAACGCTGCTCTATGAAGCCGCGAACGTGATGCTCACACGATATGCGGCACCGCTCAAACTCAAGTCATGGGCGCTCGCAATCGGGCAGCGCTCGACAATGAGAAAAGCGCGGGTGGCGCTGGCAAGACGGCTCGCGATCATCCTGCATGCCATGATGCGCGATCAGACTGACTTCCGGGCCGTATGACCAGAACCTGAGCAGCAGAGGATTCCTATATCACAGTTCCTACACGGGAGGACGCCCGAGGGAGGGCGTGGAACATGGCGCCGATTTTGTAGCGACAGAGCAGACGACCAATCTGATCGCGGTTTCAACCTTGCCGATCCACACCCAGCCAACCCCATCATGAGCCCGTGAGCTCGAAGAGAACCCAGGCAACCTCAGACGTTAAACCACCCGCAGAGTGAGAAAGTATATTGACAGATTAGAGAACAAAATCGGCTCTCACCGGTCATTCGCCGCGGTCAGCACCAGTGACTGATTTGCGGGCCTACTCTCGACAACGGGGAACAGCTTCCGTTTGACTTGTTCCTTGGTGTGCCAAAGCACGCTGCGCCAAAAGTAGTCCGCGACAGCGCTTTAACTGAAAGCGATTGGATTTCCATTGACCTTGCTTCGATGGAAACAGCCTTTCCCGATGTCTATGCGATGGGAGACGCTGCAAAAACCGGTTTGCCCAAGGCCGGTTCATTTGCCGAAAGTCAGGCCAGTGCAGTTGCCAGCGGCATTCTGTCAAAGATCAGAGGTGGCGAAGCAGCCCCAAACACAGGCAGCGAAGAGTGTCAGGTCGAATTCGGCGATGGCCGAGTCAGTTGGGCCGATGCAGATTTTCTGAGCGGGCCAAAGCTGACGGTCGTTTATAATCCGCCTTCGCTTGAGGGGCGAAAGCACAAGGAAGCCTTTGCGAAGGATCGCGAAGTGCGTTGGTTCGGGGAGTAGCATTTGCTAGAGACCAAAAGGGCCCATGAACTTTTCAATTCGCCGTCCGCCATGGTCGAAGTTGGCCTCAAACACAAAACCTTCAAAGGCAGTTTTGTCCGCAGAGCGGAAGTAGACCAATTTTTCGTAAGTGTCCGCTCTTGTGGTAAGCGGTCGTTCATAAACAAAACTTCAAATTTCCAGTCATGAACGGCTGCTTAACGCGACGAACCGGTCGTCAGAGAAAAACAGTCGAATGACTGCATCGAGACATACGTCGCAACCGCAGCGAACGTCCGGTCTTGGTGAAAGCAGTCGTTTAGAACCAAAACTTCGAATTTCCGGTTGTGAGCGGCTGCTTAACGCGACGAACCGGTCATCAGATAAGAACAGTCGAATGACTGCATCGAGCCCAAAGGCGACGTTCTGGGAATCTTTCCATTGTAATAATTTGGAGTTGTGCGAAGTTTGAGTGGCCGGCATTCATAGACAGTCGCAATCGAAGGTTATGGGGGATGGAGAAATGACAAGCCATGAGGGAGGCTGCCTTTGTGGTGCCATTCGTTATAAAACTCTGGCAGAACCGAGCCGGGTTACAGTCTGCCATTGTCGCTTCTGTCAGAAAGCCACCGGATCGGCCTATATGGTTGAGCCGATTTTTGAAGCAGAGGACTTTGCCCTGCTTCAGGGCTCGCCCTCTACTTACGATCAAGTGTCTGCGGGTTCTGGCAAAGTGGTTCACATTCACTTTTGCCCCGACTGCGGCACCAAGCTTTGGCTTAGCTTCGAGAGGTTTCCTGACGCGGTCGGTGTATATGCTGGAACCTTTGATGATCCGTGTTGGTTTACGATCGAACCGGTTTCCTCAAAGCACATTTTCCTCGGTGTAGCGCGGTCAGACACCGTTATTCCCGCAGGTCTGCCAACATTCGTTGAACATGCGACAGCGAACGACGGGACGCCGCAGGAGGCAGCGGTATTCGAAACTTGTCACCAGATCGGTAGCAGATAGCGGAGGCTGTCTGTTTTGTCCGCAACTCAGTCATTGCGCCATGACGCGGCGAAGGTCCGGTGCTGATGGAAGCGGGCATTTGGCTGTTGGGCCGTCCGCTGGTCCAAAACCTAGCCCCTGCGTTGGATCTCCGGCGCTGACGGCAATGCGTCGGGTGCAGGCACATTGGCGGCCATTGCTTTATTTGCAAAACGCAGTTAGCAGGTTAGCAAATGGCACGTATCGGCGCACGCATCGCGAAGCTTGAACGCAATCGCCCAGACCCTCGGGCATGCGAGCAGCTTGACCTCGACCTGCCCCCGGACCTGTGCGCGCGGATAGAGGATGCAAAAGTGGCAGGAACCTTTCCGCAATCACTTTCCAACGATGACCTGCTAGCCATTAAGCGCGCGGCAGATTTGGTACAGAGCCACGCATGACGCACCGAAACAACGGACGCAATACGGATGGCACCTTTGCGCCCGGCAATCCCGGCAAGCCAAGGGGCACCCGCCACAAGGCGACACAAGCGGCGCTGGCGCTACTGGACGGTGAAGCCGAAGCACTGAGCCGCCAAGCCGTGACAATGGCGCTAGAAGGCGACACAACAGCGCTGCGCCTATGCCTTGAACGCATCGCTCCGCCAAGACGCGACGCCCCTGTAAGCTTTTCCCTGCCCCCCATGCAATCAGCATCCGATGCAGCCAAGGCAGCGGGCGCGGTTCTGGACGCTGTGGCGGCTGGTGACCTGACCCCGCAAGAGGGCTCGCATATCATGGCGCTTGTGGAGACTTACCGCCGCACGTTGGAAACAAGCACACTTGAAGCACGCGTGGCGGCATTGGAAGAAGGCGACAATGAAAATTGCTCGGTGGCTTGTAAGACTTGAATCAAAACGCGTCGCGAACGTGCCGCAACCGTTAGTGTTAATGTTTGCCGGCAATTGGGTCTGCGACGCACACGCATCATCCTACCTGTGATCGATCTCGGCAAGCTTAAGCCGGAGCCGAGCGTGGCGGGTGGCCCAGATTTGGCGGTGCAATTCGTTGCGTTGTTCTTCACCTGTCATTTTTGCTCCCATTCTTGTTTCTTGTTCCTGCTCAGCAATCCAACGATCGATCTCGCTTTTGCGAAACCGCCATGCGTTTCCCACCTTGAACCCGGGAACCTTCCCCTCAGATGCGAACCGGTAGGCCACTATCTAAGCGATTTTGAGATACTCAGCGAGCTCTTTCACGGTCGAAATGCTTTCGTTGAGCATTCTGAAATGTCCTCTCTGAGGGATGTGTTTCGAAACTAGAGCAAAGGAGGTGAAGCAGCAATCTCAGCAATTTTTCAGCAGATCACCGATTCCTCATGATGACGACCATGGTCATTCAGTCGGAGGATTGGCCGTTCATCGCCCCTGATGGGCGATAATGCAGGCCGCGGATCTGCGAACACATTGGCCACACGGGCACGCGTGATGGGCTGGGAGTGTCACTGTTGCCAGCCCCCGATGGCCGTGACTGGATAGTTTGCCGGATGCATGATGCGGGCGGCGGGGAAAACACGAAAAATCGCACCCGAACTGGAAGCAGGGTGGCCGAAGCGGTGGCGCGGTGGAGATGCGCAAATTGGTGAACATGCAGGCTCGAGAATTGGCTGTTCTGGGGGAAGCAATGAGATAACCCAAACCGGCGGGCATCAACATGCATAGGGTGTATAATTAGGGGGATACGAAAATTATTATTTAAATTTTTTTAAATAAAAGCAATTACTTATGCTGAAAATATGGTGCCCAGGAGAGGACTCGAACCTCCACACCCTTGCGAGTACTAGCACCTGAAGCTAGCGCGTCTACCATTCCGCCACCTGGGCCGGTGTCGTGAAATGTGCGTTTACGATGGTGACGCAGACGTGTCAATTGCCTTTTCTCCGGATTATTCACACTGCCACCACGGCAGGCAAACCGGGCCAAAACTTTGCCTGTCATCCGCGTGTTTAATTCTGCCTTGCCGGACAGCGGCGTTTTTGCGCCTTGTTTGCAGAGCGTGCGGGCGATACATCTGGGCAACCAAGAAACGCAGGAGCATTTGATGTCCAAACTGGTCACCATTTATGGCGGGTCCGGCTTTGTGGGCCGATACGTTGCGCGGCGCATGGCAAAAGAAGGCTGGCGTGTTCGCGTGGCGGTGCGGCGACCGAACGAAGCGATGTTTGTGAAACCCTACGGCGTCGTGGGACAGGTCGAACCGATCCTGTGCAACATCCGCGATGACGCGTCTGTTGCCGCCGCAATGTCCGGGGCCGATGCGGTGATCAACTGCGTGGGTATTCTGGCGGAAGCCGGCAAGAACAAGTTTGATACGGTACAGGCCGAAGGCGCCGAACGTGTCGCCAGACTGGCTGCGGCCGAAGGCGTATCGCGTCTTGTCCAACTGTCTGCCATCGGGGCCTACACAGAATCCGACAGTGAATATGCCCGCACCAAGGCTCTGGGCGAAGCGGGTGTTCTGAAACACATGCCCGATGCGATGATCCTGCGTCCTTCAATTGTGTTCGGGGCCGAGGATGGTTTTTTCAACCGGTTTGCAGGCATGGCGCGCTTTGGCCCGGTTCTGCCCGTTGTGGGCGCGGATACATTGTTCCAGCCGGTCTATGTCGATGATGTCGCGCAGGCCGCCGTTCTGGGTGCCACAGGCAAGGCTGCGGGCGGTGTTTACGAGTTGGGCGGTCCGGATGTCAGCACGTTCCGTGAATTGATGGGCCAGATGCTGGGTGTCATCCGCCGGCGCCGGCTGGTTCTGAACATACCGTTCTGGGCCGCATCGATCATGGGATTTGTCTTTGACATGACCCATACTGTGTCGTTCGGGTTGATCCCGGCCCAGATCACCTGCGATCAGGTGCGCAATCTGCGCAATGACAACATTGTTTCCGAAGGCGCAAAGGGATTGGCGGATCTGGGGATCAAAGCCACCGCGCTTGAGGCTGTGCTGCCGGATTATCTGTGGCGGTTCCGTCCGTCCGGGCAATATGACACCATCAAGGAATCCGCGGTGAAAATGCGCGCTCAGGAATAGGCGATGACCAGAAGAACCAGCCCGAGGGCGATTCTGTAGATCACGTAGGGCGTGAAACTGACACTGCGCAAAAGGCGCATCATCAGCATCAGCGCCACCAAAGCGGCGATAAACGAAAATACGGCTGCGATCGCACCGGCGCGGGCGGTTTCCACATTTGCTGTTGCGAACACTTCCCCTCCGACCAGAAAGCCGGAGGCAAGGATCGTCGGGATTGACATCAACATGCCAAGCCGGGCGGCGTCCTCTCGCTTGTAGCCCAGACGCCGGGCGCCGGTGATCGTTATGCCCGATCGAGATGTTCCCGGAAGCAGGGCAAGCACCTGCCACAATCCCATGACAACCGCATCTTTTGCTGTCCAGTGCGCGCTGGTTTTAGCATTTGGTCCGGTTCTGTCGGCCCAGTACAGAACCACACCAAAAATCAGCATGGTCCACCCGATCAGTGCGACAGAACGCAGGTGTTCTTCCCATCCGGCCACCGCGATGATCAGGCCCGCAACCGCAACCGGAAGTGTGGACAGACACAGACAGAACGCAAGTATGGCGCCATCGGTGTCAACCTTGCCGACGGCCAGACGCTTCAGGCCATGCAGGGCCATCCTCACGTCGGTCCAGAAATACATCACAACCGCCACAAGCGATCCGACGTGAACGGCAACATCGATAACCTGCCCCTGATCGTTCATCCCGGTCAGTGACGGCAGCAGAATAAGGTGGCCGGAAGACGACACAGGCAAAAACTCGGTCACCCCCTGGACAAGGGCTACAATTATCAAATTGAACAAAGTCATACCGTTCAGCTTTCGCACACGTCTACTGCCTGCCCTCCGTATAAGTTCTTTTGTTCAAATGGAAAGACAGCATTTAGGTCACATTTGTTACCTAAATTTTGCATTTTTGACCACAGGCGCAGTGCCGGAAGCCAAAATAATTGAAACTAGGTCACTATTACTGACTTTTTTATCGTTTACAGGTGTTTTAAAGACACTGGACCGAGTCGGGATCGCCAAGGGGAGTCGGAAATTTGGCCAAACAGCCCATGCTTAAATTCGTGAACATTGAGCGGATCATGCCCGAAAAGCGGGATGCGCAAGCGCGCAGCGCCGATTTCGATGAAATCTATGCCGAATATGCCGACGAAAAGGCAAAGGAACAGGCAAGCCGGTGCAGCCAGTGTGGGGTGCCCTATTGCCAGACCCATTGCCCGCTGCACAACAATATCCCCGACTGGCTGCGTTTGACTGCCGAAGGCCGTCTGCAAGAAGCCTACGAGCTTAGCCAGGCCACGAATACCTTTCCCGAAATATGCGGACGGATCTGCCCCCAGGATCGCCTGTGCGAAGGCAATTGCGTGATCGAGCAATCAGGCCACGGCACAGTTACAATCGGTTCGGTCGAAAAGTACCTAACGGATACGGCATGGGAAAAAGGCTGGGTCAAACCGATTGATCCGGGTCAGGAACGCGCCGAAAGCGTTGGAATTATCGGTGCCGGCCCCGGCGGTCTGGCCGCGGCGGATGTGTTGCGCCGCGCCGGCATACAAGTCACTATTTATGACCGTTATGACCGCGCAGGCGGATTGCTGACCTACGGTATTCCCGGTTTCAAACTGGAAAAAGACGTGGTGATGCGCCGCAACGAACAGCTGGAACAAGGCGGCGTCAAGATTGAGCTGAATTGCAACGTGGGCGAAGACATTTCGTTCGAAGACCTGCGCGCGCGCCATGATGCAATTCTGGTTGCGACCGGCGTTTACAAGACACGCGATCTGCAGGCCCCCGGCAGCGCCGCAGAGGGTGTTGTAAGCGCGATTGAATTCCTGACGGCAAGCAACCGCAAAAGTTTCGGCGATGCCGTGCCGGAATTCGATTCCGGCGCGCTGAATGCCCAGGGCAAGCGGGTTGTCGTGATTGGCGGCGGCGACACGGCAATGGATTGTGTCCGCACGTCTGTCCGTCAGGGGGCTGTGTCGGTCAAGTGTCTGTACCGGCGGGATCGCGCCAACATGCCCGGATCACAACGCGAAGTGCAGAACGCCGAAGAAGAAGGTGTTGTGTTTGAATGGCTTAGCGCGCCCAAAGGTTTTGCAGGCGATCCCGTGACAGGTGTTATGGTGCAAAAGATGCGTCTTGGCGCACCGGACGCAACAGGGCGTCAGGCCCCCGAAGTGATCGAAGACGCCGATTATGTCGAAGACGCCGATCTTGTGATCAAGGCGCTGGGTTTTGAACCGGAAGACCTGCCCACACTCTGGAACCAGCCAGAACTTGAAGTTACACGCTGGGGCACCATCAAGGCAGATTTCACGACAGGCGCCACGGCTTTGCCGGGGGTTTATGCCGTGGGCGATATTGTGCGCGGGGCATCCCTTGTGGTGTGGGCAATCAAGGACGGGCGCGATGCAGCGGCGGCCATACTTGACCAGTTCAACGCGGCGGCGGCTGTGGCGGCCGAATAACAGCCATGAAACAGGACGGGTTCATAACAGGACAGTGCATGTGCGGTGCCGTCACTCTGCGCGCCCAGCGCGGTGCGCCGGTTATCCGGGCCTGCCACTGCGACATGTGCCGCCGCTGGACAAGCAGCATGTTCATGTCGATCCCCTGTGATCAGGATACGATCACCGTCGACGGGCCAGCCAGAGTTTTCCGGTCTTCCGAATGGGCCGAACGGGCGTTTTGTGACACCTGCGGGTCCGCGCTTTGGTACATGACGGTCCATGACCGACACCGCAATCTGGCGGCGGGCCTGTTTCAGAATGCGGCCGGCAACACGCTGAACCTTGAATTCAACAGCGACCAGAAACCGGACGGTTATGCGCTGGCTGGCGATCATCAACGATTGAGCGAAGCGGAAACAATTGCGCTGTTTACATCCGGCACTGGTGGGCCATCATGACCAACACGACCGGCAGATGCCTGTGCGGCGAAGTCCGCGTGACCGTCACAGCCCCACTGGACGCGATTTCGGCGTGTCATTGCGATATGTGCCGCCGCTGGAGCGGATCGGTGCAAATGGGCATTGCGGTCGATAGTGATCATGTACAGGTCAGCGGCCCCGTCAAACGCCACCAGTCGTCTTCTTTTGCCGAACGCGCCTGGTGTGACCACTGCGGATCCGCACTTTGGCTGCGCGACACCTCCGGAGCGAATGCACGATTTATCGAACTTGTGCCGGGCCTGTTTGACAACGCGGGCGATGCAAGCCTTGTCCGAGAAGTTTACGCAGACAAATGCCCCACCGGTTACGCATTTCGCGGCGATCACAATCGGATCACCAAAGCGGATTATGAAAAGAACAACCCCTTCGTTCGAGAGGAAGATACACCATGACAAAATTTGATGATGCGTGGGTGCGGGCCGAAGAAGAAAAGCGCAAATGGATGGCTGAAAACAGTCTCTATTCCGAAGAAGATGAGCATTCTTCCTGTGGCGTCGGTCTTGTTGTGTCCCTTGACGGGTCGCCATCGCGCACAGTCGTGGAAAAGGGGATTCAGGCGCTCAAGGCGATCTGGCATCGCGGCGCGGTGGATGCTGATGGCAAGACCGGAGACGGGGCCGGCATTCACGTACAGATTCCGGTGCCGTTCTTCTACAACCAGATCGAAAGAACCGGGCACACGCCACGTATGGATCAGCTTATTGCGGTGGGTCAGGTGTTTCTGCCCCGCACCAATTTTGCCGCACAGGAAACCTGCCGCACGATCATGGAAACCGAAGTGCTGCGCATGGGCTATTACATCTACGGATGGCGGCACGTTCCGGTCGATATCACCTGTCTGGGCGAAAAGGCGAACGCGACGCGGCCCGAAATTGAACAGATCATCATCAGCAATTCCAAAGGCGTTGATGAGGAAACCTTTGAGCGCGAGCTTTACGTGATCCGGCGCCGCGTCGAAAAAGCTGCGGCTGCGGCCCATGTACAGGGTCTGTATATCGCGTCTTTGTCATGCCGTTCGATCATCTACAAAGGCATGATGCTGGCCGAACAGGTTGCCGTTTTCTATCCCGACCTGATGGATGAACGGTTTGAAAGCGCCTTTGCCATCTATCACCAGCGCTATTCCACCAACACGTTCCCGCAATGGTGGCTGGCCCAGCCATTTCGGATGCTGGCCCATAACGGCGAAATCAACACGCTCAAGGGCAACGTCAACTGGATGAAAAGCCACGAGATTCGCATGGCGTCGAGCACGTTCGGGGACATGGCGGAAGATATCAAACCGATCATTCCCCAGGGATCATCGGATTCGGGCGCCCTGGACGCCGTGTTCGAGGTTCTGGTGCGTGCGGGGCGCAATGCGCCCATGGCAAAAACCATGCTTGTCCCTGAAAGCTGGAGCAAACAGGCCATCGAACTGCCGCAGGCGTGGCGTGATATGTATTCCTATTGCAATTCGGTCATGGAACCATGGGACGGCCCTGCCGCACTGGCCATGACGGACGGGCGCTGGGTGTGCGCCGGTCTTGACCGGAACGGGCTGCGCCCGATGCGCTATGTGGTGACAGGCAGCGGCTTGCTGATTGCTGGATCCGAGGCCGGAATGGTGCCGATCAACGAAGCTGGCGTTGTTGAAAAAGGCGCGCTTGGCCCGGGTCAGTTGATTGCGGTCGATATGGCCGAGGGTCGGCTGTATCACGACACCGAAATCAAGAATAAGCTGTCGGATGCGCAGCCGTTTGGCGAATGGGTCGGCAAGATCAAGGAACTGGATCAGCACCTGTCTGCCGTCACTGAAAAAGCTGTGTTTGACGGACCCGAGTTGCGTAAGCGCCAGATCGCAGCGGGTTACACCATTGAAGAAATTGAACAAATCCTTGCGCCTATGGCCGAAGATGGCAAGGAAACCCTCGCGTCCATGGGCGATGATACGCCTTCGGCCGTGTTGTCAAAACAGTACCGGCCGCTTAGCCATTTTTTCCGCCAGAATTTTTCGCAGGTCACAAACCCGCCCATCGACAGTTTGCGCGAATACCGCGTGATGAGCCTTAAGACGCGGTTCGGAAACCTGAAGAACGTGCTGGACGAAGACAGCAACCAGACCGAAATTCTGGTGATGGAAAGCCCGTTTATCGGGAACACCCAGTTTGAAGAGTTGCGCGAACATTTCAACGCCGATCTGGTCGAGATCGACTGTAGTTTCGCGCCCGGAACCGGGGCATTGAATGCCGCCTTGGCCCGCGTCAGGGCCGAAGCCGAAGATGCCGTGCGATCCGGCGCCGGGCATATCGTTCTGTCGGATCATCTGTCGAACAACGACAAGGTTGCGATGCCGATGATTCTGGCAACCAGCGCCGTGCACAGCCACTTGATCCGTAAGGGATTGCGCACATTCTGTTCTGTCACGGTGCGGTCGGCGGAATGCATTGATCCGCATTATTTCGCCGTTCTGATCGGGTGCGGTGCAACTATCGTGAACCCCTATCTGGCCGAGGATACTCTGGCCGACCGCATCAGTCGCGGATTGCTGGATGGTCCGCTGACAGAAGCAGTTGCGCGTTATCGCGAAGCCATTGATCAGGGTCTGCTCAAGATCATGGCAAAAATGGGAATTTCGGTCATTTCCAGCTATCGCGGCGGTCTGAATTTCGAGGCCGTCGGGTTAAGCCGGGCCATGTGTGCCGAATATTTCCCCGGTATGACAAGCCGGATTTCCGGCATTGGCGTGGTCGGCATCCAGCGCAAGGCCGAAGAGGTGCACACACGCGGCTGGCAGGGTGACGGAACCGTCATGCCGATCGGAGGCTTTTACAAGGCGCGCACAAGCGGTGAAACCCACGCATGGGAAGCCACGTCGATGCACATGTTGCAGATGGCCTGCAACAAGGCATCTTATGAAATGTGGAAGCAATACAGCGCCAAGATGAAAAGCAATCCGCCCATTCATCTGCGCGACCTTCTTGAGATCAAGCCATTGGGCGCGCCCGTACCGATCGAGGAAGTGGAAAGCATCACCAGCATCCGCAAGCGGTTTGTCACCCCTGGCATGTCGCTTGGCGCCCTTAGCCCCGAGGCGCACAAGACGCTGAACGTGGCAATGAACCGGATCGGTGCCAAATCGGATTCCGGCGAAGGCGGCGAAGACCCCGCCCATTTTGTACCCGAACCCAACGGCGATAATCCGTCTGCCAAGATCAAACAGGTGGCATCCGGCCGCTTCGGGGTAACGGCCGAATATCTGAACCAATGCGAAGAACTGGAAATCAAGGTGGCCCAGGGGGCCAAACCCGGCGAAGGCGGCCAGTTGCCCGGCATGAAAGTGACCGAACTGATCGCACGTTTGCGCCATTCCACCCCCGGTGTGACACTGATTTCACCGCCGCCGCATCACGACATCTATTCGATCGAGGATCTGGCCCAGCTGATCTATGATCTCAAACAGATCAACCCGCGCTGCAAGGTGACTGTAAAGCTCGTCGCCAGCTCGGGTGTCGGGACAATTGCAGCCGGTGTGGCCAAGGCAAAAGCCGACATTATCCTTATTTCGGGTCACAATGGCGGCACCGGAGCGTCGCCTGCGACATCCATCAAATACGCGGGCCTGCCATGGGAAATGGGTCTGACCGAAGCACATCAGGTTCTCAGCATGAACAAGCTGCGCGACCGGATCACGTTGCGCACCGATGGCGGTTTGCGCACCGGCCGCGATATTGTCATGGCCGCGATGATGGGTGCCGAAGAATACGGTATCGGCACCGCTGCGCTGATCGCGATGGGCTGCATCATGGTGCGCCAGTGCCAAAGCAACACCTGCCCTGTGGGCGTATGCACGCAGGATGATGCATTGCGGGCAAAGTTCACCGGTAACGCAGACAAGGTTGTGAACCTGATCACGTTCTATGCCACCGAAGTGCGTGAATTGCTGGCTGCAATCGGTGCCCGATCCCTGGACGAGGTGATTGGCCGTGCCGATCTTCTGACACAGGTATCGCGCGGGTCTGCGCATCTGGACGATCTGGATCTTAACCCGTTGCTGATCACCGTAGATGGCGCATCTGAAATCGTTTACGATCGCAACCGGCCACGAAATGCCGTGCCGGATACGCTGGATGCAGAAATCGTCCGCGATGCGGCGCGATTCCTGGAAGATGGCGAAAAAATGCAGCTGTCCTATGCGGTGCAGAACACTCACCGCACGGTAGGTGCCCGCACGTCCAGCCACATCGTGAAACGGTTTGGCATGCGCAACACGCTGCAACCCAACCATCTGACGGTCAAGTTGACAGGCTCTGCCGGCCAATCCCTTGGCGCATTTGCGGCACCGGGGCTGAAACTTGAGGTCAGTGGCGATGCGAACGATTATGTGGGCAAGGGTCTTTCCGGCGGAACGATCGTTGTGCGCCCGCCAATGGCCAGCCCGCTGGATGCGTCCAAGAACACGATCATCGGCAACACGGTGCTCTATGGCGCGACCGACGGCTATCTGTTTGCGGCAGGTCGCGCCGGCGAACGGTTTGCCGTGCGCAATTCGGGCGCCAAGGCCGTGATCGAAGGCTGTGGCAGCAACGGGTGTGAATATATGACAGGCGGTGTTGCGGTCATTCTGGGTGAAATCGGTGCGAATTTCGCGGCCGGCATGACGGGGGGTATGGCCTACTTGTACGACCCGACCGGCCATTCGAAAACGCTGATGAACATGGAAACTGTTGTAACTTGCCCTGTAACAGTGCCGCATTGGCTGAAGGAACTGGAAGAACTGGTGCAGCGCCATGCTGCTGAAACCGGCAGTCGCAAAGCAATCGACCTGCTACAGCACTGGGATCTTGAGATTGGCAATTTCATGCAGATCTGCCCGAAAGAAATGCTGGTCCACATCGCCGCTCCGCTGGAGTTGTCGGATACCGCAATGCCCGCGGAATAGCAGTTCTTCACACGTCTTTCTGTGGCGCGGTCCGGATACCGGTTCCGCGCCCTGATTTGTATCGCGGATCCGTCAGGTCGTTTTTCAAAGCGGCCGGGCTGCCGGTTGCGCGATCTTGCGCTTTTCTCGGGGCGCGCTGCCGCCTATAGCTAGGCACATGTCACAGGCATCGAAATCAAAAACGACCCGGTCCAAAACCAAATCCAAGGCCAAGGCGGGCAAGACACCCCAAACCGGCCCGATAAGACGCGTATTGCGCTGGGCCGCGCGCGGCGCATTGGCGATCTTCGCCTTTTTCGTATTGGCTGTTTTGCTGTTGAACTGGGTAAATCCCCCCACAAATCTTTACATGATGTCAGAATCCCGCCGATTGGGCGGCGTGAAACAGGAATGGGTCGCGCTGACGCAGATCAATCCGGCGATGGCACGATCTGTCGTTGCTGCGGAAGACGCGAATTTCTGCAACCACTGGGGGTTTGATCTACCCGCGATCAAGGCCGCAATCGAAGCGGGCAGCAATCGCGGCGCATCGACGATCACCCAGCAAACAGTCAAGAATGTCTTACTTTGGCATGGGCGCACATGGATCAGAAAAGCGCTGGAGGCGGGCCTGACGCCGCTGGTCGAAGCGATCTGGTCCAAACGCAGGATCATCGAAGTCTACCTGAACGTCGCCGAATTCGACGAAGGCGTGTTTGGGGTGAAAGCGGCGGCAGATCACTATTTTGGTGTAACGCCTGACAGGTTGTCAGATGCTCAGGCAGCACGACTGGCCGCCATCCTTCCCGCACCAAAAACACGATCCGCCTCTGATCCGTCCGCGACAACGCGCAAACGTGCCGCTTCCATTCAGGACGGGGCGGCCACGATCCGCGCGGATGGCCGGTCAGCGTGTTTCGAGAGTTGAAATATCACGCGCCAGCGGGCATTGAAGAAGAACCTTTGTTCGATCTGGATTAGAATGCATGGCCCGCCTATTTCATGTTCCCCTGTCACCGTTCTGCCGGAAAGTAAGGCTGAGCCTTGCCGAAAAGAAAATCGAGGTTGAACTGGTTGAAGAGAGGTACTGGGAGGCGGATCCGGATTTTCTGCGTCGCAACCCCGCCGCCAAGGTGCCGGTGCTGAAACTTGACGGGCTGATGATGGCCGAAAGCGGCCCGATCTGCGAATACATCGAAGAAACCCGACCCGAACCGCCTTTGTTGCCCAAGGATTCAGTGGGCCGCCTGGAAGTGCGCCGCCTGGTGAACTGGTTTGATGACAAATTCCATCACGAAGTGACATCAAAGCTTTTGTACGAACGGGTGAACAAAAAGGTCATGGGGCATGGGTTTCCCGACAGCCGGAACGTCAAGGACGGCGCCAAGGCCATCAAGTACCATCTTGATTACATGACATGGCTTTTGGATCACCGCCGCTGGCTGGCCGGCGATCACATGTCACTGGCTGATTTTGCCGCGGCTGCACATCTGAGTTCACTGGATTACATTTCCGACGTCGACTGGAACCGCTCTGACGTGGTCAAGGACTGGTATGCCAAGATCAAATCACGGCCTGCATTCCGGTCCATACTGGCCGATCAGGTCCCCGGCTTTCCGCCGCCACGCCATTACAATGACCTTGATTTCTGATCTTTCCGCCGCGATCAATTGCCTTTGCAGGAAGGGTGCCACCCCCGGCCCTCAACATTCGACATGAGCGACGATCTGAAGAAAAGGCTGATCGAGGAAGCCCGAAACCTTGGATTTGTTGCCTGCAAACTGTGCCGCCCGTGGGACGTGCCAGAGGTGCGCGCGCGGCTGAATGCCTTTGTAGAGTCTGGATACCACGGACAGATGTCGTGGATGGCAGACCGGATGAACTGGCGCGGTGATCCGTCCGCACTCTGGCCCGAAGCGCAATCCGTTATCATGCTT
Organism: Sulfitobacter sp. TBRI5; assembly: GCF_051013555.1. Taxonomy (NCBI): domain Bacteria; kingdom Pseudomonadati; phylum Pseudomonadota; class Alphaproteobacteria; order Rhodobacterales; family Roseobacteraceae; genus Sulfitobacter; species Sulfitobacter sp. TBRI5. Next base: position 1,457,440 of record NZ_CP112884.1, on the reverse strand, counting down.
GCCGACAGCTATGCGCCTGAACACGACCCGCTTGACGTGCTGAACCACTCCGAAAGTGGCGCCATTTCGGTTTACGCGCAAAACCGGGATTATCACGATGTGGTCAAAAAACGCCTGAAAAGGCTGGCCCGCTGGCTGATCGAACAGCGACCCTGCGAAGTGAAGGTCTTTGTTGATACCGCACCGGTTCCGGAAAAGGCGCTGGGGCAGGCAGCAGGGCTGGGATGGCAGGGGAAACACACAAACCTGGTCAGTCGGGAATGGGGCAATTGGGCCTTTTTAGGGTCTATTTTCACGACTCTGACACTGCCGACCGATCCCGCGGAAACCGACAATTGCGGATCCTGCCGTGCCTGTCTGGATGTGTGCCCGACAAACGCGTTTCCTGCACCCTACCAGCTGGACGCGCGGCGTTGCATTTCGTATCTGACGATCGAACATTCCGGCCCGGTTGACACAGATCTGCGGCCGTTGCTGGGCAATCACATCTACGGATGCGACGATTGTCTGGCTGTTTGCCCATGGAACAAGTTTGCACTCAAAGCATCCGACATGAGATATGCCGCACGCGATGACCTGATAGCACCAAAACTGGCTGATCTGGCGAAACTGGATGATGCAGGGTTTCGCAGCCTGTTTTCCGGTTCGCCCGTAAAACGGATCGGTCGCAACCGCTTTGTGCGAAATGTTCTTTACGCCGTGGGAAATTCGGCCGATGCGGGCCTGACAGAAACCGCCCGCTCGCTGGTTGAGAATCCGGATCCGGCGGTTTCCGATGCGGCACGCTGGGCGATTGACCGGCTGGGCCGGGCCGGATCGGCAAAATAGGCCATCCAATGCCGTTTAAAGACTGGCAACGTCCCGTCTTTTGATTAAACCGCTATCAAACAGGAAGGAGACAGACGTGTCAGTATTGTTGGGCGTAGATACGGGCGGCACCTATACAGATGCGGTTCTGATCCGGGATGATGAAACCGTAATTGCCAGCGCCAAATCGCTGACCACGCGGCACGATCTGGCGGTGGGCGTCGGCGGCGCGGTGGCTGCGGTTCTGGACCGGTCAGGCATTGATGTTGCGGACATCGCGATGGCGTCGCTGTCGACGACACTGGCCACCAACGCGCTTGTCGAAGGTCAGGGGGGCCGTGTTGCCTTGATCTATATCGGTTTCAAGGAACGCGATCTGGCAACACATGGCCTGTTGGAAGCCTTGAAAGGCGATCCCTATCTGGTGCTGGGCGGGGGCCACAATCACGCAGGCGGACAGGCGGCACCATTGGACGAGACGGCGCTGGTTGCCTTTCTGGAAGACCATAAAAACGATGTTTCGGGATTTGCCGTTGCGGCGCAATTCGCAACCCGCAACCCGGCACACGAATTGCGCGCCGCCGAACTTGTCCATTCGGTGACAGGCCGGCCTGTTTCGTCGTCTCATCAACTGTCGGCGAAACTGAATGGCCCAAAGCGCGCGATGACAGCGGTTCTGAATGCGCGTCTGATCGGCATGATCGATCGGTTGATCGGGCGGGCCGAAGACAAACTGCGCGATCTGGGCATATCCGCACCCTTGATGGTCGTTCGGGGTGATGGTGCGTTGATATCGTCAAAGATGGCACGGGAGCGGCCGATTGAAACGATCCTGAGCGGGCCTGCGGCGTCTATTGTCGGGGCGCGGTGGTTAACCAAGGCGGATCACGCGCTGGTTTCGGATATCGGGGGCACCACCACGGATGTGGCCGTTCTGAAAGACGGGCGGCCCGCCATTGATCCGGGTGGCGCACGTGTCGGGCCTTACCGGACAATGGTCGAAGCCGTCGCGATGCGCACGACCGGTCTGGGGGGTGACAGCGAAGTTCATTTCATTTCGGAAGGACTGAAAGGCAGCGTAACCCTGGGGCCGCGCCGTCTGTTGCCGATATCGCTTTTGGCGATGGATGCACCTGACATTGTCCTGCCGATACTGGAAGCGCAATTGCGCGCTGCCGTGCCCGGCGATCATGACGGGCGATTTGTGCGCGCTGTACAAGGCCAGACCATAGAAGGTCTGGGACCGCGGGAAGCGGCCGTTCTTGAGCGGATCGGCGATGCTGTTCATCCGGTGGGGCACATATTGCGAAACCGGGTCGAAATCGGATCCCTCAAGCGACTGGTCGAACGCGGCCTTGTCCAGATTGCAGGCCTGACACCGTCTGATGCCAGCCACGCGCTTGGCCTGTCATTGGTCTGGAATGTCGATGCTGCCCGGATGGCGCTGATCCTGTTTGGACGTCGGCGCACCGGCGCTGGTGAAACCCTTGCGCAAAACCCTGACGATATGGCCCGGATGATCATCGATCAACTGACGGAACAAACGTCGTTAGCTATATTAGAGACTGTTTTTTCAGAAGAAGACAGCGATTTTGGCCTGACGCCCGAACAGTTGGCACGCCATGTCCTGACCCGAAAGGGGTTCGATCGCCACGCGGGTCTGATCCGGTTCGAAGCATCGGTCAACGTGCCGGTGATCGGTCTGGGCGCCTCCGCCCCGACCTATTATCCCGCGGTTGGCAAAAGACTGCACTGTGAAATGATCCTGCCCGAACACGCAGGTGTGGCCAACGCCATCGGTGCCGTTGTCGGGCGGGTCACAATGCGCAAAAGCGGCACGATCACATCGCCGTCCGAAGGGCGATATCGCGTGCACCTTGATACGGGCCCCGAAGATTTCGGAGATTCCGAACAGGCCCTCGTACGGCTTGAGACTGTCTTGCGCACTGCCGCAGACGGGGATGCCCGCGCCGCCGGGGCGGGCGATATCCAGATATCGGTAACACGGGATGTAAAAAAGGCCGCTGCGGAAGCCCGCGAGGTGTTCATCGAAGCAACTGTGGTTGTCGAAGCGTCGGGGCGCCCGCGCATTGCAGTCGGGTAAGGCGGGATTGCCCCGCCTTACGCCTGCTAGGATGCTTTCGCTGTTCTTTTGGGCAAGACCCAATCCGCGCGCGGGAAATGACAGGTGTAGCCATTTGGAATCCGCTCAAGATAGTCCTGATGTTCCGGTTCTGCCTCCCAGAAATCTCCGACAGGTTCCACTTCGGTCACCACGGGTCCGGGCCAAATGCCGGATGCGTTGACATCGGCAATCGTATCAAGCGCAGTTTCCCGCTGCGCCTCATCCACATAGTAGATCGCTGATCGATAGCTTAGCCCGCGATCATTTCCTTGGCGGTTCAGGGTTGTCGGATCGTGAATCTGGAAAAAAAGCTCCAGCAAATCGCGAAAACTGATTGTGTTAGGGTCGAAAATCACTTCGATCCCTTCGGCGTGGGTGCCGTGATTGCGATAGGTTGCATTTGGAACGTCCCCGCCTGTGTAACCCACACGGGTCGACAACACCCCGGCGCGCTTGCGGATCAGATCCTGCATGCCCCAAAAGCAACCACCAGCCAAAACTGCGCGTTCCTGTGCCATTACGATATATCCTCTATCTGGTTCAAATAGGCCCCGTACCCTTCGGCCTCCATATCATCGCGGTGAATAAACCGCAGCGACGCCGAATTGATGCAATAGCGCAGCCCGCCCCGATCAACCGGCCCATCGGGAAACACGTGGCCCAGATGGCTGTCGCCATGGGTGCTGCGCACTTCGGTACGGATCATGCCCAGCGATGCATCGCGCAATTCCTGCACATGGGCAGGTTCGATCGGTTTCGTGAAACTGGGCCAGCCGCACCCGCTTTCGTATTTGTCAGCCGATGCAAACAGCGGTTCGCCAGATACGATATCCACGTATATTCCCGGCTCCTTGTTGTTCAGCAAAGCGCCGGTGCCGGGGCGTTCGGTTCCGCTTTCCTGCGTCACATGATATTCTTCCGGTGACAGGCTGGCGATCACGTCCGGATTTTTTGTGTAAGTGGTCATATAGCCTCCGATCAATTGGTCACGATGATTAGATGGCGCGCCGCGCCAGGAATAAAAGTGTTATTTCAGGCCACTCGCGCTGTCGTGTTGTGATCTGGCAACCGGTTTTGTCCGTACATATATCACATAATGGGGAGAGCAATCATGATCCGTTGGGTTTTTGCAGCACTGTTTGCAGTCATCAGCAGCATGACCCTGGCACGTGGCCCTGTCGGTGTGTTTCCTTCGATTGATGGCGGAACCTTGGATATGTCCGAATGGTCCGGCCAACCGGTTCTGGTTGTGAACACTGCGTCGCAATGTGCCTTTACCGGCCAATATGCCGAATTGCAGGCGTTATACGATACCTACAGATCGCGGGGTCTGGTTGTGCTGGCTGTTCCGTCCGATGATTTCAATCAGGAACTGGATACCGCCGCCGAGGTCAAAGAGTTTTGCGCGCTGAACTACGATATGGATCTGCCGATGACGGACATAACATCTGTTAAAGGCACGACAGCGCATCCGTTTTTCAAAGCCGTCAAGGCACAAACCGGATTTGTTCCGAAATGGAATTTCAACAAGGTGCTGATCGGGCCCGACGGTGCCGTCGTCGCGACCTGGGGGTCGGCAACAAAACCAACCTCGCGCAAGATCACGGCGCAGATAGAGCCATTGTTGAACTAGTCCGATCCGGGCCACAAGAGACCGGTACCAACAGCGTCATGGCTGGGATTGGTGCCAAATTCGCGCCGGTAACTTTTTGAAAAATGCGACGGAGAGCGAAACCCGCACGCCACTGATATTTCGGTGATCGACATTTGGGTCTGACGCAGCAATTCGCGCGCCCGTTCAAGACGCAGCCGCAAATAGTACCGTTTGGGCGATTGCCCCAGATGTTTCGCAAACAGCCGTTCCAACTGGCGGGACGACAACCCTGTCACGACAGCGATATCGTCAGAGCTTAGCGGATCTTCAACATTGTTTTGCATGATCTGCAACGCCAGAGACAGCTTGGAGTGCCGATATTCACCCCCGACCCGCAAAGACATACGTTGCGCGTGGGAATGCCCGCGCGGTGCCGTATAGATCATCTGGTCCGCAACCCACCGCGCCAGATCCACACCGTAATCTTCGCTGACCCTGTGCAACATCAGATCCATCGAAGCGGCACCACCGGCTGTTGTGAACACTTTCCCGTCGACCGAATAAATACTGTCTTCCATGATCACGTCTGGCAACAGCTCGCTTAGTGCCGTTTTATATTCCCAATGCGTTGTCACCCGTTTCCCGTTGATCAGACCGGCCAATGCCAGCGTATATGTACCGCTAGACAACGCGCCAAAATCCATACCCTTGCGGGTTTCGCGCCGAAGCCAGTTCAGGATAGGTTTGGTGCTTGCGCGGCCCACGTGTTCTCCTGCGCAAACGATCAGGGTTTCGCTTCTGTCCAGCGGCCCCAAGGCATCATCAACCTCTACCGTTACGCCGTTCCAGGCCCGCACCGGTTGACCGGTTTCACCTAGTAAACGCCAGGTATAATAGGTGCCATGGTCCAGATGCCGGTTGGCAAGCGACAAGGTTTCAAGGGCACAGGTGAAACCCAATTGCGAAAAACCCGGCAACAGCAAAAAAACATATCGTTTTGGCGCCTGTGCCGGTTGGGTTTGGATATCTGTCATCAGGTTTTTTGTGCAATCGAAGGGCTTTGAACCCCAGTTGCGATTGCTGCCCCGCTCAAGTCAACACGCTATGGATCAGACCAGGAGCGCGATTTCAATTTGCCGGATTGGCGCGACACCTGAACTGCCAGAATACCTGCGGCAATAATTGACACGCCGATGACGTCCCGCGGGCCCAGCGCTTCGGCCAGAAAAAGCGATGCGATCGCCACACCGAAAAACGGATTGAGAAAATGGAACGTCGCAGCGCGCGTTGCACCGATCCGGTTGACCAGAAAGAACCAGACCAAGGTCGCGATCAACCCGGGAACAAGCGTTGTATACGCAAACGCGATGGCGAGTGTCGGTGTCGGGTTAAGCCGCGGCGTTTCAAACAACAGGGCCGCAATGGCAAGTGCCACGCACCCCACCAACATCTGCAACCCAACAATCATCAGGAAACTTCCACCTGATGTCGCCCGCCGCACCGCCATTGTTGCAAATGTCAGCGCAAGAACGCCAACGCAACACAAGGCAAGGCCATAGAGATCAACGCCACCCTGAAAACGGGCGCCCATGATCAGCACGACCCCGATCATGCCAAGCACCAGCCCCAGAATACCCAGCGGCTTCAACCGTTCGCCCAGAAAGGCCCAGCTGGCCACGGCAACCAGCAACGGCATGGTTGATGCGATGATCGCGGCGAGGGACGCTTCGATCGTTTGCATGGCGACAAAAAACAAACCCAGATAAAGCGCGTTCTGACACACGCCAAACAGGATCGTTGCACGCCACTGGTCCGATGTCAGATGCCAGCTTTGCCCCATTGCGCGGGCAATTGCTATGCCCAGAAGGCCAGAGATCAGATAGCGTACTGACAGCGCTAACAGCGGCGAGGCATCCACAACGATAAAGCGGGCGGACGTAAAGGCAGAGGACCACATAAGGGCAAAAGCCAGCCCCATGCCAATTGCGCGCGTGTCCATTCAGTCTGCCCCAATTAGAAAGGGTCGCCCCATCGGGACGACCCTTTCCGCAATTCGAAACAAGGTCAAGATCAGCCGTTAACGCTGTCTTTCAACGCTTTGGCAATCGTCATCTTGACGACTTTGTCCGCGTCTTTCTTGAACTGTTCACCTGTGGCCGGGTTGCGCACCATGCGCTCGGGCCGTTCGCGGCAATAGATTTTGCCAACGCCGGGCAATGTTACGGCGCCGCCGCCGGAAACTTCGCGTGTGATCAGCGCACACACTGAATCCAGCGCACCTGCTGCTGCTTTTTTGTCTGTTCCCATTTCATCGGCCAGTGCGGCGACGAGTTGGGTTTTGGTCATTGGTTTCGCCATTTTAGGTCTCCTTCGGCTGCCCGAAACTTAGGGCCTCATTCGCGCAATGTAACGGAATATAGTGTAGGAACACAACAAATAGTGGTTAAGCGCAAGAGGAAAACAGCGCTTTTTTGCCCTTTTTTGCGGGTTTTTCACCCAAAAGGCCGTTTCAAAGGAACGCAGTCTCGTCAAAAGACCGTAATTTCCGGCTGTGAAGCCGATCCAGAGGCATGCCACGCAACGCTTCCATTGCCCGGATTCCGATCATCAAATGCCGCGCAACCTGGGTCTTGTAAAAGTCTGATGCCATCCCCGGCAGCTTCAATTCGCCATGCAGTGGCTTATCGGAAACGCAAAGCAGCGTGCCATAGGGAACCCGAAAACGATACCCGTTCGCTGCGATCGTGGCGCTTTCCATGTCCAGAGCAATTGCGCGGGATTGCGACAGACGCTGCACCGGCCCCGACTGATCGCGCAGTTCCCAGTTGCGATTGTCGATCGTGGCAACCGTTCCGGTGCGCATGATCCGCTTCAGCTCGAACCCTTCCAGTTTGGTCACGGCAGCAACCGCTTGTTCCAGAGCAATCTGGATTTCGGCCAACGCCGGGATCGGGGTCCAGACCGGCAGATCATCGTCCAGAACATGATCTTCGCGCAAATAGGCATGGGCCAGAACGAAATCGCCCAGCGCCTGCGAATTCCGCAAACCGGCGCAGTGTCCCACCATCAGCCAGGCATGTGGCCGTAAAACGGCGATGTGATCCGTTGCGGTTTTGGCGTTTGAAGGGCCGACACCGATATTGACCAGAGTTATACCGGACCCGTCCTCGCGCTTCAGGTGGTACGTGGGCATTTGCGGCAACTTCAACAGGTGATCCAATGGCGCGTCAGCAGACGTGATCACCATGTTTCCCGTGCTGACAAAGCTTGTATATCCGCTGTTCGGATCGGCAAGCTGGGAACGCGCGAACGCTTCGAATTCGGCGACGTAGAACTGATAGTTGGTGAACAGAACATGGTTCTGAAAATGATGCGGGTCGGTTGCGGTGTAATGCGCAAGGCGCGCCAGTGAATAATCCACGCGCTGGGCCGTAAACGGGGCCAGAACACCGACATTGTCCGGGGTCGCGTAGGTTCCGTTTACGATATCGTCGTTTGTGGTGCTCAGATCAGGGACATCAAAGTAATCGCGCAGGATAAAATCGGATGCGCCTTCCTGTGGAACATCAAGCGTTTCATCACCGACAACGGCAAAATGCACGGGAATCGGTGTATCGGACAGCCCGATCTGTACGGGCATGCCGTGGTTTTCGATCAGCAGCCCAATCTGCTGGATCAGATAGTTCCGAAACAGATCCGGGCGCGTGATACTGGAGGCATAGGTGCCCGGTGCCGCGACATGACCGAAACTGAGCCGCGTATCCACATGCGCATAGCTTGTGGTGGTGAACCGGATTTCTGGATAAAAGGCCCGATACCGCGCGGTCGGGTATCCTTCTTCCATCGCGCGCCTGAAATTTTTCCGCAAGAATCCGGTGGCTGTTTCGTACATCAGTTCAAGCCGCGCCACGGCGGCCTTGGCATCCCGAAAGGTTTCGGCTTCGGGCACATCCGGCGTCTTGATGGTGCTTATCTCGGTCATCTGTCTGTCCTGATCAGATTGATCTTTTCAAATCGCGTCACATCGACCAGCCCCAGATCGGATATCCGTAACTCGGGGATGACAACCAGCGCCAAAAGGGAATGTTGCATATAGGCATTGTTCAATGTGCAGCCGCAGGTCTGCATCGCTTTCATCATCGCTTGCGCCTTTGCGGCAACCTCTTGTGCCGGACTGTCCGACATCAATCCGGCAATCGGCAATTCAACCAGCGCCAGTTCCACGTCATCCTTGAACACCGTTATACCGCCACCCACGTCGGCAAGACGATTTGCCGCCAACGCCATCTGCGCGCAGTCCGTGCCAACGACAATCATATGGTGGCTGTCATGCGCCACAGTCGAAGCCATGGCCATGCGGCCGGTGTACCCAAATCCGGATACAAACCCGTTCACCACGCCGCCGGTGGCGCGGTGCCGTTCTACCAATGCAATCTGAAACGTATCGCCCTGTCCTTCGATCAGCCCGTTATCGACCGGCAGATCACGCACCAGCGCCTGTGTCGGCGCCTGATTTTCAACAACTCCGATCACGTTGACGCGGGCGCTGTTTGCGCCTTTGGGGGCTGCAATTTCAAAATCTGTTTCGGTCAGGCTGTGGCCAAGGTGCACGGTGCCGCGCGCGGTATCCGGCCAGGGGTAATGCGGGCATTCGACCAGGCATTTTCCCTTTTCAGAGACTGTTTTTCCACGTGCGATGACATGTTCGATCGGCAGCGTTTCCAAATCAGACGTCAGAACGATATCCGCGCGCCGGCCCGGAGTGATGGACCCGATTTCGCGTTCCAGCCCAAAATGCGTGGCAGTGTTGATCGTCGCCATCTGCAAGGCAACGACGGGATCACAACCACAGGCAATTGCGTGGCGCACAACACGGTTCATATGTCCTTCGTTCACCAATGTACCGGAATGGCAATCATCGGTGCACAGGATGAAACTGCGCGAATCCAGCCCCTTTTCGGTCACGGCTGTGATCTGGGTTTCAACATCATACCACGCAGACCCCAGCCGCATCATCAAACCCATACCCTGACGGACGCGCGCAATTGCATCCGCTTCGCATGTGCCTTCGTGATCATCGGCTGGGCCGCCGGCCACATATGCCGCGAAATTCGACCCTAAATCAGGCGATGCATAATGTCCGCCAACGGTTTTCCCTGCCATCTGCGTAGCCGCAATTTCGGCCAGCATCTTCGGGTCACCATTGATCACACCGGGAAAGTTCATCATTTCACCGAGGCCGATGATGCCGGGCCATGACATCGCTTCGGCCACATCTTCGGGGGATATTTCAAACCCTGTGGTTTCCAGCCCCGGCGCAGACGGCGCGCAGGACGGCATCTGCGTAAAGATGTTGATCGGTTGCATCAACGCCTCGTCATGCATCATGCGGACCCCGGAAAGGCCCAGAACATTGGCAATTTCATGCGGGTCGGTGAACATCGACGTGGTGCCATGCGGGATCACAGCCCGCGCAAATTCCGCCGGCGTCAGCATGCCGCTTTCGATGTGCATATGCGCATCGCAAAGCCCCGGGATCATATAGCGCTCGTCTGCGTCAATGATTTCGGTATCGGGGCCGATACAATGCGATGCATCTGTTCCGACATAGGCAATGCGCCCTTCGGCGATCGCGATATCATGGCCGGGTAAACATTCACGCGTGTGCACATTCACCCAGATCCCGTTGCGGATCACGGTATCGGCTGTGCTGCGTCCGGCGGCGACAGCGACAAGACGTGGCGCTGTCTGCGCCCATGAAAGTGGTGTTGTGTCGTTCATGCGGTACGTTGACATGCGTCAAGGGCATGATCAAGCTGAACCATAAGGAGTGAGTGTCCATGGATTTCGAAACCGTTTCAGCCGAGGCTTTCGGCGCATCGCTGCGGGGCATCGGCCTGAACCTGCTGGTCAGGGATGTTCTGGCCGAATGCGCCTTTTTAGAGACTGTTTTTGGCATGAGTTACCATCAAGCAAGCGCGGATTTCGCGATTGTGACCTATCAATCCCAGGTGTTTCAGCTTCACTCTGACGGGACATATCACAGTAATCCGTTGCTGGGGTTGCTGCCCGAAAACCCGCCGCGCGGCGCTGGTATTGAAATCCGGCTTTACGATAGCGATCCGGATATCACCGCCGAAAAGGCGCACACAGCCGGTGCAGTGGTTTTACAGGAACCGACGAACAAACCACATGGTTTGCGGGAAACCTATATTCTGTGCGAAAACGGCTATGCGTGGGTGGCCAGCCGCCCAACAGACGATGCCGCACCCGACTGATCCGCAAAATACGGCAAGCTTGCAGATCGAACGAAATACGCCGGAAAACCAAAAGAAAGATATCCCATGACAGTTGCTCAGATACGACCCAATATGGACCACTGGCAGGAACGCGTCGATCTGGCGGCGGCGTTCCGATGGACCGCAAGGTTGAACCTGCACGAGGCCGTAGCCAATCATTTCAGCCTGTCCATCAACGACGACGGCACCCGTTTCCTGATGAACCCGAACCAGCGCCATTTTTCCCGGATCAAGGCCGGCGATCTGATCGTGGTAGACGCCAATGACCCCGAAACCCTGATAGGGCCGAACGCGCCCGATCCGACCGCCTGGGGCCTGCATGGCGGTCTGCACCGGCATTGCCCGCATGCGCGCTGCGCGATGCACGTCCATTCCATACATGCCACTGTCCTGGCCTCGCTGGCGGACAGCCGCCTGCCACCGATTGATCAGAACTGCGCCACGTTTTTCAACCGGTACGTGATCGATGACGGGTATGGCGGTCTTGCCTTTGAAGAGGAAGGCGAACGTTGTGCCGCCTTGCTGACCAATCCAAAGCATAAGGTTATGATAATGGGCAATCACGGCATCATGATTATCGGTGATTCCGTCGCGGACACGTTCAACAGGCTCTATTACTTCGAACGCGCAGCCGAAACCTATATCCGCGCTTTGCAAACAGGCCAGCCGTTGCGGGTACTGCCCGATGATGTTGCCGAAAAGACGGCACAGGAACTGGACGATTATCCCGGACAGGCAGACCGCCATCTGGAAGAGCTAAAAGCGATCCTGGACCAGGAGGGATCGGATTACGCAAGCTGATCCGGTTTCATCGGGTCTGCGCCCGACTGCAACAAGCGCATCCTCAGACAAGGGCAAGCCGCAGGGCGCGCGGGGTTGTTCCGAATTCCGCTTTGAACGCGCGCGTCATTGCACTCGCATCCTGATAGCCACAGCGCAATGCAATCTCTGAAACGGGCAAAACAGTCTCTAACACTAGCTTTCTTGCTACAATAAGACGTATCCGCCGATAGACTTTTTGCGGTGCGGCGCCTGTTGCGGTGCGCATTCGTGCCTCAAGCGTTTTTTGGGTGCATCCGACCCGAAACGCGATGGCCGCAATGGTCAGCGGGTCTTCTACATGCTCTTGCATCAATGCAATGGCCCGATTGGTCACGCTTCGGCTGCGCCCGCGCCCGACCGGCATAGCGACCTGCGGATGGCCCGACATGAAAAGCTGCGCAACTTCCAGCGCAAGGGCTTGCCCATGATCACGGCCAATCAGAAACATCACCATATCAAAGGCTGCCATGGCACCGCTGCACGTGACCCTGTCGCCATCTATGACAAACCGTTCCCGAACGCCGTCGATGTCGGGAAATTCTTCGGCAAACGCCGCCAGTTCTTCCCAATGAATTGTAGCGCGGTGCCCCGACAGCAATCCGGCATGCGCCAACAGCCAGCTTCCGGTATCCATACCAGCCAGAACCTTGAACTGCTTTGCAGCCGAACCCAAGGCTGCACGGTTTTGCCATGTGGCATGTGTGCGAAACCCGTAAGACGGCATGACCAAAAGCATATCACCCTCGGCATCCTTCAAGGGTGTATGCGGGCGTACCTCCAACCCGCTGGAAGATGTTGCGGGCAACCCGTTCACCGTCAAGAAGACCCATTGATACAACTGCCGCCCCGACAACATGTTCGCGGCGCGCAAAGGTTCTACCGTGTTTGCCAGACAGTGATTGGAAAACCCGTCATAAAGAACCAGGCCGTAACGCTGACAGAGCGAAGAAGTTTTTGACCAGCTTTGCATGATAACTGACTATTTCAGCACGATGGACAAAAGCAATCCCCGTAACCTGTTCCTCGGCTGATCAAAGGGATTTACGCAATGCAATACGGGCTGACAGACGAACAGGAAATGATTGCATCAACGGTGCGATCCTTTGTCGAAAAAGAAATCTACCCGCATGAAGAACTTGTTGAACGTACAGGCGACGTCCCTCAGGAGATCGCGGACGAGATCAAACGCAAAACCATCGAGCTTGGGTTTTATGCCTGCAATTTTCCGGAAAGCGTAGGCTGTGCCGGCCTGAACCATATGGAATTCGCACTGGTCGAACGGGAACTGGGCCGCGGCTCCATGGCACTGAACCATTTTTTCGGCCGTCCACAAAACATTCTGATGGCGTGCGAGGGCGAACAGATCGAACGATACCTGACACCCGCAATACGCGGCGAACGGATGGATGCACTGGCCATGACCGAACCTGGCGCCGGATCTGATGTACGCGGCATGAAATGTGCGGCAAAACGCGATGGCGGCGATTGGGTGGTGAATGGCACAAAGCACTTCATCTCGGGCGCGGACCATGCCGATTTCATCATCGTGTTCATCGCAACCGGCGAAGATCAGACACCAAAAGGCCCAAAAAAGCGCATCACGGCCTTTCTGGTTGATCGCGGCACGCCGGGCTTCACCATTCGTGACGGATACAAATCGGTCAGCCACCGCGGCTACAAGAACATGATACTGGAATTTGATGACTGCCGTTTGCCGGATGCGCAGGTTCTGGGCGATGTTGACGGCGGCTTTGAGGTGATGAACACTTGGCTTTACGCAACACGGATTACGGTTGCCACCATGTCGGTCGGGCGGGCACGCCGCGTTTTCGACTATGCGCTGGACTATGCGGCCACCCGCGAACAGTTCGGTCAGAAAATCGGCAAATTCCAAGGCGTTTCGTTCCAGATTGCCGACATGATCACCGAAATCGATGCCGCCGATCTTTTGACGCTTGCCGCCGCTGACCGCCTGGATAAATCGCTGCCCGCCAACCGCGAGATTGCGTCAGCCAAACTATATGCCTCTGAAATGCTGGCACGCGTCACAGATGCGGCGCTCCAAATACACGGTGGCATGGGTCTGATGGATGATTATCCGCTGGAACGGTTCTGGCGCGACGCACGTGTGGAACGTATCTGGGACGGTACGTCCGAAATTCAGCGCCATATCATCAGTCGCGAACTGCTTCGGGCGCTGGGCGCTTAACCATGCCTCCGGCAGGGATATTTGAAAACAGAAGAACAAGGTCCAGCCCCCTGCCTGCGGTTCGCGCGGCAGGGGGCCTTCTCCTGTTACGGTCATCGGCGTCCCCGCCTGTACCGCCTGACCCGAATGAACTGCCAAAGTTAATAAAGCATTGCTTCTTCTGTTTAAAAATATCCAGAAACGCCGGCTTGTCCGACCCAGAACGGGATTTCGGTGATGTCTGACCTGTCAAGATTGTTCCGGCCGAAATCGATTGCGGTGATCGGAGGCGGAGCGTGGTGCGCGCAGGTGATCGCCCAGTCACAGAAAATGGGATTCAGCGGGTCCATTTGGCCCGTTCACCCCAACGGCGGTGCCTTTGGCGGGATTGACGCGTATACAACACTTACGGATCTACCCGAACCGCCGGATGCCACCTTTGTCGGCATCAACCGCCAGGCCACAATCGCAACCGTCACCGGATTGCGGGGCATGGGCGCAGGCGGTGCGGTATGTTTTGCGTCCGGGTTTGCCGAAGCCGCTGCCGAAGATGCAACAGGCACCGGTTTGCAGGCGGAACTGGTTGCTGCCGCCGGTGCGATGCCAATTCTGGGCCCGAACTGTTACGGGTTCATTAATGCGCTGGACGGGGCGTTGCTGTGGCCGGATCAACATGGATGCGCGCGGGTTGACCGGGGCGTTGCCATCCTGACGCAATCGTCAAATATCGCGATCAATCTGACGATGCAGAAACGCGGATTGCCTATCGCGTACACCGTTACGTGCGGAAATATGGCCCAGACGTCTCAGGCCGATATTGCGTGCGGTTTGCTGGACGACCCGCGCGTCACCGCAATCGGGGTTCACATCGAAGGGTTCGGATCGCTTTCCGCCTGGGAACGCTTTGCGCTGGCCGCGTACGAACGCGGTGTTCCTGTGATTGCCCTGAAAGTCGGGCGGTCAGAACACGCTCAGAAAGCCGCAGTTTCGCACACGGCATCACTGGCGGGAAGTGATGCAGGCGCACAGGCCGTTCTGGACCGGCTGGGTATCTCGCGGGTGCATGATCTGCCGACCTTTCTGGAAACCCTCAAGCTGCTTCACTTCAACGGGCGGCTGGCATCGAACCGGTTGTCATCAATCAGTTGCTCCGGCGGGGAGGCGAGCCTGGCCGCTGATACCGCACATGGCCGCAATGTTGAATTTCCACCGCTTGATTCAGAGCAAAAGCAGGCTCTGAAAAAGGCTTTGGGGCCAAAAGTCGCCTTAGCAAACCCGTTGGATTACCACACCTATATCTGGCGCAATGATGGTGCGATGGCCGATGCCTGGACCCCTATGGCGGCACCCGATATTGCGCTGACACTCAGCATTGTCGACTATCCTCATACCGATGCGTCTGATTGGGTTTGCGCAACCAATGCCGCACTTGAGGTTCGAAAGCGGACAGGGCGGCCGGTTGCCGTGGTCGCCACACTGCCCGAACTTATGCCGCAGGACGTTGCCGCCCAACTTGCCGCTGGTGGTGTGACCCCGATGCTTGGCCTGAGCGAGGCGATTGCCGCTGCCGAAGCCGCCGCACCGAAAAACGCCCCCATTCGCGAACCGATGCTGCCCCCCGGCCGGGACCGGGACGGCACCGTTCTGACCGAAGTGCAAGCCAAGGTGGCGCTGGCGCAGCATGGTCTGTCGGTTCCGCTTCTGGATATTGCGGAAAGTCCGGAAGCCGCAGAAAAAATGGCCACCGTCATGCCGGAACCGCTTGTTCTCAAGGGGATCGGAATTACGCATAAATCCGACGTCGGTGCGGTCAGGGTTGGCCTGAAGGCGGCCGAGGTTCACGCAGTTGCAAGAGAAATGCCAACCGAGACGTTTCTGATCGAAGAAATGATCACGGGCGGTGTTGCAGAGTTGCTTGTCGGGATCACCCGCGATCCGGCACACGGTTTTGTTCTGACACTGGCCGCCGGCGGGACGTTGACGGAAATACTTTCAGATGCGGTGTCGTTGATGGTACCGGCTTCTGACACAGCGGTAAAACAGGCTCTGACAAGGCTGAAAACCTATCCTTTGCTGATCGGTTTCCGGGGCCAGCCCGCAGCCGATATGAACGCGATCTGTGCGGCAGTTCAGGCCATACAGGCCTATGTTGTTGAAAACGCCGATACGGTTTGCGAGGTTGAGGTTAATCCGCTGATATGCACACCGACGCGCGCTGTTGCCGCAGATGCCCTGATTAGAAAGGCCACATGAATGTCACCGCTTAAAACAAGAACCGAAGGTCCGATCCTTGAAGTCACGCTGGATCGCCCAAAGGCCAACGCCATTGATCTGCTGACCTCACGCGAAATGGGTGATGTATTTGCGCGGTTTCGTGACGATCCGGAATTGCGCGTTGCGATTATCACTGGTGGAGGAGAGAAATTTTTCTGCCCCGGTTGGGATCTGAAAGCAGCGGCAGACGGTGATGCGGTTGATGGCGATTACGGTGTCGGTGGCTTTGGCGGATTGCAGGAATTGCGGGGCATGAACAAACCCGTGATTGCAGCCGTAAACGGCATCGCGTGTGGTGGCGGGCTTGAACTGGCCTTGAGCGCGGACATTATTCTGGCTGCGGATCATGCCACTTTTGCATTGCCGGAAATCAGGTCCGGAACGGTGGCTGATGCGGCTTCGGTAAAACTGCCCAAACGCATTCCCTATCACATCGCGATGGAATTGCTGCTGACCGGTCGCTGGTTCGACGCACCCGAGGCGCATCATTGGGGCCTTGTGAACGAAGTGATTCCGGCGGATCAGCTGATGGATCGCGCGTGGGAGCTTGCCCGGCTTCTCGCCTCGGGGCCGCCACTGGTTTACGCGGCGATCAAGGAAATCGTGCGCGACGCGGAAGATTCGAAATTTCAGGACGCGATGAACCGGATCACAAGGCGGCAAATTCCTTCGGTCGACACGCTTTATGCATCCGAAGACCAGTTGGAAGGCGCGCGCGCTTTCGCGGAAAAACGGGATCCGGTCTGGAAGGGGCGTTAGGCCTTTCGAAACTGTGCGACAAAGGCCTGATCGTCTTTGTGTTCGCCCTTTGTCGTGACTTCGTAAATCCGCACATTTGTCAGAGACAAATCATAAATACTGCCATTCAGAGTCTCGAATTTGGCGGCAAACCCGGCTGACCCAAAATGCTTGGCGTTAATGGAAAGCGCAATCAACCCACCGGGTTTTGCAACGCGCGCAAGTTCATCAATCGCCTGTGGGCCAACATGGCCCGCCGTAAACGTACCCGAACTGACGATCCCGCCATAGCTGTTGTCGGCAACCGGCAACCCCTGCAAAAGGTCCGCTGTGAACAGGCTGCGATAAACATCCTTTGCGGCGGCCACCTTCAGCATGTCGGCAGAAATGTCCGTTGCTTCGATCTCGGAAATGCCCAGTTCGCGCAGGGCGGCGCCACACACGCCGGTACCTGCCCCGACATCCAGAACAGGGCCCTGCCCGCCAGATGCGACGAAATGCTGGGCAACCTGCAAATGCAGGATGTACCCCTGTTCCCCGACAAAGTCCTTATCGTAGCTTTCTGCCCAGTCTGCATACAGCCGTTTTGAATCCTCGGGCGAGGAAAGAGAATACGCTCTGGACAGGTTTGGCGGTTTCGAAGTCATGACCCCATTAGACCCGACACTGCCTTTGTCGATCAAGTGCCTTGTAGCGCTTGCATATTTGGCCGGCATTGCGCATCTGATGTTCCATGACAAAAACGCTGCTTTCTTTCGGTCACGGGTATTCAGCGCAGGCGCTGGCACGCCTGCTTTTACCGCTGGGGTGGCGTGTGATCGGAACAACACGATCAGATCAGAAGGCAAAGCAGCTTGAACAGAACGGAATTACGCCGGTTATCTGGCCGGGTGCGGATATGCGGGACCATATCGCGCAGGCCAGTCATATTCTGGTTTCGGCCGGCCCGGATGGATCAGGTGATCCTGTACTGGCCCAGTGCCGTGATGCCATCGCAAACAGGGCAAAGGATCTGACCTGGGTCGGATATTTGTCGACAACCGGTGTTTACGGCGACCATCAGGGCGGGTGGGTTGACGAAAAAACACCGCTGACCCCCAGCACAAAACGCGGCACTGCACGGATGAAAGCCGAAGCAGAATGGCAATCGGTTGCCGGCTTGCCATTGCACATATTCCGGTTGGCCGGGATTTACGGGCCGGGCCGCGGACCGTTCGAAAAGGTCCGGAATGGGACCGCGCGCAGGATCGTGAAAGACGGGCAGGTGTTTTCGCGCATTCACGTGGAAGACATTGCCAAAGTCCTGATGGCCTCAATCACCTGCCCCAATCCCGGCGCTGTCTACAACCTTTGCGATGATGATCCGGCCCCGCCGCAGGATGTGATCGGCTATGCCGCGCAATTGCTGAACCTGCCCGTTCCGCCGGAAATTGCCTTTGAAGATGCCGATCTTACCCCGATGGCGCGCAGCTTTTATGCAGAAAGCAAACGTGTGCGAAATGACCGGATCAAGGACGAATTGAACGTGCGCCTCAGCTTTCCCACCTACCGCGAAGGATTGCAGGCCATGCTGGCGGACAGTACCAAAAAATAGACCCTATCAGGCCCTTTTTTCACCAATAGCCGCAATGCCCAGAACGTTCAGAACCTTGGCTTCGATATGTTCGGCGTTCATTGCAGCGCTGGCATACATGTCCGCCGGGCTTGCCTGATCGATGAACGTATCAGGCAGAACCATGGACCGGTATCGCAGACCCGTATCAAAAATGCCTTCTTCCGCGATCAACTGTGCAACATGGCTGCCAAATCCACCCACGGCACCTTCTTCGACCGTGATCAGGGCCTCGTGGTTGCGCGCCAGCGACAGGATCAGATCCCTGTCCAGCGGTTTGGCAAAGCGCGCATCGGCAATCGTGGGGTTAATCCCCTTCGCGCCCAGCGATTCTGCCGCTTTCCTAACTTCGGACAGACGGGTCCCAAAGGACAAGATGGCCACCCGTGCACCATTCTGAACGATCCTGCCTTTGCCAATTTCCAAAATCTCGCCCCGCTCAGGCAAATCGACACCCACACCTTCTCCGCGCGGGAAACGAACGGAAATCGGGCCACTGTCATGCGCAGCAGCGGTGGCCACCATATGCATCAATTCCGCCTCGTCCGCGGCCGCCATGACGGTAAAACCGGGCAAATTTGCGAGATACGCAATGTCGTAGCTGCCTGCATGGGTCGCGCCGTCAGCGCCGACCAGCCCCGCGCGGTCAATCGCGAAACGGACCGGCAGCCGCTGAATGGCCACATCATGCACCACCTGATCGTAACCGCGCTGCAAAAACGTGGAATACATCGTGCAAAACGGCTTCATCCCGCCTGCGGCCAAAGCGGCCGAAAATGTAACCCCGTGCTGCTCGGCAATACCGACGTCAAAGCATCGACTGGGATACCGGTCTGCAAACATATTCAACCCGGTTCCGTCCGGCATCGCGGCGGTGACGGCACAAATCTTGTCATCTGCCGCCGCTTCGGCCAGCAATGCCTTGGCGAAAACGCTGGTATAACTGGGTGCGTTCGAAGGCGTCTTGGCCTGTTTGCCGGTTACAACATCAAACTTGGCTGTGGCATGGCCTTTGTCCCGCGCGGCTTCGGCAGGGGCGTAGCCTTTGCCCTTTTTTGTAATCACGTGAATCAGGATCGGGCCTGTGGCGCGCTGCTTTACGGTGCGCAGCACCGGCAAAAGCTGCGACATGTCGTGCCCGTCGATCGGCCCGACATAAGAAAACCCAAGCGCTTCGAACAGCGTTCCGCCAACGGCCATGCCTTTGAGAACATCCCTGGCGCGTTTGGCCCCCTCGCGAAACGGTTCGGGCAGCAGGGACACCGCGCCCTTGGCTGCAGCCTTTAATTCCTGAAACGGCTCTTCTGCGTAAAGGCGGCTCAGATAAGACGACATGGCACCGACAGGCGGTGCAATGCTCATTTCATTGTCGTTCAGGATGACAATCAGCCGTTTTTTCAAATGGCCTGCATTGTTCATGGCCTCATAGGCCATTCCGGCACTCATGGCACCATCACCGATCACGGCGATGGCATCGCCCAATCCTTCGGGCGTGTTGCCGCCCAGATCGCACGCAACGGCAAACCCCAATGCAGCACTGATCGACGTCGAAGAATGGGCTGCTCCGAAAGGATCATAGGGCGATTCAGATCGTTTGGTGAAGCCGCTTAACCCGTCCTTCATCCGCAATGTTCTGATCCGGTCGCGCCGTTCCGTCAGGATTTTATGCGGATAACACTGGTGCCCCACGTCCCAAACCAGCTTATCGCGTGGCGTGTCAAAAACGGCATGCAGTGCAACTGTCAGTTCGACCACACCCAGCCCGGCCCCCAGATGGCCCCCCGTGACCGAAACCGCCGAAATCGTTTCCGCACGCAGTTCCCCGGCCAGTTGGGTCAACTGGCGGTCGGTCAACTGTTTCAGGTCTGCCGGACGATCAATCGTGTCCAGCAATGGCGTTTTGGGCCGGTCGTTCATATGCGCCTCCTGTGGCACAAGGCCTAACTGTGCCTAGCTGTCGCGCGAGAGAACGAACCGCGCCGCCTCCCGCAAGGTTTGCGCCTCTGATCCATAGCCATCCAGCGCATCACAGGCGGCTTGGACAAGTTCTCTGGCGCGTTTCTTTGCCCCGTCCAGACCCAGATGTGACACAAACGTCGCCTTGCCTGCGGCATCGTCTTTGCCGACCCGCTTGCCAGCCTTGGATGCATCGCCTTCCACATCCAAGATGTCGTCGGCAATCTGGAAAGCAAGCCCCAATGCTTGCGCGAATTGGCGCAGCGCACGATTGTCTGCCATGGCCATGATCGCACCCGCCTCGCAAGACCACTGGATCAGGGCGCCGGTCTTGTTCACCTGAAGCGCAGTAATTTCGTCCAGCGACAATGGCAATTCCGCTGTTTCGGCGGCGATATCAAGCGCTTGTCCCAAAACCATACCCTGCACGCCGCTGGCAATGGCAAGACTTCTGGCCAGTTCGACCCGGATTTCTGCAGATCCGCATTCGGGGTGGGTCACACATTCAAACGCAAGACTTTGCAATGCATCGCCGACCAGAACCGCCGTCGCCTCGTTCCATCTGACATGAAGTGTCGGCAGACCGCGCCGCAAATCATCATCGTCCATACATGGCAAATCGTCGTGAACTAGGCTGTAGGCGTGCATGGCTTCAATCGCGGCGGCCGGCCAGATCGCCTGCTGCGGGTCGACAGAATGCAACCGCGCCGATTCCAGCACCAGAAAGGCTCGCAAGCGTTTCCCGCCCCCAACCGCATAAGACATACCTTTGATCACAGGAAGGGCGGGCCGCGTCGGCAGTATCTTGTCAAAATGAGCCTGAACAGCCGTTGCGGCTGCCTTCAGGCGAACATCAAACACGTCAGAGACCTTCGACAGGTTTCGTTCCGGTTGCCGCACCATCCGCATCCAGTGTGATCATAGCCACTTTTTCTTCGGCTTCCTTCAGCTTGGCCTCACAGCGTTTTTTCAGGGCAGCGCCCCGTTCATAAAGGCTGATGGACGCATCCAGCGCGACATCGCCGCGCTCAAGCTGGGTCACGACCTGTTCAAGCTCGGCCATGGCCTGTTCAAATGTCATTTCGTTTACCGGGGTGTCGGTCGGGGTATCGGTCATATCGCGGCTTTCATCAATTCTTGTACATGGGCGTGCGCTGCGGCGGCCAGCGCAGTCAGATCATACCCGCCTTCCAGTGTCGAGACCACGCGCCCGTTGCAGCATTTTGCTGCGATGGCGCAAATCTGTTCCGTGATCCACGCAAAATCTTCTGTGGTCCAGTCAAGCTGTGCCAGCGGATCATCGCGATGCGCGTCAAAGCCCGCACTGATGATGATCAGATCGGGATCAAAGGCCAGCAATCGGGGAAAAGCAGTCTCTGAATAGGCCTTTTTCATATCTTCGCCATCCGAACCGGGCGGCAGCGGAATATTCAGGATGTTATCATACGCACCGGCTTCATCGGCGCGTCCGGTGCCCGGCCACAGCGGCATTTGCTGTGACGTAACCAGCAAAGAGCGCTTTTCGTCCCATAAGATATCCTGCGTTCCGTTGCCGTGGTGGACATCGAAATCAACGACCGCAACACGGTTCAACCCGTGGTGATCCAACGCGTATTTCGCCGCCAATGCAGTGTTGCCGATGAAACAGAACCCCATTGCAGTGTCTGTTTCCGCATGATGCCCGGGTGGGCGCGTGGCACAAAACGCATTGCCGGTCTCACCTGCCAGAACCATATCAACGGCACGCACAACGGCGCCCGCCGCACGAAAAGCGGCCGTTAACGTGCCCGGTGACATCCATGTATCCGCGTCAATCTGTGCGGCGCCCGATTTGGGTGCCGTGCGGCGCAGATCTGCCAGGTAGGATGCCGGATGAACCCGCAAAACATCATCTTCGGCGGCCAAAGGCGCTGTGATCTGTGGCAGGTTCAGCGGCGCCAGCGCGTGCAGCACATGTTCCAGCCGCGCCAAACGTTCCGGGTGTCCTTCGGGCGTGACATGGTCCAGACAATCGGCGTGGGTAATCAGGGCAGTCTGCATCTTCCGTCTTCACCTTTTTAAAAATACTTGAATCCCGACCGGCGGTCTAATCGGGGGCCAGCATGTATCCGGCCCCGCGCACGGTTTGCAGATACCGGGGCTGTTTCGAATTTTCTTCGATCTTGCGGCGCAAACGGGTGATCTGGACATCGACGGCCCGTTCCTGCGCCTGCCCCAGATCGCGCCCCAGATCTTCGACCAGTTTGGCCCGGCTGACCGGTTCACCGGGACAGGACGAAAAGATTTTCATCAACTGGCTTTCCGTGGCCGTCAGCCGGACAGGTTCTACGCCCTGCCACATCTGGCCGCGTTCAATATCGTACCGGATCGGGCCAAGATGCAGGATTTTCGGCGCGGTGCTTTCGGCAGGTGTTTCGGGCATGCGCCGCAAAATCGCGTTGATCCGCAAAAGCAGTTCTTTGGGCTCGAACGGCTTTGCCAGATAGTCATCCGCACCGGCCTCCAGCCCTTCGATGCGGTTTTCGGTTTCGCCCTTTGCCGTCAGCAGCAAAATGGGCGTTTGCGAGTTTTCCCGCAGGGATCTGGTTAAAGACACGCCGTCTTCGCCCGGCATCATGACATCCATGACGATCATATCAAAATCCAGACCCGACAGAATGCGCCGTGCATGGGCTGCATCGCGGGCCGATGTGACCAGAAATCCGTTACGCACCAGAAACTTTTGCAGCAGGCTGCGGATGCGTTCATCATCGTCCACAATCAGCAGGTGGGCGTCCATCTCGCTCATTGGCCTGCCTCCTTCAGCCTGACGTATTTGCGCCGCAGGTCGGCGTCCATCATTGCCTCCAGAACCTGGCGAAACCCGCTGACCGCCTCGGGGCCAGCTTCGCGATAGGCGGCACGCATGCGTTCGCGTTGTGCATCCGAAAGGGTGCGTTCCAGCTCGGCGCCTTTTTCCGTCAGGTGCAGGTGGCGCTCGCGTTTGTCGGTTTTGCCAACACGGCTTTCTACAAGACCATCCTGTATCAGGGTGCGCAAAACGCGGTTCAGCGATTGTTTGGTTACGCCCAGAATGTTCAGCAGGTTGTTCACCGTGGTCCCCGGCGCGCGGCTGATGAAATGAACCGCGCGGTGATGTGCCCGACCATAGGCCATGTCGGAAAGAATCCGGTCGGGATCAGCGGTAAAGCCGCGATAGGCAAAGAACATTGCCTCGATCCCTTGTCGCAACTGTTCGTCCGTGAGGAACAGCAGGCTTTCACCCCCGTACCCTTGTGCCGCACGCCCTTCGGCCATGATACCCTCGTTTACTGAACTGATTTGCGGCAGCTTACGTCAGTGTTGTTGACATTCCAAGGGCGAAGCGATATCGAACCGCAGTTTTCGCGCAATTATATGTCCGAAGTGGCCATAATTTGCGCAATATATGCAAAGACAATCGCAACGCATAGGAGGATTCTATCATGGCGGGACGATATGATGATCGGGATGGCTACATCTGGATGGACGGCAAAATGATCGACTGGCGCGACGCCAACGTCCACATTCTGACCCATGCCATGCACTATGCGTCCTCTGTCTTTGAAGGGGAACGCGCGTATAATGGCAAAATCTTCAAATCGCGCGAACATTCCGAACGCCTGAAGCGTTCGGCGCAGATGATCGATTTCGAAATTCCATACACCATCGACGAGATCGAGGCCGCCAAAGTCGAGGTTCTGGCGGCAAGCGGATTGCAGGACGCCTATGTGCGCGCAGTCGCCTGGCGCGGCGCGGGCGAAGACATGGGTGTCGCATCGGCCCGCAACCCGGTGCGCATGGCGATCGCGGCATGGGAATGGGGTGCCTATTACGGCGACGCCAAGATGAAAGGCGCCAAGCTGGACATTTCAAAATGGAAGCGCCCAAGCCCCGAAACCATTCCAAGCCACGCTAAAGCGGCTGGCCTTTACATGATCTGCACCATGTCCAAACACGCGGCAGAGGCCAAAGGTTGTTCGGATGCGATGATGTTCGATTATCGCGGCTATGTCGCCGAAGCCACCGGCGCAAACATCTTTTTCGTCAAGAACGGCGAGGTTCACACCCCCGACCCGGATTGCTTTCTGAACGGCCTGACGCGGCAAACCGTGATCGGAATGCTGAAAGACCGCCAGATCAAGGTGCATGAACGCCATATCATGCCCGAAGAACTGGAAGGGTTTGAACAATGCTGGCTGACCGGCACCGCCGCCGAAGTGACTCCGGTTGGCCAGATCGGGGATTACAATTTCGAAGTCGGCGCACTGACCCGCGAGATTGCGCAAGGCTATGAAAAACTGGTGCGCGCCTGATCCGGCAGTCTGCAGGTAAGCAAAAGGTGGCCTGACATGTCAGGCCACCCGAATGCTATCCTAGAAATCCACGCCGCGCTGCGCCTTGATCCCGGCGGCATAGGGGTGTTTGATTTCGGTCATTTCAGTCACTAAATCGGCGTATTCCATTAATTCCGGCTTGGCATCGCGCCCTGTCAGGATCACGCTGGTTTTGTCAGATCGCGCCTTCAGCCCGTCAAGAACGGCAGCCACATCCAGATAATCGTACCGCAGCGCGATATTGATTTCGTCCAGAACGATCAGGTCGAATTCACCGCTTTCCATCATTTCGCAGGCTTTCTGATAGGCCGCCGTCGCAGCCGCGATATCGCGATCCTTGTCCTGTGTATCCCAGGTGAAACCTTCGCCCATCGTGTGCCAGACCACCTGCCCCAACCTGCCAAAGAACTGCCGTTCGCCGGTGATCCACGTGCCCTTGATAAACTGCACGACACCAACCTTCTGTTTCCAGCCCAGCGCCCGCACAATAACCCCGAATGCGGAACTGGATTTGCCCTTTCCGTTGCCAGTATGGACAAGCACCAGACCGCGCCCGGGGTCTTTTGCCTCGGCGATTTTCTCGCGGTGTTTGGCCTGCACGGCTTTCATTTCAGCTTTGTGGGTGTTTGCGTCGGTCATGTTTGCTCCTGTTGGGACGGTACGGATCACGCTCCGTTTTGATGAATAGCATTGCTAGGCTTTCGGGTCGGTCACGGAACGGGCCTTGCGCCTTTCAAGCCCGAGGTGGTGTTCGCGCCAGATCACCAGGACACCGGCGCTGATCACCAGCGTCGCACCAAAGAGCATGACCAGCGTTGGCAGCTCGCCAAACCAGACATAGCCGATCACAATCGCAAACAGCATCGAGGCATAATCATAAGGGGCCAGCATAGACACTGTTCCAAAGCGATATGCCGAAGTGATCAGAATTTGTGCGACGCCCCCCATCAGCCCGGCCAGAACCAAAAGTGCGATTGTCGTAAGGTCAGGCACCACCCATCCGAACGGCAATGTCATCAGTGACAACAGGGATGCAGTTGCCGAAAAGTAAAACACTATGGCAGCCGTGTGTTCTGTCTGAACCATCTGACGTATCTGGATCTGCACCAGCGACCGCATAAAGGTGGCAACCAGTATCATCAGCGCCCCGATGGTGGCCTGATCGGTCAGACCGGAAGAACCGGACAAGCGCGGCGACAATATGATCAGAACCCCAAGCAAGCCGAGCGAGACAGCCCCGACACGGATCAACCTGATCCGCTCTCCCAGCAGTATCGCCGCCAGAATGACTGTGAATATCGGCGTGGCAAACCCGATTGCCGTCACTTCGGGAAGCGGCAGAAGACCGAGGCCAAAGAACGTAAGCCCCATCGCCGTTGTTCCAAAAATTCCCCGGCGCACGTGGCCCCACGGGTTTTTTGCGATCAGTCCGCTGCGCAGTTGGCCACGCTGGATCAGCCAGATCACAATCACCGGAATCGCGAAAAAGGATCGAAAGAACACCGCCTCGCCTGCAGGAACCAGATCCGAAGTGGCCTTGATCAGCGCCGCCATTGTGGTGAACAGGAAAACCGCCGTCAGCTTTAACGCAATGCCAAGTGCAGGTCGCGATGATGCGTCTTCAACTTTCATCTTGCGCATGTGCCATTCAGGGGCGTTTGATTTTGCGCACCAAAAGCCAAATTATTCCCCGATCACACCCTGGTTTTCACCGACCTGTCCGCGATGCAGCAATAGATGGTCCAGCAGCACACACGCCATCATCGCCTCTCCGACCGGAACGGCGCGGATCCCGACACAGGGATCGTGGCGGCCCTTGGTGATGATATCGGTGTTTTCACCTGATTTAGTCACTGTTTTGCGCGTGGTCAGTATCGAAGATGTGGGCTTGACCGCAAAACGAACGACAATGTCCTGACCGGTGCTGATACCGCCCAGAATTCCCCCCGCATGGTTGGACGAATACACCGGTCCGTCCGGGCCCATTCTGATTTCATCGGCATTCAGTTCACCAGTAAGCATGGCGGCAGACATGCCTTCCCCAATCTCGACCCCCTTGACCGCGTTGATCGACATCATCGCCGCAGCCAGATCCGTATCCAGTTTTGCATAGACAGGCGCGCCCAAACCCGCGGGCACACCGCGGGCAACAAGTTCAATCACGGCGCCAACCGAACTGCCTGATTTGCGCAATCCGTCCAGATACGCGGCCCAATCGGTTGCGGCCTGCGCATCGGGCACCCAGAACGGGTTTTGTTCGATCTGATCCCAATCGAACCGTTCCCTGTCGATAGGGTGCGCACCCATCTGCACCATGTAGCCGGTGATCTGAATATCCGGCACAAGCGATTTGATGGCTTCGCGCGCCAGACCGCCTGCGGCGACGCGACTGGCGGTCTCCCGGGCAGAAGATCGCCCGCCGCCGCGATAGTCGCGAATTCCGTATTTCTGAAAATACGTGATGTCGGCGTGACCGGGGCGGAACTTGTCCTTTATGTCACCATAATCTTTCGATCGCTGATCCGTATTCTGGATCAAAAGTTGCACCGGCGTGCCTGTTGTCTTGCCCTCGAATACGCCAGACAGAATTTGCACCTCATCTGCCTCGCGCCTTTGGGTCGTGTACTTGTTCTGGCCCGGTTTGCGCTTGTCCAGCCACTGCTGGATCATTGCTTCGTCAACGGGCACACCGGGTGGGCAGCCATCCACCGTTGCGCCAATGGCAGGTCCGTGGCTTTCGCCCCATGTGGTGACGCGGAAAAGGTGGCCAAAACTGTTGATCGACATGAAACACTCCTTTGTGTTGTCTCTAGCCTTGGTGCGGCACTGCCTCAAGGTGTTTCGGCTTGCAGAGATCATCGGCGGGCTTTACGATCAAATCTACCTCGGGGGGCCTTAGCTGGCTGAGATGCAATTCTGCGGACCCGTTGAACCTGAACCAGTTAACACTGGCGGAGGGAAGGTCCGGGCTCAAATGCTCTTCCCCTTTTCCCAACGCCGCAATTAGGAGGATACGATGAAGTATCTCACGTTCGTTGCGGGCATAATTGGCGCGTCGACGGCTTTTGCCGAAACACCGGAACTGACCATTTATACCTATGATAGCTTTGTGTCCGATTGGGGGCCCGGCCCGGTGATCGAAGCAGAGTTTGAAAAAACCTGCGGCTGTGATCTGAAATTGGTCGGGGCGGGCGATGGCGCCGCCCTTTTGGCGCGTATCCGTTTGGAAGGCGCACGGTCTGATGCCGACATTGTGCTAGGGTTAGACACTAATCTGACTCAGGCGGCACTGGATACGGGCCTTTTTGTGTCCCATTCGGTTTCTGCGGATTACAACTTGCCGATCCCATGGCAAGACGATCATTTCGTGCCCTATGACTGGGGCTATTTCGCCTTTGTCCACAATGCGGATCTGACCCCGCCGACAAGTTTTTCCGCGCTGGCCGACAGTGATCTGAAGATCGTCATTCAAGATCCCAGATCATCGACTCCGGGCTTGGGTCTGCTAATGTGGGTCAAGACCGCACATGGTGATGCAGCACCCCAAATCTGGGAGGGTTTGTCCGACAATATCCTGACCGTCACGAAAGGCTGGTCCGAAGCCTATGGCCTGTTCCTGGAAGGCGAAGCGGACATGGTGCTGTCTTACACCACCTCTCCGGCATACCACCTGATTGCCGAAGGCGACACGAGCAAATCGGCAGCTGCCTTTGAAGAAGGCCATTACATGCAGATCGAAGTGGCGGCCAAACTGGCAAGCAGCGACCAGCCGGAACTGGCAGACGCTTTTCTGGAATTCATGGTGTCAGATGCATTTCAGTCGGTGATATCAACGACGAACTGGATGTACCCTTCGGTGACGCCGCAAAACGGTTTGCCAGACGGGTTTGAGACTCTGATAAAGCCTGAAAAGGCTTTGATTGTGCCCTCGGCAGATGCTCCGGCACTGCGTGATCAGGCTTTGGCCGAATGGCTTTCAGCGTTGTCGCAGTAAACCGTTGGCCCGGAATCGGCGCTGCAGCTTTGGTGGCAGCGCTGGTTCTGGGCACTTTGCTGGCTGTTGTCCTTCGCTCCGAGGCAGGGCAAAGCCTTGGCGCGTCAGATTGGGCGGCCGTGCGGTTTACAATGTCTCAGGCGCTTGTTTCTGCCGGGCTGAGCGTGATGCTGGCAATTCCGGTGGCGCGCGCCCTTGCGCGACGGACATTTCCGGGGCGCAGCGTGTTGATCACGCTGCTTGGGGCACCGTTCATCCTGCCCGTGATCGTTGCCGTCCTGGGTTTGCTGGCCGTTTTCGGACGCAACGGATGGGTAAGCCAGGGGCTTGAAAGCATCGGATTGCCGCCTGTGTCGATCTATGGGTTTCACGGCGTGGTGCTGGCGCATATGTTTTTCAATCTGCCACTGGCGACGCGGCTGATCCTGCAAGGGTGGCAGGATATTCCATCCGAGCGTTTTCGACTGGCCGCACAGTTGGGTTTTGATGCGAAAGGCATTGCACGCCTGCTGGAATGGCCAATGCTAGCACGGGTTTTACCGGGTGCGTTTGCAATCGTGTTTGCCATTTGCCTGACCAGTTTCGCCGTTGCGCTGACACTGGGCGGCGGACCAAAGGCCACAACAATAGAACTGGCCATCTATCAGGCGTTCCGGTTTGATTTTGATTTGGGGCGGGCCGCGTTTTTGTCCTGTTTGCAGATGGCGATTGCCGGAACCGCGGCCGTGCTGGCCCTGACAGTGTCCAGCCAGACCGGGTTCGGTCGCGGATTTGATCGGGTCACACAACGCTGGGATGCCAGATCAGCACTGACAAAACTGCTTGATACGCTTCTTATCCTTTGTGCGGCAATGTTTTTGATCCTGCCATTGACGGCCGTTGTGCTGGCAGGTCTGCCCGCACTTTTTGCGCTGCCAAATAGTGTCTATCACGCGGCTTTTCTGTCTTTGTCCATCGCGCTGACCAGCACCGTGATCTTGTTGCTGCTGGCGTTGCCACTGGCGGCAACCATTGCACAGTCGCGTACCGGATTGACTGAAAGCATCGGGTTTCTAAGCCTTGCAGCCTCACCCCTGGTCATCGGTACGGGCCTGTTCATCGTGCTTTTTCCATTGGCCGACCCGTTCGCACTGGCCGTTCCGGTAACGGCGCTTGTCAATGCGGTGATGGCCTTGCCATTTGCGCTTCGCATCCTTGTACCGGGAATGCGGGATGTTCTGGGGCAATACGGGCCACTGGCACAAACTCTGGGCGTGCAGGGCCTTGGCATTTGGCGCCTACTGATCCTGCCCAGATTACGCCCGCAGATCGGGTTCGCCGCCGGGTTGGGTGCGGCCCTTTCAACGGGTGATCTGGGTGTGATCGCGCTGTTTGCCGATCCGCAACGCGCGACTTTGCCGTTGCAGATGTACCGGTTGATGGGGGCATATCAGATGGAAACGGCCGCCGCCGCGGGTTTGCTGCTTGTGGTGCTGTCGCTTTTTCTGTTCTGGATATGTGACAAAGGGGGGCGCTGGCGTGCTTGAACTGGACAAGGTCGTTTTGCGCAGCGGAACGTTTGAATTGCGCGCCGATCTGGATGTCGATGACCGGGCGATTGTTGCCGTCATCGGGCCGTCCGGTGCCGGAAAATCGACACTGTTAAACGCAATTGCGGGATTTCAACCCATCACCGAAGGGCAATTGAAATGGCAAGGCACGGACATCACACAGGCCGCACCATCCAACCGGCCTGTTGCCATGCTGTTTCAGGACAATAACCTGTTCCCACATCTGTCACTGGCCCAGAATATCGGTCTTGGCCTGCACCCGACACTACGCCTTTCCTCTGAGGATCAAGCCAAGGTGGAACACGCATTGCAGCGCGTCGGCTTGCAAGGGTTGGGCGCACGCAAACCGGCGGATGTTTCGGGCGGTCAGCAAAGCCGCGCCGCTCTTGCGCGGATTCTGTTGCAAAAGAAACCGTTGATCCTGTTGGACGAACCCTTTGCTGCCTTGGGCCCTGCGATGCGCCGTGAAATGCTGGATCTGGTTGCGGAACTGGCGCGTGAATCCGGGGCGACTGTACTGATGGTAAGCCACGCCCCGTCGGATGCCCGCCAGATTGCAGATCAGGTTATTCTGGTCGCTGACAACATCGCACACCCGCCGCTTGCCACTGACGAATTGCTGGACAATCCGCCAGCGGCACTGCGCGATTATCTGGGTTAAGCAGCTTTCGCAGAAACTTGCGCGCGGGTCGCGACGATGCTGCGTGCCGCCTGTGCCGCCTCGCGCCCCTTTTCAACGAAATGCGCCTTGTAGATCGCTTTGTGATGTGCGGTTTCCTGATAATGATGCGGCGTAAGGGATACCGAAAGCACCGGCACGCCGCTGTCCAGACCGGCCCGCATCAGCCCGTCGACCACTGCGCCAGCAACGAAATCGTGACGATAAATACCGCCATCAACAACAAATGCGGCGCAAATGATTGCATGATATTGGCCGGTATTGGCCAGATCACGCGCCATAAGCGGCAGTTCAAATGCCCCGGGAACATCAAAAACATCCACCGAATTTGCTGGAATAGACTCTAAAAATCCGTCCAAAGCCCGGTCCACGATGTCAGCGTGCCATTGGGCCTTAACGAATGCATAACGGGTGTGTGACATATCTGATCTCTCCTTTTTGGTCTCACAACACCCAAGGCGATCACGAATGAATGTGCCGCAACGAGCGACACATTCAACCGTTCTCTCTCATCCGGACTATGACCGTCGGCTCTGGCATCGCACCAGATCTGCTGACCTTTGAACCGCAAGGGGTCAAAGCGCTCGCGGGCTCGTGGTGTTCACCACATACCGCCGGTGGGGAATTTCGCCCCGCCCTGAGAACCCGGCCAACTTGCCAATTCCGATAGCGGGGTTCAATAAGAAAAACGAAACACAAAGAGGCGAAACCGACATGCACCCGAATCCGGTTTTTCACACGGGCGATCGCGACCGGAACCTTAGCTATGCGCGGGAACGCGGATTCGGCGTGCTGGCGGTTTGCATCGGATCTGCGCCGGTGATGTCCCATGTGCCTTTTCTGATATGCGAAGACAATGAAACGGTGCTGTTGCATCTGGTCCGGTCCAACCCGATCGCGCGCGCCCTGAAAACACCGCTAGAGGCGCGAATCGCGGTGTCCGGTCCGGACAGCTACATTTCGCCGGACTGGTACGATGTTCCGGATCAGGTTCCGACCTGGAACTATGTGGCAATTCACCTGACCGGCAGTCTGGAACTGCGCCCTGTTGAAGAATTGCGCGCCACTCTGGACGCGCAATCGGCGCTTTACGAAGACCGCCTGTTGCCCAAAACCCCGTGGACAACCGAAAAAATGACGCCCGCAGCCCTCAACAAGATGATGCGCATGATCGTGCCATGCAAAATGCAGATCAGCGATGTCGACGCGACCTGGAAGCTGAACCAGAATAAACCCGACGATGTAAGGCTGCGCGCGGCCGATCACGTTGATGGATACGGGCTTGGCCACGAAGTGCAATTGCTATCCGCGATGATGCGCGGAGCGGGCATGGACAGTTGACGTGATGCTGCCTAGGCTTCGCTCTGAATTCTGGGAAAAGGCATGAAAATGAAGCTGTATCATAGTCCGACATCACCATACGTGCGCAAAGTCATGGTGCTGCTGCACGAATCCGGTCAACTGGATGATGTCACTCTTGAACCAACGTCCGGAACGCCGGTAGATCCGGCACAGGGACTGGGGGCCAAGAACCCGCTGTCCAAGGTGCCCGCACTTGAACGGCCCGATGGTCCTGCCGTGTACGACAGCCGTGTTATCTGTGCCTATCTGGATGATCGGGCGTCCTCTGGCCTTTATCCGGCAGGTGCGCGCCGCTGGGATACCCTGACGCTTGAGGCGACGGCAGATGGCATTCTGGATGCCGCGCTGGCCATGACATACGAGGCCCGCCTGCGACCGGAAGAAATCAGATGGCAGCCATGGGTCGAAGGCCAATGGGACAAGATTTCAAGGGCCTGTACCGCGTTGAACACCCGCTGGATGAGCCATCTGGCCGGCCCGCTGGACATGGGGCAAATCGCCGTTGCCTGCGCTTTGGGCTATGTGGATCTGCGCCATGATGCGCGCGGATGGCGCAGCGGAAACGACGCGCTTGCCACTTGGTACGCCGCGTTCTCTCAGCGGCCCAGCATGGTGCAAACCGTACCACCGCAATGAACTGACCCGATCCGGCGCAACACCGCGATCCGATTTGGGCGGTTGCGTCCTGATGTTGTCGAAAGAACATAATGGCGCTTTGCGGTGGTGCCTGCGACCACATGCACACCTTTCAGTGCTTTACGGGGCGCAGTTGCACCGCTAAATAGCCCCAAAGGACTGGCTGCGCTGTGGCGTGGCCGAAACGCGTATTGGCCCGGATTGCCGGGTGCAGGAATGGAGTGAGCCCCTTGTCCCATGCAGAAGACCACGAAGGCACACGGAGGGATTTCCTCTATTATGCGACCGCAGGTGCAGGTGCCGTAACCGCAGGTGCCGCCGTCTGGCCGCTGGTCAACCAGATGAACCCGTCTGCGGACGTCAAGGCGCTGTCCTCGATCCGTGTAGATGTTGCGGATCTTGAGGTTGGCACGCAGCTGACCGTCAAATGGCTGGGCAAACCCGTGTTTATCCGCCGCCGCACAGAAGAAGAGATTGCGGATGCCCGCGCCGTGGATCTGGCGGATCTGCCTGATGGCGATGCGCGCAACAACAATATCGGCGCAGCCCCGGCAACGGACGAAAACCGCGCAATGGATGAAAACGGCGAATGGCTGGTCATGCTGGGTGTTTGCACGCATCTGGGCTGTGTGCCTTTGGGCGACGGTGCCGGCGACTTCCACGGCTGGTTTTGCCCGTGCCACGGATCGCACTACGATTCATCAGGTCGCATCCGCAAAGGTCCGGCACCGGAAAACCTTCCGGTTCCTGTTGCTGAATTCGTGGACGAAACCACGATCAAACTGGGTTAAGGGAGAAAACAGAAATGGCTGGTATTCCTCACGACCATTACGAACCGAAATCCGGTGGTGAAAAGTGGCTGCATTCGCGCCTCCCGATCGTCGGATTGATGTATGACACCATTATGATCCCCACACCCAAGAACCTGAACTGGATGTGGATCTGGGGTATCGTTCTGACGTTCTGCCTTGTCTTGCAAATTGCAACGGGCATTGTTCTTGCGATGCATTACACACCGCATGTCGACAACGCCTTTGCGTCGGTTGAACACATCATGCGCAACGTGAACGGCGGCTATATGCTGCGCTACATGCACCAGAACGGCGCGTCGCTGTTTTTTGTTGCCGTCTATCTGCACATTTTCCGTGGTCTCTATTACGGATCGTACAAGGCCCCCCGCGAAATCACGTGGATCATCGGTATGCTGATCTATCTGATGATGATGGGCACGGCCTTTATGGGTTATGTTCTCCCCTGGGGTCAGATGTCATTCTGGGGCGCGACCGTGATCACCGGCCTGTTCGGAGCGATCCCGTTCATCGGTGACACCCTGCAAACCTGGCTTTTGGGCGGACCGGCGGTGGACAATGCCACACTGAACCGTTTCTTCAGCCTGCACTATCTGCTGCCCTTCGTGATTGCCGCGCTGGTGGCTGTCCATATCTGGGCCTTCCACACAACAGGCAACAACAACCCCACCGGGGTTGAGGTGCGCCGCGGGTCCAAGGAAGAGGCCGAAAAAGACACGCTGCCGTTCTGGCCCTATTTTGTGATCAAGGATTTGTTCGCACTGGCGGTTATTCTGGCTGTGTTCTTTGCCGTGGTTGGCTTTATGCCGAACTATCTGGGCCACCCCGACAACTACATCGAAGCGAACCCGCTGGTGACGCCCGCACACATCGTGCCGGAATGGTACTTCCTGCCGTTCTACGCCATCCTGCGTGCCTTCACCTCCGAAGTTTGGGTGGTGCAGATCGCATCTTTTGTGACAGGCGGCATCATTGACGCCAAGTTCTTTGGTGTTCTGGCGATGTTCGGTGCGATCGCGGTTATGGCGTTGGCGCCTTGGCTGGATACGTCCAGCGTGCGGTCGGGCCGCTATCGCCCGATGTTCAAATGGTGGTTCGCGCTGCTCTGCATCGACTTCATGGTGCTGATGTGGCTGGGGGCAATGCCCGCCGAAGAGCCTTATGCAACGTGGGCCCTTATCGCGTCAGGGTACTGGTTTGCCTACTTCCTTGTCATCCTGCCGCTTTTGGGCGTGATCGAAAAACCGGTCGCACCACCCGCGACAATCGAGGAAGACTTTGACTCGCATTACCCCAAGGCGTCTGACGCCACACCGGCAGAATAAGAAAGGAAACGGGACAATGTTCAAGACACTTGCACTTTCCGCAGTGACCGCCCTGACCCTTTCAACCGGAGGCGTCATGGCCGCTGGCGGCGGGGATCAGCATATCGAGGATTTCGATTTCTCGTTCGAAGGCCCGTTCGGCGTTTACGACCCGAACCAGTTGCAACGCGGCCTGCAGGTCTACACCGAAGTCTGCGCAGCCTGCCATGGTCTGAAATACGTGCCCTTGCGCACCCTTTCGGACGATGGCGGACCGGCCATGCCCGAGGATCAGATCCGCGCCTATGCCGAACAGAATTTCGAGGTATTCGATGCCGAGCTGGATGATTTTCGCGCGGCAACGCCGGTTGATCATTTTCCGGGGTCTAACCTTGAAACCGCGCCTGATCTGTCATTGATGGCGAAAAAGCGGGCCGGCTTTCACGGACCCTATGGATTGGGCATAAACCAGTTCTTCAAGGGCATGGGTGGACCGGAATACATTGCATCCCTGCTGGTTGGATATACTGGCGAGGAAAAAGAACAGGCTGGTGTAACTTTCTACGAAAACACCGCGTTTCCGGGCGGATGGATTGCAATGGCACCGCCCCTGTCGGACGAGCTGGTTGAATACGAAGACGGCCACAAAAACGATCTGCACCATCTGTCTGCGGATGTATCCGCCTTCCTGATGTGGACAGCCGAGCCGAAAATGATGGCGCGCAAGCAAGCTGGTTTTGTTGGCGTACTATTCCTGACAGTCTTGTCCGTTCTTTTGTATCTCACAAACAAACGCATCTGGGCGCCGGTCAAAGGCAAAAAGACAAGCTGACGCTTTTTCCAGAATGTTAAAATCAAAAACGCCCTGTGCAGTGAATTGCACAGGGCGTTTTCTTTAGGGGCTGTTGACGTTCACCTGATGTGAATGATTGTAGCGGCGATCGAGATGAATGCTTTGAAGCTGGGGTCTGTTTTGCACGAGCGCATAGCTATCCCTCTGTTTTCCTTCAGTTTGCCAAAGTAGTTTTCGATCAGGTGCCGCCATTTGTAGGTGTCTTTGTCGAACTCCGCCGGGAACTTCCGGTTGGACTTCGGCGGAATGACCGGAGTGATGTCGCGATCCAGCAGGTCATTGCGCAGCCAATCCGCATCAAAGGCCCTGTCCGCCAGCAGGTGCCCGGCAGACAGATTTCGGATCAGTGTATCGGTCTCGCGCAGATCATGGGCTTGTCCGGGCATCAGGCAAAAATCGACGAGGTTGCCGAGCGCGTCCGTCAGCGCCAGTATCTTCGTGGTTATCCCCCCGCGAGAGCGCCCGATGGCCTGGCAAAGAGTCCCCCTTTTGCGCCTTGGCCAGAGCGGTGAACCTTGACGATGGTGCCATCGATCATGGCGTATTCGAGGTCGGCGTCTGAGGCTAATACTTTGAACATATGATAGAAAATATCTGCCTTAACCCACCTGCGGAACCGCTTGAACACAGAGTTCCACTTGCCGAATTCGTCCGGCAACTCGCGCCATTGTGCCCCAGTGCGAACGATCCAAAGGACGGCTTCCACAAACAGGCGAGGATCGCGCCCAGTTTGTCCCGGGTCTGTGGGTTTTCCAAGACAATACGGGTCGATGATTGTCCAATGCGCATCGGTCAGGACTCTTCGGGTCAAGGCTGCTCTCCTCTGTTTGCAACCTTGAATCAGAAGTTAAGTGATTTGGGAATCCCGAACGTCAACAGCCCCTAGGCAGCGGCTACTTTATTTACCGTTTACTTGGGAGACTTCCTCTGCCCTTTGTAAACACCGTTTTTACTGGTTATAG
Organism: Sulfitobacter sp. TBRI5; assembly: GCF_051013555.1. Taxonomy (NCBI): domain Bacteria; kingdom Pseudomonadati; phylum Pseudomonadota; class Alphaproteobacteria; order Rhodobacterales; family Roseobacteraceae; genus Sulfitobacter; species Sulfitobacter sp. TBRI5. The sequence continues at coordinate 1,420,521 of NZ_CP112884.1, read as the reverse complement.
GTTCTGTTGATCTGGCGTTGAGCAGCGCGGCATTGTTCACTTGTGAATGAAATCCAGCCAAAAATATCGCGGGCCAGAGCAACCGGGGACGGATAAAAAATGCGGCGTACGTTGTGTGTGCTGGGACGGGACATTTTCGAACACCTTTCTTTCTATTGGTTCTGATCGGTTGTTAGGGAGGACCAACCTTGGTTTGAATAAGATGACTATGCCAGTTGTACGGCGTCCGGTCTGTGAACTTGATCACACAAACACACAAACACACAAACACACAAAAATTCTGGATTTGTTTAAGTCAGGTCAGCAAGCGCCCGCAGTGCAGCCCGATCCAGCACTTTCATCCCGCCCCGCAGCGATGAAATAACACCTGCTTTGCGCCATGCGGCCATTGTCTTGGAAACGGCTTCGCGGGTGGCACCGACATGGTCTGCCAGTACGGACTGGGACAGGGTAAGCGTATCATGCTCTGTATCTGTCAAATGAAGGATGCGGCGCGCAAGGCGCATTGGCATCGGCAGGAAAACCTGTTCGCTTAACTGATCACCCATCCACCGCATCCGCTGGCCTGCAAGGCGGATCAGATCTTCGGCAAGATCAGGATCAGACCGGATTTCGCGCAGCAGATCGGCGTTTTTGATCTTGTGCAGCACGCAAGGCTCGATTGCGGTTACCGTAGCTGTACGCGGCCCCGGATCAAACAGCGCGATTTCGCCAAACAACGCACCCTGTCGAAATATATCGAGGGCAAGCTTACGTCCGTCGCGCGACAGAACACTGACTTCCAACGCGCCTGAAACAATCGCATACAAAGCATCGCCAGCGTCCCCCTGTTCGAACAGAACGGCATTCGGTTCAAGCGACACTTTGGATGCAACCGATCCCATAAGCCGCGTCAGGCCCGGGGACGCACCGGCCATAAAGCCAAAGCTATGAAGGGGTTCAGGGGCCATAAGCTGCTTTCTTACCAGACATTCAGCTTAGCAAAGCTGGAACATAAAGCAAAAGCAGATCGCGCTGCCACCACTCAGGCAGCGTACAACTGTCCGTCCCGTTGCGACAGGATCCTGGCTAACACGATCTGACCCTCCGGTTGCGGTGTGTCGAACCGCACTTCTGTAAACTGCTCGGTCCGCCCCATATGCGGGCTTTCCATCAGAATGCGGTGGGTCTTGCCGATTTGCGCGTTCAGATGGCGTTTGACCTGCTGATCGCCTGCATTGCGCAACCGCGCCGCGCGCGATTTGATATCTGCCCCGTTCACCGCAGGCATGCGCGCCGCAGGCGTACCCTGCCGTGCGGAATAGGGAAACACATGCAGCCAGGTCAGATCACAGTCCTCTACCAGCTTTAGCGAGTTTTCGAACATCGCCTCGGTTTCAGTTGGAAACCCGGCGATAATATCGGCGCCAAAGGTCATATCCGGACGCAGGGCGCGGGCAGCCTGGACGAACCGGATGGCATCATCGCGCAGATGGCGCCGTTTCATCCGTTTCAGGATCATGTCATCGCCATGCTGCAACGACAAATGCAGGTGTGGCATCAAACGTGGCTCGGTCGCGATGGCCTGCATCAGGTTTTCATCAACTTCAATGGAATCGATAGAACTGATGCGCAAACGGGCCAGATCCGGCACCAGTTTCAGAATTCGCATCACCAGATCGCCCAGTCGCGGCTCAGACGGCAGGTCTGCCCCCCAACTGGTCAGATCGACCCCGGTCAGCACCACCTCGTTATAGCCGCGCCCCACAAGCCGTTTGATCTGTTCCACCACCACCCCGGCCGGAACCGACCGGGAATTGCCACGCCCATAGGGAATGATGCAGAAGGTGCACCGGTGATCACAGCCGTTCTGGACCTGAACATAGGCTCTGCTTCGGGTGCCAAACCCGTCTATCAGGTGGCCAGCCGTTTCGGTCACGGACATGATGTCATCCACCTGAACGGGTTCGGTGCCAAAATCGCCCGCCAGACCGGCCCATGTGCCAGGCTGCATTTTCTCTGTGTTTCCGATCACCGCATCGACTTCTTCCATATCGGAAAACGTCTTTGGTTCGGTTTGCGCGGCGCATCCTGTCACGATCAGACGGGCACCGGGGTTTTCGCGCCGCAGTTTGCGAATTTCCTGCCGCGCCTTGCGCACCGCTTCTGCTGTGACGGCGCATGTGTTGACGATAACGGCGTTTTCCAGTCCCGCCCCGGCAGTAAGCTCTTTCATCGCTTCGGTTTCATAAGCGTTCAACCGGCAGCCAAGCGTGGCAAATACAGGGGCACTCACTTGATCGACTCCAGAAAAGAACGGGTAAAGGAGCCGGAAAATACATGACTTGTGGGCCCTGTCATCCAGACCCCGTCATCACGCCAGTCGATATGAAGCGTTCCACCGTCCAGATCAATACGTACGGCCCGGCTTGTCAGCCCCCGCCGCGCGGCAGCCACCGCCACCGCACAGGACGAAGACCCGGACGCCAGCGTAATGCCCACGCCACGTTCCCAAACCCGCATCCGGATATGATCGCGCCCGACAATCTGGGCAACCTGCACATTTGTACGGTTCGGAAAAAGCGCATGATGCTCGATCAAGGGCCCGAACTTTTCCAGATCGATGCTGTCCACGTTTTCGACGAAAAAGCTGCAATGCGGATTGCCCATGCCTGTCGCGGTCGGGGCGCCATCCAGAGGCAGTTCAATTGTATCCATCGCGCGCGCCAAAGGAATGTCTGCCCAATCCAGTTGCGGGTGTCCCATATTCACCGATGTTTCCCCGTCACTTGCGCGACAGGCAAAAAGATCACCACGGTCTGTCGTCAGGTGCACAGAAGACACATCTGATTCGTCCATCAGATAGCGCGCAATACAGCGCGTGGCGTTTCCACATGCCGCCGAAATCGTTCCGTCCGCGTTAAAAAACGTCAGATGCGCATCTGCCGTTCCACGCGTGATCAGGGCAAGCTGATCAAATCCAACGCCAAAATGGCGATTCCCGATGGCAATGGCCAAAGCAGGTGACACATCAATGCTGCGCGCGCGCGCGTCCAGTACAACAAAGTCGTTGCCCAGCCCGTGCATCTTCATAAAAGGCAATTCTGATGTATCAGCGTTGTTCATTGCGCGCATATAACCCCGCAAAGCAGACTATTCCAGCCTGAGCCGAAGTTTCGTGCATTTCGGGCTTGACCCCTTTCACCCGTCTTTCTAAGTAGACGGCCTAGTGGGCCTGTAGCTCAGTTGGTAGAGCAACTGACTTTTAATCAGTAGGTCTCCGGTTCGAACCCGGACGGGCTCACCATTTAAATCAATAACTTAACTCAGAAAATTATGTTGGCGCCTCCAGCGGGGTAAGCACTAGGTAAGCTTCAGCTCGAATTTTCTTTTGCATTCGACGTTCATCTGTCCCAGCTCAGATTAAATCTGGGAGGATCGCATGGGCCATATCAGGCTCGGAACTTTACCACAGTCAAAAAAATGGCGAGATGTCATTGGGTTGCTTGAGGCAGACGCGCCCTTAACTCAGTGCCGTAACAAGACAGCTCATTGAGCGCCCAAGAAAGATCTTGCAATACGAAACACCAGCAGAGAGGTTTGCTCAGTGTGTTGCGGCGATCCATTGAATCCGCAGCGGCAAAGCAGTCATCTGAGTAAAACAGCCAGATGACCGCATTGAGCCCGGCGTTGACCTTGCAATCTATGTAACTGTTACTGCTAATGACAACGCTAAAACCTTGTCACTTAAAGTGTATGACTGACAGACTTTGAATCGTCGGATCTTAGCGGGCTATGCCTTCGACATGCGCATACTCTGACTGTGGCATCCATCGGTGCAGTTTGCGGCGAATGACAGGCTTAAATCATTTTGAAGTCCGCCCAAATCAGTCAATCCGATCAGCAGGTGCAACGAGTAGCTGAACGTACGCCAGATCCTGTCCAAGAGATAGGGAGTAGTTCAGTTCGATGTATGGCGATCGGGGCGGGTGCGTCAGAATCGCGGCATCATTGCCGGTGAGTTATCAGAGAGATCGTTTTTGATGCAGTACCGGACGTAATCACTGATTTCCGCCGATTCCGGGTCGAAGTTGCCACAATTTCGCATCACATCCCGTACGTTGATGTCCTTGCCGAGGTACTCCAGCACCGATCTGAAACAGACAATCTCATGCGCGTTGTCCGGATTAACCCCAAGGGTAAGCCCGGAGAGGAAGGTGATCGGGTTGAGATCCGACTTGTAGTAGACTGAATGCCAAGCCGACGAACCTGGTTCTTCCTGGCGTTCCGATATGACTAGACGGCCGGCGGCCGGATAGACGATACCTTCGTGCCTAATGACGCGGGGTAAATTGAACTCGCTGTCCGGGTAGCGTTCGATCTGGCGAGACAGGATGAAGTCACCTTCCTGATAGAGGTTTGTTAGACTTCGATAGACCATTCCTGATGTGCGCTCCGGAATGAAATAGAAGTAGTAGTACCCGAGATACTTTTTCCAGTCCTTCAGGCCCGTGTCAGGCGGTTTGCAGAGTCTTTCAACAAAGCCGTGGAGTGGATTCCTCGGTTGATCGATGCGTGGCGACTTCAGTCTAATTATTTCCGAGAACTCGTCGTGATTCAGAAAGAGCTCGTGATCTTCGATTCCGAAGAAGTCGCACAGCCGCCGGACTGTGTGCAGCGACGGCTTGGTCGTGCCGGCGAGATAGCGATTGAACTGCTGACGATTGATCCCGATCCGGCGACAGATATCCGAAACCGAACGACCGTAGCTGCATAGCAATCGAAGGTTGATCGCGAAGTCATCAAGTGCCATTTCTGCCTCTGTGCTCGACCAGGCAAATTACCGGAGCAAACACCATACAGCAGACTAGCCGCAGACCACAACGAAAAATCGACGCTATTTGACGCCAATAATAGCCAATATAGCGTCGGATTGAGAGCCTGTTTGGCATTGCCCCCGGAAACCAAAGTCCCGACAATTCGACAAAGCAAGAAACCATCCTGATGTTCAATGTGCTTCCATGGTTGGCAACGCTGGCGCAAATGGCTTCTTAGTGTAAATGTTTGTTTAATATAATCAGATGGGAGGGGACCATTGATATCTGTAAAAAGGGCGGTGTCTGGTAGAACGATCTTGATAGCAGTCTCAACAGTGATGGGCATGACGGGTGCGGCTCAAGCCTCAGAATGTCCACTGAAGTGGCAACACGCTTATGAAACTGGCGTAAGGGATGGGGGCGCCGATGGCGCGCGCCAACGGGACTATGCCCCAACGCGGCACAATCGCCATTTCCATGCCTTGGTTAAAACTAGGCCATCTCGAGGCGATTGTTATAATGAAGGTTACAACATCGGCTACGAAAACGCGATCGCGGATGTTCAGAACCGGGGACGGCATTCCCATAGTGGCGCGCCCGAAGCTGGGTCAAACGAACGTGCTTACTATGATGACGGATGCCACGAGGGTGCCGGCGACGCCAAGATGGGCATGAGCATGGCCTATGAGCGTCACTCAAACATGTACGACACCCGCTTTGAACCCTATTTCAAGCAGGGCTACGAAGCCTGTTGGCGACACTATCGCTGATAACATTGCCATGCCGGCAGCACTCAAACTCGTCTCTCGATGGCTGAACACTGAAGATGGGGAAATGGCAGGATAAATGGAGGACGCAATGAGAACGAAATCGATTTTTTTTGAGTGTAGCAACCCTTGCAACCGCTTTGGTCTTGTCGGGCTGCGTTGAAACAACCTCGAGCGGCTCGAGCAGCGCTTGTCCATCTGGCTTGGGCGGTAACGAGTGTGAGTATTATCAGGATGGCTATCGTCTCGGCGCCAACGACACAGGCGTGGGAATGAGTATGGCCTACGAGCGGCACGGGGGATACGATTCCAGGTTCGAACCGTATTTCGCACGTGTCTATAACGACGGTTGGCTCGCCAACAGATAGCAACCGTGATCTGCTTGGCGTCACAGGAAAAAATAGGACGTCTATGAATAGGAGGATCAGTTGGGCAAAGATCTGATCGGCTTGGGCGGGCGGTTCGTAGGTGGAATCCTCGTTAAGATGACCTTCAATGTGATAATAGTGCTCGTACTTTTTGCTGCTAGCGCCGCCATTGGGCAGGATGCAAGTCAAGCCACCAATGCGTCCAATTCTGTGGAGAATTCTTCTGTGAAGACTTCAGAAACCAAGACTGATGAAACTGCAGAAGCCGAAACTGATCCCTATAAGGCCGCCCTCGACGGAGCGACGCAGTTAGGCGAGGGCCCGGCGCAACTTTGGGAAAAGGACGGCAGAACGCTTATCTTAATACCGCCGATCCTGCTCGACCGCGTCTTCATGTGGTATGCAGAGGCTGTTAGCCTACCTGCAGGGGTCATTAGCTACTCTGGTAACGCGATCGGGGAGACCATTGTCAGGCTTGAACGAAGGGGCAACCAAGTTTTCGTAAGAGACCTCGCTGGCCACAATGTACGTCGCGCGGCGGTAGCTGACAGCGATCACCATCTCGACGCCAAACTGGCACCGATTCAGATCGCTGTCGGAAGCGTAACGCTGGGTCCTGTCCTGTTCGGCCTTCCTATCACGGCCGAAGGGCCTGAGGGTGAGCTACTTCTCGATGTGACGGACGTGTTCTCGACTGACATTGGCGGTCCTCTGACGGCAGGCTCGGCCATCGGTGCCGCAGCCGCCGACCCCGCGCGATCATGGATAGACCGTGCGCGGTCCTTTCCAGAGAATATCTCCATCCGTTCGCATCTGACCTTTCCCACGCCCAAAGGTGCAAAGTCGATGATCGTCGGTCATTGGCTTGTCATCCTTCCCGAAGAGCTTATGACCCCACGAGAGGCTGACCCGCTAATGGGGCATTTCAATACCTCGTTTGTCGAGTACGGCAACGATGCGCCGGTGCGCGATGTCACCTACATTCTGCGCCACAGGCTCGAGAAAGCCGACCCCGATGCGACCGGGCCGACCGACCCGGTCGAGGCGCTTGTTTACTACATCGGTCAGGGGGTTCCCGATCGATGGCGGCCCTATATCCGCGAGGGTATCGAAATGTGGAACGTCGCTTTCGAGGCGGCGGACTTTTCGAACGCAATCGTTGCACGCGACGCGCCGACGCCTGAAGAAGACCCCGACTGGTCGGCCGAAGATGCGCGCATCAACGTCGTGCGCTGGCTCCCCCAGGAAATGGCAAATGCCATGGGACCGGTTCTCTACGATCCCCGTTCGGGTGAAATCCTGTCAGCCCACATCCTTGTCTGGCCCAAGGTGATCCCATACTTCGAAACCTATTACTATCTTCTGCACAACGCCGTAGACCCAGAGGCGAACACCCTGCCTCTCTCACCCGAGAAACAAGGCGAATTGATGCGTTACGTGGTGGCGCACGAGGTTGGGCACACACTGGGCCTACGCCACAATCACATTGCTTCGACGGTATGGAGCATCGCCCAGCAACGAGACCCCGCCTTCATGGCTGAGAACGGCCCGAATGGGTCCATAATGGCATATGGGCGCTTTAACCAGGCGGCACAACCGGGGGATGGCGTCGAAGACTTCTACCCCCAAATCTCGGCATATGACCGCCTGGCTATCGAATACGGTTATCGCGATTTTGGAGGTGCCGAGGCGACCGAAACCGGCCTCGCGTCATTGATCGAGCGATCGAAGTCGGACAGAACACTTCGATGGGCAGCCGCCGAGATGCCATCGGAGTCTCGGCAAGGCAGTGACCCGCGTCTGCAAAGAGAGAATACGGCGGACGACAGGGTGGAGGCAACGCGGCTCGTCGCAATACGATTGAGGGAGGCACTCTCTAATCTCCCCTCCGCAGCAGGCGGCGACGAAGACATAATTCGCTCGGCTTACGATCAGGCTTTGAGCACTTATCTGTCTTTCGTTCAGAGTGTTCTGACCAATGTTGGCGGCGTCTACGACGAACCCGCGAACGTTGAGCGTTATCGTCCTGTGCCAGCACCCGAACAACGCAGATCCGTCCGCTTCGTACTTGAGGAGGCGCCTGACACTCTTAGTATGTTCGAGATGCCCAGCCTTATCGACCGGTTGGAACCAGCCGGCGCTCGCCTGACTCTAGATGGTGCCGCCTCACAAGCTGTTATTCTCTTGCTCAATGGGAAGCTGCTCGGGGCGCTCGACGAGCAGCAGAGGCGCGACGCGGATGCGTATGGGCCCGTCGACCTTGGTGATGACATGCTTGCAGTGCTATTCAGCGACCTCGGCGAAACTGATCCGCGTCGACGCGCGATGCAGAGCGCCTTCATTCAGTCTGCCTGGGAAATTATTGTCGCTCCCCCAGCCCCGCGCGGAGTTCTGACACTTCTTGCAGGATTATTGAGCTCCGACCCAGACGCCTTGAATGTCACCGCATCGACTGGAGCAGAGACGGCCTTTCCAGCCTGGGCGCGTGCAAGGCTGCCGCAGCTTGCTACGAGACTGCGCGCGGCCTCAGGGGATAGCGACGATCCTGCAGTTTCGGGCCATTATGCGGAACTTGCACGACGGATCGACTCAGCACTGGCTGGAGAAGCCCCACCAAGCTTGGCGAATTCGACTGGAAGTGGCGCAGGGGGCGCAAACCTTACCGCCCTCCCGACGACAGCGGGCCCGATACCAAGAAAATGAAGGTTCAATTACTATCCTCTAAGGTGCAAACTTCTGTGAACAGAATAACGTCGTTTCTCTTGATAGTGCTTGTCATGCTGATCGCTTCCTATCAGGGCGAGACGCATAAAGCATTTGCCTCACAATTGGATTTACAGGTCGATCGGCTGGCAAGGGTCATCTCCCCTCCACGTCTATCCGGTCGAGTAGCCGGTATCCATATTGAAGCCTGCGAACCAACACAGTCGCCGGGTATCAACGCGGTGGAGGGCGAGGACTACTACTGCGGCGTCTTCACCGTGCCGCAGTACTGGGGCGAGCCGGACGGCCCATATCTCGACCTGGCTTTTGTCACGGTCAAGGCGGCTGGCGAAGATCCTGCGTCCAATGCCCTGATCTTTCTGGCCGGCGGTCCCGGCCAGAGTTCACTGACCAAACCCATTGATGGCTATCAGCGTCTGCGGGAAAACCACGACATCATTCGCATGGATCAGCGCGGAACGGGCTTCAGCCAGCGCCTGGGCTATGAAGAGTGCCTGGTCTTGGCGCTGCAGAATGATGCGCCGCCGGCCCAGATCGAAGCCTTGCAAGCAGCGTCCTTCAACCCGTTGGCGGCAGGTTCAACCACGCCGAAGCTGGAAGAGCTAGATATCCCGGTTCTGAACGAGATCTGCTGGGCGCAGTTTACCGCACAGGGGCTCGATCTTAGTCAATTCACGACCGCTGCCGGTGCTCGCGACATCGTGGAACTCCTCAAGGCGTTGGACTACGAGGGTTTCACGGTCCACGGCGTCTCCTATGGCACACGTCTGGCCATGACGATCATGGCTGAACTGCCCACATACGATGACGCGCCCACACTGCGTTCCGTTGTCCTGGATTCAGCCTTTCCGCCTTCGATCTACACGATCGCCGCGTTTCCGCGCAAAGATCATGACTTTATGCTGCAGCTGCTGGCGGAGTGCCGGGCGGATGCCGGGTGTCGCCAAGCGTACCCCAATTTGGACATGCGGCTGTCTGCTTTGCTAAACAGGCTTGAGGACGAACCGCTCATCGCCAGTGGGGAGTCGGTCACCTTGGGTGATGTGGCCAAGCAAATGATGATGGTCGGTGCCTCTCAGGCCGCTTACCTGCCCAGCATGATCGTCGAACTGGAGGCGGGTCTTTTGGACACCTATCTGGCGCTGCGCGATGGGATTGTTGGCAACGATCCCCCCCGAAACTATGCAGGCGACCTCGACCGGAGCGACCCGGTGCAGGCCTTTATCGGCGATGCCTATGATGCCCTCGGCGGCGTTTCAGGCTTGGAATTGATCGTCTATCTCAATTTTTCCCTTGTTGAAGCGGATCCACTGGCAGCCATGCAGACCGTTGTCGCGGAAACCTTCAGCGGCGAAACAGGTGATCGACTCAATGCAAAATTGGCAACGCTGACCGCCGAGGCGATCGCTGAATCGCCTTACGTCGCACAGATCCAGGCGGACTTCGCGGCTGAGATGGGTATTGGCGATCCCGCGGAATTGGCAAAGCTTGAATTGGCCAAACAGCGTCTATCCGTTGCCGGCAGGCTCGCTCAGCCATTGTTCAACACGATCCATTGCATCGAGGACATCCCGTTTGAGCGCTTCGAGGATGCCGTCAACAGCTACAACGATCTGGCATTTCCACAATTGGGCAACCTAGCATTATCGCAAACGATGGCAGACCTTTGTCGTAACTGGCCTGTGGCAGCTGCGCCCATCCAAGTTAAAGACCCGGTGAGCAGCACGGTTCCGACGCTGATCCTGCAAGGCGCATACGACAGGCGGACGCCGGTCTTCATGGGCAAGCGTGCCGCCCGCGAACTGGAGAACAGCACTTACGTCCTTGTTCCGCAGAGTGGGCATGAGGTTTGGAGCTACGCGGGTGACTGTGTGGGCCAGATTGCCGGCGCCTTTATCCAGGATCCAGGCGCTGACCTTGACCTGAGCTGCCTGGACGCGCGACAACCGCAATGGGTATTGCCACGCGAAAAGTGATGGCAACTCCAAATAGTTGATGGTGAAGCTTAATCCGAATAGTGCCGGGAGAGTTCTGTGCCTTTCCAAGAATAAATGTTATCCGAACACTGAATTCGCCTCGGTGTGTTTGCCTAAAGTCTGCTGAGATCGCTTCGTCGGAGTACGGAATGGCTGCATCTTACTACGTCAATACTTTTGATTTGCCGCCAGATCAGGCGCGAGCAATTTGGCGTGAGATAACCGACGAAACATACGAACTAGCTTCAGCAGCCTGTGCGGGGAACGACTATAGATTTGCCACGCGTATGTGGCTTGCACCGGATATCTTATTTTTCAGGGTCCGAACGAAAGCGAACACCATATTCAGACCGAGCAAGCTAGTCGAGGGGCGCCCCACTCGCCTCATAAAGGTTAAACTGTATCAGTGTGGCGGAGAAACCATTCAGTTAGATGGTGAGAAATTCCACTTGGATAGCAGTGCGCTCCACTTTATCGATCAAAATCGATCCAAAAGCGAAGCTCACACAGATCACGAACTGGTTTCGATCTTTTTACCCCATCACGCACTTGGATATGACCCGTCGACCCATCCGCCCGTCTTGAGTTTCAGCCTAGACTCCGCCCTCGGACGTTTTCTTCTGGCAACCATTGACGCCGCATTTCAGGAGCTTGACCATCTGAGCCAAAATGAGCTTTCGGTTCTTGCAGAAAGCATCTCAGGGACGCTCAAAAGCGTTCTATCTAATAGAACGAGACATGAAAAATATACAAATACCCAAAATGACCAAGTTAATGCCATCAAGGACTTCATTGAAAAGAATCTTAAATGTAATTGGCTTGGCGCGGGTAGGATATCCCAAGAATTGAAACTGTCCCGAGCTACACTGTTCCGCCACCTGGAAGAATACGGAGGAGTGAACCGGTACATTGTTTCGCGCCGGTTGAGCAGAGCATATCGGGATTTGTCTGAGGCACAGCCCGTGCGAGGCGTCGTTAAGGCCATTGCCGAACGTTGGGGATTTTCTTCACAAGCTCACTTCAGTCGGGTGTTTAAGGAAGAATTTGACGTAAGCCCCGTGTCTTTGGTCGGTCGGTGGGTTCAAAAGCCTCATGATGCGGCAGCAACGGACAACGCTCATGAGCGAGGGAACATCTCTCAATATGCGCCCGACATCGCTGCGCTAAAGTGGGCGTACGAACGTTACAGATAGTCGAGTGGCCTTCGTTTATCCACTTGAGACTCTCAGACAAGCAGATAGCGACGGGCAGCTAACGACAGTCAACGAATAGACTGGTATAGGTACGTGTTATCTATAGCCGCCAATTTTAGTTCGGGTAGCGCCGAACCAAGCACAACGTAGGAAATGGAACGACGTGATGGAAAACCGGTTCCGATCGTGATGCCGAGCATTGGGAACAGAAACCCCGCCAGGATCGATCCACCGATCCCGACCACGACATCCCCCCAGAATCCCAGTCCGCTGCCCTTAACGATAAGGCCTGCAAGCCAGCCGACAACTGCACCGACAACGATCATGATCAAAAGACCGATCACCAATCCCAGACCCGTACCAACCGCTTCCGCAGCGCCTTCCTGTGCCAGCGCCGGCCCCGCGGCCAAAGCCACTAAAAATGAAAGCTGTGTTCTTTTTATTGTTCAAGTCTTCCTCTGTTGTGATGCAGGTCTCAGTTACAGCCAGGATAGCGGTAACGGTCGGCTTCGGACACATCTGCCGGACAATCAGTCGGAGCGGAGTGATACCAATGCACGACACGCGTACCAGTCCGATCAAACGAACATTGGAATGTTTGACCGGAGGCGGCACTTCCGTTGACGGCATGTGTACCGTCGACCCTTTGCCCTTCGTAGGAAAGGGAGGCGATTTCGCTTGGCGACACATGCAGGTGATGCGCAGCATAGGTATTGCAGGAGCTCAACATCTGAGATTCATCAACTGCCCCGCCGGAACTGATGCCGCCAGAATGGTACCAGTTTACGACATGCGTTCCGCCCCGATTGAAAGAGCATTGGAATGTCTGGCCAGAGGTCGTGCTGCCATTAACGGCGTGGGTGCCGTCAACCCTCTGACCCTGGTAAGACAAGGATGCGATGTCGCTTGTGGAAACGTGCAGATGATGCGCTGCATAGCTGTTACAATTGCTCATCATCTGCGACTGGTCAGCAGCGGTCGCCGCCTGCCCAGCGCCAAGCGCAACGACAGCGTATGCAAGAATCCTCGCTGTTTTCTGTTTCATGATTACCTTCCTTTTGAATAAAAGTTGACTAGTTTCGAGCTGTTCTGGCTGATCCGGCCAGTATGATGCTTCGAAGATCATCCGCCCCAGATGACCGCGTCAGGAATGACAAAACGTTCCTCACCGACGAAAACGATGCTGTTGTCGCCATCGCGCGTGACAGTCATGCCGCGTCCCTGGTCTGCCTGCGACTGATCGTAGGATACGGCAGTACCACCTTGGAAGAAAATGGTCCGGCTGCCGCCCTCTGGCCATTCGATCGTTACCGCTCCGGTCCCATTGCCTTGTCTTTTGACTCCAAAATCGCAGCTTTGATCAGGGGCATCTGCGTTGCGCACGCATTGAACCTGTCCTGTGGCGTGATAGTCGGTGCCGGGAACCAAGACGTCTTCGTTACCTGCCGGAACGGGGATCAGATCAGGAAGCTGTGTGGCTGCTCCTTCACCGCTTCCTTCAATCAGGAAATCACCCGCGACCCATCCGTCAAAACCGGGATCAGACAGCGTCGCGACGCGGCACCATCTGCGCGCTTCGGCGATGCGGCAGCCAAGGTTCCGCAGCGGTGTGCCATTGACCAAGCGGGTGACAATTCCGGCGCCTTCGGAAGGCTCTTGGCGCATGTTGAGGGTGCCTCCGCCAGTTTCCACGGCCCAATAGTCGGGCCCGCCCTGCAGCCCATCAGCAAAGTCGCCCTGAACGATCTCGCCCGTCTCTCCTGTGATCGAAACTTCAAGCGTGTAATCCGACACCTCCCCGTTTCGCGCGGCGTTTCGGTACAGATAGACCGAGACCGAGTATTCGCCTGAAAGCAGCAGAGCACCCGAAAACCGGTTCAAGTCCGGCATGAGTGGTCCGGTGAGACTGCCTACCGCAAGCGCTCGATCACCAGGGCCGCTGCCGGGTGCGTAAACATTGAAATAGGTCGCGGTGTTGTTTGATGTCAGGCTGATGTTCATCACCTGTCCGGCTTCGGCGCCAAGTTTGTAAACAACGAATTCGCGGCCGGTGATCTGCCCTTTGATCGTTGCACCTGTCGCGCCTGCCGGGAACCGGACCTGCTCTTCGCGCATGTCGTCCTGCGCTGCCACCCGGGTAACAGTCAGAACCAGAAGCAGGATAAGCGCAGAAAAGCCGAGCACCACCCATCGCAAGAAACCAGAAGAAATCCGGCGCGATTGCATGGTCAGGAAAAGATCAGTTGGTTGTGTCATGTGCAAACTCCATAGTTCCAGCGTTCTGCCCCAAAACAAGGACAAGGGTTTTGTCATTCCATTGGAATCCGGTTGTTTCTTGCAGCGCCTTCAGAAATTTGTCTTCCAACGAGTCGGGCTCACAAAGCGCCTTGGTCGACACTTTGGTCACCATCGACAATGCGTCGTCCTTTTGATCGTATTTGCCCAAAACACGGTTGCAATCTGCCTTTACGGCCAGATCACCGCCGTCCTGAAAGAAGATCGCGTAGCGTTGCGGATCCTCGACTGTCGTGGTGTGTCCACTGGCATCCGTCGCCGAAGCCCAGACCCACCGGGTTCCCGTCAAAGACTGGGCAGCATCGGCGCGCTTTTCCAGAGCCCCAGATTCGGCAAGGGCCCCAAACACAAGGCTAGAACCCAGAGCTGCGAGGTTGCGCGCCGAATTCGTCCAGATTACCAGCGATATATCCTGATCACGAAACAGGCCAATGTCGGATTCATAGCCCAAGGTCTGGCCACCATGCCCCCAGAAGCCGCCGGGCTTTTCGCCGATCCCGATGCCATATGTCATGAAACCGCCATCGGTCGGGACACCTTCCAACATTGCCGAAAGCGTCGCCGGATCGTTAAAGAGCCTACCCGCCATCAGGCCGCGTATGAACAGGTCCATGTCCTGAGCCGTCGATATGACACCACCTGCGGCCCAGGCCTGTGACATGTTCCAGTCGGTCGTATCCAAGTCGAAAGGCGGCTGATAGTAAGAGCGGGGCAAGTTGAATTCTGGCTGCGGCACCCCGTTCCAAAGAAAGCTGTTCTGCATCCCCAGCGGTTCGAATATCCGGTCGCGAAACAGATCGCCCAAAGGCTTGCCGGTGATCTTTTCAAGGATCATGCCGATCAGAATGTAGCCGGTATTGCTGTATGACCACTGGCCCTGCGCACCCGGTTCGAAATTCGGCGCCCCGTTGTCGATCACAAAGCGGATCAACTCTTCAGGTGTATAGCTTCTGGCCAGAAGATCCTGATCGGACAGCGCACCCTCCATGATACCCGGCACACCGTTCGGGGCGTTGTCGGTATAGCTGAAGATGCCCGAGGTGTGATTGGACAGTTGCCGGATCGTAATCATGTCGCCGAAAGGAAGTGCGGCGGCGACCTCTGGCAAATGCACGGCAAGAAGATCGTCAAGCGAAAGTTCACCTTCCTCGACAAGCTGCATCAGAATGGTCGCTGTTATCATCTTCGAATTGCTGCCGATCTGAAACGGCCGGCCACAGTCCAAAGGTGCATTCGTCGCGATATCTGCCGTGCCGGCGGAACGGTGGTAAGTCCAGTCTGGCGACCGGACGAACAATTCAGAGCCTGGCGCAAATCCCACTACTTCTGCTGATTCCGCGTCGCCGTCGATCACTGTCAGAAGGGTTGAATCGAGCTTGGCGGCAATTGCATCGGGAACTGCCTGATTTGTGACACAGGCGATTGGTGTTACTTGATCTGCTGCAACCGGACCGGGCGAAATAGCCAGAGTAATAAGGCAGAACAAGGCGGCGAAAGCCTTCTGGAGGGGAAAGGACACGTAAAATGGCCCGAAGCCAGGAATGCCTTTGCGGGCCGATAGTCCGCTGAAAAGATCAAGACCTGACGGCATAGGTGGCTTACAACATGGCGTCTTAAGGCGAAGAGTACCCGGATATTTCATGACAATGCCCTGCTCTTTCTGGTTGAAAAGTCACCCGCCGTACCTTCTGAAAACCCGCGCCAATCATCTACTGACCAACGCGGGTTCACGAGAAACGATATTCTACACGACGAGGTTGACGTGTTACTCTTTAAGACCGGTGGCATCACGATCACTTTGTTTTGCCACCGTATACGCCGGCCGGTAAGACAGACGATTGGAACGCTTATCGTGCCCAGCATCGTAGTCCTGGTCTTAGGCCACGCTCGAAGTCTGCCGTCTCGGCAGTGTCCGAATGTCTATGGTTTTTCCGGTAGTAATTTTCGTTTTGCGTCAACGCTTCGAAGCCTAGAACCGCCTGAACGCCGACCACGGTTTCCTCGTCCTTTTCTGCCTTCGCGAGCAATGGTCCGGTCGCCACCACGAGAGCCGCAACTGCTGAAACGGAAGTCTTTCTCATGATGTTGCAACCCTAATCTCCACGAGCTTCAGGCGGACACATCCTAAAGCAGTTTCCAACAATCGAGTTACCTTCGACAAATTATCGTTTCATATGAGATATGTGTATCGCCACCGGATTCGTCTGGCTATCCGGATTGCGAAGCCGTCATCCATTAACCGAAGCAGCAATCATTAATTTTCGGAAACGTCTTACTGAACGCCGATCTGCTTCGGACTCTGTGGCGTATCAGTGTGACTAGGGCACCAGATCAAGCCGTTTCAAGGCGGAGGAACCACTGCCGACCTGCGTTGGCAATTTAGTCCAGTCAATCGGGAAAGAGAACGCGTCACCCGTATAAGCGGTAATGTCAATTTCACCCTGTGCGGAAATTTCCAGAACCGTGATCGCATGTGCGCTTCGGGTGCTTGTGCCAAGCAATCGGCGCGGCCCACCTCCCAGACAAGCCTGACTGACAAAGACCGTTTCATCCTTCCAACCAGGATAAAACGCATGATGATGACCCGACAAGTGCAGATCAAGATCAATGGACCGGAAGATATCCTGGAGCCCCGTGTCACCAATGATTTCTGTTTCCCGCCCGATGGCGAAAGGCCAAAGTGGCAAATGACTGAAAGCGATCAGCGTCTCATCGCGCGCCGCAAGAGCGCGCAACCGCTTGGATTGCCCGCCTTGCAGTGGCCCGATGACAGTGGCATCCAAAGATACGAATGTGACATTTTTCATCCGGAAT
Source organism: Sulfitobacter sp. TBRI5 (assembly GCF_051013555.1). Classification (NCBI taxonomy): domain Bacteria; kingdom Pseudomonadati; phylum Pseudomonadota; class Alphaproteobacteria; order Rhodobacterales; family Roseobacteraceae; genus Sulfitobacter; species Sulfitobacter sp. TBRI5. The sequence continues at coordinate 1,403,588 of NZ_CP112884.1, read as the reverse complement.
GCGTAGAAAAACGGATAGTCGGCGTCATCAATGTAATCGACCGCCGGTTTCCTTGCGCGCCATTGTTCGGCAAAGATCCGGCGTTCCCCTTCAAAGCCACCATAGGCAGAGGCGTCATGGTTACCGGGTGTGACCAACAGGGGGATGCCGGCACTGCGCAGCGGGTCGGTGACCCCGGCATGAAACGCCTGCCACATCGCCTTCACCTGTGTTTCACTTAGAACCGGTCGGCGCTGTCCTGCCACCATGTCGCCCGTGGATATCACCAGATCCGGAGCCAACTTGATGATACGTTCGACCGCGGCGTTGACGCGCGGATTGTAGTCTGTCGATCCGTAAGAGCCATTAAGGTCGGAAATGACCGCAACCCGCAAAGACTGGGCAAAGGCCGACCCGGAAATGAGCAGCAGTAAAATCGCGCTTAGAAGCGACTTAACTACCATCACAAGCGATTTCCTTTGCTTCAACACGTCCGGTTTCAAAAAACTCCTTGGGTTCGAGATCGAAGATCAACCGCCCCTGTTCGCAGTTCCCGCGCAAGATTCCGGTGGCCAGTCCGGTATTCGTCACAACCTGAGCGACTTCACGCTCGTTCAACCCAAATGACGTTGCCAACCATTGCGCGATTGGACCATAGCCCTGGAAATCCGAGTTCAACGCGATCAGCTTTCGATAGGTCGCCGCATTCAGGTGACGAAGCTTCTCAAGCATCTGTGTGCTCTTGGCGAAATTGGCATATTGCACGCGCCCGCCGGCATCATTGTCATTCAGATTGGTGCGCCTCAGCAGGATGGCATCCGCAGGTACCGATCCGTCGCCGGGTTCGTGGTGCTTTGCCTTCTTGTGCTTGAGCTTGCCACCTTCAAGCCAATAGTAGTAGGGCGTGAAATCGATATTTCCGACGCGGTCCTGCTGGCTGAAGATGAAATCCAAAAGGATGATTTCCGTAAGCTCTGTCATCCAGAAGACCATTTGTTGCGGCGTTACGGACGCACCCATATCCTTGGCGATCTGCCGGTCCTTTCGTCCCTCGCTCAGCCCATGTTCGATCGCTTCCACCAGCGCCTTATCCGAGCGCAGGGCAAGGAACGGCGGTGTTTTCTGGAAATCCTCGTTCTGTCCCTTGCCCCATCCCGAGACGCGCGTCCCGTTGATCTCGGACCCGTAGCGGTGCCCCGGGCTGCTGGTCAGCACGCCGAATATCTGGCTGCGATCCGCTGTAAACAAGTCATCGGTCGGCTGATAGCTGCGGGGGTTTTCCTCGGCGGCAACCAACGCTGCCCACCCGGCATGGTTCATGCGTCCACCGTGTTTTCCCCCGGAAAGGGATAGACCCGAACGCGCGACATCGCCCAGATGTGCTTTGGCGTCAATCGACCGCCAGACCGTGACCGGCACCTTGACCGTCATGTCGAAATAGCGCGAGAAATGGTAATACAGCAGCGGAGAGGGCGAAAACGTGCCGCTGGTCCCCTTGGCATTCATGGTCGGCTTGAACTTGGCCAGCGTATCCTTCGCCAGGCGGTCGGCGGACTTGCCCTCCTTGCAGGCATTGCGCTCGAACTCCACTCGGTTCCCGGCATAGGGTCCTTCGCTGATGTCGTGAACCATCGTTCCCGGACTGGTACTCCAGGTCTTTGGGCACAAGGCGGTATCGGCGGCATAAAGATCAATCGCACAATAGGCCGCTTCCTGTTCGAGATCGTCGTTGTCATACACACCACCCGGAACAGGCGGAATCCGGACACAGCGCTCGGTAATGCCGTTCGGACTGCCAAAGGTTGTCTCGGTACCGCGAACGGCGTCTGACGCAAGAACCGGAGCGGCAATCATGATAAGGGCCAAGGCAAGGCTAGGTTTCATCATCGCGTTCATTTCGGGCACACCGCTGCTTGCTGCGCGGCCGAGATCGTTAGCGCCGGATCAAGTTTGAACTTGTCGAACTTGCTATTGATCCAGGCATCGCAGCCCCCAGAACAGGGCGCACCATTGCGGGCCTCGTTCCAATAGGCCTTTGCCCGCGCCTCGGACCAGCCGCAGAATTGCACCAGCGCCATCGCCGAGAGCGCGCCAGAGGCATGTACGCCCCACATGCAATGCACCAGCACCGGCCCGCCGCCCCCAGTGATCCGGTCATGAACAGACTTCATGACGGCGGATGGGCGGGAAGAGCGCGCCGACTGATAGTCGAGCGTGCCGGATCCGCAGGATGTCGTGCCGTAGTCCGTGTTCTTTCCAAAATCCGCATAGTAAGCCCCGGAAAAGCCCGCCTCGCACAGTTGGGTTCGCTGCGACGAAGACAGGCCGGTTCGGGATTTGTCGCCCCCTTTGAAACCCGCACGGTAAAGGACGCCGGTCAGGACCGGCCGCACAAAGGCCAGACCTTCAGCAGGCGTCGCACCCGACCGCGCGAGCATCTGCTTCTCGGAAGGCCCCCCCGATCTGGTCGTGAAATCCTCGGCCGCCGCCTGCATCCCCACCACGGCCATGAATATTGCAGCCACAAAGCGAGCCGCTATTTGAGTTGATTTCGTCATTGTTCGGTCCTCCGTTCGAAGTATGAGAGGCGGCACCCGATGTGCGCGCCGGATTCAGTCTATTCGATAGGTCAGTAGGCGAGAGTCCTTACCGTCATCGGTGACGATAAAGATGGTCTGCCCATCAGAGCTGAGCGCTACGCCTTCGGCATTCGAGACACGACGTGGATGCCCCCGGGCCTCATCCACTAGCACCCAGCCCTGTGCCTGCATCCTGTCGATATCAAAGAAAAATAACGCCTTTCCGGTATCGCTGGTTATCCAAAGTCCCCGCCGCCTTGCGTCCCAGGCGAGGCCCGAGACATCCAGATGATCGTCTTCCGCCTTGTCCGATGCAAAACCGGCAGATCCGGTCAACGCAATGACCTGCCGCACCTGCGCAAGATCCGGCGATAGTGCAATCAAAAGTCTCGGGCGCCGTTCCTTCAAGACGTAGACGATACCGGTCTCGGGATCGACGCTGATCCCCTCCAATCCGTCCTTCGTGTCATTGGCGGAAAAATGGGGCGCGAGACCGGATGCCCCGCTCATCGACAAAAGCGAATGACGGGTCAAATGGCCAGCATTTGAAAAAGCCAGCACTTCGTTCGTGTCTTCACGCACGGCAAGAATACGTCCGCCGCCGACATCAATGGCCACCCCTTCAAGGTCCATTTCAGCATCAAGGGACGATCTCGGCTGAACATACCCCGCCTCATCTAGCTGAAAAAGCATTGCTGTATTGTCGCTTACAGCCCAGAACCCGCCGTCTAGAGCCAGACTGAGGCCCGAAACCTCGGTGAAGCCATGGCCGCGATCCGCAATCTTTTCAGAGCTTTCAAATCTTATCTGGATGCTTTCAGAGGATCCGAACGCAGAAAAACCGAACAAAATCGCGCTGAGAATTGCTGCGACCTTCACCGCAGTCCGCGTTCTGCGCGTCCAAAGCACGGTCACGGCCCCCCCTATATTCATCAATCCACATGCCAATCGGAAATTCCCGTGTCGCCTTGTTTCACCAGTTCCGCCATCTCTCGTTCAAGTGTGGAGCGTCGTTGCCCGCGCGGACCAGACACGACATAGCTTACAATCGGTTTGAACTTGCTCTTGCTCATCGACACGGTCTTGAACCCGCGTTCCGCAAGAAGTTCGCGCAGTGCTAGCATTGCATCGGGGCCGACCTGCTCTTCGGAGAACTTAACCTCAAGCTCGAAATTGACCGGGCCGCCAAATGCATAGATCACAATCCACGCGCTGGCCGATGTGATCAGGGCAACGACGGGCAGATCAAGCCCGACACAAAGCCCGATCAGTGTAACGAGAATGAGGCGCATCGTATCGGCCGCGCCGCCGTCGGACTTGAAGCGCAGCAAACCGCCAAGACCAAACAGCACAAAGCCGATCAGATAACCGTGATGCATAATCAGGAAACCTACGACCATACCGATAAGGCCATAGACGAACAGATCGCGCGGAGCATCGAAATCCGCCTTGACCCGGCGCGAGGCGAGATGCACGGGATGATAGGCGATTATGGCGGCCATCGCGGTCGTTTCGATCAGCGCCAATGCGAATTGCCAGAGCTCTTCAGGATTGAAAATCTGATTCCACCCTCGCCCGCGGACATCGATTTCCTGAAGCGCGCCCCCCGCTTCTCCAATGATCTGCGCATGAGCGGCACCTGTCGCGACACAAAGGCACGAAATGACGAGAGCTGCTAGTAATCCTTTGTAAACAGTGGGATGCGTGATCAATCTTTTGTATTCCTTCTTATCATGCCTCACGCTGGTTGGCCCTTCTGGCAGCGATATTCTAGCAAAACGTAGCGCCTCATCGGGTGTTGTGGAACCCCTCTTGCGGCAAGGGACGGCCCACGGCCACATCATCATGATGCTATCTTCATCGTCGTCCAAACCAGAGCCAACAGTATGGGCTGATGCAGCAAGTAGATGGCCAGACTATTCCGGCCGAGCCAAGAAACGGCATAAACGGGAAACCATTGCGGCCACGCGGGTTCCAACCGCCGCAAATGAATGGTCCGGGCAAAAGCAATGCCGAAGAGGAACGAGGCGAACCATGGCACCAGCGGAATGAAATCCAACGAAGCACGCACCTGTGCCCCCAAACCGGTCCACGCCAACCAGGGGGCGGTGAACACATCCCGCCCTACACTTGCATCTGCAATCAGGACCAATACCGCTGCAACAGCGGATACCCAGGCAGGCAAGAAAAGGAACGGAACACCCAAAAGGCTCGCGGCAGCAATCGCGTGTAAAATGCCAAAATAGATGAACCGCGATGGTATAGCGGCGTAAGTCACCAGAGAAATCAAGCACGCGGCACCTGCAATAAGAAGGAACCGCCGAAACCATGCTCTGCTGCGGAAACCATGCTCATTGGCCAGAACAAGGCTAATGCCAGATAAGAACAGAAAGCTCGCGGCGATGCCGCGCGCGTAAAGCGCCCAACCCCCAGTCAGGGTGGTTCCAGACGCGATCAATCCGAAAAGCTCTAAATCTCTTGCAAAGTGGAACACGACCATCTGCGACAGCGCGATTGCGCGGGCAAGGTCAAGAAGACATAACCTTCCGCTGTCGCGTCCATCGGCAAAGCACATCTCAGTACGCGCGGAGGACTGGCCAGAGATCAAGACGCGGACACCTCTTGAAGTTTTCCCACGACGCTTCCGCAATCGACCATAACACTTATGACCTTGTCCAAGTCACGGGGGCTCGAAACACTGGAAGGATCAGCCGCCGAGACCATCAAAAATCCTGTACGGCCTGAACAGTCGAAAAGAACCCCGGCGACATACCATCCTGCATCCACCGCTTTCAGCCGATCGGGCGGAAAGCGGTGGCTTCATTTGCAGTTTACAGAGTTCCTTCATTCGTCAGAGACGAGATGTCTGCCGTCGTTCCATCGCTGTAGCCGATGCAACGCCAAGGCGCCCTGTCGGGGCCAACGCCGACAATTACTTCTGTACCCGCTTGCGAGAAGCTGGAAGACAAAAGAGCCACCTCAGGGTTGTTCGTGACCTGAGTAACATCGCGGAGACAGCCCTGTTCGGCCAGACTTGGCGTGGCTGACTGCGAACCGCTTCCGGAATCTTCGACGCAAGCAACCAGCCCGGTCAGTGCCAGTCCGGCAAGTATCGGCTTTAATGATGTTTTCATGTTCTTTTTCCTCATAAATAGTCCGTTTTTCTCTGCCGTTCGAAAAGAAATGAGCGTTTGGCAAAAAGCTAGTGGGGCAGAATATTTACAGGCTAACCCGACTGCATTCAAAATGCCATGCATCGCGGCGTCAATCTATTTCAGGTAGTACAGCAGCTTGGGTTGCTTCGCTATTCATAGAAATAAAGTTGCCAGTATTTTTCCGTCTAAATGCATCAGTATATCATGAAAAACAGGAAATCGGGATGGTCACACGCGCCACGGTTTACGCAGTCAGAACAGCCAGTTACAATTGTCGCGTCCCTGGAAAGACGGAGATCGGCAATCTCACTTTCTTGCACTGTCAGTTTTCCTACCGGCGTGCACGCGTTTCGGAGGGTAATTCCCCGAAACGCTCGCCATAAACGCGCGCGAAGCGGCCAAGATGCCGGAACCCGCAGGCGAACGCCGCATCCGTCACAGATTTGCCGTCATCGGGCGCCAGCAGCATAGCACGCGCCTCATCAAGCCGGAACGAAGTCAAAACCTGCAACGGTGTCATGGACACTGCATCCTTAAAGGCTTGTTCCAGTGTTCGGTTGCTTAAACCGCAGGCTCTGGCAACTTCGGTAATCATCACGATGTCAGACAAGTTCGCCTGCATGTATTCCATCGCACGCTTAACATGCCGACCTTTGGTTGAAAGTGACGCAATCTGAGGAAGGTGGAATAGGCCTGCGTCGTCCAACAACTCGACCACTTTTTCCGAGACAAACTGGCTCCACTGCGTGTGGACCCCCGGCAAGTCCAGCCGCCGCGAACCCCGAGCAATCTCGGAATACATCGCCATACAACCATGGACTAATTCACCGGACAGTTGATGCTTCTGATGGCTAAGTGCGAAGCTAAAAGAATTCGTGCGATTTGCCTGACGAAGTGGAATGCCCATGCGCTCTGCTGCATTGGCGATTTCCGAGAAGGGGACGACTACCGGTACACCTAAGAACTCATCTCCATTCGGTGAAAAAACTTCAGTTTTGCGGCAATTAGGCGAAAACAATAGAGCACTTACGTTGGCAAGGGCTTCGTACTCCTTACGATTTGCAGAAGACCTGAGATACCCCTGAAGCGGCACCACAATGGAAACGCCGAAACTCTCTCTTACCTCAACCTCGTGACCGGTAGATCGCACTTGACCGACAACCATATTACCGATTGAGTATTTTGATATCGCCGCTTTGCCTTGTGCCTTGTCGGACAGGCGAAACACGTCCGGACTAGAAAACAGACTTTCCCTGGAATTACGGCCCGGCCGATTGTCGTAGCATGAAATACGTTTGAATTTCGACAACGTCTTTACAATCCCACGGCTTCTCAAGAAAAAGTCAAACCAACACTCGTCTTTTTCACTTTCGCTAGCTTCTCAACTTAGCTTCAAAAATCTGGAATTCCAGATCATTTACTCGTTTCAGTTGTACCACTTCACAGGAAAGCGTTGCCGCTAGGTAAAGCGCTTTGATTCGCCATTGCGTGTTAGGTGTTGCCCATTGTTGAGCCAATTGGCGCCCATCCTGAGTTGGCGTTCTCCGTGTGATGTCAAATGCCTGTCAGCAATCGCTTCCAAATCCCCCTGTGCAAGGATCAATAGTTTGATGTGCCCCCAGTTTTGTAGTCTAAACTGCAGGCCGCTCTCCGTCCCCACCACGGTTTACGCAGGTGGTCTCCGAAGTTACGGTGTATAGGTTTGAAGGACAAAGAAATTGCCATGAAACCGAAATTGTTTTCGAGACTTCTTTTGCTTGCATTTTCGGGCTTCCTGACAGCGTGTACAGAACTACGACCCGTAGATTTGCCATCGCAATCTACGAGTTCACCATCGACAACCGGCGTCTGGCCGGAACTTGACAGTATTTATGCGGGTGACTGGCAGCTGCCTTTGAATGAAGGGCGAGTAGCGCTTGAGTGGCGTCTTCGCGCGATTGATTCCGCAACGCAATCTATCGATTTGCAAAGTTTCATATGGACGTTGGACAAGTCAGGAAGCCTAATCCATGATCGACTAATTCGGGCTGCAGACCGCGGAGTGGACGTCAAAATCCTGATTGACGACTCCTTCCTTGCAGGAGCGGACCGACAAACACTCGCGCTTCACGAACATGAAAACATCCAATACCGAGTGTACAATCCGTACAAACGTCGATCCACCAATGCAATCACCAGACAAATCCTTAACCTGTCAGAGTTTCATCGCTTGGATCACAGGATGCACAACAAAACCATGGTTGTCGACAATCAGGTCGCAATTATTGGCGGTCGCAACCTTGCCGACGAATACTTTGGTATAGATCAGGATTATAATTTCCGGGATATGGAGTTGCTAATCGGCGGTCCGGTCGTTCCAGAAATATCAATGTCTTTTGACAACTACTGGAATGATCAATGGTCCTTTCCAATTGATGCCGTTAGTCACCTGAGGACACGAAACACTGCGCGAAGCGCGATCAGCCAAAGAGCACAGACCTTGTCCTCTTTCTTCCCAGTTTTGGATGATGCGCAACGGGATCAAATTTGGCGTCAGACCGTTCGGCAATCATTCCGAGGGACTACGATGCTCTACGTGGACAAACCGCCCGGTGTGGCTCCAGACGCGGCAGAGGACAGACCTGTTCAGGTCGCTGGCGAACTTGCGCAACTGATAAACAGTGCGCGTCAGGAAGTTGTGATCGTATCAGCATACTTGATTCCGACTCCGACCATCACCGCTGTCTTACGAAACGCCGCGCAACGGGGTGTAAGTGTGCGGATTCTGACAAACTCCATCAACTCAAACAATCACGTATCGGCATACGCGGCCTATCGAACTCACGTCGCAGAGCTAATGACTTTTGGTACCCAGATTCATGAATTGCGCGCAGATGGGAAGGGTAGATCACGATACATTCTGCCACCGATAAGTGAAAAGAAACTGGGCCTGCATGCCAAATACATGATTGTGGACGGCAGTCGCGTTTTTGTAGGCAGCTCTAACTTGGACCCAAGATCCTTACGGATTAACACGGAGATTGGTTTGGTCGTCGAAAGCCGTGCACTGAGCGAGAGGCTGCTGAAGCTGACCGAACCCGATTTCGCGGCGACTAGTTCTTGGCAACTAACGCTGACCTCTGAAGGTAAAATAAACTGGATCGGGGACGGCGGTATTTTGGTTTCCGAGCCGGCGAGTCACGGATTCCAAAAGATGGAGGAATGGTTTTTTGCACATCTTCCGATAGAAGCGGAACTATAGAAGCTTCATACCGAAGTGCCTTCTATTCGGTCTCGCAAGCCGAGAATAGTAGCAACGTCGGGCAAAGGTTGAAAGTTTAATCAAATGCACACATCCGGAAACTCCTTATTAGTTTAACCAGCCCGTGAACAAGTGTCGGGGAGTACATCTTCAGGTTTTTTGGAACCAATTGCGGCGATAGCTATTTGAGCGTTTTGATTCGAACCGTTTGGTCGGATTAATGAGTTCTCCGAGCTATGAATTAGCGGACTTAGGAGACTTCAATTTTCCGGCCATCACCTCGGCTGCTGCGCGCAAGGGATCGTCTGAAAGATGCGCGTATCCAATGGGAACCGAGATCCTTCGAGTTACCTCAGTTGAAGGCAGCCGGTTTACTGGGAGTTGGTTGTACTACGATGGCAAGTGGCGCGACATCACAGGTGTAACTACATCGGACAGAATAGACTTCAGTGGTGAGGGAAACGCGGCCTGGAGTTGGCTAAGAGCTGATCAAGAGGCGGCGCAGAAGAAGCTCGAGACAGCGCTTCGCCCTGCTAACTTTGAGGACTGGCTGCCAAGTACTGTTGCGAAAGAGATCTTCACTGCGCTTGGTGTCGTGAACTGGCTTCGCGACGACGCTGAGAAGTTCAGCGGTGAGCATTGCCCGGGCAGGCCGTTAAACCAGCTGTCTGTATACCGCAGAAATCAGCCTGAGCCCGATTTCCTCTGGAACTTCTCTTGGGACCTAAATCGCACGTCGCTCGTTTCTCAGTACTCTAGTGAGTTTCTTCGAGAGGGGCGGGACATCAAGACGAGCGAACGGCGCGCCCTGATAGAAAGCCGCGCTGAAGCACGAAAGGACACATATGAAAGGGATAGGCAGGCAGTCCAAACTGCTGCGCGCTCGTTTATGGACAGTGGGAAAGGAACGCTCGCCAATATCATTGCAGCTCTTGAAATTGATGAGATCGCGACCCTGGAACTTCTTGAGCGCGGTGTGCGCATCGATCTTGAACCGACCGACAACATGAGTAGCACTCAGTCGGATGGGCAGCAGCAGTATCGCGTTGCCTACACCGTTGTCTCGCCATTTGAGCAACTCGAGCGACAACTCAAGATAGACCTGGCGAACATGAATTACACGTCTTCTCTTAACCTGCTATTTGACATGTCTGCCAACCCGATTCCGAGACGATTGAATTTCACATGCACATACCCGAATTTGCGAAGCGTTCCGAAATCTAGAGAGAGTGTGAGAGCAGAAATGGTGAGCTATTCCTCTGGGCGTGATGGTTACCGCGTTTCGATGTCGTGTAGTTCCTGACATGAAGCCGATCTCCAGAACTAAGGTTAGGCTGTGTTGGCACAATGCACAATTGCGGAATTGCGCCGTGATGGATGCCCTTTTGAAACAATCGACGGGCTGATTGTTTTGTCAGCCACGGCAAAGGCAGCGCAATGTGTCGAAACTCTTCGGACCATCGCAAAGCAGGTGCGTGGCCCGGCCATCGCATTGAAGGGAACATCAGAGCAGGAAATGCTTGCCTCGGTGTTTTCTGGAGGGACGATTATCGCGGTCAGTGATCCTGCCGCGATGGTGCGCGTTTTATGCAAGCATGTCGAAAACACGTCTGGGCAAAGCTAAAGTCTGCGCCGGATACGAGCAGACCAATTCGAACCGGTCTGCTCGTGGACAGCGACACTGCCATCGCCGCTTCTGCAACGGTCGAAGTTTTATTGGATCAAAACGCCGCGATCCGCTCAATCACCCAGAAAGCGGCCAGACTGCCGATGCCATAACTTGCGGTTTTTGTCAGCGGAGCGGCCATAGTCCGGAACTTCGGATAGAGACGCTGCGCCAAGTAGCCAACAGCCAGAACCAGCACGATGAAGAGAATCTGGCCCAACTCGACCCCGATGTTGAACGCAAACAGAGCCAGAGGAACATCACCTTCCGGCAGGCCGATCTCGCGCAGCGCGCCAGCAAAGCCCAAACCGTGAATCAGACCGAATGCGAAGGACAAGACCCAGGGTATGCGTTCGGCCAGCGGGTCGCGGGCTTCTGGCGGCAAGGACAGTTCATGGGCGAGAAACAGGATAGACAGCGCGATCACCGCCTCGACGGGCGGCGGTGGAATGCTTAGCCAGCCCAGCGTGGCGGCGGCCAGAGTAATGCTGTGCGCAAGTGTGAAGGCCGTGATCGCCCACAGAAGCCGCTGCCATCCGCGGATCAGCAACAGCAGCGCAAAGACGAAAAGCAGATGATCGACGCCCTCAAGTATGTGGGTGACGCCAAGCGCGACATAGCTCGAAAGGATGTCCAGAACGCCGGGATCGTCGGGCACGGTGAAGGCTGTCTCTGCTGACGTCAATCGGTGAACCTGTGTTCGTCCCGGAGTCAACTCGTAACGCACGAGGGTTTCGGTTCGGGTGTTCTCCAGCCCGTCGATCCGGATCACACCGCCGACAAGGCCGCCGGTGCAGACGGCGACCCAGCCGGTTGTCCATGCGCGCCCATCGAAAACCGGCGGCGGCGGCGGGTCATTTGTGCAGACATCGGGCAGCCGTGGTTCAATCGGCATGGGTCGCCCGTTCACATCGGGCATTCGCCAAGTCACGCGCCACCGCTCCTGCCCCATTGCCTCGAGGTTGAGATAGCCGGGATCAAGGGCATGTGCGCGCAGGACAGCCGGGAAACAGGTGACCAAAACCGTCACCAGAATCAGCGCGAGCCGTGTCACTGGTTCAGTACCTCACCAGCATCCGGCAATGTGACCGAGTATCGGGCGAGCACGGCCTGAGTGTAGCTTTCACGCAGTGTCTTCGTCCGGTCAGCACGCCATTCGGCCTCGACCCGATTTCGGATCTCGGACAACGGCGGAAGGGTTGGGTCCGACCGGTCGGTCACGCGCACCAGATGCTGGCCATAACCGCTTGGAACCGGCCCCTGCCACGAGTTCAGCGGCAACGCGGCCAGGGTCGCGTCAAATCCCGCCCCGAAGGTCCGGTCAATGACCGGTGCGGGCGTCATCGGGAAGCTTGATGGCAGCAAGCTGGCAACCCCGAGCGTCGCGGGATCGGCACCGTTTTCCAGCAATACCCGGATCTCGGACGCAGCCCCTTCCTCGGGCAAAAGCACCTGCTCGAATGCGATGTCTGGTGGTTGCATGAACCGTTCCGGATTCGCATCGAGATAGGCTTGCAACTCTGCGTCTTCCGGCTCCAGCACGGCGGCGCCCGACTCCGACAGGAACTGCATCTTCAAGTTCAACCGTTGCCGGATCACCGCGTCCCCGCGATCCAGCCCAAGCTCCAGCGCCTCCCGGACATTGGCTTCCTCAACGGCCCAGGACTGCATCAATGCCTCCAACTCCTGCGCCGTCGGCGGACGGCGCCACGTAGCCGTAAACTGATCCACCAACCTGGCGGCCTCTGGCGCGGTCAGTACAATAGCATCGGGCGGCGGCGACGAGGGCGTGTCGTCAAGCATCGCGAAAACGACAAAGATCAGACCGCCCAGAGCGATGAAATGCACGAACGAAGATTTCAGTAAACCGTGAAACGTCACGTCTGTCATTGCGCGGTCTTTCGATATCAGAATGTCATCGTCATATTGAACCAAAGCGTATCGCTTTCAAAGCGTCTTTTGGCGTCAAATTCATGGGTATACTTCAGTTTGAAATTCGTGGATTTGCCGAACACCTTTCCCCCGCTGAAGGTTACAATCGGCCCCAGCCCGCTGACCCGCGCCTTGAGACTTTGCGCCCCCAGCGCTGCGCGGGTTGCTGCCGCGCCGCTGCCGCTGTCGTCTTCGAGTTGCTGATAGGTATAGCCCGTCAACCCGACCGCCCAACCGGACTTGAAATGCTGGAGTGCTGCAGCCTCTAACATGAACGCCGGGGCAGTCTGATAGTCGGTCGCCTTGTTGCGGGTGCTGAACAGGACGCTGGCCGCACCGGACACTTCGAACCCGGTGCCAGGATCGAAATACGTGCTTGAAATGACCGGCTGGAACGACCAGACGTTCTTGCCGTTGCTTAATGCATCAATGGTTCCGGACGAGATGTCGACTGTTGCAAGGTCGTAGTTCCCGGTCGGTACGAAGACCGACATGCCGACACTGTAATGAAACTTCTGCCGGTGCCATCCGACCATCGGCGTGACGGTGATGTCACCTATCCCCGAGGTCGTGTCCTTGATCGATGATCCCGCCAGAGGCGGGGTGATCGCGACATAGGACAGGCTGGCGTCAAGGAACGGAATGTTGAGGTTGACGGCCGGGGTTCCGCCCCAGAGCACAGAGTCGAAAACATGCGTGTAGCTGAGCTTGAGCAAATTGAGGTTCAGCTCTGTATCCGCCCGGATCGGCAGGCCACCAACCGACAGGCCTTGCACGTTGCCTTGCAGATTGATGATATCAATCCCGAAATACTGCCCAGGCCCCGGCACGATGCCGGCAAAGCTGTCGCGCGAGCCGAGTAGATAGGCGCCGACCCCGCCCTCGACCGCGGCCGCGCGGTCCGCGCAAGTAACGCTTAACAGTATCGCGGTGGCGCCAAGGCAGGTCTTGATCCCTTTGGACATGGTGTTCCTTCCGATGTTTCCCGAATGCGCTCGTGGCACATTTCGCGTGTCAGGACTTGGGCAGCAGCGGCTTCACGGTGAAACTCACCGTGTCGGATTCCGCCGCGCCCTTGTCGTAGAAATTATGTTCGTAGCTGGCGGTGAACTGGACCGGTGTGGTGCCGAAACGCGTGAGCTTGGACAGTTTGACGCCCAGCGGCCGGGATGTAAATTCTCCGGCATCCCAGTCATAGGTGAACACCATTTCGGACAGGCCGGTCGACCAGCCGTTGCCCAGCCCGATATTAAGGATTGGCTGGAAGGTGGACAGATTCACATCCGGCCTCGTGTCGTCGCCCGCAACGGTCAGGAGGTTCTGGTTGAAAGCCCCCCACAGAACCTTACCGGCCTGAGCCGAAAATCCTGCTGCCGGCCCGATCGCCCACTTTTCGGCCGACAACCCCGAGGTGCCTGTCGGAAACAAGGCCACCGCGCCGACCCCCCATCGCCCCCAGGGCGCATCGAAGGTCGTGAGGTTGAAGACGGTTATGTCAGACAGGCCATCAACACCTCCCGGACTGTCAGTGATGTAGGGCACCGTGACTCTTGCGATGTTGCTGGTGCCTGCCAGCGTGAACGGAATCGCAGCACGGAACTGCACCCGGTTCGCCGACTCGCCCGGCAGGTTGTGAAACCGGTAGCTGTAGAAATCCTGAAGCTGGAAAGACATCAGCGATGCGGTCGGATCGCTCGCCGCCTGATCAAGCGATTGCCCACTTTCCTGCGCCATCGCCGTTGAGGCAAGGAGCACGAGGTTTGCGGCGATTGCGTAGCGGATCATCGTCGTGTCCTATCTTGCGGGCGAGTACCAGATCGGCGAGCCCCAGGCGCGTTCCTGGATTGTGGCGGGCACGTCCTCCAGAAGGGAAAGATCGTTGCGCACGGCATCATATGTCGACCAGCGCGGTGTCGGGATTTCGAGGACGCGGGCATAATAGAAGGCCGTTGCCTGCGGGTCATAGTCGACATCCGTCCAGCGTCCCATCAGCACCGGCGCGCCTATCTCGTTGGTGAACATCGCCGTTTTCAGGTCCACCGTGTTGCCAACCGCCGGAAGCTTGCCGGTGGCCGGGTCGATCTCGCGGTCGCCTGACCAGACAACATCGATGATCTTCTCGTTGGCGTCGCCATATTCGTCAATCCAGCCCTTGATGATCTGGATGCGGTCAAGATTGGCGCCCATCGGGTCCTTCTCGGCATGAACGGTGAAGCTGGGTGCATCGCCCAGCGGCGGCAGGTTGCCCCCCATATGGGTACCAAGCAGATAGCCTTCGTTGGCCATTGCCACCGGATCGGTCGGCTCGGACAGGCCGACGCCGCCGAACATCCGTATCTTGATGCGGGGCCCCGAGGTTGCGAAGGTCTCGCGCCGCTTCATCGCGTCCCAGATTGCGGCGCGGGTGTTCTCGATCGCCCAGACCCCGGCAAGCGAACCGATGGACAGATCCTTGCCGTCGATCCAGCCGGCCACGCTGCCTGTGCGGCGACGCTCGACACTTCCATCCTCGGGTCCATGCGCGCCGATGAAACTGTCTTCGGCCACGGCCGACATCATCCCGTTATGATTGTCGGTCCCACCGATGAAGCCATATTTGAACGGGTTCACGCCCAGTGCGAATTCATAACCCAGCCCGTCGATCAGCCCCCCGCGCACGAAATCGCGCTGGCGGAAGATACGGCCTGAGTTCTTCTGGATCGAATCCGCGTTCTCGAACCCGGCAAACTCGTCCGCGGCCCAGAACTTGCGATGTACCTCGGAATTGCCTTTCACCTGCATCATCTCGATCAGCGGTTCGAAATGCTGGCGCGTGCGGGCATAATCTAGGTCCATTGTATCGCCAAAACTGTCGATGTCGGGGAACATCCGCCCCTTGGACGCATTGGAATTGTGGGGGATGGCAAGAAGGCGGCGACCTTCAGCTTCCTGCCCCTTCATCCACTTCCAGAGGTTTTCCTCTTCGTTGATGTCGATATAGCTCGGCACGCTGTTGGGCACGTTGTTGTCGCGGAACAGCACATTACGGTGCAGGTTTGCCCCGTTGGGCGCCGCGGACCACTCAAAGCCGATCAGCGCGGTGAAGGTGCCGGGATCATTGGCCTCTTCGGCGGCATCGACGATCACCTGCCAGGCAGATTTGGCCGTCGCCGGGCCGGCGAAAAAGGGCGGATGCTGTGGCGTGGCGGAACGGTTCGAGGAAACAACATACTTGATGAACCATTCCTGCCTATCCTCGAGGCTTTCCAACCCGCGCAGCGCGACGAGATCGGCGTTGTCATGGCCAGGGGCGTCCTCGTACATGGTCGAATACATCTCGCCCAGGTATTCCGCGTGATCTGTCACGGCGGCGAAGTCGAGCGGTCGTTTGTGCTGGGCGGTGGTGCCGTCCGGCAGGGTTACAGACTCGCCGCGGGCATAGGCCAAGCTGTCGGCCGGCATCAGCCGCGTGCCACCGATATAGGCGTCCAGCGAGAAGGCCGTGTGCAGGTGGGTTTCGCCGAAATAGGCATTACGCAACGGGTTAGGCTCGGCCTGAGTGATGATCGGGGCAAGGGCCAGAGCCACAAGCGCAGTTGCACCTTTGAATGCAGATTTGAGTTTCATAGTCCAAGATCCTTCGGCGGAAACAATTTGAAAGTGGCGCCATGTGCCTTGAGTTCGGCGCCAAGCGAGGCGGTCCAGGCGTTCATGCGATGGCCGACCGGGTACTCTTCCTTCGGATCGACATAAAGATTGAACAGCCAGGGCGCGAGACCCGTAGGTACGACGGCCGCCATGTCGATATAAAGGAACTTCTCCTGTGGCAGGGACACAAGAAGATGCGCCTTGTATTCCAGCATCCGTATCGCGGCGAGTTGCGCGCCAAGCCAGTTATAGACATGTTCGCGGCGGCTTTCGCCGTTTTCGACGATCAGGAACGAGCTTTGGTCGATGCCGTCATAATACTTGTCATCCGGCAGGCTGTCGGTAGACACGCCCCCCAGCGCCAGCGATGTGTCGAACAGGTCCATCAGGTCGAACAACCCGTCCGACACCCGGCCCGGCTCGATCATCCCGTTCCAGTAGGCAATGCCCGGCACCCGGACGCCGCCCTCCCATGTGGTGCCCTTGGCGCCACGGAACGGGGTGTATCCGCTGTCGGGCCAGCTATCCATTTGCGGGCCATTGTCGGAGGTGACAAAGATAATGGTATTCTCCAGCTCTCCCACCTGATCCAGCTTGGCCACGATGTCGCCGATATAGGCGTCCACCTCGACCATGTTGTCGCGATAGGGGTATTTAGACGCGCTTGCGCCTTTGAATGCCTCGGAAGGAAAATTGTCGGCATGCACCTTCATAAAGCTGTGGCTGATAAAGAACGGCTTGTCGCCCATGGCCAGTTCTTCGATCCGTTTGAGGGTATAGTCGCGCAGTTTGCGGTCGCCTTCGGCCATCTTTTCCATGCTATCGATGGTCTCGACGGTTTCGGTGGTGCCGTCCTTAAGCCCGTAGATCAGATCGTTGTTCGACCCGATCGCGCGATAGCGGGCCAGCTTGTCGGGATCAAGGACGAGATCGGGGAACCGCCCTTGATAGACGTCCTGGGTGTATTCCTTCTGCGCCTTGTAGAAGCCATAGAATTCGTCAAAGCCCACGTCATGCGGGCGCATTCCCTCGCCTTCGCCGATATGCCACTTGCCTACCAGCATCGTGTGATATCCGGCATCCGATAGCAGGCCCGCAACCGAAAGCTCGCCCTCCCACGGGTTCTGCTTGATGTCGTCGCCGGCCAGGATCGGGCGGATCAGTCCGGTGCGCACCGGCAGTCGCCCGGTGTAGACGGCAGCACGGGTCGGCGTGCAGGTGTATTGCGAATAGGTCGAGGTCAGCTTGAGCCCCTCGGCTGCAAGCGCGTCCATGTTCGGCGTCGCCGCTCCGATCATTTCGCCGCCGCCAAAGGCGCCCGGATCGCCATAGCCCATGTCGTCGACGATGAAGATCACGATATTGGGTTTCTGCCCGGTGCGGGCCTCGAAATCGGCCAGTTTTTTCGCCGCCGCGGCCTCCTGCTCGGGGCGTGGAATCGCGGGCTGGCGGTTGACTGACGTTGCCACCGCTCGGCTGAGCGTCGAGGCCGGTTGCGGAACGGCGGGTTTTTCCTGCGCCAGCGTGGCGCTGGCCAGCAAAAGTGCGCAACAGGTAGAAATCAGTCTGTTCATCTTTGCATCCTTAGTTCGGTGTATACCAGATGGGCGACGTATAGGCGCGTTCCTGGGTGATCATGACCACTTCGGGGTCCAGCTTGAACGGATTGACCCCCTCGTTGGCCTGAAATTGCAGGCCGTATTTCAGGATCGAACGGGCGTATTCGAAGGGCAGCATCTCGGGCGTCTTGGCCTCGGACACGTCCAGATTGGCCCAGTCCCACTGCTCGTAATCTGCAAACTCGTCGGTGGGAGAGAGCAGCGGGTGTGTTTCGCTGTCTCCCTTGGTCTGGCCGATCTCCAGCAGTTTTTCCCAGCGGGCGCGGGTTTCGAGGTATTCCCGGTCGAAGGGCGCGCCGCGCATGATGTCTGTGATTACTCCCATGCCGTCGGTGTGTTCTGTCAGCATGTAGAAATCAAACGGGCGGGGCAGCTTGACCGGTTGTCCGGTGTTCGATGTCACCTGCTCACCTCTTGCAAAGCGATACATGTCGCGTGGCATCAGCGTGGTGCCGCCGCCACCGGCATCCGCCGAAAGCGCCGAATGGACATGCGTGTCGCCAAACAGCACTTGCGTTGGAAAGCCGCGGTTTGCGTTCGGCGAATAAGGCTGCCCTTTCAACACGTCCACGGCACCGTCAGGCGGGGGGTCCTGCCCCATGACGGGCATGGCAAAAAAAGCGGCGGCCGCTGCTGCAAAGACGGTTTTCATCAAGGTGTTCCTTTAGCAGGTTCCAGGCAAACTGCCGGCTCGAATCGGTTTCCAATCGCAAGTATCGTCAAGCTAGGGTAGCTTCGCGTCAATGATTGCGCTTTCGTCCACAATCTTGGGAAATGGAGTCTACATGTCCGCCATCGGAATTCTCTCAAAGGGTTGGGTGGGGGATCTTCCCGTCCAATTAGGGCGCCGGTTCTGCGCTCTTGGTCAGCAGGTTTCCTTTGGGCCCGGCGAGATTGTGTATTCCGCCGGTGAGGAAGCGAACAGTTTATACGGGTGTCTCGGCGGCACCTTGCGTTTGAGTTTTGCGGGTGAAAACGGAGCGCTGCGCTTTGTACATCTGATGGGTCCCGGTATGTGGACCGGCGATTTTGCTTTCCTGTCCAACCAGCCGCGCGCGTTCGAACTCAGGACCTCGGAAGCGGCACGACTGCTGCGGATTGATCGCGGGGCGGTCCTGCGCCTTGCCCACGATCATCCCGAAACCTAGAAGTGGCTGGCGTTCTGCACCGCATGCAACCTGGGTCTGGCCATGACCGTGGCCGACCACCTTATGATCCGGGATGCAGGTAAGCGGCTGGCAGCGACGCTGTTGCGGCTGTCGGCGCGCCTCGGATCGCATCCATCCGTGGCCCCGATAGATCGGTTGCTGCTGACCCAGTCGGATCTGGCTGATGCCGCCAACCTGTCCCTATCCGCGACCGGGCGTCTATTGCGCAGTCTGCATTCGCAAGGGCTGATCGATGTCAGTTATGGAGAGATCGGCATCGTCAATGCGCCCCGACTTCAGAGTCTGGTTGAGAAATGCTGAATGGAGCGGTCTGCCGTCATGATATAATTCGGCACTCTGACTGTTGGCCAGCAGATCTCCGGTTCGAACCCGGACGGGCTCACCATTTCACGCGATGCAAAATGCCGCGCACGAGCCCTGTTTCGGGTACCGGAGCAAGATTATGGCAAACGCTCAGGTGTGCTGGGGCGGGCAAGCAGGAAGGTTGCAAGACATCCGGCGAAAAATCCGCCCAGATGTGTTTCCCAGGCGAGCTGGCCGCCCGTGCTCCAGTACATGACAACATTCAGCAGAATAAGCAGCGTGATCGGCCACAATATGGCAAAGGCCAAAGTCTTGAGGCCCGACCGTTCGGCCAGAGTTGCAGACACATCAATCACGATCCAGGCCCCCGCAAGCCCGAACAACCCGCCGGACGCCCCAACCATCGGCTGGATGGTCGTTCCGAACAGACCGAAGCCAAGCGCGCCTCCCAAAACGGCGGCAACATAGACAAGCAGGAACCGCCAGGAACCCAGCGAGGCAGAAATCGACCCGCCCAGGGTAAACAAGGTGATCATGTTGACCACCAGATGACCAAAACCGGCATGCAGAAACGCGTAGGTCACAAACATGGAGTAGGGCTGTACCGCATAGTTCGGACGCCAGCCTTGCAAAAGCCCCGACCAGAACGCGCCGTTCTGATAGGTCAGCGAGCGAAGCCGGGTACTTGCCCAAAGTCCCCAGTCCGCGCCCTGCAAGACCAGTTCGGGAAGGACGCACAGGACGATCAGAAGGAACACCATCCACGGGCGGCCTTCAGAGAGGGGGGATTGATCCGTCATGAAGTGATTGAAGCAGGGCCACCGCGCTTTTGCACGTCAGCGCAACAGATCAAATTCACGCCGCAACGTTACAAAGATGGATTGCGAATCCGCTTCACCAACGTTCTGTTCATCCCGGATACGGTAACTCACGCCGGAACTGAGCGTCCAATCCTGCGTCAACGCATGATTATAACTGATCGAAAGGTCCGTCCGGTTCACATCATTCGCGTTATCAAATTCCGATGCGCCATAACTTGCATCAAACCCGATGCTCGACACCGAATTGATATCGTACAAGTACCCAAGAGCCAGCGTTGTGAACAGTCGTTCATCATCTTCGCTGTTGCTTGAGATCTGCCGGTTCAGTCGTGCAAACACGCGGCCCGTTGGCAGGTTACGCTGCCAGTTCAAGCTGCCTATGACGTTGGCATCAAAGGTATCACTGTCCGTAACACCAATGCTGTAAGACAATGAGCCAAGCGGGATTGGCATCATCCGCGCAAACAACAAGGTCGCGCGGCGGCCGTTTTCATTCTGAGTCACGTCGAAAGAGGTTTCGACCGATCCGGAAGACAAATCCCGAGACCAGGTCAGGCTGCCGATGACACCTTCGTCCACTTCCGTAACACCGAATTCCTCGGTGTCTGTTTCAGAATAACCGATAGATCCCACAATGCGGGTCGTTGCCGAAATCGCATGATCGGCGCCAACGCTAACAGATGTGGTGCGTCGGTCCGTCTGTTGTGTATCGTCCGAGGTAAAGCGGCTGTATTCAGCGTCGATAAACGCCGTTGTAACCGACGAAAACCGGAACAGGACGCTACCGCCGGCACCCAAGCGTTCAAAATCGTCAAGGGTGGAACCAGCAGACAAATTCCGATACGTCGTTTGGGCTGCATCAGCAAACAGGACGAACCCGATCGGGTCCTGTAATCCGGTTTCGATCCGCGCGTTGGCACGGGCAACTTCGCGCGTTCCCGTACCGTTCAGACTCTCGAAATCTTCCGGCAATACGATGACGCCGTTCTCGTCCTCGAAGTCGGACAATGATCTGTCAAAAGAAACGTCGCTTTCGGCATAGCTCGCGCCGAATGAAAGAAGCGCGTTGGCACCCGTTGTTGAATAGTTGAAACCGATGTTCGGGTCGACCAAACCGGTATCGACACCTTGCTCTACATCACCATATCGCAGCGCCGCACCCAGATTGAAACGCAGGCTTTGCGTTCTTGTCTGGCTGAGCACGTTCAGATCAAACGCCGTTGTGGAAAACGCGGACGACCCGGATTCCGGGATATCCAGAGACAGGTTATCCCCCGCCTCGAACCGTTGTTCGACACCAAACGTTGCCTGCAGCCCTTCAAGCTCCTGCGCGAACGCAGGCATCAACGTTACAACCAGCCCGCACAAGGCCGTCGTTCCCAAATACAGCTTTCTACTCACGATTGCGCCCCGCTCGTGATTTTTTTGTTATTCGAACAGCCTTCTTTGCGGCACAATAATCACGTCGCCAGATGCCAACGTGGTTGTACCGATGCTGCTTTGTCCTGCAAGTATGTCTTGGTAGTTGATATTGTACACCTTCTCAGTGCCCGACTTGTCTTTGCGTCGCAGTTGAATCCGCTTGGTGGCGGCAAAATCAGAAAAGCCACCGATTTCGGCAAGAAGCTGCAAAATGTTTGTCCCGCTGGAAACCGAAACCTTGCCCGCGTTTGCAACTTCTCCCAAGACGTAAACATCAATTGTCGACGTTCCGGAATAGGTTGCAGGGTCCGGTGCGGCCACGCTGTTCACCGACACAAAAACCGTCGGCGGTGCTGCGAAGTTCGGCGCCAGTTTTCCCGCGATTTCAGCCTGAACCTGATCCACGCTGCGTCCGGACGCCAAAACCGTACCTGCCAGCGGCAAGGAAATGCGCCCATCCGGCGTGACAAGAACCTGCCTGTTGATGCTGGGATCTTCCAGCACTTCCACTTGCAGGACATCACCTGACTTAACACGGTAACTGTCCTGAGCGGACGCCGAAGCCACAAAAAACGGCAAAACAAACAATACCGTAGCGAGCGTGAAAATATGTTTCATGCTAATCTTTCTCTCGTTCCGGGCAACAGGCCCTTTTGCACGAGCATAAGCACAACACGGCTTTGCAGAAAGCAAAAACGCGGAAATATTGCAAATAGCGCATACAAATACCGCCAAGCCGTGCCGATGATGCAACAGCGTTTCCGATGACAGACGCCTTTTATTGATGAAATATCAACAGAGCCGGCAATCGCTCGCCGACAGGCGCCTTAATCCTCATTTCATTCCGCGCAGTCATAATTGTGCCTTAGTAAGACCACATTTGCGCGCCAACGTCAGTCCATCTGCCAAGATGAGTACTGCTTTGTTGGACCGTGTCGCAAATCAAAGAAAGAAAATAGAATGCTAGGTTTCGTTTTTCTGGGGGTTGTTGCAAGTTTCGGTGCCACCGCGACGGCGCTTTTCTACGGATTGCCGATCTGGCTTGCCATTCTGATCTATGTTGCCACCGGCACCACGACCCTGCTTGCGATTGTGGGGTGGGTCGCAATCCGCGAGAAACTTGTGACGTCATCCGGCAATAACGAAGAGTTCGAATTCGGCATGCAGGGCAGCCAGAGCTGATTCGCACAACTGGCCGCATTTACGGCTGTTTTCACAATTCTCCCGTCACGACCATCAGGTTTGATCAAGTCGTTGCGCGATACCGCTGACGCCTTCTATCGCACAAACACTCAATATCCGTGCTGTTCGCCATACCCTTCGTGGCTAACCAGATACCGGCACTTGTTCAGCATGACACCCAGAACGTTTGTGCGCGCGGCAAGCTCTTGTTCGCACTTGTCGATCTCTTCAATCGTAGTTTTCTCTGCCTCGCCGATAAGCAGGGCACAATCCACCTGATCCAGAAACGCCATCGTGTCATCGCTGGCAAACAAGGGTGGCGTATCGAACATCATGATTTCCGGAAGATACCGTTCCTCGAGTTCGTCTATGACCTTGCCGGTTGTTACACCCTGCAACAGCTCAGAAGGGTTACGCGCCGTTGTCTGGTTGACAGCAAATGCCAGGTTGCGGCCATATCGCAGGATGTGATCTTCCGGTGCGTCTTGCCCGCTCAGCGCTTTGGAAAACTGCTGGTTTCCCTCGATACCAAGCAGCGCAGCCATCGAAGGCCGTCGCAAATCCAGCTCGATCAGCATTGTCCGCTGATCCGGAGCGCGCGCAAGGCTGAACGCCAGGTTGACGCATGTCATTGTCTTGCCAGCGCCTGCTGTCGGAGAGGTAACGGCAACCCTGCGCCAGTTGTTCGCGCGCATCTGATGCAACAACCGGGTCCGCAAAACATCGTAAGGAACGGCCTCGGGACCGGTTTGATATGCAACGATACGATTGCGTTCAAGATGGACCTGTTTGGGATCGAACCGCTTGAGAGCAGCCCAGGCTTCATCCCGCTGCTTGAACGACATGTCCGAAGACAGGACAAGGGGTTTCTTTGCTTCACGGTCTTCGGCAACCGGCGATGCGGACTTTGGCTTTCCCACCTGCGCAGGGGCGCGCGCGGCCGCGGGATCGCTATGGCCTTCCCTTGCCTTACGTGCCTTGTCGATCGCTGTTTGAATACGTTCCATCTGTTTTCCTACTCGTACCCTACCGAAGCCGTTCGATTAAACCGGCAACGCCGGATTTTTCCAGAACCCGTTCCACCAACAAATCCATGGGCAGATAATAGACATGCAACAAGTAGAGACTAAGCGGTATGCCGATGGCCACGAGGGCCAGCAGGCTGCCTATGATCAATCTACGCCGTGTGCGCTGCCGTTTTGTTGTGATGAACGGGATGGTCGCAAACGGCGTTATTCCCAGCCGTGTGCTGATTTCGCTGGGGCGACGGATCGCACCGTTCATCATCTCGATCAGTGCGACCAGACCAACGCCCAGAAGTATACCGGCAGCAACAGATGCCGTAGCAATTTTGGGGCGGTCCGGACTTGTCGGTTCGCGCGGTTCAACCGCTTGTTCGATCACCGTGATACGTTGCCCGCGCGACTGCGCTTCGATCTGGTCACCGGTTCGTGCAGCGGCTAAATCCGCAGTTGCGCGATTATACTGGATTCTGATGTTTTCATAATCACGTTCAAGAGTTCCAAGCGTGACCGTGTTTGTCGGGGTTGCTTCGATCGACTTGTTAAGTTCTTCCAACTCGCCTTCGATCGTCTGCTTTTGCTGCTCCAGAAATTCGGTCTGGCTGTCCAGATCTGCAAGTTGCAGATCGTAAACCGATAATTCCTGACCATTGTTTTCATTCGGCTGGAGTTGGGTTGCCAGCGCTTTTTCCAACGCTTCAATTTGCGCCTTCAATGTCTTTACGCGCGGATTCTGATCCGAATAGATGACCATAGCCGATGCAAGTTCGGATTGTAGTGTCTGCAATCTGCGTTGTTCCGGCGTAAGCGTCTGGCCCGTCAGATCAATTGTTCCGGTTCTTTCATACAATTCAACAAGCCGTTCGCGCCGGTCTCTTAACCCGGTCAGATCCCGTTCAATCTGTAGCAATCTTTCCTGCAGCGACGCCTGCCTGGTGCGACGGTAGTCCATGCTATCGGGCAGCGCGTCTTTGTTGCGCAGCTTGAAATCAAGCATCTTCGCGCCCTGCTGCGCCAGTTCATCATCAAGCCGCGCAACTTCCTGCCTGAAGAAATCAAGGGTCTGGCTGGTGACAGCTGTGCGCAACGCGACGTTTTCTTGCAATATCTGAGTCACCAGATCGTTGGTTACGGCCGCCGATGTTCTGGCATCCGGGGCCGCGAACGACACATTCACGAATGATGCGGCGTCTCGCGAATTGGGCAAGCTGACTTTGATCCGTTTGTTCATATCCCGAACAATGGCGTCGGGGTTCATGTCGGGCCCCGCCTTGTGCACCTGATATCTGCGCGACATATCAATCAGGTTGTTTCGCGTCAGAATACGCTGTCGGATAATCTGAAGAAGTTCAGAGGATTCGGCCCGGACCGTCGATTCCGCCAGATCGCCCGGAATTTGCGGGGATTCAACCAGCAGGCGCGCTTCGGCTTCGTACACAGAAGGCAGCGTATACGCCATTGTTATGCCAACGGCAGATACCGCCATTGCCACCAGAAGGAAGTAATGAAACCGTCGCAAGAACAAGGACAGGTAGAATTTGATATCGGCAATCATTGGGTTGTTTCTTCTCCGTGCCCAAAGGCACCTGCACCAAAGAACGCACCGTCATCCAGAACTTGACGAACAGTCGCCAGCGTTACTGTTTTCTGGTTCTTGGTAAACGCATACACCATCGACAAATCACACAACTGGTTCACAAGCCTTGGCACACCACCGGTCGCCTCGTAGATCAGATTACTGGCAACCTCACTGAAAAGGTTACGCTCCGCACCCGACAGCCGCAGCCTGTGCCCGATATAGGCATTGACCGTTGTCGCGTCCATGGCATCAAGGTGAAAACTCGCTGCGACGCGCTGTGCGAATTGCCGCAAGTCCGGACGGCGTACGATATCGCGCAATTCAGGTTGTCCGACCAGAACCAGCTGAAGCAGTACATCGCTGTTCGAGTTGATGTTGGTGAACATTCTCAACTCTTCCAGAGATTCGCGGCTTAGGTTCTGGGCTTCGTCAAAAATCAGAATGACACGGTTTCCCTCTGCGTATTCCTTGATCAGGTATTTCTGAAAGGAATCGAACAGCGAAACATAACTTGCTTCCTGCGGTGCCGGCTGATCAAGCGACATCAGCACCCATTGCAGCAGTTCGCCACGTGAACCGTGTGCGTTGGACACCAGGCCGACTTTGACACCGTCATCCAGATTCTTCAGAAGATGCTGCAAAAGCGTGGTTTTGCCCGCGCCCACCTCGCCTGTGATAAGGGTGATCGGCGCACTTGTCAGAATTCCATATTCCAGCATGGTATACGCGCGTCTGTGCGACGCGGACCAATACAGATAATTGGGATCAGGAACCAAGGAAAACGGGCGCTTTTTGAGCCCGAAGTGGTCCGTATAGATGTCAAGCGTACTGTCCATGGCGCGGGTGTATCCCGATTTGAGTGCGGGTTCTATCGAATTGACTAAAAGTCCTGCATACCCTGTTTCGATCGTGTCGGATTGATCATTTATGTAGTCATCTTTTGACGAAAGTTGAGGGCCCGTGTGCCGTGCCTTAACCGACGTGCGCACGGTCCGTAAAATAAAGTCTTTCGCGCGGTCACCTTCATCGCGTCTGGAAAACTTCAGGCTCGCTTGTGATTCACGAAGCCTGCGCACTATTCGCCTGTGATCTTCAGGTGATGTGTCATGCCTCAGAACGCTGCTATGGTTGGCGCGCACAATATCAAACGGTGGCTTTACCACCACGCGCCACCGTGAAGAGTGTGTGTATGTTGCGACGTCAGACACTATATCGCTGCCTCTCGTTGACTACCGCAAGCCAGACCCTGGCTTCAGCTCTTATTGATCGGGCGCGCACGTCGCGCCACGGCTTTCACCTTCTGGCGCGCAGTGAAACAGTCATATCTGGCGAAAAAAAGTCACCAATCCGGCCTTTGCATGATGCATCGGCGTATTTAGGGGATTTGCAGCACAAATGCTCGATTCGACATTAGTTTTGAACGCAGTCTTGACCACACACATTGTCCCCGAAACGGAACTAAAGACTGATTTTGAGATTTATTTTTGAACCCTGCTGGACAATACGGCCACATTTTAAGCGATTCAAAGCACCTCAGGCCAAGATTCGGCAATCGTTGGATTTTTCTCTGGCATGCTGGCAGTTCAGATGTTAATTCAGTGTTAATAAAAAGTGCACGCTGATCTGTTTGTTGCGCAAATAAAAAAAGCTAGAGCGGTTAAATTCGACTTGACGGCGGCGTCGTTTGTTACGCGTTGCTGAAATGTGGTTCTGTGTTTGTACTGATTGAAAGATTTGAAATGACCATTCAAGATAAGCAATTTAAGCGCGATGCCGCTTTTGTAGCGGATGTATCCGGAAAATTCGTCCTTGAACCTTCTGTAGTTCAGAAGGGTTGGTATGGATCCTTTTTCAAGCGTGTGTGCGACCTGGCTCTGGTGCTGATCGCCGCGCCTTTTGTCGTCCCGGTAATCCTGATCCTGTGCGCCCTGATTGCGCGGGATGGCGCGAACCCTTTCTACCGCCAGAACCGTATCGGACGTAATGGCCGCGTCTTTTCGATGTGGAAACTGCGGACGATGATCCCCGATGCTGACAAGTTCCTGAGCGGCTACCTTGCCGAAAACGGCGAAGCTGCCAAGGAATGGGCAGAATCGCAAAAGTTGAAAAATGACCCGAGGATTACATCGTTCGGTTCTATTCTACGCAAGAGCTCTTTGGATGAACTTCCCCAGCTGTGGAACGTTCTGACAGGCGAAATGAGCCTTGTCGGACCGCGCCCGATGATGCCCGATCAGCGCGATCTTTATCCTGGTCTTGCGTATTTCTCGATGCGTCCTGGTTTGACCGGATACTGGCAGATTTCTGACCGTAACGAGAGCAGCTTTTCGGCGCGCGCCCGGTTTGATACGCGTTACTTCAATGACATGAGCCTGATTACGGATATCAAGATTCTGTTCAAAACCGTCGGTGTGGTTTTGCGCGGAACGGGGTACTGAACTCGGCACGGCATTGTCACGATGGCAAACAACCGACAATGATCATACAACAAAGGGTCGCCTTCATCTGCGACCCTTTTCGATGTTACACTTTATGATAACATTGTACGTCTAGGAAAACGGGTCGACTGACCTGCCAAACAGGATGGAACCAATCAAGATGCTTCGTATTCCGGGAATCACTGCGGCCCTGCTTTCTGCCACTCTCTTTCTAGCTGCTTGCGAAAGTTCTGAAGAGCGGGCGCAAAAACATTATGAAAGCGGCATGTCACTGTTGGAGCAGGGGGATGTTGCCCGTGCCGAAGTTGAGTTTCGCAACGTGTTCAAACTCAATCCGCGTCACAAGGAAGCCCGTTTGGCCTATGCGCGCACTCAAAGTGATGCAGGCAAGATCCGGGGCGCTTTCAAGCAGTACCTCACGCTGGTCGAGTTTTATCCCGAGAATCTGGAAGGCCGGATCGAGCTTGCACGCATGGCAATGCTGAACCGCGACTGGGAAGAAGGCGAACGCCACGGACGTGCGGCATATGAACTGGCGCCGGATAACGCAGATGTTCTGGCCCTGATTGCAGCGCTTGATTTTGTAAAGGCACGCCGCGATTCGAACGAACCCGAAGCGCGCAAACAGGCCGAAATTCTGAAAGACGTGTTGGAGACAAACCCGGAAGACGGAATCGCACGCCGCATCGTTGTCGAGCATTTGGTAAACCGTCAGGAATTTGATCAGGCGCTGGTACAGCTTAATCAGGGCATAGAATTCGAGCCCGATTCATTCGAGCTTTTGATGGCGCGCCTGCAGGTTCAGTACGAGCTAGGGGACAACAAAGGCGTCGAAGCATCCCTCAAGGAAATGGTATCGAAGTTTCCTGAAAACATCGATCTGCAACGCACGCTGATCGCCTGGTATCTGGAACGCAACGATCTGGAAGGCGCCGAAGCATTTTTGCGCGAACTTGCGAACCGCCCCGACGCGGAACCAGCAGCAAAAATCGTTGTCGTACAGTTCTTGACAGAAACTCAGGGGCCGGAAGCCGCCCGCGCTGAACTGGCCCGTCTTGTTGAATCAGAAGAAGAAAATCTGGTGTATCGCGCCCTTCTTGCCTCGATGGACTTTGAAGAGGGCAAGCAGGACGAGGCCATCGCCGAACTTGAACAGGTGTTGGAGCAGAACGAACCAAGCGATGACCGGCGCAATTCGCAGATCCTGCTGGCCAGAATGCTGATCCAGACCAATAATCCGGTTGGCGCGCGTTCTTTGGTAGAGGAAATTCTGGCGGAAGATTCCGGCCACGTTGCAGCGCTGAAAATGCAAGCGGCATGGCTGATCGACGAAGACAAGCCGAGCGAGGCCATCGTCGCCCTGAGAACCGCGTTGGCGGGCGCGCCCAACGATGCCTCGATCATGACATTGATGGGCCAGGCACATGAACGGGAAGGTGCCCGTGAACTGGCCGGCGAACGCTATGCGCTTGCGGTGGACGTGTCTGGCGCTGCCCCGGCTGAATCGCTGCGCTATGCGTCATTCCTTATGGCGGACAACCGCATTGAATCCGCCCAGTCGGTTATTCAGGAAGCGTTGAACAAAGCGCCCCAGAACATCGAGCTGCTTCGCAATATGGCGATGATTTATATTGCCCAGCAGGATTGGAACCGGGCGACACGCATTGTTTGGTCCTTGCGCGCACTGGAAACCGATCAGGCAACCAACGTTGCGAATGGTATCGAGGCAGAAGTTCTGTCACGTCAGGAACGCACCGAAGACACGATTTCTTTCCTCAAGGACATGCTGAGTGAAGACACTGGAAACACCGGCGCTCTTGCCGCACTGGTTGAAACCCAGGTGCGGGATGGTCAACTGGACGAAGCAACCGCGCTATTGGAAGAACAGCTTGTGGCCAGACCCAACGACCCTTCTTTGCGGTTCCTGCGGGCCGGCCTTTATTTTCTGGAAGATGATCGCGCCCGCGCCGAGGAAGAATACAAGAAACTTCTGGAAGAGTTTCCCGGAAACGATCGTGTCCTGAGAACCTATTACAGCCTGCTGATCGCCGAAGGCCGCGATGCCGAAGCCGGTGAACTTGTGGACAAGGTCATTGCACAAAGACCGGATGCCAGCAGTGCGCTTTTGCTCAAAGCAGAACGGCTTGAAAAAGCGCAGGACTTTGAAGGCGCAATCGCGATTTACGAAGACTTGTATGCGAAGAACAGCAGCAGCGTCATTCTTGCCAACAACCTGGCCAGCCTGATCACCACGCATCGCACAGATCCCGAAAGCCTTGAACGTGGTTTTGCAATCGCCAGTCGCCTGAAGGGCACAACGTTTCCGCCGCTTCAGGATACCTATGGCTGGATCGAATACCGACGCGGCAATTACGAAGAAGCTCTGGCATATCTGGAGCCGGCAGCAGCCGGATTGCCGGAAGATCCGTTGGTCCAGTTCCATCTTGGCATGACCTATGCCGCCCTTGAAAGAACCCAGGAGGCACGGGAAACTTTGACACGCGCTTTGGAAATTGCAGGTGACAGGCCGCTTCCGCAATTTGATGTTGCGCGCGAAACTTTAGAAAAACTCCCAGCACCGGAATAGATCCGAGAACAGCTTTGGCTGCGAGCGAGGGGCGCTGTGTCAGGCGTGGCACGTGAATGTCATGCGTCTGCGTGGCAACCTGCGAGAACCGGTACCTTCTAACGCCCGTCGTAAGTATAGGTCGGGATCGAAGACAGCTGTTCGCCATTGATCGAAGTTGAATTCTGTCCCGGCTCACAGGCGCAGAGAAGCAGAACAATTGCAAAAGGAACAAATAGTTTCATTTGGTGTATCCTTGTTTGTCTTGCGACCAATGACGATCAACCGGGCCATCCGATAACGGAATGATAACAAAAAAGAACCCGGAAAGAACGGTGTAACCCTGATCACGAAACCCAAGCATACTGCGCTCTTGTAAATTAGACTACCGGAAACCTGTATTGGCGGTCCGGCGCGCTGACGGTTAAAAAAACCGCCACTTTCCCATTCATCAAAGCCGCGATATAGGTGCGCCATGACAAATCATCTTTATCAAAACGATCTTCCCGGCGGGCTGGATATGGGGCCGGTTGTG
The DNA here is from genome assembly GCF_051013555.1 of Sulfitobacter sp. TBRI5. NCBI lineage: Bacteria > Pseudomonadati > Pseudomonadota > Alphaproteobacteria > Rhodobacterales > Roseobacteraceae > Sulfitobacter > Sulfitobacter sp. TBRI5. The sequence goes on along the minus strand of NZ_CP112884.1, from coordinate 1,372,753 downwards.
GCTATCGATTGTGAAACAATGGGGTTGAATCCCCATCGTGATCGCCTGTGTGTTGTTCAGCTTAGCAGCGGCGACGGCAACGCGCATATCGTTCAGATCGAACTTGGTCAGACGACGGCACCCAACCTGTGTGCATTGTTGGAAAACCCCGATGTGCTGAAGCTGTTCCATTTCGGTCGATTTGACATCGCGGCCATGTACAACGCATTCGCGGTAATAACCGCGCCGGTTTACTGCACGAAAATCGCAAGCCGACTGGTGCGCACCTATACCGACCGGCACGGATTGAAAAACCTGACACAGGAATTACTTGGGGTTGACCTGTCCAAACAGCAGCAATCCAGCGATTGGGGTGCACGTGACCTTAGCAATGCCCAAATTGAATATGCTGCGTCGGATGTTCTGTACCTGCATCAGCTGCGGGATGCTTTGGATACGATGCTTGTCCGTGAAGGGCGTGCCGACATCGCCAAGGCGTGCTTTGACTTTTTGCCAATGCGGGCAAAGCTGGATTTGGCAGGCTGGCCCGAAACCGATATTTTTGCACATTCCTGAAAGATCACAGACATGACCGGGCCTGAACAGTTTTTGAGCACCGCCCGCCGGGTGATTGATACCGAAACCAAAGCGCTTGCGCTCTTGTCAGCGGGTCTTGATGAGTCTTTCGCAGCGGCGGTGCAAATGCTTCTGGATGCAAAAGGCCGGGTTATCGTTCTGGGCATGGGAAAATCCGGCCACATCGCACGAAAGATTGCCGCAACCTTTGCAAGCACAGGAACTCCGGCGCATTTTGTCCACCCGGCCGAGGCCAGCCATGGCGATCTGGGCATGGTTGCGCAGGGGGATGTGGCGCTGGTTCTGTCAAATTCGGGCGAAACGCCGGAACTTGCCGATGTCATTGCCTACACACGCCGCTTTGATATCCCCATGATTGGCGTTGCCAGCCGCGCAGAATCGACGCTGATCCGGCAATCCGATATCGGCTTGATCCTGCCGCGCGCCGAAGAGGCCTGCGGAACAGGCGTGGTACCGACATCTTCAACCACGATGACCCTGGCGCTGGGCGATGCTCTTGCCGTGGCCCTGATGGAACATCGCGCTTTCACGCCCGAACATTTCCGTGAATTTCATCCGGGCGGAAAACTTGGGGCGCAACTAAGTCGTGTACGTGACCTGATGCACAAGGGCGATGCAGTACCGACAGTCGCTGGTTCTGCCAAAATGGGCGATGCGCTGATCGAAATCAGCCAAAAGGGGTTTGGCGTTGTTGGTGTGTGCGATGATCAGGGCATCCTGACGGGTATTATCACAGATGGTGATTTGCGCCGCCACATGGATGGCCTTTTGTCGCTGAACGCTGACGATGTCATGACGCATAATCCAACGACAATTGCCCCCGATGCACTTGCCGAACAGGCCGTGGCGATCATGAACAAGCGCAAGATCACCTGCCTGTTTGTCGTAGACCCGGCCGGCCCGCCCAAAGCGATCGGGCTGTTGCACATTCACGACTGTTTGCGGGTCGGGCTGGGCTAGAATGGCCAAGCGCGTAGATCGCTATTCGCGCCTGATCGCCTGGCTAAAGGTTTTGCTGCCACTGACGGCGCTTGCCCTGCTGTCGACGATGTTCCTGCTGTCGCGCAGTGTGGACCCGACAAACACCATTCCCTTCGCCGATACCGAGGTTCAGGAACGTTTGCGCACGCAGCAGATCACCGGGCCGGTTTTCGCAGGCACCACTGATGCAGGCGACCAAATCAGTGTCAGCGCCAGTGTGGTCAGACCCGGCACAGCCGGTTCAGAGCGTCCGGAGGCGGATAATCTGGTCGGTCAGATCAATCTGAACGAGGGCGGGCAGATCAAGCTGACTGCCAAAAGCGGAGAACTGGATGCAGCAGGTGAAGTTGTTGTTTTCAGGGGGTCTGTCGTCATCGAAAACAGCGAAGGCTACGTAATCCGCACCGAACATCTGCGGTCTTCCTTATCGCGAATCGAAGCTGATACATTGTCATCCGTGTCTGCCACCAGCCCTTTGGGGGACTTGCAGGCCGGCAAAATGCAGTTGCGATCCGACCCCGACAGCGAGGTTGTTCAAATGGTTTTCACAAACGGGGTAAAGCTGATATACCGCCCCAAACAAACGGACAGATAACCGGTGGCGTATTTGCGTCTTTTTTCAATAGTCACGTGTGTCGTGATAACCGCTTTTGCGCCGGATTGGGCAGTTGCCCAAGCCGAAAGTGCGCAGGTCACGTTCGGCGTCATCAAACAAGACCCCGATTTACCAGTTGAAGTGACATCAGATACGCTTTCCGTAAGCCAGTTGGACGGAACGGCTGTTTTTGATGGCGATGTTCTGGTGGTTCAGGGCGAAATGCGTCTGGCGGCTGCTTCAGTTCTGGTCGTTTACAGCGAAGAAAATTCTGAAATCCAGCGCCTGGAGGCAACCGGTGGCGTGACACTGGTCAGCGGTGCGGATGCCGCCGAGGCAGAGCGCGCCGATTATGACATTGTCAGCGGCACCATCGTCATGACCACAAATGTCCTGCTGACGCAGGGCCAGAATGCGCTGACCGCAGACAAGATGACCGTGAACCTGCGCGATGGCACAGCGCAAATGAACGGGAGGGTTAAAACCATCTTTCGGACTGGAACCGATTGATGCCAAAGCCGAATCTGAGTCTGACCAACGGAAATTCCGGCCTTTGCATCGAACAATTGCGCAAGAGCTATCGCAAGAAAGTTGTGATCAGAAACTTTAGCATGCAATTGAAACGGGGTGAGGTTGTTGCCCTGCTGGGCCCCAACGGATCGGGCAAGACAACAACGTTCTATGCCGTTGCAGGTTTGGTGATGCCAGAGGGCGGTCGTGTACTGATAGATGGTCAGGATGCCACATATCTGCCCATGTATCGCCGCGCCCAACTGGGCATAGGTTACCTGCCTCAGGAAATGAGTATTTTCCGCGGCCTGAATGTCGAAGATAACATCTCGGCCATACTGGATATCACCGAGAAGGACCGGCACAAACGGCGCGAACGCCTCGAAGAACTTCTGTCAGAGTTTTCGATAGAACACCTGCGACGCGCCCCAGCGCTGGCATTGTCAGGAGGCGAGCGCCGGCGGGTCGAGATTGCCCGCTGTCTGGCCGCCAACCCAAAATATCTTCTGCTGGACGAACCGTTTGCAGGTGTTGATCCGATATCCGTGGGCGATATCAGACATCTGGTGGCAGATCTCAAAAAACGCGGCATCGGTGTTCTGATTACCGACCATAACGTTCGGGAAACATTAGAAATTGTTGATCGAGCCTATATCCTGCATGATGGTCAGGTTCTGATGTCAGGCACACCGGACGAAGTGGTGCAGAACGAAAATGTGCGCCGGGTCTATCTTGGTGACAATTTTAAAATATCCTAAAATGGTTCAAAATTCGTTAACCAATTTTCCGCCTACCAAGTCACCGCTTTTGATTGACAGCCCCCCCGTATTTCGCCTCAAATAGGGTATGGATCTTGTGTTCTTTGACTCGGAAGTTCGTCCGCCCGTTTGTCGGGGCCCGGACTTTGCAATGTCAAACTCCGGCGTCCTATCCTGCATTCGGCCATAAACCTTGACGGAAAACCACTGGCAAGCTGTGTCCGCGTGTCAAATAAAAAGGGAGAGATAATGCGCTATCAAATCACCGGAAAACAAATCGATATCGGCGAAGCCCTTCAAATACATGTGAAGGACGAATTGAACGAAGCCGTCAAAAAATATGCCGAACGTCCGACAGACGCAAACGTCGTGTTTTCCAAATCCGCCAGCGAATATGTATGTGAATCGACGGTGCATTTATCCACCGGACTGACTGCGCAGGCAAAGGGACATGCCCACGAAATCTATGCCGCTTTCGATGCCTGCCGCGAGAAAATGGAAAAACAGTTGCGCCGTTACAAAAGGCGACTGAAAGATCATCATCGCGACCGTGCGGAACCGGTTGAATTGTTTGGAGCATCCTCTTATATCCTCGCGTCGGAAGAAGACTCGGATGCGATCGAGCCGGAAACACTCCAGCCGATGATCGTTGCTGAAATGGAAATGAAAATACCGTCTCTCTCGGTTGGAGAGGCCGTAATGCAAATGGAATTGGCAGGCGCACCTGTATTGGTGTTTCGAAACGAGAGTAAGAACGGGGTCAACGTCGTTTATCGCCGCGATGACGGCAACATCGGATGGATCGACCCCTGAATGTGAAACCCGCGCCGTCATAAAGCCATTGGAGAAAACATGGAAATGTCCAAGATCCTCGCCCCTCAGGCGGTAAAGGTGGTGGCTTCGACCTCAAGCAAAAAGCGGCTTTTGCATGATCTTTCCGATCTTGCCTTTGTCGCCTACGGCCTTCCCGCCGCCGAAACGGTCGAAGCATTGATGGAACGGGAAACCCTTGGCCCGACAGGCGTGGGAAACGGCGTGGCATTGCCACACGCGCGCCTGCCGGGCGTGGAATCTGTGGTCGGGGCGTTTATCCTTTTGGAAAAACCGATAGATTTCAATTCGATAGACCGGCAGCCTGTTGATCTTGCGTTTGCGTTGTTTGCGCCCGAGGATGCCGGTGTCGAGCATTTGAAGGCACTGGCGCTGGTATCACGTACATTGCGTGACGCATCCGTATGCGCGAAACTTCGGGCCAACCCCGATGCGGCTACGATTTATGCAATCCTGACGGAAGCGCAATCAGTTCAGGCGGCGTGACCGCCGCCCCATTCCGAAAATCCGAACATCATGTAATCTCGCTGATAGATATCGGCGACCATTTGTTCGATTTGTTCATCGTAAATGTCCGCCAACGCAAACGGAGTGTCGGCAGCGGCCGCATGTGGTACGGGTGGATTCGAATATCCATATTGCATCGCAAGCGCCGGTAAAGCGCTGGAAAGCTCGTCTTCTCGCAGGACATAATCAGGCAGGACAAATTCGCCAAAACCTTGCAAGGCCTGGGATTGAGTACACCAGGTGGCATCCACACGAATGGCCGTTTGGCCAGCCAGATTCCCGCGCAGGAATTCCAGAAACGCAACAAACGCGGTCCGGTGCGCAGCCCGGTCATATCCGGATTGTTGCTGGTTTTGGGGCAAGGGCACCTTGTAGCGGGTCTTTAATGTCTGGCGTATTTGCGCAAAACTTCCTTCACCGGTGTTCAGAATGCGTTCACAGAATACGGAATGAGCACGCGCAACAGGGTGCCGCAGGACGGTAAAGCTTCTGTGTCCGGTGTTCCGGCGTTTCCATTGACGCAGGTTTTTCTGGTTCATTCCGGTGGTCAGATCATCCTGCGAAACGCCATCAAGCCCGGCCATCCAGTCTGTCACAACCGCTTCGCACGATCCGCGTATCGGCAAGTAAAGCAGCGGTGCCTTGGCTGCTGCAACATAGCTGGGCACGACCGGCCCGCGTCTGGGTTCAAAATTCGGGGTACGCGACAGGTTGAACCAATCCAGCCCGGCAATACTGGACATCATTTCCTTCCTGTTCACGACCTTGTCTACCGTGGGTTCCGGGTTCTGCTTTTTCAGCTTTTTTTCCAGCCCTTTCAGAACATCATCCTGTCCCAGAAAGCGGCCTATGCCGTTCACGACCTCCAGATCCTGCAAGTCTTCATAGGACAGATAGAATGCAGTTTGCCCTGTAGTTTGCAGACCGTGCAGGATTTTCATCTGAAACGTCTGCAATACGTTCAGATGATCCGCAAATTCTTCGGCGTCGAATTCGGCCTTGCCATCCTTTCGGCGCTTTAAATCGGTTAACTTCCATTGGCCGGTTGCCTGCGCAATCTTCCACGAAACATAACTGTCCAGCGGGTTACGCGTCAGAATTACTTTGGCACAGCGCGGATCAGGCAAAAACAGATCGAATGCGCGCGGGTCATGATCGTGAAAGAACCTGAAACCGCCCAATCCATCCGATTTGGTCCTGATCGCGTTGATCAGACGCGCCGGATCCCGGTCACGCACATCCTGAGTGATACCCAGAATTTCGCTGGATTTGGGGTACCCGATGAAATGCGGGTTGAACGCCTCACCGTGGCAAACAAGGCGCGCAAACGCGTTCAGATTGGATTCAAGAAAATTGGACCCTGTGCGCATTTCCGCCAGCACAACGAAGTAATCGAAATTTCCCGCCATCACTGAACAAGATAGGGTTTGCGCGGCGCAGGCGGCGATTGGTTTGACCCGTGTTCAACCGGAAAATCGCCCATCAGGTGCGGATGCATTCCCTGATTTTTCAGATTTTGCAGGAACTGGCCAAACCCGTTCAGATCAACCATTTTCGGCACTTCGGACAACCGCCGCGACGACGCGTGTCCGATTTCGTCCAGAATGCTTTGCAGCGGCTCCATCGGCGCCTCGATAAACTCGGCCATTGTCCAGATGCGCACCCGTGCCTTGTTCTGCGGCGATCTCAGAAGATCCAGATGCTTGTTTTCGATCTTTTGCAAAAGCGCCGCTTCTTTTCGGATATCCGCAAAATTGCGATTGGATTTGAACAAGGGAACGGACCAGGCGCCGCTGATTACGGACACCTGCGCATTCGAATCCTTCGCTATTTTCCAGTTGATCTTTTGCCGGTCCCGAGGACCGAACTGGAAACACTGCCGTTCACCCCGCGTGTTCCAGATCAGGCTGGTCAGAAACGCGTTGGGATCGTAATCGCGGGCTTTCGCACTGTCACTCAGCGCGCCGTTTATCACGGTTTGGCCACCCGCATATTCGACACGTTCAGGTGCGAACAAATGTCCGTGCACCCGCGCACCCGTTGTTTTTTCCAGCCAGGGTTCAAAGTTTTCGAACAGCTCTGAAAACCCCTGAAATACTGAATACGGACCAGCGGTAGCCCCGTTTTCCCAATCCTGATTTGGAAAACGGCTTTGCATATACAAACCCGGGCGTCCTCTGGTCCGGCGTTCAACCGCCTTTGCAAATATCCGGTCGATTTTCCCCGGATTAGGCTCTGTCCGTTTCAGGGCCGTGGCCGCATCGGTCAGAAACGCCTGATAGATTTTTCCGGCGCGCGGCCAGATTTTGCGTGCAACAAAGCAATCCGAACGGCGCAGCAACTGAAGGTGATCATCGTAAAATATGTGCGGTTTGCCCTGAAAATCGAATTTGGAAAGGGTCAGCGACCGGCTTTCGATATTGATCGAATATTGCCGGGCCAATGTCTGAAAATAGCTTTCATCCGGAATCCAGACCTGTCGGAAATACCTGTCGATCTGCCCCCTTTCAGGGTCTTCCAGAATTGCAGACAGGGTTTGCCGGGTCAGGCACCACCATTGCGACCCCATATGCGGCACCAGCCCGCGCGGCATCTTGCGTGTCAGATGCAATCGGCGTTGCAGATCCACATAGGCATCAAAAAGAAACCGGTACCGTTTCCATGAAAACGGAAACCGCAAGGTGAACCGTTCCTGATCAAGCCCGCCAACCGTCCAGGGCACATCCGATGTTGTGGCGGATTCGATGAAATCGGTTTGCGGCCGGTCTTCGAGGTATTCGATCAATTCGTCCACCGGGCGCAGCGGCAAACACGACCCCGACATCAGATAGACATGCCGAACCTGCGGAAATTCCGCCAGCATCAATTCTGATCCGGATTGCGATGCGGCCACAATGCCCCATGTTCCCCATTCGCAGCGGAACCTTTTGCTGAACAGCACATGCGGCACATCGGCCAGCGATTGCACAAAGCTGTTATAGGCAGAGTGCGCGACGTTCTTGTCCACGTGGATCACAACCGGGCAGCCGGCAGCCGCCCAATGTCGGGCCACCTGTTCGGCCCTTCCCAGTGCGGTGTGCACCAGCATGACAATTCCGACGCTCAATGCATCTCCTTGATTTTATGCCCAGTTTCCTTTGGACATCAGACCCAATATTTCCAGTTGCCGCCAGTTAATATATTTTTCCGACCATTTGCACCAAAGTTCCGGATTGTCCTCAAGCGTTTCGGCATAGGCCTTGTATTCCACGCTTGCGGCGTAATGCTGCTTGCGCGCCAGTTCTTCTTTCGCTTTCTGCGGAAATGTATCCAGAAATTTGGTGTGTAACAAAATGCCCGAGGCTTTTTCTCCGCCCCATTCATCATAGACCTGGTTCAGGCCGCGCGGCAGCAGCATATGCGTTGAACTGGCATAGACATATCGTTTTTCCCACTTCACCAGCGGTATCTTGTTCAGCGCCGGCGCTTTTTCCGGTGCGTCGCGGAAAAACACCCGCCGCCGTGGACCACCTTGAATCCACAGGTTGCCAAAGCGTTTGTTCCTTTTCAGAGTATAGTTGCCACTGTCGAACCACGCCGCGATTTCCAGCGGATCCTGCCCTTCCTGGTAAGGATGTTCGCCAATCGGCCCTTTGGGGTACATATCCAAAAGCATCGCACTGAAGGATTTTATGGAAGATGCATCCAGCCAGTCGGTAAGCGCCCGCAATGGGCGGGTATCACAAAACGGATAAATCAGAAACTCGTCTGGGTCGACAACCAGTGCCCAGTGGCCGTCAGCATATTTCATCTGCAGAGCGTTCAGCCAGTCAACGCCGAAACGGGCGCGCTTATAGCTCGCCTTGGTGTGCCAGACCGATACATCGGTTTGTTCCGCCAGATAATCCAGCGATCCGTCCGTGCTGTCGTTGTCCACAAAGAAAAAGTGGTTCACGCCCTGATCTCGGTAATACTGAAGAAAATACGGAAGCCTGATCCGTTCGTTCCGCTGCGTGCAAAACAGAAGAATATCGTTTGACCTGATCTGATCAGTCCGCAAGACGACCGATGAAATCTCGCGCCGTTTGCGCAGTGCACGCAAACGCCAACGCTTTCTAAGCAACCTTAGCCGATATGACTGCCAAACGCCCAACTTTACCTCTGTCGTCTTGCCAGTCGCGCCCCGGAATTACGCTATTACGTCAGCCTTAAGACAGTGTTGAAATGCGTTTTCCAGTCTGGTGGATCAAACGCGTTTGCCATGTTTGTCTTTTTCGGTTTCGGGATCTCGGCAAGGTTCCTTATTTTTGTTTCCCACAAATACCGATCTGATGCCTCTGCGTAAACGGGAATATCGCCCAGTGTTTCCCTGTAAACCGGCAAATCGTTGCACAGAACAGGTACGCCCAGCGCTGCCGCTTCAATCGGTGGCAGGCCGTACCCTTCTGCAAGACTGGGAAACAGCAGGCCCAATGACCCGCTTAGAACTGTGGCGACCTGCCCGTCTGTCAACGGTGCCACTTCTGAAATGCGGTGATTGTCCGCTGCCTTGTCCAGTCTTGAAAACACATCCTGATTATTCCAGCCCCGGCTTCCGCAGATCATCAGATGTGGCGCACCGTCGGAAAAACCATCCCAGATATCCAGCAAAAGCGCGTGTTTCTTGCGGGGTTCAATTGTGCCCACCGTGACAAAATAGGGCTGCGTAGGAACAATACCCTCTGGCACGTCGGCAAGCTCCGGAACCTCAACGCCCAGATGCGCCACGATACCTTGCGGCGGGTTACCCCACATAGACAGCCAGTGTTCGGCACGTTCTGCGCTACAGGCAGAGTTGTAAATGATCAGGTCCGCCCATGCGCCTGCCTGCCGCAGAAAAGCGCGAAACCGGTCAACGCTGCCTTCCCGTTGGAACTGCGGAAAATCCAGGGGAATGGTATCATGAACAAAAACCGCAACGCGCCCGTTGATACTGTGCCGGACAGCGGACAAGACCCGGTCGGTCAGGTTGGTATGCCCGATGTTCAGATACGCCGTCCCGCCGGGTAAATGCCGGTGCAGCATGTCGGGCAAACGCCTTGGGCGACACCGATCCAGCGCAAGTCGGCGCACATCAGATTCCGCACGGCGCACGCTATCCGGTTTGGTGCGCACGAGGCGGGACAATGTATCAATCGATCCCCACGGTTCAGCACCTGAAATCCGCGCCCGCAAGGCCAGCATTCCGCCGCGTTCCAGCAATATATATCCGTAGGTTGTACGGATAAGCGCAAAAACCGGGGTGCTTTCATCGGTCAGGTGATTAAGATAGGCCCATTCGACCCGATCAATACCGGTCATTGGGCGGCCCACACGACTGACCAGCCGGGTCAAATCCAGCAGGCGGGCCGCGGGTGCGGTTTTATGTGTCGTAGTGGCCAGTTTGGTGCCATCTCCAAGCATCCGAGATCATCGTTTTCAGGTCGGACCGGCTGGGCGACCAACCCAGTTCCTTCTTGGCACGCACCGACCCCGAAACAAGCTTTGTGCAATCCCCCGGGCGACGTTCTCCGATATTATGAGGCACGGGGCGGTTCGTGACAGCGCTGGAGTGTTCGATCACCTCAAGCACCGAAAAGCCCGTGCCGGTACCCAGATTGAACACTCGGCTTTGTTTGCCATCCAGTAACCATTTCAAACCCAGAACATGCGCATCCACAAGGTCGCAGACGTGCACGTAATCACGAATACAGGTTCCGTCAGGCGTGTCATAATCTGTTCCGAACACAGTCAGCGCATCACGTTTGCCATCAATTGCATCCAGCATCAAAGGAACAAGGTGCGTTTCCGGCTGATGGAACTCTCCGACTTCGGCCTCGGGATCCGCGCCCGCAACATTGAAATACCGGAAAATGACGTTCTGCAGGTTATGGGCTGCATCGAAATTCGCCAAAATATCTTCGATCGCACGCTTGGACGCGCCGTAGGCATTGATGGGATGTTGCGCGCTGTCTTCATCCAGAACCACATTGTCCTGATCGCCGTAGGTGGCGCATGTAGACGAAAAAACAAACCTGAGACATCCGGCGGCCACAGCCGCTTCGATCAGGTTCAGGGAACCGGCAACATTGTTGGACCAATAGCGCCCAGGCTCTGCCATGCTTTCTCCGACCTGCGACAGGGCGGCAAAATGCATGACCGCAACGGGTTCATACTGTTCAAACACAGCGTCCAGGCGCGCGCGATCCATCAGATCGCCACGCTCGAACGGGCCGAATTTCACGGCATCCTGCCAGCCGGTGACCAGATTATCAAAAGTCACCGGAGTGAAACCGGCAGCGCGCAATGCCTTGCACGCATGCGAACCGATATAGCCCGCACCGCCCGTCACCAACACGTAAGTCAAGGATTGCCCTTTCAGAAACGGCTATTCCGCGGCTTTATCGACCGAAATCATTTCGCGCAGATACTGGGCCAGATCGTCACGCAATTCTTCGCGCGCCAGACCAAAGGCAACCGTGGCCTGCAGAAACCCGGCTTTTGAACCGCAATCAAAACGCTGTCCGCGGAACCGGTATCCGTAAACGCCATGTTTGGACCCGATTTCAGCAGCAATTGCATCCGTCAGCTGTATTTCGCCGCCGGCGCCACTTTTCATCTTGTTCAGCCTTTGCAAAACACTGGGCGCAAGAATGTAACGGCCAATTACGGCAAGATTGGAAGGGGCCTGCCCCGCTGCCGGTTTTTCAACCATACCCTTGACCGAAACCATCGAACCCATGTCGTCCTGTACATCCAGAACACCGTAAGAAGATGCCTTTTCCGGCGGAACTTCCATTGCGGCAACCATATTGCCGCCGGTTTCATGATACGCCTCGACCATTTGTTGAAGGCAGGGTTTTTCGGCAGCGATCACATCGTCCGGAAGGATCACGGCAAAAGGCTCGTCAGCAATAAGACGCCGCGCGCACCAGACAGCGTGCCCCAAACCCAGCGCCTTGTGCTGGCGGATATAGGCAATGGCGCCGCTTTCCATATTCGTCGTTTTCAGAATTTCGAGAAGGTCATCCTTGCCCTTTTTGCGAAGCTCCTGCTCCAGCTGCGGCGCGTGGTCAAAATAATCTTCCAGCGCACCCTTGCCGCGGGACGTGACAAAAATGAATTCCTTGATCCCGGCAGCGCGGGCCTCGTCAATGGCGTACTGGATCAGGGGGCGATCCACCAATGTCATGATTTCTTTGGGAACCGACTTTGTCGCCGGTAGAAAACGTGTGCCCATTCCGGCCACAGGAAAAATAGCTTTGGTAACTTTTCTACGCATTTTAATCCTCAAACTCGTCCAACCACATTCATCAAGGGCAGGTTACCGATAATGATACTGTGAAACAGCATTACGAACATGTCATTCTGACAAAATCACGGCCATTCGTTGAAAATTCCGCAGTGATGTGCCTTTTTCGCCTGACTGCCATGAAATCACAACAGCCTCTGACGGTGTATTCGGAAACATTCTACCCGAACTCTGCGGGAAAAGCGATAGAACCGGAACAGCGGCGAATCGCGTTCTGACCGCCCGAACAATCCGCCGCGTTGCACCCAATATCCGTCATCATGAAACCATATCCTGTGAAAAAGGGCGGTGGGTGACATCATCAGAAGGGTCACGATATGTCCGGATTTTACCTTGGCAATTGCCCTGGTGCGCAGCGATTTCGCGCTCCAGACGCGACCGGATATGACTTCTGATTTGGCAGTTTCGTTACCGACAAAACGCCTGAACGTGTCCTCGCAATCGGCGATGGGGACCAGATCGGCCAACTTGCGGCTCAGACCCTCTGAATACCCCTGTCGCAAACCGCGCATCATCGCGCTGACATCGCGCGGCTCAAGCCCGCCGGTAACCATGTGCCGCAACAGCCGGTTGCGTTCGTTATTCTGTACTCTGGCCCATACCTGCGCCCGCTTTGCCGTGTCACAATGCTTGCCCAGATAAACAGCCCAACTTGCCCCGATCTGGAACAGATCACGGGGCACACGGTTGGACTTACGGCTCGAATTACCTTGGTACCCGTGATGGACTTCGGCCAGTGGTACAAGCGCTGTCAGAACGCCCTGCTTTGCCAGCCGCATGTTCACATCTGCATCATCATGGAAATAGCGAAAGGCCGGATCAAAACCACCCATCTTTGCCAGAACAGGCCGTCGGAACGCCATGTTAGTGCCTTGGGTCTTTATCGCCGTCGCCGGTTTCGGCGTCAGAACAACCGGTTGGTCCGCGCTCAGATTAAGGCTTGTCTCCACCCCTTCCGCATCGATGGTACGGGCTTTCCACTGATAGGATATTCCGTTTCGCGCGCGGACGTATCCGCCTGCCGCACCAACATCACGGTATCTGAAAGGTTCGGTCAGATAGGTCAGCCATGATGGTTCAGGCACGGCATCATCGTCGATAAAGGCCACGATCTCACCTGCTGCATGCAGAATACCTGTGTTTCGGGCCGCAGAAATGTTGGCTTCGTCAAAAGGAATGCACTTGATCGCGGCTCCCAAGGCAGAGCTTTCGATCGCCGCGACCCCGTTCTGATCTGCAACAACGATCACCTCGAAACAGGGATACCGTAACTGCCCCAGCGCCGTAACACAGCGCACCAGCGCCTTGGGTCGATCCCGGCTGACGACGATAACGCTGACGGGTATGGGGGTCACTCTATCCCCATTTGCGCCATCATCTGTTCAATTTTGGGCACATCCTGCGGGTTGTTCAACTCCCAGAACTGCCGCCCCCGCGCGTCTACTTCCACGCAAAGAACCGGGCGGCCGTTTTCCATGAACCGCAACTGCTCCAACCCTTCGAGTTGCTCCAGCGGGCCAACCGGCCAGTCCGGATACGCGCTTAACGCATCGGGTTTGAACGCATAGACGCCCACATGATGGAACACCGGCGTCAGTTCGGACTCTTCGAAAGACTGGCTGACATAGGGCACCACCTCTTTCGAAAAATAAAGCGCGGCATGGTTACGGGCAAAAACGGCCGTTGTACCACCAACCCGGCCCGCCTTGCGATCATTCAGAAACCCGTTCAGCGTTGCGCCGTCACATTGCAAAACCGGCGTTGCAACCTGTGCTTCCGGTGCGTTTTGCAATCCTGCGATCAACGCCTCGACGAACCAGGGCGGTGTCAAAGGTGCATCACCTTGCAGATTGACGACGATTTCATAGCTTTCGACCAGCGCCGCGTGCGCCTCGGCGCACCGTTCGGTTCCGTTCAGACAATCCGAAGATGTCATCACAACCTCGGCCCCGAACGCTTCTGCGGCCTGCCGGATACGATCATCATCGGTTGCCACAACAACGCGATCAACGCCCTTTACAGCGCGGGCCGCATCCCAGCTGCGTTCAATCAGGCTTTTCGAGACGCCACCGGCCCCTTTCAATGCGACCAGCGGCTTGCCCGGGTATCTGGAAGACTGGTAGCGGGCGGGAATGACAATCAGAACGGACATCATGGCGCTTTCAGGTCTACACCCGGTGCGTAGGCAATGAAAAACGGGTTTGCAAAACCGTCTTTGCCGTACATCAGTGGGGCATGGTCTTCGAACCTGACAACGTCACCCCCGGCACCTTTCAGAACGGCATGACCGGCAGCGGTATCCCATTCCATCGTGCGCCCGACCCGTGGGTAAAGATCGGCCTCTCCGGTCGCAACCAGACAGAACTTTAACGACGATCCTGCGCTTTTCATGTCGTTCACGGCATATTTGCCGATGTAGTCATCTGTTGCCTGATCCCTGTGCGACTTTGATGCGACCACCAAAAGAGCCGAATTGTCAGGTTTAGAGACTGATATCGGGCTGCACTGACCGATACTGTCTTTCTTGAATGGCCCCTGTTCTTCAACAGACTGACCGTCCGCGCGGGTGAAAAACATGCGATCTTTCGCGGGTGCGTATACGACACCCCGTGTCGGAACCCCTTTTTCAACCAAAGCGATGTTGACGGTAAAATCACCACGCCGGTTGATGAATTCCTTGGTGCCATCCAGCGGATCAACGATCAGAAATGTATCACCTTTCGCGCTGTGCGATGCTGCCTGTTCTTCCGTCACCAGCATCATATCGGGAAATGCCAGTCTTAACCCATCCGAAATAATCGCGTCGGCGGCTTCATCTGCTGCGGTTACGGGGCTTTCGTCTGATTTTACTTTCACATCGAAATCGTCGGAATCGTAAATATCCATGATGACCTCGCCGGCTTTCAATGCCAGTTCACGGATCACAGGCACAAGGACCTCATAATTCAAAGGAATACTCCTGTTGTCACTCTTGTTGAAATGTCTTCACTTGATCTTTATGCTTGCCACATATCGGAACATCAAGAATTCCGTGTCACGTTCCCCGCTCAAAAGGGCAAATCAGGCATGTTTCAATACGAACGCAAGCAATCAATGTTTGGGTCCGCTCTTTCCCTGTTAGAGCTGATCTATCATTCCGTTGTCCGCAGCGTGCGTAAAACGCACGGCAATGCGTTTCTGGCGATTGCCACGAACATGCTTCAGGCCGTCATTTTCGTGGCGGCCTTTTTCTTCATGTTTTCGATCCTCGGTTTGCGCGGCGCGGCGTTGCGCGGTGATTTTCTGATTTACATCATGACAGGCATTTTCCTGTTTCTGACGCATATCAAAACAGTCGGGGCTGTTGTCGGTGCTGAAGGCCCGGCAAGCCCGATGATGCAACACGCCCCCATGAATACGATTGTCGCAATTGCGGCCGCCGCATTCGGCGCGCTTTACATACAGGTACTGTCGCTTTTCACGATCCTGTTCATTTATCACGTGGCCTTTACGCCCCTGGTGATTGATCAGCCTGTCGCGACATTCGGAATGTTGTTGCTGTCGTGGTTCACCGGTCTGGCGGTCGGGATCGTGTTTCTGGCGATCAAGCCCTGGGCGCCCGGTTTTGTCACGATTGCCAGTACGATTTACCAGCGCGCGAACATGATCGCGTCGGGCAAGATGTTTGTGGCCAACTCTTTACCAACATTCATGTTGAACCTGTTTGACTGGAACCCGCTGTTTCATTGCATCGATCAATCGCGCGGATTTGCATTTATCAACTACAACCCCCGATACACGTCCGTTGAATATCCGCTTATCGTTGCGGTGGTCCTGATCATGATCGGATTGATGGGTGAGTTTTACACCCGGCGGCATGCATCTGTCAGTTGGGGTGCGCGCCTGTAGCTGACGCCTGAATTCGCAGGCTCAGCCGTGCGTCAGGTCGCTATACGCAATGTCAGATTTATGCGCCCGCCTTTGGGCAGCAATCGCGACGAACCGAACCTGATCCGGTCTATGCCATGATAGGCAAGGCGCGCATCGCCCGTCATCACCACAACGTCGCCCGATTGTAACCAGACAGATCGGGTTTGCCCGCCCCGTTTCGTTTGGCCGACCCGAAAAAGGGCATCATCACCCAGCGATACGGATACAACCGGCCAGTTCAGATCTGCCTCGTCCTTGTCTTGATGCAACGACATACGCGCATTTTCTGAATAGAAGTTTATCAAACAACTGTCCGGCAGGCGATCAACTCCGGAAACCTGTCGCCAGATATCCAGCACCTGATCGGGAATCTCGGGCCAGACTGTGCCCGCCGGATGGGTTTGCGCATAACGGTATCCGCTTTGGTCAGAATACCATCCGACAGATCCCGCCGAAGTCATGCGAACGCTCATTTTTTGGCCCTGCGGTGTCTGCGGCGAAAACATCGGAGCTTGCGCAATGACCTGCCGCAAATCCTCGACCAGCGACGCTTGTGCCCCCGGTGACAACAGGTCTTTGTATATATCAAAGCCGTGAAAGCTCAGCTTTTTCATAGCCTGTTTTCCTGTCATTGACGAAACCAAGTTAAAAACCTTGAAGATTCACAAAAATGCTGTGGGTTCAGCGGTTGCAGGGGTCAAAGTCGCTCCTTATATACGGCTGGAAGCGCGGAAACGGCAATGTCGGGGCCGCACAACCAGATCGGGGTCAGGATGCCGAAACGGGTCCAGCCCTCGTGTCATCGCCTTGAAAAGAAAAGGGATCAAATATGGCTAAAGTAATTGGAATTGACCTTGGAACGACAAACAGCTGCGTTGCAATCATGGACGGCTCTCAGCCCCGTGTGATTGAAAACGCCGAAGGCGCGCGCACGACGCCGTCTATTGTCGCCTTTACAGATAATGAACGTCTCGTTGGACAACCTGCAAAACGGCAGGCTGTGACCAACCCCGACAACACGATTTTTGGCGTCAAGCGCCTGATCGGTCGTCGCAACGACGATCCGGATCTGGCCAAGGACAAGAAAAACCTGCCGTTCAACGTAATTGATGGTGGCAATGGCGACGCATGGGTCGAAGCCAAGGGCGACAAATATTCCCCCAGCCAGATCTCTGCGTTCATCCTCGGCAAGATGAAAGAAACGGCTGAAAGCTATTTGGGCGAAGAAGTCAGCCAGGCGGTTATTACCGTTCCCGCGTATTTCAATGACGCCCAGCGTCAGGCCACGAAAGATGCCGGCAAGATCGCCGGTCTGGAAGTGCTGCGGATCATCAACGAACCGACAGCCGCCGCGCTGGCATATGGTCTGGACAAGGAAAACACCCACACAATCGCGGTCTATGACCTTGGCGGCGGTACGTTCGACGTCACCATTCTGGAAATCGACGACGGCCTGTTCGAAGTGAAATCGACTAACGGGGATACGTTCCTTGGCGGTGAAGATTTTGACATGCGCATCGTCAACTATCTTGCCGACGAGTTCAAAAAAGAGAACGGCGTTGATCTGACCAAGGACAAAATGGCGTTGCAGCGTCTGAAGGAAGCTGCCGAAAAGGCCAAGATCGAACTGTCTTCGTCCTCGCAGACCGAAATCAACCAACCGTTCATCTCGATGGATCCAAAAGGCGGTCAGCCTTTGCACCTTGTCATGAAACTGACCCGTGCCAAGCTGGAATCGCTTGTATCCGATCTGATCAAATCGTCGATGAAACCCTGCCAGGCCGCTTTGAAAGATGCAGGTCTCAGCACGTCCGACATTGACGAGATCGTTCTTGTCGGCGGTATGACCCGCATGCCCAAGGTTGTTGAAGAAGTCACTAAATTCTTCGGAAAAGAGCCACATAAAGGCGTCAACCCGGATGAAGTTGTTGCACTGGGCGCAGCCATCCAGGCCGGTGTTTTGC
This sequence comes from Sulfitobacter sp. TBRI5, assembly GCF_051013555.1. Lineage (NCBI taxonomy): Bacteria > Pseudomonadati > Pseudomonadota > Alphaproteobacteria > Rhodobacterales > Roseobacteraceae > Sulfitobacter > Sulfitobacter sp. TBRI5. The sequence continues at coordinate 1,354,813 of NZ_CP112884.1, read as the reverse complement.
AGGGCGACGTAAAAGACGTTGTGCTGCTCGATGTGACACCGCTGTCGCTTGGTATCGAAACTCTGGGCGGCGTATTCACCCGCCTGATCGACCGCAACACGACGATCCCGACGAAGAAGTCACAGATTTTCTCGACCGCCGAAGACAACCAGAATGCCGTGACCATCCGGGTGTTCCAGGGTGAACGGGAAATGGCAGCCGACAACAAGATCCTTGGTGCCTTCAATCTGGAAAACATCCCGCCGGCACCGCGCGGCATGCCCCAGATTGAAGTGACCTTTGATATCGACGCCAACGGTATTGTGGCTGTCGGGGCCTTGGATAAGGGCACCGGCAAAGAGCAAAAGATCACGATTCAGGCATCTGGCGGTTTGTCCGATGAAGATATCGAAAAAATGGTCAAGGACGCCGAAGAGAACGCGGAATCCGATAAGGAGCGCCGTGAACTGATCGAAGCGAAGAACCAGGCGGAAGGCCTGATCCATTCGACCGAAAAGTCGATGGAAGAGCATTCGGACAAGGTGGACCCAACCACGATCGAAGCGATCGAACTGGCCATTGTGGCGCTGAAGGACGAGATTGAAACCGACAATGTCGGCAAAATCAAATCCGGCATCCAGAACGTGACCGAAGCGGCCATGAAACTGGGTGAGGCAATCTACAAATCCAGTCAGGAAGCCGACAACGAGCCTTCGGCAGCCGACGAGGCGCATGACGACGATATTGTTGATGCCGAGTTCGAAGATCTGGATGACGACAAACGTGCCTAAGCACGGAATGGAGTGATGTGTGGGCCGGTTCATTTAGCGAACCGGCCCACATGCGTTCCGCAACAAGGGTAGTTTCCCATGGCAAAACGTGACTTTTACGATGTGCTGGGCGTCAGCAAAGGCGCTTCGGGCGACGAGATTAAAAAGGCTTATCGCTCCAAAGCCAAAGAGTTGCATCCTGACCGCAACGCCGACAACCCAAAGGCCGAAGCGCAATTCAAGGAAGCGAACGAAGCCTACGAAGTACTGAAAGACGCTGACAAGAAGGCCGCCTACGACCGATTTGGCCATGCCGCTTTCGAAGGCGGAATGGGTGGTGGCGGAAGACCCGGTGGCGGCTTTGGCGGCGGCCATGGCGATTTTTCCAGCGCGTTTTCCGACGTATTTGATGACCTGTTCGGTGATTTCATGGGCGGCCAGCGCGGCGGCGGCGGTCGCAACCGTGCCGCGCGCGGATCAGACCTGCGCTACAACCTGCGCGTTTCGCTAGAAGAGGCATATTCCGGCCTTCAGAAAACCATCAACGTCCCGACATCGGTCAGTTGTGGTTCGTGCGAAGGATCAGGTGCCGAAGGCGGCGCCGAGCCGACAGCCTGCCCAACCTGTTCGGGCATGGGGAAAGTACGTGCCCAACAGGGGTTTTTCACGGTTGAACGGACATGTCCGACATGTTCGGGCATGGGCCAGATCATCAAGAACCCCTGCAAATCCTGTAGCGGTGCAGGCCGCGTCGAAAAAGACCGTGCCTTGAACGTGAACATCCCGGCAGGTGTTGAAACCGGCACCCGCATCCGTTTGGCCGGCGAAGGCGAAGCGGGAATGCGCGGCGGACCGTCTGGTGATTTGTACATTTTCGTCGAGGTATCGCCCCACAAACTGTTCGAACGCGACGGCACGAACCTCTACTGCCGGGTGCCCGTATCCATGTCGACCGCCGCATTGGGCGGAAACATAGAAGTGCCGACCATAGATGGCGGACGGGGCCGGGTGCAGATACCGGCAGGCAGCCAGTCGGGCCGGCAGATGCGCTTGCGCGGCAAAGGCATGCCCGCGCTTCGCGGTGGCGGCACTGGCGATATGTTCATCGAACTGGCGGTTGAAACGCCTGTGAACCTGACCAGCCGTCAGAAAGAGCTGTTGAAAGAATTCGAAGATCTGTCCGAGAACAACAATCCCGAAAGCAGCAGCTTCTTTTCATCGGTAAAGTCTTTCTGGGACTCGATGAAAGGGTAGAACCGCTTGTCTGGTCTCTTTTTACGGGTCCGAAAATCGATCCTGCGCGGCAGCTGTTAATCATATTGTAACCAGCCTGCGACAGGCTGTCTGCATGGCATATAATTCAAGCTCTTTCGCTGATCAGCCCCTGCCGTTTCTGACGGACGAGGCATCGCCTGTGCCCGTTTCGGCGGGCAAGATGCCGTCTTACATCGCAAATCACCGCACACGCCTGCGCGCCCGATTCAGGCTGGGCGGCGCGCACGCATTGCCTGACTACGAAATGCTGGAACTGGTACTGTTTCGCGCGATACCCCGCCAGGATGTAAAACCGCTGGTGAATCTTTTGCTGACAGAGTTTGGCGATTTCAATCGCGTCATCACCGCCGCACCGGAACGTCTGATTCGCGTCAAGGGCGTGGGTGAGGCGGTGATCACCGAATTGAAAATTGTAGAAGCCGCAGCTCATCGTCTGGCCCGAAGCCGCGTGATGGACAGACAAGTGATTTCCAGTTGGGATGCCGTTCTGGATTATTGCCATACGACAATGGCGCACCGCGAAACCGAACAGTTTCGGGTTCTTTACCTTGATCGCAAGAACACGTTGATCGCGGATGAAGAGCAGGCGGAAGGCACTGTTGATCATGTTCCGGTTTACCCGCGCGAGATTGCCAAACGCGCGCTTGAATTAAACGCATCGGCTTTGATTCTTGTTCACAATCACCCATCCGGAGATCCAACGCCGTCCGAAGCAGACATTGCAATGACATCCCAGATCGCGACCGCAACCGATGTGCTGGGGATCAGGTTGCATGATCATCTGATCATCGGAAAATCAAAAGAGATCAGCTTTCGCGCACAGGGGCTGTTGTAATCGCGGCCTGCTGCTAACGTACCCAAACCTCGACCCTGCGATTCACCTGACGGCCCCAGTCGCTGTCGTCACAGGCCATTGGCAATGCTTCGCCGAACGCATCGACATCAAGTGTCACACGGTCCAGATTGGCGGTTTCCGCAGCCGCAACAACCGCTTGCCTTACCGCCTCGGCGCGCCGTCTGGCTATTGCCTGATTGGCAAGAGAAGGGCCATCACCGTCACTGAAACCCACAAACAACAGCCTGCGCGTATCGTATTGGCCTGCCTCCAGGGCAGTTGCCAGTTGTTGCACGTTCGATCGTGATTGCGCATCCAGACGCACAGACCCTGCTTCGAACCGGAACGATGTCGTCAGCCGCTTCATAGGCGCCAGAACCGAAACCATCTGGCGCAACCGCTCTCCGGAATTATCATCGCCCATGATCAGGATCGCATTTGCCAACCTGTCGCCCTGCGCGTTCAACCCGATTTCTTCGGGCGACTGATCCACAAAGCCGATGCGACGGATAACAGTCTGTGCCGTAGGACCACGCGTAAACGCGAGAAATTCGCGCGCCAGTTTCGGCAACCGCCGCGCTGGTTGATACAGAAACATCGGCGCTGTCAGTGGATAGTCTTCGGTTTTTATCGAACGCCTGTTGGCGCTAAGAGAAAACCCGCAACGGCCCGTCAGCGTCAAAACCTGACTGTTGCCGGCTTCTGCATAACTGGCAATGCCCAGCGCAAAAGGATCCGTCAGCACAGCTTCGGGAACAGACCGGCTTAGGGCGTGGCGCTTGATACCTTCGCCAAGGGTCAGTTTCGCGGGCTTCATCAACCGGTCTTCGACAGCCTGATGCAAGCCCGAACCCGCCGCGGGCAGATGCAGCGATATCTGCGCATCCGGGCCGCCAAGCTCTGACCAGTTGGTGAGGCGGCCAGCAAAGACCGCCGCCAATTCTGTAGTAGAAATCGACCGAACAGGATTACCCGGCCAGACCACCGGAACCATGGCATCCAGCGCCAGAACCCGGCTGCGGTTGGCGCGTGTCATATCCCCCATCCCGGCCTCGCGCGCGCGCTGTTGTTCGTTCGGGCGAATTTCGCGCTGTGCCATGACAATATCGGCTTCGTTTGCCAGAAGATCGGCAAAGCCTTCATCTGTATTGCTGACGCGAAAGGCAAAGCGGCCCGCCGGTTTTCCGGTTTGCCGGTCGGTGATCAGATAAACGAAATGCGAATCATCTATCGTTTCTCGCGTCGTTTTGTATCCGCTGCGCTGGGCAAATGCCTCCAGCAACGCCGGCACCAGCACTTCACCCATCGCCGAGGATCCTGAAATCGCAAGCTCTGCGACGTAATCTTCAAGATTGGGGCATCCGGGCCCGTCACACAACACGCCCGATCCGTCGACGGTCAATTCGCCATAGACCGTTTCCAGACGATAAAATTCTCCGTCAAAACCCAACAGGTTTCCGCTGATTTCTACCGCACCATCACGCGATGTTAACGTGACGTCTTGCGCCCACGCAGTTGTACAGTTCCAGAACAGAAGAAACGCGGCGAACACCGCCGCGCACCTGAATGACATTCGAATGTCCTAACGTCGCAAATCAGTTCCGAGCGACTTTCAGGTCTTCGAGCAGATTATTCAACACCAGAAAATCACCGACAGCGTCACATCCCGGCACAGACAGGGACAGGTTCTGGCTTTTGAGTTGCCCGGCATCGCGCATTTCAAGCGACTGCGCTTGAATATCACGACCACAATTGATCTTGGTCACAGCCGATTCAACGCTTAGGGACACAACGCCGTTTTCCCGCGCTGTGCCGGTTGGAAACGTATAGATTTGCGCCAGTAATGGCTCTGGTGCGCTGCGATCACCCAGAACCGTCAGAAATCCGCCCTCGCCCTTTGCTGCAACACTCAGGTCGCGGGCGGCGTCCTGCCAGACATGCCCTGTTGATCCGTATTCGGCGCCATATTCACGCGCATGCAATTCAAAGCCCAGATCGCCTTTCCACTGGACAACCACACGGTCGTAAAATTCTAGCCCGTCAACATCAACCTGAACCGATGTGCCGTCGCCTTCTGAAAAGGCCAGCATGAAAAATGCGCGTGGATTGAGCGCCGGAACCGTGACGTTCAAAGATCCGTCTACCGCAGTGGTTTCCGTAAACATCATGCCGCTGTGGTGAATCGTGACGCGTTCGTTGCCCAGACAGGGCGCACGCAGCGATATATCGACCATCGCGGCCGCCAGAACCTGTGCGGAAGCGGTGATTTCGCAATCAACCGGAGGAGCCTCAAGCGAAAGTGCCTGCCCCAGACCGAGAATGCCTTCCGGCAAAGCAGAGGTCAGTGCAATGGATTGAATATCAAGCCGCGAATCGTCAAGCGTTGGAAGTTTGACTCCCAGTTCGGCCTGAATAGGTTTGACTTCGATTTCCGGGATCTCTGACGATCCGCCATACCTTTGTTGAGCCGTTTCAGAGCTTTGCATGACAAAACCGATACCAACCGCACAGGCGAGCGTCCCTCCCGCCAAGGCTATCTGATTCAAATAGGACATAATCCGTCTCCATCCCCACCATGGGCAAAGATCAGAGTGGCACCAAAAAAGGGCCGAGTTATGACGGACTATAGGTGTGAATCAGGCAAGAACATGGCAAATCGCCAACGTGTTACCGAACAGTTACGCCAGTCTGCCGTGGCAATGCTTGAATTTCTTGCCGGATCCGCACGGGCATTTGTCGTTACGCCCCGGATTGCCCCAGGTTGACGGATCATCTTCGACAAAGCCGTCAGCCGCAGCTTGCGGATCGGGTGCCGGCGACGGAGCGCCACCAGTCTCGGCCAATTTTGCCTGAGCCTGCTGCGCCGCGATCATTTCCATCAAAGCCTGTTGCTCTTCGGGTGTGCGCGGTCGGGCAGTTGCCAGAATACGCGTGATGTCTTCGCGCAGGGAATCAAGCATTCCCTCGAACAACTGGAACGATTCATTCTTGTATTCGTTCAGTGGATCACGCTGCGCATAGCCCCGAAACCCGACAACCGAGCGCAAATGCTCTAACGTCAGCAGGTGTTCGCGCCATTTCGCATCGATCGTCTGAAGCAGCACCTGCTTTTCAATCATGCGCATGTTTTCTGCGCCAAAGGACACTGCCTTTTTCGCCATGAAGTCATCGCTGGCCTTGACCAGACGTTCACAAATCTCGTTGTCGTCCACGCCTTCTTCGTTTGCCCAATCAACAACGGGCAAATCCATACCCAGCTTCTCAACGACCTGCGCATGCAACCCTTCGGTGTCCCACTGGTCTGCATAGGTTTTGGGGGGCATGAATTCGTGGATAAGATCTTCGATCACTTCGTGGCGCATGTCGCGGGTGATTTCCGAAAGATCTTCGGCTTCCATGATTTCGCGACGCTGCGAAAACACGACCTTGCGCTGATCGTTCATCACATCGTCGAATTTCAGAACCTGTTTGCGGTTGTCAAAGTTCCGGCCTTCAACCTTGGCCTGCGCCCGTTCCAAAGATTTGTTGACCCACGGGTGAACGATGGCCTCGCCTTCCTTCATCCCCATGGACAACAGAACCTTGTCCAGTTTCTCACCGCCGAAAATGCGCATCAAATCGTCTTCAAGGCTCAGGTAGAATGCTGTTTTGCCCGGATCACCCTGGCGGCCTGAACGTCCGCGCAACTGGTTGTCGATCCGGCGGCTTTCGTGCCGTTCGGACGCCAGAACAAACAGACCACCGGCTTGTTTGACCTTTTCTTTCTCTTCCGCGTGTTCGCCTTCAATTTTTGCCCGAAGCGCTTCGGGGTCGGCATCCGGATCGGCATTCAGTGCGTCCAGCACCTGCATCTCGACGTTACCACCCAACTGGATATCGGTACCGCGACCGGCCATGTTGGTTGCAATTGTCACCGCACCGAATTTGCCCGCATCCGCGACAATCTTGGCTTCCTGTTCGTGTTGCCGGGCATTCAGTACGTTGTGTGGAATACCTTCGGCTTTCAGCATTTCGCTGATCATTTCCGATTTTTCGATCGACGTGGTTCCAACCAGCAAGGGCTGCCCCTTGGCATGCGCTTCCTTGATGGAAACCACCATCGCTTCGTATTTTTCCTTTGCGGTCCGGTACACCGCGTCATCTTCATCAATCCGCGCGATTGGCCGGTTTGTCGGAACCTCGACAACACCAAGCTTGTAAATTTCCTGAAATTCTTCTGCTTCGGTGGCGGCCGTGCCCGTCATACCCGAAAGCTTTTCATAAAGCCGGAAATAGTTCTGGAACGTTACCGATGCCAGCGTCACGTTTTCCGCCGCAATCGGACAACCTTCTTTGGCTTCGATGGCCTGATGCAGTCCGTCCGACAAGCGGCGTCCTGCCATCATGCGTCCGGTGAATTCATCAATCAGGACAACATCATTATCGCGCACGATATAATCTTTGTCCTTCTGGAAAAGCTTGTGCGCGCGCAGACCCTGATTGATATGGTGCACAATCGTCGTGCTTTCCGGATCATAAAGGCTTTGCCCTTCTTCCAGCAAACCACGCTCTGTCAGCAGCTGTTCCAGAAATTCGTTCCCGTCATCTGTGAATGTCACATTACGGGTCTTTTCGTCCAGTTCGTAATGATCGGGCGTCAGCGAAGGGATAAGGGCATCAATGGTCTGATACAGATCTGACCGGTCCTGAGACGGGCCGGAAATGATCAGCGGCGTGCGCGCCTCGTCGATCAGGATACTGTCAACCTCGTCCACGATCGCGTAATAATGATCGCGCTGGAACATCTCTTTCAGGTCCGACTTCATGTTGTCGCGCAGATAGTCAAAGCCAAGTTCGTTATTGGTGGCGTAGGTCACATCGCAACCATAGGCCGCGCCTTTTTCCGAACCGGGTTGCCCCGGATAGACTGCACCGGTGGTCAGACCCAGAGCGCTGAAAACCTTGCTCATCCATTCCGCGTCGCGCTTGACCAGATAGTCGTTGACCGTGACGATATGAACGCCCCGCTCCAGCAGCGCATTCAGATAGGCAGGAAATGTCGCCACAAGGGTCTTGCCCTCGCCTGTCTTCATTTCGGAAATATTGCCCTGATGCAGGAAAATCCCACCCATCAACTGCACATCATAGGCGCGCAGGCCCAGGGCGCGGCGGGCCGCTTCGCGGCAGTTTGCAAACGCCTCGGGCAGCAAGTCGTCAAGACTTTCACCCTCACTCAGCCGTTTCTTGAAATCTTGCGTCTTTTCGATCAGCGCTTCATCCAAAAGTTTTTCAAACTCCGGCTCCAGCGCATTGATCTTGTCTATCAGCGGGCGCGTTGCCTTGATCTTACGGTCATTTGGCGTTCCAAACACCTTTTTTGTGATGGTTCCAAAACCCAGCATGCTCTCTCCAGCCGATCTGACGTGTTCTTGTGCGGCATTCACTTGCCCGCCCCGCGCACAGCCCATAGATACTGGGGTGATAGACGGCTCCGCATAGCCATGAGGCGATGTAAGGTTCCCGTCAAACAGTGTCAACGTCACCCGGCCAGTTCGGGCGTCCGAGACGCTAACATAGGATGGATTATGCTAAATAAGTTACGTAAAATGCCCGCTGTTGCCCTTATGTCGATGATGGCGCTGCCCGTCGCCGCCCAGGACACACCAACAGCCGATACTGTTGTCGCCACTGTGAATGGAACAGAAATCAAGCTGGGGCACATGATTGTTGCCCGCGCCACGCTGCCGGAACAATATCAGCAACTGCCCGACGAAGTGTTGTTTACCGGAATTCTGGATCAGTTGATCCAGCAAACCGCGCTTGAACAAAGCCTGACAACCGAACCGCCCAAACGTGTGACGCTGTCGCTGGAAAATGAACGCCGTTCGCTGCTAGCCGCAGAAGCAATCGAAGGCGTTCTGGCGGACGCATTGACAGACGAGGCGATTCAGGGCATGTACGATGCGCAGTTTGCCAATGCCGATGGTGGCGACGAATATAACGCATCGCACATTCTGGTCGAAACCGAGGAAGAAGCGGCAGCCGTCAAAGCCGCGCTGGACGGTGGCGCAGATTTTGCCGACACCGCGCGCGAAAAATCAACCGGACCGTCAGGCCCCGGCGGCGGCGAACTGGGATGGTTTGGCCCCGGCATGATGGTTCCCGAATTCGAAGCGGCAGTTGTCGCGCTGGAGCCCGGCACGATATCAGAGCCTGTTCAGACACAATTTGGCTGGCATATCGTCAAACTGAACGAAACCCGCAAGAAACCGGCCCCTACGCTGGACGAGGCGCGCGACCAGATTGTAGAGCAAATTCAGCAGCAAGCCGTGAACGAGCGGGTTGCCGAACTGACTGCGGCGGCAGAGGTTGATCGCGAGGCAGGTGCCGCTGTTGATCCTGCGATAATCAAAAGTCTGGACCTGCTGGAGAACTGATAACATGGCCGGTACGCCACCCCTTTCGCCTTTGGCGCCCAAAACCTTTCCGAAATTGCCGGTGATTGATGGCGTATCGTTTGCAACCGCTGCCGCCGGGATAAAATACGCCGGCCGCACCGATGTGATGTTGGCTGTCACGACACCCGGAACGGCAGTGGCGGGCGTGTTTACACGCTCGTCCACGCGGTCTGCACCGGTTCTGGACTGTCAGGCAAAGATCGGAACAGACTCATCTGATGGCGCCGCGTTTCTGGTGAATTCCGGAAACGCCAACGCCTTTACCGGACGTCACGGAACGGATTCGGTCAGCACAATTTGCAATGCCGTTGCCAAAGCTTCGGCAATTCCTGCGGAACGCGTCTTTACGGCATCGACAGGCGTGATCGGAGAGCCTTTGCCGCATGACAGGATCGTTGGTGTTCTTGACGAACTTGCCAGCCATCTGCGCCCTGACGGAATGCAGGATGCCGCGCGCGCAATCATGACGACTGACACATTTCCCAAAGGCGCGGCGGCAAGCTGTGACATTGGCGGCAACACCGTTTCCATTGCGGGCATCGCAAAAGGGTCCGGAATGATCGCACCCGATATGGCGACGATGCTGGTTTACATCTTTACCGATGCGAAAATCCAGCAACCCGAGCTTCAGGCCATCGTATCGGAATTGAACAATGCAACTTTCAATTGCATCACCGTCGACAGCGATACATCCACTTCGGACAGCGTTCTGGTCGCAGCGACGGGGGCATCCGGAATAGATGTTACCGGCCAACAGGTGTTTCGTGACGCCCTGCGCGAGGTCATGCTTGATCTGGCGCATCAAGTCGTGCGCGATGGAGAAGGGGCCACCAAATTCGTCGAGATCAGCGTCACCAACGCGACAAGTGACACCGATGCCAGGATACATGCTCTGTCCATCGCAAATTCGCCGCTGGTCAAGACCGCCATTGCGGGGGAAGACGCCAATTGGGGCCGTGTCGTTATGGCGATTGGGAAATCCGGCGCGCCCGCCGACCGTGATAAACTTTCGATCCGCTTCGGGGAACACATCGTCGCTGAAAACGGATGGGTCAGCCCGAACTACAACGAACAGGCAGCGTCAGAGTATATGAAAGGCCAGTCTCTTTCGATTTCCGTGGATTTCGGCATCGGATCAGGGGCCGCCACTGTGTGGACCTGCGATCTGACCCATGGCTACATCACGATCAACGGCGATTACAGATCGTGACGGAGACGGTCACTTGAAAACGGTTCTTGTCTCTGCCGTCGCGCTTATCGATGTGGACGGGCGTGTGTTGATCACCCAGCGCCCACCCGGCAAATCAATGGCCGGATTGTGGGAGTTTCCGGGCGGCAAGATTGAACCCGGAGAAACACCCGAGGTCGCCCTGATCCGCGAACTTCAGGAAGAACTGGGTATTGATACATGGGCCTCGTGTCTTGCGCCGTTGACCTTTGCCAGCCACGCTTACGATGATTTCCACCTTCTGATGCCACTTTTTGCCTGCCGCAAATGGGATGGAGTGCCGACTTCGCGGGAAGGACAGGCGCTGAAATGGGTGCGCGCCAATGCGCTGCGCGACTATCCGATGCCCCCCGCCGATATCCCGCTCATCTCGATTTTGCGGGATTGGTTGTAATTGCATTGGGTCTTCGGGGCTGATCAATCAACCCATAGGCGAAAACTCGCCCAAATGCTGCTTTTGGGCCGGTTACTGCGCAATGTTGCTGCCCTGGTTAAGAATTGACAGATGATTATTTCCAAAGGGTCCGCTACAAAAAGCCTATCAAATTTTTTGGGGAGATTTGATTTGCTAAGGACAATCATCATCGGCACATGCGTGTCGATCCAGGGCATATACGTCCGGACGTTTCCAGATGGCAGAATTGCGGTAAGGGACGGGCAGACGATATATTCCGGAATGCCGGTTGCCTGACCGGAAGGAATGAAACCAAAGACCAGAAGACGTAAGGGACAGCCAATGCTGTCCCTTTTATTTTATCAATCCAGTGTGCGGTTCACTTCTTCGCGCTCGAAAATCTCGATCACGTCACCGGGACGAACATCTTCGTAATTTTCAAACGCCATGCCGCATTCCTGGCCGGACTGCACTTCCGCGACTTCGTCTTTAAAGCGCTTCAGCGTTTTCAATGTGCCCTCGTGGATGACAACGTTGTCGCGCAGCAGACGAACACCCGCAGACCGGCGTGCAACGCCTTCGGTCACAAGACACCCGGCAACCTTGCCGACATTGGACACTTTGAACACGTCCTTGATTTCGGCATACCCGATGAATTTTTCCTTGATCTCGTTGCTCAGCAGGCCGGAAGCGGCTGCTTTTACATCGTCGACCAGATCATAGATCACCGAATAGTACCGGATTTCGACACCTTTCTGGTTCGCGGTATTACGGGCTGATGCGTTTGCACGCACGTTAAAGCCCATAATCGGGGCATTGGATGCCTCGGCCAGCCCGACATCGGTTTCGGTAATCGCGCCCACTCCGGAATGGAGCACACGAACACGCACCTCTTCGTTGCCGATTTTTTCCATCGCCTGCACGATTGCTTCGGCTGAACCCTGAACGTCCGCCTTGACCAGAATTGGCATTTCATTGACGGATTCATCCGCCTTGGCATTTGCCATCAACTGTTCCAGCGTCGTCGCCGCGCCGGCTGCTGCGCGTTTGTCTTTGGCAGCGCTTGCACGATATTCCGCGATTTCACGGGCCTGAGCTTCGGTGGCAACAACGTTCAGAACGTCGCCCGCTTCGGGTGTTCCGTTCAGGCCCAACACTTCCACCGGAACCGATGGTCCGGCTTCGTTCACGCGTTCGCCCTTGTCATCGACCAGTGCGCGCACTTTGCCCCACTGTTCGCCTACAACAAAGATATCGCCCTTTTTCAGCGTACCTGTCTGAACCAGAACCGTTGCCACAGGGCCGCGACCCACATCCAGTTGCGCTTCGATCACCGCACCCTCGGCGGCGCGGTCCGGATTGGCCTTGAGTTCCAGAACTTCAGCCTGCAACGAAATCGCCTCGAGCAATTCGTCAAGACCGGTTCCCTTGATGGCCGAAACCTCGACATCCTGAACGTCACCAGACATCTTTTCCACGACCACTTCGTGCTGCAACAGGTCTGTACGCACCTTGTCAGGATTTGCTTCGGGGCGGTCGATCTTGTTGATCGCAACGATCATCGGAACACCCGCCGCTTTCGCGTGCGCAATTGCTTCGACAGTCTGCGGCATCACGGCATCATCTGCCGCAACAACCAGAACAACAATGTCCGTCACCTGTGCCCCGCGCGACCGCATGGATGTAAACGCGGCGTGGCCGGGTGTATCCAGAAAGGTCATTTCAGACCCGTCAGCCGTTTTTACACGATAGGCACCGATATGCTGCGTGATCCCGCCCGCTTCGCCAGAAACAACTTTGGCCTTGCGGATGGCATCCAGCAACGATGTCTTGCCGTGGTCAACGTGACCCATGACAGTGATAACCGGAGGCCGCGGCAACAGGTCTTCTTCCTTATCCTGAACCTGGGCAATCACATCTTCCACGTCAGCATCGGACACCCGGACAACCTTGTGGCCGAATTCCTCGATGATCAGTTCGGCTGTATCTGCGTCGATGGTTTCGTTTTGCGTCACCATCATCCCGTTGTTCATCAGGGATTTGATTACCGCACCAACGCGTTCCGCCATACGGTTCGCCAGTTCGGACACGACGATCGCTTCGGGCAATTGTACTTCGCGCACGATCTTTTCGCGCTCGACACTGCCGCCCATCGCCTTTTGACGCGCGCGTTCCTGTTTGCGCTTCATCGCCGCCATGGAACGTTGACGCCCGCCTTCACCACCGGCAAGGGCCTGGTTCAGGGTCAGTTTTCCAGAACGGCGTCCGTCATCAAAGCCTTGTTTGTTCCGTGTCGGGCGCTGATCCTGCTCACGGTCCGTCTTGCGTGATGGCGCGGGTGCGCCTCCTGCACTCTTGCTCGGGCCGCGTGGTGTCGGCGCTTCTGCACTTGGCGCGATCTCGGCGGCCGCGGCTGCGGCGGCGCGCTTGGCCGCGGCTTCCGCATCAAGCTGTTCCTGCTTGGCTTTGGCAGCAGCACGTTCTTCGCGTTCGCGTTCTTCTTTTTCCTTGGCTTCCGCCTCGGCGCGGCGGCGGTCACGCTCTTCTTCGCGCGCCTTTTCTTCAGCCTCGCGCTGAAGCGCGTCTTCTGTCTCGCGTGCTTTGGCAGCCTGAACCGCCTTCAGACGCCGTTCCATTTCCGCATCGGTGATGCCGGCAGGACGACGCGACGGATCACCCGTGACCGGACCGGTGGCCGGCGTGGCAGGTTTTGCCGCGCCCGGTTTAGGCACGACAACCCGCTTACGTTTTGTTTCCACAACGACGTTCTTGGTCCGCCCATGGCTAAAGCTCTGCTTTACATTCCCGGGGCGGGATCCACCGGGGCGCAGCCCCAACGTCTTTTTGCCATCACTATCGCTCATAAAGCTGTCTTATCCTTTCAGGCGGGCATCGCCGCCGTCATTTCTTCGCAGGCCCTTAAGCCTTTGCGCTTCCTCTACTACACGCGACGTGAGTCCACCAGAGGCGAGCGCTGCATGTATCACAGTTTGGCGTCCGAATGCCAAACCCAATTCACCGGCTGCCAGCCAGCCGATATATGTCCCAAAGTGCGGCGTGCTCAGTTTCGATTTTCCGCGCCCCGATCCGTCTATTGCCTGGATCAGAACCTGCGCTTCTTCCTTGATCAGCCAGTCCTTGACCTTTTCATATCCGGCCACCGCGTGGCCTGATTTGCGTGACAAGCTTAACAAATCGACAACGCGTCGTACCAAAAGCGCTTCAACAAGGTCTGCAAACCCTTCAGGCACCTGCACCGCCTGCCTTGCCGCCTTGGCGAACAGCTTTTTATCAACTGCTTTTTGCAAAGCCAACCGATCTGCCGCAACCCAGATACCGCGACCGGGCAGTTTGCCGGCAATGTCCGGCACGATCTGATCGTCAGGCCCCACCACAAAGCGGATCAGGCCGAACTTCGGCTGCACCTCGCCCGTGGCAATGCACTTGCGTTCAGGACCTTCAGATCGGTCTTTCGAGGCGCCACCGCGTCCCATGTGCGTGCCACGAGGCCTGAAATCAGGCCTCGCTCTCCTCGGCAAACACGTTTGCGTCCGGATCAGATTCGCCGTCTTCCTCGCCTGCCTTTTCAAGTTCTGCCGGGTCAACCCACCCAAGCATGACCCGTGCGGTCATGACCAGATGCTGCGCCTCTTCAAGGGACATATCGAATGCTTCCAGCAAGCCATCGTCTTTTACGCGCTCACCATCTACCGTGGTCCAGCCGCCGGCCAGTTCCCAATCCGCACAGGTGGCGAAATCTTCCAGCGTTTTAACGCCATCATTCGCCAACGCCTCAATCATCTGGGGTGTCAGACCCTCAAATTCAACCAGGCTGTCTTCGACGCCCAGCGCACGGGCATTTTCCAGTGCGGCCTTGTTTTGCGCCTCAAGAACGTCGCGGGCACGCGCCTGCAGCTCATTGGCTGTGTCTTCGTCGACACCGTCAATCACCAGCAGTTCGTCAACTTCGACATAGGCCACTTCTTCCAGATTGGTGAAACCTTCCGACACCAGCAACTGGGCAAAGAATTCGTCCAGATCCAGATTGTCCATGAACAGTTTGGTCCGCAGTTCAAACTCGGCCTGACGGCGCGCGCTTTCCTGTTCCTCGGTCATGATGTCGATATCCAGACCCGTCAGCTGGCTGGCAAGACGCACGTTCTGGCCTCGGCGGCCAATGGCAAGGCTCAGCTGTTCTTCGGGTACGACCACTTCGATCTTTCCGGCTTCTTCATCCAGAACAACCTTGGACACTTCGGCGGGCTGCAAGGCATTCACAAGGAAAGTCGGCTGGTCTTCGTTCCACGGAATGATATCGATCTTTTCGCCCTGCAATTCGTTTACAACGGCCTGAACGCGGCTGCCGCGCATACCGACGCAGGCACCAACCGGGTCAATCGAGTTGTCATACGAGATCACCGCGATCTTGGCGCGCGAACCCGGATCACGGGCAACCGCCTTGATCTCGATGATGCCGTCATAGATTTCCGGCACTTCCATCTTGAACAGTTCCGCCATGAATTCGGGGGCAGTGCGGCTCAGGAAAATCTGCGGCCCGCGCTGCTCGCGGCGCACATCCTTGATATAGACGCGGATACGGTCGTTCGGGCGATACGATTCGCGCCCGATTTTTTCATTACGGCGCAGAATCGCTTCGCCCGCACCAACATCCACGATGACGTTGCCATATTCTTCGCGCTTGACCAGACCATTGATGATGGTGCCCGCGCGATCCTTGAATTCCTCGTACTGGCGATCACGTTCGGCTTCGCGCACTTTCTGCAGGATAACCTGCTTTGCCGATTGCGCCGCGATCCGTCCCATTTCAACGGGGGGAACTTCCTCGACGAAAGTATCGCCCACTTTGGGATCGTCCATATACTGCTTGGCCTGCTCGACAGTGAATTCGGCCTGATAGTTTTCCAGCTCTTCGTCTTCAACAACGGTGCGCACGCGGGTGAATGTGGCTTTGCCGGTCTTGCGGTCGATATGAACACGAATGTCCATTTCCGCGCCATAGCGGGACTTGGCGGCGCGGGCCAGGGATTCTTCCATCGCTTCGACGACCAGACCGGGATCGATCATCTTTTCGCGGGCCACGGCCTCGGCGGTTTGCAACAGCTCAAGCTGGTTTGCGGATGTAATGGCCATCAGTTGTTCTCCACAGATTGTTCGGTCGTGTCGTCCGTATCGGACGTTTCATTGACCACTTCATCAAAATCATCTTCGTTCAAAGCGCCCGACGCTTTGCGCTGGCGCAGCATTTCCTTGATCAGGTCATCCGTCAGCACCAGCTTGGCATCTACCAGCCAGTCAAATTGCAGGCCGATCGTGCCTTCTTCAATGTTGATCAAAACCTCTTCGCCCTCGACACCTGCCAGCGTCCCTTTGAAGCGGCGGCGGCCGTCAATCAGATCGGCGGTTTCGATCTTGGCCTCGTAGCCTTCGAACATCTCGAAATCCTTGAGGCGGGTCAGGGGCCGGTCGATACCCGGGCTAGAGACTTCCAAAGTATAGGCATCCAGTATCGGATCCTCGACATCCAGAACCGCGCTGACCTCCTGACTGATCTTGGCGCAATCATCGACTTCGATCCCGCCTTGCGGCCGGTCTGCCATGATCTGCAATGTGCTTTCCTTGCCCGACATCAGCCGGACGCGCACCAGTTCATACCCCATGTCTTCGATCACGGGGGTGATGATCTCGGCCATCCGGCGGTCCATCGCAGCTTTGGCAATCAAATCGTTTGTCATTTTTCCAAGCACAAAAAAACGGGCGCGCGGCCCGTTACATCGTTTCGGTGGGCACCGGGTTTGGACCCCAGCGCGCCGCTGTTGATAGGGATATACGGATGTCAGCGCGGTTCTGCAAGGGGCAACAAAACCATTGGCGCTTTTAGGTCAGCCACCAACGCTCGGCCATGCGGTAATTGTCCAGCGGCCATCTTGTGCCGGACGCGTCGGACATGGCCAGCGATGCCTCAACCCGGACCGCGAATTGGTGAACGATCTTCACGGCGTCGCCTGTTCCGGTCAATCCGGACGGGTCAATCTGGTCCGCCACATCGACATACCCGCCTTCCAGCGCCTGCGCGCGAACCCGTGCATCCGGAACCGACGTGAATTCAACAGTCTCGAACCAGCCGGATTTGCCATCCTTGTAATGTTCTTCGACCCGCACGCCCAGAAACTGGCGACCCGGCAGAAACTTTTTCACCCGGTAAAGCCCGGTTCCAACGCCGGCTTTCACCGCCGCTTCGGTTTCGTGCGCGGGGTAAATAACCAAGCTTGGGTCAGACAAGAGAAACGGGAAATCCGCGTTGCTGCGGGCAAGCACGATTCTGACACAGGCGGGCCCTGCCACCTGAATTTCCGTCACGTCCTGCAACAACCCATTCCGGCGATGGCGCTGAACAGAGGCGACAACATCAACGGCCCCGAACGGAATGCCATTGTGAAACACCGCATCTTCGCGCAGATCAAATATCCATTCGCGCGCGTCGGCACTGCCTGTCCAGCGCGTGGCCAGTTCACCGCGCAATGTGCCTTTGGCCGCAATTTCGGTCAGCGTATCAAATACAGCGCCCTGTGCCGCAGCCCGCATGAACAGGCCCGGATTCGGTTCGCCCCACATGTCGCCCCGGCTTGCACCCGAAAGGGCGGCACGCAAACGTCCACCCGGTTGCGGCCCGGTTCCGGCCGCCGACACCCCGGTTGCGGCCAGCAATGCGGCGGCTGCGCCCGAAGTGAAAAGCGCACGGCGATCAACGGTACTCATTCTTCGGCAATCCCGTCCATAACACGCACCAGTTCGGCGCTGATACCCGGCTCTGACAGCGCGTGCCCGGCATTGCGCACCATTTTCAAATCAGCAGCGGGCCAGCGTTCGGCAAGTGCCCACGCCGAATGCGGCGGGCAGATCATATCGTATCTGCCTTGCACGATATAGCCCGGAATATGGGCGATTCTGTCCATGTGCGCGAGAATTTGGCCATCAAACTCCAGAAAACCTGCGTTTATGAAATAGTGATTCTCCAATCGGGCAAACGCACGGGCGTAATCTCCGGGGCTTTCGCCTGCCGATCCCGACGAATGGATCGAGGCCAATGCGTTTTCCCAGGCGGACCATGCGCGCGCGAATTGCGTTTCCGTACCAAGATCGCCGGAAAACAGCCTTCGGTGGTAGGCTGTAATCATGTCGTCCTGCTCGGCTTTGGGGATAAGAGATGCGAAACGCGACCAGGTTTCCGGCCAGAATGCGCCCGCGCCACCGCCATAGAACCAGTCCAGTTCGCGCTGTGTCATCAGGAAAACACCGCGCAGTACAAGCTGTGCAACCCTTACGGGGTGGGTCTGGGCATAAATCAGGGCAAGGGTCGCGCCCCAGCTGCCACCAAATACGATCCATGACGTGATACCCAGATCCTCGCGGATCCGTTCGATATCGGCCACCAGATGCCATGTGGTGTTATCCTTGACCGATGCGTGCGGGCGCGACCGTCCACATCCGCGCTGATCGAAAAGAACAACACGATAGATTTTGGGATCGAAATACCGCCGCATGGCCGGGCTGCAGCCCCCGCCCGGACCGCCGTGCAGAACAACAACCGGAATGCCGTTCGGGTTGCCGCACTGTTCGACATAAATCAGATGGCCGTCGCCCATATCCATCATCCGCTGATCGAACGGGTCGATCGGCGGATACAGATATTGCACTGCGCGCTTTTGATCCAAGAATTTGTCCATTACTGACCTATATAACGCTCGTGACCCACAAGAGCATATGGAGACCAGAATGCAAGCGCCTCAGAGCACAGTTGATCCGGCCGAGATCGCCAAATTCGAAGCAATGGCGGCAGAGTGGTGGGACCCGAAAGGGAAATTCAAGCCGTTGCATATGCTTAATCCCTGCCGGCTGGACTATATTACATCCCAGATTGCGGGCGAGTTTGATCGCGATCTGAAAACGATCAGGCCGTTCAAAGGATTGCGTATTCTGGATATCGGTTGTGGCGGCGGGTTGTTATCGGAACCGATGGCGCGCCTTGGGGCCACGGTTGTGGGTGCAGATGCGGCCGAGCGCAATATTCCTGTGGCCCGTGTTCACGCCGAACAATCCGGTCTGGACATTGATTATCGTCACACAACAGCCGAAGCGATGGCCGCCGCGGGCGAGCAATTCGATGTCGTTCTGAATATGGAGGTTGTCGAACATGTGGAAGGACCGCTGGCATACCTGACCGCGTGCCAGACCCTTTTGAAACCGGGTGGATTGCACATCTGCTCCACCCTGAACCGCAATCCGAAATCATTCATGATGGCCATAATCGGCGCGGAACACGTCATGCGCTGGTTGCCGAAGGGTACGCATGAATGGTCAAAATTCATCACCCCAGATGAGCTTTTTGCTTTGCTCGAAAAATCCGGTGTCACGCCCGTGGATCGCAAGGGATTTGTTTTCAATCCAATCAGCTGGAGTTGGTCATTGTCTGATCGCGACTTAAGCGTGAACTACGTGACCGCCAGTATAAAACCGGCCTGAACAGGCTCTAACCCTCAAGTTTCGAGCGCATTTCCCGCAGGATGGGAACGGTCGCCTTGACCTTGTCGCTGCCAAGGGATCCAACCATTTCCTGAATAAGCGGCGTGATCGCCGACAGGGCCTGATCGCGCGCCCGGCGCCCTGCCGGGCTGATCGCAACCATTTTGCGGCGCGCATCATCCCAATCGGGGCGGATATGGATGTATCCGGCCCATTCCAGTTTGTTCAGCGTATTTGTCATTGCGCCGCGGGTAACGTGGAATTGGTCTGCCAGTTGCGCAGGGCTGCGTTCGTCGCTGATCCATGCCAGCGCATTCAGAACCGAGAAATGCGAAATTTCCATGCCCTTGGGCAACACGCGGCTTAGCCGGTTTCGCAACAACTGGTCAACGGTCAGGATTTCACTGACAAGAGTCACCGCAAGGGCATTGTTTTCTTCGGTCATTCTGGTCCGTCAAAGGGTCGGATATGGGTAAGCGACATAACGCGCTTACGTGCTTTTGCCACCTCTGACATATCAAAATCAACCATGTGCACGCCCGGTTCTGTCCCGGCATCCAGCAAAACCTCGCCCCACGGCGCGATTACCATCGAATGGCCGTGTGTTGTTCGCGACTTTCCAACAGTGGCTTTATGCGTGCCGGTTTGCGCCGGTGCCATCACAAAACACCCGTTTTCGATCGCGCGGGACCGCAAAAGTGATTCCCAGTGCGCCTTGCCGGTCACATGCGAAAACGCAGCCGGCACCGTCAGGATGTTGGCACCCGCCAACGCCAGTTTCTGATAAAGATGGGGAAACCGGATATCGTAACAGATCGTCATACCGATCGTCGCAAACGGCGTCTGTGCCAGAACGGCCCTTTCGCCCGGGCGATACCCATCTGATTCGCGATAGGTTTCTTCTGGTGTCACCTGAACGTCGAACATATGGATTTTGTCATATTGCGCCTGAATGCGGCCGTCGGGATCGATCAGGAAGGACCGGTTCGCAAACCGCCCGTCCGGATCATCTGTTTTCAGCCCAAGTGATCCGATCAACAGCCATATACCCAACGCACCAGCCTGTGATTGCAGCGCCGCCAGCGTCGGATCGTTCTGCTGCGAACACAAAACCGTCTGTTGGTGCGAACGACTGGCGGAAACGCAATTCGTGACTTCGGGTGTCAGTACAAACCGGGCGCCCTGCGCGGCGGCCTCTGCCACAAAGGCTTGCGTTTCAATCAGGTTTTCTGCCGGATCGTCGCTTGAGTTCAACTGGATAAGGCCCGCTTTCATGACACCGCCAACAACGCGTCCAGCTTGCCCGCCCGTTCCAGCGCATAAAGATCATCACATCCACCGACATGAATATCGCCGACAAAAATCTGCGGGACGGTGCGGCCACCCTGGGCGCGCTGCACCATTTCTGCGCGCCGCTCGGGATGGGCGCTTATGTTCACTTCACTAAAGTTTACGCCCTTTTGGGACAGCAGGCGTTTGGCGGCATGACAAAAGCCGCAGGTCGGCGATGTATAAATTTCGACTGGTTGCATGATCTGGCCTTTCAACTAATCCGTTGTCAGGCATTTAGGCATCCTTTGCAACGCGTGCCAGTGCCAACACACAAACGTCACCCGCACCGGCACGCTGGCACGCCTCGGTCGCGGCGGCAAAGGTTGCGCCCGATGTCATCACATCGTCAACCAGCACGATCTTGCGGTTCTTGATCAGGTTTTTACGCTTCGGATGGATACGGATCGCATTCTGCAACATCTCGAATCTCTGCTCTCTGCCCAATCCTTCCAAAGATTTGGTGGCCACCGTCCGCACCAACAAATCGGGGCAGACTTCCATGCCGGTTTCCCGCGCCAGTGCACGCGTTAGCAATGCAGACTGATTGTAACGCCGTTTCAGCAAACGCCGCCAATGTAACGGCACCGGCACCAACAGGGTGTCGTGATCAAAAATGTCCCGCCCTGCCGCAATCAGCCACAAAGCTGCAGGGCGCGCGATATCGGCGCGATCACCGTGCTTCAGCGCCAGAACCATTTTGCGCCCTGTGTCATTATACGCCAATGCCGCACGCCCTTTGCGCCATGGCCGGGCAATCACAAGGCAATCATCGCAATGCAGGGCGTCCTGGCCCTGCTCTCCCGCAAACGGCACGCCGCACGTGTCACAGATGGTGCCCCCGATAAAGGACGTATCGCGCCAGCACGACCCGCACAGCCCGAAATCACTCTCGACCATGGCGCCGCACCCTATGCAGCGCGGCGGATACAAAAGCTTCAGTGCCGTTTGAAACTTGCCATCCGCCATCCTAATATCCGCCCATGACCAAACATTCCCC
Organism: Sulfitobacter sp. TBRI5; assembly: GCF_051013555.1. Taxonomy (NCBI): domain Bacteria; kingdom Pseudomonadati; phylum Pseudomonadota; class Alphaproteobacteria; order Rhodobacterales; family Roseobacteraceae; genus Sulfitobacter; species Sulfitobacter sp. TBRI5. The sequence goes on along the minus strand of NZ_CP112884.1, from coordinate 1,333,025 downwards.
CCTGAGTGATACAGACGCACTAAGGCGCAACAGGGCGCGTGCGAACCCTGATCTTTTGTACCTGCATCACGCTGCGGCCGAGGATGTTCAGGATCGGCTAAGTCTGGTTAACAAACGCTTTACGTCGGTGGCGATTGTCACGCCGTTTCCCGAAATCTGGAAAGACGCATGGCCAGATGCGCATTTCATTCCAGACACGGAAACACTGGCGTTGCAGGTTGGCGCGCATGATCTGGTGGTTCACGGGCTGTGTCTGCATTGGTCCAACGATCCGGTCGGGCAACTGATCCAGTGCCGGCGCGCGTTGAAACCCGACGGGTTGATGATCGCAACTTTGTTTGGTGGGCAAACCCTGAATGAATTGCGCGTCTGTCTGTCCGAAGCCGAAGTCGCGCTGACCGGGGGTTTGTCACCCCGGATCGCACCGATGGGTGAAATCCGTGACCTTGGCGCCCTGCTGCAAAGAGCAGATTTCGCATTACCGGTCGCAGATTCGACCCTGATAAAGGGCGATTATCCTTCAATGATCCACCTTATGCAGGAACTGCGGGGTATGGGTGAAGGCAATGCCCTGGCCGGTCGCACCCGCGCACCGACCCGTTCAAAGCTGTTTGATCACGCCAGCACGCTCTACGCCAGACATTACGGAAATCCGCAGGGCCGGATCCTTGCAACCTTTGAATTTGTCACGCTGACGGGTTGGGCGCCCGATGAATCGCAGCAAAAACCCCTGCGACCCGGCTCTGCCCGCCAGCGTCTGGCAGATGCCCTTGCGGTTCCGGAAATAAAACTACCTGATTGACCATCCGGGAAAACCAATTATCTCAGGCGGATTACGCCAGAACAGGAATATCAAATGTTGGACGCAACCCCTAAAGCAGTCTGCCCCGCACATGCGCCGTCAGATCACCCGAAACTGCCGCAGGAAAAGGTTGGGATCCTGATCGCCAATCTGGGAACGCCGGACAATTACGATTACTGGTCCATGCGGCGGTATCTGGGTGAATTTCTGTCAGACCAGCGTGTTATTGATTACAGCCCGTGGCTTTGGCAGCCGTTGCTGCAACTTGTGATTCTGACAAAGCGGCCCTTTTCAAGTGGCGCCGCCTATAAATCGATCTGGAACCACGAAGCTGGCGAAAGCCCCTTGATGACCATCACCAAACAGCAAACCGCCAAAATATCTTCGGCGATGAAGGCGCGGTTCGGGGATGATGTCATGGTCGATTTCTGCATGCGCTACGGTAACCCGTCGACAAAATCAAAAGTACGCGCAATGGTCGATGCCGGTTGCCGCAAGATATTGTTTTTCCCGCTTTATCCGCATTATGCGGGCGCCACATCGGCCACCGCAAATGATGCGTTTTTCCGCGCTTTGATGGAAGAAAAGTGGCAACCGGTCACGCGCACAGTTGAACCCTATTTCCAGCATCCGATGTATATCGAGGCGCTGGCCCAGTCCATTGAACGGGCCTACGATGAGGCAGACAAAAAACCGGACCTTCTTGTCTGTTCCTATCACGGTGTCCCAAAGCGTTATCTGACCGAAGGTGATCCCTATCACTGCCAGTGTCAGAAAACGACGCGCCTGCTGAAAGAGCGTCTGGGCTGGGATGACAGCGAGATTACCACAACCTTTCAATCCCGTTTCGGACCGGAAGAATGGCTTCAACCCTACTCGGTTGAGGAAGTGGCCCGTTTGGCGGAAGCCGGAAAAACAAACATCGCGGTTTGCGCCCCGGCCTTTTCGGCCGACTGCATCGAGACGCTGGAAGAGATAAACGAAGAGATCAAGGAAAGCTTTGAAGAGGCGGGCGGTAAAGACTTTACCTACATTCCCTGCCTGAACGATGATGATGCGCATATTGCAGCGCTGGAACAGATCATCCTTGAAAACACACGTGGCTGGCTGGACTAGTCCGGCACACCACCTGCGACCGAAACAATGCCGCACAAAAGAAAAAGGCGATGGAACCCCATCGCCTTTTCCCTTGTAAAACTGTCAGTACGTATCAGTCGGCTGCAACAGCGGCACCAACGATAACCAGCAGCAACAGTGGCAACCAAATGCCACCGGACGAACCGGTTGTTTCTTCAACGACCACAGGAGCTTCGATAACAGGCTCGGCGATTGTGCCGGCAAATGCAGTCGAAGCAGCAGCTGTCAGAGCAGCGGCGAGTACAAGTTTCTTCATATTAACCTCCAGAATTCGCGTGGCGGAAAAATACCGGCACGCACCCAAGACTTACCTCGTACTCTTGTCTAACCAGCAAACATGGCGGATTGCAAACTTAACTTACTGTTCCCGCGCTCTTAAAACCCAAAATGTCGTCAAATTAGCAACACTTGCGTGCCCACTTTCGCCATCGCGAACAGTTCGGCAATGTTTTCATTGTACAAGCCAATGCATCCATTGGACGATTGCCTGCCGATTTTGCGCGTATCGTGCGTTCCGTGAATACGGTAATATGTCCAGCTCAGATAAAGCGCGTGTGTTCCCAATGGGTTGTCCGGCCCTGGGCCGATATATTCGGGCCATTCAGGATTGCGCCGCAGCATCGACGGTGTCGGCCGCCAACTGGGTCCTTCGACCTTCTGTACAACCGAAGTCCTGCCGCGCCGGGTCAACTCTTCGCTTAACGGAACGCTGGACGGGTACAATTTATAGATCGATTGATCTTCGGACCAGTAATGCAGCGCTCGTGATGAAATATCGACCAGAATGGCCCCATTTCTGGTGTTGCTGAAATAGGGCTGCCAATCCAGCGTTCTGAAACTTGAAATATTGCGGCGTACGACCTCGGACAGATCGCGTTCAACTTCGTACGTACCATCGGAACTGGTTGATTGTGCGATCGCAGGCGTTGCAGCAAGGGCAGCAGTTCCGGCCAGAAAGGCGCGGCGCGTTGGCATGTCAAACGGCGTTTTCGTCATTGTAATTCTCCGGATTCGGACTCTGAGCAGTTGGTTTCATAATATGGCGAGAAAGACGCAGTCGCAAATCAAACCAAAGTTATTTGATATCAGACACGCGAAGTAGGTTTGTAAGATGCGTCATCTCGCGGTATTCGGGTGTAAACATAGTATATGGGAAGTCTCATGCGGATAATTGCACTGCTCTTTGCCGGTCTGGTCGCTTTGGCTGCGTGCGCCCCATCCGAGCCGCAGCTGGGTGCCGATGGTCAGCCTTTGCCGAAACTGTACCGAATCGGTAATCTGGATACGTCAAAAATCCAGTTTCGGGTGCTTGATTCTGTAAACGCCCTGCGGCAGGCGGCAGGTGCACCACCTGTTGCACTTGATTCCAAGCTGAACGCCGCGGCGGCCACCCATTCGCGCGATATGTCGGTGCAGAACCGTCCGTGGCATTTTGGATCTGACGGATCCTCGCCCATCGATCGCGTTCAAAGGGTCGGATATCCCGGGCGTTTGACCGGCGAAAACATTTCGGAAACCTATGAAACCGAAGTTCAGACACTGGCCGCCTGGATGGAACAACCCGATACCCGCGCCGTCATCCTGAACCCCGAGGCGCGGAACATGGGATTCTCGTGGTTTCAGGAATCAAACGGAAAGATCTGGTGGACAATGGTGATGGGAAGCTGATCCGGCCTTATGGTCGGATTGTAATCGGCGTTCCGTTTCGAACCATTGCGTAAATATCTTCTATTTCGCGATCCGTTACCGCAATGCAGCCCCATGTCCAATCATCCACGCCGTTGCGCCATTTCTTTGGACGCCCGTGAATGAAAATGTCACCACCCGGTGATTTGCCCAAGGCTTTGGCCGCGGCGATATCATCCTGATTGGGATAGGAAATTCCGATCGACAGATGGAACTTGCTGTTTGGGTTGCGCCGGTCGATCACATAGGTGCCTTCGGGCGTTCTGCCGTCGCCTTCGATCGATTTGTGGCCCGTCGGCGCAAAGCCAAGCGAAATCTGGTAGTCCTTCAACACCTCTTCATGGTGCAGCAGGTACATTTTCCGCGCTTCCTTGTTCACGACAACCGAGGTGACTTCCGGCCCGTCATATGTCTTGAATTTGCTGGCACACCCGGTCAGGCCCAGTGCAGCCAGAATGACCAATAGGAACTGTAAACTGCGCATTTCTTGCTCTTTATGTTTGCCTCATCCCGTTCCTACCCCGAGATGCTGTTTGCGCAAAGCACATTCGAACAGACGTAACGCAGCCGTTATTTCCGATCGAGCCGCCTTTCGATTTCGGCAAGTCTGGCCAGAACCTCGTCACGGTAGGCATCAGTACGCACGCCGTCTTCTTGGGCGTGTGCATCTTGCATTGAGTTCACGATCAGACCGACGAGAAGGTTCACAACGGCAAACGTGGTAACCATTATAAACGGCACAAAAAACACCCAGGCAAAGGGATAAACCTCCATCACGGGGCGCACGATGCCCATCGACCAGCTTTCAAGGGTCATGATCTGGAACAGCGTGTATCCCGATTGCCCCAAAGACCCGAACCATTGCGGGAAAGACGCCGCAAACAATTTGGTCGAAATAACCGCACCGATGTAGAAGATGATCGCCATAAGCAGGAAAACGCTGCCCATGCCCGGCAGAGCCAGAACAAAACCTTCGACAACACGGCGCAAACGTGGCGCAACGGAAATGACCCGCAAGACCCGCAGAATGCGCAGCGCCCGCAAAACCGACATGGATTGCGCCCCCGGCACAAGAGCCGCGCCGACAATTACGAAATCAAAAAGGTTCCAGCCGCTTTTGAAAAACCGGCCTCCATGCGCCACAAGCTTCAAACTGATTTCAATCACGAATATGGCAAGGCACGTCTGATCAAGCGCTAGAATCAACGGGCCGAAACGCGCCATGATAGGTGCCGAAGTTTCCATTCCCAACAGGATCGCATTGAAAATAATCACGGCGATCACGCCGTTTGTGACCATCGGGCTAGCCAGCCAGTCCGCGAGCCTGCTGCGAAAATCCATCATGTTCCCTTTTAAAGATTTCAAACCATATGGGTTCGCGTGAACGCTGCGGCAAGCTCTGTATGGGGTGACCAGCGGAACTGATCGACAACTTGCACCCAGACAAGCTGAAACCCTGATTTCGTCAAACAGGCGGCATCGCGCGCGAACGTACCCGGGTTGCACGATACATAGGCGATTTTTTGAACATCGCTTTTTGCCAACTGCTCCACCTGCGCTTCCGCTCCGGCGCGCGGCGGATCAAGAACAACGGCCTCAACATGCCTGAATTCATCAGGATAAAGCGGCCGCCGGAACAGATCGCGGGTTTCATGTGTGACTTTTTTCAATCCTGTCGCGCGGCGCCAACCCTGATCCAGCGCGGCCATCATTGCCGCTTCGCCTTCCACGCAATGAACTTCTGCCTGATCGGCAAGCGGGAGCGAAAACGTTCCGCATCCGGCAAAAAGATCCGTTATTTTACCTGCATCGCCAACAGCCGCACGAACAGCAGCAAGCAATGCTGCCTCTCCGTCAGCGGTGGCCTGCAAGAACGCACCGGGCGGCGGAACAACCTGTGCGTGGCCGAATGGCTGCACCGGGGGGGCCTGCATTGCGACCACCTCGTCATCCCAGCTCAGCCGCGCAACGCCGCGCCCCTCGGTCCAGGCGGCAAGCGCAATGCGCAGCGCCCCATCCAGATCCTTGCCGCCGGCAACGGCCACATCAAGGCCAGCTGACGATTGCGTCAGCGTAACCGAAAGATGCCCTTTGCGGCTGCCCCCGGCGCCTGCCAATCCACCCAAATCCGGTAGGATGGCAATAAGGTCAGGGTGCAAAAGTTTGCAGTCGGGCAACTCGACGATCACGTCTGATCCGCGTGCATGAAACCCTGTCAGCGAACCTTTCTTGGTACGCCGCACCGCCAGTGTGGCACGCCTGCGGCTTTGGGCGGGCGATGTGTGGATGGGAAGAAAATCAGTGTCTATTCCGTGCGAAAGCAGCAATTCCCTGACAAGGTCAGTCTTCCAGTTTGCAACAAACTCGTCAGAAGCATGCTGTAACTGGCACCCGCCACAGGTTTTGAAATGACGGCACGGGGGCGTTACGCGATCAGCGGATGGCGTCAGAATGCGCACATCTGTCACGCGCGCCCCTTCGGCCACCCCCGTCACCACCTCGCCTGGCAGCGTAAGAGGTACGTAAAACGGGCCATCGGCCACGCCATCGCCCTGATGGCCCAAACGCTTGATTGTGAACTGGTTCATTTAGGTCTGATACCCGTAGAACGCTTGTTGCAAAAGCACCTATTCCGCCGCCCGCGTTTCGATGAAGCCACCCGATTGCCTGCTCCAGAACTGCGCGTACAGACCATCACGCGCCAACAAGGCCTTGTGCGATCCGGATTCGACGATCTTGCCGTTGTCCAGAACGATGATCCGGTCCATTTCCGAAAGGGTCGACAGCCTGTGGGCGATGGCCAGAACCGTCTTGCCCTGCATCACACGACTAAGCGCCGATTGGATGGATGCCTCAACCTCGCTGTCCAGCGCGCTGGTCGCTTCGTCCAGAACCAGAATTGGTGCGTCCTTTAAAATGGCGCGCGCCAGGGCGATCCGCTGGCGTTGCCCACCGGACAGTTTCACGCCACGTTCGCCCAGATGGGCATCGTACCCGGTGCGCCCTTTGTGATCCTGAAGCTCCAGAATGAATTCGTGCGCCTCGGCTTGCTTGGCGGCAGCGATCAGCTCGTCTTGTGATGCATCCGGACGACCATAAGATATGTTTTCGCGCGCCGATCTGTTGAACATTGCCGTTTCTTGCGTGACCATTCCAATCTGTCGGCGCAGACTTTCTTGCGTCACCTTCGAAATGTCCTGTCCATCAATGCGGATACGGCCATTTTCCACGTCATAGAGCCGCATCAAGACCGAAACCAGCGTCGATTTTCCGGCACCGGACGCACCTACGATGCCCAGCTTTTCGCCGGGCCGTACGGCCAGGTTTATGTCATCGATGCCGCCCGTCCGACGGCCATAGGCAAATCCGACGTGATCAAACGCAACCTCTCCCTTGGTTACGATCAGGTCGGGTGTTTCATCGGAATCATCAATCCGGTTGCGCGGTGTCAGGGTGCGCATACCATCTTCGATTTCGCCCACATTGGAATAAATCGCCATAAGCGTAAAGCTGACCCAGCCTGTCATCTGGGCAATCCGGATCGAAACCGCCCCGGCGGCGACAATGTCGCCTTCTGTTGCCAGACCCGACCGCCACAACATCAAAACCCCGCCAATCATCAGCACGGGCAGAACACCTGCCAAGGTCATCAGGCAAAACCGGAAACCTGCTGATAGGTACCCGAACCGCAACGCCTTTTCGCGAAAATATTGCATCGCGCCCAGCGCCGCACGGTCTTCGTGGTCGGCATGTGCGAACAGTTTTACGGTCTTGATATTCGTAATCGTATCAACCACCTGGCCGGATACCATCGCACGTGCGCCCGCGCGACTGGCCGACAAGGTGCGAACCCGGGGCAAGAACCAGTTGATCATTGCAAAATAAAGGCCCAGCCAGATCACGAATGCTGCCGCGACACGCCAGTCGATCGCAAACAATAGCACGACAGATCCCAGCAGCGATGCCAGTGCAAAGGCAACCACATTGATCATTTCCGCTGCAACTTCGGTTACCGCACGCGCCGCCTGCATCTGTTTCTGGGCAATGCGCCCCGCAAAATCGTCATCAAAAAACCCGACACTCTGGCCCAGTGTCCAGCGATGCAACCGGGACAAAACAAGCGGATTCACATTGGGCTGAACGATAATTGCGTTGGCCGACGCGCTAAGCCCGAACAATAAGGGACGGGCAAGAATGAAAAACGCAATCGCCCCAATGATCATCCATGTGTTGGAACCGTCAAAGAAAGTGTCGGGTGTGCTTGAAACCGCGCTGTCTATAACCAAACCCAGAATCAGGGCGGTTCCGGCCTCAAGCGCGCCGGCGGCGGCGGACAAAAACGCTGCAAGCCACAGGGCAGGCCATGCTCCCGAAAGGCACCATCGAAAGAACGCGCCCAGCGTTTCGGGGGGCGCACCATCCGCCTCTTCAAACGCATCTATCATCGTCTCGATTTTCACTCGGCTGCCTCGACATTCAGAAACCCGCCGGATTGGCGTGCCCAGAATGATGAATATAGGCCGCCTTTTTCCAAAAGCGCGTCATGTGATCCTTCTTCGACAACGCGGCCCTGATCCAGCACCAGAATACGATCCATATGGGCAATTGTGGACAGCCGGTGCGCGATTGCGATCACCGTCTTGCCTTCCATCATTCCATACAACGTGCCCTGAATCGCGGCTTCCACCTCGCTGTCCAGCGCGCTGGTTGCTTCGTCCAGCAGCAGGATGGGCGCATCTTTCAGAATGACGCGCGCAAGTGTGATCCGTTGCCGTTGCCCACCAGAAAGCTTGACCCCTCTTTCGCCGACATGCGCATCATATCCGCTGCGCCCTTCCGGATCGGTCAGATCCAGAATGAAATCATGCGCTTCGGCTTGACGGGCCGCAGACAGCATTTCCTGTTCGGTCGCCTCGGGGCGCCCGTAAAGGATGTTGTCGCGCACTGACCGGTGCAGCAGCGAACTGTCTTGCTGCACCATTCCGATGTTCAAACGCAAACTGTCTTGCGTCACCTTTGTGATGTCCTGGCCATCAATCAGAATGCGACCGCTGTCAGGGTCGTAAAACCGCAATAAGAGCTTTACCAGTGTCGATTTTCCTGCCCCTGATCGCCCGATCAGGCCAATTTTTTCACCGGGTTCGATGGTCAGATCTATCCGGTCCAGTCCGCCTGCTTCGCGACCATAGTGATGACTTAGCGATTGCAGTTCGATCCTTCCGTTTGTCAGAACAAGCGGCTTTGCCCCGATCGTGTCTTTCAGGGCAATGGGTTGCGCAATGGTTTCCATGCCTTCCGCAACAACGCCAAGCTCTCGGAAAAACGATGTCAGCGCCCACATGATCCACGCCGTCATCGAATTCAGCCGCAAGGTCAGCGTGATTGCGGCGGCCACCACGCCCACACTTGCCTGTTCCTGAACCCACAACAGAACGCCCATGCCCACAACGCCAACGATCAACAGCCCGTTCAGCGTCACAAGTGCGATATCCATCTTGGTGAAGATCCGCATTTCCGCCTGAAACGTTCTGCGGCTTTCTTCGATTGCGTCCTGCGCAAAATTAAGTTCACGGCTGTGATGAGCGAACATCTTGACCGAATGGATGTTGGAATAGCTGTCCACCACCCGCCCGGTGATCGCCGAACGTGCATCCGACGCCGCCTTGGATGCGGGCCCGACGCGCGACACGGTCCAGCGGACCAAAGCAGCATAAAGCGCAAACCACAGCAGCAATGGCAGCAGCAACCGCACATCCGCAAACATCAACAAAACCGCCGCGCCGATCAGATAGGCCAGCGAAAACGATATCGCGTCAAACACCTGAAAAACCACTTCGCCGGCGGCAGGCGGGGTTTGCATGATCCGGTTTGCAATGCGACCTGCGAAATCGTTTTCGAACCAGCCAACAGATTGACGCAAAACATGTTTATGCGCGCGCCACCGGATCAGCGTTCCGAAATTGGGCAGAATCGTATTGTTCAGCAGCACCACATCAAGCGCTTGAAGAACTGGCCGCAGGAAAACGATGAACACGGCAACCAGGATCAATTCGGTGCCATAATTGTCCCACACTTTGGCCGGATCGCCCGACATCAAATCAACAACCCGGCCCATGTAATAGATCAGGCCGACTTCGATCGCGGCGACAACGATTGACATGAAGGCCGTGAATGCGAAAACGCGCCGGAATGGCTGCGCGTAATCCTTCAGAAACAGCCACAGCGTTTGCGGAGGGTGGTCCGTTTCAGTGTATTCTACATAAGGATCGACAAGATTTTCGAAAAATTTGAACATGGCGGCAATCCGACAGGGAACAGGGTAGCATAAAGACGACTGCAAGAAGGCGCGGCCGTCCCGACGGAGCGGTGAATTCAGCTAAAGCCGTACCAGATCCCGCAATACATACCGTAGTCCTCCACGTCGCCATGTGTGAATTTTCCGGAAGGTATCGCAGTTCTTCGGGGCTGTCACCCCTTGGCGGTCCTCAATAACTACCGCTCAGCAGCGCATCACGCGTCAATGTAAACCCGGACCGGATCCACGCCGATTGAAGGGTCTCCAGTTTTTTTCCCAGTGCTTTCCCGGTGTATTCCGGCATGAGGTCTGCGGCTTTGACTGGAAAAACCTGCTGCGAACCAACTTTTGCGGACAGAAGGGTGGATTCGTCAAATTCAGTCTCAAACAAGGCGTTTCTGAGCAAGATCGCATCTATGGCCTGCTGCTCTCCCAGCCGGTAACCAAGCTCTGTTGCGCTGGCAGTTGACGCTGCGCTTTCGCGCAACAGCATTATCGCGCGCGCATCAGATTTGCTTAACCGCAGGTCGTCCGCGGGCGTTGCCGCACTTAGCGCCGCCAATCGCCGCAACGCATCCGGTTGCTGCCTTGCGCAGTTTTCAATGTGGATCAGCGGGGCCAGCGCCCGATCCTGTGCGCCGCTCAGAATGCGGACCAGAATGCCCATCTGGTTCATGGTGGCAATGGCTGGCGCGGGGTCCGGCGCGCTAAGCAATTTCAGCATTTCCTTGCCAATTCGTTCTTTCGACAGCCGATCCAGCCCGTCAAGATGCCCGGCAATCGCGGCCAGCGCGTCCGGATCAAACCCGTTTTCCGGTTCAGCGTACCAGGCCGAAAACCGAAAAAAACGCAGAATGCGCAAATAATCTTCTTCAATGCGCTGCGCAGGGTCTTCGATAAATCGCACGCGGCGCGCCCTCAGATCATCCATCCCGCCCAAAGGATCGACCACCTTGCCTTGCGGCGTCGCGTATAAGGCGTTCATTGTGAAATCGCGGCGGCGCGCATCATCTTTCAGGTCTTTGGAAAACCTGACGGTGGCCTTGCGCCCGTCCGTTTCAATATCCTTGCGAAAGGTTGTGATTTCGTAGGGCCGCCCCCCGGAGAGGACCGTGATTGTGCCGTGGTCTATTCCGGTCGGGATCGCCTTTAATCCGGCCGCCACAGCCAATTCAATTGTATCTTCGGGAATTGCGTCGGTTGCGATGTCAATGTCGCTGACGTTGACGCCCAACAGGGCATCACGAACGCATCCGCCAACAAACAACGCCTGTGCCCCGGCATCTGTCAGCGCGCGGCAAACGGCCTGTGTTTGATCACACGCGATCCATTCCGCCCTGAGCACTGTCATTTTGCCATCCGTTCTGCCAATCCACGCAATATGCGTGCCGTAGCACCCCAGATATAATAGGGCCCGTAGGGAACCACATAATAGTGGCGACGGCGCCCCTGCCACAGGCGCGATTGTATCAGATAATTGCCCGGTTCCATCACATGTTCCAGCGGCACAAAGAACACTTCGTCAACTTCGCCCACTTCTGCAACAGGCGTAAAACAATCTCTGACAAGGCCCAAAACGGGTGTAACCTGAAAACCGGTGACTGTTTCGTGGTCGGGCAATGTACCAATGATCCTGACGGAATCAGACGTCAGACCAATTTCTTCACGCGCCTCGCGCAGGGCCGCAGCCACGACATCCGCGTCTGCCTGATCCTGTTTGCCGCCCGCAAATGCGATCTGGCCCGGGTGATGTTTCAGCGCCGATGATCGCTTGGTCAGGACAACGTTCCATCGATCCGCCCCTTGCACCAACGCGACCAATACGCCGGCCGGCCTTAGAACACGCCTCTTTGGCAATTCGAAATCCTTATTCAGGTCAAAATCAGAAGAACTGGCCCCCGTTCGGGCCAGTGCATCTGTTAACTGCTGAACAAGATTATCCATCGTCTGGCTGATCGGCCTCAAACCCCAGCGTTGCAGGGTCCAGATCATAATGCGCACTGCAAAACTGGCAATCCGCGGTCACACGGCCATCTTCTGTTGTCATCTTTTCGATATCCTTGGCCGAGTAGATCGACAGACTTTGCCGCACGCGATCCTCGGAACAGGTACATCCGAACCGAACCGCCTGCGTATCAAACACGCGCGGCGCTTCTTCGTGAAACAGCCGGACCAACAGATCGGTCGGCGGCAATGCCGGCCCGATCAGTTCAATGTCTTCGACTGTATCCAGCAACAGGTTGACCCGGTTCCAGTTCTCGCCCTCTTCACCATCAATGATGTCATCAGCTGTCAAAACCTCGCCAGTGCCTTCACCGCGCGCGACAAAAGGCGAAGCTTTTGGCATGTGCTGCAACATGATCCCGCCGGCGCGCCAGTGCTCTGGCACGTCTATTTCGGTCGATTTCCCGAAACTCAGCGAAAACCGTGTCGGAATTTGTTCGGACTGCGCGAAATAGCTTTGCGCACACTCTGTCAAAGACTGCCCCGTCAAAGGCGTAATGCCCTGATAGGGTGTCATATCGTTGCCCTGATCGATCATGATCGCGAAATAACCTTCGCCGACCTGATCAAACGGGGCTGAATCGGTCAGACGGTCTGCATCATAGCTGGCATATGCACGGATGCGAGCAGGCGCGCCCTCTTCCGTCGGACCATAGTAATCGGTGGCAATCATGCGCACTGGTCCGTTGGATTGCACCTGCAACTGCAACTTCCAGCGCAATTTGATCGTTTGTCCGATCAGCGAAGTCAAAAGCGCCATTTCCGCGACCAGCGCCTCTACCTTTTCGGGATAGTCGTGCTGTTTCAGGATACCGCCCAAGACGCCATCCAGACGGGCCACGCGGCCGCGGATATCAGAATTATCAAGTTGAAATGGCAGAACAGTGTCGTCCCACACGAGTTTTGATCCGAGTGTCATGGGGTTTCCTTAAACGCCAGAGGTTGGCATACCGCGTCTATATAGGCGCGGCAAGTCAGGTAAAAAGGGGCATCTGCAGTGACAATACGAAGGTTCGGGGATACGCCGGTTGCCGGGCAAACTTATACGCGCCGCGCAGGTGCCTATGCAATTCTGCCTCTCGGACACTCAATTTTGCTGACTTGCCAGATGTCACCCGCCCCTGATATCCAGCTTCCCGGCGGTGGAATTGATGCCGGCGAATCCCCCATAGCTGCCCTTCACCGCGAGGTTTTCGAAGAAACCGGCTGGACCATCGCAGCACCGCGACGTGTCGGTGCATTCCGCCGTTTTGTGTTCATGCCGGAATACGATTTATGGGCCGAAAAGCTGTGCATGATCTACACGGCGCGCCCTGTGCGACGTGTCGGGCCTCCTGCGGAAAAAGACCATCATCCCCTGTGGCTTCCGCCCGCTGACGCGGCAGAGGTTCTGGGCAATGATGGCGACAGGCATTTTGTAAAACGGTTTTTCACTTAGCTGTCGTGCCGAATTCAAAAAGTATTGCGGAAACATCATCGGGAAAGGCACGGCCCCCGGCATAGTCCGTCAGGGTCCAGACCAGCGCTTCCAGCAGGGCGGGGCCTTTTGTAGATGCGAGGTTCTGTATCATTTTCTCCAACCCCGCTTCGCCCAAATGGGTGCCTGCCGGGTTCGGACATTCCGTAACCCCGTCCGACAGAATCAAAAGGCGATCCCCCTGTTTCAGATGCAGGGAATACTGCGAAAACTCTGCTTCCGGCAGCAATCCTACCGGAAACCCGCCCGGTCCGGTCTGTTCGATTTTGCCGCTGGCCCGCTGAACGATCGGGTGGGGATGCCCCGCCCGCCCGACTTCCACGACCCCACTGGTCAGATCGATATGCGCAAGCAGCAGCGTAAAGTAATGCTCTGTGTCCATTTCATTCAGGACCAGACTGTTAAGGTTCTGCATTACCTCTGCTGTGGGTCGCGCGACTATTTTTCCGCCTGCACCAACGCCAAGCGCAATGTTCTGTTCGGGCAATGCAGACGAAAGATATCCGGCAAGCCGCGCCGTCATCAAAGCAGAACTTATCCCGTGGCCTGAAACGTCTATCGCAAACAGTCCCAAATGGCTTTCGCCAGCCGGATAGAACCCGACAAGATCACCGCCCACATGCCCGCACGAGCGCAGCAACAAGGATAATTCAGCGGCTTCAAACGTCTTATATCTGTCTCTAACAAGTGATTGTTGCAGTTTCTTGGCTTCCACCAGATCGCGATCAAGAGAGTCATAGAGCGTTTGCAATTCGCTGAGCGTATCGGAAATCAGCCGGTTTTTTCCCTTAAGCTCCCGCTCCATCCGCAGAATACGATCTCCCGCGGCAATACGGGCCCTTAACTCGTGCGAATTGACGGGCTTGGTCAAGAAATCATCGGCACCAGCGTCCAACCCGCGCGCCACTTCGTTCTTTTCACTTTTTGACGTCAGCAGAATGAAATACCCGTACCGGTCCGTGGGCAAACTGCGGAAAGCCCTGCAAAACTCCAGCCCGTCCATACCCGGCATCATCCAGTCGCTGATAACCAGATCGGGAACGTAGCTTTTGCACAGGTTCAATGCGTCATGGCCGGATTCTGCCTCGGCCACGTCAAACCCCCATTTTTTCAGCGCGCCGGACACGATTTTGCGTTGCAGCCTGCTGTCATCAACCACAAGAACGCGCTGAACAGCACTGCCTGCCGGGTCTGCGCCCTGTATTTCTGTCGAATAAGAAGCCAGCATTGTTCCTGCACCAAAGACCACGTTTCAAGGAATCCAAGGCCGGACTAAACCGCGCTGTTTAACAATTGCTAAACCCTAAAATTCGACCCGGTTTTGCCGGTATTAGTCATGTTCGGTTAAAGGCTTGGCTGCCATTCTTTTGTCAAAGATGGAAAAGGTGTCACATGATTGACTGGACCCGCCTCAAGGATCTTCGCGACGAGGTTGGCGCAGAAGAGTTTGAGGATATCGTTGCCCTTTTTCTGGACGAGGTAGACGATGCGGACGAAAAGCTGCGGTCTGCCCCCGACACCGCCACGCTGGAAGATGATCTTCATTTTCTCAAAGGCAGCGCGCTTACTCTTGGGTTTCGCGATCTGTCAGACTTATGCCAGACAGGCGAAACCGAAGCCTCGCAAGGGCGCGCGGACACTGTCGATGTCGCTGCAATCCTGAACAGCTATCAGAATTCCAAACATGTCTTTCTATCGGATCGGGCCGCGCATATGACGTATTAGATCACGAACTGCGCCAGAGTTTCGTCATTCGTGATGTCAGTATAGGTAAATCCGGCGGCATCCAGTTTTGCGCAGAATGCTTTAAAGTTCGCAGCATCGCTTGTTTCGATCCCGATCAGAACCGACCCGAAATTTCGCGCGGATTTTTTCAGATACTCGAACCGCGCAATATCATCGTCCGGACCAAGCAGGTTCAGAAATTCCTTGAGAGCGCCCGGCCTTTGCGGCAGCCGCAGAATAAAGTATTTCTTGACGCCAGAGTAACGCAAGGCGCGCTCTTTCACCTCTGGCAGGCGTTCGAAATCGAAATTCCCACCTGATGTGACACAGACAACGGTCTTGCCCCTGATCTGGTCCGCAACATCCACCAACGCTTCGACAGACAGCGCGCCGGCGGGTTCCAGCACGATGCCTTCGACATTCAGCATTTCAATAATCGTCGCGCAAATACGATCTTCAGAAATGGTAATCGCGCGGGATGCGGCGATGGAGTTGAGCCGCGCAAAAGTGCGCTGGCCAATCTTGGCCACTGCCGCACCATCCACAAAGCTGTTGATGGGCGAAACATCCACCGGCTGCCCTGCTTCCAGCGCACGTTTCAAACTGGGGGCGCCTGACGGTTCGACAAAGGTGTAACTGATGCTGTCACCAAAGTAGCTGTATGTGCCCGCTGACAAACCACCACCACCGACAGGCAGGATGATATGGTCCGGGGCCTTCCCCAGCTCTTCCTCGATTTCGACGGCGACCGATGCCTGGCCTTCGATGACGTCTTCATCGTCGAACGGCGACAAGAAATGCGCGCCCTGTTCCGCACAAAACGCCTGCGCCGAAGCAAGCGTATCGTCAAAATAGTCACCCACCAGCCGGATTTTGACGTTGTCACCGCCGAACATCCGCGTTTTTTGGATTTTTTGCTGGGGTGTCGTGACCGGCATGAAAATCACCCCCTGCACGTCGAAATGACGGCACATATAGGCAACCCCCTGCGCATGATTGCCGGCGCTGGCGCAGACAAATTGCGCCTGCCCCGCAAGCTTGCGCATGGCATTGAATGCGCCGCGCAGCTTGTACGACCGCACCGGGCTCAGATCTTCGCGTTTCAGAAAGACATCTGCTTCAAACCGGTCAGACAGATGCACGTTGCGCTGCAACGGCGTTGCCGGAAAGACATCTCTCATGGCTTGCGTTGCAGCGCGGGCCGCTGCCTGAAATTGGGTCATTCTCTTAGGACAGTTCGCGTTTTTCGATGAAGTAGCCATAGAACGTTGTGAACAGGCTGATACCGAACATCGTGATGAACCATTGTGCCGCCACCATATATATGATCCCCAGCATCAAGCTGATCGACGCCAGAATGGCACCGGGCAGAACCAGAAGAATCAAACCGCCGATCATGCACAATATGATCACGAATATGGTTCCGGTG
Source organism: Sulfitobacter sp. TBRI5 (assembly GCF_051013555.1). Lineage (NCBI taxonomy): Bacteria > Pseudomonadati > Pseudomonadota > Alphaproteobacteria > Rhodobacterales > Roseobacteraceae > Sulfitobacter > Sulfitobacter sp. TBRI5. The sequence goes on along the minus strand of NZ_CP112884.1, from coordinate 1,316,470 downwards.
GTTCCTTCGGTCGCCTTCCAGGCAGCAGACATGGTTAGCGGTTCGCCCACGGCGGCAGACGGCAGTATCGCGCACAGACGATAGAACAGAAACACCGCGAAAATTGATCCGACCGACAGGATCGCCGCCGCCAACGGCCCCTGAAGCCCGATTGCAATCGGAAGAGATGCCACAATAATTACGGCAACCATCGCCAGACCGATCAGGATCGAACGCCCGAAATAGGCGGCCATGCGCCCTCCGTTCCAGTTTGGCAGAAACCCGTCCGGTTCTTCTTCCAGCAGGATGTACCGGTGCCAGGCCACCGCGATCCAAAGGCTGGTGATGACCGAAACGATTGTACCGATAAACTGAATGCCCGCGCCCTCTGTGTTGGGCACGCCGTCTTCCATCGTTCCAAACCCGGAAACCTGCGCCCAAACCTGAAACGCTGCCGAGATGATGTACAAAAGCGCGGATATTCGGAGCGCGACGCCTAAATTCGCCCAAACCAGACGCACGGAATGCGTGAATATTTGCCAGCCCATTTTGTTTCCAATCTTTGCTTTGAACACCTGTTTAAGCAGTAGACAGCCAACAATGCGGCGTCAACGCGCGTTGCCAATCTTGCCCCGACTATGAAAACCCGATATCGCCCGATCAATCCCGTGTGAAGGAACCAAAAATGCAAGCCCCAAAGAAAGTTGTTCTCGCCTATTCCGGCGGCCTTGATACATCAATCATCCTGAAGTGGTTACAGACCGAATACGGCTGTGAGGTGATCACGTTTACCGCAGACCTTGGGCAAGGCGAAGAACTGGAACCGGCGCGCAAGAAAGCCGAGATGATGGGCGCCTCTTCGATCCATATCGAAGATCTGCGCGAGGAATTCGTTCGTGACTTTGTATTCCCGATGTTTCGCGCAAATGCCCTTTATGAGGGTCTGTATTTGTTGGGAACGTCCATCGCGCGCCCGCTGATTTCCAAGCGTCTTGTTGAAATTGCAGCCGCCGAAGGTGCGGATGCGGTTGCGCACGGGGCCACAGGAAAAGGCAACGATCAGGTGCGGTTCGAACTGGCCGCCTATGCGCTGAACCCCGATATCAAGGTCATCGCGCCCTGGCGTGAATGGGATCTGACCAGCCGCACACGGTTGATTGATTTTGCGGAAAAAAACCAGATACCAATTGCCAAGGACAAACGCGGCGAAGCACCGTTCTCCGTCGACGCAAATCTTTTGCACACCTCGTCCGAAGGCAAGGTTCTGGAAGATCCGGCGGATGAGGCCCCCGATTACGTGTACCAGCGCACGGTCAACCCCGAAGACGCGCCCGACACACCCGAATATATCGAAATCGGGTTTTTGCGCGGTGATGCAGTATCGATCAATGGCACAGCCATGTCGCCGGCGGAAATTCTGACCACGTTGAACGAAATTGGCGGCAAACACGGCTGTGGCCGGCTTGATCTTGTCGAAGGTCGCTTTGTCGGTATGAAATCCCGCGGCATCTATGAAACACCAGGCGGAACATTACTGCTTGAGGCGCATCGCGGAATTGAATCCATCACGCTTGATCGTGGGCAGGCGCATCTCAAGGACGAGCTGATGCCGAAATACGCCGAGCTGATCTATAATGGCTTCTGGTTCAGCCCCGAACGCGAAATGCTGCAAGCCCTGATCGACAAATCACAAGAACATGTAACGGGAACCGTGCGCCTCAAGCTTTACAAAGGGCTGGCCCGCACTGTCGGGCGCTGGTCTGATTATTCGCTATATTCCGAAGCACATGTGACATTCGAAGATGATGCAGGCGCTTATGATCAAAAGGATGCCGCAGGCTTTATCCAGCTCAACGCACTTCGGTTAAAGCTGATCGCGGCGCGCGATCGCCGACTGAAGTAACGCTGTTCAGGCCAATTTGAGCTTGGCAAGTTTTTGATAACTCGGCAGCGCAAGTTCTGCCAGCGCGGCGTATTCAGGCTCTAACAGGGGGATTCCGTCTTCTGCCCTGGCAAACCCGGTGCTGTTGTGCACCGCCCCGTACCAGTGTTTTGACCAGACGCCATCCTGCACATGGCCCCCAACGGGCCAGTGCAACATGCTGGCATCCCAGTTCAGGCCCAAAGCGGCACACAATAGTTTCAACATATGCTCGGGATCGGCGCGGATATCGGCAGAATCAATTACAATTGACGTCTGGCCCAGCGCCCTGACCTCTTCCAACAGGTCCGCCTGCTGCAGAAACCCAAGATCGTCCAGCGAAGGCCCTTCGCGTTTCTTGGCATAGCTTGCAACCACATAGGCAGGATGGCGGATCAGAAACACATTTCTGACCTTGGAAATCCAGTCGCGCGGCATCCCTTCGACCATATGATGGGTCATATGTTTTTGATAGAAATGCAGCTTGTTCTCGGGGATCGGGCCAATCAAGGACTGTGCCACTTTCTTGGGATCTGTCGGATGCCCGGCTAAAATTTCGGCACGCATCGGATGATCCGCCCCGGTGCGCGCCAGAAACGGGGCATAGAACGGTTCATCCACGATGTGAAAATCCGCGCGTGCACCAAAACTGTACATCATCGCCGTCGAAAGGTTGCGCGGCCCCGACCACATGGCAATCCGCATTATGCGCATTCCCTGGCAATCAGCGCCTTGTACAGATCGCGCAGTTTTTCGGTCATTGGCCCCATCTCACCTGACCCGATCTGGCGCCCGTCAATCTCGCCCACCGGGGTTTGCGCACCGAACGTGCCGGTCAAAAAAGCCTCGTCCGCGCCATAGGTGTCGACCAGCGAAAAATTCCGCTCGAAAACGGGGATATCGTTGGCGACACACAGATCGATAACCTTCTGGCGCGTAATCCCGTTCATGCAGTAATCGCCCGTGCTGGTCCAAACCGCGCCATTCCTGACGATAAAGAAATTGCAGGCGTTCGTCGTGTTCACAAATCCATGCACATCCAGCATCAACGCCTCGTCGGCCCCTGCCTTTTCCGCCGCGATGCAGGCCAGAATACAGTTCAGTTTGGAATGCGAATTCAGTTTCGGATCCTGTGTCATCGGCAGGCCACGCAAATGCGGAACCGTCGCCAACCGGATCGGGCGCGGTATCCTGGGCTTTGAATGTTCCATGATGATAACCATCGTCGGGCCGGACCGGCTAAGCGAAGGATGCTGAAACGGCCGGGTTTTCACGCCCCGTGTGACCATCAGCCTTGCATGCGCATCTGTTGTGAATCCGTTGGCTTGCTGTGTCTCTAACAAAGCGGAAACCACGCCTTTCCGGCTTAGCCCGATATCAAGATCAATCGCTTTTGCAGCTTCGAACAAGCGGTCGATATGGGCATCCATAAATGCCCAGCGCCCGTTATACAGGCGCAACCCCTCCCACACGCCGTCGCCCAACATAAAGCCGCTGTCATAAACGCTGACCGTCGCTTCGGATTTTGGCCGCAAGGCGCCGTTTACATAAATCAGGATGTCCTCGTTACGGGTGTCTTCCTGGGCTTGGTGGGTCGTTACATGCTCGGTCATTTCAGCCTCCTGTTGCGCGGACGCTAGGCAAGCCACACAGCGCTGCCAAGAGGTAAATTCCTGTCACCTCACTGTGAAAAGCCGTTTCAGCCCGTTGTCACAACCGTAAACGCAAGACACGATAAGCATAACGATGGAGGGTTTCACATGTCTGTCCTGCAAAATGCAAAGATTGCCGTTCTTGGTATTCTGATCGTGATCGGCTTTGCCGCGTCCCATTCAAAGGCACATGCTTCGGGTCAGGAAATACTTACAGTCGCCGGCGGGTGTTTCTGGTGCGTCGAAGCCGATTTTGAAGGCGTCGATGGTGTTAAGGAGGTTGTATCCGGCTATACCGGCGGAAATGTGGAAAACCCGACCTATAAACAGGTCACGCGCGGCGGAACCGGTCACTATGAAGCGGTCCAGATCACTTTCGACCCGAAAATCGTCACCCGAGACGCATTGCTGGCCAAGTTTTTCCGCTCAATCGACCCGACAGATTCCGGAGGGCAGTTCTGCGATCGCGGCGAAAGCTATCGTTCAGCCGTGTTTTATTACAACGCCAGCCAGCAATCCGCCGCAGAACAGGAAAAGGCGCGCGCTGAAAAAGCGTTGGGTCAAACGGTTGTAACGCCACTTCTCCCGGCATCACGGTTTTATCTGGCCGCGGATTACCATCAGGACTACTACAAGGGATCAAGCCTTGTACTGACCCGGTTTGGCCCGAAATCACAATCCAGCGCATACAAGGCGTATCGCAAGGCCTGCGGGCGCGATGAGCGCGTCAAAGAATTGTGGGGATCACAAGCGCCGTTTGTAAACAGCTAAATCGCGCTTTTCGCTTCTTGCACGTCTTTCAGATCAGGGATGACATCCGCCGTCCCTTCCCGCGTTACCATTAACGCTGCAGCAACGCTTGCCGTTTCTATCGCTTGCGCGATGGGCTTGCCCCGATCCACACCGGCGATAACGTAACCGGTAAACGTGTCACCCGCACCGGTCGTATCGACAGGTGTGACGTGAAACGCCGGAAAATGTCTGGTTTTGCCTTTAACAGTGTCGATCCAACGACATCCATCCGCGCCAAGCGTGACAATCACGTGGCGCACCGGCAGTTGATCCGGCGCAACGCCCAGTGCGGTTTCCAGCTGCTCCGCCTCAACCGCATTCAGAAACAGAAACTCGATAAACGGCAAAACAGCCTGAACCGCCGCAGTTTCAAAAGGTGCGGCGGCATAGGCCACCCGAAGCCCCAGACGTGCGCCCATTTCAGCGGCGTGGGTTTGGCCATTGGTTTCATTCTGCAAGACCAGAAAATCGCCCATATCCGCACCCGAAAGCGCAGTTCCGATCTGATCCTTGGTGATGGAATGATTTGCACCGGCAAACAGTACAATCTGGCTTTCCCCATCCGGCGCAACACAGATATTGGCATGTCCGGTCGGCAGATCACTGACTGCGATATGCGTCACGTCAACACCGTATTCCAGCAATCGGGTCTGGGCCCAGCGCCCGTCCTGTCCTACGGCACCGATGTGAAACACCCGCGCCGCCGCTCGCGCAGCGGCCACGGACATATTAGTTCCCTTGCCGCCCAGTCCGCGGGTCAGCCGGCTTGCGGCCAGCGTTTCGCCAGCGACCGGGATACGGGGAACGCTGTAAAAATTGTCAGCGTTGATTGATCCCAGATTGTAAATCGCCAACTCAACCTCCCCTTTTCGCCAGCAAGCTGCGCTAGCCGACTTTGCACGCTGCCAGAACCGCCATATTCAGAATATCGTTCGCCGTCGAATTGGAACCGCAAATCTGGATCGATTCGCCAACCCCGCTTAGAATCGGGCCAATGACCGTTGCACCGCCCATTTCCTGCATCAGCTTGACCGAAATGCTGGCCGAATGGCGCGCCGGAACGACCAGAATGTTGGCTGGTCCCGTCAGACGGGAAAACGGGTATTGGGCCTGGGTTGCCGTATTCAGCGCAACATCAACCGTCATTTCGCCTTCATATTCGAAATCAACCCCGCGGCGGTCCAGCACCTTGGGCGCCAGATGCATCTTGTGCGCACGTTCTGATACCGGATACCCGAACGTCGAAAAGCTGACGAATGCAACACGCGGGTCAAGCCCCATGTGCCGCGCGACAGCGGCACTGCGTTCAGCTATTGTTGCCAGATCTTCCTCGTCCGGCCATTCGTGCACAAGCGTATCGGCAATCAGCACGATGCGGCCCTTGTGCAGCAAAGCGGTAACGCCCGCAGCGCCGTGTGCCGCATCGGCATCAAATACCGAATTGATCCTGTCCAGAATATGCGACGACTTGCGCGTCGCCCCGGTTACAAGCCCGTCGCCGTGCCCATGCGCCAGCATGAGGGCAGAAAAAACATGCCGGTCGCGCGCGGCCAGTCGGTGGATATCCTGCCGGTCATGCCCTTTGCGTTGAAGACGGTTGTAAAGGAATTCCTTGTAGGTCTCGAGATGCGGAGTGATCGCCGCATTCACGACTTCCAGTTCCTGAACGGCATCGCCCAGACCGCTGGCTTCCAGCTTAGCTTTCACATCGTAATCGCGCCCAACGACCAGCGCCTGCCCCAGACCCGATCGCTGATACATGACAGCAGCGCGCAAAACCCTTGGGTCGTCACCTTCCGCAAAAATCATCCGCGCCTGCGCCGCACGTGCACGCGCATTCAGACCGCGAAGAATGCTGGCCGTCGGATCCATACGCGATTTAAGCGAAAGTTCGTAAGCATCCATATCGATAATCGGACGGCGCGCAGCGCCTGTGTTCATTCCCGCGCGCGCAACAGCTGTAGGGATGCGGTGAATCAAACGCGGATCAAATGGCGTGGGAATGATGTAATCACGCCCGAAGCTCAGATTGCGGCCATATGCCAGCGCAACCTCATCAGGGACATCTTCTCTGGCAAGCTCTGCCAATGCCTGCGCGCAGGCAATCTTCATCTCGTCATTGATCGCACGCGCGTGAATGTCCAGAGCGCCGCGAAACAGATACGGAAAGCCAAGCACGTTGTTGACCTGGTTGGGATAGTCACTGCGCCCGGTCGCAACAATCGCGTCTTCGCGCACGGCATGTGCTTCTTCGGGCGTAATTTCCGGATCGGGGTTTGCCATTGCGAAAATCACCGGATTATCCGCCATGTTTGCCACCATTTCAGGTGTCACGGCCCCCTTGGCAGACACGCCCAGAAAGACATCCGCGCCTTTCATGGCGTCATCCAGCGATCGCAGATCCGTTTTCACCGCATGGGCAGATTTCCACTGGTTCATACCTTCGGACCGGCCCTGGTAGATCACGCCTTTGGTGTCGCACATGATGCAGTTCTCATGCCGGGCCCCCATGGATTTCAACAGCTCAAGGCACGCGATACCCGCAGCCCCCGCACCGTTCAGAACAATCCGCACATCTTCGATTTTCTTGTTCGACAGGTGCAGCGCGTTGATCAGGCCGGCAGCACAGATCACCGCCGTTCCGTGCTGGTCGTCATGGAACACCGGAATGTCCATTTCTTCCTTCAGCCGTTGTTCAATGATGAAACACTCTGGCGCCTTGATGTCCTCAAGGTTGATCCCGCCAAAGGTGGGACCCATCAACTTGACCGCTGCACAGAACGCATCCGGATCTTCGGTGTCCAGCTCGATATCGATGCTGTTGACGTCCGCAAAACGCTTGAACAGCACCGCCTTGCCTTCCATCACCGGCTTGGAGGCCAGTGCGCCCAGATTGCCCAGACCCAAAACTGCCGTCCCGTTGGAAATGACAGCAACCAGATTGCCCTTGTTCGTATAGTCATAGGCGGTTTCAGGGGCGGCTGCGATAGCCTCGCAAGGCACCGCAACGCCAGGAGAATACGCAAGCGACAAATCGCGTTGCGTTGTCATCGGGACAGTTGCGGTGATTTCGAATTTTCCGGGCGTTGGCTCCAGATGAAAGGCAAGCGCCTCTTCTGCTGTCACTTTGTTCTTGGACATTTCGGGTTCTTTCCTGCTGCGGGCTTGGGCGTCTTACCCCAGTGGCGCGCGCGCCTCAATCAGATTGCGTTTTCGCCTTTCGCCCGATGAACGGCCTTTGTAAGGTTCGCCACGGCCAAGTGTGGGGAAATCGCGTGTCAACGACAACGCCTATGATGGCGCAATATCTGGGCATCAAGCAGGCGCACAAGGACGCGCTGCTGTTCTATCGCATGGGTGATTTCTACGAAATGTTCTTTGACGATGCTGTCGCGGCATCGCAAGCGCTGGATATCGCGCTGACCAAGCGTGGCAAACACGACGATCAGGATATTCCGATGTGCGGTGTCCCTGTCCATGCCGCCGAAGGATATCTGCTGACACTGATCCGCAAAGGATTTCGCGTCGCCGTCTGCGAACAGATGGAAAGCCCGGCAGAGGCCAAGAAGCGCGGTCACAAATCTGTTGTCAAACGGGATGTTGTGCGTCTGGTCACGCCGGGCACGCTGACCGAGGACTCATTGCTTGAGGCGCGCCGCCACAATTATCTGGCCGCCTATGCGGAAATCCGCGACATTGCTGCCTTGGCGTGGGTCGATATTTCAACCGGCGCCTTTCACGTCATGCCGTTGAATCCCGCGCGGCTGGGCCCTGAACTGGCACGGCTGGCCCCCGCAGAACTGGTTGTGTCAGAATCAAAAGAGGCCGATTTATACGGTTTAGTCTCTGATTTCGGGATTGCCCTGACAGCCCTTGCGCGCGCCACATTCGACAGCGCAGGCGCGCAGAAACAGATATGTGACGTGTTTGGCATCGCCACGCTGGACGCATTCGGCACATTTGACCGCGCAGAAATCGCGGCAATGGGCGCAATTGTTCAGTATCTGGACATGACCCAAAAGGGCAAACTTCCGCTTTTGGCAAAACCCGTACGGGAAACGACGGACCGCACAGTGCAGATTGATGCGGCGACCCGCAGAAATCTGGAACTGACGCACGCCTTGTCGGGCGGGCGCGCCGGATCGCTTTTGTCTGTCATTGATCGCACGGTCACACCGGGTGGTGCGCGCCTGCTGGAACGAAGGCTGTCAAGCCCGTCAAGATCGCTTTCAGAGATTCAGCGCAGGCTGGACGCCATCGATTTCGGGTTAGCCCATCGCCCGCTGTTTCGCGACATTTGCGAACACTTGCGCAAAGCGCCGGATCTGGATCGGGCGCTGTCACGCGTATCACTGGATCGTGCCGGACCCCGCGATCTGGCGGCAATCCGCGACGGATTGATTGCCGCGCAGGCGATTGCCGGCCTGCTACCCCCAACGGATGCGCCGGATCTGCTGGCCACCGCTGCGAAAGATCTTGTCGGACAGGATGAACTTATCGCCCTGCTTGACGATGCGCTGGTTGCAGATCCCCCGCTACTTGCGCGTGATGGTGGGTTTATCACGTCCGGCTATGATCCCGATCTTGATCAGGCCCGCACCCTGCGCGATCAGGGCCGTTCCGTTATTGCGGCTTTGCAGCAGGATTATGTTTCGGCAACAGGCATTCCTTCGCTGAAGATCAAACATAACAACGTGTTGGGGTATTTCATCGAAACCACGTCGACACATGCTGACAAGATGTTGTCGCCACCGCTTTCGGAAAGCTTCATACATCGCCAGACAACGGCCAATCAGGTCAGGTTCACAACGGTCGCCCTGTCGGAAATGGAAACCAGGATCCTGAACGCGGGCAGTCACGCCCTGGAGATTGAAAAGCGTCTCTATCAAAGCCTTAGTCAGGCCGTTTTGGCCAAGGCTGCAGCCATCAACACGGCCGCGCGCGGGTTGGCAGAGATCGATCTTGCCGCAGCGCTGGCGGATCTGGCGCTGGGTGAAGACTGGTGCCGACCACAAATAGATGACAGCCGGTCCTTTTCAATCACTGGCGGGCGCCACCCGGTTGTCGAACGGGCCTTGCGCACGCAGGGCGGCGCGCCCTTTGTTGCCAATAATTGCAATTTGTCGGGTGGCGATACGTCGAACATCTGGCTTCTGACCGGCCCCAATATGGCCGGGAAGTCCACGTTCCTGCGCCAGAACGCGTTGATTGCGCTGCTGGCGCAAATGGGCAGCTATGTGCCTGCCGCTTCGGCGCATATCGGTATGATCAGCCAGTTGTTCAGTCGCGTCGGCGCATCCGATGATCTGGCCCGCGGGCGATCGACATTCATGGTCGAAATGGTGGAAACGGCAGCGATCCTCAATCAATCCGATGATCGCGCGCTGGTTATACTTGATGAAATCGGTCGTGGTACATCAACTTATGACGGGCTGTCGATTGCCTGGGCCACGCTGGAACACCTGCACGACGTCAACAAATGCCGCGCGCTGTTTGCAACCCATTACCATGAACTGACGGCCCTTTCCGCAAAACTGGCCGGAGTCGAAAATGCGACCGTCACGGTCAAGGAATGGGAAGGCGAAGTTATCTTCCTGCACGAAGTCAAACGTGGCGCTGCCGACAGGTCTTATGGGGTTCAGGTCGCACAACTGGCCGGCCTGCCCGTGTCTGTCGTTGCACGCGCCCGGGTTGTGCTTGACGCGCTGGAAAAAGGCGAACGTACAGGTGGACCGACGCAGAAGGCATTGATTGACGATCTTCCGCTGTTTTCAGCCACGCCACCACCGCCGCCCGTTCAAAAATCGTCCGAACTTGAAGAGACGCTGTCAGACATCCACCCTGACGAGTTGTCGCCCCGAGAAGCATTGCAGATTCTCTATAAACTGAAAGAGGCGTCACAGTCCTGACTGCAACGCCCCGCTTTCATCTTTTCAAAAATACTTCCGCCGGAGGCTCCGATAAATCTGCGCCACTTACCCTGCCGGGGTCGATGACACACCAACCTGCGCCGGGCGCAGCAAACGGTCGTGCAGCATGAACCCTTCGGCCGCCACCTGAATGATGTCACCCGCCTTGGTTCCGGGAACAGGGGCCTCGAACATGGCCTGATGATTTTGCGGGTCAAACCTGTCACCGACCTGCGGCGAAATCAGTTCGATTCCGTGCTTTTTGAAAACATTCAAAAGCTCGCGCATCGTCAGCTCCACACCTTCCAGAAGCGCCGCGGAAACCTCGCGCTGATCGTCCGTCGCCGCTTCCAGCGCGCGCTTCATGTTGTCGTAAACCGGCAGCATATCCCGTGCCAGTTTTGATCCGCCGTATTGCTCTGCTTCACGCCGGTCTTTTTCAGACCGTTTGCGGGAATTTTCGGCATCAGCCAGCGCGCGCATGAACCGGTCACGAAACGCATCCCGCTCCGCTCTCAATGTGTCGATTTCCAATGCCTCGTCGTCAATTTCCAGCATCTCGTCGGCATATTCTTCTGCCTCTGCCGTATCAATATCGTCAAGAAAGTCTTCGTTTTTCGGCTCTGCCATTTTTCACCTCTAACTCCGGTCGGAAATCAGTTTTCCCACCAGTTGCGCCGTGTAATCCACAATCGGCACAATACGTCCATAGTTCAGTCTGGTCGGTCCGATTACCCCGACCGCACCAATTATCTTTCGGTCTGCGTTCATATATGGGGAAACCACCAAAGAGGAACCCGAAAGTGAAAAAAGTTTGTTCTCAGAGCCAATAAAAATGCGCACACCCTCACCGCTTTCGGCGCCTTCCAGAAAATCGGCTATATCGCGCTTGCGCTCAAGATCGTCGAACAGTGTGCGAATCCGCTCAAGGTCCGCCTCTTCTTCCTCTCGGGCAAGAAGATTGGCGCGACCCCTTACAATCAAGCGCTCGCTGCGTTCACCTTCGTTTTCCCAAAGGGCAACGCCGCTTTCCACCAGCGCGCGCGCGAGAACGTCAATCTCCTGTCGCCGCTCTGCGATTTCGTGGCGCATGACTGTGGAAAAATCGCTCAGCGTCTTGCCTTCAATCAACGAGTTCAGGAAATTCGCGGCTTCCCGCATTGAACTGGGGGTCTGTCCTGGTGGGGGCGCAAATATCCTGTTTTCGACATGACCGTCCGCAAAGACAAGCACCACAAGCGCTCGATCCTGGCCCAGCGACACGAATTCAATATGCCGAATCGGGGCCTCGTGCTTTGGCGTCAGAACAAGGGATGCGCCCTGTGTAACACCTGACAGCGCAGACCCGACACGATCCAGCAACCCGGCAACGTCGGGTGAGTTTCCCCCCATCGTCGCATCGATTTTCTGGCGGTCCGCCTGATCAAGATCGCCGACTTCCAGCAATCCATCCACAAACATCCGCAAGCCCAGTTGCGTCGGAACCCGACCGGCGCTGATATGCGGGCTGTTCAGAAGGCCCAGATACTCCAGATCCTGCATGACGTTGCGGATCGTAGCCGCGCTGACCTTTTCGCTTAACGTGCGCGTCAGCGTCCGGCTTCCAACAGGGTCGCCGCTGGCCAGATAGCCTTCTACGACCTGTCGAAACACCTCTCGGGACCGGTCATTCAGTTCGTCCAGCAACTGTGTACTTTCAGACATTCTTACTTCCTTGAATGGGCTGCCATTAAAACGGGCCCGGACGAAACGTCAATCGGGGTTGCATCTGCGTTGGCTGGGGCGGTATCCCGATGGAACCCAAAAAGGATTACAAAATGCGCCCCTCTGGTAGAAATTTAAGCGAAATGCGTGCCGTTTCAATCGAAACCGGTGTTACAAAACACGCCGAAGGCTCTTGTCTGATCAAAATGGGTGACACCCATGTTCTGTGCACAGCCACAATCGAAGACCGCGTACCGCCTTTTATCAAGGGATCCGGACTGGGGTGGGTCACGGCCGAATACGGAATGCTGCCGCGCGCCACAAACACCCGCATGCGCCGCGAGGCCGCTTCCGGGAAACAAAGCGGGCGCACTGTTGAAATCCAGCGCCTGATCGGGCGGTCATTGCGCGCCGGTGTAGATCGCGTTGCCCTGGGTGAACGGCAGATCACAATTGATTGTGATGTTATCCAGGCAGATGGCGGAACCCGCTGTGCATCAATCACAGGGGGGTGGGTTGCTCTTAAACTGGCAGTCAACAAACTGATGAAAATCGGCGATGTTACCAGTGATCCGTTGATTGATCCTGTGGCCGCGATCAGTTGCGGTATTTACGCGGGACAGCCGGTTCTTGATCTTGATTATCCCGAAGATTCAGAAGCCGGTGTCGATGGAAACTTTATCATGACAGGATCGGGCCAGTTGATCGAAGTCCAGATGAGCGCGGAAGGCTCGACCTACTCGCGCGATCAGATGAATGCCCTGATGGATCTGGCGGAAAAAGGCGTGTCGGAACTTGTCGCGCTGCAAAAATCTGCTGCCGCATGACGCGTAAATTCACCGACAAAACGCTTTTGGTTGCGACCCACAATCAGGGAAAGCTGGAAGAAATCGCCGCTTTGCTTGCCCCTTTTGACGTGTCCGTTGTCGGGGCCGCTGAAATGAATCTGGCAGAGCCTGATGAAACGGAGGCGACTTTCGCCGGCAACGCCCGTATCAAGGCGCACGCCGCAGCGCGCGCAACCGGCTTACCTGCTTTGGCAGATGACAGCGGAATCGAGATCGAGGCGCTGGGTAACGCGCCCGGCGTCTACACCGCAGATTGGGCCGAAACACCTTCGGGCCGCGATTTTGTCATGGCCATGACCCGTACACATAACGAGCTTGAAGCCGTCAACGCACCCTACCCGCGAAAAGCACGGTTTTGCTGCACTCTGGTTCTTGCATGGCCGGATGGTCACGATGAAGTGTTTCCCGGCGTAATGCCGGGTCAGGTGGTCTGGCCGATGCGGGGCAACCAAGGCCACGGATATGATCCGATATTTGTACCGGACGGGTATGATGTGACATTCGGCGAAATGGACCGGTGGGAGAAAAACAAGATCAGCCATCGGGCCGACGCGTTCAAAAAACTTGTCGCAGGCTGTTTTGACTGAAGACTGGCAACAGGGCGGTTTCGGCCTTTACGTGCATTGGCCCTATTGCGAGGCAAAATGCCCGTATTGCGACTTCAACAGCCATGTCTCGCGTAACATCGATCAAAAGGCGTGGGCGCGGGCGTATCAAAAGGAACTGGAACGGATCGCAACCGAATTGCCCGGCCGTGTCCTGAACACCATTTTTTTTGGCGGCGGCACACCCAGCCTGATGAATCCCGATACTGTTGCCGGTATTATCGAAACAGCACGCAAGTTCTGGCCAACTTCAAATAATCTGGAAGTCACGCTTGAGGCCAACCCCGGCTCGGTAGAGGCGGGTCGTTTCACGGCATTCCGGGATGGCGGCGTAAACCGGATTTCAATGGGTATTCAGGCCTTGAACGATCTGGATCTGAAAAGACTGGGCCGCATCCATACAGTTGCCGACGCTCGCGCAGCCTTTGATATCGCGCACCAGACCTTTGAGCGGGTCAGTTTTGATCTGATCTACGCACGACAGGATCAGACCCTGACAGATTGGGAACAGGAATTGACCCTGGCGCTGTCCATGGCCGTCGATCATCTTTCCCTGTACCAGCTGACGATCGAAGACGGCACCGCCTTTGGCGATCGGTATGCCGTTGGAAAATTGCGGGGCCTGCCCGATGAAACCCTTGCGGCCGACATGTTCCAGATCACTCAGGACATTTGCGAAGCGCACGGCCTCCCGGCTTACGAAGTGTCCAATCACGCACGCCCCGGCTCTGAATCACTCCATAACCTGATTTACTGGCGCTACGGTGATTACGCCGGCATCGGTCCGGGCGCGCATGGGCGCATAACGCTAGGCGGTCAGCGTTTGGCTACAGAAAGCTGGAGCAATCCGCAGAAATGGCTGGAGTCTGTTGACCGGGGAACCGGTGAAAAAACCCGCGATCTGATCTCTCTTGAAGATCAGGCCAGCGAATATCTGATGATGGCACTGCGCATCCGGTCCGGCCTTGATGTTGATCGTTATACGGCCCTTGCCGGGCATCCACCCGATGCTGAATCACGTTCATCTCTTGTTCATCTTGGCATGATTGCCGACACGGGATCAAATATTTCCGTTACAAAACAAGGACTTATGGTTCTAAACGCGGTAATCCGTGAACTTTTGCCCACCTAACGGGCGCTTAGAATCCGGCAAATTTCATCCAGATCGTCCAAAGACTTGTACGAAATCACCACATCACCCATTTCGCTGTCTGCCTTGTGATTAACCGCCACGTTCATTCCAAGTGCCGCAGACAGATCCCCTTCAAGCGCTTTGGTGTCTGCGTCTTTTTCCGCCGATCCGGAAACCTTGGGTGGTTTCGGCTTCAACCCGTCAGCGTCTTTTGTGTTGGCTTTTTTCACCAGGGCTTCTGTCTGGCGCACCGACAGCTGGCCTTTTACGATCTGTGCGGCCAGCCTCGATGGCTCGGCCGCCATAATCAATGCGCGCGCATGCCCCGCCGAAAGAGAGCCGCCCCGGACAAGATCCAGAACATCATCAGGCAACTGCAAAAGCCGCATCAGGTTCGCAATATGGCTTCTGCTTTTTCCCAGCGCCTCTGCCAGCTTTTCCTGAGTATGTCCGAATTTTTCCATAAGCTGCCGAAAAGCCGCCGCCTCTTCGATTGGGTTAAGATCAGCGCGCTGGATGTTTTCGATAATTGCGACTTCCAGAACCTCGACATCATCAAAATCGCGAACCAGAACGGGCAATTCGTGCAGTTTTGCCAGTTGCGCAGCGCGCCAGCGACGTTCACCAGCAACGATTTCATAGTTGCCGCCGCCCTGTTGGCGCACGATCAGCGGCTGGATAACTCCCTTTTCGGAAATTGATGCGGCCAAATCATTCAGATCATCTTCGGAAAAACGGCGGCGCGGCTGGTTCGGATTGGGCACAATCCGTTCAATCGGAACAAACAGCTCCGGGCGGCGCGGCTGTTCGGGTGCATCTCCGTCAGGTTGCGCAGACACGTCCGCCATAAGCGCAGACAGCCCCCGGCCCAGGCCCCTTCTTTTGTTTTTTTCATCTGCCATATTCTTGCCTCCGGAGTTTACGCTGCAACGCTTGCATGTTTTTTCAAGATTTCCCGCGCCAAGGCACGATACGCTTCGGCACCCTTGGATGTCGTATCGTAGTTCAACACCGGCACAGCATAGGATGGTGCCTCGCTTACCCTGACATTTCGCGGGATTTTGGTGGAAAACACCAGATCGCCCAGATTATCGCGTGCGTCCTGTTCGACCTGTTGCGACAGATTATTTCGGCGATCATACATTGTCAGAACGATCCCTTCGATCCGCAAATTCGCATTTGCCGTCTGGCGGACCTCGCGCACAGAAAGCATCAATTGCGAAAGCCCTTCCAGCGCAAAAAATTCCGCCTGCAAAGGAACCAGAACAGAATGCGCGGCCACCATTGCATTAACCGTCAACAGGTTGAGCGATGGCGGACAATCGATCAGGATAAAATCAAATGCAAATGCATCCATGGCTGTCTGGCGCAAGGCATCATGCAACAAAAAGCTGCGCTTTTCATTCGCCATCAGGTCTAAATCAGCCGAACTGAGGTCTACCGTTGCTGGAATCACATACAGACCCTCATTCGATGTTGTTTGAATAATCTCACTCAAATCAACATCTTCCAGCAAAAGCTCGTATGTTGTCAGGTCTCGGTCATCCACATCAATCCCCAGCCCGGTTGATGCGTTTCCCTGCGGGTCCAGATCAACAACCAGAACACGGCAGCCTTTTTCAACAAGGGCCGCAGCCAGGTTGATTGTCGTCGTTGTCTTTCCGACACCGCCTTTCTGGTTGGCAACTGCGATTATTTTCGGACCTGCCGGACGGGTTGGATCAAACACGCAATGCTCCCTTGATTTTCAGAATGACGGCTCCGGATTCCGTTATACTTTTAATCGCCTCACACTCAAATGACCATCTGGATCGTGCGGTTTCGACTTCTTTTTCCCACGTCTGCCCCTTTGGGAACAGGGCCGTGCCACTTTCTGCAAGATGGCGCTCTGTGTACTCCAACAGCTGGTCCAGATCGGCAAGCGCGCGCGCTGACAGCGTGTTTGCATTCTGCTTCGCGGCACTTTCCACGCGCTCGGTCAGAACGGTCGCGTTCACGCCGGTTTCGCGGATCACAGTGCGCAGGAATGCCGATTTCCTTTGATCGCTTTCGATCAGGGTAAACAGTGTAGCGGGTGATTTTTCGCTTGCGATACACGCGACGACCAGTCCGGGAAAGCCCCCGCCACTCCCAAGATCAACCCAATGCCCAACTTCTCCGGACAGCGCGAACATTTGAGCGGAATCAAGCATATGCCGCGTCCACATCTCGGAAAGACTGGCCCGCGAGACGAGGTTAATTTTGGGATTCCACTTTTCCAACAGATTGGCGTAGCAACGTAGTTTATCGGATGTTTCACGTGAAACATTCAACTCCTGCAAGACCCGGCCCTGATCTGTCATAGGGCGCGCTTTGCCCGATCAACCTGACGGATCTTGGCCAGCACCAACGCCAGTGCGGCCGGTGTCATCCCGTCAATCCGGGCGGCCTGCGCAAGGTTTGTCGGCCGCGCCTGTTGTAATTTGGCCTTGAGTTCATTTGACAATCCGCTGATGCCCTCAAAGCTCATATCGGGCGGAAGCTTTTGATTTTCATCACGTTTCAGCGCCTCAACATCCCGTTCTTGCCGCAGGATATAATGCGCATACAAAGCGTCCCGCTCCAACTGTACCCTTGTCGGGATATCCAGATCTGACAGTTCTGGGATCAACGCCTCCAGATCTTTGCAGCCGACATTGGGGAAGGCCAGAATATCAAAGCCGGTCCTCTTCGAACCGTCCTCTTTTACGGTCAGGCCAGCCTTGTTTGCTTCCTTCGGCGTAAATGTCCGCGCAGAAAGCACCATTCTGCCCCGATCAAGTTTGTCCATTTTTGTGTTGAACGCCGCATTCCGCCGGTCCGACACGCATCCAAGTGCCTGCGCAACAGGTGTCAGCCTTTGGTCCGCATTGTCTGCGCGCAAAGAAAGCCGGAATTCCGCCCGCGATGTAAACATGCGATAGGGCTCTGACACACCACGGCTTGTCAGATCATCGATCATCACACCGATATAGCTGTCAGAACGGCTGAAAACAGTCGGCTCTTTGCCAGTCACTTCAAGCGCCGCATTCAGGCCTGCGACTAGCCCCTGCGCTGCAGCTTCTTCATATCCTGTTGTGCCGTTGATCTGTCCGGCCAGATATAGCCCCTCGACATCCTTGAGAGACAGACGCGGCGTCAACGCCCGGGGATCGATATAATCGTATTCGATGGCATAGCCCGGCTGCAGAATGACGGCCTGTTCCAGGCCAAAGATCGAACGCACATATGCTTCCTGAACATCCTGGGGCAGCGAAGTTGAAATGCCGTTCGGATAAACGGTTGGATCATCTACACCTTCAGGTTCAAGGAATATCTGATGCGATTCCTTATCTGCAAAGCGAACGATCTTGTCCTCGATAGACGGGCAGTATCTTGGCCCGATCCCGTCGATATGCCCGCCATACATCGCAGAACGATCAAGGTTTTCACGAATGATTTCATGCGTTTGTGCGTTTGTGTGCGTGATCCCGCAAGACACCTGCGCCGCCTCGGGTCGGTCAGACAGGAAAGAGAACATCGTCGGGTCTTCATCGCCCGGTTGCATTTCAAGCGCGTCCCACCGGATCGTCCGACCATCCAGCCGCGGCGGAGTACCCGTTTTTAGCCGGCCCATCGAAAGTCCGAATGAATCAATCCTTTCGGCCAGCTTTACAGATGGCTTGTCGCCCATTCGCCCACCCGGGCGCGAAACGTTCCCGATATGAATGACGCCGCGCAAAAATGTTCCAGTCGTCAGAATGACCGCGCCACATGAAATCTGGCTGCCGTCATCAAGCACGACGCCACAAACACGGTTGCCCTGCATCACGAAATCAACAATCTCGCCGATCAGGATAGAAAGGTTTTCCCGGCTTTCAGTTTCCTGCAACATCGCTGTCTGGTAAATCTTGCGGTCCGCTTGCGCGCGCGGCCCCTGCACCGCTGGCCCCTTGCGCCGGTTCAGCAGCCGAAACTGGATGCCTGCCCGGTCCGCAACGCGGCCCATAACACCATCCATTGCATCGATTTCGCGTACAAGATGACCTTTTCCTAGCCCGCCAATGGCAGGATTACAGGACATTACGCCAATACCGATTCGTGTCAGCGTAACGAGCGCGGTTCTTACGCCCATACGCGCAGCAGCATGGGCGGCCTCGGCGCCTGCGTGCCCTCCGCCAATCACGATTACATCAAAATCCGAATGTTTCACGTGAAACATCCCCTCATTTACCAAGACAGAAGCTGGCAAAGATTTCATCCAGCAGGTTTTCTACATCGACATGCCCGACAAGAGATTCAAGGGCTCGAATCGCCGATCGCAACTCCTCTGCGGCAATATCATATTGATCACTGCCCTGTCCCAGAACTTCTTGCGCCTTGGCCAACCCCGCATTTGCTCTTTCCATCGCTATTCGGTGCCGTTCGCGGGTTGCGATCCCGGCCTGCGCCGTTCTGGTTGATAGGGTGCTCGTCAAGCGCGTCACCAATTCGGAAATCCCCTCGCCCGTCTTACCCGAAACAGCATCGGTTCGGTCAAACAACATGTCGGCCTTGGGTCGAAGAACGATATCTTCCGGTTTGATCGAGATCCCCAAATCTTCTGAAGTCTCGCCCAGAAAAACCCTGATATCAGCCAGATCAGCGCGCTGGACCGCCCTCGAAATTCCGATACCTTCGACAAAGTCATCTGTTTCCCGCAAGCCAGCGGTATCAAGAAGCGTCACAGGCAGCCCGCCCAGTTCCATCCGAACTTCGATAACATCTCGCGTGGTGCCGGCATATTCTGAAGTAATCGCCGCATCCCGTCCGGCCAACGCATTCAGCAACGTGGACTTACCAACATTCGGGGCGCCAACAATAGCCACCTCGAACCCGGAGCGAATGCGTTCGTTGATCTGGACCCCGACAATTTCCTTTTCCATGTCGGTCTGCACAGAAGTCAGCAGCGCGCTCACCTCCGGCGTCACGTCGGTAGGAACGTCTTCATCGGCAAAGTCTATTGTCGCTTCCAGCAATGCGGCAGCGCGGATCAGTTTCTGGCGCCAGTCCTGCGCCAGTCGGCCCAGTTCGCCCGACAGGACACGCTGCGCCTGCCGTCTTTGCGCTTCTGAATCCGCATCAATAAGATCGGCCAGGCCTTCGACCTGCGCCAGATCAAGCCGCCCGTTTTCCAAAGCGCGCCGGGTGAATTCCCCCGGCTCGGCCATCCGCAGCCCCGGTTGCTGTGACAGAAGCCGCAGCACGGCAGATGTAACCGCGACGCTGCCGTGCACTTGAAGCTCTACCACATCTTCGCCGGTAAAGCTGGCCGGCCCCTGAAAGCACAGAACCAAAGCAGTATCGATCAAATTTCCTTGGCTGTCGCGCACATCACGCAAAGCCGTATGCCTTGGTTCAGGCAAAGATCCACATAAAAGCGTACCTGCCTGATGCGCCAAAGGCCCCGATATCCGGACAACAGCAACGCCCGCCTTACCGGGCGCCGTTGCCAGGGCAAAAATTGTATCCATCAGCTTAACACACTGTTATTAAACAGTTATTACGTGTTCATCGAGTCAAAGAACTCTGAGTTTGACTTGGTTTGCTTCAGTTTCGAAAGCAGAAATTCGATCGCATCTGTCGTTCCCATCGGGTTCAGGATACGACGCAGCACAAAAGTTTTCTGCAAGTCTACCTTATCGACAAGCAGTTCTTCTTTTCGGGTTCCCGATTTCAAAATGTCGATCGCAGGGAATACGCGTTTGTCAGCAATCTTGCGATCCAGAACAATTTCAGAGTTACCGGTACCCTTGAATTCCTCAAAGATAACTTCATCCATGCGCGAGCCAGTATCAATCAGTGCGGTGGCAATGATTGTAAGCGATCCGCCCTCTTCAATGTTGCGGGCCGCACCGAAAAACCGTTTCGGTCGTTGCAGCGCATTGGCATCCACACCACCGGTCAGAACCTTGCCCGATGACGGAACAACCGTGTTGAACGCACGCCCCAGACGGGTAATCGAATCCAGCAGGATAACTACGTCGCGCTTGTGTTCGACCAGACGCTTTGCCTTTTCGATCACCATTTCGGATACCGCAACATGTCGTGTCGCTGGTTCATCAAATGTCGAAGACACCACCTCGCCCTTCACAGAGCGTTGCATATCGGTGACCTCTTCAGGCCGCTCATCGATCAGCAGAACGATCAGATAGCACTCCGGATGGTTCTTTTCGATCGAGTTGGCAATATTCTGCAAGATCACCGTTTTACCCGTTCTTGGCGGAGCAACAATCAATGATCGCTGGCCTTTCCCGATCGGCGCAACCAGATCGATGATCCGCGCTGTACGATCCTTGATCGTCGGGTCTTCGATTTCCATTGTCAGACGCTCGTCCGGGTAGAGCGGCGTCAGGTTGTCGAACGCGATCTTGTGCCGGGCCTTTTCGGGGTCTTCGAAATTGATCCGCGTCACATTGGTCAGCGCAAAATAGCGCTCGTTGTCGCCCGGCGCGCTCATCACGCCTTCGATTGTATCACCGGTGCGCAAGGAGTGCTGACGTATCATATCAGGGGACACATAGATATCATCCGGACCCGGCAAATAGTTCGCCTCGGGCGACCGCAGAAAACCAAACCCGTCTTGCAAAACCTCCAGCACGCCATCGCCGGAAATTTCCCATCCCTCATCCGCGCGTTCGCGCAGGATCTGGAACATCATGTCGCCTTTGCGCATGGTCGATGCATTTTCGATCTCAAGCTCTTCCGCCATCGAAAGAAGGTCTTTGGGTGTTTTTGCCTTCAGATCGGCAAGGTTAAGCGTTTCTGGTGTTTCGTCGGAAACAGGATCAACAACATCTGTCATTATAAACAGTCCTTAAGTCGCACCACTTTCGTGAGCGCAAAGATGAAAATTCGGAAAGTACCGGTACCCGGACGGGCTGGATTGCCTGCTGTGTAATCCGGCCAGCAGGATCTGTCAATTCTGGCTAGAATTTCACAACCACAGACAGGACAATCACAATCAGCAGGATTGTCGGAACTTCGTTCATGATCCGGTAGGTGCGGCCGGTTACAACATTCTTGCCTGCCACAAAATCCTTGCGGCGTAACGCCAGCCAATGATGAAACCATGTCATGGCCAGTACGGCGATTGCCTTGGTCCAGGGCCAGACCGATGACCAATCAACAATACCGGGCGTGAACACCAGACATAGACCGGCGATCCAGACGGCGAACATTGCCGGATTCATGATCAGCCTAAGCAGCTTGTATTCCATCATTTCAAACACTGGGGAAAGGCCGTCAACCTTGTCGGCCTGTTCAACGTGATGAACAAACAGTCTTGGAAGATAGAACAAACCTGCCATCCATGCGATCACTGCGATAATGTGAAAAGACTTTGTCCATGGGTAAAGGCTGGCCAGTAAATCTGTCATCATCAGTCCCGTTCTAAGCTTTGGCTTACTTAATAATAAATAAAGAAAAGAAAAAGGATGATGATTAAGTAGGGATCGCAAAACCTGTGGATCATATTCTTATCCCATGTTTCATCCTCAACGGGATAACTTTCTGCATGATACCAAGGCGTGGTGAGTGTCAGAGTATTATTATTATTTATCAGATGTTTATGAGAAAATTGCCAGCAGAAGCACTGTGGACGAATTTGGTATAACCGGTGGAAACCACATGCCACGCACAGAGATGCCGTTGTTCTTGTTCCATGCTTAACAAAACATGAAAGGATCCCTGAAAATCCGTCACTTGTTCGATCTATTGTCCGCGATGGGAATTTCCGGCAAACAGGCATGCAGCAAAACAAAGGCATCCCGACAGATGCAAACAGGGTTATCCACATGAACACCACGCTGGTGCTGGCATCAGGGTCCGAAATCAGGGCGCAATTGCTGAAAAATGCCGGAGTTTCGTTCGTTAAACAGGTGGCGCGCGTGGACGAAGATATGGTGCGACGGTCGCTAGAGGTCGAACTGGCCAGCCCACGCGACATCGCGGACGCGCTGGCAGAGATGAAAGCACGGAAAGTCAGCGAAAAACACACTGACGCGCTGGTTCTGGGGTGCGATCAGGTTTTGGATTTTCAGGGCACAATACTGGCCAAGCCCGACAGTCGGGATACGGCGCGCGCACAGCTCAAGATGATGCGGGGACAGCGGCATATGCTTTTGTCCGCGGCCGTGATTTATGAAAACGGTCGCCCGATCTGGCGACATGTCGGACAGGTTCGCATGTTGATGCGCCAAAGCAGCGATGCGTATATCGACGCATATGTTGACCGGAACTGGCAAAGCATTCGCCACGCGGTGGGGTGCTACAAACTGGAAGAAGAAGGCGTGCGTCTTTTCACCCGGGTTGATGGCGACTATTTTAATGTCCTGGGCCTGCCCCTGCTGGAGTTGCTGGCTTTTCTGATGTTGCGAGGGGACCTGGAACAATGACACATCCAAGAATTCCGCTGGCTGGCGTTATCGGCAGCCCGATCGCACATTCCCGATCACCTGCCCTGCACCAGTTCTGGCTCCGAAAATACGGTATTCCCGGGTTTTACATTCCCATGGACGTCGCGACAGATAACCTGGAACAGGTTATCAGAACCTTGCCAAAAATGGGATTTGTCGGTGTGAACGTTACAATTCCGCACAAGGAAACCGTGATGAAAGTCGCTGATCTGGTGACAGACAGGGCAACGCTGATCGGTGCTGCAAACACTCTGATATTCAGAAAAGATGGAAAAATTCACGCCGATAACACCGATGGCTTCGGGTTTATCGAAAACCTGAAACAGGGCGCGCCGGCGTGGAACCCGAAATCGGGGCCAGCTGTGGTTCTGGGTGCAGGCGGGGCTGCGCGAGCAGTTGTTGCGTCTCTTGCCGATAGCGGTGTTCCGGAAATCCTGCTAACCAACCGAACCCGCGTTCGCGCTGAAAAACTACGCGATGATTTCGGAAAACGCGTGACTGTGGTGGATTGGGTGCAGGCGGGCAACCTTATGGAAGACGCGGCAATCGTCATCAATACCACGTCTCTTGGGATGATCGGAAAACCGGAATTGCGGGTTCCGCTGGATGGGTTGAGAAAGGGCACAGTGGTGACGGATCTGGTATACACCCCCTTGAAAACCAACCTGCTGACCGAGGCCGAAGCGGCGGGATGCATAACGGTGGATGGCCTGGGTATGTTGTTGTATCAGGCCGTGCCCGCGTTTGAACGCTGGTTTGGAAAGCGACCGGAGGTCGACAGCGAAACCAGAGCGGTCGTTCTGAAATGACGTTCCGGCTGGGTCTGACCGGATCAATCGGAACCGGAAAATCCACAACGGCAAAGCTGTTCGAAAAAGAAGGGTGCGCCGTCTGGGATGCAGATGCGGCTGTGCACCGGCTCTATGATGTGGGTGGCGATGCCGTGGACCCAATTGGGGCAGTGTTTCCTGATGCCATCAAGGACGGTGCGGTTTCCAGAGCCGCTTTGAAGCAGATTATCGAAAAAGACCCCGGCGCGCTGAAAAAGATCGAACAGATCGTGCATCCGCTTGTCGCGCAGGACCGCGCGGCCTTTCTGGCAAAATCGGATGCTGATGTGACGGTTTTTGATATTCCGCTTTTGTTTGAAAACGGGACCGATGCACAGATGGATGCGGTCGTTGTTGTTTCGATCGGGGCAAAGCAGCAGCGCGAAAGGGTCTTGCAGCGCGCGACCATGACGGAAGCCCAGTTCGAACATATCCTGTCCAAACAAATGCCGGATGCTGAAAAGCGCGCGCGTGCCGATTACGTTGTGATCACGGATACGGTTGAACATGCCGCCGCACAGGTGCACGATATTCTGAAAGACATACGGGGAAAACAGGCTGATGCGTGAAATCGTACTGGATACCGAAACCACAGGTTTTGATCCCGAAAGCGGGGACCGTATCGTGGAAATCGGGGCCGTTGAACTATTCAATCACGTCGCAACGGGCGCTACGTTTCACCAATATATTAATCCTGAACGTGCAATGCCGAATGAGGCCTTCGAAGTGCACGGTCTGGGCGACGATTTCTTGCGCGACAAGCCGGTTTTTGCGCTTATCGCCCAAGATTTTCTGGATTTCATCGGAGATGCCCAACTGGTTATTCACAACGCCGCTTTTGATATGAAATTTCTGAATGCAGAGCTTGGCTGGGTCAAAAAGCAGGCTCTGCCGTGGGAAAGGGCGATTGATACCCTTGCAATTGCCCGAAAGAAATTCCCCGGTTCACCGGCGTCGCTTGATGCCTTGTGCCGCCGGTTCAACATCGACAATTCGTCGCGCACACTGCACGGGGCGCTTCTTGATTCTGAAATTCTGGCCGAGGTTTATCTTGAACTGGTCGGCGGGCGGCAGCCTGATTTCGGCTTGAATACCGCAGCTTCGCAAACGGAGTCAGACGCATCAGAGCAGGTCTGGCGACCGACGGCGCGCCCGCATCGGCTTGCATCAAGGGTGACACCAGAAGAACGCGCCGCCCACGCAGAGTTTGTAAAGACGCTGGGCGACGCGTGTTTGTGGTCGAAAGCTTAAGCGTCGGCTTTGGGCGCGGCCTCGGCCGCCTGACGGCGCGCGATTTCACTGCGATATAACTGCAGAAAATCGATGTTTTCCAGATTGAGGGGTGGGAAACCGCCATCCCGGGTCACATCGCTGACGACGCGCCGCAGGAAGGGGAAAATCATCCGCGGGCATTCGATCAAAAGATACGGGTGCATCTGATCTTCCGGAACGCCTTCGACGTGGAAAATGCCGACATAGTCGATTTCCAGCAGGAACAACTCCGCGCCGCTTTCCTTGGCCTTTGACGTGACATTCAGTTTGATCGAAACTTCAAACTGATGCTCGACGCCGCGTTTCTTGGCATCAAGGTTTACCTGAACCTGAATGTCCGGTTGTACATCGCCACTTACGCCCTTTTGGGCCATGATGTTTTCAAACGACAAATCGCGAATGAACTGGCCCAGAATACGCATTTGTACCTGCGGCGGTTGTGCTTGTTCGTCTTTTCCTGCGGTTGTGCCATTCTCGGCCATGATGATCTCCTGATAAACTGTTTGCCCGCGCCTTATCAGCTTGATCGGGCAGTCTCAATCCTTGGGTATACGTGTATTCTTCCGGTTGTCGGGCTGATCTGACGGGGTTTTGACCTCTTCGAATTCGCCATCGATCACGTCGCCGCCTGTTGAGTGGTCGCGCGGCCTTGGATGCGTGTCGCCGCCCATATCAAAGCTTTGTACTTTAATGTGCGATCTGAGAAACTGGTAAATCGCAGACCGTATGGGCGGAACCAGCAAAGAAAACCCCACCGCATCCGTAAAAAAACCAGGAGTCAGCAGCAATGCCCCGGCAAACAGGATCATGGCACCATGGGCCAAAGGCTCTGTCGGGTCCTGCATCTGCGAAAAAGAAGACCGCAACTGCCCCATCGCCATGAGCCCTTGGGTGCGTACAAGCCACGCCCCGAGAATTGCGGTAAAAACGACAATCGCAAGCGTCCAGCCAAGACCAATAGCACCGCCAATCTGGATAAACAGCGCGATCTCGACCAGTGGAATGGCTAAAAAGGCTAATAACAACCACATGATCGGCGTCCTTTCGACTTGGGCATAGTGGACTTGCCCCTATCGCTCACCTACATAAGAGCGACAGTTGTATGATACCATGCCTTTTGCGCAAAATGAGGTTCCTATGAATTCACCCATGATCCAGTTGCTGGTGCTTGCCGCTATCGCAGTATTTCTGATTCTGCGGTTGAAAAACGTGCTGGGAACCCGCGAAGGCTTTGAAAAGCCGCCGGTGCCAAAGGGCGGAACCGAAACAGGAGCCCGCCGGGATTTCGAAGTGATCGAAGGTGGGCCGGACAGGGATATCATTGATCATGTTCCCGAAGACAGCGATGCCGCGGCCGCCCTGGCAGAAATGAAGCGGATCGAGCCCTCTTTCGGGGTCAGTGATTTTCTTCAGGGCGCCCGCAGCGCCTATGAAATGATATTGATGGGCTACGAGCGCGGCGACCTTTCTGCGATTCAGCCGTTTCTGGCCGAAGATGTTTTCGAAATTTTTGTCGACGGTGTAAGCGCGCGGGAAGATCAGGGCCTGACCATTGAGGCCGAATTTGTCGGTGTGCGAGAGTTGACTCTGACAGACGCAACGCTTGATCCTGAAACCAACATGGCAGAACTGACAATCCGCTTTGTCGGAGAGCTGACTTCGGTTGTGCGGGACAAGGGTGGCGACATCGTGGAAGGCAGCCCGACGAAAGTGAAGCGTCAGAAAGACAATTGGACATTTGCGCGTGTCATGGGCACCGATGATCCCAACTGGCGCCTTGTCGACACGGACGCATGATTGGGGCGGTTCGTGCAATTGCAGTAGCGGGGTGGATTATGTCCGCAACTGCCACTGGCGCCGAACCGTCCTATGATATCCTTACGTTTCAGGACCTGGATGGCTGGGAAAATGATGATCATTCCGCCGCTTTGGCCACGTTCCTGAATACATGCGCGGATCTGAAAGAGCCTGATTGGCGATCTCTTTGCGCCGTGGCGCAAAACCAGAAAGACGCAAAATCGTTCTTTGAATTGTTCTTTCGTCCGATCCAGATTTCTGATGGAAACGCGCCGTTGTTCACCGGCTATTTCGAACCGGAACTTAACGGGTCGCTGCGGTATTCATCGCGTTACAGATATCCGGTTTATTCAATGCCACCCGAGGCAAAGCTGTCCAATCCCTGGCTGACGCGTCGCGAAATTCTGGATGGCGACGCGATGCAGAACAGAAGGCTTGAAATCGCCTGGGTCGATGATCCTGTGGAACTGTTCTTTCTTCAAATTCAGGGATCCGGGCGGATCAAACTGCCGGGCGGTCAAACAATTCGTGTTGGATATGCCGGCGCGAACGGACACCCTTATCGGTCAATCGGGGTCGAACTGGTGCGGCGTGGAATCTACGATGCACATCAGGTCAGTGCCGAAGTGATCAAGAGCTGGGTCCGGCGGAACCCCGAAGAAGGCGAAGAACTGCTGTTTCACAACCCGTCATATGTTTTCTTTCGCAAGGTCAGCCACGTACCTGCCGAGAAGGGGCCGCTGGGCGCGATGAACCGTTCCATCACGACGATGCGAACAATTGCTGTAGATCCGGCCTTTACCCCGCTGGGTGCCCCCGTCTGGATTGAAAAGGACGGAGAAAACCCGCTTAGGCGGTTGATGATCGCGCAGGATACCGGATCTGCGATCAAGGGCGCCCAGAGGGCAGATGTATTCTTTGGAACCGGTGATGCGGCCGGTGAAGCAGCCGGTAAACTCAAGGATCCGGGCCGCATGGTTGTTCTGATGCCCATTCAGCGCGCATATGCCATGTTGCCGGAAGGCGATCTATGAGCAGAAAAAAGCTAAGCGCCGAAGATCTGGAGCTTTGGCGCAAGGTAACGGAACAGACCCGCCGCACGCAGCCTAAAAAACCAACAGAACTGTTTACGCCACAGTCAAAGAAACAGGTTCGTGTTGATGCGCCACGATTTCCGGCGTTTGAAGTGGGCAGCAAGCCGCGCAAACAACCGGTTGCCCATGACATTCTTCCGTCTCTGTCGGACAGGTTGGCCAGCAAACCGGTACAGATGGACCGCAAGGCGTTTGGCCGTATGAAACGCGGCAAGCTTAGCCCCGAAGGCAAAATCGATCTTCACGGAATGACATTGGAACAAGCACATCCGGCGCTGAACCGGTTTATCATGTCGGCCCACAGTGCCGGAAAACGGCTGGTTCTGGTGGTTACGGGCAAGGGGAAATCCGGGCGCGATACCGGGCCGATCCCTTTGCGAAAGGGTGTCTTGAAACACCAGGTTCCGCAATGGCTGACAATGCCGCCCTTGGGTCAGATCGTGATGCAGGTCACGCCGGCACATATCAGCCATGGTGGTGACGGTGCTTATTACGTCTATCTGCGCCGTGCGCGCTAGGCGATCAACGCTGTCTTGTAGCGCGTAATCCCGACCGTCATCATAACTGTCGTAAGAACGAAATACGCAGCGATTGCAACCATTTGCGTGTCCCATCCCATGCCAAGATCAATCAGGACTCCGGTAATGCCCGGCCCTATGGCCGATCCGAATACCATGACAGCCGCAGCCATCGCCTTGATGGAACCAATGTTCTGCGTTCCGTAGAACTCGGCCCAAAACGCATTTGGCAGGGTCGAGTTGGCCCCTGTTGTCAGCGCCATGAAAAAGAACCCGATCAACGCACCTGAAATGCTGGTTGTCATGCCGAATGCGACAAAGGCCAGCACCATCGGCAGTTGGAAAAAGGGCATCAGGCGTGGTGTTCCAAACCTGTCCAGAGCCCAGCCGGATATCAACATGGACCCGATTCCAAACAAGGTATAAAGCGGAAACAGGGATACCAGCTGGACATGTTCCCAGCCTTTGATCTCGGCATAATGTACCTGATGGAAAAACAGTGCGGTGCCAAAAGCAGATGGCCCCAACAGGGCCGGAACCATGAACCAGAACAGCGGGTGCCGCAAAGTCTGGTTTCGCGTCCAATGCCGCCCGAACATGCCAAGGCTGGGGTTTTCATGCGCCATGGATTGGGGCGTGCGTTCGTTGCGCAACAGCAAGGACAGAACCGGAATACCTGCCAGCGCGATGATCGCTGCGATAATCCACAACACCCGCCAGTCAACAAAGGCCATGAGCGCGACAAACAGAACAGGCAACAGCGCCTCGCCCACGGAAAACCCCAGCGTTGCGATCGCCAGGGCCCGCCCGCGTGTCGCAACAAACCAGCGCGCCATCGCGACCACCGCTATGTGGCTTGTCATGCCCTGCCCGGTAAAGCGCAGCGCGAAAATGACAAATACCAGCGCCCAGGCTGCTTTGACCGAAGCCATCGCGATGCAGGCACCTGCCAGCGCCAACAGGATCAGCGCGCCCAAACCGCGCACGCGAAACCTGTCGGTCAGCGCGCCAGCCCATATCATCACAATGGCCGATGTGGTTGTGCCCAGCGAATAGATGCCGCCCCATTCGCCGTGGGACAGTCCGAATTCAGACCGGATTTCGCCGGCAAAAATGGAAATGAAAAACGTCTGTCCGAAACTGGACAGAAATGTCAGCAGCCCGCCCGCAGCCAGCCACGGCGCATTCAGGCGTAAAAACGGGCCCAGCTTCATGCAGCCAAAACCCGGTTCGGTACCGCGAGCATTGCTTAACGCCCGGGTTCAAGGGTGATTTCTGTAAAGCCACCTGTGGAATTAAGGCTGACCGGCAATAAATCTGACATCCCGGAATCACCAGACATGAACCCCCGGTCCAGTTTTCGGGCGCCTTCGATCAGTGCGATCAGGTCAGGAGAGCTTCCGACGACAAAGTGGCTGGTGCTGCTGTCATCCGAAAACGCGGTTACGTCGATCACGGACACGGGCAAGTCTGATATGTCAGACGTGTTGCTGATATTGCCCAGGCGCGCCGGCTCTCCGGTAATTCTGGCCGACAAACGCAATGCAGCATCCTGACTGGACACGAAGATGACAAACGGTTGCGGCACCGGTTCAAGATACGAAACCTGATCGCGGAATACATCAACATCAATGTCCGGCGAAATCAGCACAAGCCTGTCCAAAGACCGCGCCGACCATCCCCGATCTTGCAGATCAATCTGCCGCAAGGTTTCCATCGTCAGAAAACCACCCATAGAGTGGCCGACCAGATTGATGCGTCCTATGCCGCTTTTGCTGAGCGTGACGAGCAGGTTTTGCAATTCGGTCCGGGCCGCCAGAACCGAATCCTTGTCGTATTCATATCCAAACGCGCTGCCGCGACTGGGCCACGCGAAGGTCAGAAACTCACCCTCTATCTCCAGATCGTGCTTCAGCTGGGCAGCGCGGAAAACAGCCTCGGAAAACCCATTGTTATATCCGTGGACAAATACCGTTACCTCACGCTCTAGCGGTGGCTGCGACCGTAGACCTTTTTTCAGGTCAGATATGAATGATGATTGCGAAGCGATGGGCCTGCGTTCGGCGATCACAAAATCCTTCTGTGGATCGGCGCGCTCGCCCCCTGTCGGAACCTGCCCGACGGCACGATCAGGGGGAACGGACACTGTCAGATCAAGATATTGAACGGAACGCGACCGCTCAATCGTGAACTGGCCGTTGGTGTCGATTGATCGGTTTGTCACCACAAACACCCGTTCATTTTCCCGATATTTATAGCTTTGGGCACGGGTTGTTCATCAATGACATTCGTACACGCGGCCAGTACCAGCAACGGGGCCAACCAGAATGATTTGCGCATCATAGGTACTTTCGAACATTTCATCGTCAAGCCGTACCCGATTGGCGCATTTATCGCTAGAGCACGTATCGGCTTAGGTCGGCTGACTTTGTCAAAGCGCCAAGGTTCGCATCTACGAAATCTGCGTCGACCGTTACGCGATCACCTGCCCTGTCGGGCGCGGCAAACGAAAGCTCTTCGAAAACACGCTCAAGGACCGTGTACAAACGACGCGCACCAATGTTTTCAATCGACTGGTTCACATCGGCTGCAATTTTGGCAAGCGCAGCAATACCTTCAGCGGTAAATTCGACCGTCACGTCTTCGGTGCCCATCAGAGCAGTGTATTGCAGGGTCAGTGCGTTGTCGGTTTCTGTCAGGATGCGCACAAAATCGGCCTCTGTCAGGGCGCGCAACTCGACTCGGATTGGCAATCGGCCCTGAAGCTCTGGCAGCAGGTCGGATGGTTTGGCGATGTGAAACGCGCCCGAGGCTATGAACAGGATATGATCGGTCTTGATCGGGCCGTGTTTGGTGCTGACAACGGTGCCTTCGATCAACGGAAGCAAATCGCGCTGCACGCCTTCGCGGCTTACATCACCACCCCGCGCATCGGAGCGGGCACAGACCTTGTCGATTTCATCCAGAAAGACGATGCCGTTCTGCTCTACCGCGTTTAGCGCGGCGCGCGTTACCGCTTCGTCATCCAGAAGCTTGTCGGCCTCTTCACCGATCAGAACATCATAGCTTTCCGAAACTTTCATACGGCGTTTTACGGTGCGCCCGCCCATCGCCTTTCCGAACAGATCGCCAAGGTTCAACATTCCCATATTGGCGCCGGGCTGTCCGGGGATATCAAACATCGGCATCGGGTTTGATGTATCCGCAATCTCCAGTTCGATTTCAGTGTCGTCCAGTTCCCCCGATTTAAGCTTTTTGCGGAACATTTCGCGGGTGGCTTCCCGCGCGTCTTCTCCGGCAATTGCTTCGATCACACGGGCCTCGGCGGCGGCATGCGCGTTGGCTTTGACGTCTTCGCGCATCTGATCGCGCGTCATCGCGATGGCGCTGTCGACCAGATCGCGAATGATCTGTTCAACGTCCCGGCCAACATAGCCGACTTCGGTAAATTTCGTCGCTTCAACTTTGATGAAAGGTGCGCGGGCAAGTTTCGCCAACCGCCGGCTGATTTCGGTTTTGCCAACGCCGGTCGGGCCGATCATCAGGATGTTCTTTGGATACACCTCATCGCGCAGATCATCAGGCAATTGCTTGCGCCGCCAGCGGTTTCGCAAAGCCACCGCAACTGCGCGTTTCGCATCGGACTGGCCAATGATAAACCGGTCAAGCTCTGATACGATTTCTCGTGGGGTAAGATCGGTCATGTTTTGTCCTTCCCGAAGCGGTACTTTGGTGCGCTGGGCCGCGCGTTATCTGGAAATGGTTTCGACAGTCAGATTACCGTTTGTGTAAACGCAAATATCGGCTGCGATGGCCATTGCATTTCGGGCGACCTGTTCGGCGGTGCGGTCGCTATCCATCATGCCGCGCGCGGCGGCCAAGGCATAATTGCCGCCAGACCCAATCGCAGCCACATCATGTTCCGGTTCCAGAACGTCACCGGCGCCGGTAATGACCAGCATTTCCGATCCATCCGAAACGATCAGCATCGCCTCAAGCTTTTGCAGATACTTATCGGTGCGCCAGTCCTTGGCCAGTTCCACGCTGGCGCGCGCCAGTTGCCCGGGCGTCGCCTCAAGCTTGCTTTCAAGACGCTCAAGCAGGGTAAATGCATCGGCTGTCGAACCGGCGAAACCGGCAACTACATCAAACCCGCCCGGAGAAAGGCGGCGCACCTTGCGGGCACTGCCCTTTATCACGGTTTGACCCAACGAGACCTGACCGTCACCGGCAATCACAACCTTGCCGTCTTTTTTGACACCGATGATCGTGGTGCCGTGCCACCCCGGAAAATCCTGCTTTGACATGCCTGCCTCCTGTCGCTTTGGTCTTATATGAAGTGGTGACGCCACAGGTACAAGACCCGGGCTTGTCCAGCCCCCCTGCCCCAGTTAGCGTTTGTTCATGGCTGAACCTAAAATTCTCAGGATTTATCTGGACGATGATTTGCGGCAAAGCGCAAAGCACGGAGAACACAATTTTCTGGGCAAGGTTTCCACTGTTTTACATGATTCAGGATACCGGGTTGAGTATCTGCCAAACACCGCGTCAAATCATGTGAAGGCGACGCGCCGTGATGGATACTGCATGTTTCACATGGATGGCCCGGTTGGTGATCGTTCGCTCGTCTTTCGTCGCGTCTATGCTTATCCGTTCTGGGCGATAGAACACAGTCCGGCGCGATGGGACTGGCATGTGGCGAAATCGGCGTTCGAACCAAACGAAATAGCCGGCGAAGCCGCAGAAAAATTTCACGCCTTCTGGAAAAACAGATTGTTCAACCCGCCCGTCGAACCGGCCGGGATGGACGAATTCGTCTATGTACCCTTGCAGGGCAAATTGCTGGATCACCGATCATTTCAGGCCTGTTCCCCACTTGAAATGATACGTTCTGTTCTGGAATACGATCCGCACCGCCCTGTTGTCGCGACCCTGCATCCGCGCGAACATTATGCACCGGCTGAACTGGATGCCTTGCAAGCCTTGCAAAAAGAAACCGACAGGCTGATCGTAAGGACCGGAGAGATGGCGCGCTATCTGCCGGCCTGTGACTACGTTGTCACGCAAAATTCAAGCGCTGCCTTTTTCGGGCATTTCTTTGAAAAACCCAGCGTTCTGTTCGCGAAAATTGATTTTCACCACATTGCCCAGAACGTGAACAAGGTGGGCGTGAAAAACGCGATTTGTGCCGCGCCGCAATCACGACCGGAATTCAAGAAATACATTTACTGGTTTTGGCAGATTATGTCGATCAATGCCGGGCGGCCCGAGGCCGAGGCCAACATTCGTTCAGCGTTCACCCGCGCCGGTTGGCCAATGTAAAAAGGCGCCCGATAAGGCGCCCTTTCAACTCAAGCTATTTTTAGCGATGTTCAGATCGCGCCTTCGATCCAGCTTTGCAATGCAGCCTTGGGCCGCGCGCCCGCCATGTTCGAAACAACTTCGCCATTCTTGAAGATAAACAAAGCCGGAATACCGCGAACGCCCATCGCCGCAGCAGAGTTGGGGTTGCTGTCAACGTCAACTTTGACAATTTTGACCTTGCCGCCCATTTCTGCGGATAATTCTTCCAGTGCGGGGCCGATCTGTTTGCACGGGCCGCACCATTCAGCCCAGAAATCGACCACTACGGGAATTTCTGAGTTTTTCACTTCAGCATCGAATGTGTCATCTGTCACAGCAACGGTGGCCATCTTCGGATCTCCTGGCAGGAATGCGTTTGAGGCCTGAACCTATGTAGCGGCAGAAGCATCGTCAAGATATGGTGTGCGTTTCAGGGCATCTGTCACAAGATCGTGCGGTAATCGCATAAGAGTTGGTGTGGCGGTCCACAAAATTGCGGTTTCAATTTCACGACCCGGAAAGACCTGCGATAGCGCATGCGCATAGGCCCCCAACTGACGCAAAATGCCTTCGGGAACCTCGCTGGCTGTGCCCGGCGCTGTGGCGTTGGTTTTGAAATCAATAGCCGTTACGCGATCATCGGCGACAATCAGGCGGTCGATTGTTCCGTGCAATCGATGCCGCCCCAGTTCGGCGGTAACCGGTACTTCGCGCAGCGCTGATCGCGTGAACACGCCTGACAGGTTCTCTTCACTCAAAACATTCAACGCTTCGCCGATTAGGCCGGGCGCGTCTTCCGGCGTGGCCGCATCCGGACCGTTCTGTAACAACTGCGCGGCAAGCGCGGCGCGCTGGGCGGGCGCGATATCTTCCAGGTGTTCCAGCAACAGATGGATTTGCCGCCCCTTTTTCAAGGCGCTTTCCTCGTCAGCGCCAGCGTCGCCGGGCAATGCCTTGGCGCCGCCCAGATCAGACGGGCTGATCGTTTTATGTGCTGGCGGCAAGGTCGGCACCGGAGTTTCAAAGAAAGCTTCAAGCACCGGATCGGGTGTATCGGTTTCGTCTTCGGTTTCAATCCGCAAGCCGGCCCAATCACCGTGCGACAACCGAAGCCCTTGCCCGCCTTCAAAATCATGAGACACCGCACCGGCCTGTTTCATCGCATTCTGGATCATTTCGTACCAGCTGCTGTCATCCTTTGTCAGCTCGCCAGCCGCCGCTACGATAAGCCATTTTTCCGCCCGCGTCATGGCAACATACAACAGGCGAAGCCGTTCATTCAGTTCGGCGTTCTTCAAATCGTCAAGCGCCGATGTCAGGACTTCGGGGGCTGTGTCGGCGGCCGTTTTCCAGATTGCATGTTGGCCAACCGGGATGATCTCCTTTCGGAGGGGTGGTGCATATCTGGCCGTTTCGGGCAGGATGACAATGGGCGCTTCCAGACCTTTTGCACCATGCACCGTCATCACCCGGATCTGGTTGCTTGCCCCATCCATCTGGCGCTTGATGTCCAGATCATCCGTTTGCATCCACACCAGAAAACCGGTCAGGCTGGGCACGGAATTGCGCTCGTAAGACAGGGCTTGCGACAAAAGCGCATCAATCCCGTCTTCGGCCTCGTGCCCCAGACGCGCCAACAGGTTTTTCCGGCCTTTGTGCCGTGTCAGAATACGTTCGATCAGATCATAGGGGCGCAAGAAGTCCGTTTGATCGCGCAGGTCTTGCAGGATTGCCAGCGTTTCAGGATAGGTTTCGGGTTTTTCACGCAGCGCCTGCCACAGAAAGTGGGTTGTGCGACGATGTGAAAGGCTGAAAAGATTCTGTTCGCTCCAGCCGAACAGCGGAGAACGCAGTGCGGTTGCCAGGGCAAGATCGTCTTCCGGCGTGGCCAGAAATGACAGCAAGGCCCCAAGATCCTTGACGGCGGTTTCTGCCCCGACCCGCAACCTGTCCGCACCTGCGATAGGAAGGTTTTGCCCTTTACAGGCTCTGATAATTTCGTGAAACAGAGCGGAACGGCGTTGCACCAGAATTAGAAAATCACCGGGCCGGACAAGCCGACCGGCACCTGTAGACGCACCTTTGGTTTCGTCGGGTATCACGGTTTGATCATCGATCATCCCGCGAATGGTGCGTGCAATCTGTTCCGCCAGAACAACGGTGTGGTGTTTCTCGCTTTTCTGATCCAGCGGATCATACCAAGCCCGCTCTTCGCTCTCATCGCTTTTTTCGACCACAGGCCAAAGATCAACCCGACCTGGCAAGTCCGTCTTGAACGCCTTGTGCAGGGCGTCTTTGGAAAAACCGGCAGCGCCCTGCGCGTCAAAGGTTTTATCAACAAGCCACAATATCGCTTCGGAAGACCGGAAAGAGTGCTCTAACGTCAGATCCTGTAATGCCAGCCCGACCCCGTTCAGGCGCGCCTTGAATTCGTTTTGCATCCGGTCAAATTCGTTCGGGTCTGCGCCCTGAAACGAATAAATGGATTGCTTCTTGTCCCCGACCACAAAAATGGTGCGGGTCGCATCTGTTCGTGCGCCCTGCCCGCTGGTGAATTCCTGCGCCAGTTTTTCAATCACATCCCACTGCGCCGGGCTTGTATCCTGCGCCTCGTCCACAAGGATATGATCAATCCCGCCATCCAGACGATAAAGCACCCATTGTGCGACGTCTGAATCACGCAGCAACTGGCGCGCTTTCATGATCAGATCGTCGAAATCCAGCCAGCCGCGCTGTTGCTTGCGCATGTCGTAGGTTGGCAGAAACTGGCGGGCAAATGTGTAAAGCGCTTGCGTTCTGCGTGCGGCCATCAGGCCCAACCGCATCTGCCGCCCGCGCTCAACGCGCTGCATTAAAGCATCAAGTTCCGGCATGACATGGGCCAGATCCTTTTGTCGAGGTTTTGTCGGAACAGTGCCTAACTTGGCCGAAAATGGTGATTTTTTCAGCAAAAAAGCCGATTCCAGAACGGGCAAAGCCGACCAATCCAGACGCGTTACCGATTGCAGCAACCGCCCGGTCTTTTGATCATTTGTCGAACTGTTCAGAAGGGGCCCGATCAGCGCGTCCAGCAATAATTGTTCCGACCCAAGCATGACGGACGCAAGCACGGTGTCTTCGGTAGTATCGGCGGGCAGACCGAACAGGCCCAGCAAGTCTTTGAATTTGACACCGGCTTGGAAAAGATCGCGGTTGCGCACGATTTCATCGGTCAGTTTTGTAAAATCCTCACCGGTGAAATGCTGGGCGACCTTGCTGACGCAGCCGTCTACATCAGCCTCTGCCAGCTCATCGACAATCTCGGCGCGCAACAAAGCCGCTGCCCGGTCTTCGATCTCTGCAAATTGCGGGCTTACCCCTGCTTCCAGCGGAAACCTTCGCAGCAAAGACGAACAGAAAGAATGGATCGTCTGAATTTTCAGCCCGCCGGGGGCTTCGATTGCGCGGGCAAACAGGGTACGCGCGCTTCGCAGACGTTCCGTATCAAGCGTGCCTTCCAACCCAAGATCTAGCAGCGCTGCACGCAGGGGCGCATCTTGCAGCATCGCCCATTCGCCCAGACGACCAAATAGCCGGTTTTGCATCTCGCTTGCTGCGGCCTTCGTATAGGTCAGGCACAGGATGTGCTGAGGCTGCACATTGTTTAGCAAAAGACGCGCCACACGATCCGTCAGAACCCGTGTTTTTCCTGAACCGGCATTGGCTGCAAGCCAGGTCGATTCAACGGGGTTTGCTGCCTGTACCTGTCGTTCGGTTGCTTCGTTCCGGCGCATCACGTCAAATCCTCGGGTGTTGGATCGTCGCTGTTGTCCCATTCACCAAACCGCGACAATTGATCGTAATCGCCTTTATCAGTGTCTTTTTGCAGCATGCGCCGCGCCGTAAACCCTTGGGCAGGATCCAGATAGGCAGCGATCAGTTCTTTGAGCTCTTCCCAGATTTTTGCCGCCGGTTCGTCCTGAAGCGGCGCTTCAACTTCGGTCGGTTTGGAACCCAGACCGATGAAAACGGCACGCGCAACAGTTGCCGGCCCGACGCTTTCGAAACCACCGGCTTCGATCATCGCGGCTTCCAGCAGCAACTGTTTATCGAATTTCCGCTGTTCGGCCGCGCTGGGCGGTTGGCCGGTTTTGTAATCATAAAGATAGACAGTGCCGGTTTCGTCCTGATCAATCCGGTCTGCAAACCCCTTTATTTCAAAACCCAGTTCCGGCAGCACAACGATACCGCGGGCGTCCTTTTCAAAAACCAAAGGCGTCGCGTGCCGGCGCCGTTCTTCTTCACGCTCCAGAAACCAGTCGGCGACGCGTTCCAGCCGCGCACGCCAAACCAGTTTCGTTGCGGGCCACGGCGCTTTTTCATCCAGCACCTGATCTGCAATCTGCATCAACATGTCTTTGGTCAAGCTGGATGGGTCTTGCACCGTCTGGCGTACGAATTGTTCCAGAATCGTGTGTATCAATGTCCCCCGCAACGGCGCATCGGCGGACTGAACCAGTGGATCAAGCGGACGCAGTTTTAAAATATGTTTGGCATAAATCGCATAAGGATCCCGGATCAGACGCTTAATGTCAGTCACGGCCAACTTGCGCGGTCTTGCTGCAACGGGGGGTCTTGGCGATGGGCGCGGGGCGGGGGCAACGGGTGAAACACGCTCCAACTCTCGTGTTCTGGCAAGCCATTCATCGCCGCGTGCGGTCATGTCCGCCAGGCATTTCAGACCGCCCTGTTCCGGCAAACCCCGCATCAGATTGGTCAGGCGGTTGATCCATCTGGAGGCAACGGTTTCAGCGTCTTCCGACCGCACTGAACGTGTCAGCCAGATTTCCTTTGCCGAAACGGCTTGTTGATAATCATGTGCGGACAGGCCGATACGCCGTTCCGGCAGTAGCAATCCGGCGCGATCGCGCAATGTCCGGTTCAACCAGGGATCGGGGGTCGGGGCGGCAGGCCAGATGCCTTCGTTCAAACCGCCCAGGATCAGCAGTTCGGCGCCTTGCACCCGCGCCTCAAGCGTACCCCAGATCATGATGCCGGGCGTGTTGTCATCCCTGTCGCGCACCTCGCCCTGAGACAGCAGGTTGCCGATCAGATTGTTGTAATCAAAGGCCGACATATCCCCGGCAGATGCGGCCTCGCGCTCGACCGATTGCATGACCTGAAGCGCCGACTGCCCCGCATTCTTAAGCCACAGTTCGCCGGAATCTTCCGGCGCGGACCCTGCCGAAAGCCGTTGGGAAAGATCGATGTGTATCTGTGACCAGACGGACAAGGGGCGTGCGTCACCGGTGGCATTGCCCGGCACCGTGTTGCCCAGCCAGTTGGCCCAGTCCGGCGCGGCGGGATGGTCGTGCTGGCTCGCCCAGGCCCTGAAATCGGATTCCTTGGGGTAGGGCGGGGCAGTCCTGCGCAAATAAAGCTCAAGATCCCGCGTGAACAACAAGTGCTGATTGCGGCTTCCGCCACTGTGACACAAGGGATGCTTGAGCAGTGTAAACAGGAGTTCCGCAGACATTTTCTGTGAAAAAAGCTGTGCGACATGGCGCAAGAACCGGCCCGGCGGCGAAAGGTGCAAGGGCTGGCCCGCACTGTCATCAGGTGTGATGTTCCATTGATCAAGCGCCGCCGTAACACGTCGTGTCAGCATTCTGTCAGGCGTAATCAGCGCGGCGGTCTGGCCATCCTCGGCGGCTTGACGCAAGCGCAACGCAACGGCCAGCGCCTCATCTCTGGGATGACGGGCCTGAACCAGGGTCACGCCTTGTGTCGCGCCAGCGATATCCGGCAGGGCAGGGCCTTCGGCCAGCCAGGCATCGGTGAACGGGGCAGGGCGCAAAGACAGGGAAACCAACCGGTTGCGGGCTGCGACATCCGGCCCGATATCAGCACCCCAGTTTGATATGTCGGCAGGTCGCAATCCCAATGCCAGCATCAGCTTGCGGTACCGGTATTGCGGGTGATCCTCGGACAGCAGCGGATCGTCCAGCTTGGTCCACACGTCTTCCGGAAGATCAAAGTCGAATCCCGGCAAGATCAGCGCGCCTTGGGAGAGCTTTGCAACGGCCTGCATCAACATCATCGTCGTTCCCCGCGATCCGGTGGAACCGGCGACGATAACAGGGTCTTTGGGCGGGTTTGACGCCCAATGCGCGGCCAGCGCGGAAACGACAAGGCGCTGGCGGGTTTCCACATCGGGTTCGGATGTGGCTCCGTCAAAATACTTTTTGATAATGGAAATGAATGTCTTAGTGCGCTCCCAGTGTCCTGACTGATCAGAAACATCCAGTGCCGATATGGCATCGGGGGAAACGCCTTCGCCGTGCATTTCGTCCATTAGTGCGGCCAGACTATCGGAAAGGTCGAACAAGGCAGCGCGGGATGCAAGATCAGGTTCTTTTTCCAGCAAAGTGCCAATCAGTTGCGACAACTCCAGCCGCCGGCGCAAAGCGGGAACAGCCGGCGGAATGCCCGCACCAACAGCGCCTTGCCCAAGGTCTGTGATGACCTGAATGCGCGGCAATAACATCGGTGGTCCGGCATCAAACAGATCGCGGATACGGCGGGCCATCCGCTGTGTGTTCACGATCACTGTGACGCGCGTCAGCGTTTCGGGTGGTTGGTCTTTGTGGCGTGCAATCAGGCCATCAACCAACGCCTTGGGAAAATCTGCACCCAATGGCAGGCCGAAAACCCTTGGGCGGTCTGTCGGATCAAACATTGCGGGCCGTCAGGGCGGCTTCGGCCAGTGGGATGCTTTCGGGTTGGCCCACATCACACCACTTTCCGCGGTATTCCAGACCAAACAGGCGCTGATGCTTCAGCATTTCCTCCCACACAATGTTCAAAGAGAATGCGGCCTGCGGGACATCGTGCAGCATGTCCGTCTTGATGATTTGCGCACCAGAATAAATCAGGCCCTTGCCGCGCGAAAGACGCCCGGATCCGGCCAGAAAAAAATCCCCTGCACCGGAATGTCCAACTGCGTTTTCGGGGGAAACACACATCAGCAGCGCGTCCATGCTGTCCGGTTCCCACGCTTGTGACAAAGCTTGCAGCGGATTTGAACCAACCCAGATTGCATCCGTGTTCATCGTGAACACCGGTCCGCCCCCAAGATACGGCAGCGCCGCCCGCAAACCGCCGCCGGTTTCAAGAATGTCGGGGCTTTCGCGGGACAAAATAACGCCGTGTTGTGAAAGATGCGCGGCCAGCACGTCGGGCTTGTAATGCAGGTTCGCAACAACTTTTTCGAACCCCATGGGGCTTACCTGATCCAGCGCATGATCAACAAGTGGCCTGCCTGCGACGGGCACCATGGGCTTTGGCTGCTCGGCGGTCAGGTTGCCCATACGGGTTCCAAACCCTGCCGCGAACAACATTATGCTGGTTGGTGTGTCGCGCATTGCGTCCTTAGTTTTGCAAGGATTTCAGGGGTTGGGACGGGCAGGGGGACCGTAACAAGCGGACCAAGATGCTGTAATGCAGGATGACGCAGATTGCGCTCGATAAACTCCCACACGCGCGGGATCATTTCGATATATCCCGGTTTTCCGGACTTGAGGCACAGCCTTGAAAAAACGCCGAGGATTCGCAGGTTCCGTTGCAAGCCCAGCAGAGCGTAACTGATGCGGAAACTTTCGGGTTCGACCCGGGCGCGTTCGATGTAATGCGACAACATTGCCTGTTCCAGCGCGGGCGGAACATCGCGGCGCGCATCCTGCAAAAGAGACACCAGATCATAAGCAGGATGCCCCAACATCGCATCCTGAAAGTCCAGCAGGCCGACCCGAGCAACGCCGTGTCTGTCGGGAAGCCAAAGCAGGTTTTCCGCGTGGTAATCACGCTGGATCAGAACCGTCGGTGCGGCAACGTGTTCGCTCAGTGCAGCATGAAACGCGGATCGGAAATCAGATTTTGCCTGTTCATCCGTCTGACCCAGTGCCCCCAACTGGTACCAGTCAAACGCAAGGGCCGCCATTTCCGTCATGAGGATCGAATCATAAGCAACCAAAGCTGGCGGTTTCGCAGCATGAAGGGTGATTAGCGTGTCTGTTGCAGCCTGATAAAGCGTGCCTTCCAGCTCGGGTTTTGCCATCGCAACTCTGGCAAACAGATCATCCCCCAAATCCTCAAGAAGCAGAAATCCGTTTTCCCTGTCTTCCGCCAGAATGCGCGGCGCACTTAACCCGATGTCGCGCAGATAACGCGCGATGCGAATGAACGGCGCGATATCTTCGCCTTTTTCCGCGGGTGCGTCCATCAAGACTGCTGGCGCGCCGTTCTTTGCCTTAAGGCGTTCGTAGCGGCGGCTTGATGCATCCCCCGCAAGTGCAGCGCGGTCACATCCGGCCCAGGCCGTGCCGGAAATGAAAACAGCTGCCTTTTCTTCACGCGGTGTCATTTGGTTATGGCCTTTGACAGGTTTGCCCATCGATCATTCTGCCAGCTGAAGGTCAAGGTTCTGGCTGTTTCGGTGTCGCCCAGCTCAAACCGGATCAAAAGCGCATCTTCCGGCGCAAGTTCGCCCAGACGATCCGGCCATTCAATCAGGCAGATTGCAGTTTGAAACGCGTCTGACAATCCCAACTCCTCAACGTCATCCGGGGATGACAGACGATACAGATCGGCATGCCATATCTGTCCGGGTTTGGTGTCATAGACCTGAACCAAAGTAAAACTTGGCGAAGGTACATCTTCTGTCAGGCGTTGCTGTGACTGGATAAGATGCCGCGCGAAACAGGTTTTACCAGTTCCAATGTCCCCCTCAAGAAGAACAACATCCCCCGTTTCAAGCTGTTTGCCCAATCTGACCGCCAGTTCGGCAGTTTCAGCTTCGGTCGCCAGATCAAAAATCAGGGAGTGTTCATTCATGCCGCCAAACTATCGCCTGTGACAGCGCTCGCAAGTGGGATCATGCGGTCTCGGCTGTTATCGTTCGCTGTGCTTTCCGGATGAGGGGCGTTTCCGAATTCTTCTGGAACCTGACAAGCGTTGCCCCATTTGAAATCGGATGGACGCCGCACACCAATTCATGGCCGCAGTTCATACGCACAAGCCCGTCCCATTCGGCGCGTTCGGTACAATCCAGAACGTAGTCGCGCAACTCTCCAAACAGGGGGGTTGCTTGGCACTGCGTCTGAAAATGCCGTATGGCGTCCAGAATTGTCATGTCGACAAAGCTGCTGTCCGGGTCCGTCCGCCAAAGATCGCGATATGCGGTATTGGACAGGGTCAGAATGCCGGTCGAGGAAAAAACGACAAGCGCGTCGTCCAAAGCATCAAGCAGGGATTGCCCCTGTTCCAGTTCCGACCGGAACCGGCGGGTTAGCGAAACCTCGGCGCTGATATCTTCGATCAGGAATGCGATCGCACCATCCGGATGGGGCCGCCCGCTGACCTTGTAAGTCGGACCAGAGGGCAGGGTCCAGGTTTCGACGTAGTCGCCGTTTCGTGCGCTCGCCACCAGATCGGCAATCTGTTCGCGCCAGGATTTATAGTCCTTGGGCTCGGGCATCATTCTGTTGTCGCGCAAGCGGTCAAAGAAAGACAAAAGATTCGGGCGCGCGCTCAAAAACTCGGCTGAAAGTGCCGTCAAGTCGATCAGGGCCGGATTAAACAGCGCCAATTGTCGGTTCCGGTCAAATATAGCCAGCCCACTGGATAGCTCTGCAAAGGTTTTGGTCAGCGTCTGGACAAAATTCCGCCGCGCGACTTCGGCATTCACAACCATGTCCACGTTAACAGCGTAACAAAAGCTGCGATCTTCAGCCCGCGACACGAAAACATCAAACCAGGCCGTTTGTTTTCCGCTGTCAACACTAACCGAGGTCCGGATCTTGCCTGTCTTGACCCTGTCAATTTCGCCCAGATCAAACACCGGTTCGTTTTCTGAAATCCCCAGTTTGTTGCGCAGCACATCATAGGCCGGATTGTGCCATCTTGGCATGCTGTCATCACCGATTTGCCAAACAGGATAGGGTGCGCTTTCCATCGCCTCGCGCGCCATGGATTGTTCGGTGATTTGAACGGCCTCAACATGCTGACGTATCGCATTCCCGCTTGCGTCAGATGGTTCGATCACTTCAAGCCGGATGATTCCGTTATTCCATTCAACCGACAGCCTGGCCGGATCACCATGATCTCCGTCCGCATAGTCACAACGGCCAGAACCGGAAAACGTTTCGATGCTTCGTGGCAATTCCGGGAAACGGGGGCGCAGCACCTTGCCTATCCGGGTCCAGCCGTCATCGTCGATGATATCTTCGATCAGGGCTTCTGCGTCAGGGGATACATCGCGCAGATTTGTTCCATCCAGCAAAAACACCAAACCGTCCGGTGAAACGGAACGGATGTTTTCGACAGGTGCCGCCGGTTCGGAAGCGGTGCGGGCGATCCACAATAGGGCCAGCGCTGCAACGCCCGAACACACCAAGACAAGCAAAACCAAGTCACCCCAATACAGTCCTGTCACGGATCAGCCTTCCCTCGACACGGTCGCCAATCCCAACCTGTCCAAAAATGGTTAATGCCGGGTTAATGTCGAAAAAATGCAAGGGAAATTCAGGGTCAAAATAGACCGGATCAGATTTCGATAGGTTGATTGCGACCCGTCGTGAGAGAGATGTTTTCAACGGATTTCGCGTCGATCCGGCCCCGTGGCCAGGTGACTTTCACAATCGCGCCGCGTTTCTGCTTGGATGATTTTGACGGCCGGTCAGGGTTGGATCCGTTGGCAAAGCTCAACTCGGCACCCGACCTTTCCAACAATGTCTTGGCGATAAACAGGCCAAGCCCCATACCTTCGTATTCCGGTCGAGAGCGCCCGTCGGCACGGCGGTTTTTCACAAACGGGTCGCCGATCCGGCCTATAAGATGTGAAGGAAAACCGCGCCCGTCATCAACGATCCGCACTGATATCGTTTCATCATTCCAGCGGGTTTCGATCCATATGTTCGCACTGGCAAAATCGACTGCGTTCTGGATCAGATTGCGCAGCCCGTGAATGACTTCCGGACGGCGCAGGATCGATGGCTGGAGCGCATCGTTTATATGATCGCCTTCCTGAAAGTGGATCGTCTTTCCGCGGCTCATATGAGGCTCGGCGGCTTCTTGCAGAACAGTTACCAGAGGCGCTTGTCGCAACAGC
Source organism: Sulfitobacter sp. TBRI5 (assembly GCF_051013555.1). Lineage (NCBI taxonomy): Bacteria > Pseudomonadati > Pseudomonadota > Alphaproteobacteria > Rhodobacterales > Roseobacteraceae > Sulfitobacter > Sulfitobacter sp. TBRI5. Next base: position 1,271,475 of record NZ_CP112884.1, on the reverse strand, counting down.
AGATCGTCTTTTCCCACCCGCCCCATATCGCGCAGGATATCCCTGCACCGGTCTGCCTGCTGTCGTATCAGTTCCGCATCTTCGCGTAGTTCATCACGGTCGTGCAGTTCTTCAATCAGTTCGGCGCTGGCAAGTTTGATTGTCGCCAAAGGCGTGCCCAGTTCGTGGGCAGCTGCTGCAACAACCCCGCCCAGATCTGTCAACTTCTGTTCGCGGGACAGGGCCATTTGCGTGGCCGCCAACGCATCCGACATCGAATGCATTTCGGACGTGACGCTGCGCGCGTAGACAGACAGGAACACAATCGCGATCACCAGCGCGACCCAGTTGCCGAAAACAAACACATCCGGAATGCGCAGGATAAACCCCTGTTCCGTGCGCAACGGCAAATGAAATTCCGTAAGCAGCGTAGCGATCACAATTGCCGTACCTGCAAGAACGATGGTTGAACGTGGCGCAAGAACCGCAGCCGAGATCGTGACCGGACCCAGTAACAAAAGGGCGAACGGGTTATGCAACCCGCCGGAAAGATACAAAAGAAAGCTGAGCTGAAGCAGGTCAAACAGCACCATCAGGAAATTTTCGGTTTCCGAAAGCCGTTTATTTTCCGGAAAGACAAAGATGGCGATCAGGTTTCCGATCACCGAGACACCGACGGCCATGTAACACAGACCAAGCTCAAGCTGTAGGCCATACATGCGCTGGGCAACTGTAATGGCCGTTAACTGCCCGACAATGGCTGCCCAGCGCAAAAGGATCATCGTGCGCAACCTGATCCAGTTGCTGCGATCGTCCCCGAATAAGATGCCAGTGTTTGAATCGGTCATTTGTGCCCTAAGTCTATTGCATCAGCCGGATGGATTGATAGGTGTCTTGCGTCACCAAGGTAATGAATGTCGGATTGAAGGAAACCATATGCTTCGCGCTTTTGCAGTTGCAGCCGTTTTAGCGACTGTCGCCCTTTTGGGCGCGGTCTGGTTCGTAAGCCGCTCTGGTTCAGAAGCGGATCAGTTTGCGCAGTGCCGCACGTCCCAGATTGCGGGCGGAACGGGTTCAATCGGTGGCCCTTTCGAACTGGTGAATTCCGCAGGCGAAACGGTGACGGACAAAGATGTGATCACGCAGCCTTCGCTGATCTACTTTGGATACGCGTTTTGCCCGGATGTCTGCCCCCTTGATACGGCACGCAACGCGGAAGCGATCGATATCCTTGAAGAACGCGGTACGATGGTCACGCCCGTTTTCATTTCGATCGATCCAAAACGCGACACGCCCGAAGTTGTTGGGGATTTTGCGTATAACCTGCACGAACGGATGATCGGATTGACCGGATCCCCCGAACAGGTGAAAGCGGCAAGTCAGGCTTACAAAACCTATTACAAGGCGCATGACGCCGAAGACGAATACTACCTCGTCGATCATTCCACATTCAGCTATCTCGTTCTTCCGGAAGCTGGGTTCGTCGAATTTTTCCGGCGCGAGATTTCGCCACAGGAAATCGCTGACAAGATACAATGTTTCGTTGATGCTGCGCAAAATTGACGCAGTGTTTGACGTTTGCACTGCGCCAGTTAATACTCTGAAAACCAATAAGGTCTGACGGGGAGAGGACTGTATGAGCGCACCAACGTCGCAGAATATCGGGGCAGACAAGTCATTGCTGCTGGTGGATGATGACGAGCCCTTTCTTCGACGTCTGGCAAAAGCGATGGAAAAGCGCGGTTTTGAAATCGAAACGGCCGGATCTGTCGCTGCGGGCAAAGCTATCGCAACAGCGCGTCCGCCAGCCTATGCAGTGGTTGATTTGCGACTAGAGGACGGTAACGGCCTTGATGTCGTCGAGGTGCTGCGTGAAAAACGCCCCGACAGCCGTATAGTGGTTCTGACCGGATATGGCGCAATTGCGACCGCCGTTGCCGCAGTAAAGATTGGCGCGACAGATTATTTGTCCAAACCTGCGGATGCCACCGACATTACCAATGCACTTCTGGCCAACGGCGATGAAATGCCGCCGCCGCCGGAAAACCCGATGAGTGCGGACCGCGTAAGGTGGGAGCATATCCAGCGCGTTTACGAGCTATGTGACCGGAATGTCAGCGAAACGGCGCGACGTCTGAACATGCACCGACGGACATTGCAGCGTATATTGGCGAAACGATCACCACGCTAAAGATCGAACCGCTTGCTGATCTTTCCGGTGATCCGCCCGTCTGACAATTCGGCAGCCGGGTCGATGTGCCAGTCTTTGAATCCCATGGCGCTGTAATAGGTCAGCCCGCTTTGGTTGTCGGCGCGGATCGTGGCGTTGATCCACTTGTATCCCAGATTTCTGCATGCATCGCGGGTCGCCGCAAAAAGCGCCCGTCCGGTGCCCTGACCTGTGATGCCGGGTTTGACGAAACTGGCGATATCGGCCGCATCGGGCGGCAGTTGTGAGTGAGGTTCGGCGAATTGAAAGCCGATCACCGCGCCGTCCTGCTCTGCCAGCACCCAGGATGACGCTTCGGGATCATGATCCATCCATTGCCTTATGATTGGCCCAGACACGGGTGTCAGATGTGCAGTTGTTCCGCCAAGCGCGATAATTTCATTCAGAATGGCCGCAAGATCAGCCGCATCGGAATACTCAGCCGTGCGGATCATCATGCCATTGCGCCCAGCAAGACCTGATAGCGGGCAGTGAACGCATTGCGTGTTTCAACGGGCGGCCGCAATGTAATGTCCAACCCTTCGGTCAGGTTCAATTCGGGTTTGCCGAACAGTTTGTTGGCTTCGTCAGTGGTGAAGCCAGCGATCTGCGTCGCTTCCATCCAGGCGCTGATTCTGTCTGCTTTCTTGATCTGTTTCTTGATTTTGGATGGAATCGTCGCCGGCAGCCCGAACCTGATATGTATGGCGGCGGTCAATCGATCATCCAGGACGCCATAGCCCGGCCCCACTGCGGATTTTACCGGCGAAATCATATCCCCGATCACGTATTCCGGTGCATCATGCAAAAGGGCGGCCAGGCGCCATTTTGCCGGGGCGTTGGGAGCGATACGACCAAACAGCGTTTCCACCAGCAGTGAATGTTCAGCAACAGAATAGGCAAACTGCCCCTGTGTTTGCCCGTTCCATCGCGCAACAAAGGCCAGACCATGCGCGATATCTTCGATTTCGATATCAAACGGGGTCGGGTCCAGCAGGTCCAGTCTGCGGCCGGATAACATGCGTTGCCATGCGCGTGGTTGTTTCATGAATACCTCTGGGTTTTGACGCGACACTACGCAAGGCGCGCTGCCATTGTCGAGACAGTAAGACAGTGCTATCTGACCCGCTAAATCATCTGCAAGGAGACCGGCCAATGCCGAAGGATTACATCGTAAAAGATATCGCTCTGGCTGCCTTTGGCCGCAAGGAACTGGATATTGCGGAAACCGAAATGCCGGGGCTGATGGCATTGCGCGACGAATACGGCGAGACAAAGCCGCTGAAAGGCGCGCGGATTGTCGGATCCCTGCACATGACCATCCAAACGGCGGTTCTGATTGAGACCCTTGTCGCGCTGGGTGCCGATGTGCGCTGGGCGTCATGCAATATCTTTTCAACGCAGGATCATGCGGCGGCAGCAATCGCGGCAGGTGGCACACCAGTTTTTGCGATCAAGGGCCAGACGCTGGAAGAGCATTGGGACTATCTGGACAAGTCGTTCATGTTTCCCGAAGGGCCAAACCTGATTTTGGATGATGGCGGCGATGCCACGCTTTATATTCTTCTGGGGGCGCGCGCAGAGGCGGGCGAAGAAATTATTCCGGTGCCCACATCCGAAGAAGAAGAAGCCATCAAGGCGCAGATCAAAAAACGGATGGCGGCCAGCCCGGGCTGGTTCACCAAAATGCGCGACCAGATCGTTGGCGTATCGGAAGAGACAACAACCGGCGTGCACCGTCTTTACGAACTGGTACGCGAAGGCCGGCTGCCTTTTCCTGCCATCAACGTGAACGATTCAGTCACCAAATCGAAATTCGACAACAAATATGGCTGCAAAGAATCGCTGGTTGACGGAATCCGGCGCGCAACAGACACGATGATGGCCGGTAAAGTTGCCGTCGTGATGGGCTATGGCGATGTTGGCAAGGGATCAGCAGCGTCTTTGCGCGGCGCCGGTGCGCGCGTTAAAGTGACCGAAGTCGATCCGATCTGTGCGTTGCAGGCGGCCATGGACGGGTTCGAAGTTGTTCTGCTTGAAGACGTTGTCGGGTCGGCAGATATTTTCATCACGACCACTGGCAACAAGGACGTCATCCGCATCGAACATATGCGGGCGATGAAAGACATGGCGATCGTTGGCAATATCGGCCATTTCGACAATGAAATTCAGGTTGCGGCGCTGAAAAACCACAAATGGACCAATATCAAGGAACAGGTGGACATGATTGAGATGCCGAATGGCAATCGCCTGATCCTGCTGTCCGAAGGTCGTTTGCTGAACCTTGGCAACGCAACAGGCCACCCGTCTTTCGTGATGTCGGCGTCTTTCACTAATCAGGTACTGGCCCAGATCGAACTTTGGACCAAAGGCGATCAGTATAAAAGCGATGTCTACATCCTGCCCAAGCATCTGGACGAAAAAGTTGCGCGCCTGCATCTGGACCGTATTGGCGTGAAACTGACGCAACTGGACGCTGATCAGGCGGCCTATATCGGCGTGAAACCGGAAGGCCCCTTCAAGCCGGAACATTACCGGTACTGAGTATCTCGGGATGTGACAAACATCTGATAAGGTCTATTGTTAGGATAAGGCAGGTCAATTCGGAGGTTTGAAAATGGGACGTCTGTTCAGGTTTTTGCTCTAGCGGCCGGTGTTACGTGCGCCGGATGGACCACCGCATCGGCCCAGGGTACCGCATCAGAGGAATTGGCGAAAAGCCTTTCAAACCCGGTTGCGTCGCTGATCAGCGTTCCGTTCCAGTATAACTATGACGAAGGGTTTGGCCCGAACGGCAACGGGTCGCGCACAACGGTCAATGTTCAACCCGTCGAGCCGATCAGTATCGGCAAGAACTGGAACCTGATTTCACGAACGATCGTTCCGTTTATCACCCAGGATGACGTGATCCCCGGAACATCGCAGTCAGGTATCGGCGATATCGTTCAAAGCTTTTTCTTCTCTCCGAAGGAACCGACAGCAAACGGGTTGATCTGGGGCGCCGGCCCGGCTTTCTTGCTGCCAACAGCCACGTCTTCGGCATTGGGCGCAGATCAGTTTGCGGCTGGCCCGACGGGCGTTGTGCTACGTCAAAGCGGCCCCTGGACCTACGGCGCATTGGGCAATCACCTGTGGGATGTCGGCGGCGGATCGACGGAAATCAACGCCACATTCATTCAGCCTTTCCTTTCCTACACAACGCCTGATGCCTGGTCATTCACGCTAAACTCGGAATCCACATATGATTGGGAAGCGGATCAATGGTCTGTCCCGCTGAATTTTGTGGTGGCAAAAGTGGTCACGATCGCAGGCCAACCGGTGAGTGTAGGTGGCGGTGTGCGCTATTGGGCGGAATCGCCAACCGGTGCTGCGGATGATTGGGCCGCAAGGCTGGTCGTGACTTTCCTGTTTCCGAAATAGTCAGGCATGGCTTGGCCGACGGATAATTTCCCCTTTGTCATGGCCCGTTTGGTTGTTACCTTTCCATCACTTGGCCTGCGGGCCGTTCACAATAGGCGGGAGATCCCAGATGGGTAAACGTGACGAGTTGATCGCGCAATATGCGGATGATCTGAGAAACAAATGCGGTATGACACCGGACATGGACCTTTTGACCAAGGTCACGATTGGTTGTGGTCCTGCGATTTACAATGCGGATGCATCTACGGTTGCGGCGTCGCAACAAAGTGAGCTTGAAACCGTAAAAGACAATTTTCTGGTCAAAAAGCTGGGTTTGGCAGACGGACCAGAGCTTATGGCGGCGATCCAGAAAGTCATTGAAACATACGGCCAGTCAGAGCGGAACAAGTACCGCGCGGTCGTCTATTACATGCTGACAAAGCATTTTGGCAAAGAAGCCGTTTACGGCTGAATGCAGCGAAAAACAACCTGAACGCCTGCTTTGTTAAGCAGGCGTTTTTTTTGGCGGGCATTTGAAATACTCGATGATTGCCCGTGCGAACGCATTGCTTTAGACCTGCAGACATCCGGCCAGTAAGGCCAGAACCGAATTTCGATACACGTGTGGTGGCTTTGGGAGCACGTGGGGTACGAAGGGTTCTGGTTTGCGCCGGAACCCTTCGTCATTATTTGACCAAGCATCAGAACAGGGTCAGGACAAGGCCGATGACCGTGCAGCCCAGCGTGGCATATCCGCCGTCAATCAAAAGCAATTGTCGTGGCTTGCCGCCGAACCCGTAAAACGTTGCAATCCACGGCGTGACCAGAAACAGCCCGATGCCAAACCCGGCCATGATCCCTTTGCCAGCGCTGTCGATGCTGCTGAGCACAAAGATGTGCCGCATCATGCCTGCAACAAGAACAGATGCCAGAAAGCTGGTGATATAGGGAACCGGGTCAGACCGGTTTGCAGGTTGTTGCCCTGTGGGATCCAGTTCAACCCCTGACAGCGACATCCAGGGTTTTGCAAAAACAGTGTACCAGACAGCCCCAAATGCAAAAGATGCGATTGCCGCCGCGACAACGTTCAGAAATTCCATATCCACCTCCCTCTTTCACAGGGGGAAGATTGCCTAAAAATTGGGCATCAGACTAGGGGGAAACACCACCGAGGTGACAGACAATCGCCCACTCTTCTTCGCTGACCGGTTGCACTGACAGACGTGAATTGCGCACAAGCGTCATGCCGTCCAGTCGCCCATCCGCCTTGATCATGTCCAGCGTCACGGGTTTGGCAAAGGGCGCCACAGCCTTGATATCAACGCATTCCCAACGGTCATCATCTGTCGTGCTGTCGGGGTGTGCCTTGGTGATTACCTCGACAATGCCGACAACGGCCTTTTCAGTCTGCGAGTGGTAAAAGAACCCTTTATCGCCAACGGCCATCTGGCGCATGAAATTGCGCGCCTGATAATTTCGCACACCATCCCATTCTTCGCCCCGGTCGCCGCGGGCCACTTGCTGATCCCAACTCCAGGTGCTGGGTTCAGACTTGAAAAGCCAGTAGGCCATTAGCCGATCACCTTGTTCCACTGGATCAGTTCGACCGATTTGAACAGACCAGCCTTGGCATAAGGATCATTTGAGGCCCATCGTTCGGCTGCTGCCAGATCTTCAAGATCCAGCACCACAAGCGATCCGGCCATGGCGCCGTTTTCGTCAAGCAGCGGCCCGGCATGAACAACAACACCGGTTTCTTCAATATAGCCTAGATGCGCTGCACGATTGTCTTTGCGTGTTTGCAATGCGCCGTCTTTATCCCGTGCGATCAAAGCGATCAGCATATCATTCCTCCCTCAGCGGTCGTGCCAGCAACATTGCCAGCGCATCCCGAATATCTATCGTCTGGTCAAGCAAACGCACAACCACATCTGTGATCGGCATATCCAGACCGCGATCTGTTGCAACCTTGTGTACTGCGCGTGCAGTTGCCGCGCCTTCTACGGTGATCTTTGGATCAAACCCGGTTTGCAAGCCGATCGACAGACCCAATTGGTAGTTGCGCGACTGTTCTGACGTGCAGGTCAGCGCCAGATCGCCGAACCCCGACAACCCGGCCAGTGTTTCTGGCTGCGCGCCGAATGATGCAGCGATGCGCTGCATTTCTGCATAGCCGCGTGTCATCAGCGCAGCGCGTGCACTATCACCCAGACCGGCGCCAATTGTCGCGCCACATGCGATGGCAATAATGTTTTTCAGCGCCCCGCCCAATTCCGCGCCGATAGTGTCTGATGTGCGATACAGTCGGATATTCGGTGTTGTCAGCTGTTGTTGCAAGCTTTGCCCCGTGCTGGGGGATGCGCAAGCCAGCGTCAGGGCTGTGGGCAGACCCCTTGCGATATCCAAGGCAAAGCTGGGGCCGGTCAGAATGGCGGGTACAGCTGTTGGAACCTCATCCATGATGATCTGCACCGAACCTGTGCCAGTGTTCAGTTCAATCCCCTTGCAGCATGCCACCAGAACCTTGTTCTGCAGATCATTTGCATGGTCGCACAGCAGGCCCCGCAAGCGTTGCAACGGCACCGCCAGCAACAGTGTCTGGTGTTCTGACAAATCGGAAAAATCCGAAGTTACGGATAAAATATCGGGGAAAACACAGCTGGACAGATACTGTGCATTCATCCGCGCGGCTTGCATTTTGCGCGCCTGATCGGTGTCGCGCGCCCAAAGCGTAACAGGTTGGGTCTGAGCCAGCGATATGGCCAATGCTGTCCCAAAAGCGCCCGCGCCGATGACACCAACAGTCATGCCTTGGCCCCCTTTTTGCCGCTGCCCAACATGGAAGGGCTTGCCGTATCAAGCGGCCAGCGCGGCCGCGCGGAAAGCGTGAAATCATCGCGATGGCCCGCCTGAAACAGTTCCAGCCCGGCATAGGCGATCATCGCTGCGTTGTCTGTGCATAACGCGAGGGGGGGTGCAAAGAATTCGACCTTCAAATCATCGCAAACAGTCTCTAATGCAGCGCGAATTGCGGTATTTGCCGCCACTCCGCCAGCAAGGGCGAACTTCGCCCGATCCGGGTTTTCATCCAGATAAAGCGCAAGAGCACGCCGTGTTTTTTCCCCAAGAACATCAGAAACTGCGGCCTGAAACCCTGCACACATGTCTGCGCGATCCTGCCGGGTGAGTCCGCCCTTTTCGTCTACGATACTGTTACGCGTTCGCAGCAGTGCCGTCTTCAGGCCGGAAAACGAAAGATCACATCCCGGTCGGTCCAATAGCGGTCTTGGAAACGCAAAGCGATCGGCATCTCCGGACTTTGCTTCGATTTCGACAGACGGGCCTCCGGGTTGCGGCAGGCCCAGCAGTCTGGCGGTTTTATCAAACGCTTCGCCTGGGGCATCATCAATGGTGCCGCCCAACCGGCGGAAATCTTCAGGACCGCGTACAATCAAAAACTGACAGTGACCGCCGGATACAAGAAGCATGAGATAAGGATAAGGGATCTGATCCGTCAATCTGGGTGTCAGCGCATGTCCGGCAAGGTGATTGACGCCGATCAAAGGCATACCCGACGCGGCGCTTAAGCCTTTGGCGCACATCACGCCGGACAATACGCCGCCAATCAGGCCGGGCCCTGCTGTTACGGCGATTGCATCAAGATGTTTGAGATCGACGCTCGCCGTTTCAAGGGCCGTTTTTACGCAGATATCAATCTTTTCAGCGTGCGCGCGGGCCGCAATTTCGGGAACCACACCGCCAAAATCACGGTGCAGTTCAGTCTGACCATAAACAATCGAAGACAGAATTTCAGGCGGATTGCCGTTTTCCTGACGCACTACGGCGGCCGCAGTGTCATCACAACTGCTTTCTATTCCCAGAATGGTCAGGCTTTGCGTCATATTCAGAAGCGGTCCGGATCCGTTGCAACGTGTTGTCTGCGGAGGTATCACCCTAGTTCGTGGCGAACAATCCCGGGCCTTTTGATGCGTGTGTCTGAACCGATCCTGTTACTGACCAGACCACTGGACGCATCACAACGTTTTGCGACACTGATGCAGGACAGACTGGGCCGAGCGGTGCGAATCTGCATATCCCCGCTTTTGGACATTGTGCCTGTTTCGCAGGCGGTTGATTTTGGCAATGCGAACGGTCTGGTGTTCACGTCTGCAAATGGCGTTGTTGCGTTGTCGAGGTTAACACAGGACCGGACATTGCCGGCGTATTGCGTTGGAGCGGCCACTTGTGAGGCCGCGCGCACGCATGGATGGGTGGCTACGGTTTCGGGTCAGGATGCACAATCATTGATCGCAGGCGTTTCGGCATCAGGGATCAAAGGGCCGCTGATGCACATCAGGGGTGTCCACAGCCGCGGCGATGTTGCAAAAAACCTGACAGAGGTGGGCGTTCCGACTTCCGAGACGATTGTTTACGATCAGGTTGAACTGGAATTGAACCAGGACGCCAAAACCTTGCTGTCAGGATCAGACGCGGTGTTCGTTCCTTTGTTTTCCCCCAGAACCGCGGCAAGCTTTCAACGTCAGGTGTCGGGGACAGCGCCCGTATATCCTGTTGCGCTAAGTCAGGCGGTTGCTGACGAATTGCGCGATAAATGCCCCGTGGCGGTCAGTCCGGGCGCGCAAGCACTGGCTTTGGAAACAGAAAAGTTGATCAACAAGGTCTGTCCGCTTGAGGCGCGCTAGGTCGCACAGTAAGGTTCAAGTGTTAGTGATTGACGAATAAACAGAATCGAAAAGGTGCGGCACAGTGGCAAAGGCGACAAAATCCTCAAAAGAAACGGACGCTAAAGCTGATGATGCCCAGACAGATGAAAGCTCTGCTGCGTCTGCAATTGATACGCCCGAACCTGATGCCCCAACGGAACAGAATGACGTATCGGACGATACCCAAGACATCGTCGAAACAGGTCAGGATGCTTCGGAACCTGTTGCGGAAAGCAATGAAGCTGTGCCGCAATCCGATGCCCCCGAACAGACATCCAGATCTAGTTTCTTTCCGATGCTTCTGGGCGGACTCCTTGCTGTATGCATCGGCGTTTTGGTGGCAAAAAGCCCAATGTTCGAGACGTTTTTACCCGAAAACTGGCGAACTGTCAGCGCAAGTGACCTGAACGATCTTTCACAATCCGTCCAAGCCCAAAACGCACGGATTTCCGATGTTTCGGACAAACTGGCGGCAGTGCCAGTGCCCGATCTGTCCGGTGTCGAGGGCGCCATCGCAGCGCAGGCGGACAAGATTTCAGAATTGGGAGCGCAGATCGACAATCTGGCAGGTACTGTGAATGCGCTTGATGCGCGTTTGACGGCACTGGAAAAACAGCCGATTTCCCAAGGTGTATCGCAAGGCGCAATCGACGCCTACGAGCGCGAGTTGAAAGCACTGCAGGATTCGGTGGCCGCCCAAAGAAGCGAGATCGAGTCGCTACTGACAGATGCGCGCGCCATGGAAGAAAACGCCGAGATGACGGCCCAAGAGGCCTTGGCACGGGCTGCACTGACCCGCGTCTTGTCCGCAATCGACAGCGGCGGCGCGTTTGACGCCGCTCTTGGTGATCTTGAAGCTGTGACAGGTACGCAAGCACCCGAAGAACTGGCTTCGGTGGCGCAAACCGGCGTTACACCGATGATTCAGTTGCAAGACGCGTTTCCCGATGCCGCACGAGAGGCATTATCGGCAGCGCGTTTGGCCGAGCCCGATTCCGAACACAACCTGCGTTCTTTTCTTCAGCGGCAACTTAGCGCCCGGTCTGTAACACCCAAGGAAGGCGCGGACCCTGACGCGGTATTGTCGAGGGCAGAAGCGGCCCTGAAAGAAGGGCGATTGAACGATGCACTTGCCGAAATCGAAACACTGCCGCCAGAGGCGAGCGCTGCAATGGACGCTTGGGTTACACGCGCCCGGGCACGACGCGATGCACAGGATGCGGCAGAATCATTGGCGCAAAGCCTGAACAGCAAATAGGGTCCCATTATGCTTTGGTCATTGATTAAGATTGTCTTGTTTGTTGTCGTCGTAGCGGGCCTGGCGCTGGCGGCGATGTCTCTTCTTGAGACCGAAGGCGGGGTGCAAATCACTGTCGGCGGAGCCGAATACACCCTTGGGCCGCTGAACTCCGTGATTGCCGTGGGTGTGCTGATTGTTGCCTTGTGGCTTGTGCTGAAACTGTTGTCGTTGCTGGTGGCCTTCTGGCGGTTTCTGAACGGTGACGAAACTGCCATGTCGCGCTATTTCGATCGCAACCGAGAGCGAAAGGGGTTTCAGGCCCTGTCCGAAGGCATGATGGCGCTCGCCTCGGGAGAGGCACGGCTAGCCATGTCAAAGGCGGACAAAGCCGAAAAATATCTGCGCAAACCCGAGTTGACGAACCTGCTGACCGCTCAGGCCGCGGAAATGGCTGGCGACAGAACCAAGGCCGAAGAGGTCTACAAGAAACTCGTTACCGATGAAGCGACACGCTTTGTCGGCGTGCGCGGCATCATGAAACAAAAACTGGCAGCCGGCGACACCGACACCGCCCTGAAGCTTGCCGAAAAAGCATTCGCACTCAAGCCGCGGCACGAAGAAACCCAGGATGTTCTGCTGAAACTGCAGGCCGGCCACCATGATTGGGCCGGGGCACGCAAGACGCTGAGCGCCAAGCTGAAACACGGCTCTATGCCAAGGGATGTGTACAAGCGCCGCGATGCCGTTCTGGCCCTGTCCGAAGCGAAGGATATTGTTGACGAAGGCAATTCGATCGAGGCGAGGGAGGCCGCAATTGTCGCGAACCGGCAGTCGCCCGATCTGATTCCTGCCGCTGTGATGGCGGCAACGGCCTATATCGATCAGGGTAAAATGCGGTACGCGACCCGCGTTTTGAAAAAAGCGTGGGAGGCACAACCCCATCCCGATCTGGCCGCCACGTTTGCGGCCATTGCGCCCGATGAAACCCCGCAGGAACGGATCAAACGTTTCACGCCCTTGTTGCGACTGAAACCGGATCATCCTGAATCCCAAATGCTAGCGTCGGAATTGCATCTTGCCGCCGAAGATTTTCCCGAAGCCCGCCGGACCCTGGGGGATTTGGTTGAGGTCGCACCAGATGCACGGAACGTGACGATCATGGCCGCGATCGAACGGGGCGAAGGCGCATCTGATGCGGTGGTCCGCGGCTGGTTGGCCAAAGCGCTTCGCGTCCCGCGTGGCCCACACTGGGTTTGCGACAATTGCCAGCACATCCACGGGGATTGGGCGCCGGTATGCGAAAACTGCCAGAGCTTTGACACGCTAAGCTGGAAAACGCCGCCAATGTCGGAAATCGTATCCCCGTCGGGATTGCAGATGCTGCCGCTTATTGTGGGCGCGCTGGAAGACACCAGCACAGATGCGGACGAAACAGATTCTGAAATACCGGATGCGGAACTGGTCGAGGACGATGCCACTGACGAAGGTAATGCAAAACCCTAACCCTATGGCACCGATGTTGGCAAAACGCCTACATTTCGATCTGTTAAGCTGCTCGTAACGCGTTGGCTGCTACCTGTTCGCTTGGGTGAATAAAGGTGGTGACGAATGGCAGCGCAAAACAATGCGGCGCCAACAATCATCAAACGTAAAAAAGTTGTCAAAGGTGGCGGGCATCATGGGGGTGCCTGGAAAGTCGCCTATGCGGATTTCGTAACTGCGATGATGGCATTTTTCATGTTGATGTGGCTGTTGAACGCGACAACCGAAAAACAACGCAAGGGATTGGCCGATTACTTTTCGCCAACAATTGCAATCGCGCGAGTCTCGGGCGGCGGTGATGGAGCGTTTGGTGGCGACAGTGTGTTTTCAGAAGAAACATTGCCCCAGAACGGGACAGGGGCGACCAGTGATCGCCCGACCGACCAGTCCCAGGCACGCGGCGCGCGCGGCCTGGATGCGGACGGGCAAGAGATATCCCAGGACAAGGAATTTGCTTCTGTGCAGGCGGCGCTGACCGGGTATGGCGGTGAATCGCAAGTGTTGGAAAACGCACTGCGCCAGATCGTTACACGGGTCACTGATCAGGGTCTGGTCATCGAAGTGTTCGAAACTGACGAAGCGCCCCTGTTCCTTGCAAAGACGGCCCAGCCAACACAATTGCTGCGCGATATTTCCGGCATAATCGTGAAAGCCAGTCAAATTGTTACGAACCCGATTGCGATCGAGGCGCATGTAGCGGCCGAACCGGTCGTTGTCGTCCGCAACACTGTATGGGAATTGTCCGTAAGCCGGGCAGGCGAAATGCGTGTGTTGATGGAACAGGCAGGCCTGCACGCCCCCCGCATTCACCGTGTTACGGGGCATGCGGATAGCGCGCCGGCCATTCGTGATCCGATGCGGTCACGGAACAACAGAATCGAAGTGGTTTTGCTTAGGCCGGACCCAACCAGATAGGATTTTAGCTGTTAGCCCGATGTTAACGGCAAGGCCGGTATCTGTTGCGCCATTCTTTAGGTGGTGCAGCAGAAAGGCGTATCCATGACCATTTCTTCAGCTTTGAATGCCGGTGTCGCAGGGTTGTCATCCAATGCGACACGTCTTGCATCGATTTCCGACAACATCGCCAATTCGTCTACATACGGGTACAAGCGTGTCGAAACGGATTTTCATTCCCTTGTGATTTCATCATCGGGGGGCACCTATTCGGCGGGGGGGTGTCCGGTCCACAACCCAAAGGCTGATTGATCAGCGCGGCGCGCTGGTTTCCACGTCGAACGCTACCGATCTTGCCGTGCGCGGGCGCGGTATGCTGCCTGTCGCTCAGGCGTCCGAGGTTGAGGTCGGCAATGGCGAAACCCAGATGTTCCTGACCACTACGGCATCGTTCCGAACGGATGCCGCAGGATATCTGCGGTCTGAATCAGGATTGATCCTGCTGGGCTGGCCTGCATTGCCGGATGGTACCGTTCCGACCTTTCCGCGCGATACGGCTGATGGTCTGGAGCCGGTGCAGATCAACGTGAACCAGTTTTCCGGTGAACCGACAACGCGGATGTCCCTTGGCGTGAACCTGCCGGCAACCGAAACAGAGGCGGGTGCATCCGGGGATGTCCAGAATCTGGCGGTTGAATACTTCGACAACCTTGGCACTTCGGAAAGTATACAGGTCAGTTTTCAACCGACTGTCCCTGCAATCGGCTCAACAAATGAATGGACAATGACGCTTACCGATACCGCATCGCCCGGCGTGACGATCGGGGAATATGTCCTGACATTCGATGACAGCCGCGCCGCCGGTGGCACCCTTGCAGCAATCACCGCGACAACCGGTGGGGCCTATGATCCGGCCACCGGAACAATCATCGTGAAAGTCGGCGGGGGCCCGATGGAAATCAACATCGGACAATTGGGGCAAAGCGACGGGTTGACCCAGCTATCGGATAAATTCGCTCCTGTTTCCATCTCGAAAGATGGAACACCCGTCGGGAACATGACAAGCGTGGAAGTCGATGCAAACGGGTTCGTTCACGCGTTTTTTGATACTGGCATCACCCGCACGATCTATCAGGTGCCTTTGGTCGATTTACCAAACCCAAACGGCATGGTTGCCCTTGATCACCAGACCTATCTGCCATCGCCGGAAAGTGGGTCGTATTTTCTGTGGGATGCGGGTGATGGCCCGACCGGCGATATCGTTTCTTATGCGCGTGAAGAATCCGCAACCGATGTTGCCGGTGAACTGACGGCCATGATCCAGACGCAACGTGCCTATTCGTCCAACGCCAAGGTCATACAGACAGTGGAATTGTCTTTGGCACTGGCGATGGACTTACCGGTTGAAATTTCACCCTGAACCTGGCCCAGATTGGCATTGATTGATTTTAGGGTCTGCAACGCAACCATTGCGCTGTTGTTTGTAAGAATGCTGGACATTCGCATTTCCTTTCTAGTCAGGCGCTTTGCGCCTATTGGTTTTCCACCCTTTCGGGCAAATGGGATGTCATTCTGAGCACTGCGACCAGCGGATTACCCCGTCGGTGCGCCATCCGTTTTCCGATGCAGGCCATGAATGAACCCTGACGCGCTAAAGGAGTCTTAAGGCACAAAACTCTTTTACGTGGCATTTGATGCAACAGCCGGTCGTCAGGTCCGCTTTTCAAAGGAGGGCGGTGTGCCGGATACCGAAACAGCCTTGTTTCCGCGCGAATCGTATGTGCCAAGGGAATTTCGTACCCGTCGCAAGTCCAAGAGTCGTTCGGAAATGGAACGCACCCCGTTCATCGCCTGCCGCAGAAGAGTTTGATTGCGCAAAAGGGCTTCACGTATCTGTTCAATGCGTGCGGATGTTGCCGGCGGGTGCGCATTGATCCTGCCGATCAGGTGTTCTTTCCGGTTCGCCAGTGCGCGAAGCTGTTCAAGATCGCCGGTCAGCAGGGCGGTTCGTTCGGTCAAAATCACCGTTTGCAGATCCGACAGATCCTTTTCACAAGCGGCGCTGTTCATGTCGCGGAGTCCCGAAGCGCCATAAACAAGGATTCGGCCAATCCGATACCTCCTGCGCGGACCATTTCTTCGGCCTGTGCCTGCATCAGAAAAGACTGGAACTGGTCTTCTCCCGCGCCTCCACCAAACGCATCTTGTGTCTTTCCAAAACCGGACGCCTTTAGCATTTCCGCCAGAAACACAGCTTCCAGTTTCTGGGCGGCTTCGCGCAAAGCTGCGTCTTGACGCGCTGCGGCTTTCACGGGCGCTGATTGGGCCGCTGTAACGATATCAGACATCTGATCCCTCGAATTAGATCGATTTTCCCGACTCTGCATGACAATCGGTAAAGAAGTCGTAACGGGTGATGTGTCTATTGGTGAAAGACCAGCGCGGAGCTTTCATGCATATCGACCCATCCAGACAAGCTGCGATGAACAGCGGACTGCCCATTGATAAGGGCGATACGCCAAATACCGGCTAACATCTTGATGCGGTTTTTGGCCGGCTTTTCGCCGCGTTGGAGCTGGCGGAACAGGGCGATAAAACGGATCCTGCCTTGCCGGCCTTTGACCTTTCGGATGACCCGGTCGAGCCTTTGGAAAATGCCGATGCAGGTACTCAGATGTCATCACGCTCGCACGAGCCCAAGTTGATGCAAAATGAAATGCCGACGGGTTCTTTCATCCCCGCGGGCCCGCAAAACGCCGGAAGCCAGACCCGTTCGGGCGTGGCGCATTCAATTGCCGGGGTTTCCAGCGGCACCACAGGTTTTCATGGCAAAAGCGATGCAGGTTCCGTCGGGTTGCAGCCGCCACAAAGCCAGACTGACCAGCCTTTGGCCGAAATTCACAGTGCCCATTCGGCGCAGGCAGGTACAGAAAACCGGCATGCAGGCAAGAGGATTGCGCCGGAAACACCAGCGTCACAGACAGATGATACAAAACCGTTTGGGCAGGCCGGTTTCAAAGTAAAATTGGACATGGAAACCATCGTCCGGTCCTTACAGGAAGAACCCCGTAACCGATCGCCAATGGCGCAGTTTGAGGATGCCAAGACTGCTCCGATCCTGCGAACGGCTGAAGGTGCACCAATGTTGCCAGTGATCAACCAAAGCAAAGATGGTTTGCAAATTGACCCACCTGATCCACAGATTGTGAAGCATCAGGAAATGATCCCTTCCAACGGTCCGCCGGTGCAAAAGGTAGCAACCCGGTTGCAGGCTTCGGGAAAACCCGAATCGGCGCAGTTCCCTGTCGAGTCTTCGCAGACCGAGACACATCGGTTGTCTCCCGACATCAGGGATATTCAAGGTCCTGAACTGTCCACGCCCCCCGATGAAAAAGCGGGTCATCCGGCGCAACCGACAGAGACAGGTAAATTCGAACAGGCAAGACCGGCTTTGCCGATCATTTTTGCACAAACCGCGCCGGTGCCAGCTGACTTGATGACAGAAGCAGCGGCTTTTGGAGGCATTGCGACGGAAGAGCTGGGATTAATTGCAAATACAGCACCGACAGGTTCGTCAGACATGCGGCTGGCAATGCCCCCGGTGGCCAGGGCAGACCTGCCCCAGACGGTCACAAGACAGTTGATCGAGGTGATAAGAAGCGGCCCGGATACACCGGTTGAGGTTTCACTAAACCCCGAAGAACTGGGACGCGTGCGGGTGGCATTATCGGCGCAGGACACTGGCGTTGTTTCCGTGACAATTGCGGCTGAACGCCCGGAAACGCTGGCGTTGCTCAAACGGCATATCGATCAGTTGGTTCAGGATTTTCAGGCCTTGGGATACTCTGGTGCGGAATTTTCGTTTGCTCAGGATAACCGGTCATGGGGTGCAAGCGACGGATCGCAAGAAAATTCATCATTCGCCGGACAGGCGGAGATCACTTCGAATGCACCGCCAGATTCACCACTCCTGATCCAGACAAGCGGGCTGGATCTTCGGCTATAAGGAACCAAGATGGAAACGAACGTAATTTCACAACAACAGTCTTTCAGTTCAAGGGCGGTGTCAGCGCCACAATCCGGCTCTGTTCTCTCATCGGATTTTGAAACCTTTCTGAAAATGCTGACTGCGCAAGCCCAGTATCAGGATCCGCTCGAGCCGATCGACTCGACACAGTACGCTTCGCAGCTTGCGCAGTTTTCCGCAGTCGAACAACAGGTGCTGAGCAATGATCTTTTGACGGCCCTTGTCGGGCAAATGGGGGGGTCTGATTTGTCTCGCCTTGCCGGATGGGTCGGGATGCAGGCGCGCAGTGACGCACCTGCGATGTTTGACGGCCAGCACATCGTTTTGAACCCAAAACCGGTGGCGATTGCGGATCAGGCGTTTCTTGTCGTGCGTGACCAAGAGGGCAAAGAAACGCAACGGATTGAAATTGCCGTCTCGGACAACCCGATTGAATGGACAGGAAAGACCGGCGATGGCGGGCAGGTGCCTTACGCGGCATACAGCTTTTCCGTCGAAAGCTTTGCGGCCGGGAAGCTGGTCTTGTCAGATACTCTTGAAACCTATGCGCCGATTGTCGAGGCGCGCAATTCAGGGGGCCAGATGGAACTGGTCCTGCGTGGCGGCCAGACAGTGACGCCGCAGCAGGTTACGGCTCTCCGATCCGGACCCTGATCGCCGTTACCTTGGACCCGAAGGTTTGCATCCGCTAGGCGGAATAATCGCGCCGCCCGACCGATACGTATCCTACAAACCCGGCCTGCTGGGCATCTTTTTCTGAATAGATGTTACGCAAGTCCGCCATGATCGGATTTTCCATGCGGTTCGCGAGCCGTTTCAGATCAAGCGCGCGGAATTCATTCCATTCGGTCAAGAGAACCAAGGCATCTGCATTCTGGGCGGCCTTATAGGCATCTTCCATCCAGTTCACGCCGGGCAGCAGGGCTTCGCCTTCGCGCCGGCCTTGCGGGTCAACGACCCGTACTTTGGCGCCCGAACCCACCAGCGCAGGTACAATTGTAAGCGAGGGCGCATCACGCATGTCGTCCGTGTTCGGTTTGAAGGTCACGCCCAGCACAGCAATGATCTTGCCATTCACAGACCCCCCGCACAGGTCCATGATCTTGTCGGTCATCCGCCGCTTGATTTCATCGTTTACCTTGATCACCGTCTCGGTCAGCTGCATCGGCACCGCGTTTTCCTGCCCGATCCGTGCCAGCGCTTTTGTGTCTTTGGGAAAGCATGATCCACCATAGCCGGGACCGGCATGCAAAAACTTGTTTCCGATCCGGTTGTCTAGCCCCATGCCTTTGGACACCATTTTTACATCCGCGCCGGTGCGTTCACAAAGAGCAGCGATTTCGTTGATAAAGGTGATCTTGGTCGCCAGAAAAGCATTGGCCGCGTACTTGATCATTTCGGCGCTTTCCAGATCGGTGCTCATGATCGGAAATTCGCGCAGATAAAGCGGGCGGTATATCTGCGCCATGACGTCGGCCGCTTTTTCATTCTCGACACCTACGACGATCCTGTCCGGCCGCATGAAATCATCGATTGCCGCGCCCTCGCGCAAAAACTCGGGGTTTGATGCGACATCAAAATCGGCCTCTGGACGGGCTGCAGAAATCACCTGTTTGACCTGTCTGTTCGTACCGACAGGGACTGTCGATTTTGTGACAATCACGGCATATCCGGTCAACGCTTGTGCAATCTCTTGGGCGGCGGCCATTACAAAAGTCAGATCGGCATGGCCATCTCCGCGGCGCGTCGGTGTGCCCACGGCGATAAAGATCGCATCGGCCCCATCTACTGCCGCGGCAAGTTCCGTTGAAAACGAAAGACGGCCAGCGCTGACATTCTTGGCCATCAATTCATCCAGGCCGGGTTCATAAATCGGAACCACACCTTTGTTCAGCTTCTCGATTTTCGCGGGGTCTTTATCGACACAGATAACATCATGGCCAAAATCGGAAAAACAAACGCCAGAAACCAACCCGACATAGCCGGTCCCAATCATCGCAATTTTCATTGGCTTACCTTTACCTTACGTTCTGCCAAAGGCATGCGCGATGCAAACTGGCCTGTCAACGCGTAGAAAGATCGAATGTCAGGGCGTGTTGCCGGGTTGCGAACCCGACAGCACCAGCGCCTAAAGATCGGCCAGAGTATACGTAGCATACATCGGCAGCATCACGGCCCGGCGGGCACGGCCAAATGGAAATGTCGCCATCGGTTTTTGCATGACGTGCGGGACAACCCCGTGTCCCTGCACCAGTTCCGCCAGCATTTTTCCGGTATAACTGCCCATGGCAACCCCGTTGCCGTGAAACGCCAGCCCTGCAAACACACCCGGCATATTCGGAACGGGCCCGATATAGGGTGTCAGGTTACGGGATACACAGACCATTCCGGACCAACTGTTTGGGGTTTCAACATGGGCCCAGGCCGGGAACATGGTTTCAAAATCCCGGCGGTTTCGCTGTGCGGATCGCCGATCGGCGGACGGGGAAGACTGGAAACCGCCGCGCATGCCAAAAAGAAAGCGGCGATCAGGCAGTAGGCGAAAATAGTGCAGCAGATTGCGTGTGTCGTAACACATCTGATGCGATGTCCAGCCCTGATTGTTCAGTTCTTCATCGCTGAGCGGGCGGGTGACAATTACATTCGACTGGGTCGGCAGATATCGCGATGCCAGCCAGTCGGGAAGATCGTCACTGGAATAGCCGTTTGTGGCGATCAGGACATTTTCGGCCCGAATTTCGTGACCGTTTATGTTCAGGCACCACCCACCCGAGGATGGCTGCAGCTTTGCCACTGGGCTGTTGGCATAAATCTGTGCACCCGCTTGCGCCGCGGCCTTGGCCAAGCCGGTCAGGTATTTCAATGGATTGAGGGCAAAGCCGATCGGGTTGGTCAAAGCCCCGAAAAACGGGCCGCCCATGCCACTTTGCCTTAGCTTGGTTTTTTCAATCAGGGTTGGTTCTACTTTGTATTCATCACGGATGAACTGCGCCTGTTTTTGCAGATCGTGCATATCCTTGGCGCGGTGTGCCAAAACCGTTTCGCCATGGGAATGTGTGTCGGCATCGATACCCAAACGATCAAGCAGGCCAGCGACCAGTTGAACCGAGTCCATTTCCGCCTGATGAAATTCCCGGGCGTGCTCCGTGCCAAATCTGGAAACCAGTTCCTTGTGGCTCAGCTTGCTGCCACCCAGACAACAAAACCCGCCATTGCGCCCTGACGCTCCCCATCCCGGGTGCTGTGCATCCATAACTGCAACGCTTACGCCTGCTTCGGCAAGGTGAAGCGCGGCAGACAAGCCAGTGAATCCGGCCCCGATTATAGCCACATCGACCTGTTTGTTTTCGTCAATGCTCGGCCATTCAGGTGCCGCGCAGGTTTCATCCCACCAGCAGCTGTGACGTGGCCCCGCCCCGTACGTGTGCGTGGGGTAAATTCGTTTCATGCCGTCCGGGCGGCTGCTTGCTCGTCGCGTTGTTGGCGCACGCTTGCGCTTTTTGAAACAAGCGATGCAGTGATAACACCGACGGTTACAATTCCGATCATGATGGTCGACAAGGCGTTGATTTCGGGGCTGACCCCTAGGCGCACGGCGCTGAAGATCTTGATCGGCAGCGTTGTCGCGCCCGGACCGGAAGTGAAGGATGCAATCACCAGATCATCCAGCGACAATGTGAAGGCCAGCAACCAGCCCGAAATCACAGCCGGGGCGATGATCGGAAGTGTCACCAGACGAAAGGCATCTAAGGCTGAACATCCCAGATCAAGGGCCGCTTCTTCCAGCGACCGGTCAAATGTGATCAGGCGGGACGACACAACAACCGAAACATAGCACATCGAAAACGTAGTATGGGCCAAAACGATTGTTAGAACGCCGCGATCCAATCCGATACCGATGAACAACAACAGCAGGGACAGGCCGGTGATAACTTCGGGCATCACCAACGGCGCGTAAATCATTCCGGAAAACAGGGTACGGCCCATAAACCGGCCACCACGCACCAGAACATAGGCCGCCATCGTGCCCAGTACGGTTGCAAATGTGGATGACAGAACGGCAACCTTGATGGTGACCCATGCAGCATCCAGAAATGCTTCGTTCTGCATCAGTTCGCCATACCATTTTGTGCTGAAGCCCGCCCAGACTGTCACCAGTTTGCTTTCGTTAAAACTGAAGATGATCAGGATCAGCATCGGGATGTACAAAAACGCAAAGCCAAGCGTCAGGGCGGTGACATTAAACCACGAAAAACGGTTCATTTTTCTGCCTCCGCCTGCTTTTGCTGGTTCCGCTGAAACAGAACAATCGGAATGATCAGGATCAGAAGAAGAACAACCGCTACGGCACTGGCCACCGGCCAATCACGGTTGCTAAAGAATTCTTCCCACAACACCTTGCCGATCATCAGGGTTTGCGACCCACCCAGCAGGGATGGAATGACAAATTCGCCCAGCGCCGGAATGAAAACCAGAAAACAACCCGCAATAATTCCGTTTCGGGACAGCGGAACGGTGACCAGCCAGAACGCCTTGATACGGGAACACCCCAGATCTTCGGCGGCTTCGATCAGGGACCCGTCCAACCTGTCGAGCGCCGAATAGATCGGCAGGATCATGAAGGGCAGATAGGTATAGACGATACCGATGTAGACGGCCGTGTTTGTGTTCAGGATGGTCAAGGGATCATTGATGATCCCCACCCATAAAAGAAACTGGTTCAGAAACCCTTCCTGACTGAGAATGCCCATCCACGCATAGACCCGGATCAGGAAGCTGGTCCAGAACGGCAGGATCACCAGCATCATCAGCGTTGCACGCCACTCCTCTGGGGCGCGGGCCATCGAATAAGCAATGGGATAGCCGATAATCAACGTGAAGATCGTTGATAATACCGCGATTTGCAGACTGCTCAGATAAGCGCGCCAATAAAGATCATCAGACGTGAGAAAGGCAAAGTTTTCGAAATCCAATTCCGCCAGAAAGGCGCCTATGCCTGCACTCCAGTCGAATGTCGGGGTGTAAGGCGGGATCGCCAGTGCGGTATCGGACAGCGAGATTTTCAGAACTATCAGGAACGGCACCAGAAACAGGGCCAGAAGCCAGAAGTACGGAACCGAAATCAAGAAAAAGCGGCGCATGGCGTTATTGATCCAAAAGAACGCCGGCGGTGGCGGTCCATGAAATCCAGACGGGGTCTTCCCAAGTGAAGCTGCGCCGCGCGATGCGTCTTGTGTTTGCCATTTGCGATTTGATGATGTCGCCTGACGGCAATTCCACGTGATACGTGGACAGGTTGCCCAGATAGGCGATGTCCAGAATTTTGCCCTGAACTGCGTTCTCGGCTTCTGCGGGCTTTTCTGTTGAAATCGTCACCTTCTCGGGCCGGATGGCAAGATGGCATTCCTGACCTTCCGAAAGGGAAAGGGTTGAAGATGCGTTCAAAGGCGGCTGTGACTCGCTCCAGTTCAGATGGAACATGTTTTTACCGGCAGGGCTGACAGTGCCTTTGATCAGGTTCACATCACCGATAAAGTCGGCCACATAGACCGAATTGGGTGTCTCGTAGATCCGGTCCGGGGTTGCCACCTGCACCACGCGGCCTTCGTCCATGACAGCAACGCGGCTGGCCACTGTCATGGCCTCTTCCTGATCGTGGGTCACAATCACAAAGGTCGTGCCGGTTTTTTCCTGGATATCCATCAGTTCGAACTGGGTATCCTGACGCAGCTTTTTATCCAGCGCACCCAAAGGTTCATCAAGCAGCAAAAGCTTTGGCGCCTTGGCCAGCGATCGCGCCAACGCCACACGCTGTCGCTGTCCGCCGGAAATCTGGTGCGGTTTGCGCTGGGCGAATTTTTCCAACCGGGTCAGTTTCAGCATCTCTTCGACACGGTCGATGATATCGTTCTTGGGCATGTTGCCGCGCCGCAATCCGAAGGCGATATTTTCAAAGATCGTAAGGTGGGGAAACAGCGCATAGGACTGGAACATCATGTTCACCGCCCGCTTGTTCGGCGGCACCGGTCCGATATCCTGCCCGGCCAGAAGAATAGCCCCTTCGCTGGCTGTTTCAAACCCGGCCAGCATCCGCATCAGGGTGGTTTTTCCGCATCCGGACGGGCCCAGAAGGGCAAAGAACTCTTGCTCGAAGATATCCAGTGTCAGGTCTTCGATCGCGGTGAAATCGCCAAATCTTTTGGTAACGTTCTGAAACCGGATCAAAGGTTTTGCGTCGGGATCGTCCCAAGGCGCGAACACTTTGTTATTCATCTTTGTCCCCTTTGGTCAGTATGGGGCAGGCGCTTCTTGTGTCGCCTGCCCTTTTCTTGTCAGACCGTATCAGGTCCCGGATTTGACCTTGGTCCAAAGACGCGTCACGCCGCGCTGAACCTTGGCGGAGTAAGGCGTCGTTGTATACAGGTTTTCAAGCGTTGCCTCGTTCGGGTAAATCGCCGGATCGCCGATCACATCGTCTTCCAGAAACTCTTTGGACGCCGCATTGCCGTTTGCATAGTAAACGTAGTTCGATGCAGCAGCCATGTTTTGCGCGTCCATGATAAAGTTCAGGAACTTGTGCGCTCCGGCAGGGTTTGGCGCATCAACCGGAATGGCCATCTGGTCAAACCACATCAGCGCACCTTCGGTCGGGGCGTTATAGGCAATTTCCACACCATTGTCGGCTTCGGCCGCGCGATCACGCGCCTGAAGAATGTCACCCGACCAGCCGAATGCGACGCAGATATCGCCGTTTGCCAGTGCGTTGATATATTCCGAGCTGTGGAATTTCTGCACATAGGGGCGCACACCCATCAGCACCGGTTCAGCCTTGGCAATGACATCGGGGTCCTGGCTATCGGGGTTTTCGCCAAGATACTTCAACGCCGCCGGTATCATTTCCGCCGGTGCATCCAGGAAATGCACGCCGCATTCTGCCAGTTTGGACATGTTTTCCGGGTTGAAGACCAATTCCAGAGAATCGATCGGAGCATCGTCGCCCAAAATTTCGGTTACTTTGCCAACGTTCACGCCAATACCTGTGGTGCCCCACATGTAGTTGATGGAATGCGTGTTGCCGGGGTCGTATTGTTCGGTTCTTTTCTCAACAACGTCCCACATGTTTTCAATGTTGGGCAGTTGCGAACGGTCCAAAGGCTGGAAAGCACCGGCAACGATCTGGCGTTGCAGAAAGGTGCCCGAAGGAACGACAACGTCATATCCCGAACCACCCGACAGCATTTTGGTTTCCAGAACCTCGTTGCTGTCGAAAACATCATAAATCAGTTTGATGCCGGTTTCTTCTTCGAACTGGGTCAGCAAGGCTTCGTCGATATAGTCGGACCAGTTGTAAACTCGCACTTCCTCGGCCGTCGCAGCCGCGGCGCTCAGCAATAGCGATGCTGTCAGCGTTAGTGTCACATTTTTCATGATATACTCCCATTGGGTTGCCGGACTTTTTGCCCGATCAGATTATATTTGATCAAGTTTTGCGTCTTGGGGCAAGATGATTTATGTTTCCATGCAGTGCAGCGATGCGCAATACACGTTGCAGCAAGACAGGGCAGGCCGAAATGACGATGCTTAAAAACCAGGCACAGACGCAGATGGCGACGGGCGCAAACCTGCCTGCGCACGAAGTGGTGTACCGGCAATTGCGCCGCCGAATTTTGTTCGGTGATATCGCGCCCGGTCAGGCGGTCACGATACAGGGCCTGGTCGAAACGCTGGGTGCCGGCATGACTCCGGTGCGCGAAGCCATTCGGCGCCTGACATCGGATGGCGCGCTTGAGTTTTTGGGCAATCGCCGTGTCTGCGTCCCTAAATTGACCCCCGACAGTATAGAAGAGATTGCTTTTATGAGGAAATCTCTTGAACCGGAACTGACGCGCCGCGCCGTTTGCCGGGTTGATGAAGCGCAGGTCGAGGTGTTGATGAAGATCGATAACGGGTTGGATCTGGCCATTTCGAACGGCGATGTAAACGGATATCTGGAGCATAATTACCGGTTCCACACGACGCTTTATGCCATGGCGGATGCGCCGGTTATGGCGGCGGTGGCTGACCGGCTTTGGCTGCGGTTCGGTCCTTCGCTTCGTGTTGTGTGCGGCCGATTCGGAACGCAGAATCTGCCGGACAAACATCACGAACTGCTGGATGCGCTGCGCGCCCGGGATTCCGAACGCGCAGCGCAGGCCATGAGCGATGATGTTGAGCAGGGAATGAGCCAGATCGGCGACGTTCTAGAGGCCGTTGCCCTCCGAAGCTGATTCGATTGACACTTATTAATTTGATCATATTCTGGCTGTCAGCTAGAGTAACTGACAACGCGATGCCCCCGAATCTAGAAAGGCTTTTCCCATGCCCGTAATTTCGAATCACATGCCAACTGCAGAACTTCAGGCGCTGGATGCTGCCCACCATATGCATCCCTTCACGACGCAGGACGAACTTGCCGAAAAGGGCGCGCGCGTCATTACCCGGGCCAACGGTGTCTGGTTGACGGATAGTGAAGGTAACGAAATTCTAGACGGAATGGCGGGTCTTTGGTGTGTCAACGTCGGATACGGCCGGACGGAAATGGCTGACGTGGCGGCGCGGCAAATGCGTGAACTGCCCTATTACAACACGTTTTTTCAAACCACGCACGTGCCGGCAATCGCACTGTCGCAAAAGCTGGCCGAACTGGCGCCGGAACATCTGAACCATGTGTTCTATGCCGGTTCGGGATCTGAAGCGAACGACACCAACATTCGCATGGTGCGCACCTATTGGGCGCAAAAGGGTCATCCCGACAAGAAGGTGATCATCAGCCGCCACAATGCCTATCACGGCTCAACGCTGGGGGGCGCAAGCCTTGGCGGCATGTCAGGCATGCATGCCCAGGGCGGTCTTCCGATTCCCGATGTGCACCATATCGGACAACCCAACTGGTGGGCCGAAGGCGGCGACATGAGCCCCGAAGAATTCGGTCTGGCCCGTGCCCGCGAATTGGAACAGGCCATTCATGAACTGGGTGAACACCGTGTCGCGGCGTTTATCGCTGAACCTATCCAGGGTGCTGGTGGCGTGATTATTCCTCCGTCAACCTATTGGCCGGAAATCCAGCGCATATGCGATGCCCATGATATCCTGCTGATCGCCGACGAGGTGATTTGCGGTTTTGGCCGGACCGGTAACTGGTTCGGTAGCCAGACCCTGAACATTCGTCCGGACATCATGACAATCGCCAAGGGCCTGAGTTCGGGGTATCAGCCGATTGGCGGCTCGATCGTCAGCGATGACATCGCCGAAGTGATCGGGGCGTGCGAATTCAATCATGGATACACCTATTCCAGCCATCCGGTCACAGCAGCGGTCGCGCTCGAGAATTTGCGTATTCTTGAAGAAGAAAAAATTCTTGAGCATGTGCGCAACGTTGCCGGCCCGCATCTTGAAACGAAATGGAAAGCGTTGCTGGATCATCCGCTGGTCGGCGAAGCGAACATCGTCGGCATGATGGGATCAATCGCACTGACCCCACACAAGGAAAGCCGCGCCGGGTTTGCATCCGAAGCAGGTACAATCGGATATATCTGCCGCGAGCGCTGCTTTGCCAACAATCTGGTGATGCGCCATGTCGGCGACCGCATGATCATTTCGCCCCCACTGGTCATGACACCGGACGAGATTGATACGCTGGTCGCACGTGCGACGGTTGCGCTGGATGAATGTTACAGCCGGATCAAAGCGGACGGCCTGCTAAAAGCTGCGTCCTAACGCAGCTTTTCAAGCAGGGCCAAAGACGCATAGCCGTCCGGATCCATTCCAACACTGCGTTGGAAGCTTCGGACGGCATCAATTGTTTTCGGCCCGATTTTTCCGTCGATACCTTTGGTATCAAAGCCTTTGCCGGTAAGGCGCTGTTGCATTTCCTTGCGCTCATCATAGGTCAGCGCGCGGTCGCCTTTGGGCCAGTCTGACTGAATTGCAGGGCCGCCTTTGATGCGATCACTTAGGTGGCCAACGCCGATCACATAGGCATCTGCGGTGTTATAGCGTTCGATAACGCTGAAATTCTTGAAGATCATGAAGGCCGCACCTTGCCCGCCCGCAGGCAACAGGATGGAGGCCTGCCCATAGTCGGGAACCGCCGTCCCGGCCATGCTGACAACGCCAAGCCGGGCCCAAGCCGACGGGGATTTCAATAATTCGCGGTTCGCCAGCGCATAATCAAACCCGCGCGGCAGTTTTACTTCGACCCCCCAGGGCTGGCCTTTTACCCAACCGAATCTTGCCAGATACGCTGCCGTGGATGCCAGCGCATCACTGGGGTCTTCTGACCAGATATCGCGTTTGCCGTCACCGGTAAAATCAACCGCATAAGACAGATAGGATGTTGGGATGAACTGCGTGTGCCCCATGGCGCCAGCCCAACTGCCGGTCATCTGCCTTGGGTCGGTATCTCCACTTTGCAATATTTTCAGGGCCGCGATCAGTTGTTCTTCGAAAAACGCACCGCGCCGACCGTCATAGGCAAGTGTTGCAAGCGACCGGATGATGTCATTCTCTCCGCGAAAGTGACCATAGGCGCTTTCAAGGCCCCAGACCGCTACAACGATCTCCTTGTCGACACCGAATTTGGCCTCGATCTGTTCAAGAATCTTTCGGTTGTCGCGCAGCGCGCTTTTTCCATTGGCGATGCGGGTTTCAGACGCAGCACTGTCCAGATAATCCCAGATCGTCTTGGTGAATTCCGATTGGTTTCGGTCGCGCTGGATCACCGCGCCATCATAGCGCACGCCGTCAAATGCACGGTTCAGAACATCACTTTGAATGCCCTGGCTGACTGCTCTTGATCTGAATGCCGCGACCCAGTTTTGAAACCCGGCCTCGGATCCACTCTCGCCCAACCCTTGATCGGGCGCCTTTTCAGACGCCAAACTGACCATTTTCGCGGCTGTTCTGGTATCAGGTCTGCTTTCGGGGCGAATTGACTGTTCTACCGCCGAAGCGTGAACTGATTGCACTGCCAACGCCGACAGAACCGCGATTCCACATATCGTCCAACGCATTTTTGCACCGTTTTTTTCTGCTCGGCCCAATGTTAGCGCGCCTTACTGAATCGCGAAAGGCGCAATTATGATCAAGCGCGGTCCTTTGCCGAAGCCGGAATTTGATATGCAGGTGGTGATCATTTACACTTGTCAAAAGGGATTTCATTCGGTTCCTTTTGCCGTTCATGTGCAACAGTGGTGGCGCGTCCCGTGACCCAACCGTTTTCAACAGACGCAGTTGCAGCAGCATTTCAATCCATGCCCGAAAGCGCCGTGGCCGGTCTGATGGAATTGCGCGCTTTGATCTTCAAGACGGCTGCACGCCTGCCCGAAGTCGGCCCGATAGAAGAAACGCTGAAATGGGGCCAGCCCGCCTATCTGACGCCGGTTACAAAATCAGGCTCTACCCTGCGTCTTGGTGTGCCAAAGTCGGCCAGCTTTGCACTATTCGCGCATTGCCAGACCGATATCATTTCGGGGTTCGCGGCAACGTTTCCCGGGCTTGACCGGATTGTTGGCAATCGCGCGGTGCTTTTTGACGCTGTTCACCAGATTGATCCTGCCCGGCACGGGCTGTTGATCCGGCACGCGCTGACCTACCACCTTTAGCGGCGCGACCGCGTCAGCTTGCGCTTTGTCTTGTCGCTTTTGCGTTTGGCCTTGCTGATCTTGCGGCGGGGTGAACGACCTGCGGGGGAAACCCCTTTCGGCAGTGCTTTTCCATCAAGCGTCAGCAGTTCCAGACCGATTCCACCGGTCACAGGGGCGGCTTCGGTCAGGCGTACAGTGGCGCGTTGCCCGATGCTGATCGTCAATCCGGTATCCGACCCCATCAATGTGCCGTTCTTGGCATCGAAATGAAAAAACTCGCGCCCCAAGGAACGGATCGGCACAAGCCCGTCAGCACCTGTTTCATCCAGTTTCACAAAAGCGCCGAACCGCGCAATCCCGCTGATGCGTCCGGTAAATTCGTTACCCACGCGCTCAGACAGATAGGATGCAAGATAGCGATCATTGGTATCCCGCTCCGCCATCATCGACCGGCGTTCGGTATCCGAAATATGTGCAGCGGTGGCATCCAGTCGTTCAATGTCATCCGGTGTCAGGCCATCATCACCCCACTTGTGCGCACTGATCAAAGCGCGATGCACAATCAGGTCGGCATAGCGCCGGATGGGTGACGTAAAATGTGCGTAATGTTGCAATGCCAGACCAAAATGGCCGAAATTTGCAGGGCTGTAATAGGCCTGCGCCATCGAACGCAGGGTCGAAAGATTGATCAGTTCGGCTTCTTCTGTTCCCGCAGCATCATTCAGCAGCCGGTTCAGGTGGCTGGTTTTCAGGACCTGACCCTTGGCCAGATTGAAACCTGCCGCTTGCGCCGTATCGCGCAGGCTTTCAAGTTTTTCGGGTGTCGGTTCTTCGTGTACCCTGAACAGCAGCGGCGATTTTTTTGCGATCAGGGTTTCTGCTGCGGCGACATTGGCCAGCACCATGAATTCTTCGATCAGTTTGTGCGCATCAAGACGTGCGCGGAATTGAACTGACTTGACGGTGCCGTCCTCGCCCAGCTCAACTTTGCGTTCCGGCAGTTCAAGATCCAGTGGTTGGCGCAGTTTCCGGGCATTGTCCAACGCGTGGTAGGCGGCAAATAGCGGTTTCAGAACCGTATCAAGCAATGGCGCGGTTTTTTCGTTCGGGGTTCCGTCAATGGCGTTCTGGACTTCCTGATAATTCAGCGACGCGGGCGACCGCATCAATCCCCGCACGAAACGATGGCTCAGTTTGCGCCCGTGTGCATCCAGAACCATCCGAACGGCCACGCAAGGGCGCGGGACACCTTCGTGCAGCGAACACAAATCGCCCGACAAACGGTCTGGCAGCATCGGAACAACGCGGTCCGGAAAATAGCTGGAATTGCCGCGCTTTCGCGCCTCGCGGTCCAGCGCCGATCCTGATGTGACATAGGCGGCAACATCTGCAATCGCCACCCAGACAATATAACCACCCGGGTTCTTGGGGTCGTCATCAGCCTGCGCAAAACAAGCATCGTCATGATCGCGCGCGTCGGATGGATCAATGGTGATCAGCGGCAAATCCCGCAAGTCCTGTCGCCCGTTCAAACCTTGCGGTTTGGCAGCATCCGCTTCGGCAATCACTTCGTCCGGAAAATCATCGGGGATTCCGTGCTGATGGATTGCAATCAGCGACACTGCGCGCGGCGCGGAAGGATCGCCCAACCGTTCGACAATGCGGGCGCGCGGCAGCCCCAACCTGTCCTTGGGGCCCGATTGTTCAGCTTCGACCAGTTCACCGTCCTTGGCGCCGTTGGTCGCGCCGTCAGGGACAACCCATTCGCTTTCGCGGCCTTTATCGATGGGCAGGATCCGCCCGCCTTCCGCTTTCTTGCGAAACACGCCCAGTATTCTTTTGGGGTTGCTTCCGATCCGGCGGATCAAACGGGCTTCGTAATTGTGGTCTTCTTCCTGCACGTGGGTCAGACGGGCCAGAATGCGATCACCTTCGCCCAGCGCCGGATCGGATGCCCGCAACACCATCAATACGATGGGCTCGACGCCCTCACCGTGCCATTCCAGAGGGCGTGCAAACAAATCTCCGTCAGCATCAGGGGCAAGAACCTGCAAAACACTTACCGGGGGCAGACGATCAGGATCGCGATAGGTCTTTTTTCTTTTTTCCAGATGCCCTTCGGCTTCCAGTTCTTTCAGCACCCGTTTCAGATCAATTCGGGCAGCGCCCTTGATCCCGAATGCCTTGGCGATATCGCGCTTGGCGGTCAGGGTCGGATTGTTGGAAATCCATTCCAGAATCTCGGGTTTTGTGGGGATACGAGCCATGCTGCTTGCGTATCACGGCCTAATCGCGCCGTCATGCGCAAAACACGCCAGATCGGCCATTGTGTCGACGTCCCGCAAGACATCTATTTTGCTAACGCGCGCATCTTTCAATCCTGTCAGGCTGTCAGACAAGGCGTGTTCAGTGGACCAGCGCACATTGGCAAACAAGGCTGGCGGAACAGGGGCGGGCCGTTTCAGACCAACAAGCCAGAACCCGCCATCAGTGGCCGGCCCAAAGACAGCATCGTGATTGCCAAGCGCGCGAAATGCGGCATTGATATGCTGGCGCCGAATGCCGGGAATGTCGGCACCGATAATGCAAACGGGGCCTTTTTGCGCGCTGCGAAATATGTGACGCATCCGGTCGCCCAAATCGCCCGCGCCCTGCGCCAGACGCGGCAGGTGCGCCGGCCAGACCCGGCTGGCCAATCCAGCCCTATCAGGTGTGACCGCTAAAACGATATCCCATCTTGGGTCCGCAACCGACCGCAACAAGAACGCAACCTGATGGCGAAACCACCATGCGGCCCTTGTCATCCCTATCTCGTGCCCCAGCCGCGTTTTCACGCGCCCCGGGCGCGGTTCCTTGACCATGACAACCAGAGTTTTTCGCCGCATTGCTTACTGTCCAGATGCCGAACGACAGCGCGTTTGAAAGGCGCGTGCTTTAGCCAAAATAATCCTTCAAAATCCGGGTGTAGATCGATTTCAGCTGATGGATTTGCGCCACCTCGGCCCGTTCATCGACCTGGTGCATGGTTTTTCCGACAAGGCCAAATTCAACAACAGGACAGTGATCCTTGACAAACCGGGCGTCCGACGTGCCGCCGGTGGTGGACAAGACCGGCGTGATACCTGTTTCCGACGCGACTGCCCCGGAAACGAGGTCCGACAATTCGCCCGGCGGCGTAATAAAGCTTTCGCCCGAAACCTTGACCATCGTGTCGATCGTCACGCCGAATTCCTGCGCAACCTTTTCGGCTTCCTGCAACAACCAGTCGGTTATGCCTTGTCCTGTATGGCTATCATTAAAGCGCACGTTGACGGTTGATCGTGTCGACGCGGGAATAACGTTCGTTGCCGGGTTTCCGGTGTCGATTGTGACTACGGCCAGCGTGGACGGGTCGAAATGCTGTGTTCCGGTGTCCAGCGTGTGGCTTGACAGGCGATCCATCAGCCTGGCCATAGCCGGCAATGGATTGTTGGCGCGATGGGGATATGCCGAATGGCCCTGTTCACCGGTCACGGTGAAAAATGCCGTCAGGGAACCGCGGCGTCCGATCTTGATCATTTCGCCCAATACATCCGGACAGGTCGGTTCGCCGACCAGACACACCGTCATCTGTTCTGCGGATGATTTCATGTAGTCCAGCAAGGCAGTCGTGCCGTCGATGGCCGCGCCTTCCTCGTCGCCGGTTATGGTCAGAATGATCGCGCCGTCCGGCGGTGTGTTTCGAACGAAATCCATCGCCGCCGCTGCAAAGGCCGCGACGCCTGATTTCATATCTGTCGCGCCCCTGCCATACATGAACCCGTCTTTGATCTCACCGCCAAAAGGCGCCATCGACCAGGCGGCCTCATCACCCAGTGGAACGACATCGGTGTGGCCGTTGAAGCCAAAAGTGCGGGCATGACCACGTGGCCCCCAGCGGGCAAACAGGTTGCTGACGTCACCGCGATCTGCGCGCGTGCATTCGAAACCGGCCTCGCTCAGAACGCTTTCAAGCAACACCAGCGCGCCACCTTCAACGGGTGTTACAGATGGGCACCGGATCAGTTTTGCGGTCAGGTCGGCAGCGTCTGTATCTGTCATGGATATCCTCTTTCTTCCAACGCCGTGGGTAAATCCGTAACGCGCATGATGCAATTGTGGCCAAAATGGCGCGTGCAATCACACCTGATGGTCAACAAGCCCTTAACAGAGCGGGAATCTTCGTGCTAGGATTCTGGCAATAATATGACCCGAGGCAGGGCAATCAGCAGTTAGGCCGAAACAAGCCGTTGAAAACACAGTTGTTTTCTATTCGAAACCACGGGGAAGAAACCCTGTGCTGATGCGTGTGCTGTCTCTTGTTGGTTCGAGTAGGGGCAGACATGGCAACGGCGACAGAGCTTTCGATCAATGAATCGGCGTCTGCCCTGCAAATGGCGCAAGCTATTTTTGGCACGGGCGTAACGATCATCACCGCGTCGGTACCGGGTGGCGATGCCCCTGATTATGATGGCGACAACCGGTCTTCGGGTATCTTTACCGGCGGGAACACGACGTCACCGGGTGTTACGCCGGGCGATAGTGGCGTGATCCTGTCCACCGGTCGCGTGCGTGATTTTACGAATTCTAATGGGTCTTCAAACACCAACGTGCGCGGCAATACGTCAACCAATACCAGCGGCGACAACAACGACCCGCTGTTCAACGCCGCGGCCGGCGCCAATACGTTTGATGCGGCTTATCTGGATGTTGATTTCATTCCCACAGGCAGCGTGATGACGATGCAGTTTGTGTTTGCGTCCGAAGAATACCCGGAATTCCAGAATTCGGTATATCAGGATTTCGTTGGCGTATGGGTCAACGGCGCACAGGTAGAACTGTCACTGGGCAACGGTGATGCCGACCCGGGCAATGTCAATTCCAACAGCAACGCCAACCTGTACCAAGACAATACAGGCGATCAGTTCAACACGGAAATGGACGGTTTCACCGTTACCATGACCCTGAAAATGAACGTGGTGCCGAACCAGATCAATTCGATCCGCATCGGTATCGCCGATGTGTCGGACAACAGCTACGATTCCAATCTTCTGATCGCGGGCAACAGCATCCAGACCGACATTATCGCGCAGGATGACAGCACCAATCTGTTTCCGACAGGGACGCGAACGCTGGACGTGCTGGCCAACGATATCGACAATGGCAGCACGCTGACGATAACCGAGATCAACGGCCAACCTGTCGGTGTGGGTGACACCGTGACGCTGACGTCCGGGCAAACAGTGTCTCTGAATGCGGACGGCACTCTGGAAATTGTGGGTGACGGCGATACCGAAGACTTCGCGTTTACCTACAAAGCCGACAGCGGAACCAATTCTGATATTGCTTTTGTCAATGTCAGTTCAATCCCGTGCTTTGTGGCCGGCACTTTGATCCTGACACCGGACGGTGAGGTACCGGTAGAATCCCTTGCGCCCGGCGCGCTGGTTGTAACCCATGACAACGGGCATCAGCCGGTACGGTGGGTCGGTCAGCGCACCGTCGACTCCGAAGGCGCGTTTGCCCCCATTCACATAAGGGCGAATACCTTTGGAACGCACAAGGATTTGCTGGTGTCTCCGCAACACCGGGTTCTGATCCGTGACAGTCTGGCCGAACTTCTGTTCGGAGATGCCGAGGTGCTGGTTGCTGCCAAGGATCTGGTCAACGACTACTCTGTGCGCCCCCGAACCGGCGGAACAGTCACGTACGTGCACATCCTGTTCGATGAACATCAAGTGGTCTTTTCCGAAGGATTACCAACGGAAAGCTTTCTACCGGGGCCACAGACCACGAAAAGTTTTGAACGGGATATTGTAGAAGAAATCTGTGCCC
This sequence comes from Sulfitobacter sp. TBRI5, assembly GCF_051013555.1. NCBI lineage: Bacteria > Pseudomonadati > Pseudomonadota > Alphaproteobacteria > Rhodobacterales > Roseobacteraceae > Sulfitobacter > Sulfitobacter sp. TBRI5. Next base: position 1,235,984 of record NZ_CP112884.1, on the reverse strand, counting down.
TGTTCCCCGAGATTGACCCCGAAACCGGCTCTGGATACATCGCGGCCGCGCGCCGCACGCTGCGCCAGTTCGAAGCGCAGGTTCTGATGTCCAGACAGAAGGCGGCGTAAGACGATGGCGTGGCTGGCACTTGCAGATCATGACGGTCAGGAATTCACGCTGACCGGTCTTGGCACCGCTGATGGGCCAAAGGCTGGAATTGAACCGGATGGGTTGTTGGCAAGGGGAACCCTGCTGATCGAAACACGGCTTTCGCCGGATGGCAGACCACAGGATCTGTTTGCATTCAGGGGGCGGGATGGCTGGCTGACAGCGCTGACGCTCAAGGCCATTCCCGGCGGCGGGCTGACCCTCGTGATCGCACAGAACGGGGAAATCACCCATGCGACGATCCTGCAAAACAGCGCGGTGCGCACGGATGTTGTGCGCGTAACCTATGCATGGGATGCGCCGAAACGCTGGGCACGGCTCGCAATTGAACGACCGGAAGGTATTGATGTTCACATGGTCAGCGTGGCGAACCCGAAACCGCTTCCGCTTGCGGATTTGCACGATCTGTTTCTTGCACATCACCAGCGCTATATTTCCGAAGACGTGGTGTTTTTCGCGCTGTCAGACCAGATTGAACCAATCGGTCCGATGCCAACACTCACCCGATCCGCGCCGATTGAAACATCCAAAGGACATGTGCGTGCCGGCAACCTGAAGCGCGGTGATCTTGTTCGGACAGAGCAGACAGGCCTTGTGCCGGTGCTGCATACCGTAAAACGCACCGTGCCCGCACGGGGAAGTTTCGCGCCCATCCGCCTGCGCGCGCCCTATTTCGGGCTTCAGCAGGATATCATCGTGGCCCCGGACCAACGGTTGGTGATCCGCGGATCAGAGGTGGAATACCTTTTTGGTCGTGAAGCGGTTCTTGTACCCGCGCGGCATCTTGTGAACGGTACGGTTGCCTTGCCACAGCAGTTTTCCCAAACAATAACCTACACACAAGTGATCCTGCCAAAACACGAAGCCATGATGCTTGCGGGTGCATCAGCCGAAAGCCTTTATATCGGGCGCTTGCGTCGTAAGCCGGATGAGCTGAAGGCCAGTGTGCTTGCAAACGTGAACCGCAATGATTTGCCTGAACACGGACAGGCTGCATTTCCGGTTCTACGATGGTTCGACGCAATTACATTGGCGGAACAACGCGCGGCATAGTTTCGACCGTCTTGATTACGCATCAGCTTTGACGTACGGGGCAATATGCGGTTCATGTTTTTCAAAGTCTTGGCATTTGTTCTGATCTGGCCGTTTTGGGCCTCGGCGCAGTCATTGACAATCAGCACTGTTGAACGGCCACCGTTCTCCATGAACATCGATGGGGCGCAGACCGGCTTTTCCATCGATCTCTGGCAGGCTCTTTCTGAAACCATCGGGCAGGAATTTACCATCACGCGCCATGATCGGTTCTCGGACATGCTCGATTCAGTCCAGAACGGCGAAGCGGATGCCGCGATCGCCAACATTTCGATCACATCCGCGCGCGAAGCCAAAATGGATTTCAGCCACCCGATTTTTGAATCCGGTTTGCAGATCATGACGCAAAAGCAGGCGTCAACAGGCCCGTCCATCTGGCGGGCTGTCGCCTCGGTCGAACTTGTCCTGGCCGTGCTGGCGGCATTTGCCATGTTGTTGGCGGGTGGAATGCTGATGTGGCGGTTTGAACGCCGTGCGCAGCCTTACTTTGATCGCAGCGCATCCGATGCCCTGTTTCCGTCGTTCTGGTGGGCGCTGAACCTTGTCGTGAACGGCGGGTTCGAAGAACGGGTGCCGCGAACGGTTTTCGGCCGGTTGTTTGGCGTTCTTCTGGTGATTTCCTCGCTTTTCATCGTGTCGATTTTCGTGGCCCACATCACGTCGGCCATGACGGTCGAGGCCATCAACGGGTCGGTGAATTCGTTTAATGATCTTTATGGCAAGCAGGTCGGCACAATCGAAAATTCGACGTCGGCCAGTTTCATGGAACGGCGCGATCTGGACTATGTTGCGTTTACAACGCTTGATGATCTGCTGGCCGCCTTTGAAGCGCAGGAACTGGACGCCGTTGTTTTCGATGCGCCTGTTCTGGCCTATTATATCGCGACTGAAACAAACTCTGTCGGCGAACTGGCCGGTGCGGTGTTCATGCGGGAAAACTACGGCATTGCCCTGCCATCCGGCAGTGCGCTGGTCGAAGATGTGAATCAGGCGCTTTTGACCCTGCGGGAAAACGGTGAATATGAAGAAATTTACCGCAAATGGTTCGGTAAAAGCCCCTAAGGGGCGCTTGTCCAACTAGGGGCTGTTGACGTTCGGGATTCCCAAATCACTTAACTTCTGATTCAAGGTTGCAAACAGAGGAGAGCAGCCTTGACCCGAAGAGTCCTGACCGATGCGCATTGGACAATCATCGACCCGTATTGTCTTGGAAAACCCACAGACCCGGGACAAACTGGGCGCGATCCTCGCCTGTTTGTGGAAGCCGTCCTTTGGATCGTTCGCACTGGGGCACAATGGCGCGAGTTGCCGGACGAATTCGGCAAGTGGAACTCTGTGTTCAAGCGGTTCCGCAGGTGGGTTAAGGCAGATATTTTCTATCATATGTTCAAAGTATTAGCCTCAGACGCCGACCTCGAATACGCCATGATCGATGGCACCATCGTCAAGGTTCACCGCTCTGGCCAAGGCGCAAAAGGGGGACTCTTTGCCAGGCCATCGGGCGCTCTCGCGGGGGGATAACCACGAAGATACTGGCGCTGACGGACGCGCTCGGCAACCTCGTCGATTTTTGCCTGATGCCCGGACAAGCCCATGATCTGCGCGAGACCGATACACTGATCCGAAATCTGTCTGCCGGGCACCTGCTGGCGGACAGGGCCTTTGATGCGGATTGGCTGCGCAATGACCTGCTGGATCGCGACATCACTCCGGTCATTCCGCCGAAGTCCAACCGGAAGTTCCCGGCGGAGTTCGACAAAGACACCTACAAATGGCGGCACCTGATCGAAAACTACTTTGGCAAACTGAAGGAAAACAGAGGGATAGCTATGCGCTCGTGCAAAACAGACCCCAGCTTCAAAGCATTCATCTCGATCGCCGCTACAATCATTCACATCAGGTGAACGTCAACAGCCCCTAGTCAAAAAATGGCGTGACTTGCGCAATGATCACGGCGTTTTCGTCCAGCGCGCGTTGCATCAGTTGCCGCTCATCCTCATCAATGTCATGCCCTTCGGCCTCTCGCTCTGACAAAGTGCCATAGCCGGTGACATCCAGTGGCGCTGTATCCGCTTGTTTCAGAATGGCGACAGTTTCGCGAACAGCTTCCGCCTCGTCTATGCCGGATGCAAAACACATGAGTGCGGCACCTGTCGCCTTATCCGGAAGGCCATCGCCTTCTTTGCGGCCGATCTGCACGACAAGAGTGTAAACCTGCTGCCGGCTTGGTTTCTTATCGCCCATTTTCTACTCCTGTCGGTCGCGGCTGTGGCGCAACCGGTATATTCTAGTCGCGCAGCAATTCGTTGATACCGGTTTTTGACCGAGTCCGCGCATCTACTCTTTTGACGATAACCGCGCAGTACAGATTGATCCCGTTTTTCGACGGCATAGACCCTGCGACCACTACGGAATAGGGCGGCACCTCGCCATAAGTGACGGTGCCGGTTTCGCGATCTACGATCTTGGTGGACTGCCCGATAAACACACCCATGCCCAGAACCGATCCTTCGCGCACAATACACCCTTCGACAACTTCGGATCGTGCGCCAATGAAACAGTTGTCTTCGATGATGGTTGGTCCGGCCTGCATCGGCTCAAGTACACCACCAATGCCCACGCCGCCCGACAAATGCACGTTCTTGCCGATCTGGGCGCATGACCCCACTGTGGCCCATGTGTCCACCATTGTACCGCTGTCCACGTAGGCCCCAAGGTTTACAAAGGACGGCATCAACACGACGCCCGGCGCGATATAAGCGCTTTTGCGGACAACGCAGTTCGGAACGGCCCGAAATCCTGCGGCTTTCCATTGGTTGTCGCCCCAGCCTTTGAATTTACTGTCTACCTTGTCCCACCAGCCGCCGGCCTGCGGGCCGCCATCCTGCTGTTCCATGTCCTTGATCCGGAACCCAAGCAACACGGCCTTTTTGGCCCACTGGTTGACGTGCCAGTTGCCGTCTGTCCCGCGTTCGGCGACACGCAACGCGCCGCTGTCCAGGGCGTTCAGCGTGTCTTCGATCGCTTCACGCGTTTCACCGCCTGTTGTCGGCGTAATTGTATCGCGCGCATCCCATGCGGCTTCGATTGCGGTTTCCAGTTGAGCGTTGGACATGGTTAACCCCTTGTTGTGCTGCGAACGGCTTAGACACCATCATGTGAAACCTTGCAATCACACTCTGGGCAATTCACCTCTTTCGCGATAGGTTCGCAGGCTGGAAAACATAGGTGCACAGAATGAAAGAAGACCGCCACAGCCCGTTTCGGGACGCGCATACCGATATTGAAACGGCCGAAGGTATTCCCAATACCCCACAAACGCGTGCTCCGGCGTACAAACTGGCATTTGCGGATCCCGATTTTCTGTGTCGGGATGAATTGCGCCCGGTCCGCTTGCAACTGGAACTGCTCAAACCCCAGATGATCCTTGATGAACGCGGGATCGAAAGCACAGTTGTACTGTTCGGGGGGGCGCGCATTCCCGAACCTGCGCACAAGGACCGCGCCCGCACCAAAACGCTTGCCGATCTTTCGAAATTCTATGACGAAGCACGCGAATTCGCGCGGTTGATGACGCTGAAATCTGTCCAGAGCTATGGCCGGGAGGATGTGATTGTCACCGGTGGTGGCCCCGGTGTGATGGAAGCCGGAAACCGTGGTGCCATCGACGCAGGCGGCGCATCAATCGGGTTGAACATCGTGCTTCCACACGAACAGGCCCCGAATGAATATGTGACGCCGGATCTGTGCTTTAATTTCCATTATTTTGCGATCCGCAAGATGCACTTTCTCATGCGGGCCAAGGCAATCTGCATTTTTCCGGGCGGATTCGGAACTTTGGACGAAATGTTCGAATCCCTGACGCTGATCCAAACCGGGCGTATGGAGCGCGTGCCATTTCTGCTGTTTGGCCGCGCATTCTGGGAAAAGATCATCAACTGGGAAGCGCTGGCTGACGCCGGCACGATTTCCGCCGAAGATCTTGATCTGTTCCGTTTTGTGGAAACCGCGACCGAAGCGGTAGACCTCATCGAGAACTGGGAGCCAGCGCCCGCGCGCGACAACCTGCCCGGTCGTTAGGCCAGATCAGGCTGCGGCGGCGTGCGGCACCATGCAAAGCGCGTTTCCGAAGGGCAGTTTGGTAACGATCATGCCCTCGGTGGTGTTTTCGATGCCATATCCATAGCCGGCCAAACGGTGGCGCCATTCGCGGGGCGACAGGGCCTTGGAGCGTTCCTGCGTGACAAGGCTCAGGATTTTTTCGGCTTCGAACGATTCGTTTTTGTTTACCATCGACATAAGGTTTGGTCCTTTGATTACCTTTTACTGGGCACAGCATTGCGGTTCACAATGGCCTTTATCGTCCGCGAACAGGGCAATTCAGGGGCATCCTGCAATCAATTAAGGCAACGAAACGGGCCGTCTTGCGCTTCCAGTGTAATCAACTGATCCAGATTTGTGGGACTGATCGAACCCAGAACCAGTGTCCGGCCAATCACGGTTGCCGGTGTTCCGATCACGCCCAGGGCACTGGCAAGCGCCTTGGATTTACGCAGGCTGCTTGCAACAGGTTCACCGCCGACATCGCGCAGCAGTTTATCGGGGTCCAGATCAAGCTCTTGCGCCATTTGGCGCAAACCAAAAGGACCGGGCGGTAACACCTTGCGCATCAGGTAACGGTGCGCGGCGATGTATTGCCCCTGCTCAGCCGCCGCAAGCGCAGCTTTGGCCGACCTGTCGGAACGGTCCCCGAGCAATGGAAGTTCGTACCAGACCAGCCGGATTGGTGCTCCGCTTTCCTCAAGTCGGATCAATCGTTCGCTTAGCACAAAACAATAGGGGCAGTTGTAATCCGAAAACACGGCAATCGGCAGACCGTCTTCCGGAGTGTGATTTTCGTACAGCGCGGCGCAGGGCGTCTGAAGCAATTCGGCCCGTTCCGCTGCAATCGATGGGTCCGGTGCATCCAGCCCGATCAGGGCAACCGGCCCTGATGAAACCGGCCCCTGATCCAGTTTCCGAAATCCGGGAAACCCGTCCAGCGGTACAAAATCAAAAGACGGAAATGCGCGTCGCCACAATGGCGGTATGCCAAAAACTGCCAGCAGAACCGCAGTGGACCCCAGAATATCCCGTCTGCGCAGCGCCACCGGTCAAAGCCCGGCCTCGGCCTCGATCTGCTTGCGCGATTTGCGTTCCCGTTCGGTGGCGGATTTCAATTGTCCGCAGGCGGCCATGATGTCTTCGCCGCGCGGCGTGCGTACGGGGCTGGCATAGCCCGCCCGATACACGATTTCCGAAAACGCCCGGATCCGGTTGTTCGAGGATCGTTTATAGGGCGCGCCGGGCCATTCGTTGAACGGGATCAGGTTGATCTTGGCAGGAATGCCCTCGATCAGTTTGACCAGACGGTGTGCGTCTTCATCGCTGTCATTCACGCCATGCAGCATGACGTATTCAAACGTGATCCGTTCCGAATTGCTGACCTTGGGATAGGTGCGCAATGCATCCAGCAACTCGGCGATGTTCCAGCGTTTATTGATCGGAACCAGCGTGTCACGCACTTCATCCGTTGTTGCATGAAAGGACACCGCCAACTGGCAGCCGATTTCCTGCGCGGTGCGGGCGATTTCCGGCACCACACCCGAAGTCGACAGTGTAATGCGGCGGCGCGACAGTTGAATGCCTTCGGGATCCATGGCGATTTTCATCGCGTCGCGCACGTTTTCAAAGTTGTAAAGCGGTTCGCCCATGCCCATCAGAACGATGTTGGACAGCAACCGCGCCTCGACATTGGGGCTTTTGCCCGGCTCGGGCCATTCGCCCAGATCATCGCGTGCGATCATCACCTGGCCGATTATTTCCCCGGCAGTCAGGTTGCGCACCAGTTTCTGCGTGCCGGTATGGCAGAACGAACAGGTCAGCGTACACCCGACCTGAGAGCTGATGCACAACGTGCCGCGCCCTTCTTCGGGAATGTACACAACCTCGACCTCGTGACCGCCGGCAATGCGCACCAGATATTTGCGGGTGCCGTCACTGCTGACCTGACGGGTTACCACCTCGGGAACTTCAATAACAAAATGCTGGGCCAGTTCTGAACGATAGGGCTTTGCCAGATTGGTCATCTGGTCAAAATCACGCACGCCCTTTTCGTAAATCCACTGCCAGATCTGGCGCGTGCGCATCCGGGCCTGTTTTTCCGGCGTGCCGTGGGCCACCAGTGTGTCCGCCAATGCCGCGCGGGTCAGCCCGACAAGGTTTATCGGCCCCTCGGGCAGTTTCCGCGGGATCGTATGTACATCCTGTGTGATCGGCGCCTTTACAGACATCGGGACTCTCCGTTTTCAGCAATGTGCCTCTATATAGGGTCAGACTGAAATATCAAAAGAAAACGCGGCATCAGCCGCGTTCATTTTTTGCTAGACTGGTCATAGCTTTTGGTAGCCGGGCTGGATCAGCCCTCGCACCGCTTTTCAGCATCTTCCAGTGCGGCGGTGAAACCCAAAAGCGAAAAGGTGTCCTTGGTCTGGGTGCCTTTTGACGATACGGCCGTGACAACAGCCTGTGCGCCACGCTTCATCGCCGTGATGATTTTCGCGTCATCCGCCGTTGATGCCGGCCATGCCCATTCATCTTCGGTGAACAGTTCGAATTCGGTGCCACCGATATCAAGATTGACCGTGGAACCGGGTTTGAACGGATATCCGCCCGTGAATGTAACCTGGCCCTTCACTTCGGCACCCGGACGATAGAACACGAACAACAGGATATCGCCACGGCGTACAGCAACAATGCGGCCATCGCGCGTATTGACCGTTTCCTTGGGGGATGACACGCCCCAGCATTCCTTTGGGTCGCTTTCTACAAAAACGCTCCAGTCCGTTTTGGCCGCGACGCGGTTTGTGCTTTGCTCTTGCGCCCAGGCACTGCTGCCCAGTACCGCCAAACACAGCCCCGAAATTGCGCCCGCTAACTTAATTCCCATTTGTCCAGCCTCCAGCCGTCCTAATCCTCAACTTCAAACGCGTTTTTGCAGCCTTGTTCCGGCTGTCTGATCGTATCAACCCGTTTTCTTTTCGACAGAAGCACACTAGCCTGAAACCTGCCACAGGCGAAAGCCCGATTGGCAGGAATTCGCGCAACTGTGAGTATAAAATAATGAACAATTCCGCATCCGCACCCGTTCCCATGGTGGAAATCTGGCGCGGTCCTTTTCTGGAAAGTATTCATGCCGGCCACGCCGTGATCTGTGACGAAGCAGGACAGATCGTTCAGGCATGGGGTGATCCCGAAGCCGTCGTGCTGCCGCGCAGTTCCGCCAAGATGATTCAGGGCCTGCCGCTGATCACATCAGGTGCCGCAGATCAGGCCGGTTTGACGACGGAACAACTGGCTTTGGCGTGCGCATCCCACAACGGCGCGGCCATTCACACCGACCGTGTGGCGGCGTGGCTGAAAGACCTTGAACTTGGCGATGACGATTTCCGGTGCGGCCCCCAATGGCCGGATGACAAGCCGGCAAATCACGCCCTGATCAGGGCATATGAAAAGCCGTGTCAGATGCACAACAACTGCTCGGGCAAACATGCGGGGTTTCTGACCCTGTCCCAGCATCTTGGTGCCGGGCCGGATTATGTTGATCCCGATCATCCGGTTCAAACCGCCTGTCTGGAAGCGTTTGAACAAACCACGCAACAGGCCAGTCCGGGTTTCGGGGTAGATGGCTGTTCTGCCCCCAATTTTGCAACAACCCTGCACGGAATGGCCCGCGCGATGGCCTTTTTCGCCTCTGCGCACGAGCGGACCGACACGACAAGTCAGGCCGCTGTAAGATTGTCGCAAGCCATGATGCTGCATCCTGATCTGGTGGCTGGCGAAGGCCGTGCCTGTACGGAACTGATGCGCGCGATGAACGGCAAGGTTGCGATCAAAACCGGTGCCGAAGCGTTCTTTGTGGCCATCATTCCCGAAAAGAAACTGGGTGTCGCGCTAAAGATCGTTGACGGCACCACGCGCGCCAGTGAATGCGCGATTGCATCCATTCTGGTCAAATTGGGTGTGCTGGACGCGGAACACCCCGCGACACGCAAACGGCGTTTTGCCCCGATTCTGAACCGGCGGGGGATCGAAGCGGGTTTAATCAAACCCGCTGCGACTTTACTTTGACGTTTACATTTCGACCACTGGCGCAACTTCGACACTGCCATTACCGCTGCTGACCATCGGGCAGCCTTTGGCCATGGCGACAGCAGCATCAATGTCTTTCGCACGGACAATGGTGAACCCCGAAAGCGGATTTGCGCCGCCATCATCTGCGACCCCTGCGGCACTTACGGTTTTTGACATACCCACGGGATTCCCCGGATTTACGACTGCGTCACTCAGATTTTCGAACCACGCCTGCCACTTGGCCATTTCCTTGGCGCCCTCTTCCGGTGTTTCCGGCATTTTGCCGCCATGATAGGCGAAAATGAAATCTGTCATAATACTCTCCCTTTGTGGTTGCTTTGGTTAATTCAATATCCGGCCAAGCCGTACCAGAGTCGCGCTCCAACCGGCTTCGTGGCGGGTCGCAATCTCGCTGTCGGGCAGCTCCCGGTGATCCACAATCAATCGTGCCCCAGATGCCGTTGGAACGATGGTGAACGTGACATGGCTTTCCTTGCCGCGTTGGTCGGTATCGTCGTGCCAGCCCCACGTGAACCCGACGGATCTGGGTGAATCCACATGGGTGACCTGACCTGACATCTTGAACCGCTGGCCGTTCTGATCCGACATATCAAAAAACCACGGCCCGGTTTTCGAGAAATCGATATGTTCTTTCTGAACAACCATCCCGTCGTGACCCCACCATTGCAAAAGCTGCGCGTGTTCGGTGACCACCCGGAACAGTCGTTCGGCTGTTACCTTGAATTCGCGTTCCAGACGGATATCAGCCATCTTCGTTTTCTCCCTCTGCGGCCAGAAAGGCATCAAGCCGGTCAAGGCCAGCCTCCCAGAATGCCTTGTGGTCCAGTGTCCATCCCGAAATCGCCTGTATGGCTTCGGGCCGCACGGAATAATAGCGTTTGGTTCCCTCGGCGCGTTGCCGGATCACGCCGGCTTCGCGCAGTACTTTCAGGTGTCTTGAAATGGCGGGCGCTGTCATGTCTGCCGTGGCCACCAGCGCACCGGCAGGTTGTTCGCCTTTCTCCATCAATCGGGTAACCAGCGTGAAACGGGTTTCATCCGAAAGGGCTGCAAATATCTTGATCAGGTTCGACATGTACAATAATTAACGTAAATGTTAATTAAATGAAACGTTAATTATTTCGTATGAATTCAGCTTTGCTGTATCCCTGAATGTACAAAAGCGCAGTCAGGTCACCGTGATTGATCCGGACATCACATTGCGCGGCAACCGCTGGCTTGGCATGCAACGCGACCCCGGTTCCGGCCCGTGTCAGCATCCCCAGATCGTTGGCGCCGTCGCCCACCGCCATAACGTCTGTTTCCGGCAATCCCAGCCTGTTCGAAATATCCACCAAAGCATCAACCTTGGCCTGCCGCCCAAGGATCGGCAGGGCGACATGCCCGGTCAGTTTGCCGGCGTCGATCATCAGGGAATTGGCGCGATTTTCGTCAAAGCCCAGATGCCGGGCAACCTGATGCGTAAACGCCGTAAACCCGCCCGAAACAAGTGTCGTGTAAGCGCCATTGGCCTTCATCGTCGCGACAAGTTCGGCCCCGCCCTGCATATACGTTATGCGTGTCGCCAGAACGTGATGGATCACATTTGCGTCCAGCCCAGCCAGCAGACCGACACGTTCAACCAGCGCTGCGTTGAAATCCAGCTCTCCGTTCATCGCCCGCGCGGTGATGTCCGCCACATGCGCACCCACACCCGCCTCGTCTGCCAGTTCGTCAATGCATTCCTGCTGGATCATGGTGCTGTCCATATCGGCCAGCAGCATTTTCTTTTTGCGATTGTCAGCTTGCTGTACCACCAGATCGACGCCCAGCTTTTGCAGATCATCCCAGACCTGCGGGTGATTGTCAGGCATCACCGGAAAGGTGAATTCTGCTGCTTCATCCGCGGCGAGCCACAGGGCACCCCCGCCGCCCCACGCATTGCGCAATGAGTCGACAAGGCTTGGATCCAGTTTCGGGCCTTGGGGCGAGGTAAGGAGTGTGGCAACAAACGGGCCTGCCAAGTTTCCGATCCACTTCAAAAAGGTCGCATTTAATTCATCAAGCGGCGCTATAGCGGCGTTTTGGCGCTTGCACCACCCCGATTGCGCCCGTATTTCCAGCGGTGGGACACCCTTCCCCAACGAAGGGCGCTTATCTGGAAGGATAGCAGAAATGGCTATTAAACAACCGGCATCGCGGCCGGCTAATCCGCGGTTTTCGTCTGGCCCTTGTGCCAAAATCCCTACATTCGAATTGCAAAAACTGTCTGACGCCCCGTTCGGGCGCAGCCATCGTGCCGCAGTTGGCAAGGCCAAATTGCTGGCCGCAATCGAAGAGACCCGCGACCTGCTTGGCATACCTGCCGATTATCGCATCGGTATCGTGCCGGCATCGGATACCGGCGCCTTTGAAATGGCGATGTGGAACCTGTTGGGGGAACGCCCGGTTGAAATGGTCGCATGGGAAAGTTTTGGCGCTGGCTGGGTCACCGATGCTGTCAAACAGTTGAAAATCGACGCGACGGTTCACACAGCCGATTACGGGCGGATCGTGGACATGGCGGCATTGAACTACGATCACGATGTTTGCTTTACCTGGAACGGCACAACCTCGGGCGTGCGGATGCCGAACGGGGATGTTATCCCATCGGATCGCGCAGGTCTGACGCTGTGTGATGCCACGTCGGCCGCGTTCGCGATGGACCTGCCTTGGGATAAACTGGATGTAACCACATTCAGCTGGCAAAAGGTTCTGGGCGGCGAAGGTGCACATGGCATGCTGATCCTGTCGCCCCGCGCGGTCGCCCGGTTGGAAAACTATGCACCGGCCTGGCCATTGCCCAAGATTTTCCGCCTGACAAAAGGCGGCAAACTGATTGATGGCATCTTCAGGGGGGAAACCATCAATACACCGTCGATGATGGCGGTGGAAGATTATCTGGTTGCCCTGGACTGGGCGCGTTCGGTTGGTGGACTGACCGGATTGATCAACCGTGCCAACGCAAACTCCGCCGCGATCGAGGCCTTCGTGAATGCCAATGACTGGATCGCCTATCTGGCAGAAGATCCGGCGACGCGGTCCAATACATCCGTTTGCCTGAAATTCACCGACGCCCGTATCGTTGATGGCGCGGCTTTCGCCAAGGCCGTTGCGAAACGGCTGGATGCCGAAGGTGTCGCCTATGATATCGGGGCCTATCGCGATGCCCCCCCCGGCCTGCGCATCTGGTGTGGCGGAACGGTAGAAACGTCCGACATATCAGCCATGCTGCCTTGGTTGTCCTGGGCATTTGACGCGGAAATAGATGCGCAAATGGAAGCTGCATAACCGAGCAATCCCGGAATCGAACACCATTGGGGTGCGCCACGTTGCGCCCCCCGTTCCCACAATTAATATCATCAAGGAGCGCCGAAATGGCCCCCAAAGTTCTTATTTCTGACAAGCTGTCAGACGCCGCCGTACAAATTTTCCGTGACCGGGGCATCGAAGTGGATTTCATGCCTGATCTGGGCAAGGACAAGGAAAAGCTTGAGGCGATGATCGGCCAGTATGACGGGCTTGCGATCCGGTCCGCTACAAAAGTGACCCAGAAAATACTGGACGCAGCGACCAACCTGAAGGTCATAGGACGCGCCGGGATCGGCGTGGACAATGTCGATCGCGAGGCTGCTTCGAAAAAGGGTGTGATCGTCATGAACACACCTTTCGGCAACATGATCACAACGGCCGAACACGCAATTGCAATGATGTTTGCCGTCGCGCGCCAGATTCCCGAGGCCAGCGCATCGACCCACGCGGGCAAATGGGAGAAATCCAAATTCATGGGCGTAGAGTTGACAGGCAAAACGCTGGGTGTGATCGGCGCGGGCAACATCGGCGGTATCGTCTGTGATCGCGCGCGCGGTCTTAAAATGAAGGTTGTCGCCTATGATCCGTTCCTAAGTCAGGAAAAAGCCGACAAGATGGGCGTTGAAAAGGTGGAACTGGATGATCTGCTGAAGCGCGCTGATTTCATCACCCTGCACGTTCCCTTTACCGATCAGACCGCAAATATCCTGTCTGCCGAGGCTATTGCGAAGATGAAAAAGGGAGTGCGTATCATCAATTGTGCCCGTGGCGGATTGGTGGACGAAGCAGCGCTGGCAGATGCACTGAAATCGGGCCACGTTGCCGGCGCGGCGTTTGATGTGTTCAAAACCGAACCTGCGATTGAAAACCCGTTATTCAATCTGCCCAATGTCGTTTGCACACCGCATCTTGGGGCCGCAACCACCGAAGCGCAGGAAAACGTTGCATTGCAGGTGGCGGAACAAATGTCCGACTATTTGCTGACCGGCGCAGTAACCAACGCGCTGAACATGCCGTCCGTGACTGCGGAAGAGGCCAAAGTGATGGGGCCATGGGTGAAACTGGCCGCGCATCTTGGTGCCTTTATCGGCCAGATGACAGACGAACCGATCAAGGCGATCAACATCCTTTACGACGGATCGGTCGCGGCGATGAACCTGGAGGCGCTGAACTGTTCGGTGATTGCGGGCATTATGAAAAAGGTAAACCCGGATGTGAACATGGTCAGCGCGCCTGTGATTGCGAAAGATCGCGGTATTCAGATCAGTACCACCAATCAGGACAAATCCGGCAGTTTCGATGGCTATATCAAAGTGACGGTCGTCACTGAAAAACGCGAAAGATCAATCGCGGGCACTGTGTTCAGCGATGGAAAGCCGCGCTTTATCCAGATCAAGGGCATCAATATCGACGCCGAAATCGGATCGCATATGCTTTACACCACGAATGAAGACGTTCCCGGAATTATCGGTCTTTTGGGGCAAACCATGGGTGAAAACGGCGTGAACATCGCCAATTTTACCCTGGGTCGATCGGCAGCGGGCGGCGAGGCGATTGCATTGCTTTATGTGGATGCCGCTGTGCCTGCCCCGATCCTCAAGAAGCTGTCGGACACAGGAAAATTCACTCAGGTCAAACCACTGGAGTTTGACGTTGCCTGACTTAGTTTAACCGCCGAAACCCAAAACGTCGCCCTGTCGGGGCGGCGTTATTTGTTTTATGGAACATCCAACACCCCAAAGGAGCGCCGGAATGACAAAACCAGTTTACGCCATCGGCGATATCCACGGCCAGATCGACATGTTGAAGGCCGCGCTGGCTTTGATCGAATCCGATGGCGGGCCTGATGCCAAGGTGGTGTTTCTGGGGGACTATATTGATCGCGGGCCGGACAGTTGTGCCGTCGTGCAGACGCTGATCGAAGGCTACGCACAGGGCCGCAACTGGAGGGCCCTCAAGGGCAACCACGATCGCTATCTGCTGCGGTTCATGAGCGACAAGAATGTGCATGACAGCCGGACCCGGCCTGACTTGATGTGGTTCAACCCGATCCTGGGGGGTGACAAGACAATGCTGTCTTATGGCGTTTACGCAAAGGATGGCGCATCGGTCAGCAATACACATACCGCCGCTTTGTCAGCCGTTCCCCAATCGCATCTTGATTTTCTGAACGATCTTGATCTGACCCACACCCACGACAAGCTGCTGTTTGTTCACGCCGGAATTCGCCCCGGCGTGCCATTGGCCGATCAGGTCGAAGACGATCTGATCTGGATAAGAGAGCCGTTTTTAAGCGATCCGCGGGACCACGGATATCTGATCGTGCATGGCCACACCGCGCTGGATGCGCCGCAGCACTATGGCAACAGGGTCAATCTTGACAGTGGCGCGGGCTTTGGGCGGCCCCTTACCACTGCGGTGTTCGAGGGGCGGGATTGCTGGTTGCTGACACCAAAGGGTCGTATTGCGTTTGGGCCGTGACTGTCGCGCACAACCTGTCTAGGTCCAGTCCAGAACAACCTTGCCACTTTGGCCCGATTTCATCGCGGCAAAGCCCTGTTCGAAATCATCAACCCCAAACCGGTGTGTGATAACGGCTGAAACGTCCAGTCCGTTTTGCAGCATTGCGATCATCTTGTACCACGTTTCGAAAATCTCGCGCCCGTAGACGCCCTTGATGGTGATGGCCTTGAACACGATGCGTGACCAATCCACAGGTGATTTGCCGGGCGGAATGCCCAGTAACGCAATGCGCCCGCCCATCACCAGCGCTTCGACCATCTGATCCAGCGCGCGCTGGTTGCCGGACATTTCCAGACCCACGTCAAACCCTTCGCGCATCTTCAGTTTCGACACTGTTTCGGCCAGTTCCTGTGTCGCCACGTTGACTGTCACAACATCGGCAACCCGCGCGGCCAGATCCAGCCGATCCTGATTGACGTCTGTAATGACCACATGGCGCGCACCCACATGGCGGGCCACTGCCGCGGCCATGATCCCGATCGGGCCTGCCCCGGTCACCAACACATCCTCGCCCACCAGATCAAAGCTGAGCGCGGTGTGAACCGCATTGCCCAACGGATCCAGAATAGCGCCGATATCGTCGGAAATCTCATCGGGCAAGGGCACGACATTGAATGCGGGCAGGCGCAGGTATTCGGCAAACGCCCCCTGTTCATTCACCCCGATTCCGCGTGTTTGCGGATCAAGATGAAACTTGCCAGCGCGACTTTGACGAGAGTTTTTGCCGATCAGATGGCCTTCCCCGCTGCACCGTTGCCCGATGTCCAACCCTTCCACATCACGACCCAGTTCGACGATCTCACCAGCGAATTCGTGGCCGGTGATCAGTGGAACAGGTACGGTTTTCCGGGCCCATTCATCCCAGTTCCAGATGTGGATATCAGTGCCGCAAATCCCGGTTTTCTTGATGCGGATCAGAACATCATCCGGTCCGATCTCGGGAACTGGCGCACGCTGCATCCACAGTCCTTCACGCGGGTGCGCTTTGACCAGCGCTTTCATTTCGTTGCTCATGTCAGAACCCCCACCGCCTTGCCGGCAACTTCGAATGCTGTCAGCGCATGATCCAGATCCGCCCAAGTCAGAGCCGCATTCATCTGCGTTCTGATCCGCGCCTGACCGCGCGGGACCACTGGAAAAAAGAACCCGGAAACATAGACGCCTTCGTCGAACAATCGCGCAGCCATGTCCTGTGCCAACCTTGCTTCACCCAGCATCACTGGCACGATCGGGTGCTGCCCGGGCAACAGATCAAACCCCAGCCGTTCCAGCCCGGCGCGCCAATAGGCTGTGTTTTCGAACAATTGCCGGCGCAAATCTGCCCCGTCTTGCACCAGGTGAATCGCCTCAATCGCTGCGGCTACAATTGCGGGCGGCAACGAATTGGAAAACAGATAGGGCCGCGCCCGTTGGCGCAGCAGATCAATCACAGGCTGCGGGCCTGCGATGTAACCGCCGATAGACCCGCCCAGCGCCTTGCCCAAAGTGCCTGTCAGAATATCGACATCCAGACCGAAGTGATCAGGCGTTCCTGCCCCGCGCGGGCCCATGAACCCTGTTGCGTGGCAATCATCCACCATGACCAGTGCGCCGGATTTCTTTGCAATTGTGGTGATTTCCGGCAGATTGGCCAGTGTTCCATCCATGGAAAACACACCGTCGGTTGCAATCATGATGTGGCGCGCACCATCTGCGCGCGCCTTTTCAAGCTGCGCCCTCAGATCTGCCATATCGTTGTTCCGGTACCGATAGCGTTTTGCCTTGCACAGCCGGATACCGTCAATGATCGACGCGTGGTTCAGGCTGTCGGAAACAACCGCGTCCTCCGGACCCAAAAGCGGTTCGAACAAACCGCCATTGGCATCAAAACATGCTGCAAACAGGATCGTGTCATCCTTGTTCAGAAATCTGGCCAGTGCCTGTTCCAGATCGCGATGGATATCCTGCGTGCCGCAGATGAACCGTACGCTGGCCATCCCGAACCCTTTTGTATCCATCGTGGATTTCGCCGTCTTGATCAGGTCAGGATGATCGGCAAGCCCAAGATAGTTGTTGGCGCAAAGATTGATGACCTGCCGCCCGCCAACCGCGATCTTTCCACCTTGAGGGGACGTGATCAAACGCTCGCGCTTGGTCATGCCGTCAGTTTCAATCTGGGTCAGGCTGTCGCGGATATGGGAAAGAAAGGCATCGGTCATGAAAGGCTCCTTTCGGTCATCCTAACATGACGGAACCGATTCCCAAACGAAAGAATACAGTATCACGGAAAAAATCCGTAATACCGGAATCAGGCGTTCTGGACCAACAAAAACGCACGGGCCGGACCGGTCGGCGCGGTGATCCGGTGGACAACATCTGCCGCGTAATAGGCGGTATCGCCAGCGCCCAGTTCTTCGGTGGCGTCCCCGGATGTCACCACGATATACCCTTCGATCACCGAAATATGTTCGCGCGCACCGCGCGTGTGCGGTTGGCTGTCCAGAACGCCGCCGGGTGCCAGGCGAAGTTCGTAAACCTCATTCCGGCCAGCCTGATCGGGTGGGGACAGGATCAGAATACGGCATCCTTCGCCCATATTGTCGATCGTAGGCACCTGGTCCGCACGCAAGATTTCAATTTGGTCGCTTAGGGGATTCGCATCCAGAAGGCCCGCGAAATCGACCTGCAATGCGCGTGTCAGGTTCCATAATGTTGCGATGGTCGGGCTGCTTTCGCCCCGTTCGATCTGGCTGACCATGGATCGCGACACGCCGGACAGTTTGGCCACCGCGTCCAGCGAAAGGCCTTGTGCGCGCCGCGCTTCTTTCAGGCGGGCGGGCAGTTTCGTCAAGATAGCGTCGCTTTTCTCCGTCATGGCGGAAACTTGGCCGGTTCCACCCGCGCTGTCAACGTCGCCTGATGTGGGTCGAATGTGGCAAAATGCTCAGTTGGCATCTTTGGGCTGACATCCGGCTTGCGTTGCTTATTATTGGCTTTGAAAACTTTCAAAGGAATCCCGAAATGACCGATATCGTAATTCTTGACGGCGCCCGCACTGCAATCGGCACTTTTGGCGGTGCGTTGGCCGGAACGCCCCCAATTGATCTTGGCGCCGCGGCGGCCAAAGCGGCGATGATCCGGTCCGGTGTCGAAGGTGGCCAGATCGGCCATGTCGTTTTTGGCCATGTGATCAATACTGAACCACGTGACATGTATCTGTCGCGGGTCGCCGCAATGCAGGCCGGAATTCCGGACACAACCCCGGCGATGAACGTGAACCGCCTTTGCGGGTCCGGCGCGCAAGCGATCGTGTCGGCGGTGCAATCCCTGATGTTGGGGGATGCGGAATTTGCGCTGGCGGGCGGGGCGGAAAACATGTCGCGTTCTCCGTTCATCATCCCGGATCAGCGCTGGGGCGCGAAAATGGGGGATATCCGAACGCTGGATATGATGCTGGGCGCGCTGAACTGCCCGTTCGGCACCGGCCACATGGGTGTGACGGCCGAAAATGTGGCCGCCGAACATGATATTTCGCGTGCCGCACAGGATGCCTTTGCCTTGGAAAGCCAGAACCGGGCGGCCAATGCATTGCAGAACGGATATTTCAAATCGCAAATCACGCCGGTCGAAGTACGCGTAAAACGCGATACCGTGCCGTTCGAAGTTGACGAGCACCCCAAAGCCACAACCGCTGACGCACTGGCCGGATTGCGCACCGTGTTCCAGAAAGACGGGACTGTCACGGCGGGCAACGCATCCGGTATCAATGACGGTGCGGCAGCAATTGTACTGGCCACAGCCGATGCGGCAGCCAAGGCAGGTCTGAAACCCAAAGCACGCGTTTTGGGCTATGCCCACGCCGGTGTTCGCCCCGAGGTGATGGGGATCGGGCCGGTGCCTGCTGTGGAAAACCTGCTGGCGCGCACAGGATTGTCGGTTGCGGATTTCGATGTGATCGAAAGCAACGAAGCGTTCGCTGCTCAGGCCTGTGCCGTGAACAAGGGCTTGGGTCTGGACCCAGCCAAGGTAAACCCCAACGGTGGCGCGATCGCGCTGGGCCATCCGGTTGGCGCAACCGGAGCGATCATCACGATCAAGGCGCTGTACGAACTGGAACGTATCGGCGGGAAAAGGGCGCTGATCACGATGTGCATTGGTGGCGGGCAAGGCATCGCGCTGGCGATCGAGCGGCTTTGATATCAACCTAAGACTGTTTCGGGGTTGGTGCGCATTGCGCCAGCCCCATGCGGATCAGTTCTGTTCCGGATATCCGGTAGTAGGTATTGATCCGCGCCCGCCCGGTTTTCAGGTACCATCCGCGCAATGGTTCCGGATAATGCGCCGCAATCAGATGGGACCAGTATTCAAACGCCTCCGGACGCAGGCGAACCCCGTAATTCGAAGGCCCGTGAAACCCGAAACTGGTGTCCGGCAATACGCAGGTCTGCGGCAGACCCAGATACAATGTGCAGGTTGAATAACAGACCCGCCCCCGCAGTTCGATTTTTTGACCGTTGGCACGGATCACAGCCAGCTTGGCCAGTTTGGTCCGGATTTTCCCGCCTCGGTCATTGCCGATGACAACCGTCTCTCGCGCCGAAATCTCTTGCGCCCGGATCAGTCCCGATCCCGTAAACGACGGACCGACAAGACACAAAAGGCAGGCTGCGAAACACCGCATCCACTGGCCAAATTTGCGCACGCAGCGCGTTGTGCCGGCGCACCCATACCCGAAACGGCCGCCAACAATGGCCGCGATAACGCTGTCATGCGCTGTCACGGCATTGCAGGACGTTGCCGAAAACGCGCCGTTTTCAAAGCTTGTGCAATTGGATAGGACCACCTGCATCGCGTTGGCGTCATCCTGATGAAAGCTCCACCCGTCTTTCGCTCCGCATGATGCATCACAATCAAAAAACGCGATTAATCCGTTTGTCCGTCGTATCCGCACCGCATCCAGAGGCGACGCTGTATTTGAAGGCGATGAATACCGAAAGGAACAGGACACACCAACAACGTTGCGATCTGCCGCTGCATCGCAGTGCAAAGCCCCTGTAATGCCACCTTCGATGTGGATATTCTCCAGATAAAGATCATCGGAATGATCCAGAAATCGCGCCCCGTTGAAGTTTCGGATTGCAGCAATATCGCGCGGGCCGGGTGCGCGACCGATGTTCACGTGCAAAACGGATCCGTCCTTGAACCAGGTGTTGACCGTCGCTTGACAGGCCACCAGATCGTTGGCTTGCACCAGTTCAGAATAAAGCCCGTTTTCGGTTCGCACATCGGTGCGAAACACCCTGTTCAAGGATGTAATTCCGGCGGAATATGTGCCGCCTGCATCGCTCCATTCGGCTTCAAACGGGCCTGTGCGGTACCAAACCGGGCCATTCCAACCGATCACGGCAACCGGATAGGCAGGTTCGATCTGTCCGTTTTTGGTAAAGGCGCTGCCCTCGAATTCACCTGATTTGATCAGAATGCGATACGCCGCGCCTGTTGCATTGCCCGCGCTGAAAGCGGCATGAATGGAACGTTTTGCATTTGTGAAATCGCCATCCATGCTGCCAAAGCCGCTGTTGCCATCATCGCCATCAACGCCGTCCACATGCAGGGCCGCACCGTCCCAGATCAAGGGATCAACCAGTTGACGTGGGTCCGTATTCAACCGAAAGGCACCACCGGCGGACATGCGCACATCCAGCGCAAGAACAGAACCGTCCCATCCCAATCCGTCCGGCGGACCGAAAAAAGACTGCTGGCGCGCGCGCGACGTACAATCAAACCCCAGGCCAATCATTAGTATAACCCGATAATGCCGGACGCGGTTGTACCGCCTGCACTACCAAGAACACGCCTTACCCGAAAAGGATAGACGACGCCGGCGGCAAGCCCCGGCAAGACAACGGTACTGCCATCCATCAGAATTGCGCCTACGTCACCTCCTGCGGCAACCATGATGGCCCGCGGCAAGACGCCAAGATCAGTGTTATCATCCGGTACAATCGAAAAACCGCCGGTCGCAGGGGCGGATAATCCGGGCTGGAAACTTGAAAAGTGGTCAAGGATTGGCATTCCTAACTCCTGCAAAATCAGCGCCAAACATGCAGTGCGAACCTGTCCAAAACATAACCGGACCGTGACGGTGGGCGTTGCGTTGTATTTTCGATGCACCGCAGCCAGCATTGCGCCTGTCGATACCTTTCAAATCGGTGCCAATCTGCTATTCGGAATAGGCGTACGATCACGAAGGCGGACGTTTTTGAAATAGACGGATTTGTCAGGGTTAGAACATGCAATCAATTTATCCGGTTCTGTTATGCGGTGGGTCTGGAACCCGTCTTTGGCCATTGTCGCGCAAAAGCTATCCCAAACAATTTTCACCATTGATCGACGCGCAATCCTTGTTTCAGGCATCGGCCATGCGCATGTCGGGAAAGACGCAGTCATTGTCTTTCAATGCACCCGTCATTCTTACAAATTCGGATTTCCGCTTTATCGTGACAGAACAATTGACCGAAGTCGGCATTGACCCCGGTGCAATTCTGATCGAACCACAAGGCAGAAACACGGCCCCGGCCATCCTTGCGGCGGCGCTTTACCTGTCAAAATCCGATCCCGATGCAATCATGCTTATCGCGCCGTCAGACCATGTGGTGCCTGACGCGGGCGCATTTCACGGGGTCGTTGAACAGGGATTGGCCGCTGTGGAAAAAGGCCAGCTTGTTACCTTTGGTATCACACCGGATCGTCCCGAAACCGGCTATGGCTATCTGGAACTGTCCAAAAAGCCAGACGGGTCCGGTGCCCCGATTGCCCTGTCGAAATTCGTCGAAAAACCAGATGCCACCACCGCAAAAAAGATGTTGAAAGCCGGAAACTTTCTTTGGAACGGCGGCATTTTCCTGTGTCGGGCAAGCGAAATCATCGCTGCCTTCAAAGCCCATTCACCTGACCTGATCGACCCTGTTCAGGCCTCGATAAACAACGCCAAAACAGATCTGGGTTTTTTGCGGCTTGCACCGGATGACTGGTCAAACTGCAATGACATTTCGATCGACTATGCCGTGATGGAGCGGGCCGACAACCTCTCGGTTGTTCCCTTCACCAGTGCCTGGTCTGATCTTGGCGGCTGGGATGCCGTCTGGCGCGAAACCAATCCCGACAAGGATGGTGTGTCTACCAGCGGTCCGGCAACAGCCATTGATTGTGAAAATACGCTTTTGCGATCCGAAAGCGAAACCTTGGAAGTGGTCGGTATCGGCCTGAAGAACATAATGGCAATTGCCATGAATGATGCCGTTCTGGTCGCAGATATGAACCGGGCGCAGGATGTAAAACTTGCTGTTTCGGCGCTCTCGGCCAAGGGTGCGACGCAGGCTGTGGCCTTTCCCAAGGATCACCGCCCCTGGGGATGGTTCGAAAGTCTGGTGGTCGGTGACCGGTTTCAGGTAAAGCGTATCGTTGTCCATCCGGGCGCGGCGTTGTCGCTGCAATCGCATGTTCACCGGTCCGAACACTGGATCGTTGTGGAAGGCACTGCAAAGGTCACGATTGACGATAAGGTGCAACTGGTGACAGAAAACCAGTCGGTCTACATTCCGCTGGGCGCTGTTCACCGTATGGAAAACCCCGGCAAGGTTCCGATGGTCCTGATCGAAGTTCAGACCGGTGCTTATGTCGGTGAAGACGACATTGTGCGGTATGAGGACGTCTACGCGCGCGAATGACGCGAATGAATTGCCGCCTTCACATCCGGGCACTCGCGGTTTAGCACAGGCTTCAAACAGATTTTTGCGCCTGAAAGAATGGAAAATTTGATGACAAAACGTGCAATGATAACGGGCGTCACCGGACAGGATGGTGCGTATCTGGCAGAACTTTTGCTTAAAAAAGGCTACGAGGTACACGGGGTCAAACGCCGGTCCTCGTCTTTTAATACGTCGCGTATCGATCACCTGTATCAGGATCCGCATGACCGCGAAGTCAAATTCAAGCTCCACTATGGCGATATGACCGACAGCACAAACCTGATCCGTCTCGTGCAGGAAATCAAACCTGACGAGATTTACAACCTTGCGGCCCAAAGCCACGTTCAGGTCAGTTTTGATACCCCGGAATACACAGCCAATGCCGATGGTATGGGCACCCTGCGTCTGCTTGAATCAATCCGGATTCTGGGCATGGAAAAAACCTGCCGGTTCTATCAGGCGTCTACATCCGAACTTTACGGTCTGGTTCAGGAAGTCCCGCAAAGCGAAACAACACCCTTTTACCCGCGCTCGCCCTATGCAGCGGCAAAGCTTTATGCCTACTGGATCACCGTCAACTACCGCGAGGCATACGGGATGCATGCGTCCAATGGTATCTTGTTCAATCATGAAAGCCCGTTGCGCGGAGAAACCTTTGTAACCCGCAAAATCACCCGCGCTGCTGCAGCGATCAGCCTTGGACTGCAAGACAAACTTTATCTTGGCAATCTGGATGCCAAGCGCGATTGGGGCCACGCACGTGACTACGTGGAAGGCATGTGGCGCATCGTTCAGCAGGAGACAGCGGAAGATTTCGTTCTGGCAACAGGGGAAACCCAAAGCGTGCGCAGTTTTGTTGACGCCGCGTTTGCAGCCGTTGGTATTTCCATAGGATGGAGCGGTACGGGCGTTGACGAAAAAGGCATCGATGAAAAAACCGGTCAGGTTCTGGTCGAAGTGGATGCCCGGTATTTCCGTCCGACCGAAGTTGACCTGTTGATTGGCGATCCGACCAAGGCGCGTGAAAAACTGGGATGGACCTATACAACCACCCTGTCGGAAATGGTGCGTGAAATGGTTGAAAGCGATCTGAAAGTCGTGGCGCGTGAAAAATCGCGCAAGGACCGCGAAGGATGATGTTTGATCTGTCCGGCAAACGTGTTTGGGTCGCTGGGCATCGCGGCATGGTTGGTGGCGCTGTTGTCCGTCGCCTTGCAAGTGAAGATTGTGAAATAATCACGGCCGGGCGCGATGTTGTCGATCTGACGGATCAGGCTGGCGTTGATCGCTGGATGGAAAAAACCCGCCCGGATGCCATCGTTCTGGCGGCGGCGAAAGTTGGCGGAATTCATGCCAACAATACGATGCCGGCGGAATTCCTGCGCGATAATCTGGTACTTGAAACAAACGTTATTCATGCCGCCTATCAATGCGGGGTCGAAAAACTTTTGTTTCTGGGGTCGTCCTGCATCTACCCCAAATTGGCGCCACAGCCGATCAGCGAAGATGCTCTTTTGACAGGCCCTCTTGAACCCACGAACGAATGGTACGCGATCGCCAAGATCGCGGGTATCAAGATGTGTCAGGCGTATCGCAAGCAATACGGCTGTGATTTCATTTCCGCACAACCAACCAACCTTTACGGACCGGGCGATAACTATAATCTTGAAACAAGCCACGTCTTGCCCGCACTTCTCAGAAAGTTTCACGAAGCAAAGGAAAGCGGCGCCAAATCCGTAACGCTGTGGGGAAGCGGAACACCGTTGCGCGAATTCCTGCATGTCGATGATCTTGCGGATGCGCTTGTGTTCTTGCTGAAATCCTACTCCGGCGATGTCCCTCTGAATGTGGGATCAGGTTCCGAGGTCACCATTCGCGAACTGGCCGAAACGATTGCCGATGTTGTCGGCTACAAGGCCGAACTGGTTTTTGATCCGTCAAAACCCGATGGCACACCAAGAAAGCTTATGGATTCTTCGCAACTGCACGCCCTTGGATGGAACAACGTGCGTTCCCTGCGCGATGGTATTGAACAAACCTATCAGGCGTTGGACGGTCGTTTTTCCTGATCACGGCCAAGTTTTTAAGATACGGGCGCACCCCGTGCCGCATAATCGGCATAACAACTGTGTTTGCCGCCTAAACCGTATCTTTTCATGCCTTTCAGACTGATTTGGGTCAGCACCAGCCCGGAAACGTTCACACCGGTACTTCGGAACAGCCTCAGCGTTTTACGGATTTGCACATCAGATGTGCTGTCCCATTTCACAGTCAGAAGAACGGTATCGGCCTGTTTCGCCAGAATGCACGCATCGGGGGTCGCCAGAACCGGTGGCGTATCAATGATAATGTAGTCGTATTGCGCGCGAAGCGTTTGCACCAGATCGCGAATGCGCCGTGAAGAAAACAGATCCGCCGGGTTCTTGCGTGTTGAATTCGCCGCCAAAATGTCCGCGCCATACCCTTCGGGGCGATGGATTCCCTCCCCGATCTGTGCCGTTTCGTTCAGGATAGACACGATTCCCGCCTCAGGAAGATCTTTGAATTGTTGGCGCAGTCTGCCCCGTCTGACATCGCCTTCGACAACCAGCACTTTCTTGTCCAAACCGCTCAATACTTCGCCCATGCTCAACGCGATTGTGGTTTTTCCTTCGCCGGGCATTGCGGAAGTGACCAGAATGACCTGTTTTTGACTTTCTTTCTGGGACAGAAGAATAGATGTGCGCAGGCCCCGCATGGCTTCCATGCGGCGTGCATCACAGGCTAGGTTCAAACGGGCAGGCTGAACGCGCCCCACATCAAGTGCAGGTATTTGCCCCAGAACAGGCAGGCCGGAAAACGTCTCTAATGCCGCAGCCGTGCGAAATGACGTATTGGCGGCTTCTTGCACCAGCACGTAAAGCGCTCCGCAGGTGAGACCGAAAAGGGCCGCCATCGTGATGATCAACGATTTTCGCGGGCTATGCGCAAAGCTTGGGACAACGGCATGCGACAACACCCGACTATCCGCCTGCTGAATACCTTTTTGCGCTGATGTTTCCTTCAGACGGCTTAGAAAATGCTCGTACAAAAGGCGCGTTGCGGCGGCTTCGCGGGTCAATTGCTGCAAAGCGATAAGGTCCTGACCTTGTTGATCGATCTGCAGGTCAAGCTTGGTTTCGGACGCTTGCAAAGCCGCAAGCTGTAGCGTTGCCCGGTCAGCTTCAATCCGGACACGTGACAGGATATCGCGGTACCGGTCATCGAATTCGGCAATACGATCGGGGGTTAGGCGCCCTGATGACAACATTTGCGTCAACAAAACATCATCTGCCACTGCGACCTTGTCATGTGGCGTTTGCGCATCCACCATCTTGCCCAACAGTCCCTGCATTTTTGCCTTCCGCGTATGCGCCGCAGCAATGCGCGCCCGCAATTCCTTCAACTGCCGCTCAAGAACCTGAAGGGCAGGGGCAGAAATCAACGCAGTTGCGGCGGTAAACTGCGCCACCTGCGCTTCTGCATCTTCCAGTTGCGATTGCAGTTCAGCAACGCGGCTTGCCAGCCATTTCGCCGCGTGCTCGGTGGCGTGTTGTTTTTCATTCATCTGGTTGTCGATGTACAATCTGGCGATGGTATCGGCGATTATCGCCGATTTTTCAGGCGATTGGGTCGTCACGGAAATCCTGAAGACATGACTTCCCGGAATATTGCGCACCGAAACCTTGGACAGCAAAACGTTTACGATCCTGTCCAGATCGCGCCCCGTCCTGTCATCATCCGTTGCCGGCGGACCAAAACTTTGGCCGCCACCGAGGACGGATTCAATTCCGCTGCGCAAACGCGTTTTCAGCCCTGGTTCGCGCAGATCGGCGTTGAATTCCGGATCGGACATCAGGTGCAAGTGGCGCGCAACGTCTGTCATGAGGGTGCGCGCGCGCAAAACTTCCACTTCTGACGTTACGGATGACGGTTCACCGGATACGGCTGCGATGACACTGGGCAATGCCACAACGCTGGTTTGGCGGGTATCGAAAATCACCACAACGCTTGATGTGTAAAGTGCCGTTGCAACGGCAAAAACGTAATAAGTTGTTAATAAAACCGCGACTACACTTGCGGCCGATATGATCATCTTGCCCCGCCACAGTGTCAGCAGCAGCGTTCGAAAATCGGCCCGGAAAGGTGCGGTCGTTTGTTCGGCAGGGCCATTCGGGTCCGGCAGGAACCGCGGTTCGTGTTGTGTCATGTCGCGAATACTCAGACCAATCGGTTTGAAATTTGGTTCGTTCAAATTGCAACGATTGGGTTAACGCCAGATTAAGAAAGGTGATGTTCATGCGCATCAATGCTGACAGGACACAACACTTGCCCGTACCATCGGGATCAAACCTGTATTACAGGGTCGGTTCGGCCTTCAGGTCCGGCCTGATTGGCGCAACTCTGCTTGCAATCTGGCCGATAACGACAAGCGCGCAAACGCTTGACTGCCAGAATCCGGACAATCTGGGAAATGATGAATGCCTTGGCGTCCCGCCCGATCCTGCCTTGGGGAACCCGACAAACCTCATACCGCTTTTGACGCCGTTGATCGGCCTGGCCGTCGCCGGCGCGCTGGCCGGCACCGGCGGTACAAGCACGCCAAGTACAACAAACCAGTAAGTCCGTTCCGGGCCGCTACCGATCAGAAATCCGGCAAATGCGTCCAATTCTGCAAAACCCAGAACAACAGTGCACCCAGCCCGCCGCCCAGCAGCGCCCAAAACACGGCTGCGGGCCATTTCGCCTCCGCGGGCGCCATGGCCTCGTTCGATTGCCGGATCAACGCCGCTTCGACCAATCCGGGCAATCGTGGGCCGAAACGCGCCATCACCCGCGCGGTCTTGGCAAGATCACTCACAATGGCCTTCGGACCGATTGATTGCTTGATGTAATCTTCCACTGTCGGGCGCGCGACCTGCCAGATATTGATATGTGGGTTCAGCGAACGGGCAACCCCTTCCACCACCACCATGGTGCGCTGCAAAAGGATCAGTTCGGTGCGGGTTTCCATACCAAACCGTTCTGTCACCTCAAACAGATAGTTCAACAAACGCCCCATGGAAATCTGCGTTGCGTCCATTCCGAAAATAGGCTCGCCAACAGCGCGCAGGGCGCGGGCAAATTCATCGACATCCTTGTCTGCGGGCACATACCCGGCTTCGAAATGCACCTCTGCGACACGTTTGTAATCTTTCCGGATAAAGCCGAACAGAATTTCGGCATAAACCCGGCGGGTATATTCATCGATATGGCCCATGATCCCGAAATCATAGGCGATGATGTTGCCGTTTGGCGCAACTTTCAGATTGCCCTGATGCATGTCCGCATGAAAATAACCGTCGCGTAAGGCGTGCTGCAAAAACAATTGCAACACCCGCTCGCTCAGTGCTTTTCGATCGTGCCCCGCAGCATCAATTGCCGCATTGTCCCCCATCGGGACACCATCGGCCCAGCCCAGTGTCATCACCCGCCGCGCCGACAGGTCCCATTTGATCGGGGGCAGCTGGAAACCCGCATCGTTCTTTGTATTTGCCGCAAATTCCGACGCTGCGGAGCTTTCCAGTCGCAGGTCCAGTTCACCACGCACCACACCGTCAAAATGCTCGACAACCTCCATCGGGCGCAAACGCCGTGACCCCGGCGAAAACACTTCGACCATGCGTGCCGCAAGATAGAATGCGTCGATATCCTTGCGAAAGGCGCGTTCAATTCCGGGGCGCAGCACTTTTACGGCCACGGCCTCGCCATTGCTGATCAGCCGTGCCTTGTGCACCTGCGCAATCGAAGCGGCCGCCACCGGCTCGCTGAACTCGGAAAACACGCTGTCTACGGGTTGGCCCAGCTCTTTTTCAACCTCGGTGCGAGCCTTGTCGGTTGGAAACGGCGGCAGCTTGTCTTGCAAGACCCGCAATTGAACAGCCAGCTCATCCCCCACCACATCCGGGCGGGTCGAAAGAACCTGTCCGAATTTGATATAGGCGGGTCCCAAAGCTGTCAGCGCGCGGGTCGCGGGCGGCATCGTAACATCACCTTTGAGACCCAGCCATTTAAACGGCCAGCCCAGCGCACGGGCTACAAACCGCAGTGATTTGGGGGCTTCGAACGCATCCAGAACGACATTCATTGCACCTGTTCGTTCCAGCGTTGCACCGGTGCGGACCAGCCGCCAGATGTTGTGCGGTCCTCGCATGGTCTAGATCTTCCATCCGGAATGAAGCGCGGCAACACCCATTGTCAGGTTGCGATACTTCGCGTTTTCGAATCCGGCCTGCCGAACCATATTCAGAAACGTCTCCTGATCCGGAAAGTTCCGGATCGATTCGACCAGATATTTATAGCTTTCGCTGTCATTGGCGATCAGCTTGCCCATGCGGGGGATCACGTTGAAACTGTAAAGGTCATAGGCCTTTTGCAGTGCGTCGTTCGGCAATTGCGAAAACTCCAGCACCATCAACCGCCCGCCCGGGCGCAAGACACGATAGGCCTCGTTCAGGGCCTCTTGCGGACGGGTCACGTTGCGGATGCCAAAACTTATTGTATAGACATCAAAGCTGTTATCAGGAAACGGCAGCGCCATCGCATCACCGACAACCCAATCCAGGCTATCGGCCATTTGTTCCGCTTCTGCCCGTTTGCGCCCTTCGACCAGCATCGATTCTGTTAGGTCCAGCACCGTTGCATGCCCGGAACCGGCCCGTTTCAGAAATCGAAAGGCGATGTCACCAGTGCCGCCGGCCACGTCCAGCAGTTTTTGTCCGGCACGCGGGGCCAGCCAATCCATCATTGCGTCCTTCCAGATCCGGTGAACCCCTGCTGACATCACATCGTTCATGACATCATATTTTGTGGCTACAGAGCTGAAAACGCCCTTCACCCGTCCGGCCTTTTCGGACTCGGGCACTGTTTCAAAACCGAAATGGGTTGTTTTGTCGTCGCTGTCTGTCATCTGGCCTGACCGCTGTGTTACATCGCCCTTGTTATAGGGCGCATGTCGCCATGCACAATGCGCCCCTTTTGCACAAAGGACATATGATGCCTGAACTCCCCGAAGTTGAAACTGTGCGCCGTGGGCTGCTTCCGGTGATTGAAGGGCAAACGATCGCGCGTGCAGACGTCAACCGCCCAGATCTGCGCTGGCCCTTTCCCGAAAATATGGCGCAGCGTTTGACGGGGCAGAAAATTGTCGCGTTGCGACGCCGCTCGAAATATATTCTGGCTGATCTGAAAAGTGGCGAAACGCTGCTGATCCATCTGGGTATGTCCGGGCGCATGCTGATTTCCGGCGATCCGCTTGGGCAATTCGTACATGACCACCCCGCAGCGGAAAAACACGACCATGTTGTTTTGCACATGCAAAACGGTGCGCGCATCACCTTCAATGATCCACGCCGCTTTGGTGCAATGGACCTGCTGGATACCGCAACCGCCGACTCTCACCGGCTTTTGGCGGTTTTGGGACCCGAACCTTTGGGTAATGATTTTAACGAACCTTATCTGGTCGCAGCGTTCAAAGGAAAGAATACACCCGTCAAATCCGCCTTGTTGGATCAGAGAATCGTTGCGGGTCTGGGTAATATATACGTCTGCGAAGCCCTGTTTCGCGCCCACATCTCGCCCAAACGCCGCGCCGGCCAGCTTTCGGCGCGGCGAGTCGCATCACTGGTTCCTGTCATCCGCCAGGTTCTTGCCGATGCGATAAAAGCGGGCGGATCTTCATTGCGCGATTTCCGCCAAGCTGATGGGGAACTGGGATATTTTCAGCATTCCTTTGATGTTTACGGCCGCGAAGGCGCCCCGTGCCGGACACCGGATTGTACCGGAACCATCGCGCGACTTGTGCAATCGGGGCGCTCGTCTTTCTATTGTCCGCAATGCCAAAGATGACTTGAACCCGCCGCGTGTCGTGCTAATCCTTTGCGCCTGACCGGAACAAGCGAAAGCAGAATTATGGCCTTTGAGACGATCATCGTCGAAGTTGAAGACCACGTTGCCTTGATCAGGCTGAACCGCCCCGACGCAATGAATGCCCTGAACACCAAACTATTGGGCGAACTGTGCACTGCGCTGGAAGACGCAGACCAGAACGACAAGGTCCGGTGCATCGTGATCACCGGATCGGACAAGGCGTTCGCTGCGGGTGCCGACATCAAGGAAATGTCCGAGATGTCCTATGTCGAAGTCTTTCTGAAAGACCTGTTCGGCTCCGAAGGCACGCGTATCACCAAGACCAGAAAACCTGTTATCGCAGCCGTTGCAGGCTATGCGCTGGGCGGGGGATGCGAACTTGCCATGATGTGTGATTTCATCATCGCAGCCGACACCGCCAAATTCGGACAGCCCGAAATCAATCTGGGCGTCGTGGCCGGTATTGGCGGAACCCAGCGGCTGACACGTTTTGTGGGCAAGTCCAAAGCAATGGATATGAACCTGACCGGTCGTTTCATGGACGCAGCCGAAGCGGAACGCGCCGGGCTGGTAAGCCGCGTCGTTCCCGCCAAGAAATTGATGGAAGAGGCAATGGGCGCTGCTGGCAAGATTGCCGAGAAATCGGTTCTGACAGCCATGGCCGTGAAAGAGGCGGTCAACCGCAGCTATGAAACCACGCTGAGCGAAGGCATCTTGTACGAACGGCGCATGTTTCATGCGATGTTCGCCACTGAAGATCAATCCGAAGGTATGGCGGCGTTTCTGGAAAAAAGAACTGCGCAGTTCCGCGACAAATAGGCAGACACGACAGTTTTCCGGGGAATATCGGGCCAGAATGCGATTTGCGGCCCATTCATCGGGCGCACCCTGTTGACAGGGCGGCGACTCGGGCCTAAAGACGCGAATTCAGATTACACCCTACCCAAACCGTGGGACGACATAACATGGCCAATACGCCTCAATCAAAAAAACGCGCGCGCCAGAACGAGGCCCGCTTTCAAGTCAACAAAGCGCGTCGTTCGCGTATCCGCACCTTCCTGCGCAAAGTGGAAGAAGCGATCGCATCGGGCGACCAGTCGGTTGCTGTGAACGCATTGCGAGAAGCACAGCCAGAACTGATGCGCGGTGTCTCCAAAGGCGTGTTTCACAAAAACACAGCTGCGAGAAAAATGTCACGCTTGTCTTCTCGGGTAAAAGCGCTGGGCCAAGCCTAAGCCGCACCGACTAAGCGATTGACCGATAAAGGTGTCCCGACCGGGGCGCCTTTTTTTGTTGTGCGGTTTTCGCAGACCCGATCGTGACATGGGTCTGCCCGGCTGACAGATTCTTTTCACAAAAAGATGAGTCAAGATTAGAGTTCAGTTGCCGCTGCCGTTCCGAAGTTGCTACCAACAGTACAGCGATTCACTTCGCCTTGGGGGGACAGGCTCCACACCGGATAGATCCTATTTGCACGGATCGCGTAAGGGTGCGGATGTGTCGGCGGTGCAACCCGATTGCATAACCACACCCTGCCGGATTTCTGGTTGAAGAACCAGCTTTTCGGTCCTGTCAAAATTGTTGTGCGCGCGCGGCGTGCGGTGGATTGGTGTACAAACCGGGCGAACCGGAACACCAGAAACCGGCGTCAAGCAGTGATGATTTGGTTCGGCACCTGTTGGTGATCGTGCTCCTTCTGCGGGGTGCGTCGCATCGCGTGGTGTTGGGTAATGGGTAAGGCCGATTGGGACGGTCTGTTTGGGGGCTCATTGATGGCAACGATTAGAATAGAAGGGCTTGGACGGGCGACTTTATGACTCAAGAAAAATGGGGACAACTCAGACAACAGCTGCTGAAGACGGTAGGTCAGAACAACTATAAGACATGGATCGAGCCTCTGGAATTTTCCGACCTCAAAGATGGCGTTGCCACATTCCATGTCCCGACAAATTTCATCGGAAATTACGTATCTCAAAACTTTGCAGACCTGATCCTGTATGAACTGAATTCAACAGGTGCATCGGTTCAGCGCGTATCGTTCCGCGTGCCTGCAAATGCCACCGCTATCCCTGCCAAGCCGGTGTTCAAATCGGCCAAGGCCAAACCCCAGACCAGCGAATCCGGCCTGACGGCCGCGCCGCTGGATGCCCGGTTCACATTTGACAGCTTTGTCGTGGGCAAACCCAACGAACTGGCCCATGCGGCTGCGCGCCGTGCCGCCGAAGGTGGGCCTGTAACCTTTAACCCGCTGTTTTTGTATGGCGGGGTCGGGCTCGGTAAAACGCACCTGATGCACGCCATTGCTTGGGAACTGCGCGCCCGTCACCCCGAACTGAACGTGCTGTATCTATCGGCCGAACAGTTCATGTACCGCTTTGTTCAGGCATTGCGCGAACGCAAGATGATGGATTTCAAGGAACTGTTCCGCTCGGTCGATGTGTTGATGGTGGATGATGTTCAGTTCATTGCCGGAAAAGACAGCACGCAGGAAGAGTTCTTCCACACATTCAACGCGCTGGTTGACCAGAACAAACAGATCATCATTTCCGCCGACCGCGCCCCGGGCGAAATCAAGGATCTTGAGGATCGTGTGAAATCGCGGCTGCAATGCGGCCTGGTGGTTGATCTGCATCCCACGGATTACGAATTGCGGTTGGGCATTCTGCAAACCAAAGTTGAAAACTACCGCACCATGTATCCCGAACTGAACATTTCGGATGGCGTGCTGGAATTTCTGGCCCACAGAATCTCCACCAATGTGCGCGTGCTCGAAGGCGCGTTGACCCGCCTTTATGCTTTTGCGTCGCTCGTTGGCCGTGAAATCACGATGGAACTGACACAGGATTGTCTGGCCGACGTGTTGCGGGCATCGGAACGCAAGATTTCCGTTGAGGAAATCCAGCGCAAGGTTTCGGATCACTACAATATCCGCCTGTCCGATATGATCGGGCCCAAGCGTGTGCGCACGTATGCGCGGCCCCGACAGGTCGCCATGTATCTGTGCAAGCAGTTGACCAGCCGGTCGCTTCCGGAAATCGGGCGTCGGTTCGGCGGGCGCGATCACACCACTGTCATGCATGGCGTCAAGCGCATTGAAGAACTGAAGCAACAGGATGGCCAGATCGCCGAAGATATCGAACTGCTGCGCCGCGCGTTAGAGGCGTAGCGGCACGCGGCTCTGTCTGTAACTGCCCCATCGTGGCGGGTGGGCAATCAAATCGAACGCACATTTCCCTAATTCCGGCGCTGGCTTGCGCAAAGCTTGCGCCGGAAACACAATTTCCGTTTTCCTGATCACTCTGACACCCGATGTTCCAAGCGGCATCTTGACCCTTGCTCCAAAGCAATGGACAAACGAACACAGAACAAAATGCTTGTACGGGGGGCACAAACCGCTAGGTTGCTCGTCCCGGTAGTCCAAAGGGTGGAACACATGAAACTCAGCATCGAACGCGGCGCATTGCTCAAGGCCGTGTCTCAGGCCCAGTCGGTTGTGGAACGGCGCAACACGATCCCCATTCTGGCCAACGTGCTGATCGAAGCGGAAGGCAGTGATGTGCATTTCCGTGCCACCGATCTGGATATCGAAGTGGTCGACAAGGCACCTGCGCAGGTCGAACGGGCAGGCGCAACCACTGTGTCAGCCACGACCTTGCACGAAATCGTGCGCAAGCTTCCGGACGGGGCACTTGTTACCCTGACAGCGGATAATGCTGCAGGACGCCTCACAGTCGAAGCGGGAAGGTCGAACTTTTCCCTTGCGACGCTTCCGAAGGAAGATTTTCCCGTCATGGCGTCCTCGGAATATGCATCCAATTTTTCTGCGCCCGCACCGGTGTTGCGCAGGTTGTTCGACAAATCGAAATTTGCGATTTCCACTGAAGAAACACGGTATTATCTGAACGGCGTTTATATGCACATATCGGATGCGGATGGCGGCAAGGTTCTGCGCTGTGTTGCAACCGATGGCCACCGGCTGGCCCGCATCGATGCGCCGTTGCCGGAAGGCGCGGGCGACATGCCCGGTGTTATCGTACCCAGAAAAACCGTTGGTGAGCTGCGCAAACTGCTGGAAGACGACGATATGCAGATCGCGGTATCTGTTTCGGAAACAAAGGTCCGTTTTGCAACGCCGGATATCACACTGACGTCCAAAGTGATTGATGGAACATTCCCGGACTACACGCGCGTTATCCCGCAGGGAAATACGCGCAAACTCGAAGTGGATGCCGCCGAATTTGCCCAGGCCGTTGATCGTGTCGCAACCGTATCCTCCGAACGGTCGCGCGCTGTCAAACTGGCGCTGGACGAAGATCGCCTGATCCTGTCTGTCAACGCCCCCGACAGCGGTGCCGCCGAAGAAGAACTGGCGGTTGCCTATGGCGATGAACGGCTGGAAATCGGGTTCAATGCAAAATACCTTCTGGAAATTGCATCTCAGGTGGATCGCGAAAACGCGGTGTTCATGTTCAACTCGGCCGGCGATCCGACACTGATGCGCGAAGGCAACGATACCAGCGCCGTCTATGTTGTCATGCCGATGCGCGTGTGACCCAGAACGGGAACCGGCGAAAACCCCTCTGCGCGGCGACTGACGCAAACGGACATACCTGATGACGTCACTTCATATTTCTGAACTGACGTTGTCCCACTTCCGCTCGCATAAAATGGCGCGGATCGCCTGCGATGGCCGCCCTGTGGCGATTTTTGGGCCCAACGGCGCGGGTAAAACCAACATTCTCGAGGCTGTATCGCTGTTTTCGCCGGGGCGCGGACTGCGCCGTTCCAGTGCCGAAGATATGGCCCGCCGCCCTGAAGCCTTGGGATGGAAGCTGACAGGCATCCTGCACTCGCTCGCTCAGGTACACGAGGTCGAAATCTGGTCTGAAAGTGGCGCTGCCCGCCAGGTAAAAATTGATGGCAAATCGGCCTCGCAACTGGCGCTGGGTCGGATTGCGCGCGTCTTGTGGCTGATCCCGTCGATGGATCGGCTTTGGATCGAAGGGGCCGAGGGCCGGAGGCGTTTTCTGGATCGCATGACGCTCAGCTTCATACCGACCCATGCCGAGGTATCGTTGGCGTATGACAAGGCAATGCGCGAACGTAACCGCCTGCTGAAGGATCAGGTGCGCGAACCGTCATGGTACACCGCACTCGAGGCCCAGATGGCCAGTGCCGGGGCCACCATCCATGCCAACCGGATCGCCGCACTGGCTCTGCTGGCCGATGCCCAGCAGGATGCGCAAACGGCTTTTCCCAGTGCCACGCTGGAATTGATACAGACCGATGGCGACATGCCCGAAACCCAAGATGCGCTGCGCGATGCTTTTGCCGAAAACCGGTTCCGTGATCTGGTGGCCGGGCGCACCCTGATCGGCCCGCACAGAACGGATGTTTACGGCGTTTATGCCGCAAAAAATGTGCCGGCGCGCGATTGTTCCACGGGCGAACAAAAGGCGCTGCTTGTGTCCCTTATTCTGGCGAACGCAAGGGCCCTGACCCGTGAATTCGGCGCGCCGCCGCTGTTGCTTCTGGACGAGGTCGGCGCCCATCTTGATGCAGATCGCCGTGCTGCCCTTTATGACGAGGTTGTCACACTGGGTGCGCAGGCATGGATGACAGGCACCGGCCCGGAATTGTTCGACACGATGGGCGACCGCGCAATGTATCTGGAAGTGACCGAAGAATCCGGTCTTTCACAGGTGCGACAGGCGCAACCCTGACGGCCGTTTGCGCTTTGGAACGGGTGCTTTTGTGCTTGGGCGAAATACCCCGCCAAAAGGCACAAAATATAGGGCAAACGCGTGACATCCCCCCCAATACCCAGTATAAAAAGCGAAAATAACAAAGGGATTTTCGGATGTCCGAAACCGAACAGGTGCCAGAAGAATACGGCGCTGATTCCATCAAGGTTCTCAAAGGCTTAGAGGCGGTGCGCAAGCGTCCCGGTATGTACATCGGCGACACCGATGACGGGTCTGGCCTGCACCACATGGTGTACGAAGTCGTAGACAATGGCATTGACGAGGCGTTGGCCGGTCATGCCGACGCGGTGAACGTTGTCATTCACGCGGATTCAAGCGTTTCCGTCAGCGACAACGGACGCGGAATACCCGTGGGTATCCACGAAGAAGAAGGCGTGTCTGCTGCCGAAGTCATCATGACCCAGCTTCATGCAGGGGGTAAATTCGACAGCAATTCGTACAAGGTTTCCGGCGGTCTGCACGGTGTTGGTGTGTCCGTGGTAAACGCATTGTCCGATTGGCTTGAATTGCGCATCTGGCGCAACGGCAAGGAACATTATGCAAGGTTCGAAGGCGGCTTTACGACTGAACACCTGAAAGTCGTGGGCGAATGTGGCGACCGCACAGGTACCGAAGTGCGTTTCATGGCGTCGACAAACACCTTTTCAAACCTTGATTATTCATTTCAGACACTGGAAAAACGGCTGCGCGAACTGGCGTTCCTGAACTCCGGTGTGCGTATCATCCTGACGGATGAACGCCCCGCCGAACCGTTGCGCTCGGAACTGTTTTACGAAGGTGGCGTCAAAGAGTTTGTGAAATACCTCGATCGTCACAAAAGCTCGGTCATGCCGGAACCGATTTTCATTACCGGCGAACGCGACGACATCGGGATCGAGGTCGCGATGTGGTGGAATGACAGTTACCACGAAAGTGTTCTGCCGTTTACCAACAACATTCCGCAACGTGATGGCGGCACCCATATGGCCGGATTTCGCGGGGCGCTGACGCGCACGATCAACAATTATGCGCAAAGTTCTGGTATCGCGAAGAAGGAAAAAGTCAGCTTTACCGGCGACGATGCCCGCGAAGGTCTGACCTGCGTGCTGTCTGTCAAAGTGCCTGATCCGAAGTTTTCATCCCAGACCAAAGACAAACTGGTCAGTTCCGAAGTACGCCCCGCTGTCGAAGGGTTGGTGAACGAAAAACTGGCGGAATGGTTCGAGGAAAACCCGAACGAGGCCAAAATCGTTGTTGGCAAGATTGTCGAAGCGGCACTGGCGCGCGAAGCGGCGCGAAAGGCACGGGATCTGACCCGTCGTAAAACGGCGATGGATGTGAACTTTCTGGCTGGAAAGCTTAAGGATTGTTCGGAAAAAGACCCGTCCAAAACTGAAGTGTTCCTTGTCGAGGGTGACAGCGCCGGTGGATCTGCCCAAACCGGGCGTGATCGTCAGACCCAGGCCATTCTGCCCTTGAAAGGCAAAATCCTGAACGTTGAACGGGCGCGGTTTGACCGCATGCTTGGGTCACAGGAGATCGGCAACCTGGTGATGGCGCTGGGCACAGGGATCGGACGCGATGAATTCGATATCTCGAAACTGCGCTATCATAAGATCGTCATCATGACGGACGCGGACGTAGACGGCGCGCATATCCGCACCCTGTTGCTGACATTCTTTTACAGGCAAATGCCGGAACTGATCGAACGCGGCCATCTCTATATTGCGCAACCACCGCTTTACAAAGTGTCACGCGGCAAATCCGAAGTGTACCTGAAGGATCAGGCCGCGATGGAAGAATACCTGATCAATCAGGGCGTCGAAGGCGCCATGCTGAAACAGGGAAATGGCGAAGAAATTTCGGGGCAGGACCTGTTGCGCGTCGTTGATATGGCCCGCCAGATGCGCCGCGTGCTTGAAGCGTTTCCAACGCATTATCCGCGCCACATCCTTGAACAGGCGGCCATTGCCGGGGCCTTTGCCCCCAGTGTTGTCGACGCCGACCTGCAAGGCACCGCAGACAAGGTGGCCGAGCGTCTGAACCTGATTGCGCTGGAATATGAAAAGGGCTGGCAGGGCCGCATCACCCAGGATCACGGCATCCGTCTTGCGCGCATCCTGCGCGGCGTGGAAGAGGTGCGCACCCTTGATGGCCGCATCATGCGTGGCGGCGAGGCAAAGCGCACCGGGGCGTTCACCCAAAGCCTGCAGGATGTCTATTCGCTGCCGGCTCAATTGATCCGCAAAGACAGAAGCCAGATGATTTATGGCCCGATGGACTTGCTGGATGCCATTCTGGCCGAAGGCGAAAAAGGTCTGTCCCTGCAGCGTTACAAGGGACTGGGTGAAATGAACCCTGATCAGTTGTGGGAAACCACGCTTGATCCGGACGCTCGCACTTTGTTGCAGGTTCGCGTCGAAGACATGGCCGAAGCTGATGATCTGTTTACAAAACTGATGGGGGATGTGGTTGAACCACGCCGCGAATTCATTCAGCAAAATGCCCTGAACGTCGAAAACCTGGATTTCTAGGTCTGAATACGGGCGGCTACAGCGCGTTTGTGCGGGAACCGCCCGTTTCGGTTTTCTGATCCGAACCAAGCACTGAAACTGGCGCTATACATTGCCCCGCGCCGTGCCTAACGTCGCGGTTATGCAAGGCAGCGACATACACGACAGCAGCTATTCCTGGACGCGGTTGATCATCACGCTGATCATCGCGACAGTCGCCAATGTCGGCATGTGGGCCGTTATCATAGTGATGCCCGCGGTCGAGGTTGAATTCAACGCGGGCCGTGCAGAAGCATCAATGCCCTACACCCTGACAATGATCGGATTTGCACTGGGCAATTTGCTGATTGGCCGACTGGTCGATCGCTTTGGCGTGACTGTAGCCTTGATTGGCGCCGCACTGGTCAGCGCGCTGGCCTATCTGTGCGCGATTCTGTCCGGATCCATTTTCGTTTTGTCGCTTGCGCATCTTTTGCTGGGGCTGGGAACGGCGGTGGGATTTGGGCCGCTGATCGCCGATATTTCGCATTGGTTCCTGCGCAAGCGCGGCATTGCTGTCGCGTTGGTGGCAAGCGGGAATTATCTGTCGGGCGCGATTTGGCCGACTTTGCTGGCCGACATTCTGACAGCCGACGGCTGGCGCCATGTTTACATGATCCTCGCCATAATGACGCTCGCCGTGGTCATTCCGCTGTCCTTCCTGCTTCGCCGCCGTGTTCCGGAAGATGCCCACGGCAAGGCGCAGGCTGCTGCCACCTTGCGCGCGCGCAGCACCGGGTTTTCACCGCGCACATTGCAGTATCTGCTGGGGCTGGCGGGCATCGGATGCTGCGTGGCCATGTCGATGCCGCAGGTTCATATCGTTTCCTACTGCGTCGGGTTGGGCTACGGGCCGGTTGTCGGCGCTGAAATGTTGTCGCTGATGTTACTGGGGGGCGTTGTCTCGCGCGTCTTGTCGGGCGTTCTGGCCGACAAGGTGGGTGGCGTTATCACTTTGCTGGTCGGTTCGACATTGCAGTGTATCGCCCTGTTTTTGTACCTGCCCTATGACGGGCTTGTGCCACTTTATGTCATCAGCCTGATTTTCGGCCTTTC
Organism: Sulfitobacter sp. TBRI5; assembly: GCF_051013555.1. Classification (NCBI taxonomy): domain Bacteria; kingdom Pseudomonadati; phylum Pseudomonadota; class Alphaproteobacteria; order Rhodobacterales; family Roseobacteraceae; genus Sulfitobacter; species Sulfitobacter sp. TBRI5. Next base: position 1,195,688 of record NZ_CP112884.1, on the reverse strand, counting down.
GCAAGGTGGAATAGTGCCCAGTTACGCGTTGATTGTGCGCGAATACATGCCTGCAAAAGAGGCGGGTGCACGTGTCGGATTTGTCATGATGATGACGATCCTCGGGATGGCGCTGGGCGGTTGGATGTCGGGCTGGATCTACGACATGACAGGTTCATATCAGGCGGCGTTTCTGAACGGCATTGTCTGGAACCTGATGAACATGGGCATCATGGTGATGCTTCTGTTGCGCGGCCGCCCGCGGCAGATGGTACCTGCTTAACTCAGGTTTTGGGGCCCATGTGGGTTTCGCCGCGCGATCTGGCCAGGGCAATCTGCTTCTGGCGTTCTCGGAACCGGTTCTTGTCCTGCTCTGACGTTTCGTCCACGCAGTGGAAACACGATACGCCTTCTTCGTAATCGGGCCGGTCGGTATCACTGGGCAGGATCGGGCGGCGGCAGGCGTGGCACAACATGTGCGGCCCCTCGGCCAGACCGTGACCCACTGACACCCTGCCGTCAAACACGAAACATTCGCCCTGCCACGTACTGTCTTTCGCGGGCACGTCTTCAAGGTACTTCAGTATGCCGCCATGCAGGTGAAACACCTCTTCCACGCCTTGGCCCAGAAGGTAGTTGGTTGATTTTTCGCACCGGATACCCCCGGTGCAGAACATCGCGATCCGCTTGTTGTGAAACCGGTGTTTGTTTTTTTCCCACCATTCGGGAAATTCACCGAATGACTTTGTTGCGGGGTCAACTGCGCCCTCAAAGGTACCAATTGCCACCTCGTAATCATTGCGCGTGTCAATCACGGCCACATCCGGGCTTTGGATCAACGCGTTCCAGTCTGCTGGTTCGACATAGTGCCCGACCCGTGCGCGCGGGTCCACATCGGGCTGGCCCATGGTAACGATCTCACGCTTCAGGCGCACTTTCATCCGGTTGAACGGCGCATCGGCAGACGTGCTCTCCTTCCACTCCAGATTGCCGCATCCGGGCAATGATCTGATATGCCACAGCACGGCATCAATCCCGGCGCGCGATCCGGCAATGGTGCCGTTGATCCCTTCACCGGCCAGCAGAAGTGTCCCTTTGACTCCGTTGGCACAACACATTTCAGCCAGCGGCCCCTTGACCTTGGCGGGATCTGCAAAACGCGTGAAATGATAAAGTGCAGCGATTGTATACATGCGCCGCCCAATACGATGTTGCACGCGCACGGACAAGACGTAGGGTAGTAAAAAACAGACGCGACAAAGGAGCCCGGCCATGACACAGGCGCTGATTGTGATCGACGTGCAAAACGATTTTTGCCCCGGTGGCGCACTGGCTGTACCCGATGGTGATAGCATTGTACCCGGCATCAATGCGCTGATGGCGGAATTCACGACGGTTCTTCTGACACAGGATTGGCATCCCGCAGGACACAGTTCATTCGCTTCGTCCCACAAGGATGCCGCTGCCTACGACATGATCGACATGCCCTACGGCCCGCAAGTGTTGTGGCCGGATCACTGCATTCAGGGTGGTATTGGTGCGCAATTTCACCCTGACCTGCAGGTGGATCGTGCCGATCTTATTCTGCGCAAAGGCTATAACCCTGAAATCGACAGTTATTCCGCCCTGTTCGAAAACGATCACAAAACCCCGACAGGGCTGGACGGGTATTTGCGCAGTCGCGGGATAACACACCTTACAATAGTCGGTCTGGCTCTGGATTTCTGCGTGAATTTCTCGGCCGTGGATGCGGCAAAGGCCGGGTTTGATGTTCGCGTCGATACATCGCTTTGCCGCGCGATTGATCTGAACGGATCGCTTCAGCAGGCAACGGACGGGATGATCGCCGCTGGTGTAACACTGTCATGAACATGCATTGGACTGAACTGAAGAAAGGATGCCCAGATGAACCTGCCAGACTTTATTCTGAACGCTGGAACGCTTGATTTGCCGATACCCGAAGACATCGTCACGGCAACGGGTTTTCGATCCGAAAAAGGACTGGTTGCGTTCTTTAACGTCCACAAGGATGTAACTTTGCCGCCCCATTCCCACGGCGCACAATGGGGGACGGTTCTGGAAGGATCGATCGCGCTGACCATGAACGGTGTGACCAGAACCTACGGACCGGGTGAAAGCTATGATATTCCCGCCGGGGTGGAACACGGCGCGACCGTGCCGGCGGGTTCCAAGCTCATCGATATATTCGAAGAGTCGGACCGCTATGCATTTCGGACCTAGCTGAATCCATCGGCTGCGCGCATCGCCAAGCCTTGCCACGCAACCGCGCCTTTGCTTTAACCGTCCGGAACCCAAAAGACGGAGCCGGACATGGTCGATATTGCCACCCGCGTCTATAACCACAAATGGAAGATCGACCCGATTGTCCGATCTTTGATCGATACGGACTTTTACAAGTTGCTGATGTGCCAATCGGTGTTTCGCAACAAGCCGGACACGCATGTCACGTTTTCGCTGATCAACCGGTCAACCCATATTCCATTGGCCACACTTGTCGACGAAGGCGAATTGCGCGAACAACTGGATCACATCCGGTCTTTGTCCCTGTCGCGGGGGGAAAGCACATGGATGCGCGGCAACACGTTTTACGGCAAGCGCCAGATGTTCCGCCCCGATTTCATGGACTGGTTCGAAAACCTGTCGCTTCCACCCTATCATCTGGAGCGCAAAGGCGATCAGTACGAACTGACGTTCGAAGGGGCGTGGCCCGAAGTGATGTTATGGGAAATTCCCGCGCTGGCCGTCCTGATGGAACTGCGCAGCCGCGCTGTTCTGAATGATATGGGCCGCTTTGAACTGCAGGTGCTGTATGCCCGCGCCATGACCCGTGTCTGGGAAAAGATCGAAGCGCTGCGCGATATCCCGAACCTGAGCATTGCCGATTTCGGCACCCGTCGTCGTCATTCCTATCTTTGGCAGGATTGGTGCGTTCAGGCCATGCGCGAAGGACTGGGTGAAAACTTTACCGGTACGTCCAATTGCCTCATTGCCAAGAACCGCGAGGTCGAGGCGATCGGCACCAACGCGCATGAACTGCCGATGGTCTATTCCGCACTGGCCAACTCTGACGCCGAACTGGCGAAAGCCCCTTACGAGGTATTGTCGGACTGGCACGAGGAACATGACGGCAATCTGCGCATTATCCTGCCCGACACCTATGGAACGGAAGGGTTCCTGAAAAATGCGCCCGACTGGCTGGCTGGCTGGACAGGGATACGCGTCGACAGCGGCGACCCCGCTGCGGCTGCAGAAATTGCGATACGCTGGTGGAGGGAAAGAGGCGAAGATCCAACCGAAAAACGCGTTATCTTTTCCGACGGTCTGGATGTTGCCAAGATCGCGGAACTTCAGGCGCAATTTGACGGACGCGTCAAAGTCTCTTTCGGGTGGGGAACGCTGCTGACCAACGATTTTCGCGGTTTCGTCCCCAATGATACGCTGGCCCCGTTTTCGCTGGTGTGCAAGGCGGTATCGGCCAATGGCCGTCCGACCGTCAAACTATCGGACAACCCGAACAAGGCGATGGGACCGGCAAAGGAAATCGAACGCTACAAGGCTGTTTTTGGTGTCGGGGCGCAAGACCGTCAGGAAGTCGTGGTATAGCACAAACGATCCAAAACCGCTTTACAGCTTGCGCCGTCGCAACCGCCTTTCGCGCCAGACGATCATCAATCCTCCAAACGCGATGAGAACCGCACCGGGGAACAGATCGTCCAGAGGCGCTTCGCCAAAAAATACCCAGCCGAAAACAAAAGCGATAAGAATACCAAAGTAGTTAAACGGGGCCAGATTGCTTTGCTCGGTCATCCGGTAGGAAATGACCAGAGACAGCACGGCAGACCCGCCAAAAACACCCATTGCCATGATCCACAACACATCTTCGCCACCACGCACCTGCGAGAACCCGCCCGTGGCCCATGCCAGCGCAAATGCTCCGACCATGGATGTCGCACTGGAATAAAGGTTGATCAGCGGGCTGGGTAAATCCACATCCATCCGCCGTGCCAGGACGCCGGAAAGCGCGTATAGAAATGCTGCCGCCAGTGGCAGCAGCGCGTCATAGCTAAAGCTGTCACCGCCCGGTCGCACGATCATGACGACACCTGCAAATCCCACCATAACCGCAGCCCAACGTGCGGCGCCAACCCGTTCGCCCAGCAAAGGCACCGCCAGCGCAGTCATGAAAAGCGCATTGGCATATGTGATTGTGGACGCCGTGGCAAATGCGAGCCGCCCCAGCGACAGATAGAAAAAGAATTGTGCAAACGTAGTCAGAATCCCGCGCAGACACGCCAACTTCCATTGGCGCATTTTCAGAATGCGACCTTTCTGATGCCAACTGCGCGAAGACCAAAGCGCAATCGCGCTTGGGATCAGACCAAACAGGTTGCGATAGGCGCTCAACTCGGCGGCGCCGTAATAACCCGACAGCAATTTGATGATCAGACCCATGAAATCGAATAGAACGATTGCCAGAAGGCTTAGCAAAATCGCGGGCACAACCCTGTCGTCTCGCACATCCACTTAAGTGCGCGCCCTGAACGGAACGAAAGGCCGAAAATTCAGATCATCCATGGCGTGACACTGGGCGACAGCGGCGCGCGCGACAAGTGCGATATTGAACGAAAGCGCAAGATAAGGATCGCGGTACTGTTGGGCCCGGCAGCCCGGACCTAGTCTTCGCCCTCGACGCGCCCGCGCAAGGCTTTGACATCGCCGCGCACTTTCTTGGCTTTCAGGCGGCGTTTTTTAGACCCTAACGTGGGCTTTGTCGCGATCCGCCGTTTTGGCGCAACCAGCGCGGCGCGCACAAGTTCGGCCAGACGGTCACGCGCGATGTCGCGGTTGCGCGCCTGCGACCGGGTTTCGTCGCACTGGATGACCACAGCGCCCTCTTTGGTCCAGCGCCTGCCCGCCAGTCGCCGCAACCGCGTTTTGACCGGGCCGGGCAAAGACGGCGAACGGGCCGCTTCGAACCGCAATTCAACGGCGGTACTGACCTTGTTCACATTCTGCCCGCCCGGACCGGATGCGCGGCTGAAGCTTTCGCTCAACTCCCAGTCTTGCAGGGATATATCGTCAGAAATGCGCAACATCGGGCTTTCACGTACAGGAAACTGGCATGGCGCTGACCCTACCGTGCTTGTTCCCCAGAAAAAAGGGCCGCCCCGATGTGTGGAACGGCCCTTTCGAAAGTCTGCGGAGGTGGGGTCGGTTAGATTGTTTTCCGATCCACTCGGGCGGGCAACGCCGCCAAGGATTGCCTTAGCGGGCGACCTCCCAAGCTGTTCCGACACCTCTCTCCAATACCTTTCTCGACACTGGATCACCTCCTTCCGAATTGTTTCAACTAAGGTGATTCTTGCACGGCTTTTTGCAATCGCAAAGCAAAATCTTCACTGTGATTCGGTTTGTGTGTTCAATCTGTCGACAATGATACGGAACGGCACCAGCGCCAGCAGACCAAGCGACAGTTTGACCAGCCAGTCCGCCGCCGCCAGCGACACCCAAAGCGGTGTTGCGCCACCGAACCCCAAGAAGGGCAAAACTTCGTTCGCCCAGACCACATCGGTGGCTGGATCGATAAAGGCAAACTGCGCCGAAAAGGCGATTGAAAAAAACAGGGCCGTGTCTACCGATGACCCGACCAAAGTCGAGACCAGCGGTGCCTTCCACCACGTATTGTTGCGCAGCATCGAAAAGATCGAAACATCCAGCAGTTGCGCTGTCAGAAATGCGATACCCGATCCCACGGCAACGCGAAATGTTACCAGTGGCCCGAATTCGCCGGTAAGCTGGGTGCCGACCAGCGAACAGAATATGCCCACAATGAAACCAACAAAAACAACGCTTCGCGCGGGCCCGGCGCCATAAACGCGGTTCATGATGTCAGTGACAAGAAATGCCAGAGGATAGGTGAAAGCGCCCCATGTCAGCCATTGGCCGAAAAGATGCTGCACCAGAATGTTGGACGCCACAACAATGGCGGCCATAGCCAGAATGCCGGGAAGATGTTCGCGCTTCATGTTTTTGTGCCCGTTTTGTCAAGGTTGCGGCGACTTGGCCCGCCTCATTGCGGACCTTGGCTGACTAATGCGTCACGCGGGCGGGCGCAAGCTATTCCTGAAGCATGTAATCAACCACTTCGGTACGCTGGAAAACCCGGAAATTATCATCGGATATCATCGTTATGCGAATACGATCCTGATCATCCTGCCACAGCGCGATACCTTCCAGATTGTCGTGTTTTCCCGGTAGCGAAGTGAACACGACAGCATCGTTTTCAAAACCTGTCCGGGTCACGTCAAACTGCCTTATACGGCTGCGAAATCCGAACGGGCTGACCGCGCGCTCCAGCACATAAAGCTTGCCATCAGGTCCGAAATCCGCGCCCACGGGCCGAAAAGACCCTCGCAGAGTATACAAGAACGGTTGCTGCCACTTTTCACCATGCCGCCATCGGAAAACAGGTGCGGTTTTGCGACCACCTTCGGGTATAGCGAACACCGTGCCCGTGTCATCAACGGCCAAAGCTTCGAATCCAATATTGGTGGCAAAGGCCCGCCAAGCTTTCGAATACGAGGCCCAGTGCGCCTTGTCCAAAGGTGAATCATACAACCAGATCCGCTGCACAAATTCGAAGGACACGACGATACGACCGTTGGGAAGCAACGCCAGCCCTTCGGAATCATTCAGGTTGCCGGTTACATCCCCGCCCGCATCATTCTTCAGCGGGTTGGTGGAAGTTACAGAAATGTCGCGAATTCTGCCGTCTGAACGGGTGATTTGCCCTGTCACAATTCGCCCGCGATCCGTCACCGCGTGAAAGGATTTTCCATCATGCGACAGTTCAAACCCTGAAAAGCCGCCAAACCACGGATCGGGCAGGGACCAGATATAGCGATTCAGCAGATGCGCTTTCGCCGGCCCGGGCGTGACAAACGAATGCGCCGACCAAACCGCAATGGCGGACACCAGACAAAACGCAGCGATCAGTGCTGCTTTAGAACTGTGGCGCATTGCTGAGGTAAATCCGCCAGCACATATTCACGTCTTGGCTTGGGTTTCTTCGCGTTCGGATCAGGGGGCGGCGGGTTCAGAATGTCATTCACCCATTTCTGCGCATCGCCGCATCCGTTGCCTGCCGGCGGCGGATCCTGATCAACACAGCCTCTTGCTCCTTTGGGGCAGGCCAGCCGCACGTGAAAATGATAGTGATGGCCATACCAGGGGCGCACTTTGCGCAGCCAGGACTTGTTGCCCTTTTCATCGTTGCACATCTGCACTTTTGCGCCCGGAAACACGAAAATCCGGGCAACGCGTTTGTCCTTGGCGGCCGCCTTGATGATTTCGTGATGTGCCCGCGTCCAGCTGCTGTTCACATATGCACCATTTGCACGACGCAGCGACAAGGACGAGATGTTTTCCCGTTGATTAGGTGACAGGTTCAGCCGATCCGGCGGCAACATCCAGATATCAACGTCCAGACCGATCTGGTGGCTTCTGTGACCGCTCAGCATCGGGCCGCCCCTTGGCTGGCTGATGTCTCCGATATACAGCCCCTTCCAGCCGGGCTGCTGCGCTGCCTTGCGGCTCAGGTCTTGGACGAAATCAACAACATCTGGATGTCCCCAGTTGCGGTTGCGCGACAGCCGCATGGCCTGCCATGTCGGCCCGGTTTCAGGCAATTGTACCGCGCCCGCGACACATCCCTTGGCATAGCTGCCAAACGGTGCCGGCCTGTGTTCGGATGCGTCTTTCATTGCGCCGAACTGTTGTTTCGCCAGTTGCTGCGCGTCTGTGGCCGCGGGCCAGACGCCCAGCGCCGCCATCAGACAAAGTGATGTCAGGATTCGAACCATTCTGCCTTGTCTCCCTTCGGATGAACCCAGCGTAACAGGATCAGGCCGATTACGAAAAGTACAATTACCGGCGAAATGCCCAAACGTGCGCTGCCTGTCGCATATGTGACCATTCCGATCAGGGCGGGGGCCAGAAACGACGTGGCTTTCCCTGAAAGGGCAAACAACCCGAACGCTTCTGTCGGTCGCGCGGGGTTGGCATGGCGCACCATCATGGATCGCGACGCGGAATAAAGCGCACCGCCCGCACCGCCGATGGCAGCGCCGCAGATATAAAACACGATGTCAGGCAGGGCGGATCCGACAGGCAGGGGAACCCCGAAAATCTGTTCACGCGACATGCCGACGATAACAGTACAAACGGCAATCAAAACACAGATCATAAAGGCAATGACCGGCTTTGGGCCAAAGGCACGGTCGGCACGCCCACCGATAAACGTAACGATCGCAGCCGTGACAGCGCCGACGATACCGAACACCCCGATCTGGATGATCGACCAGTTCAGAACCAGCGTCGCATAGACGCCGCCAAAGCCGTAAAGCGCGTTCAGCGCATCACGGTAAAACATCGATGACGCCAGAAACGCTGCAAGACTTCTGCGCCTGACAACGGATTTCAACGTGGTCCCCAGATCGCGAAACGCAGCAGATATCGAAGCAGAGGCCGCTTTGTGGCCCGGCGCCTCGCGCACCCACATGAAAAACGGGATCATGAACACAAGATACCAAAGCGACGTAAACGGCCCGACAAATCGCGTGCCTTGGCGCTCCGCGGCGTCCAGCCCGAACATCGGGTCCAACCCGATCAGTGTCTTGCCGGTTTCGTTTTCGGCAAAAAACAGCAGCATTGCGAACAACGAAACAACCCCGCCCCAATATCCAAAGGCAGCCCCGGACCCCGATATCCGACCCACCTCCTTATCGTCCCCCAGCGACGGCAGGATCGCGTTTACAAAGATCAGGGCGTATTCCGCGCCGATCATCGCAATGCCGAAACTGATCAGCGCGCCCCACAAGAACAATCCGTCCGGCATCAGAAACCAGATGCCGCAGGTGCCCCCGACATACAGAACGGAAAACGCAATGATCCACGGCATACGCCGCCCCGAACTGTCTGCAAATGCCCCCAGAATCGGTGCAGTAAATGCGATGGCAAGCCCGATCAGGGTTTGGCCAAGCGACCAAAGCGATTGCGCGTTTGCGTCTGCTTGTACCTCGGGCAACCCGGTTTCCAGAAAATACTGCGCCGCCACGGCCGCGAAATAGGGGCCAAAGATAAAGGTCAGCAGCAATGTGTAAAATGGCTGCGTTGCCCAATCAAAGGCCATCCAGCCCCAAACCCGCTTTTGCAGCGAAACCTGCACCGTGCCCTGCCTCTTGTTGATTGGGCGCATTAAGAGCAGGTGGCGCCGCACAACGCAAGAAAGGCTTTGCCATGCCTGCTGTGTGCATCTGATGCTCTTGCTCTTTGCTGTCCGGGGCCTTACCTCGGTGGCAGAAAAAAGGATGCCCTGATGTTGTCTCTGTTTCAAATTCTGATGCTGATCCTTGATGTGGCGTGGTTTTTCATCATTGCCCACGTCATCATGAGCTGGCTGATCAATTTTCAGGTCATCAACATGCACCAGCCGCTGGTTGCCCAGATTTGGCATATGTTGAACCGCATTCTGGAACCGCTGTACCAGCCGATCCGTCGCATTCTGCCGAACATGCAGGGCATTGATCTGGCCCCGCTGGTTGCCCTGATCGCTGTTTATGCGCTGCGCATCATCCTGGCGAACAACATTTCGGCATTTTACTAACCGAACCTTAAAACAAAGCGTCAAATCCTTAAGGTCAGGTGCAGCTTGGCCCTTGTTCCCCGATTCCGTGTGTGGGACAATTGCTGCGCAAGAGCAGAAAAACAAAAAGGGTCGACAATGACAGGCGCTGCCACGCTGTTGCAGGATGTATTCGGCTTTGATGCCTTCCGACCCGGCCAGCAGGACATTGTTCAAGCGGTTACAAACGGCGAAAACGTGCTGGCCATTATGCCAACGGGCGGGGGCAAATCCCTGTGTTTCCAGCTTCCTGCCCTGATGCGAGACGGGGTTACTGTTGTAATCTCGCCTTTGATCGCCCTGATGCGGGATCAGGTCCGTGCCTTGCAAGAGGCGGGCGTTGCCGCTGGGGCTCTGACCTCCGGCAATACCGAAGAAGAAACCGAAGCGGTTTGGGACGCGTTGGAACAGGGCAGTCTGAAACTGTTGTACATGGCGCCCGAGCGGCTGGCGGCGGGCAGTGCGATGGGCATGCTGCGCCGTATCAACGTGACGATGATCGCAGTGGACGAGGCGCATTGCGTCAGCCAGTGGGGTCATGATTTCCGCCCCGATTACCTGCGTATCGGCGAATTGCGGCGCGCGCTGAATGTGCCGCTGGCGGCCTTTACGGCAACCGCAGATGCCGAAACCCGTCAGGAAATCGTTGAAAAGCTTTTTGACGGTGTCGCGCCGCGCGCCTTTTTGCACGGTTTTGACCGCCCGAATATTCATTTGGCATTCGCCCCCAAGAACAGCCCCCGCCGCCAGATCCTGGAGTTTGCCGCCGCCCGCAAGGGACAATCCGGCATCGTCTATTGCGGCACCCGCGCCAAGACCGAAGGTCTGGCCGGTGCCCTGCGCGAGGCGGGGCATGCCGCCTGTCACTATCATGGCGGTATGGAGGCCGAAGACCGCCGTATCGTTGAACGCAGGTTCCAGCAGGAAGACGGGTTGATCGTTGTGGCCACTGTGGCGTTTGGCATGGGCATTGATAAACCCGATATCCGGTGGGTCGCGCATGCTGATCTGCCAAAATCCATTGAAGGCTATTATCAGGAAATCGGTCGCGCGGGGCGTGATGGGGCACCCGCGCAAACGCTGACCCTGTTCGGGTCGGATGATATCCGGCTGCGCCGATCCCAGATTGACGAAGGTCTGGCCCCGCCGGAACGGCGCATGGCCGATCATGCGAGATTAAACGCGCTGCTTGGGCTGGCCGAAGCGTTGAACTGCCGGCGCAAGACATTGCTGGGTTATTTCGGCGAAGACGCCGCCGCTTGCGGGCATTGCGATCTGTGCGATACGCCGGCTGAAGTGTTTGATGGCACAACAGCCGTGCGCAAGGCGCTGTCTGCCATATTGCGCACCGATGAAAGGTTTGGCGCAGGACACCTGATCGACATCCTGACAGGCACCAGAACGGACAAGATCGCAGCGCGCGGGCATGATGATCTGCCGACATTCGGGGTTGGCGGCGAATATGACAAAAACGGCTGGCAGGCGGTGTTCCGGCAGATGATGGGCCACGATCTTGTACGGCCCGATCCCGAACGGCACGGCGCCCTGCGCATGACCGACAAGGCGCTGCCGGTCTTGCGGGATCAAGCCACGATCGAACTGCGCCGCGATACGATCCGTGCTGCCGCGGGGAGCCGCCGCCCGGCAATCAAAACCCTGGTATCCGAAGAAGATGCACCGCTTCTGTCCGCGCTCAAGGCACGCCGCCGCGCCTTTGCCGAAGCGGCAAAACTGCCCGCGTATATCGTGTTCAATGACAGAACCCTGATTGAAATGGCAGAAACCCGCCCCGCCACACTGGACGACATGGCAAGGATCAGCGGCGTTGGCGCCAAAAAGCTGGAACGCTACGGTGCCGCCTTTCTGGAAGTGATCACAGGGGCCCGCGAAGACGTTCACCCGACGCGCCGCAAACTGGCCGGTCGCCCTGCCGGAGAGCTTTATGACCGGTTGCTTGAAGTGCAGGCCAAACTGTCACGCGGGTCTGGCGGCATCGAAAAACCGATCAGTTGTTCCGCATCCCTCTTGGCGAAAATTGCTGCCACACGCCCGCAAAACGCCGGCGCGCTGGAGCGGTTGCTGGGCGAACGCCGCGCCGAACGTTTTGGCGATGCCTTTCTGGACGTCCTGCGCGAGGCGGGCTAGGTCTGCCGTAATGAACAAGAGGATCAGCTATGCTAGTTGTCATTTCGCCCGCAAAACGTCTGGACTGGTCAGATACGGAAGTGTCCGGAACCGATCCCGTCTTTCAGGAAGACGCGATGCGCCTGGTGCGCACCGCGCGCAACCTTGGTCTGGGCGATCTGCGCAAACTGATGGATCTAAGCCCCGATCTTGCCCGGCTGAACCGCGACAGGTTCCGCAGCTTCGAAAATGAACCCGATGCACAGGCAACACGGCCGGCGGCGCTGGCCTTTGCCGGTGATACCTATCAGGGGCTGGAAGCGGTCAGCCTTGACGCGGACGAGATGGATTATGCACAGGATCATTTGCGCATCCTTTCCGGCCTTTACGGGGTTTTGCGCCCGTATGACGCGATCCAGCCCTATCGTCTGGAAATGGGCAGCCGTCTGAAAACGCGCCGTGGGGGCAATCTCTATGAATACTGGCGTGATCAATTGTCCAAGGCGTTGAACGCGCAGGCCGAAACGGTCGGAACCGACGTTCTGGTGAACTGCGCCAGTCAGGAATACTTTGGCGCGGTTGATCTCAAGGCGCTGAAACTGCGTGTCGTCACCCCGGTCTTTATGGAAGACAAAGCGGGCAGCCCGAAGATCGTCAGCTTTTTTGCCAAGAAGGCGCGCGGCGCATGTGCTCGGTTCATCATCCAGCACCGCCTGCAAACGCCGGAAAGCCTGCAGGATTTTGATACCGGGGGGTACACCTACCAGCCGGACCTGAGCACACCGGAAAAACCGGTTTTCGTGCGCCCCTATTCTGCTGCCTGATCGGCTTCGGCCACCAAGGGGCGCGCCTCTGGCGGATGAAATTCCCTGATTTTGTCGTGGATCGCTGCCTTGCGCAGCGGCTTGGTCAGATAGTGATCCAGCCCTGCCGACAAAATGCCCTGTTCGTCTCCATCCATCGCGTGCGCCGTCAAAGCCACAATTGGAACATGTCCACCACCGGTTTTCTCCAGCTTGCGGATTTCCTGCGTCGCTTCCTTGCCATCCATTTTCGGCATCGAAATATCCATGAAAATCATATCCGGTGCAAAGCTTTGAAACAGATCGACAGCCTCAAGCCCGTTTGCCGCGAACTGCAACTCGATCTCCAGATCCTTGATCATTTTACGAAAGACAAGCTGATTGGTTTTGTTGTCCTCGGCCGCAAGAACACGCATCAAACGCGGTATGTCGGGCGGCGCTGTTTCCTGCCTATCTTTTTGCGGCACAGTCTTTTCCGCTGATGCAATATCTTGCGCCAGGGTTGCCAGTTGCGTCAGCAGATCATTGCGGCGCACCGGTTTTTGAACAACAGCATGCACATGCCGACGTGCCGGATCCTGTTCCGCGAAACCGGGATTGGCACTCAGCAGAATAACCGGCACGGACCAGCCTGCCTGCCGAAGCGCCGTTGCCAGTTCCATTCCGTCCATATCGGCCATGTTGTGATCAGACAGGACCAGATCAACGCTATCGTTCATGGATGCCAGCGCGGTCGCACCAGACGCGAAACAGGTGGCGTCAACGCCCAGTTGCCGCATCTGTTTTTCAAGGATCAAGGCGTTGGATTCCACTTCGCTGACCACCAATACATTTCGTAGGCTTTCCGGCAGCCGGGGCGGTTCAGCCGGTGTTGCATCCGTAGCGGCCATCAACAGGCTGAACCCGAAACAGGATCCCATGCCAACTTCGCTTTCCACCCAGACCTGTCCGCCCATCATTTCGACCAGTCGCTGCGATATGGCCAACCCTAATCCTGTGCCTTCGAACTGGCGGTTCCGGTCATCCTCGACCTGATTGAATTCACCGAAAATGTGGCCAACCTTGTCATCCGGAATGCCGATGCCGGTATCTTCGATTGCGATATGAATCCTGGTTTTTTCGCCATCAGATGCCGGTACGCCCGTGGCGCGGATCAGAACGTGGCCCTGTGTGGTGAACTTGACCCCGTTGCCGATCAGATTTGTCAGAACCTGCCGCAGCCGCCCCGCATCGCCGACAAACTCTGTCGGCAGGAAAAGATCGTAATCAACCAGCAGTTCGATCCCCTTTTCGCGCGCCGAGGGTTGCAACAGCACCACGACCTCGTGAATGCACCGTTCCAGATTAAAGGGTGCGGGATGCAGCACCAGCTTTTCCGCCTCGATTTTTGAATAATCCAGAACATCGTTGATGATGACCAGTAACGCTTCGCCCGAGTTTTTGATCGTGGTGACGTATAGCTGCTGTTCTGCGCTAAGCTCTGTGTCTGTCAGCAATTCCGCCATCCCGACAACGCCATTCATCGGCGTTCTGATTTCGTGGCTCATGTTCGCCAGAAACGCGGATTTGGTGCGGTTGGCCGCTTCCGCATTGCGCCGCGCCTCTTTCAATTCCTGCTCGTACCGGACGGATGCCGTGATATTCAGGCCCAGCGAAACGACATCTCCGCCCTGACCGCGCTTGTCGACCAGCCGTATGAAAAGACGGTTCCACAGTTCCACGACGATAGGTTCGGGTGTCGGGGCATGCCACCGGTCCGTCATCATCGCCCGCCAGTCGATAGCCGACAGCCCGCCGGTATTCACAATCCCTTCTTCGGTCAGAAGTTGCAGGATGTGAACGTAGTTCACGCCGGGCCGGACGTCTTCCAACCCGTCAAAAACCGACAGATACGCGGCATTGGCGGCCACCAGATTACTGTCGACATCAAAGACGGCAAACCCGTCCTCGATTGTTTCGATCGAATGCCACAAACGGCGCTCTGCGATTTCGACTTTTTGGTGCGCAACCGTCAAATCGGATTTAACGCGCACGTTTTCGTCACGCACCGTTGCAACTTCGGCGCGGGTTTCCACAATTTCATCCGACAGGGCGCGCGCGTGGTTTCCCAGCTTGCGATTGGCGGCGAAAAGTTCGGCCTGTTTCAGTTCCAACAGCCGTTCCGCCGCCAGCCGGGCCCGGCGTTCTTCAGCCAATTTATTGGCAAGGCTCATGCCCGTGCTCCGCAAAATCTGCGTCAAGTTTCGCGGAACCGTGACGGATTACGGTGAATATAGACTTAAAAAGCTGTTGTGGATTTGTTTCCGACCCGGCCTTGCGTCCCTAGCGTCGGCCTTCACGCAACCACGCACCGATGATCAGGCCAGAGGCCAGAAGCAGCACCAGCCATGGTGGCAAAAGCGCGCTTTGGCGCACGTCGCGGGTTTCATATGCGCCGCGCGGCGTCAGCCCGATCCAGCCGCGTCCGGCGGCGGGGCGTCCTTCACGGACCGTACGCAGGCTGGGTATACCGTCTTCCAGACGCACAACACCGCCACGCAACGGCGCAATCAGCGGCGCCAGTATATCGCCGGTGGCAATGGTTTGTTCAAATTCGCGCGGCGCAGCGGGGCCAAGGCCAATCACCGTTTCGTGCGTATCATCACGCAGACGGTAAAGCCCGATCATCGGCCCGTCATACAAGGCCTCGAACCGGCCGGGGCCGGATTGTGAAAGCGTGATTTCAACATCAGGCCCTTGGGGCGGCGTGACAATGACCGGCGCTGCATCTTCCCCAAGTGTGCGCCGGATAATGCGCATGGTCTGGCCGGTCGCTTCTGCCCAAAGCGCGTCTTCTTCCAGTTCTGGTTCCTTCATCATCCAGTGCGCAAGACGGCGCAGCAGTTCAAGTTGCGGGCCACCGCCTTCGTATCCGCGCCCCCACAACCATGCGTGATCCGATGCCAGCAGCGCAACGCGCCCCTCACCGACCCGATCCAGCACCAATAGCGGGCGGTCATCAATCCCTGTCATGACCACATCGCCGGATTGCGGGGTCACTTCGATCTGGCGCAGCCAGCGCCCCCAATCGCCTTGATCCGGTAAATCCGTTGTCACCGGGTGACGCGTGCCCAGATCGGTGACAACCGGCGCAAAGCCTTCCTCCAGAACACGTGCGCTGGGTTCGGCGGGCAGGATACGGGCCAGCGGCGAGCGGTAGATACTGTCGGCACCGGCAAAATCCGGGCCAGCCGCAATCAGCACGGCACCGCCCTGTTCGACATAGTTGGCCACGTTGTCCAGATATATTGCTGGCAGGATGCCGCGCCGCTTGTACCGATCAAATATGATCAGGTCGAAATCATCGATTTTTTCCAGAAACAGCTCACGCGTCGGGAACGCGATCAAAGAAAGCTCTCCCACCGGGACGCCATCCTGTTTTTCCGGCGGTCTCAGAATCGTAAAGTGTACCAGATCGACAGAACTGTCCGATTTCAGCAGGTTGCGCCACGTCCGCCCCCCCGCGTGCGGTTCACCTGAAACAAGCAATACCCGCAACCGGTCGCGCACGCCGTTCATCTGGATCAGGGCGGTGTTGTTGCGATCTGTCAGTTCGCCTTCTGCCATCGGCACTGTGAATTGCAGCACGTTTCGCCCGCTGTACGGCAGGGTGACGGGCAGATCAATATCCTGGCCGATTGGAATCTGGAACACCTGAGGGGTGTCGCCATCAACGGAAATTTCCAGCGGAGCCAGACGCGCGCCATCGGGTACCGCGCCTGAATCTTCGATCCGCAAAGTGAGTGTCACCGGTTCGCCGATGATTGCAAAAGCAGGTGCGTTGCGCACGATCAGGCGACGGTCCCAGTCGTCTTGCCGCCCCGTCAGCAAAAGATGCAGCGGGGCCGGCAAATCAGGTGCGCGCGCGGCGTCGTGAATTTGCCCATCGCTCAGCGCGACAATTCCCGCGATGCGCGCACGTGGCTGTTCGGCCAGCACCTCGGTCAGGGCAGCCATCAGGGCAGTGCCGCCATTTTCCTCGCTGTCGGGTACCGCAACACGGCGCAGTTCGGTGTTGTCCCGCGCAGCAACCGCGCGGGCCAGCGCGACCGACGCCTCGGCCGTTTGCGCGCGCCGGTCAGACAGAGCCTGACTGGCGCTCTGGTCTTCCAGCAGAACCACGATATCGGTCAGCGGCGCGCGATCCTCTTGCTGAAACGCGGGGCCGGACAAGGCCCCCAGCAGGACTAGCCCGGCAAGACCGCGCAAGGCCCAGCCCGACAGACCTCGCCAAACCGCAATACCGACGGCGACGGCGACAATTCCGGCGACAACGGCCAATACCGGCCAGGGGACCAGCGGATCGAAAATAACGGTTCCGGTCATTGGCCCAACCTGTCTAGCAACGCAGGCACATGCACCTGATCGGATTTGTAGTTTCCGGTCAGCACATGCATCACCAGATTGACACCAAAGCGATAGGCCAGTTCGCGCTGCCGTTCACCGGAAAACCCGCGCCCGATCGGAAAGGCCGCAACGCCACGATCATTCACGGCCCAGGCCGCCGCCCAGTCGTTGCCCCCAATCACCACCGGCGTCACCCCGTCATTCAAGTTGCGAAATGGCATGCCTTCGATCTGTTGCGCATCCGGTGGCGCGGCTTCGACCCAAACCTCGCGGCTGGTGTGACGGCCCGGAAAGTCCTGCAACAGATAAAAGGTGCGCGTCAGCACGTGATCCGACGGAAGCGGTTCAAGGGGCGGAATATCCAGTGGCCGCGCCAGGTCCTGCAACTTGCGTCCGTTCGGGCTTGCCGATCCGAAGCGGGCAATATCGGCATCTCTTGTATCGAACAGGATCATGCCACCGGAACGCAAATAGGCATTCAGCTTCACGTAGGCATCTGCCGAAGGTGTCGGTTGATCGGGGGTTATCGGCCAGTACAGGATCGGGAAAAACGCAAGCTCATCGGTTTCAAGATTGATACTGGTGGGATTGGCCGGTTCGACCGACGTGCGGAAAAACAACGTGTCTGACAGACCGACCAGTCCGGCGCGGGCGGTATCGTCCACTGCCCTGTTTCCGGTCAGGACATGGGCCAGCGCCAGTTCCGATGTTGCGGCAAGCGCAAAGTCATCATCCGATTGTGCATGCGCCTGATGCGCAAAACCGGGCAGAACGGCCAGCGCCAGCACAGCCGCCGTAGCGCGCGCGCCCCACAACCGGCCGCCCAACGCCAGGGACGCCAGAACATCCAGCAACAACAGCGCAATCGCACCACTCAGAAGCGCGCCGCCCAAAGGAACTTCTGCCTCGATCGTGAGGCCTGTCACCGGAATGCGTGCAGGCCAGCTGGCCGGTGTCAGATCTGTATCTGCGGTCACGACATTGCGGGCGATCCTGCGATCATCCGATGCGTAGACGCCGGATTGCACATCAGGGCCAAGCGGCGTTTCGATCAGGTCTGTGCCGTCAACGCCCGGAAGGTTGCCTGCGTCAGACAATGCCCCGAAGCCGTCCAGAACCTGAACCGGAGTCCAGACCGTTCCTTCCAGATCCTCTGCCTCTGGCAACCCGCCGGATGAAGACACGGCAAGCCGTTCAAGCATTTCCACAAACAGGCCGGACAAAGGCAGGGTAGACCATTCCGCATTCGCTGTGACATGAAACAGAACAACCTGACCATCGCCCACCGCCTTGCGCGTCACCAGTGGTGTGCCATCGCTTAAAGACGCGACAACCCGTTCCGCAAGGGTCGGATCGGGCTGTGCCATCACCTGCGCCGAAACCCGGACATCTGCAGGAATGTCGAGCCCGAAAAAAGGCGAGTTTTGTTTGAAAGGCGCAAGTTCCTTGGGTTCTCCCCAACTCATCGCGCCCCCGACAGTGCGGCCACCCGCGCGCAGACGCACCGGCATCAGCGGGTGTTCATCGCTGCGGCTGACATCGCTGGCGGCCAGCCGCGGGCCGGCGAACCGCAACAGCATCCCGCCAGTATCGACCCATGACAAAAGCGCCTCTTCCTCTGCCGATGACAGGGTGGCGATATCGGCCATCGCAATCACATCCGGATTGGCCGGAAGGATATCCATCAATGCCCCGTTCAAAAGATCGGCCGTCGGCGCCAGCGCCTGTTCCAGATAGTGCAAAGGCGAAAGCAGTTCCAATCCTTCACGATCTTCGCGCCCGGCGATCAGCGCCACTTCGCGTCGGCGCAGGCTGTCATCCGAAAGACTGACCGCACCCGCCGACCGTTGCCCCTGAATTTCAAATCGCGTCAGGCGGGCGCGCAATTCAGCCGGAAGGGACAGGGCGGTTTGTGCCTCACTCGCACCGGCGTCAAAGGTGGCAGGAACGCTTGCCAGAACCTGCGCGTTGCCCGCCGGATCAAGGCCATGCGCCAAAAGTGTGATCTCCCTCGTTTCCGAAGCAGCAGATCGCCGGGCGGTCAATTGCACTGCACCGTCTTCGAATGTTGCCGGGGTCATTGCTAGAATTGCGCTCGCGTTCTGAAAAACCTGTACCGGTCCGCGCGCTTCAAGGGCGCTCAGCATCGCGTCGCGTCCTTCGTATTCCAACCCGTCCGACACCCAGTAGGTTTCAAAAGAGGTGTCGCCAAGCGCATCAATGGCCTGTGCCACCAACACCGGGCCGGGTTGCCAGGGTGCCGGCAGAACGCCGGCCAGACGGGTTGACCAGACATCGGCAGATTGAAACACCGGTGGTTCCGGTTCTGTCAGACGCATGATCGCAACCGTACGGCCCGCGCGGCCCGCTTCGGACAATTCAGCTGTCACAAGGTCAATCTTTTCCCGCCACCGCGTGGCGCCCGCCCAGCTGCCATCCAGCACGATCAGCAACGGGCCGGTGCCCGCCCGATCCTGCGACGGGTTCAGAACCGGCCCCGCCAGCCCCAGGATCATCGCAGCAACCGCCAGCATGCGCAGCAAAAGCAGCCACCATGGCGTGCGGTCAGATACCGTTTCGTCGTCTTTCAGACCCAGCAAAAGCGCAACGCCGGGAAACCGCCGCCGGATCGGCGCCGGTGGAACCGCGCGCAGAATCAGCCAAAGAATGGGCAGGGCGATCAGCCCCAACAGCAACCAAGGTGCACTGAATCCAATGCCGCCCAAAACGGTCATATGCGGCCCCCGTCCAAGGCACGGTACAACCACAGCAATGCAGATTGCGCGCTGTCACTTGTATGGTGAACGCTGTATTGCCAGCCGGTCGATGCGCATAGCGATTGCAGTTCGTCTTTGCGCGCGGCCAGACGATCTAGATAGCGTGCCTTCAATTCGTTTGCCTTGAGCGTTTCATGAACCAGAGTGCCACCGATGCTTTCGAAGATCGTTCGGCCCTGAAACGGGAAACTTTCTTCCGCCGGATCAAGCACATGCACCAATGCACCTTTGATGCCGCGATCTGCGGCCTTGGTCAGGGCCATTCTCGCCCCGGTGATGTCGCCCATGAAATCGGAAATGAACACAGCGCGCGCGTGCGGGATCATCGCGCGCGACTCCGGTGCGGCGTAATCCGCATCGGAATCCTGCGAAAACGCTTCGGCCAGACGCAGGATTTGCGGATTGCCCCGGCGCGGCGGAAGTGACGTACCTGTCAGCCCGACACGCTCACCGCCACGCACCAGAAGTATGGCAATCGCCAACCCCAAAAGCCGGGCCCTGTCGGCCTTTTGCGGCAAGTCCTTGGTTGAGGCAAACCGCATCGAAGCGCTTTGATCGACCCACAGCATGACGGATTGCGCAATCTGCCATTCGCGTTCACGCACAAACTGCATATCGCCCCGCGCAGAACGGCGGTGGTCGATCATACGGCGGCTGTCACCGGGCTGGGCGGGGCGGTATTGCCAGAAATCATCGCCCAGACCGGCTTTGCGCCGCCCGTGATCGCCCAACAGAACCGTGCCGGCAAGATGCTCGGCCCGCGCCAGCAAAGGCGGCAGGCGGGCCGATTGTTCCTCGGCCCGCTGGCGAAGGGAAACGGGCTGTGTCACGCAGCGGCCTTTGTCTGCGCGAGTGTTTCTGCAGTCGTTTCAATCAGATCGGTCAGGCTGTCACCGCGTGCGCGGGCTGCGAAATTCAGCGCCATACGATGCGACAGCACCGGGCGGGCCATATCAATCACGTCTTCCGCTGACGGGGCAAGCCGCCCTTGCAGCAGCGCGCGCGCGCGCACCGTCATCATCAGCGCTTGCGCTGCACGCGGGCCCGGACCCCAGGCCACCGTTTCACGCACTCGGTCTGAGACACCTGCTTCTTCAGGGCGGAAGGCACGTACCAGATCAAGGATCATATCAACCACGCTGTCGCCGACCGGCATACGCCGCAACAGGGTTTGTGCTGCCAGCAGTTCCCCTTCGCCGAACACCTGCGTCGATTGATCCTCGCTGGCGCCTGTCGTGGCCAGCAAAATATCGCGTTCTGTTTCCCGTGTGGGGTAATCGACATCGATCTGAACCAGAAACCGGTCCAGCTGCGCCTCGGGCAGGGGATAGGTGCCCTCCTGTTCAATCGGGTTTTGCGTTGCCAGAACATGGAACGGTGTGCCCAAAGGCCGGTCCTGACCGGCAACGGTAACGGTTTTTTCCTGCATGGCCTGCAACAGTGCCGATTGCGTGCGCGGGCTTGCACGGTTGATTTCGTCCGCCATCAGCAACTGGCAAAAGATCGGGCCGGGTACAAACCGGAATGTGCGTCCGCCATCGGCTTCGGTATCCAGAACTTCGGAACCCAGAATATCGGCCGGCATAAGATCAGGGGTAAATTGCACACGTTTGCCGTCCAGCCCCATGACCGTCGATAATGTTTCGACAAGCCGCGTTTTTCCCAGCCCCGGCAATCCGATCAACAGCCCATGACCACCACACAAAAGGGCGGTCAGGGTCAGGTCGACAACGCGCTCCTGACCAATAAACCGCCGCGTGATAGACGCTCTGGCCTTGGCCAGCTTTTCTTCCAGTGCTTCGATTTGTGGCTCCAGATCTGTTTGATCGGTCATGGCTATCTGTCTCCTGACGACTATATCGTTACGTAAGAGTGTATCGCGCGAAACGGAAATGGCAAAAGCAATGAGCGGACAAAAAACCGTGACCCCGACCGCCGAAGGCCTGATTGCATCGGTGAAAGCCACAAAAACACGCGGCTTGCCGCCTGTTCACCTGTGGAATCCGCCGTTTTGCGGGGATCTGGATATTCGCATCGCACGTGACGGCACGTGGTATTATCTGGGCACGCCGTTCACACGGCTGGAACTGGTCAAGCTCTTTTCATCGATTCTCAAGCTTGAGGACGGAAAATACTATCTGGTCACCCCCGTTGAAAAGGTCGGAATCACGGTGGACGATGCGCCGTTTGTTGCCATTGATTTCGAAGTTCAGGGTGAGGGCCGGGAACAGGTTTTGGCATTCGAAACCAAAACCGGCGATTTTGCCGAGGCCGGGCCGGACCACCCCATTCGCGTTACCCGTGATCCCGAAACGGGAGAGCCGTCTCCCTATATCATGATCCGAGCGGGGCTTGAGGCATTGATAGACCGGAAAAGCTTTTATCGCCTCGTTGATATCGGTGAACATCACGACGGCTGGTTCGGCCTTTGGTCGTCAGGCCAGTTTTTTCCAGTGATCCCATCAGCGGATTTGCCTGACTAGCGGCGCTGCGAAACGATCACGCCCAGCCCGACGATTGCGGCCCCGAATGCCTGCTGCCAACTCCACGTTGCGCTCAGAACTGTCATAATCACCATCACATAAAACGGTGCGATGTTGATATGTAGCGAGGTGACAGCAACGCCAAGCCGCGCGATAGCGGCGATAAAACAGACCTGAGACAGGGCCATTGCACCGATGGCATAGACGATCAGCAACGTGATCTGCCGCCCGTCAACAGGTGCGCGTGGCATAACATCGACCCCGGCAAGGGTCGTTCCCAAAAACAGAATAACGACAACAATGGCCGCCCCTGTAAAAGGCAGTGTCGTGCGCCCAAGGGCGGTTAGATTGGGCAGATCGCGCACGGTGCAAAAACTGGCCCACGCGAACAGAAAACACGATGCAACTGCTGCAAGCCCGCCCAACCCGAAATCTGTCGGGCTTTTGCCCCAAGTTGCGATAATCCCCCCTGTCACCGACGCTGCCATGCCGATCAGAAACAACCGGCTGGGGCGGCGTACACGGTAGAACAATTCAATCAGCGTTGCAGCGATAGGCATGGCAGAAGCAATCAGCGCAACGGTTACAGGATCGGTCAGAGATTGCGAAATCAGCAACAGCCATGTGCCAAAGCCAAAGCCGATCCCGCCTACCCAGATGCCGCGCCGCCAGGATGCATTGGCCAGAACATGCACCCCGTCGATCGCCAGCCAAAGTGGCAGCAGCAGAACCAGCACCATCAGCAATCGAGCTGCGATCAGGGCAAGAGGGGGCCACGTATCCAGCAGCAGTTCAGCCGCAGGAAATCCGGCGGCCCAAAACAGCATCGAAACCATACCCAACGCGTTGCCAGACAACAGGTTGGCGCGCAGGGCAGCGGCATCGGCCGGGCCAAGGGGCTCTGGTTGGAACGCCAACGAAGGTTTGCTTTCAAAAAGGTCAGTAATCTGTCCGGTATCTGGGCCGAACTCTGGCAGGCTGCCACCGCCGGATCAGCGTCGTCGCGTCCAAAATCGACATCGTGTCGCTTTCAACCTCTTTCAGGCGGACGTGAACCTGCGTTAAGCAGGATCAACCAACGGAAATCCGATGCCCAAATTCGCAGCCAACCTGTCACTGCTGTTCACTGAACTGCCCTATCTCGACAGGTTTGCCGCTGCGGCGCTGGCGGGGTTTGAAGCCGTTGAAATCCTGTTTCCCTACGATGCCGCGGCCAAGGATACGCGGCGGGCGCTGCTGGCTAACGGGTTGGATCTTGTGCTGATCAATGCTCCGCCGCCCAATTACACCGGCGGCGAACGTGGCTTTGCCGCCATCCCTGCCGGTCAGGCACGGTTCCAGAACGATATCCGGCGTGTCCTGCGCTATGCTGGCGAACTAAAGCCTCAATTTATACACGTTATGGCCGGCGCCGCGCAGGGGGCCGATGCCCAAGCAACATTTGTGGAAAATCTGAAATGGGCCGCCGATGCCGCCCCGCATCAACGTTTTACAATTGAACCCCTGAATCCGGTCGATCAACCCGGATACTTTCTGAACGATTACGATCTGGCGGCAGCGGTTCTAAAGGCCGTGGACCGGCCCAATGTCGGCCTGCAATATGACACATACCATGCCCAGATGATCACAGGCGATGCGCTGGCCATATGGCGCGCCTTCGGCCATCAGGCGGTGCACGTCCAGATTGGCAGTGCTCCGGGGCGTCATGAACCGGGTGCAGGCCCGATGGATTTCGATGTGATTTTCGAAACACTGGACCGAGACGGATATTCCGGCTGGGTCAGTGCCGAATATAATTCGACAGGTCCGACGCAATCCTGCCTTGGCTGGATGCAGTGAACGCGCCCTCAGCCCCTAGTGTGCTTCGGCCCAGTTCGCCCCGCGCCCCGCATCGACTGTCAGGGGAACATCCAGCTTCACCGCCGGATCACTGGCATTTTCCATAACATCGCGGGCCACACCGATCACGTCGTCTACGGCGTCCTCGTCCACTTCGAACAGCAATTCATCATGGACCTGCAACAGCATCGTTGCGGGCAGGTTCCTGATGGCGTCAGGCATCCGTATCATCGCCCGCCGGATCACATCCGCGGCCGTACCTTGAATGGGCGCGTTGATGGCGGCGCGCTGGGCAAACCCTGCCTGCGGACCTTTCGCATTGATCTCGGGTGTGTGAATTTTCCGGCCAAACAGAGTTTGCACATAACCATGTTCTTTCGCGAACGCCTTGGTTTCATCCATATAGGTCCGGATGCCGGGGAACCGTTCGAAATACCGGTCGATAAACCCTTGCGCCTCGGCGCGCGGGATGCGCAGGTTGCGCGCCAGACCAAAGCCTGAAATCCCGTAGATGACGCCAAAGTTGATCGCTTTGGCACGGCGCCGTACTTCGGTCGTCATATCTTCGATCGGAACATCAAACATTTCCGACGCGGTCATCGCGTGGATGTCCAGCCCGTCGGAAAATGCCTGTTTCAAAGCGGGAATATCGGCGATATGGGCCAGAATACGCAGTTCGATCTGGCTGTAATCAAGCGAGATCAGAACCTTGCCCTGATCGGCAACAAACGCCTCGCGGATACGCCGACCTTCTTCGGTACGCACCGGAATGTTTTGCAGGTTCGGATCGGTTGATGCCAGACGCCCGGTATTGGCCCCCGCGATGGAATAGGATGTGTGCACGCGCCCAGTTTCGGGATTGATATGATCCTGCAAGGCATCCGTGTAGGTCGATTTCAGCTTGCTCAATTGCCGCCAGTCCAGCACGCGGGCAGGCAGTTCATGTTCAGTCGCCAGATCCTCAAGAACATCCGCGCCGGTTGCATAGGCCCCTGTCTTGCCCTTTTTACCGCCTTCGATCCCCATTTCGTCAAACAGGATTTCGCCCAGCTGCTTGGGCGATCCCACGTTGAACGTCCTGCCGGCCATCTCGTGTATCTCGGCCTCAAGCCCCGCCATTTTCTGGGCAAAGGCGTTCGACATCCGGCTTAGCGTATCACGGTCAACCTTGATGCCCGACATTTCCATTTGCGCCAGAACCGGCACCAGCGGGCGTTCCAGTGTTTCGTACACTGTCGTCACCTGCTTGCGGTGCAGTTGTGGTTTGAAATGCTGCCAAAGCCTCAATGTGATGTCGGCATCCTCGGCGGCATAGCGCGTGGCCTCGTCAAGCGGCACCTTGTCAAAGGTGATCGCGGATTTGCCGGAACCCAGAAGCGGTTTGATCGGAATGGGCGTATGGCCCAGATACCGCTCTGACAACGTGTCCATACCATGATTGTGTTCGCCCGCGTGCAGTGCATAGGACATCAGCATCGTGTCATCAATCGGGGCCACATCGACGCCGTTGCGGGCAAAGATCTTGGCATCATATTTCATATTCTGCCCGATTTTCAGGATCGCAGGATCCTCCAGCATCGGTTTCAGGGCGTCTAGAACCTGATCCAGCCCCAATTGCCCTTCGGCCAGTTTGTCGGATCCGAACAGATCATCAGATGCGCTTTCCTTGTGGATCAGCGGAATATAGCAGGCCTCACCTGGTGTGACACTCAGCGATATTCCAACCAGATCGGCGCGCATCTCATTCAGGCCGGTGGTTTCGGTATCAACTGCGACCCAGCCGCATTCGTCTATCCGGTCCAGCCACAGCTTCAGGGCGTTCATATCGCGCACGCACTCGTATTTGTCCGCATCAAAGGGAACGGCTTCGCGCTGGGTCTGGGTTGTGTCGTTCACAATCTCCGGTATCTCGGGGGCTTCAACATCCAGTTTGGCCGCAATCCGTTTGGACAGCGTGCGAAACTCCATCTCGGCCAGAAATTCCAGCAGTTTTTTAGGGTCCGGATCCTTCACTTCCAGATCGTCCAGCCCGAAATCCAGCGCCACGTCACAATCCAGTTGTACCAGACTGCGCGACAATCTGATCTGCTCGGCATGATCAATCAGCGTCTGGCGCCGTTTGGGCTGCGGGATTTCTTCTGCTCGTTCCAGCAACGCGTCAAGATCACCGAATTCGTTGATCAACAGGGCGGCTGTCTTGATCCCGATGCCGGGCGCGCCGGGCACATTGTCAACGCTGTCTCCGGCCAGCGCCTGCACATCCACCACGCGGTCCGGTTTGACGCCGAACTTTTCGATCACACCGTCCACATCGATGGTCCGGTTTTTCATCGCATCCAGCATCTCGACGCCGTCACCGACCAGTTGCATCAGATCCTTGTCCGACGAAATGATGGTACAGCGCCCGCCCGCATCGCGGGCCTGACAGGCAAGCGTGGCGATAATGTCGTCGGCCTCGAACCCCTCCAGTTCCTTGCACGCGATGTTGAAAGCAATCGTTGCCTCGCGGGTCAGCGGAATTTGCGGGCGCAGGTCTTCCGGCATCGCCTCGCGGTTGGCCTTGTACTGGTCATAAAGATCATTGCGGAACGTGTGCGATCCCTTGTCAAAGATAACCGCCACATGCGTCGGTGCATCCGCGCCAGAGTTGCCGTCCACATAACGCTGCAACATGTTGCAAAAGCCGGAAACCGCCCCGATCGGCAGCCCGTCCGATTTGCGCGTCAGCGGCGGCAGCGCATGATAGGCCCTGAAAATGAACGCCGATCCATCAATCAGATGCAGATGGCATCCCTTTCCAAACGATCCCGACATCGTGCTCCCCTTCGGCTGCTTACTGTGCCAGTCTGGCACGTCTTGCAAGGCGCGGCCAGTTGTCGTGGCGCACCTGCCCGTGCTTCATCTTTTCCTAAATACTTATCTGGTCTGTCAACGCAGGCCGCCTTGGCTTCTGATGCTCAGACCTTGCCTTCAAAATCCTTGTGCACGTATTTGCAGTCGCAATACGGGCATTCGACCCAGCCGGTGTCTTCGGGAATCTGCAGCCAGACGCGCGGATGCC
This sequence comes from Sulfitobacter sp. TBRI5, assembly GCF_051013555.1. NCBI lineage: Bacteria > Pseudomonadati > Pseudomonadota > Alphaproteobacteria > Rhodobacterales > Roseobacteraceae > Sulfitobacter > Sulfitobacter sp. TBRI5. The sequence goes on along the minus strand of NZ_CP112884.1, from coordinate 1,168,533 downwards.
CAAGCGCCCCCTCGCCGCCGTCGCAGGCGATCCGATGGTTTTCGACAACCTTTGTTTCGGGGGCTTGAAGTGTCATTGGCTGTTGGTCCTTCTGGGTGTCACGGGGCCAGCATGTGGCTGACTGCTTTTATGATCCAAGCGCTGTTCAGGGGCAAGGGCTGCAATGGTCCACAACACCATATCAAGGGCGGCGGTCAAACCATGGTCGGGCCCGTTCCAGATCGGCACAAAGCGACATCAGCACCTCGTCTTCGCCAAAGCGGCCCGCCAGGTGAATGCCGATCGGCAATCCGTCGGATGACCAGCACAGAGGCACCGATGCTGCGGGCTGCCCGGTGGCGTTGAATGCGGCGGTGTAGGGCGAATAGGCAAAAACACCGTCCGGTCCGGTGCGGTAGTTCACATAATCGTCGCGGTCATGGTTAAAGCGTCCGATGACTGCAGGCGGTTCCGCCAGCGTCGGCGTCAGCAGAATATCGTAGTCTTGGAAAAACGCGGCCATTTCCCGCCCGTAACGGTGGATCTTTCCAACGCTCTGCAAATAGCGATCCCCTGAAATTGTGCTGGCAAACGCCATGGCGCTGCGCGATACGCCTTCGATTTCGCCATCGCGCAGCGGTGTGCCACGCTCTTCTATTTCGGCGCGGATGCCCAATGCCGTGCCGCAAGCCACTATAATCGTCCATGCGTGCATCATGCCGTTGGTATCGGCCGCGGGGCGCGCGATTTCGATGTGATGCCCCATGTCCGCCAGCAGCGCAGCGGCGTCCTGAACCGCATCGCGGCACACAGGATCAATGGCTTCGCCGGTCAGCGATGTGTCACATAATGCAATTTTCAGCGGCTTCGGGCTGCGCGTCAGCGCCGCCATGTAGCTCTCTTTCAACGGTGGCGCGCAGTAGGGTGCACCAAGGTCGGGCCCTTCCGTTGCGTCCAGCAACAGGGCGGTATCGCGCACCGATCTTGTCAGGAAACCGTCAATCGCCATTCCGGCCCAGCCTTCTCCGGCATAGGGGCCATCGGGCAGCCGTCCGCGTGTGGCCTTGTAGCCGAACAATCCGCAGCATGAGGCCGGCACCCGTACCGAACCACCGCCATCCGATCCGTGGGCCGCGGGTACAATGCCGGCGGCAACCGCAGCACCCGCACCGCCCGACGAACCGCCCGGTGTGTGGTTCAGATTCCACGGATTACGCGTGGGTCCGCCGTAAACAGCGGCCTCTGTCACGATGCCGATCCCGCCTTCGGGTGAGGTTGTACGCCCGAAATTGGCCAGACCTGTGGCCGCCAGGCGATCATAAAGCGCTGAATTCTGGTCATAAACCGTGTTCTTCAACAGGACAGAGCCGTTATGGGACGGAAAATCTATTGCTTCGGCACCCAGATCCTTGAGCAGGAACGGCACGCCCTTCAGCGGTCCGTCTGGCAGGCCGTTTGCAATATTTCTACGCGCCACATCTTCGGCCAGCATTACAACAGCGTTCAAATCGCCGTTTCTGGATTCAACCCGTGCCAGCGCCGCATCCAGCAATTCATCCGCCGTCACGTCTTTGGCGGCAATCAAACCGGCCAGACCTGTAGCATCATAGTGTTCGTAGTCGTCCATTCTGATTTACCTGACTTGTCCCCTTGGCGCACACTAAGCATGGAACGCCGACAGGTGCAAAGCCGACCATCGCAGGGCCGGTGATTTGGCCAGCAAAGTGCAGATCAAAAGCTATGGACCTTGTTGGCACTTGCTTTGTTACGCGTTTGGCGCAAATGTTGGATATGACATTCCAATCGCCAGTGTCTTCCGCCTCGTTCGCACCGCCACAGGTGGCGTTTCAGCGCAACGAATTATCGCTTATTCTGGCTTTGTACGGTCGGATGGTTGCCGCGGGTGAATGGCGCGATTACGGCATTTCCTGTTTGCGTGATGTGGCGGTATTTTCCGTGTTCAGGCGCACTGCCGAAAATCCGCTTTACCGGATTGAAAAGCGGCCCAAACTGCGCGGCAAACAGGGCCAGTATGCGGTTGTCGGTATGGACGGGCGCATCCTGAAACGGGGTCCGGATCTCAAGTCGGTATTGCGGGTGCTGGATATCAAGCTGATCCGTTCGGTCAAATAGCGGCCACCTGCGTCACAAGTATTTATGAAAAGATGAGGGTCAGGGGCGTTTGTGGGCGATCAGCGGGCCATCGCCCTGCGCATTGATCCGATCCAGAGCCGCCTGAATGTTTTCTGTCACAACCGCCATCGGATGTGCTGTTGCATGGATCATCGTGTCCGGGGACAGTGCCAGTGCAACATGCCCCTTCCAGAACAACAGATCGCCTGTCTGAAACGGACTGCCAATATCGACGGGCGTACCCAGTTCGGCGCTTTGCAGATCACTGTCGCCGGGGCAAGGCCGTCCGCAGGCAAGATAGGCGGCTTGCACAAGCCCCGAACAATCAAGCCCCGTACTGCTGTTCCCGCCCCACAAATAAGGTGCCCCCAGAAACTGGCGGGCGACCTTTAATGGATCCTGCGCCATCTGCCCGACAGGGCTCAGGTGCTGGGCCGGAACATAGCCGGTTCCGATATCCAGAAACCCGTTTTTTTCATCCTTTGCCGTAACCTGCGCACCCAGTGACAGCAGCATCGTATCGCCGGATTTTATACTGGCATCGGAATAGACATGTGTGGCGCGGGCATGAACCCGATGCGTAGGTTCTGTCCACGGACCCAGCGCCGCCGAATCGACATACCCGCAATATCCGTCTTTTTCGGATTGGACATAGCTGTGGCCCTGTTCCGTATCATAGACGGTGACGGCATCGCCCAGCAGCAACTGGCGCAGGCGCGGACCATCCGGTGCGCGCCTGATATCAGCCAGCGCAGTCACCACCTGTGCCGGTGTCCCGTCGCGGAATACTTCGGCGTCAACGCGGTCACGCAAAGTGCTGGCAGCCACACGGCCATTAAACGGGGTGGTTCGGCTGTCCATCACAGATCAAGAACCTTTGGCAGGGCCTCCAGCAGCGCGCGCGCGCCTTGCATCGCGCCGCCCTTGGGTCGTCCTGGTGCCGCGCTGGGATGCCAGCCGTAAATGTCGAAATGCACATAGCGGGATGTGTTTGTAACAAACCGACGCAAGAACAGCGCGGCGGTGATCGATCCGGCGAACCCGCCCTTGGGGGCATTGTCCAGATCGGCAATGCCGGGTTCGATCATTGATTCGTAAGGCGTGTGAAATGGCAGACGCCAAAGCGGATCACTCGCTGTTGCGCCCGCCTGATCCAGAGATGACACCACAGCGGGATCGTCGCAGAAATAGGGCGCCAAGTCCGGCCCCACTGCCACCCGTGCGGCCCCTGTCAGCGTCGCCATTGATACGATCAGATCCGGTGTTTCTTCGTCGGCAAGCGCCAGCGCGTCGGCCAGAACAAGCCGGCCTTCGGCGTCGGTGTTGTTGATTTCAACGCTCAGCCCCTTGCGCGACATCAGGATATCTTGCGGGCGAAAGGCGTTACCCGAAACCGAATTTTCCACCGACGGGATCAGAACGCGCAATTGCAACGGCAAACCCAGCGCCATGATCATGCGGGCCAGTCCAAGCACATTGGCCGCCCCGCCCATATCCTTTTTCATCAACCCCATTGAGGCCCCGGGTTTCAGGTTCAAACCACCTGTATCAAAACACACGCCTTTGCCGACCAGTGTCAGGGTCGGTCCGGACTTGCCCCAGCGCATGTCGATCAGGCGCGGCGCACGATCAGCGGCACGCCCGACTGTGTGGATCATCGGAAAATTATGCGTCAGCAGTTCATCGCCTGTGATCACGGATATTCTGGCCTTGAACGACTTGGCCAGCGCGCGCGCGGCCTGTTCCAGGTCGGGCGGCCCCATGTCGCACGCGGGCGTATTGATCAGGTCGCGCGTCAGGCATTCGCTTTGGGCAAGGATTTCCAGTCTCGATGCGTCCACATCCTTTGGGGCAACCAAGCGCGCTTTCATCGCGCTCTGATCCTTGTAACGGTCAAACCTGTACTGTTCCAGCAACCAGCCCAGGCATTCCGTTTCCAGCGCCGCGCCCGTCAATCCGTCTTCTATACGATACTGGCCTTCGGGCAGATTGGTGGCCGCCGCCGCAAGGGCATAGCGCCCGCGCGCCCGCGATGCTTGCGTGCCGTAGCCCGCCAATGCGCCCGCCGGCTTGCCGGTTTTGTCGGGGATGACCAGTGACTGGCCCAGTTTGCCCTTGAACCCGTTTGCTTCTACCCAGTTCTGCGTCAGATTCGACTGACCCGACTGCCATTTTTCAAACCGGTCCTCTTCGATCACGAACAGGGGCAGGGTGGCTTTGGTTTCGGCGGCAAAGCTGGGCAACATCGGTAGGGCCTTACAAAAAATGGGTGCAGGGCACAGACTACCCCGCTTTGGCGGGCCTGCAAGCCCGATCAGACAGTCATGTCCTGCAAATCCCAGATCTGAGTCAGGGATTTTTCGCCGATACGCAGCAGCCGTGACAATGTAGCCGCTGTGGCCACCACATCCCTTCCGTCGACCGCACGGGTCACATCCGATGCAACCCGTGACAGCAACGTCATGCCGATCTGGTCGGAAATCGCTACCAGAGAACGCGCAAGCTTGCGCAAATCCTTCCATTTTTCCTGCCGGTACATCCGTTCGCATTGCGCCATGCGGATCGCCAGTTCTTCCATGGCGCGGCAGATGATGTCTTCTGCGCCCGCCGTACCAAGCTGCGCGTAAAGCCCGTCCAGACGATCCGGATCAAGCAACACAGCTTCGCTCTGGATCAGTTTCGTTACGTGTTCCAAACCACTCACCCTTATTCCCATGCCCCCACGGCACGGGTCAGATGCGCAGCAACAAGTTCCCAAAAGGTTGCCGGGGCGGGCTGTTTTTGCTCGAATTGAGTTAGAATTCAGACTATCGGAGGGGCAGTAAGCCCTGAAAGACCATACTGCCATGAAATTTGCCAAACCTTTGCCAAGCTACCTTTTGCAACGCTATCACGGATGGAAGGCGACCTCGTACGCTGAAAACAAAGGCTGGTACCGGCGTCTTGCAACCGAGGGTCAGCGCCCGCGGGCAATGGTTATTTCCTGCTGCGACAGCCGCGTGCATGTGACATCCATCTTCGGTGCGGATCAGGGCGAGTTTTTTATTCACCGCAACATCGCAAACCTTGTTCCACCTTATGAACCGGATGGCGATCACCACGGAACAAGTGCGGCGGTCGAATACGCGGTCAGTTTTCTGAACGTGGCGCATATCATCGTACTGGGCCATTCCAATTGTGGTGGCGTTCAGGGCTGTCTGGACATGTGTGAGGGGCACGCCCCCGAGCTTGAGGCGCTGGACAGTTTTGTCGGGCGCTGGATGGACATTCTGCGGCCGAAATATGCAAGTGTCCAAGGCCTTGGCGACAAGGAACAACAGGCCCGCGCGCTGGAAAAGCAATCGGTTCTGGTGTCGCTTGAAAACCTGATGAGCTTTCCTTTTGTGCAGGCGGCTGTGGAAGACGGCAGATTGAGCCTGCATGGTCTCTGGACGGATATCGGCGAAGGCGGGCTGGAGTATTTTGACCCGCCCCAAGGCGTTTTTCTGCCGGTCTGACCGGTGCTGCGGAACATGATGAACACGCCGAAATGTCAGGATCGACATGTCTGAAATTCTAAGCCTTGCAGCCAATAATCTGCTGTCCCCGATCATCCTGTCCTTTGCGTTGGGCGTGGCGGCGTCCCTTGCGCGGTCAGACCTGAGCGTGCCCGAAGCGGCGGCAAAAGCGTTGTCGATCTACCTTTTGTTTGCCATCGGATTCAAAGGCGGGGTCAGCGTCGCGGATCACGGGATCGATCTGACACTGGGCCTGTCTTTGCTTGCGGGCATCGTGTTGTCGTTCATTCTTCCGCTGGTGGCATTTGCCCTGCTCAAGGTGATGAGCGGACTAAGCCGCCTGGATGCGGCGGCGGTTGCGGCGCATTACGGTTCGATATCGATCGTGACCTTTGTGGCGGCATCGTCTGTTCTGGAAAGCAGTGGAATCACCGCCGAAGGATATATGGTGGCGGTTGCTGCCGCGATGGAAGCGCCTGCCATCCTGTCGGCCCTGTGGCTGATATCGCGTGGTGGGCCCGATGGGGAAAATGGTACTCAGCGCATGGACAGCGATCTGTGGCGTGAAATTCTGCTGAACGGGTCAATCGTTCTTCTGGTTGGCGCCTTTGCCATCGGATGGGCAACGGGGCAGGACGGTCTGGCCGAAATCGACAGTTTCATCGTGGCGCCGTTCAAAGGCGTGTTGTGCCTGTTTCTGCTGGACATGGGTATCGTTGCGGGGCGAGGGTTGCGCGGCGGCAGTGGTGTTTTGCGTCCCGGTGTTCTGGCCTTTGGCATGTTGATGCCGTTGATCGGAAGCATGTTCGGGCTGACCGCCGGCCTGTTGCTGGGGCTGTCCACGGGTGGTGTTGCATTGTTCATGGTCCTGTCAGCATCAGCGTCTTACATCGCCGTACCCGCCGCCATGCGCGTGGCCCTGCCCGAAGCGAACCCGTCTGTTTATCTGACCCTTTCGCTGGGGGTGACATTTCCTTTTAACCTGACCGTTGGCATCCCGCTTTACGTGGCCATTGCCAGCGCCATGACCGGAGGTTGACCAATGCAGACCCACAAAGCCAAACGCGTTGAAATCACGATCGAGCTGATCATGCAGCGCCGCCTGACCGATGCGCTGATCAAGGCGGGCGTGACCGGCTATTCGGTCCTGCCTGTACTGGGCGGGTCAGGACGGTCGGGCGAGTGGAGCAGATCCGGTCAGGTCAGCCGCGCCAACGGTATGGTACAGGTTGTCTGTATGATCCGGCCAGACAGATTGGACGGCCTGCTTGAGGCCGCCTTTGCAGTTGTGGAACGCCATATCGGTGTGGTCAGCGTTGTGGATTGCGAAGTGTTAAGGGCTGAACGGTTCTAGCCCTTTTTCAGCACCCGCGTGCCCAGTGTTTCTGCGATCTGGACTGCGTTCAGGGCCGCGCCCTTGCGCAGGTTGTCACTGACGCACCACAGGTTCAGGCCATTGTCGATAGTGCTGTCCTGACGGATACGGCTGATAAAGGTTGCATAGTCGCCGACGCATTCCACCGGCGTGACATATCCGCCGTCTTCCCGTTTATCGATCACCATGATGCCGGGGGCCTCGCGCAGGATATCGCGGGCTTCGTTTTCATCCAGAAACTCTTCGAACTCGATGTTCACGGCTTCGGAGTGGCCAACAAAAACCGGCACCCGCACGCAGGTTGCGGTAACCTTGATCGACGGATCGACGATTTTCTTGGTTTCGGCGACCATCTTCCATTCTTCTTTGGTTTCGCCGCTGTCCATGAACACATCGATGTGCGGGATCACGTTGAACGCGATCTGCTTGGTGAATTTCCTGGCAGGCTTGTCATCCACCGGATTGTAGATCGATTTTGTCTGGTCCCACAATTCGTCGATGCCGTCCTTGCCGGCGCCGGATACCGATTGATAGGTCGATACCACAACACGTTTGATCCTGGCACGGTCATGCAACGGCTTGAGCGCGACAACCATTTGGGCGGTCGAACAGTTGGGATTGGCGATAATGTTCTTTTTCGAATACCCCAAAATGGCATCCGCGTTCACTTCGGGCACGATCAGGGGAACATCGGGATCATACCGATAGAGCGATGAGTTATCGATTACGATACATCCTGCGGCTGCGGATTTGGGTGCATAGGTTTTGGTGGCTTCAGATCCGACGGCGAACAATGCGATATCCCATCCGGAAAAATCGAATGTATCAAGATCCTTCGTCTTGAGCGTCTTGTCGCCAAAGCTGACTTCGGTGCCGATCGACTTGCGGGATGCCAGAACGGCGATCTCGTCAATCGGGAACTGGCGTTCCGCCAGAATGTTCAGCATTTCGCGGCCCACATTGCCTGTGGCGCCAACGACAACGACGCGATAACCCATGATTGTTCTCCAGATAGGTCAGAGGTGCTGGCGTCTCTTATCCCCAACTTTGTCGGGGCGAAAGGGGGCGCGTCAATCTTTGGCGTCGCGGCTGAACAAATAGATCAGAACGCCCAGCAGGACCGACAAGCCGAAAAAGGCGAAAATTGCCGCGTATCCGGTTTCGGGAATGTCGCCCTGAAACTGTGTATGCAACCGCCCCGATGCAAACTGCATGACTGCTGCGCCGCCAATCCCGAAAAGGTTCATCAGCGTCACGCCCCGCCCCATAAGATGGGTCGGGAAAAACGCGCGGGCATGGGCGATCATTACCGGAAAGGACGCCCCCAATAGCCCCAACAGTGCCAGCAGAACAATCGCAAGCGCAACACCCGACCCCGCAAAGAACGCCAGACCCAGACACACAAGGCCGCAGCCCAGATTGCCCAGCAAGATTACCCCTTTTTGCGTGCCGAATATCCGGTCCAGCGGGCCGTATAAAAGCGTACCGGCAATCATCGCACATCCCATAACCAGCGTTGCCTGCCCGACCTGTCCGGTATCCATACCGTAAACGTCGCTAAGATAAGGGCCGATCCAAAGCCCGCGCACCGCGCCGGACGGGGCAAAGTTAAAGAACATCAGCGGGAAAATCGGCCACAGCGCAGGGATACGGAACAGATCGCGCAACGATCCCTTTACGTCCTGTTCAAGCGCGGGTGGGTCCTTGACCAGAAAAAACACCCCCATTGCGATAACGCTGGCGATGCCGGCCAGACCCATCAACGACGCGCGCCAGCCAATGGTTTCGGCGGCCCACGCCATCGGATAGGATGCCACCAGATTGCCAACCGATCCGACGCCGATCATGACGGCACCCAAAGTCGCGAACTGGCGCGCCGGAAACTGGCGCGCGAAAATGTAATAGGATGCCATCAAAAGCGGGGCACACCCGATCCCGATCAGACCCATCGCCACATTGATATGCAGCGGCGTTGTTGCCATCGCGAACAGCAGCGCGCCACCCCCGCCTCCGATCAGCAACAGCGATGAAGCGGTGCGCCGCGGCCCGAATTTGTCCAAGGCCCATCCAATCGGGATTTGCATGGCTGCAAAAGTCAGAAACCAAAGCCCTGATGCCACCGCCAGATCATCCGGCCCTGCGCCGACATCCTGTTGCAGGACAGTGCTGAGAACGGCAAGAAACGCTCTGAAAAACTGGCTTAGCACGTAGGCGCAGCACAGCAGGATCAATCCGGCAACCATTTTGCATTCCCCAAAGGTGTCGCGCTTGCGTGCCATAGGGCGTACCCTTGCGCAAGACACGGATATGCGGGCACTGTAATTTCAGTGCCGCGCGGTTCGCCCGCACGCCCGATCTGTTTACAGGCCATGCCATGAATACTGATGCCGCCTTTTACGACAGCTTGCCCCGGATCGACCGGTTTGCCGATCTGTCGGATGCATCCTGTTATCACAGCCTGCCAAAGGATTGGGCTGTTGGCGTGGCAGATATTCAGGGATCAACGCAGGCGATTGCCGAAGGCCGGTACAAGACCGTCAATATGGTCGGCGCGGCGGTGATCTCGGCCCAGATCAACCAGATGAAGGGCCGCGCCTTTCCCTATGTGTTCGGTGGTGACGGCGCCGCCTTTGCCCTTGCTCCGGCTGATCAGGCGCACGCGGCACTGGCGCTGTCAGCAGTCCGGCGCTGGGCGCTGGATGAATTCGGTATCACGCTGCGCGTCGCCTTGGTGCCGGTGCACGACATTGAGGCGGCGGGGCTGGAGATAAACGTGGCGCGGTTTCGTGCGGCATCCGATGTGGATTACGCGATGTTCAGCGGCGGCGGTGTGTCCTGGGCCGAAGCACAGATGAAATCCGGCAGATACGCGCTGCCCGAAGCACCGCGCGACGCAACACCTGATCTGACAGGCCTGTCGTGTCGTTGGTCGCCAGTGCGCGCCCGCAATGGTTCAATCGTGTCGCTTGTCCTGAACAGTGCCGCAGGGGCGGACCCGCTGGCCTACAAGGCGGTTGTGCAGGATATCATCACCCTGACCGGACGGCTTGACCGTGGTGGCCATCCGATCCCCGATGCGGGCCCCGGCGTCGCGTGGCCGCCTCCCGGTGTCACGCTTGAGGCACATGCCCGTCATGGCACCCGCCCGATAGGATCAACGCGCCGCAAAATTCTGTTTGAAACTCTTGTGGCGTGGTTTGTGCTTAAAATGGGTCTGAAGATCGGCGGGTTTGATGCCCGCCATTATACCCGCACCGTCGGGAAAAACGCTGATTTTCGCAAATTCGACGATGGGCTGAAAATGACTCTGGATTGCGATCCCGATACGCTGGTTGCGCTGCAAGACAGGTTGGGCAAGGCGCGTGACAACGGCCTTATCGAATTCGGGCTGTTCCAGCAGGATGAGGCAATGATGACCTGTATCGTGCCCTCAATCCTGACGGATGATCACCTGCATTTCGTGGATGGCGCATCAGGCGGATACACGCAGGCCGCGGCCCAGATCAAGGCAGGCTGAAGATCCGCTAGGATTTCCATTTAAGCGCAGTGTCCCGCGCGGTTTGCGCCAGCATGACCACATCAATGCCGACAGCGACAAACTGCGCGCCGACTTGCAAGTACTGCTGCGTGAAATCATCGTTCAGCGACAGGATTCCCGGCGCCTTGCCCGCTGCCCTGATCTTTTCCAGCGCACCCAGAATAACCGCCTGCACTTCGGGGTCGGCACTGTTGCCGCCAAACCCCACATCAGCCGCCAGATCGGCAGGCCCGATAAAGACGCCGTCGATGCCATCGACCGCCAGAATATCATCCAGCACGGCAATGCCTGCCTTGCTTTCGACCTGCACCAGCAGACATATCTGCGCGTTGGCTGTTTCAACATAGTCGGGCACGCTGGAAAACCGTGTGGCCCGCGCCAGTGCCGCACCAACCCCGCGCACGCCGTCTGGCGCATAGCGACATGCTTGCACCAGATCGCGTGCCTGTTCTGCACTGTCGACCATCGGTACCAGCACGGTTTGCGCCCCGACGTCCAGCACCTGTTTGATCATCCAGGTCTCACCTATCGGGACCCGGACAACCGGATGCGACGGTGACGGTTCCAGCGCAATCAACTGGTCGCGGATCGACCGGATATCATTCGGCGCATGTTCGCCATCGATTACCAGCCAGTCAAACCCGGCAGTGCCCATGATATCGGCAGCGTACCCGTCGGCAAATCCCATCCAGCACCCGAATTGCGTGTGCCCGTCCTTCAAGGCTGCCTTGAACGTGTTGACCGGTGCGCTCATCTGATGCTCCTAGTGATTGCTTTTGTTTCGTGATCGGGTCGTCAGTCGCCAGACACATCAACCGACAATGTGGCGGCCACGGCACTTTTCCATGCGCTGTAGCGTGCGGCGCGCGTCTGCGCATCCATCTTTGGTGTAAACTGGCGTTCCTTTGCCCAGGTTGCCGCAAATCCGGCCAGACCGGGGTAGACCCCCGCCTGCATACCCGCCAGCCACGCTGCCCCCAATGCGGTTGTTTCAACACCCTGGGGTCGGTCCACCGGCGCATCCAGAATGTCGGAAAGAAACTGCATGGCCCAATCATTCGCCGACAACCCGCCATCGACACGCAACACAGGCGAAGCGCCTTCTTCCGGCCAGTCGGCCTGCATCGCTTCCAGCAGATCGCGGGTTTGATAGCCGACGCTTTGTAATGTGGCGCGGGCCATTTCGGCGGGTCCCGAATTACGTGTCAGCCCATAAACCGCGCCGCGGCATTCGGCATTCCAATAGGGCGCGCCCAATCCGGTGAAGGCCGGTACCAGAATGACGTTCTGCGCCGGATCGGCCTGATCTGCCAATTCTGCCGTGTGCGCACTGTGTGCAATCACACCCAGCCCGTCACGCAGCCACTGAACAGCCGCACCGGCCACGAAAATCGACCCTTCCAGCGCATATGTCGGCACACCGTCAAACTGATAGGCCACCGTGGTCAGCAGACGGTTCTGCGACGTCACCGGTGCGGCACCGGTGTTCAGCAAGGCAAAACATCCGGTTCCGTATGTGGCCTTGATCATGCCCGGCTCGAAACAGGCCTGCCCGATTGTCGCCGCCTGCTGATCACCCGCAACGCCAAGAATGGGAATATCCGCTCCGAAATGAACCGCCTGCGCCATACCGAAATCCGCGGCGCAATCGCGCACGTCGGGCAGCATTTCCATGGGAACATCAAGCAGGCTGCAAATCTCGTCACTCCATCGGCCTTGCCGGATATCATAAAGCAACGTGCGCGAGGCATTGGTTGCATCGGTCGTATGCACCCTTCCGCCTGTCAGATGCCAGATCAGAAAACTGTCAACCGTTCCGAACAGCAATGTCCCGTCCCGCGCCCGTGCGCGCGCATCGGGGTAGGTATCCAGCACCCATTTCAGTTTGGTTCCCGAAAAATACGGGTCCAGCAACAGGCCCGTTTGCTGCGTGATCATCGGTTCGTGTCCGGCGGCGCGCAAGTGGGCGCAAAGCGGTGCGGTCCGCCTGTCCTGCCAGACAATCGCGTTGTGCAGTGCCTCACCTGTATTCGCGTCCCAGACCACCGTTGTCTCGCGTTGGTTCGTGATGCCGATGGCGGCAATTTCACCGGCTTCCAGACCTGCCGAAGTCAGCGCATCCCGGCAGGTCGACAGCACCGTTTTCCACAGATCGTCAGCCGCATGTTCAACCCAGCCAGAGGCTGGAAAATGCTGTTCGAATTCTTTTTGGGCAGACGCGATGGGGTGCATGTCTGCATCAAATATGATCGCGCGGGTTGATGTCGTGCCCTGATCAATCGCAAGAACATGTGTCATGTGCCGACTTTCTTTTCCATCCAGTTGCGCAGCGCTGATATTTCGTCCGCGCTCATCCTGAGCCCCAGTTTGGACCGCCGCCAGATCACGTCTTCGGCGGTTTGCGCATATTCATGTTGCATCAGCCACGTCACCTCGCGCTCTGTCAGATCGGCGCCGAACATGACGCCCAGATCCTGCTTTGTTTCGGCCCCCGCCAACAGGGTTTCTGCATCGGTGCCATAGGCACGGATCAGCCGTTGCGCCCACCGCGCTGTCAGGAACGGATATGTCTGCATCAGATGATCAACCAACGCCTGCACCCCGTCCACCGGGAAATCGCCACCGGGCAAAGGCACGCCCGCTGTCCAGGCTTTGCCGTCCGGATCAAGTTTGGCCAGCGCCTCTTGCGACAGCTTGCGATAGGTGGTGATTTTGCCGCCAAACACGTTCAACAGCGGCGCGCCGCTGGTATCCAGTTGCAACACATAATCGCGTGTGGCCGCCGTGGCCGATGCCGCCCCGTCATCGTAAAGCGGGCGCACCCCCGAATAGGTCCAGACCACATCGTCCATCCTCACCGGCGTCTTGAAATACTCGGATGCAAACCTGCACAGATACTCGGCCTCTTGCGGTGTGCATTCCGGTTTGGTGGACGGATCGGGATGTTCCGCGTCCGTGGTTCCGATCAGGGTAAAATCCGTTTCATAGGGAATGGCGAAAATGATCCGTCCGTCAGTGCCCTGAAAGAAATAACACTTGCCATGATCAAACAGAGACCGCGTTACAATATGGCTGCCGCGCACAAGGCGTACGGAATCCTTGGCGTTCTGGCGCAGGACGCCGTGCAAAATATCGGCCACCCATGGCCCGCCCGCATTCACCAGCTTGCGCGCCTGATGCGTGGCCCCGTCATCGGTTCTGATTGTCCAAAGATCAGCGTCGCGTTCAGCGCTGACAACCTTTGTGCGCGTCAGGATCGTGGCCCCGCGCCGTTCTGCATCCTGTGCGTTCAGAACAACCAGCCGCGCATCTTCGACCCAGCAATCCGAATATTCGTAAGCCTTCGCAAACCGGTCCTGTAGCGGCGCGCCTTCGGGCGTTCCGGCCAAAGACAGCGTGCGCGTCGCAGGTAATATTTCGCGCCCGCCCAGATGATCATACAGGAACAGACCCAGTCGGATCAGCCATGCAGGCCGCCGCCCGCGCATCCACGGCATGACAACAGACAACAACCGCGAGGTTGGCGTATCGCTTTCGAACCGCATATCGCGGTGGTAGGGCAGCACAAACCGCATCGGCCAGGAAATATGCGGCATCGCACGCAATAGGATTTCGCGTTCCTGCAGGGCAGACCGCACCAATCCGAATTCGAAAAATTCCAGATACCGCAACCCGCCGTGAAACAGCTTCGTCGAAGCCGAGGATGTCGCCCCGCCCAGATCACCCATTTCGGCCAGCGTGACAGACAGCCCGCGGCCCGCAGCATCACGGGCGATCCCGCAGCCATTGATGCCGCCGCCGATGATGAACACATCCTTGATCGTGCTGTTCCGGGTCAAATTCGGGCGTTCCCAAAATGGTTTCGTCAGGCCCGACTTTACTGGGACCACGCAGGAATGAAATAGCTACGAATAAATTAGTTTCGCGCCGATCGGGATCAGGCTTGGCCGTGCGTTTAGCGCTTCGATCGAAAAACCGGCAACGGCTTTGTACTTTGCGGCATGGTCCGCCAGATCGGCGTGGGGGATCACATCGTTTATGTCATCAAATTGGCCACCGCACAGATCTTCGACCTTTTGAAGAATGGCATCCGGTCCGGAACCGCGGTTGGCCCGGATCACGCCTGTGGTCAGCGGACGCATCTGGTCTTCATAACTGTTCAGGGCGCGCGGCGTTACACCATGCGCCAGAAACGCGGCCCCCAGAACGCGGGCATCCACAATGGCTTGTGTCGCACCGTTTGATCCCACCGGATAGGTTGGATGCGCGGCATCGCCCATCAGCGTGACGGGCCCGTGGGTCCAGGCCTCCAGCGGGTCGCGGTCAACCATCGGGTATTCGAAAACAGCGTCGGCGCCTTTGATCAAGGCCGGGACATCCAGCCAATCGAACACCCAGTCTTCGAATTCGGGCAGAAAATCCGAAGTATCGGCGGCGCGGTTCCAGTCTTCCTTGTTCCAGCCACCGGCGGGGTCCACCCGCAATTCAGCGATCCAGTTCATCGTGACCAGCCCGCTGACAGGATCGGGTGGGGAAATCGGGTAGGCCACGATGCGTTTGGTATCATGCCCGATCAGTGCCATGGCACCCTGCCCGAAGAACGGTTTGGCCTGCGATGTGGCGCGCCACAAAATGGCACCGCCCCAGATTGGCGGGCCTTCTTCCGGAAAAATACGGCTACGTATGGAAGAGTGAATGCCATCGGCACCGATCAGGATATCGCCCGTCACATCGCTGCGCGCACCGGTTTCGATATCCTCAAGTTGCAGAACCACCTGCGACGCCCGGGTTTCGAACCCCATGGCACGCTGCCCCGTGACAACACAGGCCGGACCGGCCCGTGCAATCAGGGTTTCATAAAGCATCATCTGCAACTTGCCCCGGTGCACGGAATATTGCGGCCAGTCATACCCTGCCAGCAATCCGCGCGGTTCTTCCCAGATTTTTAAGCCGTGTTTCGAATAAAACCCGTATTGCTGCGTTCTGACGGCAATACTGTCCAACGCGGGTTGCAAGCCCAGATCAAAAAGTTCCCGCATGGCATTGGGTTGCAGGTTGATACCCACGCCTAGCGGTCGTATCTGGCGCGTTGCTTCAAAAATCCGGAACGGAACACCGATCTGGTGTAACGTCAGACCCAGCGACAGACCGGCGATACCGCCTCCTGCGATCAGAACGGTCATTGGCAACCTCCTTCCGAGACGCATACTGAAACAGGCAAGCGGTTGGCGCGCAAGTCGTCAGCCCGAGGCACCTTCTGATAGATCGGATCCGAAAATGTCGCCAACGTGTTCAGCCAGATAGATTTTCAGCCATGGCGTGAACAGCTCTGGTGTGCGCGCGATTTCGGCGCGCAGCGCGTCCGGGCCGATCCAGCGCGTCGCCATCACTTCGTCCGGGTTCGCGGTGATGCCAGGGCGTTCCTGCAGGTGGACAACAAACACATCCACCACTTCATGTTCGATCAGACCGCCGCCGACGTCCGCGCGGTATTCCAGCCTATGACGGTAATCCGGACTCAGACCACTCAGCCCCAGTTCTTCTGACAGGCGGCGCTGTGCGCAGACGTGTGGGTCTTCCCCCCAATGGGGATGCGTGCAGCATGTGTTGGCCCACAGACCCGGCGTGTGGTATTTTCCCAAAGCCCGCTGTTGCAGCAGAATTTCGCCCCCGTGTAGGATAAAGACCGATACCGCCTTATGCCGCAATCCGCGCACATGCGTTTCGATCTTTTCCACTGGCGTCAACATGTCGTCGACCCAGGCGGGGATCAGGATATGGGTCTGTGCCGTCACGGATGCGCCTTTATGCGTGATAAGATGCGGATGGTTGCGCTGTGCGTTACCTGCCTGAACGACCAGAGGCAAGATAGCTGCAGTGTCGCGCGCCGCGCCCCCCGTATTTTTGGCAAAAAGAAGCGGAAAAACCGCCCTATCGGGTGTTCTGTTCTGTCCAGCAAGGCAACAGATCACCCTTGGCGGGGGTGGCGTGAAAAACTGCACGCGCAATGGCGCGGCTGACACAAAGAGCGGCCGCATGTCCGATTTCGGACATAAGGGGCGCAGAGGCGGTATTGTTGGATCCGGTGGCCAGAGCAAAGGCCAGATCACCGTCCCCCGGTGTGTGCGCAGGCACTATTGCGCGGGCAAACCCGTCATGGGCCGCGACGGCCACACGCTGGCATTGCGCCTTGTCCAGCGCCGCATCGGTGGCGATGATTGCAAGCGTCGTGTTCGCAGGGGTCGTATCTTTGGCCCCCTTGGCCAACATCTGCTGCATCTTGGCGCTGGTCAGGTCACGCCCCAATCCAGCCGACGGGTCAGGACCGACCCCGCCGAGTTCATCGCCAATTTCGTACGGGGCAGCCCAGAAATGCCGATTACTAGGCGTGGTGACACTTCCGACCGGGTTCACGGCAACCAATGCACCAACTGTCACGCCGGACGCCAGACAAAGCGAGGCTGATCCAAGCCCGCCCTTGAGGTTGGCAGTCAGCGCGCCGGTGCCTGCGCCAACGCTTCCCAGATCAAACTGATCCGTTGCACTGTCAAACGCCGCGCGGCCCAGAGCGCGATAGGGGTTTTCTGCCCAGTCCTTGGCCCCGCCATTCAGCAGATCGAAAAGAATCGCACCGGGAACAAGCGGTACGCGCGCCGGACCCACGGCAAATCCGCGCCCCGCAGCGCGCAACCCGTCGGTAACACCCGAACAGGCATCAAGGCCAAAGGCAGACCCACCCGACAGCACCAGCGCATCCACCGCGCCCACCATCTTATCCGGTGCCAGCAAATCGGTTTCGCGGGTGCCAGGGGCACCGCCCATCACATGCACCGACGCCACAAAGGGCGCATCTGCCGTGACCACAGTAGCGCCGGATTTCAGGCTATCGTCCTGTGCATTGCCCACGCGCAGGCCCGCAACATCGGTGATCAGGTTTCTGGGTCCGGGTTCCATCACACCCTCGGCTTGGCGGCTGCTGTGGCCGGATCACCGGTATTGGGTTCGCCCTTTGGTTCGATCAGCAGCACTTTGCATTCCTGCGCCGCGCGGGGCCGGTGTGTCTGGCCGCGCGGCACAATAAACAATTCACCGGCCCGCACCGTGTGGGATTGATCGCCGATATCCATGGTCATCTCGCCCTCGAGCACAAGAAAGAAATCATCGGTGTCGGGGTGCTGGTGGAACGGAAATTCACCCTGGAATTTCACCACCATCACATCATTCCCGTTGTAGTCCGCCACCACATGCGGGTCCCAGTGGGTGGAAAAAAGCGCCAGCTTCTCGGCCAGATTGATCGGGGTCATCAGATGCACCTTCCGCCGTCGACTTCCATGCAGACCCCGGTGATCATCGCCGCCTCGTCCGAACACAGGAAACAGGCGGCATTGCCCATGTCCTGTGGTGTCGAAAACCGGCCCAGCGGAATGGTGGACAGGAACTTGGCGCGCATTTCCGGCGTGTCTTCGCCCATAAAGGATTTGAGCAACGGGGTTTCGCCGGCCACCGGATTGATTGCATTCACCCGGATGCCGTCAGGGGCCAGTTCTATCGCCATGGTGCGGGTCGCCGTGATCATCCATCCTTTGGACGCATTGTACCAGTTCAACCGCGGGCGCGGCGATACACCGGCTGTGGACGCGACATTCAGAATGGTACCGGTGCCGGTTTTCTTCATGTGGGGCACCAGAGCGCGCGCGGTCAGGTAGACCGATTTCATGTTCACGTTATAGACGCGGTCGAAATCGTCTTCGCTGACATGTTCCAGCGCTGACGGAAGGTGGGTCACACCGGCATTGTTGACCAGAATATCAACTGCGCCAAAGGCCGACAGGGCCGCATCCGCCATGGCTTGCACGGACGGTCCGTTGGCCACATCCACCTGATGCGCTAGGGCGGCATCCCCCATTTTTGACGCAACGGACCTTGCCGCATCGCCATTGATATCGGCGATCATCACCCAGGCGCCTTCGGCAACGAACTTTTCAACGATCCCCGCGCCAAACCCTGATGCCCCGCCCGTAACGATGGCTGTTTTCCCCTGTAATCGCATGTCTCACATTCCGCATTGATATCAGTCGGGCCAAGGATGCCGCCATTTGCGGGCGCGGGGCAAGCGGATAAGCGCACCCGTTCTGTAACAGAGGTCGCCAGCTTGTGTTTTGCATGCGCCGTGCAGATACGTTACGCGTCGCATCCTGCAAGACATGACCGGAGAGCACTCTATGACCCAACCACCCGAATACACCCCACCCAAAGTGTGGAAATGGGACAGCGAAAGCGGCGGCAAATTCGCCAGTATCAACCGCCCCATCGCCGGGCCAACGCATGACAAGGAACTGCCTGTCGGGCGTCATCCCTTGCAGTTGTATTCCTTGGCGACACCGAACGGCGTGAAAGTGACCGTGTTGCTGGAAGAATTGCTGGCGCCGGGCAAAACAGGCGCGGAATACGATGCGCATCTGATCGACATCGGCGAGGGCGACCAGTTCGGCAGTGGGTTTGTTGCGGTTAATCCGAATTCCAAAATTCCGGCACTTTTGGATCACAGTACAACACCGCCCACACGCGTTTTCGAATCAGGGGCAATCCTGCTGCATCTGGCGGAAAAATTTGGTGCCTTCATGCCATCCGATCCGGCAGATCGCGCCGAATGCCTATCGTGGCTGTTCTGGCAAATGGGAAGCGCGCCGTATCTGGGTGGCGGATTCGGCCATTTCTACGCCTATGCGCCTTACAAGATGGAATACCCGATCAACCGGTTCACGATGGAGGTCAAACGTCAGCTTGATGTGCTGGACCGCAGGCTGGCGGACAATGCCTACCTGTGCGGAGAAGAGTACACGATCGCCGATATTGCAATCTGGCCGTGGTATGGATCACTGGTTCTGAACCGCGTGTACGAGGCTGCGGAATTCATTGATGCAAAGAGCTACAAGAACGTTATGCGCTGGGCCAATCTGATCGATGCCCGCCCCGCCGTGCAGCGCGGCCGAATGGTGAACAAGACGTGGGGGCCGCTGGATCAGCAACTGCACGAGCGCCACGAGGCAAGCGATTTCGACACAAAAACCCAAGACAAACTGCGACCCGCGGATTGAACCGGGATCGGTGCGTGGCGTGATCTGCCGCGCACCGTTTTATCCGTGATAGGCCGCCACTGTTTTCAGTTGCGAAAACCCGTAAAGCGCCTCGAACCCCTTTTCACGACCATGCCCTGATTTGCCGACACCGCCGAACGGCAGTTCAACCCCGCCCCCTGCACCATAATTGTTGATGAACACCTGTCCCGAACGGATCGCCTTGGCCAGCCGCATCTGGCGCGCGCCGTTGCCTGTCCAGATGCTGGCGACCAGTCCGTAATCGGTGCTGTTGGCGATACGGATGGCATCTTCTTCCGTGTCAAACGGGATGATCACCTGTACCGGCCCGAATATTTCATCGCGTGCCAGCGGATGATCGGCAGGGACGCCGGCAAAGAGGGTCGGCAAAACATACGCACCCGTATTGACAGCCTCGTCACCCAATACACCCTGTGCCGCGACTTCCAGATCGGCCCCTTTGCCCAAAAATCCTTGTATGATGTCTTTCTGGCGTTGCGAAATGACGGGCCCGACACGCAGGTCGCTTAACGCAGGCCCGACTGTCAGCGCGCCATAAGCCTCTGACATACGGTGCCGTATGTTATCATAAACATCACGCTGAACCAATATGCGCGAAGATGCGGAACAGGTTTGCCCCGCATTCTGGATGCCCGCATTCACCAGAAAGGGTAGGGCCGCATCCAGATCGGCATCGTCGAACACAAGCTGGGGGGATTTCCCGCCAAGCTCCAATGTGACCGGAACAACATTGCGCCCCGCCGCTTGCTGAACCAGCGCGCCGGTTGCGACCGATCCGGTAAAGCTGACGTGCTGCACACCGGGATGCGCTGTCAGGGCGGCACCCGCCTCTGCCCCGATACCGGGCACCACGTTCAACGCCCCGTCCGGCAGCCCCGCATCCTGTGCGATATGGGCAAAGGCCAGCGCGGTCAGGCATGCCTCTTCCGCCGGTTTCAAAACGGCCGCGTTGCCCATCGCCAGCGCGGCGCCGACAGAGCGCCCGATAATCTGCATCGGATAATTCCAGGGCACGATATGGCCCGTCACCCCGTGCGGTTCGCGCAGGGTGTAAACGGTGTAACCCTCCAGATACGGGATGGTCTGGCCATGTACCTTGTCCGCTGCACCGCCGTAGAATTCCAGATAGCGGGCCAGCGCCACTGCATCGGCGCGCGCCTGTGTCAGCGGCTTACCGACATCCTGTGCTTCCAGCAGCGCCAGATCATCAACCCGCTCCAGAACCAGCTGGCCCATCCTTGTCAGAATCCGGCCACGCTCCAGCGCGCTCATCCTGCCCCAATCGCCTTGCAACGCGTTTTGGGCCGCCCCCACAGCAGCATCGATATCTGCCGCCTCGCCACGTGCGATGTTACACAGTACCGATCCATCCGAAGGGTTGATCAGCGCAAGTGTCCGCCCACCGACAGGGGCACACCATGATCCCCCGATCAGGCAGAGTTCGGGATCAAACCAAAGACCTTGGGGCATCAGACAGGTTCCTTTTTCAGGGCATTCAGGTCGGGCAGTCGGGGCGCTGCCGCAATCAGCGACTGGGTATAGGGATGTTGCGGATTTGAAAAGACGGACGCGGTATCCCCCTGTTCGACGATTTCACCCGCTTTCATAACAAGCACCCTGTCAGTAATGTTGCGTACGACACCCAGATCGTGGCTGATGAACATATAGCTCAGCGGATAGACTTCACACAGTGCGGCCAGCAGATCAAGGATCTGCGCCCTGACAGAAACATCCAGCGCCGAAACGGCCTCGTCAAACAGAATAAGATCGGGGCGGATGATCAGCGCGCGGGCGATTGCGATGCGCTGGCGTTGCCCGCCAGAGAATTCGTGGATGTATTTGTCGGAGTCTTCCGGGCGTAACCTGACCGCGGTTAATGCTTCGTCCACAGCATTTTGGCGTTCCTTGCCGCGTGGCGGGTTTTCCAACAGATGAAAAGGTTCGGTGATCAACCTTTCAACGCGGTGGCGCGGGTTGAAGCTGCCGTAAGGATCCTGAAACACGACCTGCATGCGCCGCCGCACATCAGAATTGGGGTTATTGCCGGAAAACACAGGCATTCCATTCAGCAAAATCCGCCCTTCTTGCACATTTTCCAGCCCAAGGATCGCCCGCGTAAGGGTGGATTTACCGCATCCGCTTTCGCCGACCAGCCCAAGGCGTTCGCCTTTGTGCAGAGTGAAACTCACAGAATTCACTGCACGAAACACAGCCGGAGCGGCGAACAACCGCACACGTGGTAACGGATAATCGCGGCTGACCCGCTCTACCGTCAGCAACGGTTCAGGGGTGGGGGCAGTCGGCAGAACTACGTGATGACCGGACGCTTCAAACAGCATTCTGGTATAGGGATGCTGCATATTGGTTAGTAAGTAGTGGGTGTCGCCCTGTTCGACGATGCGGCCCTGACGCATCACGACGATCTTGTCCGCGATGTCGGCCACCACCGCCAGGTCATGGGTGATTAGCAGCAACCCCATGCCGAATTCATCCACCAGTTCGCGCAGCAGTGTCAGAATTTGCGCCTGCGTGGTGACATCCAGCGCGGTGGTGGGTTCATCCGCAATCAGCAGTCTGGGGCGCAATGCAATGGCCATCGCAATCACGACGCGCTGCCGTTGTCCGCCGCTTAACTCGTGCGGATAGCGTGACAGCGGAAACCGATCTTCGGGCAGCCCGACACGATCCAGCATTACGCGTGCCCGCTGTCCGGCCTGTGCGCGGGGCATCGCGCCATGGATCAGAATGGTTTCCATCACCTGATCACCGATGGTTTTCACCGGGTTCAGCGCGGTCATCGGCTCCTGAAACACCATGCCGATGTCATTGCCGCGCAATGCGCATAACTCCGGCTCACTGACTGTTAACAGATCGCGCTGGTTCAGCAGGATTTGGCCGGAGCATTTAGTGCCTTGCGGCAGCAACTGAAGTACTGCCAGCGCAGTCATCGATTTACCCGACCCGCTTTCGCCGGTGATGGCCACGATCTGCCCGGCATCAACACGCAGGTCGATATCATGAAGAATCGGCAGGTTGTGAATGCTGGCCGACAGGTTTGATATGTTCAGCAAAGTCATGACAGCGCCACCCGAATGTGCGGGTCGAGGGTATCGCGCAGCCCGTCGCCCATCAGGTTCAGCCCCAGCACCGTCAGAATGATCGCGCCACCCGGTACGAGCGCCAGATGTGGTGCAAAACTGATCATGGTTTGCGCATCGGCCAGCATCCGCCCCCAACTGGGTGTCGGGGGCTGTGCCCCCAGACCGACATAAGACAGCGCCGCCTCGGCCAGAATCCCCAAGCTGAACTGGATCGTGGATTGCACGATCAAAAGGTTCAGGATGTTGGGCAGGATATGTTCAAATGAAATGCGCGCCGTCGATTTGCCGGCAACCCGCGCCGCCAGAATGAACTCGCGCTCCCACAGCGACAGCGCCGCCCCGCGACTGACACGCGCAAAAACGGGGATATTGAAAATCCCGATAGCGATAATGGCGTTGATGGCGCCCGGCCCGAACACAGCGGTGATCAGAATTGCAATTACCAAGCTGGGAAAGGCAAAGACCAGATCGTTGCCGCGCATGATCACCTCGTCCAGCAACCCGCCTTTGGACGCGGCAGCCAGCAACCCCAGCGGAATGCCTGCTGCCATGCCAATGCCAACGGCCACCAGCGCAACCGCGATCGACGTGCGCGCACCCACCATGATCATCGAAAACACATCACGCCCGAAATGATCGGTGCCGAACCAGTGCGCGGCATCCGGCGCCTTCAGCTTGTTGGCGATTTCAAGCGCGGTGACGTCATAGGGCGTCCAGATAAAGGAGATTAAGGCGGCCAGTGCGAACACAGCCGACAAGGCTGCGCCCACTATCAGGTTTCGGGAACGCATCATGTTCGCGACCTCAGCCGCGGATCGACTGCCGCATAAGCCAGATCAACCAGAAAATTGACCACGATCACCGTGAACACCAGCAACATGACAACGCTTTCCACCACAATCAGGTCGCGCTGGGAAATCGACTGGAACACAAGTCGCCCCAGTCCGGGCAGGAAGAAAACCTGTTCGATGATGATCGCGCCCGCCAGCAGGAACGAAAACTGCAAGCCGATGATCGTCAGCACCGGGATAAGCGCATTGCGCAATGCATGCCGCCACAAAGCCTGTCTTTGGCTTAGGCCCTTGGCACGCGCTGTACGCATGAAATCCTGCGAAATCGTATCCAGCAGGGACGATCGCATGACCCGCGCCAGAATTGCGGCCTGTGGTAATGCCAGTGCGATCGCGGGCAGGGTCAGCGCCTTTAATCCAGTAAACACACCCTGATCCCAGCCCGGAAAACCGCCCGCCGAAAACCAGCGCAACTGGATGGCAAAGATCAGGACCAATATCATGGCAAACCAGAAATTCGGGATGGCAACACCCAGTTGCGTGGCCCCCATCACCGCCATATCACCCGGTCTGCCCCGGCGCGCGGCTGCGTAAATGCCCGCTGGAAACGCGATGAGGGTGGACAGTGTCAGTACATAAATCGCCAGCGGCAGCGACACCCACAACCGGTCGCCGATCATGTCGGCGACGGGGGTGCGATAGGTATAGGATGTCCCGAAATCGCCACGCAACATGCCGCCGGTCCATTCCAGATAGCGCTGGAATTTGGGCGCATCCAGCCCAAGCTCTGTGCGCAGGGCCGCGACTGTGTCGGGCTGTGCATTCAGGCCCAGCATAAACGCCGCCGGATCGCCGGGCGCCACTTCGATGACGGCGAATATGACGATGCTGGCCACTGTCAGGCTCAGACACAGGGACAGCAGGCGTTTGAGGCAATAGCGCAGCATGATCAAACGCTAGCCTTGGTTTCTGTGCGGGTCCAGTGCGCCTAGTCTGCCCAGCTTACCGCTGTCAGGTCGGTGGCTTGTGTCGGAGCGTTGGCCCACAAACCCTGCACTCCGGCCTTGGCCACAGTCAGTTGCGCTAGCTGGAACAGATAGCCGTTCACATGATCCGCCGCGATCCTGCGTTGCGCATCCTGCATCAGGGCCATGCGTTTTTCAGGGTCTGTGGTGCGGTTCAGCTCTGCCATGACCGCCTGAAAATCTGTGCTGTCATATTGAAAGTAATAGTCCGGATTGGCGTATATCCCGATATCCATCGGTTCCGTATGGCTGACAATTGTCAGCCCGAAATCCTTGCCGCGAAACACCGTTTCCAGCCACTGCGCCCATTCGACATTGATGATCTGCGCCCTGATCCCGACCTGCGCCAATTGTGCTGCGATAATTTCACCGCCGCGTCGCGCATAAGACGGGGGCGGCAAATGCAATGTGGTTTCAAAACCGTCGGTAAAACCGGCCTCGGCCAGCAGCGCGCGGGCCTGATCGGGGTCATATGCGCTGTCCGCGGTCAGATCGACATAGGCGGGATGATGCGGCGCGAAATGGGTGCCGATCGGCGTGCCATAGCCAAACATCGCCCCGTCGATAATGGCCTGCCGGTCAATTGCATGCGACAGGGCGGCACGCACTTGCGGATTATCAAATGGCGGCGTCTTGTTGTTCGTGGACAGGATGGTTTCCCCTTCTGTCGATCCGACCAGAACCTGAAACCGCGGATCGGCTTCGAACTGAGGCAGGTTTTCGGGTGCGGGAAACCCGGTGAACACATCCACATCTTCGGCCATCATGGCGGCAAAGGCGGCTGTTGGATCACTGATGAACTTGAAGGTTGCAGTTTCCAGCAGGGCGGGCGTGCCCCAGTAATCGGGATTGCGGGCGATATCGATCTTGTCCCCCTGCACCCAGTTCACGAACTTGAAGGCACCGGTGCCAACTGGGGCGGTCTTGATGGTTTCAATGCTTTCGGGTGCGACGATCACGGCATCGCCCCAAGCAAGGTTGAACAGCATGCTGCCGTTGGGTTCACCCAGTGACAGTTGCACCGTCAAAGGATCCAGAACCGTGACATCCCTGATGCCTGCATAAAGCGCCTTTTGCGCATTTGTACTGTCTTCGGCGCGTGCACGATCCAGCGAGAATTTTACATCTTCCGCGTCCATCACAGTGCCATCATGGAACGTCACGCCATCCCGTAGCTTGAATGTATAAGTCAAACCGTCTTCTGAAATCTCCCAGCTTTCCGCCAGACCGGGCACCACAGACCCGTCTGCCATAAAACGGGTCAACCCCTCGAACACATTCGAATAAAGAACGGAATCAATCGCCCCCGCCGCCGCGCTTGTCGGGTCCAGATGGGGCGGTTCCAGTTGCATTGCCACAGTGATATTTGTCTGGGCCTGCGCACCGAAACCCGCAGCCAGAAAGACAGCGGCAGCCAGACTTGTTCTTGTTATCGACATTTGTGTTCTCCCGTCCGATGGAACGGCGCAACAGGATGTGGCCCGATCCCTGTGCGAACTCTTCCAACAAAAACGCAGGCAATCAAGGCTGTTGCCGTGCCCTTTACGCTAGATTTTCGTGCACTGCGTTGGTATTTCCCGCACAAAGCTGGTCGGGAAAGGGCCTGAAGATGAGCGCGACCGCGAAAAAAAAGGCCCTGATGCCGCAGGATATCCGTGCCCGAAAAGGTGGCGTTCCGATTGTCAGTCTGACGGCATACACCACCCCGATGGCACAAATGATGGATGCGCATTGTGATTTTGTGCTGGTCGGTGACAGCGTCGGCATGGTGTTGCACGGATTGCCGTCAACGCTGGGCGTCACCATGGACATGATGATCCTGCACGGGCAGGCTGTCGCGCGCGGATTGTCTCGTGCAATGATGGTGATCGACATGCCATTCGGCAGTTACGAACAATCCCCACAGCAGGGTTTTGCCAACGCTGCGCGTCTGATGGCAGAAACCGGTGCCGGCGCGGTCAAGCTTGAGGGTGGGCGCCACATGGCCGATACCATCGCCTTTCTGGTGGCGCGCGGTATTCCGGTGATGGCCCATATTGGCCTGACCCCCCAGTCGATCAATACGCTGGGCGGGTATACGGTACAGGGCCGTGATGCCGGCGCGCAGGCGGTTACAGAGGATGCAAAAGCCGTGGCGCAAGCAGGCGCTTTTGCTGTCGTTCTGGAAAAGGTGCCGGAAAAGCTGGCCGATGTCATCACCGCGCAGGTTGATATTCCAACAATCGGAATCGGGGCATCCGCAGGCTGTGACGGGCAAATACTGGTCGTGGACGACATGCTGGGCCTGTTCACGGCGTTCAAGGCGAAATTTGTGAAACGCTACGCCGATCTGGGCGATGCTGCCGAAGCGGCGATAGCGCAATACGCCAAAGAGGTCCGCGCCCGCAGCTTTCCGGCTGCCGAGCATGTGTTTGCCAATACATCACCCGCACAAAAGGACAGGAAATGACCACGCCGATCCTGCGTACCCTGACCGAACTGCGTGCAGCTACGGCCCGGTGGCGCCGCGCCGGTGAAACCATTGGCGTTGTGCCTACAATGGGCGCGCTGCATGACGGCCACCTGAGCCTGGTGGCCGCCGCCAAGAAAACCTGTGACAGGGTCATAGTCACGATTTTTGTAAACCCCAAGCAGTTCAACGCAGCGTCCGATCTGGACAATTATCCCCGTACCGAAGTGGAAGACGCGCGCAAACTGGAACGTTTTCAGGTGGACGCATTGTATGTGCCAAGCGTTGACCAGATTTACCCCGAAGGGTTCGTTACCAATGTATCGGTGGGCGGGATGACAGATGTGCTGTGCGGCGCGCATCGTGCGGGGCATTTCGACGGTGTCGCCACGGTCGTGACCAAGCTGTTTCTGCAAAGCTCGGCGGATCGGGCGTTCTTTGGCGAAAAGGACTATCAGCAACTGCAGGTCGTGCGCCGTCTGGCCCGTGATCTGGACATTCCGGTCGAGGTGGTGGGATGCCCGACAATCCGGGAGGTGGACGGGTTGGCCATGTCGTCGCGCAATCTGCTGCTGTCGGACCGTGCCCGCGTCAAGGCGGCGCGCCTGCACGAGGTGATGATGAATGTCGCCGAACACCTTGCCCGCGGCGACGCGTTCGCGCCGCTTCAAGCAGATGCGATAGAACGATTGAACAAGGCCGACTTTGGCGAGATTGACTATTTCGAACTTCGGCGCTGTGACAATCTCGGCCTGTTGACCCACGCAACCGCGCCTGCGCGCCTGTTTGCGGCCGCGTGGCTGGCGGGTGTGCGTCTGATCGACAATATCGATGTTCCCGTCGCGCGCTGAGCGCTATCGCACCAACAGACTAACCAGACTGTGTGCCATCACCTTGGCGCTGTCGATCATGTCATCGACCCCAATGTATTCGTCGGGTTTGTGCGCCAGTTCCAGAATCCCGGGACCATAGGCAATGCAGTTCTTCAGCTTGCCGATCCGGTCGATATGCTTTTGATCATAGGTGCCGGGGCTGGCCACATACTCTGGCATTTTGCCCATCACATCGTGAATCGCAGCGGCAACGGTTGCCACGACCGGCGCGTCGCGGTCTGTCATTGATGGCAGAACCGAATTCAGCTCGGTCAGCTCAAAATCGAAATCGGCGCGCGTGGCCCGCAATCCCTCCAGCAGGGCAGTAACCTCGGCACGAACCTGATCCAGCGGTTCTTCGACCAGAAACCGCCGATCGATCACGATGCGGCAACTGTCGGGCACGCAATGGGCGGGCAATCCGGTAAAATCCGCGTCCTGTTCCTTTTGCCCGCCGTGAATGGAATTGATGTTCATGGTCGACTGGCGCGCACCATCGGGCACCACAGGCATTTCGGTACGCCGCGACGCCATCGCCGGAAAAAGTTTGTCTTCGAATTCACGCAGAACCGCCCCCATGTGCCGCACCGCGCAATCGCCCAGAAACGGCATGGAGCCATGCGCTATCTCGCCCTTGGTTTCAATTTCAGCCCACCAGCCACCGCGATGCCCCAGACAGATGCGATCCTTGTTCAGTGGTTCGGGGATGATCACGTGCTGCACCCGGTCGGGGTTGAAAAAACCCTGTTCCGCCAGATAGGCGACACCTCCGTACCCGCCTGATTCTTCGTCCGCCGTGCCTGAAATCTCGATCGCGCCGCAAAAATCGGTGTGCAGTTCCAGAAACGCTTCGGCTGCGATTATGGACGCGGCCAGCCCGCCTTTCATGTCACAGGCACCACGCCCGTAAATCCTGCCATCAACCAGATCACCGCCGAACGGGTCCATGCTCCAGCCGTGGCCGACTTCGACCACGTCTGTATGACTGTTGAAATGCACACACTCGCCCTGTTGCGTGCCATCGCGCCGCGCAACGATGTTCCAGCGCGGATAGCGGGTGCTGTCACCGGGTGTGCCGGAGGCGCGGATCAGTTGGATTTCAAAGCCCGATGCAGACAATCGCCTGTCGAGATAATCGCAGATCGCGCGATAGTTTTCACCCGGTGGATTGAGCGTCGGGATGCGGATCAGATCCTGCGTCAGCGCGATCAGGTCATCGCGCCTGGCGTCAATCCGATCGAACAGGGAAGGGCGGGGGTCAGGCATGCGGCCAGTGTTGGTCAGGCGGGCGCATATGGCAAGCGCTTTGGCATATCTGCCAGTGTCGGTATTTGAGTATTTCCGGACAAATGAAGGGTCAGTCAGGACCAGTGCGCCAGAACCACGTTCACGCTGGTCTGTCCGGCATCGCCATGTGTGGGCGGATCGGCGGGGGTGGCCGAAAAACGCGGCGCCGGACCCGGTTGCAGAATGCCATCGGTATCGACAAAGGTGGCGCGCGCGACGTTGTGGGGATGGTTCGGTGCCGCGTTCATCGACAGGACAGGGGCGCAACAGGCATCAACCCGTTCCAGAATGTCACGCCATGCGTCGCGCGGCTTTGTCAGGAAGATGCGGGCCAGTTCAGCCTGCATCGGGCCTTGTGCGTCCGGGGCATACTGATCCGCAAACAAAGGATTTCCGGCGCAACCCAGATGCTCCAGCAGAATCGCGAAAAACTGCGGTTCAATCGGGCCAAGCGCGACATAGCCACCATCCTGCGTTTCGTAACACCGGTAGTAGGCCGCGCCGCCGTTCAACACATTGCCGCCCCGTTTGGTATCATCCCACAATCCCGCCGCCTTGAGACCGTATTGCAGAACCATCATCAGCGCGGCCCCGTCCGACATACAGGCATCAACGACCTGCCCCCGCCCGGTGCTGCGCGCATGGAGAACGGCTGCCAGAACTCCGGACAGCAGCATCAAGCCACCGCCAGCCAGATCGGCGATGATATTCTGTGGCGGGGGTGGCGGCAGCCCTTCGGGCCCGATCGACCAGAGCGCGCCCGAAATGGCCATATAGGTCAGATCGTGCCCCGCGCGATCAGCGAGCGGGCCATCCTGGCCCCATCCGGTCATGCGCCCGTAAACCAGTGCCGGATTGCGTAACTGCATCGCGTCTGGCCCCAGATCCAGCCGTTCCATCACGCCGGGGCGGAACCCTTCTATCAGAACCTCGGCCCGTTCGATCAACGCGCAGGCGCTGGCATGATCGTCCGGCGCGCGCAGATCCAGCGTTACGGTTTGGCGCGAACGATCATACAGATTGTGTTTCTGCGCCATTCCGAACAGCGGCTTTTGCCCCGGTCGCGCGATCCGCACTACCTGCGCGCCCATATCCGCCAGCATCATGCACGCAAACGGGGCAGGCCCAAGCCCTACCATTTCCACCACGCGCAGCCCTTTCAACGGGCCGTTCCGATCCAGCATGTGCGCCCCCTGTTTCAGACAGTAATGATCCGGCCCGCGCGGCAGGGTCAAGTATTGGACCTGTGCGATGAGAAGAAATCTGGTCGGGCTGAGAGGATTCGAACCTCCGACCCCCTGCTCCCGAAGCAGGTGCGCTACCAGGCTGCGCTACAGCCCGACCGTGGCGCCGCACATAAGACAGGGCGCGATGTTTGGCAAGATATCAATCACGCCGGCGGTGCGTATCCGTGCATCTCCAGCGTGATTTCAAAACGCTCACAGGCTGGCGTCAAGTGCCGCCAGAATCGCATCGCCCATTTCTGTTGTGCTGGCCGGTTTCGCATCGGTATCGGCCTGCATCAGATCGGCGGTGCGTACACCTTGTGCCAGAACGCTTTCAATGGCGGATTCCAGGCGGCTGGCCTCGTCCCCCTGATCAAAGGAATACCGCAAAGCCATGGCAAAGCTGAGGATACATGCGATCGGGTTGGCCAGCTCCTTGCCGGTGATGTCGGGTGCGGACCCGTGCACCGGTTCGTAAAGCGCCTTGGGCCGCCCATTGGCCATCGGTGCCCCGAGCGAGGCAGAGGGCAACATGCCAAGGCTGCCGGTCAGCATGGCGGCCGTATCGGACAGGATATCGCCGAACAGATTGTCGGTCAGGATCACGTCGAATTGCTTGGGCCAGCGGCACAGTTGCATCGCGCCGGCGTCAGCGTACATGTGGCTCAGTTCGACATCGCTGTAATCCTTGGCATGGACTTCGGTCACAACGTCGCGCCAGAGAATGCCGCTTTCCATCACGTTTGCCTTTTCCATCGAACAGACCTTGTTCGACCGCCGGCGCGCCAGTTCGAAAGCCGAACGTGCAACGCGGTCGATCTCGGACTCGGTATAGCGCTGGGTGTTGATGCCGACGCGTTCATTGCCTTCCTTGAAGATGCCGCGCGGCTCTCCGAAATAGACGCCTGACGTCAGTTCGCGCACGATCATGATATCCAGCCCGGCGACAACATCGCGTTTCAGCGACGAAAAATCGGCCAGAGCATCAAAGCACTGGGCCGGGCGCAGGTTGGAAAACAGATCCATTTCCTTGCGCAACCGCAACAGTCCGCGCTCGGGCTTTACGCTGAAATCCAGCGCGTCATATTTCGGCCCGCCAACCGCGCCCAACAGAACCGCATCCACCTCTTGCGCACGCGCCATCGTGTCGTCATGCAGCGGGGTGCCGTGCGCATCATATGCTGCGCCACCCACAAGATCTTCGCTGACGTCGAATTTCAGGCCACGCTTGTCGCCGTACCAGTCGATCACGCGGGCAACCTGTGCCATGACTTCGGGGCCGATACCGTCACCGGCGAGGATAAGAAGGGAAGGGTTTGTCATCTGTTTGGCGTCCTTGTCCGAGTTCACCGCCGGACCTATCGCCGTTCCTTGAAAGGGTCAAGAATGGCAGACGCTGGTAGGCGGACGCAGGGGCATCGACTGCCGGGATCAATCCAGTGAAAGA
This sequence comes from Sulfitobacter sp. TBRI5, assembly GCF_051013555.1. Classification (NCBI taxonomy): domain Bacteria; kingdom Pseudomonadati; phylum Pseudomonadota; class Alphaproteobacteria; order Rhodobacterales; family Roseobacteraceae; genus Sulfitobacter; species Sulfitobacter sp. TBRI5. The sequence continues at coordinate 1,136,694 of NZ_CP112884.1, read as the reverse complement.
TCAACCCAGACGATGCGGTGGCGGCTGGCTGTTGCTACGGATTGCGCCAGTGCGTGCGATGGCAGAGGCCAGAACACGCCGGCATCAAAAACCGTCCAATCGGACGAGGGCAGAACATAATCAACCCGCAGGTTTCCGGGATCGGGATCGTCCCAGTCGGCTGTATCAAGGGCAGGATCACCCGCATGATCCGCATTCGCCAGCATCCGTCCGCCTGCGCCTGCGGGTTGCGGATCCTGAAACCGGGGATCATTCAATAGCCCGCGCATTGCAATGTGGCGCCCGTCGCTGTCCAGCGGATCAAGATTGGCATTGCCCATCAGAACAAACCGCGCCGTTGCGGGCAGGCCAAAAGCACCTTCCAGATAATGCTGCCAGAATTTGATTTCGTCATGGTTGCGGCGGCCGTTCCGGTCTTCTGGCCCGTCAAATACCGGCGGCGCGGCGTGAAAGGCCAGAATGGTCAGGCTCTGCCCGTCGGGCAGCGTGAACGGCACAACCCAATACCCGGAGGACGACAGCCGTTGCAGCGCCTGCGCCTCGGCGCTGGGAAACGCGGTGCCGTCTATTGTGGGTAACATTGCATCTGGCAGGTCACGCCACAGAACATCGGAATAATCCTTTACACCGTTCATCTGTACCGGAAGCCGCGACAGGATCGCCATGCCACCTGCGCCCGAAAAATCGCCAAATCCCTGCGCGTCGCCCGGCCCGCCGGTAAGGCCATCACCATCCATATCCAGACCGGTCTGTATTCCGCGATCGGGTCGCAGCGCAAAACGAACGGGATAGGGCGCACCTGCCCGGGCCACGGTATCGGCAAAGGCGTTCAGCGCCAGCAAGTCCAGATCGTAATCAATGCCCTGCAACAGAATGATATCGGCGTCGATATGCACGATGACCTTTGCAGCGGCGGCGATTTGCGGGTCATCGCCGCGCAGGATGTCGCGAAGCAGCAAGCCCGGACCGTCACGGCCCAGTTCGGTGTTGAATGTGGCCACACGCAGCGGATCCGCATGGATCGGCAAAGAGGCGGCCATCAGACAGGCCGCACCTAAAATCAGGCGGGCTGCATGTCTTCCGCATCGGCGTAAGCACGACGACGTTTTTCCTGGATCATTTCGGCGACCCGTCCCATCGCGATGCCGCGCATGATCATACTTGCAGGAAGAAAGGCCCATGCGGTCATTGTCCAGATCAGGGTTTGCGGGCTTTCCAACGTGATCGGATCAATCAGATCAGACGCCGCCTTGACCACAGCAGGAATAAGGAATGGCAGCAAAAAGCCAAGCGCGATGTTCACGCGACTGTCGCGCTGCAGCCTTTGCAGGACGTCGCCGCCAGCAGTCGGATCGAACAGCGGAAGGTTGATCCAGACGTTGAACGCGCCATTGCGTGCAGGCCAGCCAAGGATACGGACAAGCACCAGAAACAGGGTCATCGCGATCAGAGAAATCAGATAGGCCAGACCGGCGGCGGTGCGCACCGACGCAATGACCGCTTCGGGCGCGTCAGAGGGCAGCATCAATACAACCAGACGCACCGGCGAATAGGGAAAATCGATGGCGTTGCCCAGTATCGTTCCGATGGATGTCAGCGCATTAGTCATCGCCGTCGGGTCAGTTTTGCCTTTGCTGATCACAGTCAGGCAGAATACCGTCACAAACAGGGTCACAAAGCGCAGCCGGTTAAACGGCGGCGCATCGCGGAATTCGACAATGCTGGGAAAGGTTGAGTTGTACTCTACAAAAGTCAGCCCCGCAGCCAGGATCGCGAATAAGGCGATCATCTGCGTTGCATCTGCGGCAACATACGGCAACATCAGCGCTGGCGTTGCAATCACCAAAGCAACAAGAACCGCGCGCATGATTGCGCCTGTTAGTCGTGCTATCAATGTCCGAACCCCTCAAACTGGAAAGGCCGAGTGCTTGTTTGCACCTCGTTTCCACCTTGATTGCGCCAATTGTGGCGACCTGCCTCATTTTTGCCCAATTTTTGCCTTCTTTCGCCACAGTCCTCAAGTCGTGGTTAAAAAGACATAATATTTACGGCGAATTCACGGAGGAACTGGTGCGACTTTGCATCATTAATGGTGCAAAAATAAGGCGATAGACAACATCTTGTGGTTGAGCCGCAACCACATACAAGCATTGTTCAAAAAAGTGAATAAATGTGGGTCCGGGCCGCTTTTTGTTGACGTTCAGCGGCCCGGACGATTCTAGACCCAGGGGCGCTGGGTGCTGGCCTGTGCCTCGAACGTGTCGATGGCGGCGGCCTTGGCCAGTGTCAGGCCGATATCATCCAGACCTTCCATCAGGCAGTGTTTCTTGAAGGCATCCACTTCGAAATGGAACACCTCGCCGTCGGACGTGGTGACAGTCTGCGCTTGCAGATCAATGTCCATCCGCGCGTTTGCACCTTTTTCGGCGTCTTTCATCAGAACATCCACCTGCTCTTGCGGCAGGGCGATGGGCAGAATGCCGTTCTTGAAGCAATTGTTGTAAAAGATATCTGCAAAGCTGGGCGCAATAACACAGCGGATGCCGAAATCCTTGATGGCCCATGGCGCATGTTCGCGCGAAGAACCGCAACCGAAATTATCGCCCGCCACCAGAATCTCCGCCTCGCGATATTGCGGTTTGTTCAGTACAAAATCTGCAATTTCGCCGCCATTGTCGTCATAGCGCATTTCATCAAACAGGTTTACGCCCAGGCCGGACCGTTTGATGGTTTTCAGAAACTGTTTCGGGATGATCATATCGGTGTCGATATTGATCAGCGGCATTGGCGCTGCAATGCCCGTCAGGGTGGTGAATTTGTCCATTTATGTGTCTCCGTCAGGGGGCGGGCGAACCACGCCCCCCTGTTTGGGTTACTTGGTGAACCGCTGTTCCAGCTTGTCCCGCACTGCGCCCTTGGCGGTGCGCAAAAAGAATGCAAGCGCGATCAGGCTGGCACCGTTCATCAGCAATTCGATTCCCAGCAAAATGCCCAGAAGGCTAAGTGCAAGAGCCGAGAAATTGGCGAAGACATATCCAGCCAGCAGAACGGAAATTCCGCCGGATATCAGCATCATCCAGAAGAATGGCGTTTCACGCATCTGAAATGCGGTGATCAGACGCGACACACCGCTTGCCCCGAACAGAATGCCAACCAGCAGGGCCAGCGAAATAACGCCTTCCAGAGGATGGAACAGCAACGAGCCGCCCAGCAGGATCATGAGCACGCCCAGTGCGATGCCCAGAACCTTGGCCATCGTGCCTTCTTCGGACAGGCCGGCCCAGATCTGGAAGCCACCGGACAAGACGAACATGATGCCGGCCAGCGTTGTCACGGCGATAGAAGCAGCCACAGGATTGGCCAGTACAAAGATACCGAAGGCAACCGAAATGATCCCGAGGATCAGCCATTTAACCCAAATTTTCATAGCGTCGTTCCTTTTTGAATGTTTTGATACTGCATCATTACATCAACTCTCGCACATCTGTCAGCCGTCCTGTGATGGCGGCGGCGGCGGCCATGGCGGGTGACATCAGATGCGTCCGTCCTCCGCGCCCCTGACGGCCTTCGAAATTGCGGTTGGATGTCGCCGCACAGCGTTCGCCGGGTGACAATTGATCCGGGTTCATCGCCAGACACATGGAACATCCCGCAAGGCGCCATTCAAAGCCGGCCTCTTTGAAGATATCCGCCAGCCCTTCTTCTTCGGCCTGGGCGCGCACAAGGCCCGATCCGGGAACAACCATGGCCCGCAGACCGTCTTTGATTTTCTTTCCCTTCAGAATCGCGGCAGCGGCGCGCAGATCTTCGATACGGCCATTGGTACACGACCCGATAAACACGGTATCAATCGCGACCTCGGACAGGGGGGTTCCCGCTGTCAGGCCCATATATTCCAACGAACGTTCAACCGCGCCGACCTTACCGCCCTTGAAATCAGACGGCGAGGGAACGGATGCGGTGATGGGCAGCACGTCTTCGGGCGATGTGCCCCACGTGACAAGGGGGGCGATATCTTCGCCCTTGATGGTCAAAACCTTGTCCCAATGGGCGTCATCGTCCGAATACAGGGTTTTCCACCATGCCAGCGCGGCTTCCCACTGGGCACCTTTCGGGGCGTGCGGGCGTCCCATGCAGTAATCAAATGTCTTTTGATCCGGTGCGATCAGTCCGGCACGCGCGCCGCCTTCGATCGCCATGTTGCAGACCGTCATTCGGCCTTCCATGCTCAGGCCGCGGATCGCCTCGCCGCAATATTCGATCACATACCCGGTGCCGCCAGCCGTTCCGGTGGCCCCGATCACAGCCATTGTGATGTCCTTGGCCGTCACACCCGAGCGCAGTTCGCCGGTGATTTCAACCTTCATGTTCTTGGATTTCTTCTGGATCAGGGTTTGCGTGGCCAGAACATGTTCAACCTCGGATGTGCCGATGCCATGGGCCAGCGCACCAAACGCGCCATGCGTCGCGGTGTGGCTGTCGCCGCACACCACTGTCATACCGGGCAACGTCCATCCCTGTTCCGGCCCGACAATGTGCACAATGCCCTGCCGGATATCGGAAACCGGATAATAATGAATTCCGAAATCCTTGGCGTTCTTGTCCAGAGCCTCGACCTGAATTTTGCTTTCAGGGTTTTCGATGCCTTTGGCACGGTCAAGCGTCGTGGGCACATTGTGATCGGGCACGGCAATGGTCTTGTCCGGCGCGCGAACAGTACGTCCTGCCATACGCAGCCCTTCAAAGGCCTGCGGGCTGGTTACTTCGTGAACCAGATGGCGGTCTATATACAGCAGGCAGGTGCCGTCATCAGCTTCGTGGGCCAGATGCGCATCCCAGATTTTATCGTAAAGTGTCTTGGGGGACATGGGTCCTCTCCCGTATCAAATCATGCAAAGGGTGGTGTCGAAACGAAGCGCGCTCAGGCCCGCGCCCAAACCGTGCGGGTCGCCCCGAAAAAGCGTTCGCGCAGGCGCGCGCGGTCATCCAGATCGAATACCAGTGTCATATCGTTCAGATACATCCGTCGCCCCATTCTATCAAGGGCCGCGTGCCCCTTGTTTTCTGTGCAATGGATGCCAAATAGTGCAATTCGAGCAAGAGCAGGAAGCAAGTGATGTTCAAAACAATCCAACTGGGCCTGATTGGCCTCTTGATCGGGCTTGCCGTTGCAGCGCAGGCGCAGGCCCCGTTGTTTTCGGACGAGTCCCCGGACGCGGTGCAAACCGGTGCGGGCGTGATCCACCAGATCGCCGACCTGTTGCACATTTCTGGCTGATCCTTTTCCGGTCAGGTCAGTGAATGGCTTGATCGCAAGGCCATGGCCGTGCCAACCTGCTACAAAAAGGCAAGGGCATGGAGCCGCAAAACAATCCTGTTACACCACAGCTTGATGTTCCGATGGACCTCAGTCAGGTTCTGATGCCTGTCTGGATGGACGTCGTTGCCTTTTTTCAGGGCCTGATTACGCCGGGATGGCGGCAAAACCAGCTTCTGATCATTGTTGGCCTGTTTGCGCTGGCCTATCTGCTGAGGATCGTCACCGAACCCATGGTCGAAAACTGGGCGCGCAGCCGTGAAGGTTGGCCCAAATGGCGTCTGCGTACGCTGGTTCAGATCCGGCGGCGTCTGGTCCTAATCTATTTCGCGATCGGTGCATGGTTCGTTTTTCTGACAATGCAGCAACTGACATGGCCGTCGCGCAGTTACATGATTGGCCTTGTCGCCACTCTGGTCACAGTCTGGCTGTTCATTGCATTTGCCGCACGGGTGGTGCGCAACCGTTCACTGCGGCGTTTGCTGATCTGGGGCCTGTGGATTTATGCCACGCTGCATTATCTGGCCGTGACCGACGAAGTGTTCACCTTTCTGGACAGCATCGCCGTAGAATTCGGCAATTTCCGTTTGTCAGTTCTGACGCTGATCACGGCACTTGTGATCGTGGGCGCGCTGTTCACCGCCGCGCGCATTCTTTCCAACCTGATCGCGGGTTCGATCCGCCGCAACGAAGATATTTCGCCTTCAATGCAGGTTTTGGGCATCAAGGCGGTTCAGGCCGTCCTGTACGCGATCGCGTTTTTTGCCGCAATCGAAGCGGTTGGTTTTGATCTGACCGGGTTGGCCGTGCTGTCGGGTGCCATTGGTGTTGGTATCGGTTTTGGCCTGCAAAAGGTGGTTTCGAACCTTGTATCGGGTGTCATCATCCTGCTGGATAAGTCGATCAAACCAGGCGATGTCATATCACTGGGCGAAACCTTTGGCTGGATCAACTCGCTGGGCGCGCGTTATGTGTCGGTTGTAACCCGCGACGGGCGCGAATACCTGATCCCGAACGAAGACCTGATCACCGGGCAGGTGGTCAACTGGTCCCATTCCAACGAATTTGTCCGCCTGGATATCTATTTCGGCACGTCTTACGGCTGTGACCCGCATGAGGTGCGCAAGATCGCGATCAAGGCGGCAGAAGACGTGCCGCGTGTGTTGATTTCTCCGAACAAGCCTGTGTGCCACATCGTCGGATTTGGCGACAGCAGCGTCGATTATATCCTGCGGTTCTGGATCAGTGACCCGACATCGGGCCTGACGAATGTGCGTGGCAATGTGTATCTGTCGCTCTGGGATGCATTCCAGGCCAATAACATCTCGATCCCGTTCCCCCAACGCGAGGTGCGCATGCTGGGGGATGATGACAAGGCTGTCGCCAAAGCCTTGGATTAATCCTTGCTTCGCGCCCCGACGGCCCTAACTCGTCGGGTCTGAAAGCGGGCGGATCCACAATGCGAAACAACATCGTTCTGATTTTGGGAAGTGGCCCGAACGCCGTTCAGGCCAGCCAGTGGGGCGCCACCCCCCAAGACCGTCACTTTGACCGGATCGTCGCAATCAACAACGCGTGGCAAATCCGCGCCGATTGGGATTTCCTGATCCACCCCGAAGATTTTCCGCCAGAACGCAGGCCCGGCACCCTGCAGCCGACGCAGCAGATCATTACCGCCGATACCTATGTGGCGGCCCAGAATGCATTGGGCGGCTTTGTTTATGCGGGTGGTACAATGGCGTTCACGGCGGCCTATTGGGCGCTGCACACGCTCGCGCCAAAGGTTCTGGCATTTCTGGGCTGTGACATGGTTTATCCGCGCAGTGGCCCAACCCATTTTTACGGCACCGGTACTGCCGATCCATTGCGCGCCGATGTGACGTTGCAACATCTGCCGTCGAAATCCGCGCGGCTGGCGCTGAAAGCCGCGCAAGCCGGATGTCATTGTGTAAACCTGTCCCGTGACCCATCCCAGTTGCTGTTTCCACGCGCCAGCCTGTCCGATCTGGCCGCGCTGCCTGATGCCCCTATCACGTTGGATCAGGCGCTTGTCGACCGGGCTGACAAATGCGAAACCAACCTGGGCTATTTCGTGCCGTCGGGCCGCTACTGGGAGGATTTTGACCGGCTCAGTGCTCCGGCGCTTGCAAAACTTGATGCCCTGTGGCTTCAGGCATATGGCGCGCGCTGACGGCAGGGCTGCAAATTTGCGACAATCGTCACGTCATTGCGGCGGCGATGCACCACTGCTTCATTGAAATGTCATGATCGGCTTGCTACGTTACCTGTATCCCCAGCGCCGGGGGTCTGTCGGCGCGTTTTAAGGAGGACAATGTCCTGTCAATCCACGCAGACGCGGCCGCTGCCGCGAATACACGGGCCTCTTTGATGGCCGCCCAAGCCCAGCCAAGCAGTGAAGAACTGCTGGCACGCATCCTAACCTTACTTGAAGAAGACAAAGCCGAAGACATCGTGCAGATTGACCTGCGCGGTAAAACGGCCATTGGCGACTTCATGGTTATCTGTTCCGGTCGTTCGACCCGTCAGGTGTCATCCATTGCTGAAAAGCTGGTGAATTCCCTCAAGCAGGAATTTGGCCGGCTTAGCAAGATCGAAGGCAAGGACATCGGCGATTGGGTGCTGATCGATACAGGCGATGTGATTGTGCATGTGTTCCGTCCCGAAGTTCGGGAATTCTATCAGCTGGAAAAAATGTGGATGCCGGCAGCCGCCGCTGCGTCCACCAACTAAGCTGATCAGATGCGGGTGCAGATTTGCGCAGTCGGGCGGCTGCGCACGGGCCCCGAACGCGCCCTGATCGATGATTACCTGACCCGGTTCGACCGCACGGGTCGCGCTTTGGCGCTGGGGCCTGCTGCGGTGATCGAAGTGGACGATCGCAAAGGGGGCGGTATGCAGGGAGAAGCCGCCTTGCTGCGCCGCGCAATGCCTGCCGGCGCGTTGATATGCACGCTGGATGAACGCGGCACAGTCATGTCATCCCCCGAATTCGCCGCCAAACTGGGTCAGTGGCGTGATGGCGGGCGTAGCGATCTGTCCTTTGTGATTGGCGGGGCAGACGGGATCGATCCCGAATTGCGCAAGGATGCCGGTTTCAGCCTGTCCTTTGGCAAAATGGTGTGGCCGCACATGCTGGTGCGGGTCATGTTGGCAGAGCAGCTCTATCGCGCCGCATCCATTCTGTCGGGTGGGCCCTATCACCGGGAATAAAGGTCAGGGCAACCTGACGGTCTTGGTGTTGCCCGACCAGCCATCGACCGAGCATCGCGCCTGTATCTGAACCTGTTTGGTGCCTTCGGGAATGGTCACGCCAGACAGTGACCGCGTAAAGGGTTGCTCATCGACATGCGGATGATGCAATTCCCGCATCCCCAGTTCGGCCCCGTTCATATCCAGAACGCGCCATGCGTCTGTATAGTGATCCCAGCCGGTATCCGGATGTTTCACTGTCACGTCGAATCGCCACGCGCCACCTGTCTGGGTGGCGGTGACGGCCTGAATCGTCGTTGGATCCGCCATGGCGGACGTGCTGATCAACATAAAAACTGTAAACAAGGCGCGTTTCATGAGGCGGTTCTAGCAGGTTCTGGCGGTACGTAAACTCACGTCTGTGTGCGGGTTGTATTTGCCAGCAGAATACTGCGCGATCTGGACGCAAATTCGCGCCGCCACAGCACCAGAAAAGTCAACACAGTGGCGACCATCAACGGGATCGTGCCCAACAGCCACGCCGCGCTGGCCAATCCGAAATAGATCGACCGCAACCCCTTGTTAAAGCCGCGCGCGGCGGTGATGCTGATTTCTGCGGCCTGCGATGCGCGCGGAAAGGCATCCGGGTCTTTTGGATCGTTCGGCACCGCCGCGATCAGAACCGAACAATATCCGAACAACCGGTGCGACCACACGAATTTCAGAAAGGAATTCGTCACAAAAAGCAGCATGAGCAGCAGCTTGACCTCCCAGACAAATGTCGGATCGGTTTCCAGGGTCAACTCGTTTGCCAGACCCGCGACGCGTTCGGCATTGCCGATCAACGCCAGACCGCCACCAATCGCAATCATGCAGGTCGAGGCAAAAAACGATGTACCCTGTCGCATGCTTGCGACGATCTGGGCATCAAATATCCGCGGATCGCGCCCAACCATCTGCACCATCCACTCCCGTCTGAAACCGGCCATGAGTGTTGAAACCGACGGGTGACGCGCACGCGGATGCTCGATCATCCAGTCGATACCTGCCCACACCGCGAAAAGCAGCACCAGCGCAACGATATCCAGCGTTGAAAAAAGGGCAAAGCGGTCTGTCCATGTCATGGAGAAACCATAAGGCCCAACGATAAAACTTGCCAGATGCAGAAATTGGTTATATTTTCTTACCAAAGGGAGATCGCTGATGGAAATGCCAATACCCAACCCCGCAATTCTGGCCCGCAAGGTACGGCTGGTGGAACGCCTGTGCGAGGTGTTGCCCCGCGATGCAGTGATTGATGATCCCGCGGAAACCAAAGCCTATGAATGCGACGCTCTGACCGCCTATAAATGCCCGCCGCTTCTGGCCGTTCTGCCCGCCAATACCCAGGAAGTCTCCGACGTCCTGCGCATCTGCCATCAGGAAGGCGTACCGGTGGTGCCGCGCGGATCGGGCACATCGCTGGCCGGGGGCGCGATGCCCACCGCCGACAGTGTCATTCTGGGCGTGGCCCGCATGAACGACGTGATCGAAACGGATTATGCCAACCGGGTGATCCGCGTGCAGACCGGCCGCACCAACCTGAGTGTGACCGGCGCGGTCGAGGAAAATGGCTTTTTCTATGCGCCGGATCCGTCCAGCCAGCTGGCCTGCGCGATTGCGGGCAACATCGCGATGAACAGCGGTGGGGCGCATTGCCTGAAATACGGCGTGACCACGAATAACCTGATGGGCGTTAAAATGGTGCTGATGGACGGCAGCATTGTCGATCTGGGCGGCAGCCATATGGATGCCGGCGGGCTTGACCTGTTGGGCGTGATCTGCGGCTCCGAAGGGCAACTGGGCGTCGTGACCGAGGCGACACTGCGTATTTTGCCCAAACCCGAAGGCGCGCGGCCCGTTCTGATGGGTTTTGACAGTGCCGAAGTTGCGGGTGCCTGCGTTTCGGACATCATCAAGGCAGGCGTGTTGCCGGTTGCGATTGAATACATGGACCGCCTGTGCATCGAAGTGACCGACAAGTTCGCCAAGGCCGGATACCCCGACTGCGAGGCGCTTCTGATCGTCGAAGTAGAAGGTGCACCGCAGGAGATTGACGAGCAACTGGGCGTGATCATGCAGATTGCGCGCAATCACAATCCGGTCGAACTGCGCGAAAGCAAATCGCCCGAAGAAAGCGCGAAAATCTGGCTGGGTCGCAAATCGGCCTTTGGCGCGATTGGCCAGATCAACGATTACATGTGCCTTGACGGAACGATCCCCGTATCCGCGCTGCCCTATGTTCTGCGCCGGATCGGCGAACTGGGTACGCAATACGGTCTGCAAGTGGGCAACGTGTTTCACGCAGGTGACGGCAACATGCATCCACTGATCCTGTTTGATGCCAACAAACCCGGTGATCTGGAACTGTGTGAAGCGATGGGGGCAGATGTCCTGCGCCTTTGCGTCGAAGTGGGTGGGTGCCTGACCGGCGAACACGGTGTCGGGATCGAAAAACGCGATCTGATGCTGGACCAGTACGATGCCGCCGATCTGGAAGTGCAGATGGCGGTCAAGGATGTGTTCGATCCCGCATGGTTGCTGAACCCTGCCAAAGTATTCCCGCTGGCGGTCTCGGCGCCGCGGCGCGAACCTGCGCTGGCCGCCGAATAATCGGGGGCGTTGCCCCCGGACCCCCAAAGTATTTCAGAAAAGATAAAACAATGACCCCCAAGACAGAGGCCGAACTGGCCGACATTATCGCGACTGCACACGCGCCGCTGGCGATCTCAGGCGGCGGCACCCGCGGCTATTCCGCAGAGGGCGCACGGTTGTCGGTGTCCGGCCTGTCGGGGATTGAGCTGTATGAACCGGGTGCGTTGACCATTGTCGCCAAGGCCGGGACACGCATGAGTGAAATCGAAGCGGCACTGGCAAAGGAAAACCAGCGCCTGCCGTTCGAACCGATGGATCATCGCGCCTTGCTTGGCACGGACGGCGCCCCCACAATCGGTGGAGTGATCGCCGCCAATGTCAGCGGCCCGCGCCGGATACAATCAGGCGCGGCGCGCGATTACATGCTGGGGGTCAGGTTTGTCGACGGGGCCGGGACGGTCCTGAAAAACGGCGGTCGCGTGATGAAGAACGTCACCGGCTACGATCTGGTGAAACTGATGACCGGATCCTATGGCACGCTGGGTGTGTTGAGCGAAGTGGCGCTGAAGGTTCTGCCGCGCACCGATGTTGTGGCCAGCATCATGATTGACGGACTGAGCGATGCAGAGGCGGTGCGCGCCATGTCTGACGCGCTGGGATCGCCGTTTGAAGTATCGGGCGCGGCGCATATGCCGCGCGGACCCGAAGAAAAGCCGGTGACGATGATCCGGATCGAAGGCTTTGAGGGATCGGTCAAATACCGGTCGGGCAAGCTGGTGGACCTGCTGGCGGGTTATGGTGCTGCGCGCGTGGAAACCGACCCCGAAAAAACCGATGCGATGTGGACGGGAATCCGCGATGTTGCTCCCTTTCACGGTGTTGAGGGCGATGTCTGGCGGGTTTCGTGCAAACCTTCTGACGGACCGCAGCTAAGTGCGGCCTTGTCTGCAACCGATACTCTGTTCGACTGGGGCGGTGGATTGATCTGGGCGCTGACGCCCGAAGGTACGGATGCACGGGCCAGTCTGGGGGCGTATGATGGCCACGCGACCCTTGTGCGTGCCAGCGCAGAGACAAAGGCACGATTGGGAACATTCCAGCCCCAACCGGCCCCGATCGAAGCCATTACGGCGGGCCTGCGCGCCAAATTCGACCCGAAAAACATTCTGAACACCGGGTTGATGCAACCCCGTCAAGAGGGCTGAGCGGATGCAGACAACCTTTATCCCGGAACAGTTGAGCGATCCGGCGATTGCGCGGTCGAACGAGATCTTGCGTACCTGTGTGCATTGCGGATTCTGCACCGCGACCTGCCCGACCTATCAGGTTCTGGGGGACGAGCTGGACAGCCCGCGGGGCCGCATCTACCTGATCAAGGACATGCTGGAAAACAACCGCGTTCCGGATGCAAAAACCGTGAAGCATATCGACCGCTGCCTGTCTTGTCTGGCCTGTATGACAACCTGTCCGTCCGGCGTGCATTACATGCACCTTGTTGATCATGCCCGTGAATATATTGAAAACACTTATAAACGCCCGCTGAGCGACCGCGCTCTGCGCTGGGTGCTGGCGCGGATTCTGCCCTATCCTATGCGGTTCCGGATTGCGCTGCTGGGGGCCAAGATCGGACGGCCCTTTGCCCGTCTGATGCCGGATGCGCGGTTGCGCGCGATGCTGGAAATGGCGCCCAAGGTGATCCCGCCGGTCAGCCGAAATGATGACCCACAAACCTTTGTGTCCGAGGGCCCGCGCCGCAAACGGGTGGCGCTGATGACAGGCTGTGCGCAAAAGGCGCTGAACACGGATATCAATGATGCCACGATCCGGCTTTTGAAACGGCTGGGATGCGACGTGGTGATCGCCAAGGGGGCAGGGTGCTGTGGTGCGTTGACCCATCACATGGGCAAGACCGATGAAAGCCATGCAACGGCGGCGAAAAACATCACCGCCTGGGCGGCGGAAATGGATGGCGACGGTCTGGACGCGATCGTGATTAACACCAGCGGTTGTGGCACCACCGTCAAGGATTATGGCCATATGTTCCGTCATCATGCGCTGGCCAAGGATGCCGCGCGGGTTGCGGATATCGCCATGGATGTGTCCGAATTGCTGATGCAGCTTGAGATGCCCGACGGCGCCGACAAGGGCCTGATCGTGGCTTATCATGCCGCCTGTTCGCTGCAACATGGCCAGCAGATCAAGACGTTTCCAAAAGATTTGTTACGCAAGGCGGGATTTGGAGTGGTGGAACCTGCCGACAGCCATTTGTGTTGCGGGTCGGCGGGCACCTACAATCTGATGCAACCTGCGATTTCCAAGCAGTTGAAAGAGCGCAAGGTACGCACGTTGGAGGCGCGAAGCCCCGATATTATTGCGGCCGGAAACATCGGTTGCATGATGCAGATCGGCGGAGCAACGGACATTCCGATTGTCCACACCGTCGAATTGCTGGATTGGGCCACAGGCGGACCAAAGCCACCTGCGCTGGAACAAGAGGGAAAACGCGTTCCCCAAGTGCCCATATTGCGCTAGAAGCCGCGTGGACGCCCTAATTTTGCCTTAAGTCGTCTTTAGTTCAAACCCGAACGAAAAGGGAGACGCGCGTGCGTCGTTGGATGTCGATCTCACTTATGGCGCTGGTCACGACCCCCGCAGCTTTTGCGCAGGATGCACGGCTGCGAAGTCTGGATTCGGTGGATGATGGCCGCGCATGGGAAGCCGTCGGGCGGTTGGATATCGATGGCACTGGGTTTTGCACCGGCGCGCTGATCGCGCCCGATCTGGTACTGACGGCGGCGCATTGCCTGTTCAACAAGGCATCCAAGGAACGCATCAACCACGAGACGGTCGAATTCCTTGCAGGCTGGCGCAACGGGCGGGCCTCGGCCTATCGCAAGGTGCGGCGCGCCGTTGTGCATCCCGAATATGTCTATGACGATGCGGCATCATCCATCAGGGTGCGCAACGATATCGCCCTTCTGGAACTGGAACGCCCGATCCGCAATACCACGGTAACCCCATTTGCAACCGCCGCGCGTCCGAAAAAAGGCGACCGCGTCGGCGTGGTATCCTACGCCAAAGACCGGTCCGAAGCCCCGTCGCTGCAAGAGGTGTGCGGTGTGCTGGCACGGCAGGAAGGTGTTCTTGTCATGACCTGCAATGTCGATTTCGGATCGTCCGGCGCACCGATTTTTACCTTTGAGCAGGGCATCCCGCGTATCGTGTCTGTTGTGTCGGCCAAGGCCGAGGTGGAAGGCACCAAGGTTGCGCTGGGCACTGCATTGACCGAACCCCTTGAACAGTTAAAGGCGGCACTGGCCGCTGGCGAAGGCGTATTTCAACCGGCGGGGCCGGTCGTCAAGCGCGTATCTGTTGGTGGCACCAGAAATGATACAGGTGCCAAATTCGTCAAGCCATGACGGGTTTTCGGATCGTTCTGTCTGCGCTGGTGTGCAGCATGATTGCCGGTCTGGCGATGGCCCAGACCAGCGGGCTGGCGCGATTGAGCGATCGCGAGGATCTGCTGGGATGGGAAGCAGTTGGCCGGATTGATATGGCCGGGGCCGGGTTCTGCACCGGCACCCTGATCGCATCCGATCTTGTGTTGACGGCGGCGCATTGTGTGTACCACCCCGAAACCAAAGAACTGGTCCAGGCCGATCAACTGATATTTCGGGCAGGCTTGCGCGATGGCACAGCCATTGCGGAACGGGTTGTGGCACAGATTGCAGCGCATTCGGGCTATGATCCGAAGGGCGCGTTTGACGGCGAAAACGTGCGTCATGATGTGGCGTTGTTGCGCTTGCGCGATGCGATCACCAGCACCGAGGCAAACCCCTTTGTTTTGCACAAGGGCGCAGCGGCCGGATCAACCGTCAGCGTTGTGTCTTATGGTCAGGGCCGCGCCGAAGCATTGTCGCGCCAACGCGAGTGCAGGATGCTTGGAAATTTTGATGATGTGATGGCCTTTGATTGCAACGTCACATTCGGGTCTTCCGGGGCACCGGTTTTTGCGCGTGTGGGCAATCGCGGGCGTATCGTTTCGGTGGTGTCGGGCATGACGATAATGAACGGCAAGAAACTGGCGGTCGGCATGTCGCTGCCCGCGGTGGTTGACCGGTTGAAGCGTGATCTGCGCGCACAGCAACAGGGCCCGACGGCCAGTGTGCGCCGCCTGACAGTGGGCGACAACCGCAGTGGGACCGGGGCGAAATTCGTCAAACCCTGAAACCCTTGAAAGCGAAACAGCGAATTCCCAGATTAATGATGTGAAAGTGCCAAATAAGGGCTTTCGCACAAACCGGCCTGTCCCGAATGGGAAGGTCAAACTGAATTCGTACTCGCTCAGAAAGAGGATGACGACACATGAGAAATTTTGATTTTGCCCCGCTGCACCGTGCCAGCATCGGTTTTGACCAGATCGCCGATCTTATGGATCGCGTGATGACCAACGAAGCGCCACAACCCAGCTATCCGCCTTACAACATCGAAAAAACGGCCGACGATGCGTATCGTATTTCGATCGCGGTTGCCGGTTTTTCAGATGCCGATCTGGGCGTTGAAGTAAAGGAAAACGCGTTGATCGTGACCGCAAACAAGGCGGACAGCGGCGAAGAAAAGACGTATCTGCATCGCGGGATTGCCACACGCGCCTTTGAACGCCGGTTTCATCTGGCCGATCACGTAAGGGTCACAGGTGCGTCCCACGCCGATGGGATGCTGCACATTGATCTGCAGCGCGAAGTGCCCGAAGCCCTGAAACCGCGCCGCATTGAAATTGCTTCGACAAAAGCGGTCGAGGCTGACGTGGTTGACGCGAAAGCCGTCAACTAAGACCTGACCCCAAGGTCTTACCCTCGGACACCCGGTCGTTTCTGCGACCGGGTGTTTTTTGTTTCCTTATTCCCCGCTCAGGCTTTGCGCGAGCCGCATCAGACGGACGGCTTCGCTGCGGTAGCCGAATTCATCCGCGCCCTTGTTGGCATTGGCAAGCGCGATGGCATCGCCATAGCCCCAGTCGTGCAGATAAACACTGCCGCGCAACAATTGCCCGAACCCTGCAACCGCCATCGCAAAACCGGTGTCCGGCATGGCCGGTCCGTCTGCGGTGATCGGGGTTTCGATCAGCTGGCTTTCATCTGCGCCGGGCAATTTGTACCGGATTCGAAGAAATCCCAGTTCGCCAGTGTCAGAACCCGGTGCCGATGTGCCATAGCGCAACGGTTCGCTCAGTTGTGCAGGGGATCCGACCGGCGTCACTTCGTACAGTGCTGTCACGGTATGTCCTGCACCAATATCACCCGCATCCACGGCGTCATTGTTGAAATCCTCGCGCCGCAAGGTGCGTGTTTCATAACCGATCAGCCTGTATTCGGCGATTTCGGCGGGATTGAATTCAACCTGAATTTTCACATCATTCGCAATCGGAAACAACGCTCCGGTCAACTGGTCCACCAGAACCTTCTGCGCCTCAGCCAGCGTATCGATATATGCCGCCTGTCCGTTGCCGTTTTGCGCCAGCGCCTGCAGGGTCGCATCATCCAGATTGCCCCGCCCGAAGCCCAGAACGCTTAGATATGTGCCGCTGTCACGTTGCTGCGCGATATATGTCTTTAACGCTTCAGGATCGGACAGCCCGACGTTGAAATCACCATCGGTGGCCAGCACAACGCGGGTGACTTCGCCATCCTGCGCCATAGTATCGGCAAGTGCATAGGCCTGCTGCAATCCGGCCTGTCCCGCTGTCGATCCGCCTGCATCCAGGCGGTCCAGAGCGGCCAGAATTGTGCTGCTGTCAGAGGCCTCTGTCGGGGCCAGAACCTGCCCTGCACTGCCCGCATAGGTGACAATGGCCACCTGATCCTGCGCGCGCAACTGGCCCAGCATCAGACGGAACGACTGTTTCAGCAGCGGCAGTTTGTTGGGCTGGTTCATCGACCCCGATGTATCGATCAGGAACACAAGGTTCAGCGGCGGGCGGTCCGCCACATCGGGCAGCGCGCCCTGAATACCGATATGCACCAGTTGCGTATCCGGGTTCCATGGTGTTCGGGCAACGGACACGGTGGGCAGGAACGGGGCATCACCTGTCGGGGCCGCGTAATCGTAAGGGAAATAGTTCACCATTTCTTCTACGCGCACCGCATCCGCCTCTGGCAAAACCCCGTTCATCAGCGCACTGCGCACAACCGCATAAGACGCGGTATCGACATCAACAGAAAACGTCGAAACCGGGGTTTCAGCTGTAATCTGCACCGGGTTGGATGCCGCATTGGCAAATGTTTCGCTGTCGGGCTGCATTTCTGGCGCAATAGGCTGTTCCCGCAGTGTTACGCTCTGATCTGAAGAGAACGCACGCAATTCGGCTTGCGGTGCTTGCGTCAAGGCAACAATACCATCGCTGTCCTCCTGCTCGCGGCCAACCGCCTTGGGTGCTGCGGCGGGGGCCACGCTGTCTGCTTCAGCCCGCTGCCTGTTTGCCAGTGTCGTGTTGCCTGATGTGTCGGGCGCTTGGGAAACCGGAACAAGACCCGGTGCAGGAGGCTGCAAAAGATCATCCCCCAAAGGCGTCAGTACCACGAACGCAGCGGCGACAAGTGCGGTTGTCGCGGCCAGTCCACCGCGCGATGTCATTCTGTCCAGCATTGTTTTCATCCCTGTCCAAAGGCCCGAAAGCGGGCGATTGGGTGTAGGACGGCTCACAGCCGGTGATCCTTGGAGACGGGCAAAGTTTTCCTGTGCCAGCGCCAGATGCGCAGCCTTCGTTGCGGCATCAGGTGCCGGAGTCGCGGCCTTCATTGCCGCCTTCAGGTCGTCAAGATCATCACTCATGTCTGATCCTCTTTTTCGCGCAGGGCGCGCAGGTGTTTCTTGGCTTCGGAAATACGCCAGCTGATCGTGCCTTCGGACACACCCAGAACGGCGGCCGCATCGCGATGCGTCATGTCGTCAAGCACCAGTGCCAGTGTGTCGCGCAGATCGTCCGGCAGCAAAGCCATGGATGTCATCAACCAGTCAATCTGGCGCGCGGTATCGGCATCCGCGCCTCGACGGTTCAATTCCCAATCGCCCCAGCCATCCGCCGCGCGTGTATGGCTGGCGCGTTTGCGCCGCCTGTCATGGGCCGCGTTGACGACAACGCGATATAACCATGTGGTCAGCTTGGCATCGCCGCGAAAGGCCCGCAGTTTCGCGGGCAGTGCGGCGCATATATCTTGTGTCAGGTCTTCGGCTTCGTGCTGTGATCCAGTCAGGCGAAAGGCCAGCCGGAACAGCCCGTCATAGCGCCGCGCCAACAGAGCCGCAAAGGCGGCTCCATCGCCACCTGCGGCCGCCATGGCCAGATCGTCGTCGCTTGCATCCATTCGCATCACCTTTGTTGGACGCATGCGCCTGGTCAATCCTTGGGCGCGGGATGAAAATAATTTGCCCCATCTTAGAAACAGCGTTTCAGGGTGCGGGAAACCGCGCCAGCATTTCGTCCAGCGCGGTAATGTCGTCCAGAACCAGACGCACCGGCAACGTGATCACCTGCCTGCGGAACTCGGACGGCAAGCGGACGGCATCCTTTTCTGTTGTGACCAGTTGCGCATTCTGTTGCAGCGCGTCAGCCTCCAGCCGGCGCATCAGGGTCGGCGTCAGTTCCTGATGATCATCCAGCGCTTCGCCGTGCACCAGTTCGACCCCAAGATGGCGCAGGGTTGCAAAAAACTTTTCCGGATGCCCGATCCCGGCAAATGCCAGATAGCGCCCGTCGCTCCATTGCATGCCCGTGTTCAAAGGAACCAGAGCGCCGGTGATATGGGGCAAGGCCAGTTTGGCCCCCCAACGTTGTCTGAACCGCGCCTGTGCCTCGTCCGTGCCGATTGAAACGACGGCATCCGCGCGCGCCAGACCGGTTTCAACCGGTTCGCGCAACGGGCCAGCGGGCAGGCATTTGCCATTGCCAAACCCCTTGTCTGCATCGACCACCACCAGCGCCAGATCATAGCTTAACGCGGGGTTCTGAAATCCGTCATCCAGCACAACGATGCTGGCCCCTGCTTCAATCGCCCGTTTCGCGCCTGCCGCGCGGTCTCTAGATACCCAGACTTCAGCGAACGCGGCCAGCAACAGCGGTTCGTCTCCGACCTGATGCGCCTTGTGGGTGGCGGGATCTACCTGAACCGGCCCGGCTAGCGAACCGCCATAGCCGCGCGACACCACATGCACCACATGGCCCAGATCACGCAGCCGTTCGATCAGGGCAATCACCGTTGGTGTCTTGCCGGTGCCGCCCGCGTTCAGATTGCCGACACAGATTACCGGCACATTCATTTTTTCTGGCGTTCCGTTTGCCAGACGCCGTGCTGTCGCCTTGGCGTAAATCGCCCCCAACGGCGCCAGAAGGGCCGATCGCCAGCTGCCGGACGAATACCAGAAACCGGGCGGTCGCGTCATCGGGATGTCTCCGTGTCCAGCGCGTCCTGCATCAGATCGACCACACGGTCGGTCAGTTCAGCGCCTTCTGAAACAACCTCCCACCCGGCATGTGCCATTGACGCAGCAAGATCCGGTGCAATCAATCGCAAAACGGATGTTCCCAGCCCGTCAGCATCCTTGACGATGCGCGCGGCCCCCGCCGATGCAAGGCGGGAATATGAATCCAGATGATCCCCCACATTCGGCCCATAAAGGATTGCCGACCCAAGCGCCGCAGCAACGAAGGGATCACGCCCGCCGTAACCTGACACCAGTGAACTGCCAACAAACGCCAGCGGCGCAAGCCGGTACCACAGGCCAGGATCTTCCGGGGAATCAACCACCAGAACCTGTGTCAGTTCGTCAGTCGTGCCGCCATTTGCCCAGTGCGCCACGCGCAAGCCTTGCGATGCAACATAATCGGCCAGTTTTTCATTCGGTGATGCCGACACCAGAATCAACAGCAGACGATGGGCCAGACGGGCTGCCGTTCGGTGTGCCTGAAGCACCAGATCAACTTCGTCGCGCTGCACATCGGCGGCAAGCCAGATCGGGCGCCCGGCCAACTGGTTCGCCAGATCATCCAGTTCGTCCATGTTGCAGGGCAGCGCCTGACCTCCGGGACGCAGCAAGGGGGTGAGTTCAACAGATTTCGGGGGCAACCCGAGTTTCAACAGTCTTTGGCGCGCCGTATCCGATTGCGCCATGATCACGGAAAAACACTTGACCAGTTGCCGTGTCACCTCGGGAAACCAACGCTCCTTGCGGCTGTTAAAGCCGTTTTCGCTGGCATCGATCAGAAACAGCGGCACTTTGCGGTCGGCCGCGTTCAACACCATGTTGGGCTGCAAGAATCCTCCGGTCCAAAGGCAGACATCAGGGGCCCAGTGGTCCAGAAACCGTGTTACGGTAGCAGGATGATCGGCGGGCAAGGCTTCGGTAATGATCTCTTTGTGGAAAACGGCCAGCTTGTCGATCAGTTTCTGGCTGACCAGCGCCGGGTCATAGGTGATCAGGATCGTGATCGCGCCCCGTTGCGCGGCCAGCCGACTGGTCAGATCGGCAAGCGCAACAAGACGCGTGGGGTTGGTGGCGTGCGCCCAGACCAGTTCACCCTTTGGGCGTGGCCTGACGGGTGTGTAATCGGGAACGGGCCCACGCTTCATATATGCGCGATAGGCCGCTAGGCTAAGAGATCGCGCCATCCGGCCATTATTCCAGTTCTTCGGTCGAAGACGCTTCGGCCTCTTCATCGCGCAAGCGGTGCAGATGCGCGATGAAATAGCGCATATGTGCGTTGTCGACCGTGCGCTGCGCTTCGGATTTCCACGCATTATAGGCGCTGTCGTAATCGGGGAAGATGCCGACAATATGGATGTCGTCGACGTCTTTGAACGTATTGCGGGTTGGATCGACCAACTCGCCTCCAAAGACAAGATGCAGGCGTTGGGTCATATCGCGTGTCCCTTTGGTTACAGTGTTTCGATTGTGCGCCAACCTACGGAATTGGCCTGTCGCGTCAAGCAGCAGGGCGGGGGGCATGTCCCAGCGCCGTCATGATCTGGCTGTGAACGGCGATGCCGCCCGACACAACGCCGTTCAACATAGGCCGGGCGTTGTTGAACAGCAGTTGCTCGCCGGTCTTGTCGGTACAAATGGCGCCAGCCTCGCTCAGAATCAGATGACCTGCGGCGATATCCCATTCCCAGCTGTCGCGCAGGGTCAGCATGGCATCGAACCGCCCTTCGGCGACCAGTGCCAGCCGATAGGCCAGTGACGGGCGATAGGCCCGTGTGATCTGCGGAACACCGCGTGGCCAGTGAACTTCGGACAGGTTCGGGCGCGCGGCCAGAACCTGCGCGCCGGCCAGATCGGCAGTGTCTGTCGCATGAATGGGCTGATTGTTCAGAAAGGCACCTTGCCCCTGCGCCGCACTGTAAAGCTTGTCGCGCAAGGGCAGGTAGATAACGGCTGCCGTGACAACACCCTTGTGCGCGATGGCAAGGGCGTGCGCCCATGTGCGCGATCCTTCGACAAAGCTGCGGGTGCCATCGATCGGATCGATGATGAATACGGTATCCTTGTCCAGGCGTGCGGCGGAATCTTCGGTTTCTTCCGACAGCCAGCCGTAACCCGGCCGGGCGGTGCGCAATCTGCGTTCCAGCATGTCGTTCACTGCCAGATCGGCTTCGGTAACGGGGCCGGCACCATCCGGTTTGTCCCATCTGACCGCATCGGCACCGGTGAATTCCGTTGCGATGTCTCCTGCGGCCAGCGCCGCGTTGATCAATAGGTTCAGATCACTTTCCGGCAAGGGTCATCCCTTCTACCAGAAGCGAAGGAACCACGCGGCTCAGATGCGTGCGTGCATCATTGGCGGGGATCAGGCGGGCCAGCATATCGCGCAGATTTCCGGCTATGGTGCATTCATTGACCGGATGGCTGATTTTACCGTTTTCAATCCAAAGCCCGGCGGCACCACGCGAATAATCACCCGTGTTCGGGTTGATCGTAGACCCGATCATCGATGTTACCAGCAGCCCGGTGCCCATATCGCGTATCAGGTCTTCCTTGCTGTGGGTGCCCTGGGTCAGTGCCACATTCCAGTTTGACGGTGAAGGCGGGCCGGATGTACCGCGTGCCGCGTTTGCGGTGGACACCATGCCCAGCTTGCGCGCTGTCGCCAGATCAAGTGTCCATCCGGTCAAAACACCGTTTTCGATGATGTTGCGCGGTCTGGTGGCCAGACCTTCGGCGTCAAACGGGCGCGATCCGGATGTCCGAATACGGTGCGGGTCTTCAACCAGCGAAAGATGTGCCGGCAAAACCGTCTGGCCCAGCGCATCGCGCAGCCAGGATGCACCACGCGCAATTGCGATACCGTTGATCGCGGACAGAAGATGCCCGATCAAAGACGACGAAATGCGTTCGTCAAACAGCACCGGATAGGAGCCGGTCGGGGGTTGTACCGCGCCGATCCGGGCCAGTGCGCGGGTGCCGGCGGTTTCGCCGATATCTTCGGGGGCGCGCAAATCGGACTGGAACAGGCGGCTGTCCCCGTCATAGTCGCGTTCCATTCCCGTGCCGGTACCTGCAATGGCAACGCAGGATATCGCGCGATCCGTGCGGCTGTATCCACCGGAAAACCCGTTTGTGGCCGCCAGATGCACCTGACGTGCGCCATAGGCCGCGGATGCGGATTGCACCTGCGTAACCCCCCTGACACCCAGTGCCGCCGCTTCGGCGCGCTCGGCATCCTGTTGCAATTCCGCCGGATCGGGTTCGGCCGCAGGATCGGCCAGTTCCAGTGCAGAAATATCCCAGTCACGCGCCAGTTCCGCAGGATCCGCCAGCCCGATATGCGGATCTTCCAGCGCCTCGCGTGCCATTGCAACGGCGCGCTGTGCCATTTCCGTCAGGGTCTGGGGCCGCGTGTCGGAAGCGGACACATTGGCCTGCCGCTGACCCACCAGAACCCGCAACCCGATATCGATACCTTCGGACCGTTCGGCCTGTTCCAGCCGTCCAGCACGCACATCGATCGAAACGGATGTGCCCTGCACGGCCATTGCATCCGCATTGTCCGCGCCTGCCTTTTGCGCGGCCTGCAAAAGATCGTTCGTCAGTTGCTCCAAAGATCGGGTCATGTTCTGCCTTTACCGTTTCCAATCCCGAGGTAGCGCCGCTGGCCCCCACCCGCAAGGGGACAGGATGGAAAGGAGTGTCATGCAAGCATGGCGCAGTCTTTTCATCTGACAGGGTCTGGCCTGTTTCGAACGCGCTCTGTGATCAAATACACGGCGTCACGGCGGGAAATCGCGCAAGTTTTCTGCAACGCAGAATAATTTGTCATGCAATTCTGTTCTTATCGGAAGGAGCGGCTATCTAATGGGTCAGGAGAGCGGATACATGATCCCAGACACAGCGCATGATCTGCTTATTCGCCGACTTTGGGCCGTTGACCAAGAAGCGATCAGCAATCACCTTCTACGACTTGACGCCGAAACGCGGCGTGTCCGCTTTGGCGGTGCTGTCAACGATGAGAGCGTCAAGGCATATGCACGACGTATTCTGCGTTACGACAGCATCGTTTGTGGCGCCTTCAGCAGCGGTACCCTCAGAGCAATTGCGGAATTGCGCGGTCTCTACCGGTCTTGGCCCGCAATGGCCGAAGCCGCGTTTTCCGTTGAACCGGATTGGCAGAACGGGGGCATCGGCGATGCCTTGTTCGAGCGTGTTATTGCGTTCGCCCGAAATCGGGGCGTCAAAACGCTGTACATGACGTGTCTTCGGGAAAACGAACGGATGCGGCATCTTGCAGCCAAACACCACGCCCAGTTATATTTTTGCCCCGGTGAAGTCGGAGCAACTCTTGATCCGAATTGGCCAACTCCGCTTTCCGTCGCCATCGAAATCGCGGACGAAACCAGAGGACTGACACAGGCGATGTTTCGTTGGCCCGCTATGTGGCAACAAACCCATCTGCGAAATCAGGGCTTCTTGCGGGCTGGGACGGAAAACAAATCTGAAAACGGGATATGAAAAAGGAGCCGCAGGATGGCGGCCCCCTTGTTTTCAGTGGTGATTGAAACCCTTACTGAATGCGCTGCCCATTGGCCAGAACGTGGCCCTGATCGTTGATTTCGATCTTGGAATTCAGTGTATCGGCGCCTTCTCCGGGGACGGCGAACAGGCCCATCATCATGCGCGCACCCATCGCCTGTTCTTCGGGCAGCATGCCCATGCCGACCAGCTTGTTGATCAGCCCGTTGCCACCGACCAGTTTCAGATCGACAGATCCGGTCGGTTTCGGCATCCCGTTGAACTCTTGTGTATTGTCAAAGGTAAAGCTGCCATTGCCACTTAGCGCGGCGCCGGCGACGGAGACCAGCAGATTGCGCAGTTCAAGCGAATTCAACTCTCCGGGAACGGTGCCGGATGCTTCCATCGCGGCGGTGGCATCGGGGTCCATGAAATCAACCAGAACCTTGGCTTTGCCCGCAAGATCAATGTTGATGGTTGCCGGATCGCGCGGCAGCGCACCGGACGGATCGAACATGTTCCACAACGTGTCATCCATTGCGAAATTGCCCAATGTGATCGCCAGACCAAAATCCTGTTCTTCGTCGGATTTTGCAATTGGCACGGACAATTTGAACAGGGTTTCGTCCATAGTGGCCGACAACCCGAACGGAATTTGCGCGCCGGTGACGTTGATCGCCGAATTGCGCGATGTCACATCATATGACAGGGTTTCCCCGTCCATTGATGCCGCCAGCGAACCGCCCTGCGATGAAGTGGTACCGCTGAAATTGCCATCCACGGGATCCTGAACGTTGAATTCCGAACTGCCGCTTTGATAATCAAAGCTGCCGTCAAACGCGAAACCGTCCTTGAACATCGCTGCCACATCAGAGTTGTCCAGCACCAATGGCAATGTTCCGTTGCCGTTTGCGGTGATCCCGTTGATGGTTCCCTTGAACGCGCCGCGGCCATCGTTTTCGCGGTCGGTCACATCCAGTTCATACGAAATCGTGCCAATATTGCTGGCTTGATTATACGTGCGGACATCTGCTGTTTTCATCACATGGGTGCCGGCAATGTCGGCCATATCCACACGAAACCGCACATCTTCTTCGGAAACGTTTTCACCTTCGACATTCAGGCTGGCCAGCGCCATCGCAATGCGATCCGCGCTATAGGTATACGTCACGTCATCGGGCGCGCCGGATGCGACCATGTTGAACCCGGATTGTGAATAATCGATTTGTGCAGTGGCCGGCGATCCGCTTTCGACATCACCGGTGATCTTGATCGGCATCGTCTCGGGAAACTGGATGGATACAGTTCCATCGCCATTTTCAGAAAAGGAAATCGTGTCTAGCTCAATCGCAATCGTGCCTTCGGCATCGGGCAAAACCATCGACATTGTGATGTCCGAAACGGTCAGGTCACCGCCCGACGCGTTTTCAGTCGCGTCAACGCTATATCCCATGCCTTCCAGATACCCGCGCCAGTCAGACCAGATTTCCTGAGCGGTTACATCGGCAATGGCGGATTGGGCGCCCAGAATAAGGGCCAGGGCGCTCGCAGTGCCCACGTGTTTTGAAATAAGCATTGTGAACCCTTTCTCGGTCAAATGATGCTTCTATGTCCAGGCTATGGCAATCAATGGTCAAGAGGGCAAGGGCTGGACCCTTGCAGATGCGCGGTTTACCACTTTGGGGCCGTTCACATAATGGTGCGGTGGCAATGACAGATAGGTGACACATGAACATGACAGGCAAAACGGTAATGATAACTGGCGCGAGCCGTGGCATCGGTGCTGCGGCGGCCCGTATTTTTGCAGATGCCGGGGCCAATGTGGCGCTTGTGGCGCGCAGTCAGGATGCGATTGCCGGACTTGCACAGGAAATCGGGGATGCGGCTTTGGCCATTCCCTGCGATGTCAGCCGCTACTGGGAGGTAGAGGCGGCGGTGAACGCGACGGTCAAAACCTTTGGCGGACTGGATGTTCTGATCAACAACGCCGGTGTGATCGAACCCATCTCGCATTTGTCGGCTGCCGATCCCGAGGCTTGGGGACACGTGATCGATATCAACCTGAAAGGTGTCTTTAACGGCATGCGTGCGGCACTTCCGGTGATGGAATCTGCCGGTGGTGGATCAATCCTCACGATCAGTTCGGGCGCGGCCCATGGGCCTGTTGAGGCATGGAGCCATTATTGTGCGTCAAAGGCTGCCGTTGCGATGCTGACGCGCTGCGTCGATCTGGAATCTGCGGACAAGGGCATTCGCGCGATTGGTCTGTCACCCGGGACGGTCGCCACAGAAATGCAGCGCGAAATAAAGGCCAGTGGCGTCAACCCTGTCAGTCAGCTGGACTGGGATGTACACATCCCCGCCGATTGGCCTGCCCGCGCCCTTTTATGGATGTGCAGTGCCGATGCGAACGACTGGCTTGGCCGTGAAATCTCCTTGCGGGATGAAGACATCCGCAAACAGGTGGGCCTGATATGATCCGGCTGCACAAGGATGGCGGCCTTTGGATTGCCACCATAGACCGGCCCGACAAGGCCAATTCGCTGACGCATGCCATGCTGAGCCAACTGGCCGATATCGCCGAAGCTGCGCAAGATGCGCGGGTTCTGATCCTGACGGGCAAGGGCAATGTATTCAGCGCGGGTGCCGATCTGGAAGAGGCGCGCGCCGGCCTTGCCACATCCGGTATCTGGGAACGCCTGTCCGGTGCGATTGCCGCGTTACCGGGGCTGAGCATTGCGGCCCTGAACGGCACGCTTGCGGGCGGCGCGATGGGGATGGCGCTGGCGTGCGATCTGCGCCTTGCCGTGCCCGAAGCACGGTTTTTTTATCCGGTAATGAAATTGGGGTTTTTGCCGCAACCGTCCGATCCCGCGCGTATGGCGGCCCTGATTGGGCCGGCCCGCGCCAAGCTGATCCTGATGGGCGGGCAAAAAATTTCGGCGGCGGATGCGTTTTCCTTTGGTCTTGTCGATCAACTTGTTCCACATGACGCATTGCTTGATACCGCGCGCAGCATCGCCGCCGACACATTGGCAGCCAAGCCTGAAATCGCATCCGGCATCAAAGGTCTTTGCACGGCCAGCCAGGCCCAAAGTGTTTAAACGGTGCACCTTTTCTAACTAGGATCTTTCGATGGAATTTGATCTTAAAAGCCAGCCCGAGATTGTGCAGCAGGTCGCGGGCTATGCCCTTCAGGGATGGGACCTGCTACAGGGCTGGTTGCTTAGCCCGGCAGCATGGTCACAATTCGGGCTGCTGATTGCTGCCTTTGTACTGGCCGTATTGGCTGTGCGCAGGTTGCGCCCCGCCATAACCCGTTTTCTGACCCCGCCGGACGATCAGACGGGTATCATCGCCGCAACCCGACGGTTCCTTTTGGGGTTCGTGCCGCTTTTACTGCCTGTGCTTGCCTATGTGTTCACCGCAATTGGCGAAAGTGTTGTTGTCGCATTGTTTGACAGCGGTGCCGTGATCGCTTTTGGCAAACGTGTTTTCCTGTTTCTGGCTGCGCGCATACTTGTGCGCGAAGTCATCAGGGATCCGTTTCTTAAAGTCCTTGGAAAATACGTGCTGTTGCCCGTTGCCGCCCTGCATGCTGTCGGGCTGCTGGACGAGGTGATAGGCGGCCTTTCGGCCATGAATGTACAATTGGGCAACATTTCCCTGTCGCTGATGGCGCTGGTCCGCGGGTTGATTGCGGGCAGTCTGCTGTTCTGGCTGGGGCGCTGGTCAAACGATCAATCTGCCGCATTGATCAGCCAGCAAGAGGAACTGCGCCCCGCCACCCGTCAACTGGCGGTGAAAGCCGCCGAGATCGCGATTTTCGGCCTCGCGTTCATTCTGTTGATGAACATCATGGGCATTTCGCTGACCTCGCTTGCCGTTCTGGGCGGCGCGATCGGTGTCGGGCTTGGCTTTGGTCTGCAAAAGATCGCGGCCAATTTCATATCCGGGGTCATTCTGCTGCTGGAAGGGCAGGCGACCGTTGGCGATTTTGTCGCACTGGATGGTGGCGAATCCGGTAAAATCGTGAAAATGACGGCGCGTGCCGCCATTCCGGAAACGTTCGACGGGCGCTGGATCGTTGTCCCGAACGAAGATTTCATTACCACGCGTGTAGTCAACTATTCCGACAGCGGTTCGGCCAACCGGTACGAGGCGGAATTTTCCGTCAGCTACGACACCGATATCAATCTGGTGCCCGATATTGTCGAACGGGCCGTGGCAAGCCATGCCGGCGTGCTGGAAAAACCCTATCCCCCCGATTGCGAATTGCGTGGTTTTGGCGACAGCGGCATCAATTTCGCGGTGGAATTCTGGGTTAATGGTCTGGATGACGGGCCGAACAAGTACACTTCCGACGTCCTGTTCCTGATCTGGAACGCATTGAAAAACAACAACATCGAAATTCCTTTCCCGCAACGGGTTGTCGAACTCAAAGGCGAAGTCAGGACCAAAAGCGTATGACGGATGCACTGGTCATCGGAGCAGGACCCGCAGGATTGATGGCCGCAGAAATGCTGGCTGTGGCCGGTCGGTCTGTCACAATCTGCGATGCCAAGCCCTCGTTCGGGCGCAAGTTTCTGATGGCGGGAAAATCCGGTCTGAACCTGACCAAGGATGTATCACCCGACGATCTGTTGGCCGCCTACGAGGAGGCGGCGCCGCCCCTAGACCTCATTTTACGCGCCTTTGATGCAAACGCCGTTCAGGATTGGGCGCGTGGCCTTGGGCAGGACGTGTTCACCGGATCAACCGGTCGGGTGTTCCCGACCGCGATGAAGGCTTCGCCACTGTTGCGGGCATGGTTGGCGCGTCTGGATGGGTTGGGCGTTGTTCGCCACACGCGCTGGCGCTGGCAGGGGTGGGACAATGGTGTGCCGGTGTTTGAAACACCTGACGGGTGCCAGCAGCTTCAGGCGCACGTCACGGTTCTGGCACTGGGCGGCGCCAGTTGGGCGCGTCTGGGTTCGGATGGCGCATGGGCTGTATTTCTGGCCGAAAAAGGCGTGCCGCTGGCCCCGTTTCAACCCGCCAATGTAGGTTTGAACATACCATGGTCTGAACATATGGCGTCTGTTCTGGGCCAGGCACTAAAAGGAATTTCCTGGAATGTCGGGGATTACGTCTCGCGCGGGGAGGCGATTATTTCTGCGCAGGGGCTGGAAGGCGGCGGTATCTACACCTTGTCAAAACACTTGCGGTCCGGTGCACCGTTGCACGTCGATCTTTTGCCCGATTGGGATGTTGCAAAGATCGTCGCCCGCCTGTCTCGTCCGCATGGCAAGACCAGTGTCACCAACCACCTGCGCAAAGCGCTGCGACTTGGCAAGCCACAGATCGCGCTGCTACAGGAATTCGGCAGGCCACTGCCCGCAGACCCGGCGCAACTGGCGCGCCTGATCAAACGCCTGAACATTCCCTATGCAGGTTTGCGCCCGATGGACGAAGCGATTTCAACAGCAGGTGGCGTGCCCTTTTCCGTGCTGGATGACACATTGATGCTAAGGAATGTGCCGGGTGTGTTTTGCGCGGGCGAAATGCTGGATTGGGAAGCCCCGACAGGGGGCTATCTTTTAACGGCCTGTCTGGCCACAGGGCGCTGGGCCGGACAGGCGGCAGCGCGGTTCAACCCCGCTTAGGCACCTTGGCGCGCGGTCAGATAGGCCGGGCGCGCCCGCATCCGATCCAGATAATCGCGCAAGGCTGCGGGTGCGGGATCAAATTTGGCGGTGGTGGCCCAGCCAAGGCAATGGGTCAGCACAATATCGGGCAGGGTCATCTTATCGCCCATCAGGAACGCGCCTGTCAGCTGGTGCGCGATCCGGTCCAGATTGATCGCCATTTCCCATTTCAGCGAATCCTTGATCCCCGCGACACGGTATTCCATTGGCAACACGAACCCGTGGCGCGCCGCTGTCCACAACAGCGCATCGACCTCGTCCAGTATCTGATGGGTCATCGCATCCTGACGCGCGCGTTCCAGCGTGCCGGCCGGATAGGTCAGTTTGCCGTGCTTGTCCGCCAGATAGGTGATGATGGCCGTACTGTCGGTCAGCACTGCATCACCTTCGCGCAATACCGGAACCTTGCCCGAAGGGTTCACCGCTTTGACAATATCCGAATGGGGGCCGGTATCGACATGCGTGTAGGGCTCGTCCAGTTCTTCCAGCATCCACATAACGCGAAAGGCGCGGCTTTTGACGGTTCCGATCAGTTCGTACATTGCGTTCTCCTATGTGTTTCGCCGGTTGCCCAGCATCGCCAGACGGATCAGGGCCCGTTCGACCAGCGCCAGTGCGGGTGCATTCTGTCCGGCAGAACGCAGTTGCAAATCCGTGTCGGTCAACAGCGTCAGCGCCGTCTCAAGATTTGCCACGCCCCAGCTTTGGGCCTGTCGCACCATCCGGTCGCGCCGTGGCCCGAACACAGGTGGCCGCACCTTGCTGATGCCAGCGCCCGGCCCGCCCGGATCGGATGCAGCGACATGTAACGCCCTGAAGTGACGCATCGCGCCGATACACAGGCTGACGGCGTTCACCCCTTGTGATTGCAGCTTGCGCAGCACCGGGCCGATTTCGCCCTGCTTGGCATCGGCCACGATGTTCAGAACATCGTCCAGCGCTGCCTCGGTCGATGTGGGCGCGCAGGCCAGCAGGTCCGCACCGCTCAGCGGTGTGCTGTCGCCGCGCTTGTACAAACCCAGTTTTTCCATTGTCTGTCGGAAATCACCCGGATCCAGATCGCGCGCCAGGGCCGTGATCTGCGCCATCACATCGCCGGACGGGGCCGCAATGCCCGCATCCCCCAGTGTCTTTTCAATCTCTTCCCGTGTGGGCGGATCATCATAGATACCAACGGCAAACGCGTTCTTGTGGGCCTCGAACGCCTTGCGCAACTTCGATGTCGCCTTGAGCGTACCTGCCGTGACAATAATCTGTGCGTCACCGTTCTGCCATTCTGACAGTGCGCTCAGAACTGTTTCGGCGATGGTGTCATTGGCCTCTTCCACAAAAGCCACGCGTGGACCGGGAAAAAACCCGATCGCCTTGATCGCATCCAGCAAAAGGGCGGGATCCTTGCACAAATCGCCGGCTGGAATGCGGGTCAGGCGCATTTCTTCCTCGCCCGTCGGGCCGACCAGCGCAGCAATGACCTGTTGCCGTTTCAACGCCACGCGCATCGCGTCCGCGCCATAAATCAGCAGACCGGTGCGGGCCGGATCGGGTTTGGCGAAATAGCCCGGTGCCTCTCGGGGGGACAGTTTCATGACGCGGGCTTAAACGTGGCTTGCAAACGGGTCACCACCAGGTCGGCCAGAATGATCATCAGACGTTCCCTTGCATCCCGTTCGGCAGCAAGGCTGGCAACTGACGTGCCGGTTGCGGAATATCCGGTAAAGCTTTCGACATCGCCGGATGACACAACCGCATCCGTCGCCGCATCGCGCAATTCATATGTGGCGCGCCCCAAAACGTCATAGCGTTCGATATTGCCTTCCTGGTTCACGGCAATGCCCTGTTCGACTGTCGAAATGTTATACACCAAAGCATATTTTGCATTTGCCGAGCGGCCCATGCGTTCTTCGAACCGCTGGGTGAACCAGTAATCGTCCCGGTCTTGCGGTTCGTTCACTGTAATCTGGTTCTGCAGCGCGGTTCCGGCACCATTCGGGCCGTAAACGGGCGTGAACCCGCAGGATGCCAGACACAGCACCAGACCCGGAATGAAAAGACGGCGGCTAAACAACAACGTTTATGATCCTGCCAGGGACGACGATGATCTTTTTGGGCGTGGCCCCGTCCAGCGCCCTTTGCACAGCGTCTACTGACAGCGCGGTTTTTTCAACCTCTGCCGTGTCCATATCGCGCGGAACGCTGATTTCGGCGCGCCGCTTGCCGTTGACCTGAATGGGCAGCGTGACCGTATCGTCAATCAGCATCGCCGGATCGGCCACCGGCCACGGCGCGGTGGAAACCAGCCCTTCTCCACCCAGTTGCGCCCAGACATCTTCGGCCAGATGCGGTGTCATCGGTGACATCAATTGCACCAGCGTGCGCGCGGCCTGTTTTTGTACGGCCGCACCGGCCTTGGATTTGGCCAGTGTGTTGGTGAACGCATAAAGCCGCGCGATCGACGCGTTAAAGCCGAAACTTTCGATGCCGGTCGTAACCTCGTGAATGGCCTTGTGCATGTCGCGCAGCAGGGCGTCATCCTCGGGGTTTGCCCCGTTATCGGCCATTGCGGCAATATCCGTCGTGATGCGATAGACACGCGACAGGTGTTTGTATGTCGCTTCGGCACCGGCCGCGGTCCATTCCACATCGCGTTCGGGCGGGCTGTCGGACAGCATGAACCAGCGGGCGGTGTCCGCGCCGTAATTCTTGATGATGCTGACCGGATCCACCACGTTTTTCTTCGATTTCGACATTTTG
Source organism: Sulfitobacter sp. TBRI5 (assembly GCF_051013555.1). Classification (NCBI taxonomy): domain Bacteria; kingdom Pseudomonadati; phylum Pseudomonadota; class Alphaproteobacteria; order Rhodobacterales; family Roseobacteraceae; genus Sulfitobacter; species Sulfitobacter sp. TBRI5. Next base: position 1,104,093 of record NZ_CP112884.1, on the reverse strand, counting down.
GCCGACGGAATCACTTCGACCATGGGACCGTCAGCGCCCAAACGTGCACCCGATTCCGTCCACTCGATATCTTCGGGCAGGTGATAGACCGGACGGTCTTTTTCGTCGCGTGTGGCATAGATTTCATGGGTGACCATGCCTTGGGTGAACAGCGCGTCAAACGGTTCTACCGCCGATTTGGGCAGGTGCCCTGTCAGGTGCATGGCGCGGGCAAAGAAACGGGCATAAAGCAGGTGCAGGATCGCGTGTTCGACGCCGCCGATATACTGATCCACATTCATCCAGTAGGCCGCATCGTCCATGTTTGTGGGCGTTTTGGCATCGGGTGCGGTAAAACGTGCGAAATACCATGAACTGTCGACAAATGTGTCCATCGTATCGGTTTCGCGCAGCGCCGGGCCGCCACAGAACGGGCAGGTGCAATTGCGCCATGTCGGATGCCTGTCCAGCGGATTGCCGGGCGTGTTGATATCGACATCAAACGGCAATTCGACCGGCAGGTTTTCCTTTTTCTCGGGGACAACGCCGCAGGTGTCGCAATGCAGCACCGGAATCGGGCAACCCCAATAGCGTTGGCGCGACAGGCCCCAATCGCGCAGGCGGTACTTGGTCACGCCCTGACCAACGCCGTTCTCCTCGCAAAAGGCAATCGCAGTCTCGACGCCCTCGTTTCCGGTTTGCCATGCATCACCTGCAAAGCCGCGGTTGTAGAACACCTGCTCGGTCTTGGGGGGCACAAATGCCTCGGACAGTTCATCCGGGCTGTCTTTGGATGGCAGATAGGTCGAAATGATCGGCAGTTCATATTTCGTGGCAAAATCGAAATCGCGCTGGTCGTGGGCGGGGCAGCCGAAAATTGCGCCGGTGCCGTAATCCATCAAAATGAAGTTGGCGATGTAAACCGGCAGTTCCCAAGCGGTATCAAAGGGATGACGCACCCGGATTCCGGCGTCCATACCAAGCTTTTCAGCCGTTTCAATGGCCTCTTCCGTTGTGCCGCCCTTGCGGCATTCCGCGTTAAACGCCGCAATATCCACGTTTTCGCGTTCCAGATGCTTGGCCAGAGGATGATCGGGCGAAATTCCGATGAACGACGCACCCATCAGGGTATCGGGGCGCGTGGTATACACCTCGATCCGGTCATGCCCGTCCGGCGCATCAATTGTGGAAAACGCAAATTGCAGACCACGCGACTTGCCGATCCAGTTGGCCTGCATCAGCTTGACCTTGGCAGGCCAGTTGTCCAGCCCGTCCAGCGCACCCAGCAGGTCTTCGGCCATGTCGGAAATCTTGAAGAACCATTGCGTCAGTTCGCGCCGTTCCACCAGCGCGCCAGACCGCCAGCCGCGCCCCTGTTCGACCTGTTCGTTCGCCAGAACCGTCATGTCGACCGGATCCCAGTTCACCACGGCGTTCTTGCGATAGACCAACCTGGCCTCAAGCATATCCAGAAACAGCGCCTGCTGCTGGCCGTAATATTCGGGGTCGCAGGTGGCAAATTCACGTGACCAGTCGATGGACAGGCCCAGCGGCTTCATCTGGGCGCGCATGTCGGCGATGTTGTCATAGGTCCATGTTTTGGGGTGACCGCCAATGGCCATCGCCGCGTTTTCGGCAGGCATGCCAAAGGCATCCCATCCCATCGGGTGCAGAACATTGTGCCCCGTCGACATCTTGTAGCGCGCGATCACGTCGCCCATCGTGTAATTGCGCACATGCCCCATGTGAATCCGTCCCGACGGATAGGGAAACATTTCAAGCACATAGTATTTCGGTTTGTCCGCGCTGCGCGTGGCGGTGAAAATACCGGCCTTGTCCCAGGCGGCTTGCCATTTCGCTTCGATCTCGGCGGCAGAATAGCGGGGCATGTCTTTGGTCCTTTACGGGAAAACGCCGGGCGATCAGGCCCGGCGCTTTCTTAATGTCAGTTTCAGATGGATGCCAGTACAATGGCGGCGCTGTTCCTAGAATTTGCCGTCGGCGATCCGCAACTGTCGCGCGCGCGACAGGATCGCGTCTTCTATGGCGCGCACTGTGGCCGGATCGGCCGAACCGCCGCCGCTGGTTTGCAAGGCAACGCTTAGCGCGCGGGCGTCCAGTGCGGGATCATCGATCAGAACCGTCGCGCGATAGGATCGCCCGCCACCCGGCGGCGTGCCATATCCCGTCACGATAACGCCGGTGAACGGATCAACCGACTGAATAGGCAAGAAATTCAGCACTTCCAGCGAGGCATTCCAGATATAGCGGTTGACCGAAACGGAATTTTCGGTCGATGGCTGGTTGAAATAGGCCCAGACAGTATCGGATTCCTGTGCACTGGGCGGGTTTTCATTGTCCAGCGGGCTGGGGGGCGCTTCGCTGTTCAGGGTGCTTTCCGGCCCGACGCGGCCAATGCCACCGCCGCCGCCGCATGCTGACAGCAGAAATAATGACGCACCTGCCGCCATCAGAATGAGCTTTGATTGGTGTTTCATTCCACTTGCCCCATGCATTCCGCGTGTTTTTCTTGCTACTGTCCTACCCAAGCCGCCGAAAGGGGGCAAGGGCTATGTCACGTTGCCTAACGTGCGATGGCGCGTGTTTGCCAGTGCAGATACAATGCAGATACATTATAGATGCAGCATAGATGCAGCGAATTTGCCGCTGCGGCATGCCAAAAACCGACTGTGGCAAAGCTGCACCATCCTGAACCACTTTGCGATCATAATGCGCCCAGTCCTTGCCAAGACAGGCCAATCCAAGCGAAAGACACATTCATACCCTCACCGGATTCCCCGGTTTGGGCGAAACTTTTTAATCCGAGGGAAAAGACTATGAAAAAGGTTCTCTTCGCTACGACTGCTCTGGTCGCCACCGCCGGTGTCGCAGCAGCAGACGTGACGTTCGGCGGCTACGGCCGTTTCGGCGCGATCTACACAGAAACAAACGCTACTTCAGGCACTGCAGCTCAAGGCTCAGCAGCTGAAATTGCATCGCAACAATCAGCTGTATCTTCCGCTCAATCCGCTTTGAGTTCGGCCCAAGCCACCTACGACGCAGCGGCGGCAAACAGCACAGCGACTGCGACGCAGGTTCAGGATGTTCTGGACGCTCAAGCTGATTTGGACAATGAGGTAGCAGTTCTTGGTCTGCTCACCGGTGAAGCGGGTGAAGCTGCTGACGACGGCATCGACATCGAAAGCCGTTACCGTCTGATCATCACAGCAACAACCGAGTCGGATGTTGGTGTGACATTTGGTGCGATGGTTCGTATCCAGCAGAACGAAAGCGAAGCTGAAGCAAACGACAACGGCATCAACGCCGCACGTTTCTTTGCACGTGCCGGCAACCTTGAAGTTGGTGTTGGTAACATCTTCGGTGCTCTGGAATACATGTCCGGTCAGTATGTCATCGACCTGGGTTTGACAGGTCTGGGCTACGAATACGTTGCCTATGACGTCAACGGCGACTACTACTCGTCCGGTTCGGCTGGTTCCGCACCGAACGCGGTTGAAGTCATCTACTCCATGGGCGACTTTGCGTTCCACGCATCTGCTTCTGACGTATTCGATCGCCGCGCGATCGTTGCTCAGTACACAGCAAGCGACTGGACATTTGCTCTGGGTTGGCAGGACTCCGACAACGCAGGCGACACCGAGCTGACCGCATCGGTCGTTGGTTCGCTGGGCATTGCCGACGTAGGCTTTGCATGGGCTGACAACGGCACCAACGGTGACCGTTACGTTCTGTCCGGCCGTGTTGAAGTTGGCGCGTCGACAGACGTCGAAGGCTACATCACATACGTTGACGGTGGTAACACTGTAGAAGACACAGGCTACGGTATTGACTTTAACCACAGCCTGGGCGGTGGTGCATCGATCCGTGGTGGTGTTGCTCAGCGTCTGAACGACACAATCATTGCTGACTTGGGTGTTCGCTTCAACTTCTAAGTTGAACAACCAGACAGTTTGAATTTGGGGCAGGCCTTTGGGCTTGCCCCTTTTCTTTTGTGCCACGATGTTATCTTTGGTCCTGAACAATAAAAGGTAAACGCATGGCACTGTCAGACATCAAAACGCGAATCGCACAGGCCGAACAGGCCGCAGGCCGCGCGGCTGGTGCAGTACAGCTGATTGCGGTGTCCAAGGTGCAGCCCAATGTGCGGGTCCGGAACGTGCTGGAACAGGGGCATCGCATCTTTGGTGAAAACCGCGTGCAAGAGGCCGCATCGAAATGGCCGGATTTTCGTGAACAGTTCGACGGCATTGATCTGCATCTGATTGGTCCGCTGCAAACCAACAAGACACGGCAGGCGATGGACCTGTTTCAATCCATCCATTCCGTTGATCGCCCCAAGCTGGCGAAAACACTGGCGCGCCTGGCACAGGAAACCGGTGGCTGCCCCGATCTCTTCATTCAGGTGAACACCGGCGAAGAACCGCAGAAGGCGGGTGTTCTGCCCGCGGATACCGATGCGTTCGTGGCCGATTGCCGCGCGCTTGATCTGCCGCTCTGCGGGTTGATGTGCATCCCCCCGGTTGATCAGGATGCGACCCCGCATTTCGCGATGCTGGCCGATCTGGCCGCGCGCAACGATCTGACCGGTCTGTCGATGGGGATGAGCAGCGATTTCGAAACGGCCATTGCAATGGGCGCCACCCATGTTCGCGTCGGATCGGCCATATTTGGCGAACGGACACCGGACACAGCCTAATTCCAGAGCGATCCTATCGCACGATCAGACGGCTGCGCAGGGTCAGGCGCGCTGCGATCCTGTGCAAATGATCGCGCCGGAATCCGATGCAGCCTTCGGTTGGGTAACACGGCCTGCGCCATTGATGGATGAAAATCGCCGATCCCCGCCCCTTGACCGCATAGGGCCAGTTCCAGTTGGTCAGGATTACCAGATCATAAAGCGGGTCTGCCCGCCGCAGGCTTTCGTGGCTGAACGGATAGGGCGCTTTGACCATCATGTTATAGTCCTGCGCTGTCACATCATCCGACCACAGATCACCGGGCCGGATTGCAACGGCCCATGGCGCGGGCCGCGCCATCCGGTCCGGGCGGTACAGCATCCCCACAATGCTATGAACGCCACGCGGCGTTGCGCCGTCGCCTTCCTTCTTGCGCGCCGTCAGGCCGGTTTTTCCGATTGTACAAGGATAGGTTTGCCCCTGAAACCGAACGCCCTGCCGGGTCAGAACCAGATCGTCGCGGGTCACAGGATATGGCCGGATTTGGCTGCTTTGGTGGCCAGGTAGTTCCGGTTCTGTGCTGTTTGCCCCACCTTCAGCGGCACACGTTCCACCACCCTGATGCCGGTATTTTCCATAGATGTCACCTTGGCCGGATTGTTTGTCAGCAACCGGACAGAGGGAAAACCCATTGATTTCAGAATATTGGCGCCAATGCGAAAATCGCGTTCGTCATCCTCAAACCCAAGGCGGTGGTTGGCCTCGACCGTGTCGAACCCCTGATCCTGAAGCGAATAGGCGCGCATCTTGTTGGCCAGACCGATCCCGCGCCCTTCCTGATTCAGGTACAAAAGAACCCCGGTGCCTTCGGCCCCCATCTGCGCCAGAGCGCCACGCAATTGTGGTCCGCAATCGCATTTCAGGCTGCCCATCAGATCGCCGGTGAAACAGGCCGAATGCAGACGCGCCAGCACCGGTTTTGTGCGGTCAGGACGGCCGATTTCGATAGCATAATGTTCCTCGCTGCCATCTTCGGGCCGATAGATATGCAGACGCCCCGCTTCGGATACATCCATCGGCAGGCGCGCGCTGACCACGGGATGCAGCGGGCTGGAGCGTGCCAGCAACGGTTTCGCCAAGATCGCAGGCACAACAGTGAGCGAATTTTTCGATGCAAAATCAGCGGCCTGCGACAATTCCAGAAGCAACGCGGCGGGCAGCAAACGGGCCGTTTTCACCAGATCGACGGCCATCCGGTGCAAAGCCGCATTGCCGTCACGCTGCGCGATCAATGGCCCCTTCATTGGTGATTTCAGATCGTCCGCTGGATCGGCCACACCCAGAACCCACGGCAAACCGGCATCCGGTGGCAATACGATCCGCGCAATTTCACCGTCATAAGCGCGCGCCTTTAACGTTTCGGCCCGCCGCGCGGTGATCGCCAGCACTGCGGTGCCACCAAGGGCGCGCAAATCGGCCAGCCGCTGCGCGTCGGCCGTTTCGGCGGCCATGGCCAGAACCGCCTGACCGTCGGTGCCCACCAGCACAACAGGCACCCCCATGCGCAAATCTGAACGGGCGCGGGCCAACAGTTCTGTAATGTCAGGTGCAAAACTCATCAGGGCTCTTATCTTGGCGTGCTTGCATCAGTCTACTGTGTCCTGCAACAAGATGAAACATTTGCCCCGCTCCTAACACGAGGGCGTGAAAAGATGCAGCAAATCTTGCCGAATTCGCAGGGTGACCTCATTTGATAGGCATCAGCAGCAGGAGGCGCCGCAATGGGGCAACTTAAAAAGATACTTTTGGTAGATGACGATGACGATCTGCGCGAGGCGCTGAGCGAACAATTGGTCATGACCGAAGATTTCGACGTGTTCGAGGCTGGCAATGGAAGTCAGGCCATGGAACGCGCCAAAGAGGCACTCTACGATCTGGTGATTCTGGACGTGGGGCTGCCGGATACCGACGGGCGCGAACTGTGCCGTCTGATGCGCAAGCAAGGCGTCAAAAGCCCGATTGTTATGCTGACAGGTCACGATACCGACGCAGATACCATCCTGGGTCTGGATGCCGGCGCCAATGATTACGTGTCCAAACCGTTCAAGTTTCCGGTGCTTCTGGCCCGGATCCGCGCGCAGTTGCGCCAGCATGAGCAATCCGAAGATGCCGTATTCACCTTGGGGCCATACACGTTCAAGCCCGCGATGAAGATGCTGATCACCGAAGATGATCGCAAAGTCCGGCTGACGGAAAAAGAAACTAACATTCTGAAGTTTCTGTACCGGTCCACAGACGGGATTGTCGCACGCGATGTTCTGCTGCACGAGGTGTGGGGATACAACGCTGGTGTCACCACACACACATTGGAAACGCACATCTATCGCCTGCGCCAGAAAATCGAGGCCGATCCGTCCAATGCACGGCTTTTGGTTACGGAATCAGGTGGATACCGGCTGGTCGCGTAAGATGACCATTCGGTCAAATTATTGACCCAGATCAAAGACGCAATCCGGCGTCATGTTTAGATCATAACCATACCGCGCATGTCCGGTGGCTTGACATGCACCTCCCTGTTGGACTTGGCCGGGCCTTGCGCCCGGTCTTTTTTTGTCTGCCAATCCTTCACCGGTAAAAGGGCGAATAAAAGGGCGAAAGTTTTAGACAGGTGCCATGGCGCGGGTTGAGGCCGCAACAAGGTGCGGATAGGGTCGCAGGATCAAAGACCGGAGCCTGCCAAAATGCCATTTACCCTTGCCACGTGGAACATCAATTCGGTCCGGCTGCGCGAACCGATTGTATGCAAACTATTGGCGGAACACGGGCCTGATGTTTTGTGTTTGCAGGAATGCAAATCGCCCGTAGATAAAATCCCGCGCGATGCGTTTTCCGCACTGGGCTACACCCACATGGTGGCGCGTGGTGACAAGGGCTATAACGGCGTTGCGATCTTGTCAAAACTGCCGATGGTCGAGGCGGGCGCACAGGATTTCGCCGCACTTGGCCACGCGCGCCATATTGCTGGACGTCTGGAAAACGGCGTTACGATCCATAATTTCTATGTGCCCGCGGGCGGCGATGTTCCCGATCGCAAGGTGAATGAAAAATTCGGCCAGAAGCTGGATTACCTGACCGACATGCGCGATTGGTTCCATCGTGAACCGCCGCAAAAATCCATTCTGGTGGGTGATCTGAACATTGCACCGCGCGAAGACGATGTCTGGAGCCATAAGCAACTGCTGAAAGTGGTCAGCCACACACCGGTCGAGGTTGAACAGTTCGCCCAGACACAGGATGCGGGAAACTGGGTGGATATCACCCGACAGGATATTCCCGACGGGTTGTTGTACAGTTGGTGGTCTTACCGTGCCAAAGATTGGTCAGCCGCCGACAAGGGGCGGCGTCTGGATCATGTCTGGGCAACGCAGGACATTTCGAATGCGGGTCATTCCAGCCATGTTTTGCGCGATGCACGCGGATGGGAAAAACCCAGCGACCACGCACCGGTTTTTGCAAGTTTTGACCTTTGATTCCGCCTGCCGCACCCTCATATAGGCACAAACACTGCTAAAACGATTGCAAGGATGACATTATGATTGATCTGGGACTTTCCGGCGCACCCGCTGCCGATGCCAATCTGATCAAGGACGGAACCGAAGCCACCTTTATGGCGGATGTGGTGGATGCGTCTGCCGAAACGCCGGTGATCGTGGATTTCTGGGCGCCGTGGTGCGGCCCCTGTAAAACACTTGGCCCGATGCTGGAAAACGCCGTGCGCGCCGCCAAGGGCGCGGTCAAAATGGTCAAGGTCAACGTGGACGAGGCGCAGGCCATCGCAGGTCAGTTGCAGATCCAGTCGATCCCGACGGTCTATGCGTTTTACAAGGGGCAGCCGGTTGACGGGTTTCAGGGTGCTGTACCCGAATCCGAAATCAAGGCGTTTGTCGATCGCGTGATCAAGGCCGGTGGTGGCGAAGCACCGGGTGAAAGCCTGAATGACGCGGTAGACGCCGCCGAGGAAATGCTGGCCGAAGGCGCGGCAACGGATGCGGCGCAGACCTTTGCCGCGGTTCTGGGTGAAGACCCGAACCATGCGGGTGCCTATTCTGGTATGGTGCGCGCCCATATCGCGATGGATGATCTGGATCAGGCCGAAGCGATCCTGAACGGAGCGCCTGCGGCAATTTCCAAATCGCCCGAACTGGAAGCCGCCCATGCCCAGCTTGAACTGGCGAAGCAGGCGGCCAGCGCGGGGCCGGTTGATGATCTTAAGGCGGCGGTCGAGGCCAGCCCGGATGACCATCAGGCGCGATTCGATCTGGCCCTTGCCCTGCATGCTGCCGGTGATGTTCAGGGTGCGGTGGATGCGTTGCTGGAAATATTCCGGCGTGATCGTGAATGGAACGAAAGCGCAGCAAAAACCCAGCTTTTCACCATCTTCGATGCGTTGAAGCCCAATGACCCTGTGGTGTTGAACGGGCGCAGAAAACTCAGCTCAATGATATTTGCCTAAAGCGGTGGCTGGGCTAGGTTTGGTGAATGATAAAAGCAACTGATCTTCCCGATATCATCCCGGTTTTTCCTCTGCCCGGGGCGTTGCTTTTGCCGCGATCACGGTTGCCGCTGCACATCTTTGAACCGCGCTATTTGCAAATGTTCGAAGATGCCCTGAAAACGCCGGGTCGCCTGATCGGAATGGTCCAGCCGAACGAAGTTCCGGGCCGCGACGGAACCGGTTTGCATACCATCGGTTGCGCCGGACGGATCACCCAGTTTTCCGAAACCGAAGATGGCCGGTACATGATCACGCTGTCGGGTATGTCGCGGTTTCGCGTTGTGTCCGAAGTAAAGGGATTTTCGCCTTATCGCCGCTGCGAGGTGAACTGGGACGGGTTTGATCGTGATCTGGGCCGCGAGGAAAAAGACGCCGCTTTCGAGCGCAAAGGGTTTCTGGATCTTCTGGGCCGCTATTTCAGCGCCCGCGATCTGTCGGCCGATTGGGAAACTCTGAAAGAGGCGGAAGACGAATTGCTGGTCAATTCATTGTCGATGCTGCTGGACTTTGATCCGGAAGACAAACAGGCTCTGCTGGAGGCGCCATCGCTGTCGACGCGGCGCGAAACGCTGGTCACGCTGATTGAATACAAACTGCGCGCCGGTGACGGCAAGGACATGATGCAATGAATGACGAACCGCCCAAATTCGACCGCCGGATGCTGGAGGCTTTGATTTGCCCGCGCACCCACGGACGACTGGAATACGATGCCAAGGCACAGGAACTGGTGTCCAAAGCGGGCAATCTTGCCTTTCCGATCCGCAACGGCATTCCGGTCATGCTGGTTGACGAAGCGCGCGTTCTGGACTGACCCTAGATTGCTTTGCCCTGCATCAGGCGGGGCACATCGCCGGTCAGACCGGCGGCCTCGCGGATAAATCCGCGCCGCAGCGACGGGATCGCATTCACGATACCCATGCCAATGTCCCGGCCCGCCCGCAACAGCGCGTTATCGTTCGAAAACAGTCGGTTGAACGCATCGGTGGCCGCAGCCAGCGTTGCGGTATCAAACCTGCGCCATTGTTCATAGCGTTCCAGAACCAGCGGTGATCCGATATCTTCGCCGCGTCGCGCCGCCAGTGTCAGCGTTTCCGCCAGTGCGGCGACATCCCGCAATCCGGCGTTCAACCCTTGCCCTGCAATCGGGTGCACACCATGTGCCGCATCGCCGATCAGGGCCAGGCGAGGGGCGACAAACCGGGTCGCAATGGTCAGGTTCAGCGGATAGGTAAACCGTTTTCCGGCCAATGAAATATCACCCAGAAAATCACCAAAACGCGGGCGCAGAACGTCAAGATATCCGGCATCGTCCAGCGCATTGATCCTTTGCGCTTCGGCGTCTGTCTCGCTCCAGACGATGGAACATCGGTTTCCGGTCAGCGGCAGGATGGCCAGGGGCCCCGGCGGCATGAAAAACTGGTGCGCGATACCGTTGTGGGGCTTTTCGTGGGCGACGGCACAGACCAGCGCGGTTTGCCCGTATCCCCAGCCTGTGCGCTTGATACCGGCCCGTTCTGCCGTACCACTGGCGCGTCCGTCCGATCCGATCAGAACTGATCCAGTGATGATTTTGCCGCTGTCCAGTGTCACACTGACAGAGGCCGGCCCGACAGATTGCGCAACAACGGTTTTGCCTGACAAATGGGTGATATCCGGCGTTGATGCCATTGCATCCAGAAAGGCACGGCGCAAATGCCGGTCTTGCACCATGTACCCCATCGGACCTTCTTCGATCTCGGCATGGTCGAAATGCATGAAAAACGGCGAAGGCCCTTCACCGGCCCGCCCGTCTGTCACCTTGATCTCAAGCATGGGTTCGGCATGTTCGGCAATATCCTGCCAAATACCGATTCCATCCAGCAGGCGCTGCGATGTCAGCGCCAAAGCATAAGACCGGCCGTCAAACGCGGCATTCCTGCGTATTTTTTCGCTCAGCGCGTCTATGACGGTGACCGAGAAGCCTGTCTGCGCAAGGGCCAGTGCCAATGCGGGCCCGTTCAACCCGCCGCCGACTATGATGATATCGCTTTGTTTCTGCATGCGTCTGAATATGACTGCGCGAACGGGATTGTCCATGTGCGGTGCTGTCGCTACCCTTACGTCACATTGTTTGGGGGAACAGGTATGAAGGATTGGTTAAGCACGAGTGCTGCGGATTTGGGGCGGGCGATTGCATCGGGTGAAATTGATCCGGTTGCCCTGACGCAAACCTATCTGGATGCCATTGATGCGCACCCCCTGCGCGACCGGATTTACGCCCGCGTCACCCATGACCGCGCGCTGGCAGAAGCAAAGGCCGCCGCCGCACGCGCGCAATCCGGGCATCGCCTTTCGCCGCTGGACGGTGTGCCGATCAGCTGGAAAGACCTGTTTGACAGTGCAGGGGTCGCAACCGAAGCAGGCAGTGCACTTTTGAAGAACCGCATCCCCGATACCGATGCCGTTGTTCTGGCCAATGCAACGGCCATGGGCCTGGTGTGTCTGGGCAAAACCCACATGAGCGAACTGGCTTTTTCCGGTCTGGGCTACAATCCGGTCACAGCCACACCTCCGTCGGTCAACGACCCTGACAGCGTTGCAGGCGGATCTTCGTCCGGGGCTGCGGCATCGGTGGCATTTGGTCTGGCGGCAGGCGCGATCGGGTCTGATACAGGCGGGTCTGTGCGTATTCCGGCCGCGTGGAACGATCTGGTCGGGCTGAAAACAACATCGGGGCGGGTGACTTTGGAAGGGATCGTGCCGTTATGTCTGCGGTTTGACACGGTCGGGCCGCTGGCCCGCACTGTTGAGGATGCCGCCCTGCTTCTGGCCGCTGTGGAAGGCCGGAAAGCCGCCGATCTGCGCGGCGCATCCCTGAAAGGCAAACGGATCGCGATGCTGCAAACATCCGCGATGGACGATGTGCGCGACGAACCAATGGCCGCCTATGAAGGCGCTATCGAAAAGATCGCACAGGCAGGCGCGGTGATCGAACCGTTGCACGTTCCGGAACTTAAAGATGCCATGGCCTTGACCGGCGTGGTTTACACCACCGAAGCCTATGGTCTGTGGCGCGATGTGATCGAGGCTAACCCGGACCTGATGTTTGCCGAAATCCTTGAACGGTTCCGGCTGGGCAAAGCCGTGTCCGGCCCCGATTACGTGGCCGCTTGGGCCAAGCTGGAAACCTGCCGGATGGCCTATGATCAGGCCACTGCGGGCTTTGATTTCGTTGTATGCCCGACCGCGCCGATTTTGCCGCCCAACCTCGAACGTTTGAACAGCGATCATGACTATTATGTCACAGAAAACCTGCTGTCCCTGCGCAACACCCGCATAGCAAATCTGATGGGGATCGCGTCGCTTACAATACCCACAGGCGTGCCCAGCTGTGGAATTCAGTTGATGACACCGCCCGATACCGAAGAACAGCTGTTGCGGCTGGGGGCTGCGGTGGAAACGGCGTTGTCCTAAAAACCACATATCCCTTTCAATCGCACCACTTTTTCTGGACGCAGCCGCATCGCTTGGGTACCTTGGGCCAAACGGGACGCCAATGATCCCGACCCTGAGGCAGTTTTGATGAAGTTTCCCGAGCGGTTTTCGAACCTTCCGGCCCACGCGTGGCCCCGTTTGCGGGCCCTTTTGGATGTGCATACGCCCGGCGGCGATGTGATCAACATGACAATCGGTGAACCCAAACACAGCTTTCCGGCTTGGGTTACGCAGGTGATTTCCGACAACGCAGCCGGGTTCAACAGCTACCCTCCCAACGAAGGGTCAGACGCGTTGCGCGGTGCCATTGCGGGCTGGATCAAACGCCGCTACGGCGTGGATGTTGATGCGGCCAGCCAGATCATGGCGCTGAACGGCACGCGCGAGGGGCTGTATAACGCTGCCATGGCGCTGTGCCCTGAAACCAAGAACGGCCAGCAACCGGTGGTTCTGACTCCGAACCCGTTTTATCAGGTCTATATGGTCGCCGCGATCTCTGTGCAGGCGGAGCCGGTTTATGTGCCCGCAACGCGTGAAACCGGCCATTTGCCCGATTTTGCGGCGCTTCCGGCCGAGATTCTGGATCGCACCACAATTGCCTATGTCTGTTCCCCCGCCAATCCACAGGGCGCCGTTGCCGATGAAACCTATTGGCGTCGCCTGATCGAACTGGCGGAAAAACACGATTTCCAGATTTTTGCTGACGAGTGTTATTCCGAAATATACCGCGATACCGCCCCGACAGGCGCCATCGAGGTGGCCAGCGCGATGGGGGCCGATCCCGAGCGCGTGCTGATTTTCCATTCGCTTTCCAAACGGTCCAACCTGCCCGGATTGCGATCCGGTTTTGTGGCGGGCGGCCCTGAAAGCATCCGGCGTATCCAGCAATTGCGCAACTACGCGGGCGCGCCTTTGCCCTTGCCGTTGCAGGCTGCTGCCGCCGCTGTCTGGGCCGACGAAGACCATGTGATTGAAAACCGCCGCCTTTACGCCGAAAAATTCGATCTGGCCGACAGGATATTGGGCAACGTGGCAGGGTACCGTTCCCCCGAAGCCGGATTTTTCCTGTGGCTGCCCGTTCCGGATGGCGAGGCTGCGGCACTGAAGCTTTGGCAGGATACGGGCGTTCGGGTGCTGCCCGGATCGTATCTGAGCCAGGATGTACACGGGGAAAACCCGGGTGCTGGATATATTCGGGTCGCTTTGGTGGCCCCAAAAGAGGACACGCAGCGCGGGTTGGAAACCATCCGCGATTGCCTGTTCCAATAAAAGACGAGGTAGAGAGTATGGCATATCAGACACGCGGTCGCGATCCATTGCTGGACAGCACGACACAAGCAGCAATTGAAAAACGCGGCAAGGAACTGTTCGGCATCTGCCTGATGGTTCTGGGCGCGATGGCTTTGGCGATGGTGTGGTCCTACACGCCCGACGATCCCAACTGGATGGTGTCCACAGATGCGCCCGTGCAGAACTGGCTGGGTCGTATCGGCGCGTCGATCGCGGCGCCGCTGTTCATGATCGTGGGCTGGGGCAGCTGGGGTATCGGTGTTGTTCTGATGGCGTGGGGTGTCCGCTTTGCCATGCACGCAGGCGAAGACCGGGCGATTGGCCGCCTGATCTTTGCGCCGATTGCGATTGCTCTGTGTTCTATCTACGCCGCCACACTTGAACCCGGACTGGCGTGGAAACAAACCCACAGCTTTGGTCTGGGCGGGCTGTTCGGCGATACGGTCATGGGCGCCATTCTGACGGTGCTGCCGATCGGATCAACCTTTACCGTAAAACTCATGTCGTTCCTGATGGCCGTTGGAATTCTGGCGCTTGGGGCGTTCGTTCTTGGCTTTACCCGCCCCGAACTAAAGCGGATCGGTCGGTTTTTACTGATCGGGCTGATCATGGTCTATGCCGGTATCATGAATGTTCTGGGCCGTGGCGCAAGCGGCGCAGTCAGTGCCGCACAAGGCTTGCAGGCCCGTCAGGCTGAAAAACGCGAACGTGCCCGTCAGGAAGCGGAAGACCAGCAATCCTATGCGGCGGCCCACGCCACCGTACCGGGCCCCGATGCATCGCTTTATGCCGATGAATACCCTGTTGAGGAAAAACAGGGATTTCTGGCACGGATGCCGTCCCTGATCAAACGCCCCGATCCGCTGCCCGAGCCCGAACTGATTGAAACGGTATCCGTAGCTCAGGATCAACCGATGCCCGGGGATGACCGTATCCGCGCAAAAATCGCCGACGTGATCAAAACCCGCGTTCGGCAACTGCCCGCAATGCAGGTGGAAATGGCAGCACCGTTGACCAAAGGGCGCGGACGCGGCCCCGATCCGTTGCTGCTGGACACCAGTACCCCTGCGGGAATGCGTGCAGAACCACCGCTGACCGCCCGGGCGGCGCAGCCTGCTGAACCAGAAATAAACTCGCAAAATCAACAGGATATGGCGCAGGACTGGGATGACGAAGACGACGCGCTGTCACCGTTGCCGATGCAGGATGCGGGCCGCGTTCTGGCGGCCATTCCGGCGGCCGAACCGCGCAAAGTGGTGCAGAACCCTGTGCGCAAACCGCCCGCCCCGTCCCGCCGTGCCCAGGCCGAAGCGCAACCCAATCTGGCGTTTGAAGACAACCAGATCGCTTACGAACTCCCGCCGCTGAACCTGCTGTCTAGCCCGTCAACGATCAAGCGCCACCACCTGTCCGATGACGCACTGGAAGAAAACGCGCGCATGCTGGAAAGCGTGCTGGATGATTATGGCGTCAAAGGCGAAATCGTTTCTGTGCGTCCCGGTCCGGTTGTGACCATGTATGAACTTGAACCGGCCCCGGGTTTGAAAGCCAGCCGCGTGATCGGATTGGCCGATGATATCGCGCGGTCCATGGCAGCCCTGTCTGCCCGTGTCAGCACAGTGCCGGGCCGGTCGGTGATCGGTATCGAACTGCCCAATGAAAACCGCGAAATGTGCGTGCTGCGCGAAGTGCTGGCCGCCCGTGATTTCGGTGACAGCAACATGCGCCTGCCTTTGGCACTGGGCAAGGATATCGGCGGCGATCCGATTGTCGCCAACCTGGCCAAGATGCCCCACCTGCTGATTGCGGGAACAACCGGTTCGGGTAAATCCGTGGCGATCAACACCATGATCCTGTCCCTGCTGTACAAGCTGACGCCGGAAGAATGCCGCCTGATCATGATCGATCCGAAAATGCTGGAACTCAGCGTCTATGACGGCATTCCGCATCTTCTGTCGCCCGTTGTGACCGACCCGAAAAAAGCGGTTGTCGCGCTGAAGTGGACTGTGGGCGAAATGGAAGAACGCTATCGCAAGATGTCCAAAATGGGCGTGCGCAATATCGAAGGTTATAATGGCCGCGTGCGCGATGCCCTGTCCAAAGGCGAAATGTTCAGCCGGACGGTACAAACCGGATTTGATGACGAAACCGGCGAACCCGTGTTCGAGACAGAAGAGTTTGCCCCGGAACTGCTGCCCTACATCGTTGTCATCGTGGACGAGATGGCCGACCTGATGATGGTGGCAGGCAAAGAGATCGAAGCGTGTATCCAGCGTCTGGCACAGATGGCGCGGGCATCGGGCATCCACCTGATCATGGCCACACAGCGCCCGTCGGTTGACGTGATCACCGGCACGATCAAGGCAAACTTTCCCACGCGGATATCGTTTCAGGTGACTTCGAAAATCGACAGCCGGACAATTCTGGGTGAAATGGGGGCCGAACAACTGCTGGGTATGGGTGACATGCTGTATATGGCGGGCGGTGCCAAGATCACCCGCTGTCACGGTCCGTTCGTGTCCGACGAAGAAGTGGAAGAAGTGGTAAACCACCTCAAGGGCTATGGTCCTCCGTCTTATGTCGATACCGTTCTGGATGGCCCCAGCGATGCCCGCGAAAGCGACATCGACATGGTTCTGGGCCTTGGCGGCAACACCGACAGCGAAGATGCGCTTTACGATACCGCTGTGCAGATCGTGATCAAGGATCGCAAATGTTCGACAAGCTACATCCAGCGCAAATTGGCCATCGGCTATAACAAGGCCGCGCGCCTTGTAGAACAGATGGAAGAAGAGGGTCTTGTCTCTCCCGCGAACCATGTTGGTAAACGCGACATTCTGGTGCCGGAACAGCATTGATGACAGCACGGCAAAGGCGGCAAACCCTGCCTTTGCCCCCATCGGCGGATCGCAGCTATGTGAGCAGACGGGGGGTTTAAACCCCGTAGGTAATGCGTATGTAAGGTGCATGAAAAACACGGTTCTCAGTGGCGTCATTGCCCTTCTGCTTGCCCTGCCTGCGCAGGCTGAAATTCTGCCTTTGTCCGATATTTCCAGATACCTCAATGATATCGGCACGGCGCAGGGGGAATTCACCCAGATCAACGATGACGGCACGATTTCGACGGGTCAGATTTATATCAAGCGACCCGGCAAGGTCCGGTTCGAATATAACCCGCCTGAATCCGCACTTGTCGTGGCAGGCAGCGGGGCCGTGGTGATTGTGGACACGAAATCAAACCAGCCGCCAGAAAGCTATCCGCTGAACCGCACGCCTCTGTCGATTATTCTGGCGCGCAACGTCGATCTGGATCGCGCCGACATGGTCGTTGGCCACAGCTATGACGGCACGGCGACAACCGTCACCGCGCAAGATCCCGAAAATGCGGAATACGGAAACATCCAACTGCTGTTCACCGGAAATCCGGTGCAATTGCGCCAGTGGGTGATCAACGACTCAGGTGGCGGGCAAACCACTGTTGTTCTGGGCGACCTGCAAACAGGCGGCACATTGCAAAACGATCTGTTCGATATCAGGGCGCTGGGCGTCAAGCGCGAACGCTGAACGCCTAGCCTTTTGCGCGTCGGGGGCAGGTGTTCAGTTGGGCCTGATACATGTCTGCACGGGCATCGACTTCGCCCGCCACCCGTAACAGCCAGCTTTTTCTGTTATAGCTGCCGCGCGCATAACCTGTGTGGCCTTCGTGATAGGCCAGATACTGGTTGCGCGTGTCCGTCAGGGCAATTCCGTTCTTTTCGCGGCTTTTTGTCATGTACCAGCCCATGAAATCGGATGCATCGCGGATACGGTCGCGTTTGGCTCCGCGTTTTCCCGTTTCGCGTCTGTATTCGTCCCACGTGCCATCCAGCGCCTGCGAATACCCGTATGCGCTGCTTTGACGTCCCATCGGGATTACACCCAATGTATAGCGGAACGGCGTGCGCGCGTTTCCGATGTATTTGCTTTCCTGATAGATCGTGGCCATCTGCACGTGCACCGGAACGCCCCAACGGCGTTCGGTGGCGCGGAACGCCTTGATGTAATCGGGGCGCTGGCTCAGGATGCTGCAGGCGTTATCAAGGTTGCGCGGCGCAGAATATTCGCCACGTCCGCAAGATACGACCAACACTACCAGTACCAATGCGCGAAGAGCTCTGCTCATCTGCCTCTCGCTTTTGGTTATTATTTTTTCTGCATTGTAACCGATTGTGTTCCACAGGGAAATCACATTTCCTGCGGTTCCCGATTTCAGCCCATGACCTGCTTGCATCCGGTGCATGTTCGCGCAAAAAGGCGGCATAGGGTTATGGCTGTTTTCAGCCACAACCGATCGACACGAAATAACCGGCAAAGGTGGCCCGATCACATGGCCCAAATCCAACTGTTCAAATCACGTTCACAGTCTGTTTCCAAAAAAAACAGCCCCGAATGTTGGACAAACGAATCGATAGAGTCTACCAAACAAGGTGTAGGGGCTATTGTATTGTTATGATTAGAACGCGTGCAAAATACCATTTGGGGCAAGTTGTCCGTCACAAGAAACACCCGT
Source organism: Sulfitobacter sp. TBRI5 (assembly GCF_051013555.1). Lineage (NCBI taxonomy): Bacteria > Pseudomonadati > Pseudomonadota > Alphaproteobacteria > Rhodobacterales > Roseobacteraceae > Sulfitobacter > Sulfitobacter sp. TBRI5. The sequence goes on along the minus strand of NZ_CP112884.1, from coordinate 1,085,549 downwards.
TTCGCGGTGTTGTCTTTGACGTGGATGCCGTTTTTTCCAACACAGAAGACTGGTACGAGGCCATCCCCGAGGAAAGCCGCCCGGTCAAGGATCAGCCGTTTTACCATCTGCTGGCCGAAAACGATCAGAGTTTTTATGTCGCCTATGTGTCGGAACAGAACCTTGTTGCCGACTATTCCGGCCAACCGGTCGAACATCCCGACATACCGGACCTGTTCGGACCATTCGAAGACGGCCAGTATCCGCTGCATTTCCAACTGAACTGAACCTTACCCGTCTGCGTGATGGTATCCGGCGCGGATGGCCCGCACCGGATTGATTTCAGTATCCGATAGCACAGCCATCCTTGCGCGGGTCACTTGCCCCTTCCAGAACACCGTTTTCGTGCATCAGAATGGCTTGCGCGCCGCCGATTGGCTTTATCGGAACCTCGACCTTGTGCCCCAGATCGGCCAGCTCCTGCCGCACCTGATCCGAATAACCGCGTTCGATCTTCATCACGCCCGCATCTGAAAAACAGCGCGGCATATCAATTGCGCTTTGCGGGTCCAGCCCGAAATCAACCATGTTGCTGACAAACCGCGCATGCCCTTTGGGCTGGTATCCGCCACCCATCACGCCAAACGGCATGGTGACACGCCCGTTCTGGCGCAGCATCGCCGGAATGATCGTATGCATCGGGCGCTTGCCCCCCGCCAATTCGTTGGGGTGCCCCTGTTCCAGCGTAAAGCCGGCGCCGCGGTTGTGCAGCAGAATCCCGAATTTTTCCGAAGCGATGCCCGATCCCCACGCCTCGTAGATCGAATAGATCAGCGAAACCGCCATCCGGTCCTTGTCGACCACGGTGATGTATACGGTGTCTTTGTGCACCGTTTCGCTTAGGGCTGCGGGGCTTTCCATGGCCTTTTTTGGGTCGATCAGCGCCGCAAGTTGGCGCGCCGTTTCAGGCGAAAGCATATGTTCAAGGCGCGTCGTATGATCCGGATCGGCGATGAAACGATTGCGCGCATCATAGGCCAGTTTGCCCGCCTCGGCTTCGATATGGGCGCGCATCGTGCCCACAGGATCCATATCCGCGATATCGAAATGCGAGAGGATGTTCAGCATCAACATCGCGGTCGCGCCCTGGCCGTTGGGCGGGTGTTCCACCAGTTCGACATCTTTATAAGCGCCGATAACGGGCGTTGTCTGATCCGTATGTGTTGCGACAAAATCGTCCATAACGTGCACACCACCCATCGCCTGCACGGCGGCCAGCATGTCTTCGGCGATTTCGCCGGTATAGAATGCATCGCGTCCGTGTTGCGCAACGCGGCGCAGCACTTCGGCCTGTCCGGGCGCATGAAACACATCGCCCAGACCCAGAATGGCCCCGTCTCTCAGGTAATGGGTGCGCCCGTGCCCTTGCAGCGTTTTGCTTTCGTGTTTCCAGTCAAACGCCACCCGAGGCGCCACGGCTATGCCTTCGTCTGCATATCGGATGGCTGGCGCGAGGACCGCCTCAAGCCCCAGTTTCCCCCAGTTTTCCGACATGTGGCAAAACGCATCGATGGCGCCGGGAATGGTAATGGCATCGGGCTTGAACGGGGGCACAATCTGCGCCCCCTGTTCACGCAACGCGGCAGCCGATGCCGCCATCGGTGCGCGTCCGGATCCGTTGACGCCAATAATGTCGCTTTGGCCGGGGATCGCGATCAGGGCAAAGCAATCGCCACCGATGCCCGTGCTTTGTGGTTCGCACAGGCCCAAAAGTACCGCGCCCGCAATCGCCGCATCCATGGCATTGCCGCCCTGTTCCAGTACGTCAATGGCGGTTTTTGCAGCCAGCGGGTGCGACGTGGCGCACATTCCGTTGGTGGCATAGACCGCAGATCGGCCCGGGCTGTGAAAATCACGCATTTTGCATCCCCTTGTTCGTGTTCGTCGGAACAATAGAACCGCCACGCCGGAATGCAATCCGGTCACTTTTCTGAATGTCGGGATAGGTTTTAAACCTCGGCATCGCGCACTGGGTGGGGGCTGTGAAACGCGACGCCGAGGGAAGCCATATGCAGCTACAATTCTGACTATGCCGGAACATTCAGGCGCGAATGCGGACTCAATAAGGCGCTTTTGCGGCGCTGCGGCAACTTGGTTTTTCTTATGCCCAATGGTTTGCCTGTGTCAGCGCGCGCGCCGGCGATCACAAAACCCTTTGAAAACAGCGTTACCTGCCCAAAAACCGGATCGTGAATGTCAGGAAATTCCGTTCGTTCCTGCGCCGGTATGTCAGGTCTTGCGTCAGCCGGCTGATGATGAACCAGCCAAATCCGCCTTCGGGCAGGCTTTCTAAATTACCATGACCGCGCGGCAGGACGGAATCAGGAGCGCTTCCCCCCTGCAATGGCGCACCGTTATCTGTCACTGTCATCACAACACGGTTATCTTCGAACCTGCAGGACAGCCGGATCATCGCGTTTTGCGCATCGTGACAGGCATGTTCCACGATGTTGTTCAGCACCTCGGCCAGCACCAGTTCCAGCGTCGCTAGATCGCCCTTTTCCACCCCCAGCCCTGCGGCAAATCCGGTCATGTCCTGCAACGCTTTGCGCACGCCGAATGCCTCGGGGTTTACGATGGCGCGATAAACCGTTCCCCCCGCTTGCAGGCCGGGATTGCGATAACACTTGCTGTCAGTTCGCGCAGGCATCAATCGCCGATTGCAGGGTCTTGAACAGACGAAAAACGCTGTCCATCCGGGTCAACTGGAACACTGTATCGACAGCCGGGTTAAGCCCTGCCAGATCCAGCCTGCGGTCGGGCCCAAGATGCTTCATCGCAGCGACAATTGCGCCCAGACCGCTGGAATCGATAAACTCAACCTGTGACAGATCCAGAATGATGGTGTGCGCTTTGCCGCCCGTCTGTGCGCGAAAGGCCTCCTTGAAACGGATCGCCACGGCAGCATCGATCCGGTTTTCGCACACACTCACCACGCGGCAGTTTTCATGATCAGAACTGATGATTTTCATACTGGCAGACCTGCGGCAATTGACTGTACCCTGTGGTCTAGGACCAAGATATTACCATTCCGTTTGCAGCGGCAAAACCAAAGGTGTGACATGCAAGACGTTTATATCGCCGGCGCGGCGCGTACGCCCATGGGTGGCTTTCAGGGTGTTTTCAACAATGTGCCGGCCGCACAACTCGGCGGGGCTGCCATTTCGGCCTGCCTGCAACAGGCCAAAACCGCCCGGGTCCAAGAGATTCTGATGGGCTGTGTGCTGCCGGCCGGTCAGGGCCAGGCTCCGGCCCGGCAGGCCGGATTCGCCGCCGGTTTGGGTGAAGATGTTCCCGCGACAACTCTGAACAAGATGTGCGGTTCCGGTATGAAAGCCGCCATGATCGGATTTGACCAGATCGCACTGGGCCAGACCGGGGTGCTGGTGGCGGGCGGCATGGAAAGCATGTCGGGTGCCCCGTATCTTTTGCCTGCGATGCGCGCCGGCGCGCGTATCGGGCATGCCAGCGCACAGGATCACATGTTTCTCGACGGGCTGGAAGATGCCTATGACAAGGGCCGCCTGATGGGCACCTTTGCCGAAGACTGCGCCGAAGCGTTCCAGTTCACCCGCGCCGCACAGGACGACTATGCCCTGACATCGCTGTCCAATGCGCTGGCGGCGGAAAAAAGCGGCGCGTTCGATGGTGAAATTACCGCCTTCACCGTCGCGGCGCGCGCCGGTGACCAGACCATTACCCGTGATGAACAACCCGCCAAGGCCCGGCCGGATAAAATTCCGCACCTCAAGCCAGCCTTTCGCAAGGATGGCACTGTGACCGCGGCCAACTCGTCGTCCATTTCCGACGGTGCGGCGGCTTTGCTGCTGGCTTCGGGGGATGCCGTCAAGGGTCAGGATCTGGCCCCGCGCGCCCGCATTCTCGGTCATGCCAGTCACGCGCAGGCACCGGGGCTCTTTACCACCGCGCCGGTGCCTGCGGCCCGGAAACTGCTGGCCTCAATCGGCTGGTCCAAAGACGATGTCGATCTCTGGGAAGTGAACGAGGCCTTCGCGGTTGTGCCGATGGCGTTCATGCATGAAATGGGCCTGCCGCGCGACAAGGTCAACGTGCATGGCGGCGCCTGCGCACTGGGCCACCCGATCGGCGCGTCGGGTGCGCGCATCATGGTGACCCTGCTGAATGCCCTGGAATTCCACGGTCTGAAGCGTGGCGTGGCCGCCATCTGCATCGGGGGCGGCGAAGGTACGGCCATTGCCATTGAGCGCGTGTAACTTCATCTTTTCAGAAATACTTTCGGGGGTCCGGGGGCAGACAGCCCCCGGAACTGTCCAGCCAATAACGGAACCATGTCCATGCAGGTCAATTACGATACACTCGCCGCAACCATCGCGTCGCTGACGCAGGGCGAGACCGATCCCATCGCGCTGATGGCCACCACCGTCTGCGAGGTGCACCACGCCGACGACCGCTTTGACTGGACAGGGTTTTACCGCGTGACAGAGCCTGATCTGTTGAAAATCGGCCCCTATCAGGGTGGCCATGGCTGTCTGGTCATCCCGTTCAGCCGCGGCGTCTGTGGCGCGGCAGCGCGCACCGGTCAGGTCCAGCTTGTGCCCGATGTGACGGCCTTTGACGATCATATCGCCTGCGCCGCCTCAACCCTCTCCGAACTTGTGCTGCCGATACGCAACCATGCGGGAGAATTGATTGCGGTCTTTGACATCGACAGCGATCGACCCGATGCATTCACGCAAACAGATGCCGACCGGTTGGCCGACATTCTGGATCAGGTGTTTGCAAAAGGGGCATAGCGACAAGGTCGCGCGCGCCACCCCTGAATTTCGCCCTTGATTTCCCGCTCGTGAATCACAGGGTTCACCTATGAAACTACGCTTGATACTTGGCGATCAACTCAGCCCGCATATGTCCGGTCTTGCTGATCTTGATCCGGAAAACGATCTGATATTGATGTGCGAGGTGCGCAGCGAAGCCACCTATGTCAAGCATCACAAGAAAAAGATCGCCTTCCTGTTTTCGGCAATGCGCCACTTTGCGTCCGCCCTGACCAGCAAGGGTCTGAATGTACGCTATGTGCGCTATGACGATCCTGACAACACCGGCTCACTGCTGGGCGAGGTGTCGCGCGCGGTTGCACAGGATGACGTGACCGAAATCATCCTGACTGCGCCGGGCGAATACCGTTTGCGCGCTGAAATGCAAGGGTGGTCCGATACGCTTGGCCTGCCGGTCAGCATCAGGGAAGATGACAGGTTTCTGTGTTCCACGGCTGAATTTGCGCAATGGGCCAAAGGGCGCAAGCAGTTGCGGATGGAGTATTTTTACCGCGAAATGCGCCGCAAATATAATGTTCTGATGGATCAGGACGATCCCATTGGCGGCCAATGGAATTTTGACGCCGAAAACCGCAAACCGCCCGCCAGCGGACTGGACATTCCCGATACGTATCGCGCCCAGCCTGATGCCACCACGCAAGAGGTGATTGATCTGGTCGAAACCTGTTTTCCCGACCATTTCGGCGATCTTTCCCCGTTTCATTTCGCAGTGACACGGTCGCAGGCCCTGACGGCTTTGGATCAGTTCATCGCCAAACGCCTGTCCCTGTTCGGCGATTATCAGGATGCGATGATTCAGGGTGAGCCCTGGATGTTTCACAGCCATATTGGCCTTTATCTGAACTGCGGCCTGCTGGACCCGCTTGAATGTATCGAACGGGCGGAATCCGCCTATCACAAGGGAAACGCCCCGCTGAACGCCGTCGAAGGCTTTATTCGTCAGATATTGGGGTGGCGCGAATATGTGCGCGGTATCTACTGGCTCAAAATGCCAGAGTATAAAACCGCGAATTTTCTGGAAGCCAGTCGGCCCCTGCCGGAATTCTACTGGTCCGGCGATACCCAGATGAACTGTCTGCGCCAGTGTGTGAATGAAACCAGGGCTAATGCCTATGCGCACCACATCCAGCGCCTGATGGTATTGGGCAATTTCGCACTGATCGCGGGGCTGGACCCCGAAGAAGTAAACGAATGGTACCTGCTGGTTTACGCCGATGCCTATGAATGGGTCGAACTGCCCAATGTCACGGGAATGATCCTGTTTGCTGATGGCGGGCTTCTGGCGTCAAAACCCTATGCCGCCAGTGGTTCTTATATCAACCGGATGTCGGATTATTGCGGGTCCTGCAAATACAAGCCCACGGTCAAGAACGGCCCGACAGCCTGCCCGTTCAATTATCTTTACTGGGATTTTCTGGATCGCAACAGCGACCGGCTGCGGGGCAATCCGCGCATGGGGTTCATGTACAAAAGCCTTGATCGGATGAGCGATGAAAAACGCCGCGCGATCGGGGATGACAGCCGCCGGTTCTTCAACGCGATTGCGTCAGATGAAAAAGTCTGACCTGCCGCAGAAAACCTGCGCAACCTGTGGCCGCCCGTTCAGCTGGCGCAAAAAGTGGTCAAAAGTCTGGGACGACGTGCGCTATTGCTCGCAACGCTGCCGCGGCGCGCGCGCGGGCAAACCGCAAAGCGTTGATCAAGGCAGAAAGTGATCAACCCGACGCGTTCACCCGACCAGATGCCGTTCGGACCGGACATTGGGGCACAAGATGGTCAAGAGCGGGTTTGAGCGGTCCTTTAACGGTGCAGCAGCAAACGGACTTCTGCACATCACATCGGAAAATCGAAACTGCCCAAAGATTGACGCAGGTCAAGGTGTCAAACCCTCAATTTTGATAGCATCTCAAAACCGTATTTCGACTGTAGGATCAAAAGAATGCAAGCGGTCGCGGACACCACGCTTCTGGTAAAAGATGGGATCATCACCAGCGAACAAGCCAAGACAATTGAGGCCAGGGCGCGAGAAACTATGGTCTACCTCGCCATCAACGCCCTTTTGTGCTTCGGCATAATCGCTGCAACCGGTGGCTTCATTGCGTGGCTTGGGACACCTGCATCCGTTGCAATAACCGGACTGCTCTTCTCAGGAATGGGCGTTCTGATCCTCGCCTATGTCAGCGAAATGTTCCGAATGTTCGGCAATGCTTCGATGCTTATCGGTGCGGGCATGCTGATCGGCGGGGCAAGCGTTGAACTGATGTCCAACTATGAGCAATTCGCAGGAGCAGCCATGTCTGCTGGTGGTTTCATTATCGCCGGGGGCGCTGCTTGGGTTTTTATGTCTGAACGAGTTTCCGCGCGCTTCGTGATTGGTTCGATAACTTTGATGGGTGTTGCGATGCATTTGGTCGGCATCGCATTTTTCTTGGATCAAGCAGACATCTCCGGCGCACCGATTAGCGGTTTCTACTTATACGCGACGGCTGCACTTGTCATGGCGGGTTTGTTGACCGACGTGCGGCTCGTCACCGCGCTAGCCGTTATCCCGTTTGCCCAGACGCTGGATACCAGTACGAATTATTTTCATGCGGCTTACGCCTTCTACTCTCCGGAGACCACGCTCTCTATTCTTCAAATGGCAGTTCTGAGCGCTGCTTGTCTCTGGATGGCAGCGCAGCAGCCCGAAAGGATCGCCAGACACGCTCGTATTTTAGCTGTTATGGCTTTTTTAGTCGCCAATCTGTGTGCACTGGTTGGATCATTGTGGGGGGATTGGATCGGCGAAACCATTTGGGGGCCTACATTCAGGTGGGAGGCCAACACGACGATGGAGCAACAACAAGCAGCTTGGCGGGAATTCGAAGCAGCCCGAGCAGCATTCCGAGAAACAGCATTATATTTGTCCTATAACGTTTATTCGGTCCTCTGGGCGGTAGCATTGACAGCCCTCATTCTCTGGGCTGCGCACAAGTCCCAGCGAGGCCTTTTCAATGCCTCTCTTACTTTCGCTGGAATTCACGCCTATACGCAGTTTTTCGAGAGCTACTACGACCAGCCGCTTGCTTATGTCATTGGCGGGATCGCGGCTATACCTATTGCTTGGGGTATGTTGAGATTGGATCATTGGATCGTAGCTACGCGTGGTCAAAATGCTTCGTGGAAACAACCGCCAAGTTCACCCACATAAATGGCGTCAGGGTGTCGCTTTGGCCAATATCGCGATGCCCCGAAAAGATGACACCTTCCTATTTCATTGACGGATCAGCGTCTCATGTTCGGCCGCGCAGCGAAGGTCTGAAATGTCCCGCAACTCAACCATCGGGGCAAACAGCGACGAATGACCGGTCCGAACTCCAAAGCCGACTTTCTCGTGCATGGGCGAGGGTCTGCTGGTACCCTACCCTGAAGCACTCGAAAATGGGATCAGGGCCATGCATCCGACCGAAAAGATTGTTCGACAGTTTCACGAGTCATGGGATCTGCGCGACCCTGATCGTGGCGCAGAGGTTATCGCAGACGACTGCGACTTTGAGGATATCGCCCGCGGTGAAAAGCTTGTGGGCAAGGAGGCTTACAAGGCCGATTACCACCGCTGGCGCGAGGCTTTCCCGGATGGGCTTTGCAAGGTCGAGAACGTCATCGTAAGCGAGGATGGGCAATGGGCCACTGTCGAGTTCCGCAATACCGGCACGCATACAGGGGTTCTGCGATCAAGCCTTGGGGATTTTCCACCGACCGGAAGAAAAGCCGAGGTTCGCTATTGCTCTGTCATGCGGGTCAAAGACGGGATGGTCGTCGAGGGGCGGGACTACTACGACAGCGCCACAATCGCACGGCAGTTGGGACTTGTGGACTGACGACAGAGATTGCCGGCCGGCTTTGTATTTCGCTTACGGCCAGCGATGCATAGCGGCAGGGTCTCCTTGTTCTGCACAACAGCGCACCCAACCCCGCCATTACGTCTGAAACGCCTCGCTGAACACGAACGCGGCGTATCCCAGCGCCAGGACCTGCGAGGCGGCAATCGTTTTCATCTTCAGCGTCAAGGCGCGTTTGCGGGTCTTGTGGCGAAACCTGCCGCGCGCGGCAAATGCGCCGATTGTGCCGCCAACAGCGCACAGAAACAGAAGGTTGAATTCGGATACCCGCGAATTGCGTGCGCGCGATCGGCGTTTGTCATACCAGAACACCCCCCATGTCACCGCGTTGATCCCGACCAGATAGGTCAGCAGAACAAGGCTGATAAGCGCGGCAGGCGAAAGGGCGGGCATGACGGTCATGTCTGGCTTGTGACAGGCTGCAGCGCATTGGCAAGTATCCATAATGAAAAAACAGTTGTTTTTTTCACCGACTCATCGCATCGTGAAATTATCGCCACTTTTTTCACGAAAGTCTGATGCTGCATCAAGACCCATCCAAAGCTGAAACCCTCGGTGCCGACCTGCGCGCGCTGCGCAAGGCGCGTGGGATCACGCTGGCCGATCTGGCGGGCACGCTCGGGCGCTCTGTCGGCTGGCTAAGTCAGGTCGAAAGGGATTTGTCGGATGTGTCGGTGACGGAACTGCGCCAGATCGCCAAGGCGCTGGATGTGTCCCTGTCGATGCTGTTCAGCCACAGCGCCGCTGTCGCCGACGAGGCCGGGTATGTGGTGCGCAAAGACACGCGCCGCCCCATCGGATCGAATGCCGCGGGCCTTGTCGAAGAATTGCTGTCCCCGGATCTGACGGATGATTTCGAAATGGTCTATTCCACCTTCGAACCGAACAGCCAGCGCGTCGAATGTTTTTCGCGCCCGACACAAGAGGTGGGCTATCTGGTTTCCGGCAAGCTTGATCTGGAAATCGGCCTGCGGCGGTTCACCATTCATCCCGGTGACAGTTTTCGCATTCGCGGCGAACCCTTTCGCTGGATCAATCCCTATGACACACCTGCCGTTGCGATCTGGGTGATCGCACCGCCGGTCTACTAAGCGGGGCGGGGATGAGTTTTGAGGCGTGGATCGTATTTGCCGTGTTCTGGGTTGTGTTTGTCACCACGCCGGGGCCGAACGCGGTGAACTGCATCAACAACGGCATGACACTCGGTTTCAGGCGCGCGCTTGTCGGTGTTTTGGCGATCCTCACTCAGGCAACCCTGTTTCTGATCCTTTCGGCATTGGGTATCACCGCCCTGATCGCGGCATCGCCGACTGCGTTTCTGGCGGCCAAACTGCTTGGGGCGGCGGTTCTGATCTATCTGGGTGTGCGTGGCTGGATGAATGCGGCAAAGCCCGTGACCATTGAACAGCGCCCCGCAAGATCGATCTATCTGCGCGCGCTGGCCATCGCCACCATCAACCCCAAAAGCGTGGCGGGATACCTTGCCGCGTTCTCGCAATTCGTTCAGCCCGATGTGCCGATCTGGGACCAGATGGTCGTGATCGTGCCCACCGCCCTGACGCTGACCGCGCTAAGCTACACGGGGTTCACTGCGTTGGGCGCGGGCATCGGGCGCGCGGCTTTGGGCGTTGTTTTCAATTTTTGGGTGCGCCGCGTCATGGCCGCCTGCTTCATCATCTACGGGGTGCTTCTGGGCAGCACCTCTGTACCGCAAGGAAGAGTCTGATGTTAAAGGGAAGCTGCCTGTGCGGCGCGATCAAGTTCGAGGCCACGGGAACAGCGCGCGACCCTGCCGCCTGTCATTGCGGCCAGTGCCGAAAGCAATCGGGCCATTACTGGGCCGCGGTCAACGTGCCGATGTCCGGCTTTACCTGTTCCGGCGATGTGCGCTGGTACGAGGCAAGCCCGATTGCCAAACGCGGCTTTTGCCCGACCTGCGGATCTTTCCTGTTCTGGAAGGCACACGACGAAGACGAAATAGGCGTCGCGCTTGGCGCGCTGGATGCCCCGACCGGTCTTAGGCTGGAACGTCATATCTATACCGCCGACAAGGGCGATTATTACGACATCACGGATCATGTCCCGCAAGAGGAGCAAGAAAATGGCTGAATTTCCGACAACCGCACGGGTGGTTATCATTGGTGGCGGGGCGGTTGGCGCCTCGGCTTTGTATCATCTGGCGCTGGCCGGCTGGACCGATTGCGTTCTGCTCGAAAAAAACGAACTGACTGCGGGCAGCACATGGCACGCGGCGGGCAACGTGCCGACATTTTCGACCAGCTGGGCGATCATGAACATGCAGCGCTATTCGACCGAGCTGTATCGCGGGTTGGCGGACAAAGTTGACTATCCGATGAATTACCATGTCACCGGATCGATCCGTCTGGCCCATTCCAAGGAACGCGTACAGGAATTCGAACGCGCCAAGGGTATGGGGCGCTATCAGGGAATGGACATCGAAATGATGTCCCCGAAAGAAGCGCAAGAGATCTACCCGTTCATGGAACTGCACGATCTCAAGGGTGTGCTTTATGATCCCAACGATGGCGATATCGATCCCAGCCAGCTGACACAGGCACTGGCCAAGGGCGCACGCGATCTGGGTGCGCGGATCGAACGTTTCTGCCCTGCGACGGGCGTGTCGCACGATGGCGATGAATGGATCATTCACACCGACAAGGGCGATATCCGTTGCGAATTCGTGGTCAATGCCGCGGGTTACTATGCGCAAAAAGTGGGTGAATGGTTCAAACCCTATGGCGGACGCACTGTGCCGATGATGGTGATGAGTCACCAGTACCTGCTGACCGACGAAATCCCCGAAATCGCAAAATTTACCGCGGATCACGGTAAACTGCCGCTGCTGCGCGACGTGGATTCATCCTATTATCTGCGGCAGGAAAAGACCGGCCTGAACCTTGGCCCGTACGAGCGTAACTGCAAGGCACACTGGATCACGCCCGAAGACCCGTTTCCCGAAGATTTCAGCTTTCAGCTTTATCCCGACGATCTGGAACGGCTTGAATGGTACATCGAAGACGCAATGGCTCGGGTGCCGCTGTTGGGCAGCACCGGCATCAACAAGGTGATCAACGGCCCGATCCCCTATGCCCCTGACGGATTGCCCCTGCTGGGCCCGATGCCCGGCGTGAAAAACGCATTTGAGGCATGTGTGTTCACCTTTGGCATCGCCCAGTCCGGCGGTGCGGGCAAGGTGTTGGCCGAGTGGATCACCGAAGGTGCGACCGAATGGGATATGTGGGCGGTCGATCCGCGCCGCTACACCGATTACACCGATGCCGATTATTGCATCCAGAAAGGGATGGAAACCTATGGCCATGAATACGCCATGCATTTCCCCTGGCACGCGTGGCCTGCAGGGCGCGACAAGAAACTGTCGCCTGTTCATGACAAGGTGATCAAGGCAGGCGGTGTGATGGGGGCCTATAACGGATGGGAGCGCGCCAACTGGTTTGCCCAACCGGGTGACGACACATCGCTTGATGCCACCCATACATGGGAACGCGCCGGCCCCTGGGAACAGCGCATTCGTGAAGAATGCGAAGCGGTGCGCGATAATGTCGGTGTGCTCGACCTGCCGGGATTTTCGCGCTTCAACCTTAGCGGTGAAGGCGCGGCAGAGTGGTTGCGCGGCATGATCACCGGCGGTTTGCCCAAAATCGGGCGGATGAACCTTGCCTATTTCGCCGATGATCGCGGCCGTATCCTGACTGAGATGAGCGTGCTGCGTCACGGCGAGGATCAGTTTACCCTGATCACCGCCGCCACGGCCCAATGGCATGATTTCGACGTGCTGAATAACGCGTTGCCCACGGGCCTGAGCCTGACGGATCACACGACGGAATATTCCACCCTGATCGTGACTGGGCCAAAGGCGCGCGCCTTGTTCGAACAGATTGCCGAGGCTGATTTGTCACTGGGGTGGCTGTCACACCAGCCCGCCAGGGTCGCCGGCAAGAGTGCGGCGCTTGCACGGGTCAGTTTTGCCGGTGAACTGGGTTGGGAAATCCATGCCACCAATGCGGATATGCCCGAGATTTACGATGCCGTGATCGCCGCGGGCGCAAAACCGTTCGGCATGTGGGCGCTGAACAGCTTGCGCATCGAAAAAGGCTATCGCGCATGGAAAGGCGATCTGTCGACCGATTACACCCTGTTCGAAGGCGGGCTTGACCGGTTTGTCAAACTGGACAAACCACAGGATTTCCGCGGCAAGGCTGCCTTGCAGAATGAAAAGCAGCAGGGCAGCAAAAAACGGTTTGTCACCCTTCTTGTCGATGCGGGCGCGGCAGATGCGCCTTACATGTCCACGCTTTGGCATGACGGGCAGGTGGTGGGTGAAACCACATCCGGCGCATGGGGATACCGGATAAACAGCTCGGTTGCCTTGGGGATGGTGCGTACCGACCTCGCGGTGCCCGACACCGCGCTCGAGGTTGAAATCTACGGTGAACGCCGCCGCGCAACCGTACAGGCAGACGCGCCCTTGTGGGACGCGGACAACGAAAGGCTGCGTGCATGACGCTTGAAACGTACCTGCTTTACCTTGGTGTGCTGGCGGCTTTTTTCGCGACCCCGCCTGACACCAGCCAATTGCTGATCATGTCAAACGCAATGCGGCATGGCCTAAAGCGCAGCCTTGCGACTGTTGCGGGTGATCTCTCAGCCAACACCTTGCAGATGAGCGCTGCGGCCTTTGGTCTGACAGCCATTATCGCGGCATCGGCTGATGCGCTTTGGATCGTGAAGTGGCTGGGCGTTGCCTATCTGGTCTGGATCGGCCTGACCCTGATGTTGTCAAAGCCCGAAACGGGGCCAGCGAACGCTGCTCCTGCGGCCCGGCTTGGCATCCTTTACCGGCAGGGGTTTCTGACATCGTCAGCCAATCCATATGCTGTGGTTTTTTTCGGCGCCCTGTTCCCGCAATTCATCGATCCGACTTTGGCTGTGCTTCCGCAGCTTGTCATTCTGGGGCTGACTTATCTTGTTGTGGATGGGGCAATGCTGGTTCTTTGGGGCTGGCTGGCTCAACGAACACTCGGTCGCATCCGGTTGCTTCAGGATGTCTGGCTGAACAGGCTGTCCGGCGCATTAATGATCGCAGCAGCGGCGCTTTTGGGCAGCCGTGATTTGGCGGCAGAGGCTGGAAAATGACGGACATTATCCTTTTGGACGGGTCTATCGGGCAGGAACTGGTCAGGCGCAGCGCGGACCGGGCCACGCCGCTGTGGTCCACGCAAGTGATGCTGGACCATCCCGAAATGGTGGGCGAGGTACACCGCGATTACTTTGGTGTCGGTGCCACGATCGCGACGGCCAATACCTATGCCGTACACCGATCCCGTCTGGTACGCGTCGGATTGGACGATCAGATGCCGGTCTTGGTGAACACCGCGCTGGATCAGGCCCGCGCGGCCCGCGATGCCCATGGTGGCGGGCGTGTTGCGGGCGCGCTTGGCCCGCTACTGGCGTCCTACCGCCCTGACCTCAAACCGGATGTTGACGATGCCGCCGAAAAATTCGGTGAACTGGTCCGGATTATGGAGGACAAGGTTGATCTATTCCTGATCGAAACCGTGTCTTCGGTGCAAGAGGCGATTAGCGCATTGCGCGGCACGGCAGCGACAACAAAACCTGTCTGGCTGGCGCTGAGTGTCGAGGACGACGACGGAACGCGCCTGCGATCCGGCGAGGCGCTTGTAGATATTCGTCCGGTGATCGACGGTTTCAAGCCTGACGCTGTCCTGATCAATTGTACGCGGCCAGAAGCGGTAGCTTCCGCGCTTGAAATCATCAAGGCATTCGGGCTGCCATTCGGCGCATATGCCAACGGGTTCACCCGGATTTCGGATGCATTCAAGGCGGATGCCCCCACAGTCGATGCACTTGAACAGCGCACAGATCTGGGGCCAGCGGCCTATTCCAAATTTGCCATGGGCTGGATCGCGCAAGGCGCCACCATTGTCGGCGGCTGCTGCGAAGTGGGGCCTGATCACATTGCACAACTGGCCCGCGATCTCCGCGCGGCAGGTCATTCCATCGTATAGGATTTCGATATGAATACTCTTCCTTCTTCGGCTCGCGTGGTCATCATTGGTGGTGGCGTCATCGGATGTTCTGTTGCCTACCATCTGACGCAACTGGGCTGGCAGGATGTTGTCCTGCTGGAACGCAAGCAACTGACTTCGGGCACCACATGGCACGCCGCCGGTCTGATCGGGCAGTTGCGCGCTTCCTCGAACATGACCAAGCTGGCGAAATACTCTGCCGATCTTTATGCGCGTCTGGAGGAAGAAACCGGCGTTGCAACCGGTTTGCGGCAAGTTGGTTCGGTCTCTGTCGCCCTAACCGACGCGCGCAAGGAGGAACTGTTCCGCAATGCCGCCATGGCGCGTGCCTTTGGGGTGCCGGTCGAAGAAATCTCGCCCGCGGAGATCAAGAAACGGTATGAACATATCAATCTGGACGGGGTCAAGGCAGGTGTCTGGCTGCCAACGGACGGGCAGGGTGATCCCGCCAATATCGCGCTGGCGCTGGCCAAGGGCGCGCGCCAGCAAGGCGCGCTGATACAGGAACGCGTCAAGGTAACAGGCGTGACCCGCGATCATCGCACGGTAACAGGCGTGAACTGGACAGATGAAGACGGAAATACCGGCCACATGACTTGCGATATGGTGGTCAACTGTGCCGGAATGTGGGGCCATGATGTGGGCCGGATGCTGGGGATCAACGTACCGTTACAAGCCTGCGAACATTTTTACATCGTGTCCGAACCGATCGAAGGGCTGACCCAGATGCCGGTGCTGCGGGTGCCGGACGAATGTGCCTATTACAAGGAAGATGCGGGCAAAATGATGCTGGGCGCGTTCGAACCGGTCAGCAAACCGTGGGGAATGGGGGGCATCCCCGACAGTTTCGAATTCGATCAGTTGCCCGAAGACTTTGATCATTTCGAACCCATTCTGGAACAGGCGGTCAACCGTTTGCCGATGCTTGGAACGGCCGGTATCCACACGTTCTTTAACGGACCCGAAAGCTTTACCCCCGATGACGCCTATCATCTGGGCCTTGCCCCCGAGATGGACAATGTCTGGGTCGCTGCGGGGTTCAATTCGATCGGCATCCAGTCCGGTGGCGGCGCGGGTATGGCGCTTAGCCAGTGGATGCATACCGGCGAAAAACCGTTTGATCTGGGCGATGTGAACATCGCGCGGATGCAGCCGTTTCAGGGCAACAAGAAATATCTGGTCGAACGCGCAACCGAAACGCTGGGCCTGCTCTACGCGGATCATTACCCTTACCGGCAAAAGGCCACGGCGCGCGGCGTGCGCCGTACCCCGTTCCACCACCATTTGCTGGAACACGGGGCCGTCATGGGCGAAATCGCGGGCTGGGAGCGGGCCAACTGGTTCGCCAATCCGGGCCAGACACCCGAATACGAATACAGTTGGAAGCGGCAGAATTTCTTTGACAACGTTGCCGCCGAACACGCTGCGATCCGCAGCAATGTCGGCATGTACGATATGTCGTCTTTTGGCAAAATCCGCGTCGAAGGGCCGGATGCAACTGCATTCCTGAACCATGTGGGTGGCGGGCAATATGACGTCCCGGTGGGCAAGATCGTCTATACCCAGTTCCTGAATGTCACTGGCGGGATCGAAGCGGATGTAACCATCACCCGCCTGTCGGAAACTGCCTATCTGGTGGTCACGCCTGCCGCCACGCGACTGGCCGATCAGACTTGGATGATGCGCCACAAGGGTCATTACAACGTTGTTCTGACAGATGTGACCGCGGGCGAAGCCGTATTGGCCGTCATGGGCCCCAATGCGCGCAAGCTGATGCAGGCTGTTTCACCCAACGATTTTTCCAACGCCGTCAATCCGTTCGGCACCGCACAAGAGATCGAACTGGGTCTGGGTCTGGCGCGGGTACATCGCGTCACCTATGTCGGAGAGCTTGGCTGGGAAATCTATGTGTCCTCTGACATGGCGGGCCATACGTTTGAAACGCTTCACGCCGCCGGTCAGGACATGGGCCTGACCCTTTGCGGGATGCACATGATGGATTGCGCTCGGATCGAAAAAGGCTTTCGCCATTTCGGCCATGACATCACCAGCGAAGATCATGTGCTTGAGGCCGGATTGGGTTTTGCCGTGAAAACCGACAAACCGGACTTTATCGGGCGTGATGCGGTGCTGCGCAAGAAAGACGAAGGTCTGGCCAACCGCATGGTCCAGTTCAGGCTGACCGATCCCGAACCGCTGCTCTATCACAACGAACCGGTGATCCGTGACGGAGAGATTGTGGGCTACCTGTCTTCCGGTGCCTACGGCCACCACCTGGGTGCGGCCATCGGCATGGGATACGTGCCCTGCAAGGGCGAAAGCGCGGCGGATGTTCTTGCTTCAAGCTATGAAATCGATGTTGCAGGTACCCGGGTCAAGGCCGAGGTATCGCTGAAGCCAATGTATGACCCAAGCGCGGAGCGCGCCAAGGCTTAGGATGGCAAGGGACATGTTCCTTGATATTGCAGGCAACCGCGTTTTCGCGCTCAGCTTTGGGAAGGGGCCCAAGACGTTTCTTGCGCATAGTGGCTGGATCGGAAACTTCGAAGACTGGATCGCAACCCTCTCCATACTAAGCGAAGAGTGGCGGGTTGTCGTTTATGACCATCGCGGAAGCGGCGAAACACCCGTTCCAAGCGAAGACATTACTGCAGACGCTCTTGTGGACGACGTTTTCGGGGTTATGAACGCGCTGAAGATCGAAACCTGCACACTTGCCGGTTTTTCCGCAGGTGCCGTAACGGCATTGCGTGCTGCGCTGAGACATCCGGACCGGTTTGAAGGTCTCATGCTGCTGAATGGCAGCGGCGGGGTGAAAGTGTCGGACGCAGAAATCAAACCACGCGTTCCGCCATCCCAATGGCCCGGTGATACGCACCTTGAACGGCTGGAGTGGTTTGCGACGATGTGTACGCCGGAACCTGGTGCGCTGCATATTCGCCGATGGGCCGTGAATCTGTTATCACGGGCCACACCCGAGGCAGCAGAAGCATCGTTCATGACCCAGCCATCGCAAACCCTGGATTGGCCTGCAGAGCTGGGGCGCCTGTCATTGCCCACGCTTCTGGTTCACGGAGAGCTTGATCCATTGGTTGACGTCAAGGATATGGAATATCTGCAATCGCTGCTTCCTCAATCCAAGCTGGTCATAATGGAAGGGTCCGGCCACTTGCCCGCAATGACCAGACCGCAAGACGTCGCCCGCGAGATCAACGAATTTTTTGCAGTTTAATCGTCATGGTGGCCTGCCCGCGCCAATGTGGTTGTCGCGGCCCGGTCACCACGGTAATCACCCCCATGACCGTGCAATCTGAATATGATCCGCCCACCGGCCCGCTATCGGTGCTGCACCGCGATCCGTCTTTTGTGATCGTCGACAAACCGGCGGGCTTGCTTTCGGTTCCGGGGCGTGGGCCGCATCTTGCCGATTGTCTGATTGCGCGGGTGGCGCAGGATTTCCCCGATACGCTTCTGGTGCATCGTCTGGATCGCGACACATCCGGCATCATGGTCTTTGCACTGACCCGCGCTGCCCAAAAAGCGCTGGGCCAGCAGTTCGAACGGAAAAGAACCCGCAAGACTTATGTGGCCCGAGTAGCGGGACAGGTGCAGGGCGACAGCGGGCAGGTTGATCTGCCCCTGATCGTGGATTGGCCGAACCGCCCGCGCCACATGGTGTGCCACGACACCGGCAAACCGGCCCAGACCGACTGGCGGGTGATCGCACGGGATGCGGGCGAAACCCGAATGGAACTGACACCCAGAACCGGGCGCACCCATCAGCTGCGCCTGCACATGATGGCGCTGGGCCATCCCATTCTGGGTGATCCGTTTTACGCAACGGGCAGGGACGCAGATTATGACCGCATGATGCTGCATTCGGCGACGCTTGGGTTCGAACATCCGGAAACCGGCGAACCCGTTACGTTCCAATCCGCCGCGCCGTTCTAGGGGTCAGATACGAAACCAGCTTTGCGGCAGAATATCGGGGTTGTTCAGCTTGGGATCGCCAAACCAGTCCGACGGCCCCGCCACGCGTTTTTCGGGGTTCGCGTTCAGCCATGCGGCCCACCATGAAAACGAAGAATTGGCGATGATGTTGTGCTGGCACAGGCTCATCAAGCGCATGTCTTCGTAATCGGCGTCTGGCCCGTTGAAATCAACCACCACCTTTTCGTAGGGCAGGGGCAGGTTGTCCCGTGCCCAATCGGGATCATCCGAAAACACGAATACGGTCGGCGTACCATCCAACGGTGCGGCAACCTGCGCAAGTGCCGCGCCGTAATAGGTCTGATCACAGATCGTATGGGCATCGAATGTCAGGTAATCGCCGCGCCGCACATGCAGCGAAACCGACAGCGTGTCACGGATGCGGGCCGCCATTTGTTTATTTTGGGGTGACGGCGGCGGGCGGAAGGCAAATTGCCGGCGCATGTCCTGTGCGATATGCGCAAAGTACTGCTCTGACTGCCAGTAGCCGTGCAGGTACACATTATCGGGCCAGGTTTCGATCACGGAATTATACCCCAAACCCCGTTCCCGTTTGAACGCAGGCGCGGCACCCGTCATGCGCCAGATGGCATATCGCAACGGCGCGTCGTGGCGGGCTGGCGGCAGGGGTGCAGGATCTGCAACATCCAGATCAAATACACGTGTCAGCACGCCTTCGCCGCGATGCAGGGCGGTACGGGTGTCCAGCACAACCTGCGTTCCGTGCCGCGCCGCCAGACCACGAGCGGCGGCGTATTGAAACATCTGGTTGCCCAAGCGGCCGTGCAGACGTGAATAGATCATAGGATGGGCGACCCTTTAGCCAGTTTCCCGTCTGTGTTTAGGCCGATTAAGGGCGCGCGGCCAGACGCAAAAGGCCGCCCTGCTAGGGGCGGCCCTGAACCGTTCCATTATCTGGAAACAGGCGCGGTTATGCGTCTGACCATCCCGAGACAGCTTTGATCTCAAGGAATTCTTCCATCCCGAACACGCCGCCTTCGCGGCCATTGCCCGATTGTTTGTAACCGCCAAAGGGCGACCCTTGGGCAAATCCCTGTCCGTTGGTTTCCACCATGCCCGACCGCAACCGGCGCGCCACGCGGCGGCGTTTTTCAGCGTCCTGCGACTGGATATAGTTGGTCAGACCGTAAGGCGTGTCATTGGCAATCGCGATCGCTTCTTCTTCGGTGTCAAACGGAATGATCGACAGCACAGGGCCGAATACTTCTTCCTGTGCGATGGTCATGTCATTTGTAACATCCGCAAACACCGTGGGTTTCACGTAATAGCCTCGGTTCAATCCGTCAGGACGGCCCAGACCGCCCGCAACCAGACGGGCCTCGGACATGCCAACCTCGATCAGGCCCTGAATTTTGTTGAACTGGGCTTCGGACACGACAGGGCCGATATGTTTGCCTTCTTCGGATGCCGGGCCAACGCGGGTGGTGTTGGCAACATCTGCCGCCATTTCCACCGCCTCGTCATAGCGCGAGCGTTCAACCAACATCCGTGTCGGTGCGTTGCACGACTGGCCCGAATTGCGGAAGCAGCGGATTGCGCCTGCTTTGGCGGCGTTGGGTTCGGCATCGGCAAAAATGATGTTGGCGCCTTTGCCGCCCAGTTCCAGACTGACGCGTTTCAATGAATCAGCGGCGGCCTTGGAAATTGCGATGCCGGCGCGGGTTGATCCGGTAAAGCTGACCATATCGACACCGGGATGCGACGAAAGCTGGCTGCCAACGCCTACACCGTCGCCATTCACAAGGTTGAACACGCCTTTGGGGAATCCGGCCTGATCGACGAATTCGGCAAACAGCAAACCCGACAAAGGCGCAATTTCCGAAGGTTTCAGGATCATCGTACAACCCGTTGCCATCGCCGGGATCGCCTTCAGAACAATCTGGTTCATCGGCCAGTTCCACGGCGTGATCAGCGCACAGACACCAATCGGTTCGCGCAGGGTTTTTTCGGTTGCGGTGAAATCCGTTTCAAAGCTGAAGTTTTCCAGTGCTTTCAGAAACCCGCCCATGTGCCAGGTGCCGGACCCGACCTGTTGCACCCGGCTTAGATCGATGGGCGCGCCCATCTCAAGGCTGATCGCTTCGGCCATTTCAGACTGGCGATCTTCGTAGACTTCGCCAAGACGGCGCAGCAGCGCAACGCGTTCATCCAGCGTTGTCTGCGACCAGCCTTCAAACGCCGCCCGTGCCGCCGCCACGGCAGCATCCGTATCCGCCTGGTCGCCCAGCGAAATGACGGCGCATTTTTCTTCTGTCGACGGATCAATGACAAAAAAGTCGTTGGCCTTGGCAGGGGCAACCCACGCGCCATTGATATAAAAATCTCGTTTCTCGATCATCTTGCTACTCCGCTTGCAGAAAACTTGATCCGGCCTCTTTGGCCCGGAATTCCGGCGCACTCTGTCATTGCAGACAGAAAGGGGCAAGAGAGGGGATGTAACTGGCCCTCTAAAGGTTTAGATTACGACTCGGAATGGTTCAAAACCGAACATGAAGGAGAAGATCATGGGTTTGCGTATTAACGACACGGTGCCGAATTTCACCGCAGAAACGGATCAGGGCACAATTCAGTTTCACGACTGGATCGGCGACAACTGGGCGATTCTCTTTTCACACCCCAAGGATTTCACTCCGGTTTGCACGACCGAATTCGGTGCCGTGGCGCAATTGGCCGACGAATGGGAAAAACGCGGCACCAAAGTGATCGGCGTTTCCGTGGACGGTGTCGAAGACCACAAGAAATGGAAATCCGACATTGAAAAGGTCGGCGGCGCCAAGGCCGGTTTTCCGATCATCGCGGACGAAGGTCTGGCCGTGTCCAAGGCGTTTGATATGCTTCCCGCCGAAGCGTATTTGCCCGACGGGCGCACCCCAGCCGACAGCGCGACAGTGCGGTCCGTGTTTATCATCGGCCCGGACAAGCAACTGAAACTCAGCATGACCTACCCGATGACGGTTGGCCGGAATTTTGCCGAAGTCGTGCGCGCGCTTGACGGATTGCAGATGTCAGCCAAAGGCGTTGCCACACCCGCCAACTGGGTGCCGGGCGAAGATGTTATCATTCCGCCATCTGTCAGCAATGAGGATGCAAAGGCCAAGTTCGGCGAATTTGAAACCGTGCTGCCTTACCTGCGCAAGACCAAGGCGCCGACCTAAATCTTTTGCGGGCGCAGGGCGACCTGCGCGCGATACCAGGCCCGTTTCAATTCCCGCGCCAGTTTTCCGCTGGCGCGGGTTTTTACTTGGATCGTGGACCCGCCGATTTGGGCAGCGACTTCCTGATTGCCGTTGGGCAGGATGGCATGCACCTTCTGTCCCGTCACCCAGTGCATTTGCAAAAACGTATCAACAGGCCGGTCGATTTCGCGGGTGCACTCCAGCAATCGCTGTGCCACATCGCGCCCGACAATCTGGCAGATGCACTGTAATCCGACCACCCGCGGCAGGATGAACGCCATGTCCCCTTCCTGTGCCAGCGTGGACTGTGCGGTTTCGCGTGCTTTGACAGGAAGGCGGATGTACATATCGGGCGTGGCGTGATCCGCCACCATTTGCAGTGCTATAGCCAGGCGGTCGGGATCGACCTGCAAATCATCTTCGGCGATCACGGCATAATCTGCGCCGCTGTCGACCAGCCGCTGCCAGCAGGCGCGGTGGCTGGCAAATACCCCGATTTCCGCAGGGCGCAGGGCAAAGGGATAGTGCGGCGCATAAAGGTTGCCTGCATGTGTTCGGATATGCGCAATCTGTGCCGGATCACGTCCGTTCACCGCCTCGATCAGGTGCGCATCCGGCAACGTGTCCAGCAGTCGCTGTGCATTCGCGCGCCGCGCGGTGCTGGAAGACATATGGATGATGTAAGACTGCATATGCGGTATGTGTAGCGCGCATTTGCGACCTGTGAAAGCAGTGCTGTGCTGATGCCTCAACGCAAAAGCCCCGGCACAGGGGCCGGGGCTTGATCGCGGATTGATGCGACAGGATCAGGCGGTTTTGGCGCGCCGGCGTGCGGCAAAGCCGGCCACAGCAACAACCGACAGCAGCATCGGAAGACTTGCCGGAACCGGTACGGGAGCCAGATTGGCCGCAATTGCGTTTGCCGCGCGTTCGGCTGCCAACGAATGCGCAACGCCATTGGGGTGCACACCATCGACAAACAACAACAGGTTCGGGTCCAAGTTAAGATCAACGCAGTTGGGCGACGGATTGCTGAAGGTCGGATCAAGCGGCGCGCCGATACTGACGGTGCAGGGGGTCGACGTGTCCGCGATGCCAAACGAAATCGGATTTGCGATGATATCCGACACCAATTCGTTCGAATCCCATTCGATGATGTTCAGCCCTTCGTCTTTCAGATCAATGATGTTCTTCGCCAGACGCGTGTTAAAGGTGTTGGTTGCGGTCGTTGCCGCCTCGGATGCCGCTGCGACATCATCTGCTGATCCACCCGCGGCTGCGATCAGAAAGTTATACGCCGGTGTGGCGCCAAGATCGGGCAGGTTCACGACCAGAAAATCATCAAAGGCATGGCTGGAGATTGCTGCAATCGACCGGATACCGTTTGCCACTGCATCTGCGGCGGCTTCGATATCATCGGGCACGAAACTGGCGAACAAGTCATTCGCCCCGAACGAGACTGACACCAGCGGTTTGTCGCCCGGCGATTGCGCCCCGAAGCCAAGCGCGGTTTGAAAGGCCCCAATCTGCCCGCCAAAGGTAGACAGTGGCGTTGCGGGTGTCGTCTGATCCCCTGCGGTTGCGCCACCGATGGCAAGGTTTGCCGTGTCGCGCCCGGCGGCGATAAACTGATCCTCGATCCGTTCGGCCCAGACCAGATCTTTGCTGAACCGGCCACCAAGGCTGGGTGGATCAAGAGCAAGAAACTTGCCGTCATCACTCAGGCTGTCGCCAAAGGTATAAAAGCTTGTGTATGCGTCGGTGATTGGGCTTGCCCAGACGGACGTGGGTAAAGACAGCGCCAAAATGGCGGTAATTGATTTAATATACATGAAACCTCCCAGTTGTCCGGGGACGGAAAAGCCGAACGCCCCGTAAACAAGCCATTCGGCGATATAACCTTGGGTCACTTTATGAGAAATCGCATTCAGATTGGGCCCAATGGCCGGAAATGCGGTCGCCATTTGGATGCAAACATCAAAAAATCGCCCGGCGGTTGTGCCGGGCGCAAGGATACACTGTCAGGTTTTATTCCCCGTCAAGCAGGCCCGACCGGAACAGAATACCCGCCGCAATCGCGCCCACGATGGGGGCGACGATAAACAGCCAAAGCTGTGATATTGCCGTTCCGCCGACAAACAGTGCCGGCCCGATCGACCGCGCCGGATTGACCGAAACGCCAGTGATGTTGATGCCGACCAGATGGATCACGACAAGGGCCAGACCGATGGCCAGACCGGCCATGGCTGCCGGTGCGCCAACGCCTGTGGCGCCCAGAATGACAACGACAAACAGGAATGTGGCCACCGCTTCGAACAGAAATGCCGATCCCATGGAATATTCGCCGTTGTAACCCGCACCCCAACCATTGTGCCCAAGCCCGGAAACCGCAGTATCATATCCGCCCGCCTGGCCCGATACGATCATCAGCAGGATCATGGCCGCTACAATCGCACCGGCCACCTGCGCGATCATGTAAGGAATGGCTTCGCCGATTGACATGCGCCCGGCAGCAACCACGCCCAGTGTCACCGCCGGATTGATATGACATCCCGACACCGCGCCGATGCCATAGGCCATCCCGATCAATGCCAGACCAAAGGCAAAACTGATGCCGGCAAATCCGATCAGATCACCGGCGATCACGGCCGCTCCGCAGCCGAATAGAACAAGGGTAAATGTACCGATAAATTCCGCGACAGGTTTCTTCATATTTCCCTCCATCATGCCGCTTTGTGCGGCTTGTAGGATTTGTTTTAGTCCCGCAAATTAAAAAGTCTTGGGGAAATCTTTGCGATGAATTGCAAAAATTAAGGCCTGTTGGCAAAAATATCATGCCACCACTTCCTGCGTGTATGACGCGGACACGCAAAGGGTGACGCCTTCGCCACGGCGCTTGGTGACATAAAAAAAAAGCCCCGGCGTTTCCACCGGGGCTTTCTGTTTTAACAGAGAAACGGCAGCTTATTCGGCTGCGTTCTCTTCTTTCTTGATCTCTTCGCCAGTTTCCTGATCGACAACTTTCATCGACAGGCGCACCTTGCCGCGATCATCAAAGCCCAGCAGTTTGACTTTGACTTCCTGACCTTCCTTCAGAACGTCCGAAGGGTGGTTCAGGCGGCGGTTTTCGATCTGCGACACGTGCACCAGACCATCGCGTTTTCCAAAGAAGTTCACGAAGGCACCGAAATCGACGATCTTCACAACCGTACCGGTGTAAATCGCGCCTTCTTCCGGTTCTGCCACGATCGAATAGATCATGTCATAGGCCTTTTTGATGGCTTCGGCATTGGGCGATGCGATCTTGATGATACCGTCGTCGTTGATATCAACCTTGGCGCCCGACATTTCGACGATTTCGCGGATCACTTTACCACCCGATCCGATAACTTCGCGGATCTTGTCTGTGGGCACCTGCATGGTTTCAATGCGCGGTGCGTGGATGCTGAAATCAGCCGCCCCTGTCAGCGCCTTGGACATTTCACCCAGAATGTGGATCCGGCCGTCTTTGGCCTGAGCCAGTGCCTTTTCCATGATCTCGGGAGTGATGCCTGCAACCTTGATGTCCATCTGCAAGGATGTGATCCCTGCTTCGGTTCCGGCCACTTTGAAATCCATGTCGCCCAGATGGTCTTCGTCACCCAGAATATCGGTCAGGATCGCATAGGAACCGTCCTCTTCAAGGATCAGGCCCATCGCAACACCGGCCACCGGCGCCTTGAGCGGTACACCGGCATCCATCATCGAAAGGGAGCCGCCACAAACCGACGCCATCGAAGACGATCCGTTGGATTCGGTGATCTCGGAAACAACCCGAACTGTGTAGGGGAAATCGGTCGGTGCGGGCAGAACAGCCTGCAACGCGCGCCACGCCAGTTTGCCATGGCCAATCTCGCGACGGCCGGGAGGGCCAACGCGACCCACTTCACCCACCGAATAGGGGGGGAAGTTATAGTGCAGCAGGAAGTTCGATTTGAAATTGCCGTGCAGCGCGTCGATGAACTGTTCATCGTCGCCCGTACCCAGCGTGGTTACGACCAAGCCTTGTGTTTCACCGCGGGTGAACAGGGCCGATCCGTGCGTGCGGGGCAGGAATCCGGTTTCGCAGACAATCGGACGCACGGTTGTGGTGTCACGTCCGTCAATCCGCTTGCCGGTTTTCACGACGTCGCCGCGCAGAATGCTGGCTTCCAGCTTTTTCAGTGACGAACCAAGGTTCGCATCGCCCTGCTGCTCTTCGCTCAGCGATGCCAGAATGGCTTCGCGGGCGGCGGCAACGGCGGCGGTACGCTCTTGCTTGTCCTGAATGGCGAATGCGGCGCGCATGTCTTTCTCGCCAGCTTTCTTCACGGCCTCGTAAAGGTCGGAATAATCGACAGGTTGGAAATCGAACGGCTCTTTCGCGGCTGCTTCGGCCAGTTCGACAATCAGGTCGATCACAGGCTGAATCGCGTCATGGGCGAATTTGACAGCGCCCAGCATTTCCGCCTCGGTCAATTCGTAGGCTTCTGATTCAACCATCATCACCGCGTCTTTGGTGCCGGCAACAACCAGATCCAGACGCTGATCGGGGTTCATGCGCAGGTTGTGCATGTCATCCACGGTCGGGTTCAGAACGTATTCGCCTTCGGTGAAACCAACACGGCAGGCCGCAATCGGGCCCATGAACGGCGCACCCGAAATGGTCAGCGCGGCGCTGGCTGCGATCATCGCAACCATATCCGGATCATTGACCAGATCGTGGCTCAGCACGGTGCACATTACCAGAACTTCGTTTTTAAAGCCCGGAACAAACAGCGGGCGAATGGGCCGGTCGATCAGACGGCTTGTCAGCGTCTCTTTTTCCGACGGGCGCGCCTCGCGCTTGAAAAAGCCGCCGGGCACTTTGCCGGCCGCATAGTATTTTTCGTTGTAATGAACGGTCAGCGGAAAGAAATCCTGACCGGGTTTTTGAGCGCGCGCGTACGTCACGTTCGCCATTACACTGGTTTCGCCCAGCGTAGCGATGACCGATCCATCGGCCTGGCGGGCCACTTTGCCCGTTTCCAGTGTCAGCGTTTCTTCGCCCCACTGCATTGATTTTGTTGTTACGTTAAACATCTACGTTTCCTGTTTTGGCCCATTGGCCTTTTCATAGGGGGCGAATTCCCCCTGACTCCGATATCTTCTTTTTCGGGCGCTGGAGTCCGGGCGCCGGATTTCAGATTGTGCGGCTGTACAGGAGTTTTCGACCATTGGGAAGGGTGTGCATCCGCACGTTCGCAACGTTGCGAAAGACCACCTTCCAAAGAAAAACCGCGCCTCGCTGGTGCGACGCGCGGTTTTGAAAAACGTATTGGTGTCGGCCTTAGCGGCGCAGGCCCAGACGCTTGATCAGATCCTGATAGCGCGCTTCGTCTTTTGCCTTGGTGTAATCCAGCAATTTGCGGCGCAGGGCGACCATTTTCAACAGACCACGGCGGCCGTGGTTGTCTTTCTTGTGTGTCTTGAAATGCTCTGTCAGCGTGGCAATACGCGAGCTGAGGATGGCAACCTGAACTTCGGGCGAACCTGTATCGCCTTCTTTGGTTGCATATTCTTTCATGACACGTGCTTTTTCTTCGGCAGTAATCGACATCGGGGTCTCCTTTTGAAAAGGTTGATATGAATGGCGCAGGCCGGGATGTCGTCCAGCTCAGGCCCGTGGAGAATACCCGCCGCAAACAGAATCTGTGGCAGATGCGGCCGTATAAGAGATAAAACCGCTCTTTGCAAAGGGTTATTGCTGATCTGTCTGCTGCGGGTCGTCTTGCCGGTATTGTGTCAGCGCGTTCTTGCATCTGGGTGGACGTTTTTAATCTGATGGGCCATCGTTTCCGCCTAGGGCCAGAGGAGCGCCAGATGGAACCGATTGTCTTTGTTGCCGTTCTGCTGGCCGCGGCGTTGCACGCGCTTTGGAACAGTCTGGTCAAGGGCGGGGCGGACAAACATCTTTCGATGTGTGCCGTTGTACTGGGGCATATGCCCATCGCGATGTGTGCGGTGTTTTTTGTGCCGTTCCCCGATGCGGCCAGCTGGCCCTATCTGGCGGCTGGCATCGCGCTGCATCTGGGATACCAGTTTTTTCTGTTGAGTGCCTACCGGTCCGGCGATCTGACGCAGGTCTACCCGATTGCGCGTGGGGCCGCGCCACTGATTGTGACTGGCGTTTCGATCCTGTTTCTGGGTGTCACATTGCAACCGATGGAGCTGTTGGGCGTTGCGGTGATCGCGGCAGGCATCATCAGTATCAGCCTTGTGCGGCAAAGGGATGGGTTGCGAAATATCCACGCCGCGCAACTGGCTCTGGTCACAGGGTGCTTTATCGCGGCCTATTCCCTTGTTGACGGGATCGGGGCGCGGCTGGCGGGCACGTCACTGGGTTTTTACGGCTGGCTTTCGATCGGCAACGGCATCCTGTTTGCTGCCTTTACTGCCCTGTCGGCACCGCGCATTCTGCCACGCGTGTTTATAACCGCCCTGCGCACTTTCGCGGTGGGGGGCTGTGCGTCTTTCATTGCCTATGCGCTGGTGATCTGGGCGTTCACGCAGGCCCCCATCGCGCTTGTTACGGCGCTGCGTGAAACCAGTATCGTGTTCGCACTTCTGATCGGTGTCGGATTTCTGAAGGAACGTCTTGATCTGGCCAAAGTGCTGTCGACGATGATCACGTTGTTTGGCGCGGTTCTGTTGCGGTTCGCGAAATAGTCGCTAGCCCATCTGGAAAAGCGCCAGCAGCGCGGGGGATGCCGCGCCTTCCAGAACCTGACTCTGTGCGATCAGGATAATGGCATCCGCGTCCAGATCGGGCGCATCACTGACTTGGGCGATTGCCTGACCGCCCAGCAGAATAAGCGCGTCCTGTGGCTGGTCTGCATCCCTTACAATGTCCAGATGCGGCGCGGCGGCAGTGGCATCATCCCAAACCACGATGATCTGATCGTCCTGCGGGTGATAATCGACAATGCTTGCGGGCTGTCCGCCGGTAATCCAGTCGCCCAGTACGATTGTATCGTCCCCGTCGCCCGCCGTTACAACATCGTCGCGCCCGGCCAGTATCGTGTCGTCCCCGCCGCCCCCGTTCAGAAAATCGCGGCCTGCCCCGCCGTTTGATTGTGCCTCATCCTGCACGCCTGACAGAACGTCATTTCCCCAACCGCCGAATATTGTGTCCTGCCCGTCTGCGCCAATCAGGGTGTCGTCGCCCAATCCGCCGTGAAGCGCGTCATTTCCACTACCGCCGTACAGGTGGTCCTGCCCGTCGCCACCCACCAGAACATCGCTGTCCGCACCGCCAAGCAGATTGTCATTGCCGTTTTGGCCGTAGAGCTGGTCCTGATCATCGCCACCGCGCAATGTGTCCTGCCCGTTCTGCCCGTGCAGAACATCGTTTCCGGCGTCTCCGTCAAGCGTGTCGTTCCCGACATCGCCGAACAGATGATCGTCGCTCGGCCCGCCTGAAATATGGTCATCGCTGGCGTAGCCGTTGATCTGGTCGTTCCCGCCCATACCCTGCAAAATGTCGGCACTTGCCGTACCGGAAATAATGGCTCCGTCCTCGGGCAACAGCTGGTCCGGGTCTGTTTCCGGGGTATCCGGATCGTCGCCGGTTGGCACCAGCATCACAGACCCGACGGCAACAAGGCCCAGCAACCCGGCAAGCAAAAACATGATACGCATCCCACAACGCCACCCACCCGCCGGAGTTAACGCACGACGCGTGTGGCGCGGTCAAACGTAATAGTATCAGATGGTTAACGCAGGTTAACCCTGCCTGCCGCCTTATTGCTGCGTCGTATCCATCGACTCGAGGATTTGTGACGCCCAGTCGCCGAGAATTGGTACGAATTCCACCTGGCTTAACCACCACGCAACCACAGACACCAGCAGACTGGCGCCCAGCGCGGTGCCCAGACCAAAGGCAAGGCCGCGGGCAAGTTGAAACCACAACATGCGCCAGAACGAATTGTTGACCTTGAAAAACCGGTGGCTGTTCAGCGTCTCCAATGCCTCTGACATCCGGTTCATCGCCTCGGCGGTTGGCATGTCCTGTTGCGTTTCTTCGCTCATGTGTCGGCTCCGTTCATGATGCCCCAGCGTTCGGGATGCCGAGCATAGGCAATGTACAGCGGATGTTTGGGGTGGCCATCCTTGCTTAACCCCAGATGGAACACCGGTGTGCCGGTGTTGTGCAACAGGGCGGCCATTTGCGCCCCGCGTCCCAGATGCGCGCCATGTGTCCCCCAGGCCGCGACGACCTGATCGGCCCAGCGGCACCCTTCAATTATGGCCGCATCGTTTTCCGGCCCCACCGGATCCTGTGCGGCCCGCATCTGGCGCGGATCGGTGTCGCGCCATGCAAAGATATTGGTGACGCGAAAGCCGCCAAATCCCAGCGCCCGCGCCCGTCGCTCGCAGCGTTCCACGGTTGGATCATTCTGCACTTCGGTGGCGGTGGACGGGTTAAGCATCACGAACATGACCCGCTTGCCGGAATGATCCCAAATGCGGGTCAGGCTATAGCGGTACCGCTCGCAATCCGAATAGACGGCCACAGAGGGCGCGTCGCCCTTGGTATGGGTGCGTGTGATCATGCGCCCTGTTGTGACATTGCTGCGCGCAGGGTTCAACGCCAATGAAGGGGGCCGCCCCCTTAGGCAAGGGGCGGCCGGTGCCGATCCGGCGTCAGGAACTGTGCCGGATCAGATTGTCGTGGCGGCGCGCAGGCGCGACAGGTTCAGAATCGCACCGCGCGTTTCCATGATCCAGGCGGCAACAAGCGCATAGACAATATGGCCCCACAGTGCGACCCATGTGATGCCACCCCAGCCCAGAAATGGCGGGTTTCCGACCACAAGATGCGCCATGACATACAGCGCGAAAACCCAAAGCACGACACCGTAGACAACCGCCGTTACCATCCACGGCAGCGCCGGCAGGATCGCGCGTTGAACCGGGCGGGCGATGGCAAAGTAACCAACCGCGTAAAACACCAGTCCCGTCACCAGATGCAGCAAATGCGCAGCGCCGGGCGGGTTGGCTCCGAAAATGGTTTTCAGCGATGCGCCCGCCAACCCCACAGGGGCCAGTTTGGCGTATCCCAGCAAGGGGCTGATGGCTTGCCCGAAGGCATCAAAGGCCAGTGTGGCAAAGGCACCGGCAGTCAGGACTGTGGCAAGGGTTCGGTTCATGTCGGGTTCTCCGGTTCAGACAGGTTGGTGTGTCATCCCCAAGATGTGCGCGCCCATGTTGGATTGCGCGCATTGTCACGGTCCTATGATCCTTGTGGGGTGTTTTGAAACACGATCTGACACAAAGCCCGCGATTGTCTGACGTCTGCGTGAACCGCGTTACAGATACTGCCGGGTTTGCGGCAGCGATTGAAACAATCCCATCAGGACGCGGGCAGAAACACACGGCTGGGATGCAATTCACCGGCCTTGTAGACACCCACTGCCACGGCGCGCCCGTCCAGCGATGCCCAGCATTCTTCGCCGTAGTCGACATCCGATGCGATCACCATTCCGGGGTTGCCGTTGCGCAGGCGTACCGCGCCCTCGGGTGTGCAGCGCAGTTCCGGCAGATCGGCCAGCCCGATTTCCAGCGGTTGCAAATAGGTGTCAAGGTCCGGGGTGCGCGCCATGGCATCAAGCGTATCCAGCGTCAGCGCGCCGCCTAGGTCGAACGGGCCGGACCAGATACGGCGCAATGAAACGACATGCCCCAGACAGCCCAGCATCTTGCCCAGATCACGGGCAATGGCGCGCACATAGCCGCCCTTGCCACAGGTCATTTCCAACACCGCATGATCCGCATCGGGCCGATCCGTCAGAACCAGCTCTTCGACCCAGAGTGGGCGGGCGGCGATGTCCATGGTTTCGCCGTCGCGCGCCAGTTTATAGGCGCGCTGCCCGTCGATTTTCACAGCGGAAAACTGCGGCGGCACCTGTTCGATTTCACCGATAAAGCCGGACAGCGCCTGTTTGATCTGATCGTCTGTCGGGCGTGTATCGCTTTGCGCAATCACCTCGCCCTCGGCGTCATCTGTATTGGTGGCCTGCCCGAACCTGATCTTGAATGTATAGGCCTTCAGCGCGTCGGTAATGTAGGGCACGGTTTTTGTGGCCTCACCCAGGGCAACGGCCAGAACGCCGGTTGCATCGGGGTCCAGCGTTCCGGCATGGCCTGCCTTCTTGGCGTCGAACGCCCAGCGTACCTTGTTCACGACAGCCGTCGAAGTCGGTCCTGCCGGTTTGTCGATCACAACCCATCCGGAAATGTCGCGGCCTTTGCGATTACGTGCCATGTGCTGTCCCAGATTGCCCAGTTGATGTAAGGTTCGGTGGTCCGGCTGCGCCCTTACACGCCGCGGTAAGGTGCCGTCAATTCGCGCGCGGCCGCTATTGTTCCAGCGGCACGACGGTGCCCACGATCGGGCCCAGCCTGAACCCTGCATCGTTGCGTTCAAGATCGGGTGCATAAAGCCGCGAAATGTTACCGTCGAAATACAGCGCATTGGGCAGCTTCAGCCCGTCGCGGAACAGCTCACCGAATTCGTGAAAGGTGACCGGCACGCTTGAAATTGCAAAGACCGCGCGTGTGCCATCGGCACTGGTGCCCACCCCGTTGCGAATATAGCGAGACGTGCTGTCAGGCAGGAACCGCGGGTGCAGTTCGCCATCAATCACCAGCATCGGGCCGGATTGCGTGGCAAACCTGCAGTCGGGCGTTTCTTCGACAAAGCGCAGCGTTTCGATCACATCGGCGCGGCCCTTCCGGATGCAGAAGACCCCGTTGGGCAAAAGCCCGAAATTGCCCGGTCCGGCATTGGTGATCACCCGCATCTGTTCGCGCCCGTTTTCTACATAATGCCCGACTGGCGCGCGATCTTCGTGGTACATTCCGGCATTCATCGCGAACCCCAGTTGCAGGTTCTGCTCGGCCAGATGCCGGTTGATTGTAGAAAAATGCCCGTAAGGTGCGCCGCCCTCGGCATAAAGGAACAGACGCATGTCGCTTTGCGTCAGGTCAGCTTCGCAAATCGTATAGGGCACATCCAGATAGGTCACATCGTTGCACACATCCGCCAGCGCAGGCGTGGCCCACATCATAAGTGCCAGCAATGTTGGCGCCGCTTTCATTCCGATGTGTCCGGTGTTTCTGTGTCGCGGCGCACATTGTCCTGATTCAGCATCCTGCGGGTGTCATCCATCCGGTCGAATGTTTCATCCAGCTGGAACCGAAGGTCAGGCGCGAATTTCAGGGCCAGCTTCTTGGACACCGCTCGGCGCAGTTCGCCCTTGTTGCGTGCCAGCAGCTTGATCACTTCATCCTGCCCCTTGCCACCGAGGGGCAGCACATAGGCGGTTGCGATGCGCAAATCAGGCGAGGTGCGCACCTCGCCCACGGTGATGGACATGCGGTTCAGATCGGGATCGTGCACGTCACCGCGTGCCAGAACCTCGGACAAGGTTCTGCGGATCAGTTCGCCAACACGCAGTTGCCGTTGCGACGGGCCGGGGCCATCATGAAACTTGTTCTTTGCCATAGGGCCCATCTAAGGGTTTGCGCAGCCTTTGCCAAGCGCTGCGCGCTTCGCTAGACAAGGCGCAACGCAGCGAAAGGAACACCACATGAGCGAGTTGCCGGGTATCGTCGTGACAGGAGCATCGGGCCGTATGGGCCAGATGCTGATCGAAACGATCCTGTCCAGTGACAAAGTGCGTCTGGTCGGGGCGATCGAACGCAAGGGCCACGACTGGATCGGTCAGGACGTTGGTGTTGCCATGGGGCGCAGCCCGCTGGATGTCCCTGTAGAACATGACCCGCTGGACGCGTTTGCCCGCGCACAGGCCGTGATCGATTTTACCGCGCCCGAGGCAACGCTGGAATTTGCCGCGCTTGCCGCACAGGCCCGTGCGGTGCACGTGATCGGCACCACCGGGATGACGCCCGAGCAGGTGGCCCGTCTTGAACCGGCGGCGCGCCATGCCGTGATCATCCGCGCCGGCAACATGAGCCTTGGTGTCAACCTGCTGACACAACTGACCCGCAAGGTCGCCGCCGCGCTGGATGATGATTACGATATCGAAATTATCGAAGCGCACCACAATCAAAAGGTCGATGCGCCATCCGGCACCGCCCTGATGCTGGGGCAGGCGGCGGCAGACGGGCGCGGTGTCGAACTGGGGGATGTCTCCGATCGCGCCCGCGATGGCATGACGGGCGCGCGCAAACGGGGCGATATCGGCTTTGCCGTGGTGCGGGGCGGCGATATTATCGGCGAACATGATGTGATGTTTGCCGCGATGGGCGAACGCATCATCCTGCGCCATATGGCAAGCGACCGCTCGGTCTTTGCCCGCGGTGCGCTAAAAGCTGCCATTTGGGGGCAGGACAAGGGCCCGGGCCAATATGATATGCTTGACGTGCTTGGACTCTAGCAAATATTTTACGGCAAGTGATCCAATGCGGCCCGTAGGCCGTATCCCAGTGTAAATAACTTGGTTGAGGTTTGACATGATCCGTTCACTTGCCATCGCATTCGCCACTGTTTTCGCGGCTGCACCTGCCTTTGCCGATTTTGCCAAGGTCGACCAGCGCGATGATTTCGTAAGGCTGATCAGCGGCAAGCAACTGACCCTGCCACTTGTTAATCTTGAGGTTGATCCAAACGGCAAGATCACCGGTAAAGGCGCACGCTGGGCCGTGAATGGTACCTGGAGCTGGCAGGACGGTTATTTCTGCCGCGACATCAATTGGGGCGGCAGCGATCTGGGTTACAATTGTCAGGCGGTCGAGGTCAAAGAGGGCCGAGTGCGATTTATCTCGGACAAAGGCACAGGCGATTCCGCGACGTTCCGCCTGAAATAAGAGTCGGCGATTGCGTCAGAAGTCTATCGCAATCCCTTTTTTTTCCCAATCTCCATAGCGGACGGGTTCCGGCCCGTCGCGCCCACCAAGTTCCTTGGGAAGCTTTTCATCTTTTGCTGCGGCACGACGCGCTTCGGCCTCGGCAAGAGCGCGCTGTGCGGCGGGGGGCAGTGCATCATTTTCGGGTGTGTCGTCGGCCATCTCGGGGTTCCTTTTGCGCTGTGCCCTTGATATATGCGCCCGTCCGACTTGGGCAAGGCACCAAAAAGGCGCGCAGTGATGGCCAAACCACCAACAGCTTCAGACACCGGCGTCGCCGCGCGACGCAGTGCCATATATCTGCTGGACCAGATACTGGGACAGGGCCGCCTGCTGCCCGAACTGGTCGGGGCCGGCGCGCTGGATCGATTGCCCCCCGATGATCGCGCCCGCGCACAACGGTTGGCGCTGGACTCATTGCGCGGTCTGGAACGCGCGGATCGTCTATTGCACAAGCACCTGCGCAAACCCCCTGCGCTGACGGTGCGCAATGCGCTGCGTCTGGGCACGGTCGAACTGTGTCAGGGCGGCGCGGCGCATGGTGTCGTCAATGCGCTAGTCGAAGTTGTTGGCGCCGACCGTCGCAATGCCAAGCTCAAAGGTCTGGTTAACGCCGTTCTTCGCAAGATTGCCGCCGATGGCCCCGATGCATGGGCCGCACTGCGGTTGCCGCGCCTGCCCAAATGGCTGCGCGTGCCCCTGGTTGAGGCGTGGGGCAGCGCAACCGTCGCCGCCATCGAGGCGGCCCATTTTGCGGGCGCGCCACTGGATTTGACGGCGCGGACCGACCCGCAGGCCGTGGCCACTGCTGTGAACGGTATCGTCCTGCCCACCGGTTCGGTGCGGGTGGCAGATGCGGGGCAAGTGACGACCTTGGCCGGATATGCGCAAGGCGATTGGTGGGTGCAGGACACGGCAGCGGCCTTGGCCGTGCGTATTCTGTCGCCGCAAGCAGGCGAAACCGTACTGGATATGTGCGCCGCACCGGGAGGCAAAACCATGCAGATCGCGGCTAGCGGCGCACAGGTCACGGCGGTCGATGATTCCGCCGCGCGTATGGCCCGCGTGCAGGACAATCTGGACCGCACTGGTTTGAAGGCCGATCTTGTTGTTGCTGACGGGATGACCCACGGCGGCCTTTATGACGCCATTCTTCTGGATGCGCCCTGTTCGGCCACCGGCACCATCCGGCGCCACCCCGATCTGCCCTTTGCCAAGGACGGATCGGAATTTGGCGCGCTGATTGATCTGCAATCACGGATGATCGACCACATGTGGACCCTTCTGAAACCCGGCGGGCGCATGGTGTTTTGCACCTGTTCACTGCTTCCCGACGAAGGCGAAGTGCAGATCGAAGAGGCACTTGCCCGTCACAGCGACATGCAGGTTGATCGCGCTGCGCTGGACATTGACGGTGTCGATCCGGGCTGGATCACATCCGAGGGCGGGCTGCGTCTGCGCCCCGATTACTGGGCCGCACAGGGCGGAATGGATGGGTTTTATATGGCGCGTCTGCGCAAGATGGGCGGATGACCGCCAAGCGGATTTGCACGATTGTTATCTTGATCGGTGACACTGACCCGATAGCACAGTAACATACGCCAAACGCCAGCAGAGCGTATGAGGCAAGCAGATGTCCAGACCAGAACGTTTTTCGGTGCGGCGCACGCAATTCATGAACCGCTTTTACGCGCGTCTTGCAGCGCGTTCAAAAGCGGCCAAAGGCTTTGTGTCGCAACCCGAACCGCGCACCATCGGCAGTTTTGCGCGTGGCAGGCAACTGGTTGCGGGCAACTGCCTGTTTGCCGGATACCTGATCGAAGCACCCAATGGTGACGTGTGGGATCAGCGTTCGCCGGATCGCGCTTATGAAAAGGAATTGCATGGTTTCGGCTGGCTGGACGATCTGGCCGCCGTTGGCGATGGCGCGGCACGGTTAAGGGCACAGAACTGGCTTTGGGGCTGGATCGAACGCTATGGCAACGGAACGGGGCCGGGCTGGTCGCCGGATTTGACAGGGCGCCGCCTGATCCGATGGATCAACCACGCGATTTTTCTGTTGCGGGGGCAGGATTCGGCGCAAAGCGATGCGTTCTTCACGTCACTCGCGCATCAGACCCGGTTTCTGTCCCGACGCTGGCACAGCGCCGCGCCGGGTTTGCCCCGGTTCGAGGCGCTGACCGGTCTGATCTATGCGGGCATGTCGCTTGAAGGAATGGAATCACGGGCAGAACCGGCCATTCGCGCACTGGCGCGGGAATGCGCCAGCCAGATCGATGAACAAGGCGGCCTGCCCACCCGCAACCCCGAAGAATTGCTGGATGTGTTCACCTTGCTGACATGGGCGGCAGCCGCACTTGGCGAAGCGGGGCGGGAATTGCCAGCGGGCCACATCGCCGCGATTGAACGGATCGCCCCAAGTTTGCGCACCCTGCGCCACAGCGATGGCGGACTGGCGCGCTTTCACGGCGGCGGGCGCGGATTGGAAGGCTGGCTTGATCACGCGCTGGCCGCCAGCCATGTCAAAACCCGGCACCCTGACGGCATGTCGATGGGATACGCACGTCTGTCGGGCGGGCGCACCAGCGTGATCATGGATGCCAGCCCGCCACCCAAGGGCAAGGCGTCTTACAACGCGCACGCATCAACTCTGGCTTTCGAACTGACATCGGGGCGCCGCCCTCTTGTGGTGAACTGCGGCTCGGGCGGGTCTTTCGGGGCCGATTGGCGCCGGGCCGGGCGCGCAACGCCTTCCCATTCCACCCTGTGCCTTGATGGCTATTCCAGCGCGCGGCTGGGCAGCCTGACGCGCGGAGAGCAGCAAGAGGCACTGATAGATGCGCCCCGGCATGTGCCGATTGAAATGTCGCTTGCGTCCGATGGTATGCGGCTGGAAAGCGGTCATGACGGCTATGTGCCGACCCACGGTCTGACCCATGCGCGCATTCTGGAAATGACCTTTGATGGCCGCGGTGTGGTGGGCGAGGACATGTTGCTGGCAATTGATGACAGCAGCATGAAAAGCTTTGACATGGCGCTGGAAAAATCTGCGTTGAAGGGCGTCGGTTTTGACATCCGGTTCCATTTGCACCCCGAAGTGGATGCGGCCCTGGATCTGGGTGGGTCGGCTGTGTCGATGGCGCTTAAAAGCGGTGAAATCTGGGTATTCCGGCATGATGGATCTTTTAAACTGTCCTTGGATCCAAGCGTTTATCTTGAATATGGCCGTCTGAAACCACGCGCGACAAAACAGATCGTTCTATCTGGTCGCGCAATCGAGTATGCGACGCGCATACGCTGGTCCCTGTCCAAGGCGCAAGACACCGCAATCGCGGTGCGCGACCTGAAACAGAACGACCCTGATGATATCGACTAAGCCTCTAAGGACACCTGAATGACCGACCTGATCCCTATCCGCCGCGCCCTGCTTTCTGTTTCTGACAAAACCGGGCTGATCGAACTGGGGCAGGCGCTGGCCGCACAGCAGGTCGAATTGTTGAGTACCGGCGGCACTGCAGCGGCCCTGCGCGCGGCGGGTCTGGATGTAACGGACGTGGCCGAGATTACCGGCTTTCCCGAAATGATGGATGGCCGTGTCAAAACCCTGCATCCGGCGGTACATGGCGGATTGCTGGCGCTGCGCGACAATGCCGAACACCAAAGCGCCATGGCCGAACATGGTATCGGCGCGATCGACCTGCTGGTCGTCAATCTTTACCCGTTCGAGGCAACCGTGGCGCAAGGTGCCGACTATGACACCTGCATCGAAAATATCGATATCGGCGGCCCCGCGATGATTCGTGCCGCTGCCAAGAACCACCGCTTTGTGAACGTGGTCGTCGATGTCGCCGATTACGCGGCCTTGCTGGATGAAATGTCGTCCGGTGCAGGCGCAACACCTTATGCCTTCCGCCAGAAACTGGCCCAGACCGCCTATGCCCGAACCGCAGCCTATGATGCCGCTGTGTCGACATGGATGGCCTCGGCTCTGAACGATCCTGCGCCGCGTCGCCGTGTCTTTGCCGGCACGCTGGCGCAAACCCTGCGCTATGGTGAAAACCCGCATCAGTCTGCGGCGTTCTACACCGATGGCAGCACCGCACCCAGCGCGGCAAGCGCCACACAGCATCAGGGCAAGGAACTGTCCTATAACAATATCAACGACACCGATGCCGCCTTTGAACTGGTCAGTGAATTTGCCCCGGAAAACGGCCCGGCCTGCGTGATCGTGAAACACGCCAATCCCTGCGGTGTGGCCACGGGGGAGACGCTGGCGCAGGCCTACGGGCGCGCCTTTGATTGTGACCGCACCAGCGCCTTTGGCGGGATCATCGCGCTGAACCAGCCGCTGGACGGGGCCACGGCAGAAGAAATCAGCGGCATCTTTACCGAAGTTGTGATTGCGCCCGGCGCAGATGCGGACGCCATCCGTATTTTTGGCAAAAAGAAAAACCTGCGTTTGCTGACAACCAACGGTCTGGCCGATCCGCGAACCGCCGCTCAGGTGGTGCGGCAGGTTTCGGGCGGATTGCTGGTGCAGGACCGTGACAACGGCCATATTGACGCCGCCGATCTGAAAGTCGTGACAAAGCGCGCGCCAAGTGCCGCGGAACTGGCCGATCTGCTGTTCGCCTGGCGGGTGGCCAAACACGTGAAATCCAATGCAATCGTCTACGTCAAGGACGGGGCGACCGTGGGTGTCGGTGCCGGCCAGATGAGCCGTGTCGACAGTACGCGGATCGCCGCGCGCAAGGCAATTGACATGGCCGAGGCACTGGGCCTGCCCGCGCCTTTGACCGTAGGGTCTGTTGTGGCGTCTGATGCGTTCTTTCCCTTTGCCGACGGGTTGATCACGGCGTCCGAAGCAGGCGCAACGGCGCTGATCCAGCCGGGCGGTTCGATGCGGGATGACGAGGTGATTGCCGCAGCCGATGCGGCCGGGCTGGCGATGGTGTTCACCGGCATGCGCCATTTCAGGCACTAGGTGAACGGCTTGGGGCATATGCGTACCGTGATATGGGCCGCGCTTGCGGCGGTTCTGATTGATCAGATCACCAAATACTGGGTCATCCACGGCATGGCACTGGCGCGGGTGCGCGCCATAGATGTATGGCCGCCGCTGCTGAATTTTCGCTATGGTGAAAACCGGGGCGTGAATTTCGGCCTGTTCGATCAGGATTCTGACCTCAGCCGTTGGGTGCTGATCGCCGTGGCAGTGATCATTATCGCCGCGATTTCCTATTGGATACGGCGCTCTGAAACCGGTATCTGGGGCTATTTCAGCGCCGGTTTGCTGATCGGTGGCGCATTGGGCAATGTGATCGACCGGCTGTGGTACGGATATGTGCTTGATTTTCTCAATATGTCCTGTTGTGGCATCCGCAATCCCTTTGTGTTCAATGTTGCGGATATTTTCATTTTTGCGGGGGCGATCGGGTTGGTTTTCTTTGTCAAAGACGGCAAAAAGGCCCCGTGACCTTGGAAGACGGATAGGCTAGACCTGTTCCAAACAGTCAGGAGTGCAGCAATGCGCCTTTTGCGCAGTACGGTATTGGCAATTACATCGGCCGCGGTTTTGGCGGGCTGCGCAGACACCGGTTTGCGCGACCTGAAAAGTGATTCCAGCGGACCGGACGAATTTCAGGTGCAAACCGTGAAGCCACTGCAACAGCCCACCGGGCTGACGGCGTTGCCGGTCCCGACGCCGGGCGGTGCAAACCTTGTGGATCAGCGCCCGATTGACGACGCGAACACAGTGCTGGGCGGGCGTGCTGCCGGATCGCCAAATGGCCCGATCCCGGGTTCGGACGGTGCGATCGTGACCTATGCCAGCCGGTTCGGCGTGGCCCCTGACATCCGCCAGTCGCTGGCGGAAGAGGATGCACAGTTCCGCAAGAACCGCGGGCGGTTCACACGGATACGCATCGTACCGGTTGATCTTTACAACAAGGTTTACGATGGCTTTGCGCTTAATCCGTTCGAGGTTGCGGACAGCTTCCGCCGGGCCGGCGTGAAAACACCGTCTTCCCCGCCCTGAAGACGTCACAAATTCGACAGGACAGCTTGAACCCTGCGGATTATGGCGTACCTACTGCCCGAATCCCGTGAATGGAGTGGTTATGCGTCGGATTATTTCTGTTTTTACAGCGCTCTGGTTGGCAGCGTTACCTGCGCTCGCCAGCGACAACACCGAACTTGTGACCCACTTCACGCTGGATAACGGCATGGATGTTGTGGTGGTCGAAGATCACCGCGCGCCGGTGGTTCAACATATGGTATGGTATCGCGCCGGATCGGCGGATGAACCCAAAGGCGCGTCCGGTGTTGCGCATTTCCTGGAACATCTGTTGTTCAAGGCCACCGACAATATGGAAGCGGGCGAACTTTCCGCGACGGTTGCCGCCAATGGCGGGCGCGACAATGCCTTTACCAGCTATGATTACACCGCCTATTTCCAGCGCGTCGCCGCTGACCGGCTTGAACTGATGATGCAGATGGAAGCAGACCGGATGGTCAACATCCGCCTGACAGAAGCCGATATTGCCACCGAACGTGATGTGATCATCGAAGAACGCAACCAGCGCGTCGAAAACAATCCGCAATCCCTGTTCAACGAACAGATGGGCGCGGGGCAATATCTGAATCACAGATATGGCGTGCCGATCATCGGCTGGATGCACGAAATGGAAACGCTTGATCTGAACGATGCGCTTTCGTTCTACGATATTTATTATTCGCCCAATAATGCCATTCTGGTGGTGTCGGGGGATGTTGATCCCGAAAACGTGCGCATGCTGGCCGAAAAATACTATGGCGCGATCCCTGCCAATCCGGCCCTGCCCGAGCGGCTGCGGACAATCGAACCGCCCCAGCGCGCCGAACGCCGTCTGACGATGCGTGATCCGCGTGTGGCGCAGCCCTATGTCAGCCGGTCCTACCTGGCGTCGGAACGCGACAGCGGCGCACAGGAAAAGGCAGCGGCCCTGACCATGCTAAGCGAGGTTCTGGGCGGTGGGCAAACATCGGTGCTGACGGAAAAGCTGCAATTTGAAAGCCAGATCGCGGTGTATTCCGGTGTGTTTTACAATGGTGTATCGCTGGATGACACGACCTTTGACATCGTGGTCGTGCCCAGCGTCGGCGTGACCCTGCAAGAGGCCGAAGACGCGATGGATGCGGCGATTGCCGAGTTCATGCAAACAGGCGTGGACAGCGAACAGCTGGACCGGATCAAGATGCAGTTGCGGGCCTCGCAAATCTATGCGCGTGACAATGTCGACCGGATCGCCAACCGCTATGGTCGTGCCCTTACATCGGGTCTGACCGTAGAGGATGTGCAGGCGTGGCCCGACCTTCTGCAGGCCGTGACAGAAGACGACATCATGCAGGCGGCGCGCGATGTGTTTGATCGTGATGCGTCCGTGACCGGTTGGCTGATGCGACCCGAGGAAGGGGTACTGCAATGAAACATCTGTTGGCAGCGGTTCTGACGGTCTTTCTGGCCATTCCGGCATGGGCCGAGATCAAGATCGAGGAAATCACATCGCCTTCGGGCATTGACGCATGGCTTGTGCAGGAACCGTCGATCCCGTTTGTGGCGCTTGAAATCCGCTTTGCCGGCGGTGCATCGCTGGATGCGTCGGGCAAACGCGGCGCGATCAATCTTATGACGGGGTTGCTTGAGGAAGGCGCCGGTGATCTGGATGCACGCGCCTTTGCCCGCGCGACCGAGGCGCTGGCCGCGTCGTTCAGCTACAGCGTCGATGATGATTCACTGGGTATTTCCGCGCGCTTTCTGACAGAAAACCGCGATGCGGCGGTGGCTCTGTTGCGCTCCACCATCAAGGAACCGCGCTTTGATGCGGATTCGATCGAACGGGTGCGCGCGCAGGTGATCGCCAACATCCAGTCCAGCGCCAAAGACCCAAACGACATCGCAGGCGATGCCTTTGCCGCGATGGCCTACGGGGATCACCCTTATGGCTCAGCGCTGTCGGGGACGGAAAACAGCGTGGCCGCCCTTACGCGTGACGATCTGCTGGCCGCGCACAAGGCGGTGTTTGCCCGCGACCGTTTATATGTCAGCGCCGTGGGCGACATCACGCCCGACGAACTGGGGCAGTTGATCGATACGCTGTTGGGTGATCTGCCCGACACCGGCGCGCCCCTGCCAGAAGACGCGGATGTGACGCTTTCGGGCGGTATCACGGTGGTTGATTTCGACACGCCGCAATCTGTCGCCCTGTTCGGACAAAAAGGTATCGAACGGGATGATGATGATTTCTTTGCCGCCTATGTGATGAACCACATTCTGGGCGGCGGGTCGTTTGAAAGCCGCCTGATGACCGAAGTGCGCGAAAAGCGCGGGCTGACCTATGGTGTTTATTCGTATCTGGTGCCGCGCGATTATGCGGCCACCTACATGGGGTCGGTCGCTTCGGCCAATACCCGTATCGCCCAAAGCATTCAGGTGATCCGCGATGAATGGGCCCGCATGGCAACAGAGGGCGCAAGCGAACAGGAAGTGGCCGATGCCAAAACCTATCTGACAGGCGCCTATCCGCTGCGTTTTGACGGCAACGGGCCGATTGCCAATATTATGGTCGCCATGCAGATGCAGGGTCTGCCGGTTGATTACATCGCCACCCGCAACGATCAAGTCAACGCGGTGACGGTGGACGATGTCAAACGCGTGGCTGGCGAACTGCTGGACCCGGACGGGTTGCACTTTGTCGTTGTCGGCAAACCCGAAGGCCTGCCGGACGTCACGCAATAGGGGCGGGAATGCCGCCCCTTTTCACGCTCGCTATTCGCCGTAAGGCACCCAGATATTCTTGATCTCGGTCGCAGCGGCCAAAAACGGTTTGCCCTGCGCTTCTTGGGAAAACCAGTCCAGATCGCGGGCGTTGTTCACCCAGGTGCGTTTGAGGTTGCTGGCCGAGGCGCGTTCCACCACGCCTGAAACATCCGAAGATGAAAACGACCAGACAGCATCGATGTTCATATGCCCCGCCAGCGCAGGAGCAAGTTCTCCATGCGCACCGGTCAGGATGTTTACCACCCCTGCCGGCACGTCCGACGTTTCCAGAACCTGCGTGAAATCGGTTGCCGACAGCGGGAACGGTTCGGATGCGACCAGCGTGATGCAGTTGCCCATCGCAATTGCGGGTGCCATCACCGAAACCAGCCCCAGCAGCGGCGCGGTATCCGCGCACAACGCCCCGATCACGCCCACCGGTTCCTTCATCGCCAGCGCAACGCCGCGGATCGGCACGCCGTGCACCTGCCCATCATACTTGTCGGCCCAGGCGGCATAGGTGAACAACCGCTCGACAGCGGCGTCCACCTCGGCCTTGCCGGTGCGGGTGCCTTGCATC
The DNA here is from genome assembly GCF_051013555.1 of Sulfitobacter sp. TBRI5. Taxonomy (NCBI): domain Bacteria; kingdom Pseudomonadati; phylum Pseudomonadota; class Alphaproteobacteria; order Rhodobacterales; family Roseobacteraceae; genus Sulfitobacter; species Sulfitobacter sp. TBRI5. The sequence continues at coordinate 1,041,229 of NZ_CP112884.1, read as the reverse complement.
CTGTTCAGGCGGTCGGCAAATTCACCCGCCCGCGCCGAAAGGTTTTCGCCGATATAGTACAATATCTGTGCGCGCAAATGGCCGCTGGTCTTGCCCCATGCCTTGGCGGCATGTGCGGCCTCGATGGCGTTGCGCACATCCTTGCGGTTGGCCAGCGATGCATGGCCCAGCAGCGCGCCGTTCTTGCCATGAACCGGGCGCGAATATCCCCCGTCAGGCCGCGCCTGTTTACCGCCAATATACAGTTTTGCCGTCCGGTCGATCGGATCGGCGGGCGCGCCATCTCCGCCAAAAGGTGCGACCGGTTTCAGGCGCTTTCCTTTTGATTTGGGCTTGGTGTAGGCGGCCAGGCCTTCCCAGCCCCCTTCGCGGCCAAACCCGCTTTCGCGCACGCCACCAAATCCGGCGGCAGCGTCAAACAGGTTCGTGGCATTCACCCAGACCACGCCTGCGGCCAGTTTCGGCGCGATATCCAGTGCAAGGTTCACGTTTTCCGTCCACACCGTTGCGGCCAGCCCGTAACGTGTGTTGTTGGCCAGTTCGACCGCTTCGGCAGGGGTGCGGAACGTGGTTGATACCAGTACGGGGCCAAAAATCTCTTCCTGCATCAGCGGGTCAGAGACCGTCATCCCGGTGATCAGCGTCGGGGGGTAAAAACAGCCTTCAACCGGCATTTCGACGGCGGCATGATAGGTTTGCCCTGAAGCGTTGGCCGCCACTTTCTGCGTGATCATGTCCAGCTGACTGGGGTCAATGATGGCCCCGACATCAATACATTTGTCCAGCGGGCTGCCGATGCGCAGCTTGTCCATGCGCGCGCGCAATTTGTCATAAAACCGCTCTGCGATACTGTCCTGAACCAACAGGCGCGACCCTGCGCAGCACACTTGCCCCTGATTGAACCAGATCGCATCCACCAGCCCTTCGACGGCTGAATCCAGATCGGCATCGTCGAACACGATATAGGGCGATTTACCGCCCAGCTCCAATGTCAGCGCCTTGCCTGATCCTGCCGTTGCCTCGCGGATCCTGCGCCCGACGGCGGTTGATCCGGTGAACGCGATCTTGTCGATATCCTTGTGCGCGACAATCATTTCGCCCACGTCCCCGTCACCGGTAACGATGTTCACCACGCCCTTGGGCAAACCGGCCTGACGGCAGATATCTGCAAATAGCAGGGCGGTCAGCGATGTGTATTCCGCCGGTTTCAGAACAACTGTATTGCCCATTGCCAGCGCAGGCGCGATTTTCCACGCCAGCATCAGCAGCGGAAAATTCCACGGGATGATCTGCCCGCACACGCCGATGGCCTGCGCATCGGGCAGTTCGGTTTCCATCAGTTGCGCCATGCCGGCGTGATAATAGAAATGCCGCTGTGCCAGCGGAATATCGACATCGCGGCTTTCGCGGATCGGTTTGCCGTTATCCAGCGTTTCCAGCACGGCAAACAGGCGGGCGTGTTTTTGCAGCAGACGGGCAATAGCATAAAGATACTTGGCCCGCTTTGGCCCGTCCATATTCTGCCATTTGCGCTGTGCCGCACGTGCCGCTGCCACTGCGGCATCCACATCGGCGGCACTCGCCTGGCTTAGCGTGGCCAGCACCTCGTTATTGGCGGGGTTGCGGCTTTCAAATCCGGTGCCGGGGGCGATAAAGGCCCCGTTGATGAAATGGCCGAACCGGTCGCCCTGATCCACCAGCCACGCAAACGCCTCGGCCGCGCTTTCGGGGGCGGGGCCGTATTCCATCGATTCATAAATGTCTGCCACGCTCATGCTTTGCCCGTTCCCTTGGTTTCAGGTGTGTCGCACATAAAATCACCCCACCGGATGGCGGTAGCCGGCGGAATACTGGCCCGTCACATAATGTTCCAACTGCCGTTCGATATCCCCCAGCAGCGATGACGCGCCAAAGCGGAACAGATCGGGTTGCAGCCAGCGATCGCCCAGTTCGTCTTTCATCAGGGCCAGATACACCAAAGCGTCTTTTGCCTTGGATATGCCGCCGGCGGGTTTGTATCCAACGCGATATCCGGTGCGTTCGAAATAGTCGCGGATCGCACGCACCATCACCAGTGTCACCGGCAGGGTCGCATTCACGCTTTCCTTGCCGGTCGAGGTTTTGATGAAATCCGCCCCCGCCATCATGCAGATAAGCGAAGCCCGCGCGACATTGCGCAAGGTGCCCAATTCACCGGTCGCCAGAATGGCTTTGACATGGGCAGGGCCGCAGGCGGCGCGGAATTCGGCCATTTCGTCATAAAGCGCCTGCCAGTCACCGTTCAGAACATGGCGGCGTGAAATCACGATGTCGATTTCCTGCGCGCCCGCCTGCACGCTTTCGCTGATCTCCGCGACGCGCAGGTGAAACGGCGACAACCCGGCAGGAAATCCGGTTGAAACGGCGGCGACCGGGATACCGCTGCCCTGCAACGCGTCCACAGCCGTGGCAATCATGTCATGATACACGCACACCGCCCCTGTGGTGATCTGGCCCATGCCCAGCGCAGACAGCAGATCGGCGCGCACCGGCTGGCGTGCCTTGGCGCATAATCGGCGCACCCGTGGCGCCGTGTCATCGCCTGACAACGTGGTCAGATCAATACAACTGATCGCGCGCAACAGCCACGCCGCCTGATATTCCTTTTTCACCGAACGGCGCCCCGGCAATGTGGCGGCACGGCGTTCGATGGCGGAAGTGTTGGCCTGCACAGCCCGCACCCATTGCATGTCAAGCGGCATACCTTGATTGCGGGCCTCGGTGACCAGCGGCAAATGCGCGGTCGTGGTGTCTGTCTGGCTGTGCATGATGGCTCCCTGCCACATCTTTCCCTTACAGCGTGTCACGGCAAACGACCCATGGCAAGATCGCCCTCGCGTCCGCTTTGCCCTGAACCGCAGGCGGATTCCGGCGCATCTGTAGTTGCGAATTATTCGCAATATCATTGACTTTGTTGCGAATGGCTCTCATATTCAATTGCAACAAGGCGAGTCTTCTCGCGGAAAGTGGGCATTCACGATGGTACGGCGTTTTTTTCTGGGGTTTGCGATGGCGGCGGCGGTGCTGGCCGGCCTCGGCTCTGCCGCTGTGGCGCAACCACAGATCAAGGTTGTGGCCACCACCGGCATGATCGCGGATGCCGCACGGGTTGTCGGTGGCGATCTGGTAGAGGTGCGCGCACTGATGGGGCCGGGTGTTGATCCGCACGCTTATCGCCAGACAAGATCCGATATCGTTGCCATGACGCGCGCCGATCTGGTGCTGTGGCACGGTCTGTATCTTGAGGCGCAGATGGAAGATTTCTTTGCCGATCTGGGGCGCAATCGCAACGTTGTGGCCGTGGCCGAAGCGGTGTCAAAGGACAAGCTGCTGGCCCATGACGATTACGCCGACAAATACGATCCGCATATCTGGATGAACCCGTCGATCTGGGCCGATGTCGTGACCGAAGTGGCCCGCACCTTGGGCGAAACCCACCCTGAAGGAGCTGAGGTGTTTGATCGGAACGCGGCCGCCTATATCGACGAACTGACACAATTGGCCACCTATGCCGATGACACACTGGCAGGCGTAGCGCCTGAAACCCGCGTACTGCTGACAGCGCATGATGCGTTTGGCTATTTTGGCGCGGCTTATGGGTTCGAGGTGATCGGAATTCAGGGCATTTCCACCGAAAGCGAAGCCGGTCTGAACCGGATCAGCGCGCTGGTGGATATGATCGTGGATCGTAACATCGGCGCCGTTTTTGTGGAAACCTCTGTTTCTGATCGCAACATGCGCGCACTGGTCGAAGGCGCTGCGGCGCGCGGCCACACCGTACGCGTCGGGGGTGAATTGTTCAGCGATGCGATGGGCCCCGATGGCACCTATGAAGGCACCTATCTGGGGATGATTGATCACAACGTTACCATCATTGCCGCCGCGTTGGGTGCCAACGCAGCGCCGCGTGGACGTCTTGGTAAATTGTCGGCGGGGTTCTAAGCCATGCAACTGGAACTGGCAGCACAAAACGGACATGTGACACCGCAGCACGATGTTTCGGACAGTCCGCTGGCGATCCGCGGGCTGACCGTATCTTACGGTCAGAAACCGGCGGTGTTTTCGGTTGATATGACAGTACCGGCCGGATCGATGACGGCCATTATCGGGCCAAACGGCGCGGGAAAATCGACGTTGCTCAAGGCGGCACTGGGCCTGATCAAACCGCTGTCGGGCCGTGTTACGGTCTTTGGCCAATCTGTCACCAGCCAGCGGCACCGTATTGCCTATGTGCCCCAGCGCGCCAGTGTCGATTGGGATTTTCCGACCCGCGTGATCGATGTGGTCCTGATGGGTCTTTACCGTGATCTGGGCCTGTTGGGCCGTTTGCGTGGAAGCCACAGGAAGATCGCGCAGGACTGTCTGGATCGCGTTGGCATGGCCGATTTCGCCACCCGCCAGATCGGCCAGTTGTCAGGTGGCCAGCAACAGCGCGTCTTTCTGGCCCGCGCCTTGGCACAGGATGCCGATCTGTATCTGCTGGACGAACCGTTTGCCGGTGTCGATGCCGCCACAGAAAAGGCGATTATCGCGGTGCTGCACACGCTGCGCGCCCAGGGCAAGACCGTCGTCGCCGTGCACCACGATCTGACCACCGTGCCGGATTACTTTGACCATGTGTTCCTGATCAACACCACCCGCATTGCCGAAGGACAGGTGGATACCGTGTTCACCTTTGACAACCTGCAAAAAGCCTATGGCGGGCGTCTGGCCGGGGCGCAGATGGATCAGTTGTCCGGCGTTGCGGGGTAATCTGCCATGCTGCGCGACGCGCTGCTGTTGGGGCTTGGCTATAACGCCGCCCTTGTGGCCATCGGGGCGGCCTTGCTGGGTATCGCCGCCGGTGTAACCGGTACCTTTCTGTTTTTACGCAAACGCGCCCTTGTCAGTGACGCGATCAGCCACGCCACCCTGCCCGGTGTCGGGTTGGCCTTTATCGTCATGGTGCTGCTGGGCGGGGACGGGCGCAATCTGGCCGGTCTGATGGCCGGATCGGCCCTGTCAGCCTGGATCGGGCTTTTGTGCGTCAGCTGGCTGACCCGAAAAACGCGGCTGGCCGAAGATGCCGCCATAGGCGCGGTACTGTCCGTGTTCTTCGGCTTTGGTATCGTGCTGCTGACCGTGATCCAGAACATGTCCAGCGGGCGGCAGGCCGGATTGGAGGGGTTCCTGCTTGGCTCGACTGCGGGGATGTTGTGGGCCGATGCGATGATCATTCTTGTCGGTGGCGCGGCCGTGCTGGCGCTGGTGCTGCTGTTGCGCCGCCCGATGACGCTGGTTGCGTTCGATCCCGAATACGCGGCCTCAACCGGCATGAACGTGCGCCGGATGGATCTGGCGATGATGGGGCTGGTCATGGCCGTGACGGTTGTCGGTCTGAAAATTGTCGGCCTGATCCTGATCGTCGCGCTGTTGATCATCCCCCCGGTCACCGCCCGGTTCTGGAGCGACCGCACAGATCATGTCGTATTGCTGTCGGGTGCGCTGGGCGGCATTTCCGGTTATGTCGGCGCGGCTGTTTCCGCCTCGGCCCCGGCTTTGCCCACAGGCCCGATCATCGTTCTGGTGTGTTTCCTGTTATTCGCGCTCTCGCTGTTTCTGGCGCCCAACCGCGGTGTTCTGGCTGCGCTTTTGCGTCATCAGCGGTTCCAGCGGCAGGTGCATTTGCGTCAGGGCCTGCTGGCGCTGGCACAAGGCCAGCCGATCTATGAAAAACTGACATTGCGCCTGTTGCAGCGCGCCGGTCTGGCCCGCCCCGATGGCGTTGCGACAGATCAGGGGCGCGCCCGCGCGGCCAAGGCCCTGCTGGATGAAAAACGCTGGGAAATCGTGCGCGCCGACCCGTTGCAGGAAACCGCCGCGGCGCATTACGACGGGTTGACAGGTATCGAAACGGTGCTGACGCAGGACCAGATCAGGGACGTCGATGCGAAAATGGCTGCGCCGCGCATGGTGCCGGCATGATGGGGACCGAATTTGTTCCGCTGTCGCTACCGCCATTGCTGATCGGCACCTTCGCGGCGATTGCCTGCGCACTGCCGGGCAATTTTCTGGTGCTGCGCAAACAGGCGCTGATCGGGGATGCGATCAGCCATGTGGTGTTGCCGGGCATTGTGGTGGCGTTTCTGATCACGGGGGTCGTATCCACCTGGCCGATGATGCTGGGCGCGGGCGGGGCTGCGCTGATCGCCGTGGCCGCGATTGAGGCAGTGCGCCGACTGGGCGGCATCGAACCGGGGGCAGCGATGGGGGTTGTGTTCACCACCATGTTCGCGGGCGGTGTCCTTCTGCTTGAACAATCCGATACCTCGACCGTGCATCTTGATGTCGAACATGCCCTGTTCGGCAATCTGGAAAGCCTGATCTGGCTGGATGCAACGGGCTGGGCGTCCTTGTTTGATCCGGTTGCGCTGGCGACACTTCCGGTCGAACTGATCCGCATTGCGCTGGCCCTGATCGGTGTCTGTGCCTTTGTCGCGCTGTTCTGGCGCCCGCTGAAACTGTCCACATTCGACGAAGGGTTTGCCCGTTCTGTCGGGATCAACACCAACCTGATCGGCCTTGCGCTGGTGGTTGTGGCCGCAGTTGCCGCCGTTGCGGCCTTTGATGCGGTGGGGTCGATCATCGTGATCGCGATGTTCATCTGCCCGCCGGCCGCTGCACGTCTGATGACCAACCGGCTGGAACACCAGATCGGGTGGAGCGTCGGGTTTGCCACGCTTGCTGCGGTTTTGGGTTACGTTCTGGCAGGGTATGGCCCGCTGTGGCTGGGCGCGGATGACGCGGTCAGCGCTGCGGGGATGATCGCGACGGTTTCGGGCCTTATTCTGGCCCTGGCCGCGGTGTTCGGGCCGCATCGCACCCGCGCAGGCGCGCCCGCCGATCCGACCCAATCCTGACAGGAGCGCCGGAACAGTTCTTAAGGTGTTTACCGCTTTTTTTGAAAGTCACCGGATATTTTATGGTTTAGTACGGGGATCAAAGGAATCCCTGCATGACACGTTACCCCAGAAACATGATCGGCTATGGCGCAACCCCGCCTGATCCCAAGTGGCCGAACGGTGCGCGCATCGCCGTGCAGTTCGTTTTGAACTACGAAGAAGGCGGCGAAAACTGCGTTCTGCATGACGATGCCGGATCCGAGGCGTTCCTGTCCGAAATCGTCGGGGCCGCATCCTGGCCGGGGCAGCGTCACTGGAACATGGAAAGCATTTATGAATACGGGGCGCGCGCCGGGTTCTGGCGCCTGCACCGCCTGTTCACCAGGTCGCGCATACCGGTCACGGTTTACGGTGTTGCCACGGCGCTGGCCCGCAGCCCCGAACAGGTGGCGGCGATGCAGGCCGCCGACTGGGAAATCGCCAGCCACGGGCTGAAATGGATCGATTACAAGGATTACACCGCCAAGGCCGAAGCCGCCGACATGGCCGAGGCTATCCGCCTGCATACCGAAGTCACCGGTACGCCCCCGCGCGGCTGGTACACAGGCCGGTGTTCGGAACACACGGTGGGTCTGGCGGCAGAAACCGGCCAGTTTGATTATGTCTCGGACGCCTATGACGATGATCTTCCGTACTGGTTGCGTGTCGGGGACCATGATCAGCTGATCATCCCCTACACGCTGGATGCCAACGACATGCGCTTTGCCACGCCGCAGGGGTTCAACGCGGGCGATCAGTTTCTGTCCTATCTCAAGGACAGCTTTGATACGCTTTACGCCGAAGGCGTGGACGGATCGGCCAAGATGATGTCGATCGGGTTGCACTGCCGCCTGATCGGGCGGCCGGGTCGTGTGCAGGCGCTGGCGCGTTTCATCGACTATATTCAGGGGTTCGAAGGCGTCTGGTGCCCGCGCCGCATCGACATTGCCCGCCACTGGCACGCGCACCATCCCCCCGCCGTATCCGATCGGCCAAACCCCAGCGCGCTGGACAAACAGACATTTGTCAAAACCTTCGGGGGCGTGTTCGAACATTCCCCGTGGATCGCCGAACGCGCCTTTGATCTTGAACTTGGTCCTGCCCACGATACTGCCGCGGGCCTGCATTCGGCCCTTGCCCGGATGTTTCGCAGCGCAAACAGGGCCGAACGCCTTGGCGTGCTGACGGCACACCCCGATCTGGCTGGCAAACTTGCCGCCGCAAAGCGCCTGACCGATGAAAGCACCGCAGAACAGGCGGGGGCAGGCCTTGATGCCCTGACCGCCGAGGAACACGCGGCGTTTACGACGCTCAATCAGGCCTATGTGGGAAAGCACGGCTTTCCCTTTATCATCGCGGTGCGTGACCATTCCAGGGCGGGTATCCTGAACGCGTTCCGCGCCCGGTTGGATAACGACACAGACACCGAATTTGAAACCGCCTGCGCACAGGTGGAACGCATCGCGTTCCTGCGTCTGAAGGACATGGTATGAGTTACGCATTTCCCCCCGGCGGGTTGCCGGACCAATCCGTTCATCCAGATGGCACGGCCGTGTTCACCGATGCCTATGCCGTGATCCCTGCTGTAACGATGCGCGATATCGTGACCAGCAAACTGCCCGGCTGGCAGGGCGCGCGCGCCTGGATCATTGCCCGCCCACTTAGCGGATTTGCCGAAACATTCGCGCAATACGCGGTTGAACTGGCCCCCGGCGGTGGCAGCGACAGGCCGGAACCGGATCCGGATGCGCAGGGTGTTCTGTTTGTGGCAGATGGCACCATGCGTCTTGTGGTGGACGGGCAGAATCATACGCTGATCGCTGGCAGTTATGCCTACATCCCGCCGGGCAGCGACTGGACGATCCGAAACACCGGAGACGGACCAGCGCGGTTCCATTGGGTGCGCAAACAATACGAACCCGCACACGGGCTGGATGCCCCCGACGCCTTTGTCACATCTGACGCCGCCGTGGCCCCCGTCGAAATGCCCGATTGCGGCGGTGTCTGGGCCACGACCCGTTTCGCGGATCCCGAAGATCTGCGCCATGATATGCATGTGAACATCGTCACCTTCCAGCCGGGCGGGCGCATTCCCTTTGCCGAAACCCACGTGATGGAACACGGGCTTTACGTATTGGAAGGCACGGCACAATACCTTCTGAACAAGGACTGGGTCGATGTGGGACCGGGCGATTTCATGTGGCTGCGCGCGTTTTGTCCGCAGGCCTGCATCGCCACCGGATCAACGCCGTTCCGCTATCTTTTGTACAAAGACGTCAACCGGCATCCCCTGCTTTAAGAACAGGACCTGCGACAAGCTGACTGTCGATTTTATTCAAGAACAGGAATATAATGTCTCCAATGAACAGGAGGTTCGATATGTCTGCCAATGTTGGAAAAATCGACCGGGCTGTGCGCACCCTACTGGGTCTTGCTCTGGTGGTCTGGGCCTTCGTCGGGCAGGCCCCGATGTGGGACAATGCGTTCATAATGTGGGGTACGGTCATTGTCGGGGCGGTTCTGATTGTCACGGCAAGCATGAAATTCTGCCCGATGTACCGGATTTTGGGTGTCAGCACCTGCCCAAGGTAGCGCGCGCCACCCTGTGCCCATAGACCCGCGCCATCGCATCATTCCGGTGGCAGAATCGGCACGGGCTATGCTAGGTATTGCGGTATGGCCCATCCCAACCGCAATATCGGCGAAAACCGCCCCGTCATTCGGCAACTTGACGATGCTGCCATCAACCGGATTGCAGCTGGTGAGGTGGTGGAACGTCCTGCTTCGGCGGTCAAGGAACTGGTTGAAAACGCGCTGGATGCCGGCGCGACGCGTATCGACATTGCGATTGCCGATGGCGGCAAGACGCTGATCCGCGTCACTGATGACGGGTGCGGCATCGCAGCCCATGATCTTCCGCTGGCCCTGTCGCGCCATGCCACATCCAAAATCGACGGCACCGATCTTCTGAATATCAACACATTCGGTTTCCGGGGCGAGGCATTGCCATCGCTGGGTGCGGTCGGGCGGCTGACCATCACATCGCGCGCACCGGGGCAGGATGCGGCCACCATCACTGTGCAAGGCGGGCATCCGGGCACGACAAAACCTGCCGCGCTTGGGGCGGGCACCATCGTCGAACTGCGCGATCTGTTCTTTGCCACGCCGGCACGGCTGAAATTCATGCGCACCGACCGTGCCGAGGCGCAGGCCATCACCGATGTGGTCAAACGTCTGGCGATGGCCGAACCCTTCGTCAGCTTTGCGCTTCAGGATGTGTCGGGCGGCGGGGCAGGGCGCACGGTGTTCCGCGCCGATGCCCAGACCGGTGATCTGTTCGATGCGCTGCACGGGCGGCTTTCCACGGTGATCGGGCGCGAGTTTTCCGACAACGCATTGCAGATAGATGCGCAACGCGACGGGCTGCACCTGACAGGCTATGCTGCGCTGCCGACCTATTCGCGCGGGTCCGCCGTGGCGCAATACCTGTTCGTCAATGGCCGTCCCGTGCGTGACAAACTGTTGATCGGGGCGCTGCGCGCGGCTTATTTCGATTTCCTCAGCCGCGATCGCCATCCGGCGGCGGCCTTGTTTCTTGACTGTGATCCCCACCTTGTCGATGTGAACGTACACCCCGCCAAATCCGAGGTCCGGTTTCGCGATCCAGGTCTGGCGCGGGGGCTGATCGTGTCGGCGCTGCGCCATGCTCTGGCGGATGCCGGGCATCGTGCATCATCAACCGTGTCACAGGCCACTTTGGGCGCAATGACCCCCGAACCCGCCGGTACGCGCGTCTATCAAATGGATCGACCGTCTGTCGGTGTCCTGCAACCCGCCTTTCACGAGGCCGCACCCGTCTACGGACGTGTCGAAGTGACCGAGGAACACATCCGGCCCGAAGCCGAGGAAGCACCGACAGACTATCCGCTGGGCGCGGCCCGTGCCCAGGTGCACGAAAACTACATCATCGCGCAAACCGCTACCGGAATGGTCATCGTTGATCAGCACGCAGCGCACGAACGTCTGGTATATGAACGGCTCAAGCGCCAGATGGCCGACAATGGCGTGGCGGCGCAGGCGCTTCTTATTCCTGAAATCGTTGCCCTTTCTTCGGGCGATTGCGCCCGTCTGCTTGAGGTGGCGGACAGCTTGCAAAAATTTGGTTTAACCATTGAGCCATTTGGCGGTGATGCCATTGCCGTGCGTGAAACACCCGCGATTCTGGGTGAAATCAATGCCCGCGCGATGATCCTTGATATCCTTGACGAACTGTCGGATCAGGGCGACAGCCTGATGGTACAGGCCCGTATCGAAGCTATCCTGAGTCGGATCGCCTGCCACGGATCAATCCGGTCGGGGCGGCGGATGCGGGGCGAAGAAATGAACGCTCTTTTGCGCGAAATGGAGGCGACCCCCCATTCTGGCCAGTGCAACCACGGGCGGCCCACCTATGTGGAACTGAAGCTCTCTGATATCGAACGTCTGTTTGGCCGCACATGATCGAAATCGCCGGCACATCATATGAATTCAGCGATCCCGTTGTCATCGCCGCCCTGTGCGGGGCGGGGGTGCTTGTGTTCATTCTGATCCTTCTGGTCATGGCGGTGCGTGCCGCCAGGGATTCTGCCAGACTGGCGGCACCGCTGTCGCAACAGATGGGCGTACTGGGCCAACACGTGCAGCAACTGGGCATGGGGCAGGAACAGTTGCGCGGCGGGTTGCAAACCGTATCCGACACGCAGGCCAACGCCCAGTCACAGGTGATCCAGACGATGGAATTGCGCCTGTCTGCCGTGCAACAGCAGATGAACGACCGTCTGGCCGACAACGCGGCCAAATCAGCGCGCGCGTTGAACGACATGCAGGAACGGATGCGAGAAACGCTGCACGGCAATTCAAAACAGACGACCACATCGCTGACCCAGTTGCAGGAACGTCTGGCCACCATCGACAAGGCACAGGAAAATATCACCAAACTTAGCGGCGATGTCCTGTCGCTTCAGGACATCCTGAGCAACAAGCAGACACGCGGCGCGTTCGGGGAAATCCAGCTGCACGATATCGTGTCCAAGGCGCTGCCCAAGGACAGCTATGCCTTGCAGGCGACCCTGTCCAACGGCAAACGCGCCGATTGCCTGATCCATCTGCCCAATCCGCCCGGTCCCATTGTGATCGACAGCAAATTCCCGCTGGAAGCGTACGAAGCTTTGCGCAAGGCCAACACAGATTGGGAAGTGAACGAAGCCGCCAAGGCAATGCGTGTCGCCGTCAAGGCGCATATCAAGGCGATTTCCGAAAAATACATTCTAGAAGGTGAAACTGCCGATGGCGCGCTGATGTTCCTGCCATCCGAAGCGGTTTATGCCGAACTGCACGCCAATTTCCCCGAACTGGTGCGCGAAGGGTTCGCGGCGCGGGTCTGGATCGTATCGCCCACCACTTGCATGGCGACGCTGAACACGATGCGCGCCATTCTGAAAGATGCGCGGATGCGTGAACAGGCAGGCGCGATCCGCACCACGCTGAAACATCTGCACCGCGACGTGGAACTGGTGGTGGAACGGGTGGGCAAACTGGATACCCATTTCAATCAGGCCCGCGCCGATCTGGACAGCATCAATACCGCCGCCGAACGCGCCGGCAAACGCGCCGCGCGTCTGGACAATTTCGATTTCGAAGACCTCGCGCCTGATGATGTGGCCAACGTCGTGCCGCTGTCCAAACCGGATAGCTGATCAGCGCGCCACTGCCCGCCGGTTGTGCTGCACCAGATGCACCAGCACGGCCGCAAAGACGATCCCGCCGCCCAGCAGCGTTTCGCGACGGATCACTTCGCCAAAGATCAGCCAGACCCACACCGGGGCCAGCGGCGCATCAAGGGCGGTGATCAGCGCGGTTTCAATAGGCGGAAGCATTCGCGACCCAAGTGCAAACAGCGCCAGACCCAGCGCGGAATTGACCAGACCGAACAGGGCCAGCAGGCCAAGTTGATCCGCCGGCACAGCCAGATCATGCGCCATGGGCAGCGCGATAATCGCGCTGAGCAAAGCGGACAGACACGCGGCCTGTAACGTCAGTAAACCCTGATACCGGCGCGAGATTACCATCATCACGGCCAGCGCCATTGTCATCCCGAAGGCAAGCAGATCGCCCGACAGCGTGCCGTCTGTGCCCAGACCGACCATGATCGTCACACCCAGCAGGGCAAATAGGCTGGCCACCAGCGCACTGCGCCCGGGACGTTCCCGCAGGATCATCCAGCCCAGACCCGCCGCAACCAGCGGCACGGTTGCGTAAATGATCGACACATGCGCAACCGTGGTCAGCCTCAGCGCCGTGATGAAACAGATCATGCCCACACCGGACACCAGCGCATAGGCCCATCCAATGTGGCCCAGACGCGCAAATGCGGTGATCCCGTTGCGCCCCTGAAGGGCGCAGATCACCGCGAAAATGCCCAACGCCCCGAACAGACCGCGCCAGACCAGCATCGTTCCGGTGTCTGTGCTGATCCAGCGGGTGAACAGGCCCGCAACGCTCCAGGCCAACGTGGCGGCGATGATCAGGACAAGGCCCAGCCGGTAGCTGGCGATCATCCGGTTTTCCAGTCGCCGGTTGTATTCCACCAGCGATGCGGATTGTCGCTGTCGTCCAGCCCGTTGCCGCTGCTGCGCAATACGTCCTGTACGATGATGACCGGTTCGTAATAGCTGTGAACCGCATAGATCGCTTCGATCACGCGGGTCAGGGCATCGGTGTCACGCGGCAGAAAAAATCGCATTTCATCCACGTCGGGCCGCTGCCGCACATCGGGTTCCGCGCCGGTCGGGGTGCCGGCGCGCGGGCGGTAATATTCGGTTCCGCCGGATGCGCGATAGCCGTTGCAGTCGGTTTTGCCATGCACCAGCGGTTCGCTCTTGCGGATTTCATCAAAGATTCGGTCAATATCCTCGACAGGGGCCTGATAGGTGATCAGCCACATGGGCTGCATCGTGATCGGGCTGGTTTCAAACCCTGATTGCAGGATATCGGTGGTCATCGGCGCACTCCGTTTTGGGTTGTGCGCCTGTGCTATCGCACGCCTGCTGACATGGGCCTGTCAGCAGTGATCTGCTATATCAGGGTCAGGTGTGAAAAAAGGCAGGTGCCATGCGATCCATCCGGATGTTCGATATCATTCAACTATTGCGCAAGGCGACGCGGCCACTGACAGCGCAACAGATGGCCGACACGCTTGAAGTGACAAAGCGCACGATCTACCGCGATATCGCTGCCCTGCAATCGACGCGCGTGCCGATCGAGGGCGAGGCCGGTATCGGTTATATCCTGCGCCCCGGGTTCGATCTGCCGCCGATCAATTTCGATGTGGAAGAAGCCGAGGCGATCACTGTCGGGCTCAGCATGATCGCACGCACCGGCGACAAGGGGTTGGAGCGCGCCGCCGCCCGCGCCGCGCGCAAGTTGTCTGACGCCACACAACTGAGCGAAACGCTTTTTTCCTCAAGCTGGGGTGCCAAGGCCCCCGGCAATATTGATCTGTCTGCGATCCGCGATGCCATACGGCAAGAAGCCAAGATCGAATTGTTCTATTGTGATGTGAACGGCGGTCTGACCGAACGCACCATCCTGCCCGTCGCCCTGATCTATTATTCCGAGGCTGTGGTGGTTGCTGCATGGTGCGAAATGCTCGGCGATTTCCGCCATTTCAGACCTGACAGAATGGTCGCGTGCACAATCCTGTCAGACAGATTCACCGGAAAAGGGCAGGGGCTGCGCCGCGAATGGGCGGCGCAGCACGCGGCTGATTTGTAAAAGGTGAAAGGCGTCAGATACGCAGGAACGGCTGCGCAATCCGCGGGATCAAACCCTTGAATGTCAGCGGAGCATCGGTCACGGCCAGACAGATACAGGGTTCACCCTGGACCGCAACCGGCGTGTGGTGCAGATGTTCGTCTGCGGTTTCCACATCGCCGCGCGCGAAATAATCATCCTCGTCCTGAAACGCGCCTTGCAGCACCAGCGTCAGTTCCATGCCCTTGTGGCCATGATCAGGCATCGCGCAGCCGGCGGGAATGTACAGCAACCGCGCCGTGGCATCCGATGTGGTCGGCAAGATCGCCTGCTTCACACCCATCCCGACAGGGCGCCACTTGATCGCGTCAAGATCGCCGCCGACATAATCCTGCACAGGTCCGGGCAATACACCCGGTTTGCGCGCATGTTTGATCTGCTCGGGTGCGCCATTGGCGATCAGCGACAGCGTTGCCTCAAGGCTTCCGGTGCTCAGTTCCACACTGTCGTCGGTTTCCAGCAACGCGCCGCCCACGGCGTCATAGCTTTCCGCAACCGCACGGCACGTGTCACACAGCGATACGTGGGCCGCTACAATCAGGTTGAACGCCTCCGGAAGGGTACCCGCGGCATAGGCCATCAGCACATCTTCGTTCAGGTGGTGTTTGATATCTTGTGTCATGGTCATTTCACTTCATTGCGTGGCGCAAGCGATCAAGCGCCAATCTAATTCGCGATTTGATGGTGCCCAGAGGCAAACCGGTTTTTTCTGCAATTTCGCTGTGCGACAGGTCGCCAAAATAGGCCTGCTGGATCAATTCGCGCTGCGCCTGCGGCAATTCCGCAATGGCCTGCGCCAGATGTTCGCTTTCCTGTTGCAGGGTCAGCACGTCTTCCTGATCGGGTTCGTGTTCGGGGCCCCATGTCAGATCTTCGGGTTCGGGGCGGCGTTGTTTGCGAAGCACATCGATCCGACGGTTTCGCGCGATCGTGAAGATCCAGGTCGCAACTGACGCCCGCGTCGGATCGAACAGATGCGCCTTGCGCCACAGCGTTGCCATCACATCCTGCGCGCATTCTTCGGCCAAAGCGTGATCGGCACCGGATTTCATCAGAAATGCCTTCACGCGTGGGGCAAAATGGGCAAACACTTCGGCAAAAGCCGCCTGATCCTGTGAATCGCGGATGCGCGCGACATGATCGGCCCACATCAATCTTGCGTCGGGTTCTTTGCTGATCACTAACGTCTGTCCTGTTACGCGTCTTTTTGGTTTCCCGGTTTCGGGAAACATAGCCGCCAAAGGGGGGACTTTAAAGTCCGGCAATCTGTCCAACTCGGTGATCATATGTGGCATACGTGCCGCAGATCGGGTTGGATCAACAAAATTGTTTTATTTGTTTTACATCCGTTTCCGCCGACAGGGCGTAACAACTATCAGATACGAACCAGAATTGTCGGAGCGGGACACGAATGCCTTTCGAAGCCGGTGCAGTTGCACCCAAAAAAATAGCCGTCATCGGCGCCGGGATATCCGGCATGGGGGCGGCGCACATGCTGGCCGATGAACATAATGTCACCTTGTTTGAATACGAAAACCGTCTGGGCGGTCACGCGCGTACCGTAATGGCTGGCAAGAACGGGGATCAGCCGGTTGATACCGGTTTCATCGTCTTCAACTATGCGTGCTATCCGCATCTGGCCGATCTGTTTGCCCGCCTCGACGTGCCTGTGGTCAAAAGCAACATGAGCTTTGGTGCCTCAATCGACGGCGGGCGGATCGAATACGGTCTGGCCAGCCTGTCCGCATTGTTTGCACAGAAAGCCAACGCGTTGAACCCGCGCTTTCTGGCAATGGTGCGCGATATCGCGCGGTTCAACAAACACGGGCTGGATATGTCGCAGGATCCGGCGCTGACTGTGGGCGGGTTGCTTGAAAAGCTGAAAACCGGTCCGTGGTTCCGCGATTATTATCTGCTGCCGCTGTCCGGCGCGATCTGGTCGACGCCGACGCAAAAGATCATGGATTTTCCGGCCTATGCCATGATGCGTTTCTTTGAAAACCATGCGTTGCTGAACGTTTATGGCCAGCACCAGTGGTATACGGTGCAGGGCGGTTCTGACCAGTACGTGCGCCGTCTGGGCGCCGCGATGGAAAAACAGGGCGTCACCTTGCGTTTGGGCTGCCCCGTGCAATCGGTGCGGCGCGATGCAACCGGCGTCTGGATCAAGGCGCACGGCGCAGACGAAGACCGCTTTGACGAGGTCGTGTTTGCCACGCATTCCGATGACAGCCTTGCGCTGTTGTCCGATGCATCTCTGACCGAGCGCAGCGCGCTGGGCGCGATTGCTTACCAGCCCAACGATATCGTGCTGCACCGCGATGAAACGCTGATGCCCAAACGCCGTGCCACATGGTCAAGCTGGGTTTACACCGAAGATGCGGGCCCGCGCGAGGACAAGATCGATCTGACCTATTGGATGAATTCGCTGCAGCCGATCCCGATGGATGATCCGCATTTCGTGACCCTGAACACAAAACGCACCATCCGCGACGATCTGATTTATGATCAGGTCACGCTGCGCCATCCGGTCTATGATCTGGCCGCGCTCGAGGCGCAAAAGACGGTGCACGGCTTCAACGGCACGAACCGCACATGGTTCTGCGGCGCATGGATGCGCAACGGATTTCACGAGGACGGGTTGGCCAGCGCGGTGGATGTGGTGCAGGCGATGCGCGAACGTACGATGCAGGTGCTGGCCGCGTGATGGACCGTGTCGATCATATCGCAGGCCAAACCTTTCACGGGCGCAAGGGCGATGTGCAAAACGCATTTCGCTATTCGGTGGATTACGTTCTGCTGGATGCCGAACGCGAGGTGCGCACACCCGCGCTGTTTTCGCGCAACGGGCTCAATCTGACAGCGCTGGATGATGTGGATCACGGCGGCGCACCCAAGGCGGGGCGCGGGGCCGTCTGGGTGCGCGAGGTGCTGGCCCAGCACGATATCGACAATGTCGATCGCATCCTTTTGCTGGCGCAGCCGCGCACGTTTGGCCATGTGTTCAATCCGGTCAGTTTCTGGCTGTGCTACAATGGGTCGAAGAATCTGATCTGTGTGATTGCCGAGGTCAGCAACACCTTCGGTGATCGCCATTCCTATCTGTGCCACCACGCCGATCTGTCGCCAATCCTGCCCGATCACCGGCTTTGCGCGAAAAAGATATTCCACGTTTCACCGTTTCAGCCGGTCGAAGGCGGTTATGTGTTCCGCTTCGACATAAACGATGATCGTATCGGCATCTGGATCGACTACAACCGGCCCAAAGGCGGGCTTCTGGCCACCCTGACCGGCCCGCGCAAACCTTTGACCAATCGGGCGATACTGCGCTCGGCCCTGCGCCGGCCGCTGGGGTCACGCCGTGTGCTGGGCCTGATCCACTGGCAGGCGCTGAAATTGTGGACCAAAAAGGTCTCGTACCGTCCGCGTCCCGCGCCCCCGTCCCAAGAAGTGTCCGGCCAGTGACCGCCGCCGCGCTTTCTTCTGCGCCGCAGACCATGTCTGCGATGTCCGCGCGCCTGCCGTCTTTCGCCCTGTTTGCCGCGTTGCTGGCGGCGGCGGGCCTGCCGATCTATATCCACGCGCCGAAATTCTATGTCGATGAATATGGCGTGTCGCTGGCGGCGCTCGGGGCGGTGCTGTTCGGTCTGCGTCTGCTGGATGTGATACAGGATCCGCTGTTGGGCCGTCTTTCGGAAAAGCTGCGCCATTACCGCGCGCAGGCCGTTGCGGTCGCCGCGTTGGTTATTGCGCTGTCAATGGCGGGCCTGTTTGCCGTGACGCCGCCAATGCCGCCGCTGCTGTGGTTCGGGTTGATGCTGACGCTGGTATTTTCTGCTTTCAGCTTCCTGACCATCAATTTTTACGCCCAGGGCGTGACCAAGGCTGAAACGCTGGGCGCGCAGGGGCACCTGCGGTTGGCCCGCTGGCGCGAAACCGGCGCGTTGCTGGGCGTTTGTGTTGCTGCCATTGCGCCGGTCGTGCTGGGCGCGTGGATGGGCGCGCCATTTTCAGGTTTTGCCGTCGGCTTTGCGGTCTTGGCGGGTGCATCGGTGCTGGCCATGCGCGGCGAATGGGGCGTGTCTGCGGCCCTGCCATCTACCGGATTTGGCCCGATCCTGCGCGACCCTGTCGCGCGGCGCTTGTTGCTGATCGCGTTGATAAATGCCGCCCCTGTGGCTGTCAGTTCAACGCTGTTCCTGTTCTTCGTCGAAAGCCGTCTTGCCGCGCCGGGAACGGAGGGGCCGCTGTTGCTGCTGTTTTTCCTGTCTGCCGCGCTGGCCGCCCCGTTCTGGGGCATGCTGGCCGAACGCTGGGGCGCAAAACGTGCGCTGATCCTTGGCATGGTGCTTTCGATCATCGCTTTTGGCTTTGCCATCACGCTGGGGGCGGGCGACTGGCCGCTGTTCGCGCTGATCTGCATCGCTTCCGGTGCCGCTCTGGGTGCGGACATGACATTGCTGCCCGCCATTTTTGCAAATCACATGGCGCGTATTTCCCCCACCGCCGCCGAAGGTTTTGGCCTCTGGTCGTTCGTTTCGAAATTCACGCTGGCCTTTGCCGCTGTCACCCTGCTGCCCCTGCTGGACGCCGCCGGATTTCAGGCAGGGGCCGACAATACGCAAACTGCACTTGGAACTCTGGGGCTGCTTTACGCCGCCGTTCCCTGTGCGCTCAAGGTGCTGGCCATCACGTTGCTGATGGCCACCCGACTAAAGGAGAGTTGAACTATGGAACCGTTTTTCTTTGTGATGCTGGGTGTTGTACTGGTTCTGGGCCTGATCCTGCTTCAGCGCAGGTATATGGGCTTTACTGCCCAACAACCCGCTGATTACGTAACGGGCCAGCCCCAGTTCGATATCCGCCACCACCTGAATGGCCCGATTGTCTGCGAAGGTGTCATTTTTGGCCCGACCGGGCGTGTCACGTCGCGGTTCGTCGGCGACTTTGATGCCAAATGGAATGGCAACACCGGCGTGATGAAAGAACATTTCGCCTATGACAGCGGCACCCATCAGGATCGCGAATGGCATTTGCAGATTGGCAATGACGGGCGCATCAAGGCCACGGCACCGGATGTGGTGGGCGAAGGCACCGGCTGGCAAAGCGGGTCATCCGTGCAGTTGAAATACCGCATCCGCCTGCCGGAAAGCGCCGGCGGCCACGTTCTGGACACGGTCGACTGGATGTATCTGGCCCCCAATGGAACCATCGTGAACCGTAGTCAGTTTCGTAAATACGGGATCAAGGTGGCCGAACTGGTGGCCACCATGCGCCAAAAGGAGGCCGCATGACGGACTGGAACGGAAAACGCTACTGGCTGGTGGGGGCCAGCGATGGTCTGGGCGCAGCCCTTGCCCATGTGCTTAGCAAATCCGGGGTCGAGGTGATTGTATCCGCCCGATCCGAAGACCGGTTAAAGGAACTGGTGGCCGACCTGCCCGGCCCCGCTTCCTATCAGACGGTAGATGTGTCTGACACCGGCAGCGTCACCGCCGCCGCGCAGGCCATCGGGCCGGTTGATGGCGTGGTGTTTCTGGCCGGTGTCTACTGGCCGATGAAGGCAACGGAATGGGATGCCGAACAGGCCACGGCAATGGCCGATGTCAATTTCACCGGTCTGGTGCGGGTGATGGGGGCCGTGGTGCCCGACATGGTGGCGCGCAATGCCGGCCATATCGTGATCACCGGAAGCCTGTCGGGGTTCCGTGGCCTGCCCGGCGCAATCGGATATGCTGCGTCCAAGGCGGGCACCATGGCCCTGGCCGAAAGCATGTATGCCGATCTGCGCAAGACCGGCGTTAGGGTGCAGGTGGCCAACCCCGGTTTCATCAAGACCCGCCTGACCGAAAAAAACGATTTCACCATGCCGTTCATCATGGAACCGGACGCCGCCGCGCAGGAAATGTTCGACCATATGAATGCCGATCATTTCAAGAAAAGCTTTCCGCGCGTGTTTTCCTGGCTGTTCCGGCTAAGCCAGTTCATGCCCGACTGGATGTACTACCGCCTATTTGCGTGAGATCAAAGACGGCCCTGCCCAATCCGGTGTCAACTGATCCGACACGTGCGAACAGGAGGGTCAGGCATGCTGGAAATTTCCACACGACAGGTGGCGCAGGTCATCCTGATGGGGCGAGAACTGGGTCGCGCCGAAGGTGAATTGCGGGGTCTGATCGACAGGCTGAGCGAAGACGCGCAGGCCGAGCTTGTAGCGCTCATGTGGATCGGGCGTGGCAGCTTTTTTGAACCCGAAGACCTGCCCGAAGCCATCAACACCGCCCGCCAGGAGGCGACAACCCCGACCGCTGATTACCTGATCGGCACACCGCACCTGTCCGAACATCTGGAAAACGGGCTGGATGCGCTGGGCATTTCCGCCACCGATGCCGAAGACGATCTGATGTAGAGGTTTCAGACGGCTTTGGTCTGCGCCAGAAAGGTTGCGTTGGCGCGGCCCCAGACGCCTGCGTCCAGATCATTCAGCGTTAACAAGGACGGCAGCAGTTGCGCGGCGTAATCCTGCGAACTTTCCACCGGCAGCATCGACGGCAGATTGTCGATCGCCGTGACATCGAGCGGCGGATCGTCATGCACCCGCAACGCCGGCGCGGCCCATGTGGTGATGCGGTCATAAACCTTGATCGGTGAAAAATCGCTGTCCGGATCACAGGCAATATCGCCGATCACGCGCAAACGTCGCGCCGCAGCACCCGTATCGGCGGGCACGAAAACCGGCGTGCCGGGCCGGGCCAGAATACAGTTGAAAAACAGATCGTGTTGCAACACCTCGGGGAATGGTCCGCCATGTGCGGTTTCGGCCATATCCCATTTTGTCGCCGCCACGCCCACCGCTTCGCACAGATCAAACACGCCCGTGCCAACGCGCCCCAGCGCCCCGATGATCAGCGCATCGGGCCGCGCCTGTCCCGTACTGTCCAGATCGCGCGCCAGATCGGTGCGCAAGGCCTGCGCGCTTTCATAAACCCCGACCGGTCCTGCAATACCGCCGCGCTGCTGTGCGGCCCAGCATTTCAGCGCCACGGCTGCCCCTGCATACCCCGCCCAATAACCAAACGCCGCAACGCGCCGACCGTCGGGATCAACCAGATATTCAAGGTCATACAATGTACCGCCGCCCGCCTTGAACCGTTTCAGCAGTACCTGCCCCGCAGGCTGGCCCTTGTAGGCATGCCCGAACAGGATATGCCGGTGCACCAGCGGCGTGCCATCTTCGGGCAATTCCTTCAGTCCGAAAATGATCGCATCGCGCGGCGCGTCAGGCCAGCTGTTCTGCGGCGCAATGGTGCATCCGGCGGCGCGGTAGCCCTCAATTCCGATCGCGCGGTCGGTGCTGTCTTCGATCGTCACCGTGATGCCTGCGGCCTGCAATTGCGCGGCCCCGTCCGGCGTCAACCCGACCCGTTGTTCGTTGGCGCGCTGTTCGGCCCGTACCCAAAGATGCGTCATGTGTCTGCCCTTGCCATGTTCAGAAAAACCCGTCGCTTTGCGCCTTTTGCACCGATGCACGGGCCTGCATTCGCTGCTGATAGGCATGCAGGTGCGGAAAATCGGCGATATCCACCCCGTCCGAAGGCAACCATGTGGTCACGGTATAGAAATACGCGTCCGCCAGCGTGAACTGATTGCCCAGAACAAACGGGCCCTGCACCACCTCGTCTTCGAAATAGCGGCAGTTGGCGGTGATGTTTTCCGTGACCTTCGATTTCAGATCGTCAAAGCTGCTTTGCTGATACGCCCAGCGTGCGCCGCGCCCGCCCATCGCATGATTGATGTGCCATGTGCTGGCCAGATAGGTCATCACGCTGCGCATCTGCGCGGCCTGAAACGGATCATCGGGCACCAGCCGCGCTTTGGGGTAGAGCGCTGCGACATAGTCCAGCAAGGCGCTGGTTTCCGTCAGTACACCCCGGTCCGTGATCAGGGCGGGCACACGACCCTTGGGATTGACCTTGTGATAACCCGGTTTGGTCTGGTCGCTGCTGGCGAAATCTATCTTGACCGTTTCATAGGGCGCGCCCACCTCGTTCAGGGCAATTGCCACGGCGGCAGATACGGTTCTGGGGGCGTAATAAAGCGTCAGCATAAAGCACCTTTGTCAGATATGGGTCTGGGCCGCGCGCCGGTCGGCACGATCCAGATGCGGCACCGCATTGAACAGCACCGGCGACCAGTGGCCGCCAATCGGGAACAGCCGGTGCATCGAGGTGTGCATGATCGCCAGTGCCATGCGTGACATCGCCGGAATATCCAGCCCCATCGCCTGCCGCATTGCCATCGAGATCAAGCCGCCCGATGTAACAACCAACGCTGGCCCGTCACCTTCGCTGATATCCAGCAGGGCCGCTTGCACACGCTCTTCGAACGCCTGAAAGGTTTCGGGTGCATCGCCGATATGGCCGTCTTTCCAGCGTCCGAACAAATCCGGCAAATGGTTGGTGAATGTACCGGCTTCGGCTGGAAAGGGCACACCGTGCTGGGCTTCCATCAGTTTGGCCAGCGTGAAATATTCCAACTCGTTCAGCCGCGCATC
This sequence comes from Sulfitobacter sp. TBRI5, assembly GCF_051013555.1. Lineage (NCBI taxonomy): Bacteria > Pseudomonadati > Pseudomonadota > Alphaproteobacteria > Rhodobacterales > Roseobacteraceae > Sulfitobacter > Sulfitobacter sp. TBRI5. Next base: position 1,017,865 of record NZ_CP112884.1, on the reverse strand, counting down.
GCGGATCGGTTTCAATCCGGTCTGCATTGCATCCGCCGTTTCGATATGGCGCGTCAGCGTGCCGGTATAGAGCCGCGTATGGTGCTGGTGCGTGTCCTTCAGATGTGCGCCCAGCCACGCCGCCTGTTCGTGGCCCAGCGGGCTTAACCGGTCATAACTTAACTCGTCGCGGGCGGCGGAATTGGCCTGACCATGCCGGATCAGCGTGATGTGGGACATAAGGCGTTTCTCCTGTTGCTCTGTCTTAGGACAGGCACGGGGCAGGGGAAAGACCCAACTGGGCCGGCAGGCGGTGCAAACTCGCAGGATACATTGAAACCCGCGTAGTACCGCGCTAACGAAGTGGGCTAACGTGAAACCGCGATGGAGTCGCTTGCATAATGTTTACGAAGTTGGGCCGCATTCTGGCTGTAATGGCCGTTCTTTGGGGCGTTATGCGAATTGCAATGGCAGTTGCCGTCCTGATGTCCGATGACCCTTCTTGGGCGACCGTAAGATATCTGGGTACCAAAACCACCGGTCAAGTGATCGACCAAGGTTTGTACACAATCATTTTTGGTATTCTGGTAGGTGTTTTGACTGACATCAGCAAATCGCTATTTTCCATCCGCGACGCCAAGTTGAACCTAGTTGGGAACCAAGCCACCGAACTGGAACAGACCCCATGATCAACCCAGACCGTTTTTTGGCAGACCTTCATCACCTGCGCAGTTTTGGTGCGGCCGGGGTTGGAAACGGGGTGATCCGCCCGGCCTTCAGCGCACCTGACATCGCTGCGCGCCACTGGCTGGCGCAGCGGATGCAGGATGCGGGGTTGCAGGCGCATATCGATCCGGCAGGCAATGTGTTCGGGCTGGCCGAAGAAAAATCCCTGCTGATGGGCTCGCATTCCGACAGCCAGCCGACCGGCGGTTGGCTGGATGGCGCGCTGGGAGTGATCGCTGCGCTTGAGATTGCGCGCGCTGCGCAGGAACAGGATGGCCCGCCGGTATCGGCTGTCAGTTTTCAGGATGAAGAAGGGCGCTTTGGCACCTGCACCGGCAGCATGGTGTGGGCGGGCGCGATGCCCCTGCACGAGGCCGACACTGTCACTGATCGTGACGGCATATCCTTTGCACAGGCCCGCGCCGCGATGCAGGGCAAGGCCGATACGTTCATCGCACCCGACCGGTTTTCCGGCTTTGTCGAACTGCATATCGAACAGGGCCCGACGCTGGATGCCGCTGGCGAACAGATTGGCGTTGTCACCGACATTGTCGGCATCCGGCAAAACCATATCACCTTTGAAGGCCAGCAGAACCACGCCGGCACCACGCCAATGGCGGCGCGGCGCGATGCGTTTCAGGCGGTGTCTGCGTTCAACACCCTGCTGAACGACCGTTTGCGCAATATCGTCACCCCTCAAACCGTCTGGACGATCGGCCATGTCAGCCTGACGCCCAATGCCCCGTCCATCGTGCCGGGCAAGGCGGTGTTTTCCATGCAGTGGCGCGATGGCGATCTGGATCGGCTGGACCGGATGGAAGAGGTGATCAACGAAGTTGCAACGCAGATCGCATCAGATTTCGGCATGGCAATGACCAATGTGCCGCGTCCCGCCATGGTGCCTGTCGCGATGGACAAGACCCTGCGTACCGCGCTGGAAAACGGCGCCATCGCGATCGCACCGGGGCGCTGGCGCACCATGCCGTCGGGCGCGCTGCATGACGCGACCAACGTGTCCTCTGTGCTGCCCGCCGCTATGCTGTTTGTTCCGTCTATCAACGGCATCAGCCACGCGTTCGAAGAAGACACGCACGAAGCCGATCTGATCGCCGGTCTGCAAGTTCTGGATCATGCGGTACAGGCACTGGGCGCAAGGTTGTGAATTCGGTGATGCCGGACATCCGCGCCCCGCACCATTGCACATAAGACTTCGGTGGCTTGTGTCATGGGTGCAAAAACACAATAAGGTCAATCCAGACAGCGCAAGACCGAAGAACCCCGCAGTTGCGTTTTCAGAAGGGTTCGGGCGGGGCAGCGCGCGCACAAATGACAGGTATCGGTAGCGGGTGCGCCCGGATCCGGTGAACAGGGACAAGCCGAGTGTTCAGAACGGATATCGAAGGTCTTCGCGGCGTCGCGGTTCTTGCGGTTGTGGTACACCACATGAACGCATCTGCGCTGCCACATGGCTATCTGGGCGTCGATATCTTCTTTGTGATTTCGGGCTACGTGATCACCGCATCCATCGCGTCATGGCCGTGGACAGATTTCGGGGCATCTGCGGCCCGCTTTTTCGGCCGCCGTTTCAAGCGGCTTGCGCCTGCCCTTGTCGTTTGCCTTGGTGTCACCACGGCGCTCAACTCTCTCGTTATTCAGGATATGGGCAGCTACATCGAAACCGGCTATTGGGCCGCGTTCGGTGCATCGAACATTTTCCTTTATCTGCAACAGGCCGACTATTTCGGAGCGTCGGTAGAACTGAACCCGTTTACCCACACATGGTCATTGGGCGTGGAAGAACAGTTTTATCTGTTGTTTCCCGTGCTGGCATGGCTTGCGCTGTCGCCGCGTTTCGGCGCAAGGCTGCACGCGGTTCTGTTGCCGGGCGCAATTCTTCTGACGGTCTGTTCGCTGGCGGCTTTTGTCTGGGGCACGCATTACGCACCTAATGCTGCATTCTATCTGCTTCCCTTTCGGGCGTGGGAACTGGCCATCGGGGCCGGTGTTTTCATTCTGAACGCGCGTTTTGGCCGAACCGCCCCGTCGTGGATGCCGTCAGTTGCGATACTGCTGGCGCTGGTCGCCGGTCTGGCGCTGCCGGCTGAAACGGACCGGTCAGTGCTGACCGCTTTGGCGGTCGGTTTTACCGCCCTGTTGCTGTGGGATACTCGACCCGGTGGTGGCATCACGCTGCTTCTGGCAAACCGTCCGATCCGCTATTTCGGGCGCATCTCGTATTCGCTGTACCTGTGGCACTGGCCTGTGGTTGTTTTCGCGAAATGGTCTGTCGGGATCACCCTTATCACTGCGCCGGTTCTGATCGTCATCATGCTGGCGCTGGCATCGGCGTCTTACCGCTTTGTCGAACAGCCGCTGCGCCATGCGGATTGGGGCGCCCGGCGCCGCACAGCCGCGCTCAAGGGATTGGCGGGATTTGTTGCCGGTCTGGTCATCCTGTCAGCTTTCGAAGGCGTTCTGAAAGAGCGGCTTTACATCGGCGATCCCGCCCCGCTGGAGCATCGCGGCTCGGAAAGTCTGCTGATCCCGCTGGCGGACGGGAACGGAAACACCTGGCAAGGCGCGCCCTGCGTTATTGATACGGAAAGCCGCGTTGGCCAGCCGATCCGGATCGAAGATTGTACGTTCGGTGCGTTCCCGACAGCACAGCGCCGGGTGCTGGTGCTGGGAAATTCGTTCACTGCCGCCTTTTCGGGCACGTTTCAAAGGATCGCGGAGGCCGAGGATATGGCGATCACGCTCACGTCGTCCTGGGGCTCGCCCGCTGTTGCGCCCCTTGATGATGAGTATGACGGGCCATGGATAAACGAAAACCGGTATTACTGGACAGATGTTGTGCCCGATCTTGTCGGCACCCTGCGTGCCGGTGACATCGTGTTTCTGGCCAGTGATCTGGCCTATATTTTTTTCCGTCAATGGCGCGCTGTCGCAGGATGCGCTGAACGATTACATCGCCGGAGTGAGCCACCTGTCCGCCGATCTGAATGCACGCGGAATAGGTCTGGCGATACTCGGCCCGATGCCGCTGGCTCGCGAAGCGAACTGCACCCCCGATACCGCCGTCAGCCAGTGGTTCGCCCCACAGGGCGGCCCCTGCCATTATTATTCAAGACAGGCCACGCTGGACCGTCTTGCCCCGCTGCAACAGGCACAGCGCGAACTGGCGCAGGACAGCGGCATAATCCTTGTGGACTTGTTTGATTTCTTCTGCCCGGGACAGATTTGTACCTATGGCAGTCGCGATACCATCGTTCTTTATCGCGATGAATGATCCCATCCGTCGCTGGAAGCCGCGCGTGCTGTTGCGCCGGATGTGTTCCGGCAACTCACCAGCCCCTAGCATCGTTTCTCACACACGGGCGTTGATCGCATCCACCCCGTCAGCCCGCTGCATAACTCCCGTCCGGCTGATGGACTTCATCGCCTTGCAGGGCCGGGGAAAATACGCAGATCAGGCGTACCGTTTCGTCACCGATCACGCGAACCTCGTGTTTGTCGTGGGCGTTCGGCGCATAAAGCACACCGGGCCTGATGCGATGCGTTACGCCGCTGTCTGTTTCGGTCACTTCCGCTTCGCCCGACAGGCAGTAGCAGGCTTCGATGTGGTTCTTATAATGAAGTTTCAGCACCGCGCCGGGCAGGATTTTGGTATCGGTCATGGAAAACCCCATGCCGTCGGATTTCACCAGCAGCCGCAAACTTTCCCACCCCGGTCCGCGCGCATCGCGCGGGGTGGATAGCAGGGCATTTCTATCAGCGATAATCATGTCGGTTCTCCGGCTAAAATGGTGCGGTCAGGGTGCACGGGACGCATAAAACCGCGCCATGCGCAGTCTAGGCCCAGCGCGAGTAAACCGCCAATTGAAAACCCCACATGTCGGGACATGCGCGCAGGTCACACAAGGAAGTACCGATCAAATCCGACCGGCTGCGAAAGGGTGTTTACCCGTCTTTTCCGTACCGCGCGCGCCGCAACCTGCGCCGCAGCCGAAAGCGCAGCCGCTGCCACGGGGTGTATTCGTCGGGAAACCGGTGAAGGTTTGCGGGCAGAAGCTGCAAACTTTTCGGACCATGTTGCATGCCGTGCCACAGCGCCTTGACGCGGCCGGTTGAAAGAATCTCTCCGTTGTATCCTGCAGAGACATAGCTGACGTGTTTGTCTTCTGAACGAAGCTGTTCAAGTGTCGGTTTGTCGTTGCCAATCACGGCGTCGGACAGGGCGGATTCGACGAAGATCAGGTTCACGTCTGTCGCAGCGACCAGGTCATAACCCTTCTGCCCGGCAAGATCGCAAAGGGCGCGTGCGCTGTTGCCATGACGGATCGAGAAATCGGCGGGCTGTACATAAGAAACGCAGTTCGGAATCGTGGGGTTGAACTCGATACAGACGATCTTGGGCCGATAGGTTTCGATTGAATTCCAGACGTGCCAGTCACAGCTGTCGATGTCGATCGAAAGTACGTCAAAATCCTGCGGGATCGGTGTTTCCGCCAGAATGGTTTCCAGCCGTCCTTCGCCGGACAGCGACACCCAGCGGCAGAACTTGAGCACACGGTCCTCGGGTAAATTGCGCTGCAGTTCCTTGAAACGGTCCGCGTCTCCTTCGACAAGGACTGCGGAATAGCCGTTTTCACGGATCAGTTTGCAGGTGTTGGAAAGATAAACGCCATCCCACGCGCCAAACTCGACGCACCATTTATTAAGCGCGGTTGATCGTGAAATCCGCGACAGGCACTCTTCGAGTATCCCGTCTTCACCATATTGCGAATAGGTGTTGCTGCCGAACTCGGACAAGGCTTTTTCGACGGTCGCATTCATGTTCTGGGCCTCCGGTTTCGAACGGGTTTTTCCTATACGCGAAACCGGACAATATCAAATTCCGTGTCCCGGCTGATGGACGGGTTGCCGATGCGCGACGAAAACGGGCGAGTGATGGGCATTTGCGTATCGCGGCGTGCAGCCTCAATGCGCCTTGATGATCCTTGCGGCGATTTCTTTGGCTTCTTGGGCAGGGGCCGGATCATGGGACATGGCGGCGATCACGATCGCACCTTCCTTGAGGATCAGCAGTTGGCGCGCGATTGCCCGCGGGTTTGGCAGACCAGCGGATTTTGCCAGTGCCGCGAAATGATCGACAAGAAGTTCCTTGTGGGCATATGACTGTTTGTTGATGGCATCGTCCTTGTTCTGGTACTCGGCGCTGGCCTTGATGAACATGCAGCCCTGAAACCCGTCAGCGACAAACCATTCGCCCAGAACGTCAAACATGGCCAGCAACTGGCCCTCGGGCGTATCGGCAAGGTCTTCCATGCGGCGGAAGTACCAGTTTCGAAAGTTTTCATCCCGCAGGCGCAGCACCGCAAGGATCAGTTCTTCCTTGGTGCGAAAGTGTTTGTAGATCGACGTTTTCGACACGCCGGTTTCCTTCGCGACCAGATCCATGCCGGTTGCGTTGAACCCGTTCCGGTAAAACAGGGTCAACGCTCCGCGAATCAGGTCTGCGCGTTTGCTTTGGCTCATTCAGGCACCTTTGGCTTACTGATCTGTACATAACATTTCCCTTCACAGTCTCAAGAAGAATCACGTTTTACCGATGGTTTAGGCCGAGTTTTCGCCGCGTATAAGGAGGCGTGATGTCGGTTATCAAAAGCTTTTCCTTGAAAACATTAACCGACCAGTACATGTTGATGAGACATTAACCGATCTGTAAACCTTAGTGGAGAAACCTATGAACGTCTTGTCCCCACATTTTAAGACACGCTTGTCCTGCCTTGCTCTGGCCGCATCCATGGCCCTCAGTCTGGCCTCTGCCGCACTGGCGCTGGGCGGTGCGCCCGATCCCGGTTTTGACATGACCCTTGGCAACATCGCCCTGCTGGAGGCGCGCTGACCCCGCCCCACCGAACATCCGGGTCTGAAAGACCTGAACCTTTGAAGGAATAAACCATGGCTATTGCATTTGCAGACATCGCGTTCACCCCATCCGTCCTGCGCACTCAGGAACAGAACGGATCTGGTCGCTATGCCGGGTTCCTGTCCGAAACACGCAGTGGCGGCGACCGGTTGGGCGAAGGCGAACGCGCCTTTATCGAGGCGCGCGACGGCTTTTATCAGGCCACTGCTTCCTCGACCGGCTGGCCTTATGTCCAGTTCCGCGGCGGACCGGCGGGGTTTGTCAGGGTTCTTGATGACCAGACGATTGCCTATGCGGACCTGCGCGGGAACCGTCAGTATATTTCGACAGGAAACCTGTCTGACAACGATCGTGTTTCCCTGATCCTGATGGATTACCCGAACGCCCGGCGGCTCAAGATTTGGGGGCGGGCGGAAATCACCAACATGGACGCAGACGCCTTTGATCTCGCACCCGCCGGCACGCCCGCCGAACGGCTGGTCAAGATCAGCGTCAAGGCGTTTGACTGGAACTGCCCCCAACACATCCCCCGCCGCTTCACAAGCGAAGAGGCAGGCGACGAGATCGCGGCATTGCGCCGCGAAAACGAGGCCCTCAGGGCCGAAACCAGTGCTCTGCGCCGCTCTGTTCTGCGGTCAGAGTCCCCGCTGCCCAAAAGCCGCTGAACCGCGGCCCATGACAAGGATTGAACCCATGAAAAACCAGATGATCCACACCACGCTTGCCGCGTTTCTTGCCGGCGCTTCATTTTTGCCGGTCACCCTGCCAAATCTGGCAGCCGCAGCTGAAAGCCCCTTTGCGGTTCGCATGAACACAATGGAAATCGACGGGCTGACCATCGCCTATCGCGAAGCGGGCGATCCATCGAACCCGACTGTCCTGTTGCTGCACGGTTTCCCGACATCGTCGCATATGTTTCGCGAACTGATCCCTGAATTGGCCGGGAAATACCATGTCATCGCGCCGGATTATCCTGGCTTTGGTGCTTCTGATATGCCGGACGTGAAAGACTATGACTACAGTTTCGCAAATGCCGCCGATGTGGTTACCAAGCTGATCGAAGCCAGGGGGGTCACAGATTACGCGGTCTACCTGATGGATTACGGCGCGCCGGTGGGATACCGGATGTTCGCCGCAGATCCTGCGCGGGTCACCGGGTTTATCATCCAGAACGGAAATGCCTACGAAGAAGGTTTGCGCGAATTCTGGGATCCGATCAAAACCTATTGGGCAGAACCCAGCGCCGAAAACGGTGATGCCCTGCGCGCATTCCTGACCCTTGATGCCACGATCTGGCAGTTCACGCACGGTGTCGGGGATGTGTCCAAGGTCAACCCCGACAATTACTGGCACGTGCAGTACCTATTGGACCGTCCGGGAAATCAGGAAGTGCAGCTTGAGATGTTTCTTGATTACGGTACCAATGTTTCCGAATATCCGAAATGGCAGGCGCTGTTTCGGGAACACCAGCCGCCTGCATTGATTGTCTGGGGTCAGAACGATCATATCTTTCCGGCACAAGGCGCCCATCCCTACAAGCAGGACCTGACCGATGTGGAATTTCACCTGCTGGATACCGGTCACTTTGCGCTGGAGGAATACGGCGAAGTGATCGCGGACGAGATGACCGATTTTCTGGACCGTATCCACGACTGATCAGACCGGATTGCCGCGCCGTCCTGCTTCGGGCGTGGCAATCCCCGCCTCATGTAAAAGCCGGATCAGGCCGGCGCGTCGAAAGGACCCGTTATGTTTGAACCAGATATCCACCGCATTGCCGCTTTCTCGGACGGGACAAGGGGCGGAAACCCCGCCGGAGTTGTCGTTGCTGACACCATGCCGGATGCCGAACAGATGCAGCGCATTGCCGCCGAAGTTGGCTATTCCGAAACCGTATTCGCTGCGCCCAACAGGGACGGCTGGCACGTGCGCTACTTTTCCCCCTCGGCCGAAGTTGCCTTTTGCGGGCATGCAACCATCGCCCTTGGAAATGTCCTTGCCGATCAAAAAGGTGCCGGGGTTTTTCCTTTAACGCTCGGCACAGGGCAGATCACGGTTGAGGCGAAGCGCGACAAGGACGGCATGTCTGCCATCCTGACGTCGCCCCCGACAAAAAGTGGCAGGGCCGACCCCCGGCTTGTTACACAGGCGCTTGATCTATTCTCGCTCTCGCCCGGCGATCTTGATCCTTTCATTCCCGCCGGTCTTGCCAATGCGGGAAACGATCACCTGATCCTGCTTTTGAAAGACCGCCAGACCCTGTCGCGGATGCGCTATGATCTGGCAGAAGGGGCGGATTTGATGACGCAGCATGGCCTGACCACGATCAGCCTGCTTTGGGCTGAAACGCCCCGCCTGTTTCACAGCCGCAATGCCTTTGCCATCGGCGGCGTTCTGGAAGATCCGGCGACCGGTGCCGCCGCAGCGGCCCTGTCGGGCTATCTGCGCGATCTGGGGTGGCCTCATGGGGGATCGATTGACATTGTTCAGGGCGAAGATATGGGCGCGCGTTCGCTCTTGCACGCTGAAATCGGCCCGCAGGCGGGTGCGGGTATCCGGGTTTCGGGAACCACCCGCCTGATTGACGCCTAAGGGTATTCCCCTGTCCGGCCACCCCACCGCAAACAGCGCCAAGTCGCATGCGGTTGGGTGATTTGAACCGCGCGCGCTCTGTTGCAAAGGGCGCGCGCAGGACCGCCGGCGGCAGGCGTTTCCGGCTCAGGCTGCGTTTTGGTGCGCCTTTGGTGCGTCGGTTTCGCCAAACCCCTTTGGCACCGGCAGGTCGGGCAATGTGGCGGCGCGTTTTTGCAATGCGCGTCCGATCACAACGCGGCTGATCTCGGTTGTGCCGTCCACGATCCGCAACATCTGCGCAAGGCGCGACAAACGGTCCAGACCATAAGGCTGCAACAGGCCCATTCCGCCCAAGACCTGCGTGCAGGTGTTCGCGGCTTTCACGGCGGCATCCGGCACAAACCGTTTGGCGTGGGCGGCCATCAGCGGCCCCTCGGGCGTGCCCAGTGCCTCTGCCGCCCTGCGATAGAGCAGGCGTGACACTTCCAGATCGGTCGCAACTTCGCCCAGCATCCACTGGATGCCGTCAAGGTCTAGGTTCTTGCCCCCGAACATCTTGCGGTTCTTTGCATACGACAACGCCGTATCAAGCGCCGCCTGCATCAGCCCGCAACAGCCTGACGCGATCGACACCCTTGCGATATCAATCGCCATCAGCGATCCTTGCAGGCCCTGACCGACCGGCAGGATGATATTGTCTTCGCTGGCAACAACCTTGTTCATGTACATTTCGGACATCGGCAGAAAGTTGTAAGACGGCGTGTCATACATCGGGCCAAAGCTCAGCCCCTCGGCATCGGCGGGAATGGCGATCATCGCCATATCCTTGTGTCCGGGCGCATTGCTGGTCTTGACCACGGTAAAATAAACATCGGCCTCGGTGGCAAGGCTGACCCACGCCTTCGATCCGCTGATGGTCCACGTTCCATCGCCGTTGATCGTGGCGCGGGTGTACATCTGCATCGGGTCCGATCCCGACTGCGGTTCGGTCAGCGCGAAATTGGCCAGCTTGCGCCCCGATGTCAGATCACGCGCCCATTTTTCCTTGAACGCGTCGGTACCATAGCCGCAGCCGGCAAAGGTGCAGATATTATGCATCGACAGCGCAAAGGCATAAGCGCCATCGCCCAGACCCAGCTGTTCGTACACCTGAATGCCTTGCGACAGCGGCAGGCCCTGACCGCCGAACTCCTCAGGGGCATAAAGCCCGGTCAGACCGGCGGCCCCGGCCTTGTCCGATGCATCGCGGGGCCATTTTCTCGCGGCGTTCCACTGGTCGATATTGGGTTTGATCACCTGCTCTGCATGTTCGCGTGCGGCCTGTAGAATGCTGTCCAGTCTGGTTGTCATGGGGTGCCCTTTATCCGAAGTGCATTGTCCAATACTGCCGAAACGCATGGCAGCAGGATTACTGTCGCGGCGCGCGGTTTCATTGGAAAGTGCGTTGAATTTCAAATTATGAGAAGATTTTAGTCAGTCTACGCCGAATGCGAAATCTCATAGGCTGACAGATTATTGTCCGAAAGTGACAAAATAAAGCGATCTAGCCTTGTGTCTGCCGGTACGATCTGGGTGTGCCGCCAGTCCACCGGTGGAACGCACGGTGAAAGTTTGCTGCGGATGAAAACCCGACATCCTGCGCGATTTCCTCAATGCTTTTTCGCCCGGCTTGCAGATCGCGGATCGCGATGTCACGGCGCAACCCGTCTTTGATTGCCTGAAAGGATGTGCCATCCGCATCCAGCCGGCGCATCAGTGTGCGTGACGTCAGGTGCATGGCCCTTGCCGCGTCGGCCAGCGTACAATTGGTCCAGTCCGCCTGCGACAGGTAGGTGCGCACCCGCAGGGATTGCGTGTGTTCGCGCGAACTGGTGAAGATCCAGTCTCGGGGCGCGTTCTTCAGAAACTCATCCAGATCCGCCGCACTGCGCGCCTGCACCGGGCCAAATCGTGCGGGATCAAACGAGATTGATGTCGCCGCTGCGCCATACCGGACAGGTGAGGGGAAAATGATGGCATAGTCCGGCGCAAAATCCGGCCGCTCGAACGCAAAGGCGACGGCTTTCACCGGCACCTCGTAGCCCGCAAGCCAGGACAAAAGACCATGGGCCAGCTTCAGGATCAACATGTGCCCGAACCGCTGAACCGGTGCAGGCCCAATCTGTTTCAGCGTCAGTTCCAATCGGTCGTCCATATCGGTCAACTCGAACTGGTAATCGTCCAGTAGCAGGTTCCAGAATGTCGAAAACCGGTACAGCGCCGATGACAGCAACGTCGCCTCGCGCACCGATGTCAGCAGGTGTTGCAGCGCACGCGGGCGGATCGGTCGGCTCCACAATCCCATCATCTCGTCGCCGGTTTCGACAGCAGCCGACTGGTAGAGGCGCACAATCTGATCCAGCGTCACCCGACCGTTGGGCTGGCTCTGATCTGCAACCATGCCGGATTTCTGCAAAAGGGATGCCATCTGCGCATCCGTGTACAAGGACCGTAAAGCCGTCAGCCAGTCGTCGATAAACGTGCTGGAAACCGTTGAAAGGATGCTGGGTGCAACAGGGGTCATGGTGCGCATGTGGTTATCACCGCGCGCGATCTTGTCAAAGCGCGCTGGTCCGTGAAACTGCCATGTTCGCGCAAGCAGTGGGGCAGGTCCGTTTCACAGGACTGCCCCGCCGAATATCAGGCCGTATTCCGGTTCAAAGCGTGGTCCACAGCTGGAACAAAAGGCCGCTGGCAAAAGACCCTGTCAGGGCGATGCCAAGATAGAGGAAAAAGACCTGCCGTTTGACCAGCGCCCAGACCGCTATGGCGGCTGGCAGGGAACTGACCCCGCCGGCAACAAGAAACGCCAGACCTGCACCGGGCGCCATGCCCTGCTCCATCAGGCCGCCGACCAGCGGCAGGGCCGCATACCCGTTCAGATAGGCCGGTACGCCGACAAGAGTTGCGATCCCGATTGGAGCGATCCCGGTGCCGCCCAACGCCTGCGCCACCAGATCGGCAGGCACCCAGGCCAGCATCAGACTTTCCAGAATGAACGCGAGGGTCAGCCATTTGGCCAGAAACAACGTGGTCTTGATGCCTTCCTGCCAGAATTTCCTGACGCGCGCATCGTCGCTCCAGAACGCCCAGACAACCGGCTGCGCCGAGCGGACTTTTGATCCGCCGCACCCGCCATTGCCGACACCGTCCCGCAACGGATCGCCCAGTCCGCCCGCGCGCGAAACTGTGTGAACGACAAACCCGCCAAACACGCCCAGACTGATGGCTGTGATCGTCTTGGCAACGGCAAACTCAAGGCCCAGCACCCCGGTGGTCAGCGCGAACATGGACGGATCCATGACCGGTGATGCCAGCCAGAAGGCCATCACCGCCGACAGGGGCACACCCATAGCCAGAAGCGCGGCGATCAACGGAATGACGCCACAGGAACAGAACGGCGATAGCCCGCCCACCGCCGCGGCCAACAGGATCATCACTGCCGGCGATCCGGTAAAGGCGCGCGCAATCAGCCCGTCTGCACCCGTCGCCCCGGCATAGGCCGCGACCACGACAGACAGAACAAGGAAGGGCGCCACATTCGCAAGGTTCTGCGCGGCAAACTGTGCGGTGGACACACCCAGCGCCGGGGCCAGAACCATCAGCGCCGCAAGAATAGCTGCCGACAAAAGCCAGACCTTTTCCTTGGTCCAGATCCGGTTTGCTGCATCAATCGTCCATGATCTGACGCCAAGAGCAAGTTCGGTCATTTCGAAATCCCTAATTATATAGTTGTTTAAAGCCAAGAAAAACGCCCGCTTCACTCATGCAGCATCTTCCTGTGTCAGTGTTACGCCCGTGCAGCATTCCGCAGTCAGAAAGGACAGGGTCTGATGCATCACATCAAAATCAACCCGGTTCATGATCTGACGTCCCTGACGTTCCTGCGTCACAAGCCCTGCATCGACCAGTGTCTTGAGGTGATACGCAAGGGTCGAGGCCGCCATGCCCAGGTGATCGCCGATTTCGCCTATATTGAGGCCATCGTTTCCGGCCCGTACCAGCAACCGAAAGATTGTCAGACGGGTCTCGTGGCCGAGGGCGGCAAGCGAAAGCGCGGTGGAAGCCATGTTCATCATGACTCCAATAAAACTATAAATGTAGTTTTGTCAAGCAATCTTCGCCCGCGTCAGCCCAGCACGGCGCGCAGGGCCAATTCGGGTGACGCAAACACCGGCATTGACAGATCATCCAGCATGGTGGCTGCGCCCGCCATGGATGCCTGCGCCAGAACCACAGCGCTGATATCTGGGTGGTCTTTTACATATGCCTTCACAGCGGCGGCGATCACGGCGCGAAACGCATCGTGTTCACCCGCCTGAAACAGGGCCCAGAACCGGCCCAGATGCAGGGTTTGAAACGGGGCTATCACGCCAGCGACATCCAGCGCGGATTGCAGCAGATCGCCCGAAGGTGCGGCGCTGCTGTCCAGACAATAGACCAGCAGAACCGGCCCGCCCGTCTGTGCCGCCGTCTGCGCTGCCGCCTGCATCATCGGTGCGTCGATGCGGATCGCGCCCGCATCCCCCGCCACCGCGCCAATTGTCGTGCAGGTGCACAAAACCGGCCCCGCCGCCGCGCGAACCAGTGCGCCGATGTCACCCGCAAGCGCTGTGTCTATGCCGCCCTGTGCGCGATCCAGAAAACCGGGGCGCACCAGATGCACAAGCTTTGCATCCGGCGCGATCCGGTCGCGCAGCGCATCAAACGTGTCCGCATGGGCCTGCGCCGTGTGCAAAAGGGTGATCACCCCGCGATCATTTCCGACTGGCGCACAATCACCTCGGCCTGTTTGATCGACGCGATATCAACCAGACGTCCCTTGTAGACGGTTGCGCCTTCGCCGTTGGCCTTGGCCGTTTCCATCGCCGCCAGAATCTCGCGCGCTTCGGCCACAGCCTCGGGGGACGGTGTGAACACATCGTTGGCCAGCGCGATCTGTTTGGGGTGAATTGCCCATTTGCCGACCATGCCCAGCGTCGCCGACCGGCGGGCCTGCGCGATAAACCCTTCATCATCGGAAAAATCACCGAACGGGCCATCGACCGGCAACAATCCGTGGGTGCGGCAGGCCGCAACAATCGCCGCCTGTGCCCAGTGCCACGGATCGGACCAGTGCTTTTGCCCGTCGCGGATCATGTAATAGTTTTCCTGCGTGCCACCGATGCCGGTGGTCTGCATCCCCATTGATGCGGCAAAATCCGCCGCGCCCAAAGACATGGCCTGCAGCCGCGGACTAGCGGCAGCAATTTCTTCGACATGGGCGATGCCGGCAGCACTTTCGATGATCACTTCGAACGAAATCGGTTTGCTTCGGCCCTTGGCCGCTTCGATCGACGTCACCAGCGCATCAACCGCATAAACATCCGCCGCGCGTCCGACCTTGGGGATCATGATCTGGTCCAGCCGGTCGCCGGCCTGTTCCAGCAGGTCCACGACGTCGCGATACCACCACGGGCTGTCCAGACCGTTGATACGAACGCTTAGATACTTATTGCCCCAGTCCACATCCGAAATGGCGGCAATCACGTTGGCGCGTGCCGCGTCCTTGTCGGTGGGGGCAACGGAATCTTCCAGATCAAGGTTGATCACATCCGCTGCACTGGCGGCCATTTTTTCGAACAGGGCCGGGCGCGATCCGGGGCCGAACAGCTGACAGCGGTTGGGACGGGCGGGGGCGGCGGGTTGTAAACGGAAACTCATATCTGGGCGGCCTTTCGGGTCGGTGAAACGGAAATTCTGCGCGTTGGACGTAGTCAACCGGCGCAGGTCGCGCAAGCGAATAACCCCGCCTGCGACGTCGTGGCGGCCCGCACCGAACCGGTGGGGCGATCGAAGAAATCATCATCTTGCCTGCAACAGGTGCAAAAATATTCAGCATTTTTCCGAAATTCGAGCCAAAATCTGCGTGCGGATTGCCCTGAGCACACAATTCGCAATACCCTTTCTACCGTGTTGGGGCAATCTGCGCGCGATATCTGCACTTTCTGACGGGGGCACTTTACCATGATCGAAACACCATACCTTCTGTTTCTGGGCGACGCGCCCGATCAACTGGCGGCCAAGGTCGCGCAAGGCATCAAGGACTGGCGCCCCGAAAACGCAATCGGCCAGTTGCGCTTGCCCGGTTGCGGGGCCGATGTGGGCCTGACCGATATGGGTTTGAAGCAGGCACAGGAAGCAGGGGCCAAAACCCTTGTGATCGGGGTGGCCAACCGTGGCGGCGTGATCAGTGCAGCGTGGAAAAAGGTGCTGATCGAAGCGCTGGAGATGGGCTATGATCTGGCCAGCGGGCTGCACAACCTGCTGCGCGACGAAGGCGATCTGGTGGCGGCCGCGCAAACCCATGGCGGCACCCTGCACGATGTGCGCGTTCCCACCGTGGGCTATCCGATTGCCAATGGCGAAAAACGCAGCGGCAAACGAGTTCTGGCGGTGGGCACCGATTGTTCGGTCGGCAAGATGTATACCGCGCTGGCGCTGGACGCATCGATGCGCGCAAAAGGCATGAAAAGCACGTTCCGCGCCACCGGCCAGACGGGTATCCTGATCACCGGTCACGGCGTGCCGCTGGATGCGGTGATCGCCGATTTCATGGCCGGTTCCATCGAGTATCTGACGCCCGACAATGACGCCGATCACTGGGATATCATCGAAGGTCAGGGCAGCCTGTTCCACGTTTCCTATTCCGGCGTGACACTGGCCCTGATCCACGGCGGCCAGCCCGACGCCCTGATCCTGAGCCATGAGCCAACCCGCAGCCATATGCGCGGTCTGCCCGGTTACACGCCACCCAGCCTCGAGGCGCTGCGCGACATGGCCCTGCCGCTGGCCCGCGTCGCCAACCCCGACTGCCAGGTCGTGGGCATCACGGTCAACACGCAACACATGTCAGAAGACGAAGCACAGGCCTATCTGGCCGAGGTCGAGGCCCGCATGGGCCTGCCCACGGTCGATCCGTTCCGCCACAGTGCCGATCGTCTGGCCGACGCGCTGGCGGCCCTTTAGACATTGCACGCGCCGCTGGTGCGGTGCAGTTTCCGTATTTGAGGCAAAAAGAAGGGACGGTCCGATGGACATCGAAATCACGCGCGACGTGTTCAGGCTGGCGCAGGTGTTCACCATCAGCCGTGGATCGCGCAGTGAAGCGCATGTTCTGACCGTCACCGTGACTGATGGCGGTCACAAGGGGTGGGGCGAATGTGTGCCCTATGCCCGCTACGGTGAAACGCTGGACTCGGTCAGTGACCAGATTGCGGGCCTGCCTGCGATGTTTGACCGTGCGGGCCTGTATGATCTGCTGCCCGCAGGGGCCGCGCGCAATGCGGTGGATTGCGCAATGTGGGATCTGGCGGCGAAACAGGCGGGCAAACGGGTATGGGATCTGGCCGGGCTGGAACCACCCAGGCCACAGATCACAGCCTATACCCTGTCGCTGGAAACGCCTGAGGTGATGCAGGCGCAGGCTGCCAAAAACGCGCATCGCCCGTTGCTCAAGATCAAGCTGGGCACGCCGGATGACATGCCCCGTCTTGAGGCGGTGCGCAAAGGCGCGCCCGCGGCCCGTATCATCGTGGATGCAAACGAGGGCTGGTCGGCCGATGTTTATACCGATCTGGCGCCTCATCTGGTGCGGCTGGGGGTTGATCTGGTGGAACAACCGCTGCCCGCCGGAGAGGATGATGCCCTGATCGGCATGGCGCGTCCGGTGCCGGTCTGCGCTGACGAAAGTTGCCATGACCGCGCCAGTCTGGCCGCGCTGAAGGGCAAATACGATGTGGTCAACATCAAACTGGACAAGACCGGCGGGCTGACCGAGGCACTGGCGCTGAAAGACGCCGCGCTGGCGCAGGGCTATGGCGTGATGGTTGGCTGCATGGTGGGCAGTTCGCTTGCGATGGCCCCTGCCGTTCTGGTGGCTCAGGGCGCTGCGGTGGTCGATCTTGACGGGCCTTTGCTTCTGGCCGAAGACCGCGAACACGCTTTGACATTCGACGAAAACGGCGTGCATCCCCCCGATGCCGCCCTGTGGGGATAAAAGGATCACAGAAATGCGTACGGTTTACGTAAACGGAAACTACCTGCCCGAAACCGAAGCCACAGTTTCAATCTTTGATCGCGGCTTTCTGATGGCGGACGGGGTTTACGAGGTCACGTCGGTGCTGGGCGGCAAGCTGATCGATTTCGAGGGCCACGCGGTAAGGCTGGCGCGATCCCTGAAAGAACTGGACATGCGCGCGCCGGTGGACAAGGATGATCTGCTGGCCATTCACCGCGAACTGGTCCGCCTGAACGACATCGACGAAGGATTGATCTATCTGCAGATCACCCGTGGATCGGATGGCGACCGTGATTTCGTTTTTCCGCCGGAAGATACGGAACCCACCATCGTGATGTTCACCCAGAACAAGCCCGGGCTGGCTGACAATCCGGCCGCGAAAAAAGGCGCGAAAATCATCAGCATCGAAGATATCCGCTGGGGGCGGCGCGACATCAAGACCGTGCAGCTGCTGTACCCGTCGATGGGCAAGATGATGGCGAAAAAGGCTGGCGCTGATGATGCCTGGATGATCGAGGACGGGTTCGTGACCGAAGGCACATCGAACAACGCCTATATCGTCAAGGGTAACAGGATCATCACCCGCGCGCTGAGCAATGACATTCTGCATGGCATCACCCGCGCCGCCGTGCTGCGCCTTGCCCGCGAGGCGCAGATGGAAGTGGAAGAGCGCAATTTCACCATCGAAGAGGCCCGCGCCGCGGACGAAGCGTTTACCACATCGGCCAGCGCCTTTGTGATGCCGGTTGTCGAAATCGACGGCATCGCGCTGGGCGACGGCACACCAGGTCACGTGGCGCGGCGCCTGCGCGAGATCTATCTGGAAGAAAGCCTGAAAAAGGCGGTCTGACACTTTCTGCGCTGCCCGTCTGAGGATTTTTGAGCGCCGCGACCGGGCTGATGTGCTAGCCTGCCCTGAAAATGCAACAGGACATACAGAAAGGCGCGCATTATGACATATGATCGGGAACTGATTTCCAACGGCAACCCGATGGAGGCGATTGTCGGGTTCAGCCGTGCAGTGCGCGTCGGGCCGTATATCTCCGTGGGTGGCACAGCCCCTGTCGGACCGGATGGAAAAACCGTGGGCGTCGGTGACGTGGCCGCCCAGACCCGCCAGTGTATCGAGGTGATCAAGGCCGCGCTGGAACAGGCCGGTTCGGGCTTGCATGATGTGGTGCGCACGCGGGTGATCCTGACGGATATAGATGACTGGAAAGCCGCCATTGATGTGCGCAAGACCTATTTTCGCGACATCCGCCCCGTGGATACGATCATGGCCGTCACGCGGTTTGTGAACCCCGAATGGCTGGTCGAGCTTGAGGTGGATGCGGTGATTGGCAACTGGCAGGGGCCGGCCGGCTGATCCGGCCCCCCAGCGCGCCTGCTCCGTCACCCGATTGGCACCTGATTGGTTCATGCGGCGCATCTTTTGCCCTTGAGCGGCCCCATTGTTGCCAGATTGGGCCGCTATCGAATGCGCACGCAAGACAAAGGCGCCGCGCATGGATACGTTACTCGGTTACTTCCAGTATTCGTTACAAACCTTTTTCAATATGAACGAGCGCGTCGCGCTCTTATATCTAGGCTGTACCCTGTTTCTGGCGCTGGCCGTGTGGTGGTACCGCGGCAGACGGGGGTCTTTCATAAGCTTTCTGTTGCCGGCGCGGGTGTATCTGCACCGGTCAAACCTGCTGGACATAAAGCTGTTTTTCACCTTTCGCGCGATCGGCTTCTTCGGATTGATGAGCAAGGTATTCTTTCCGGCAACGGTTGCGTTTTACGTTCTGTCATGGCTTTCCGGCCCGTCCGCCGATGGCTTTTTGGCCCCGCCCACAGGTTGGACGCGCAGCCTGCTGGCGACACTGATCATCGTTGTCGCCTCGGATTTCTGCAAATACTGGGCGCACCGGCTGCACCATGAATGGAAGGTGCTTTGGCCGTTCCATGCGGTGCATCATTCGGCCGATGTGCTGACCCCGCTGACGGTTCACCGAACCCATCCGATTGAACCGGTCATCCGCAACCTGCTGATCACAGTCATCGTCGGGATCGTGCAGGGCGTGATGCTGTTTGCGCTGATCGGACAGATCGACATCGTAACGCTGGGTGGCGCCAATGCGATGTATGTGCTGTTTAATATGCTGGGGGCCAACCTGCGCCACAGCCATATCTGGCTGAGCTACGGGCGGGTGATGGACATATCTTTATTTCGCCGGCGCAACATCAGGTGCACCATTCGGTCGCGGTGGAACACATCGACAAGAACTACGGGTCTATGTTCGCGATCTGGGACTGGATGTTCGGCACGCTTTATGTGCCCGAAAAGGTCGAGGAGATCACCTATGGCGTGTCCGACGGTAAGGGCAACCCGATCGCACAGCCCTATACCACCCTGCGCGAGGCGCTGTTGAAACCGTTTCGCGAAAGCTGGGAGGCGATTGACAAACAGCGCGCGGCGCGCGCGCGGGCGCGTGCGAAATTGCCGCCGGCGGTCATGTCACAGGGGTTTTCCATCTGGTTGGATGCCCTGCGCGCCGGGGCTGCGCTGACCGTGCTTTTCGGCCACATGGCCCATATCCGATTCACCCGCGGGGATTATTTTGTGCTGCGCGAACTGAACGTCGCCAGCGATGCGGTGATCGTTTTCTTCGTGCTGTCCGGTGTGGTGATCGCTTATGCAGCCACGCGCGACGCCACGCTGGAACGGTTTGCGTTCAATCGTATGACGCGGCTGTGGTCGGTCGTGGTCCCGGCGCTTGCACTGACGCTGATCTTTGATGCCATTGGCACGCGGATAAACCCCGAAGCCTATCCGGAGACGTTCTATAACCCTGTTTCCCTGTCCGAAATGGTGCTGCGCGGGCTGACATTTACCAGCGAATGGCAGGGGATCTGGGATCGGGTACGGCTGGGCACAAACGGCCCGCTCTGGTCGCTGAGTTACGAAGTCGGGTTTTACATGCTTTTCGGCGTTGCGTTGTTCCTTAGGGGGGCGCTGCGCTGGGTGTTGCTGGCGCTGCTGGTGCTGCTGGTCGGTGTGCCGATACTGGCGCTGCTGCCGGCATGGCTGATGGGGGTTCTGGTCTGGCACACGGTGCGCCTGTCACCGGATGCGCCCATACATTCCGGCAAAGACTGGGCGCGCGCGATCCTGGGTATTGCCATGCTGGTGGTGCTGAAATTGGCAGGCCTGCCTGCGGCGCTGAGCGAAATAACGGCGCAGGCGTTTGCGCCTTACAGCCATCATGCCGTTCTGGCATATTCCGACGAAGTGTTGTGGAACACGGTCATCGCAGTGGGTGTTGCCTTGCATCTGGCAGGTGTCAAAAACATCGCCGACCGTCGCGCTCCCCGCCCGGAAGGCCGCGCAACAGGCGCCATCCGCTGGGTCGCCGGAGCAAGCTTTTCCATCTACGTGATGCACTATCCAACGCTGCATCTGCTGGACGCCACTTTGCCGGAAAATCTGCCCGCCTATGATCTGTGGCTGCTGACGCTGACACTGCTGGTTTGTTTCGGATTTGCCAGCCTGTTCGAACGCCCGCTGAAACGGTTTCGCGCACTGGTGGAACCGATGTGGAAAATGGCGGGGGCCCCGTTTGTGGCCCCGCGCTCGTCTACGCTGTGATCAGCCTTTGCCAACGTTTTCCGCAAACGCCTTTTTAAAGGCTGTCTGCTGGTCGTCGGTGGCCTCGGTCTGATGCCTGGATTTCCATTCATCCATGCTCATCCCGTAGTAATGTTCGCGTGCTTCGTCTTTTGACATTTCAATGCCGCGTTCGGCGGCGGCCTCCTGATACCAGCGCGACAGGCAGTTGCGGCAGAACCCTGTCAGGTTCATCATGTCGATGTTCTGCACATCGGTGCGATCCTGCATCAGGTGTTTCTGCAACCGGCGGAAGGCGGCGGCCTGTAGTTCGATTTCGGTCTGGTCGTCCATCATATTCCCCTTTTCCTGTTATCTATAAATTGGTGCTGGCCAGCACGTCTTCAAGAACGGGGGCCAGTCGGGTGGCCCATTTCGCCTGATCCTGCGCCGTGCGGATCAGATCGTTGCGCAATTCGATCAGCACGTTGGGTCGGCCATGTTGCAGTGCGTGGCGTTCAACCGCATCGCCGGGCAGGTGGCCACCGTAAGGTTCGTTGTCGCCGACTGGCGGGCCGCCCTGTTCGGCCAATGCGGCAATCAGCGGTTTGGAAAGCCGCTGGTCATCTGCATGCAGCACGCCGATTTCCCAGGGCCGCACCGGGCGCCCCTCAAGCTGGCGGGTAAAGCTGTGGATCGACAGAAGAACGGTATCAGGGCGCGCCGCCAGTTCGGCCAGCGCCCGGTGATAGGGGCGGTAACACAGATCAAGCCGTGCCTCGATCTCGGATGCGTCGACATGGCGGTTGCCGGAAATGATCGTCCCGTCATACAGCTTCATCACCAGTGTCGGGTCGTCCTCTCCGCGGTTGGGATCAATCACCAGCCGCGAAAAATTTGACAGGATCGCGGTACTGTTCAGTGCTTTGGCCAGTTCAAGTGTCAGCCCCGCCGCCCCCACATCATAGGCGATGTGGCGGTTCATATCCGCATCCGACAACCCCAATGTGCCACCGTTGACGGCTGCTGGGATCGTGTTGGCCGCATGATCGCACGTGATCAGCCAGCGGCCGGGCCGGTTTTCGCCATGGATGGAAAATGGGGTATACGTCATATTGCTGTCACCTGTTTTCCCGCAGGTTTAGGCCAGTTGCCCGCGGAATGGAATTGGGTGATAACAGGTTGCGCGGTTAGCGTTAACAAAGACGACAAGGAATACCTGATGAGACGACTGCGGAACGTAAAGATTGTTGCCACACTTGGCCCGGCCTCGGACAATTATGAAATGATCCGGGCCCTGCACGAGGCAGGCGCAGATGTGTTTCGCCTGAACATGTCCCACGGCAGCCATGAAGAGATCGCCAAGAAACACGCGATTATCCGTCAGGTCGAACAGGATCTGGACAGCACAATCGCGATTCTGGCCGATCTTCAGGGGCCCAAACTGCGCGTCGGTACCTTTGCCAATGGCGAAGAGGAACTGGAACAGGGCGCTGCGTTCCGGCTGGATCTGAACGAGGCAGACGGAGATGCAACCCGGGTGTGCCTGCCGCATCCGGAAATTTTTGCTGTTCTGCAATCCGGTGCCAGTCTTTTGGTGAATGACGGCAAGATCCGCTTGCAGGTCAAATCCTGCGGGACCGATTTTGCCGATTGCACGGTGATTGCGGGCGGCACCATCTCGGACCGCAAGGGCGTGAACGTGCCGGATGTCGTGTTGCCGCTGGCGGCGCTGTCGGCCAAGGACCGCGCCGATCTGGAATTCGTCTGCGAACTGGGCATTGACTGGCTTGCCCTGTCGTTCGTCCAGCGCCCCGAAGATGTTGTTGATGCACGTGCGCTGGCCAAAGGCCGTGCCGCGATCCTGTCCAAAATCGAAAAACCGTCAGCAGTTGAGCGGTTCGATGATATTCTGGCTGTCAGCGACGGCATTATGGTCGCGCGTGGCGATCTGGGTGTGGAACTGCCGGTGCAGAACGTGCCGCCCATCCAGAAACGGCTTGTCCGCCGCTGCCGCAGTGCCGCCAAGCCGGTGATCGTGGCCACCCAGATGCTGGAAAGCATGATCGAAAGTCCGATGCCGACCCGCGCCGAAGTGTCCGATGTGGCGACAGCGATCTACGAAGGGGCGGATGCCGTCATGCTGTCCGCGGAATCCGCCGCCGGGCAATACCCGGTGGAGGCGGTGACAACAATGAACAACGTCGCCGTCGAGGTCGAAGACGATCCGACCTATACCCAGATCATCGAAGCATCGCGCACCGCCAACCGCGCCAGCGTTGCTGACGGGATCGTGGCGGCTGCCCGCGAAATTGCCGAGACGACCAATATCAAGGCGATCTGCTGCTTTACCCAAAGCGGTACAACGGCATTGCTGACCGCGCGCGAACGTCCGCGCGTACCGATCATCGCGATGACATCGGTGCGCCAGACCGCGCGTCGTCTGGCGCTAAGCTGGGGCACGAACTGCGTGATGACCGGCGAGCTTGAGCGGTTCAAGATGGCTGTTGTTAATGCAGCACGCGCCGCCCGTGCCGGTGGGTTTGCCGAACCGACAGATCAGATCGTCGTTACAGCTGGCGTACCGTTCAACGTGCCAGGAAGCACCAATATCCTTCGGGTTGCGCCCTGCGACGAACGTTTGATTTTTAATACCGATCCAGAGTAAACTTTGCCGACAGAAAAAAGGGGCAGGGCGATGGAACCGGATCTGGCGCTTGTGATCGGGCTTGTGATTGCGGGGTTTTCAATCCCGTCGATGATGTCGGCCGTCACGGACGGGCGCGCGCCGCGCGCGTCTGCCCTGACGATCCTGATATCTTTTGCCCTGATTTTTTACGCCGTCTATCAAAAGCCCAGCGGCTACAGCATGTCCGAAATCCCCGATGCCTTTGTCAACGTAGCGTCGCAATTCTTTCGCTGACCGGTTGTGCGCCGGGAAATTGCCCTTTCCCTCTTGCCCTATGATGCATTGCCGCCTATACGGCGCGTCTGTTCGTGCGTCCGGCCAATATGGCATGCCGAGTCGTGCGTGAACCGACCCAAATACGATAGGAGACGGAAATGCCTAAGATGAAGACGAAATCGAGCTGCAAGAAGCGGTTCAAGGTGACGGCCACGGGCCGCGTTCTGACGGGCCAGGCCGGCAAGCGCCACGGCATGATCAAACGCAGCAACAAATTCCTGCGCAACGCGCGCGGCACAACGACACTGTCGGCCCCTGATGAGAAAATCATCAAGTCGATGATGCCGTACGCACGCTAAGGAGGGAATGATATGTCTCGCGTAAAATCCGGCGTTGTCACACACGCCCGCCACAAAAAAGTAATCAAAGCAGCCAAAGGCTATTACGGTCGTCGCAAGAACACCTTCAAGGTGGCCGCGCAAGCCGTGGACAAGGCCAACCAGTACGCCACCCGCGACCGCAAGAACCGCAAGCGCAATTTCCGCGCCCTGTGGATCCAGCGGATCAACGCCGCGGTGCGCAGCCACGACGAAGCGCTGACATACAGCCGCTTTATCAACGGCCTGTCGCTGGCCGGTATCGAAGTGGACCGCAAGGTTCTGGCCGATCTGGCCGTACACGAGCCTGCCGCATTCGGTGCGATCGTAGAACAAGCCAAAGGCGCGCTGAGCGCGTAAGCGTCAAACGCCCCCTTTGGTAAAAGAAAAGCCGCCCCCTGCTCGGGCGGCTTTTTGCTGTGCGGGGGATGGAAAAAACCGAAACCATTTGACTAGGATCTGGGCGATGGCCCACCCTGACGTTGTTCAAAGGGGGAAACACCATGAAAACGGTGCTTTGTGACCAGTTTGATATCGAAATTCCCATTCTGTCCGCACCGATGGGTGGGGCGGCCGGGCCGGATTTGGTTGCGGCGGTCTGCAATGCAGGGGGGCTCGGGGTGATCCCGCTATGGGGTATGCCCGTGGAACAGGTTCGCAGCGGCATCGCGCAAGTGCGCAAACTGACCGATCGGAACTTTGCGGTGAATCTGAATCTGTCCTTCCCGTTCAAAGACCAGTTGCAGGCCTGTATTTCTGAAAATGTGGCCGCAGTGTCGCTGTTCTGGGGAATGGACCCGGCCGCAATCGACATGGCTCGTCGCGGTGGCCTGAGTGTCATGGCAAGCGTTGGCAACGCACACGAAGCACGGATCGCGGCCGATGCCGGGGCCGACATCATCGTCGCCCAGGGCTGGGAGGCAGGCGGTCACGTCTGGGGCAGTGTCGCGACGATGGCGCTGGTCCCCGCCGTGGTGGATGCAGTGACTGTGCCAGTGATCGCTGCTGGTGGAATCGCGGATGGCCGCGGTATGGCGGCCGCGCTGATGCTGGGGGCGTCGGGTGTCTGGATCGGCACCCGCTTTTTGGCCAGCACCGAAGCCACCATCCACGATACCTACCGGAAACAGATTCTGGACGCCTCGGAGGGCCAGACCGAATGGTATCAAGACCTGTATGATGGTGACTGGCCCGACGCGCCGCATCGGGCCCTTGCAAACGCGACCTCGGCAAAATGGCATGACGCCGGTAACCCCCAACCGGGCAAACGCCCCGGCGAAGGTGATATCATCGGCCACCGCGCTGACGGCAGGCCGGTCACGCGATACCAAAGCTATACCCCACATCCCGGCACGACCGGCGACGTGGCCGATATGTCATTGTGGTCCGGTCAGGGCGTGTCTCTGGTGCGCGAGGTCATGCCCGCCAAAGAAATCGTCGCGGAAATCTATCGCGACGCCAAACAAGCGCTTCAGTCCGGCCTGTCCGTCCTGCCCGACAGATAGGTGCCGCCTACCTGTCGGGCAGGTTTTCAAAGCTGGGCACATCTGCCGCAATCACATGGAACGGTTGCTGGTCTTTGGTATAGATCGCCGCCTGCGGTGTGCCAAACCGGGCCGGATCATCCAGCGCCCCGGCCTTCAGAACAACCTGATCATAGCCTGCGATGCGCGTCAGAACCGGCGTGCCGCAGGTGCCGCAAAATTCGCGCGTCACGGGGTTTTCCAGATCGCTGCGCGCAAAGCTTTGCGGTGTGCCGCGCACGTAACGCACCCCGTCAGCGGGCATCATCATGAAAAAATTCGGCCCGCCGCCCGAAATATACTGGCAAGGGCGGCAATGGCACTGCCCCCGAAATCCTGGCTGCCCCTCGGCTTCGAACCGCAGAGCGCCGCAGTAACACCCACCTGTCAGTTTCATGTCACTCTCCTTTTTCGCACATCAGTGTGTGGAGCTTGCCGCGCCGGCGCGTCAAAGACCAGCGCGCACTTGCTTTCACGCGCCCTTGTGATAGCAGAGCGGGGATGAATTTCCGGGGGGTCCGTTATGGACGATCTTAAGCGCAAATACCTTGATCAGATCGCAAATGCCGCAGATGAATCCGCGCTTGAGGATATCCGCGTCGGTGCCGTGGGCAAAAAGGGCGAGGTCGCGCTGAAGATGCGCGAACTGGGCAAGATGACGCCCGAGGAACGGCAGGTGGCCGGCCCCGCGCTGAACGCCCTGAAAGACGAGATCAACGCAGCGCTTGCCGCGAAAAAGGCCGCGTTGGGCGATGCCGCGCTGAACGAACGGTTGCGCACCGAATGGCTGGACGTGACATTGCCGGGGCGGTCGCGCCCACAAGGCACCATCCATCCGGTGTCGCAGGTCACAGAAGAACTGACAGCGATCTTTGCGGAACTGGGGTTTTCCGTGGCCGAAGGGCCGCGCATCGACACCGACTGGTATAATTTCGACGCGCTGAATATCCCGTCACATCACCCCGCACGCGCCGAAATGGATACGTTTTACATGCACCGCGCAGAAGGTGACAACCGCCCACCGCATGTGCTGCGCACCCACACCAGCCCGGTGCAGATCCGCACGATGGAAGCCGAAGGCGCGCCGCTGCGCATCATTTGCCCCGGCGGTGTCTACCGCGCCGATTACGACCAGACCCACACGCCGATGTTCCATCAGGTTGAAGGGCTGGCGATTGATAAAAACATCAGCATGGCCAACCTGAAATGGACGCTTGAGGAATTCTTCAGCTCTTTTTTCGAAATCGAAGGCATCAAGACCCGGTTCCGCGCCTCGCATTTTCCGTTTACCGAACCCTCGGCCGAGGTGGATATCCAGTGTTCCTGGGTCGACGGGCAATTGCGCATCGGCGAAGGCGATGGCTGGATGGAAGTGCTGGGCAGCGGCATGGTGCACCCCAAGGTGCTGGCCGCCGGTGGCATCGACCCGGAAGAATGGCAGGGCTTTGCCTTTGGCATGGGCATAGACCGGATTGCGATGCTGAAATACGGCATCCCCGACCTGCGCGCATTCTTTGATTCAGACCTGCGTTGGCTGCGCCATTACGGGTTTGCAAGCCTGGATCAGCCGAACCTGCATGGCGGGTTGAGTAGGTGAGTGAAATTCTGGAAGCGATCAAACAATTTGTAGTTTTTGTTCAGGAAGATCTTATTAGGGGCTGTTGACGTTCACCTGATGTGAATGATTGTAGCGGCGATCGAGATGAATGCTTTGAAGCTGGGGTCTGTTTTGCACGAGCGCATAGCTATCCCTCTGTTTTCCTTCAGTTTGCCAAAGTAGTTTTCGATCAGGTGCCGCCATTTGTAGGTGTCTTTGTCGAACTCCGCCGGGAACTTCCGGTTGGACTTCGGCGGAATGACCGGAGTGATGTCGCGATCCAGCAGGTCATTGCGCAGCCAATCCGCATCAAAGGCCCTGTCCGCCAGCAGGTGCCCGGCAGACAGATTTCGGATCAGTGTATCGGTCTCGCGCAGATCATGGGCTTGTCCGGGCATCAGGCAAAAATCGACGAGGTTGCCGAGCGCGTCCGTCAGCGCCAGTATCTTCGTGGTTATCCCCCCGCGAGAGCGCCCGATGGCCTGGCAAAGAGTCCCCCTTTTGCGCCTTGGCCAGAGCGGTGAACCTTGACGATGGTGCCATCGATCATGGCGTATTCGAGGTCGGCGTCTGAGGCTAATACTTTGAACATATGATAGAAAATATCTGCCTTAACCCACCTGCGGAACCGCTTGAACACAGAGTTCCACTTGCCGAATTCGTCCGGCAACTCGCGCCATTGTGCCCCAGTGCGAACGATCCAAAGGACGGCTTCCACAAACAGGCGAGGATCGCGCCCAGTTTGTCCCGGGTCTGTGGGTTTTCCAAGACAATACGGGTCGATGATTGTCCAATGCGCATCGGTCAGGACTCTTCGGGTCAAGGCTGCTCTCCTCTGTTTGCAACCTTGAATCAGAAGTTAAGTGATTTGGGAATCCCGAACGTCAACAGCCCCTAGTCTTGCCATCACTTTGGTTGGCGCTCTGTTGTTTTATTTGTTTCGGGCAAAGGTCAAATTGATTTATGGCCGCGCGAACAATTCACTTAACAACATTACTGTTCCAAATGAGGAAGATCCCGAGAAGCACAGCAGCACGGAAATTTATATCGAGAAGTACTTTCTGCAAAACACAGGTAAGAAACCAGCCACAAATGTTGAGTTTGTTTTAAGTAGTTTCCCTACCGATATTTCCGTCTTTCAGCCGCGCAACGAAAAATACTTGAGAGTGGCCAAGGGCAATTGCTTAATCAGTATTCCTCAAATGGCACCAAAGGAATTGGTCGTCATTGACTGCGCTTACATCAACCAAAAGGCGGCATGGGTTACTTCCGTAAAATGCGCTGAATGTCTTGGTACTGAAGTCCCTTTCTGGACAGTCAGAAAACTCCCCAATTGGGTGTTTTGGGGTCTGTGGTGCCTACTGATCTTTGGAATAGCCTTCGTTGTAAAGTTCTGCTTATCCCTAATTCTAAGCTGAAGATGCTGAACAAACTCCCAGTTCGTACCTCACACCAAACCTCCACCTCCGGCATTTCACTAGGGCGGTCCCTGCCTATGTCTTTCACTTCTGCAAACTCTGATCGCGTCTGCCAGTAAAAGGCGGCGCCGCCGGGGTGGACGAGGTAAACGGGGGTGGTTTCCCCGTGCCCGGATATATCCAAAGCGGCCCCGCGTCACCGGTGCCTTGTTGTCCTGTGGCTACGACAACAGGCGCTGGTCTGCCTGTCGAAGGATCGATCGCGGCAAGGTTTAGGGCCACGCGGTTAACCCTGCCCTACACCAAACACCACCGCCCATTTTCTTGACAGATGCGGCATGCAGGTTCAGCCTTGCCCCGATCCATCTGGGAAAGGGCCAAAGATGAAAGATGCAGGAACCGAATTTTCGCTGCGCACCCGCAAACCGGGGGGTGGAACTGCAACGCTGAACAGCTGGGGGGCCAATTCTGATTATGGCACCTTGCGTTCTGTCATGCTGGGCCCGATCGAAAACTACAGATGGTTGCAGACCAGTTCTGTATCGAAAAAGACCCTGCGCCGGGGGGTGCCGTTTGATATGGATGTAGCCCGCGCCCAGCACCGAGAAATGGTTTCGGCCTACAAGTCGGCGGGCGTCGATGTGCACATCCTGACGCCTGATCCCGAATTGCCCTATCAGGTCTATGCGCGCGACAGTTCGGTGATGACGCCCTATGGCGCGATCATCACCAACATGGCGCAGTGGTGGCGGCGCGGCGAAAATTACCGCGCCATCGAAACCTATCAGAAACTGGGTATCCCGATCTACGATTACGTCACCGCCGGTACGTTCGAGGGCGGTGATTTCAACGTGATCGAACCGGGCTGCGTTCTGATCGGATGGGAAGGCGACGAGGGCCGCAGCCAGGAACAGGCGGCGGTGCAGATCAAGGGCTGGATGGAGGCCGAAGGCTGGGAGGTCATGCTGGCCGACATCGACCCGTTTTATGTGCATATCGATCTGATGGTGGTGATGCTGGCCCCGAAACTGGCAGCTGTCTGCCTTGATTGCACCGATCCGGCGATTGTGGACTGGCTGCGCGCCAAAAAGATCGAGATTATTCCCGTGCCGTTTCAGGAAACAGTTGCGCTGGGCTGTAACGTGGTGGCGCTGGGCGAGGATCGCGTGTTGCTGCCTGCGGCCTCGAAAACGCTGAAACAGGCGTTGAAGGCGCGCGGATTCACGATTTTCGACCCCGATCTGTCGATGATCACCCAGGGCGGCGGTGGCGTGCATTGCATGTGTCAAAGCCTGATCCGCGATCCGGTGTAGGCGCCCCCTTTCACGCGCAGGGGATATCCGGTACATGCGGCGGGAACACTTTGAATTGCCGCAGGACCCTGACGCATGAAATTCACCCTTTCCTGGTTGAAAACCCATCTGGACACCACCGCCAGCCTTGACGACATCCTTTATGCCCTGACCGATCTGGGGCTGGAGGTGGAAGAGGTGATCAACCCCGCCGACAAGCTGCGTGATTTTACCATCGGCAAGGTGCTGCACGCGGAAAAACACCCCGAAGCGGACCGGTTGCAGGTGTGCCGGGTCGACACTGACGCGGGCGAATTGCAGATCATCTGCGGTGCTCCGAACGCGCGCGAGGGGATCACCGTTGTGGTCGCCAAACCGGGTGTTTACGTGCCGGGCATCGATACCACCATCGGGGTTGGCAAAATCCGCGGTATCGAAAGCCACGGCATGATGGCGTCGGAGCGCGAGCTGGAACTGTCCGAAGAACATGACGGCATCATCGAACTGCCAAGCGGCGAAGTGGGTCAGAGCTTTACCGATTGGCTGGCCGATCATTTCCCGTCCAAGGTTGATCCGGTGATCGACATCGCGATAACCCCCAACCGCCCCGATGCGCTGGGCGTGCGCGGCATTGCCCGCGATCTGGCGGCGCGTGGCCTTGGCACGCTGAAACCGCAGGCGATCGAGCCTGTGGATGGCGCGTTTTCGTGCCCTGTGTCTGTCCGGATTGACGACGACACCTTGAACGGCTGCCCGCTGTTCACCGGGCGGGTGATCCGCGGCGTCAGGAACGGGCCGTCGCCCGATTGGCTGCAGGATCTGCTGCGCGCCATTGGCCTGCGCCCGATTTCGGCACTTGTCGATATCACCAACTTTTTCACCTATGACCAGAACCGTCCTCTGCACGTGTTCGACGTGGGCAAAATGACCGGCGGATTGCGCATTCACCGCGCGGCCGGGGGCGAAACCCTGATGGCGCTGGATGACAAGGAATACACGTTCCAGCCCGGCATGATGGTCATTTCCGATGATACCGGCCCCGAAAGCATTGCCGGCGTCATGGGCGGTGCGGCGACTGGTGTCAGCGCCGAAACCTCCGATGTGTTTCTGGAAAGCGCCTATTGGAACAATGTGCAGATTGCGCTGACCGGTCGGGCGCTCAAGATCAATTCGGACGCCCGTTACCGGTTTGAACGCGGGATTGATCCCGCCTTTACCGAACCGGGGCTGGAAATGGCAACGCAGATGGTGCTGGACCTGTGCGGCGGCGAAGCATCGGATGTCGTGGTGGCGGGCGCCGTGCCCGACACATCGCGCGCCTATCGTCTGGATACCGCGCGCGTGCAATCGCTGGTTGGCATGGATATTCCCGAAAGCACACAGCGCCAGACGCTGACGGCGCTGGGCTTCCGGCTGGAAGGCAACTGGGCGCATGTGCCCAGCTGGCGCCCCGATGTGGACGGCGAGGCCGATCTGGTGGAAGAGGTGGCGCGTGTCGCGTCCCTGACCAAGCTGGAAGGGCGGCCCCTGCCACGGCTGAGCAGCGGCATCCCGAAACCGGTCCTGTCGCCGATGCAGCGTCGCGAACAGGCAGCGCGGCGCACCTGCGCGGCACTGGGGTACAATGAATGCGTCAGCTATTCGTTCATTGATCAGTCATCGGCCGCGCTGTTTGGCGGCGGCACGGATGCGACGATGCTGGAAAACCCGATATCAAGCGAGATGAGCCACATGCGCCCCGCGCTGCTGCCCGGATTGTTGCAGGCCGCAGCCCGCAATCAGGCGCGCGGTTTCGCCGATCTGGCCCTGTTCGAGGTCGGTCCCGCCTTTCACGGGGCCGAACCCGGCGAACAACATCTGCTGGTGTCGGGCCTGCTGGTCGGGCGCACCGGGCCAAAGGACGTGCATGGCACGTCGCGGCCGGTGGATGTGTTTGACGTAAAGGCTGATGCCGAAGCGGTGCTGGCGGCGATGGGCGCTCCGGCCAAGGTGCAGATTCTGCGCGGTGCCGCCGACTGGTGGCATCCGGGGCGGCACGGCATGATCTGTCTTGGCCCCAAAAAGGTGCTGGGTGTTTTCGGCGAACTGCACCCCAAAGTGGTATCCGCGATGGGCATCAAAGGGGCTGCGATGGCGTTTACCCTGTGGCCGCACGAAGTGCCGGTGCCCAAGAAAACCAAATCCACGCGCCCCGCGCTGGACATGCACGATCTGCAGGCGGTTGAACGCGATTTCGCCTTTGTGGTGGCCGCCGATGTCGAAGCGGCGGTGCTGGTGAACGCTGCCGCCGGCGCCGACAAGGCACTGATCGAGGATGTGCGCGTGTTTGACGAATTCATTGGCGGGTCGCTGGGCGACGGCCAGAAATCGCTGGCCATTACCGTGCGTCTGCAACCGACCGAGACTACATTGAAAGAGGCCGATATCGAAGCGGTCAGCGCCAGGATCGTGGACAAGGTCGCCAAGGCAACGGGCGGTGTTCTGCGCGGCTAGCCGCGCGCAGATCCGTATTTAAGGCAAAAAGAAAGGAAACTGTCATGACATTGAACGTCTACCTGTCCGGAGAAATCCACACCGACTGGCGCGAACAGATCATTGACGGGGCGGCGGGTCTGGATCTGGCCTTTGACAGCCCGGTGACCGATCACGCCGTCAGCGACGATTGCGGGGTTGCGATACTGGGGGCAGAGGCGGACAAATACTGGCATGACCACAAGGGCGCGATGGTCAACGCGATCCGCACCCGCAAGGGAATTGCCGATGCCGATGTTGTGGTGGTGCGTTTCGGTGATCAGTACAAGCAGTGGAACGCGGCCTTTGATGCGGGATATGCCGCCGCGTTGGGCAAATCGCTGATCATCCTGCACGGGCCGGATCACGCGCATGCGCTGAAAGAGGTCGACGCGGCGGCGCTGGCCGTGGCGCAGGAACCGCGGCAGGTGGTCGAGATTTTGCGCTATGTACTGACGGGCGCATTGCCCGGCTGATCCGGGCGCAACCTGAACGCCCGGACCTGACCGCGATCAGTCGCGCGGCGGCGTGACCAGCCCGGTCTGAACTGCGGGGCGGGCCAGAAATCGATCCAGATAGGCCACGAGGTTGGGGTGGTTTTCCCAGCCCAGAACATCGCGCGCGCCATAAAAATCAAGCGAGCGCAGCCACGGCGCGATGGCGATATCGGCGATGGAATAATCCCCCGCGATCCAGTCCTTGCCATCCATTTCCTGTTCCAGAACCGACAGCAGCCGTTTGGCTTCGCCGATATATCGGTCACGCGGGCGAGGGTCTTTGATTTCGCTGCCGGCGAATTTGTAGAAAAACCCAAGCTGTCCGAACATCGGGCCAAGACCACCCATCTGGAACATCAGCCACTGGATGATTTTCGCCTTGTCGGTCGCCGTCTTGCCGATCAGCTTGCCAGATTTTTCCGCCAGATAAATCAGGATCGCGCCGCTTTCGAACAACCCGATCGCCACACCGTCAGATCCGTTCGGATCGACGATGGCGGGGATCTTGTTGTTGGGGTTCAGCGACAGGAATTCAGGGCTTTTGACGTCGGCATCCGACAGGGTCACCTTGTGCGCCTCGTAGGGGATGCCCATTTCCTCGAGCGCGATCGACACTTTGACACCGTTCGGGGTGGGAAAGGAATAAAGCTGCAGAATGTCGGGGTTCTGGGCGGGCCATTTCTGCGAGATGGGAAAACCGGCAAGGCGGGACATGGTATGATCCTTTGTGATTGAGGTGCCAACCTAAGTACTTTTCCCCGTAAAAACAGCTTAGGGAGTGTGCGCGCATATGCTATCGGCTGTGTCATTATGAACAGAGCGCGAAACCGGACCTTGGGAAAGCCCTTCAGGTTCCGACAACAGGGATAGACAATGATTCAGGAATTCAAGGACTTTGTTGCCAAGGGCAATGTCATGGACATGGCCGTGGGTATCATCATCGGGGCGGCCTTTACCGCGATCGTGGCATCGCTGGTGGGCGACCTTATCAACCCGATTATCGGGCTGGTGTCGGGTGGTGTGGACTTTACCAACAATTACGCCGTGTTGGGCGGAGAAGTGCCGGAAGGGGCCTCGCTTGAAGCGGCGCGCGAGGCGGGCGCATCGGTGTTTGCCTATGGTGCCTTCATCATGGCAGTGATCAATTTCCTGATCATTGCATGGGTTGTCTTCATGCTGGTGAAAATGGTTAACCGCGTGAAGGATGCCGCCGCTAAAGAGGAAGAAGCCGCAGATGCAGCGCCTGCAGGTCCAAGCGAACTGGACGTTCTGTTGGAAATTCGGGATGCGATGAAAAAGGCCTGAGATGGCGTATCAGGACCAAAGGAAAAGCCCGCCTTGTGCGGGCTTTTTTGTGCCTTGCAGTTGAAGGTGCAGGAAAGGCCATTGCCGGTTGCATTGACATTGTGGGGTGTGCGGAAATATCAGATGGCCGGCGGGGGCACGTGCCGCCGGCTGTTTGTCATATTTTACGCAGGAGATCGGATACGTGTCTGAAATTATGGAATACCTTGGTCAATATGCCCCGCTTGCCCTGAATGCGCTTAAGGCGCTGGTGGTTCTGATTATCGGCTGGATGATCGCCGGTCGTATCAGCGCGGTACTGAATCGCCGTCTGAACGCCTTGCCGCAAATGGATCCGACACTGGCCAACTTTCTGTCCAGCATGGCCAAATGGCTGGTTCTGCTGATTGTCGGTATCGCGGTTCTGAACATTTTCGGGGTCGAGGCGACAAGCCTTGTTGCCATTCTGGGTGCCGGTACGCTTGCGGTCGGTCTGGCTTTGCAGGGCACGCTCAGCCATCTGGCGGCGGGGTTCATGCTGGTGCTTTTTCGCCCTTACAAACTGGGCCAATATGTTGAAATCGCCGGCACGTCGGGCACGGTCAAAGACCTGAACCTTTTTGTAACCGAACTGGTCACGCCGGATAACGTACAGATCATCATCCCCAACGGCGAGGCGTGGGGCAGCGTGATCACCAACTATTCAGCGCATGATACACGGCGCGTCGATTTGGTGTTCGGCATCGATTATGGTGACAGCGCGGATGCGGCGATCAAGATCATTCTGGACATGGCCAAGGGTGATGAACGTGTGCTGGACGATCCCGCGCCATGGGCGCATGTCACCAATCTGGGCGACAGTTCGGTCGACATCACCACACGCATCTGGTGCAAGGCCGATGATTACTGGGCACTGAAATTCGACATGACAAAAGCCGTGAAAGAGGCGTTTGACGACAAGGGGATTTCCATCCCCTATCCGCATTCCGTCGAGATTCAGAAAGCGGGTTGAACGGTCCTTTGGCAAGAAGGGGGGGCGGCACTGCAAGGGTGCCGCCCCTTTTTCATTTTGGCAGATGGTGCCCCGAAGACCGCAGAATTGCCGGTACCGGCGCTTTTCGGTTTTCGGGGCGCGACGCTCTGGGCGCGCCTTGTGACGCGGCCGGTATCACCGGGCAGGGCATCGCATTCCGGTGTTACTGAAAGCGCAGCACGCGAAAGGCCCATCGTGACGGTTGCGTGCTTTTTTGGCCTGGTGCCAAGCCCCTGATCATCTCTTGCGCCTGTTCCGCGCGTTTCTGACGGCCGATCTGCATGTAATACGCGGTGTCGATCTAACCGTCGGGGCGGCATTTAGCATCGGTATCTGTGTCCGGGTGTTTCATCTGGCATATCCTTCTGTGGGGTAGGGCCAGTTAGACAGATTCAGCGCCGCGGCGGTTGAAGACGGTCTTTAGATTGTCTTGTGATTTCACCTGCTGCGCCGCCATCTTTCGAAAAACGCTTGTGTGACGGGGCCGGAGGGTCATTCAATGGCGCATGATTTATCGTTTCGCGACCTGCCGGCTGGATACGGACACGCACAGGCTTGTGCGCTACGGCAAACCCGTTCACGTAGAGCCGCAGGTGTTTGATCTGCTGCATCTGCTGGCCGACAGCAACGGACAACGCCGCACGACTGCGCCGGATCGTTGATCGTTTCGACATACGCGCCGAATTGCCATCGGTCACGACCCCGACACTGGTGGTGCATGCGTTGGACGATGCGATCCAGCCGATGGAACAGGGGCGGATACTGGCCAGCGAAATTCCCGATGCGCGTTTCCTGACACTGGACAGCCGCAACCACATACCGTTGCCACAGGATGCCGGCTGGTCGCGCATGGTGCAGGCGGCAGCACAGTTTCTTAAGGATGTGAGCGGGACCTGATCGCGGACCCGCCAGCGTTAAGGCCACGAAAAAGGCGGCGCAGAACAGGTCTGCGCCGCCCGATTTTCAACGTGTTGTGACCGTTCAGACCAGCGATTGCGGGTCTACGAAATCCAGACCCAGCGCAACGCCGACGGCCTCATAGGTCAGCTGACCGGCATGGACGTTCAGACCGTTCAGCAGATGGCGGTCATCGGCGCAGGCCTTTTTCCAGCCCTTGTCGGCCAGTGCCAGCATGAACGGCATGGTGGCATTGCCCAGTGCGATGGTGGATGTGCGTGCAACGGCGCCGGGCATGTTGGCCACGCAGTAATGCATGATGCCGTCCACATCATAGATCGGATCCTGATGCGTGGTTGCCTTGGATGTTTCGAAACATCCGCCCTGATCGATGGCAACGTCCACAAGGGCGGCACCGGGTTTCAGTTCGGACAATTGTGCGCGGCTGATCAGTTTCGGCGCAGCGGCACCGGGGATCAGAACCGCGCCGATGATCATGTCGGCCTGACGCGCCAGTTCGATCGTGTTGCCCGCGCTGGCATAGCTGGTTTTGAACTGGCCGCCAAAAACGTCATCCAGATAACGCATCCGCGGCAGGGACCGGTCAAGAACGGTCACATCCGCGCCCATGCCGGCCGCAATGCGGGCCGCGTGGGTGCCGACAACACCGCCACCGATAACCATCACACGCGCAGGGCCAACGCCGGGTACGCCGCCCATCAGAACACCGCGGCCGCCATTGGCTTTTTGCAGGGTCCACGCCCCGACCTGCGGCGCCAGACGGCCTGCAACTTCGGACATCGGCGCCAGCAGTGGCAGGCCACCAGCGGCATCGGTCACGGTTTCATAAGCAATCGCGGTACAGCCCGAGGCCAGCAGATCGTGCGTCTGGTCGGGATCGGGCGCAAGGTGCAGATAGGTGAACAGCAACTGGCCGTCGCGCAGCATCTTGCGCTCGCCCGCCTGAGGTTCCTTGACCTTGACGATCATGTCGGCGGCGGCGAACACCTCGGCTGCGGTTCCGATGATTTCGGCACCGGCAGCGCGATATGCATCGTCATCGAAACCGGCACCGATGCCGGCATTGGTTTCGACAATCACGCTGTGGCCACGGTTCACGGCCTCTTGCGCGGCGTTGGGGGTCATTCCGACGCGGAATTCCTGTGGTTTGATCTCTTTGGGGCAGCCGATTTTCATAGCGCGAGTCTCCTGTTGTTTTCAATTTGCCCGAAAATGAGGCATCGATAACGCAATTGCTGTGATATCTGCCCTCGTCAAGCAGGGTATTTTTCGAATAAGATACGAAGAAATGACACTTTGACGCGAAAGTTTTGCACGGATGAGCCTTGACGCAACTGATCGTCGTATTCTGGCGGCCCTTCAGAAACGGGGCCGGATGTCCAATTCCGATCTGTCGGAAACGGTGAACCTGTCCCCGTCCGCCTGCCATCGCCGCGTGCAGCGGCTGGAAACCGATGGCTATATCAAGGATTACGTGGCGCTGCTGGACGCGCGCAAGATGAACGTACCGACCACCGTATTTGTGGAAATCACCCTGATGGGCCAGGCCGATGAGGTGCTGGATGCGTTCGAAAAGGCGGTGGCGCGGATACCGGATGTTCTGGAATGTCACCTGATGGCGGGCAGTGCGGATTACCTGCTGAAAGTGGTCGCCGAAAACACCGAAGATTTTGCCCGCATCCACCGCCAGTATCTGGCCCGCCTGCCCGGCGTGGCGCAAATGCAAAGCTCGTTCGCGCTGCGCACCGTGTTCAAGACAACGGCCCTGCCGGTGTGACGGCTTGGTGTTGGGGCAGGCGGGGGAGTTTTGGCACAGGTGAAGAACGGACCCCGGCCAATACCGGCTATGCCAAGGGTGTGCCGATCGCGGGCAACCTGCCCACAGCACCTGATGGTGCGACTGCGCCCGCGTACTTGAGATTCTCACACCCAGATGGACAGTTTACGACGCGGTGCGCTTTGGCGTCGAGCCGCTGGACGGGGCGCGCATGACGATAGTCAAACGCGCTTACACTGCGCCGATCTGGTATACACCGGGCTGAATTGCTGCGCCCAAGAACAAAAGGCGCGCCGGTTTGGCTGTACCCGGACAACGCTTCCGGGTATTCTTGAGCGGTAATCCGAGCGAGGATAATTCAATGTTTTCGAG
This sequence comes from Sulfitobacter sp. TBRI5, assembly GCF_051013555.1. Lineage (NCBI taxonomy): Bacteria > Pseudomonadati > Pseudomonadota > Alphaproteobacteria > Rhodobacterales > Roseobacteraceae > Sulfitobacter > Sulfitobacter sp. TBRI5. The sequence goes on along the minus strand of NZ_CP112884.1, from coordinate 979,463 downwards.
CACCGATTCCGAGAAAGCTCTGAGTTTTGCCAGAGGCACAGTGACAGATGTAGTCAGTCCCCTTGCGCGGCTGGCGGCCGTCTTGACTGTCGCGGTGACCATATCCACCGCTCCTGTGGAGGCATGCGGTTTTGATCTGGTCAAGCCAGAGCGATCCGCCATCGACTGGATTGTCGAGGCTGACGAACTGGTTATCGCGCGACCGATGGCCGACAACCCGTTCGCGTACGACGTACGGCGCGTGCTGGTTGGTTCCGGCGCTGAAATTGCGCTTCCGGGCTTGGTGAGCAGTACTGTCAGACGCCGACTTGCACTCAATCCGGAAGACGGCGTTCTATTCGCCCGTGTTTCGGGAAGCGAAGATGGCATTGCAGGCAGCGGTTGGCGGATCGTCGGTCAGGTTGATGATACTTTCCGGCCGATCATGGACGTCGCTTTTGCGAATAGAAAACAGTGGCAGGTCGGATACGACGAAACCCGTCAGGAATTCTTGGACGGCCTTCAGGACAATAACGATCCCGCTGTACGGGCTCTGGTGATTTCCGAGTTCGACAAGATGCCGTACGAAATGCTGCGAACAATGGATATTCGCATACCGTCGCAGGATTTGATCAACGAGCTGTGGAGCATGCAAGGCTACCCGTATCAGTCAATTCGCGTGCTGCTGCTCGGGTTAAGTGGTGACGAAGCGGCGCGTAACGAGATCAACGCGTTCATCGATCGCGTCGAAGATTGGGACTGGGCGAACAACCTCGGAGCATTCTCGGCTGCGCTGATAGAACTGGACGGGGCGCGCGGAGTAGAGAAGCTTTCGGAGCGTCTGCTCTCGGATCCCGGGCAACCTCTCGACAAGCTGGAAGAAGTGATCATGGCCTTTGCCGCAATAAACAGATTGGCAGAGCCCGAAGTGCAAATGGCTATAGATATTGCGATCAGTGATTTCATCGCGCTGCGTCCCGACGCCGGCGCGATCGTCGCGCGGCAATTCGCAGCCGTTTCCGACTGGTCTCAGGCGCAATCGCTTCAACCGCTGGTGAGCCAACGGTCGTTGTCGGATTTGACGGGTCTGCTGGCAGTGTCCGTGTATCTGGCTCAGGCCCGCGAAGCGAGTTTGCCAGTCAAGACATACTCTCGGTCAGACGGATAAGTGCATGTCACGTGACGAACCAGGGCAGGCTGCACAGATGAGTTCATTGCTCCGGCGCAAATTATTGTTGGGTCTGTCAGCGGTGATCTTCCTGCCGAGGGCGTCTTTTGCGGCAGAGGTTATTGATCTTGAATGGGAAGACCTTCTTCCCAAAGGAGAAAGCCCGCTGCCACCAGAACTGCGCGGTATCGTTCAACACGAAGCCGCACCCTTGATAAGCCAGCAACCTGCATCTTCGGCCCTACGGACCGATTGGAATGGCAAGATCATCCGACTTCCCGGATACATCGTTCCTCTCGATTTCCAAGGCACCGCCGTCACAACCTTTATTCTGGTTCCATTCGTCGGCGCCTGTATCCACGTACCGCCACCGCCCGCAAACCAGCTTGTACTGGTGACGACATCCAGGCCTTACGAGTCCTCGGGCCTCTTCGAAGCGGTCAATGTGACCGGAATGTTCGGCACGTCCGAAACGTCGACCCAATTGGCCGAGATTGGGTACGCCCTTTCTGCCGAGAAAATCGAACCCTACGGGTAGTACTGGGCAGTGCCATTGGCGCACTGGTTATTGACCAAGCGTTTTCGCTTGCATCCAGCCGACCCTGAACATCCCAAACGGGCAACCGAAACGGTTCAAGATCACGCCGACCTTATAGCGGGCGAGCCCGCCGAGGGCGCCCATACCCCACAAACTAAACGCCACTCCGAAACAACTCCAGGTTCGCGGGGTTCAGGAAAATTGACAGCGCCAGAACGGAAAAACCGGCCTCGTACACTTCCCACTGGCGGGGCAGGTCGATCCACAGAACGATCGCTGTCATCGCCAGCGTGATCACGGCGTGAACCGGTTTGGGCACCGGCACCATCAGGGCGCGCACAAAGGCCTGAACCCAGGCAAAGCGCGGATACATCAGTGGCAGCACCACCAGATACATCAGCAATGTTACCGTCAGCACATTGCCGAACAGGAAAGACGCAAGGCTGACATCGGCCACCACCAGATTGTGCAGGGTGATTTCGGCCTGTTTGTTGTTTTCCATGAAAAATTCATTGGGTTGCAGATCGAAAATGCGCTGACCCCAGGATATTTCCTCGCCCGCGGCGAAAAAGAACAGCAGGCCGTAAAACCCCAGCAACAGGGCCGGACGCCACAGCGCGGCGCGGCGCGTATGGCCCCAGAGGACAAACGCACTGACCAGCAGGAAAACCGCCGTCATATATTCGACAAGCCCGTCTTCGGCGGCGTAGCGCAGGGAAAACGCCTGCGGGTCGGTGACGGCGACAAAGCCGGCCCCCAAAAAGGTGACTGCGATGATGCCGAACAGCAGATAATCGATTCTGGATAATCCCGACACGGTGTTCCCCTTTGGGCAATTTTGATACTGCGCGCATATAGGGTGCGCGCGCCCCCATAAAAAGACATAACCCCGCGTGCCGTCGGGCAAGCAGGGTTAAATCTAGTCTTACAGTTCCAAGGGGATGATTTACATCATACCTTCGCGCTGCGCTTTTTTCCGTGCCAATTTCCGGGCGCGGCGGATCGCTTCTGCCTTCTCGCGCGCTTTTTTCTCGGACGGTTTTTCGAAATGCTGCTTCAGCTTCATTTCGCGAAACACACCTTCGCGCTGGAGTTTTTTCTTCAGAGCCCGAAGGGCCTGATCGACATTGTTGTCACGAACACTAACCTGCATGTGGTTTTCACCACCTTTCTAGTAAGAGTTGCAAGGATTTGCAGGAAGTGGCCGTATAGCAAAGCGACCCTATGTTGTCTAGTATTGTCAAACACCACGCAGGAGCACGAAATGACCGGACTTCCACAGGATGATGCAAAGGCGAAATTGCTGGCGGCAGCCCTGACACATGTGCCGTTTGACGGCTGGTCCGAAGCGACGCTGAAGGCGGCGATCGCCGACACAGGGATGGATGCGATCCAAGCGCGGGCGCTGTTTCCGCGCGGCGCGGTGGATCTGGCGCTGGCCTTTCACGATGCCGGAGACGCGGAAATGCTGGCCCGTCTGGCCAAGGCAGACATGAGCGAGTTGAAATTCCGTGACAAAATCGCGCTGGCCGTGCGGCTGCGGTTGGAAGCGATTGAAGACAAGGAAGCGGTGCGCCGTGGCGCCACCCTGTTTGCGCTGCCCCATTACGCGGCAGACGGGGCCAGGGCCGTCTGGGGCACCTGTGACAAGATATGGACGGCACTGGGCGACACATCCGACGATGTGAACTGGTACACGAAACGCGCCACGCTCAGCGGTGTTTACAGTTCCACCGTGCTGTACTGGCTGGGCGATGATTCGGTCGGACATCAGGCGACCTGGGCGTTTCTGGACCGGCGGATCGAAAACGTCATGCAGTTTGAAAAGTTCAAGGCACAGGTGAATAGCAATCCGGCGCTCAAGCGGTTGTTGGCCGGGCCGCTTTGGGCGCTGGGCAAGGTGCGCGCGCCCACCAGAATGCCCGACGTGAACCTGCCGGGAAGCTGGACCACGCCCAGATAGCGCATTCCCCCGTTTCGCCGAAGTGCGCGCGATGGTAAGACATCGGAAAACGACAGGAGCGTGCCACCGATGAAACAGACCATGCGTGCGATTGAAATCACCGAACCAGGTGGCCCGAACGTGTTGCGGATGACCAGCCGGCCTGTCCCCGAACCGGGTTATGGCGATGTTCTGATCCGCGTGGCCTATGCGGGCGTGAATCGCCCCGATGCGTTGCAACGCGCCGGGGCCTATGCGCCACCGCCAACCGCCAGCGATCTGCCCGGTCTGGAAGCGTCGGGTGAAATTATCGCGATGGGCGCGGGCGTATCGGGCTGGCAGGTCGGCGACGAGGTCTGTGCCCTGTTGCCGGGCGGCGGATATGCGGAATATGCCATCACACCGGCGGCGCATTGCCTGCCCGTGCCACACGGGATGGACCTGAAACAGGCCGCCTGCCTGCCCGAAACCTTTTTCACGGTCTTTTCCAACGTGTTCACCCGCGGCAGGTTGACGGCCGGGGAACGGTTTTTGGTGCATGGGGGATCATCAGGCATCGGAACAACCGCGATCCAGCTGGCCCATGCGTTCGGCGCGCGGGTGTTTACCACCGCCGGATCGGACGAAAAATGCGAAGCGTGTCTGGCGCTGGGTGCGGAACACGCGATCAATTACCGCAAGGACGATTTTGTCCCCGTTCTGAAGGATGAAGGCGGCGCGCATCTGATCCTTGATATGGTTGGGGGCGATTACATACCGCGCAATATATCGGCGCTGGCGGATGACGGACGGCTGGTGCAGATCGCGTTTTTGCAGGGGCCCAAGGTTGAATTGAACTTTGCCCAGATGATGATGCGCCGCCTGACGATCACCGGCAGCACGCTGCGCCCGCAAAGCGATCTGGCCAAGGCGCGCATCGCGTCCGATCTGCGCGAGGCCGTCTGGCCGATGCTGGGCACCGGCCAGATTGGCCCGGTGATGGACAGCGAATTTGATCTGGCGGATGTGATTGCCGCACACGAGCGGATGGAAAGCAGCACCCATATCGGAAAAATCGTACTGAACGTGGCCTGAACAGCGCTACCAAAAGGAGGACACCATGGCAAAAACAGTGATGATCGACGCATTCGGCGGACCGGAAAACCTGAGCCTGGCCGAACGGCCTGTGGGTGATCCCGAAGCCGGCGAGGTACGGATTGTCCACAAGGCCTGCGGGCTGAATTTCATCGACATCTACCAGCGCACCGGACTCTACCCGCTGGATTTGCCCCATGCGCTGGGCATGGAGGCCGCCGGCGTGATCGAGGCCGTGGGCGAAGGTGTGACCCATCTGAAGGTCGGGGACCGCGCAGCCTATGCCGCCGCCCCGCCCGGTGCCTATTGCGAAGCGCGCGTGATGTCGGCCGCACAGGTGTGCCCGCTGCCGGACGATCTGTCGTTCGAACAGGGTGCGGCGATGATGCTGAAAGGGATGACTGTTGAATACCTGTTCCACCGCACCACCCCCCTGAAAAAAGGCGATACGGTTCTGTTTCATGCCGCTGCCGGCGGCGTGGGTCTGATTGCCTGCCAGTGGGCGCGATCCGAAGGGATCACCCTGATCGGCACCGCCGGATCGGACGAAAAATGCGCGCTGGCGCTGGAACATGGCGCGCAACACTGCATCAACTACCGGACCGAGGATTTTGCCGCACGCGTGCGCGAGATCACCGGTGGAACCGGCGTTGATGTGGTGATGGATGCAGTGGGCGCGGACACATTCGAGGGGTCGCTGAACTGTCTGAAGCCGCTGGGCATGATGATTTCGTTCGGCAATGCCTCCGGCCCGGTGCCACCGTTCAACATCGGCATTCTGGGGCAGAAGGGATCGCTCAAGATCACGCGCCCGACGCTGTTCACCCATATCGGGGATCATGACACCTGTCAGGCGATGGCGCAGCACCTGTTTTCCAAAGTGCAATCGGGCGAAGTGAGCATCCGCATCGACCAGCGGTTTGCGCTGGAAGATGTGCGCCAGGCACACACCGCGCTTGAGGCGCGCAAAACCACCGGCAGCACGGTGTTGACGGTGTAGGTTTACGAGTATTTGCGGACAAATGAAGACGGGTGCCGTGCCCCGGTCTTACCGGAGTTGATCAGCGCACCGGCGTAAACAGCGCGTTTTGCGACGTGCAGTCGCGCACCACATCCTGACCGCAGGGAACCGGCTTCAGGGACTTCGAGAGGCACAGGCGCGCCTCCTGGATGTGGTTGTTCTTGCAGGTGATGGTGATCATGTCGCGGTCGAGTTCCGGATTGGCATCCAGAAACGCTTCCTCGACCACCGAGGCGGGCAGGCGAACCGCGCGGTCAAGCTGGCGGAATACGGGCGGGCGCGTGATGCTTTCATAGGCCTGACGCGACAAGGCGTAATAGGCGCTGGCAGAAAGGCCTGAACAGGTGCCGTGTTTCTTCCACTGGTACCAGGCCAGACCACTGGTGCCCATGATGTCGGCCATATCATCTGTCATGCCCCGTGTCGGGGGCCGCTGGGTGGTGCGGCAGAGGCTGGGAAAGCCGCGATGGTATTGCGGCCAGAGGCCGTGCAGAATCCAGCCGTGATCGTGGCGCGCATCGCATTGATCGGAATTGCGCGCATCGCCTTTCTGTGCGCACCAGTTCGGCGACCAGCTGAGCGACATGACATAATAGTCGAATTCGCCCGCTTTTTCGCCGTCGGCAACTGCGACCGAGGCGAGGGTGATCCAGACAAACAGCCAGCGCATTCTGCTCTTTCCTTATCGTGCAAGCCCGACTATACAGCCTGCAAGTTCCCCCACAATGGTAACCCGTCCCGATCCCGGGGCCGCCTGTTTCAGGCATCGGGGAAGATATGCGTAAGGAGACGTGACATGGCAAAACCGCTTATGGCCAAGGCGACCGCCGTCTGGCTGGTTGACAACACTACCATCAGTTTCAAACAGATCGCCGATTTCGTCGGCATGCACGAGCTGGAAGTGCAGGGCATTGCCGATGGTGATGTGGCGACCGGCGTCAAAGGGTTTGACCCGATTGCAAACAACCAGCTGACGCAAGAGGAAATCACCGCCGCCGAAACCAACCCGATGCACGCGCTGAAGCTGAAATTCAACGCGGCGGCAGAGGGCGAGGAAAAACGCCGCGGGCCGCGCTATACGCCGCTGTCCAAACGGCAGGACCGGCCGGCATCGATTCTGTGGCTGGTGAAATTCCACCCTGAACTGACCGATGCGCAGGTGTCAAAACTTGTCGGCACGACCAAGCCGACGATTCAGGCCATCCGCGAGCGTACGCACTGGAACATTTCCAACATCCAGCCGATCGATCCGGTGGCGCTGGGCCTGTGCAAACAATCCGAACTGGACGCCGCCGTACAGAAGGCTGCCGCCAAGAAAGCCGCAAGTGGCGAACTGATGAGCGATGACGAACGCCGCAAACTGGTCAGCACCGAACAGTCCCTGGGTGGCGAGCCCGAGCCGAAAATGCCGACCGCGATTGAAGGGCTTGAAACCTTTACGCTGGGCGGCGGCAGCGCCGACCAGGACGCAAAAGACGAGGACGACGAGGACAAGGACACAGCCCTGGTCGATGCAGACAGCCTGTTCAACCTGCCCGCGGGCGGGGATGACGAAGACGACGAGCACAACCGCTAAGCCGGTTTCGACTATTGCAACAATGAACCCCGGTGTGAAAACACCGGGGTTTTTTCATATCAGATCGCCTTGCGCGCCCTGAGTGCCGCCGAGATCGTGCCGTCATCGAGATAATCCAGCTCGCCCCCGATGGGGACGCCCTGCGCCAGCGAGGTCAGACGCACGGTGCCGTCAAGCTGGTCGGCGATATAATGCGCCGTGGTCTGGCCGTCGACAGTGGCATTGAGGGCAAGGATGACTTCGCTGATGTTTTCGCTTTGGACACGATCCATCAGGCGGGGAATGCGCAAGGCATCCGGGCCTATACCGTCCAGCGCCGAAAGCGTTCCGCCCAGCACGTGATAGCGCCCCTTGAACACGGCGGCGCGTTCCAGCGCCCACAGATCGGCGACATCCTCGACCACGCAAATTTCGCCATTGGCGCGCTTTTCGCTGGTGCAGATATCGCAGATGTCCTGCGTCCCGACATTGCCGCAGTTCAGGCATTCCCGTGCCGTTGCCGCCACGATCTGCATCACATCGGCCAGCGGCGTCAGCAGCAGGGCGCGTTTGCGGATCAGGTGCAGCACGGCGCGCCGGGCCGAGCGCGGGCCAAGGCCCGGCAGCTTGGCCATCATGTCGATCAGGGCGTCAATGTCTTTTGTGCTGCTCAAGTCGGGGTTTTCCTGGGGCGCCGTTGTGTCAGAACGGCAGCTTCATGTCCTTGGGCAGGCCCATGCCTTCGGTCAGCTTGCCCATTTCTTCCTGGGCCTTGTCCGAGGCTTTGGATTGCGCATCCTTGATCGCGGCCAGGATCAGGTCTTCGACCACTTCCTTGTCATCGCCGTTAAAAATCGACGGATCGATATCCAGCGTCTTGAGCTCGCCCTTGGCCGTGCAGGTGGCCTTGACCAGCCCAGCACCGCTTTCACCGGTGACGATCAGGTTGTGCATGTCTTCCTGAAGCTGCGCCATCTTGGTCTGCATTTCCTGCGCGGCCTTCATCATCTTGGCCATGTCGCCCATGCCGCCTAGTCCTTTGAGCATCCTGTTACTCTCCTGTTTGAAAGGGTTCCGGGTAGAGATACGCGCGGGGGAGGCCTGCCACAAGGGGGCGGGCACGTTGCCGCGCGCATCAGCCGTCTTCGAACGGGTCCCATTCGTCATCGACTTCGGGCAGGGCCTCGACCTCGACATTGGCGGCGATCTGGTCGGGGGTGCGGATATCGGTGATCCGCGCGTTTGGAAATTGCGCCAGAACCGCCTGCACCAGCGGGTGCGCTTCGGCCTGCGCCTTCAGCGCGTTTTCGGCCGCATCGCGCAGATGTGCGATGGTGGGCGCGCCCCCTGTGTTCACGACAGAGACGGCCCAGCGGTTGCCTGTCCACAATTGCAGGCGCTGGCCCAGACGCTGCGCCAGATCGGGCGGGGCAGCATCGGTGGGCACAAATTCGATCCGTCCCGGCGTGTAACGGGCCAGTTGCAGGGTTGTTTCGACTTCGACCAGAAGTTTCACATCGCGGTTGACGCGGATCAGTTCGATCACGTGTTCAAAGCTGGGAAAACGGGCCAGCGCCGTATCGCCCTGCGGCGCAAGGGCCGTTGCAGGGCCGTTGCCGCCCCCGGGTGGGGCATCGGTTGTGACGGCAATACGGGTCTGGCTTGAACCGGCCACCGGTGCGTTGCCGGCGGCAGGCGCGCCGCCGCCAGAGGGAGTCGGCGCGGTTGGAACAGGCATGTTTTGCAATTTGCGCACAAGGTCTTCGGGGCTGGGCAGTTCGGCCACATGGGTCAGGCGGATCACGGCCATTTCTGCGGCCATCATCGCGATGGGCGCGGCGGCTACCTCGTCCAGCGCCTTGAGCAGCATCTGCCACATCCGTGTCATCGCGCGCATGGGCAGGTCTTTGGCCATCTGCGTGCCGCGAAGCCGCTCATCCGGGTTGATCGTGGGATCTTCGGCGGCATCCGGGGTAATCTTGACCACCGATATCCAGTGGGTGATTTCAGCCAGATCGCGCAGCACCGCCATCGGGTCGGCGCCGTCAGCGTACTGGCTGCCCAGTTCTTCCAGTGCGGCGGCGGCATCGCCACGCATGATCATATCAAACAGGTCAAGTACCCGCCCGCGATCGGCCAGCCCCAGCATAGCACGGACCTGATCGGCGGTGGTTTCGCCCGCACCGTGCGATATCGCCTGATCCAGCAGCGACGTGGCATCGCGCGCCGATCCTTCGGCGGCGCGGGTGATCAGCGCAAGGGCGTCATCCGTGATATCGGCGCCTTCGCTTGCTGCAATCCTGCGCATCAGGGCGATCATGTCTTCGGGTTCGATCCGGCGCAGATCAAAGCGCTGGCAGCGTGACAGTACCGTAACCGGCACTTTACGGATTTCGGTAGTGGCAAAGATGAATTTGACGTGGGCGGGCGGTTCCTCCAGCGTTTTCAACAGTGCGTTGAATGCCGAGGTGGACAGCATGTGCACTTCGTCGATGATATAGATCTTATAACGGGCCGAGGCGGCGCGATAATGCACGCTGTCGATGATTTCGCGGATATCGCCGACACCGGTGCGGCTGGCGGCATCCATTTCCATCACGTCCACATGGCGGCCTTCCATGATGGCGACGCAATGTTCGCAAACGCCGCAAGGTTCGGTGGTGGGGCCGCCGGTGCCATCCGGCCCGATGCAGTTGATGCCTTTGGCGATGATCCGCGCAGTGGTGGTTTTACCGGTGCCGCGGATACCCGTCATGATAAAGGCTTGCGCGATCCTGTCCGCCTCGAACGCGTTTTTCAGCGTGCGGACCATGGCATCCTGCCCTACCAGATCAACAAAGGTTTCCGGCCGGTATTTGCGCGCCAGAACGCGATAGGCTGTCGGGGTGTCTTCGGTCATGGGCCTGCCATTGGGATTCGCATCAATGCGCTAGGGTAAAGCGGGGCGCGGGCCGCGTCCACCGGCGCTGAGCCGAATTATCCGTTCACTGGCGCGGCGGGTCGCGTTATGCTGGGGCAGTATGCGGCAGCGAGGGCAAGGCGATGCGATTGAGGGGTGTTAAATCCAGCCGGAATGTGGATGACCGGCGCAGGGCAGGCGGGGGCCGCCGTGCGGGCGGTGTGGGCCTGTTTGGTGTGCTGATCATTCTGGCGATCGGGTACTTTGCAGGCATTGATGTAACACCGTTGTTGAACCAGACGGCAGCGCCCGCGCAATCGCAGGCCACGACGGCCGAGCAGGATCAGGCGGCGGATTTCTCAACGCGGGTTCTGGCGACCACAGAAGAGGTGTGGGACGATATCTTCGCAAACCAGCTTGGCCGCGACTACACGCCGCCCGTGCTGGTGCTGTTTTCCGGCTTGACGCAAAGCCCCTGTGGCGGCGCATCAGGGGCGACCGGCCCGTTCTACTGCCCAGTGGATCAAAAGGCCTATCTTGATACCGATTTTTTCGTGACGCTGAACCGCCAGATGGGGGCGGGCGGCGATTTTGCGGCTGCCTATGTGATTGCCCACGAGGTGGCCCACCATGTTCAGAATCAGCTTGGTATTCTGGCCCCGGTCGATCAGCGGCGCAGGCAGGTGTCCAAGGTCGAGGCCAATGCGCTGACTGTCCGGCTTGAATTGCAGGCCGATTGTTTGGCAGGTGTGTGGGCGAACAATGTCGGCGAATTGCTGGAGCCGGGCGACATTGAAGAAGCACTGAACGCAGCAGTGCGGATCGGCGATGACCATCTGCAACGTCAGGCCGGACGGGTGCCCGCCCCGCACACGTTTACGCATGGTACATCGAAACAGCGCGCCGGCTGGTTTGCCCGAGGCTATCAAAGCGGCAACCTGTCGCAATGCGATACGTTCAGCGCTGCCAATCTGTAGGTTGGATTTTCCTGCTTCGTCGCCACAACGCGCGCACAACGGCGTGAGGCATGCAAGGTGAGAGGCTGACAACGACCCAAGCGGGGCTCGTTATGGCTGCTTCCTTCCGGATCTGACCAGGTTGGCGAGGCGCCTGCCCGCGCCAACCTCTCGACCGTGGATATAGGCATGCGGGCGCAGATTCGCAAGCGGCGGTAAAACGCACGCCTAAAGCGTCAGGTGCAATTTCAGGAACCCGCGATCGTTCACACCCATCGGCACGGGGTTGTAACCGGCAATGTCATCCAGATGCGCCATGGCACCGGGGCCGGTTTCAAACGAAACCTGTGCGCCGCCAAGGGGGCAAAGCTGCCACGGATCCGGCCACGGCGGGGCATACGGTGCGGGGGTGTTCAGGTCTTGCAGGATGCAATCGACCACGGTTGTGTCCGAGTCATAAACAACCGGTGCAGCCGCAAGCCCGGGGAAGTGTCCGCCACCACCTGCGCGATAGGTGTTTACGGCCACGACAAACGGTTGGTCTGCCGCGACCGCAGCGCCGTTCCAGCGCAGGTTGCGGATGCGCTGCGCAACAGGGTCGCGCAACCGGCCGTCAGGCGAAAACCGCGCAGGGCCGCGCAGATCGATTTCATAGCTTAGCCCATAGATCACATCGAAATTATACATCGGATAATCGCGGATCAGCAGCGGTTGAGGCGTGCGCAAGTCAGGGTCATGAGTGCAAAAATACAGCGCCGACATCTCGAGCCAGTCTGCCAGAATGGCGCCGCTGATCCTGATCGCGGACAGGCGGTTGGGAAACACGTAAAGATCGGCAACATGGCGTTGCAGCAACGGACCTTTGGGAATGTCGGTATAATTCAAAGGGCCAGCGCGCCCGCCCGTTTTGAACGGCGCCACCGCCGACAGCAGGGGCAGTCTGCCCGAATCCGTGCCATCAAGCGCCAAGCGCACGGTTCGCGCCTGCGCCCGCGCCACAAGGGCCAGTGCATCCGACGGGAACAGGGCTGCAAAATAGCTGTGCAGTTTTGCGTCGGTCTGTCTCACATGCGCGCGCATCTGAGTCAGCGCTCTGGCGTGATACGGGGCGAACAGGCGCGACAGGCGCACATCGTCCGCCACAACCGCGCGTGTCTGGCCCGATGCGGTTTGAAGCGCGATGGGACGCAATGCGCTGCTGTGCTGCGCCACGAACCAGCCGGTTTCTGTCTGTTGCAATGTCAGGTCCATCACCCCCAGCACCGCACCGCGCGCCCCCGGCATCAGCGCCGGGACGGTACCCAGCCTTGCGTTTTCCGGATCAACTTCGGGCCAGCCGGCATGATCGGGGCCCGGCAGATGCAGGTGCGTATGCCCTGCGATCAGCGCATCGATTTCGCCGGTTCGGGCAAGATCCAGCGCGGCGTTTTCCGGATTTGGCCCGTCGCGCGGATCAGCGATGCCGGTATGGGCCAGGGCAATCACCAGATCGGCCCCGCCGCGCCGGAGTGCCCGCGCCTTTTCAATGCCCGTGGCCACGATATCGCGAACCGTCACCTGACCCGCCAGAATTTGGCGGTTCCACTGCATGACCTGTGGCGGCAACAGCCCGATCAGGCCGATGCGGATGAAATGGGCCTGACCGTTCTGGTCGTTGATATTACGCAGCAGCAGGGCGTGATCGGGCCACGCCCGCCCGTGCAGGCGTTTGGCATTGCTGGACAGGACCGGAAACCGTGCCTGCGCCAGAACCCGATCCAGATAGTCCAGCCCGAAATCGAAATCATGGTTGCCCAGTGTCGCGGCGTCGTATCCCAGATCGTGCATTGCGGTGATCAGGGGGTGCGGCACCTGCGATTGTGCCAGCACATCGGCCATAGGCGTGCCTTCCAGAAGGTCGCCATTGTCCAGCAGAACAACGGTCACGCCCTGAGCCTCTGCCTCGGACCGGGCCTGCCGGATCAGCGTGGCCGTGCGCACCAACCCGACCGCATCATCGGCCCTGTCGTTATGGTAGTCATAGGCCATCAGATGCAGATGCAGATCAGTTGTTGCCAACACGCGCAGCCGGAGAACGGGGGAAGGGTTTAGCATGATGTGTCCGGGGCATCGACAAACGTTGAAATACAACTTTAGGTTTAGTTCTTTGGTGCCGTTGGGGAAAGCACATCGGTGCACAAAGCCGCGCAACTGTGTGAAAACAGATACAATCGCGCCGCCATTGCACACCGGTGCCGCGCATGCGATGCCCTAGGCAGATTGATCTGCGAGCAGGCACGGCATGAAACAGGCAGAAACAGTAACATTCGGTGGTTCGGGGCTTGATCGCGCGGGCGAATTGCGCACCAACGTGACCGAACTTGCGCTCGCCGCCGCCGATTCACTGGCGCGGGCGGTTCTCTACTGGCGCGGCAAACCGCTGCTGTGCGGAAAAGAGCGCAACGGACTGGCGCGCCTGGCACTGGATCATCCGGTTCTGGATCAGGCATCGGATGAACGGATATTTCTGGGCCGTGAAGACGGGCATGCGGTGTTTGCCTGCGTCCTGGATGGCTGGCAGCCCAAGGATGTCGACGAAGCCAAGATGGGCGCGTTTTTCGACCCGACAGAGCAGCACCATCCGCTGTTGCCGCCCGACCATGTGTTCGCCGAACTGCGCGGAGTGATGACCCGCCTTTCGCCGCGCGATGCCGAAATGGCCGCCACCGGCAAAGCGGTGTTTGCGTGGCATGAAATTCACCCGTTTTGCGCCAAGTGCGGGGCCGCGACCGACATGGCCAATGCCGGATGGCAGCGCGATTGCCCGGCCTGTGGTGCGCACCATTTTCCGCGCACGGATCCGGTTGTGATCATGCTGATCACCTGTGGCAACGCGGTGCTGATGGGGCGATCGCCGGGGTGGCCTGATGGCATGTATTCCCTGCTGGCCGGATTTGTCGAACCGGGTGAAACGCTTGAGGCCGCAGTGCGCCGCGAAGTCAAGGAAGAGGCAGGCATTGATGTGGGTGAAGTGACCTATCTGGCCAGTCAGCCGTGGCCGTTTCCCGCATCGCTTATGTTCGGGTGCGCCGGCGTTGCCACCAGCCGTGATATCTGCATTGATCCGCTTGAAATCGAGGATGCGCTGTGGGTGTCGCGCGAAGAGATGATGGACGCCTTTGCCGGCACACATCCCAAGCTGCATCCGGCGCGCAAGGGTTCGATCGCGCATTTTCTTTTGCGAAACTGGCTTGCGGATTCGCTGGATTGACGCGACAGTCGGGGTTAAGGGACAAAAGGGTGTGGGCGGTGCTGACTGACCGCAGTTTGATACACCACCGGGCGGGCTATGAAATTTTCGACCAGAGAAGATATCGACGCACCGATTGATCAGGTGTTCGAAATGCTATCGGATTTCGACGTTTATGAACGCAATGCGTTGCGTCGCGGGGCGGATGTGCGCCGTGTTGATGCGCTGACCGGCCCTGCGGTTGGCATGCAGTGGAAAGCGGCGTTTACGATGCGGGGTAAACCGCGCGATCTGGAAATCACGCTGGTCGAGTATAACCGGCCCGATTGCCTGTTGTTCCAGTCAAAATCGGCAGGCATCGAAGGCGCGTTGTCGATGGATCTGATGGCGCTGTCACGCGGGCGCACACGGCTGTCCGTGGCGCTGGAACTAAAGCCCAAGAACCTGTCGGCGCGGTTGCTGGTGCAATCGCTGAAATTGGCCAAGTCAAACCTGACACTGCGGTTCAAGCAGCGGGTGGCCGAATATGCCAAGGTCATCGAAGACCGTAACGCCGCGCCGGTTCGCCCGTTCTAGTCAGTGCCGTCCCGGGTCTGCCGGATAGACGCCCAGAATCTCAAGCATGTCGGTAAAGTAATCCAGTTCGTCCAGCGCCAGTTTGACGTTGGGATCATCGGGATGGCCTTCGATATCGGCGTAAAACTGGGTCGCGGTAAACGACCCGCCTACCATATAGCTTTCCAGTTTGGTCATGTTGACGCCGTTCGTCGCAAAGCCGCCCATCGCCTTGTAAAGGGCGGCGGGAATGTTGCGCACCTGAAAAACGAAACTGGTGATCATACCGTGTTTGCCGCGCCGCGATGTATCTGCCGTGCGCGACATGATCAGGAACCGGGTGGTGTTGTTGCCCTGATCCTCGATATGACGGGCCAGAACGTCCAGCCCGTAGATATCGCCTGCCAGTTCTGACGCCAGCGCACCCATTGTCGGATCGCTCGCCAAAGCCACCTGTTTCGCCGACCCGGCCGTATCCGCGCCGGTGACACGGTGGATACCGTGTTCTTCCAGAAATTTGCGGCACTGGCCCAGCAATACGGTATGGCTCATCGCGCTTTTGACGTCGGCCAGTTTAGTACCCGGCAAGGCCAGAAGGTTGATGTGCACCCGCACGAATGCCTCTTCGATGATGTGCAGCCCGGATTGCGGCAAAAGGGAATGAATGTCGGCCACCCGCCCGTAGGTCGAATTTTCGACCGGCAGCATCGCCAGTTCCGCCGCACCTGTGGATACGGCAGAAATCGCATCTTCGAATGTACGGCAGGGCAACGCTTCCATATCGGGGCGTGCGTTGCGGCATGCCTCGTGTGAATAGGCGCCGGGTTCTCCCTGAAATGCGATTTTATGGGTCATCCTGCCCTCTTTCCTGTGCAATCGCGCACCGGAAACTGACCGGTGGGCGTTTGGTCGCGGTAACTACACCTTGCCACAGCCAAGGGGAAGCAATAGATACGCGCAAAAGCAGTTTATGGAATGCGGATCAATGCTCGACACGATGACGTTCACTAAAATCGCCGGCGGCCTTTGTGCGGCTCTTCTGATCTTTCTTCTGGGCAAATGGGCGGCTGATATCCTTTACGGGGATCATGGCCACCATGAACAATCCTATGTGATTGAAACCGGCGATGATGAAGGCGGCGAAGCCGAAGAAGCCGGACCCAGCTTTGATGAGCTGATGGCGTCTGCCGATATCGAAAAAGGCGCTGGCGTATTCAGAAAGTGCAGCGCATGCCACAAGCTGGAGCAGGGCGCAAACGGTACTGGCCCCTACCTTTACGGTGTGGTTGGCCGTGAAAAAGCAGCTGCCGAAGGATTTGGCTATTCCGACGTGCTGGCCAGCATGGACGGTGCCTGGACCCCGGAAAATCTGGACGGGTTTCTTGAAAAGCCCAAAGATTACGCGCCCGGAACGACTATGGCATTTGCCGGTTTGAAAAAGCCTCAGGACCGGGCCGATCTGATCGCCTATCTTGACAGTCTGGACAACTGATCACCGGATCAGACAGAATTTGGGCCGCTTTTGCAGATGCAAGGGCGGCCTTTTTCATTGGCATGTGCCGCATCCGGTCAAATCCGCTTGTATCGCGCGCCTTGGGTCTTGAATATTGGCAATCGCGCCCTTTAGCTTAGATAGATGATAACGCAGGCAAGCTGCGACCACCCGACAGGACAAAGGATATCCCCATGACCCGATCCCGCGCTCGCGCCAAAGCCCTGCCCGATATTCGTGCAAGGGCGTTTCTGACGGCGGGGATTATGCTGGCGGTGTTGGTGATCTGGGGCAAACAGGTGGCCGCGCAAAGTGACGATATCATCATATCCCACGGCTATTCGTTTTACGGTGATCTAACCTATCCGGCGGATTACACGCATTTTGACTACGTGAACCCCGATGCGCCTAAAGGCGGCGAGATTTCCTTTGCCGCGCTGGGCACGTTTGATTCGATGAACCCCTATTCGCGCAAGGGCCGGCGTGGGCAGCTAAGCTGGATGATGTACGAAAGCCTTTTGGGCGACGGACCGTCAGGCGCGGCCGTACCTGCCGATACTTACGGTGAAGGATACGGGCTGCTGGCCGAACGGCTGGAATATCCGGCCAGCAAGGACTGGGTGATATTCTACATGCGCAAAGAGGCGCGGTTTTCCGATGGCACGCCTGTCACGGCGCATGACGTGTTGTTCAGCCACAACCTGCTGCTGGAACAGGGCCTGCCCTCATATGCGGCAGCGGTGAAAAAGCGTATTCCCAAGGCCGAAGTGCTGGATGACCACACGATCAAGTTCTATTTCACAGAAGACATTTCGCGCCGTAGCCTGATTGATCAGGTGGGCGGTGTGCCGGTCTGGTCGAAAAAATGGTTCGAAGACACCGGCGCGCGGCTGGATGAAAGCCGCATGGAAACATCGCCGGGGTCAGGCCCCTACATGATCGAAAGCGTCGATATCAACCGTCGCATCGTTTACAAACGCAACCCCGATTACTGGGGCAACGATCTGCCGTTCAATGTGGGCCGCAATAATTTTGATCGCATCCGCATCGAATATTTCGGCGATGACACATCCGCGTTCGAAGGTTTCAAGGCGGGGGAATACACATTCCGCACCGAGGGCGATTCCAAAAAATGGGCCACGTCCTACGATTTTCCGCGTGTCGCCAAAGGCGAGGTGGTCAAGAAAGAACTGCCTGACGGCACACCACCCACGCCGTCCGGTATCGTGTTCAATCTGGGGCGTGATGTGCTGAAGGACAAACGGGTGCGTCAGGCGATTGCTCTGGGATTCAACTTTGAATGGACCAACGAATCCCTGCAATACGGGCTGTTCAAACAGCGTGCGTCATTCACACAGGATACGCCATTGATGGCAACCGGTGTACCCGAAGGCGATGAACTGGCGTTTCTGCAATCGCTGGGCGATATCATTCCGTCCGAACTGCTGACGGAACCTGCTGTGATGCCGCATACGTCCAAGGCCGACCGTCTTGTCGACCGGCGCAATCTGCGCACTGCGATGAAGATGCTGGACGAGGCGGGATGGGCCGTGGGCAGTGACGGAAAGCGGCGCGATGCGTCGGGCCGCCCGCTGCGCGTGACCTTGCTGTTCAATACGGCTTCGGATGGCACGTTAAGTGGCGTGATCGAAAATTTCATGTCCAATCTGACGGCCATGGGGCTGGATGCGGTTCTGGAAAAGGTCGACCCTGCACAATACACGCTGCGCGAACGCGACCGCGATTATGATCTGGTGTTCGACAGCTACGCATCGTTTCTGGGCACCGGCACCGGATTGATGCAACGCTACGGGTCCGAAGATGCCGCCGTGTCGTTATTCAACCCCGCCGGTCTTGCCAGCCCGATGGTCGATGCGATCATACAGGCGTCTTTGCAGGCGCAAAGCAGCGAAGAGGAACAGGCGTCTTTGCGCGCACTGGACCGGGCGTTGCGCTATGAATTCTTCATGATCCCGGTGTGGTACAATGACAGCTATTGGGTGGCCTATTACGATCAGTACGAACATCCCGAACCACTGCCACCCTATGCGCTGGGCCAACTGGATTTCTGGTGGTTCAATGCCGACAAGGCCGCTGCCTTGAAGGCCGCCGGCGCGCTGCGGTAAGTACAGCCACATGGGCGCCTATATTCTTCGCAGGTTACTGCTGATCATTCCGACACTGTTCGGCATCATGCTGGTGAATTTCACGCTGACCCAGTTTGTGCCGGGCGGGCCTGTGGAACAGGCGATTGCGCGCGCGCAGGGCGAAGGCGATGTGTTCGGCGGGTTTACCGGGGGTGGCGCAGGCGATGCAGGCGCCACAGATTTTGCCGCCAGCGAAAAATACGTGGGGGCGCGGGGGCTGCCGCCCGAGTTCATTGAACAACTGGAAAAGGAATTCGGATTTGACAAGCCGCCGCTGGAGCGGTTCGGCAACATGCTGTGGAATTACCTGCGGCTGGATTTCGGGCAAAGCTATTTCAGATCAATCAGTGTGATTGATCTGGTCATCGAAAAGCTGCCCGTGTCGATCACCCTTGGCCTGTGGTCGACGATCATTGCCTATCTGGTGTCGATCCCGCTGGGCATCCGCAAGGCGGTGAAAGACGGCACACCTTTTGACACATGGACCAGCGGCGCGATCATCGTGGCCTATGCGATCCCCGGGTTTCTGTTTGCCATTCTGCTGCTGGTGCTGCTGGCAGGTGGGTCATACTGGCAGATATTTCCGCTGCGCGGCCTGACATCGGATAATTTTTCCGAACTGTCGACATGGGGCAAGGTTGTTGATTACGCATGGCACATCACGCTGCCGGTGCTGGCATCGACCATATCGGCCTTTGCCACGCTGACCCTGCTGACCAAGAACAGTTTTCTGGACGAGATCAAGAAACACTATGTCATGACCGCCCGCGCCAAGGGCCTGTCGGAACGGCAGGTTCTTTACGGGCATGTGTTCCGGAATGCGATGCTGATCGTGATCGCCGGGTTTCCGGCGGTGTTTATCGGTGTGTTCTTTGCCGGATCGCTGATCATTGAAACGATCTTTTCGCTCGACGGGCTTGGCCGGCTTGGGTTTGAGGCCGCGGTGGCGCGCGACTATCCGGTCATCTTCGGCACGTTGTTCATCTTTGGCCTGATTTCACTGGTCGTCGGAATCCTTTCGGACATCATGTATGTTCTGGTGGACCCGCGCATCGATTTCGAACGGCGCGAGGGATAATGGCTCTTTCTCCGCTGAACCAGCGCCGCTGGCGCAACTTCAAACGCAACCGGCGCGCCTTTTGGTCGCTGATGATCTTTTCGGTGCTGTTCGGCCTGTCGCTGTTTGCCGAATTTATCGCCAACGACAAACCGATCCTCGTGTCCTATCGCGGCGATTTCTACATGCCGGTGTTCAAATTCTATCCCGAAACCGAATTTGGCGGCGATTTCCAGACCGAGGCGATCTATCGCGATCCCGAAGTGGCCTGCCTGATCGAAACCGGCGGGCTGGAAATATGTCTGGATGATCCCGAAGCCACGATCGAGGACGCAGCAGACGGTGTTGTAGACGGGGAAGCGATCGAAAAAGGCTGGGCCATCTGGCCGCCCATTCCCTATTCCTACAAAACCGCCGTGGACCGGCCAGGCGCGGCCCCGTTGCCGCCCAACGCGGAAAACTGGCTGGGCACGGATGACACGAAACGCGACGTGCTGGCGCGGGTGATCCACGGGTTCCGCCTGTCGATCCTGTTTACCCTGATGGTCACGGCGGCCGCATCCCTGATCGGGATCGCGGCGGGCGCGGTGCAGGGATATTTCGGCGGTTGGCTGGATCTGGTGTTCCAGCGGATCATTGAAATCTGGTCATCAACCCCATCGCTTTATGTGATCATCATCATGTTCGCGGTGCTGGGGCGAAGTTTTTGGCTGCTGGTGTTCCTGCTGGTGCTGTTCAGCTGGACCAGTCTGGTGGGTGTGGTGCGCGCCGAATTCCTGCGGGCGCGCAATCTGGAGTATGTGCGCGCGGCCAAGGCGCTGGGCGTGGGCAACGTGACGATCATGTTCCGTCATATGCTGCCGAACGCGATGGTGGCCACGCTGACCATGCTGCCCTTTATCGTCACCGGCACCATCGCCACGCTGGCCAGCCTTGATTATCTGGGCTTCGGCTTGCCCGCTTCCTCGCCATCTTTGGGCGAACTGACATTGCAGGCCAAACAGAACCTGCAGGCCCCGTGGCTGGCCTTTACCGCCTTTACGGTCTTTGCGGTGATGCTGTCATTGCTGGTGTTCATATTTGAAGGCATCCGCGATGCCTTTGATCCGCGAAAGACATTTACATGACGGCCTTGCTGGATGTGCAGAACCTGACCGTTTCGTTCCGTCAGGACGGGGCAGAAACCAAAGCGGTGCGCGGTGTCAGCTTTGCGCTGGAGCGGGGCGAAACCGTGGCCCTTGTGGGCGAAAGCGGGTCGGGTAAATCAGTTACGGCACTCAGTACTGTATCCCTGCTGGGCGACAGTGCGCGTGTCGGCGGATCGGTTACCTATGACGGGCAGCAGATGATCGGTGCAGACGAGGCGCTGTTGCGCAAGGTGCGCGGCAACGACATCAGTTTCATCTTTCAGGAACCCATGACATCGCTGAACCCGCTGCACACGCTGGAACGGCAGTTGACGGAATCGCTTGCCCTGCATCAGGGCTTAAGCGGGCAGGCGGCGCGTGACCGGATTGTCGAGTTGCTGACCAAGGTTGGTATACGCGACCCTGAAAGCCGCCTGGGTGCCTACCCGCACCAGTTGTCTGGCGGGCAACGCCAGCGCGTGATGATCGCGATGGCGCTGGCCAACAAACCCGATGTTCTGATAGCGGATGAACCGACCACAGCGCTGGACGTGACCATTCAGGCACAGATTCTGGACCTGCTGAAAGAGCTGAAAGACAGCGAAGGCATGGGCCTTTTGTTCATCACCCACGATCTGGGCATCGTGCGGCGCATTGCAGACCGCGTCTGCGTGATGAAAGACGGTGAAATCGTCGAAACAGGCCCGACGGCGCAGATTTTCGAGAACCCCCAACACCCCTACACGATCAAACTGTTGGGGGCCCATGCTGTGGGCCAGCCCGGCCCGGTGCCCGAGGATGCCCCCGAAATCGCCCGGACCGAGCATCTGAAAGTGTGGTTTCCGATCCACCGCGGCCTGTTGAAACGCACGGTAGGTCATATCAAGGCGGTGAACGATGCCAGCATTTCCGTGCGCGCGGGCGAAACTGTTGGCATTGTCGGCGAAAGCGGGTCGGGAAAGACCACGCTGGCGCTTGGCCTGATGCGGCTGATCGCCTCTGAGGGTGGCATCACGTTCATGGATCAGGACGTGCGCCAGTGGTCGACGCGCGAATTGCGCCGTTTGCGCAAGGACATGCAGATCGTGTTTCAGGATCCGTTCGGATCGCTGAGCCCGCGCATGACCTGCGCGCAGATCATCTCCGAAGGGCTGGCCATTCACAAGGTCGATCCGGCGCGGGCCCCGCGCGAACTGGTGGCCGAGGTGATGGTGGAAACCGGCCTTGATCCGGCATCAATGGACCGGTACCCGCACGAGTTTTCCGGCGGGCAGCGCCAGCGCATCGCCATCGCACGCGCCATGGTGCTGCGCCCGAAACTGCTGGTTCTGGACGAGCCGACATCGGCGCTGGATATGACGGTACAGGTGCAGATTGTCGATCTGTTGCGCAATCTTCAGGCCAAATACGGGCTGGCCTATCTGTTCATCAGCCATGACCTGAACGTGGTGCGCGCGATGTCACACAAGGTGATGGTGATGAAACAGGGCGACGTCGTGGAATACGGCGATGCCGAAGCGTTGTTTGAACACCCGCAGACCGATTATACCAAGGCATTGATGAACGCCGCGCGATAAGCGCGAGAAAAACGGTGGCACTGCATGGTGCCAGCGCCGTGTTTTTGAGTATTTCCGGACAAATGAAGCCGAAGCCCGTGTGCCGCGATCAGATGGCCGAACTGTGCCCTGCCTTGCTGAGATCATAGGCATCCAGACTGCGTGCCATCATCCGCGTCAGCGCGCGCGCTTTCGGTGGCACAAACAGGCCGGTTTCATCGACGTTGACCATATCGGGAAACTGCGTGGCAATACCGTCCAGCATCTGCATCACCTGGGTCTGGGCAACACCGAACCGGTTGGTGATATCGGCCAGATCAACGCGGAAATCGCACATCAATGCCTCGATCATGCGCGCGCGCAATCTGTCGTCTTCGCTGAACACATGGCCGCGTGCGGTGGAAAACCGCCCGTCTCGAATCGCGCCGGTATGGGCCGAGGTCGCGGGCGCGTTCTGGGCATACCCTTGCGGAAATTTCGAGATCGAGGATGCGCCGACGCCGATCAGAACGTCTGAGGTGTCATCGGTGTAGCCCTGAAAGTTGCGCCGCAAGGTGCCGGCCTTTTTCGCAAAGCTGAGCCCGTCTGATTGTGTGGCGAAGTGATCAATGCCGATTTCTTCGTAATTGTCCCACAGGAACAGGCGGCGTGCGGTTTCGAACAGGTCGAGCCGTTCGGCGGGGGTGGGCAGGGCCTCGGATGGGATCATCGACTGGCGGCGCGCCATCCACGGCACATGAGCATAGCCATAAAGTGCGACCCGGTCGGGATTGAGCGACAGAAGTTTCTGAACCGAAGTTGTCATGCGTTCCTGGCTCTGGTGCGGCAGGCCGAACAGGATATCCGCGTTCAGGCTGGCCACGCCGCGTTCGCGGATCATGATCGCGGCATCGCGGGTCACGTCATAGCCCTGAATGCGCCCGATCGTCTGCTGGATTTCCTCGTCGAAATCCTGCACCCCGATCGAGGCGCGGTTCATGCCCGACGCGGCCAACACATCAAGCCGCGCTTCGTCGATTTCGTTGGGATCGATTTCAACCGAGAATTCGGCACTTTCCCCCAGCGGGGCGACATCGAAAATCGTACCGGCCAGATCCTGCATCATGGAAGGCGACAGCAAGGTGGGTGTGCCCCCGCCCCAGTGCAGACGGTTCAGCGTTACACCCTGCGGCAATTCACGTTTCAGCAGGGCAAGTTCCGATTTCAGCGTGTCCAGATAGGCCATCACCGGTCTGTCGCTTTGTGTGCCCTGGGTGCGGCAGGCGCAAAACCAGCAAAGACGGCGGCAAAACGGCACGTGGATGTATAGCGATACGGAGGCCCCGGGCGAAATGGCGCGGATCCAGCTGCTGAAATGATCAGCCCCCACTTCGGTGCTGAAATGGGGTGCTGTCGGATAGCTGGTATAGCGTGGCACTTTCGCGTCAAAAAGACCCAGCTTGGCCAATTGTGTTTTTGTTTCCATGCAAATACCTTAGAAGATACAAATCCGGTACTTCTTTGACCTAAATCAAGCGCGAACAGAATATGCCCCAGCTGAAGACAACGCAGTTGAATGAATTGCCGCAGGAATGCAGCGGCTGCCCGATCCGGCATCGGGCTGTCTGCGCGCGGTGCGAATCCGACGAACTGGAACGTCTGGAAGGCATGAAATATTACCGGTCATACGAGGCCGGACAAACCATTATCTGGGCCGGCGACCGTATGGAATTCGTTGCGTCGGTTGTCAGCGGCATCGCGACGCTGACCCAGACCATGGAAGACGGCCGCACCCAGATGGTGGGCCTGTTGCTGCCGTCTGATTTTGTCGGGCGTCCGGGGCGTGAGGGATCCGCCTATAATGTGATTGCGACAACCGATCTGGTGATGTGCTGTTTCCGCAAGAAACCGTTCGAGGACATGATCCAGACCACGCCGCATATCGCACATCGTTTGCTGGAAATGACGCTGGATGAACTGGATGCAGCCCGCGAATGGATGCTGGTGCTGGGGCGCAAGACCGCGCGCGAAAAGATCGCCAGCCTGCTGAGCATCATTGCCCGCCGCGACGCCACACTGAAACTGGTCGGGACCGATGGTCCTTTGGTGTTCGACCTGCCGCTGACCCGCGAGGCGATGGCCGATTATCTGGGTCTGACGCTGGAAACGGTCAGCCGCCAGATGTCGGCACTGAAAAAAGAAGGCGTGATCCTTCTGGAAGGCAAGCGCCATGTCACCGTGCCGGATATGTCGCGTCTGATGGACGAGGCCGGGGATGACAGCGATGGCGGTATGCTGGCCTGATCGATGGAACGGCGCGCACCATAACGGATACGCGCCGTGAACCGTCAATGGGCCATGAATACCGGCACCTTGGCCTGTTCCAGCATATAGCGGGTGGCACCACCAAGGATCGCTTCTCGCAGGCGGGAATGGCCATAAGCGCCCATCACCACCATATCGGCGTCCACATCGGTGACATGCCGGTTCAGAATGTCCGATACCCGCGGCATGGTCTTGCTCAGCACGTCAATCTCACAATGAACGCCATGACGCGACAGCATCTGTGACAGCGGGCCGCCGGGATCGGACCGGTCCTGCCCGTGGGCGGGGGGATCGATCACCACGATATGGACGGCATCCGCCGCCTTGAGCAATGGCAGGGCCGCGCGGATGGCCACAAGGGCTTCGGCGCTTTGGTTCCAGCCGACCACGATGCGTTTGGGCGTTGTGAACGGCGCTTTGTCCATCGGTACAACAAGAACCGGGG
This sequence comes from Sulfitobacter sp. TBRI5, assembly GCF_051013555.1. NCBI lineage: Bacteria > Pseudomonadati > Pseudomonadota > Alphaproteobacteria > Rhodobacterales > Roseobacteraceae > Sulfitobacter > Sulfitobacter sp. TBRI5. Next base: position 954,419 of record NZ_CP112884.1, on the reverse strand, counting down.
CGCGACCTTCGAACAACGCAGCCTCGACCACGGCTTCAACCTCGGGGCCCTGATCGTTGCCATAGGGCTGTGGCAGGATCACCAGATCGGAAAACCGTGCGGGCAATGCCACATGGCGGCCCAGATCGGCCAACGCGGCCACAGCCGTATCGCTGGCCCAGCGCACATCGGCCTGTTTCAGCTTTTTGCGGGCCAGCGCATCCAGTTCTTCTGCTTCGTTCTGGGCGCGGGTAATGGTTTCCTGCAGGATCATCGCATTGGCGCCGGCATAATAATACCCGACCTGGCTGCGATCCACGCCCAGCGACACGACATCGATATGGGCGTCTTCTGTACCGGCAAGCGCAATGGCCTGATCCAGCGGTTCGTTCAAAAGCTGCGTATCCGTCAGTACGGTCAAAAGCGATTTGTAGCTCATGGACCTCTCCTTTGTTGGCTTTATGATTCGACCCTAGTGCGCCCGCGCGTGTGCTACCTTGACTCGGATCAATACGAATGCGGCACAGTGTTGATGCAGATCAAGGCACCAGCGCGGCGTTCGGCCCAAAACACCCCCAGTCTAAATCCGTTTTTCGCGACGACGAATCGCGAACGACATGACGAAGGGACGAAGGATGTCGAATTATATCAAGCTTGTAGCGCTTGGTCTGGTCACGCTGTTTGCGATGATCGCGACCAATTATGCGCGCGATGTGGCGTACCAGGTGCACGCCGTTATCATCATGTTGGTGGCAGGCGGTCTGTTTTTGCACACGTTGCGCCAAACCGGCGAAGCGATGGTGCCTGCACCGGCCAACGAATACATGGACGGTGTTGTAAGGGCGGGGGTTATTGCCACGGCACTATGGGGGGTCGTCGGCTTCCTGGTTGGTGTTGTCATTGCCTTTCAGCTAGCCTTTCCGGCGCTTAATCTGGACGTGCTGCAAGGCTATGGCAACTTTGGTCGCCTGCGGCCGCTGCACACGTCAGCGGTTATCTTTGCGTTTGGCGGCAACGCCCTGATCGCAACGTCATTCTTTGTTGTGCAGCGCACCAGCGCGGCGCGGCTTTGGGGCGGCAATCTGGCGTGGTTCGTGTTCTGGGGCTACCAGCTGTTTATCGTGCTGGCCGCAACCGGTTATTTGCTGGGCGGAACCCAATCCAAGGAATATGCAGAGCCTGAATGGTATGTCGATCTGTGGCTGACCATCGTCTGGGTGGCCTATCTGGGCGTGTTCCTGGGCACCCTGGTCAAACGGAAAGAGCCGCATATCTACGTGGCCAACTGGTTCTACCTTGCGTTTATCGTAACGGTGGCGATGCTGCATGTTGTCAACAACATCAGCATTCCGGTGTCGATCTGGGGCTCCAAATCGGTACAGGTGTTCAGCGGCGTGCAGGATGCGATGGTGCAGTGGTGGTATGGCCACAACGCCGTGGGCTTTTTCCTGACAGCCGGCTTTTTGGGTATGATGTACTATTTCGTGCCGAAACAGGCCGAACGCCCGGTGTTCAGTTATAAACTGTCGATCATCCACTTCTGGGCGCTGATCTTCCTTTATATCTGGGCCGGTCCGCACCACCTGCACTACACCGCGTTGCCGGATTGGGCCTCGACCCTTGGTATGGTGTTCTCGATCGTGCTGTGGATGCCCAGCTGGGGTGGTATGATCAACGGCCTGATGACGCTGTCCGGCGCATGGGACAAGCTGCGCACCGATCCGGTGATCCGCATGATGGTGATCTCGATCGGGTTCTACGGCATGTCGACCTTTGAAGGTCCGATGATGTCGATCCGTGCGGTCAACAGCCTGAGCCACTATACAGACTGGACCATCGGTCACGTGCATTCCGGCGCTTTGGGCTGGAACGGTATGATCACCTTTGGCGCGCTGTACTATCTGGTGCCGGTGCTTTGGAAACGCGAGCGTCTCTATTCGCTGTCTCTGGTCAGCTGGCACTTCTGGCTCGCTACAATCGGTATCGTTCTTTACGCGGCGTCGATGTGGGTGACAGGTATCATGGAAGGCCTGATGTGGCGTGAAGTGGATGCCAACGGATTCCTCGTGAACTCGTTCGCCGATACCGTGGCTGCGAAATTCCCGATGTATGTGGTGCGCGGTCTTGGCGGGGTCATGTTCCTCGGTGGGGCGCTGATCATGTGCTATAACTTGTGGATGACTGTGAAAGGCAGCCCGGCCAAAGAGGCCAGCCTGTCCACAGCCGTTCCGGCCGAATAAGGAGGCCAGACAAAATGGCAATTCTCGACAAACATAAAATCCTCGAGACCAACGCGACCCTGTTGCTGATCTTCAGCTTTCTGGTCGTGACCATCGGGGGGATCGTACAGATCGCCCCACTGTTCTGGCTGGAAAACACCATCGAGGAAGTAGAGGGCATGCGCCCCTACACCCCGCTGGAGCTGACCGGTCGCGACATCTATATCCGTGAAGGGTGCTATGTGTGCCACAGCCAGATGATCCGTCCCATGCGGGACGAGGTTGAACGCTATGGTCACTATTCACTGGCGGCGGAATCCATGTACGACCACCCGTTCCAGTGGGGTTCCAAACGGACCGGGCCGGATCTGGCGCGGGTTGGCGGACGTTATTCGGATGACTGGCACGTGGATCACCTGCGTGACCCGCAATCGGTGGTGCCGGAATCCGTGATGCCGAAATACGGCTTCCTCGAGCGCAAGATGATCGAGCCGGAATATGTGGCGGAATTGATGTCGACCCATGCGCTGGTCGGTGTGCCCTATACTGACGAGATGATCGAAAACGCTGCGGCGGATTTCGAGGCCCAGGCCGATCCCGACAGTGACTATGACGGGTTGCAGGAACGGTATGCCAATGCGCAGGTGCGCAATTTCGATGGCAGTGCCGGAATTTCCGAAGCGGATGCGCTGATTGCCTATCTGCAGATGTTGGGCACGCTGGTCGACTTTTCGACCTTCACACCCGAAGCAAGCCGGTAAGGGGGAACAGCCAATGGAAACCTATTCTCTGTTACGCGAATTCGCCGATAGCTGGATGCTTTTGCTGTTGTTCACCGTTTTTGTCGGGGTTGTTATTTGGGTGTTCCGCCCGGGCAGCACCGCCACGTACAAGGACACGGCCAACATCCCCTTCCGTCATGAAGATAAACCCGCCACATCCAAAGAAAAGGAGGCGCGGCCATGAGTAAACCATCCAAAAAATTCGACGACGATCCGGACACCACAGGTCACACTTGGGACGGGATCGAAGAATTCGACAATCCAATGCCGCGCTGGTGGCTGTGGACCTTCTATGCCACGATCATCTGGGGCATCGCATACACCATCGCCTATCCGGCATGGCCGATGGTGTCCAAGGCAACGGCAGGCGTTCTGGGTTATTCCACCCGCGCCGAAGTGGCCAAGGACATCGCAGCGGTGACCGAAGCGAACGAGGCGATCAACACGCGGCTTGCCAGCGTTGATATTGCCGACATTCCCGGCAATCCGGAACTGGAAAACTATGCGATCCAGGCCGGTGGCGCGGTCTTCCGCACGTGGTGCGCACAGTGCCACGGATCGGGCGGCGCAGGGGTTCAGGCATCGGGCTATCCCAACCTGCTGGATGATGAATGGCTTTGGGGTGGCGATATCGAAGCCATCACCACCACGATCCGTCACGGTATCCGCAACGAGGATGACGACGATGCACGCTGGTCGGAAATGCCTGCTTTTGGCGACATTCTGGAGCCTGAAGAGATCGAACAGGTGGTTAACTTTGTGACGTCCATTTCCGGCGGAACGCCGATGGATGCCAGCATGGTCGAAGCCGGCGCTGTGATTTACGAGGACAATTGTTCGTCGTGCCACGGTGAAAACGGCATGGGCGACCGCGAACAGGGCGCGCCCAACCTGACCGACGCCATCTGGCTTTATGGCGGCGATCACGACACGCTGGTTGAAACCGTCGCCTATAGCCGGTTCGGCGTGATGCCGCCCTGGTCGGATCGTCTGAGCGAGGCGCAGATCCGCGCTGTGGCAACCTATGTACACTCTCGCGGGGGCGGCGAATAACGCCCTTGCGATCCTGATACCTGCGGATTGTCCTTCGGCGATCTGCAGGGTCCGGCACCGGCTTTGCGATCTGTTCGCGCGTTTCCTGCAAAGCCGGTGCCGCTTTGCCAGTTCAGACGTTCTGAAATATCGCGGTCCGGTGTTCCGGGCCGCGATGTCTTATGATCCCGCCAGCCCGATCAGCATCGCCGCCAGCGCGACAACATGGATCAGGATGATCGCGCGATCCCGCCACAGGATCCCGACCGAAAGCCATCCGACCAGACCAACGACGAACAGATAGATGTTCATCGGGGTCCATCCGAACGCGGTGGCGGAGTACCCCATGATCTGAACGACAGAGGCCGCCCATTTCAGATAATGGGTAAATGCCGCGCGGCCCGGGCCGGGCCACGCGAGAACCGCGCGCGCCTGCATCAGAGGCTGTCCAGGTCGATTTTCCTGAACGGCGAAACCCACCAGTGTCCGCTGGGCAGCCAGCGGCGTTTGGGGGGTGTGGCCGCTGGGCGTACATCGCGCACGTTTACGGTGTTGGTTCGGGTCGCGGTCATGAAACTTTGGGCATAAATGTTCAGCATTGGATTGATCCTTTTGCAGTGTTTCCTCTGCCCCGATACTTGATCATCCGCTTCAAAAATGCGACTCAGGAAGAATTCTGTTATGTAAGTCAGGATTACATATGAACTGGCGTGAAATGCCACCCCTTTCAGGTTTGCGTGCCTTTGCAGCTTATGCCGAGGCCGGAAACATTACGGCGGCAGGTGATGCACTGAATGTAAGCCATGCTGCTATCAGCCAGCAATTGCGCAATCTGGAAACCCATCTGGGTGCCACGTTGCTGGATCGTTCGGGGCGGGCGCTGGCGATGACGGCGCAGGGGCAGCAGCTGGCCGATGCGCTTGCGTTGGGCTTTGGGGCCATCGAAAGCGCGCTGCGCGACATCACACAGGCTGATCAGGCCCGCCCTGTTCATATCTCTTCGACACCTATGCTGACATCGGCGTGGCTGCTGCCACGCCTATCCGAATTCCGCGCCGCCCATCCTGATATCGATCTGATGCTGAACCCGTCCTCAAAGCTTGTGACGCTGGAACCGGGCGGCATTGATGTGGCGTTGCGCTACGGGGCAGGCACATGGGCGGGGCTCGATTCTGTTCCGCTGTTTGATTCCCCCATGGTGATCGTTGCCGCAGAAAGCCTGATCGCCGGACGCGAGATCAATTACCCTGCGGATCTGGCCGCGTTTCCATGGCTGGACGAATACGGCATTTCCGAAAGCAGCCGCTGGCTGGAATCGCACGGCATATCACCCGACGCGATCAAGGGGCGCATCCAGTTGCCGGGCAATTTCATGCTGGATGGTGCGCGCGACGGGCAGGGGGTGATCGTGACGGTGCAGAAATTCGTGCAGAACGATCTGGACGCGGGGCGTTTGCGGGTCTTGTTTCAGGGCCGTTCCGGCGGCGGATACCATATCGTCACCCGCCCCGGTGTGCTGCGCCCTGCCGTAAAAACCTTTGTAACTTGGCTGCGCCGCCAGGTTGCGGAAACGGGCTAGAGGCCATCGTTACGGGCGCGGGCTGCCCCCTGCGACAAAAGATGACTGTACAATGCGCTTTTTGACCCATGTCAAAGTTGGAATGTCATTCCTATGTGACAAGCATGGCAAGATTCTAACGAACGGGATTCCCTCACGTGAGCAGTACCGACCCCGCCCCCAGCCTTTACGCCGCCCGCGAACCAATTTTTCCAAAGCGGGTTTCGGGCAACTTTCGCAATCTGAAATGGGTGATCATGGCGGTTACTCTGGGCATTTATTACATCACCCCGTGGATTCGCTGGGACAGGGGTGCAACCCTGCCCGATCAGGCGGTTCTGCTGGATATGGCAAACCGCCGGTTCTATTTTTTCTGGATCGAGATCTGGCCGCATGAATTCTATTTCGTCGCCGGCCTTCTGATCATGGCCGGTCTGGGCCTGTTCCTGTTCACATCCGCGCTGGGCCGCGTCTGGTGCGGCTATGCCTGCCCGCAAACGGTGTGGACCGACCTGTTCATGCTGGTCGAACGCTGGATCGAAGGCGACCGCAACGCGCGCCTGCGCCTGCACCGTCAGAAAAAGATGGATTTCCGCAAGTTCCGCCTGAACATGACCAAGTGGATCGCGTGGCTGTTGATTGCGGTTGCGACGGGTGGGGCGTGGGTGTTCTATTTCGCCGACGCGCCCACCCTGTTTGTAGACCTGTTCACGCTGAACGCGCACCCGATTGCCTACACAACCGTGGCATTCCTGACCGCGACAACCTTTTTCTTTGGCGGTTTTGCGCGCGAACAAATCTGTATCTATGCCTGCCCGTGGCCGCGTATTCAGGCAGCGATGATGGACGAAGACACACTTGTCGTGGGCTATCGTCCGTGGCGCGGAGAACCGCGCAAGCATTCCGAAGAGGTCAAGGCCGGCGCGCCGCAGGGGGACTGCATTGACTGCATGGCCTGCGTCAACGTCTGCCCCGTGGGAATCGATATTCGCGACGGTCAGCAGCTAGAGTGTATCACCTGCGCACTGTGCATTGATGCCTGTGACGAAATCATGGAAAAAACCGGCAAGCCGCGCGGCCTGATCGATTACATGGCGCTTAGCGATGAACCGCGCGAACGCGAAGGCCAGCCGCCCAAGAATATCTGGAAACACATCCTACGCCCGCGCACGATCATGTATACCAGCCTCTGGTCGATCGTCGGCTTTGCGTTGGTGTTTGCGCTGTTTATCCGTCAGGATATCGAAATGACAGTGGCCCCCGTACGCAACCCCACCTTTGTGACCCTGTCTGACGGGTCGATCCGCAACACATATGATGTGCGGATTCTGAACAAAAGCGGGACCAGCAGCCAGTACAGTATATTCGTCAAGGGCGACCCCACGTTGCGCGTTCAGCTGGAAGGCACACCTTACGGGTCGGTCGAAGTGGCTGCCGATACACAGAAATTGCAGCGGGTCTATGTGATTTCACCTTCCGGATCGGTACCGACAACATCGGACAGAACCGAATTCCGGTTCTGGGTCGAGGATCTGAGCAACGGGGATCGGGCCTATGCCGATTCCGTCTTTAACGGACAAGCGAGAAACTGATGCAAATGACACGTGAATTCACCGGTCGCCATATGGCCATTGTCGTCGTCTCGGCCTTTACCGTGATCATACTGGTCAACCTCGCACTGGCCTACAGCGCGGTCAAAACCTTTCCCGGGCTCGAGGTCAAAAACTCTTACGTTGCCAGCCAGAATTTCGATGAACGCCGCGATGCGCAAACCGCGCTGGGCTGGGATGTGCGTGCCGATGCCGTCGGCGGGCTGGTTATTCTTGCGATCACCGATGCGTCCGGCGCGCCAGTTCAAGTACAATCGCTTGAGGCGGTTCTGGGTCGCGCCACCCATGTGAAAGACGATGTCTCGCCGGCATTTGAATTTGACGGCACCGCCTATGTTGCGCCGGTCGAACTGGGGGCTGGAAACTGGAACATCCGCATGACAGCAATGGCGCCGGACGGCACGCCGTTTTCGCAGCGCGTTGTCCTGCATGTGAAACGCTAGGAAAATGGCGGCGGTTCTGCAAAGCTCTGGCGCGGCCTGTCCCGGTTGCATCGCGGCCCCCGCCCAGATGGTCGAGGCACCTGTACCCGAAACCGGACGCCTTGCGCTGTCGCTGCCGACAATTCACTGTCAGGCCTGCATTTCCAAGGTCGAACGCGCATTGGATGCCGTGCCGGGTGTGCGCAGCGCGCGGGTGAACCTGACGCTGAAACGCGCGCTGGTGGATGCCGCTCCGGATGTATCGGCAGACGATCTGGTCGCCGTGCTGGATGGTATCGGGTTTGAAGCACACGAGTTGGATACCGCCGCGTTGCAAGCCACCCAGAATGATCGGGCCGGGCGCGAATTGCTGATGCGGCTGGCGGTGGCCGGCTTTGCATCGATGAATGTCATGCTGCTGTCGGTGGCTGTCTGGTCAGGGGCCGAAGACGCCACGCGCGATCTGTTCCACTGGATATCGGCGGCGATCACCCTGCCGGCCATCGCGTTTTGTGGCCAGCCGTTTTTCCGCAACGCATGGGCCGCCCTGTCTGTCGGGCGGCTGAATATGGATGTGCCGATCACGCTGGCGATCCTGCTGGCGCTGGCGACATCGCTTTGGGAAACATCGCTGTCAGGGCATCACGCCTATTTCGATGCGGCCCTGACGCTGACGTTTTTCCTGCTGGCGGGGCGCTATCTGGATCATCGCACACGTGCGGTTGCCCGTTCTGCGGCGCAGGAACTGGCCGCACTAGAAGTGCCGCGCGCTTGGCGCGTTGCCAGTGACGGCACCAGCGCCGAAGTCCAGGTTGCTGAACTGGCGCTGGGTGATCTGGTGCTGGTCCGTCCCGGCGGGCGGATGCCGGTGGACGGGATCATCGAAACCGGACGGTCCGAACTGGACCGCTCCTTGCTGACCGGCGAAACCGTGCCGGTCTTTGCCGAACCCGGCCAAAGCGTCAGCGCCGGCGAGGTGAACCTGACCGGCCCGCTGACCATTCGCGCGACAGCGGTGGGACAGGATACATCGCTGCACCGCATGGCCGATCTGGTCGCCATCGCCGAAAGTGGGCGGTCGCGCTATACCTCTCTGGCGGATGCGGCGGCCAAACTCTACGCGCCGGGTGTTCATATCCTGTCGGCGCTGTCTTTTCTGGGCTGGCTGTTGTGGTCGGGCGATCTGCGCATGGCGCTGAACATCGCGGCGGCTGTTCTGATCATCACCTGCCCCTGCGCGCTGGGCCTTGCCGTGCCGGCCGTCACCACGGCCGCATCGGGGCGACTGTTTCGCAAGGGGTTGCTGATCAAACACGCCACCGCGCTGGAACGTCTGGCCGAGGTGGATGCCGTAGTCTTCGACAAGACCGGCACCCTGACCGAAGGCACGCCGGTGCTGACCAATCTGGATGCAATCGACCCGCAGCACGCAGCCGTTGCACTGGCCCTGGCCGAGGCGTCATCGCATCCGCTGTCAATTGCGCTGGCCCGCGCCGCCCGCGCCGCTGGAATTACCCCCGCCACGCTGACCCGCATTGTCGAAGTGCCGGGCTATGGTACCAAGGCGATGCTGGACGACAAGGTGGTGCGGCTGGGACGCGCCGCATGGGTGGGTGCGGCGCCTGCCGCCGTAACGTCGACCTTCCTGCAGATCGGGGATCAAACGGCTGTGCCCTTCGAATTTTCGGATCGTCCGCGATCCGGCGCGGCATCTGCCGTGGCCGCCCTGCAAAAGGCGGGGCTGGACGTGGTCATGATGTCGGGCGACAGCCCGTTGGCAGTGGAAAATCTGGCCCGGCAACTGGGCATCACAGACTGGCGCGCCGAGGCTTTGCCGCAGGACAAATCCGCCGCCGTTGCCGCGCTAAGCGCGCAGGGCAAGAAGGTCCTGATGGTTGGCGATGGTCTGAACGACACGGCGGCACTGGCTGCCGCGCATGTCTCGATCTCGCCGGCGTCGGCGCTGGATGCGGCGCGCGTGGCGTCAGATATCGTTCTTCTGGGCAGCGATCTTGAGCCGATCGCTGATGCGCTGTCCGTGGCTCGCAAGGCGACAGCGCGCATTCGCGAAAACTTTCGGATTGCAACCCTCTACAATGTCATTGCTGTGCCGATCGCGGTAATCGGGTTGGCCACGCCGCTGGTGGCGGCCTTGGCGATGTCCACATCCTCGATTACAGTGTCGCTCAACGCGTTGCGCTTGCGGTGACAGCTGATGGATGTGCTGACCTTTCTGATCCCGATTTCGCTGATCCTTGGGGCGATCGGCCTCTTGGCCTTTGTCTATACCGTCCGCTCAAACCAGTATGATGACCCCGAAGGTGACAGCCGCCGGATTCTAAGCGACGAATACGACGATCATCCGAAACCCTGAAACAGCGCCATCAGGCTGCTTCTTTTTGCCAGAAATCGGGGCTGCCTGACTGCTGCGGCAGGGCGCGTGATCAAAGGATATGCACGCGCGCCTGCGACAACCCTTCGATTGCCACGGTGCAGGTTTCACCCCGTGCGATGGATCCGACCCCGGCGGGGGTGCCGGTATAGATCAGATCGCCGGTGGCAAGTGTGACCAGAGTGGACAGATACGCGATCACGTCCGGCACGGGCCAGATCATTTCGGCTATATCGGCGTCCTGGCGCAGATCGTCGCCGACATGCGCGGTGATACGGGCCTGTGTCAGATCGCCGGTTTCGCTGCGCGGATGCAGGGCGCCGATGATGGCGGAATTGTCGAACCCCTTGGACATGTCCCACGGGCGACGCGCGGCTTTTGCGGCAGATTGCATATCCCGCCTGGTCAGATCATTGCCTGTGGCGTACCCCCAGACATGGGTCATGGCGTCTGTCACGGCGATGTCGGCACCGCCGGTTCCGATTGCGACCACAAGTTCGGCCTCGTGGTGCAGATCCTCTGTCGCGGGCGGGTAGGGAATGCTGCGCCCCGAAGGGATCACCGCGTCGGCGGGTTTGGTGAAAAAGAAAGGTGGTTCGCGATCCGGGTCGTGACCCATTTCGCGGGCATGTTCCGCATAGTTGCGCCCGACGCAAAACACCCGGCGCACGGCAAACTGTGCGTCGCTGCCGGCAACGGGAACGAGGGTGGGGGCGGGAAAAATCAGATCAGTCATGGCCCAGATATGGCGGGCTTATCTACGCAAGGCAAGCGGGATCAGGGCCGCTTTGGCATTTGGCTGACGTCCCGGTTTCGGCCCGATCTTAGCCCGGACCGACCATAAAGCAGGAAACATTGCGCGCCTGCAATCTGCGGCAGGCCAGATCGGCGCTTTCCTTGGTCATGCCAAGGAAGTTCGCATCAAAGCCCTGTGGCCGCTTCACGACCTTGCGCAGGCTGTCATCAAGCGTGGACATTTCGGCCAGTGCTGTTTTCAGCAACACGCGCTCTGCCTCGTACCGTGTGTTGTAGCGGCCCACATTGATGCCCCAGTGGCGCCCGCCGGATGTCGAGACACGGGTGACAACCTCGGGGTCTGACGACAGGTTGGCAGAGGTGTCGACACTGGCCAGAACAATATCGCTGGGGCGCGCTTCGGGACGCAACGATGTCGTGGCGGCAAGTTCGGTCGCGGTTTTCAGGCTTTCGGCCTTGGTTGCCGCCAATTGCAGGGTTTCCGTTTCGGTCAGGGGGGTCTGAATTGGCTTGGCCTGTTTGGCATTGTCCGCGACGGCCACGGCTACAGCCTGATTTACAGCGCTTGCGGTTGTGGCCGCAGATGCCGGTGCCGGCGTGGCGGGCTTTGTGGACTGAACCTGTGCCAGTGCGGCACCGATCTGATCGCGAATAGCCGCTTCGTCCGCCTGCGCTTCGGCAACCAGAACCGGTTCGGTTGTCGGACGCGCTTGTGGTCTCAGGCTTTTGGGAACGGCCGTCACCAGCCTGATGGTTTTGCCGTAGGCACCGCTGGCAGTGGCGGTGTCGCTTGAACCCGCCGGGTCTTTGGCCTCGGCTATGTAATTCGGGGCGGCCGGTTTGACAGTCTTGGCGCGTGACGGCGCGCGACGAAATCCAAGATCAAGCAGTTCGGCAACTTTGGCGTTGCGTTGTGCGGTGGACTGGCCGCCAAAAACCGTGGCGATGATACGTTCGTTGCCGCGCACGGCGGACGCCACCAGATTGAAACCGGCGGCACGGGTGTAGCCTGTCTTGATGCCGTCAGCGCCTTTGTAGGCGGCCAGCAGGCGGCGGTTTGTGTTCGAAACCTCACGGATGCCCGCATGCGTCGAAGTGCGCGAAAACAGGTTGTAATATTCTGGGTAGTCAAACAGCAGATGGCGCCCCAGCAGCGTCATGTCGCGGGCGGTCGACAGGTGTCCGCTTTCCGTCAGGCCATGTGCGTTCTTGAAAGTGGTGCGTGTCATCCCCATCGCGTGGGCAGTGCGGGTCATGCGGCGGGCGAATTTCGCTTCCGAGCCGGAAATTGCCTCGCCGATGGCGGTGGCGGCATCATTGGCGGATTTCACAGCAGCGGCGCGGATCAGATACCGAAAGGCGATGGTCTGCCCGGATTTGAGGCCAAGTTTGGAGGGGGGTTCGGACGCGGCGTGCGACGAGATCTTGACCTTGGTATCCAACGAAATCTCGCCGTTTCGGACGGCTTCGAACGCGATGTACAGGGTCATCATCTTGGTCAGCGATGCAGGATGCAATCGGGTGTCGGCATTGCGCGAATGCAGCACCTCGCCCGATCTGGCATCAACCACCATGGCCGCATAAGGGGCCGCGGCTACGCTGAGCGGCACGAGTATGAACATCCACAAAGCTGCGAATACGAATAGCCCTACACGGGCCGGCTGGATACGCCGTACCTTCACGATTGAACTGCCTTCTTCTGCCTCATGCCGCCGGTTTTCCGGTCTGGCTTTTGTTATATCGGAAACGCTAGCACAAAGTCGTGTGCAAATAAAGCCTTTGATTCAAATGAATTAGAGGTGGTTTTTGACCTTGATCGCGCAAGATGTAGCGGCATCTGGCATGCCTGCCGCTAGGTGTTTGATTGTGTCAGGAATGTGGCATCCTTGACGATCGCAGGCGCGACACGACTCTTGGATGCGATGGCAGTGGTGGACAGCGGATTACAGCGGGGTCATTCTGCGCCGGATCAGCCAAACAAATCGGGGCGACAGGAACCGACCATGACCCAGGATACCGCAACGCCCAAATCACAAAAGCAGCCCCCGGGCGTGCTGCCCTGGCGTTTGGTGATGATCCCGTTGTTGGTAATGTGCGCGGTGTCGATGGCTGCGGTTTATGCGTTCGGACCGGTCTATGCGGCCGGTGCCGGCGCCGGTGTTGCGCTGGGGTTCTTTGGCACCTTGTTCAGCACAATGCGGAAATCCGCGCTTGGTGTACTGGCCGTTGTGATCGCCACCGCCCCAACGATCTGGTTTCCCGAATGGGTGCGCTTTGCGGTGGTTATTCCCGTGATGGCCGCGTTGGCGGGCAGGGAACTGGCGCAAGACGGCACACGTACATTCGTATTTGCGATCATCAGCTGGATTTTGCTGCTTGGGCCCGCCCTGAACGGGGCCGATGGGGGCATTCTGGTGCTTGTTTTTGTCCTGTCAGCGTGTGTCGGGGCTGGATTGGCAGCAGCGATGGGTGCGCAGGGCAAGGTGCCACCGACCGATGTGGAAAGCGGCTATGCCGTAGCCCATGCGATCGCGCTGGCTATCGGGCTGGCGCTGGCCCTTTGGATTGCGAAACTGTTTGACACCCCGCACACACACTGGATTGCGATGCTGTTTGCCGTGCGTGCGCTGGATCCGCCGGGCCAGCATTTGCACCGCGCAACGCGGCGCGGGTTTGCCACGGTCGTCGGGGCGGGCGCGGCCGGTTTGCTGGTCATTCTGCCGCTATCGGCAGTTGTTTTCAAACTGGTCGGTGCGGCGTTCATGCTGGTTGGTATCCGCTATCTGACCAGCGGCGCGGCGCGATCAACAGCGCTGATGTCGGCGGGGGTTGTGCTGGCCACCGCCCCGACAGCCGAAACCGCGTTGTTCCGGATCGAGGCGGCGGTGATTGCAGCAGCGCTGGTTGTCGGGCTGTTTCTGGTGACCGGTTATATCCGGTCGCTGTTCAGGAACCGCGCAGGTCCGGTGCCTGATGAATCGCTTTCACAAGATCGCCCAACGATCCCAGATCATCCAGAGTGACATATCGGTCTGACCCGACGGGCGGGTCGGCCTTTTCAATTTCCCATTCCAGACCGTGGGGCACAAACACGCCCCAGCCGCCGCTTTCGATTACCGGAAGAACATCCGATTTCATCGAATTACCCACCATCATGGCCCGCGCCGCACCATCGCCGTGGCGCGCAAAGATATCCTGATAAATCTGTGGCGTCTTGTGCGACACGATTTCAACCGCGCTGAACAGGTCGCCCAGACCGGATTGCGCCAGTTTGCGTTCCTGATCCAGCAGATCGCCTTTGGTGATCAGGATCACGCGGTGTCGGTCGGCCATCTGTTCCACAGCTTCGCGTGCGTGGGGCAGCAATTCGATCGGGTGGCGCAGCATCTCGCGGCCCGCCTCCATCAGTTCGGCGATCACCGATGCGGGAACGTTTTCTTCGGTGACTTCGATGGCGGTTTCGATCATCGACAGAACGAACCCTTTGATACCGAATCCGTAGTGCCCGATATTGCGCCGTTCGGCTGCCAGCAGCCGTTCGGCCAGATGATCGGGGTCGGCGTGATCGGCCAGAAGTTCGGCGAACCGCGCCTGCGTCAGGTGGAAAAACCTTTCATTGTGCCAAAGCGTGTCGTCGGCATCAAAGCCGATTGTCGTCAGGGTTTGGCCCATATCGTGTCGCTTCCTCTTTTCTAAATCGCAAGACAAGTTATATAACGATCATTCTACAAGGGGAATCGAGTGCGCAATATGGTGCAATCGCAGATCACAATGGCCGGACAACCGGATGACGGAGACAACGACTTGTCTGTCATTCTGGATGTGCGCCCGAAAACCAAGCGGCCACCGCTGTACAAGGTGATGCTGCTGAACGACGATTATACCCCGATGGAATTTGTCGTGCACGTTCTGGAACGGTTTTTTGGCCTGAACCATGCGCAGGCATTCGAAATTATGCTGACCGTGCACAAGAAAGGCTTGGCAGTGGTTGGCGTGTTCAGCCACGAAATAGCGGAAACCAAGGTCACTCAAGTCATGGATTTCGCACGTCGGCATCAGCATCCGCTGCAATGCACGATGGAAAAAGAAGAATAATCCAACAATGTCCGCACGGTTGACCCTGGCGCTGAACGCGGGCGGCCTTGTGCTGCCTGATACAGGCAAAATTGCCGTCTTTCATCCGCGCGATGCTGCCGATCTGGCGGAATTGACGAAAGCCCGGCTTGTTGTCGTGCAACCCTTCCGCCCGGATTACGATGCGCTTTCAACCGCCGGATACGACTGCCGGGCCGATGGGGCCGACTTGCCGCCATGTGCGGCGTCTCTGGTCTTTCTGCCGCGCGCAAAGGCACTGGCCCGCGCGCTGGTGGCCGGGGCAGCGGCCTGTAGCGACGGCCTGGTGATCGTGGACGGGGCCAAGACCGACGGGATCGACAGCATATTGCGCGACGTAAAGAAGCGCACGACTGTATCGGGGCCACTGTCCAAGGCGCATGGCAAACTTTTCTGGTTTGACGCAAACGCGGCAGACTGGTCGGACTGGGCCGCGCGCCCCGCACAGATCTCAGAAGGTTTTCAAACCTTGCCAGGCGTATTTTCGGCTGACGGGATCGATCCGGCCTCGGCGCTGTTGGCGGCGCAATTGCCCGCGCATCTTGGGGGTGTTGTGGCCGATCTGGGCGCCGGGTGGGGATTTCTGTCGGCACAGGTGCTGTCGCGGGCAGATGTCCGCGCACTGCATCTGGTCGAGGCGGACCAGACAGCTCTGGACTGTGCCGCGCAAAATATCAGTGATGCGCGCGCAGTATTTCACTGGGCTGATGCAACCACATGGCATCCGCCCGAACCGGTGGACTGTGTGGTGATGAACCCGCCCTTTCACACAGACCGGCGGGCAGACCCCGAACTGGGCCGCGCCTTTATTCGCGCGGCGGCCCGCATATTGACGCGGTCGGGCCAGATGTGGATGGTGGCCAACCGGCACCTGCCATACGAGGCCTTGTTGGAAGAGCTGTTTGCAAAGGTCGTCGAAACCGGCGGCGACACACGGTTCAAGATTCTGCACGCCACCAGGCCTACTCGCCGTGGGCGCTGAAACCCGCTACAATCCTACCGCCAAGACGGAGAACACATCATGTCCTTTTCGATAGCCGGCAAAACTGCCATCGTGACCGGGGCCGCCAACGGAATCGGACGTGCCATAGGGCGGCATTTTGCGGATCAGGGCGCGAATGTCATGTTTGCCGATATGGACGACAAGGCACTTGCCGAGGAGTTCGGCGAACAGGATGATGACAGCAACACCCGTTACTTTTCAGGCGATTTGCGCGAAAAGCTGACGATTGCCAATCTGCTGTCTGCCACAATAGATGCGTTCGACCAGATCGACATTCTGGTAAACGCGTCGCGCCAAATGATCCCTTCTGATCCCCTGAACCACGATGATACGTCGGTGGAAACACTGCTTAGCCAGAATCTGATGACGTCGCTGCGGCTGTCCCAGGCTGTGGCAAACCGGATGATAAAACAGTCGGCGGATAAAACCGAAGGGCAGGCCGGGTCAATTATCAATCTGTCTTCCATCGCGGCACGGCGGACCACACCCGAATTGCTGGCCTATTCGGTGTCGACAGCCGCACTTGACCAGATGACGCGCAGCCTGGGCGTGGCGCTGGCACCCCATCGCATTCGGGTAAACGCGATCGCGTTCGGATCGGTGATGAGCGCGTCTTTGCAGGAAACACTGAAGGAAAATTCGGATTATCGTGATGATATCGAAAGCCATACGCCGCTGCACCGGATCGCCGGTCCGGGAGAACTGGTCGATGCGGCGCAGTTTCTGGCCTCGGACGGGTCGGGCTTTATGACCGGCCAGATCATGACAGTGGATGGCGGACGCACCCTGATTGATCCTGTCGCGTCGCCCGCACACTAACGAAAACAACTGAACAGGCCCAAATCTGTGACAGATACATTCACATCCGAAAAAGCCCGCGCCGCGGATTGGTTTCACGATCTGCGCAACCAGATCGTTGCCGCATTTGAAGGGCTGGAATCCAGCCACGATACCGGCCCATTGTCAGATCGGCCTGCCGGTGTGTTCGATGTCAGCCAAACCAGACGGTCGTCAGATGACGGATCGGATGCGGGCGGCGGTTTGATGAGCGTGATGCGCGGCGGTCGCGTCTTTGAAAAGGTCGGCGTCAATATCTCGACTGTATACGGCACCTTGGGCGAACGGGCGCAGGCGGCGATGGCCGCGCGCAAGGGCCTGCCCGGAATGGCCGACGACCCGCGGTTCTGGGCCTCGGGCATATCGCTGGTGGCGCATATGCAAAACCCGCATTGCCCCGCCGTGCACATGAACACCCGGATGTTCTGGACACCGCACGCATGGTGGTTTGGCGGCGGATCCGATCTGAACCCTTGTATCGAATATGACGAGGACACAGCCCATTTTCACGCAACCCAAAAAGCGTATCTTGATCCGCACGGCCAGGATATCTATCCGCGCCTCAAGGCGTGGGCAGACGAGTATTTCTATATTCCCCATCGCAAGCGTGCGCGCGGCGTTGGCGGTATTTTCATGGATGATCATTGCACCGGCGACTGGAACAGCGATTTTGCCTTGACGCAGGATATCGGCCGCGCCTTTTTGCCTGCATTCGTGCCCTTGACCGAAAAGCGCCGCATACAGGACTGGACCGCAGCCGACAAAGAGGCACAGCTGATCCATCGCGGCCTCTATGCGGAATACAATCTTGTCTATGACCGTGGCACCAAATTCGGTCTTGAAACTGGCCACGATGCCAATGCCGTTCTGATGAGCCTGCCGCCGCTGGCCAAATGGGTCTGAGCGACTGAAACCGGGCCCGGCCCTGTTCAGCTGTGCCAGTCGAAAAAACCCGGCCCGGCACGATGCAGAAGACGGGCGGCCATGGCGCGGCCAAGGTCTGCGCCATCTTCTATCGGGGCATCGCCTGCGTCGCTTAACCGGTCGGACCCGTCAGGGCGCAAAACCTCACCGCGCAAATGCACTGTTCCGCCCTGCAACTCTGCCAGTCCGGCAATCGGTGTTTCGCACGATCCATCCAGTGCCGCCAGAAATGCGCGTTCCGCCGCCAGCCGCTGACCGGTGACAGTATCGTGGATCGCGTCAAGCAGCGCAGCGGTGGCGCTGTCGTCCGCGCGCCGTTCGATGCCAATGGCCCCTTGCGCCACGGCGGGCAGCATATCGGATGTGTCAACCGGTGTGGCAGGGACATCAGCACGACCCAAACGGTTCAGACCTGCCATCGCCAGAAACGTACATTCAGCCACGCCGTCAGCCAGTTTTTTAAGGCGGGTTTGCACATTGCCGCGAAATTCGACCACGTTCAGATCGGGGCGCGCGTTCAGCAACTGCGCCTTGCGCCGCAAGCTTGAGGTGCCGACAGTGGCCCCCCGTTCCAGATCGTCCAGCGCGGATTTACTGGCCGAAACGAACCCATCGCGCGGGTCTTCGCGGGGCAGGTACGTGTCCAGCAGCAACCCGTCGGGTTGCAACACCGGCATGTCCTTCATCGAATGGACCGCAATGTCGATCTTGCCAGCAATCAGGTCTTCTTCGATCTCGCGGGTGAACAGCCCCTTGCCGCCGATCTCTTTCAACGGTCGGTCCTGCACCGCATCGCCTGTCACCTTGATGACGACAATGGCAAACGCCTCTTCGGGCAGATCAAACGCGGCCATCAGCCGTGCGCGGGTCTCGTATGCCTGCGCCAGCGCCAGCGGAGAGCCGCGGGTGCCAATTTTCAGCGGTGAATCGGGGCTTGGAAGATTTGAGTTCATCCGCCTTCTTTATTCGCGGCAATTTGACCTGACAACCGTGTGTGGCTTGACAAATTGCCGCTTGGGCGAAACCACAGGGCTGAAATTTGCACATCCGAGGAACGATATGGCCCAGAACAAGACGATCTTGCGCGCCCTTGCGGGGGAAACACAGGCGATCCCGCCGATCTGGATGATGCGGCAGGCGGGCCGTTACCTGCCCGAATACCGCGCCACCCGTGCGCAGGCAGGGGATTTCCTGTCGCTGTGTTACAACAGCGAGCTGGCCGCCGAGGTGACATTGCAGCCGATCCGCCGCTACGGGTTTGATGCGGCGATCCTGTTTGCCGACATTTTGCTGGTACCACAGGCGCTGGGCGCGGATTTGTGGTTTGTCACCGGCGAAGGCCCGCGCCTGTCCACGATCACCACGCAGGCCGATTTTGACAAACTGGGCCCCGCGGACGAGATTGATCCGGTTCTGAACCCGATTTACGAAACGGTGCGTATTCTGTCGCGTGAATTGCCAAAGGAAACCACGTTGATCGGTTTTGCCGGCGCGCCATGGACCGTGGCCACCTATATGATTGCGGGACGCGGTACACCAGATCAGGGGCCTGCGCATGCGCTGCGCGAGGAAAACAACCCCCTGTTCGAAGCGCTGTTGGCGCGGATCACCGAGGCAACGATTCTGTACCTGTCGGCCCAGATCGAAGCGGGTGCCGAGGTCGTGAAAATCTTTGACAGTTGGGCGGGATCGCTGAAAGGCGATGATTTTCGCAAATACGCACTTGAACCCGCGCGCGAGATTACGGCGGCGCTGAAGGCCAGGTATCCGCATATTCCGGTCATCGGCTTCCCGCGCGAGGCCGGGGATAACTATATCGGATTTGCAAAGGCCACGGGCGTGGATTGCGTGGCGCTGGACAATTCCGTGTCGCCCGACTGGGCCGCGCGCAATGTGCAGGTTGATGGCTGTGTGCAGGGCAATCTTGCATCCTATCACATGGTCAGCGGTGGCCAGCCCCTGATCGACGACACCCGCGCGATTGTGAAAGCGTTTTCAAACGGCCCGCATATCTTCAATCTGGGCCATGGCATCACGCCGGATGCCGATCCGGACAACGTGCAACTGATGATCGACACGGTTCGGGCCGGGTAAGTAAAGTCGGGGAATGTATGGTGGCGTGAGGTGGACTTGAACCACCGACCCCAGCATTATGAGTGCTGTGCTCTAACCAGCTGAGCTACCACGCCATACACTGGCGCTGCGATACGAAACCGGCGGCGCGGAGTCAAATAGAAAACGGCAGTTTTTTTGCCCGACAGGCAGGTTATTGCGGCCTGTGATCCGCGCGGAAAAGATCGACCGGCCCCTGGCTGATCTCTTCGATAAACTGCGCGGTGAAATCCCACACATCTTCGGTGTGCACCAGATGGTGTGTCAGCAGCCCCAAGGGTTCGGATGCATCGGCGTCGCCGGTTCTGCGGTCACGCAATCGGGCGACCAGACCGGCAATCACAATGTCCGGCGCGATCTGGCCGCGTGTTCCGCGCCAGTCGATCGGGTCAAGATGGGTGTTGATCTGGGTCAGGTACGGCACTGGTTGCGCCGTTTTGCGCGGCGTGAAGGTGGACACCATGTCAAACCCAGCCGAAACCAGATCGGGATAAAGATCAGGCGCAATCCGGTTCCACGGCGGGACGAACATGGGCGCAAGCCGCGTGCCGAACAGGTCACGGGCCGTACTGATGGCCAGTTGGATGTCGTGGCGCGCACGGGGCACAGCCGTGCCGAATTCCGATTTCTTGGCATCAGGCAGGGCGTGGTTTTCATGGGCCCATCCATGCACCACAGGGATAAGCGGCGCATTATCGGCAACAAACGCCGCCAGATCGGGTGTGGCAGGGCGCGGAACGACAGCCAGATGAACGGGCATACTTGTCCGCGCAGACAGCTTTGTCAGACGTGACAGCGCGGGCGTCGGTGCCACGGCATCATCATCGCGCCACCAGACCGGAAGGCGCAGCCCCCGTGCCTGCCATTCGGCCAGTTCTGTGCGCAGATCGGACCAGTCGATATTCATCGGCGTCTCCGTTGCAAGCTGACCGCGATGTCAACCGAGCGTTGCGCGCCATCAAAGTGGAGGTCAAGCCCCGCAGGTCTGCGGTGGCCTTTGGTGGCCGTCACGGCCTTTATCAGGATGTCGGGTGACAGGTCTGATGTTTTCACAGCATAGATGCCGTCAAGACGCGTCAGGCTTTGGGCGCGAAGGGTCTGTTCCACTTCGCCCCCATCATCAAACGGCACAAGAACCGCAGGACAGCCCGATTGCAGCACGTCCAGCGCGGTATTGTAGCCGCACATCGTGACTGCGCAGTCGGCATGATACAGCAACTGGCGGAAATCGGGGCGCACGGGTTCGACAATCGCGTTGCCACCCGACAGTTCCAGAAGGCGCGCGATGCGCGGTTCCGGATGCGCGCCGCCGACCAACAGACGCCATGTGGCCCCATTGGACTGACGCGCTGCACCTGCGGCGGCCTCAAACAAAGCATCGCCAACCGATCCGGCTCCGGCGGCGACAATCACCTCGCCCTGTCCGGCACACTCGGGGTGCGGGCCGGCGGCGGGCGGGGCGACATAGCCTGTATAGTGCAGCCTCTCTTGCAACCGGTCGGACACCGGCCAGCTTTGATCCAGCACCGTGCTGCGCTTGTCCGAATGCACCAGCACGCCGTCGTAATATCGATCGATCACCTCATCGGCAGCGGTGGCCCGTTCCGGTTTGGACGGCGGCGCAAGTATGTCGCGCACCGACGCCAGAACAAGCGGACGGTGCGGCAAAGAATGTGCCGCCTGCAACAAGGCCTGAAATTCGTGGCGCAACACGCGCCGCCCAAACGGGTATAGTTCGGTGATCAGAATATCGGGCTGCATTTTTTCCAGTGTTTCAAGCAGCACGGCCCGGCGCGATTGATAATCCGCCTCGGTCACTGGCGCGCCGTCTTTCGTCAGCAGGTGCGAAAAGTTTGTCCCGTCCGAATGCAGCGCGCGCAGTTGTACCATATCCACGCCCCTTGTGTCGAAATGTGGCACAGGCCGGCCGCCGGACACCAGCGTTGTGTCATGCCCCCGCGCTGCAAAGGCCCACGCAAGGGTGAGTGCGCGGCTTAAATGCCCTGCGCCCAACAGGTGGGTGACAACCACCATCACCTTCATGGCGTACGGTCCGGCAGCCGGACAATTGCGGGATCGGACACTTTCATTTCGGGGCCAAGTTCGATCACGAACAACCGGTTGCGTTTGATCTGGAACGGGGCAGGTCCGGAAAAATCCCATCCGGTGGCGCGGGCCAGCAAAACGCGCATGATGCCGATATGGCAAACCGCGATGCTGTCGCGGTGCAGGGTTTGCAGCCAGGGGCGCAGACGATGCCAGACCTCCAGCGGGGATTCTCCGCCCGGCGGGCGATAATCCCAGCCCCAGTCTTCGATATCGCGAAAGCCGCTGGCCGGATCGGCACGCAGATCAATGCCTTTCAGACCTTCCCAATCGCCCCAGTTCATTTCGATCAGCGCGGGGGACGTGCGCGGCGCGCGCCCCGCCACCAGTTGCGCCGTATCGGCTGCGCGCAACAGCGGGCTGGACCACAGATCGGCATCCTGCCATCCGTCCGGCAGGCACAAGGCGGCAAGAGCGTTGGCGGCTTCGGGATCCAGCGCGATATCACTGCGGCCCTGAATACGGCCGGCGCGGTTCCACGGGGTGTGACCGTGGCGCAAAAGGGCCAGGCGGGTCATGGTGTTACTCCGATCAGGGGACAGATGGCGCGGGTCAGCGCATCGGTCGCGGCCGGTTGCAAATGCTGGGTCTGAACGGCTGCGCGCCCGGCTGCGCCCAGAGTGGCCCTGTGCGCGGGATCACCCAGCAGGCGGTCGATTGCAGCGGCGAAATCCTGAACATGCGCCGGATCGCACAGGATACCGCCATGCACCACATCGCGCACGCCGTTGCGATCCTGGGCAACAATCGGCAGACCGTGGGCCTGCGCTTCAAGATAGGTCATGCCGAACGCTTCGTTCACGCCGGGCCAGACCAGCAGCGTGGCGCTGTCATAATGCCGGGCCAGTTCATCTGCGTCCAACTGTCCAGTGAAACGGACGCGCGGCCCGAAAGGGGCGAATGCCGCCTCGATCCCGGCGCGGGCGGGGCCAGCGCCGACGATGGTCAACCGCCAGTCCGGTGTTTTCAACTGACCTGCGGCATCGGCAATAATTTGATAAGACGCCAGTTTATCACCCGCCCGCATCATACCGACGCACAGCAGATTGTTATCCAGACGGGGTCCGCCCTGTGCGACAGGCAGATCGGTTTGCGGCAGAAATGGCGCCAGCGGCAGAATGGTTTGATTTGGTGTCTGGTGTTTCATCAGGGTTTCGCGGTCGTGTGTTGTCATGTGAAACACAAGATCGGCCTGATCACACGCGGCCTCGGCCTGTTTAGCAAAGGCTGCCCATGGCCCGGTCAGTCGTTTGTGCGCGCGGCTGGCTTCGATCTGGATATAGGGAATGGACAGGCTGGCACAGATCGCGGGGCCGATCAGATCGGGGGCTTTGTAATAGTTGTGATATGTCACCCATGCGCGCCAGCCGCATTGCGGCGCAATCGCAAGCAACCGTTCGATTTCCTGCTGTGCCTTGGCTTGCAGATCGGTCTGCACCGTTGGATCGCCAGAGCGATCCAGACTGCGCAGTTGCGACACAAGGTCGGTTTTGAACGGGCCGGCATCCAGCGCCTGCATCACGGCCCGCGCCATCGCGCGGTCGCCCGACGGAACCGGATGGCGCGGGGATTTCAGCGGGGCATAAAACGCGATCGGGATCATGGGGTGGCCGATGCGCCCATTTCGGTCAGGCGGCGAGAGAGTTGTGCAACTCCGGGATCAACCGCGAAATCGGATGTCAGACGGTCCAGCGCGGCCTGCGCCATGCGGGCGGCGTTTTCGGGGTCTTCGACAATCGTCATTATTGCCTGTGCCAAAGCGGCAGGTGTATCATCCGTCAGGATACCATGCGCGCCATTGTCGATGAATTCAGGGATCGCGGACACTGCCGTTGATATGATCGGCAGGCGTTGTGATGCGGCTTCCATCAGAACATTGGGCAGACCGTCGCGGTCGCCATCGTCGGCAATGCGGCTTGGCAGAACAAACAGATCGGCGGCGCGCATCGCCTCGATCACTTGCGGCTGGTTGCAGGCACCGCGCCAGTCGATCCGGTCGGCGATGCCCAGATCTGCGGCCTGCTTGGCCAGCGTATCCTTAAGCCCGCCGCCCCCGATATGGATCCAGCGCCAGTTCAGATCTAGGGGCAACAGGGCCAATGCAGCGATCAGCCTGTCGAACCCCTTTTTTTCAACCAGCCGCCCGACCGACAAAAGGGTCAGGGGATCGGACTTGCCGCGCAGCTTACGCGCGGGCGGTGCGGGGAAGCGCGACAGATCCAGCCCGTGATAGACCAGATCAATGCGCGCCGGATCGCTGGACAGGGCGCGCAGATGCCGGGCACCATAAGCAGTGCAGGTGGCGCCAAATTCGGCGCCCGTCGGCGGAGCGTCCAGTTTTTCGCGCAATTCCCATTCCGGTGATGTCCAGATGTCTTTGGCATGGGCCGAAAACCCCCACGGATCACCCCGCAGGATCGCGCAATAGCGCGCCACAGATGACGGGGTGTGCAGGAAGTGGGCATAAAACGCCGTTGCCTCGGGGGGCAGTTCGGTGGCCAGAACGCAGGCCTGTCCAAAGCGGCGGATGCGGTTGCGTGTCCGGTCGCGGGCAAAATCGGCCTTCCAGATGGAAAAAGCGGTCGCAAATCCGGGCAGATGGCGCGCGGCCAGCAAGGCGGCTGTCACGCGCTTTGGCTCCTGATGCAGATATTCCGGCAGGTAATACACGGGTGCGGTGATTTGATCGTGCAGCGGGTGGCGTTTTTTGTCGGTTGGATGACGCAGCGACCAGATGTCGAACCGGTGGCCTGCGGCCTCAAGCGCGGCCAGTTCCTGCGCGATAAAGGTTTCCGACAGGCGCGGCCAACCCTTGACCACAATGGCCAGTTTGCGGGCGGATGATGTCATTCTGCGGCGGGAACCGTCGGTTTGGTTGCCATAAGGGCGCGGGCGCGATCCACGACAACGTCCAACCCGTCCAGCAGGCCGGGAATATAGCTTTGTGACGGCAGTTTCTGGAACGGCAGGTTGCGGATTGCGTGGATCATGGATTGCGGGGTCAATTGGCCCTGATCTTCGTCCAGCATCTGCACCAGACCCAGCGCCTTGCCACGGCTGGCGCGGATATGCTGTTCGCGGCGCGGCACGGTGCGCGGCACAATCACGGCGCGCTGGTCAAAAGACAGCACCTCGCAGAATGTGTTGTAGCCGCCCATGCAGACAACGCCCTGCGCCCCTGCAAACAGCGTTTCGATCTGGGATTCAAAGCCGACGGCACGCACCCGACCGTTCAGGTTGCGCACCCGCCGTTCAAACAGTTCGCGCGTGTCGCCCGACAGGAACGGCCCGTAGACCAGCACCGCCATCGGCGACAGGTCTGGATCCTGTTCATAGGCAGAGAGCACCAGATTGACCATCGCCTGCCCGTCACCACCACCACCCGGTGTCACCAGAATATAGGGCGCGTCCAGCGCAGGCGCGTCGACATGAACCTCGCGGCGCAGATATCCGGTATAGGTCATGCGCGCGCGGGTTTCTTCGTTCAGATCAAGGCCGCTGGTCGGATCATAGAACGACCGCAGGCCATAAACCCAGATTTCATCGTAAAAACGCTCTGTCGCGTCGATGCCGCCTTTGCGGTCCCATTCGGTTCCCATGATCTCGGGGCTGTCCAGAACATCGCGCAGGCCCAGCACCAGCTTGGTTGTGCCGCGGTCTTTCAGCATTTGCAGAGTTGGCAAAACCTCGCCCCGAAAGCCGGTGGGTTCCTTGTCAACGATCAGCAGATCGGGCTGATACTGTTCGGCGGCCGATTTGATCAGGCCGGCACGCATGGCCGTAGTCTGATCAATGCCCATATCCAGCGATTGCGATACATAGGATCCGTCGGCCTGTTTGGTCACACCCGGCAGGCGCACATGATCCACCCGTTCGGGAAATGCGAATCGCCCCGCCACCGGTGATCCGGTCAGGATGATGGCGGTTGCGTGCGGATCGGCAGAGGTGATGGCTGTGGCCAGGGCCCGTGACCGGCGCAGATGGCCCAGACCGAACGTATCATGGCTATATAGCAGAACCCGCCGCGATTTCTGCGGTTGTGTGCTTAGGCAGGTCGGCGACAGGGCGGCAATATCCATAGCTATTCTTCTGCTTTAAAGTCTCAGGTCGGAACCGGCTTTACCAAGAACACCCTTGATATCATAGACAATTGCGTTGGGTTTGCCCAATGCCCGAATGGCATCTGCACCCATTTCGACAAATTCGCGATGGGCCACGGCCAGAACGATCGCATCATAGTGGCCGTTTTCGGGTGCGGGAATGGTGCTGATCGCGTGTTCGGCGCGCATGGTTTCCGGTGTGACCCACGGTTCGTAAACATCGGTGGAAACAGAAAAGGAATGCAGTTCGGATACGATATCGGCCACCTTGCTGTTGCGCGTGTCGGCGCAGTTTTCCTTGAACGTGAACCCCATGATCAGAACCCGCGCCCGTGTCAGATCAACCTGCCGCGCCAGCATGGCCTTGATCAGGTCTGATGCCACATGGCGCCCCATATGATCGTTGATCCGGCGGCCCGCCAGAATAACCTCGGGGTGATAGCCCAGTTGTTCGGCCTTGTGAGTCAGGTAATAGGGATCAACCCCGATGCAGTGCCCGCCGACCAGACCGGGGCGAAACGGCAGAAAGTTCCACTTGGTTCCCGCGGCTTCCAGCACTTCCAGCGTATCAAGCTGCATCCGTGAAAAAATCAGCGAAAATTCGTTGACCAGCGCGATGTTTAGATCGCGTTGCGTGTTTTCGATAACCTTGGCCGCTTCTGCCGTCTTGATCGAACTTGCACGGTGCAGCCCTGCCTTGACCACCGGGGCATAGATCGCTTCCACACGGTCCAGCGTGTCGGCATCCTGCGCCGAGATGATTTTGACGACGCTTTCAAGGGAATGTTCCGCATCCCCGGGGTTGACCCGTTCGGGCGAATACCCAAGCTTGATCTGCGTTGTGGGGGTAAGGCCACTTACGCGCGCCAGAACCGGGCCGCAGATGTCTTCGGTGACACCCGGATAAACCGTGCTTTCGACCACCACCAACGCGCCGTCGGTCAGATGGGGCGCAACGGTTTCACACGCGCCGACCAGCGGCCCGAGATCGGGTTTCTTTGCACCGGTGATTGGTGTGGGTACGGCGATGATGAAAACGGTGCATCCCGTCAGGCTGGATGGATCATGCGAAAACCGGCACTGCGTCGCTGCAAGAGAGGCCGCGTTCACTTCGCCATTGGGGTCGGTGCCCATATGCAAAGCATCTATCAGACCCGTGTTTGTATCAAACCCGACCGTTTCAAACCCCGCACGCGACAACGCCAGCGCAAGGGGCAGACCGACATAGCCCAGCCCCAAGACGGCAATACGTTCCGGTAAGGTCGTGGCAGTCATCCGGCGTTCCTGTTCCTTCGTCGCAAGGCCGTTTTAACGCGGCGCTGCCGATATTGCCGCTTTCCTAGTGAAACATGTGCCAAATGCAAAGGGTACATCATCAAATCCGTTTCCGGGCGCTGGTGCGCAGTTCAATTCAGCGTAGCCGCCATTGCGCGCTGCAATGGCTTGGCCTAGCGTGGCCGGATCAAACCGGAAAGCCCCTTTCATGCCTGTGTTCGTCGTTCGATTTCTAAGCATCCTTGTTCTTGCGATCACGCTGGGAACGGCCAGTCTTGCCCAGAGCGTGACATCAATGGCGACCGCGGAAAGCCCTGAAACGGCGACGGATTTGCAACCGTCAGAGCAATTCAGCGAAACTTTGCGTCTGGCCGCAGAAAACGGCGTTAACGTCATCGTAGTTGATTCGACAGGCAAGGTTCTTGCGGAATCTCAAGCAGACAGTCCGGCACCGCCCCCCGAAAAGGCCGAGGCAGGCGGGTCAAGCCTGATGAAGCTTCAATCGCAAGGCGACCGGTTCCGCACCATTCTGAAGACCAAGCTGAATGCACTGCCCGTTGCCTTTAACGAGGTGATGTTCATCCTGCGCGCCAGCAGCCCCGACGGGCGCATCATGACCTTTGTCGAAGCTTTGTTGTTCAGCCTGGCACTTTTCGGACTGGGCTATCTGGTCGAGCGTGAAATCTACGGCAAGCGTTTGGTCAAAAACTTTGTTGTTGGACGCATCAAGGTGGATCCCGAAGGCTATTCCGAAAAACTGCCGTTTCTGGTGTTCCGTTTCTTCATGGGGGTGATCGGCGCGCTGGTCTCGATGGCCGTCGCTTATATTGTCGGATCGCTGATTTTCGGTCCGTTGCAAGATACGGCAATGCAATTCACCGTGACGGTCATATACACCGCCTATTTCGCGTCGCGCGTTGTGGCCGGCATCTGGCGTATGGTGTTGTCACCGTTTTTAAGCCAGTATCGCATCCCGCGGTTTTCGGATCATGACGCGAAAAGGCTGCACAGGTGGCTGTGGATTCTGGCGGTTCTTGAAATCTGGTCACTGAATTTCACCATCTGGATTCGCGAACTTGGCCTGAATTACGATGTCTATGCCGTGATGGCATCGCTTTTGTCTTTGGGTCTGGTGATGTTGAACATCACAATGGTTCTGACCAACCGGCGGGCGATCACCAATGCGATACTGAACGGCCGCGACCCGGGCGAGGTGCCCACTGCGACGCGCATCGTTGCCAGGGCCTGGGCACCGCTTTCGATCCTGTACTTTGTCTTCGCGTGGTTTGAACTGACCTATGAACTGGTGATGGAACTGTCGCAGTCCATACCACTGATTGCGGGGGCTTACGGCATCCTGATGTCGATCATCGTGGTATACGGCGTCATCAATTACCTGATCGAACGGTTTTTCCAGCGCTCGCGCGCCCTGAAAGAACTGAACGAAGAGCTTGAGAATCCGGACGAGACGCTAACCGAGGCAGAGGAAGAGGCGCTGATCGAGGCGGCCCATGCCAGTCAGGCGCGCGAAATGCACAGTTTCGAAGATCTGGCGCGGCGGGTGTCCGGTGTTCTGGCGCTGGTTGCGGGGCTGTGGGCCTTTGTTTCCGTCTGGGGCGTCGACAGCGACATGATCGGAGACTCTCTGCTGGACCGGTTTGCCGATGTGATCGTGATCCTGTTTCTGGGCTATATCGTCTATCACGCCTTTCGCATCTGGATCGACCGCAAGATCGATGAAGAAGTGGGCGATGCGCCGGAAGCCATTTTGGGCGATGAAGGCGCGCATTCCAGCGCAAGCCGTCTGGCCACCTTGCTGCCGCTGTTCCGTAATTTCATCCTGATCGTCATTCTTGTGACCATCACGCTGATCGTGCTGCTGGAACTGGGCGTAAATGTCAGCCCGCTGTTCGCCGGTGCCGGTGTTGTTGGTCTGGCTGTGGGTTTCGGATCACAGGCGCTGGTGCGCGATGTGTTTTCAGGTGCGTTTTTTCTGTTCGATGATGCGTTTCGCAAAGGCGAATACATCGATATTGGCGATGTCAAAGGCACGGTCGAAAAAATCTCGGTCCGGTCGTTCCAGTTGCGCCACCATCGCGGGCCGCTGCATACGATTCCATTCGGCGAAATCCGGTTTCTGACCAACTTTTCCCGCGACTGGGTGATAATGAAACTGCCGTTGCGCGTGACCTATGACACCGATGTGGAAAAAGTACGCAAGCTGATCAAGAAACTGGGGCAGGAATTGCTGGAAGATCCGGTCATCGGCAAGGATTTCCTGCAACCGCTGAAATCGCAGGGCGTAATCGAAATGCAGGACAGCGCGATGATCATTCGCGTCAAGTTCATGACCACGCCGGGCGAACAGTGGATGATCCGCAAGCGCGTGTTCGAGGAAATCCGCGATCTGTTCGAACGCGAAGGCATCAAGTTTGCCCATCGCGAAGTGACCGTGCGTCTTGCCGATGGCAAGGTCGATGATCTGACAGATCAGGAAAAAGAGGCGGTCACGGCAGCAGCGCAATCGGCCATCGAAGATGCCGAGGCCGCAGCCGCCCCAAATGAAGCAAAGAAACCCTAGGCCCGTTTCACCGAAGGGCGCGCCCCTTTAATATCGCATCGCTGCCAAAGCGTTGCCGGATCTGATCGGTTGCCTTTTCGGCCTTGCCGCGCCGCACGGCATCGGGATCAAGCAGATCACCGGACAGATCGGCCGCGGTTTCGGCACACAGATCAGACAACCCGCACCCAAGCAGGCGGTAAGGCCCCTGATCGCCCACCTGCTCAAACAGGCCGCGCGCAGTGCGGTAAACCGTATCGGCAAGCTGGGTTGCATCACGCAGCGCAACGCGGCGGGACAGCAGCGAATGATCGGATCGTTTCAGTTTCAGCGTTACGACACGCCCGGCCAGCGCCTTGGCCTTGGCGCGGTCTGCGACCTTTTCGGCCATGCGCCACAGATGTCCGTCCAGAATATCGGGATCGCTGGTATCATCGTGAAATGTGGTTTCATTGGAAATGGATTTCATCGGTTCGTGCGCGCTGACACGCCGTTTGTCCTGTCCGCGCGCAAGATGCCACAGCCGTTCGCCCATCGCCCCGAACCGTGCCGACAAATCCTTTCGATCCCAGCGCAACAGATCGCTGAAGGTGCGGATGCCGGCGTTTTCCAGTGCGCCCTGCGTTGCCTGCCCGACCCCCCAGATCATGCGCACCGGTTTATCCTTGAGGAAAGCGGCGGTTTCACCCTCGCCGATCACGGAAAATCCGTGTGGTTTGTCCAGATCCGAAGCGACCTTGGCCAGAAATTTGTTGTGGCTTAAGCCGATGGACCCGGTCAGGCCCAGTTCGGTGCGCATCCGGCGCACCAGTCGGGCGAGCATCACGGCCGGCGGTGCCCCATGCAGTTTCTGTGTGCCTGTCAGATCAAGAAACGCCTCGTCTAGCGACAGGGGTTCAATGGCCGGTGTCAAATCCTCCATCATGGCGCGGATCGCTCTGGATGCTTCGACATAGGCGTCCATACGGGGTTTGATCACCACCGCATCGGGGCACAGTTTCAGCGCCTGAAACATCGGCATTGCCGATTTTACACCGCGGATGCGTGCTACATAGCAGGCGGTGGATACAACGCCGCGCCGCCCGCCCCCGATGATCACCGGTTTGTCCGCCAGCGACGGATCATCGCGTTTTTCCACGCTGGCATAGAACGCATCGCAATCCATGTGTGCGATGCTGAGATCGAACAATTCCGGATGCGCAACAACACGCGGGCTGCCGCAGGACGGGCACCGGCGGGTGGCGTCAAATGGGGTCAGGCAATCGCGGCAAAGGGATGGCATATACGGATGGGACCAGACAGCAGATCTAGGGGCGATGGTCACAGTATATGGCGTGCGCAGCGCGAAACAAAACAGGGAAAATCCGGTGCCCCACACAAAGACCCCCGCGACTTGATGCGGGGGGAGTTAACGAACCGCAGGAAGAACCGGCCCGTTGGGGAGTATCACCTAACGTCAACTGTGCGTCAGAAGCCGGATTTTCCAAAGTAGGGAATACCGTACTTTCGGCTTATCCCGCAGTCTGTGCCCGAATAAGCACACTTATAGCGAGAATCATGCCCGAATAGAGTAGGCGCTGGACTTTTTGGGCGGCAATGTGACCGCGTTCAGGGCAATTCGGTCAAAATGGCCCGTGCGGCCTGCTGCGGGTCTGCCGCTTGCCAGATGGGACGGCCCACAACGATATGATCTGCCCCGTCGGTAATGGCGGCTGCGGGCGTGGCCACCCGTTTCTGATCCCCCAGCGCGGCCCCTGCCGGACGTACCCCCGGTGTCACGATCAGGCGGTCGGTCGCTTCGGGCAGGGCGCGGATCATGGCGGCCTCTTGCGGAGATGCGATAACGCCGTCAGCGCCGGCAAGAAATGCCCGCGCCGCACGTTCTGCAACGATTTCGGGAATGTCGCCGGCGCGGATCAACCCGTCATCCAGATCGGATCTGTCCAGCGATGTAAGAATGGTGACGCCCAGGATTTTCATGGCACTTCCGCTCGCGCCTTCCTTGGCGGCGCGCACCACGTGCGGATCGCCATGCACTGTCAGAAAATCAAGATCGAACTGCGCTAGTCCGCGCACTGCCGCTTCGACAGTTGCACCGATGTCGAACAGTTTCATGTCCAGAAAAATGCGCTTGCCGTGATCCTGCTTTAGCTCGTTCGCCAGCGCCAGCCCGCCACCTGTCAGCATTCCCAGACCGATTTTGTAGAATGAAACGGCGGCCCCCAGCTTTTCAGCCAGATCAAGGCCGTGCACGGCCGAGGGTACATCAAGCGCGACAATCAGGCGGTCATCAGACATTGGCAAACCTTTGGTTGGGATGTTTGCGACTGCCTAATCTGTTCGGTGCGCCCTGTCTATCGGGCGCATGCTCCTTTTATACCCCGGGTGTCAGGCGATGCGACGGCGCAAAAAGCCCGAATGGCTCCACCGGCGCAAGATCCGGACCGGATTGAACTCTGGCTCCGGGCGCGGGGCGGGGTGCAGCGGCGCCATGCGGGCCCGCAACCCGGATGGTGTTTTCTGTTGCCTGCGCGCCTGCGCGATTAACCGGTGCGTCGCGTCCTTGAACGACATGGTAATCGGTGCAGGTACGGTGCAGGCGTGTTTCACGGCTGTGTTGTTTTCATACAAAGTGACCGTCGCTTCGAAACTTTGGTTCGCTGCATTATAAATCACGTCGGAAACGCGCGCTTGGGGAAATGGGAAACGAAAATGTTTCATCTGCTCATCCTATTAAAAGACGTTTGTATGGCCTCAACGCGCTAGATAGGAATCGGGTTCATATGTTTTTATGGGGAACACGCTGATGTGACGCCCCGTAACATATGATCGGCATGGTTTCGCCGATGCTGAAATCAGATCAGTTTGCGTGCCACATCGGGCAGGGCGCCGGGTGCGAATGTCAGGGTCTTTTTGTCGCGCGGGCTTGCGTTCAGGCGGTGTAACTGGCGGATGGCATCACTGATCAGCGCAGAAGCGACCGCATGTTTCGATTGCTCGGGCGCCAGAAAGGCGGCGCAGTCCAGCGTGATGTCCGTGTCGGGACCGACCAGATGGATTTTCGCGATATGGCAGTTGGATGCCGTGTGATAGGCAATGTCAGCCAGATTAATGTGATCAACACGCATGGGTACTCTCTCACTCGTTTACGATGTGAAAGCTATTGCGCGCCAGAATGGCAAAAAAGGGGCATAGGCCAAAGTTTTTCCCCGCACGGGCCTGTTTCGGGTGGCACCCTCTTGAAGCGAAAGGGCTGCTTTCACATATTGAGGTCGAGGCCCGAGCCAAGCGTGCTGCATGTCAGGCGTGAGATAAAACGGGTGCTTTGAAAAGGAGACAGACCATGGACTTGAGCAAGTTCACGGAGCGGTCGCGCGGGTTCGTGCAAGCCGCCCAAACCATCGCAACACGCGAAAACCACCAGCGTTTGACGCCGGAACACATCCTGAAAGCTTTGATGGACGACGATCAGGGGCTTGCCAGCAACCTGATCAAACGTGCCGGTGGCGCACCGGAACAGGTCGTTCAGGCACTGGATCTGGCGTTGTCCAAAATCCCGCAAGTGACAGGTGATGCCGGTCAGGTCTATCTGGACGGGCCGACAGCAAAAGTGCTGACCGAAGCAGAAGCGCTGGCCAAAAAGGCAGGCGATAGTTTTGTGCCGGTCGAACGCATTCTGATGGCGCTGTGCATGGTCAAATCCAAAGCCAAGGATGCGCTGGATGCCGGTAACGTGACGGCGCAGGGGCTGAATGCGGCGATCAATGACATTCGCAAGGGGCGCACCGCAGACACGGCCAGCGCCGAAGAAGGGTATGATGCGCTGAAAAAATACGCGCGTGATCTGACCGAAGCGGCAGAGCAGGGCAAGATTGACCCGATCATCGGGCGCGACGAGGAAATTCGCCGTGCGATGCAGGTGCTGTCACGCCGCACCAAGAACAACCCTGTGCTGATCGGGGAACCGGGCGTGGGCAAGACCGCCATCGCCGAAGGAATGGCGCTGCGCATCATCAACGGTGACGTGCCCGAAAGCCTGCGAAACAAGAAATTGCTTGCGCTGGATATGGGCGCGCTGATCGCCGGTGCGAAATATCGCGGTGAATTCGAAGAACGCCTGAAGGCGGTATTGAACGAAGTGACCGCCGCTGCCGGTGAAATCATCCTGTTCATTGATGAGATGCATACCCTGGTCGGGGCTGGCAAGGGCGATGGCGCGATGGACGCTGCCAACCTGATCAAACCGGCGCTGGCGCGGGGTGAATTGCACTGTATCGGTGCGACCACGCTGGACGAATACCGCAAATACGTCGAAAAAGATGCCGCTTTGGCGCGCCGTTTCCAGCCTTTGGTGATCGCGGAACCCACTGTCGAAGACACCGTCAGCATTCTGCGCGGGATCAAGGAAAAATATGAGCTGCACCATGGTGTGCGGATTTCCGACAGCGCGCTGGTCGCGGCGGCAACGCTAAGCCACCGTTACATCACGGACCGGTTCCTGCCCGACAAGGCGATTGATCTGGTCGACGAGGCCGCGAGCCGGCTGCGCATGGAAGTGGACAGCAAACCCGAAGAACTGGATGCGCTGGACCGTGAAATCCTGCAAAAGCAGATCGAAGCGGAAGCCCTGCGGCTGGAAGATGATGCCGCCTCCAAGGATCGGCTGGAAACGCTGACCAAGGATCTGGCCGAATTGCAAGAACGTTCCAGCGAGATGACTGCACAGTGGCAAAGCGAACGCGACAAGCTGGCCAGTGCCCGCGATCTGAAAGAACAGCTGGATCATGCCCGCGCCGAGCTGGATATCGCCAAGCGCGAAGGCAATCTGTCCAAGGCGGGTGAATTGTCTTATGGCGTCATTCCCGAGCTTGAAAGAAAGCTGAACGCGGCGGAAGGCAGCGAAAGCGAGGTCATGGTGGCCGAGGCCGTACGCCCCGAACAGATCGCTAGCGTGGTTGAACGCTGGACCGGTATTCCGACATCCAAGATGCTGGAAGGCGACCGCGAAAAATTGCTGCGCATGGAAGAGCAATTGCATGCGCGCGTGATCGGACAAGACAGTGCCGTGCAGGCCGTTGCAAACGCGGTGCGCCGCGCGCGGGCGGGTCTGAACGACGAAGGCCGCCCCCTTGGCAGCTTCCTGTTTCTGGGGCCGACCGGTGTTGGTAAAACCGAACTGACCAAGGCCGTGGCAGAATTCCTGTTTGACGATGAACACGCAATGGTGCGCATCGACATGTCGGAATTCATGGAAAAGCATGCTGTATCACGTCTGATCGGGGCACCCCCCGGATATGTCGGATACGACGAAGGCGGTGTGCTGACAGAAGCGGTGCGGCGCAGACCCTATCAGGTGGTTCTGTTTGACGAGGTCGAAAAGGCGCACCCGGATGTGTTCAACGTGCTGTTGCAGGTGCTGGACGATGGTGTTCTGACAGATGGTCAGGGCCGGACGGTTGATTTCAAGCAGACGCTGATCATCTTGACATCCAACCTTGGCGCGCAGGCACTAAGCCGGCTGCCCGATGGCGCGGATGCTTCCGATGCCAAACGTGATGTTATGGATGCCGTGCGGGCGCATTTCCGCCCCGAATTCCTGAACCGTCTGGATGAAACGATCATTTTTGATCGTCTGAACCGCGAAGACATGGACTCGATCGTGACCATTCAGTTGGCGCGACTGGCCAAACGTCTTGTCGGCCGCAAGATCACGCTTGATCTGGACGATGCTGCGTTGAAATGGCTGGCCGACGAAGGCTATGACCCTGTGTTTGGCGCACGGCCGTTGAAACGGGTGATCCAGACTGCGTTGCAGAACCCGTTGGCAGAAATGCTGTTGGCAGGGGATGTGATGGATGGCGATACCGTCAAGGTATCTGCCGGGGTTGACGGCTTGCTGATCGGGGATCGGGTATCCCGTTCCAACCGAACACCGCCCGAGGACGCCGTCGTGCATTGACGCGCGGCGTTGGAAAGACCAC
Source organism: Sulfitobacter sp. TBRI5 (assembly GCF_051013555.1). Lineage (NCBI taxonomy): Bacteria > Pseudomonadati > Pseudomonadota > Alphaproteobacteria > Rhodobacterales > Roseobacteraceae > Sulfitobacter > Sulfitobacter sp. TBRI5. The sequence continues at coordinate 918,658 of NZ_CP112884.1, read as the reverse complement.
GAAAGGCCGGACTGAAATGTCCGGCCTTTTTTCGTAATCGGGTTGCGCAGGAAAAAGCCCGCACATGACTGCACGGGCTTTCGTGGCTGTATGGGCAGAAGTGCCGCGCGATTATTCGGCAGGGATCAGAACGGTGTCGATCACGTGGATGACGCCGTTGGATGTTTCGATGTCTGCGGCTGTGACTGTTGCAGTGTTCACCATCACGCCGTTGTCCAGATCAATCGTTATCTCTCCGCCCTGAACGGTGGCGGCTGTCATGCCGTCGCTAAGGTCGGTCGACATCACTTTGCCGGCGACCACGTGATACGTCAGAATGGCGGTCAGCTGATCTTTGTTTTCCGGCTTCAACAGCGTTTCAACGGTGCCTTCGGGCAGGGCCGCGAACGCCTCATCTGTCGGGGCAAATACGGTGAACGGGCCATCGCCTTTCAATGTATCGACTAGGCCGGCAGCCTGAACTGCAGCCACCAGAGTGTTGAACGATCCGGCCTCGACGGCGGTGTCGACGATATCTTTGGAATGGCCACCGGCAAAGGCGGCGCCCGCGATGAAGGTTGCTGCGGTTGCGAAGGCAAAAGTTGTAAAGCGAAGCATGTCGATCTCCCTTATGAGAATGTCGAAAATACCTTGTTGGTATCGGGGAATTTACGACGCGAACGCAGGGTCGGATCAGCGGGGATTCCCGCCGATTGCGGCTTTCTTCGGCTTGACGGAAAAGGCGCGTGCGCTAAGCCGCGACAGTTTCTGCGGACCAGTCAAATAAACGTGATGAAAGGGCGCGTTACTCTACGCCGATTGCGGCCTTTGTAATGTCATCCAGCAGGGTCTGAACCTCTTGCATCGGGCCTTCTGGAAAGGTGCGATAACCGATCATGGTCTGATCCGGTGCATCCGGGCTTTGGGCAACAAAGATCGTATAGGGGCAGTACATCAGGTTCATCGGGTCCGCTTCCATCACCTTGCGCGACAGGAATGCGGAACAGAAACTGTACACATCCGCCGCCAGAAACACCGTCACATCTGATCCCACATCCGGGCCGGTGCGTTCCAGCATGTCACCGACATGATTGACACCTTCGATCACCAGCCCCTGATCCAGAATGGCGTTTTCAAGACCAAAGATCACATCGTCAAAGCTTTCGTCGGTCGTGTAGGTCACGACATCGCCAGCCAGAGAGGCGGTGGCTGTCAGGCACAGGGCGGTCACGGTCAAAAAATGTCTCATGCTGATCCTTCCATTGCGCAGCGGGGCGGCTTGCGACACTGTTCCGGCCATCAGGGGGCCGGGCGTTACACCCGGTCCGGAAACCTGAATCACCGTGCCGTGGCACAAGTATCGGAGAACACATATGGGTTTTGCAATGACTGCTTTGGAATTCATGGTCTTTGCCTTTGTCGGGCTGGTCGGAATTGCGGTTCTTGCCGTGCTTGTGTTCTTTGTGGTGGACCGGATGCAGACCAGCGATGCCATCCGCCGGAATTATCCGGTGATCGGACGATTCCGGCATTTGTTTTCCGCGCTGGGTGAGTTTTTCAGGCAGTATTTTTTCGCAATGGATCGCGAGGAATTGCCGTTCAACCGCGCGCAGCGGGAATGGATCAAGCGGGCCGGAGAAGGCGAGGCCAATACTGTCGCCTTCGGGTCTACCCGCAACACATCCGTTGTGGGCACGCCGATATTCGTCAATGCCGCCTTTCCGCCGCTGGACAACCAGTTTGCCAGCACCGAACCGATGATCATCGGGCCGGGGGCGCGTATCCCCTATGTCGCGCAATCCTTTTTCAACATATCGGGGATGAGCTTTGGCGCGATTTCCAAACCCGCGGTGCAGGCGCTCAGCCGCGGCGCCAAAGAGGCGGGCATCTGGCTGAACACGGGCGAAGGCGGGCTTAGCCCGTTTCACGTCGAAGGCGGGTGCGATGTGGTGTTCCAGATCGGCACGGCCAAATACGGCGTACGCACAGAAGACGGCCACATGAACGATGAGAAGCTGCGCAAGGTTGCAGAACACGAAACTGTCCGCATGTTCGAAATCAAGCTGGCGCAGGGGGCCAAGCCGGGCAAAGGCGGCATATTGCCGGGTGCAAAAGTGTCAGCGGAAATTGCCGCCATTCGCGGCATCCGCGAAGGACAGGACAGCATTTCACCGAACCGGCACATAGAAGTAGACGATTTTGGCGATCTGCTGGACATGATCCATCATATCCGCGGAGTCACGGGAAAACCTGTCGGCATCAAAACGGTTGTCGGTGCGCAGGAACCGTTGCGCGAATTCTTTGATCTGATCGTGCAGCGTGGCGCAGAATGCGCACCGGATTTCATCACCATTGACGGCGGCGAAGGCGGTACCGGGGCCGCACCGATGCCACTGATTGATCTGGTGGGAATGTCGGTACGCGAGGCGCTGCCGATGGTTGCCAACCTGCGCGACGAACATGGGCTGAAGGATCGCATCAGGCTGGTGGCGTCGGGCAAGCTGGTCAATCCGGGCGATGTGGCGTGGGCGTTGGCGGCGGGGGCCGATTTTGTCACGTCAGCGCGCGGCTTCATGTTTTCGCTGGGCTGTATTCAGGCGCTGAAGTGCAACAAGAATACCTGCCCGACCGGCATAACCACCCACAACCCCAGATTTCAGAAAGGTCTTGTGCTGGAAGACAAATATGTGCGCGTGGCGCGCTTTGCGAAAGAGATCATTCACGAGGTTGAAACGATCGCCCATTCTGTCGGCGTCGCCGAACCCCGCCTGATGCGCCGCCGCCATGTGCGGATCATGCAGGCGGACGGGCGATCCATTCCGATGAACGAGATTCTGCCAAGTTACAGTCCGGTCGCCAAGATGTGAGTCAAAGTGGTTTGGCGTATGGCTCGCTGCCCCCTAGATAGAGTGGAAAGCCGAAAACAGGAGATGTGAATGGCGAACCGTTGGAAAAGCGACCTGACTGAAAAAGATGTCACGCCGGAATCAGTATATCTGAACCGGCGTCAGTTGATGACAGGTGTGGCCGCTGGCATCGGGTTGGCCGGGATCGGGCAACAGGCCCGTTCTGCAACTGGCGATCTGACCCCGAACACCTGGGAAGAGATCACCAGCTATAACAACTTCTATGAATTCGGCGCGGACAAGGGCGATCCCGCGCGCCATGCCGGCCAGATGACGATCGATCCCTGGTCGGTCGAGATCAACGGTATGGTCGACAAGCCCGGGAGCTATGCGTTCGAGGACATCATGAAAGCGATGACCATAGAAGAACGTATCTACCGGCTGCGCTGTGTTGAACGCTGGTCTTTGATCGTGCCTTGGAACGGTTTTGAACTGGCCGATCTGCTGAACATGGTCGGGGTGCAATCCGGCGCGAAATACGTGGCCTTTCAAACATTGAACCGCCCCGAGGAAATGCCGGGCATGCGCTATCCGATTATCGACTGGCCCTATGTCGAAGGTCTGCGCCTGGACGAAGCGATGCATCCGCTGACGATCATGGCAACCGGTCTTTACGGCAAGGACATCCCCAAGCAGAACGGCGCGCCGTTGCGATTGGTTGTGCCGTGGAAATACGGATACAAATCGATCAAGTCGGTCGTGCGGATTACCCTGACCGACAAGGAACCACCAACCGCCTGGAACAAATACAGTGCGTCTGAATACGGGTTTTATAGTAATGTGAACCCGAACGTGGATCATCCTCGCTGGTCGCAGGCATGGGAACAGCCCATCGGCGGCGGCCTGTTTGCCAAAAAGGTGCCGACGCTGATGTTCAACGGGTACGAGGAAGAGGTTGCTTCGATGTATGCCGGTATGGATCTGGCCAAGTACCACTAAATGAGCGTGGACAGGGCAAATGACCTGATCCGGCGCGTTCCGGTTTGGCTTGTATATATAGTGTGTGCCTTGCCCGCGCCTTACCTGCTGTATCTGGGACTGACCGGCGGTCTGGGCGTTGAACCCATCAAGGCCTTGGAACACGAACTGGGCGCACTTGGGCTGAAGTTTCTGGTGGCCGGTCTGGCGATCAGCCCGTTGCGCCGATACACCGGTTTGAACCTGATCCGGTACCGGCGTGCCATCGGGTTGGTGACGTTCTATTATATATGTCTGCATTTGCTGGTGTGGCTGGTGCTGGATGTCCAGATCCCGAGCGAGGTTTGGGCCGACATTGTAAAGCGCCCCTATGTGACAATCGGCATGGCCGCATTTCTGCTGATGGTGCCGCTTGCGATCACGTCCAACAACTGGTCCGTGCGCAAACTGGGCCGGACGTGGCGCACGCTGCACAAGGCGATCTATGGAATCGCGATTCTGGGATGCGTCCATTTCATCTGGCTGTCCAAGGGATTTCAGATTGAACCGCTGGTCTATCTGGGGCTTGTTCTGGCTTTGCTGGCACTCCGGCTGCCCAAAAGGCGCAAATCACAAGCAGCCTGAAACCGCTTTGCCTGCGGATCGGGCAGAATCAGAACGCTGGGCACGCTGTGCCTGCACTGAACCACGCGGGAAACTGCACCATCCAGCGCTGCCGACTCGGGAAATATCACCAGACTGCATATGAATCGTGACGAGTCGGCGGGTGACTCGGCCTTGTTACGGGGACGAGTCGCGCCCAAATCGCCCTAACTTGGGGGTATGTCTGTGGATAACCCAATATGTAGTTGTTTGATTCCGTCGCCAGCGGGCCCTGCCGCATAACAATCGATCCAATAGGCGGGAATTTTCGCAATTTTTGTAACTCAATGTATTGAATTAAATGGATAAAGTGAAAAAATGAAAAAAAGATGACATTTCTTAAAAAAAGCGCTTGCGGCTTTCTGCGACTAAGCCTAGAACCCACTTCACCGGCGGCGCAGAGATGCACCAACGGGGCGCCAGACGGGCCAGACACACTGGACGGCAACGAGGCGGAAGAATAAAATCAGAGGTAAACGAGGCGGGGCGCGCCATAAAAGATAGGGCGCATCTCAGCCATTTTTGTCTCTACGCTTTTTGAAATTGATAGTTTCTGAAGAGATATGTGGGCGGTTTGGTTCATTCGATGGATCAACCTCTACATATCGCGCTAGTAGACCTTCGGGTCGATGATCTAGTGTCAGCTTCACTGTTTGGACGGTTTCTTGTTTTCTTATGAAAACCTGAAGCACAACAAACAGAGACTGAATTTGTTTGAACAACAAATTCGATGTGCAGAGGTTCGAACGTCAAGGATAAGCTAGCAATAGCTTTTCAACTTGAGAGTTTGATCCTGGCTCAGAACGAACGCTGGCGGCAGGCCTAACACATGCAAGTCGAGCGCACCCTTCGGGGCGAGCGGCGGACGGGTTAGTAACGCGTGGGAATATACCCTTCACTACGGAATAGCCTCGGGAAACTGAGAGTAATACCGTATACGCCCTTCGGGGGAAAGATTTATCGGTGATGGATTAGCCCGCGTCTGATTAGATAGTTGGTGGGGTAATGGCCTACCAAGTCTACGATCAGTAGCTGGTTTTAGAGGATGATCAGCAACACTGGGACTGAGACACGGCCCAGACTCCTACGGGAGGCAGCAGTGGGGAATCTTAGACAATGGGCGAAAGCCTGATCTAGCCATGCCGCGTGTGTGATGAAGGCCTTAGGGTCGTAAAGCACTTTCGCCAGGGATGATAATGACAGTACCTGGTAAAGAAACCCCGGCTAACTCCGTGCCAGCAGCCGCGGTAATACGGAGGGGGTTAGCGTTGTTCGGAATTACTGGGCGTAAAGCGCACGTAGGCGGATCAGAAAGTTGGGGGTGAAATCCCAGGGCTCAACCCTGGAACTGCCCTCAAAACTCCTGGTCTTGAGTTCGAGAGAGGTGAGTGGAATTCCAAGTGTAGAGGTGAAATTCGTAGATATTTGGAGGAACACCAGTGGCGAAGGCGGCTCACTGGCTCGATACTGACGCTGAGGTGCGAAAGTGTGGGGAGCAAACAGGATTAGATACCCTGGTAGTCCACACCGTAAACGATGAATGCCAGACGTCGGGCAGTATACTGTTCGGTGTCACACCTAACGGATTAAGCATTCCGCCTGGGGAGTACGGTCGCAAGATTAAAACTCAAAGGAATTGACGGGGGCCCGCACAAGCGGTGGAGCATGTGGTTTAATTCGAAGCAACGCGCAGAACCTTACCAACCCTTGACATCCTAGGACAACTCCAGAGATGGAGCCTTCCTTCGGGACCTAGTGACAGGTGCTGCATGGCTGTCGTCAGCTCGTGTCGTGAGATGTTCGGTTAAGTCCGGCAACGAGCGCAACCCACATCTTTAGTTGCCAGCAGGTTAAGCTGGGCACTCTAAAGAAACTGCCCGTGATAAGCGGGAGGAAGGTGTGGATGACGTCAAGTCCTCATGGCCCTTACGGGTTGGGCTACACACGTGCTACAATGGTGGTGACAATGGGTTAATCCAAAAAAACCATCTCAGTTCGGATTGGGGTCTGCAACTCGACCCCATGAAGTCGGAATCGCTAGTAATCGCGTAACAGCATGACGCGGTGAATACGTTCCCGGGCCTTGTACACACCGCCCGTCACACCATGGGAGTTGGGTTTACCCGAAGGCCGTGCGCCAACCTTTCGAGGGGGCAGCGGACCACGGTGAGCTCAGCGACTGGGGTGAAGTCGTAACAAGGTAGCCGTAGGGGAACCTGCGGCTGGATCACCTCCTTTCTAAGGATGTTTCTAGTCAGATTAGCTTGCTAATCTCGTGAAACACTTAGCAACGATCGGCAAACAAAGCCGATCAACATCGGACCGGACCGTCCTCATATCTCTTCAGACAGTAATCACAGACCTACCGGTCTGTCTTGGGTCGGTAGCTCAGGTGGTTAGAGCGCACGCCTGATAAGCGTGAGGTCGGAGGTTCAAGTCCTCCTCGACCCACCAAAATTTTGGGGCCTTAGCTCAGCTGGGAGAGCGCCTGATTTGCATTCAGGAGGTCAGCGGTTCGATCCCGCTAGGCTCCACCAACACCGCACACGATTTGACCGTTAAGCACTGCTTCAAGTGTTTAACCGTCCAATCGGACGAATTGACATCGTAAAGAGAGATACAAAATCAACAATGTTTGGTTTTCCCGAGTAAGGGAAAAACCTCAACTTTGTGCTGATGCCTTCGGGCTGACGCGAGCGTTTGACGTGGCTGTTTCCTCGGCCGCCCATGCGTATGCATCGTTGAAAAGAACATGTTGTCCAAGTCAAGTACACTAACCCGAACGATCCGCACGGATCGTTCAATTGTCCGCTTCACCGACATGAAGCGGGCGGGAAAGTATGCTTTTGGTTCAGAATAAAGATGACAGTTTCTTACCAGCTTCTGTTGTCGCGATTGACGCAAGTCTTTCTTTTTCTGGATCAAATCAAGCGCGAAAAGGGCGTTTGGTGAATGCCTTGGCAGTAAGAGGCGATGAAAGACGTGATACTCTGCGATAAGCCATGGGGAGCTGAGAATAGGCTTTGATCCATGGATTTCTGAATGGGGCAACCCACCTGATACTTTGTTATTACTGCTCTTAGGAGCAGCTAATAATGAGGTAAACCAGGTATTTATAGACTGAATACATAGGTTTATAAAAGCAAACCCGGGGAACTGAAACATCTAAGTACCCGGAGGAAAGGAAATCAATTGATACTCCCCTAGTAGCGGCGAGCGAACGGGGACCAGCCGAGCCGTAATTGTGATTAGAACGTGTTGGAAAGCACGGCCATAGCGGGTGACAGCCCCGTATAAGAAGCATGATCGGACGTATTAAGTAGGGCGGAACACGTGAAATTCTGTCTGAAGATCGGAGGACCACCTTCGAAGGCTAAGTACTCCTTACTGACCGATAGTGAACCAGTACCGTGAGGGAAAGGTGAAAAGCACCCCGACGAGGGGAGTGAAACAGTACCTGAAACCGAACGCCTACAATCAGTCGGAGCTTGACTGGACTCTAATAACAATCTGCTTCATCACAGTGAAAAAACAAATCACTGAGGGATGAGCATGTCGGATTTAGCATTTATAACGGACGGAACGTTTGCCGTATTAACATTGGTCGCAGGACTGATTGATATGAGCGTTAACCACTGTCCGTATAACGGTTGCCTCGCTCAAAACGAGGTGCAGTCATATGCTAGTCTTTCCGCCGGCCAGACCGTCTTTCAAGACGAACATGTTGGCGAAGAGATCTATTTTCGACGGGATACAAGCGTTGCAAGCGGCCCGTTTCAGTGGATTTATGGTTTCTCGGCCACCACTGACGGAGAGCTTTGGGGTGGTGTAGGCCAGGCCTACACTCTCTCGGACAGCCGCAGCGGAATGTTTGTGCAGCTTCACACAATGGCAGGGCTTTATGCACCTGGCAGTGGCGTGGATCTGGGTGGCCCGATCGAATTCAGATCCGGACTTGAAGTCGGATATCAGACACCCAAAGGCATACGCCTTGGACTGTCTGTCGATCACAGATCGAATGCCGGCCTCTACAGCAGCAACCCCGGTTTGGAAACGGTTCAATTCCGCGTTTCCATCCCGACAAATTGATTGTTATCAGTGTCCAGTCTTGTGACGGCGTACCTTTTGTATAATGGGTCATCGACTTGGTCTCACGTGCAAGCTTAAGCCGTTAGGTGTAGGCGCAGCGAAAGCGAGTCTTAATAGGGCGTCGAGTTCGTGGGATCAGACCCGAAACCGAGTGATCTAGGCATGGCCAGGCTGAAGGTAAGGTAACACTTACTGGAGGGCCGAACCCACATCCGTTGAAAAGGATCGGGATGAGCTGTGCCTAGGGGTGAAAGGCCAATCAAACTCGGAGATAGCTGGTTCTCTGCGAAATCTATTTAGGTAGAGCGTCATCCGAATACCCTCGGGGGTAGAGCACTGGATGGGTAATGGGGCCCCACAGGCTTACTGATCCTAACCAAACTCCGAATACCGAGGAGTACTAGATGGCAGACACACGGCGAATGCTAACGTCCGTCGTGAAGAGGGAAACAACCCTGACCTCCAGCTAAGGCCCCTAATTCATGGCTAAGTGGGAAAGCAGGTGGGACGACCAAAACAACCAGGAAGTTGGCTTAGAAGCAGCCATCTTTTAAAGATAGCGTAACAGCTCACTGGTCTAATTAAGTTGTCCTGCGGCGAAGATGTAACGGGGCTCAAGCCATGAGCCGAAGCTGAGGATGCCGTAAGGCATGGTAGCAGAGCGTAGTGTGACATAACTCCTAGTCTCTTTAGCCACTTAGGTGGTTCCGGAGACAAGGAGTTTTCTGTGAAGCCGGCGCGTGAGCGATCCGGTGGAGAGATCACTAGTGAGAATGATGACATGAGTAGCGACAAAGAGTGTGAGAGACACTCTCGCCGAAAGTCCAAGGGTTCCTGCTTAAAGCTAATCTGAGCAGGGTAAGCCGACCCCTAAGGCGAGGCCGAAAGGCGTAGTCGATGGGAACCAGGTTAATATTCCTGGGCCAGGAGGATGTGACGGATCGTGAAGGTTGTTCACCCTTATTGGATTGGGTGGGCCGCTGATCGGTTCCAGGAAATAGCCCTCCATTAGATCGTACCCTAAACCGACACAGGTGGACTGGTAGAGAATACCAAGGCGCTTGAGAGAACTATGTTGAAGGAACTCGGCAAAATACCTCCGTAAGTTCGCGAGAAGGAGGCCCGGTTCCTAGGCAACTAGGGGCTGGGGGCACAAACCAGGGGGTGGCGACTGTTTATTAAAAACACAGGGCTCTGCGAAGTCGCAAGACGACGTATAGGGTCTGACGCCTGCCCGGTGCCTGAAGGTTAAAAGGAGAGGTGAGAGCCTTGAATTGAAGCCCAGGTAAACGGCGGCCGTAACTATAACGGTCCTAAGGTAGCGAAATTCCTTGTCGGGTAAGTTCCGACCTGCACGAATGGCGTAACGACTTCCCCGCTGTCTCCAACATAGACTCAGCGAAATTGAATTACCTGTCAAGATGCAGGTTTCCCGCGGTTAGACGGAAAGACCCCGTGCACCTTTACTACAGCTTCGCACTGGCATCAGGCACGATATGTGCAGGATAGGTGGTAGGCTTCGAAGCAGGAACGCTAGTTTCTGTGGAGCCTTCCTTGAGATACCACCCTTATCTTGCTTGATGTCTAACCGCGGTCCGTTATCCGGATCCGGGACCCTGCGTGGCGGGTAGTTTGACTGGGGCGGTCGCCTCCTAAAGCGTAACGGAGGCGCGCGAAGGTTGGCTCAGAGCGGTCGGAAATCGCTCGTTGAGTGCAATGGCAGAAGCCAGCCTGACTGCGAGACTGACAAGTCGAGCAGAGTCGAAAGACGGCCATAGTGATCCGGTGGTCCCGAGTGGAAGGGCCATCGCTCAACGGATAAAAGGTACGCCGGGGATAACAGGCTGATACTGCCCAAGAGTCCATATCGACGGCAGTGTTTGGCACCTCGATGTCGGCTCATCTCATCCTGGGGCTGGAGCAGGTCCCAAGGGTACGGCTGTTCGCCGTTTAAAGAGGTACGTGAGCTGGGTTTAGAACGTCGTGAGACAGTTCGGTCCCTATCTTCCGTGGGTGTAGGATACTTGAGAGGAGTTGCCCCTAGTACGAGAGGACCGGGGTGAACGATCCACTGGTGGACCAGTTGTTATGCCAATAGCAGTGCTGGGTAGCTACGATCGGAAAGGATAACCGCTGAAGGCATCTAAGCGGGAAGCCCCCCTCAAAACAAGGTATCCCTGAGAGCCGAGGTAGACCACCTCGTCGATAGGCCAGAGATGTAAGTGCAGTAATGCATTCAGTTGACTGGTACTAATTGCTCGATAGGCTTGATTTGATCCAGTAAAAGTCAGACTTTTACAGACAATCAAAAGCATACACATACAATCAGCGTATTTGACTTGGAATTTTCAGAGGTTTTTTCTCGGTTTGGTGGTCATAGCACAAGTGAAACACCCGATCCCATCCCGAACTCGGCAGTTAAGCACTGTTGCGCCAATGGTACTGCGTCTTAAGGCGTGGGAGAGTAGGTCACCGCCAAACCTAGTAAAGACCTTTGGAACATGTTGACCGGCAGATGTCGATTAACGTGACGTATCTCTCTTTCGATGCTCCCTAACCACCTGTTTTGATTAGGGAAGCGCTTTGGCGCGGGATGGAGCAGCCCGGTAGCTCGTCAGGCTCATAACCTGAAGGTCGTAGGTTCAAATCCTACTCCCGCAACCAACAAGAACGTACCGCCGCCCTCCGGGGCGGCGTTCGTTTTTGTACCAAGCGCCAAGATCCCCGCCAAAGTTCCAACCAGCGTCACTTCGGTCTCACCCCGCTTGGTGCCAGCGCGCACTTCGATGCGGTCAACCAGGCTGCGGATGGCTGTCATGGCATCGTCACGCGTTGCCTCATCAGAGAGAAGGCCCGCGAGTTCGCCGACTTTCTTTCGGTAGAGATCTGCATAGTTCGGATGAAACCTTACCACAGGCGAGACCGGGTTGCGGGCGATTTGCGCCTGCAGGGTGGATTTGCGGTCTTCCAGGGTGGTCAGCCGTTCACGTACCGAGACAGGCGCTCCATCTCCCGACATTATGAAATCGACGCAGCGGGTGATCCCACGTTCGACCTCTGCCAAGTCCTTTTGCAAGGCAGCTTGATCGGAGGTACTGCGCTTGCTCAACCTTGCGAGTTCGGCCTTCAGTTCGGAGGTAAACTCGTCAACGAGAGTGTCATTGCCAACAAGGATATCGCGCAACCCGTCCAGCACGCGGTTCTCGACCTCTGCGGCGGCGATGCCAAAGGCCGCCTCGCAGGTGCCTTTCTCGCGGCGTGCGGCGCAATAGTATCGATCCTTGCGGGCAATCGTCATGTTGCCACCACAGCAGCCGCATTTAACGAGCCCCGTGAGCAGGCGCTTCTTGGTCTGGCGCTTATTGCCAGCATGACTGGCATAGCGAGACTTGAGCGCTTGCGCCTTTTGCCAGGTCTCATCGTCAATAATCCGTAGGTCAGGCACTTCTGTGGTAATCCAGTCTTCAGGGGGATTCAGCCGCGACTGCCGTTTGCCAGTGTCCGGATCCTTCACAAAGCGCTGTCTGTTCCATACGAGGCGCCCAACATACATCTCGTTGTTCAGAATGCCATTGCGCCGCTGACGGCTGCCGTGAATCGTTGAAGCATTCCACTCACCTCCGCGCGGGCTGGGAATGTGGTCGCCGTTCAGGCCTGCTGCAATTTTACGGGCAGACCGCCCGGCGATATATTCTGCAAAGATACGCTGCACGACGTTGGCTTCTGCGGGCTCGATGACCCGCTCGCCTGTGGCAGCCGTGCCATCAGCCAGCATCCGACGGACCACACTGTAGCCGTAGGAGTTGCCGCCGCCCGAGAGGCCTTGTTCAACGCGACCGCGCAGGCCGCGCCTTGTCTTCTGCGCCAAATCCTTGAGAAACAGCGCATTCATCGTGCCCTTCAGGCCGATGTGCAACTCGCTGACATCACCTTCGGCCAGGGTAGTGAGCTTGATGTCGGCATATTGCAGGCGTTTGTAAATACCGGCGATATCTTCCTGATCCCGGCTTACGCGGTCGAGGGATTCGGCAACGACCGTATCGAACAAACCCAGACCTGCATCCGCGATAAGCGCCTGAAGACCGGGACGTGTCTTGATCGAACCGCCGCTAATGGCCGCGTCCGTGTAGACCTGAACCGTCGTTCCGCCCGCCGCCATGACATTTTCTTCACAGGTGCGGATCTGGTCCTCGATCGATGCAGGGTTCTGCATGTCCGTCGAATACCGTGCATAAATAGCGGCTTTCATCAGCGTTTCCTCCGCTTTGCGTTGACGCCAGCGGGCTGGAGTTGCGCCCTGAGCTCTTTCACAGACTGCCCCAACGTTCTGCACGCATGCAACTGCTGGGCCTGAATATAATGTTTCTCGGTTGTACGCGGATCAGTATGTCCAAGAATTGACGCAGCAATCCCAATGTGCTTGGGGTCTTCGATGGCAACGCTGGTCACAGCACAATCCCGAAACAGATGTGGGTTGATCGCGCGACCAAAGGCGCGCTCTGTCGCTTTACAGATCCCGGCATATATCGTGTTTCCGGTCATTGGCTTCCCATACTGTGTGATCCACAGGCGATCGTTTTCATTACCGTTGAGTAATGTATGCCGAACTTGCTCGATATAGTGTTCGATGTACGTGGTGAGCCCTACCGGCACCGGGATTTCAACGGGCTTGCGGGCCTTCATCTCTGACGCCACAAAACGCAACTCGTAGCGCCCCTTGAGCTTTATCAGATGTTGATCGATCTTAATCATCGTGAGATTTCCCAGCCGCATGGTGGGGCAGGCAATCAACAGCCCCACAAGCAGCGCATCCCGAAACTTGGTCTCGGCGTGCCGGGCCGGTGGCGCTTTGAGGATCCGGTCAAGTTCTCCATAGGCCCAACCCGAGATCTCTGCTGCGGGCCGCAACCGCGAATGCTTGTCCTTCGAATCTCTCCCCTGTGCCTCAAGGCGCCGCACTGCCCGATTGAGCCAGGACCAGTCTGTTGCCGGTGCCATGGCCTTGCAGACGGCCAGAAGCTCAGCCAGCCTCCCCCAGACGGTCCAGCTGGCCACCTCTTCGGAAAGCTGATCGATGTAGGCAGACACGGCCTCTAATGTGACGCAGTCTTCAGGCGCATGATTGACCTCGTACTGACCGCTTGTGATCAGGAAGGTCAGCCACCTTCCGTATCCCTTGCGGTACTTTTCCCGGGTGTCGTCGCACCAATGGTGTCCAAGACCGGCTGTGCCCTCCAGAATATCTCCGGGCTCAAAAAGCTTTTCCCAGGCGCTCTGATCGGCTTCCGGCCATTCATGAAGCTTCAGGCAGCGACGCAGGGGATCTTCATGTGGCAATAGCTGGGTCATCCTGCGCTCCGTGCAGCAGAAAGGGAGTTCTGGTAATGCTCCAACGCTGAGCGGCGCTCGAACTGCGCATAGGCCTTCATCGCGGTCCTGAGAGAATTGTTCAGCACATGGCTCAGCGTAGTGACATCGCCCGGCTGCACGAGGCTGTGGATCTTGCCCGCGATACTGCGGAACAAGTGCGCATTGATAGTCAGACCTGTGTGTTCAAGGATGGTTGTCTTGATCAGGTTTGAAACGCCATTTGGCCGTTTGGAGCCGCCATTCATGGCGGGAAACAGAAAGTCTGAACGCTCCACCAATAATACCGGGCGTGCCTTCTCCAGATAATAGTTCAGCAAGACCGTGGCGTCCTTGCCGAGTTCATAGTCCAGGGCGACGTTATTCTTCACCTCATGCGACGGTATATGAATGTGGGTCCGATGCTCGCGTTTGATCCTGATCGGTTTGAGGTGCCGCTCGAGGTTCAGTGAAGCGAGATTACCAACCCGCATCGGGGCGTTGAGCAGGATCTCGATGGCCAGTGCGGCCTGCACAAGAAGAGCGGCCTTGCGGGGCTTGGTTGCGAAAAGACGCTCTGCCTTTGTGACCAAGACTGTTGGTAAATGCAGCAGCCTGGCGAGGTTGTCGCTGTCTTCGAGTTGAAGCAGGCGCTGACGGTTCTTCTCGCGCAAGCCGTCAGCATCACGGCCGAGGCGTTTGACAATCCCCCGAATGTCATCGAGGTGAGCTGCATCGACGCCGACATGATGCTTCGCAATGGCTTGCAAACAGACAGCCACCCCTTTGATGGCTTCTGTAGGCTTGTCATCAAAGCGTCCCATCATCCACCGAAGGGCGGCCTTGAGATTGTCCATGTCGACGAGCAAGGCGAGGCTTGTGATCTCCGCCATCGGTTTGCCGGAGTGCACCAACGCAGAGGCCACCTCCTGGATCTGAAACCGACGGTGTTTGATGGTGGTCGGGCGCAACGCCTGACTGGGACCCGAGGCATCGAAAAGATCAGGATTGCCCAGCCGTTTGAGCCATGCGTCGACATCAGACTGGAACGCGTTCGGAAATGTCTCGATGGGAAAGGTCCAGGGCTCTTTCTTGCGGGGCAGGGGTGAGAGCGAAACATCCGGCCAATTAGTGATCTGATCCTTCAACCTGTTCCATGTCTTGATGGCATTGGCGACGACATGCTCTGGCCGGTTGACGAAGCTTTCAGCGATCAGGGTCTCCAGCAACGCGTGAGGATGTTGGTCCCTGATCTGGTGGGGTTCCACCGACAGCGCTGAGCAGAATTGCGCAAGCTGGGTCAGTTTCCAGAGGTCATGCTTGTTCTCAATCTTACCCAGCAGGTCTGACCAGCCCGGGCTGACAGGTGCCAGCCAGTCGGAGCGCTTGCGAGAGCAGCCCGTCAGTTCCAGCGCCTTCAAGGCATCGCTCTTGATATTTGCCAAGCGCTTTTTGGTGATGTTGTGTCGCGCTGGGACAATCTTGCGCACACGGATGTAAAGCCAATTGATATTTGCCGGAATCTCGGCGGGAGGCCGTCCGAGCATGCGCGCCAGCGATCTGAGCGCCGACTTCAAATCCCGGCGCCGTGTCGTTGACAGATCTTCCATGTTGGAAAGCTGTGCAATAACACTATCGAGCATGGGCGCCTTGGCCGAAACAAAGGGGCTGACAGCCGTCTCTTGAGGGGTCTCTTCAGTCATCGGGCTGCACTCCTCATGTATAGGGATGACCTCGGGTGGTCACGGGTGGACAACGCGTCCCAGTCGGGAAAGCGTAGCATAATAATCCGGTTCGGATTGTGCAGGCACGCTGTCCCGACACCTCCATAAGCCTCTGAAAACAATAGACATGAGTGGACAACTTTGGTCACCGGCTCATCCGCTCCAAAACGAAGGTTCTGAGATCGCACGGGAAGATCCGCCACTGGTTGCCAAGCCGTGCAGCAGGCAGATCGCCGGCGTGAATCCAGCGGCGTACGGTCTTCTCAGACACACGACAGGTCTCCGCGACATCAGTGATGTCAAGCATCGGATCGGGTTTGGGGTTTGGCTTATTTGGCATGATCGTTCCCTTCGCTTGGAAGAGAAGGGCCATGCTCCTGGTCTTCCGTTCGGGGAGTGGCCGCCAAAGCCTCATGGGCAGCTGCACGTGCCAACAGCCGCACCAGCGTATGCAGCGTCTCATCTGCGCGACCGGTATGCTGTTGATGTGAAACGTCCCGGCGCATCGGCCACTCCTGTTCTTCATTGAGAACAGTTAGGCACTGCTGACCCGGCCCGTCAGCCCGCCATTGGCCCATTAATCAGACGGGGCATGGGCTAGTCAGGTCTAGGTGTTGATTTTGCGCTGGATACTGGAGCGGCTGGGAGCGTCTTTCTTCAAACGATCTTCATAGGTGCCTTGAAGCTCGAGGATCAGTTCGTTTTGGCTCATCTCTGAATTTTGACGTTGCAGTTCATCAAAGATCGCACGAATTGCATCCCAGTCATATTTGCTTCGGCCACTGACTTCATTGATGCTGCGCCAGAACCGCTTCATGTCGGCGCTGAGCAACCGCACGGCGCTCCATGGTTGATTGTTTGGCTGCCCTGCAAAACAGACTAACGGGGGCCGTATCGCAAGGTCAGTCCACTCAGCTGCGGGGATCTCTTCTAGCTGCCCTGGAGTATTGTTGCGATATCCATATGAGACTATCCGCCTTTGCTCCAACGCGCGCCTGAGGTCCTCGATTGAACCATGTCGTTCCCGGTTGGCTGGCCACATCGATGGATACATGCCAAGCGCGATAGCCGCTTCTTGGATGCAGCAAACGGCGAGACCGAGATGAGCGATGCCATACGGCGATGGTGGCTCAACCGGTATTGAGCGATAAATTTTTCAAGAAAAGCCTCGTTTCAACATTAATCCTCCCATGAAAGGAGAGACACTCATGTCCGAACTAACCAGAAGAAGCTTTTTGACCGCACTGCTGGCGGCCGGGTTCTGTTTTCCAGGTGCGGAAAATAACGCAAGTGCCTTGGAGGATCTTGATGCCATCGGACGAACACTGAAAACCGAACCGCTGATCTTTGACGTTCTGCCATATGGTGGTGAACTGGTTGCGTCGAATTATCTGCCGAATGCCGATCGCTACACCGCCTATGACGTATCACCCGAAGATCTGCAGTTTGGCGAGGGAACCTATGACCTGCTCGATCGCATTCAGGCATTGCAAGACGCCATCTACACATACGCCTTTGATATCACAGATGATGCTGAGGCGCTCGAAGATTGGGGTACCGATATGGCGGCCGACTTCGTCGATGCCCTGCCGGGCGACAAACGAGCGGACCTAACCCGATATCTTCAGCGTTGGTTCGAGGGGGCGCCTGATTTCGAGGAACGTGATAGCAACGATATCGTCCGCCCCACGGACGGACGTCAGATGGCATTCCGACTGTTCTGGGATTTCGACCCTGAAATTCTTGACGCCTTGGAGATCTACGTCGTCGAAGGGGACAGTCCCGGCAGCACCTACTACGCGGCTGAAATGCGTGGGGACGTTGACGAGGCTAATCGCATAGCGCGGGAGCTTGGGATGCCTTGGCACTTCAGGCGTCAATGATCATTCGCAATGTTCCAACGCATCGAGAGCGCGTCTTTCACCTTGGCCAACCCTGCTGAACCGGCAAGGTCGCCGCCCGAAGTTCTTGCACTCAGCCACACTCAAACAGTCTTTTACACCCATCAAAGGAGAGTACCATGATCACACGCCGAAACTTCATCGCTGCCAGTGCCGCAACGGCATCGGGCCCCTTGGCCCTGGGAGCCGCCGAAGAGGACCGGCGTCTGCCCCTCAAGGCAGAGCCAAGGGTCCCGATCCTCCGTGCACGGCCCGCCGAGGATGGGCGGCTGCTCCTGATCAGCGACGGGCCGGAGGCACCACGCAAGCTGATCAGGCCAGAAGCGCTCGAGCGCGCCTTTGGCACCGGCACCGAGCGCGTTCTCTATCAGCCGGATCATTGGCGGATGATCGACGAGGGCTGGTTCATGAACGACGACCTCTACGAGCCCAGCGATTGTGAGGGTGCCGCGTTTGACATCTGGCAGGCCAACTACAGGCCAGAGATAGAGGCGCATGATCTTCTCTTTGCTCTGTTCGAGGACGATATCACCGGACCCTTTGGCGCCCGCATTGCGAAGTACGGGCTCGAACTCAGCGAGCATCCGAGCACGCCGCGCTATGCGACGGCGAAACTCGATGGCGCGGGGTGCCTGCCTGGCTTGGCCGCCGAAGTTGCAAGGCGAACGCGTTGGCTTGTCATCGAGGCCAGAGTTGCCGCGCGCGAGGTGAACGGATGACGCAGCAGCTAACCGGACACCAAGCATTCAGCCGCTCGCATGTTTGAGTCGTCCGAACACGTCAGCGAAGCCTTCTTTCGATACCTCGTGCAGTCGCATCGCCTCGGACACGACGGGTATCAGCCTCGCAAATCGCTTCTGCATCAACGGCATCTGTCTTGCCGCGTTTCACATATGGCTTAACGTAGGTGGCAGGCATCAACCGCACATCATGACCGATCGCAGTCAACTCGCGCGCCCAATGATGGGCCGAACCGCACGCCTCGATGCCAACCAAACAACTCGGTAACGTCTCGAAGAACTTGATCAATTGTCTGCGCCTGATCGAACGATTGAAGACAACTGTGCCGTCAGCGGTGATACCGTGAACCTGGAAAACGTCCTTTCCAAGATCCAATCCTATTGTCGTAACTTCCATGGTGGAGCTCCATTCCTAGCTGATGAAAACATCTGCACTATGCCGCATTGCGCGACGGTTGGGTGCAGACGCCATCCACTCCATCCGCGTTGTGGTCATAGACGAACTTTTGACGATCGTCTGCTATCGCCCGAACCGGTCATTAGAGCGTTTTGCGTTTAATCGGTTCCATACCCTGCAGCTTTGAAGAAGTTGAAGCATTCTTCGTCGGTGAACAGATCGCAAACATGACCGACAGCTGTCCAAAGTGCTTCATATGTTCTGGCTGCCGCCTTTCTGATCAGCGCCTTGAGCTTTGAGAAGGCCATCTCGATGGGGTTCAGATCGGGTGAGTACGGTGGCAGGAACAAGAACCATGCGCCTCGGTCTTGCAGCAGCTCTGCGGCGTATTGGCTTTTGTGGCTGGACAGGTTGTCCAGGATGATCACATCGCCTTTGCGCAGCGTCGGCGCGAGTTGGGTTTCGACATAAGTGTCGAATGTTGCGCGGTTCATGGTGCCGTCGATCACCCAGGGCGCATCCAACCTGTTGTGGCGCAGCGCTGCGACAAATGTTTGCGTACGCCAATGCCCGAAAGGCGCATGATCGACAAACCGCTGCCCGCGCGGTGCCCAGCCGGTGGTCTTGGTCATGTTGGTTTTCAGCCAGGTCTCGTCCAGAAAGCCGATGCGTTCCAACATATGTGCCATGAAAGGCTGGCGATGCACGATCCAGATACGCCGCTCTCGCGCCACTTTGGCACGCTTCTGCTCAAGCGCCTGAATGTCTTTTTTTGTGCGTCAGCCCAAGGCGCTGGAAAAGTCGCCAGACCGAACTGGGGGTAACAGATATGCCCCGCTCCGAGAGGAGCCGCGCGGTCATCTCGTCAAGCGTGATCTCGCCTCTTGTTTCCACCTGTGCCCGCACCCAATCTTCGTGTGGCGTCAGTTTGCCGATGCCCGGATTGCCCTGACGTTTGGGCGCAAGCGACCCGGTTTCGCGTTTCAGTTTGACCATGTCATTGACGAATTTGACCGATACATCGAACCGCGCTGCCGCAGAGTGATGCGTATTGCCAGCCAGTACATGCGCCACAACGCGCTCACGAAGCTCCTTTGGATGAGGTTTGCCCATATTCACCGCCTTTGTTTGTTTCCAAACAAAGAATCACGGTTCACCCCAAATGGGAATCCCGAATCCGATCACACGCAAAGCGCTCTAACAGCAGAAAGTTTGGCTTTTCGCGACCGAACGACCGCTCAGCGGCGCTTAGCTGTCATCTGAGAAAAACACTCAGATGACTGCCTTGAGCCCAAAGCAGCCGGATCAAAACCTCGCCCTTCGCCGGCGCAGCAAACCGGTCTTTGTTTGTAGAAACTGCCTAGTTGTTGCATTGTAACACCGCAAGACAACACCGGAGAACGAATGTCCCGAAAACTTGCTGGAATCCTGGTGGCTGATGCAGTCGCCTACAGTGCCCGGATGGAGGAAAACGAGGCCAAAGCACTGGCCGCGCTCTCCAACTCACGCGCGATTATAGACGGCATTCTTGCTGAGCATCAGGGCTCGATTATCGCTACTGCAGCAGATAGCGTCATCGCCGAGTTTCCTTCGGCGCTGGATGCCGTTCGCGCCGCTCTCGATGCTCAGGCCCAATTGGAGCGAGATGAAGCAGATAATTTTCGCTTTCGTATTGGGGTGCACTTCGGGGACGTAGTACAGCAGGACGGAACACTTCTCGGTGATGGGGTTAATATCGCCGCGCGCCTAGAGCCTTTGGCGCCGAAGGGCGGGATAATAATCTCCGGCGTTGTCGCTGATCAAATTGTGGGGAAAGTCGATGCGAGATTCTCGGCGATTGGCAAGCACAGTGTCAAAAACATTGCACGTCCGGTTGATCTGTATTGCTGGCCCGAAACGGCAGCAAAGGCCTACCGTCGCCGTAAACTCATGCGTCTGTGGCCTATTGCGACGGTCGCATTGATTGCTGTCGCCTCAGTATTCGCGTGGTTCGCCCGTCAGGAAGAGGTCGATCAAGGTATGCCAACGGGTCCCAAGATCGCAGTTCTACCATTCGAGGAAGTTGGTGCGGGTGCGGAAGAAGTCTTCTTCGCTGATGGACTTAGCCGAGACATCAACGCCTACCTAACCAAATTCTCTAATCTATTTGTTTTTTCTCTCAGTTCGACACGGGAGTATTCTGAGGTTGATTGCGCCACCATCCGCAGGGAGTTGAATGCAGATTTTATACTATCCGGGACGGTCCGTCGCGCGGATGAAAGCCTGCGAGTTACAACCTCATTCACGGATGCCAGGGATTGCGTTCAGCTTAACGCGCCCGGCCCATTCACACGCGATCTGTCGGCGCAAAGCGTGATTGACGTACAGATCGAAATCGCAAGGAAGGTCGTTTCTGAGATAGGGTCTGCTGACGCCCCCATCTTCGATGCCAAGTTCGCTCGCGCGATTGAGGAAAAGGCGCCAGAGAACCTCAACGCTTATGAGTGCGTGCTGCTATCTTACTGGTTTTACGAGAATTTCGAACCTGACCGCCATAGGCGAGCGCGTGACTGCCTCATGGGTGCGGTGAAATCCGATCCTGACTATTCGCTCGCATGGTCGAGACTGGCGTTCTCACACATCGAGTCGAAGAAATACTCTATCGATACGAAGGACAGTTGGGACGAAGACAGTTTACGCGCGGCACAGCGTGCGATCGATCTAGACCCGGCCAATCCAGATGCGTATTACGCTCTGGCGATCCGTAGCCAGATGGTCGGTGATGCGCCGGATGTATTCGCGAACCACGCGCGAAAGGCGATTGAGCTAAATCCATATGACTCCTTCGTTCTGGCGGATTTGGGTACTTGGATGGCCTATGCCGGTCAATGGGATACAGGCAAAGAATGGGTTACTCGGGCCAAAGCTTTGAACCCCAAGCACCAGAGTTGGTGGGATTTTATATGGCAACTGCACTCATTCCTCCAAGGCGACTATTCGGCGTCTATTGCGCATGCGCAAACCGTGAACTTGCCCGGTAACTATATGGTGCAGGCTGCTCTAACGGCTGCACACGCCATGAACGGGGATCAAGAGATGGCCGAAAGGACATTGGAAAAAGTTCTTGAATTGAAACCCGACTATGCGGAAGATCCGAGACAGCCATTCCGGGCACGTGGTATGGAAAAAGTTCTTGTGGACAAACTCATGGAAGGTCTAACCATGGCAGGGTTGGATGTTCCGACATGACCTCTTTGAACCTTTAGGGCGTTGAGCTTAGCTTTTTCTCAGATCACTTCGACGGTCCTTCAAGCAGCCATTGGCAGATTGCGCGCACGGCCTTTCGGCGCTTGGCGCGCTTGTTGACGACAAGATAGTATCCCCCAAACTCGATCTCGACAGGGCTCAATTCGACAAGCGCGCCGGACTGTAGCTCTGGCTCGCAAAGGTTCTTGTCCATGAGGACCGCACCCAATCCTGCCACCGCGGACTGTATTGAGAGTATGGCGCCAAGGGGATGGAGCAGGTTCAGGTTCGGGATATTGGTAAGGCCCGCTTTTTCAAACCATTCGGGCCAAAGGCCGAATGTCGCATCAACAAGCAGGGGGCCTTTGGCCAGCGCCGAAAGATCCAGTGCTCCATGCGACAACGGGGCAAAGCCGGGTGCCGCGTACGCCCTGACACCGCATTGAAACAGAAGATGGTCGTCATCATCTGCCTTAGTGCGTAAGTACCGCAGGCCCATGTCAAAGTCGTGCGCCTCGATATCCATCAACTGGGTCGAGACAGACAGCTTTAGGTCAACATCGGGGTGGCGCGCTTTGAGGCTGGCCAGTCGCGGGATCAACCATTTCTGGGCAACTGTGTTTTCTGTCGTGAGGGTGACGGTGCCTTTGGGTGGGACCGAGAGCGCCTCGGTTGCATGGGCTATCCGATCCAGCGCGGGGGTGATCTCGGACAGGTACGCGCGCCCTTGATCGGTGAGGACAACACCTGTGTTGTGCGTGCGAAAGAGGTGGACATCCAGACGCCCCTCCAAACCGCGCACGTGCCGAGAGATTGCGGAATGAGACACGTTCAACTCTTCGGCGGCCTTCGTAAAACTGCCCAACCTTCCCGCTGCCTCGAAGGCACGCAACGCGTTCAGTGGGGGCAAGAGTCGCATCCTGCTTTGTGACTTTTTGGAACAATGGATGTCAAGGAACGGCGTTTGAGCCTGTTGAGTGCGGTGCGGTAAATTTGGCGCAAGTCGAACCAAGGAGGCGATCATGAAAGTTATCAATCACACAGAGTTTGAAGTCGGCGAAGCACCTATTTTGAAAGCACGCGCTGGCGTTGTTGCGTTTGCGAAGGCGGGTATTGCGAAATTGAGTGGCCTATTCCGTAAGAGCTATCAGGTAGACCGATTACCCGCTCGACTTCTCCGAGACGCTGGAATTGACGATCTGGAAATTGAACGGCGCCGGTTGGCCAATGCACCCTTGATCCGATGAGGCAAAAAGGTGCGTTATGAATGATATCGGGAATGTCGGCTTCGGGCGGCTGTTCAGACATTAGCGCAAATTGCGGCGATTGACCGGTCAGAGCCCTTAGTGACCGCCAGAATTATTGCCTAACTTGTCCGTAAACATGCTATTTGGCTTTGTATCCCAATTACTGGCTAAGAGTTTAAGGTATTTAAAATCTTTGGTGGCAAATCAAACAAAAAAACCAACACCCAAAAAATGGGATCATAACGTGGTCATTGACTGGCTGGTCGATGAGGGAAGATTTTTGCCTGATATGGATGAACTGGTTCACCAGCTGGGTAACCACATGGTCAAGTTGGGCGTTCCTCTTTGGCGACTACGTATGGGTATCAAAACAGTGCATCCCCTTATCGCCGCGTATTCGACAGTCTGGGAAAGAGATACGGGGCAGAGCCAGCACATCGCAAACCCCCACGGCCTCGAAAATCGCAACGTCTATATTGGCAGCCCGTTGGCCCATATCTCGGAAACTGGAAATTCTTTCAGAAAGCGGCTTTTTCAAGATTTATCGTTGGATGTTCACGAATCCCTGCATGAATTGAAAGCTCGCGGGGCGACCGATTATTTCGGTCTGCCAATGAAGTATACGGATCAGGCCATTGGTGTGCTTATTTTTGTTACGGATTCGACCGATGGATTCGCACAAATAGACATAGCGCACTTCAAAAAAATTGCTGCCATCCTCGCGCCGATTACAGAAAGCTATCGGTCGCGGCAAATTGCAACTGCTGTTGCCGAAACTTATCTGGGACCAAGCACCGGCCGGAAAGTGTTGGATGGGCAAATAACCAGAGGCCATATTCAGAGCATCAATGCCGCCATACTCATGAGCGATATTCGTGATTGGACAGGTCTAAATGATCGCCTTCCAGCAGATTCGGCCATTGCTCTGGCCAATGGATTTTTTGAAGTGATTGCCGAAGCAGTCGAGACGAACAGTGGAGAAGTACTAAAATTCATCGGCGATGCTGTTCTAGCAATCTTTCCTGCAGATGATGAAAACTGTTCCCCCCAACAGGCCTGTCAAAATGCCTATTCAGCCGCCACAAAGGCCCTACAATGTGCCGCACATTCGAAACCATCACTGGGAATAGACTTCGGTATCGGCTTGCACTTTGGAGAGGTGCTATACGGCAATGTCGGGTCAAAATCCCGCATGGATTTCACGGTCTCCGGGAGGGCTGTGAATACGACAGCACGAATTGAAAGCATGTGTTCCAAGTTGGACAGGCCACTGCTTGTGTCAAATGAAGTTGCAGTTCATTTGGATAAAGAAATGCAACTGATTTCCAATGAAAAATTAAGGGGGTGTGAAAATAAAATTAATATCTTTGCCCCTGCAACTTCATGAATATATTCTAGCTGACATGTCCGTCATCAGAACGTTTGAGCAGTGGCGGCTTTGTCCGCGTGGCAGTCATTCATACCAATAAACTAGATGTCTGCTTTCCGGCGCGCCATCACGTGGTCCATAGTTAGACTAAGTACCTCTATGTCGTCTTGGTTGTATGCCCGGTATAGGAACCGAACCGTTCCCCGATCTGGCTTCGAACGTGATGGCGTGAGCACCTCGACCGATACGCGCGCGCGGAGCGTGTCGCCGGGGAACACTGGAGCGAGCCACCGCACCTCATCCATGCCATGGCCACCAAGGTTGGTCCCGGTAAGAACGCCTGTGTCACGGAATAGCCGGAAAGTGAGCGCTATAGTTTGGAAGCCGCTGGCGATGAGACCACCGAAAATCGACTCCGTTGCCGCCACCTTGTCTACGTGGAAAGGTTGTGGATCGTGCACCAGGGCGAAATCAACGATCCCACCCTCTGTGAGCGTGATCCCACCAGTCTCGAATGTGTCTCCGACCGATAAATCGTCGAAGTACTTGCCGCTAATCATGACGAAAACCTAAGTGAACGGGGTGCGGCTCGTCAACAAACTCACGTTCCCCGGCAATTCCCGCGGGAATCTTTACCTCAGAGCCCGCCGATACCGGTCTTTACTTGGTGGTCTGCTTCGGCCGCTGTTGCAGGCGGATCTTCTGGTTATTCCGCTGCAGCTTGTGACGCTACAGGCTCAGATGCGGAGTTCCCGTCCAACTGCATAACTTTATCAGGGTCTTCGACTTTGCGATTGTATAGCCAACGGTCCATGGTCCGCGACAGGATCGCATCCCCGCTAAGGAACAGCCGGCCTTCTTCGATTTCCCGTGCAATGGTTGTGCGGCTGATGATGATCGAAGACAGCGACAAGCAATTTGTTTCGACAAAAAGATCGATATCAAAGCCATGTGTTTCGGAACAGATTTCTACTGGATGTCCAGGACGGGCGATGACCCAGTACGTGTCATATTCTAATCTAGGGTCACTGAACCGAAACTGCATGACCACCTGCCGGTTGGGAAGCTTATCGGGGTAAATATAGCCGCGCATTTTCCACATCAGCGTGGACACATCCATGTCTTCCAATGCCACCCTGGCCTCGATGTTGCACTGTGCCCAACTGGCCAATGCCTCAAGCGCGGGTTCAAGTTCTATGGCGCGCTTAGTTCTGATGTAATCAACTTGACCGGTCGCCGGGTCTTCAATCCTTTCGATCATCCCTTGAGCGGTGAGTTCTTTGAGACGGCGCGACAGTAGCGCTGTTGAGATATTTCCAACACCACGTCGAATGTCGTTGAAGCGGGTCGCTCCTGCCCACATTTCGGACAGGATCGGTATTGTCCAGCGCGGTTCCAGAGCATTGGCTGCATGAATGATCGGGCAAATCAGTCCGTAAGGTTTGGTTCCCATAGATAACCCTCCTCACGAAGAAGCATACAGAAAATGGGCTTTTGTCGCCAGTTCACTTTGTGAAGCGGGCGCGCTTCACCATCTGAACTATGCCGGAACGGGCCTGATGGCGAACATAGGTCACCCAGCATTCAAGGAGGTTGAAATGCCCAAATTCATCGTTGAAAGAAACATTCCCGGTGCCGACAAGCTGACTGCAGCAGACCTGTGCGACATATCGGCCAAGTCAAATGCCGTGGTCGACGGTCTTGGAGTACCCTATGTCTGGCACCACACCTATGCCGCCGGCGACAAGCTCTATTGCGTGCATGAGGCGGACAGTGCGGATGATATCTACCGTCACGCCAAAGAGGGCGGGTTCCCCGCAGATCTTGTTTCGGAGATCAAGAACACTTTTGGCCCGGAAACCGCCGACCAAACCGCATAAGTGACTTCACCTGGGAACGCGGGAAACCACAGTTTCCAGGCTAAACACCAACGGCGGTTTCGTCCCGCTGTTCAGACATTAGCGCAAATTGCGGCGATTGACCGGTCAGAGCCCATGTAGACCAGTGCTGCATTACCCATGAATGTCCAGTTTACGTTCGATACACTCTTTCAGATATCGTGATCTCACACCGTAATCGGGTATCAATACCCAGAGAAAAAACATGATCTTGTGTCATGTCAGCGGTTCTTCAGCGTCTGCATGTTCCGCTGCCCAGTTGGTTGCATCCTCAACCGCAACAATCGAGGCCGTGGGCACCACGTTCACATAAGCATCTGTCTCGGAAACTGGAACCGCCTTGCTTTGGGACATTCGGTACAGCGCATAAAGCGTGATCGCCAAAAAGGTAAACCCAAGCACAATCCAGAATGCGAACGGACCGATGGTCTGCATGGCAAAGCCCGCGCCAAGCGGTCCGAGTATGGCGCCCAGTCCGAAGGTAAAGACGAGACCACCCGAGATCGCAGGCATATCCTCTGTCGGCACGTTGTCGTTGGTGTAAGCCAGCAGAAGCGCATAAAGCGGCGTTGTCATCCCGCCGGCAAAGAAGCCCGCGGCCATGATCGGGATCAGCGGATCGACCGGTAGCCATGCGGGTGGATTGTTCGCCATATAACCCAGCCCGCAGGCCACCGCGCCGAGGAATGCAGTACCGCATATGATCTTGCGACGATCGATCCTGTCAGACAGCCAGCCGATGGGCAGCTGCATCAGGATTGCGCCGCCGAACAACATCGCCACAAAGAGCGCGATCTGGTTTGCGCTCATGCCAATCTCACTACCGAAAACTGCGCCCATCCCCGATTGGCTGGCATAGATGCTGCCCAGCAAAAAGATCCCGACGGTGCCAAGCGGAGAGGCATCAAACAGGTCCTTGAGCCCGCCGGGCTTGGCGACTTTCACAGCTGGGGCGGGCTGGATCGACAGCAAGATTGGAGCAAACGAGATAGACACCAGAATAGAGGCTCCGATGAACAGGGCGGAATTTGCCGCGTCCCCCAGTGTCAGCAGGCCTTGCGCCCCAATGATGCCAAGCGTTTGCGCAAGCATATAAGCCGACAGCATTTTGCCACGATTTTCATTGGTCGTCGCGTTGTTGAGCCAGCTTTCCGCGACGACATAGACGCCGGACATACAGAACCCGACAATGATGCGCAGAACTGTCCAGGACCAAGGTTCTACCACCAGTGTGAAGGCGATCAGAGCCGCAGAGATGAAGCTGCCCAGAGCCGCGAAGACGCGCACATGTCCAACCCGCTGGATCAGGGCCGGTGTGAAACGCGCCCCGGACAGAAAGCCCAAAAAATATGCAGATGTCACAACGGATAGTTCGGCTGAGGAAAACCCTTCGATCCCGCCACGCAGGCCCATCAGGGTAAAATGCATCCCGTTGCCAAGCATGATGAGCACAATTCCAAGCAAGAGCGCCCAAACAGCAGCCAGCATGTTTATCATCTAAACGTTCCTATCGCGGTGGGAAGTGTCCTGTTTTGAGAACATAAGACATCGCAATGCTGCAGTCGCAATGCTGCAACGCCGCATATGCGCCACTTAGCGACATTCCATGAAGTTCCCAAAATGAAATAGGCGCCGAGAAGCAGGAAAAGACAGGCAATGCATAGCGCCCGCATCGGGCAGCACGGTAATTTCATCAAAGCAGACATTCTGTTTCGAGCCAGAAAAGTCCGGATTGTCCTGTGTGGATGTATATGGACCCCGCCTTATTGCAACGGTCTGTTTGGTTTGGTTCAGGATCACGATTGCTGGCGTATATCCGGCTTCTGTGAGCGGCCCGATATATCGTCACCGCGAGCCCCGATGGATTTCCGCTTGCTTCCCCCTCATTGGCTCCAAGGCATCAGCGGAGCTGCGCCGATCCACACACCAGGTTCAAGAAGCAACGGTTCGTGTCGTTGTCACCATCCCATGCCAAGTTGCTGCAATATTCCGGAATCTTTCAGTTTTGGCGTTCTTCGGTCCCTTAAGCGGACAGAGCCGGTTCGTATTCGGTCCGACCTGACAGGACTGCCCAAACGATCCTGGCATTTTTGTTAGCAAGCGCGACGGCCACAACATTGGGGTGCCGTCGATCGCGCATCCTTTCGATCCACAGGCTCCGTGCATCTGATTTGCCACCGGCCTTCCGCAGGACTGCCCGAGCACCATGGATCAACAGGGTACGCAGGTATCGGTCTCCGCGTTTGCTGATCCCAAACAGGCGGGATTTGCCGCCACTGGATCGCTGTTTGGGAACAAGTCCAAGCCAAGCCGCAAATTGCCGTCCGTTCTTGAAGCAAGTCCGGTCACCAACAGCGGCGACCAGCGCCGTAGCCGTTATCGGTCCGATCCCTTCAATCCTGCCAATACGCTGGCACATCTCGTTGGAACGAAAGAGGTCTCGGATGCGCTTGGTGTAAGCTGCAATGCGATGATCCAGTTCACAGAGCTCTTCGCGAACGTCGCAGACCAGATCGACCATCTTGTCACCCAGCTGAGCGTATGTGCCATCGGCAATCTGCCGGAGTGCATGCCTGATGCGCGAGATATCACGGGCGACCACCACGCCATGCTCTGCCAAAAGCCCACGGATTTGGTTCACCAATCTGGTCCGATCTGATACCAGTCTTTGACGGATGCGATGAACGGCCTGGATCTCAAGCTGTTCCGCAGACTTGACTGGTACGAAGCGCATCGACGGTCTGCTGATGGCTTCGCAAATCGCTTCGGCATCGTTTCGGTCGTTCTTGTTGGATTTGACGTAGGGCGTCACGAACTGCGGTGAGATCAGGCGGACTTCGTGCCCAATATCTGTGAACACCTTCGCCCAGTAATGCGATCCGCTACAGGCCTCTATGCCAATTATGCAAGGCGGCAAATCAGCGAAGAACTGCGCCACGGCATCCCGCCGCAATGTCTTTCTTAGAACTGCATTTTCCTGAGCATCCACACCGTGGACCTCAAATATGTTCTTTGCCAAATCCAATCCGATCCGCACAATTTCCATGATATGTCTCCTTGCTTTGCAAATACCGTATCGTGGCCGCCCGAAGGCAGCGGGGTCCATACCATTGGCTCCTGCAAAGCAAGACTTTTTTCGAAGTAATCGGCAATTTGTCAGATACGGTCTTGTGTTCGGCCTGTTCGCGCGGAGCTTAGGTCCGCTGGCCTTGATGGTTTCCGCAGATCAAGTCCCCATTCTCGCAGACGGACAGTTGTCGTCCTGGACAAAGCCCGGGGTGTCTCGATGTTGCGGCTGACTTGTCCGCCATCACTTCATTGGTCTTGCTATCTCTTTGTACTTTCCTCTTCGTTTCAGGCTGTTCGTATTTCGTAGGGCTTATTGTGCGTTAGCACCGCCCAGATGATCCTTGCGGTTTTGTTTGCCATGGCAATGGCCGCCAGCTTGGTTGGCTTGCGCTGCAGGATGTCGGCAAACCAAGGATCAAATCGCTCTGGTGCGCTTTTGATCTGTTTGATGCGGGATGTCATACCAACGACCATAAGTCGTCGAATGTAGCGGTCGCCCATTTTTGATATGCGTCCCAGACGCTCTTTGCCGCCTGTTGATTTGTTAATTGGCGTCAGGCCCAACCAAGCCGACAAATCTCTACCGCTTTGGAACTGTTCGCCACTTCCCACAGTCGCCACGATCGCAGATGCAGTGATTGGGCCGATGCCTGGGATCGTTTGAAGCAACGCTATTCGGGGTTCCGACTTCGCCGCTGCAGTCATGCGGCGACCGTACCAATTCACCCGTAGATGCAGAGCTAGAAGTTGCTCGCTGAGGTCTGTGACAACATCGTTTGCAGCCTGCGGAAGTTCAGGTGAATGTCCTTCGATCACACTTTTGGCAAACCTGATGGCATGCCCAACACCTTGAGCGAAGATAATCCCGAACTCTGCCAACAACCCGCGCATCATATTGATTGTTTGGGTTCTTTGCCGAACAATCAGATCTCGCGCACGATGTAGCGACAAGATTGCCTGTTGTTCTGGTGACTTCATTTCCACGAACCGCATTGTCGGACGGGTGACGGCTTCGCAGATCGCCTCTGCATCCGCAGCATCTGACTTGCCACGCTTCACGTATGGCTTCACATAAATTGGGGCGATCAATTTCACCGCATGGCCCAGTTTACTCAACTCACGCGCCCAATAATGGCTAGAACCACACGCCTCCATACCGACCAGACAAGGCTCCAGCTTTTCAAAAAAGGACATCATCTGTGCGCGTCGCAACGAACGGTTAAAAGCAACTGTTCCGTCTTCGGTGATCCCGTGAACCTGAAAGATGTTCTTGGCCAAATCCAGGCCGATTGTGGTAACTTGCATTGGGTGGCTCCTCTCATAAGCAGTTAACGACAACTGCACTATGGCGCATTGCGACGCCGGTTGAAGCAGGAGCCATCCACCCCATCCCGCAAGGCGGTCATAGACGAATTTTTGACGACCGTCTGCTATCGCCCGAACCGGTCATTGACAGCAGAAAATTTGGTTTTTCGCGAACGAACGACCGCTGAGCAGCGCTTAGCCGTCATCTGAGAAAAACAGTCGGATGACCGAGTCGAGCCCAAAGCACCCGAATTGAAATCGCGTCCTTCGCTAACGCAGCAAACCGTTCGTCCTAACCAGTCTGATAATCTCGCCGCACGGTAGCTAAGAAAGCGGGCGTTTGCCATCGGCATAGCGAGGTCAGGGAGGCATATGAACGAGTGGCGGACTTTTCCGCCTTATGCGTGTATCGAGAAGTTCGCCAGCACGGATCAATTGGGTCAGTGGCCCAGGTGACGCATAGTTCCAGTTCGAACTGGCCCTTCCCTTGTTCGTAGCCGGCGATAGTTGCTCACCATATTGCAGCTCCAAAAGCTTGGGCACTTGGCTTTCGCTCACAAAGCCGCTTTTCAACACAAGCGGCCTCCTGGCAGATACGGAAGCTGTACTTGAAAAATGACAATGTGTCAGATAAAACAAACATTGTATCAGAAAATGAGTCGCAATGTCCGAAGCCAATCAAAAACCTGATCCGCCGATCGTGAGCCCGCAAGCGACGCTTCGCGCTAGCAAGTCAGATCGCACACGTGCCGCTATCTTGAATGCTGCGCTGGAGTTCGTCTGGATCCACCCGTTTCGTGATCTTACGGTCAACAAACTGATGGCTTCTACGGGTCTTAGCCGCTCGGCCTTCTACCAGTACTTCCAAGACCTGCATGACCTTATGGAAAGCTTGTTGGATATGCTAAAAGGCGAGGTTTACGCTGTTACGGACCCGTGGTTCGAAGGTGTAGGAGATCCGGTCGCGCGACTGAACGAATCCCTCGCCGGGCTGGTCGACGTCTGCTACCGGCTAGGTCCGATCTTGCGAGCGGCCAGTGACGCATCGACCACTGATGCGACATTCGAAGAAGCCTGGATTCAATTCATTGAACAGTTCGACGATGCAATTACAGCCCGCATCGAGGCCGACCAAGCACAAGGTCTGATACCTGAATTAGACGCCCGCTTCATGGCAATTACGCTGAACCGGCTAGATGTCTACACGCTTCTCAAGGCGTTTGGGCAGGGACCCAAGAGTAAGCCAGAAACGGTTCACGAAACCTTGGCGCGGGTCTGGATATCCACTCTTTACGGCAACGAGTGGCTCGAGAGCGGTTCCTCTAATCTGGTTCGAATATGAGACATCAGAGACCTCGCGCGCACGTATTTACGAACAACCAAACGAGCATTTGGAGGATGCGAACATGAAACAGAAAACGAAGTCGGTGATATTTTCCAGTGTATTTGCTCTGAGTGCCTGCGTAGCAGCATTCAGCTATGCGGCGGAGTCGGTTACGGTCGACAACTTTGTGAGGGCCGAGACCGACAGAACAATGGCGGCTTATGTGGAGCAGGGCGGGTTCGGCCAGTTCTTTCACATTCGTCAGCCGACGCCGATCGACAAGCAGGACGTGATCCGGATGCAGCGCGATACACTGTACTCAATTGGGGTGTTCGATTTGACAAACCCAATTACGATAACGCTTCCGGAAAGCGATGGAAGGTACTTGTCGGCTCTGATTATCAATCAGGACCATTCCATGCTGCCGATGGAGTATGCACCGGGCGCGTTTACGCTGAACCAAGATCTCATGGGAACCCGCTATGCAGTTGTCATTCTGAGAACGTTCGTCAACGCGAACGATCCCGCGGACGTTGCTGTCGGAGTTGACCTGCAAGATACGGTGACCATTGCACAGGACGATCCCGGCGCATTCGAGGTGCCGGATTGGGATCTTGAACAGGTTGAGACTTTGCGCAAAGCGATCAACGTACTGGCCGCGACGAAAGAGGATACATCCGGGTATTTCGGTGACAAGAATGAACTCAATCCGATCGATCACTTGCTCGGGACGGCTTTCGGCTGGGGCGGCAACCCGAAGGATGCGACGATCTATCTTAACGCGGTGCCGGAAACCAACGACGGTCAGATACCGCACCGCATGGAGATCTCCAACGAGATCCCAATCAAAGAAGGCGGATTTGTCTCGATCACGATGTACAACGCGGAAGGATACATGCAGGAAAACGACCTTGGGATGTATTCGGTCAATAACGTGACCGCCAAGCGCGACGAGGACGGATCGGTCACGATCCATGCTGGCGGCTGCGAGGATGGCCGGGTGAATTGCCTTCCGATCACCGAAGGCTGGAACTACATCGTGCGGATGTACAAGCCGGGACCGGAAATTATATCAGGTGAATACCAGTTCCCTGTGTTCGAATCCGTGAACTGAGCCAGTTCCAGAGCAATTCCGAGGTGACGTCCCAACCACTGTGGTTCGGACATGACCTCGGAACATTTAAGGAGTGTATTCGCCATGAAGCAACGCAATCGTCTACTCTTGCTCACTGTAAGTGTCGCCGCCGTCGCGCAAATCGCTACAGTATCCCTTGCTCAAGATGCTGAGCCCCCGTGGGCGCATGCGCCGGATACAATCTCGTCTGAATGGAGCGCAGCGCTTTCCGCACTCGGCCAAGGGCGGGACGCGGCGGTGCCTTCCCCGGATAATGTGCAAGCGTGGAAAGCACTGCAGGACACCGATATTACCGCAAAGATCAAAGCTGCAGCACCGTTCGTTGAGGCGTTCAACGGCACGCTTCGGGATATCACGCTTGGCGGCGTCCCGACGGTCGAAGTCACACCTGACAAACTGGCACGCAACGACAAGATCGCAGTTTACCTACATGGTGGTGCCTATGTCTTCAACTCCGCCAGAGGTGCGATCACCTCGGCGATCCTACTTGCCAATGAAACGGGTCTGAAAGCCATGGCCGTCGACTACACTCTGGCGCCACATGCCAAGTGGCAAGAAACCACGGATCAGGTCCTATCCGTCTTCGCCGCTCTTGGTGAGCAAGGCTTCGCGGCTTCGGATATCGTGCTCTACGGTGACTCTGCAGGCGGTGGCCTCTCGGCCGGCAGTGTCTTGAAGATGCGTGATCAGGGCATGGAAATGCCGGCAGCATTAATTCTCTGGTCGCCTTGGACCGATATCTCTGAGACTGGGGATAGCTACGTGACGCTCCGGGATGCCGAACCGTTCTTCACATATCAGGACGTCCTCGGTCCCTCGGCGCTGGCTTATGCACATGCGACGGACCACCGGCATCCCTACGTCTCCCCGGTCTACGGGGACTTTAAAATGGGCTTTCCGCCTACCCTCATCCAGGGCGGCACCAAAGAGATATTCCTCAGCAACTTTGTAAGGCTCTATCAAGCATTGGATCAGGCCGGGCAGACCGTGAAGCTCGACCTTTATGAGGGTATGCCGCATGTGTTCATGGCGGCTTTGCCGGAATCGCCCGAGTCAAGAGTTGCTGTGAGCAAAGCGGGCGATTGGGTGTCCGAGCACTTGCTCGATGATTGAATTGAGCCCTAAGAAGCCAACTGTATCCAGACCTTGTCGGGGGGGAAGGCTGGTTCATTGGGCTGCGTCTTTATGGGCCGTTGGACACTTGGTTTGACCAGTGGCGAACCGGCGAAAAAGAACTGATGTATTAGGAGCACAGGGATCATGAAGAAACTTTCGCGAACTCTACAGGCCGTTCTGGTATCAGGATTTCCAATCTGGACCGTCGCACTGGCTTTTGCAGAGGGTCCCAATGAGGGCTCTGGCGACTTGACTAGACATCCGTACTTTGCCGAATCCGTCGAGCCAAAAGGCAAGATGAAAATGAAACAATCGGCATTTCTGTTGGAAGGAAAACATTGACCAGGGTATCGAAATCCTTCCTTGCAAAATGGATATGCATATTGGTCGCGTCTTTCTCACTGGAAGCCTGCTCCGTGCCACCGGAACTGATTGGCGTTGATAATCCCAAAGTCCCCGTGGCGTCAGTTGAAACGGCGGTCAAACAAAAAGTATTCCTGATGACAACCCGGCAACCAACGGAAACCGTCGGTGCGTTTTTTTCTGATCGACGGGCTCCGGAACTGGGCCTAGCGTCTGTTCAGGTTTCTATTCCACCTACGCATGTTACAGGCGAATTGGAACGCCCCAAAAGGTTACCGCCAGACCCAAGATCTGAGTTTGCGGTCGTCGAGCCGACCATCTACGCGACTGACACAGCGTTCATCGCATCGATCAATCGTGAATTGCGCAAAATCCCAAGAGGGCAAAGGGACATTCTCTTCTTTGTGCACGGCTACAACAACACGACCAGTGATGCTGTTCTAAGGCTGGCCCAATTCGTCGAAGATAGTGGGTTTCAAGGTGTCCCCGTACTTTTTGATTGGGCGTCCGCTGCCAGCCTCACACGCTACGTTTATGATTTAAACAGCGCGTTGATTGCTCGGCCAAGGCTTCCCGAAATCAGCGCGATCCTGGCCCGCACCAATGCAGAAGGATACGACATATTTGCACATTCCATGGGCGCTTTCCTGACGATGGAAGCGATGAAAGACGCGGCACAGACAGGCCGATTCAATGCCGCAGGACGACTTCAGACTATCATATTGGCTTCGCCTGACATCGATATGGATCTATTCCGGGCGCAACTGGAGCAGATAGACACCAAATTCGACCGATTTTTCGTCTTGCTATCTGAAGACGACAGCGCCTTGAACATTTCCCGCCGAATTGCAGGCGGTGTTCCGCGCGTCGGCGCATCCAATATCGATGAGCTCGCAGCTCTAGGAGTTATCGCAATCGACTTGTCAAAAATAGACAATTCCAGTTCCGGTAGTCACTCGAAGTTCGCGGGCTCGCCAGAAGTCGTGCAGTTGATTGGCAATGGTCTAAACGACAACAGCCGATTTGACCGGAGTCAACGGGCCACTCAACTCAATGAGATTATTGGCGGAATTCCAGTTAGCATAGCTTTTCAATGATGCGCAATCGGCTCCTTCCATCTACATGCCGTTTGTGCTGCCACTGGAGACAAAATGGTCCATAACCTTTCCTTGATATTGATACGAGCCTCAGGCCACCTGGTCCGCAACTGAGACAACAGGCGCTGGCGCTGCGAAAGATTGGTTTGGGGGAATTGCGCTGCGATGCCGCAAAGCATCTGTATGCGGGGCTTGCGTCGACGCGATGAAATTCGCTGCATCAGCATTAGGCAGGTTTGTCCGCATCTTTCCGCTTCGTCGACGGCGCGGCGAACGGCCGGTTCAGAATCAGGGCAATTCGACCCGCCTCAACGACCGGTTTGCGGAAATCTTGCCGCAGTGCCGCGCCGACCCCAGCCTCCCGGTTGCCTTGCTGAGGCAGGGTTCGCTGCGCCAGCATCAGGCGGCTTAGTCCGCAACTGAGACATTAGCCGCCAGCGCAAGGAACGGCCGGTTTTTCGCATTGCGGCCATTGGTGCTTTGCGCCGCGAATGGACGCCCCGGAAATTGGTTATCTGGATGTCCCGAGATTGCCGAAGTCATAAGGGGAAGGGTTCGCAGTGCAATGAGTGATTTGCTGATTAGCGATCATACACATATTGCTAACTCATTCTTGGTACGATCTTGTCCAGATCGCCCTCCCGCAACCAACAAGAACGTACCGCCGCCCTCCGGGGCGGCGTTCGTTTTTGTACCAAGCGCCAAGATCCCCGCCAAAGTTCCAACCAGCGTCACTTCGGTCTCACCCCGCTTGGTGCCAGCGCGCACTTCGATGCGGTCAACCAGGCTGCGGATGCGCGTCGCGGCGGCTTCCAACCATGCGCCAAAACTAAACTTATGCCAGTTCTTCGGTCGCATCATGATGACCTGCGCGGCCTGCACAAACAGCATGCGGAGATACCGGCTGCCTCGTTTTGTGATACGACCCAGGATGGTGCGCCCGCCGGTGCTGTGTTGTCGCGGAACGAGCCCCAGCCAAGCCGCAAAATCTCGCCCCCGATCATAAGCCTCGCCGGTCCCGACAGCTGCAACCACAGCCGTTGAGATGATTGGCCCGATGCCCGGAATGGTCATCAGACGTTGGCAGCTTTCCTCGGTCTCGCTGACCTCTTTGATTTCAGATGTGGTCATATCGATCCGTTTATCCAGCCATATCCAATCCTGTTGGAGCCCCAGGATCAATCTCCGCATCCGCAAGGACATCTCGTCGCCGCGATTGC
The DNA here is from genome assembly GCF_051013555.1 of Sulfitobacter sp. TBRI5. NCBI lineage: Bacteria > Pseudomonadati > Pseudomonadota > Alphaproteobacteria > Rhodobacterales > Roseobacteraceae > Sulfitobacter > Sulfitobacter sp. TBRI5. Next base: position 881,648 of record NZ_CP112884.1, on the reverse strand, counting down.
TAAGAATGGCTTCGAGCGAGGCGCGCAGAGCCGCGACACTACGTCGGACAGTGATCCCCTGTTCGATCAGAAAGGCCCGGATCTGATTCATTGCTGCTGTCCGACGTGACACAAGCCGTGACCGAACGCGATGCAGCGCCTGGAGATCAAGCTGCTCCTGCGTCTTCTCCGATACCGTCTTGAGATTGGGACGCAAAGCGGCTTCTGCAATAGCTTCAGCGTCATTGTAGTCGTTCTTCTGGCCCTTGTTGAAAGGCTTCACATAAATCGCGGGAATGATCCGGGGCTCGAACCCCATCTTGCTCAGCGTTCGGCTGACAAAGTGCGCGCTCAGGCAAGCTTCCATCCCGACAATACATTGCGGCAGCTCCTCAAACGTCGCAACCAACGCCATGCGTTTGATCTTCTTGCGCAAAACAAGCCGACCTTCTTTGTCAAAGCCAACCAAGTGAAATACGTCTTTGCCGATATCAACGCCAACTGACATCAGCTCATCAAAATCATTCTTCGCCATGCTACTTCTCCTTTTTGCAGTATAGGCCAAGCCTAACCTGCTGGGTGAAGCAGCCGGTACATCCCATTAGCAGACCTCCTTGACTTGGCGTGAGTTAAGCTATTCTTGATCGGCATGACTGACCTTTCAACCCAATTACTGGACGACCTCAGCCTCAACGAAGCTGGCCGACCAAAGGCGCCGCCAGTGCCGGAGGCAACAGACATACACCGTCGCCAAGGACGACAACTGGCCGCTATCCACCGTCATTATCTGATGGAGATGGCCCAAATCGGTGCGGTCCTGGCTCGGATCGAAGCGGGGGACACTCCACCTGAGCACCTGAAGCGTATCGTGCTTTCACTCGATATGGCTGAGAATTTTCGTGCGTTCGGATCTCTTTGCGGGCGTGAATGTCAGGTGCTAAAGTTTCACCACGACATTGAAGGCGCCGACATGTTTCCCCGGATCGAGGCAGCGGGTGGAGGTAAGTTCCGCGACATTGTGGCCAAATTGAAGGCAGAACACGAGGTGGTCCATGAGTTAATCATCCGCCTCGGTCGTGCAGCGGAGGCATTGGCGGAAGACCCTCGAGATGCGAATTTCGTTCAAGCCGCCACCACGTTTCGAAAATTGGAAGAGGTCGTACGCTCCCATTTCGGCTACGAAGAAACTGAATTAGCGGAGGCCATCGGGTATTACCTCGGAGCGATCTGACGGCGCATTTTAGACGATTCAGCATCATCGACATCAAAGATATTTCATCGCTCAAGGCAGACAAGCAATCGTCAAATTGGAAAGTCCGATTAGTCCGCTCAGCCGACATCGGTGCAGTCTGCGGCGAATGACTGGTCAGAGCCCCGAGCTGAAGTTTCAAGATCTCGCTGCGCGTGCTCGCAGCACGTAGGATGCTGCAAGACTGCAAGACTGCATGCCGCAATGCGGCAAGAAAACCGGACACTCATGCAGGTTACAGCGTGAACTCACGCTAAATGCAATTTCTGATACGCCGTTCTACACGATAGGTTTGACCATTTTTGTCAGGCGGTTTTCGTCGAAATCGACGGGTATTCGATGCTCAGGGCTTTCGCGCGGGATGGCAACGATTCTTCGGCGATCGACTGCAAAAATCCGCTTGTCGCTGTCACCCGTTCGGTTCATCAGGCGAGATATCGGCACCATCTGTCGTTGTTGATCTCGACCAAGCCCGTTTGCTTAATGCGTTTGCGGGTCGCAGAACCATACGGTTGTACCAACCGCGCCTTTGGCGCAGCAAACCCTGACAGATGTAGGGATGTAGCTCGGCTTTCGGAATGTGGCAGGCGATATGATGGAGGGGGAGGTGCGCGTATTGCCTATCGTTACGATGCGAGAATATCCCAGATCGCATTCAACCGTGCAGACCAAAGTTGAGATGTCTGATCCAGTGGCGGCTGTATTCCGTCGATGTCCGCAAAACCATAGTGATGTGCCAATTCAAGGAGCGGAAAACAACGCCCGGACCGCCCGGTCAGGTCAGGATCACAGAACAGATGCGCAATGGCGCGCCCTGTAAATTCCGGTGTGTCCGACTGGGCAAGGTCCTCTGATGAGACATCAAACCCCAAATCGGTATTCTCGGCCGCCATCAGGACACGCTCAGTGCGCACCCAGCGGGGCCAGACCGACACCGCGCTCACGCCGTGGGGGTGCAGATCATGGGCGATAGCGGACGTCATACGGTCGACTGACGCCATCGCCATACGGAACATCGGACTGTAATATTCGTCTTTTGATGCGCCTGCCGAGATATTGACGATCAGGCCGTGCCCCTGCGCCATCATCACTGGCGAGACGAAATGCGCGAGAAGATATTTCGAGCGCACACCAATTTCCATCATGGCGTCCCAGTCGGTGTCATCGCTTGACCAGATGTCGCCCTTGTAGTCGGCAGGAAACCCCATGGCACAATTGGCGAGGATGTCGATCTTGCCATGCTCGGCAACCACGTGGGCGACCATTTTCTTGATCTGAGCCTTATCTCTCAGATCGATCTGAAAGGGTTCCGCGCTGCCGCCCGAGGCGCGGATATGTGCGACGTTTTCGGCAAGCGATCCTGGCACAGTGGGGCCACCGGCATGCCAGTTGCGCCCCTCACCCTCGTTCAAAGTGCGTGCAGCCAGGACGACATGCGCGCCTTGCGCAGCCAGTTCGCGGGCGATGCCCGCCCCGATCCCGCGGCTTGCGCCTGATACCAGCGCGATTTTTCCCTTGAGCATTTGGCCTTCCATGTCGCTACTCTTGCCCCCGCTGTTCTGTTTCGTCATCTTCCTCAAGAGCATAGACCGAAGCAGAGGTCTTGGGCACCGGTACAAATTCAACCCGTTGCCCGCGTTCGCCCGGTGTTGCCGCCGTCGTCAGCAATCGCGCGCAGACGACGACGGCGAGCCCAAGCAGCAAAACCGCGATGAACAGGAACAGCCCACCAGGGCGGTCTCCCGCCATCAGCAACGCCGCCGCAAGGGGGCCCAGTGCCGCCCCCAGACTGTAGATCAACAAAAGCCCGCCGCTCAGTTCCACCAGCATCGCATTGGGGGCATTGTCATTGGCGTGGCTCAGACACAGCGGATAAAGCGGCACCATCATCGCGCCAAGCAGCACCGCCATGCCGTAAACCGGCAAACCGGGTGGCAAATGCACAAATCCGATGATGATCCCGGTGACGAAGGTGCCAAAGGCAGTCGCGCTAATCACCAACCGGCGGTCCATGCGATCCGACAGCCAGCCGATGGGCCATTGCGACAGGGTGCCGCCGAGGACAAAGCAGGACATCAGGATGGTCACATCAACCACATTCAACCCGCGCTCCTGACCGAATACCGGACCCATGGACCAGAACGCGCCTTCGACCGCGCCTACGAACAGACATCCGACCACCCCAACCGGCGACACGGCAAGAAGTTTGCGCAGGTTGATCCGTGCCGAAGGGATCGGCTTGGGGGTTGAGGTGCGGATCAGGGTCAGAGGGACAATCGACAGACAGATCAGCATGGCGATTGCCATGAATGCGCCGGGGGCATTGATTTCAAAGAGATTGACCATTTGCTGGCCGACCATCGTCAGAAGGTTCGATACGATGATATAGGCCGACAGCACACGCCCGCGGTTGAGATTGGTCGAACTGTCGTTGAGCCAGCTTTCCACAACGATAAAGAGGGCTGCCAGAATGATACCACTGAAAAACCGAAGCGCGCCCCAGACATAAGCCTCAACGGCCAGTTCATAGGACAGGCTGAGCGCGGTCAACACCGCTGCCAGCCCGGCAAAGGTTCGGATATGCCCGACGGACATGATCAACCGAGGCGCGAAGAAACACCCGACCGCGAAACCGCCAAAATATGCCGACCCCAGCACGCCGATATAGGTTGTCGAAAATCCTTCGAGGTTCGCCCGCATCGGCAGGAGGGTCAGAAAGAGGCTGTTCCCGGCAACCAGCAGGCCTGCGCAAAACAGGATCGTCGCGATTGTCCTGACAGAGCCAATCCGAGGGTGTGTTTCAGGGGCCTGCATGGCGCTCGGCTAGGCGCCGGAACTTTCGGCATCGATCAGCTTTTGCAGCCTGCGCCGGAACAGCAGCGGCCCTGCGTCAATCGCAATGTCGATGGTGCCCTCCGGCCGCGCGCTCATGCCTTTCTGGACATGGATCAGCACGTCGCGATCCTCGTTGAACGCCGCTTCGACAGAGCGGCTCATATAGGCTGAAATCTCGGCATCGTCCGGACAGGTATTGCGGATCTGGAACCAGTAATAACGTGTTGTGGTCTCGTCTACGGGGGTCATGAAATTGTAGCTGTCCATCTGGAAGAACTGGCCGTCCGGCAGGTTTTCCTCATCCCCACCGGTGCCTGCCGGGCAGAAAACGGCCTTGATGTAGGCCAGGCAGGGATAGCGCACCTCGTAGTGCTGTTTGCGGTCGCAATTGCCCTCGAATGGTACAAGTTTCTGATAAAAAGGCGCCACTTCCACGTCATACATCCAGCGCGAGACAAGAACGCCGCTGTCATCGCTGGACACGACCAGCGGTTCCTCTTCGCAGGCGGCATTGCCGAAAGAGGATTGGTGAACCCAGGCGACGTGCGAGGGATCAAGCAGGTTGTCAGTGATGTATAAGTAATTGCACGGAAATCCCATGGCCTCGCCCCGGTTGATCCCCCAGTTCGGGTCATCGTAATGCAAGACCTCAAAGATCGTATCGGGATCGGCGCGTGCGGGATCTCCCATCCAGATCCAGACCAGACCATAGCGGCTGAAGACTGGATAGGCGTGGATATTGGCACGCGTTGGTATGTTGTCCTGCCCGGGCACCCGGATGCAACTGCCCGCGCAGTCAAATGTCAAACCGTGATAGCCGCATTCAAGCGTGTCGCCCTTGATCCGCCCCTGAGACAGAGGCATTCTGCGGTGGGGGCAGGCGTCATCAAGTGCGACGGGGTCGCCTGCCTCGGTGCGGTACATCACGATCTTTTCGTTCAGCACAACGATCTGCTTCAGGTCGCGCGTGATCTCTGCATCGGTTGCGGCGACATACCAGGCATTTCTAAGATACATTTTAGGGCTCCCCAATGGGTGGTGGCGTTTTGGAGGTCATCCTTGGCTGCGTCCGGCCAAAATCAGAATGCTGCGACCTCGACCAGAGCAAGTCCGGTCAGGATCACCTGACGCGATTTCAATTCAGCATGTCCGTCGGCAGGCCGCGGGCCTTATGGGTCACCTACGGGTATCTCCGGGATGCATCACGCACCCCGGGGTAAGACACGATCAGAGGGTCAGCTGTCCATCCAGACCTGATTGAGGTGAAACTCCTGCGCCTGATGCGCCGTGAGGTTTTTGACCTTGTCCGTGAAATGCCGGGTCTCAAGCCGCCAGTAGGGTTGGACGAGCGTCCCGGACTCCTGCAGGATCCGTTCAACCTTTTCCATCAACGCGGCGCGCTTGGCCGGATCGGCCACAGCCATGGCTGCCGCCAATGCTGAGTCAAATTCCGGATCGCTATAGGCAGATTCATTCCACGCCTCACCAGACCGATAGGCCAGCGCCAGCACCTGCACGCCAAGCGGGCGCGCGGCCCAATCTGTCGTCGATGCCGGGTATTTGGTCCAGTCATTCCAGAACGTAGAGCCGGGCAGCACCGTGCGTTTCACATTGATCCCTGCGCTGCGCAACTGGTCAGCGATGGCGTCGGTCGTGTCCTTGCGCCAGCCTTCATCAATCGAAATCAGATCAAACTCGTGATCGGTCATGCCTGCCTCGGCCAGAAGCGCTTTGGATTGTTCAACGTCCCGCTTGAAGGCGGGCAGCGCAAAATACTCCTCGTGCATTGGGCCGACATGATGGTTTTCGGCGACTTTACCCAGGCCATTCACACCCAGTTCCATGACGATGCTGTTATCAACGGCAAGCTGCAGGGCTCGGCGCACCCGCGGATCATCATAAGGGGGGGTGGCGTTATTGAAGCGACACACGACCGTGGCTGCGGTGGCCACATCACTGCGGACCAGACCGATGCCATCCAACAGCTCCACGGCGCCGGCCTGTGTTGTCAGGTTGGCGTCAACCTCGTTCGATTCAAAGGCAGCGGTCGTCGACGCGATGTCCTCGCCGTAGTCAATGAATTCGACCGCATCAAGGAAAGCATCGCCGCCCCAGTAACCGGGGCGCCGCACAACGCGGGCCTTTGTGCCAATTTCCCAGCTTTCGATCTCATAGGCACCGGTACCAATGTTATACTGTGCCACCATATCGCCATCGGGATCAAAGCTGCGGTGCACGATCAGAGACGGATAATCCGTCATCGCGGCAATGAGCGTGATATCTGACGCAGGAAGGTTCAGCTGCACAGTGTGGTCATCCAGGGCCACAATGCTGCCCTCAATCGCGTTCCTCGTCTCGGCATCTACAAGTGAGCTGAAACGTGCAGCCATGGAGTTGCCCTCGACATCCGCCTCGCACCAGCGTGTGATGTTGAAAACCACGTCTTCGGAGGTGAAATCATCACCGTTCGACCATTTAACGCCTTTGCGCAGATTCAATGTGTAAACGGTTGCATCATCGTTGACCTCCCAGCTTTCCAGCAAGGTGGCGACAAAGGTGCCATCCGATGTCCAGCGCACAAGGTATTCGCAGCTTTGGCTTGAGACATAGGCGTCCCAGTCGAACAGACGCGCATCTTTCTTCCCCGCGCTGCGAACCGGGCAGGCAATGCGCAATGTGCCACCGGTTTTTGCACCGCTGGTGTCGGCCTTGGCCGGTGCGGCCAGACCGCCAAGCGCAAAGGCACCGGCAGCAGTTACCCCGACGGACATCATGGAAGCCAGAAACTCCCGGCGCTTCATGCGCCCGCCCTTGAATTCTTTGACAAAGCTCTTTGTCAGCGGATGCAGCGTGCGCCGCGTGAGCATGTAATCTTTCATTGTCTTTCCCCCATTTGTTGGTGCCACGCAGGAATGGGCGGCCTCTTTTTCTCGTTTTTCTGCGGGCGAAGGGCACTGCCGCGCCACATCGTCCACCTAAATCTGTGATCTCAGAATGGCGGGTTCCGGTACAAAGTCAAATTGAATTTCCTTCTGCCCTCTCCCGCAAACCAGAAAAGTCCAGTGCCTTGAGCCGACCGGAAATGTCGCGTATCAATAACCGGATGGTCGAAAAAATCCAAAAATCCGCCAGTGAAAGCCTCAGCGAACAGGTTTATCAGCACCTGCGCGAGGCGTTGATTTCGGGCGATTTTGTGCCCGAGAGCAAGATTTCTACACGAACGGTTGCTGCCCAGAATGGGATAAGTGTGATGCCGGTCCGTGAAGCGCTCAAGCGGTTAAGTGCGGAAGGTGCGCTGGAAGTCGAAGCAAAGCGGGCCTACCGGGTGCCCAAACTAAATCCAAAAAAAGCAGCAGATCTGTTTGAGGTCCGCGCCATTCTTGAAGCTGCAGGCGCGGCAGCGGCGGCGAAACTGATCTCTCCCGCGGCCCTGTCGCAACTCGACCTGATGTGCGACGCGGCAGAAGAGGCTTGGCACAACGGGGACGTTGGCGCATTCCTACGGCTCAATGCCCGGTTTCACCGCGCGGTTCACGCCCAGTCAGGAAACAGCTTTCTGGCCGATACGGTCGATATGATCTTTGTGCGCACCGGGCCTTTGTTGGGCCTTGCCATCGGCAAGATCGTCGACCAGGCAGATTGGGAAAATGACCATCGCAAACTGGTTCAGGCTCTGCGATCCGGCGACAGTGCCGAGGCAGGCCGCTTGATGGAGCAGGACGCGGCCTGGGGCATGGGTTTGTTTCGGTCGGTCGACTGGCCAGACAAAAGGGTTCCGGTCAGCGCCGCATAGAAAATGCTTGCCAGTTCTCGATTCTGAGATCACAGATTATAGTCAAGCGTTGGGTCACCTGCTGTGCGGGATGATCCCCGCGCGCCTTTTGCAAACCCCGGGGACCATATGCAATCGACAGCCAGAGTTGTAGTTATCGGCGGCGGGATCGTGGGCTGTTCGGTGTTGTATCACCTTGCCCGGAACGGGTGGCGCGACGTTGTACTGCTTGAGCGTCAGGAGCTGACATCCGGTTCCAGCTGGCATGCCGCTGGCGGGCTGTTCACGGTGCTGCGCCCGAATACCTCTGCTGAAATGCACCGCTACACGTTTCAGATGTACCGCGAACTGGAGCAGGAAACCGGCCAGTCTTGCGGGTTCCACTATACCGGCGGGCTCAACATCTGTCGCACGCAAGACGAAATAGACTCCAACGCAATCCTGCAAAGTGCGTGCCGCAGACTGGGCATCGAAAGCCACTTCATCACGATGGACGAAGTCCGCGAGAAAGCGCCGGTACTGGACACCTCTCATATGGTCGGCGCGCTTTGGGAAGAGGAAGGCGGGCATGTGGACCCGGCCTCGGCCACGCAAGCCTTTGCGGCCGCCGCGCGCGCATTAGGGGCTACGATCCACCGCCATACGCCCGTGACGGCAACAACGCCACGCGCAGATGGCTCTTGGGATGTCGATACCGCGCAAGGGACGATTCACGCCGAATTCATCGTCAATGCTGCCGGACTCTGGGGCCGCGAAGTTGCCCGTCTTGCGGGGATCGAACTGCCGTTGATGCCGGTCGAACATCATTACATGGTAACTGAGACGATCCCAGAGATTGAGCAGCTTGGTTTTGAGCTGCCGCAGATCAACGACAATGAAACCGGTTGCTATGCCCGCCAGGAAGGCATGGGCCTGCTTCTGGGGGCTTACGAAAGCACCTGTGTCCATTGGGCCAAGGAGGGCACGCCTGCTGATTTTGGCCATGAACTTTTGCCTGATGATCTGTCGCGGATGGACTGGAACCTTGAGAAGTCGATTGAGATCATGCCTTGTCTGGCGGACGCCGGTGTCAAACGGGTGATCAACGGACCAATGATCTTTTCGCCTGACCTTGCGCCCCTGATCGGCCCGCATCCCAATCTGGAGAACTATTTTTGCGCCAATGGGGTGATGGCGGGCTTCAATCAGGGTGCTGGTATCGGCCGCGCGCTGGCCGAATGGATCATACAGGGCGAGCCGGAGATCGACGTTTTTCACTGGGATATCGCGCGGTTCGGCGACTGGGCAGACCGAGGCTATACCGAGGCCCGCACCCGCTATTTCTACGAAAACCGCTCCGAGAAAACCTTTCCCTATCAGGAATTCGATGTTGGCCGCTCGATCAACAAACCCGCCATACATGACCGTCTGGTCGGCGCGGGCGGGGTATTCGGAGCCTCCTTTGGCACCGAACACCCGAATTGGTTTGCGGCCACGCCCGGGGTTTCCGACAGTCTTACCTATCGCCAGCCAAACTGGTGGGGCCCGGTTGCAGACGAAGGCAAGCGCATTCGCAATGAGTTGGGGCTGATGGAATTCTCGGCCATGGCGAAGTTCGAGGTGACAGGCCCAGGCGCGGTGGCCTGGCTGGAACAGGTCATGGCCGGACGCATTCCCGGCCTTGGACGCATGGCGCTGTCACCGATGCTGTCGGACAAGGGGCGCGTGATCGGGGATTTCTCGCTCGCCCGTTTGGAACAGAACCGCTTCATGGTGCTGGGCGCGGATTACATGCAACTGGCGTTCATGCGGCATTTCTCAAGGTTTCTGCCAATGGAGGGCGTCGCCCTGCGCAACCTGTCTGCGAATCAGGCTGGCTTGCATATCTGCGGGCCGAACGCGCAACGTCTTATCATCCGGTTGGCCGCGCAAGAGATGGACACGGACCATTTCAGCTTTATGTCAGCGGCCCAAATGACCATTGGCGGGATACCGGATGTCACGGTCTTGCGCGTTTCTTTCACGGGCGAATGTGGTTATGAGATGTATGTACCGCGCGACCGGCAGCTGGCGCTGTTCGATCTGCTGCGCGGTGAAGGTGCGGATCTGGGACTGGGCCTTGTTGGCACGCGATCGCTGATGCAGACACGGCTGGAAAAGAGTTTCCCCGCATGGGGGCTTGAGCTGTCGCCTGACTATTTCGCCCATGAATGCGATATGATGCGGCATATGCGCGGTGATGCCACATTCAACGGAGCCGCTGCGGTTGCCGCATACGGCCCCGCACGCGAACGCCCGGCGACCTTTACGGTCGAGGCCGGAACAGATGCGGTCTGGGGCGACGAAGCGATCTTTCTGGATGGCGAACCGGTCGGCTATGTCTCCTCCGGCGGGTGGGGACCTGCGGTTGAGGCCCATATCGCGCTTGGCTATGTCCAGCCGGATGCCTACCGCGAGAACGGAAATTATGCGATAGAACTTTTGGGACAGTTGCGCCCCGCGACGTTGCACGTCCAACCGCTCTACGATCCTGAGGGGCGCAGGATGCGGGCATGATCAAAGGAACAGACACGATGCGGACAAAAGTTGCGCCAATTGTGCGGGCCGAAACCTGGGCGGGGGTTGCGGACCGCATCTGCCCCATGCCCCCAAAATCTCCGGAGAAACCCCATGTCTCGCACGAACCGCAAGCCTCGACGCCCGCAAAGCACCCGATTTGAACAGCCCCCCTTCGCCGAAGTCCGCAGCCCCCTACGGCCTGTCGACTTCGTGTCGGAAGACCAGATCGAGACGATCCACCACGCCAGTCTAAAGGTGCTCGCCGACATCGGCCTCAGGGTCAACAGCGCCGTTGCACTGGACCTCTACGCAGCAGCGGGCGCTGATGTGGACCATGACCGCGAGTTGGTCCGGTTTGATCCGGCACTGGTCGAGGAAATGCTGACCGACATTCCGTCGGAATTCACCATCCACGCCCGCGACCCGGCAAAGACCCTGAAAGTGGGGGGTAACCGACTGACATTTGCGACTGTGTCCGGGCCTTCATTTGTCTCGGACATCGACCGCGGACGGCGGGCCGGAACGGTCGAGGACATGCGGGATTTCGTGAAAATCTCCGCCGCCCTCAATATCTTTCACCACGATGGCGGCAGTGGTTGCGAGCCGCTGGAACTGCCGCCTGAGTCTCGACATCTGGACATGATGCTGGCGCAGACAACGCTGTCGGACAAGGGCTGGCATCCGTGCTGGCTGAACTCGGCTGCGCGCGCGCGCGACTGTATCGAGATGGCCAAAATCGCCTTGCAAACCGACGACGACGGCCTGCGTGCACGGCCCGGTATTATCGGCGGGATCAATACCAATTCACCGCTGTTTCTGGACGATAGTCAGGCCGAAGGTTTGATCGAATTCGCGCGCGCGGGACAGCCCATACATGTGACGCCCTTCACGCTGGCGGGTGCCATGAGCCCGGTCACCATCGGCGGCTCACTGGTCCAGCAGAACGCCGAAGCGCTGGCAGGGATTGTGCTGGGTCAGGCGGCGGCGCGCGGATCACCGATTTTCTACGGTCACTTTACCTCGAACGTCGACATGCGCACCGGCTCCCCGGCTTTCGGCACCCCGGAATACGCCAAATCGGTGATCGTTTCAGGCCAGCTGGCGCGGCGCTACGGTCTGCCGCTGCGGTCCTCCAACACCACGGCCTCGGCCTGTGTTGACCTGCAGGCGGCCTATGAAAGCGACATGTCGGTCAGCGCCTGCGTGCAAGCCCATGTCAACGTGATGCTGCATGGCGGTGGCTGGCTTGAAGGCGGTCTGACCTGTTCGTTTGAAAAGCTGATCCTTGACGCCGAGATCCTGCAGATGCAGGCGGCCTATCTGCAACCGCTGGATCTCGGCGAAGACGCGCTGGGGCTGGAGGCGATGGCCGAGGCAGGCCCCGGCGGCCATTTCTTTGGCACCGCCCACACGCTGGCGCGCTATGAGACCGCCTTTTACAAACCGATCCTGTCTGACTGGCGCAACTTCGAAACCTGGGAAGAGGACGGCGCGAAGACAGCCACCCAGCGCGCCAATACCATCTGGAAGCAACTGCTGCGCGAGTACGAAAAGCCGCCCATTGATCCCGCCGTCGAGGAAGAGCTGGAAGCCTATGTCGCCAAGCGCAAGGAGCAGATCGAAACATGACCACGCCCGCTGCATTTCTGTTTGATGGCGACACCCTGTCGCTGGAAAAACTGGTGCAGCTTTCATCCGGCAAGATCGCCTGCGACCTTTCACGCGCGGCATGGGACAATGTGGCAGAGGGCCGCCGGATCGTGATGCGCGCTGTCGCGGACGGGTCAGCCTATTACGGCGTAAACACCGGGGTTGGCTCGCAAAAGGACATCGGCGTACAGGCCGCGGATTTTGCATCCTTCAACGATCACATCATTGTCGCAGAGGCCACTGATATGCCTGGCGCAGCTTTCGCGCCCACGGTGGTGCGCGGGGCGCTGGCGGTGATGCTCAACAATGCGGCCACAGGCAGGCTGGGCCTGCGCCCCGACCTTGTGCGCCGGATGCTGCGGTTGTTTCACTGCGCGGACATGCCCGAGGTGCGATCCGGCACATCCAGCGGCATGGCTGACCTAGGCCCGCTGGCGCAACTGGCGCTGCCGCTTGTCGGGCGCAGCCTTGACGGTGGCGCGCCGCTGATCGAAGGCCCCTACGATCTGGCCGAGAAGGAAGCCGTTTCACTGATCAACTGCAATGCTTTTGTCTTGTCGCATGGGGCCCATGTCATGGCCGAGGCGGCACGGCTGGCCATTGCTTTTGATCTTGCGGCGGCCCTGTCACTGGAAGCGTTTCGCGGCAATCTGAGCTACTACCGGGCCGAGATGCGGCCGGGTTATCGCAACCCCCACCAACTCGCCTCCTGCCGTCAGATCAACCACGCCCTGCGGGGTGCCCGGCTCTGGCAGGACGGAGAGGCAAGGTTTTTGCAGGATCCGCTGTCGTTCCGGTTTGCCACGCGAGTGGGTGGCACGGTCAAGTTGGCGTTGGCACAGGCAACGGCGATCTACCAGGATGACCTGAACTGCGTCTGCGACAATCCGGTCGTGTCACTTGAAACCGGATCGTTGGTGACAGGGATCAACATGGACAGCACGCCGCTGACATACGCGACGGACGGCTTGCGACAAGCCATCGCCATGGCGGCGGCCGTCAGCACCGAGCGGTCCCTGAAGGTTCAGCATGCCGGGTTTTCCGGATTGCCGCTTGGTCTTGCCCAGCCCTGCCGTGCGGATGGTGGGGTACAGAACCTGATCATCAGCTATCTGGGTGTGGCCCGGCAGGCAGAATTGCGCGGCCTGGCCGCGCCCGTGCTGCTGGACTGTGCCCATGCGCTGGCTGATGGCATTGAAGACGTCTCCGGCCTCGGCCCGCTGTCGGTTGCGCGAACCGAGCAGGTCATCGCCTTCGCCTGGCAGATCGTGTCCGTGGAGATGATCATCGCAAGCTGGGCTCTGGCTCTGCGCGGACTGGAAACCTCTGAAATGGGACAAACCACCGGAGCGATCTACACGAAACTGCGCCCCTTCCTGCCCATCGGGACGGAAGGACGCAATGTCTTCGATATGTCCGGTCCGATTGATTGTGTTTCGGCACCGGAATTTGTCCAGCCCTACCAAATTTGACTCGCATGTGCATGTGGATTGCGGCACACTAATCTGAGATCACAGATTCAAGGTGCTGGCCATGACCACCGTTCAATCCCCAGAAATCGATGCACTGCGCAGCCAGTTGAAACAGCTGCGCCAGCACAAGGACGGCGTCCGCCAGACAATGGCGCCTGAATTCTATACCTCGCAGTCTTTCCATGACTTTGAGAGACAAGAGCTGTTCCACAAGGAATGGATTTGCGTGGGCAATGCGGGCGAGATACCTGAACCCGGAGATTACTTTACAACCGATATCGCGGACGAGCCGCTGATCATCGCGCGGCGCAAAGATGGCACAATCAACGCGCTTTCCAATGTCTGCCGCCACCGCGGAAACATGGTGGCCACTGGCAAAGGCAACAGGCGCAGCTTCGTGTGTGGCTATCACGCGTGGAGTTATGATCTGGATGGCGCGCTAAAAACCGCCCCTCTGATGAGCAAAGTCAAAGGGTTCGATCGCGCCTCATGCCGGCTCCACGGTTTCAGGACCGAAATCTGGAGCGGGTTCATTTTTGTCAATCTCGATGGATCGGCAGCGCCCCTCGGCCCACAGCTGACGTCGCTTGATACAATCCTGCACAATTACCACAACGAAGAGCGCAACCTGTTGTTCACCGATGAAACGGAGTGGGCGACCAACTGGAAAAACCTGAACGAGAATTTCATCGAAGGCTATCACCTCTTTGCAACCCACCCCAAAACGCTGGAGCCAATGACCCCGACCCAGCTTTGCCGCAAGGTGCCAGGCCAAGAGGCCTGGACGGCCTACCGATCCTATTATCACCCGGATTTTCCGCCCCGCGGGCCGTTTCACGTCGACATGACCGAAGACGAACAGCGCAACAGCGTCATGGGAAACATTTTTCCCTGTTTTGTATTTGGTGTCGCCGCAAACTATACGCTCTATCTTTGCCTCCGCCCTCGCGGGCCAGACAAGGTCGCCATCAGATGGGGCGTGCTGGGGTTCAAGACAGATCCTGCAGACCCGGAAGTTGTGAACTATGTCGAGCTGTGCAAGGAATTCAACGCGGAGGACCGCGAAAAGCTCGAGGTGCTTCAGCAGGCCCAGAAGACCCGCTACGCCAGCCCTGGTTTTCTGGGACCCGACAATTTAGAGGGAACGATCTGGGACTTTCTTCAGTTTATGGCGCGGCAACTGGGAGAATGAGCCCGCTTCATTCTGCAAATCCTCGGTAGCACCGTATATATTTTTGTGCGTTAGCGAGAGCTACGACGGCAAAAGGCTGCCTTGTCCGGCGTCTCGTTTGTTGCGACAAGCAGCCGGGAAAGACCAGTTCGAGATAAAATGAGATCGGCCCGCTTGAACTGCCGGTTCGGTATGATGTGCTGCAAAACCGCGATAGCCATGCCGCATGTGCGAGGAAATGCTGCGTCAGTAATGGCTGCAGGTGTACAAGGCCGGTTTGTCCCGCGTTGCAGTCATTAATGGACGACATAGCGAATGACCGCCTTGAGCCCAAAGCGACCGATGCTGCAGCACGCACGAACGGCCGCATACGTGCATCTATTCACGGATGTTCCGCTTCATAATTTCACAAAAATCCTTCACGCGCGTTTTGGGGAATGACTTTTTCAGCTGGAAAAACCGTGTAGACCTCGTCTTTACACTCACCATGCGGGCTTTCGCGGCTTAGCGCAAAGCACCGAACTCGCAGATGTCAGAATGGGTTGGGACCTAGGCCTGCCTCGATCGGTATTCGTATCGAACGAAAGCCATTTTGCCAGTTGTGAAGCATAAAACCATCTTCCTGATCCATGAATCCCACCGGGGCATCGGGTGTGGTGTCATAAGCAAAACAACTGCTCGGAGATGGGGACGAAAGGGCCGTTTTGCCGCCGATGGTTGCTATCATGGTGCTGTGGATGTGGCCGCATATAATGCGGATGTCTGCATTAAACCCTTGCAACAGTTTCGCCAGTGGTTTGTGGGCCTGAAGGCCAAGTGCATCCATGAAGGCGATCCCGCTATCGAATGGCGGGTGGTGCAGAGCCAATAAAGTCGGTCGGGATTGGCCCTTTATCAGCGCCTGTTCCAGGAATACCAATGTGGTTTCGTCAATCTCTCCTCCACCTTGGCTCTCAATCAGGGTGTCGAGGCCGATCACGTCGATATCGCCCAGCTGGATCTGCCAGTTCAGTTTGCCGGATCGGGGCAGATAGCTGTGTTCCGCAAAAGCGGCGCGCATAGGCGCACGCCTGTCGTGGTTGCCGGGGATCACAAACAGCGGCAATTGCAGCGGCGCCATGAGGGACTTGAAATGGGCATAGCTTTCGGGGGCACCGTCGTCGGTCAAGTCTCCGGTGACCAGCACGGCATCGATCGACCCAAGTTGGGGTTTGATCTGTTTTATCCGTGAGACCAGCTTGCGGAGTGAGGCGGCGGTATCAAGCTGACCTGATACAAGCCGTTCCGGACGAACGATGTGTGTGTCTGTGATTTGTAGAATTGTCGTCACTTGATCCCCGCCCGCAGGAAGGCCTGAACAAACTGACGCTGGAACAGCAGGAAGGCAATAAGCAGCGGAGCCACCGACATCAGTGTCGCGGCTGAGATCACGCTGATGTCCACGCCGTTCTCAGGTGCGCCAAAGATCGACAGACCTACGGTCAAGGGCCGTGTATCGGGTGAATTTGTCACAATGAGAGGCCACAAGAAATTGTTCCAATGCGTCGAAACCGAGACCAGCGCATAGGCCAGATAAGTGGGTTTGGCCAAAGGTACGTAGACGCGCCAGAGGATGCCCAAGAGGCCGCAGCCTTCGATACGGGCGGCCTCGTGCAACTCAATCGGGACGGATTTGAACGACTGGCGCATCAGGAAGATGCCAAAGGCGCTGGCCATATAAGGCATGCCGACGCCGAGGATGGTGTCAAACATCCCAAGGCGCGAGACCATCGCGTAGTTTTCGACAATCAGCACTTCGGGCAGGATAAAGAGCTGCATCAGCACCAGAATGAAGACAAAGTTCTTGCCAGGAAACTCCAGTTTGGCAAAGGCAAAGCCCGCCAGCGTGGTCAGGATGAACTGCCCGATCAGCACCACCGTCACCAGCATGAAGGTGTTGAGGAAATACCGCAGCCATGGCGCCCCGTCCCAGGCGGTGCGAAAGTTATCCAGTGTCCAGGGTGACAGAAGGTTGAAGTTCACCGCGTCCGACGTGGAGTGAAACGCCGCCCAGAAGGCGAACATCAGCGGTGATATCCAGATCACCGCCAACAGGATTGCCGCGCCGGGCTCCACATATCTCAGCATCGCGTTCATTGGTAATGCGTCCGGCGATCAAGATAGAAGAACTGGATCGCGGCCACGATGCACAGCACGGCCAGCACAAGGATGGTCATCGCGGCGGCATGGGGTGCATCAAAGAAGGCAAAGGCCATTTCCCAGATGTAGTAGAGGATCAGCTTGGACGCATCCGAAGGGCCGCCCTTGGTCAGGATAAACAAATGGTCGATCAGTTTGACCGAATTGATCATCGCGTTGACCATAATGAACAGTGTCGTCGGCATCAACAGGGGCAGCACGATCCGGCGCGTGTAGGTCCAGCGGCTGCAGCCTTCGATATCAGCGGCTTCCTTCAGATCCTCGGGGATGGTCTGCAAGGCGGCAAGGTAGAAGATCATGAAAAACCCCGCCTCTTTCCAGATGGTCACGATGATGATCGCCCATAGCGCTGTTTCCGGTTGGCCCAGCCAGTTTACCGAGGGCAGGCCGAACAGTGATCCGATCTGATCCAGCACGCCCAGTCCCGGCGTGTAAAAGAACAGCCACAGGTTGGCCGCAGCGATCATCGGCAGAACAGTGGGCGTGAAATAGGCCGTGCGCACAAAGCCGCGAGCGGGGATTTTGGAGTTGGCCCAAAGCGCCATGGCAAGCGCTATGGCAATCGACACAGGGATGGTGATGGCCGCATAGAAGAGGTTGTTTTTGACCACGATCCAGAAAGTCGGGTCGGCAAACAGGTCCGCATAATTCTCGGTACCGATAAATTCGGATGGCTTGCGGCGCGTGTTTTTGGAAAACAGGCTGGAAATGAACGTGGCAATCGACGGGTAAAACGCAAACAGCGACAGCAGCACAGCCGCAGGCGACAACAACAGCCAGCCATAAATGGCCTGGCGGCGGCGCTCTAGGTTGACGTGTTGGCTCATAGGGTGGTCCTTACCGAAATCCGGCCCCGCAAGGATCTGCGGGGCCGGTCATTTGTTCAGCGGTAGGCTTTCAGCAACCGGTCCGCGGCAGCCTGTGCTTCACCCAAGGCCTCGGCAGGCTCTTTCGCGCCGGTCAGCGCCGATTGGATGGCGTTGTTCAGACCATCGCGCACACGGGCTGTCTCAAAGGTCGAAAACTCAGCCACAGCATTTTCCAGCTGGTTGCGTGCGACCAACGCCGGGGGAAATTCCTGCGTATAGGCTTTCAGCGCATCGGTCTCATAGGCGGCGGGCGATACACCCATGTAGCCTGTTGCAATAGACCATTCTGCCGCTTGCTCGGGCGCTGTCATGAACTGGATCAGCTTCAATGCCGCAGCCTGCTCTTCTGGTGTGGTGTCCTTGAACACATAGAAATTGCCGCCCCCTGTGGGCGAGCCCTTGCGCACATTGGCAGGCAGTTCGGCCACGCCGAAATCAAAGCTGGCGTTGTTCTTCACGGCCGTCAGGTTGCCGGTCGAGTGCCACATCATCGCGGTTTGCCCTTCCAGGAAGGCCTGACGCAGGGTGCCCCATTCAACCGTGCCGGTGGGCATGATGCCGTGTTCGGCCGACAGGGATTTCCAGAACTCCAGCGTGTCCACAACCGCCTGATCATCAAACGCAGTGGTCAGGCCATCATCGGACATCACCTCCTTGCCGTTCTGAATGGCCAGCGCCTGGAACATCCAATAGGGATAGCCCGTCGACGGGATCATCAGACCATAAGTGTCATCCTTGGTCAGGGCCTTGCCCATCTCGATCATCTCATCCCATGTGCTGGGTGGGCTTTCTGGGTCCAGCCCCGCCTCGCGGAACATGTCCTTGTTGTAGTAAGCCACGATGGTCGAGCGCTGGAACGGAATGCCCCATGTTTTGCCTTCAATTTTACCGTTGGCCATCAGGGCGGGGTAAAAGCTGTCCAGCCATGCAGCATCGTCGGTCAGATCGTCAAACGGCAGGATCAGGTCCTGCTCGATCAGGTCATAGGCATCGATTGAGAACATGACAGCCAGTTGTGCAGGTTCACCGGAATTCAGCGCCGACAAGGCCCGCACGCGGGTGTCATCGTAGTTACCCGAATAGATCGCATTGACCTTGATATCAGGGTTTTCCGCTTCGAAATCGGCTACGATACCGTCAACTACTTCGGTCAAGGCGCCGCCCACAGCGATGGGGTAGTACATGGTCAGTTCTGTTTCAGCGGCGGCAGGCAAGGCCATCCCCGCAACCAAGGCCGTGGAAAGGCCCAGAGTTCTTAGATGTTTCATTTTAAGTCTCCCTTATGGTGTGGTGTCGTTGGGCGATTTACATCTCTGCTATGCGATCGCCTTCTTGATTGAATTTGTGCAGTTTCGCGATGTCGAACGCGATGTCGACGGTGACGCCTTCATCGATCAACGACAGGCCGGGCTGTAGGACGCTCAGGCCCGTTGTGCCCTCGTGGCTCAGCCCAATGAGCGTTTCAGACCCCAGGAACTCGGCCTCGCTGACCGTGCAACTGAGCAGCCCTTTGCCGGTCTCCACAATCGCCACATGTTCGGCGCGCACGCCCAGCGTCAGGTCTTTGTCAAATCCGGCAAGCACCGAAGACTGGATCAACGCCATCGGCGGCGCGCCCACAAACTCGGCCACAAAGGTGTTGGCCGGTCGGTTATAGAGATCATCAGGCGATCCAACCTGTTGAATACGTCCATCTTTCATCAGAACGACCTTATCTGCCATGCTCATGGCCTCGGTCTGATCATGGGTGACGTATACGACAGTAATACCAAGATCACGTTGCAGTTTTTTGATATCTTTGCGCACGGAATTGCGCAGCTTGGCGTCCAGATTGGACAGAGGTTCATCCATCAAGCACAGCTTTTGACCGGCCACAATCGCGCGGGCCAATGCAACCCGCTGGCGTTGTCCGCCTGACAGCTCACCTGGTTTGCGATTTTCCAGACCGGTCAGCCCGGTGATTTCCAACGCGCGCTTCATCTTCTCGGCACGCTCAGTCTTGGGAACGCGGCGAACCTTGAGGCCGAAGATGACGTTTTCCGCCACCGACAAATGCGGGAACAAGGCGTAGGACTGAAACACCATCGACAGGTTGCGATCCGACGCGGCCGAGGTGGTCACGTCACGACCATCAATCAGGATCTGGCCTTCGTCCGGGATCTCCAGCCCTGCGAGCAGGCGCAGCGATGTGGACTTGCCACAGCCCGAAGGACCCAGCAGCGCCACGAACGACCCCTCTTCGATGTCGAGTGAAATATCCTCGACCCCAAGCTGCCCGTTCCAACGCTTCGCAACATCCTTGAGACTGACAAAGGGCGCGCCCGTCATGCGATTTCTCTTTCTGACAGGATCACCCGGTCGCCGATGTCTTTGATGAGAGAGCTAAAGGCTGCGCTAGGCTCCCGGTCCAGAATGATGTGATCCATGTCACGAATGTTCTCCCCGGCGGCAGGGGCAAGGCGACCAAACTTGGACTGATCCAGCACGAGCACGGAAACCTGAGAGTTCTCCCTGATGCGTTGACGAGCCGAGACCTCTGCGGTGTGGAATTCGAGAAGGCTGCCATCCTCTTCGACGCCCGCGACACCGAAAATGCCAAACTCGGCGCGGTAACGGCCGAAGAATTCGCCCACCTCATCGCCCAGAATATCACGGTCAGGCAGACGCAGCTCACCCCCCGGCAGAATGATCCGATTGGATGTTTCATCGCTGAGCGCCATGGCGGCACTGAGGTTATTTGTGATCACCGTCAGTTTCGTACGGCGACGCAATGCCCGCGCGACACTCAGCGGGGTTGAGCCGATGGAAATAAAGATCGTCGCCCCATCCGGGATTAATTCGGCAGCGGCTTCTCCGATGGCCTGTTTGCCCATTGGGTTTGTGGCCGTCCGTTGATCGAAAGGTGTGTTGAGGTGCTGTGCATCCAGTTCGATCCGGCCATGGCGACGGCGTAATGCGTCGCCTTCACAAAGCAGATCAATATCGCGGCGGATGGTTTGCATAGAAACGCCCAGCGTTTCCGCCAGCGCGCCAACGCTCATCACGCCGCGTTCCTGTACCAGTCCCAGAATGCTGTCGTGGCGCTTTCGAACTTTTTCAGACATCGACCCTCCCCGATAGAATCGTCTTCAAGGCTAGAAGGGAAATAGCAACAAAACAACAAAACTTTGTGACAAACAGTCATTCTAACCTCAGTCCTCACTGTACATACCTGAGATTGACACTGTTTTGTTGTTTTAAGCGTTTTCGACTTTCCATTTTGCGCGCTCTGGTTACAGTATCAATTGCGGTGCCGCCGGGTGTCGTTCAACGTGAGGGCGGCGCTGAAAATGCAAACAGCACCAGCGATTTTTGACAGGTACGAGGAAGTGCGCCCACGCTTTCCCTCGGCCCCAACGCGCAGTCAGACTAAAGAGATATCGTCTCTTATGGATATCGCCGATCAGGCATCGGCATTTGTGTTTGATGCCTTTGGTGTTTTGAACGTGGGCGAAACCCTGATCGAAGGGGCCGACCGACGGTTAGAGCAATTGCGGGCGCTGGAGTGTCAGATACGCATTTTGACCAACGCGGCAAGCTATGATCGGCAGGGCGCTGTCGCCAAGTTTCAGAAACTGGGCATATCGGTCTTGGCTGATGAAATAATCACCAGCCGTGACGCGACGCTCAATTGCCTGACCCCGGGCACATGGGGTGTTATCGCCGCACCCGAAGACAACATGACCGACATCCCTTATGAGGTTCTGCGCCTTGGGGATGATCCGGACATTTATGATCAGGTCAGCGGGTTCTTGTTTCTGTCTTCGAGCGGCTGGACAAATGCCCGGCAGGCACTTCTCGAAACGACATTGTTGAAACGCGACCGACCGGTGCTCATTGCAAACGCTGATCTGGTGGCTCCACGCGATGATGGGTTTTCGCTTGAGCCGGGGCATTTCGGCCACCTACTTGTGGACCGTGGTCTGACGCAGGTGCGTTTTTTTGGGAAACCCTTTCCTGAAGTGTATCAATTGGTCGAAAGGTCGTTGCCTGGCGTTCCCGCAGACCGTGTCATCATGTGCGGTGACACGCTTCACACCGATATACTCGGGGCGATCGCACGGGGATGGCGGGCCGTACTTGTCACGCAAGATGGGCTTTTTGCAGGCTACGACACAGATGAGTTTTGTGCGAAGTCGAGGTTGGCGCCTTGTTGGCACCTCGCCAGAATTTAGAAGGGCTCTGAATTTCGGCCCAAAAGTCGACATTACCTTGAACAGTTTCAACGACTGCTTCGTCCCTGCCCGATATCACGCCAGCCTTTCCGGCAAATGGCGGTAACAGATCGTGGCATTCCCGAAACTCGATCTGAAAAGGAGAAACCAAAAATGAAATATCGTTCAGTTATCGCAGCCCTCGCGGTTTCCGCGGCGGCGACTTTTGGCCCGGCTTACGGCCAGACAACGCAAGGACAGTCCGTTGGTGCCGCGATCGAACAGATCGTGTCGGGGCTTGCCGGGCGCATAGGATTTGCGGCGCAGGAAATCGGCGGCGACGAGGTCATCTCGTTCAATGGTGATGAGACCTTCGCCATGGCCAGCACCTACAAGGTGGCGATCGCCACGGCCGTACTGGACCGCGTGGACAGGGGGGAACTCAGCCTCGATCAACTCGTCGAAGTGCCGAACGAGATGTTCGTCACCGGCGTCGTCGCGCTGGCCGAAACATTTCCCCATGGCGGGATCCAGCTCTCGGTGGCGAACCTGATCGAGGTAATGATCACGGAAAGCGACAACACCGCGACCGACGTCAACATGGGGCTGGCAGGCGGGCCAGAGGCGGTGACCGAGAACCTGCGCAGGCTCGGGATCACCGATTTCAGGGTTGACCGGCTAACCGCTGAGATTCTCCGGGATTTCTACGGCTTGCCGGGGCCGGCCACGCCGGAAACTGTCGCTGAGGCCGTTAGCAACAATCCGGCACTGTGGACGGAGCAGGCTGATCCTAATCCGGACTTCGAGGCGGATCCCCGCGACCACACAACGCCCCTTGCGATGCTGCAACTGCTGCTTGCCATCGACGGTGGCACGGCGATGAGCCCGGAAAGCCGCGAGTTCCTGCTGGGGGTCATGTCGCGCACGCGCAGCGGCCCTGGTCGTATCAAGGGGCTGATGCCGATGGGAACGCCCGTCGCGCACAAGACCGGAACCGTAGGCGGAATTGCCAATGACGTCGGCTATGTCACGCTCCCCGACGGTCGGCGGTTTGCCATCGCCGTGTACACGAACAGCAGCGAGACATCCACGTCGGACAGGGAACGGGCAATTGCAGAGATCTCCCGCATGGTGTTCGACTATTTGTACCTGGCACCGGTGTTGAAGCAATAAGCGGATAAATCTGGCGGGGGCGCAGGCTCTGCCGGTGCCCCTGCGCTCAGGCCGAACTCACATGGGCTTGACCTGCGTAGGATATGACCCTCGTTATGGCGCCCAGATTCCCCAAGTCATTGTAGCATGCAATGGATGATTCCACCGAATAGCCAAGGAAAGACACCAAATGGCTCGCTTCATAAAGGCAGCTTTTGGAACTTTCTCCACTGAGAAGAACAGATTTTCAGGATTTATCCTCTGCATCCAAAATAGGAGAAACCAAATGCGAAAACTGAACCCAAGGAACTTGACAGCGGCGCTTGCCGTCGCCGTGAGCTTCGGCCTGCCTGCCGCTGCTCAAGACGCCTCTGGGCCGATCCTGTTCACCAATGTCAATGTCTTTGACGGCGTTAACGAAGCCCTGATCGAAAACGCCAATGTCGTAGTGACGGACAATTTGATCACCGCCGTGTCAACAGAACCGTTGGCCATCGCGGGCGGCACGGTCATCGACGGCGGCGGGCGGACGCTGATGCCGGGCCTGATAGATTGCCATTGGCACAGCATGGCGGCCAATTTTAATGGCAACGCGTTCGCGCTTGGTGAGGGAAAGCTGAACCTTGTGGCGGCCGATGGGGCGGAAAAAACGCTTATGCGGGGTTTCACCACGATCAGGGACATGGGCGGCAATGTCTTCGATCTAAAGTCGGTGATCGACGAGGGTATGTACGTTGGTCCCCGGATGTACGCTGCGGGGTCGATGATCTCCCAAACGTCGGGCCATGCAGATTTCCGTCAAACGATTGACATCCCTCAGAGCTATTCAAGGGATCTTACCCCGCAGGAAAGGATGGGGTCGGTCGCCATCGCAGACGGCAAGGCGCAAGTCCTGCAGCGCGTGCGCGAGAACCTGATGCGGGGCGCGGCCTTCATCAAGCTGATGGGCGGCGGCGGGGTCGCCTCGCCTTCGGATCCGCTGGACGTCTCGCAATACACCGTCGAGGAAATTGCGGCGGCGGTCGAAGTGGCACAGAACTGGGGCACCTACGTGACGGTTCACTCCTACACCGGGAAGGCGATCCAGAACGCGATCCGCGGCGGTGTCCGGAATGTCGAGCATGGCCAGATGATTGACGAGGAAACCGCCAAACTGATGAAGGAGACGGATACGTCGGTCTGCATGCAGCCCTTCTATAACGACGAGGATGCGATCCCGCTCGAACCCGGCTCATTTGCGGCACAAAAGTACCAATTGCTGATCTCTGGAACGGATACAGCCTTCGCGTTAGCGAAGAAATACGACCTGCTCTTCGGGTTCGGTACTGACACTCAGGGTTCACAGGCGCTCGCCGCGCGTCAGGGCGCGCAGTTGGCAAAGCTCACCCGCTATTTCGAGCCCTGGGAAGTGCTGAAGATTGCGACCAGCCAGAACTACGAGATCTTGAAGCGTTCCGGGCCGCGCGATCCCTATCCCGGTGACAACGGTGTGGTTCGGGAAGGTGCCTATGCCGACCTGCTTCTGGTCGACGGCAATCCGCTCGAGAACATCGACCTGATCGCCGACCCGGACAAGAACTTCGTCATCATCATGAAGGACGGCGTGATCTACAAGAACACCATCGAGTGACCTCTTGCAGCAGGCGTTTTACAAAAAGCGCCTGCAACGACTTCTTGAACATGCTGAGGAAGAGATACATGAAGCGTCGTAGATTTCTTGAGATTGCAGCGGCTGCGGCTGGGTCCGGGTTGGTTCCGGCTAGCTTTGCAAGCGTCGCGCGGGTGCAGGTGACCAACCTCGCGCTCATCATGAAAGACGGCGTGATCTACAAGAACACGCTGCAATGAAGACTGCCGCCCGTCGTGAATCTGCGGCGGGCGATTTCATGGCCGGGAGGTTGGGAGACCGACGTATGCACCCATTGCGGATTGAACGGCTTGTCTACCGGTGGCCGGGCGCGGAGCGCGGCACACTGGGGATTGGTGCGCTGTCTCTGGCGTCCGGCGAGAGCCTGTTCCTGTATGGCCCGAGCGGCTGCGGAAAATCGACCTTGCTGTCGGCGATCGCGGGGGTCGTCGATGTGCCGAAGGGGGCCATACACGTTGCGGATCAGGATGTCGGCGCCGTACGCGGTGGCGCGCGGGACCGGTTTCGGGTGGATCACATCGGCATGATCTTTCAGGTGTTCAATCTCGTTCCGTGGCTGAGCGCGCTTGAGAACGTCCTTCTGCCATGCACATTCTCGCAGCGTCGCCGTACGCGTACGGGCGAGGATCCTGCGGGAACGGCGCAGCGTCTTTTGGACGAATTGGGTTTGTCCGATCCTGCTCTGGCATCGAAGCCCGCCAACGAGCTCAGCGTCGGGCAACAGCAACGGGTCGCCGCCGCGCGCGCGCTGATCGGCACGCCGGACCTGATCCTGGCGGACGAGCCGACCTCCGCGCTCGATGAGGCGGCCAAGGTGGCCTTCGTCGAGCTGCTGGCAAGGGAATGCGCCCAAGCGGGAACCGCGCTGCTCTTCGTCAGTCATGACCGCAGCCTTGAGGGTCATTTCGATCACAGCCTCGACTTCCTCGACCTGAACCGGAGCGCCGATTGATGCTAAGTTTCAGCCTGCGCAGCCTGTGGAACCGTCGCTTCGTCGCTGGCCTGACGGTACTGGCCATCAGCCTTAGCGTCGCACTGATCCTCGGTGTCGAGCGGCTAAGGGATGGCGCGCGTGACAGTTTCGCCAACTCCGCGTCGGGGATCGACCTGATCGTGGCGCCGCGCGGCAATTCGGTTCAGATCCTGATGGCCACCGTTTTCGGCGTGGGCGGCACCGGGACTGGCATGACATGGGACATCTTCGAATGGTTGGAAGATCGGCCCGAGGTCGCCTGGGCGGTGCCGATTCAGATGGGGGATAATCACCGCGGCTATCCGGTGATCGGCACGGATGAGGCGTATTTCGAGCGTTTCCGACACTCTGGCGGACAGCCGCTTTCCCTGGCCGCGGGCGGGTACTTTTCCAGTGACGGGCCGGAAGACGCCGCAGTGGTCGGTGCCGAGGTCGCGGCGCGGTTTGGCTATGCCCCGGGTGCGGTGATCGTTAACGCCCATGGTTCCGGCGAGGTCTCCTTCGACCTCCACGACGACGCGCCCTTCACCATATCGGGCGTGCTCGCACCGACCGGCACCGCGGTCGATCGGATGGTCTTCGTCACGCTCGAGGGCTTCGACACCCTGCATGCGCAAGAAGATGCGCCACTGGCCGACCCCCTCGACCCGGCCGCGATGTCCGCCGATGGTCATGGTGAGGATTACGCGCACGGCAACCCACAGGATCACGATGGGCACGACGACCATGAAGACGGCGACGAGCACGAGAATCATGACGCGCATGGCGACCACGAAGGCACGGAGGTCGGACACGGTCACGAACCGGACCGGATCAATGCCGTCTACGTCGGACTGATCGATCGGGCGAATGTCCTCGGCCTGCAGCGGGCGGTCAACGAACGCCCCTCCGATGCGCTGAGTGCCGTCCTCCCGGCGGTCGCGCTGGCCGAGCTCTGGGGGATCACCGGGACGGCCGAGCGCGCGATGCGGCTGATGGCGTGGGCCGTCGCCTTGGCCGGGATGATCGGGATGGTGGTCATGCTCTCCGCGACCCTCGACACCCGCCGCCGCGAATTCGCGATCCTGCGGTCTGTCGGCGCCACGCCGACTCGAATCTTTGCACTGATCGTCACAGAAGCGGCCGTCCTCACCGCGGCCGGGCTGATCCTTGGCCTTGTTCTGCTCACGGTGGCCACGTTCGTGACCGACCCGATCCTATCCGCCCGCTTCGGCCTGCGATTGGGACTGAATGTCTTCGGGACGCGCGAACTGGCCACCCTTTTGGCTATCTTCTGCGCCGGGCTCATTGCCTCGCTTATCCCGGCAATTCGGGTCTATCGCATGACGCTGGCCGACGGGCTATCGGTTCGGCTATGACAAATCAAAGGGACTTCTCCATGACCGTGTTCGCTCGTCTCGCCTTGATACTCTCGCTTGCCGTTCCTCCGGGGCTCGCAATGGCGGCTGACCCTCAGGACATCTCCTGGCATATGCTCGCCCCTTCAGCCGCAGTGATCGAGAACCCGTTCGAGAACCTCACCGACGATCAGATGGACACCCTTCGCCAGATTCTGCGATTCGAGGCCCTGGCCGAGCAGAGCTATGAGGCCTCGTTCACCACCGAGGCGCAAGCGTTACGCGAACAACTGGAGGAGGACGGCCTGGATGTCGACGGATTGTTCGCCGCGCGCCTCGCGATCATGGAAAAACGCGAAGCGGCGGCCACCGGGGTGAACGAGGCACTTATCGGCAGCAGCATCCGGATGCCGGGCTATGTTCTGCCCTTGGAGTTCAAGGACCGGAAGGTTGTCGAATTCCTGCTGGTGCCGACGGTCGGCGCCTGCATCCACACCCCGCCGCCCCCCGCCAACCAGGTCGTCCATGTCGTGTATCCCGAGGGGATCGAGGTCAACGGACTCTTCACTCCCGTATGGATCACCGGGACCATGGTCGCCCAGAGTTCGGTTCAGGACGTTGGGTATGTCGACGGACAGGCCCCGGTTTCCGTCAGCTATTCGATGCAGCCATTGTTGGTCGAAAGCTATGGCGGTTGAACGCCAGCGCTCGGGCTCGGATCCTCATCCGAGCATGGCGGACTCTACATGGCGGCGAAAACACCACGTTTACGAGACCTCAGATCGAGATGGGTCGGGTACTTCCCTCGCAAGAAGGCATCGTGCGGTGCCAGACGAGTGCGTCCAAAACACCCGCTGACTAAGAGATCGCCCTTCAAAATTACCTAAAAACAATAGCTTGAAAGGCAGAGAAGGTTCGCATCCAGTCGCGTTCCCTCCTGAACTCGCAAACGCAAAAACTGCTTCTCAAGGACCTTATTGAGGAGTGGACAGGTTGTCCCGCTGGATCAATGCCCTAACAATTAGAGGTGTGCAATTCGTGTACAACCCAAAGTGAAGGTCCTGAAAGCGGACCAAAGCAGCTACACGCGCAAGCGCAGCGAGATGTCACTTTGTCCCGCTCTGCAGCCATTGGTGCAGTCTGCGGCGAATGACCGGCCCAAGCCCGAAGCCGACCTATTTGCATTCACTTGCTGACCATTTTTGAACTCAAGAATAATCAGCCTGCTAGCAGGATTAAGGTGCTGAACGAGGCCGCCAATATTGGGTATTGGACGCGGTTCTGTACTGTTGAGGTGTGTTGTCCTATTTACAGATTCTAGTATCAAAAGCGTTTGGAGAATAATCTATGAAGGCCGAAGCACGCGACCTTCTCGAAAGAGCATTGCCTCTCTGCGCGATAGCTATTGTCTTTTTGTTGGGCGCGCTCGCGCTTAGTCCTTTTGCGCCAGCGCTGATGTGGTCAGTTTTTGTTTCGGTCGCCCTGTATCCACTGCATATGCGCCTCACGGGCCGGCTTGGCGGTGCCCGTGGGTTGGCGACTGCGATTACCGCGATTGGATTGATTGTCATTGTTCTAATTCCGATGTTGTTTCTTCTGCGCTCTATAATCGCCATCCTGCCAGAGCTCGCGGTCTTGGTGCTGGAAGGGGGAAACCTTGAGAAAATCGGGTTGGATATCCCTGCAAATATGCCGCCGACATGGCTCAATTTATGGAATGGTCTGCGGGACGACTTCGAGGCCATCAGACGCTTTGCTGGTGGCGATCTGCGTCTGTGGTTTTCCACATTATTGCTGGAGGGGCGGCTTATTGGTCATTTTGTACTGGAGTTTTTGCTCGGACTGATACTTGCAGCTGTGATCTTGCAAAATGCTGACCCTCTCCATCGGCTTTCCTCCAAAGCGTTCCAAGAGTTGGGTGGTGCGCGGGGTTTAAAGCTGGCAGAACGTTCAGTTCTCACGATACGCTACACAGTTCTTGGCATTCTCGGCTCTGCAGCTGTTCAGACAGCTATTGCGGCCTTTGCGTATTGGCTGGTTGGTGTTCCGCATTGGCCGCTACTTGCCTTCGCGACTTTCATGCTGGGTCTGCTTCAGGTCGGGCCCGTACTGATCTGGGGCCCGTTGGCATTGTGGCTTTGGCTGGACGGTCAGTCCGGAATGGCAATTTTTCTTGCACTATGGGGGCTTTTCGCCGTCGGGCTTTCTGATAACGCAGTGAAAGCGCTTGTAGTCGCGCGAGGCGCTAATCTTCCGGCGACCCTTGTCTTTTTAGGCGCGCTCGGCGGTCTGATGGTCTGGGGGATCGTGGGCATCTTTCTTGGGCCGGTCATACTGGCTTTATGTCTAGAGTTGATCTTATGGTGGCTGGAAGAAGATGGCGTTGACGCACTTGGCCAAAACAAAAGGCAAACCGAAACTTGAACGGCCAACATTAGTAGGCCCTTGAAATTGGAGGAACGTACAGTGGAAGATATGTCACAAAGCAAAGGTCGCGAGGATGTCGACCGGCAGTTCAAAATCATTCGTGAGGACATTACAACACTGTCAAAGCTTCTGCGTGAGATCGGCGAAGAGAAAGCTGGCGAAAAGCGGGATGCCGCTTTGGCAGAAGCTGCGGAACTTCTTGAAAAATCCAGGTCTGCGATTGACGAGGGCCGGCTCAAAGCGAGCGCGGCGAAGACATCGGTTGAAGACTACATTCGCGAACAACCTGTCCAGTCCGCTCTGATTGCCCTTGGGGTTGGGTTTCTGGTTGGCATGATATCACGTCGCTGAGGTTCAGAATGCTGGAAGACTTGCTTAAAACCTTTTTACATTCGCAACTTGGCGATGTGCGGCGTAGAACCAGAGGAGCGCTTCTAGAAGTTGTGGCATTTGGGCTGTTCGGTCTTGCAATTGTTTTACTGTTCTTGGGAATGTTCCTGTGGCTTTCCGTTCGGATGGAACCGTGGTTAGCCGCAATCATGCTCGCCGCTCTTGCACTTCTCGCCGCTCTCGCGCTCGTGTATGTTGGTCGGACGCTTCTACGGCGCAAAGAACCCGATCCACATCATAAGGCGCTTGCAGCGCTACAATCTTTGGGGCTGCTTTCACAAAGCGGCCCGAAAGGCTCCGAAAAAGTTGCAGACAAGCAGGAACCAGAAATAGCAATGGTCGCTTCAGCTTTGGCGGCAGGGCTGATACTCGGACGCTCCACAAAACGCTAGCCTGCTTGTGAACCCGTTGACGCCTCTTGGCTCCTCTAAACCAATTACACCGGTTTTGGTCCTATCGACCAACGGCCGTTTGGTCCCGCTCTGCAGCCATTGGTGCAGTTTGCGGCGAATGACTGGTCAGAGCCCATACCGACCTGTTCATTTTACGCTGCGTGCGCTCGCAGCACGGAAAATTCGGCGTCAATGTAAAATTCGTTGCTACGGCGCAACAGGAAAACCGGCCATTCATGTCGTGTGCAGCAAGCATCAGTGTTCGAGTTCTCAGACTGCGGAACAGAACGGCAATTCGCTGTGCTTGCTCCAATGTCCGCAATTGATGTTTCGAATGAGCTGAGACCTTCCATGCGAAGGCCTATTCTAAAGCTTGGCTGGAATAGCGGATACTTTGGCATTTCAGCGTCAATCCGGTGACGGAGCTTGGATGTTTCTATCCAATGCCCTCAGCCAGAAGATCAAAAACCACGCGAATGCGTAGGTTTGTCTTAAGCTCGCGATGGGCCACCAGCCATGTCTCGATACTGAGCGGCTCAAACGCTGAGAAAGGGTTTTCGAGTTCTATTTGATGCGGCCAATTCTGGTTGAGGAGTATGGCGGTTGAGCGCAAGCGCGCGGGACAGATCGGTATCTCGGCATGGCGGACTCTACATGGCGGCGAAAGCGTCGCGTCCACGAGACCTTAAGCTCCAGTTTCATTGATTTATAGCCAGAACAAGACAGTGGCTGCGAGCGCTATGGCGGAAAGGAAAACCTTTGGGCATCGATCATATTGAGTTGCCATCGGACCATCATCCGGGAAAAAGGCTTCGCCAATCAGGTATGCACCGAAGGCGGCAATAGAAATTGCCAAAGCGACAGCTTTTTGCGGCCCAAGTGCCGCTGACGTACATGCGAAGAAGCACACTGCCCGTCTCAAGCGCATTTGTTCTGACAAAGCCACAGTGCCTATTGACCAGATCTGCACCTGACCAACGAATCGCAATCGTCGAATTGCGCATCAAAAGAAAATCTGGCGGAAATGAGGCAAAAAAAAAGCCCAAGCGTCAAATCTTACATCTTAAGCGTGTAATTCTCCACGGTTTGGTCGATGCACAGTCCTCACAAAGGGGCGTAAAGTTGTCGAACGTTCCGTCACAAGGCGGAGTTCAAGTCGCCGTGAAGTGTAACGGCTCCATCGTAAATACAATTGAGTAACTAGGAGAATCGAATGTTGAAACTGTATGTAATCATGAAGAGCTTGGCGAATGACGAGCGCGGCGCGACCATCGTAGAATATGGCGTTGCCCTTACGATCGTTACGGCGATCGCTGTTGCAACCCTGACGGCTCTGGGCGGTGACGTCAACGGTCAGTTCACTGCCGCAGAAGGCCTGATGTAACTGCTACTCAGAAGAATAAGCATGCGGCGGCTTAAGTCGCCGCATGCCTGGGAACCAGCAATGCTTGGTTGACCCAACAACCCAATGCAATCGCCGAATTTATTTCCGCTCAGGAAGAGTTTCGGTTCAGTCAGAGGAAAACCACATGAGACTTTCAGCCATTCTTACCGCGCTTACTGGACTGGCCGTCGCCGGAGGATCGGTCTATGTCGCGCGCGATTACATTCAGCTTCAACTCGATAATGCCGCTACAGAGGTTGGGGCCGAAAGCGATACAGTGAGTGTCGTTGTCTCTACACGCGACATCTCATTTGGTGAGGAAATTGAACCCGGAGCATTGACCACGATCGAGTGGCCTCGCGGGGCCGTTCCTGTCGGTGTGTTTACGGACTATGACGACTTGATAGCCGCCAAAAACCAGCCATCACGTCGCGCACGTCGTGCGATCTATCAAGGTGAACTCATCTTGAATAGCAAGGTTTCTGGGTTTGGGGAAAAAGTAACAATTGTTCAAACAATCGGCGCCGACTATCGCGCAATGGCGGTCGAAGTTGATGCAGAGTCTGCAGTCGGTGGGTTCGTTACGCCGGGCGACCGGGTCGATATCGTGATGACCACTGGCGCAAAAGAGAACATGCGTGCAGTGACTATACTACAGAACATCCGAGTGATCGGTGTTGATCAGGAATCCGACGAACAAACGGATCAGCCGGTCATCGCACGCACGGTGACTGTGGCGGTTACGCCCGATCAAGTCCAGCGGCTCGCCTTGGCACAACGTGCAGGCAGCCTGAGCCTCACTTTGCGGTCCGTGGATGACACCGAAGACCGGACGCTGACCATGACGCGATTAAACGATCTGCTCATTGAGGAGAACTCGGTGTCAGATGACAGCGAAGAAGCCGTGCCCGCAAGCGTAATCCGAATCCGTCGTGGCACTGACGTAACCGACGTCATGCTCAACTGATCTGACCATTGGGATTTTCGACCATGAGTATTTCTCAGAAAATATCAAAATTCCACCGGTCCGAGGATGGCGCTATCCTGGTGTTCGTAGCGGTCGCTCTGTCGGTGATGATCGGCATGGCTGCTATCGCTTTTGACCTAGGTCGCGTTACAACCACTCAAGCCGAGCTTCAAAGTTTCGCCGACAATGTCGCCTTGGCAGCCGCCGGCGAACTTGACGGGCACGCAGATTCAATCACGCGCGCCACGAACGCTGCAGCGAGCATGATCCGCGACACGCAAACCTTTGGCGTGCGCAACAAAGATCAGCTTTTGTCTGGCGAGACAGACTACCAACTTCTTTTCTATGAATATCCGCCCAACGACTCCATCGAGCCTGGGCAGGCTGCGCAACTTCTTGACACATCGGATCCCGCTAGTGGACCTCTGGCTGGTTTCGTTCGTGTCATTGTGGATACGCACGAAATTGATACGCCGCTGGCATCAGCCACTGCTTCGCTCTTGGGCAACGCCCGTCCCTTTGCCAGCGTGAGCGCCGAAGCCGTTGCAGGGTTTACGCTGATCGCATGCGACATCACTCCAATTTTCATTTGCCTGCCACAACCAAACCTCGATGTGTCCGAAGGGCAAATGATCAAGATGGTCAGCCAGGGCGGCGGGAATGAACAATGGGGACCAGGAAATTTTGGCTTTCTGGCAACCAATAGCGACGCTTTGGCAATCGATACCGCGGGAGCTTGCGCCTCTGCACCAGCAGGACAGGAAGATAGCTGCGCGCTGGCCGCGTCGCGCGCTGTTTCCATGTGCTTCAGCCAGCGCGGCGTCGAAACCAAGCCGGGTTTGAGCGTTGGTAACATGATCGCGGGATTTAACACGCGGTTTGACCGGTTCGAGTCAAGTGCCAAACAATTCGGCTCCGAAAACAAGTATGACGTGGACAACTTTGCGTCTTCTCCGCATGTACTCGATGGCTGGATCACCTCGGCCAACGGAAATAATTGCACGAGCGTACAGGCGCCACCCTATGAGGT
This sequence comes from Sulfitobacter sp. TBRI5, assembly GCF_051013555.1. Lineage (NCBI taxonomy): Bacteria > Pseudomonadati > Pseudomonadota > Alphaproteobacteria > Rhodobacterales > Roseobacteraceae > Sulfitobacter > Sulfitobacter sp. TBRI5. The sequence continues at coordinate 848,021 of NZ_CP112884.1, read as the reverse complement.
GGACGGCGTGATCGACACTACTGCGACGGTCGGGCTGCCGCTTGATGATTGTTTTGGTTCAGGCGGTTGCCCAACCACGCGCATCGGCGACGGATCTTTCGGCGCCGGGCTCGAAGACTACCTGACGATCAATTACGGCGCTGATTTCAGCCAAACAATCCCGACGGGCATCCCCGCTTGGTTCCCGATCAATGGAACACGCTATGAAATCTATAACGCAGAGATCACCAACCAAAACGCTTTGCAAAGCATTCTGACGGCCGCTGGCAAAGCAGAAAGCAGCCTGCCTGCCTGTCAGCCGCCTTCGCCTTCCCGCGCCGATCCACGGCGCCGGGTCATCACAGTGGCTGGCATTGATTGTGCAGCGCATGAATCGGAGCTTAACGGCGGATCTGGCGTTATTCCGGTGGCTCAGTTTATCGAGATATTCCTTGTGCGTCCTTCGGAATCAGATGGCAATGGCGCTGACGCAATCATCTACGGCGAAGTAATCCGTAGTGTCGGCAGCGCTCCCGGCGGCATGGGTTCGGGTGGCGTCGTACACGACCTGGTGCAGCTCTATGAGTAAGTTCATGCCAAAAATTACTGTTCATATCCAAAACACGTTCCGTCGCTTCCGGCAAAATCAATCCGGGGCAGCATTGGTCGAATTCGCAATACTTCTCCCGATCTTGTTCGCGACCTTCGCACTGATCGTTGAGGGTGGACGTCTTTACTGGTCATTCCAGAATGCAATCACAGGCGTACGCGACACCGCGCGCTATGTTGGCCGGATTGCCCCATCTGATCTGTGTGCGCCGACACCCAGTGCCTCAATAAGTAACTACCAGGGCGCGGTGGCAACCTCCTTGAGTTCGCTTTCAACGAACGACATCACCATCGCGCTCGACACCTTGTCTTTGGAGTGCGTGGGCGTTGCCGGAGAATACAGAGTGTCTCCCACGCCGGTGGCCGTTGTGACCGCCTCCCTGACTATTACGGGGCTGCCATTTTCACCACTGTTTCAATTGGTTGGAGGCTCAGAAGTCGCACAGATCCAGACCACAGTGACAGATAGAAGTCGGATATTTGGGCCATGATTTACAGATTGCAAAAAATTTCCCGGACGGCATTGCGTTTCAAGCGCGATGAGGAAGGCTCAACGATCACCGAGATGGCATTTGTACTGCCATTGTTCCTCCTGATCTTCCTAGGCCTGATAGATTTCGGCCGCCTAGCTTTCCAGTACGTCGCGGCAGAGAAAACGGCACAGGTCGCCGCGCGCATGGCGGCCGTGATGCCTCCTGCTTGCAGTGCGGTTCCTACAACCAACGCCCGGGGTACGTATACTGACATTACGGGTCCTAGATTTGGCACCAATTGTAGTTTTGCAGCAGGCGTGTGCACAGAACCAGCCGCTACGATTTGCACCGGCGCAGCCCCGGTTGGAGCCGAAGCGCAAAACACAGTGACCGAAATTTGGAACATGCTGCAGTTTGCGGTGCCAAATGATCCGACCGCCGACTTCGACGAGGGGAACATTTCTTTCGCTTATGAATTTGACCCTCAAATGAATTTTTTGGGTGGACCCTATGTTCCAATGGTCACGGTCACCATAGAAGACCTTCCGTTCCGTTTCATCTCGCCGCTGGGGGGACTCGCTGCCCTGGTGATCGGCACGGACACACCGGAAACGAATGCCCTCACAACCGCGACAGCAGACTTCAAAATTTTAATCGACTTCACAGCCACCTTGCCTGGCGAAGACCTCGCCAGCGGAACCAATGGCTAAATTTTCAAAAGAAGGGATCTTCGAAATGACAAATAAATCATTGGGCCTTATCTCTGGTGATGATACAATCAATGCCTCTGTCTTGAAGGCAGTCGACCGACTGAACGACCTTTCCATCGAGACATTGAGCGGGACATTGTCCTCCGTCAACGGATCCGCCAGCCGGTTCCTAAGCGAACACGATCTCGTTGTGTTCCAGTTATCGGAACAAAAAGACGCAGATATTGTCGGTTCGTTGCGTCGGCAGGTTGGATCAAAATGCACTCTGCTTGCGCTCAGCAATAAAGACATTTCGCTATCCGCGGCGCGCGCTTTGAAAAAGTCTGGTGTGGACGAAATTCTGCCCTTTCCAATCGGGCAGGAAGAATTGACCGAACAAATCGAGCGCCTTACAGCCGACATGTCCCTGCTGCCCGCGATCTACAATCCGCAGACGGAACATTTGGGCCAAGTTATCAGTGTATGCCCTGCCCGCGGAGGGATCGGTGCCTCCACTTTGGCGGTCAATCTTGCCGACCAATTGCAGGGCCACACAGGCATTTTCAAGAAAAAGAAAAAGAACAAGGTTGCCATTGTCGATCTGGACCTTCAGTTCGGCACCGTCGCAACGGCACTCGACCTTACGCCATCCAACGGGCTTTTGCGAATGGCGCAGGGCGGTGTGACGCCGGACCACACGTTTCTGCAGCAATCCATGGTACAGCATGTCTCTGGTCTGGATGTGCTGACTGCCCCGGAAGAATTTATGCCGTTGGATGCTCTGACACGCGAACAAGTTCATGCACTAATCGAAAACCTGCGTCAGGAATACGACTATGTTGTAATCGATCTGCCGCGCGCATTGGTTGAGTGGCTAGGCGCTGTGGTGAAGGCCACAGACCGGATGCTGATGGTCAGTGACAGCACGGTTTCTTCTGTTCGCCAAGCCTGTCGGCTGATTGATTTCTTTGCCAAGGAGCGCTTGGAACCCCCTGTGGAGATGGTTGTCGGCCATGAAGCGAAACCAACGTTTCGGTCAGGACATCATGTCGAGGCGAAAAAAGCACTCGGTCGCGACTTGAAGTATTGGCTGCCATTCGACGTTCGCAATGCAAAGCATGCGCGGGATCGCGGCCAGTTGCTTTCGCAAACTTCGAGTAGCTGTGCCTTGTCAAAAGCCATCCGTACCATGGGTCGCAAAATCATGGATGAATCACTACTCAATGCAAACGTTCGCGTTGGCAAAATCGCCTAATTGGAGCCACTAAAATGTTCGAAAAATTCTCACGGGCCACACGCTCAAACGAAGCGGAAGTTATTCAACTGCACAGCCAACCAGCAAAACAGGTAGAAAAGGAAATTCAGCCTGAACCCGTGCAAGCAGACAGCCAATTGACAGAATGGTTGGAGCTGAAGAGCACTCTTCACGAAGCGTTGCTTGACCGGCTCAACTTGTCCGTCATCGAAAAGGTGGAGCAAGATGCGCTGCGCCGGGAAGTCGCCGGCGTTGTCAGCAGTACCCTTGGCCAAACGGGCCGCCCGCTCAACAGCGACGATTTTAACAAGATCGTGGATGAGCTTCTCGACGAAATCTTGGGCTACGGTCCATTGGAGCCACTTCTAGCCGATCCGACGGTCAACGATATTCTGGTGAATGGATACCGGACAGTCTATGTCGAACGCCAAGGTCTTTTGGAGCGCGTGCCCGTTCGTTTCCGGGATGAAAAGCATCTTTTGCGGGTTATTGACAAGATCGTCAGCAAGATTGGACGCCGTGTCGATGAACGCCAACCATGGGTAGACGCTCGCTTGGAAGACGGTAGCCGCGTAAACGCCATTATCCGCCCTTGTTCCATTGACGGACCAAGCGTTTCAATTCGGAAGTTTTCTGAATCCAAGCTCACAATGGACAAGCTGGTCGCGGCCGGAGCGCTGAACGAAAAAGCAGCGCGTTTTCTAGAAGCAATTGTCTATTCCCGCCTGAACATTCTGATCGCGGGTGGCACAGGCTCGGGTAAAACAACTATGCTGAACGCAATGTCCTCGTTTATCGATCACAGCGAACGTATTGTTACGATCGAGGATGCTGCTGAACTACAGCTTCAGCAAGAACATGTGGTCCGCCTTGAGACACGCCCCGCCACACCATCAGGCGACGGACAGGTCATCCAACGCGATCTTGTTCGCAACGCACTGCGTATGCGCCCTGATAGAATTATCGTCGGTGAGGTTCGCGGCGCCGAAACGTTTGACATGCTGCAGGCGATGAACACGGGGCATGACGGTTCCATGACCACCGTGCATGCCAACTCGGCGCGGGATTCATTGGGTCGTTTGGAACAAATGGTCACGATGACAGGTATCGAGTTCCCGGCAGCCGCCGTTCGATCACAGATCGCCTCAGGTTTGCAGTTCATTGTGCATTTGTCACGGCTTGCGGACGGGTCTCGCCGGGTCACCAGCATTTCGGAGATTACAGGAATGGAGGGTGCTGTTGTTACAATGCAGGATATCTTTGTGTTCCAAAAGCGGGGACGCACCGAGAAAGGCGAAGTGTTGGGCGAGTTTGTTTCTACTGGTATTCGCCCAAAATGCTTTGATTTGTTGACAGCCGCTGGTGTTGATCTTGATCCAGACATATTTCGGGTTACAGGAGACTAAGATATGAACAGCATATATTCCATCGAACTGCTAAACTATCTGACCTTGGCCTGCGTTTTCGTCGGTATATTCATGCTGGTCAGTGGGCTGGGCCATCTCATGCGTCGCGGGGAAAACCAGGCGGAAGCCCGCAATCGCCGCCTGCGCATGATCCGCGATGGTGTGAAGGGCGAAGACCGGCTCATGCTTCTGCGTCCCGAAACACCGAAAGGGTTTCTGGCTCGGGTGCCGCTGTACGGACAACTGCCCGAGATGCTTATGCAAGCGGGATTGCAAGTGTCAGTGCAGAATTTTCTACTGCTATCTGCAGGGGGTACCGCGACGCTCGCCGTTGTTGGGTTGCTGTTCCTGCCCATTTGGCAAGCCGCTCCAATCGCATTTCTTTTGGGCGCGCTTGCTCCTGTCTTAATCTTAAAATCCCGTCAGGAAAAGCGCCGGAAAGATCTCACCAACCAGTTGCCGGACGCGTTGGAACTTATGGCCCGCGGGCTTAGAATTGGTCACCCCGTCAACACTTCTATCAAGGCTGTTGCCGACGAGATGCAAGATCCCATCGGGTCAGAGTTCGGTATTATTTTTGACCAGGTCAACTTCGGCGAAGAGCTGCCGGACGCAGTTCAAGACTTCGCTGAACGGGTCGGTTCGGAAGACGCACAATACCTGGCGGCGAGTCTTGCCATCCAACATGGCACCGGTGGCGACCTTGAGCGGATCGTCTCAGTTCTGGCAAGTGTGGTCAGACGGCGGATCGCGCTTCGTTCTAGGATCCGAGCGATTTCTTCGGAAGGGCGATTGTCAGGGCTTCTGCTGTCAATTATTCCGCTGGTGATTATGGCCGTCATGTCTTTCAATGCGCCAGGATACTATACCGATATCAGTGACGATCCAGCCTTCGTCAAACTTGCAGCGCTGGTTGTGGTTCTGATGGTCTCCAACGTCATAATTCTTAACAAACTTGTCAATTTCCGCGTCTGAGGTAAGCATCATGAACAATATTTTAGAAAGTTTTTCACACCGGTTTGGCCTTCAGGCCGAAACACTTCTGCTGGCGCTTTTTGGTCTCGGTATTCTGCTGCTTTTTGCGGCAATCAGTTCGGCGCTAAGCCAGCGTCACCCTGCAGCGGCGCGCATTGCCAATCTGCGCAACCAAAGATTTGAGGCACGCAATAACCGTGGACTTTTGCGAGATACAGTCGCCACACCCAAAGGCCTGTTCAAGGCCGCGCTGCCAAGTAGGCAATCGGAACGGCGCAAGATTGAGGACAAACTCATCCAAGCCGGGTTCACAGGCTCAAGTGCTTTGCGCATCTATACGTTGACGCGCGTATGGTTGGGCTTGTTTTTACCTCTTATGGTGGCCGCGCTTATCGTCGCCTCAAGAGTGCCGGGAATTCCTGTTCCCTTATCGATTGCCAGTTTTTTTGCATCCATTAGCCAGTCCAACGCGATTCAACTGGTCGGTATATTAACGGCGATTGGGTATTTTCTGCCCGCAGTTTGGCTGAACCGCTGCTTGAAGGAACGCCAGCGCAGGATTCGGGAAGCCTTTCCGAATGCGCTCGATCTTTTGCAAATTTCAATTCAAGCAGGTCTTGGGTTCGACGCGGCAATGACCCGGGTCGGCAACGAATTGACCGTTGCATCTCCGGATCTGGCTTTCGAATTTCTCAACACGCAGCACGAAATTCAGGCTGGGCGCTCCCGTGCGACGGCACTATCCGAAATGGCGCGACGTTCTGGAGTTGAAGAGATCAGCTCGTTTGCGACGGTAGTCCAGCAGTCCATGCGGTATGGGACAAGCATGTCAGACGCTTTGACAGTTTATGCGACCGAAATGCGGGAGAGACGCGAGACTAGAGCGCAGGAACTGGCAAACCAGTTACCAGTGAAAATGTCAGCCGTTTTGGCATCACTTATGCTTCCAACACTGATGATTATCACCGCCGCACCTTCTGTGATTCGTTACTTCAGGGGATTCGGAGCATAATTATTGATCCCGATTTCGCTACATTATTGCGTTGTATACGGATGCGTTTCCAGAATCGGCATCAATATAGCCTTATTCTCTGTAAAACTTTTAAATAATCGAATTTGGAGTTAACTTTCAATTTAGTTTAGGTGGTTTCAGACCAAAAAAGAATCGAGACAAATAATTGGTGGGGGCCTTTTTGTAAGAGGGCTTTGATCGAATTTCGGTCAGTGTTAAAGAGTATGAGTAATTTATTTTCGGCGCGCAATTGCGCGTCAGGTGCCCGCGCGCCGTCGTCAGACCTGATTCAAGTTACCGAAGTCTTATGCCAGGCCTTTCTAGGCAGCCATCCGCTTTTGGACGCATTGCGCCATACGGCCCAGCTTATAGGTGCCGACTTTGCTTCAATCAGTCGTGTTGATATGCGATGCGAATCTGGTAGGGCGAAGGTTCTCAGCTTCGGTGCTCCTTGCCAGCTGTCCAACATCACGCGCAATGTCGACGTCTCCTTCGCCAAGGTGATCTGTGGCAACAATTTGCCGAGCGCCAAGTTGGGATCCGTCTGGTTTGGCTGCCTGGATGACTTTGAAGATAACGAAGCTCTCACCGACATTTTTCAAAGCAACAGATTGACCCAATCAGTCGTAATTTTGCTTGATCGAAAAAACGAAAACGCTGACTTTCTGGAACTGCATTTCGGTCACCAACTTCCTTACGGTTTTGATGATCACCTGTCACTTTTCGGCGTCGTCCTTTCCGATTGTTGGAATAAACGTGCGTTGGGGCAGGTTTTAGAAGCAAAGCTGTCTAAAATGCGCAGCAAGGTCGCCCAAAGGCGATTGAAGGATGTCTTATCACTGGAAAACCCGTGCCAACTGAGCCGAGCAGAATTTCGGGTTTGTTCCTTGCTGGCTCGGGGCCTAAATAACAAGGCCTTGCTGTTCGAGCTATCAATCAGCATCTCGACTCTGCGCACCCACCTGCGGAATATATACGCCAAAACGGGTGTCAGCACTCAACCTGAACTGATCCATTACCTTCTGAGCCCGGCTATATCGAGCCAACCAACTTCTTCGGATCGGGCATATGTCGCTTGAAATGATGCAATTTGCTCCGTTGGTTTTGATCACTCCTCTTTTGGTAACGATGGCTTTGTGTGACTTAAAGGATCTGAAGATTTCCAATCGGCTTGTTCTGACAATGCTTGCGGGCTTCATACTTTCAGCACCACTGTTTCTGTCGGGTCACGAAGCAGCCTATCGTGCAATCACAGGCTGCGCAGTATTCGCTCTGGGTGTAGCTGGGTTTGCTTTCCGGCTTTGGGGAGGTGGCGATGTCAAAGCGATTGCAGTGCTCACACTTTTTGTACCCGGATATTCCCTGCTCCTTTTCGCATTCACTTTTTCAGCATCCATGGCTCTCGGCATGATTATCGTTCTCACTGGAAGAGTCTTGCTTGGAAGCCCAAACTTCCACTGGAGCGCATTGCGACCTGAGGCCGGTTATCCGATGGGCGTGTCAATCGCCATGTCAGGGATATCCTTGCCTTGGATCGCGATGATCTTGTCGGGATAGATCAGCTCGGTCTTTCGCATCTGTTTACTCCTTCGAAAGGTTGAGCAAACTCTACATCAAATTGAGGGAAGTTCCGGGGGGCAGGTCACATATAAATACCTCCTTCGGCATTGTCAGATTAAACGACCTTGTCGGTCTCTTTCCGCCCGGAGCTTTGTATCTCCAGCGCAACTTTCACATTTGTTTGGACATCACCAAGGCTCTGTCAGAAGAAACTGACTTGAGCCGGGCAGGACGGTTTCGTGACGTCTGAAGATGACAAAATCTGACCCATTTCGCTATTTCAAAACAAGTCGTGAGATCATCCGCCTGGCGGTGATGCTGTATGTCCGGTTTCCTCTGTCCCTTCGCAATGTGGAAGATTTGCTCCATGAACGGGGCATTGATGTCAGCCATGAAGCCGTTCGATTTTGGTGGCATCGGTTCGGGCCGATTTTTGCTTCCGAGATCCGTAAACGCCGGATCGAAGGCATGAAATCCAGTCGCTGGCGCTGGCACCTGGATGAGATGTTCGTGAAGATCAGCGGCGAACAGCACTATCTCTGGCGGGCCGTCGATCATGAAGGCGAAATCCTGGAAAGATTCGTCACAAAGGCACGTGATAAGAAGGCTGCGTTGAAATTTCTAAAGAAAGCAATGCGTAAGCACGGCAGTCCCGACATGATCGTGACGGACGGGCTGGCATCGTATGGCGCGGCTCTGAAGGAGATCGGCGCTGCAGACAGACAGGAAACTGGTCGCTGGTTGAACAACAGAGCAGAAAACTCACACCTGCCGTTCCGACGACGAGAGCGGGCGATGCTGCGGTTCAGGCGTATGCGAAGTTTGCAGAAATTCGCCTCCGTCCACGCTTCCGTCTACAACCATTTTAATCAGGAACGCAGCCTCTCAACTCGAACGAATTTCAAACTCAACCGTGCCGCCGCTCTGGCTGAGTGGCGCGGTCTCGGTGCGGCATAAGGATCAGCCTTACTGTCCTTCCAGAGACTGGTTTGCATTTGTCTGACACCACCGGCGCGCGGGCACTGATGAGCAGTTTACCAAAGGTGGAATGGCTGCTGGGGGACCGCGGATATGATGCCGTCTGGTTCAGAGAAGCGTTGAAAGACAAAGGGATATCGTCACGGATCAGCTGCGATCGTACGGCGCGGCGCTGAAGGAAATCGTTGCAGTAGATCGTCAGGAAACCGGCCGGTGGGCGAACAACAGGGCTGAAAATTCGCACTTGCCGTTTCGACGAAGGGAGAGGGCGATGTTGCGTTTCAGGCGCATGCGAAGTTTGCAGAAATTCGCCGCAGTTCACGCTTCCGTCTATAATCACTTTAATCAGGAACGCAGCCTCTCAACTCGACCCAATTTCAAGCTCAAACGCGCCGCTGCTCTCGCCGAGTGGCGCTGTCTCGGCGCTGCATAAGGGGCAGTGTCACTGTCCAAGCTGAGACTAGTTCGAATTAGTCTGGCAGCACCTCCCCGAGGCAGTTAATAAACCCACATATCTGTTCTTCGCCAATTGTGTTAGCCTAACACTGGCGCGACTTACTGCCACTATTTCATCACGCATCGCGTCACTTTTTAGCAGCAATCAGGGGTAGTTTGCCTTATTCAGGTCTAAACTTTGCCATTAACACCCCGGATAAAGTTTTCAGTCGCGCTTTCTTTCTCTGCCGGGAAAGCAAACAGCGCTGGCTCATTATTAAATTGAATGAGGCTCCTGATATGACACGCATACGTTTCGCTTTTCGCCCGTTGCTCAGACTGCCCCGGGTTGCCACAGGTCTTTTCGCGCTCAGCCTGGGCCTCACCCTCGCAATTCTGCCCGCAACAGGTGCCCGGTCCGCCGATGAAAGCCGTTTCCTGCCTGCAAAGATGGCGATTGCCGCCCCTAGCGGCGCGCATAACCTCTGTGGAAAATATCGCTGGGCCTGCTCGCATTCGGGGACAAACAGTAAGGTAACACAAAATGATCTGCGTCAGGTCGATCAGATCAACCGGCGTGTGAACCGTCAGATCCGCGAAGTCACTGACCAGTCACAGTACCGCAAGCCGGATTACTGGACTTTGCCTAAGTCCAGGCGTGGTGATTGTGAAGACTTCGCCCTGCTCAAAAAGAAGGATCTTATAGGGGCGGGCATTGCCCCTCAGAACCTCCTGCTGACCACCGTACTTGACCGTAAGGGGCGCAGCCACGCGGTTCTGGTCGTGCGTACCACCGCCGGCGACTACGTACTCGATAACCTCAACGACAAGGTAAAGCCCTGGAAAAACACACGCTATACTTTCCTGCGGATGCAAAATCCGGCAAAACCCAATGCCTGGGTCGGGGTCCTGACCAAGACCTGACACTGGTCACCGGAACATAAAAAAAGCCGCGGCATGGACCGCGGCTTTTTTTCATTGAGGGGTGCCGAAGGTCAATTGTTACGGCCGCCTTTATTGCCTCCGCCGGCGCCGCTGTTGCCTCCGCCGGCGCCGCTGTTGCCTCCGCCGGCGCCGCTGTTGCCTCCGCCGGCGCCGCTGTTGCCTCCGCCGGCGCCGTTGTTGCCTCCGCCGTTGCCGGTTCCAGGACCCGAGCCGCCAGTGTTGCCACCCCCGTTGCCGGGATTGCCGGCATTGCCGTTCCCGTTGCCCGGACCATCACCGACGCTGTTGCCGCCGCCACCGCCGCCCTTACCGCTTTTGCCACCGCCACTGCGATCAGAGGAGTCGCGCCCTTGGTTGCCTGCGCTGGTACTGCTGCCTTGCCCCAGACTTTCTCCTGACCGGCCACTATTGGTACTGGAATTGCCATTGCCGCGTCGCTGTTGAGGTTCGGACGCCAGCTTCGTCGTGTACGGCTTGCCGTTCCACGTGAAGGTTTTCTTACCTGCCTTTTGCGCGGCGGCAAACGCTGAGTTAAATGAAGTTGCAGCTGATCCATCGCCCTGGTTGCCCGGACTGTTGGACGCTCCATTGCCGTTGCTGTCGCCGGAGTTGCCATTCGTGTTGGACGAGTTGCCGTTGCCGGGACCATCACCGCCGTTGTTGCCTCCGCCGTTGCCGGTTCCAGGACCCGAACCGCCAGTGTTGCCACCACCGTTGCCGGGATTGCCGGTATTGCCGTTCCCGTTACCCGGACCATCGCCATCGCCGTCCCCATCGCCGTCCCCATCGCCGTCGCCGTCGCCGTCCCCATCGCCGTCGCCGTCCCCATCGCCGTCCCCCTCGCCGTCGCCAGGGAAAGTCCCACCAGAGGGATCAGAATCCGATTCTGTGTTATCAATCGCGCCTGTGGGGTCATCTGACAGCAGCAGTGCGAGGCCCGGGCATGCCTCGCCTGCGCCGACAAGAATGTCGGCGTAGTTCGGATGGCGCTGAATGTATTCAATAAAGCCGGAGGTAATCGTCTCGCAGCTGCATAGAGCTTCGAGGGACATATTCTCTACGGCACTGCGAGTGCTACTGATGCTACATTGATTCAGGTTGCCTGAAAGCGCCTGCGCTTTCGCTCCCTCCGGTGCAGAAAGGCCAAGGGATGTCACCAAAACAAAGGACGTCGTCGTCCACAACCGTCTCATACTGATACTCATAACCATCTCACTCACTTCTCTAAAACGCAGCAGAACGCGCTGCATTATTACCATTGCGGCGCCGTATTATTGCCAAATTCGGTACACCAAGTCCACGCCATGGTACTGACAAATCAATTGCTTCGTGCGTCGCTTCGGCCGCAGCCTGGGACAGTGACATGTGGCAAAAAGCAACGCACGTAGCAAGAAAAGTCATACTCAAAGGCCCTATAAACAAGGATACTGGTTACAAACACAAACAACACTGGAGGGTATGGCGAACAACAAGCCCATTCAGCACGCTTTAGTTGTAAAGGATTGGCAGAAAGTGTCAATTGGTAGACTCTAAGGTGTACTTTTGTACACTAACGTTGTGAGATGGCACCTTAAACCACTGTCATCGCTTGATAAAACAGAGATTCAAGAGCGGTAGTTACTTTACCAAAATGACCCAGAAACAGTCTTATTCCTAACAAGAACCTATTCAATACTGAGCTGGTTAGTAACGAGTTCGTTGGGTTTCCAGATGAATGAACTGCATAAGGAAGGGCACGATGACCCCTTCGTCATTTGTAAAAAGTACATCCCGAGTTTTTGGGAACGCTCAGCAGAGATAGCCGAAGTGTGCGTTATTGCGTTGCTTGTCTGCGCTTCGGTCTATCATCTTATGCTGAGCTAACGCGCAGTCCGGCTTTCGTCAGCAAGGCGAAGGCCGGATGCGACGCTAATTCTGTGGACCTTTTGGGCAGTGGGGAAAAGGTCGCACCAATTCCCCCTTGCATACCAAAAGACCAGTACTAATTCGGATTTAGGTAGTGGCGTTTGTCGCGCACGAGTTTCCTGGGTTGGGGGCAGTGCACTGGAAGGTTCTGTCAGAGCAAAATCACTTGAGGCGGGCAGGGCGGTTTTGTAGCTTTGCCGGATGACCAAATCTGATCCATTTCGCTATTTCAAAACGAGGCGAGAGATCATCCGCCTGGCGGTAATGCTGTACGTCCGTTTCCCGCTGTCGCTGCGCAATGTGGAAGATTTGCTCCACGAACGCGGCATCGATGTTAGTCATGAATCGGTGAGATATTGGTGGCATCGGTTTGGCCCGTTGTTCGCTGCCGAGATAAGAAAGCGCCGGATTGCGAGCATGAAATCCAGCCGATGGCGCTGGCATCTGGACGAGATGTTCGTAAAAATCAACGGTGAGCAGCATTATCTATGGCGGGCTGTCGATCATGAAGGCGAAGTTCTGGAAAGCTTTGTGACAAAGACGCGCGACAAGAAGGCCGCGTTGAAATTCCTAAAGAAAGCAATGCGCAAGTACGGCAATCCTGAAGTGATTGTGACGGACGGGCTGGCATCGTACGGCGCTGCGCTGAAAGAAATCGGTGCGGAACACCGCCAAGAAACCGGCCGGTGGATGAACAATAGGGCAGAGAATTCACATCTGCCTTTCCGACGACGAGAACGGGCCATGCTTCGCTTCAGGCGCATGCGAAGTTTGCAGAAATTCGCCTCCGTCCACGCATCCGTTTACAATTACTTGTGTGGTTGCCGCCCGTTGTGCAAGAAGTTTTTCGATTGGATGGGTGATCGAGTGCGCACTTGTGTCAGGCCTTTTGTTGCAGCGTGATGTGAGCTGCTGGCCGGTATGGTGATCTGCAGACCGGTTCCACATCTTCAACACGAACTTTTAAGTTCTAATGATTGTCCTGGTTTTTCCGGTCCAGATCTGATCGATCATTTTGCCCATTCAGGTCGTCGACTTCTCACCCCTCTTTACCGACTTCAGGCTGTGACGTTCCGTATCGTTTCACGTAACGGCAGCCCATGCCGGATTTCGGTAATCCTCCTTCTTTGTCAGCATGGCCCAGATTGCCCGCGCCATCTTGTTGGCCAGCGCAATGGCCACCAGCATCCGTGGTTTTCTTGCCATCATCCGATCTAGCCATGAACCTTCGGGAATCGATCTGCGCCCGTGCCAGGCCAGTCGCGACATCGCACCGATAATCAGGAGCCGTCGGATGTCGGCTTGCCCTGCCTTTGAAACACGCCCAAGCCGCTGCTTGCCACCCGATGAGTACTGGCGCGGCACCAAGCCCAGCCATGCTGCGAAGTCCCGACCACGCTTGAAAGTCTTCATGTCTGGAGCAAAAGCTTCGATCGCTAACGCAGTGAGCGGGCCCACGCCTGGCATCGTCTGCAGCCGACGCGCAGTGTCGGCCTCGGCAGCAAGACCCTTGAGCCTTTCTGACTTTGTCTCGATCCGACCCGTTTTCTCGGTGATCTGTTCAAGAAGATCACGACATTCTTCCCGCATCAAGTCGGGAAGATCACTGTTTGGCTCCTCAATGATCGCCTCGATGCGCTTGATCTGCCCTATTCCTTTGGGTGCGATGTGGCCATATTCGTAAAGGTTTGAACGCAGTGCGTTCACCAACGCTGTTCGCTGACGAATGAGCCGTTCGCGACCGCGAAACAGGATTGCATGGGCCTGCTGCTCTTCCGATTTAGGCTCGACAAACCGCATCTCCGGGCGCTGCGCAGCAATGACAATTGCTTCAGCGTCAGCAGCATCGTTCTTATGGCGCTTTACGAATGGTTTCACATATTGCGGCGCAATCAGTTTTGTCTCATGGCCTAGGCGGACCATCTCACGCGACCAATAATATGCGCTGCCGCATGCTTCCATTACAACGACTGCGGGTGGATGGTCTCCCATGAACCTCAAAAACTGCACGCGTGTCAGCTTCTTGCAGAACCTGACTTGCCCTGTCATCGATGCGCCGTGAGCCTGAAAAACGCTCTTCGCCAGATCGACGCCTATCATTGTATCCTTCGTCATGGTTGCCGTCCTTTCCTGCTTCAGTGGCTGTACTCCACCATCATGGCACATTGCGATGCCGTCGAGGGAGGGCGGCAACCACCCCATCTTCAATCAGGACCGCAGCCTCTCAACGCGACCCAATTTCAAACTCAACCGCGCCGCCGCTCTGGCTGAGTGGCGCGGCCTCGGTGCGGCATAAGGAACAGCCTCACCGTCCTTGCAGAGACTGGTTCGCATTTGTCTGACAACACCAGCGCAACTGCTGTATTCGGGTCGTTTCCCTGTGATGGCCTTTCGCAACGCAACTGGCAATCCCGCGGCAGAATTGCCGAAGAAAAACCCGTGCTACCAGTCGACATCGAATTTGCGCACAAGGGCCTGAACCTGCGCATCATTCAGCAGATTGGGTGACATGTTGCGGCACATCAGCGTCAGTTTGGCGGTTTCTTCCAGTTCTTCCATCGCATAGACGGCGGCGTCCAGATCCTTGCCTGCCACCACTGGGCCGTGATTGGCCAGCAAGACAGCACTGCGTTTTCCTGCAAGGCCGCGCACAGCCTCGCCCATTGCCGGATCGCCCGGCATGAAAAACGGCAGCAACCTGACCTTGCCCAGTTTCATGACGCCATAGGCCGTGATGGGTGGAAGAACGTTTTCGGGGTCCACATCCGGCAGGGCCGAAAGGGCTACCGCATGACAGGAATGCAGGTGCACCACGGCGCCCGTGCCCGTGCGTGTCTGGTAAAACGCATCATGCAGCGCCAGTTCCTTGGTGGGGGCATCGCCTGACAGCAGTCGCCCCGTTGGGTCCAGATGGCTGATGCGTGCCGGATCAAGAAACCCCATTGAGGTTCCGGTGGGTGTAACCAGAACCGATCCGTCGTCGAGACGCACGGAAATATTGCCTGACGATCCCCCCGTCAGGCCGCGATCAAACATGGATTTGGCCCAACGAGCCATGTCGTCCCGGGCGGCGGTTTCGTCTGTCATGCTTTTGCCTCTAGCTGGTCAAGCGCGGTCTGAAAAAACTGTTCATCGCCAAAATTACCGGACTTCAGCGCAACCGCCATATTCTGGCCCGCTATTTTCAGGGCAGGTACGCCGGGCGCGATGCGCGGGCCGATGTGCAATACCTTGGCGCCCAGTCCGGCAATCACCGCGCCCGAGGTTTCCCCACCCGCCGAAACGATGCGTGTTACCCCGTTTTTGGCCAGTATTCGGGATAATTCGCGGAACAGGTCTTCGATCTTTGCGGCAATCACATCCTTCCCGTATGTCACCTGCGCCGCCCGCACCGCCTCGGGGTCCGCCGAGGAATAGACCAGCGGCGCAGCATCTTGCGCCAGAACCCATTCTGCGATCCCCTGTGCCGTCTGTGTGCCGTCCATGACAGAGGCAGCGATGATTTCCTGATACGGGGCGCGTTCCTTGGAAAACGCCACTTGCGCGCGCGTCGCGGCCGAACAGGACCCTGACAAAACCACACCGCGCCCCTTGGCACCTTGCCAGTCGATTGAATGGCGGGTGATGCCGAAATTCGCTGGCAGGCCCAGTGCGATGCCGGACCCGCCACATAACAGGACGCGGTCACGCGCACTCGCACCGATGGCGATCAGGTCCGCATCCCGGATTGCATCGACAATCACCATTGCATTTGCGCCCTGATTGCGCGCTGTGATCGCCTCCGCCCCCTTAAACACAGTGCGGGCGTCAATGTGATCAACATTCCAGTTTGTTTGGCGCTGTAGAACGCGACGCAGATCGGGATCGCTCATCGGGGTCAGCGGATGATGCTGCATGCCGCTTTCATGCAGCGGGTGATCGCCCACGAACAAATGCCCCTGATAGACACTGCGCCCGTTTTCCGGAAAGGCAGGGCAAACGAGCACACGTGTTTCGCCAATGAGATCGGCCAGTGCCTCGATCACCGGCCCGATGTTGCCGTCGTCTGTGGAATCAAAGGTTGAACAGACCTTGAAAACAATCTGCGTACAGCCCTGCGCCAGCAACCATCGGCCCGCTGCCAATGATTGCGCTACAGCCTCGGTCTTTGGCGCGGTGCGGGATTTGAGAGAGATAACACCGGCGTCACAGGACAACGCGGCAGTTGCGGGAACCCCGACAAACTGGCTGACGGTCATGCCGCCTTCGGCCAGCGTAAGCGCGATGTCGGACGCGCCGGTAAAATCATCTGCGATCACACCCAGCTTCAAAACGGAATTGCCTTTTTCGGCCCCTGATCCAGCCGGAACGCGTATTCCGGCCCGTCCACCGGAAAACAATCGCGCACCAGTGGATCATGACCCGGAATAATCAGACCATCTGTGCTGGCCAGCTTTTTCAGGCGGGCAAACCCCTGCAACATGTTTTCGATGTCCACCACGATAGGGAACGGTTTTTGCAGTAAGACGTTTTCATAATAATGCGCGGCGTCCGATGCCAGACACAGCCAGCCGGCATCGGTCTGCACACGCACAGCCTGAAGCCCGCGGGAATGGCCCCCCAGACAATGCACGGTAACGCCATCCGCAATCTGCCCATCGCCATCGTGAAACACGGCCCGCCCCGAATAGACACGTTTGATGGCATCACACACATGATCGGCAGTGAATGGCATGCGCAATGTCTCGTGGCACATGCACGGACCGGAGGCATAGGCCATTTCGGCTGCTTGCAAGTGGATGGTTGCGTTGGGAAACTGGGCAAAGCCGCCCGCATGATCATAGTGCAGATGGGTGATGACCAGCGTCGTAATGTCTTCGGGGCGCAGGCCAATTCCTTGCAATGCGGCGCCTGGTTCGCGCAGGATCGGGCGGTTGCGCCGTTTGGCTTCGGCGGCGTCATAACCGGTATCGACAAGGATAACCTCGTCGCCGCGTCGGAGCACCCAGATGAAATAATCCATCGCATGAGGCGCATCATGATTGTCATCAAAGATAAAGCTGTCGGCGCGGGTGCGGGTGTTACGTTCAGCATATTTCAGCGCGTGGACAGTCCAGTTCATTGTTGGACAGCCCTGTAGGTCCGCACCTTTTTGGCTGCGATCATCGGCGTGGTCTCTGCGGTAAAGCGTTTGAAATGGTCCGACCGCAAATGCACGTCGAACACGGCAGCGTCGGTATAAAGCTCGTACAGAAAAACCTCGTTCGGGCGGCAGGGATCGGTGCAGACATCAAATTGAAGGCACCCTGCCTCGCCATGCAGGGACAGGGTGGCGTTTTCCAGCATCAGCGGCATGAACCGGTCCATCTCTTCGGTGTGGATGTCAAAGATGACAGTCACTGCAAACATTCTTGCATGTCTCCCCGGTTGGGCAAAATGAAACTTGCGTATCAATTAGCGTATACATTAATATTCTGATAACAAGCGTTTCATCACGCGTCAAATCCGCAGGTGGGTCTGCGAACCGGAAAGTCAGGATGTTATGGTCAGCCAGTTTGAAATTGCCGTTTTCGAAGGGGACGGGATCGGCCCTGAAATCACCCGCCCGACCCTTGATATCCTGAACGCGCTGGCGACGGATGCAGGCGATTACGGGTTCACCTTTGTGTCTGCGGCGGCAGGTGCAGCGCATTATGCGAAAACCGGCGAAGCGCTGCCTGCGGCGTCGATGAAGATCGCGCGCAGATCGGATGCAATCCTATTGTCTGCAATGGGCTTGCCATCGGTGCGATACGCGGATGGAACCGAAATTTCGCCACAAATCGAAATCCGCAAGGCGCTTGATCTTTATGCCGGTGTCCGCCCTGTCCGCATTCTGCCGGGCCAGCGTACCCCGCTGAAGCTGGAAGGCGGCCAGCCGGTTGATTTCGTGCTGATCCGGGAAAGCACAGAAGGCCTGTTTCACACACAAGGTTGCGGCGAGGTCGAACAGGACGAGGCCCGCGAAACCCTGCGCATTACCCGCCACACCAGCGAGAAACTGTTCCGATTTGCATTCGATCTTGCGCAAAAGCGCAAGGCCAGCGGGCGTGGCGCGGGGCGTGTAACCTGTGTGGACAAGGCCAACGTGTTCCGCGCCTTTGCCTTTTTCCGCGAAATTTTCGATGGTGAGGCCAAAGCCTTTCCCGACATTGTGGCCGATCACGCCTATGTCGATGCAACGGCGCTTTGGATGGTCGAAAAGCCGTGGATTTTCGATGTGATGGTCACGGAAAACATGTTCGGGGATATCCTGTCTGATCTGGGCGCCGGGCTGATGGGGGGATTGGGCATGGCACCGTCAGCCGATATCGGTGATGAAAACGCCGTGTTCCAGCCCTGCCATGGATCTGCGCCCGATATAGCGGGGCAGGGGATCGCCAATCCGTTCGCTATGCTGTTGTCCGGGGCGATGATGCTGGATTGGCTGGGTACCAAACACAACAATCCCGCGATGGTGAGGGATGCGAAATCGCTGGAACGCGCGGTGGATCGTGTGGTGGCGGATGGCGTCAAGACCACGCGCGATCTGGGTGGGACCGCCACAACACAAGAAGCGGCAGCGGCTGTTCTGAACGCGCTGCGGGCCAGCCGATGAAACTCCGCGTTGCAGGTCTGGGAGCGGGATATTTCAGCCGGTTCCACTATGACGCCTGGCGCAGATTGCCCGAGGCCGATCTGGTCGGTGTAGCAGACACGAACCTTGTCAAGGCGGGTGAAACCGGTGCGCCCGCCTATCCGACTTTGCCTGCGATGCTGAAAGCGACCAGCCCCGATCTTCTGGATATCATCACGCCGCCCGAAACCCATCTGGATGCAATCAAAACCGCGCTGGATCACGGGATTGCCGCGATCATCTGCCAGAAACCGTTCTGCTCTTCGCTGGATCAGGCGCGCAATGCCAAGGCGCTGGCCGCGCAGGCGAACGTGCCGTTGATCATTCATGAAAATTTCCGTTTCCAGCCGTGGTACCGTCTGATCAGGAACCAGATCGACAGCGATGCCATTGGCACCGTGCATCAGATCACGTTCCGCCTGCGCACCGGTGATGGGCAGGGGCCACAGGCCTATCTGGATCGCCAGCCTTATTTCCAGACGATGCCCCGCCTTCTGGTGCATGAAACAGCCGTGCACTGGATTGACACGTTCCAATATCTGCTAGGCCCCGCACAGGCCGTTTATGCCGATCTTCGGCGGATGAATACGGCTATTGCAGGGGAAGACGCGGGATACGTGATTTTCGATTTCCCCGGTGGCGTGCGCGCCCTGTTTGACGGCAACCGTCATCTGGATCACGCGGCAGAAAACCACCGCATGACACTGGGCGAAGCCTTGGTGGAAGGCACCAGGGGAACGCTGACACTTAGCGGCACTGGCGCAGTGCATCACAGGGCCTTCGGTGAAATACAGCAACGATGTATCCTGGAGCCGGAAGACTGGGCCGATTTTGCCGGTGATTGCGTTCATGCATTGCAGGCGCATGTTATCGCCGGATTGCTGCACGGCCGTCCGCTGGAAAACACGGCTGCCGATTATCTCAATGTGATCGAGGTGGAAGAGGCGATATACCGGTCCGCGCACGAATGGCGCAAGATCGAGGTGTGATGAGATATGACGGACAGCACAAAGCCGAAATCCCAGACCCAACGCGCAGTCGAGGATATGCGCGCTTTGATCTTTAGTGGCGATCTGGCGGCAGGTACCGATCATCTGGAACAGGAACTGGCACAACGTCTGGGCATGTCGCGCACGCCCGTACGCGAAGCGACGCTGTTGCTGGAAGCTCAGGGTCTGCTGGAGGTGCGGGCACGTAAAGGTGTGCGCATTCAGGCGCTGTCGCCCGATGATATGGCCGAAATATACGAGGTGCTGACCGAGTTGGAAAGCGTATCGGCCTATCGCGCCGCCAAGGCGGGATTATCAAGCAGTCAGTTGTCGCAACTGGCTGGCAGTATCGACCAAATGGAAGCTGCGCTGCGCGCAGAGGATCGCGAAGCATGGGCCACGGCGGACGCCGCGTTCCATGACGAACTGGTGGCGCTGGGCGGCAACAGCCGTATCCAGAGCATTGTGGCGATGTACAACGATCAGGTGCGCCGCGCGCGCGCCATGACGCTGCATATGCGCCCGATGCCGCATCAATCCAACCACGATCACCGCGCCCTATTCGATGCCATCGCGCGCGGAGACGCAGACGCTGCGCGCGCGATCCACCACAGCCATCGCGCGCAGGCGCAACAAATGATGGTGTCGCTGCTGAAACAATTCGGGTTGAAACGGGTGTAAAACCTTAGCGTGTCAGTGGCAGCGCCGGCTTTACGGCTCCGCTGCACTGTCCAAACCCGATCCTGTACCCGTCGCCCTGCGCATGACCGGACAGGGTGATCCTATCCCCGTCCTCGATAAAGCTGCGCACCTTTCCGGTATTCAGCGCCAGCGGTTCCTGTCCACCCCAACTGAGTTCCAGCAAGGATCCGCATGTCTCGCGTGTGGGGCCGGAAATCGTGCCTGATCCCAAAAGATCGCCGGAATTCATCGCGCAGCCGGACGAAGCGTGATGTGCCAGTTGCTGGGCAGCGGAATAATACATCTGATTGTAATTGGTCGTGCAAATCGTCGTCGGCATTGGTGCTTCTAGTGGCAGAATTTGCACTTCAAGATCAATATCATACAACATCGGGCCGGGTTCCTGAAGATAGGGCAGCAGCGCCGTGTCTCGGGGCGGGCCATAGGTGCGGAACGGCTCCAGCGCAGCGCGTGTTACGATCCACGGGCTGATCGTGGTGGCAAACGCCTTGGCCTGAAACGGACCAAGCGGTTGATATTCCCACGCCTGAATATCGCGCGCCGACCAGTCGTTCAGCAACACATAGCCGAATATCATCTGGTCCGCTTCGGCCACGGAAACCATCTGGCCCATTGGCGTTGACGTGCCTACGATTGCGCCCAGCTCCAGTTCGAAATCCAGCCGCTTGCACGGGCCGAAAACCGGCGTGTCCGCATCCGGTGCTTTGGTCTGGCCATTGGGGCGGATGATATCCGTACCGCTGATCACAACCGTACTGGCGCGACCATTATACCCGATGGGACTATACAGCCAGTTGGGTGGCAGCGCATTGTCCGCGCCGCGAAACATCGTGCCGACATTGGTGGCATGGTGGCGGCTGGCGTAGAAATCAGTGAATTCGGACACGGCGATTGGCATGTGCATTTGCGCGCCGTCCATCGCCACCAGATGATGTGCGACCGTGGTCTGGTCTTTTGAACCCGCCGAAAGCAGGGTGATCAAACAGCTGCGCAATTCAGCCCACGCATCCGCGCCCAGATCCATGAAATCATTCCAGAACGGCAGATCGAACACCGGTGTTTCGCCAACGCTGACAAGCCCCGCATCTTCCAGTGCGGCCAGATCAACGATCTGATCGCCGATCGCCACACCGCAGCGCGCATTGCTGTCGGCGGTCGAAAACACGCCGCAGGGCAGGTTGTTCAGCGGAAACGGGGTGTCTGCGCTGTTGGCGGTTTCAACCCACGATTTCAGCAGTGGCATGTGCGGCCTCTTGTGCAGGTTTGAACGCTATTCGTCTTTGTCCTTGCGCCGCGACTGTAACCAGCGCAGCGCAAAAAACAGAACGGCAAATACCGCGATCCAGAACAGCAAGTCGATCAAAGCAGGTGACATAAGGCCCCGTCAGTTTTTGCAACACTCAACACTTGGTCCTTTAAACACGATTGCAGGCGGAGCCGCCACGTCATTTCTTGTTTCACTTCTTGCCGGGTGTTCCGTCAAATTTCTTTTCAAGGTCGGCCCAGCAGTCGATGTAATCATCCTGCAAAGGGGCCTCTTGCGCGGCAAATCGGGTCAGATGCTGGGGAAACCGGGTTTCCAGCATGAACGACATGGTATTGTCGAGCTTTTCCGCCTCCAGCGTCGCGTTTGAAGCGCCTTCAAACGCCTGCCGGTCAGGGCCGTGGGGCAGCATCATGTTGTGCAGGCTCAGCCCGCCGGGGATGAAGCCCTGGGGTTTGGCATCGTACTGGCCATAGATATTGCCCATCAGTTCGGACATTATGTTCTTGTGATACCACGGCGGGCGGAACGTATTTTCGGCGACCATCCAGCGTTCGCGAAACAGCACGAAATCGATATTGGCGGTGCCTTCCTGCCCTGACGGGGCGGTGAGGACGGTAAAAATTGACGGATCGGGGTGATCGAACAGGATCGCACCGACAGGGCAATAAGTGCGCAGATCGTATTTGCAGGGGGCATAATTGCCATGCCATGCAACCACATCCAGCGGGCTGTGGCCGATCCGGGTTTCGTGAAACTGGCCGCACCATTTTATCGTCACGGTGCTGGGTGCTTCGCGATCTTCGAACGCGGCGACGGGCGTTTTAAAATCTCGCCGGTTTGCCATGCAGTTCGCGCCAATCGGGCCGCGCCCGGGCAGTTGGAATTTCTGGCCGTAGTTTTCACACACAAACCCGCGCGCCGGGCCTTCCAGCACTTCCACCCGATAGAGCAGGCCCCGCGGCAGAATGGCGATTTCCGTGGGTTCCAGATCAATGATACCCAGTTCCGTGCAAAACCGCAGACGTCCCTCTTGCGGGATCACCAGCGTTTCGGAATCGGCCGAATAAAAATAGGTGTCTTTCATGGATTGCGTGACCAGATAGACGTGGCTTGCCATCCCCACCTGCGTGTTCACATCGCCCGCGGTTGTCATCGTGCGCATGCCGGTCAGCCAGGTCAGTTTTTCACCCGCGTGTGGCACCGGATCCCAGCGATACTGGCCCAGTGAAATGACATCCGGATCCACATGTGGGGCCGATTTCCAATAGGGCAGATCGATTTTTGAATACCGGTTTGAATGCTTCACGGACGGGCGGATACGATAGCACCATGTGCGTTCGTTCTGGTGCAAAGGGGCGGTAAATGCTGTGCCGCTCAATTGTTCGCCGTAAAGGCCGTAATTGCATTTTTGCGGGCTGTTCATGCCCTGGGGCAGGGCGCCGGGCAACGCCTCTGTTTCGAAATCGTTTCCGAACCCTGGCATATAGCCTTCGGTGGTGCCGACGGGGGCGTCGGCCTGAACGAAATCATGCGCATCTGACTCTCGGTTCATCACGTATCCTTTCTGAAACAGGTTGCACCTGTAATAGTTGTTTTTGTAACTAACAAGGAAACGGAGTGCACATGGCCCAAAATCAGGATTTTGATCTGCACCTTTTCCTGCCTTATCTGCTGAACCAGGCGGCCGAGGCAAGCAGCCTGTCGTTTCAGCAGGTTTACAAAAACCGCTATGGAATGTTGCGTGCGGAATGGCGGGTGCTGTTCCATCTTGGGGTTTATGGCCCGCTGACGGCAAAAGACATTTGTGATCGTGCAAAAATGCACAAGACCAAGATCAGCCGCGCAGTGCAGAAACTGGCTGATCGCCGCTATCTGAGGCGTGACCCCAGCACAAGCGACAGACGATCTGAAATTCTGGCGCTGACCGAACGGGGGCAGGCGGTTTACCGGGATTTGAACGGGATCGCACAGCAATACGAAACGGAATTGCTCGCGTCGTTTTCAAGCAAGGAACGGAAAATTCTGAAACAGCTTTTGATCAGGCTGGCAAACGGACCTTCCCGCAACAACGCCTAGAAATCAACTGTGACGCCGGGCAGCTTCAGGGCCTTGACCAGATCGCGCAATTCCTGACGCGCGGCCACGTTCGAGATGTTCAACTGCTTCACGCCGATATCCTTAAGATCCAGCAGCGTCAGACCGCGCGGGAACAGTTCGCGAAAGATCACCCGTTCACTAAAGCCGGGCGCCACGCGAAATCCGATACGCCTGGCCAGCATGTCGATCGCCTTTTCCATCTTGGCCTTGTTAACCATGTTCTGCGCACCCAAGCGGTTGCGCACAACGACCCAGTCCAGCGGTTGCAGGCCAGCCTGGGCGCGCAATTGGCGCGCGTTCCAGACCATTTCGGAGTAGACCGACGGCCCCAGTATCTTTTCGCCGCCCACATCAATGCGGGCCAGCAGATCAAAATCGACAAAGCTGTCGTTCAGCGGGGTGATCAGTGTGTCGGCCAGCGAATGCGCAACCTGTGACAGGCGCGTATGCGATCCGGGGCAATCGATCAGGATGAAATCACTGTCCGGTTCCAGCGCGGCAATGGCTGCCGACAGGCGGTGGTCATAGACGTTTTCACCGGGGCGCAGGCTTGATTTGTCAATATCGGGCAGGTCGTGACAATCCGGGCTGGGCAGGTCCAGACCTTCACTGGCCAGAAACCCTTTGCGGTTTTCGATGTAGCGCCCGAATGTACGTTGCCTCAGATCAAGATCCAGCGCGCTGATCTTGTGTCCCATCCGCGCAAGCGCCGTGGCCACGTGCATGGACACGGTGGATTTGCCTGCGCCGCCCTTTTCGTTCCCGACTACGATGATATGCGCCATGCCTGTCCCTCACCCTTTCGGTGTATTGTTAGCCACTATAAATTGTGCCGCGCCTTAAGGGAAGCACAACTGATAAGGTATTGCGTGTTGCTGCGCAGGTTTGTCACACAAAGGGACAGACAAATGAAAAACGCCGCACCCAACGGGCACGGCGTCTGATCTTGCAAAGCGACGGGAGTCTTAGAATCCCAGACCTTCGTATTTCTTTTTGAACTTGGACACGCGGCCACCGGTATCCAGCAAACGCGAGCTGCCGCCCGTCCATGCCGGGTGCGCCGAGGGATCAATATCCAGCGACAGCGTGTCGCCTTCCTTGCCCCATGTCGAACGCATTTGAACGATGGAGCCGTCTGTCATTTTCACGTTGATATCGTGGTAATCGGGGTGAATGTCTTTTTTCATGACAGCGTTCCTCAGGCCGATGCGCCGGACTTTTTGTCCGACAGTACTTTGTAGTTGGAATCTTCGGCGATACGGGCCGATTTACCGCGGCGTGCACGCAGATAGTAAAGCTTGGCACGGCGGACGCGGCCACGGCGGACCACTTCGATGCTTTCGATGTTGGTGGAATGCAGCGGGAATACCCGTTCCACGCCTTCACCAAACGAAATTTTGCGAACTGTGAACGCGCCGGCAATACCGCTGCCGCCCTTGCGTGCGATGCACACGCCTTCATAGTTCTGCACACGGGTGCGTGTGCCTTCGGTGACTTTAAAACCGACACGGATTGTGTCGCCGGCTTTGAAATCGGGGATTTTATGCCCCAGGGCCGCAACTTGTTCGGCCTCCAGCTGAGCGATCAGATTCATCGCGTATTCTCCTAAATGCTCGCGGTTGTTCCACGAAGTTTTGCGCGCACCGAGAGCTCTTGGTCTTCAATCGGGTCCGTCGTAACGCCCGCCAGAGATCGACATGTCATTCCTTGCGATTGGCATTCGGGGCCGATGCGTGGGCTGTGATGGTGCGGCAGAAGAACGCCGTGTCACATCCCCTGGTCCAATAAACCAAAGCGTCCGGAGCCAAAATGATTCCAGACCTGCGCCGTATAGGGGTTTGCGGGGGCGGGATCAAGCGGGTTCGTGGCTGAACTAGCTGGTCAATTTCCCGCCGGGCAGGGCCTCTGCATCGACAGCAGTCAGGATGATGCGGGGCTGCGGGCTTAAGCCCGTTTTGGCGCAGACCGCCTCGGATGCGGTATTTCCGGGTTGCACGCCTGTCATGAACTGCTGAAACCCAAACCGCTCATGCATTTTCAGCAGCGCCATCGCCCCCAGAATCAGCGCCAGTTTCTTGCCGCGATGCTGCTTGTGCGTGGCCAGCATCCCCCACCAGGCCTCACTGCCCCTGATCGAGTCGTCGGGATGGGCAAAACTTGATGCGGCGGCACAGGATGCCACCTGCCCGTGTTCGTCCAGCGCAACGATGCCCAATCCGGGTTTCAGTTGCCCGCGCAGAACCGAACCGGCCAATGGCAACACGCCACAGCAAAGCGCCACATCAGCAAGCCGTTCAAGATGAAGATCGGGCGCATCCGCGCCAATCCAATGTGCGGTGATGCCCTTGGGCAATGCGTATGTCGCAACGATGTTTCGGGCGGCTTTGATCGCGGTGTCGCCACCACTCCAGCATTGATAGCGGGTGATGGAATAGCCGCGTGCTTCCAGTTCCGATTGGACAATGTCCGCGTCCTCGGCCGGGACATCGGCATAGGTGCTGGCGCCTTGCAAAGCGATCAAACGGTCCATCAGCGGCCCGCTTTCAGCGCTTGGCCTCAACAATCCGACAGTGCGCCCGTAATAGCTGACGCGCACGTCCCCGGCAAAAAGATCATAGATCGAACGGCCCCGCCGCAACAGCGATTGCTGGCTTTCCGTGCCGAAAAACCGATCATTCACCATTGTTTTGATCCGTGTCCGGTTTGCTTTTGTAACGTGCCCACAAATCTGGCCTGCGCGCCTGTGTCAGCTTTTTCGACATATCGTGCCGCCATGCGGCCACCTTGGCATGGTCCCCCGATGTCAGAATGGCCGGTATCCCGCGCCCGTTCCAGATGGCGGGGCGGGTATATTGTGGATGCTCCAGCAATCCGTCGGAAAAGCTTTCTTCCTCGGTCGAGGCCCGATTGCCCAGAACACCGGGCAACAGCCGCACCGTTGCATCGATCAGCGCCTGTGCCGCAATTTCGCCGCCAGTCAAAACGAAATCACCCAGCGAAACCTCCTGGATGTTGTAGTGTTCGATCACGCGTTCATCGACGCCTTCAAACCGCCCGCACAGCAGCGTCACCCCATCTGCCGCTGCCAAATCCTGCATCAGCGCCTGGGTCATCGGCGCACCGCGTGGCGACAGGTAGATGATCGGCCAGCGGCCCCTTGCGGTTTTCTGGGTGTCGTCAATCGCGCGCCCGACGACATCCGCGCGCAACACCATTCCGGCCCCGCCACCGGCGGGCGTGTCATCCACATTGCGGTGCTTGCCTTCGCCGTAGCGGCGCAAATCAACCGTTTCCAGTTGCCACAATCCGTCGTGTAACGCCTTGCCAGTCAGGCTTTCGCCCAACACGCCGGGAAAGGCCGTGGGAAACAGGGTGATCACCTTGGCCTTCCAGACGCCCGCCAGGTCCGGCGTCGGGGTAATCAACTCTTGCGGTTGCGCCAAGGCGCGAATGGATTTCCGGCCATAGGATCGGGGCGGTTTTGTCACTCTGATGTCTCCCTGGCTGCACGCAAAATCGCGTCCTTCGCCTGTTTGCGCGCCTTTGCATCTGTAATCGTTCGGTTCGCATCCAGCAATCGGGCCAGCACGTCCATGTCGGGGCGGGTGTTGGCTGCGGGCGCGCGGGTCAGTGTGGCCTGCGTGGCGGCAGGCACCTCGCACAGGTTCAAGACAGGTGTGGCGGGGCCAAGCGGCAGATGCGTCGTATCCTCAAGCCGGGTGTGATGCACGGCGCAAGGCACGGCGTGTGCGATCTGGGTGACGGTTCTGTCCAGTGTCGCCGCGTCCGGATAGCGCGCACAGAACGCATCAAAATCAAGCGTCAGCGATGACGATTTAACATGCTGCCAATAGGCGCTTTCGATCCAGGTATCCGGCGCGCGGGTGGACAGAAAAAACACGATTTCGGCGCGTGGAAACTGCGCCTGTGCAATATCTGCCATTTCGGCTGCCAGAACGGGTGCTGCGGAATAATCACCCATGTCGTCACGTCCGGGCAAATGACCAGCCAGTTCTTCGGCAGACAGGCACAACACACGCTTGGGCATGGCAGGCAGATCGGCCAGAACGCGGGCAAACCGGGTGTTGAATTTCAGCAGCGTGACCGGATCACGCCACATCGAATATCCGCGCGCGGCTGAAACCACATCGGACAAGGCCCACCGCAGCAGGCTGCGCATATGCGGGCGCAGCGCCTTGCGATTGTCACGCAACACCTGTTGGACCGACGATGTGCCGGTTTTGTGAAACCCCATGTGAATGACGATGCGGCGCGGCATCAGCCGGGCCCGGATTGCGCGCGAATTCCCGGCTTTGTACAGCGCGCATTTGCCATCTTAAAACAGCCCCTCGGGCGGGTCCGCGATAATGCGCCCGGATTCAAGATCGACGGTGGGCACCGCCTCTTTGGTAAAGGGCAACAGCACCGTGGCACTTGATCCGGGCTGGATGATTTCCAGAAGGTCGGCAGCCCCGTGGTTCAGCACTGTTTTAACATGGCCCAGAACCGTGCCGCCGGTGTCCAGCACCTTTAGCCCGATCAGATCGGCATGATAGAATTCGTCATCGGGCAGGGATGGCAATTGCGCGCGGGTGGCGAACAGCCGCGCTCCTTTCAGCGCGTCGGCCTGCTCTTTTGTGACCACACCCGACAATTGGGCCGTAAACCCGTTCTTGATCGGATGGCCCAGCGTGACGGTATAGGCGGTTTGTCCGTCTTCGGACAAAAGCGGGGTATAGCTGCCGATATCTTCCGGCACCGCGCAAAAGCTTTTCAGTCGCACTGCGCCATTCACCCCGTAAGATCCGGCAATGGCCCCTAAACAGATCAGCTCTGTCATTGTGTCTCCAACCGGCAAATGCCGGATTCAAATTGCCCGCCCAGCCTGTCGCACGCCTGCCCGTTCTGGCTGCGTTCGAACAGAACGCCAGCCATAAAGACCGCCACCAGCATGATCAATGTTCTAACAGGGCGCAACATCCGGCTGAACCTATCGGGTTTCAACGGGAAGCTGCGCGCGGCGCTTTTCCCAGTTCAGGGTTTCCAGTTCCGGCACCGTGCCGGTTTGTTCGGGCCAGCCGACGCAGAGGTAGGCCACCAACAGCCAGCTTTGCGGAACCTGAAGATCGCGCGCCATTCTGTCGGGATCAAGGATCGATACCCAGCCAACACCCAATCCGCGCGCCCGTGCGGCCAGCCAGAACAGGTTGATCGCACCCACAACCGAATAGCGGCGCATTTCTGGCATGCTCGCCGCGCCCAGGCCCTTGCCCTTGGGAGTTGTTTCGTCACAGTAAATCGCCAGCTGAACAGGCGCTTCGGCCATGCCTGACAATTTCAAAGCACCATAGGATGCGGCCTGATCACCCTCTTGTCCGGACAAGGCGGCGGCATTGGCAGACCGGTAATTGTCGAGTGCCGCCGCGCGGGCCGTTTCGCTTTCAACCCGCACAATGCGCCAGGGTTCCGACAGACCAACGGACGGGGCCATTGAAAACGCGTCGAGGCACTGCATCAGCAGTGCCTCGTCCACGGGATCGGTGCGAAAGCGGCGCACATCGCGCCGCCACCGCATGAGGTGCGCAAGTTCGGTCTGAAAATCGGGCGAAAAGCTGTTCATTCCAGACCGCGCCCCGCTTATTCCGCTTTGGCGTCTTCCGCCGCAGCCTCTTCGGCAGGGGCTTCTTCTGCGGGCGCTTCTTCAACCACTTCCGGCTCTTCAACAGGGGCTTTGGCGGCTTCTTCGGCTGCGGCTGCCTTTTCGGCTTTTTCTTCGGCGCGGGCCTTGGCCTTGTCGCCGGGGGTGCCTTTGTTGGGGTTGTTACGCTCGGTCTTTTCTTTCACGCCGGCTGCTTCCAGCATGCGCGCGATCCGGTCGGTCGGCTGTGCGCCCTGACCCAGCCAGTATTGTATGCGCTCCATATCCATTTTCACGCGCTCTTCGCTGTCTTTGGGCAGCAGCGGGTTATACGTACCCAGCTTTTCGATAAAGCGACCATCGCGCGGCATACGGCTGTCAGCCGCAACAATGCGATAGAACGGGCGCTTTTTGGAGCCGCCGCGGGCAAGACGAATTTTCATGGCCATTGTGAGTTTCTCCTTAGGAATGGCAGTCGGGCAGGTGCCCGTCAGGATTGTTGTTTTTCATGGTGGTGGATGACTTCCTGAATGATGAAGTTCAGGAAAGCCTTGGCGAATTCGGGGTCCAGATCGGCCCGCTTTGCCAGGTCTTCTAAACGTGCGATCTGGGCCGCTTCGCGGGTCGGATCGGACGGGGGAAGGTCGTGTTCGGCTTTGAGTTTCCCCACAGCCTGCGTGTGCTTGAACCGCTCGCCCAAAGTATAGACAAGGATGGCATCAAGACGGTCGATGCTTTCGCGGTGCTCTTTCAGCACGATCGCGGCGCGGGATACGGCGTCAGTCAATGGCGTAGCCTTTCGGTTTGAACAGCGGATCGGCGTAATGGCTGATTTCCATATCTATGCCATGGGCCAGTTGGGTATCGTTCAGCGCGGCGGGGGACGGGTGGCGATACACAACGTCGTTGCCATCTACCGAAGCCGCATCAGGGTCTTTCACAGCACCCAGCCGTTCGGCCAGACGGATGCTGTCCAGATTCTTCGGATCGATATAGCTGACCGCGCTGTCCCAGCCGTTCCTGTAGAAATACCGGCGCGCCGCGTGCGTCGCTTCCAGTGCAAGACCCTGACCAGCCGCTTCAGGCCAGATCACCCATGCGATTTCGGCTTCGGGCCATTTTGCCGGTTTCCAGCCACCTGCCATGCCATAGGTTTCATCGGTTTTCTTGTCGTGGATCATCCACATGCCAAAGCCGCGGATCTGCCAATGGCCGATTTCAGCGGCATAAAGCATCCATGCTTCGTAAGCATTCAGCGGCCCGCCCATGAACCGCGCGCGATAGCTGGTGAATGTCGATTTGAAATCCGGGTAATCCTCGGGCTTGGGGCCGCGCAGGATCAGGCGTTTGGTTTCAATCACCGGAATGGTAAAATCTGTGGCGCTCATGAATAGGCCTCGATCCCGCCATCAGCCAGCTCAACCGGCGCACGGTGGCGAAAGACATACATCGGGCCATGACGTTCATGGGTGATGCTGCCATCAGGATATGCCCCCAGCCGCTTTGCCACAGCGGCCGAGCCGTCATTACCGGGTTTCACAAGGCTTATCGCGGTTGGCCAGCCAAGAATGTCATAGGCATAGGCCCGCGCGGCGTGGCCCGCTTCGGTGGCAAAGCCCTTGCCTTCGAAACCGTTGAATAGATCCCAGCCGATTTCCGGTTCTGGCCAGCCCTCGGGTTCGAACAGGCCGATCAGACCGACGGCCTCGCCGGTGTCCCTTGTCTCGGCAATCCAGCGTCCGAAACCTTTGAGCGTCCAGTGCCCGATTTCCATTGCCAGCATCCGCCAACTGCCCTCGGCTGTCAGCGGTCCGCCGACAAAATGGGATCGCTCGCTGGCATAGAACGCAGCAAAGGGCGCGATGTCGCGCGCTTCGGGTGCGCGCAAGATCAGGCGCTCGGTGGTGAGGGTCGGGATCAGCATCACAGGCCGCAGCTCCGGTCGCAGCCGTGCGGAACAGCCAACGCCGCACGCTTGCGGCGGAAAAATTTGCAAACAGAAGGAGCGGTGATCATTTCTTTTTCCCGAATCCGCTCAGACCCGGTGGCAGGCCCATGCCGCCACCCAGACCGGGCAGTTTGCCGCCCATCTGGCGGGCCGCAGCCTCAAGCGCTTTGGGGTCCATGCCGGCGGCCATGTCTTCGGGGCTGGGGCCGCCTTTGCCAAACATGCCTTTCATGGCCTGTTTCATCATGCCGCCTTTGCCCATTTTGCCCATCTTCTTCATCATGTCGCCCATCTGGCGGTGCATTTTGAGAAGCTTGTTCAACTCGCTCACTTCCAGACCGGCACCACGCGCGATGCGCTTTTTGCGGCTGGCTTGCAGAATCTGCGGGTTGGCGCGTTCCTTTTTCGTCATCGACTGGATCAGCGCGATCTGGTGGGTCAGAACCTTGTCGTCAAAACCCGCCTCTTCGACCTGTTTGGCCATTTTCCCCATGCCGGGCATCATGCCCATCATGCCCTGCATGCCGCCCATCTTGATCATCTGTTCCAGCTGCATGCGCAGATCGTTCATGTTGAACTGGCCTTTGGCCATCCGCTTCATCATGCGTTCGGCCTGTTCGGCCTCCAGCGTGTCCTGCGCCTTTTCAACCAGCGCGACAATGTCGCCCATGCCAAGGATGCGGCCCGCGATACGTTCGGGTTCGAACGTCTCCAGCGCATCCATCTTTTCGCCAAGGCCGACGAACTTGATCGGCTTGCCTGTAACGGCGCGCATCGACAGGGCGGCCCCGCCGCGTCCGTCGCCGTCCATCCGCGTCAGGACAACGCCGGTCACGCCGATCTTGTCGTCAAATTCGGTGGCAACGTTCACGGCATCCTGACCGGTCAGACCATCAACAACCAGCAGCGTTTCACGCGGGTTGGCCACATCGCGCACGGCCGCCGCCTGCGCGATCAGATCCGCATCAATATGCAGCCGGCCCGCCGTATCAAGCATATAGACGTCGTAGCCCCCAAGGCTGGCCTGGGTCTTGGCGCGCTTGGCGATCGCAACTGGGTCTTCGCCCTTGACGATGGGCAGGGTGTCCACACCAATCTGCACACCCAGAATGGCCAGCTGTTCCATCGCCGCCGGACGGTTCGTATCAAGCGAGGCCATCAGCACGCGTTTGCCATCGCGGTCTTTCAGCCGTTTGGCCAGTTTCGCGGTTGTCGTGGTCTTGCCCGAACCTTGCAGGCCCACCATCAGGATCGGGGCGGGTGCATTATCGATTTTCAGCGCACCGGGTTCGCCTTCGCCGCGCAACACGTCAATCAGCGCGTCGTGCACGATCTTGACGACCTGCTGGCCCGGAGTGACTGATTTTGTCACGGCCTGACCGGTGGCCTTTTCCTGCACCGCCTTGACGAAATCACGCGCCACCGGCAGCGATACGTCCGCTTCCAGCAGGGCGACGCGCACCTCTCTCAAAGCTGTTTTTACATCCTCGTCCGACAGCGCACCCTGTTTGGTCAGGCGGTCAAATACGCCGGACAGGCGTTCGGATAGGTTTTCAAACATGGGCCATCGCCCCCTTCGGTCGGTTGCGGAATACCCTATTGATGTAGGGGACCCGCGTTAAATGCACAAATGCCCCCGTGGGCGCAACGCGCTGACGGGGGGCGATCCCTTGTTCTCAAGGGACCGGAAGGCTGATGCTTCCGGATGATGCGGGCTTTTAGGCGGGGGAACGTGGCAGAGTCAAGCGCGGCGCGCATCAAGCCATGTATTGATGGCATCTGCGCCGCGCGCGGCCCCGCCGCCGCTGGTGTAAACCTGCGTTACGGGGTGATTGCCCGCGCTCATCCCTGCGGGAAACACCAGAGTTATACGTGACGGAGCTTTCCCGCCGGATGACCCGGTGCGCGACGGTGCAGAGGTTTCGACAATCGCGTGGGACAGATCATCAAGCGGATGGGTCACGGTTTGATAGCCGAAGACCGACTAGCGCTGCAATTTCAGGCTATTGTCGGACGCGTTCAGAATAACCTGAGTGCGGCGAACAAACACGGCGAAACATAACCCGCCCAGCAACGCCCCCGCTCCGCCAAAGCCAAGCCCTGCAAGCAAGTTGTCGGTGGACACAAGAAGCCCGATCGCCACAAACACAAACACGAAACCGGCCAGCATGATCCCGATCAACCATGGCGTATCGTTCAGGATCAGGTGGTCGGAAGTGTTGCGTATGACCTTCATGGGCAGACCCTAGAATCTGCCCATGCTGTATGTAAACCGTTAAGCGGCGATTGCCCGAACCGAGGCTTGCGCGGCCTTGAGTGTCGCATCGGGCGACAGGGCCATCTGGTCAGCGGCCACAAATTCGACTTGGGTAATACCGACAAAGCCCAGAACGTGGCGCAGGTATCCGGTGGCAAAGTCGATGTCGGACCCCATTTTGGTGCCACCCGACGCCACCGCGATAATCGCGCGTTTACCTTGCAACAACCCCTTGGGGCCGTCCGCGCTGTATTCGAATGTCAGGCCAGCGCGGGCAATAAGATCGATCCATGCCTTCAGGGCTGCAGGGATGGCAAAGTTGTAGATCGGCGCGCCGATCACGATCACATCGGCGGCGACCAGTTCGCCCACCAGCGTGTCGGACAGGGCCAGCGTATCCCGCTGCACGTCATCGCGGTCTTTTGCGGGGGTGAAATTGGCGCCGATCCAGTCCGCTGAAATCAGCGGCAGCGGCTGGGCCAGATCGCGGCGCAGAATGCGGGCGTCGGGAAAACGCGATACGATTTGCGCCGTCAGGTCGCGTGAGATGGAATTTTCAGTACGCGCCGAGGCGTCGATATGCAGAATAGTTTGGGTCATGGTCTGTCCTTGTGTCGCGGGTTGCGGATGTACCCTGCCAAATTGGCTATTGCAGATACGAACACAATTGGCGAAAATCCACATCACATGTGAAATCACGCACAGAGGACGGCGCGCCGAATGGACAACTGGGACGAAATCAGAACCGCCTATCAGGTGGCCCGTATGGGAACAGTCAGCGGGGCCGCCGATATTCTCGGTGTGCACCACGCGACTGTGATCCGCCACATCGACGCACTTGAGGCGCGGCTGGGCGTGAAACTGTTCCAACGGCACGCACGCGGCTATACGGCCACCGAAGCCGGGGATGACCTGTTGCGGGTGGCCACGGCCACAGATGACCAGTTCAGCCAGCTTGTCGGGCGGATCAAGGGGCGCGGCGCGGATGTGTCGGGCGATCTGGTCGTGACCTCGCTTGTGTCCCTGTCCCCGCTGCTGGCGCCGGCGCTGGGCGAATTCCAGATCGCGAATCCCGATGTGGTTATCCGGTATCTGACGGGCGACCGCCTGTTCCGCCTTGAATATGGCGAAGCGCATGTCGCCATACGCGCCGGATCGGCACCGGATCAGCCCGACAATGTCGTGCAGCCTTTCGTGCCGTTGCGCATGGGGCTTTATGCGACATCCGCCTATGTCGCGCGTCATGGCGTGCCGAAGGGTGTCGACGATTTCGCAAATCATTACTTTGTGGGCCACGACGACGAAACGTCGCGCGCGCCCTTCAACAAGTGGCTGCGCGCCCATGCCCCCGCCGAAAATATCATTTTCCGCAGCACGGATGCCCGTGCGATGGAACAGGCGGTTATGGCCGGTGTCGGGATCGGTTTTCTGCCGCTGTGGCAGGCCGCACAATGCCAGGATGTAACCGAAATCTGCCCCCCCGAAGAAAGCTGGTCGGCCCCTTTGTGGCTGGTCACACATGTCGATCTGCACCGCACCACCAAAGTGCAAAGCTTTCTGACCTATCTGAAGGAACAGGCCAAAGGATGGGCGTGTTGAGCCAAACAAGGCGCGGCCATCTGGCGATGCTGGTTTTCTCGGCCCTTGTCGCGGGGTCGTTTTCGCTTGGGTCGATGGCGGCCAATGAAATTGCGCCCGCCGCGCTGAATGCGGTGCGTTTTGCGATTGCCGCCTGTGTGATCGGTGGCGCCGCATTGATGACCAGGGGTTTGCCGCGTACGGCGTTTGCGGCGCCGTGGCGCTATCTGGTGCTGGGGGGCCTGTTCGCCACATATTTCGTCCTGATGTTCGAAGGCCTGAAAACCGCTGCCCCTGTCAGCACCTCTGCGGTCTTCACGCTGACCCCTGTCATGGCTGCTGGGTTCGGCTGGTTGCTTTTGCGCCAGCGTCTGACACCACGGATGGCGGTGGCACTGGCCATCGGCGGTGCCGGCGCGTTGTGGGTGATCTTTCGCGCCGATCTTGAGGCGCTGCTGGCGTTTCGCATCGGTACCGGCGAAATGATCTATTTCTGGGGATGTATGGCCCACGCCATCTACACACCGATGATCCGCAAACTGAACCGCGGCGAACCGGCGGTGGTTTTTACCTTCGGGATGTTGCTGGCAGGCTTCCTGATTTTGCTGGTCTATGGCTGGTCCGACCTGCGCGCGACCGATTGGGCGGCTCTTCCGGCGATTGTCTGGATCACCCTGTTTTACATCGCGATTTTTGCCAGTGCGGCAACGTTTGTTCTGTTGCAATTCGCAAGCCTGCGACTGCCATCCTCCAAGGTGATGGCCTATACGTACCTGACACCCAGTTGGGTCATCCTGTGGGAAATCGCGCTGGGCAACGGCGCGCCGCCGATGCTGGTTCTGGGCGGGGTTTTTCTGACCATTATTGCCCTGATCCTGTTGCTGCGCGAAGACTGATTTTCGCAGTCCGTTTTGACACAACGCATTTGCTGTTTTGCATTGAGCGTTAGGATTGCATGCGCGCGGTTATCGTGCCGCATGCAAAACTGGAGGAGGATATGTATCACAAAATCATGGTTCCCGTTGATCTGCAAATGCAGCCGATGGTCGAGAATTCACTGAATGTAGCAACCGATCTCGCGACCTTGTACGGGGCAAGTATCACGCTGGTCAGTATAACGCCCAGCGTTGTCGCCACCGGCGCCACGACGCCGGAGCAGGCAGCTGACGAGCTAAAGGAAATGGCCGCCGCCCATGCGCGCAAAAGCGGTCTTTCCGTCGTCGCGCATCATATGACAACGCCGGATGTGCCTGCCGAACTTGACACTATGCTGCTCAAGGCCGTGGATGCGGTCGAGGCCGATCTTGTCGTGGTTGCGTCCCACGAGCCGGGAAGGGCGGACTATATTTCAGCCTCACATGCCGGGCGGCTGGCAACCTTTGCCAAGGTTGCGGTTCTTGTCGTGCGCTAGCCGTCGTTGGCGGTCTGGTCCAGTTCGCGTTCCAAAAACCGCTCGAACGCGTCCAGATTGACCGGTTCGAACTGCCCGAACCCCTGCATCCACACGCTGGCGGCGCGCAGGGCGTCCGGTTCCAGCTTGCACCATTTCACGCGCCCCCGCTTTTCCTGCGCGATCAGACCCGCGCGCGTCAGGATCGCAAGGTGTTTGGAAATTGCGGCCAGTGACATCTCGAACGGCTCGGCCACATCCGTGACGGCCATGTCGTCCTCAAGCAGCATCGACAGGATGGTGCGGCGTGTCGGATCGGCAAGGGCGGCAAAACTGGCATCAAGCGTATCGGTCATGGCTGATGCTTAGGCGCGCAGCGATATGATCGTCAACCATTTGGTTGAATATGCTCCTGGCGGCGAAACCGGCTCAAAGGCGGGCTGCGGCAGAAGGTCCACCTGCTTCATCTTTTCAAAAATACTTACAATAACAGAGGTTTAAAGGTGTCCAGCGCCTGCGTTCAGGGCCGTTGACTCCGGTGTCGGCTGCGCTTAGCTACGGGGCAAGGATCCGTTGGGGGTTTTGCCTGTGGTCACCGACAGCGAAAAGCAGCGAATGGCGCAGCTTGAAGCCAGACTTGCCGCAGCAAAACAGGGGGAAACCCCGAAACACCATTCGGATGAACACTATTCGCAGGCCCATCTGGCATGGCGCATGGTGATTGAACTGGTGGCCGGTTTGGGGATCGGTTTTGGCATTGGATACGGGCTGGACAGCCTGTTCGGGACTCTCCCGATTTTTCTGGTGCTGTTTACGTTGTTGGGTCTCGCGGCCGGAGTAAAGACGATGCTTCGAAGCGCGCAGGAGATCCAGGATAAGAAAGTGGCCGAACTGGCCGAGAGAGACGAGAGGGACTGACACGTGGCAGAAGAAGCGCAGAGCGAAGGCGGCGGTCTTGTTTTTCACCCGATGGACCAGTTCATCGTCAAGCCGTTGTTCGGTGGTGATGCAATCCATTGGTACACCCCAACGAACGTGACGCTTTGGATGGGTCTGGCCGTGCTGGCCATTTTTGCCCTTCTGGTGCTGGGCACGTCCAAGCGGGCCATCGTGCCCGGGCGCACGCAATCCGTAGCGGAAATGGCGTACGGTTTCATTCACAAGATGGTCGAGGATATCTGCGGCAAAGAGGGGCTGAAGTATTTCCCCTATGTGATGACGCTGTTCATGTTCATCGTCTTTGCGAACTTCCTGGGCCTGATCCCCGGGGCGTTCACCACGACCAGCCACATCGCCGTAACGGCTGTGATGGCGGTGGCGGTTTTTCTCGGCGTGACCGTTCTGGGTTTTGTTCTGAATGGCGCGGGTTTCCTGAGCTTGTTCTGGGTCAGCGCGGCCCCCTTGCCCCTGCGCCCGATTCTGGCGCTGATTGAGGTTATTTCCTATTTCGTGCGTCCGGTCAGCCATTCCATTCGTCTGGCAGGCAACATGATGGCCGGTCACGCGGTGATCAAGGTGTTCGCGGCCTTTGCGGCGATTGCCACAATAGCACCGCTGTCGATCATGGCGATCACGGCGATTTATGCGCTCGAGGTTCTGGTGTCTTTCATTCAGGCCTACGTGTTCGCAATTCTCACCTGCGTGTATCTGAAAGACGCACTGCATCCGCATCACTAACAACCGGTTCGCAGCATCGTTGCGCATCAGAATAAATCATTCAATTCCATCGTAAGGAGAAAAAGACATGGAAGGCGATATCGTACAAATGGGTGCCTACATTGGCGCAGGTCTGGCTTGTATCGGCATGGGCGGCGCTGCCCTTGGTGTGGGCAACGTTGTTGGTAACTTCCTGTCGGGTGCGTTCCGCAACCCGTCGGCAGCCGCCGGTCAGACCGCCACAATGTTCATCGGCATCGCGTTTGCAGAAGCTCTGGGGATCTTTTCGTTCCTCGTTGCGCTGCTGCTGATGTTTGCCGTCTGATCCTAAAGGTAACATATCCTTACGGTCGGGCAGACGTTGCATGCGTCTGCCCGGTGTAACGGCAAGTTCCTTCAGGAGAGAACGACATGGCAACCGAAACGCAAAATGCTTCGGGCGACGGATTGGCCGACGCGACGGGTGTGGCGACACACTCTGCCGCTGATGCTGCACCGGCCATGCCCCAGCTGGACTTCAGTCATTTCCCGAACCAGATTTTCTGGCTTCTGGTCACGCTGGTGGTCATCTATCTAATTCTGTCGCGCGTGGCCCTGCCACGGATTGCGGCCATTCTGGCTGAACGTCAGGGTACGATCACGAACGACATCGCCGCTGCCGAGGACCTGAAACAAAAGGCCCATCAGGCGGAAGAGGCTTATAATCAGGCACTGGCCGACGCCCGCACCGAAGCACATCGCATCGTGGCCGAAGCCAAGGCTGACATTCAGGCCGATCTGGACAAGGCAATTGCCAAGGCCGACGCCGAGATTGCAGCGAAATCTGCCGAGTCCGAAAAGGCGATTGCCGAAATCCGCGCCGGTGCGATGGATAGCGTCAAAGAGGTCGCCAAGGACACCGCGAAAGAAATCGTGGCAGCCATGGGCGGCAAAGCCGATGCGCGCACCGTCACGTCGGCGGTCAATGCAAGGCTGAAGGGATAAAGCAGATGAGACATACACTTGCCATCCTGATGACCTTTGCGGCGGCCTCGCCTGTTATGGCGGCGTCCGGTCCGTTCTTTTCGCTCAAGAACACCAACTTTATTGTTCTGATCGCGTTTATCCTGTTCTTCGCGGTTCTCTACTACTTCAAGGTGCCTTCACTGATTGCCGGAATGCTCGACAAGCGGGCCACCGGTATCGAGTCGGAACTGGAAGAGGCGCGTTCCCTGCGCGAAGAGGCACAGACATTGCTTGCCAGCTATGAACGCAAGCAGAAAGAAGTGCAGGAACAGGCAAGCCGTATCGTTTCGGCCGCCAAGGAAGAAGCGAACGTCGCAGCCGAACAGGCCAAGGCGGATCTTGCCAAATCCATCACGCGGCGTCTTGCAGCAGCCGAAGATCAGATCGATTCTGCAAAAACCGCAGCGATCCGGGATGTGCGCGATCAGGCGGTTGTTGTGGCCGTGGCCGCAGCCCGCGACGTGATTGCAAAGCAGATGACAGCCGCTGAAGGCAATGCATTGATTGATGCCGCCATCGCCGAAGTCGAAGCAAAGCTGCACTGATCAGTCAAACGCACGGACAAGAAAAGAAAGACCCGGTCAGAAATGGCCGGGTTTTTTGCTGCCGCGGTCACGTGGTTGATGACGGTGCGATCGGTCAGAAAAGTGGTTCAGGATTGAACCTGACCGGTTTCATGTTCCAGCCGCTGCTGCGCGATCTTTTCGTGTTCCTGGGCCTTGCGCTGGTCATTCAACGCCGCCTCGACAAAATTCAGATGCGCTTCGACGGCGGCGCGCGCAGCATCCGGATCGCGAAACTGCAGCGCATCGTTGATCGCCCGGTGCTGGTCCAGCAACATGTCGCGCGTAGTGCGCTGTGCGAACATGACCTGCCGGTTGTAAAAGACGCCACCCTTCAACAGTTCGTACATTGACCGCATCATATGCAGCATGACGACATTATGGCTCGCTTCGATGATCGACATATGGAATTGCGCATCCAGACGCGCTTCGTCTTCGGACTCCTTTTTGCTGTGGGCCGCGACCATCTTGTCAAAAATCGCCTGAACCACGGCCAGATCGGTATCGGATGCCAGGCGCGCGGCCCGCATCGCCGCCAGCGATTCCAGATCGCGCCGGAACGCGATATAGTCAAACACCGCTTCGTCATGTGTGGCAAACAGGCTGGTCAGGGCCGGTGAAAAGGCCGACCCCAGCACATCGGCCACAAAGATACCCGAACCGGCGCGGCTGGTCAGCAACCCACGGTCCTGCAGTTCAGACACAGCGTCCCGCAAGGACGGGCGCGATACGCCCAAACGTTCGGCCAGTTCGCGTTCTGCCGGCAGCCGTTCACCCGCACGCAGGATACCGCGCAAGATCAGCTTTTCGATTTGCCTGACGACAGATGTCGACAGTTTTTCCGGTTGGACTTTTTTGAAAGGCATGTGTTTCGCTTTCCGATTGGTCAAATCATATGACCAATGAACGGTTTCATCAATGGCTTTCACCACAGAGCGCGCTAGGCTAACGCGTTGTTAACCATTGCGCAGACAGGATGGCGCAATGAAGCGCGTTTGCCTTGTTGTTTCGCTGATGCTTGCCGCCTGCAACACGCCGGGCCCGCGTTTTCGCGATTTGCCTGCAACACGGGTCAGTGTGGCTGACAGCGTGTTTGATGTGCGTGTACGCGGTGAACTGGCCGAAGCGCTGCGGGTCAATCCGCAATACGCCCCGCGGCTGGGTGTGATCCGAAACCGCGCCGCCCACGCCATGGCTGCCGTCAGCGGTTGCCGTGTCAAAGAGGTGCGCGGCGATCAGGCGCTGACCACCGGATTGCTGGACTGTCGCAATTTGGGTTCCGGCAATCTGGTTGCTCCCCGCACCACAGGCGCGTTTGAATGTATCCGCACGGATCGCGGGCAATTCGATCTGCCCGACAGTGTTTATGAAGACTATGACTGTGATCCTGTCTGACATGAAAGTGCACAAGGCGCGGACAGGATAGGCCGCCTTATCCGGCGCTCATCAGGGCGATCAGCGGGCCTTCGATCTGTTCCAGACACAAAAACACGCCGACACCGGCAACCATAGCACCGGCAAGCTGGGTTTGCAGCGTGCTGGCCTGCCGTGCCGCCAATCCGGCGCCGACCGCAATCAGATATTGCACCACGCCCAAACCGGTCAGATACCCGATCAGAACAGCCGCGCCTGCGCCGCCTTCCTGCGCTGCAATGCTGGCACCAAAAGCCGCCCCGTGGAACAGCCCGAACCCGGCAAACGCCATTAGGACAGCGCCGCGCCCGCCAGTCCGGTTGCGTGCGATCAGGCCGCCCAGAACGATCAGCGACAGCGCAATCATCGCTTCTTGCAAGGGTAGGTTCAGCCCGGCATATGCAGCGCTACAGCCCGCCAGCATGGCCGCTATATAGAACAAAGGTGCTTTGAACCGGTGACCGGACAGATGCGCCATGATCCCCATCGCCACTACGAAAAACAGATGATCAAACCCCAGCACCGGATGCCCGATGCCTGACCGGATACCGTGCGAAAACGTCTCCATCGGCAAACCGGCCAGTGGGTGGTGGGCCAGCGCGGGGCGGCAAGCATAAAACGTTTCATCGGGTTCCTTCCGGTATCATGCTGCGATGTCACGCCTGTCCGGTCCGGATGTCAACGCCCGATAAATTTCGCATAATCGGGATAATCGGCGCTGAATGGACCGAAACAGGCGATATATTGTGGATAAGTCGAAAATTATCCCCACATAAAGTAGCAGAAGCGTTGACATGCGGGGTAATGCACCGTCACCCTGCAAGACGTTCGGAATCAACAACACGAGGGCCCGTTGCGGTTTTCCAAACTCAGACTGACCGGCTTCAAAAGCTTTGTGGACCCGACCGACCTGATCATCTCGGACGGACTGACTGGTGTTGTCGGTCCGAACGGCTGCGGTAAATCCAATCTGCTTGAGGCGCTGCGCTGGGTGATGGGTGAAAACCGCCCCACATCGATGCGCGGCAGCGGCATGGAAGATGTGATTTTTGCCGGTGCTGCGTCCCGCCCCGCGCGCAATTTTGCCGAGGTCAGCCTTCAGATCGACAATTCGGATCGACTGGCGCCTGCAGGGTTCAATGACAGCGACACGCTGGAAATCGTGCGCCGCATCACCCGCGACGTGGGCAGCGCGTTCAAGGCCGGAGCCAAGGATGTGCGCGCGCGCGACGTACAGATGCTGTTTGCCGATGCCTCCACCGGGGCACATTCGCCGGCGCTGGTCGGACAGGGCAAAATTGCCGAACTGATCAACGCAAAACCAAAAAACCGCCGCCGCATTCTGGAAGAGGCCGCTGGTATTTCGGGGCTTTACCAGCGCCGCCACGAGGCGGAACTGAAGCTGAACGGCGCTGAAACAAATCTGGCGCGCGTGGACGATGTGATCGAGCAACTGGCCGCACAGCTTGCCCAACTGGCACGGCAAGCCAAACAGGCCGCCCGCTACCGCGAGATCGGCGAGGAACTGCGCCGCGCGGAAGGCATGTTGCTGTACCGTCGTTGGAAAGAGGCAGACGAAGCCCGCCTGCACGCGCAGGGCGAATTGCGCGATCGTACTGCAGCAGCATCGGCTGCCGAAATCGCGGCACGTCAGGCCGCCAAGCTGCGCGCCAGCGCCGAAGAGACATTGCCAGGCCTGCGCGAGGAAGAAGCCATCGCAGCCGCAGTCTTGCAACGCCTCATGGTTCAGCGAGACACGCTGAGCGATCAGGAAAACCGCGCTCGCCAGACGATTGAAACCCTGCAATCGCGCATCGAACAACTGACCCATGACATGACGCGCGAAGCGGGGCTGAACCGCGACGCCGGCGAAACGATCGAACGGCTTGAATGGGAAGCGGGCGAACTGAAAAAAGCCAGCGAAGGCCACGAAGACCGCCTGACAGAGGCCGAAACCGCCGCACGCGAGGCCGGATCGGTGTTGCAGGCCCGCGAGGCCGACCTGTCACAATTGACCGAAGACGTGGCCCGTCTGTCTGCGCGCCACCATTCGGCGCAACGTGTTCTGGAAGACAGCCGGAAAACCCAGACCAAAGCGGAAAGCGACGCAGAAGCCGCGCGTGCGGCGGTTGCGGCATCGCAAAGCGCGCTGGACAAGGCCGGTGAAGATTTCACAGCCGCTCAAGCAGCGGAAGCCAGCGCAACCAAGGCGGCGCAACAGGCAGACGATCATCTGACCAAGACAGAAGCGTCCCGCGCCCAGACCCAGACCCGCGAGGCCGACGCCCGCGCCGAACGATCACAGGCCGAAGGTGAAATGAACGCCCTGCGCGCCGAAGTGGGCGCATTGGCCAAGCTGGTCGAACGCGATACCGCAGAGGGCGGGCAGATACTGGACCGGTTGCAGGTGCAACAGGGGTTTGAAAAGGCACTGGGTGCCGCGCTGGCCGATGATCTGCGTGCCCCCGAA
Source organism: Sulfitobacter sp. TBRI5 (assembly GCF_051013555.1). Classification (NCBI taxonomy): domain Bacteria; kingdom Pseudomonadati; phylum Pseudomonadota; class Alphaproteobacteria; order Rhodobacterales; family Roseobacteraceae; genus Sulfitobacter; species Sulfitobacter sp. TBRI5. Next base: position 804,193 of record NZ_CP112884.1, on the reverse strand, counting down.
GTCGAAGAAGACGGGCCGTCAGGCTGGGCCGTGCTGCCGCGATATGACCGTGAACAGCCGCTGCCCAAGGGCGTAACGCCGCTGACGCAACACGTTTCGGTGCCCGATGTTCTAGCGCGCCGGATGGGCCAGATCGGTCTGGTGGATTCTGATGACGGCCCACGGCTTCAGCCGTTGCTGAACCCGGGCCAAAGGCTTGTGTCGCCCGAAGGCGATCTGTGGCGTTGGGACGGGTTCCGCGCCTGGGCCGAAGATGCCCCGAGTGCGGCGGCATTGCGCTTGCAGCAGTTGAACCGGCTGGAAGAACTGAAGCAGGAACTGGAACGCGCCTCAGCCCGCGCCGAAGGAGCCCGCGCGGCCCATGACACCCTGACCAGCCTGCTGGCAGAGCAGGCGCGCGCCGATCAGGCGGCCCGCGATGCGCGCCGCGCCGCGGATACCGCGGTGGCTGATGCCAACCGCGCCCTCAGTCGCGCCGAGGCGGACCGCAATCTGGCACAGGGGCGTCTGGAATCCCTTGGTCTGGCCGTGTCGCGCCACGAAGAAGAAGCAATGAACGCGCGCGCCCAGATGATCGAGGCGGAACGCGCGCTTGCCGAACTGGGCGATCTGGAACAGGCCCGCGCCGATGCCGAAGACATCAAGATGACAGTCGAAGCGGCCCGTATCACCATGATGTCGCGCCGCTCGGCCCATGACGAACTGCGCCGCGAAGGCGATGCCCGCCTGAAACGGTCACAGGATGTGACCAAGGAAATCAGCGGCTGGCGTCACCGGCTGGAAACGGCGGAAAAGCGGATACAGGAACTGGCGGACCGCAAGACAGCCACCGAAGAGGAACTGGCCAAGGCCAGCGCCGCGCCGGATGAAATCGCTGCCCAACGCGCGGAGTTGAACACCGCGATCGCAACTGCTGAAACACGGCGCAACACCGCCGCCGATGCGCTGGCCGAAGCAGAAACTGCCACCCGCGACGCGGTCAACGCGGAGCGCGAGGCAGAGCGCCGCGCCGGAGAAGCGCGCGAACAACGCGCACGGTCCGAAGCGCGCAGCGATGCCGCGCTTGAAATCGTCGCCACCGCAACGGCGCGGATCAGCGAAGATCAGAACTGCACGCCAGCGCAACTGCTGGAGCAACTGAAGACCGACCCGGAAAAAATGCCGGGTGCCGAAGCGATCGAAGCTGACGTAAACCGACTGAAACGCCAGCGCGATGCTTTGGGGGCGGTCAACCTGCGGGCCGAAGAAGATGCCAAGGATGTTCAGGAAGAACACGATACTCTGGTCAATGAAAAAAGCGATCTGGAAGAGGCGATCAAGACCCTGCGCAGCGGGATTGCCAGCCTGAACCGCGAAGGGCGCGAACGCCTGCTGACTGCATTCGAGCAGGTGAATTCGAATTTTTCGATGTTGTTCACCCATCTGTTTGGCGGAGGCGAGGCCAATCTGGTCATGGTCGAAAGCGATGACCCGCTGGAAGCCGGTTTGGAAATCATGTGCCAGCCTCCGGGCAAGAAACTGAGCACACTCAGCCTGCTGTCGGGCGGAGAGCAGACATTGACGGCCACCGCGCTGATCTTTGGCGTGTTTCTGGCCAATCCCGCGCCAATCTGTGTGCTGGACGAGGTCGACGCGCCGCTGGATGATGCCAACGTGACCCGTCTGTGCGACCTGCTGGATGAAATGACCCGCCGTACCGAAACGCGTTTTCTGATCATCACGCACCATGCCGTCACGATGAGCAGGATGGACCGCCTGTTCGGTGTCACAATGGCGGAACAGGGTGTATCGCAGCTTGTGTCTGTCGATCTGAAAAAGGCCGAAAGCCTGGTGGCCTGAGCGCAGTCACCGGAATGTGACAGGACAGCGCCGCAGGATCGCCTAGTCTGGTCGGTATGAAAATCACCTATCCACTTCTTGCGGTCCTTGCATCGACTCTGGGCGCATCAGCGCAGGACTGGCCCTTGCGGGACAGTGATGTCGCCTTGAACAGCGCCGAGGCATCACAATACGTCACAGGCCGTACCGTTGTCTTCTATGACGACGGCCAGTCCAAGTTTTCGGTTGGCGGCGCCTATTCCTATACCTATGCAAACGACGGAGGCAGTGCCTTTGGCACGTTTTCGGTGCGTGATGATGGCGCGGTTTGCATTGATTACAAAAACGGATTTTCTCGATGTGATCTTTATGTGCGCAGCGGTGCCAACATGGTGATGATCACGCAGAAAGGCGAACGGTTCCCGATCCGGCCCTGACCGGTCCCGTTACAGCGCGTTTAGCAGGGCCGGTGTGGGCCACGCATCCGCCGGCAGCCCCAGACGCATCTGTTCGGCCTGCACCGCGGCGCGGGTTTTTGCGCCCAGAATGCCATCAACCTTGCCAACATCATGGCCCAGGGCCTGCAACCGGGTTTGCAACTGTTTCATCTGCGCCCCGTCCAGACCGTTGGCCGGCTGGCCGGCATCGTATCTGTCAGCGCCTTCCAACCGGGTCGCGAAATAGGCCGCTGTCAGCACATAGACAAAGCTTTGGTTCCATTCGAAATAGACGTTGAAATTGGGATAGGCCAGAAACGCCGGCCCGCCCGCGCCCTGTGGCAACAGAACCGAGGCCCGAAGATCATCTGCCGCCAGCGTTCCGGATCGCGCAGTGACACCCATTGTTTTCCAGTCGCCGACGGTGCGGGTTTTTCCCGTTCCGGTGGTTTCCAGCGCAAATCCCTGTGGAAGGCGTATTTCCTGCAACCACGGCTGGCCAGCCTGCCAGCCCAGCGATTGCAGCATTTTCGCGCCGGACAGCAGCGCATCGGGTGCCGATGTTTTCAACATGACCTTACCATCCCCGTCACCGTCCACCCCGTTTTCGATAATGTCGCGGGGCAGCATCTGAACCATCCCGATCTCGCCCGCCCATGCGCCTGTGGTGCGTACCGGATCAAAATCGCCGGCTTCGAACAGTTCAAGTGCGGCAAAAATCTGCGGGCGGAACAATGCCGGACGGCGGCAATCATGGGACAGAGTAACAAGTGCGTTCAGCGTGTTGAAATCGCCCTGAACCGCACCGAAATCCGTTTCAAACGCCCAGAACGCCAGCAATACACCGCGCGGCACACCGTATTCCGCCTCCATCCGGTCAAACACCGCATCGTATTTCCGGGCGTTGCGCTGCCCGTTATCAATGCGGTTCTGCGAAATCAGGCGGCGGGAAAAATCAAGAAACGGGCGCTGGAAAACCCCTTGCGACCGGTCCGCCTTCAGAACGGCAGGATCCTTCCTGACGCCGGCAAAAAACCTGTCAACACTGGCGGGGTCATGTCCTTTTGCGACGGCTTCGGTCTTCAGACCGGACACAAACGCATTGAAATCGCCGCCGCATTCGGCGCGCGCGGGCGCGGGGGAAACCAAAAGGCAAAGGGCAAAGAAGTAGGTGAGAATACGCATGAACAAAATCCGGTCCTGGAATGAATTTACCTGACAGGACTGTAGGTCAGATCAGGGTGATTACAAAGCACGCGGCAAGGATCATGCCCCATGTTTTCCACAACACGGTCACGGCGGCATCTATGTCGTTGTGCGTCAGCGTCTTGCGCCCGGTCGGATTCACATAGGCAAATTCGATCTTTTGCCCATGATAGGATCGCGGGCCTGCAAGTGCGATATCCAACGCGCGGGCCATTGCCGCCTCGGGCCAGCCTGCGTTGGGAGATTTGTGGCGGCGTGCGTCGGATGCGATCCCACTCCAATGCGCCAGTTGGCCCGACAAAAGCGCGATTGTTGCCGCCGTCAGACGGGCCGGGATCAGGTTCAACAGATCATCGAAACGGGCCGCAGCCCATCCGAAATCCGCGTGGCGGTCCGTGCGATAACCGATCATGCTGTCCGCAGTGTTCACGATCTTGTAAAGGATCAGGCCGGGCAAGCCGCCAACAAGAAACCAGAAGGCCGGCGCGATTACACCGTCGGAAAGGTTTTCCGCCGCGCTTTCTATCGCGGCGCGTGCCACATCGCTGTCCGACATAGTGCCTGTGTCACGGCTGACGATGCGCGCCACCATCAACCGCCCGTCCCCGGTGGACAGGCGCAAAGCATCTGCGACCGCGCCGACATGATCACTTAAAGAGCGTTGCGCCAGAAGGATCGCAACCACGACAATTTCAGCCAGCGGGCCAAATGCGGCCAGTGTTTCGCCAAGCGCCAGCGCGCCAATCGATAGGGCCGCAACCACGCCAATGCCCCTTAACCTGCGCAATTGGCCGGTGTTCAGCCTTGTATCGCACCACCCGATAATCCGGCCCATTACCACCGCCGGATGCGGTACCCGATCCCAAAGCCAGCGCGGTTCACCCAAAACGGCATCCAGCAATAACGCGGCAAAAAGAAGAAAGGCGCTGCTCACTGAATAACCCGATCCATGCTGCGCGTGCCCCTGAAAGTTGTGCGGTAAATTGCCGGTTTTCCGCGCGTTGAAGCGGATTCACGCCGCCCTTACAAGTGGTTTCTGTGGATAAGTCAAATGCGAACGAATGCGTTAACGATTTGTTAGGACATTCAACTCACACCGAGAGGCAGTTCCAATTGATCAGTGGTGTGGTGGGCTCCTTGGGGGAAAAATGAATGTTCTAATCGTTGAAAGTCAGCATCATCTGGGCGCGCTTTGGCAGCGCCATCTGGAGCGTCAGGGCGCGATTGTCAGCCGTGCCACCAGTCAGGAAGACGCGATTGCCAGCCTCTATTCGCGGGACTTCGACGTGATCGTTCTGGACCTTGTGCTGGAACAGGGCAGTGCGCTTGCCGTGTCGGATTTTGCAAGTTACCGCCGCCCCAAAGCGCGGGTGATCTTTGTGACGAATACCAGCTTTTTTTTCCGACGGATCGATCTTTGCCCACAGCCCGAACGCCTGCGCCCTTGTGCAAAGCAGCACACCACCCGAAGATCTGGCGGCAATGATCGAACACTACGCCGCCGCGCGGTAATCACATCGCGTCGCGCCCATGCGGTGCGTCATAATCCAGAACCGGATTGATCGGGATGATGCGGTGCGGGTTAATGCTGTCGTGGCTGTAATGGTAATGCCGCACAATGTGGGCAAAGTTTACCGTCTTTCTGACGTCCGGCCACTGGTACAATTCCCGCACATAGGCCCACAGTGCCGGATAATCTACGATGCGGTTGCGGTTGCATTTGAAATGCAGATGATAGACGGGATCAAAACGGATCAGGGTGGTGAACAACCGCCAGTCTGCTTCTGTCAAATCGTCGCCCATCAGATAGCGGTGGGTGCGCAAACGCTGCTCAAGCCAGTCCAGTGTTTCAAAAAGCGGGCCCACGGCCGCATCATAGGCGGACTGGGTCGTCGCGAAACCGCACTTGTAAACGCCATTGTTCAAAGTGTCGTAAATCCGGGCATTCACCGGCGCAATGGCGTCACGCAGATGCACCGGCCAGTAATCATCATCGTTTCCGGTGATGTCATCAAACGCCGAATTGAACATGCGAATGATTTCCGAGCTTTCGTTCGATACGATGGTTTCCCGCTTGGTATCCCACAAAATCGGAACCGTCACGCGGCCGGAATATTCAGGATCGGCCTTGGTGTAGATGTCGCGCGCGAAGGGCAGGCCATACAATGTGTCGCCCGTGGCACCATCTTTATCTGTCTCAAACGTCCAACCATCTGACAGCATGTCAGGATGCACTGCTGAAACCGAAATGTGATTGTTCAGCCCCTTGAGCTGTCGAAAGATCAGGGTCCGGTGTGCCCATGGGCAGGCATAGCTGACATAAAGGTGGTAGCGCCCACTTTGCGCGGCAAATCCGCCTTTTCCGGTCGGGCCGGGCGTCCCGTCAGGTGTAGTCCAGTTTCTGAATCCCGCCGCCGACCGTTCGAATGCGCCGCCCGATTTCTTGGTATCATACCATGTGTCGTGCCAGACACCTTCGATCAAAAGACCCATTCTTCCGCTCCCTTTTGGATGGTTGGATACCTATGGCGGAACGCCTTGTGAATCTACCCGAGCGGGCGCGCAACGGGCCTGCACAAATGCACATTCGCATCATTATCCGGTCACATGCGCAGGATTGTCACGAAAACTGTTAGTAATTGTTGCCAAAAATTTACTTGCTTTACGTAGCAGTTTGGCGAAGCTGAAATGCCTTAAGGGGATGTATGAGTATGACAACGTTTTTGCCGAAAGAAGTTCAGGACGGGCTGGATGCCGCCCGCCTTGCCAGTCTAAGAAAATCATCACGGTTACGGCTGTTTGCCGATGGGATGCCTTATCCGGTGCTGCGGTTGTGGGGCACAGGATTTTCCTTGGCCGCCGAAGACGCGCCGCATTTGCGCGGGTTTGTCGATCTTTATGACGGGGCCAACCACCTGTATCAGTGCCTGATCATCGCGTCAGAAGAAGAAAACGGCGAGCTGATTTTTGAATTCAAGCGCAATACAGCGGCGTCCGACAGCGCGCCGGTCGATTTCTACCGCGATCCGGGGGCGCCTGTGGCGCTGTTGCCCAACGCGTGACGATAAGGCCCGTTTACTGAAGGTCTGAAAACGCGCGCTGCATCCGTGCGCACGCGTCTTCGACGGTTGCGCGTTGCGTTGCCAGATTGAACCGCTGGAACAATTCGCCGCCAGTGCCAAAACTCGGGCCGGCGGACACAGCGATTTTTGCGTCATCACGGATGCGCGACGCTATTTCGTCAAAGCTCATCCCGGTACCGGAAAAATCAACCCACGCCAGATAGGTTGCCTGAAGCGGCATAGACCAAAGGCCGGGAATCGCCTTGATTGCGGCATCGAATACTTTCCTGTTGCCCTCCAGATGCTCGATCTGGGCATCCACCCATTTGCCGCCTTCGGGTGAATAGGCTGCTTCGATCATCCGCATGCCCAGAGAGCCGGGTTTGTAATCCAGCATGTTCAGGCGCTGTTTCATGGCCGCGCGCAGGTCGGGATCGGGGATGATCATGTTGCCGGTGCGCTGACCGGCGATGTTAAACGTCTTGGACGCCGCCGTAAGGTATACCGCGCGGCCACGGTGATCCGGGGCGGCCACATCCATCGGCACGAATTTATTGCCGGAATAGACCAGATCGTGATGGATTTCGTCCGAAACCAGCAGCAGATCGTTGCGCGCGGCAAAGTCTGCGACAGCGCGCAATTCATCTGCTGTCCAGACCCGGCCAGACGGGTTTTGCGGCGAACACCAGATCAGGATCTTCTCGGATCCGTCCAAACGTTTTTGGGCGTCTTCCAGATCCAGAACATAGGTGTCACCGTCCCGCGCCAGCGGGCATTCCACAACCCTGCGGCCGGTCTTGTTAATCTTGATGGCAAACTCGTGATAAACAGGCGTAAAGATCACCGCCCCGTCGCCCGGTTCGCTCCAGACATCCAGACACAGGGCAATCGCATTGCCCAACCCTTGCGCGGTCAGAATCCAGTCTGTGTCGATCTTCCAGTTGTGGCGCGTTTCCATCCACCACTGGATCGCTTCAAAATATTTTGGATATTCGTAGACATAGCCGAAATTGCCATGATCCGCCGCTGCGTGTACGGCATCAATGACACACGGCGCCGTCGCAAAATCAGAATCAGCGGTCCACATCGCCAGACCGTCATCGGGGGAAACGCCGCAAAGGCGCTCCATAAGGTCCCATTTGCTGCTGTTTGTGCCGCGACGGTCGATAGGCGTGTTGAAATCCATGTACTGTCTCCTGATAGTGTCCGCGCACGCTAACCGGAAATAAATCGGCTGCAAGGGGGCGTTGCACCGCACCCGTTGGTGCCCTAAATCATAAGCATGAAACGAAACATCCTGATCCACCCCGATCCGCGCCTGAAAAAGCTGTGTGAGCCGGTAACAGACCTAAGTGATCCGCTGCGCCAGTTGGCTGACGATCTGCTTGAAACGATGTACAAGGCGCCGGGCATTGGCCTTGCCGCGCCGCAGGTTGGCGTGCTTGACAGGCTGATCGTGCTGGATTGCGAAAAGGGCGAAAATGCCGCGCCCAAGCCGCTGGTCATGTTCAACCCGCATGTCGTGGCCGTGTCTGATGAACAGAACACCTATGAAGAAGGCTGTTTGTCGATCCCGGATCAATTCGCCGATGTGACCCGCCCCGCCGAGGTTGAAGTGGCGTGGATCGATCGCGATGGCAACGCGCAGCAACAGGGCTTTAACGGGTTGTGGGCCACCTGTGTCCAGCACGAGATTGATCATCTGGATGGCAAGCTGTTCATTGACTATCTGGGCCCGCTGAAACGCCAGATGATCACCCGCCGCATGCAAAAACTGAAACGCGAACTGGCGCGGGCCTGATCCGGTGGCCGTTTTACCAATCCTGAAATGGCCCGACGCGATATTGGCGCAGATTTGCGCGCCCGTTCGGGATGTGGCCGCTGTGCAGGATTTGGCACGTGATATGCTGGACACCATGTATGCCGCCCCCGGTCGTGGCCTTGCAGCGCCACAGGTCGGGCAACTGCACCGCATGTTCGTGATGGATGCGGGTTGGAAAGACGGAAAACCCGATCCTCTGGTGATGATCAATCCGGTCATTCTGGAACTGGGCGAGGAAACCGCAATCAACACCGAAGGTTGCCTGTCGCTGCCGGGTATCACGGCAGAGGTGCAGCGCCCCGCCACGGTACTGGTGCAGTGGATCACACCGGAAGGTGCACGCGCGGTTCAGGGGTTTCAGGGGTTTGCCGCAGTCTGTGTGCAACATGAAATGGATCATCTTGACGGGATCGTGACGCTAGACCATCTGGACAGCGAGACACCCACGTCGCTTGAAGCGGCCTATCAGGCGCAGCAATGAGCATCCGGCGCTGTATCCCCTGGCCAGACAAAAGACTGCGCAAGGTGGCCGCACCGGTCGAGGCGATCACGGATGACATAAAAGCCATATGGCAGGACATGATCAATACGATGGAGTCGGTGCCTGGTGTCGGGCTGGCCGCGCCGCAGATCGGCGAGTCGCTGCGCCTGGCTGTGGTTGATGCGTCAAACGAACGGGGCCGCGTGGTGCGCATGGCCAACCCTGAAGTGCTGCATGCATCGGTTGAATTGCGCGAACATGACGAAGGCAGCCCGAACCTGAAAGGTGTCTGGGCCAGGATCAAACGCCCGCGTGCCGTGACGGTGCGCTACATGGATCACACAGGCACGGTTGTGGAAGACGATTATGTCGGGCTGTGGGCCACGTCGGTGCAGCACCAGATCGACCACCTGAACGGCAAGATGTTTTTTGATCACCTGTCCAAGGTCAAGCGCGACATGCTTTTGCGCCGCGCCCGAAAACTGGGTTAGGCAAAGCCGGATACCGGCCAGTCCGAAGGGAACAAACCGCAATGCGCATCGTCTTTATGGGAACGCCCGAATTTTCCGTGCCTGTCCTGCAGGCGCTGGTTGACGCCGGACATGACATTGCGGCGGTCTACTGCCAGCCGCCCCGCCCCGCAGGGCGCGGCAAGAAAACCAGACCCAGCCCGGTGCAGGTCTGTGCCGAAAAAACGGGTCTGCCGGTGCGCCACCCGGTGTCCCTGAAAACTGCCGAAGCGCAGGCAGAATTTGCCGCCCTGAATGCCGATGTTGCTGTCGTTGTCGCGTATGGCCTGATCCTGCCGGAACCGGTGCTGAACGCCCCCCGGTTTGGTTGTCTGAACATCCACGCGTCTCTGTTGCCGCGATGGCGCGGCGCGGCACCGATCCACCGTGCGATTATGGCCGGGGACAGGGAAACCGGCGTGTGCATCATGCAGATGGAAACGGGCCTTGATACCGGGCCGGTGTTGATACGCGAAAGCACCGTTATTGGCGCGGATGACACGACCGGCACCTTGCATGACCGCCTGTCGCATATGGGCGCTGCCCTGATCATCCGCGCGCTGGATCAACTTTCCGATCTCACGCCTGTGCCCCAACCGGCCGAGTGCGTGACCTATGCCGCGAAAATCGACAAGGCCGAAGCGCGGCTGGACTGGAACCGGCCGGCCAGCATGGTGGATCGCCATATTCGCGGCCTGTCACCGTTTCCCGGCGCATGGTGTGAAATAAACGGCGAACGCGTCAAGGTTCTGACATCGCGTCTGGCAGAGGGGCAGGGCGCGCCGGGCGAAGTGCTGGACGACAGGTTGCGGGTGGCCTGCGCGACCGGGGCTGTGCAACTGCTGAGCTTGCAACGGGCGGGCAAAGCGGCGCAGGATGCAGAAGATTTATTGCGTGGCTGGCAGGTGCCCAAGGGAACCCGCCTATCGGAGGTTTGAAATGTTCCCGACACTTATGGGTACTGTGGTGATCGCCGGGCTTGTTGGCTATCTGTCGGAAAAATCAGGCTTTACCCATAATGGCATCGTGCAATCCATCATCATCTGCATTGGGGGCGCGTTCCTGTTCTATTTCGTACGCCTGATGTTCGGGTTCGGGTTTTCCAGCCCCGGAGTGAATGCGATCGTGTCGTCCATCGGCGCGCTGGTCATCGTGCCGACCCATTGGAGGAAATAGAGAGTATGCCAATTATCTGGTTGATCATCGTTGGTGCTGCCGCCGGTTTTCTGGCGACGCGGTTGATGAAGGTCGAAGCGGATATCATCACCACGGTGGTGATCGGTATGGCCGGGGCGCTGATCGGGGGCCTGGTTCTGCATGCATTGCTAAGCGTGATGGGTGCAATGGCAGGATTTGTCGGGGCCGTACTGGGCGCGCTGTTGCTGGTGTGGGGCTGGCAGAGGTTCTTTCGCAAGTAGCGTGCGCGGCAAGCGTGGCGCCGCCCGTATTTGAGGCAAAAAGAGACGGCAGTATCAGTTTGCCGGCGGGCGGCTTTTGTACACCGGCATTTTCCAGCCAAAGGCAAGAGACCCTGCGCGCAAAGCCCATGTGACACCGGCACATATCCCCAAAGCGGCCAGCGCGTTATCTGTTTGTGTCTGGACAAGAAGCGCCGAAGCAGCGCCAGCGAAGGCGGCGGTGACATAGAGTTCGCCCTGCTTAAGGACAAGCGGCACTTCGTTGCAGACCACATCCCGCAACAGACCCCCGAAGCACCCGGTGGAAATACCCATGATGATCACGATAATCGGGGGTTGTGACAACGCCAGCGCGACACCGGTTCCCGCAGCTACAGCAATGGCCAGTGCGAAACTGTCAAGCCACAGCAAAAGGTTATAGCGGCTTTCGACGCGGTGGGCGGTAAAGAACACCAGCACAGAGGCGGCTGCCGCCAGAAGGATATAAGCGGGCTGACCGATCCAGAACACTGGATCGCGATTAAGCAGAACATCCCTCACGGTGCCCCCGCCCAAAGCGGTCAGGCAGGCGATAAAGGCAAAGCCGACAAGATCAAGCTGCGCACGGCTGGCGACCAAAGCACCGGTCAGCGCGAAGACAAGCACCGATCCGTAATCAAGAAGCGACAGAAGGATCATGTGGATTTGCCAGACGCAGCTGGTTTGAACGGTGCCATTCCGGCCCGTGCAAGGGCGTCGGCACGTTCGTTTTCGGGGTGGCCGGCGTGGCCTTTGACCCATTCCCATGTCACATCGTGACGCGCCTGTGCCGCGTCCAGCCGTTGCCACAGCTCGGCGTTCTTTACCGGCTTTTTGGCGGCGGTTTTCCAGCCGTTGCGTTTCCACCCGTGTATCCAACCGGTGACACCATTTTTGACATAGGTGCTGTCGGTGACGATCGTGACGGGTATGCCGCGATCAAGGGTTTCAAGCGCATGGATTGCCGCCAGCAATTCCATCCGGTTGTTGGTGGTCAGGGCTTCTCCGCCGGACAGTTCTTTTTCCTTCACGATCTTGCCGTCGCGCATCGCGCGCAGCAGAACACCCCAGCCGCCAGGGCCGGGATTGCCCGAACAGGCCCCGTCTGTATATGCAATCACGTCAGGCATGAGCGGCCAGAGATATCCAGTCTGACAGGCTGCCGTCCAGCCCTTTTCCTCGCCCCAGCGTGACTTCGGTGATGGTGAACCCTGCGGTCTGCAAAAGTGCGTTCAGATCATCCTGCGTGTAATAGGTGTAAAGGCGCCCCAGCTTGTCACGCGCCGATCCGGTGCCCAGCTTGAGCCCCAGATGAAACTGCCCGCCGGGAACAAGTGCCTTAACGATCTGATCCAGATGCACCGGCATATCGGCGCGCGGGGCGTGCAGCAGGGAAAAGTTTGCCCACAGACCGTCATATGTATCTTGCGCGTCCAGGTCGTGGAACGTGGCTTGCCAGGCCGTGACACCCTTTTGGCGCGCCGCCATCGCGACCATTTCCGCGGACGCATCTGTGGCATCCACCTGCAATCCGGCCTGCGCCATCACTGCCGCCGCCGCCCCGGGACCACAGCCCAGATCCAGCACCCTGCCGCCTTTGGGCAGTTTCGCGATAAAAGCTGTCAGGCGCGGATCGGTGGCATTGTCGCGATCTGTCATGCGCGCATAATCCTGTGCCTGCGTATCGTAAACCCGAACGGTTTCGTGATCGTTCACAAAAAAACTCCCACACTCAGACAGGCGACAACCACCGCGGTCAGCAATAGACGCAAGCGCATCCACCACACTGGCGTCAAACCCCAGCGGTAAAAGGCGAAATCAAGCACCAGCAGCCCCAGAAATCCGAACATCAGGTTCATGCCCGCCGCGACAGGCCCGCCCCCCACCATGAAGAACGCCCAGAGAGCCGGAATGACCGACAGCGTATAGCCCGTTGCGGCCTGCGGCCCCGATGCGCGCGTGGCAAAGCCCCACAGGACACCGGACATGAAGCTGAGAATAACAGTGCCATAGGCCAGCCCGACATAGGGGCCGACAAAGCGCGGGCCGATCGCCTGAACCGTCCAGTCGGCCAGTGACCCGTGCAGATAGGTGACGGCACCCCAGACAAACGGCAAAAGCCCTGCCAGACCCAGATAAAGCGGCGCAGCAGGGATGTGTTTTACCAGCGACATAACGGGCTGTGCCTTTATGCCGGTTCGCGCAGAACGCGCGGAACTTTGAATTCCACGTTTTCGCTGGCGGTTTCCACCCGCTCAACCCGCAGGTCATAGCGCTGTTCGAACGCGTCAATCACCTCGTTCACCAGCAATTCTGGGGCAGATGCGCCGGCCGTAACACCGACAGAGCGGATGCCATCCAAAGCGCGCCAGTCGATATTGGTGGCCCGCATGACAAGCTGGGCATAGCCGCAACCCGCCTTGCGGCCCACTTCGACCAGGCGTTGCGAATTGGATGAATTGGGTGCGCCAACCACCAGCATCGCGTCACAGTGCGGCGCCATTGCCTTGACCGCCTCTTGCCGGTTGGTCGTGGCATAGCAGATGTCTTCCTTGTGCGGACCGACGATGGCTGGAAAACGGACGTGCAGCGCGGCGACGATATCGGCGGTGTCATCCACGGAAAGAGTGGTTTGTGTGACAAAGGCCAGTTTCTGCGCATCGCGCACCTGTACCTTTGCAACGTCGTCCACTGTTTCCACCAGCAGCACTTCGCCGTCCGGGAGCTGGCCCATTGTTCCAATGGTTTCAGGGTGGCCCGCATGACCGATCATGATCATTTGCAGCCCGTTATCGGAATGGCGCTGGGCTTCGATATGGACCTTGCTGACCAACGGGCAGGTAGCATCGACATAGACCATGTTGCGCACTTCTGCCGCGTGAGGAACCGATTTCGGCACGCCATGGGCCGAAAAAATGACAGGGCGGTCATCGGGGCATTCCGACAGTTCTTCGACAAAGACCGCGCCTTTGTCGCGCAGGGCATCCACAACGAATTTGTTATGTACGATTTCGTGGCGCACGTAGACGGGTGCGCCCCATTTGTCAATCGCCAGTTCAACGATCTTGATGGCCCTGTCCACGCCGGCGCAGAATCCGCGCGGGGCGGCAAGGTAAAGCGTCAAGGCGGGTTTGGTCATGTGCGTGTCTCCTGAAAGGAACACGTAAATCTTTGCGGGCCGTGCGTAAAGGGAGGCATGCTGCCGAAAATGATCGAACCGGAACGGGGTGAGTGGCCCGTTCCGGTTCAGGTCTTCAGGTGGCTTCCAGATAGTCCACGCTTTCCGGCGCGACATAGGGTTCGCGCGGCGGACGCCCGATCACGTCTTTCAATTCGTTCAGTTCGATAAAATTATCGGCCTGACGACGCAGATCATCCGAGATCATCGGAGGCTGGCTGCGAATGGTCGAAACCACCGAAACACGCACGCCCTGTCTTTGCATGCTTTCCAGCAACGGGCGGAAATCGCCGTCGCCGGAAAACAGAACCATGTGATCGATGTGAGGCGCGAGTTCCATGGCATCGACGGTCAGTTCGATGTCCATGTTACCTTTGACTTTGCGCCGCCCCATGCTGTCTGTGTATTCCTTGGCGGGCTTTGTTACCATCGAGAACCCGTTGTAATTCAGCCAGTCGACCAAGGGCCGGATCGGCGAATATTCGTCATTCTCAAGCAGTGCCGTGTAATAGAAAGCCCGCAAAAGCTTTCCGCGACGCATAAATTCCTGACGCAACAGTTTATAATCAATATCAAAGCCAAGGGATTTTGCAGCGGCATACAAATTGGAGCCGTCGATGAACAGCGCAAGCCGTTCGTCCTTGTAGAACATAAATTATCCTTTCAAAAAACCCGTTTCGCCTGTGATTTCCGTGAGTGAGCTTTAAAATGTGCGAAACGGATGCTCATTATTTAGGATATTTTCGGCATGGCTCAAGCCCAAAGCAGCGCAGTTATCGGCGGTCTCTCGCCGGTGCAGGACAGGCTTGCTTTGGTGGCGATTGGTGGGAATATTCCATCTGACGCTGGGGAAGTCATCGAGACTGTTTCAAAATCTGTACAACAATTTCAATCAGTTGGCCTGAATATCCGCGCGATCAGCGGGTTCTACAAGACACCTTGTTTTCCGGCAGGGGCCGGCCCTGATTACATAAATGCTGCCGTAGCGTTAACTACAGGTTTGACGGCCCGCGAAACGCTGGATGCGCTTCATGAAATCGAAAATTCGTTCGGGCGACAGAGAATCGAACGGTGGGGGCGCCGCACGCTGGATCTTGATCTGGTTGCCTATGACACCGCCGTTATACCGGATAGAAAAACCCATGACCACTGGCGCGCCTTGCCCCCGGAAACGCAGTCAAATGCCGCCCCGGATCAGCTTGTTTTGCCCCATCCAAGGCTACAGGACAGGGCCTTTGTGTTGATTCCTTTGGCAGATGTGGCCGCCCAGTGGGTGCATCCGGTTCTTGGAACAACGATTTCCGAGATGTTGGCCGCGCTGCCCGACGCCGCGCGGGCAGAAGTCAGGAAACTGTGACATTTTAACTTGGAAAAGCGCTTGTCAATGGCGCCGAACCCCCTTAAATACTCCTCTTCTGACCGATTTTTGAGACATTGGAGCATCCATGGCCCGCGTAACTGTAGAAGACTGCGTCGATAAGGTTCCGAACCGATTTGAACTGGTTATGCTTGCGGCACACCGTGCCCGCGAAATCTCGGCCGGCTCGGCGGTGACCGTGGATCGTGACAATGACAAGAATCCCGTCGTGTCACTGCGTGAAATCGCGGAAGAAACGCAATCGGCCGATGCACTGCGCGAGCGTCTGATCGAAAGCAACCAATCCCAGATCGAAGTGGACGAACCGGAAGAAGACGCAATGGCGCTTTTGATGGGGTCCGAAGTGGACAAGCCCGCAGAGGACGACATGTCCGAAGAGAAATTGCTGCGCGCTTTGATGGAAGCGCAAGGGCAGGGCTAAGCCTGCCCATAAATAGGGCACGAACCGGAAATGATTGCACCAGACGACCTGATTGCCCTGGTTCGTAACTATAACCCGAAAACCAATGATACCCTGATCCGCGCGGCCTATGACTACGGGCTGGAAATGCACGCGGGTCAGTTTCGCCATTCGGGCGAACCCTATTTTTCGCACCCTGTTGCCGTCGCGGCCATTCTGACCGAACAGCGTCTGGATGATGCCACGATTATTACGGCACTTTTGCACGACACGATCGAAGACACCAAGGCATCCTATTCCGAAGTGGCCGATCTGTTTGGCAACGAGGTGGCAATCCTTGTTGACGGCGTGACCAAGCTGACCAATCTGCAATTGTCCAGCACCGAGACTAAACAGGCCGAAAACTTCCGCAAACTGTTCTTTGCTATGTCAAAGGATCTGCGCGTCATTCTGGTCAAGCTGGCCGACCGTCTGCACAACATGCGCACGATCAAATCGATGCGCGCCGACAAGCAGGTGCAGAAATCACGCGAAACCATGGACATCTATGCGCCGCTGGCCGGACGTATGGGGATGCAATGGATGCGCGAAGAGTTGGAAGATCTGGCGTTTCGTGTTCTGAATCCGGAAGGGCGCGCCAGCATCATCCGGCGCTTTATCACGCTGCAACGCGAAACCGGAGACGTGATCCACCGGATCACAGGCGACATGCGTACAGAACTGGACAAGGCGAATGTACCCGCCGAAGTGTTCGGGCGGGCCAAAAAACCCTATTCGATCTGGCGCAAAATGCAGGAAAAGGAACAGGGGTTTTCGCGCCTGTCCGACATCTACGGGTTTCGCGTGATCACCGAAAGCGAAGAGGATTGTTACCGCGCGATGGGGGCGATCCACCAAAGATGGCGGGCTGTTCCCGGCCGGTTCAAGGATTATATCAGCCAGCCGAAAACCAACGGCTACCGCTCCATCCACACCACGGTCTCGGGCCGTGATGGCAAACGGGTCGAGGTGCAGATCCGCACTGGCCAGATGCATGATGTGGCCGAAACCGGCGTGGCGGCACATTGGTCCTATCGAGATGGCGTACGCGCCAACAACCCGTTTGCGGTTGATCCGGCCAAATGGATTTCGTCGCTGACGGAACAGTTCGATGCCGAAGAGGACCACGAGGATTTCCTCGAAGCGGTCAAGCTCGAGATGTATTCGGATCAGGTGTTTTGCTTCACGCCCAAGGGCGATGTGGTCAAACTGCCACGCGGTGCGACCCCGATAGATTATGCCTATGCGATCCACACCCGCATCGGCAGTGGCTGTGTGGGGGCCAAGGTTGATGGATTGCGCGTGCCGTTGTGGACGCGACTGAAAAACGGGCAGTCGGTCGAAATCATCACCGCCGAAGGCCAGATACCCCAGGCGACATGGCTGGAAATTGCCACAACGGGCAAGGCCAAGTCGGCGATCCGGCGCGCCCTCCGCGAAGTTGATCGGGACAGGTTCATCAAGCTGGGGCACGAACTGGCGCGCTCTGCCTTTGAACATGTTGGTAAAAAGGCCACCGACAAGGTTCTGGAAACCGCCGCACGGCATCTTCGGCTGGATGATCGCGAAACATTGTTGGCCCGTCTGGGCAGTGCGGAACTGAACGGTCACAGCGTAGTACAGGCCGTCTATCCTGATCTGGTGCCGGATGTGAGCGACCAGATCGACAAACGCCGCGCCGTTATCGGTCTGGATGTGGGTCAGAATTTTGATCGTGCGCCCTGTTGCCAACCTCTGCCGGGGGAACGGATTGTCGGCATCACCTTTCGCGGCAAGGGGGTTGTGATCCACGCCATTGATTGCGATCGTCTGACGGAATACGAGGACCAGCCAAACCGCTGGCTGGACCTGCACTGGCACAGCGGCAGCCACCCACCTATCTATACTGCAACGCTGGATTTGACGATCAGCAACGATGCTGGCGTGCTTGGGCGGATTTGCACATTGATCGGAGAGCAAAAGGCCAATATCTCGAATCTCGAATTTCTGGATAGAAAGCCTGACTTTTACCGTCTGCTGATCTATGTGGAACTCAGGGATGTTGAACATTTGCATTCCGTGATGCTGGCATTGGAAGCGGAAAGTCATGTCGCCGCAATAGAACGTTTCCGTGATCCTGCTGCGGTTCAGGCCGTGGCGGAACAAGACAAGAAGTAAGGACGCCGGTTTTTTGGTTTTCAAACGTCGCGATAAAAAAAGCCTGCTGCGCGGGACGGCAGACATGGTCTATCCCAAGGGCGGCTGGGCGCGGGCGTTTCACTATGTAAAGCATCGGGTGCGCCGTTTACCCGATTCTCCCGAACGGATCGCACGCGGCATCTGGGCAGGTGTGTTCACCACATTTACCCCGTTTTACGGGCTGCATTTCATTGTGGCGGCCTTGGTGTCGCGTATCATGCAGGGCAATATTCTGGCGGCGTTGATGGCCACGTTTTTCGGCAATCCGCTTACCTATGTCCCGATCGGAGTTGTGTCGCTGAAAACAGGGCACTGGATGCTGGGCACTGAATTTCAAGAAGGCGAACACCGTTCGTTCGGGGGGAAATTTGTTGATGCGGGGCGTGATCTGAAAGACAACGTTGTGGCGTTCTTTACCAGTCAGGACATGGACTGGACAGGACTTGAAGTCTTTTATGACGAAGTGTTCTTTCCCTATTTGGTGGGTGGCATACTGCCCGGCGTCATCACTGCAACCATAATGTATTATCTCAGTGTGCCGCTGATCCGGGCCTATCAAAAACGCCGAAAAGGCGCGATAAAGGCCAAGTTTGACGCGATCAAGAAAAAGGCCGCGGCCAAGGCCGAAGCCAAGCGCAAAGCGGATTAGGCGCGCCGGTAACACGACAGAAAGGGCCACAGGATGACATCGACAGGTAAATTGCGACTGGGCGTAAATATTGATCACGTGGCAACCGTGCGCAATGCGCGTGGCGGGAAATACCCTGATCCGCTGCGTGCCGCGCGTATCGCTCAGGAATCGGGTGCGGACGGGATAACCGCACATCTGCGTGAAGACCGCCGCCATATTTCCGATGCCGATATCGAAGGTCTGATGGACATTCTGACGGTTCCGCTGAATTTTGAAATGGCGGCCACACCCGAGATGCAACAGATTGCATTGCGCCACAAACCCCACGCGGTGTGCATCGTGCCCGAAAAGCGTGAAGAACGCACCACCGAAGGCGGGCTGGAAGTGGCGCGCGAAGAAAACCATCTGGCCCACTACATTGCGCCGCTGCGCGATGCGGGATGCCGGGTGTCGATCTTTATTGCCGCAGACCGGCGCCAGATCGAAGCCGCGCACCGGATCGGGGCGCAGGTAATCGAACTTCACACCGGGGCCTATTGCGATCATTTCGCCGAAGGTGATTTCAAATCCAGCCAGACAGAACTGCGCAAACTGGAAGATATGTCCGCGTTCGCCCACTCTCTGGGGCTTGAGGTGCACGCCGGACACGGGCTGACCTATGATACGGTCGCGCCGGTCGCGGCCTTTCCCGAGGTGATGGAACTGAACATCGGCCATTTCCTGATCGGAGAGGCGATTTTTCGCGGGCTGGAACCGGCGATTGCCGAAATGCGCAGATTGATGGACGAGGCGCGAAAGTGATCCTTGGCATCGGGACCGATCTTGCCAACATCGAACGTATTCAGGGCACGCTCGATCGCTTTGGCGACAGGTTTCGCAACCGTGTGTTCACCGAAACCGAACAGCGCAAAGCCGAACGGCGCAAGGATACCGCAGGCACCTATGCCAAACGCTGGGCGGCGAAAGAGGCATGTTCAAAGGCGCTGGGCACCGGATTGCGCATGGGCATTTCGTGGAAGGATATGGCCGTCAGCAACATCCGCAGCGGACAACCTGTGATGACTGTCACAGGGTGGGCGGCGCAACGCCTAGCGGAAATGACGCCGCCGGGGCACGAAGCGATCATTCACGTCACCCTGACTGATGATCACCCCTGGGCGCAGGCCTTTGTCCTGATCGAGGCGCGTCCCTTGACTTAACCCTGCTGCGCCCGCATGTAGCGCAGCAATATCACCGGCATCGGAGAGGCAAAAATGTCCGCCAAGGCGAAGAAAGAAAACGGATTTGTCGAAACGATCAAAACGATCGTTTACGCGCTGTTGATTGCCGGCGTTTTTCGCACGTTGTTCTATCAACCCTTCTGGATTCCTTCAGGGTCGATGAAGGAAACGCTGTTGATCGGTGATTTCCTGTTCGTGAACAAAATGGCCTATGGCTATTCCTATGCATCCTGCCCCAGCCTGATCATTCCGTCTGTCGGGTTGAATGTGGACGCCGAAGACATCTGCGGCGTGTTCAAAGGCAGCAACAACCGCTTGTTTGGCGGTGATCCCGAACGCGGTGATGTTGTGGTGTTCC
This sequence comes from Sulfitobacter sp. TBRI5, assembly GCF_051013555.1. Classification (NCBI taxonomy): domain Bacteria; kingdom Pseudomonadati; phylum Pseudomonadota; class Alphaproteobacteria; order Rhodobacterales; family Roseobacteraceae; genus Sulfitobacter; species Sulfitobacter sp. TBRI5. Next base: position 784,040 of record NZ_CP112884.1, on the reverse strand, counting down.
GCCATCCCGTATCCGGTCAGGATTACATCAAACGGCTGATCGGCTTGCCCGGTGATACGATCCAGATGAAGAATTCTGTTTTGCACATCAACGGCAATCCGGTCGAGTTGCAGGACGACGGTGTGTTTAGCGAACCCGCCATCGCGCAGGGCCCGCAACGGCTGCGCCCGCGCTGTGAAAACGGCCCCGTTGGCGAAGGTGGCATCTGCGAGAAATCACGACAGATCGAAACACTGCCCAACGGCGTATCGCATGCCATTCTGAACGTGACGACACAATCTTCTGACAATACGGGTGTGTTTACAGTTCCGGCCGGCGAATACTTCTTTATGGGCGACAATCGCGATAATTCCTCGGACAGCAGGCTTGACCAGCGCGTTGGTGGCGTCGGGTTTGTCCCTTACGAAAACCTGATTGGCCGGGCAGACCGGATCATGTTTTCGTCAGCGGGCAGTTCCATGCTGTTTTTCTGGACGTGGCGGTCGGACCGGTATTTCAAGAGGATCGATTGAAGCTTTCATCCGACTTGCATGCGTTCGAGACGCGGATAGGGCACCGTTTTTCCAGTCCTGATTTACTGGTGCGCGCGGTCACACATTCTTCCATGTCCTCGCCCACGCGCGACGATAACCAGCGGCTTGAGTTTCTGGGCGACCGCGTCCTGGGCCTGGTGATGGCACAGGCGCTTTTGGAACATGATCAATCCGCGCCCGAAGGCACGCTGGCGCCGCGCTATAACGCGCTGGTACGCAAGGAAACCTGCGCCGATATCGCACGCGATATCGATGTGGGCGCCGTTCTGAAGCTGGGCCGGTCCGAAATGAAATCAGGCGGACGGCGCAAGCAGGCCCTGCTGGGCGATGCCATGGAAGCGGTGATTGCAGCCGTTTATCTGGATGCGGGTTTTGATGCCGCGCAAGCGATGATCCTGCGCTTGTGGGGCAGTCGCATCGGCGCAGTAGAAGAAGACGCGCGTGATGCCAAAACTGCGTTGCAGGAATGGGCGCAGGCCCGCGGGCAGGTGCCCCCGTCTTATACCGAGGTCAAGCGAACCGGGCCGGATCACGCGCCTGTGTTCACCATTCAGGTTTCGCTGGCTGACGGGCAGACCGAAACCGCGACCGCAGGATCGAAACGGCAGGCCGAGCAAGCGGCTGCCAAGACTCTTTTATCCCGATTGGAAACACCATGACCCGCGCCGGATTTGTCGCCCTGATCGGAGAGCCCAATGCGGGCAAGTCGACATTGCTGAACCGTATGGTCGGGGCCAAGGTTTCGATCGTGACCCACAAGGTGCAAACCACGCGCGCCCGCGTGCGCGGCGTGGCGACGCAGGGTGACACCCAGATCGTGTTTGTCGATACACCCGGACTGTTTCAGCCCAAACGACGGCTGGACCGCGCCATGGTTGCCGCCGCCTGGGGCGGAGCATCGGATGCGGATGTAATCGTGCTGATGGTCGAGGCGCATCGCGGCGTGACCGAAGGGGTGGAACGTATCCTGACCGGTCTTGAAGAAATCGGCAAAGGCCGCACTGTGGCGCTGGCCATCAATAAAATCGATCGCGTTGCGTCCGAAGTGCTTTTGGGACTGACCAAGGATTTGAACGACCGTTTTGATTTTGCCGAAACCTTCATGATTTCGGCGGAAAAGGGCCACGGCGTCGACGCCCTGCGCGAATGGCTGGCCGAAGCCCTGCCCGAAGGTCCGTGGCTCTATCCCGAAGACCAGATTGCCGATCTGCCGATGCGCATGATTGCCGCGGAAATGACCCGGGAAAAGCTGACGCTGCGCCTGCATCAGGAACTGCCCTATCAGTTGACGGTCGAAACCGAAAACTGGGAAGAACGCAAAGACGGCAGCGCGCGGATCGATCAGATCATCTATGTGATGCGTGACGGGCACAAAGGCATTGTTCTGGGCAACAAGGGCGAAACCATCAAAGCCGTATCCAAGGCGGCCCGCGCCGAGTTGGAAGCGTTTCTGGATCGCAAGATCCATCTGTTTCTACAGGTCAAGGTGCGGCCCAACTGGCTTGAGGAATCCGAACGCTATTCTGAAATGGGGCTGGATTTCAAAGACGGTAATGAATGACACGCCTGACGGCAGAATTCTGGGTGCAGGCCTATCTGGCGCGGTTGCGGCAATACAACATCCCCGCCTACGTGGTGGCGCATGGCGACAACACGGCGGGGGCGGTTCTGGTCAAGCTGAACACACTTGATGGCAATGCAACCTGCTTTCAACGCGGGTTTGATCTGATGTCAGGTGCGCGGCAATGGCACAGCCTTTTGTCCGGCCAGGAACCGGAAGTAGACAGCGCCATCGCCCGGCAGCGCAGTTTTGATCCCGATCTTTGGGTGATCGAGGTCGAAGATCGTGACGGGCGCCATTTGCTGGATGAACCGGGCCTTGAATAGCGCCTGCCTTGTGATCCGGCGGCTTACGTACAGCACGTCGGCACGCTAAAGTACCGCTATGGAATGGCGCGATCATGGCATTTTACTGAACGTGCGACGCCACGGGGAAACCTCGGCGATTGTCGAGGTGTTTACCGAAAGCCACGGGCGGCATGCCGGTGTTGTACGTGGCGGCACCAGCCGGAAAATCGCCCCGATCCTGCAACCGGGCGCGCAGCTTGATGTGACCTGGCGCGCGCGGCTTGAGGATCATATCGGCAGTTACACGGTCGAACCGATCCGCAGCCGTGCCGGCGCGATGTCGGATCGGTTGGCCCTGGCGGGACTGAACGCCGTTACCGCCCTTTTGGCGTTCTGTCTGCCCGAACGCGAGGCGCATCAGAACCTTTATGCGCGCAGCGAACAGGTGCTGGACCTGCTGGATCAGGGCGATATCTGGCCGCTGGCCTATCTGCGCTGGGAACTGGCCCTGCTGGAAGATATGGGGTTCGGGCTGGATTTAAGCGTTTGCGCGGTAACGGGGGCCACGGACGATCTGGTATATGTATCGCCGCGCAGCGGGCGCGCGGTGTCGCGTGCAGGGGCGGGCGAATGGGCTGACCGGATGCTGGCGCTTCCCGATTGCCTGCGCGGGATCGGGACGGCACCGGATTCCGAAATCTCGCAGGCCTTTGATACAACAGGTTACTTTCTGGAACAGCGGCTGGCGCCCGAACTGGGCAACAAGCCGTTGCCCGATGCGCGTGCCAGATTTGTAGCGGCCTTCAACCGCCGGCTTTGAACACCATCTGTCGCCCCGCCTCGTTGGACAGCAACATGACATCGCCCAGCACTTCGATCAGACTCATGGCATCCAGAGACTGAAAATAGACCGTTTCCTGCGCCAGATTGGGGCAGGCCATTTTTGTCGAAATCAGGTTTTCCGCATCAAACCACGGATAGGGAACGCGTAGCGTGGCGCTGTACCCGTTACACGGGCCTTGGCCGGTGATCTGACCCGGCTCTGGAAAGGTCAGCGTTGTCCGCGCCGTGAACGGTGCGTTGTCAATTTCGCGCAGCACCCATGTTTTTCCCGCACCGCCATAGGCCGATACGGTTTCATCGCCCTGACAGGCGGACAGTGCAACAGCTGCGGCACAGAGTGTCAGACGCATTTTCAATACTTCCCTTTTCGTCGGTGCCTCAGCGCAGGGCAAGGATCAGATCAACCAGCTTTTCGATGGCCTCACTCTGGCGCGGATGGTCCTGCATCTGAAGCCCGATGCGGGCGGCAAACAGGACAGCGGCAAAATCACTATCTGTCACACCCAACTGGCGCAGCAAATCCGTGATCATCTGCGTGCGTCGTTCATCCGCTTCGGCGATAACATTCGCAACCGTATGGTTTCCCTGCGCCCATGCGCGCAGGGCGGCTTCGGTTTGCGGGTCTGATAATGCCGTGTCGCCATCAGGTGCCTTCGCAATCTGGCGCAGTTGCAGTGGCGCGGTTTCGGCGGCGTTCAGGGTCGCGGAAAAATCATCCACGGCACTGGCCAGCCACACATCCAAAAGCCCGTCATGATAGGCTGGAATATCCTTGAAGTGCCAGTAAAACGAACCCTTTGTGGTGCCAAGCCTGCGGGCCAACGCCTCGGCCTTAAGCGCGTCCGGCCCGTGTTCTTTCAGGGCGGAAAGTCCGGCGTTGATCCAGGCTTCTTTTGTCAGGCGTGGTTTGCTCATGCCCTACCGTACGATAGCGTATGGTGAGGCGCAATACGATAATACATACGTATGCGTATGTTTGACGCTATGACAGCAAACGGCGCGCAATTACCTGTGCCTGTATTTCTGCCGCACCTTCAAAGATGTTCAGAATGCGGGCATCGCACAGCACGCGGCTGATCTTGTATTCGAGTGCGAAACCGTTGCCGCCGTGAATTTGCAATCCGTTGTCGGCGCAGGCCCATGCGACGCGCGCGCCCAGAAGTTTGGCCATACCCGCCTCCAGATCGCAACGACGTCCTTCGTCTTTTTCACTGGCGCTGAAATAGGTCAGCTGGCGCGCGATCATGATCTCCACCGCCATCATCGCCAGCTTGCCGGAGACACGCGGGAACGCGATCAGCGGTTTGCCGAACTGTTTGCGGTCCTGCGCGTATTGCATTGCGATATCCAGCGCGGATTGCGCCACACCGATGGCGCGCGCAGCGGTCTGGATACGGGCGGATTCAAAGGTTTCCATCAATTGCTTGAAACCCTTGCCCTCTTCCCCGCCCAACAGGTTTTCACCTTTGACGTGGAAACCATCGAAGGCGAGTTCGTATTCCTTCATCCCGCGATATCCCAGCACTTCAATCTCGCCGCCGGTCATACCATCGGTCGGGAACGGGTGTTCGTCCGTACCGGGCGTTTTTTCCGCCAGAAACATGCTAAGCCCGCGATGATCGGTGCTGTCGGGATTGGTGCGCGCCAGCAGCGTCATCACATGGGTGCGCGCCGCGTGGGTGATCCAGGTTTTGTTGCCGGTAATCTTGTAATCTTCACCGTCTTTCACCGCGCGGGTGCGCAAAGACCCAAGATCTGATCCGGTGTTGGGTTCGGTAAATACGGCTGTGGGCAGGGTTTCAGCCGAGGCAAGACGCGGCAGCCATTTTTGTTTCTGCTCTTCCGTGCCTCCGCAAAGGATCAGTTCGGCGGCGATTTCCGACCGGGTGCCCAGCGATCCGACCCCGATATAACCGCGCGACAATTCTTCGGACACGACACACATAGAGGCCTTGGAAAGGCCAAAGCCGCCGTATTCTTCAGGAATTGTCAGGCCGAACACACCCATTTCGGCCAGCTCTTCGATGATCTCCATCGGGATCAGTTCGTCCTTCAGGTGCCAGTCATGCGCGTGGGGTTCAACCTTTTCCACGGCAAAGCGGCGGAACTGCTCGCGGATCATTTCCAGCTCGTCATCCAGACCGGATGTGCCGACCATGGTATTTGCCGAATGTTCCTGCATAAGTTCAACCAGCCGCGTGCGCGCGGCTTGGGTGTTGCCCGATTGGGTAAGTGTCTGAACCTCGGGGGTCATCATGGCGCGCATATCGTCCTGTGACAGGCCGATATCCTGCGGGCGCAGCATTTCGCCCTGCGACATCGGGATGCCACCATAAATCTGCCAGAGGTATTCGCCGAATGCGATCTGGTGGATGATTTGTTCGGTTTCGCCAAACTTGCCATCGGCCACAAGGCGTTCGGCCCAGTTTTGCATCTGTTGCAGCGACTGGACATAGGTGGCCAGCCACGCCAGCCCGTGTGCGGCGGTCTGGTTTTCTTCCACCTGCGCGCCCGAAACGCGGCCATCCTCGCTGACCAGGTCCAGAACCTTGGTCCGCGCTGTCTCAAGTACGGATTGAACAGGCGGCAGCGCCTTGGCGGTCAATGTGATCAGGTTGTCCAACACAGGTGTGGCAGTCATCGAAATATCCTGTCCGTCGTGGGGCATTGCAAACATCCTTTTTCCGGCTCGCACCCCGATAATCATTTCGCAGGTGCAGCGCAACTTAAATGCTAGGACGTGCGGCCATTTGTTCAATTGTTGCGCGCGAGTTTTTGTAATTTTTGAATTCTCGGTCGGGCATCTGCGCAATTTCAGCCCAAAAACCGCGCAATCCTGATGCCGCAACGGAAAAGGGCCGGATCATCCGGCCCCTGTCTGTCGATCAGCCGATTGCAGCGGCTTTCACGTCGTCATCTATATAAGGCACGTATTGCTCAAAGTTGGTCGCAAACATCTTGACCAGTTTCGCGGCCTGACGGTCATAGGCTTCCGGGTTGTCCCATGTTCTGCGTGGATCCAGCAGGATATCCGCAACTCCGTTCACCGAAACGGGCACTTCAAATCCGAAATTTGCATCCTTGCGATAGGTCGCGTTGGCCAGCGATCCTTCCAAAGCAGCCGTCAGCAGGCCGCGTGTCGCCTTGATCGGCATCCGGCTGCCCGTGCCATAGGCGCCACCGGTCCATCCTGTGTTCACCAGCCAGCATGTAGCACCATGTGTTGCGATCTTTTCGCGCAGCAGGTTGCCATAAACCTCCGGGCGCCGGGGCATGAACGGGGCTCCGAAACAGGTGCTGAACGTCGGTTCCGGTTCTGTCACGCCGCGTTCCGTTCCTGCCACTTTCGATGTAAAGCCAGACAGGAAGTGATACATCGCCTGCGCTGGTGTCAGCCGCGCGATCGGGGGCAGAACGCCAAATGCATCACAGGTCAGCATGATCACGTTTTTCGGATGGCCACCCAACGCCGTCGCGGAAGCATTAGATATATAATGCAGCGGATAGGCACAGCGCATGTTCGCCGTCAGGCTGTCATCTTCGAAATCCAGTTCCTTGGTGTCGGGATCGAACACCATGTTTTCGATCACAGTACCGAATTTTTCGGTGGTTGCGTAAATTTCGGGTTCGGCCTCGGGGTTGAGGTTGATGGTCTTGGCATAACACCCGCCTTCAAAGTTAAAGGTGCCACGGTTGGACCAGCCGTGTTCGTCATCGCCAATCAGCGTGCGCGCCGGATCGGCCGACAGGGTGGTTTTGCCGGTGCCGGACAGGCCGAAGAACACGGCAGTATCCACAGGATTACCATGGGCATGATTGGCCGAACAGTGCATCGGCATGATACCTTTTTCCGGCAGCAGGTAGTTCAACAGTGAAAACACCGACTTCTTGTTTTCACCGGCATATTCCGTGCCGCCGATCAGGATCAGCTTTTTGTCAAAGTTCATCGCGATTACGGTTTCCGACCGGCAATTGTGGCGTTTTGGGTCCGCCGAGAAGCTGGGGCAGTTGATAACAGTGAAATCCGCCACAAAATCGTCCAGATCTTCACGGTCGGGGCGGCGCAACATATGGCGGATAAACAACCCGTGCCACGCCAGTTCGGTGATCATGCGTACATCTATGGCATGGGCCGCATCGGCACCGCCCACCAGATCCTGCACGAAATAGTCTCGCCCCTTCATGTGTTCCAGCATGTCGGCATAAAGCGCATCAAAGCCTTCCGGGCTCATCTCGGCGTTGTTGTCCCACCAGATCGTATCAGCAACACTGTCTGTTTTGACCACATGCTTGTCTTTGGGGGATCGTCCGGTGAATTTTCCGGTTGTCACAAGAAACGCGCCGCCCTTGCCCAGCGTGCCTTCGTTGTTGCGCAGTGCCGCTTCGATCAGGGATGGTTCAATCAGGTTGTAATGTACATTGCCCAGCTCTGTGATCCCTTGATCTTCGAGGCGAAATTTTGGGTTAACCCGTCCTGAACTCATGTGCTTTGGTCTCCTGTGGGCGCATGCGGAACTGTGGCAAACACGTGCCGCCGCATTAGGCGTGTTACACTGTTGCGGCCTCTTAGCATGGCGGATTCAGGCATGAACAGGACGCTTTTTCCGAGTTAGCGCCACCATTGGTTAGTTTTTCGCAACAATAGCCAAAACTGGCCATACAAATGTCCGATTGTGAGACAATTTAGTCATTCGTAAGAATTTTTTGGAGAAATCGCAGACGATTGCCCAGCCGATTCGCAGTTAAAGATTGATTCTAAGCACTGAAAAAGTGAAGTATCGCGAAAAAAGCAGGCAAAACGAGCAGAATAAGGAAATTTACCATGTCGAAAATCGCATTGGTGGACGACGACAGGAATATCCTGACGTCTGTATCCATGACTCTTGAGGCAGAAGGTTTTGAGGTCGAAACCTATAATGACGGCCAGGCCGCTCTGGATGCCTTTAACAAGAAACTGCCTGATATGGCCGTGCTTGATATCAAAATGCCGCGTATGGACGGAATGGATCTGTTGCAGCGCCTGCGTCAGAAAACCAGCATGCCGGTGATCTTTCTGACATCGAAAGATGACGAGATTGACGAAGTGCTTGGCCTGCGGATGGGCGCGGACGACTACGTCAAGAAGCCCTTTTCGCAACGGCTTCTGGTGGAACGCATCCGCGCATTGCTGCGCCGTCAGGATGCGGTGGCCGGCGATATCGTCGGCGATACCGAAGAAACCAAAGTGATGGAACGTGGCGAACTGCGGATGGATCCGCTGCGTCACGCTGTAAGCTGGAAAGGTCGTGACGTATCACTGACTGTAACGGAATTTCTTTTGTTGCAGGCGCTGGCCCAACGCCCCGGGTTCGTCAAAAGCCGTGATCAGCTGATGGATGTTGCTTACGACGATCAGGTCTATGTGGATGACCGCACCATTGACAGCCACATCAAGCGCCTGCGTAAGAAAATGCGTACCGCGGACGATGAATTCTCTGCGATTGAGACACTCTACGGGATCGGCTACAGATATAACGAAGAATAAACAGGCAGAAGAAGGCTTTGGCCGAAAGGATGTCCGTGCGGGATACGGCCCCACCCACGCGTAATGGTGATGTGGTTCTGGGCGACGATTGGGTCGCCCCGGACAGCAACGTCGAAAACGAGTTGCGCGTGCGCCGTGAACGGCGCGGGCTCTTCTCGCTCAAGGCATCGCCCCTTGCCCGCAAGATTATCACGTTCAACCTGATCGCGCTGAACGTGCTGGTTGCCGGCATCCTTTACCTGAACTCGTCCCGCGACAGCCTTGCGCTGCAGCGGGCAAATGCACTGGTCAGCGAGGCGGAATTGATCGCCGACGTGTTCGAGGCGCAATTGCCTGCGGACGCCGCTGTCGATCTGACCAATACCGATGTGCTGGACGTTTCCGGCACATTGGCGGGTCTTGATCTGCGCAGCGGCATCGAGGTTTTTGTTTTCAACGCCGACGAATCCCTGATTTCCATGACGGAAGGGCGCACCGACGGCGGTGTGCTGGGTGGCACCAGAGCGAACGAAAACGGCAAAACCCTGATTACAGACGGGCTGTCGTCGATCTGGAACGCTGTGTCGCGTGTGTTTTCCTCGGGTCAAAGTGATGCGGACACGCCGATTCAGGAACAGTTGAAGGAATTTTTACCCGCGACACTGGCCAATGGCACGCAGGTGGAAAACTCACAGGATGCGGGTGGCGGCATCCTGTTCAGTGTCACAACGCCGATCTTGCACAACGGGCAGGCCATTGGCGTAGTCGCAATCACCAGCGCTGCCGGCGAAATTGATAATCTTGTACGTGGCGAACGTGAACGCGTGTTGCAGATGTTCGTGATCGCCACGTTGGTGTCCATCGGGCTTAGCCTTGTTCTGGCGTCGACGATTGCGAACCCGATTTCCGATCTGGCCGCCGCTGCCGAACTGGGCCGCGACAAGGACGCGCGCAAGATGAACCCCGGGCGTATCCGCATCCCCGATCTGACGGCACGCCCCGACGAGATTGGCCGGTTGAGCGGTGCGCTGCGCGGTATGGTGGCCGCACTCTACAATCGCATCGACGGAAACGAACAGTTTGCCGCCGATGTGGCGCATGAAATCAAAAACCCGCTGGCATCGCTGCGGTCTGCCGTAGGTACGATGCGCCGCGTCAAACGCGATGACCAACGCGAAAAGCTGCTGGAAGTCATCGAACATGACGTGCGCCGGCTTGACCGGCTGGTCAGCGATATTTCCAACGCGTCGCGTCTGGATTCCGAACTGGTCAAGGAAGAGGAAGAACCCTTTGATCTGCTGAAGATGCTTGGAAACCTGAGCGAATATCTGGGTGAAGAGGCGAAAACAAAAGGCATCGATTTCATTTCCGACCTGCCCGGCGATCCGATCGTCGTGCACGGTCTTGAGGCGCGTCTGGCCCAGGTATTCGTGAACCTGATCACCAACGCCATTTCGTTCTGCGAAGACGGCGATGCGATCCGCGTCTGGGCGCGCAAACGGCAGAACCGTGTTCTGGTAGTGATCGAAGACACCGGTCCGGGCATTCCCGATCAGGCGCTGGGCAAGATTTTCAAGCGCTTCTACTCCCAGCGTCCGGACGAGCATTTCGGCAATAACTCGGGTCTTGGTCTGGCCATTTCGAAACAGATCGTCGAAGCGCATGGCGGCGTGATCTGGGCCGAAAACATCCGCCCGACCGATGCGGATATCACGTCTGATCCCCTGGGCGCGCGGTTTGTTGTGGGCCTTCCGGTCTGACACGTGGCGCGGTCCGGCAAACGTGAAACCAGCCTTGTTTCGCCCTTGGGCGCCACTCCTTTTGACAGCGCGGTTCATGCAACATGCATCGCGATGCAGGATCGCGGATTGCTTGTTCTGGGTGCGGCGGGCAGCGGAAAATCGGCGCTGGCCCTGCAACTTATCGCCCTTGGGGCCAAACTGGTGGCGGATGACCGGGTTCTTCTTTCAGATGAAGACGGCGGCATCACGGCCACCGCCCCTGAGCCTATCGCCGGATTGATTGAAGCACGCGGCCTAGGTGTGTTGAACGCGCCGGTGTGCAAACGCGCCCCGATCAGGCTGGTGGTGTCGATGGATCATGTTGAAACCGAACGCATTCCGCCATTTCGCACCTGTCAGATAGGCCCCTACACTGTTCCGCTGGTTCACAAATCTGACAACGGGCATTTTCCCGCCGCTGTGGCACTATATCTGTTACACGGTCGAAAGGAGTGATCATGCCCGATCCCGGACCAACAGATCAGAACCGCTGCCGCTTTGTGCTTGTCACCGGCCCTTCCGGGGCAGGGCGATCCACCGCGATCAACGTTCTGGAGGATCTGGGGTTCGAGGCGATCGACAATCTGCCGCTGCGCTTGCTGCCAACCCTTCTTGACGGTCCCGCCGAAGACCGCCCGATGGCTTTGGGGGTTGATACGCGCAACCGTGATTTTTCAACCACCGCGCTGATCGACTCGGTGGAAAATCTGGCCCGACTGTCACACCTGTCCCCCGAGGTTTTGTATCTGGATTGCAGCCGCGATGTCTTGCTGCGCCGGTTTTCCGAAACCCGGCGGCGCCACCCGCTGGCCCCCGCCGAAAGCCCGGATGTGGGGATAGATCGCGAATTCGATCTGTTGGACCCGATCCGCGCCCGCGCCAGTATCCTGATCGATACATCCGATCTGAACGTGCATCACTTGCGCGCCGAGGTCGAACGCTGGTTCGCGCCTGTCGGTCCCGGACGGATGGCTGTTTCGCTGCATTCCTTTTCCTACAAACGCGGCTTGCCGCGCGGCATCGACATGGTTTTTGACTGCCGGTTTCTGAACAATCCTTATTGGGTTCCTGAATTACGCGGTTTCGACGGGCGCGATGCCCAGGTGGCCGACTATGTTGCGGCAGACGCCCGCTTTGCCCAGTTTTTCGAAAAAACGCTGGATTTCACCGAATTCCTGTTGCCCGCCTACGCGGAAGAGGGCAAAGCACATTTTTCAATCGGCTTTGGATGCACCGGTGGCCAGCACAGATCGGTCACAGTGACCGAAAGATTGGCGCAAGCCCTTGCGGAGAAGGGGTGGCAAGTGTCAATTAGGCATCGCGAGCTTGAGCGCCGCGCGGCAGAGGGTAAGAAACAGGCGTGATCGGGATTGTTATTGTCGCGCATGGCGGGCTGGCCAAGGAATACATGTCGGCGGTGGAACACGTGGTGGGCCGCCAACCGGGCATTCGGGCTATCGCAATCGAAGCGGACCATGATCGGGACGCAAAGCAAACTGAAATCTGTGTGGCGGCCGATGCGGTCGATACCGGCGACGGTGTTGTTGTCGTCACCGATCTGTTCGGCGGCTCGCCTTCAAACCTGAGCTTGCGCGCCTGCAAACCCGAAGACCGCCGGATTATTTACGGCGCTAATCTGCCGATGCTGATCAAACTGGCCAAAAGCCGCGACTTGCCGGTATCCGATGCGGTACGGGCTGCGCTGGAAGCCGGCAAGAAATACATCGACAGCCAGAATGTGTCTTCGGATGCGTAAGAAATTCAAGAAAGTAATACCCTTATGACCCAGCGCAGTTTGAACATCGTGAACGAAAAAGGGCTGCACGCCCGCGCATCTGCAAAACTGGTCGAGGTTGTCGAGGCGTTTGATGCGACAGCCGAAGTGTCGCGCGACGGAATGTCGGCCTCGGGTGACAGCATCATGGGGCTTTTGATGTTGGCAGCGTCCAAGGGAACGACTATTGACGTGCAAACATCGGGGCCGGATGCTGATGCTTTGGCTGATGCGCTGGAAATGCTGGTGGCTGACAAATTCGGCGAAGGGTACTAGGCGCGCGATGCGCACCCGGGCAAAAGAAAGATCGTAGTGGCAAACACGGTTCAGGATAGCACGTCGGGTCTTTCCAAAGACTCTGAAAAGGATACCGGCGAAATCTATGATCGCCGCACCCTGACCTATGCCAACTCCTTTGACGATCCCTGGACCAGTTTTGCGATCCGTGCCATCGAATGGTGTACCGGAAAGCTGACGATCCTGCGGATGGTCAACAAGTTCGAAAAAACGAACGAGGCGCATCGCGGTCAGAAGTTCTGGCGTGGCGCGCTGAACGTCATGGGTATAGATCTGCTGACCCCGCCAGAGCAGTTGGCCAATATTCCGCAAAGCGGGCCTGTTGTCGTTGTGGCCAACCACCCGCACGGAATGGTGGATGGTATGATTTTTGCCGACATGATCGGGCGCGTGCGGCTGGATTATCGCATTCTTACACGGTCGGTGCTGACCGGTCTGGACGAAGCGGCAACATCTTTCATGATCCCGGTGCCGTTCCCGCACGATCCCGAAGCCCAGGCTAAAATGGTTGAAATGCGCGCCAAGGCGATGGCCCATCTGAAAGACGGCGGCGTCGTGGCCCTGTTCCCGTCAGGTGTCGTGATGTCGTCCGATACGTGGTTCGGCCCCGCGATCGAACGCGAGTGGAGCCTGTTCACCGCGAAAATGATCCGCCGTTCCGGCGCGCGGGTGGTTCCGATTTTCTATCCGGGACGCAATTCGCGCTGGTATCAGATCGCCAACCGGATTTCACCTATCCTGCGGCAAGGGCTGTTGCTGCACGAAATCGTCCGGTCCTGCAACAAACCACAGGCCCCCGTGATCGGCGCACCGCTAAGCGATGAACAGATGGCCATGCTGGAAACCGACCCGCGCGGTTTCATGGCGTGGCTTCGCGCGCATACGCTCTCGCTGGCTGACAAGGCCTGATCCCTGCCTTTAACGGGTCGGCACCGGCATCTCACCGCGATAATCATAAAAACCGCGCTGCGACTTGCGCCCAAGCCAGCCGGCTTCGACATATTTGGTCAGCAGCGGGCAGGGGCGGTATTTGGTGTCCGCCAAACCGTCATGCAACACGTTCATGATGGCCAGACAGGTATCAAGCCCGATAAAATCAGCCAGTTCCAGCGGACCCATCGGATGGTTTGCGCCCAGCTTCATCGACTGGTCAATTGACAGGACAGATCCGACCCCTTCGTAAAGAGTGTATACCGCTTCATTGATCATCGGCATAAGGATGCGGTTGACGATAAATCCGGGGAAATCTTCGGCTGACGCGGATGTTTTCCCTAACCGGTCCACTACGGATTTGCACGCGGCATAGGTGGGTTCATCGGTTGCAATGCCACGGATCAATTCGACAAGCTGCATCACCGGCACAGGGTTCATGAAATGAAACCCCATGAATTTTTCGGGCCTGTCCGTCCGGCTGGCCAGACGGGTGATCGAAATCGACGATGTGTTCGATGTCAGGATCGTATCGGGCTTAAGATGCGGCAAAAGATCTTCGAAAATCGCCTGCTTGACGGTTTCGCGTTCTGTTGCCGCTTCGATCACCAGATCGGTCTGGCCAAGTTCTGTCAGGGTCACAGTGGTCTTGATCCTCGCCATCGCCTTGGATTTCTCGGCCTCTTCGATCTTGCCGCGGCCAACCTGCCGTTCCAGATTGCGGTCGATCAGATCGATCGCGGCCTGTAGTGCGTCGGAACTGATATCTGTCAGCAGAACATCATATCCGGCAAGCGCCATAACATGTGCAATGCCGTTGCCCATCTGGCCTGCACCCACGATGCCAATTCTCTGAATGTCCATGTCGCGTGTTCCCTTGTGTTCAGGCCCTAACATACGGGGCATGGCAGGGGGGCCGCAAGGGCCGTAAACCGATCAAACTTGTGGCAATTTGGCGGGGCTTGGCGCGCTTGGGTTAGGGCTTTGGTAAGGCCGGTTGCACATTCTGGGGCCGGGTGAGAACGAAGGTGGGCAAGATGACCTATGAAGGATTGGGCACGCGTGCCCTTGATTATTTTCCGTGCCGGTATGGTGCGTCAAAACTGCTGTTCCGTGGGCCACGGCGCGATCTTTCAACGGCGTATTGTGCCTTTGTCGGCGGCACCGAAACCTATGGCAAATTCCTGGCCAGCCCGTATCCGTCCATAATCGAACGCGAAATTGGGATGCCATGCGTTAATCTGGGCTTTCCCAATGCGGGGATCGATGTGTTCATGCACGATCCGTTTGTGCCGGTAGCCGCCGCCGGTGCACAGATCAGCGTGGTGCAGGTGATGGGTGCCCAGAACATGTCGAACCGGTTCTATACGGTGCATCCGCGACGCAATGACAGGTTCGTCAAGGCCAGCCAGATGATGCAGGCGGTGTATGGCGATGTAGATTTCACCGAATTCCATTTCACAAAGCACCTGATCAGATCGCTGATGGCGCTGTCGGCCGACCGGTTTTCCTGTGTCCGGCGGGAACTGCAACAGGCGTGGCAGGCGCGGATGGAACTGCTTTTGTCCAAACTGGGCGGAAAGATCATTCTTCTTTGGTTCGCGCGCCACAGCCCCGATGAAGACGGTTTTAGTACGACGAGCGACCCGATGTTCGTGACCCGCAAGATGATCGAAAGCCTGCGCCCGCACGTCGCCGATATTGTCGAGGTGGTTGCCAGCCCGGCAGCACAGGCGCAGGGCACGCGCGGTATGATCTTTGCCCAGATGGAAGCGCCCGCAGCCGGGCACATCATGGGGCCGGCTGCGCATCAGGAAGCGGCCGATGCCGTTTCCCGCAGTATCAACCGCCTGATATGAAAAGGCCCGCCGTTTCGGGCGGGCCTTGGAAATGCGCCAAAACGCAGGTTGTTTTGGTATTTTTAAAGTTTTTCGATCAGTTCCGGCACAGCTGTGAACAGGTCGGCGACCAGACCGAAATCGGCAACCTGAAAGATCGGCGCTTCTTCGTCTTTGTTGATCGCCACGATCACCTTGCTGTCTTTCATACCGGCCAGATGCTGGATCGCACCGGAAATGCCAACGGCAACGTACAGATCAGGGGCCACAACCTTGCCCGTCTGGCCGACCTGCCAGTCGTTCGGGGCATAGCCACTGTCAACCGCTGCGCGCGATGCACCAACAGCCGCACCCAGCTTGTCCGCCAGTGTTTCGATCAGCGCGAAATCGTCTTTCGATCCCACACCGCGCCCGCCCGACACGACCACACCGGCCGATGTCAGCTCGGGGCGGTCACTGGCCGCAACCTTGTCCTCGACCCATTCGCTCAGACCCGGATTGCCGGCGGCACCGATGGTTTCGACAGATGCAGACCCGCCCATTTCAGCGGCGTCAAAGGTAGATACACGGAACGATACAACCTTTTTGCCATCGCTGGATTTGACGGTCTGGATCGCGTTGCCCGCATAGATCGGGCGCTCGAACGTGTTGGCGTCAACGATACCGGACACGTCGGTCAGAACCATCACATCCAGCAAAGCCGCGACACGCGGCAGCACGTTTTTCGCATCGGTCGTCGCGGGCGCTACGATATGTTCGTAGTCCCCTGCAAGCGATACGATTAGATCGGCGGTCGATTCCGCCAGACGGTGGCCCAATGCGGGATCTTCGGCACACAGCACCTTGGACACGCCGGAAATCTTCGCAGCTTCGACTGCCGCCGCCGCCGCAGACCCGCCCGCGCACAACACAGTCACATCGCCCAGTTGCGCCGCCGCAGTTACCGCCTTGGAGGTGGCATCCAGCGACAGTTCGCCATCATTGACTTCGGCAAGGAGTAAAACAGCCATTACACAGCCCCCGCTTCTTTGAGTTTCTCGACAAGTTCGTCCACCGAGCCCACTTTGATACCAGCCGCGCGGCTTTCGGGTTCGCCGGTTTTCACGATCTCAAGACGCGGAGTGACATCAACGCCGTAATCCGCTGCGGTTTTTTCATCCAGCGGCTTTTTCTTGGCTTTCATGATGTTGGGCAGCGATGCATAGCGCGGTTCGTTCAGGCGCAAATCAACCGTCACAACGGCGGGCATCTTGACCTTGATGGTCTGCAAGCCGCCATCGACTTCGCGGGTCACGGTTGCGCTGTCGCCCGAGATTTCAAGACCGGATGCAAAGGTCGCCTGCGACCAACCCAGCAATGCGCTCAGCATCTGGCCGGTGGCGTTCAGATCATTATCGATCGCCTGCTTGCCGCACAGCACCAGACCTGGCTGTTCTTCGTCAACAATCGCCTTGAGAATCTTGGCAACGGCCAGCGGTTCGATGTCGTTGTGAACATCTTCTGCCGCCACCACCAGAATGGCGCGGTCTGCGCCCATCGCCAGCGCGGTGCGCAGCGTTTCCTGGCTTTGCTTGACGCCGATCGACACCGCAATCACTTCTTCCGCAGCGCCGGCTTCTTTCAGACGGATCGCCTGTTCGACCGCGATCTCGTCAAACGGGTTCATCGACATTTTCACATTGGCAAGATCAACACCCGATCCATCCGCTTTCACACGAACTTTCACGTTATAGTCGATCACGCGTTTGACAGGTACCAAAACCTTCATGGGCGTTTCTCTCCTTACTTGATAAATCGCCGGGGCGACTCGGTCTAAATCATTCCCGCTGTTGATAGCGACAGGTGTGTCCGCGAAACAGGGTAAAATCGTCACCCCAAGGTCTAGGGACGTCGCGTTTTTTGCTTATCCCGTTTTTTTGCAAAGGTTTTGACCCTATCGGTTGGCCCCCGGCACCCACAGTACATCGTCCTTTCCGTCGTTGTTCGCGATCCGCGCGGCGACAAAAAACCAGTCTGACAACCGATTCAGATATGTGACCGCCGAGGGGTTGATCGCCTCGACGGTGGCCAGTTCCACGGCAAGCCGCTCGGCCCGCCGTGCGACGGTGCGGCAGACATGCAAATGCGCAGCCAGCGCCGCACCGCCGGGCAGGATGAAGCTGCGCAGCGGTTCCAGAATATCATTCATCCGGTCAATCTCGGCTTCCAGACGTTCGAACTGTTGCGGCGCCATGCGCAACGGCGGGTATTCCGCTTCGGCGTCCTGTTCCATATCAGGGCGGCACAGATCAGCCCCCAGATCGAACAGATCGTTCTGGATGCGCGACAATTGCAGGTCCATGTCGCCGGTGGCGTGCAAACGGGCGACGCCCACAAAACAGTTCAATTCATCCGAAGTGCCATAGGCCGACACCCGCAGCGCGTGCTTTGCCACCCGCGCGCCGTTGCCCAGTGCGGTTTCACCCGCGTCACCGGTTTTTGTATAAATCTTGTTCAGAACAACCATGTCACTGCCCTCCTGTTCCGCGCAGATACACATAAAGACAGATCAGCAGCACAGCGATAAACTGCGCGATCAGCCGATAGCGCATCATCTTGTTTCCATATTTCCGGTTGGTTTCGCCGCCCTTGGCAAAACCGCCGATTCCCAGCATCAAAATGACGACAACGGCCAGAACCGCCAGAACGACAAGTACAAAAAGCGGGTCTGATGGCATATAAACTGTCCTTTTCTCGGGTCTGAGCGGTCATGTAGCCGCCCACGACAAAAAAGCGAACCGATTTCTTTGTGCGTAGGCCAGCGCCAAAGGCCGGTATCTGCTGCTTCAGGTTCGGGCCAATACCCAATCCAATGCTCTTGTGGGCAACAGACGGCGCAGTGCGCCCATCAGATAGGTTGGTGTAGTGACGTAATAACGCGGTTTGGGGCGCCGCGATTCCAGGGCGTGTACCAGTTTTTTTGTAACGGCGCTTGCGGGCAGTTCGAACGTGTCGGGCCCGCTGCTTGAATAGAGGCGCTTGTGCAGGGTGTTTTCATAGAAAGACGCGCGCGGGCTGTCCTGCCATTTGATCCAGCGTTCATAATGCGGGATCGAATTGACGCGAATTTTCGATGTGACGGGCCCCGGTTCGATCAGGACAATCTTGATCGGCGTGTCGCGCATTTCGATGCGCATCGTGTCGGTCAGACCTTCCAGCGCGAATTTGGTGGCGTTGTAAGCCCCGCGCATCCGCAGCGTGACAAAGCCCAGCACGGACGAACATTGAATGATCCGGCCATGCCCCTGCGCGCGCATCACCGGAATGACCCGGCAGGTCAGATCGTGCCAGCCAAAGAAATTCGCCTCGAATATGGCGCGCAAACCGTCAACCGGCAGGTCTTCAACTGCGCCGGGCAGGCCATGCGCGCCGTTGTTGAACAGCGCATCCAGCGTGCCACCGGTGGCCGCCAGAACCTCGGCCAGTCCGGATTCCAACGTGGCGGGGTCGGTGTAATCCAAAAGCGGGCTTTCAAACCCTTCAGCGATCAGGCGCGCGCAGTCTTCGGGGCGCCGGCAGGCGGCAAACACCCGCCATCCCCGCGACTTCAGCCCTTGCGCCGCGTCATATCCGATGCCGGACGAACAGCCTGTAATCAGTATGGATTTCTGCATTTCTTACCCTTTTCGGCCTGTTCTGACCTGTCGCGCACCAAAGCGCAACCGGTACGGACCGTCGGGTGTCACTGCCGCAACAAATTGGCTGAAATCCAACCCATTTCGCGGCTTTCGGGGTTCTGCATTCTGATCCAGCCCGTGCCGGGGTCTTCCAGCACCTCAACCTCGGTGCCGCCCTGCAGTTGCAGGATCACCGGATAATCGATGCCCGGGCCGGACCGGATATTGACCAGCGTGCCATCTATAATCCGGATGTCTTTTGCGGGCGCTGGAAATGTGCCGTCCGAAATGCTGTCCAATGCCGCCAGCGACAACACGACATCCGCAATAGGGGCGGCGGGCGCAACCTCGGCGGTTTCTACCGGCTCGGGTTCCGGTGTCGGCTCGGGCGCTGCGACGGGTTCGGGCGCGGGCTCAGGCGGGGTATTGCCCAGAACCAGGCGCGTTCTGGACGGATCGGGCGCGATATTCGAACCTTCTACAAAAACAGGCGCGCGGCTCGTTGTGGCACGAGGGCTTGGCTCCGGCTTGGACGCGCTTTCTGCTTCGGCCTCAAGCCGCGCGCTGGCCGGTACGAAGTCAGCCCCGCCGCTCAGCTCGTAAAACGCCCAGCCCATGAAAAGGAACGACAGAAAAACAAACCGGTTCATAACGCTCCTTCCTTTGTGATTGCGGATCAGCCTTGCCGCGACCCATTTGAAACTATCGCATCGTGGTACATTATCAAATCGGGCGCGGATTCGGCAGCGGAAAAACCGCGCATAATTCCCCTTCTTCGTGCATAAAACAGGCACGTCCTCGCTTTACCCTGCTGCGGTCACAGCGTATCAGATGGGCATGAACGACATCACAGACGATACAGGCCTGCCCGCACCCGATCTGACAGAACCGCTGCGCCGCGCGATCGGGGACAGGTATCTGACCTATGCGCTGTCCACGATCATGCACCGCGCGCTGCCCGATGCGCGTGACGGACTAAAGCCGGTGCATCGCCGCATTCTTTACGCGATGCGCGAACTGCGCCTGTCCAGCAACGGCGGTTACCGCAAATCGGCCAAGATCAGCGGCGATGTGATGGGTAATTACCACCCGCATGGCGATGCGGCGATTTACGATGCGATGGCGCGTCTCGCGCAGGATTTCAACGTGCGCTATCCGCTGGTCGACGGGCAGGGCAATTTCGGCAATATCGACGGTGATAACCCCGCCGCGTCGCGCTATACCGAAGCCCGCATGACCATCGTCGCCGAGGCGATGCTGGAAGGGTTGAACGAAAACGCGGTGGATTTCCGCGACAATTACGATGGCACCCTGACCGAACCGGTGGTGCTGCCTGCTTCGTTCCCGAACCTGTTGGCCAACGGGTCAAGCGGTATCGCGGTGGGCATGGCCACCAACATCCCGCCTCACAACATCGCCGAACTGTGTGACGCCTGTATCCACCTGATCAAAATGCCGGATGCACGCGACGATACATTGCTGAAATATGTGCCGGGGCCGGATTTTCCGACCGGCGGGATCATCGTCGAACCCCCGGAAAACATTGCACAGGCTTACCGCACAGGGCGCGGGTCATTCCGTCTGCGCTGCAAATACGAGGTCGAGGATCTGGGTCGCGGCCAGTGGCAGATCGTGGTCACGGAAATCCCCTATCAGGTACAGAAATCCAAGCTGATCGAAAAAATCGCGGAACTGATCCAGACCAAAAAGTTGCCGATTCTGGCCGATATCCGTGACGAAAGCGCCGATGACATCCGAATGGTGCTGGAACCACGGTCAAAGAATGTCGATCCCGAAGTGCTGATGGGCATGCTGTTTCGCAATTCCGATCTGGAAATCCGGTTTTCCCTGAACCTGAACGTGCTGATCGACGGTCTGACGCCCAAAGTGTGCAGCATGAAGGAAGTGCTGCGCGCGTTTCTGGACCACCGCCAAGAGGTTCTTATCCGCCGTTCGACGCACCGGATGGAAAAGATCGACCACCGGCTGGAGGTGTTGGAAGGTTTCATCATCGCCTTCCTCAACCTGGACCGCGTGATCGACATCATCCGCTATGATGACGATCCAAAGGCCGGCCTGATGTACGAAGACTGGTCAAAGGATCATCCCCGTGCCCAGGACGAAGCCGATTATGTGCCCCCCGTGGTGCGCCCCGAAGAAGAACCGTCCCTGTCCGAAGTGCAGGCCGAAGCGATCCTGAACATGCGTCTGCGCTCCTTGCGCCGTCTGGAAGAGATGGAGCTTTTGCGCGAACAAGGCGCCCTGATGGAAGAACGCGCCGGGCTAGAGGATTTGCTGGACAGCCCTGACCTGCAATGGGACAGCATCGCCAACCAGTTGCGCGAAACCAGAAAGCTGTTCGGCAAGGATTACGAAGGCGGCGCACGACGCACGCAATTCGCCATCGCGGGCGAAGTCGAAGATGTGCCGATCGAGGCGATGATTGATCGCGAGCCGATCACCGTGGTGTGCAGCCAGATGGGATGGATCAGGGCCATGACCGGCCACATTGATCTGACGCGTGAATTGAAATTCAAGGACGGCGACGGGCCGCGTTTCGCCTTTCATGCCGAAACCACCGACCGTTTGCTTGTGTTCGGGGCCAATGGGCGGTTTTACACCCTGTCTGGCGCCAACCTGCCCGGCGGGCGGGGCATGGGCGAACCGTTGCGCCTGATGGTCGATCTGCCAAATGATGCGGAAATCGTGGGGCTTTACATCCATAAACCGGATCGCAAGCTTCTGGTGGCCTCTTCGGCGGGTGACGGATTTATCGTGCCGGAAAATGATGTTGTGGCGCAAACCCGCAGCGGCAAACAGGTGCTGAACGTGCGCGATGGCGTGCGCGCACTGGTCTGTACCCCGGTGGCGGGCGATGCGATTGCAGTGGTTGGCGAAAACCGCAAGGTTCTGGTGTTCATGGCTGATGAACTGCCTGAAATGGGGCGTGGAAAAGGTGTGCGTCTGCAAAAATACAAGGACGGAGGTCTGAGTGATGCGGCCAGTTTCACCCTGGCAGAAGGCCTCAGCTGGTCCGACCCGGCCGGACGCACCCGAACCGAAACCGACCTTGGCGAATGGACCGGAAAACGCGCCAGCGCAGGCCGCATGGCCCCGCGCGGTTTCCCCCGCGACAACAAATTCACCTGATTGCTGGGATACCGAATTTGTCGGAAGACGCGGCGCGCTGTTCTGGCTGGCGCTGAAAACCGGCATCTTGTCGGTGCTGACACTGGGGATTTACCGCTTCTGGATGAAGACACGGTTGCGGCGCTGGTACTGGTCGGCGATCCGGCCCGGCGGCCAGCCGCTGGAATATGTCGGCGATCCGATCGAAAAGCTGCTGGGGTTTTTCATCGCGGTCGTGATCCTTGCCTTTTATATCGGCATTGTGAACCTGCTGCTGATGTTCGCCAGCTTTTCGCTGTTTCAGGGCAACGCCGTCGCCTACCTGGTCAGCTTTGTCGGTGTGATCCCGATCTGGTTCTATGCCCGCTACCGCGCCCGCAGATACGTTCTGGGGCGGACGCGCTGGCAGGGCGTGCGGTTTGGTCTGGAACCGGGGGCATGGGGCTATGCGCTGCGCGCCCTTGTGCACTGGGGCATCACCATCCTGACCCTTGGGATGCTGTGGCCACGCATGACCTTCGCGCTGGAAAAATACAAGACGGACCGCACCTTTTACGGCTCTGCCAAGCTGCATCAGGGCGGTGCCTGGCGCATGCTTTACCCTGCGGCTATTCCCGTCGCTGTGGCGGTCATGATCCTGTTTCTGGGCGGCGTCTGGGTGTTATGGTTTGATCCGGTTGTTCCCGTCGGGGCCAATGTGTTTGCGACCATTGATGATGTGTTCAACGAAGCGGGCCAGAATGATCTGAACGCGCCGCAGCGTCTGTTTTTATTGCCCCTGGCGTTGCTGTTGCTGGTCTATGGGGCGGTGCATTACAACGCGGCCAGCACCCGGATACTGGCCAATCACAAAACGGCAGACGGTATTGCGCTGTTTTCGCACCTGCGCCCGACACGCGTGTTCGGCATCTATTCCTGGGGCAACACGATCAGTTATCTGGCCCTTGTTCTGGGGCTGGTGGGGTTGTTCTTGCTGGCCATTCCGCTGATCGGGCTGGACGGGTTGCTGGCGATTGGCGGCGACAGCCCGGTTTCGGAGATGAACGTGCCGCGCTGGATGGCCATCGGTATCCTTGCACTGGTCTATTTCGGCGTCTTTCTGATGTGGTCGGTGCTGTCGCATGTATTCGTGACCTTTCCGTTGATGCGCCATTACGCGCAAACGCTCCAGATCGTGAACCCGGCTGCGCTGACCGCCATCAGCCAGCGCGCACGCGATGAATTTGCCGAAGCCGAAGGCTTTGCCGAAGCGTTGGATCTGGGGGCAGCGATATGAACGGCATTGCGCCAAAAGCCACCTGTTACTTCGATGGTGACAACGCGGTGGCACGTGCCGCCACCTTGCAGTTCAGTTCCGATTACCGCGACCTGCGCATTACTGTGGAAGGGCAGCCACCATTGATCTGGCCCGCGTCTGATATCCGGCTGGTACCCGATCAGGCGGGCCGCGACAAATTCGTGCTGCGCCTGAAAACCGATCCGGTGGCACGCCTGATTGTCACAGATCGCTCGATCCTTGCCAGTTTGCCCAACAAAAACCGTCCCGCGCCACCAAAAGGGCGGGGCCGGTTGTTGGGCTGGGCGCTGGCCGCTGTGGCATCGGTGGCCCTGATCGTGGGTGTTCTGGTGCCCAAAATAGCCGACCAGTTGGCGGCATATATCCCGCCCGAAGGCGAACGCGCCCTTGGCCAGACCACATTGGATCAAATCCGCGATGCGCTGGACGACACCGGCTTTGCGCCTGTCCCGTTTTGCGAAAACCAGTTGGGCTTGGCGGCGCTGGATCGGATGCAGCAAAAGCTGACACTCGGCCTTTCGCCCGATGCGGACCTGTCGGTGTTTGTGCTGGATCATGACATGGTCAACGCCTTCGCGCTTCCCGGCGGTTTTGTCGTGTTGTTTCGCGGGTTGATCGACGCGGCAGAAGGCCCTGACGAAGTCGCTGCCGTGCTGGCCCATGAAATCGGCCATGTGATGAGCCGCGATCCAACACGGCACGCCTTGCGCTCGGCCGGATCGATCGGGGTGCTGGGCCTTTTGTTCGGGGATTTTGCCGGTGGGGCGGTCGTACTGTTCCTGACCGAACGGCTGATTGATGCGCGCTATTCCCAAGGGGCGGAAAAAGCGGCGGATGAATTTGCTTACGGGCGTTTAGGGGCCGCAGACGTATCTCCGGCGGCGCTGGGCGATATGTTCGAACGGTTGCGCGCCAAATACGGCGAAAGCGAAGGCATCGTGGCGCATTTTCTGTCGCATCCCGCGCTTAGCGACCGAATTGCCGCTGCCCGCGCCGCAGCGCCAGACGGACAAACCTTCGCGCCAATCCTGTCAGCTACGGACTGGATGGCGCTGCAAACGGTGTGTGACTAGGCGTCGGTCGGTTCACGGCATTGGCGGCGAATGCGGCCTCTAAACCGGTTCCGCCGTCAGCCAGACACCGCCTTCGGGGCGCAGTGTCAGGATCATGACGGGGCTGGGATCCTTGCCCGCGACCGGATGGAACCGGAACCGTCCCAGCAAAGTGGCGAGAATGATCACCGCCTCTTGCAGCGCAAAGGATGCGCCGATGCAGATGCGCGGCCCGTCCCCGAACGGCAGATAGGCATACCGGTCAATGGCTTTCGGATCGGCAAACCGGTCTGGATTGAATGCATCGGGATCCTTCCACAAGACATGGCTGCGATGCAGCGCATAGATCGGGATGATCACCGTATCGCCCTTGCGTATTTCGCGCCCGCACAACGTGTCCGGCGCCATCGCCGTGCGCGACACCATTGCGGCAGGCGGATAAAGGCGCAGCGCTTCGTCGATGATCTGGCGCACAAACGGTAGCTTTGACACATCTTCGCCTGTCACTGGGCGATCCGCGCACACCGCCTGAATCTCGGCGCGGGCGCGATCCTGCACATCCAGATCAAAGGCACACAGATACAGCGACCATGCCAGCGTCAGAGCAGTGGTTTCGTGACCGGCCACAATAAAGGTCAGCAGGTTGTCGCGCAGTTCTGCGGTGTTCATCTTGCGTTTGGATTTCGGGTCTTCGCCGTCCAGCAGCAAATCCAGCAGATCGGGAACGTCATCGGCACCGCGTGCCGCGCGTGCGTCAATTGCGGTGTCGGCCACGGTCTTCATCTGCTTCAGCGCCTTGCCGGACATTATTCTTCCCGGGCGCGGCACCCAGTCGGGCGCGCCCAGAATGTCGAACAGCGAAATCTTGCCGGCTTCGGAAATATAGGCGTCAATGGCCGTGTGCACACTATCACGATCAAACGATCCGTCGCCTGAAAACGTGACATCCGAAATCACGTCAAAGGTGGTTGTCACCATTTCGTCCAGCATATCCACGGCGCGGGGGCCGGCCGTTGCAACGCGCGCGGCGGCACGGTCTGCCGCACCGGTCATGATCGGGGCAAGGTTCATGACGTTGCGATGCGAGAACACCGGCGCGGCGGTCCGCCGCTGCCAGCGCCAGTGCGCGCCTTCTGCAATGAACAGGGATTCCCCGATTGCAGGTCGCAACAGGTTCTTTGTCACCAGTGACTTGGGATATTGATCCAGCCGTTCCAGCAACATGATCCGGATCGCTTCCGGGTCCATCACCATATGCCAGCGTTTGCCGGTTTTGCCCGACACCATAGGTTGCCGGGTGGCAATTTCGGGGATGATGCTCAGCACGTTCTGGCGCGCGGCATTCAGGCTTTTGAAGATACCCCACGGCTCGCGCACAAGGGGAACTTTGACCGGTTGCCTGTTTTCGATGTTCATGCGCACGGGCCTTTCATGATTCAACTTCACATATAGGTGTAGCGCAGCGAACGGCAAAGGTTTGCACCCCTGGCCGCACTGGGCTATCTGACAGGGGCAACCCCAGAACGAGAGATCACATGCCCCGGATTTTCGCCTTGCTGACAGCCCTGTTGCTTTTGACCGCCTGCGGCGCGCAAACCCTGGAGGGGCCGCCCGTGCCGCTGGGGGATTTCAAACTGGGGCACAATGTGGTGGTCGCCAGCAAGATGCAGCAGGGGCCGGTGTCGCGTGCGGCGACCGAAGAAGAATGGGTCGCTTCAATGACCAAGGCGATCGGGGATCGTTTCGGACGTTACGACGGGGAACAGCTTTATCATCTGGGTGTCAGCATCGAGGCATTCATGCTGGCCCCGCCCGGCGTGCCGGTGGTCTACACGCCCAAATCGGTACTGATCGTCAAAGCCACGTTATGGGATGACACTGACGGGCGCAAACTGAACGAGGCGGCGCACCAGATCGCGGTGCTGGAAACCACCAGTGGCGAGTCCGTTCTGGTTGGTTCCGGATGGGGTCGCAACAAGCAAAAGCAGCTGGATGGCCTGTCTTTCAACGCCGCCAAATCCATCGAAACATGGCTGCTGGAAGGCCAGGAAAAATACGGCTGGTTCGGCCCGGATGAGCGCGTGATGCCGGCCGAGGATGAAACCAACGAAGCGGTGTTGCAGTCACCCTCCTGATCCGGGCCGGTTCGCTGACAGTAACAGCTTGATTTTCCCAACGGAACGCCATATGTCGCCCGCGCAGAGGAAACAGGGTCGCGAGGACCCCATAATGCAAAAAGGGCGCCCAAAATATGGCTAAGGCAAAGTTTGAACGCAATAAACCGCACGTTAACATTGGCACGATTGGTCACGTTGACCACGGCAAGACGACGCTGACGGCTGCGATTACGAAGTATTTTGGCGATTTCAAAGCCTATGACCAGATTGACGGTGCGCCGGAAGAGAAGGCGCGCGGGATCACGATTTCGACGGCGCATGTTGAGTATGAAACAGATGCGCGCCACTACGCGCACGTGGATTGCCCTGGTCACGCGGATTATGTGAAGAACATGATCACCGGCGCGGCGCAGATGGACGGCGCGATCCTTGTTGTGAACGCAGCCGATGGCCCGATGCCGCAAACGCGCGAGCACATTCTGCTGGGCCGTCAGGTCGGCATCCCGCACATGGTTGTCTACATGAACAAGGTGGATCAGGTGGACGACGCGGAACTGCTGGAACTGGTCGAAATGGAAATCCGCGAACTGCTGTCGTCCTATGACTATCCGGGCGATGACATTCCGGTCATTCCCGGCTCGGCTCTGGCCGCGATGGAAGGCCGGGATCCCGAGATCGGCGAGAACTCGATCCGTGCGCTGATGGCGGCGGTTGACGAATTCATCCCGACACCCGCGCGTGCGGTAGACCAGCCGTTCCTGATGCCGGTCGAGGACGTGTTCTCGATCTCTGGCCGTGGTACGGTTGTGACCGGCCGTGTGGAGCGTGGCGTGATCAACGTGGGCGACGAGATTGAAATCGTCGGCATCCGCGACACCAAGAAAACCACCTGTACCGGTGTTGAAATGTTCCGCAAGCTGCTGGATCGCGGTGAAGCGGGTGACAACATCGGCGCGCTGCTGCGCGGCGTGGACCGTGACGGCGTTGAGCGCGGTCAGGTTCTGTGCAAGCCGGGTTCGGTGACACCGCACACCAAGTTCGAGGCGGAAGCCTATATCCTGACCAAGGAAGAGGGTGGCCGTCACACGCCGTTCTTTGCCAACTACCGTCCGCAGTTCTACTTCCGCACCACGGATGTGACAGGCACGGTCCAACTGGCCGAAGGTACGGAAATGGTGATGCCGGGCGACAACGTGTCCTTTGGCGTTGAACTGATCGCGCCGATCGCGATGGAACAGGGCCTGCGTTTCGCCATCCGCGAAGGCGGCCGCACCGTCGGCGCCGGCGTCGTGTCCAAAATCCTCGCGTAAGCGGGACCGCGACGCGCGGTCAATCGCGTGTTGATGCCAATTCAAATGAGGCCGCCGGAGGTTCCGGCGGCCTTTTTTTGTGCGCGTTGCTGACCTGTGCGCACGAACCTGCGCAACAGGGTTTGGCCAAGCGTTTGTGCAGCACGCCTCCGGCGAGGATATTTATAAACAGAAGAAGCGGGCGGAAAAAACAGCCAAGGTGCTACCGGCCGGGCCGCCCGCACGCCGCATCGCTGGCATCGGTTACTTCGTCCAGTGCGGCCTGCAAGGACACCCGCAATGTTTCCAGTGTGGCATCATCGCATTTGCGCGGCACGCTTTCCTGCCATTCCCGGCACAGCATGACACCGCTTGTCCAAGGCAGCGGCATCATCATCCTGTCCCATGTGGGAAATTCAACCACACGGCTGGCGGCAAAAGATACGACAAACACGCGTTTGCCCGACACCCGCGCCCAGACCAGCGGAACGGTCGAAGCCACCCGCGCAGGCCCACGCGGACCGTCGGTTGCGATCCCAATGGAAACACCGTCCCGGATGCGCCCCAGAACCTCGCGCGAGAGGGCGACGTGGCGCTTGTGGCTGGACATCGAAATGCTGTCAAAGCCAAACGCCTTTTGCAGGCGGCCCGCCATAGTTCCGGCCCGCGCGGACGAAGTCAGGGTACAGACCGGGCCCAGCGACAGATCGACGATAAACGGCGCCATCATCAGGCGCTGGTGCCAGATGGCGATGATCACCGGTTCACCGCTTTTGACAAGCGCGTCCATGTCTTCAAACCCATCGCGACGCCAGCGCGCCGTGCGATAGCAAAACCGCAAATACCACTTGAACAGAGCGGTCAGACCCCGGGCGAGTGTTTCACTGTCTGCTATTTTTCTTCGAAGGCTCACATCACCGATCCACAGTTGACGCGCCAGTCATAGTCAAACCTGTTCCCAACGCAAGCGCGTGCCCCCCTGCCTGGCGAGCTCGTTACATGAAAACAGGACATCTGGCTTGTGATCCGGCACCGGATCAGCGCACCTTGGGCGTTCAGTGCGCCACAAAAACCAGAGAGGATTGGGCATGCCGCTTGACCCGACACAAACCCGACCTGTGCGTTTTGCGGACGGGACCGAGTATTCCGGCACGGTTTACCTGAACCGGATACTGGATCATCCCAATATTCAGGTCGGGGATTTCACCTATTTCAGCAGCTTTGATCCGATCGGGCAGCCTGCGGATTGTGCGGCGCGTCTGGCCCCCTATCTGTTTGCCGGCGCCCCCGAAAAAATCCGCATCGGTCGGTTTTGCCAGATTGCCCACGGCACGCAGTTCATCACCCAAAGCGCCAATCATCGCATGGACGGGCCGTCCACCTATCCGTTTGCGATTTTCGATCCGGACCGGATTGCCGGGTATCGCCAGACTCTGGCAGCGGGCCGTGACACCGTTGTGGGGCATGATTGCTGGCTGGGTCATGGCTCTGTGATTCTGCCCGGTGCACAGTTGGGAAACGGGGTTATTGTGGGGGCTGGCGCGGTGGTGGCGGGCACCATCCCTGATTACGCGATCGTGGCGGGCAACCGCGCCCAGATTGTGCGGATGCGATTTTCGCCTGATGATATTGCCGCGTTGAACCGGATCGCATGGTGGCACTGGCCAATCGAAAAGATAGCGGCCCATGAAGATGCCATTGTGGGTGGGCGGGTTGACGATCTGGCGCGGCTTTGACGGCTACGGCCGTGGCCGCGTGTTCCGTCGGGCACAGTTCATTCGCCTGCCGCGTGAAAAAGACGGGGCACAGCGGTTTCGGCAAGACTGCCTCTTGATCTTGGATCAGCCATCCCGTACCAGCATGCGTGGTCGGAGGGGTTTAGCTCAGTTGGTAGAGCATCGGTCTCCAAAACCGAGGGTCGTGGGTTCGAGTCCCTCAGCCCCTGCCACGACCACAGGTCAGACCGCGAAACAGGCGCGCCGCCTCATTATTGCCGTAATTTTACCTTAATCAGATTCGCGAACGTGCAGCTGTTGTTTGGCTGCCTGCCTGCGTTCTTGTTTCTTTATGGTTCGAGTTGGAGTCTGCCCTATGACCGATACAAATACTGATGAAGCCATCCGAATGCTGTTGCGCGAAACTGGGCACGGCACCTCCAAACAGCTTGAGTCGCGCAAGAAACTGCCACCGCTGATCGAACCCGAAGCGCAAGGCGTTGCAAAAGACAAAGAGGCGAAGCCCCGCAGCCGGATTTCCGCACTGGGCCTCAAGCCAAGACATTTTATTCTGATCGCGCTGGTGACAGCGGCGATTATGCGCCCGTGGCTGGTGTTGTGGGGCAGCCTGTTGTTCTTTGCTCTGGCGACTATCCTCTATTTCTCGCTTGGTCCGGATTTCTGGACCAACAAGATCACGCGCCTTTATCTCTGGTTGCTGCGCAAAAGCCCTGCGTCAGCTGAAAAAATCAGGCTTGCGGCGCGGCGCACCTCGCGCCGGATGGAAAAGATGCTTGAGAAACTGCCTGCGCGCTGGACATCGGGGCTGTATCTGCCGGATTTCGATCCGCCAGCACAGCACGATCCGTTTGATGATCGTCCCGATCCGTTCGAGCGGCTGCAACAGGTGGCAAGCGACGTCGAAAAAACAGCCTGAGTCCGGTTGCCCCGGGATCGTGTCCGGGTGACATTTGTGCCACCTGAACGAAGGGGAACGCGCCTGTCTGTCAGCCATTTCTGTTTTGCCGCCTTGAATTCGTCGCCGTCGCCGGTTACATGCGCCCCATCGCTAGCAGAAAGCATACCGAAAATGGCCACGTCGAACCCGTTCCAGTTCCTTCAGCAAGTCCGCGCCGAGGTGTCCAAGGTTATTTGGCCAACCCGTCGCGAAGTGTTTCTGACCACGGTCATGGTTTTTATCATGGCGGCACTGACGGCTGTATTCTTTGCGCTGGTTGATCTGATCATTCGCGGCGGGCTTCAGACACTTCTGGGCTACTTCGGCTGATCCCGTTCTGGCAGGCGAAAAATGCCGTTGCCCTCTTGATCATTTTGCAGCGCGGCGTTAGGTGACGGCCTACCTTCAGACAATGGCGTGCTGCGATTCGTGCTGCGCGCCGATTTTTATTGTGGGTGAACAGGCGATCATGAACAGGTAACCGCTTGTGATTGAGTGAGAATTTTGGCCCGGTTTGATCCGGAATTGTACAAGAACAAAGGCGAGTTGGCAGATGGCGAAACGGTGGTATTCGGTTAGCGTGCTCTCGAATTTCGAGAAAAAGATCGCCGAACAAATCCGGACCTCGGTCGCTGAACAGCACCTTGAGGACGATATCGAAGAAGTGCTGGTGCCAACCGAAGAGGTGATCGAGGTGCGGCGCGGCAAGAAGGTGACGACAGAGCGCCGCTTTATGCCCGGCTATGTGCTGGTGCGCATGGAGATGTCGGATCAGGGCTATCACCTGATCAACTCTATCAACCGCGTCACAGGGTTTCTGGGGCCGCAGGGGCGCCCGATGCCGATGCGCGATGCCGAAGTAAATGCGATCCTGAACCGTGTTCAGGAGGGCGAGGATGCCCCAAGAACGCTGATCCATTTCGAGGTCGGCGAAAAGGTAAAGGTCAACGATGGTCCGTTCGAGGATTTCGACGGTACTGTGGAAGAAGTTGATGACGACAATCAGCGGCTCAAGGTGTCCGTGTCCATTTTCGGACGCGAAACACCGGTCGAACTGGAATTCACTCAGGTCACGAAACAATCCTGAGTCGAGCACTGTGGGAGGCGAGGGCATCGCGATGTCCGGACCGAACCACACAACCGTAAGCCACCCCGACGCGTCCGGGTGGTGTTGAAAAAGGAGAGGCCAAATGGCCAAGAAACTCGTCGGCACGATGAAGCTGCAAGTCAAAGCTGGTCAAGCCAACCCATCGCCCCCCGTCGGCCCCGCACTGGGCCAGCGCGGTATCAACATCATGGAATTCTGCAAGGCGTTCAACGCCAAGACCGCAGACATGGAGCCCGGTGCGCCGTGCCCGACCGTGATCACGTATTACCAGGACAAGTCCTTTACGATGGAAATCAAGACGCCGCCGGCGTCGCATTACCTGAAAAAGGCTGCTGGTCTGACATCCGGTTCCAAAACCCCGTCGCGTGAGACTGTGGGCAGCGTCACCGTCAAGCAGGTCCGCGAAATCGCCGAGGCGAAAATGAAAGACCTCAACGCAAACGATATCGAAGGCGCGATGAAGATCATCGTCGGGTCGGCGAACTCTATGGGCATCGAGGTTAAGTAAGATGGCGAAACTTGGAAAACGTACAGTCGCGGCACGCGCGGCACTCGCTGGCAAGGACAACCTTTCGGTTGAAGAAGCCGTTGCGCTGATCAAAGGCAATGCGACCGCGAAATTCGACGAAACTGTCGAAATCTCGGTCAACCTGGGTGTTGACCCGCGCCATGCAGACCAGATGGTGCGCGGCGTGGTCGGCCTGCCCAACGGCACCGGCAAAACCATGCGTGTTGCCGTATTCGCCCGCGGACCGAAAGCCGACGAAGCCAAGGAAGCAGGCGCCGACATCGTTGGCGCAGAGGACCTGATGGAAATCGTGCAAGGCGGCAAGATCGAATTTGATCGCTGCATCGCGACACCGGACATGATGCCTGTTGTGGGCCGTCTGGGTAAGGTTCTTGGCCCGCGCAACCTGATGCCGAACCCCAAGGTCGGTACGGTTACAATGGACGTGGCGGACGCAGTGAAAGCAGCCAAAGGCGGCGAAGTGCAGTTCAAGGTCGAAAAGGCCGGAGTTGTGCACGCAGGTGTTGGCAAGGCGTCATTTGACGAGGCCAAACTGGTTGAAAACATCCGCGCCTTTGTTGGTGCCGTGTCCAAGGCCAAGCCGACCGGATCAAAAGGCACGTATATGAAAAAGATCTCGCTGACCTCGACAATGGGTCCGGGCGTGTCTGTGTCTGTTGATTCTGCAATGGCGGAATAAGGGAAGGCGCGCCGACTGAACGGCGCGCGACCCTGCAAGAATTCGGCACTTTTTGTGCCGGATAGTTGGGCCAGACGACCGGCCCGGCTTCTGTCCGAGACGGAGGGTGCGGCATCTGCTGCATAATTCCTTCCTGAGATGGGAAACGAGACATTTTTCGCCTTCGGGTGATTTTGGCCTCGGGACCCTGAAGTTGGACCCGAAACGTTCCGGATCTGATCCGGAACTGAACTGAGCCGGGGGGAAACCCCCATAATTGGAGTGAAACTGTGGATAGAGCCCAGAAAGAAAAATTGGTCGAGGAACTCGGCCAGATCTTCGAAAGCTCTGGCGTCGTTGTGGTAGCCCACTACGCCGGTCTGACAGTTGCCGAGATGCAGGATCTGCGCGCGCGTGCACGCGACGCGGGTGGATCTGTGCGTGTTGCCAAGAACAGGCTCGCCAAAATCGCCCTTGAGGGACAGCCATGCGAAAGCATCGCCAGCTTCCTTTCGGGTATGACCGTTCTGACCTATTCCGAAGACCCCGTGGCAGCAGCCAAGGTGGCCGAGGACTTTGCCAAGGATAACAAGAAGTTTGAGATTCTTGGCGGGGCAATGGGTTCGAACGCTCTGGACCGGGCCGGTGTTGAGGCCGTATCGAAAATGCCGTCGCGCGATGAGCTTATCGCGACAATCGCTGGCATGATCGGTGCACCTGCATCCAACATTGCCGGGGCCATTGGCGCACCTGCTAGCAACATCGCGTCCATCTTGTCCACGATCGAGGACAAGGCGGCCGCCTGAGCAACTGAAAGACCGACGGGTGGTTGAAACTACGTCGTTGGAACACATTTAGTAGAAACGGAAAGAGCTAATCATGGCTGATCTGAAAAAACTGGCAGAAGAGATCGTTGGTCTGACCCTGCTGGAAGCACAAGAACTGAAAACAATTCTGAAAGACGAATACGGCATCGAGCCCGCCGCTGGCGGCGCAGTGATGATGGCCGGCCCTGCAGGTGGCGACGCCGGCGCGGCAGCTGAAGAGCAAACAGAATTTGATGTTATCCTGGTCGCCGCTGGCGCATCCAAGATCAACGTCATCAAAGAAGTACGCTCGATCACAGGCCTGGGCCTGAAAGAAGCAAAAGATCTGGTCGAAGCCGGCGGCAAAGCTGTCAAAGAAGGCGCGTCCAAAGAAGAAGCAGAAGAGATCAAAGGCAAGCTGGAAGCAGCTGGCGCAGAGGTCGAACTGAAGTGATCGGTGCCGGGGCAACCCGGACCTGATGGGAAGGCTGGGCACGTGAATGCGTGCCCAGCCGAACCTGTCTTAGCAAGGGCTTTGTGACAAAGCGTTTTCTAAGGTGCGGTTCAATGATCGGGAGGCCTCCGGTGGGACGGAAGCCATGAATAGATCGAAACGTACCGTCTCGTATGGGCGAGATGCCGTAGCCCGACGGCAGTCTTGTCCGGTGAGAAACAAAAAAGGTGACACCTGATATGGCTCAATCGTTCCTTGGCCAGAAACGTCTTCGTAAATACTATGGCAAAATCCGTGAAGTTCTGGAGATGCCAAACCTGATCGAGGTCCAGAAATCCTCGTATGATCTGTTCCTGAAATCCGGTGATGCCGATACCCCGACCGAAGGGGAAGGCATCATGGGTGTGTTCCAGTCGGTCTTTCCGATCAAGGATTTCAACGAAACATCCGTGCTTGAATTCGTGAAATACGAACTGGAAAAGCCGAAATATGATGTGGAAGAGTGCCAGCAGCGCGACATGACCTATGCCGCTCCGCTCAAGGTCACCCTGCGTCTGATCGTGTTCGATATCGACGAAGATACAGGCGCGAAATCGGTCAAGGATATCAAGGAACAAGACGTGTTCATGGGCGATATGCCCCTGATGACGCCGAACGGCACATTTGTCGTGAACGGCACCGAACGCGTGATCGTATCGCAGATGCACCGCTCGCCCGGTGTGTTCTTTGATCACGACAAGGGCAAAACCCACTCTTCGGGCAAATTGTTGTTCGCCTGCCGCATTATCCCCTATCGCGGCAGCTGGCTCGACTTTGAATTTGACGCAAAAGATATCGTATTCGCGCGGATCGACCGCCGCCGCAAACTGCCTGTGACCACCCTGCTGTATTCGCTGGGCATGGACCAGGAAGCGATCATGGATGCGTATTACGAAACCATCCCGTTCAAGCTGAAAAAAGGCAAAGGCTGGGTCACGCCGTTCTTCCCGCAGCGCGTGCGCGGCACCCGCCCGACCTATGATCTGGTCGATGCAAAAACCGGAGAAGTGATTGCCGAAGCCGGCAAGAAAGTGACGCCGCGCGCGGTCAAGCAGTTGATCGACGACGGCAAGGTCAAGGATCTGCTGGTTCCGTTCGAAAATATCGTTGGCCGCTTTGTTGCCAAGGACATCATCAACGAGGAAACCGGCGCGATCTATGTCGAAGCGGGCGATGAGCTGACGCTTGAATACGACAAGGGCGGCGATCTGATCGGTGGGTCGGTCAAGGAACTAATGGATGCGGGTATCACCGACATTCCGGTTCTGGACATCGACAACATCAATGTCGGTCCCTACATGCGCAACACCATGGCCGCCGACAAGAACCTGAACCGCGAAACCGCGCTGATGGATATCTATCGCGTCATGCGTCCGGGTGAACCGCCTACCGTCGAAGCGGCGAGTGCCCTGTTTGACACATTGTTCTTTGATTCCGAACGGTACGACCTGTCCGCAGTGGGCCGTGTCAAAATGAACATGCGTCTTGATCTGGATGCGGAAGACACCCAGCGCACCCTGCGCAAGGAAGACATCGTGGCCTGCATCAAGGCCTTGGTCGAACTGCGCGACGGCAAGGGCGATATCGACGATATCGACCACCTTGGAAACCGTCGTGTGCGTTCGGTTGGCGAACTGATGGAAAACCAGTACCGCGTCGGTCTGTTGCGGATGGAACGTGCGATCAAAGAACGCATGTCCAGCGTCGAGATCGATACTGTGATGCCGCAGGACCTGATCAACGCCAAACCGGCAGCCGCCGCCGTGCGCGAATTCTTTGGCTCCAGCCAGTTGTCGCAGTTCATGGACCAGACCAACCCGCTGTCCGAAGTGACGCACAAGCGCCGCCTGTCCGCGCTTGGACCGGGCGGTCTGACCCGCGAACGCGCCGGCTTCGAAGTGCGCGACGTGCATCCG
Source organism: Sulfitobacter sp. TBRI5 (assembly GCF_051013555.1). Lineage (NCBI taxonomy): Bacteria > Pseudomonadati > Pseudomonadota > Alphaproteobacteria > Rhodobacterales > Roseobacteraceae > Sulfitobacter > Sulfitobacter sp. TBRI5. The sequence goes on along the minus strand of NZ_CP112884.1, from coordinate 747,970 downwards.
ACCCACTATGGCCGGATGTGTCCGATTGAAACGCCGGAAGGTCCGAACATCGGTCTGATCAACTCGCTGGCCACCTTTGCCCGCGTGAACAAATACGGCTTTATCGAAACACCTTATCGCGTCGTCAAAGACCGTCAGGTGACAGACGAAGTCCACTATATGTCCGCGACCGAAGAAATGCGCCACACTGTGGCACAGGCCAACGCGCAGCTGGACGAAAGCGGCAAGTTCAAGAACGATCTGGTATCGACTCGTCAGTCGGGCGATTACACGCTTGCGCCGTCGGAAAACGTCGATCTGATTGACGTCAGCCCGAAACAGTTGGTGTCGGTTGCTGCATCGCTGATCCCGTTCCTGGAAAACGATGACGCCAACCGCGCCCTGATGGGATCGAACATGCAACGTCAGGCGGTTCCGCTGTTGCAGGCCGAAGCCCCGTTGGTGGGGACCGGCATCGAAGAAGTTGTGGCACGGGATTCCGGCGCGGCCATCATGGCCAAACGCGGTGGCATCATCGACCAGGTCGATGCGACACGTATCGTTGTGCGCGCGACCGAAGATCTGGAACTGGGCGATGCGGGTGTGGACATTTACCGCATGCGCAAATTCCAGCGGTCGAACCAGAACACCTGTATCAACCAGCGTCCGCTGATCAAAGTGGGTGACATGGTACAGAAAGGCGAAGTGATTGCCGATGGTCCGTCCACCGATATCGGTGAACTGGCGCTTGGCAAGAACGTCGTTGTCGCGTTCATGCCGTGGAATGGCTACAACTACGAAGACTCGATCCTGATTTCCGAGCGGATCGCGCGGGATGACGTGTTCACCTCGATCCACATCGAGGAATTCGAAGTCGCCGCCCGTGACACCAAGCTTGGGCCGGAAGAGATCACCCGCGACATTCCCAACGTCGGCGAAGAAGCGCTGCGCAACCTCGACGAGGCGGGCATCGTTTACATCGGCGCGGATGTGGAACCGGGCGATATTCTGGTGGGCAAGATCACCCCCAAGGGCGAAAGCCCGATGACGCCGGAAGAAAAACTGCTGCGCGCCATCTTTGGTGAGAAGGCATCGGACGTGCGCGATACATCGCTGCGCGTGAAGCCGGGTGACTTCGGTACGGTCGTGGAAGTGCGCGTCTTTAACCGCCACGGTGTGGAAAAAGACGAACGCGCCCTGCAGATCGAGCGTGAAGAAGTCGAACGTCTGGCCCGTGACCGGGACGACGAGCTGGCCATTCTGGATCGCAATATCTATGCGCGTCTGAAAACGCTTATTCTGGGCAAAGTGGCTGTCAAAGGCCCCAAAGGTGTCAAAGCCGGGTCTGAAATCACCGAAGACATGCTGGAAATGCTGATCCGCAGCCAGTGGTGGCAATTGGCCCTGAAAGACGAAAAGGACGCCCAGATCGTCGAGGCCCTGAACGAGCAGTACGAGGTGCAAAAGCGCGCTCTTGATGCCCGTTTTGAGGACAAGGTCGAAAAAGTCCGCCGTGGCGATGATCTGCCCCCGGGCGTGATGAAAATGGTCAAGGTGTTTGTGGCGGTAAAGCGCAAGCTGCAACCGGGCGACAAAATGGCCGGCCGTCACGGCAACAAGGGTGTGATTTCCAAGGTTGTCCCGATGGAAGACATGCCGTTCCTTGCAGATGGAACGCCGGTTGATTTCTGTCTGAACCCGCTGGGCGTGCCGTCGCGCATGAACGTCGGCCAGATTCTGGAAACGCATATGGGCTGGGCCGCACGCGGCCTGGGTGTGAACATCGACGAAGCGCTTAAGGAATATAAGCGCTCTGGCGATCTGACACCGGTCCGTGAGGCGATGAAACTGGCCTATGGCGATGATGTCTACGATGAAGGCATTGCCGGCATGGACGAAGACGCCCTGATCGAAGCGGCAGGGAACGTTACCCACGGCGTGCCGATTGCAACGCCCGTTTTTGACGGTGCAAAAGAGGCCGATGTGAACGACGCGCTTGTGCGGTCGGGCTTTGATACATCGGGCCAGTCGGTTCTGTTTGATGGCCGCACCGGCGAGCAGTTTGCCCGCCCTGTGACCGTCGGCGTGAAATACCTGCTGAAACTGCACCACCTTGTGGACGATAAAATCCACGCGCGTTCAACAGGGCCATACAGCCTTGTCACCCAACAGCCGTTGGGCGGTAAAGCGCAGTTCGGTGGCCAGCGGTTCGGGGAAATGGAAGTCTGGGCGCTGGAAGCGTACGGCGCGGCCTATACCCTGCAGGAAATGCTTACCGTGAAATCGGATGACGTGGCCGGACGGACGAAAGTCTATGAAAGCATCGTCAAAGGCGAAGACAACTTTGAAGCCGGTATTCCGGAAAGCTTTAACGTGCTTGTTAAAGAAGTCCGCGGCCTTGGCCTGAACATGGAACTCCTGGATGCGGAGGAAGACGAGTGACGGGTTAATCCCCGTCATCTCACTCTCCACGCTCCCAATTCAAGGAATTGAAAATGAACCAGGAACTGACAAACAACCCGTTTAACCCGCTGACGCCGCCCAAGGTGTTTGACGAGATCAAAGTATCGCTGGCCTCGCCCGAGCGTATTCTGAGCTGGTCCTTCGGCGAGATCAAAAAACCCGAAACCATCAACTACCGCACATTCAAACCCGAACGTGACGGCCTGTTCTGCGCGCGTATCTTTGGCCCGATCAAAGATTACGAATGTCTGTGCGGCAAATACAAACGCATGAAATACCGCGGTGTTGTCTGCGAAAAATGCGGCGTCGAAGTAACGTTGCAAAAGGTCCGCCGCGAGCGGATGGGCCACATTGAACTGGCCGCTCCCGTTGCGCATATCTGGTTCCTGAAATCGCTGCCCTCCCGCATCGGCCTGATGCTGGACATGACATTGCGCGATCTGGAACGGGTTCTTTATTTCGAAAACTATGTGGTGATCGAACCCGGCCTGACGGACCTGACCTATGGTCAGATGATGACCGAAGAAGAGTATATGGACGCGCAGGATGCCTATGGCATGGACGCGTTTACCGCCAATATCGGTGCCGAAGCGATCCGTGAAATGCTGGCCCAGATCGATCTGGAAGCCGAAGCAGACCAACTGCGCGCCGATCTGGCCGAAGCCACTGGCGAATTGAAGCCCAAGAAGATCATCAAGCGCCTGAAAGTGGTTGAATCCTTCCTTGAATCGGGCAACCGCCCGGAATGGATGGTTCTGACCGTGATCCCAGTGATCCCGCCGGAACTGCGCCCGCTGGTGCCGCTGGATGGTGGCCGCTTTGCCACGTCCGACCTGAACGATCTCTATCGTCGTGTGATCAACCGGAACAACCGTCTTAAGCGTCTGATCGAACTGCGTGCGCCTGATATCATCGTGCGCAACGAAAAGCGGATGTTGCAGGAATCTGTCGACGCTCTGTTTGACAACGGCCGCCGTGGCCGCGTGATCACCGGTGCCAACAAGCGCCCGCTGAAATCGCTGTCTGACATGCTGAAGGGCAAACAAGGCCGGTTCCGTCAGAACCTCTTGGGTAAACGCGTCGACTTTTCGGGTCGTTCGGTCATTGTGACTGGGCCGGAACTCAAACTGCACCAATGCGGTCTGCCCAAAAAGATGGCGCTCGAACTGTTCAAGCCGTTCATCTATTCGCGTCTTGAAGCCAAAGGCCTGTCCAGCACTGTGAAACAGGCCAAGAAGCTGGTCGAAAAAGAACGCCCCGAAGTCTGGGATATTCTGGATGAAGTCATCCGCGAACATCCCGTCATGCTGAACCGTGCGCCTACGCTGCACCGTCTTGGTATTCAGGCGTTCGAACCCGTTCTGATCGAAGGCAAGGCGATCCAGCTGCACCCGCTGGTGTGTTCGGCCTTCAACGCCGACTTTGACGGCGACCAGATGGCCGTGCACGTCCCGCTGAGCCTTGAGGCGCAGTTGGAAGCGCGTGTGCTGATGATGTCGACAAACAACGTTCTGTCGCCCGCCAACGGCGCACCGATTATTGTTCCGTCGCAGGACATGATCCTTGGCCTTTACTACACCACGCTGGAACGCGAAGGCATGGTCGGCGAAGGCATGTCGTTTGCATCAATCGAAGAAGTGCAGCACGCACTGGATGCCGGTGTCGTACACCTGCACTCCAAGATCGTGGCGCGCATTCCGCAAATCGATGACGAAGGCAACGAAGTGCAGGTGCGCTTTGACACCACGCCGGGCCGCGTGCGTCTGGGGGCCTTGCTGCCGCTGAATGCCAAGGCACCGTTCAGCCTGGTCAACCGTCTGCTGCGCAAGAAAGAAGTGCAGCAGGTCATCGATACCGTCTACCGCTATTGCGGACAGAAGGAATCGGTCATTTTCTGTGATCAGATCATGACTATGGGCTTCCGCGAGGCGTTCAAGGCGGGCATTTCGTTCGGCAAGGACGACATGCTGATCCCCGATACCAAATGGCCGATCGTGGATGAAACCCGCGAACAGGTGAAAGACTTTGAACAACAGTACATGGATGGCCTGATCACTCAGGGTGAAAAGTACAACAAGGTCGTCGATGCATGGTCCAAATGTAACGACAAGGTCACCGAAGCGATGATGGGGTCGATCTCGGCCAGCCGCCGCGACGAAGCGGGTGCCGAAATGGAGCCGAACTCGGTTTACATGATGGCTCACTCCGGTGCGCGTGGTTCTGTGACCCAGATGAAACAGCTGGGCGGCATGCGCGGCCTGATGGCCAAGCCGAACGGCGACATCATCGAAACGCCGATCATCTCGAACTTCAAGGAAGGTCTGACCGTTCTTGAATACTTCAACTCGACACACGGTGCGCGCAAGGGCCTGTCCGATACGGCCCTGAAAACGGCCAACTCGGGCTATCTGACGCGGCGTCTGGTGGACGTGGCACAGGACTGCATCGTGCGTATGCGCGATTGCGGAACCGATGCCTCGATCACCGCCGAAGCTGCGGTGAACGATGGTGAGGTTGTTGCGTCCTTGGCCGAACGTGTGCTGGGCCGTGTCGCCGCAGAAGATATCCTGCGCCCCGGAACCGAAGAGGTGCTGGTTGCACGCGGCACCATGATCGACGAATTGATGGCCGATGCCATCGACGAGGCAGCCGTTGCAAGCGCCCGCATCCGGAGCCCGCTGACCTGCGAGGCCGAAGAAGGCGTGTGTGCGATGTGTTACGGTCGTGATCTTGCACGCGGTACAATGGTCAACACCGGCGAAGCCGTGGGCATCATCGCCGCACAGTCGATCGGTGAACCCGGTACACAGCTGACAATGCGGACGTTCCACATTGGCGGCGTGGCACAGGGCGGACAACAATCGTTCCAGGAAGCATCGCAATCCGGTAAAGTCGCCTTTGAAAACGCCCAGACGCTGAAAAACTCGGCGGGTGAAACCATGGTCATGGGCCGGAACATGAAAATGTCTATCCTTGACGAAAACGGTGAAGAACGCGCCAATCACAAACTGGGTTACGGCACCAAACTGTTTATCAAAGAGGGCGATACCGTTACCCGCGGCGACAAACTGTTTGAATGGGATCCCTACACGCTGCCCATCATTGCCGAAAAGTCCGGCACAACCAAATATGTCGATCTGGTATCGGGCATCGCCGTGCGCGACGAAACCGATGATGCCACCGGCATGACCCAGAAGATCGTGATCGACTGGCGCGCGGCCCCCAAGGGCAACGAGCTTAAGCCCGAGATCATTCTGGTGGGTGAAGATGGCGAACCGGTCCGCAACGATGCGGGAAATCCGGTGACCTATCCGATGTCGGTCGATGCGGTTCTGTCGGTCGAAGACGGCCAGGAAATCGCAGCCGGTGACGTTGTCGCGCGTATTCCGCGGGAAGGCGCCAAGACCAAGGACATCACCGGTGGTCTGCCGCGTGTGGCCGAACTGTTCGAGGCACGTCGCCCCAAAGACCACGCGATCATCGCCGAAATCGACGGCTATGTGCGCTTTGGACGTGACTACAAGAACAAGCGTCGCATCAGCATCGAACCTGCGGACGAAAGCCTTGATCCGGCGGAATACATGGTGCCCAAGGGCAAGCATATTCCGGTGCAGGAAGGCGACTTTATCCAGAAGGGCGATTACATCATGGACGGCAATCCCGCGCCGCATGACATCCTGTCCATCATGGGTGTCGAAGCGCTAGCCGATTACATGATCGACGAGGTTCAGGACGTCTATCGCCTTCAGGGTGTTAAGATCAACGACAAGCATATCGAAGTGATCGTGCGCCAGATGCTCCAGAAATGGGAAATTCTGGACAGCGGCGAAACCACGCTGCTGAAAGGCGAGCATGTCGACAAGGCCGAGTTTGAAGAGGCCAACGCCAAGGCGATCAAGAAAGGCGGGCGCCCTGCTTCGGGCGAACCGATCCTTCTGGGGATCACCAAGGCGTCTTTGCAGACACGGTCGTTCATCTCGGCGGCGTCGTTCCAGGAAACCACGCGGGTTCTGACCGAAGCATCGGTTCAGGGCAAACGTGACAAACTGGTCGGCCTGAAAGAGAACGTGATCGTGGGCCGCCTGATCCCTGCCGGTACAGGCGGGGCAACCCAGCACGTTCGCAAGATCGCAACAGATCGCGACAACGTCGTGATCGAGGCCCGCCGCGAAGAAGCCGAAGCCGCCGCCGCCCTAGCGGCCCCGGCCGAGGATGATGTGGTAGGTGGCGATGTGTTCGATACGGTTGTCGAAAGCACCGACAGCCGCGATTGATCCGCGCCCCGAACTGAGAAACTTTTGCCCCCCGCATCCACCGTGATGCGGGGGGTTTTCTTTGTCCGAAAAGACGTGCTTTGTAGGCGCGGACACATCTGCACAATTGGGGAACGGGATGACACATAAGACGATCATGATCGGCTTGCTGCGGTTTTCTGTCCTGACGCCCACCTATTATTCCGAACGTTTTCCAACACTCGACAAGGCGGCAGAGCACCTGTTTTCCGATGACCGGATGGCTCTGCGGTTCCGCCTGTTCGAAAACCTGTGCCTGCCGTCGCTCGTGCAGCAAACCGATCCGGATTTTCACTGCGTTGTGCTGACCGCCGAAACGATGCTGGAAGTATACAAAAAGCGGCTGGAAACGCTGCTGGCACCCTATCCGCATATCACCTGCCGGCCGGTCGGGACCGAACGGCATTACCAGTTGATCAAACAAGGCTATAAATCCGTCCCGACAGGGGATGCCAGCCACAAGATCCTGTTCCGACTGGATGATGATGATGCGGTTGATCTGGGGTTTGTGGAACGGACCAAACGTCTTGCCAATGGGTTGCTGGCGCTGGGCAACCCCGATCTGCCAACCGCGATTTCCTTTAACCGCGGCTATTACGCTGATCTGACGGGCGGCGCGGTTGATGTGTTCGATGCCTGCGAACGCGCGCCCCTGTCTACGGGCACCGCGCTGCTGGCGCCTGTCGGGTTTGCCCGTAACCCTTATCGTTACAACCACCGCGCGCTGGCGCAGCACTTTAATCTCTATTCCGATATTTCTATGCCGGGTTTTATCCGGACAATTCACGGTGACAACAAATCCAGACCGACCCAGATGGGGATCACACGCAAACAGGGGGATGATGTGATAGATCGCAACCTGCGGCGCCATTTCGCGCTGTCCCTGACCGATCTCAAGGCGCTTTGAATGTCTGCAAACCTTAAAGGCGCGTTGTTCATGATGATCAGCATGGCGGCCTTTACCCTGAACGATGCCTTCATGAAGCTGACGAACGGTGACATTCCCCTGTTCCAGTTGGTGTTTCTGCGCGGCGTTCTGGCATCGGTTCTAATCTTCGGTCTGGCGCGGTATCTGGGCACGATCCACCTGCGTATCGCGCGGCGCGATTGGGGCCTGATCGCCCTGCGCAGCAGTGCCGAAATCGGCGCGACCTATTTCTTTCTGACGGCGCTGTTCAATATGCCGCTGGCGAATGTCACGGCGGTGCTGCAGGTGTTGCCGCTGACCGTGACGCTGGCCAGTGCGCTGGTGTTCAGTGAAACCATCGGCTGGCGGCGGATGCTGGCCATTATCGTCGGGTTTGCCGGAATGTTGCTGATCGTCCGTCCCGGACCTGACGGGTTCAACATATATGCGCTTTACGCGCTGGGGGCGGTGGCCTGCGTGACTGTGCGCGATCTGTCGACGCGCAAACTGTCCTCGGGTGTGCCGTCAATGACAGTGACACTGGTTGCGTCCCTGACTATCACAACCGTCGCAGGTCTTGCATCGCTTGGCGCCGACTGGGCGCCGGTATCCGCACATAATGCCAAACTGATCGCCGCGGCCTCTTTCTTTATTCTGGGCGGTTACCTGTTCAGCGTGATGGTTATGCGTGCGGGCGATGTGTCGTTCGTGGCCCCGTTCCGCTATACCGGGCTGGTCTGGGCGCTGGTGCTGGGATGGTTCATGTTCGGCGACTGGCCAACGCCGCTGACGCTGCTGGGCGCGGGCATCGTCGTATCGACAGGGCTGTTTTCGCTCTATCGCGAACGGGCGCTGTTACGGCGTTGAAAACACGCGCCGCACATGATCGGCGCTGATGTTGTACGTCTCTTGGAACAGAGCTTCGCCCGCAGCGTCCAGCGGTGCCAGCGTGACGGGCTGCACATTCGGCTTTTGGCGGGAATCGTTAAAATCATTGTGGCCGCGCAACATCATGTCGGTGCCGCTGAACGTCACGGTCGGCATCCGGCGCACAACCGCCTGATGGCTGAAATTCATCACCGACAGATCGACATCGGGGCGAAACATGAACCCAAGCCCTGCAGTCCAATAGGGTTTCCGGATCGCACAGGCTGAAATGCCTTCCGGTCCAGGCTGGGCGATGTACCCCTGATTGAAATCAATCGCGATATGGCGGTTGTCACGCAGCAGGCCCGCCACATCGGCGGCCGCCTGGCGAAGCTGCGCGATAAAGCTGGTTGCAACGGCATCATCGTCATCCAGCCTGAATTGCAAACAGGGTTCGGCATCAGATTTGCGGACAGAATTGATGGCGTCGCGCATCACCTGCCGGTGCCGGCCCGGCGGATGGGCCTGCACCACCACCTGCGGCATGTCCGCAACCAGCGCCTCAAGCCGCTGGCGATCTGCTTGGGGCAAGGACTCTCCTATCACGATCAGATAGGTGAAATCGGGATCTGTCTGGGCGCGCAGGCAGGGCAGGGTGAAGGTTTCGAAAAACCGGAACCTTTCCTCCAACCGAGTTTCATCATAAAGATACGCGATACGGGATTGCAGATCGTCATGTTCCACCTGAAACCCGCCAAGTCCGGGATATGAAAAACGGCAAAGCCCGATCACCTGCATTTTGTCCGTCGCTCCTGCCTGGGTTTGGTTTAAACCCGCCTATGTCAACATTGCAGGGCTGTGTCGCGCACGCAAGCGGCGAGGGGCTGTTGACAGGGGGTGCGACTCCCCCTATACGCGCGCTATCTCGGAACAAGGGTTCGCCCTTTCTGTCCGAAATCAGAACTTAAGTGGTCACGATCCGACCTAATGCTGGTCCGATCCTCTGTAAGCCCACCGCGTCGTTTCCCCGGTACGGAAACGTGGCGGTCTTTTCGCTTTGCGGACGCGTAAAGTGAGTGATTTGAAACCGCGGGGCCGCCCCGCATGACACATGTGTTGCGAAACGGGGAAAGAACCGGAATGCCAACGATACAACAGCTGATCCGCAAACCGCGCCAGCCGAAAATTAAACGCTCGAAATCCATGCACCTGCAAGAGTGCCCGCAAAAGCGCGGCGTCTGCACACGGGTTTATACAACAACACCGAAAAAGCCGAACTCGGCCATGCGGAAGGTTGCCAAAGTGCGCCTGACAAACGGGTTTGAGGTCATCAGCTATATTCCGGGTGAAAGCCACAACCTTCAGGAACACTCGGTTGTTCTGATCCGCGGCGGTCGTGTCAAAGACCTTCCCGGTGTGCGCTATCACATCCTGCGGGGTGTTCTGGACACGCAAGGCGTAAAAGATCGTAAACAACGTCGTTCGAAATACGGCGCCAAGCGTCCGAAGTAAGGAGAGACTGGTATGTCCCGTCGTCACGCCGCTGAGAAGCGCGAAATTCTGCCCGACGCCAAATTCGGCGATCTGGTTCTGAGCAAATTCATGAATAACCTGATGATCGACGGTAAAAAGTCGGTTGCCGAAACCATCGTGTATAACGCCTTGGATCGTGTCGAAGACAAGATCAAACGCGCACCCGTCGAAGTGTTCCACGAAGCGCTGGACAACATCCAGCCCTCTGTCGAGGTTCGTTCGCGCCGTGTGGGTGGTGCCACCTATCAGGTTCCGGTCGAAGTGCGCCCCGAGCGCCGTCAGGCGCTTGCCATCCGCTGGCTGATCAAAGCCGCGCGGTCGCGCAACGAAAACACAATGGAAGAACGCCTTGCCGGCGAGCTGCTGGATGCTGTGAATTCCCGTGGTTCCGCTGTGAAAAAGCGCGAAGACACCCACAAGATGGCCGATGCGAACAAAGCATTCAGCCATTACCGCTGGTAAATTTTACACTGAGGCACTGACCCATGGCACGCGACTATCCGTTAACCCGTTACCGTAACTTCGGCATCATGGCCCATATCGACGCAGGCAAAACCACCTGCAGCGAGCGGATCCTGTTTTACACCGGCAAGTCCCACAACATCGGCGAAGTGCATGATGGCGCAGCCACAATGGACTGGATGGAGCAAGAGCAGGAGCGTGGTATCACCATCACGTCTGCTGCGACAACCACGTTCTGGCAGCGTCAGGAAGAGCCGACCGCCGAAGGGACATCCGACACGAAGTTCCGGATGAACATCATCGACACACCCGGCCACGTTGACTTTACAATCGAAGTCGAACGGTCGCTGGCTGTTCTGGATGGCGCGGTTGCCGTTCTGGATGCCAACGCCGGCGTCGAGCCGCAAACAGAAACCGTTTGGCGTCAGGCCGACCGGTACAAAGTGCCGCGGATCGTGTTCGTCAACAAAATGGACAAAATCGGCGCGGACTTTTTCAACTGTGTGAAAATGATCAAGGACCGGACCGGCGCGACGCCGTGCCCGGTGCAAATCCCGATTGGTGCTGAAACCGAACTGGAAGGCATCGTTGACCTGATCACCATGGAAGAATGGGTTTGGGAAGGCGAAGATCTGGGCGCGTCCTGGGTCAAAAAGCCGATCCGTGACAGCCTGAAGGACCAGGCCGAAGAATGGCGCGCCAACATGATCGAAATCGCCGTCGACATGGACGACGATGCGATGGAAGCGTATCTGGAAGGCACCGAGCCTGACGTGGACACGCTGCGCAAACTGATCCGCAAGGGTACTCTCGGGATCAAGTTCATTCCTGTTCTGTGTGGCTCTGCCTTCAAGAACAAGGGTGTCCAGCCGCTGCTGAACGCCGTGATCGATTTCCTGCCCAGCCCGCTGGACGTTGTCGATTACATGGGCTTCAAACCCGGCGACGAAACGGAAACACGTGATATTCCGCGCCGCGCGGATGATGCGATGCCGTTCTCGGGTCTGGCGTTCAAAATCATGAACGACCCCTTTGTCGGCTCGCTGACATTCACACGCATCTATTCCGGCGTGCTGAAAAAAGGCGACACACTGCTGAATTCGACCAAAGGCAAAAAAGAACGCGTTGGCCGGATGATGATGATGCACTCGATCAACCGCGAAGAGATCGAAGAAGCGTTTGCCGGCGACATTATCGCGCTGGCCGGTCTGAAAGACACCACGACAGGTGACACATTGTCGGATCCCAAAGATCCGGTGGTACTGGAAACCATGACTTTCCCCGATCCTGTGATCGAGATTGCCGTGGAGCCGAAAACCAAGGCAGACCAGGAAAAAATGTCGCAAGGTCTGGCACGTCTGGCGGCTGAAGATCCGTCGTTCCGCGTCGAAACCGACATCGAATCCGGTCAGACCATCATGAAAGGCATGGGTGAACTTCACCTTGATATTCTGGTGGACCGCCTGAAACGCGAATTCAAGGTCGAAGCGAACATCGGTGCACCGCAAGTGGCGTATCGTGAAACCATCAGCCGCGAAGTCGAACATGCCTATACCCACAAGAAACAGTCGGGTGGCTCAGGCCAGTTCGCCGAAGTCAAACTGCTGATTTCGCCGACAGAACCGGGCGAAGGCTATTCGTTTGAATCGCGCATCGTCGGTGGTGCCGTGCCCAAGGAATACATCCCGGGTGTTGAAAAAGGCATCAAGTCGGTGATGGACAGCGGACCTCTGGCCGGCTTCCCTGTGATCGACTTCAAGGTCGCGTTGCTGGACGGTAAGTTCCACGATGTTGACTCGTCGGTTCTGGCGTTTGAAATCGCGGCCCGCATGGGCATGCGCGAAGGCATGAAAAAGGCGGGCGCCAAAATGCTCGAACCGATCATGCGCGTCGAAGTGGTGACACCGGAAGAATACACCGGCGGCATCATCGGCGATCTGACCTCGCGTCGCGGTCAGGTACAGGGGCAGGATACACGTGGCAACGCCATCGCGATCGACTGCTTTGTGCCGCTGGCCAACATGTTCGGCTACATCAACACACTGCGCTCCATGTCGTCGGGTCGTGCGAACTTTACCATGCAGTTCGACCACTACGAACCGGTGCCGCAGAATATCTCTGACGAAATTCAGGCAAAATACGCCTAATCGAATAACCGCTGTTCGGGCACTGCCCCGAACAGCCTTGAACACTGAAGGAGGCCACCATGGCTAAGGCAAAGTTTGAACGCAATAAACCGCACGTTAACATTGGCACGATTGGTCACGTTGACCACGGCAAGACGACGCTGACGGCTGCGATTACGAAGTATTTTGGCGATTTCAAAGCCTATGACCAGATTGACGGTGCGCCGGAAGAGAAGGCGCGCGGGATCACGATTTCGACGGCGCATGTTGAGTATGAAACAGATGCGCGCCACTACGCGCACGTGGATTGCCCTGGTCACGCGGATTATGTGAAGAACATGATCACCGGCGCGGCGCAGATGGACGGCGCGATCCTTGTTGTGAACGCAGCCGATGGCCCGATGCCGCAAACGCGCGAGCACATTCTGCTGGGCCGTCAGGTCGGCATCCCGCACATGGTTGTCTACATGAACAAGGTGGATCAGGTGGACGACGCGGAACTGCTGGAACTGGTCGAAATGGAAATCCGCGAACTGCTGTCGTCCTATGACTATCCGGGCGATGACATTCCGGTCATTCCCGGCTCGGCTCTGGCCGCGATGGAAGGCCGGGATCCCGAGATCGGCGAGAACTCGATCCGTGCGCTGATGGCGGCGGTTGACGAATTCATCCCGACACCCGCGCGTGCGGTAGACCAGCCGTTCCTGATGCCGGTCGAGGACGTGTTCTCGATCTCTGGCCGTGGTACGGTTGTGACCGGCCGTGTGGAGCGTGGCGTGATCAACGTGGGCGACGAGATTGAAATCGTCGGCATCCGCGACACCAAGAAAACCACCTGTACCGGTGTTGAAATGTTCCGCAAGCTGCTGGATCGCGGTGAAGCGGGTGACAACATCGGCGCGCTGCTGCGCGGCGTGGACCGTGACGGCGTTGAGCGCGGTCAGGTTCTGTGCAAGCCGGGTTCGGTGACACCGCACACCAAGTTCGAGGCGGAAGCCTATATCCTGACCAAGGAAGAGGGTGGCCGTCACACGCCGTTCTTTGCCAACTACCGTCCGCAGTTCTACTTCCGCACCACGGATGTGACAGGCACGGTCCAACTGGCCGAAGGTACGGAAATGGTGATGCCGGGCGACAACGTGTCCTTTGGCGTTGAACTGATCGCGCCGATCGCGATGGAACAGGGCCTGCGTTTCGCCATCCGCGAAGGCGGCCGCACCGTCGGCGCCGGCGTCGTGTCCAAAATCCTCGCGTAAGCGGGACCAAGAAAAAACCTTCGGGTTCGACGTGGGCCACCGGATGAGCCGGTGGTCCACCTATCAACTCTAAAGCCGCTGAAAGGCTGAAGACATGCAAAGCCAAAATATTCGTATCCGGCTCAAGGCATTTGACTATCGGGTACTGGACGCCAGCACTCAAGAGATCGTCAACACTGCCAAGCGTACGGGCGCATCGGTGCGCGGGCCCATCCCGCTGCCGAACAAGATCGAGAAATTCACTGTTCTGCGTGGTCCCCACGTTGACAAGAAATCCCGTGACCAATTCGAGATCCGCACGCACAAGCGTCTGCTCGACATCGTTGATCCGACCCCCCAGACCGTAGACGCGCTGATGAAGCTCGACCTGGCCGCTGGTGTGGATGTCGAGATCAAGTTGCAATCGTAATTTAGGAGGGCACCAGATATGTTGCGCTCTGGTATTATCGCAAAAAAAGTCGGCATGACCCGGCTGTTCATGGAAGACGGCAAGCAGATCCCTGTCACCGTTCTTCAACTCGACAATCTTCAGGTTGTGGCCCAACGCACGGCAGACCAGCACGGATATTCCGCTGTTCAGCTGGGCACAGGTACCGCCAAGGTGAAACGTGTCAGCCAGGCAATGCGCGGCCACTTTGCCGCCGCCAAGGTTGAACCCAAGCGTAAAGTCGCGGAATTCCGCGTTGCCGCTGAAAACCTGATCAATGTCGGCGAGGAAATCACTGCAGATCATTACTTTGAAGGCCAGTTCGTCGACGTGTCCGGCACATCGATCGGCAAGGGTTTTCAGGGTGCGATGAAGCGCCACAACTTTGGCGGTCTGCGTGCATCGCACGGTGTTTCGATCTCGCACCGTTCGCACGGTTCGACCGGCCAGTGTCAGGATCCCGGCAAGGTTTTCAAAGGCAAGAAAATGGCCGGCCACATGGGCGCTGCCAAAGTGACCACGCAGAACCTTCAGGTCGTGAAAACAGATGCCGACCGTGGCATCATCATGATCAAGGGCGCTGTTCCCGGGTCCAAAGGCGCATGGGTGACAATCAAGGACGCGGTGAAAAAGCCGTTCCCTGAAAATGCCATTCTGCCCGCCGGGTTGCGCTCTGCTGCCGCAGAAGCCGCCGCCGCTGCCGAAGCCGCTGCTGCCGAAGCTGCCGCCGAAGCTGAAGCCGCGGCAGCCGCCGCCGCAGAAGCCGAAGCCGCCGCAATAGAGGCTGCTGCCGCCGAGGAAGCAAAGCCTGATACGGTTGCCGAGGCAGAAGCTGCCGAAGCTCAGAAGAAGGAAGGCGAAGAATGAAACTCGACGTCATCAAACTGGACGGCAAGAAAGCCGGAAGCGTCGATCTGGCCGAGGACCTGTTCGGTCTGGAGCCGCGCGCCGACATCCTGCACCGCGTCGTCCGCTGGCAGCGCAACAATGCGCAGGCCGGCACACACAAGGTCAAGACCCGGTCCGAAGTCAGCTATTCAACCAAGAAGATCTATCGTCAGAAAGGCACCGGTGGCGCACGTCACGGCGCACGCTCTGCACCGATCTTCCGCGGGGGTGGCGTTTACAAAGGCCCGACACCGCGTAGCCACGGCCACGATCTGCCCAAGAAGTTCCGCAAGTTGGGTCTCAAACATGCCCTGTCCGCCAAAATGGCGGCCGGTCAGCTGTTTGTGATCGACGAAGCGGCCTCGAACGGTAAAACTGCCGCTTTGGCGAAGCAGGTCAAGGATCTGGGCTGGAAGCGCGTTTTGATCATCGACGGCGCGTCGGTGAACGAAGAGTTCCTGAAGGCGTCACGCAACATTGAAGGTCTGGATATCCTGCCGACAATGGGTGCAAACGTTTATGATATCCTCAAGCGTGACACCCTGGTGATCACCAAAGCGGGTATCGAAGCACTGGAGGCACGTTTGAAATGACTGCCAAGCACGAACATTACGATGTGATCCGCAAGCCGATCATCACTGAAAAGGCAACCATGACATCCGAAAACGGCGCGGTTGTGTTCGAAGTGGCGATGGAAGCGAACAAGCCGATGATCAAGGAAGCGGTTGAAACGCTGTTCGGGGTCAAGGTGAAAGCGGTGAACACCACGATCACAAAAGGCAAGGTCAAGCGGTTCCGCGGCCAGTTGGGCAAGCGCAAAGACGTGAAAAAGGCCTATGTCACCCTCGAAGAGGGAAACACTATCGACGTGACCACCGGTCTCTGATAGTGAGCCACGAATCTGGTCTGGCCCCGGTTTTTACCGGGGCCATGACCGTTTAAAGCCGGGGACCTTCGGGGCCCTATAACACGGGCACCTTCGGGGGCCTTCAACATAGCGAGACATCTCTCGCACGGCGGGAAACACCCGCCGAAGCTAAACGGAAGACAGAAAGCATGGCACTCAAGTCGTATAAGCCGACGACGCCGGGCCAGCGCGCGCTGGTGCTGATCGACCGTTCGGAGCTTTGGAAAGGACGTCCTGTCAAATCCCTTACCGAGGGTTTGACAAAGAATGGCGGCCGGAACAACACCGGACGGATCACGATGCGCCGCAAGGGCGGCGGGGCGAAACGCCTTTACCGGATCGTTGATTTCAAACGTAACAAAGTCGATGTTGCAGCCACCGTTGAACGGATCGAATATGACCCGAACCGGACTGCATTCATTGCGCTGATCAAATATGAAGATGGCGAACAGGCCTATATCCTGGCGCCGCAGCGACTGGCTGTGGGCGACAAGGTTGTGTCTGCCACCAAGGCCGACATCAAACCGGGCAACGCGATGCCGTTTTCCGGCATGCCGATCGGGACAATCATCCACAATATCGAGATGAAGCCCGGTAAAGGCGGCCAGATTGCACGCGCAGCCGGCACCTATGCCCAGTTCGTGGGCCGCGATGGTGGCTATGCCCAGATCCGCCTGTCGTCGGGCGAATTGCGCATGGTGCGTCAGGAATGCATGGCCACCGTTGGTGCGGTCAGCAACCCCGACAATTCCAACCAGAACTTCGGTAAAGCCGGCCGTATGCGTCACAAGGGCATCCGCCCGTCTGTGCGCGGTGTGGTTATGAACCCGATCGATCACCCGCACGGTGGTGGTGAAGGCCGGACCTCTGGTGGTCGTCACCCGGTGACGCCATGGGGCAAGCCGACAAAGGGTGCAAAAACCCGGAACAAGAACAAAGCGTCCAGCAAGCTGATCATCCGCTCGCGGCACGCCAAGAAGAAGGGACGTTAAGATATGTCTCGCTCAGTCTGGAAAGGGCCTTTTGTCGACTCTTATGTCCTCAAAAAAGCCGAAGCGTCCCGCGAAGGCGGCCGCAACGAAGTGATCAAGATCTGGTCGCGCCGCTCGACAATCCTGCCGCAATTCGTGGGTTTGACCTTTGGCGTCTACAACGGTCACAAACACATCCCTGTTAACGTCACGGAAGACATGATTGGTCAGAAGTTCGGTGAATATTCGCCGACCCGCACCTATTATGGCCACGCCGCCGACAAAAAAGCGAAACGGAAGTAAGCCATGAGCAAGGATAAAAATCCCCGCCGCGTGGCAGATAACGAAGCAATGGCAAAACTGCGTATGCTGCGTACTTCCCCGCAAAAACTGAACCTTGTAGCGGCCATGATCCGCGGCAAGAAAGTGGACAAGGCCCTGACGGACCTCACGTTCAGCAAGAAACGCATCGCGGAAGACGTCAAGAAATGTCTGCAATCCGCAATCGCCAATGCCGAAAACAACCATAACCTGGATGTGGACGAGCTGGTTGTGGCCGAAGCGTATGTTGGCAAAAACCTGACACTGAAACGCGGCCGTCCGCGTGCCCGTGGCCGGTTTGGCAAGATCGTAAAGCCGTTTTCGGAACTGACGATCAAAGTCCGTCAAGTTGAGGAGCAAGCCTAATGGGTAACAAAGTCAATCCGATTGGTATGCGCCTGCAGGTCAACCGCACCTGGGACAGCCGCTGGTATGCCGACACCAAGGATTACGGTGATCTTCTGCTGGAAGACCTCGCAATCCGTGATTTCATCAACGAAGAATGTAAACAGGCCGGTGTGGCCCGTGTGATCATCGAACGTCCGCACAAAAAGTGCCGCGTGACGATCCACACAGCCCGCCCCGGTGTCATCATCGGCAAGAAAGGCGCAGACATCGAAACCCTGCGCAAGAAAATTGCCAAGATGACTGACAGCGAACTGCATCTGAATATTGTTGAAGTCCGCAAACCCGAGATGGACGCACAGCTGGTTGGCGAAAGCATCGCCCAGCAGCTGGAACGTCGTGTTTCGTTCCGTCGCGCGATGAAGCGTGCCGTGCAGAACGCGATGCGTATGGGTGCCCTGGGCATCCGGGTCAACGTATCGGGCCGCCTGGGCGGTGCCGAGATTGCCCGGACCGAATGGTACCGTGAAGGCCGCGTGCCTTTGCACACCCTGCGTGCCGACATCGATTACGCAAACGTCGAAGCGATGACCGCCTATGGCATCATCGGGATCAAGGTCTGGATCTTCAAAGGCGAGATCATGGAACACGATCCAGCTGCGCGTGACCGTAAAGCACAAGAACTCCAGGATGGTCCTGCGCCCCGTGGCGCTGGTGGCCGTCGCTAAGGGGGAATAGAAAATGCTTCAACCAAAGCGCACGAAGTTCCGTAAGCAATTCAAAGGCAAGATCAAGGGCCTCGCCAAAGGCGGATCCGATCTTAACTTTGGCACTTATGGCCTGAAAGCCACGCAGCCAGAGCGTGTGACAGCCCGTCAGATCGAAGCGGCCCGCCGCGCGATGACCCGTCACATGAAACGTCAGGGCCGTGTCTGGATCCGGATCTTCCCGGATGTTCCAGTCACATCCAAACCCACCGAAGTCCGGATGGGTAAGGGTAAAGGGTCTGTCGATTTCTGGGCCTGCAAGGTCAAACCCGGCCGTGTCATGTTCGAAATCGACGGTGTCGGCGATGACGTCGCCCGCGAGGCCCTGCGCCTTGCCGCGATGAAACTGCCGATCAAGACACGCATTGTGGTCCGTGAGGATTGGTAAATCCTCACGCGGGCGGTGTAGCGGGTTCTCCTAGAAAACCTGCGGGCCGCACCTAGGTGAACAGAAAAGCCCCCTCCGGGAAACCGGTGGGGGCTTTTGTTTTCACCGGCCCGTTGGCTTCTGCGCTCAGGCGGTGGTCTGCGGCTGGCTTTGTGCTGCGGTGTCGGGCGCGTCGAGGTTCAGCCAGACTTTGCCCGAACGATAGCCTCCCCGGATAATATGCCCCGGATCGGAAATTTCCGGGTAGGCTGCAATCCAATCGCGGAACCGGTCGTTCGAAACGATACGCGCGGACAAGGTGCGTGCCGCAGTGAGGACCAATGGATCGGCCGATGTACCTTTATGAGCGACCATCACCCGGTGGCGTGGCAGTTTTAATATTTTTTCAAAATCGTTGTCGTGCAAATAACGGCCTGCAAGCAGATGGCCAGCGTTGGCATCAAAGACAACGCCAGGTGTATACCCCGATACCTCCAGATTCCGGATCGTCTCGACAACAGGTTCGATACTTGGAATGCCTTTTCGCCAGTGCATCACGTTCGAACCGTCAATCACGACACAGTTCTGTTTGTCTGAAGAAGAAGGTTGGGAAGGTCTCAGCCACGCACGCAACCAAAGCACTAGGCTTGCCAGGGCACACGGTCCGGATAGCAGTATCACGTTTGATAGATCGGGTTTGGCAAGCGCAACAAGGCTGACAGCCAGCGATATGATGAAAAAGACAAAAGGAATTTTCAAAGTTGCTACCTGGGCAGGGACAAGACGTTTCTTCGGCCGCTATCCCCAACCGTAATTAAACGACACAGAAATCCGGTCATCTTCGGCCATGTTCATCGGCACTTCGTGGCGCAGCCAGCTTTCCCATAACAGAACGTCACCGACCTGTGGCGCGACATAGGCAAAGCTGCGCATCTCATCGCGTGCGTCTTTCTTGCGCGCGGGGGCAGCCATCATCATCGCCAGACGCGGGTCTTCGAACTTGATCGCGCTTGCCCCTTTGGGCACCGCGACATAGGTCGTGCCGCTGATCACCGAATGGGGATGGATATGCGAGGTGTGAATGCCCCCGTGCGGCAGGATATTGATCCAAAGATCTTCCAGCTGCAGCTTCTTGCCGTCCAGATCAAATTCCAAATCCTTGGCAAAGGATTTCACATGCTTGTCCAGCACCTTTTTCAGGTCTTTGAATATCGGGAACCGCCAGGGCAGGTCGGTCAGTGACGCATAGCTGGTGTACCCGGGAAAGCCGTTTTCCGCGCTCCAGTCTTGCCCGGCGGTGTCGTCTTCGGCGATGGACAAGCAGGAATCTTCCAGCTCGTCCGGATCAAGGGGTTTGCCAAGATCGGACAGGCGCGCGTGATAAAGGCGGGTAACAAAAAGGGATGTGATCTGTGTCATGCCGTTTCCATATCGCACAACGCGTTCGCGAAACAGGGCTGACCGGCGGAAATCTTCGGAATTTCGCCGGGTCGCACAGGCGCGAAAAAGGTGGTATATCCGCTTTTGTCTCTTAGGGGTTGCGCCAAAGTGCGAACCCTCCTATACGGCGTACTTTGAACCCACTCCACCAGAATCATGGTCACCCTTATGGGGCCTGCTGGTGATGTTGAAAGGAATAGGGCGATGGACGCCAAAGAACTGCGTGAAAAAACGCCGGACCAGCTTCGTGAAGAACTGGTCAACCTGAAAAAAGAGAGCTTTAACCTCCGCTTTCAGCAAGCTACCGGCCAGATGGAAGGCACAGCCCGCATGAAAACGGTTCGCCGTGATGTGGCCCGTGTAAAAACCATTCTTAACGAAAAAGCCGCTGCTGCGGCCGCTGAATAAGGGAGCCTGAACAGATGCCCAAGCGAATTCTTTCCGGCACCGTGACAAGCGACGCCAACGCACAAACCGTAACCGTATCGGTGGAACGCCGTTTCACGCATCCGGTTCTGAAGAAAACCATCCGCAAGTCCAAGAAATACCGGGCCCACGATGAGAACAACACATTCAAGGTGGGCGATTCCGTCCGCATCATCGAATGTGCACCACGATCGAAAACCAAACGTTGGGAAGTGTTGCAAGCCGCCGAGGCCTGAAGCACCGAACATCTTAATCGAAACCCTGGGGATCAGGCACGCATCGCCCCCCAAAGGTCGGGAGAAACCAAATGATCCAGATGCAGACCAACCTGGATGTTGCTGACAACAGCGGCGCACGCCGTGTTCAGTGCATCAAGGTTCTGGGTGGTTCCAAGCGTAAATACGCATCCGTCGGCGACATCATCGTCGTCTCGGTCAAGGAAGCCATTCCGCGTGGTCGCGTGAAAAAAGGCGACGTCCGCAAGGCCGTTGTCGTACGCACCGCCAAAGAAGTTCGCCGTGACGATGGCACCGCCATCCGCTTTGACCGCAACGCAGCCGTTATTCTGAACAACAATAACGAACCTGTCGGCACCCGGATCTTTGGACCGGTCGTGCGCGAATTGCGGGCCAAAAACTTCATGAAAATCATCTCGCTTGCTCCGGAGGTGCTGTAATGGCTGCCAAACTCCGCAAAGGTGACAAGGTCATCGTGCTTGCTGGCAAGGACAAGGGCAAACAAGGCACCATCGCCTCGGTTGACCCCAAAGCCGGCAAAGCTGTCGTGGAAGGCGTGAATGTCGCCATCCGTCACACCAAACAAAGCCAGTCCGATCAGGGCGGCCGCGTTCCCAAGCCCATGCCAATCGACCTGAGCAATCTGTCGATGCTGGACGCCAAAGGCAAAGCCACGCGCGTCGGTTTTAAAACGGACGGCGACAAGAAAGTGCGCTTTGCCAAAACCACGGGGGACGTGATCGATGCTTGATACGGCAACCTATACCCCGCGCCTGAAAGCGGCTTATGTGGAAAATATCCGCGCCGCCATGAAGGAAGAGTTCGGCTACAAGAACGATATGCAGATCCCGCGTCTGGATAAAATCGTTCTGAACATCGGCTGCGGTGCAGAAGCTGTCCGTGACAGCAAGAAAGCAAAATCCGCGGTTGAGGATCTGTCGACGATCGCAGGCCAGAAGGCCCTGACGACAACGGCCAAGAAATCCATTGCCGGTTTCCGCGTCCGTGAAGAAATGCCGCTGGGGGCCAAAGTAACCCTGCGTGGCGATCGTATGTATGAATTTCTGGATCGCCTGATCACCATTGCAATGCCCCGTATCCGCGACTTTCGCGGCGTTTCGGGCAAAAGCTTTGATGGTCGCGGCAACTATGCGATGGGCCTGAAAGAGCACATCGTGTTTCCGGAAATCGAATATGACAAGGTCGATGAAGTGTGGGGCATGGATATTATCATGGTCACCACTGCACCTACCGACGCTGAAGCCAAGGCGCTGTTGAAGCATTTCAACATGCCGTTCAACAGCTAAGCGCGGGGAGAGAGAGTAATGGCTAAAAAATCAATGATCGAACGCGAAAAGAAGCGCGCCAAGCTGGTCGAGCAATATGCCGCCAAACGGGCCGAGCTGAAAGCGATCGCAAATGACCAGAGCAAGCCGATGGAAGAGCGTTTCAAAGCGCGCCTGAAGCTGGCCAAACTGCCGCGCAACAGCTCGGCAACACGCTTGCACAACCGGTGCCAGCTGACAGGTCGTCCGCATGCTTACTATCGTAAGCTTAAAATTTCACGGATCGCACTGCGGGACCTTGGCTCAAGCGGCCAGATCCCCGGTATGGTCAAATCCAGCTGGTAAGGGAGAGATAGTATGAACGATCCTATCGCAGATATGCTCACCCGCATCCGCAACAGCCAAATGCGCGGCAAATCGACGGTGATCACACCGGCGTCCAAACTGCGCGCTTGGGTGTTGGATGTGCTGGCGGACGAAGGCTATATCCGTGGCTACGAAAAAGTCACTGGTTCCGATGGTCATCCGGCCCTCGAAATCAGCCTGAAATATTACGAAGGCACTCCTGTCATTCGCGAACTGAAGCGGGTCTCAAAACCCGGTCGTCGCGTTTACATGGGCGTCAAGGACATCCCGTCGGTCCGTCAGGGCCTTGGTGTGTCGATTGTCTCCACCCCCAAAGGTGTGATGTCGGATGCCGCAGCACGCAGCGCCAACGTTGGCGGCGAAGTGCTCTGCACCGTATTCTAAGGAGGGCAAGATGTCTCGTATCGGTAAAAAAGCGGTTAATCTGCCCTCTGGCGTAACAGCGTCAATGTCGGGTCAGACGATCGAAGTCAAAGGCCCCAAAGGCACGCGCAGCTTCCGCGCCACCGACGATGTAACCATCTCGATCGAGGACAACTCGGTTTCGGTTATGCCGCGTGGCTCGTCCAAGCGCGCCCGCCAGCAATGGGGCATGAGCCGCACAATGGTTGCCAACCTGGTGGCAGGCGTGACCACAGGCTTCAAGAAAGAGCTGGAAATCCAGGGTGTTGGTTATCGTGCCGCGATGACCGGCAACACCCTGAAACTCAACCTGGGTCTGTCCCATGACGTGGATTATGTGCCGCCTGCCGGCGTTACAGTCACCGCGCCCAAGCAGACCGAGATTGTGGTTGAAGGCATTGATGAGCAACTCGTCGGACAGGTCGCGGCCAACATCCGCGCGTGGCGCAAGCCCGAGCCCTACAAAGGCAAAGGCATTCGCTACAAGGGCGAGTTTATCTTCCGCAAGGAAGGCAAGAAGAAGTAAGGAACGGACAAATGGCAAACAGCAAAAGACAACTGTTCTTGAAGCGCCGCCTGCGCGTTCGGAACAAACTTCGCAAAGTGAACGCAGGACGTCCGCGTCTTTCGGTCCACCGCAGCAACAAGAACATCAGCGTCCAGCTGATCGACGACGTGAACGGGGTCACTCTGGCCTCTGCCTCGTCGCTTGAAAAAACACTGGGCGTTGTCGGCAAGAACAACATCGAAGCGGCCGCCAAGGTCGGTGCTGAAATCGCGAAACGTGCGAAAAAGGCCGGTGTGGAAGAAGCATATTTTGACCGTGGCGGTTTCCTGTTCCACGGCAAGGTCAAGGCTTTGGCCGAAGCAGCCCGCGAAGGCGGTCTGAAAATCTAAGACAGCGCAGGCGGCCTTTTGTGGGCCGCCTCGATGATCCGGGGGTGTTCAGCACCCACCTGGATTGACCAAATCAGGGCGCTGACGCGCCGCACCGAAAGGATGATGCCTTATGGCAAGAGATGACAACCGTGGGGGCAACCGCCGCAACCAACGCGACGAAACCCCGGAATTCGCCGACCGCCTTGTGGCGATCAACCGTGTGTCCAAAACCGTAAAAGGTGGCAAGCGCTTCGGCTTTGCGGCTTTGGTGGTTGTGGGCGATCAGAAGGGCCGCGTCGGTTTCGGCAAAGGCAAGGCGAAAGAGGTCCCAGAGGCCATTCGCAAAGCCACCGAGCAGGCCAAGCGCCAGATGATCCGCGTGCAGCTGCGCGAAGGCCGCACCCTGCACCACGACATGGAAGGCCGTCACGGCGCCGGTAAAGTGGTGATGCGGACCGCGCCGGAAGGTACCGGAATTATTGCCGGTGGTCCGATGCGTGCCGTTTTCGAAATGCTGGGCGTCAAAGACGTTGTGTCCAAGTCCATCGGCTCGCAGAACCCTTACAACATGATCCGCGCCACCATGGACGGTCTGTTGAAAGAGGCATCGCCCCGTTCCGTCGCGCAACGCCGCGGCAAGAAAGTGTCTGACATTCTGCCCAAGCGCGATGACGCCCCCGAGGCGTCCGCCCAAGTGGCCGAGGAGGCTTGATCATGGCTAAGACAATCGTTGTAAAACAGGTCGGTTCGCCGATCCGCCGCCCCGCAAAACAGCGTGCCACGCTGGTTGGTCTGGGCCTGAACAAGATGCACAAGACCCGCGAACTGGAAGACACCCCTTCCGTGCGCGGCATGGTCAACAGCATCCCCCACCTGGTCGAGATCATCGAAGAGCGTGGATAAAGACCGCGGGGCAGACCCGCGTTCTTGACATTACCAGCGCCCCGCAAGGATTTGCGGGGCGTTGTGCGTTTTGGTGGCCGCGCGCGCGGTTGTGTCACCCTGTCTTAACGCAACCCGCTTAAAACCCCTCTCAATCGCGATTACCCGCCGAAAGCCTTTCCACCTTTCGGCAAACCTTTGGCGTGGGACAATCACACTGGCCCTTCCTAAGCCCGCCCCACGCAGCCCTTTGTTACACCCACCCCAACACCGCCCTTGATCCCCCAACACCCCTCGTCTATACGCACGCGGTGGGCGCTTGCGTCTGCAAGAATCATATCTGAAACGCCGCGTTTGTCCGCTCCCGTCGCTGGGGGACATTTCCGGCAAAGGAGAAGCGACAATGAAACTGCATGAACTTTCCGACAACGATGGCGCCACCAAAAAGCGCAAGCGCATTGGCCGTGGTCCCGGCTCGGGTACGGGTAAAACCGGTGGCCGTGGTGTCAAGGGTCAGAAATCCCGTTCGGGTGTGGCCATCGGTGGCTACGAAGGCGGCCAGATGCCGCTGTACCAACGCCTGCCAAAGCGCGGCTTTAACAAGCCGAACCGCAAAAGCTTTGCCGTTGTCAATCTGGGCCTGATCCAGAAATTCATAGACGCGAAAAAGATCGACTCGAAAAAGCCGATCACCGAAGACGTACTGATCGAAAGCGGTCTGGTCCGTCGCAAGCTGGACGGTATCCGCGTTCTGGCCAAGGGCGATGTGACGTCCAAGGTGACACTGGAAGTCACCGGCGCATCCAAATCCGCGATTGATGCGGTGGCCAAGGCCGGTGGTGCTCTGACGGTCACAACTGCGTCTGCGGCAGAGTAACGGGTTGTGAGCGGCGTATTCGCCGCTTACATACACAACCAAGGTTTTCCAAACGCCGCCGATGCCGGGAAACGGTCTTGGCGGCGTTGTCATTAAGGACAAACGCCTCATGGTATCAGCAGCTGAACAAATGGCCGCCAACACAAGCTGGTCGGCCCTTGGCAAAGCCACCGATCTGCGCAACCGCATCCTGTTCACCCTGGGTCTTCTGATCGTCTACCGGCTGGGCACGTTTATCCCGGTTCCGGGCATCGACGGTGCGGCCTTGCGTGAATTCATGGAACAGGCGGGGCAGGGCATCGGCGGCATGGTGTCGATGTTCACCGGCGGCGCGCTGGGGCGGATGGGGATCTTTGCCCTTGGTATCATGCCATATATCTCGGCCTCGATCATCGTTCAGCTTCTGACGTCGATGGTGCCATCGCTGGAACAGCTGAAAAAAGAAGGCGAACAGGGCCGCAAGAAAATCAACCAGTATACGCGCTACGGCACGGTTTTGCTGGCCACGGTGCAATCCTACGGGCTTGCCGTCAGCCTTGAAGCGGGCGATCTGGCAACCGATCCGGGCCTCTATTTCCGCATTTCCTGCATGATCACATTGGTCGGCGGCACCATGTTCCTGATGTGGCTGGGTGAACAGATCACCGCGCGCGGCATAGGCAACGGTATTTCGCTGATCATCTTTGTCGGCATCATTGCCGAAGTGCCTGCCGCCATGGCGCAGTTCTTTGCCAGCGGCCGTTCGGGCGCGATCAGCCCCGCGGTGATTGTGGGTGTGATTGTGATGGTGGTGGCCACCATTGCGTTCGTGGTGTTCATGGAACGCGCCCTGCGCAAGATCCACATTCAGTATCCGCGCCGTCAGGTGGGTATGAAAATGTATGATGGCGGATCAAGCCACCTGCCGGTCAAGGTCAACCCGTCGGGTGTTATTCCGGCGATCTTCGCCAGCTCACTGCTGTTGCTGCCGATCACGATCAGCACGTTTTCGGGCAATTCGACGGGCCCGATCATGTCGACCATTCTGGCCTATTTCGGGCCGGGTCAGCCTCTATATCTGTTGTTCTTTGTCGCGATGATCGTGTTCTTTGCCTATTTCTACACGTTCAACGTATCGTTCAAGGTGGACGATGTGGCCGACAACCTGAAGAACCAGAACGGGTTCATCCCGGGCATCCGTCCCGGCAGAAAAACCGCCGATTACCTGGAATACGTCGTCAACCGTGTCTTGGTGCTGGGGTCTGCCTATCTGGCCGCGGTCTGCCTGTTGCCCGAAATCCTGCGCGGACAATTCGCCATTCCGTTCTACTTTGGCGGAACATCGGTTCTGATTGTTGTGTCGGTGACCATGGATACGATCCAGCAGGTCCAAAGCCATCTGCTGGCGCATCAATACGAAGGTCTGATCGAAAAATCGCAACTGCGTGGCAAATCGAAAAAGCGTGGTAAACGCACACCGGCGCGCCGATGAATATCATTCTTCTGGGGCCACCGGGTGCGGGCAAGGGCACGCAGGCACGTCATCTGGTCGAACAACGCGGCATGGTGCAGCTTAGCACCGGCGACATGCTACGCGAAGCCAAGGACAGCGGCTCCGAAATGGGCAAGATCGTCGCCGATGTGATGGAGCGCGGCGCGCTTGTCACCGACGAGATCGTGATTGGCCTGATCCGCGAAAAGCTGGAAACGGTTAAGGCCAACGGTTTTATCTTTGATGGTTTCCCGCGCACGCTGGCACAGGCTGACGCACTGGGCAATTTGCTGGCGGCACAGGGTGAAGCGCTGGACAAGGTGATCGAGATGCGGGTGGATGACGAAGCCCTTGTCGCGCGCATCACCGCCCGTTCAACCTGCGCCATGTGCGGCGAGGTTTACAATGACAACACCAAGCCGGTTCCGGCGGATGGCAAATGCACCAATTGCGGCGGCACCGAGTTCAAACGCCGTGCGGATGACAACGAAGACAGCCTGAAAACCCGCCTGATGGAATATTACAAGCAAACTTCGCCCCTGATCGGCTATTACTATGCCAAGGACATGCTGGCGACAGTGGACGGGCTGGGTTCGATTGATGCGGTGCGGGGCGAAATCGCGGCGGTTCTGGACGCCTGATTTGCTGTTTCCCGCGCTTTCAGGGCAGGTGCCTTGACGCCCACGGCAAAAGCCCATAACACGCGCTATCTCGCAAGAGAATCAATTTGCCTACAGGGTCGCACCCGACGGGCAAGATCACCTGATCAGCTGACGCCCGATGCTATAAAACGCTTCGGGCTTACGTTGTGAAAAAAGGGTCTGGCATTACGGACCCGCAACGAAAAGGAATATGACACGTGGCACGTATTGCCGGCGTAAACATCCCAACTGCAAAGCGGGTTCCAATCGCCCTTACCTATATCACCGGAATCGGTAATTCCTCGGCCAAGGCCATCTGCGATGCTGTCGGCATTGATCAGGCCCGTCGGGTCAACGAATTGTCCGACGCCGAAGTTCTGGCCGTGCGCGAACACATCGATGCGAACTACAGCGTCGAAGGTGATCTGCGTCGTGAAACCCAGATGAACATCAAGCGTCTGATGGACCTTGGCTGCTACCGTGGCCTGCGCCACCGTCGCAACCTGCCGGTTCGCGGTCAGCGCACCCATACCAACGCTCGCACCCGCAAAGGCCCCGCAAAGGCCATTGCCGGCAAGAAGAAATAAGGGAGGCTCGGACCGATGGCACGCGAAAAGACACGCACCAAGAAGAAAGAGCGCAAGAACATCGCAGCAGGTGTTGCGCATGTGAACTCTTCTTTCAACAACACAAAAATCCTGATCTCGGACGTTCAAGGCAACGCGATTGCCTGGTCGTCGGCAGGCACGATGGGTTTCAAGGGGTCGCGCAAATCGACACCTTATGCCGCCCAGATGGCCGCAGAAGATGCAGGCAAAAAGGCACAGGATCACGGCGTCAAGACGCTGGAAGTCGAAGTGCAAGGCCCCGGTGGCGGCCGCGAAAGTGCTTTGCGCGCTTTGGCAGCAGTCGGGTTCAACATCACGTCAATCCGTGATGTGACCCCGATGGCACACAACGGTTGCCGCCCGCCGAAACGCCGCCGCGTTTAAGCACTTTATTGCTCTGAGGCCGCGCCTTTTGCCCGGCCTCAGTTTGTCATTTTGAAACCTCGGGCGCTGGCATCTATTTGGACATGGGATGTTGGCAAGAATGGAGGGACGCATGATCCATAAAAATTGGGCTGAATTGATCAAGCCGACACAACTTGATGTCAAACCCGGCAACGATCCTGCGCGTCAGGCAACCGTTGTGGCAGAACCGCTGGAACGCGGCTTTGGTCTGACGATGGGCAACGCGCTGCGCCGCGTTCTCATGTCGTCCCTGCAAGGGGCCGCGATCACATCGGTGCAGATTGACAATGTGCTGCACGAGTTTTCAAGTGTTGCCGGTGTGCGTGAAGACGTGACCGACATCATCCTGAACCTCAAAGGCGTGTCCCTGCGCATGGAAGTTGAAGGGCCAAAGCGTCTTTCGATTTCGGCCAAGGGCCCCGGTGTTGTGACTGCGGGTGATATTTCCGACAGTTCCGGCATCGAAATCCTGAACCGCGATCATGTCATCTGCCACCTGGACGATGGCGCCGACGTGTTCATGGAACTGACCGTGAATACCGGCAAAGGCTATGTCGCGGCAGAAAAGAACAAACCCGAAGACGCACCCATCGGTCTGATCCCGATTGATGCGATCTATTCGCCGGTCAAAAAAGTCAGCTATGATGTGCAACCGACCCGCGAAGGTCAGGTTCTGGATTATGACAAGCTGACCATGAAGGTTGAAACCGATGGGTCGATCACGCCGGATGATGCCGTGGCCTTTGCCGCGCGCATCCTGCAGGATCAGCTGGGCATTTTCGTCAACTTCGACGAACCAGAAAGCGCGTCGCGTCAGGATGATGATGACGGACTGGAATTCAACCCGCTGCTGCTCAAGAAAGTGGACGAGTTGGAACTGTCTGTGCGTTCGGCAAACTGCCTCAAGAACGACAACATCGTTTACATCGGCGATCTGATCCAGAAAACCGAAGCCGAAATGCTGCGCACCCCGAACTTTGGCCGCAAATCCTTGAACGAGATCAAGGAAGTGCTGTCAGGCATGGGCCTGCATCTGGGCATGGACGTCGAAGACTGGCCACCCGACAATATCGAGGATCTGGCCAAGAAATTCGAAGACGCGTTTTAAACGCGTCTTCGTCAATGCCCGCGCTGGCGGGGAAAACCGGGCAATTCCGCCCCAACAGAGCCTGTGACACGCATCATGGGCCGTACAAAGTATAAACCTGTAGAAGGATCAAGAAAATGCGTCACGCACGTGGTTACCGCCGCCTGAACCGGACACATGAGCACCGTAAGGCTCTGTTTTCCAACATGGCAGGCTCGCTCATTGAACATGAGCAGATCAAGACAACTTTGCCCAAGGCAAAAGAACTGCGCCCGATCATCGAAAAGATGATCACGCTGGCCAAACGCGGCGACCTGCACGCCCGCCGTCAGGCCGCGTCCAAGCTGAAACAAGACCAGTATGTCGCCAAATTGTTCGACGTATTGGGCCCGCGCTACAAAGACCGCCAAGGTGGCTATGTGCGCGTGCTGAAGGCCGGTTTCCGCTATGGCGACATGGCCCCGATGGCGATCATCGAATTCGTTGATCGTGATCGCGACGCCAAAGGCGCCGGCGACAAGGCCCGTCTGGCCGCAGAAGAAGCCGCCGAAGATTAAAAACTGGCGAAACGCCTGAATATTTACCCCCGTCCAGTCCACTGGGCGGGGTTTTTCTTTGCGCCAAGGGGTTCGGGCGATAGGCTGTCGCATCATACGAACAAGGCAGGATCAGCGATGTCATTTGAAACCGAAATGCAGGCAATCATCGATCGCTATGTCGATGCGTACAACCGGCACGATCTGGTGGCGATTGGCGCCATGTACACAGAAAAGGCAGCCCTTTATTCGCCCTATGGTCCGGCCGCGCTGGGCCACGCGGCAGTGATGCAGGCGCACAAGGACTGGTTTGGCGCGAACGAACAAAACAAGCGGATGCGCGTGATCCGCGCCGAGGGCAAGGGCGATCTGGCCTATTGCGTGATACATTACGCGGGTGATTTTCCCGACGATGCGGGCAGCCTGATCACCGAAAGCGGCGTGTCGGTCAACGTGCTGAAGCGCCATGTCGACGGACATTGGCAAATCCATATCACCAGCCTGACAAGCGATACGCCAGACCACGCCTGACCTGCCGGTGCTGCGTGCAGTGCAGTTGCAATTCGCGCCGGTCGCGCGCATATCAGGGGCACTCATACGGGGGGCCTGATGATCCGAATTCTGCTTTTCCTGCTGTGCCTTTTGCCTGCCCCTTTTGCGGCGGCTGAAACGCGTGTTCCAAATTCCCAGCAGGAAATGCAGCTTAGTTTCGCGCCACTGGTAAAGCAGGCGGCGCCTGCGGTGGTCAACATCTATGCCCGTTTCGTGACCGAGGCCCGCCCCAACCCGTTTTCCAGTGATCCGTTTTTTGGCCGCTTTTTTCAGGATTTCGCTGCCCCGCAACCCCGCGTCCAGAACTCTCTGGGATCAGGCGTGATCCTGTCATCGGACGGCATTGTCGTGTCCAATTACCATGTTGTCGGCATGGCCACCGACATAAGCGTCGTGCTTGCTGACCGGCGGGAATTCAGCGCCCGCGTGTTGCTGGGCGACAAGGACAGCGATCTGGCCATTCTGCAACTGGATGGCGCGGCGGACCTGCCCAGCCTTGCCCTGCGCGACAGTGACAGCGTCGAGGTGGGCGAACTGGCGCTGGCCATCGGCAACCCGTTTGGCGTGGGCCAGACCGTCAGCAGTGGTATCATTTCGGGGCTGGCACGCTCTGGCGGGGCGGGCGGTGCCGGGCACGGCTATTTCATCCAGACCGATGCGCCGATCAATCCGGGCAATTCAGGCGGTGCGCTGATCGACATGCAGGGCAATCTGGTCGGGATCAACACCTCGATCCTGACGCGGTCGGGGGGATCAAACGGCATCGGTTTTGCCATTCCCGCCGATCTGGTTGCGGCCTTTGTCGATCAGGCCCGCGCCGGAAACAGCGGGTTCGAACGCCCATGGGCCGGCATGAGTGGTCAGGTCGTGGATGCCGAAATGGCTGAAACGCTGGGCCTGGATGTGCCCGGCGGTATCGTGGTGTCAGCGCTGCACCCCGTCAGCCCGTTCAAAACCGCAGGCTTCGAAGTTGGCGACGTCATCACCGCTGTTGACGGTGCTGCCGTGAACACACCCGCTGAAATGGTCTACCGGATGAGCGTGGCCGGTCTGGGGCAGGATGTGAGTATCACGCGCTGGCGCGGCGACACCGCGAACGATGTTGCTGTAACCCTGATGACAGCGCCCGAAACGCCGCCCCGCGATACGGTTCTGTTGGGCGATGACAGTGGCCTGCCGGGGTTGGCCGTGTCACAGATCAATCCAGCGGTGATCGCCGAGTTCAACCTGCCATTGCTGGCGGGCGGCGTGGTGGTGTCCGACGCCGGCCCCGTAGCTCCGCGTGTCGGATTGCGAACCGGCGATGTAATTTTGGCCATCAACGGCGATGTGATCGAAACGCCGCCGGATGTGCGCAAAACCCTGCGCCGGTCAGGTCGTGGTCTGGTGTTTGATATCCAGCGCGGCACAAATCGCGCGCAATTGCGGTTCAGGCGCTGACGCCGTGGCGGATCTGTTCGATCAACCGGGGGCTGATCCTGTCCCGTCCGCGCATCGACCGCTGGCGGACCGTCTCCGCCCCAAAACACTGGCCGAGGTGATCGGACAGGATCAGGTGCTTGGTCCGGATGCGCCCTTGGGGATCATGCTGGCATCGGGCAGCCTGTCTTCGCTGGTGTTCTGGGGGCCGCCCGGGGTGGGCAAAACCACGATCGCGCGACTGCTGGCGGATGAAACCGATCTGCATTTCGTTCAGATCAGCGCTATTTTCACCGGTGTGCCCGACCTTAAAAAAGTGTTCGAAGCGGCCCGCATCCGCCGTCAGAACGGGCAGGGCACGTTGCTGTTCGTCGATGAAATCCACCGCTTTAACAAGGCCCAGCAGGACGGGTTTCTGCCTTTTATGGAAGACGGAACCATTTTGCTGGTCGGGGCCACCACCGAAAACCCATCGTTCGAATTAAACGCCGCCCTGATGTCGCGGGCGCAGGTTCTGGTGCTGAAACGGCTGGACCTGTCCGATCTGGAACGGCTGACACAGCGGGCGGAAAA
Source organism: Sulfitobacter sp. TBRI5 (assembly GCF_051013555.1). NCBI lineage: Bacteria > Pseudomonadati > Pseudomonadota > Alphaproteobacteria > Rhodobacterales > Roseobacteraceae > Sulfitobacter > Sulfitobacter sp. TBRI5. The sequence goes on along the minus strand of NZ_CP112884.1, from coordinate 715,006 downwards.
GGAATTGGGCAAGGCGTTGCCGCTGACCGGCGACGCGCGCGAGGTGTTGCAGGAAATGGCCGATGGTGACGGGCGCGCCCTGCTGAACCTGATCGAACAGGTGGCGGCATGGAAAACCGATACCAAGCTGGATCGCGAGGCGCTGGGTACCCGCCTGATGCGGCGCGCGGCCAAATACGACAAGGGCGGCGAAGAACACTACAACCTGATTTCCGCGCTGCACAAATCCGTGCGCGGCTCTGATCCGGATGCAGCACTTTACTGGTTCGCGCGGATGCTGACCGGGGGCGAAGACCCGCGTTATCTGGCCCGCCGGATCACCCGCATGGCGGTCGAAGATATCGGGCTGGCCGATCCGCAGGCCCAGACAGTGTGCCTGCATGCATGGGAAACCTATGAACGGCTGGGCAGCCCCGAAGGCGAACTGGCGCTGGGGCAGGCGGTGGCCTATCTGGCGCTGGCCCCCAAATCCAACGCCGGCTATGTCGCCTTCAAAGGTGCGATGGCGATGGCGAGGAAAACCGGATCGGAGCCGCCGCCCAAACACATCCTGAATGCCCCCACGGCGATGATGAAGGATATCGGCTATGGCAAAGACTATGCCTATGATCACGACGCCGAATACGGGTTTTCCGGCCAGAACTATTTTCCCGACGGGGTGAAGCGGCCGGTTCTCTATTCCCCGGTCGAACGCGGCTTTGAACGCGAGCTGAAAAAGCGGCTGGAGTTCTTCGCGGGCCTGCGCGCCAAGCGCAAAACTTGACATCACCCGCGCAAGGCGCGACAGACCGCACATGATGACATCGCTTTTTTCAGTTGCCCTTGGCGGCGCAATCGGGGCCAGCCTGCGTTACGGCGTTGGCGTGTGGCTGCTCCGTGCATTCGGGCCAACCGGCTTTCCTCTTGGGGTGATCAGCGTCAACATCATCGGGTCGTTCCTGATGGGTGTTCTGGTGGTGCTGGCCGCGCAAAAGGGTCTGACCCATCTGAACCCGTTTCTGGCAGTTGGCGTTCTGGGCGGTTTCACAACCTTTTCGTCCTTTTCGCTTGAGACGGTGAACCTGATCGAAAAGGGACAATTCGGAATGGCCGGAGCCTATGTCGTATTGTCGGTTGTTTTATCCATCGCGGGCCTGTTGCTGGGCCTGTGGTGCGCGCGCGGGGTCTGGGCATGAGCAGGGTACAAACCGTCACCGTAGAAGAGGGCGACAGCGACCAGCGGCTGGATCGCTGGATGCGGCGCCTGTTTCCGCAGGTCAGTCAGGGGCGCATCGAAAAGATGTGCCGCAAGGGCGATCTGCGCATTGATGGCGGACGGGTCAAGGCCTCGACCCGCGTTCAGGCGGGTCAGCAGGTGCGTATCCCGCCGCTGCCCGAAGCGGGCCAGATCAGCGCGCAGGCCAAAACCTCGATCAGTGCGGCAGACGCCAAGATGATACAATCCTGTGTGATCTACCGCGACGATCACATCATTGCGCTGAACAAACCGCACGGCCTGCCGGTGCAGGGCGGCAGCAAACAGGTGCGTCACGTGGACGGACTTGCCGAGGCGCTGAAATTCGGTCTGGATGAAAAACCCAAACTGGTCCACCGGCTGGACAAGGATACATCGGGTGTTCTGCTTCTGGCGCGCACCCGCAGCGTGGCAAGCGCGCTGACAGCCGCGTTCCGGCATCGTGAAACCCGCAAGATCTACTGGGCTGCCGTGGCCGGTGTGCCGCATCCGCAATCCGGCGTGATCAAATACGGGCTGGTCAAGGCACGCGGGCACGGTGACGGTGGCGAGGGCGAAAAGATGTATTGCGTGCATCCGCGCGACGTGGACAGTACCGATGGCGCAAAACGCGCCACCACAGATTACACCGTGCTGGCGGCCGCCGCGAAGCGTACCGCCTGGGTCGCGATGATCCCGGTGACGGGCCGCACCCACCAGTTGCGTGCGCATATGGCTGAAATCGGCCATCCGATTGTCGGTGACGGAAAATATGGCGGGTCGGGGCAGGACAATCTGGGCGATGGCTGGGGCGCCAATCTGGGCGGCGATGTCAGCAAGAAACTGCATCTGCATGCGCGTTCGCTGACGCTGGAGCATCCGGTGTCCAAGGCAATCCTGCACCTTACCGCCCCGCTGCCCCCGCATATGGAGCAGACCTGGAACCTGTTCCAGTGGTCGGCGAATGATGTCCCTGTCGATCCGTTTGAAGATTTTGAATGACGTCTGCGCTGCGACTGATCATTTTTGATGTGGATGGCACGCTGGTGGACAGCCAGCGCGATATTATCGCGGCCATGACACGCGCGTTTGACGGGGTTGGCCTGCCGCACCCGCCCCACAGCGATATTCTTTCGATTGTCGGGCTGTCGCTCGATGTGGCCATGGCCCGGCTGGTGCCGGATGCGCCCGAAGATCAGCGTGTGCAGATGGTACACGGATACAAGGACGCTTATATCGCTTTACGTGCCGAAACCGGTGCGGCTCTTTCTTCGCCGCTTTATGCGGGCGCGGCGGACACGCTGGCGATGCTGAATGCCGTGCCGGAAAACATTCTGGGCGTCGCCACGGGCAAATCACGGCGCGGTCTGGACAAGCTGCTGGCGGCGCATGGCATGGAACAACTGTTTCTGACCCAGCAGGTCGCCGATTTTCATCCGTCCAAGCCGCACCCTTCGATGATCGAAGCGGCGATGCGCGACATCGGGGTAGGGCCGGCGCAAACCGTGATGATCGGCGATACAAGTTTTGATATGGACATGGCAAAGGCGGCGGGCGTCGGTGCCATCGGGGTCAGTTGGGGATATCACGATATTTCGCGCCTGCATGCGGCTGACCGGATTGTTGACAGTTTTCCGGCGCTTGACGAGGCATTGCAGGACATTTTGGGGGCGCGCGTATGAGCGAGTGGAAACAGAAACGGTTCTGGAAAAAGGCCGAAACCGTGCCTGTCGCGGACGGGTTTACGGTGCATCTGGATGGTCGCGTGATCAAAACGCCGGTCAAGGCCGGGCTGATCGTTCCGACACGTGCGATTGCCGATGCGATTGCGGCGGAATGGGATGCGCAGGAAGATCTTGTGAAACCGCATACGATGCCTGTGACCCGTGCCGCGAATGCCGCCATCGACAAGGTCACGCCGCAGTTCGTCGAAGTTGCCGATATGCTTGCCGCCTATGGTGATTCGGACCTGCTGTGCTACCGCGCCAAATCCCCGGACGAGTTGACCGAACGTCAGGCCGATTTTTGGGATCCGTTGCTGGACTGGGCGGAAACGGCGCTGAACGCCCGTCTTGTCACCGTTGCAGGCGTCATGCATCAGGCGCAATCACCGGAATCTTTGCAAGAACTGCGCCAGCGCACCCATGCGCTGAACGCATTTGAACTGGCCGCATTTCACGATCTGGTCAGTCTGTCCGGCTCGCTGATCATCGCATTTGCCGCGATCAAAGGCCATTTGCCGCCGCAAACGCTGTGGGAAGTGTCGCGGCTGGATGAAATCTGGCAGCAGGAACAATGGGGAAAAGACGACGAAGCCGAAGCCGCCGCTGCAATAAAGGCCGAGGCGTTTTTTGCCTCCAAAAGGTTTTTCGATCTTTGCCAAAGCCTGCCAGACAACCCGCGTCCGGCTGCATAACCCGCCGCCGGGGCGCGCCTGAGCCGGTTTCGGGATTCGTCAGTTTCGGTGATCATCCCCTTGACGTTTAGTGATGAATCCGACCAAACTCGGTACCACCGACGGGGTATCGCCCGTTTTCGGTATCGCCTCCGGCTAACATGTCGGATGAACCGCCCCATAAGGTGGCGGACAATCAGGAAGAGGTAAAAATGAAAAAATCCGTTTTTTTTGGCGCGCTAACGATCGCCGGTCTGGCAGCGGGTGTCGCTGCGGCAGGGACGCTTGATGATGTCAAGGCGCGCGGCAAGCTGAATTGCGGTGTAACAACCGGTGTTCCCGGTTTCGCAGAGCCGGATGCAAATGGTGTTTGGCAGGGCTTTGACGTTGCGGTATGCCGCGCTGTTGCAGCCGCTGTTCTTGGGGATTCTACAGCCGTTGAATTCGTTCCGACAACCGGCAAGACACGTTTTACGGCTTTGGCGTCGGGTGAAATCGACATGCTGGCCCGTAACACCACATGGACATTCAGCCGCGATGTTGACCTGAAGTTCGATTTCGTAGGTGTAAACTACTACGATGGTCAGGGCTTTATGGTTCCCAAGGCGCTTGGCGTTTCGTCGGCCAAGGATCTGGACGGTGCAACTGTCTGTATCCAGACCGGTACAACGACCGAACTGAACCTGGCCGATTTCTTCCGTGCCAACAACATCAACTACGAGCCTGTTCCGATTGAAACAGGTGCCGAAGCGGTACAGCAGTATCTGGCCGGTGCATGTGATGTTTACACAACTGACGCCTCCGCTCTGGCGGCGCAGCGTGCAAACTTTGCAACCCCTGCAGATCACGCGCTGCTGCCCGAAATCATCTCGAAGGAGCCGCTGGGCCCGCTGGTCCGCCACGGCGACAACGAATGGGGTGATCTGGTTCGCTGGACACTGAACGCGCTGATCACAGCCGAAGAACTGGGTGTGACATCGGTGAACGCCGAAGAAATGACAACCGGTTCAAGCAACCCCGAAGTCAAGCGTCTGCTGGGCTCCGAAGGAACGCTGGGTGAAATGCTGGGTCTTGACGCAGACTGGTCCAAGCGGGCCATCATGGCTGGCGGCAACTACGGCGAAATCTTTGCCCGTAACATCGGCGAAGAAACACCAATCGGTCTGGCGCGTGGTTTGAACGCACAATGGACCGAAGGCGGCCTGATCTACTCGCCTCCTTTCCGGTAAGACAAACTTGTCAAAGGGCGCAGATCATGTCTGCGCCCTTTGCACATCAGACGACCGCGATTGCCAAACAGCCGCAAGAGCTGAAAAAAATAACTGGCCGCACAACGGGGAAGTTCCTAGATGACAACGCTTTCTGACCCTCCACGGGGTTCGTTCAACCTGTCGATGCTGATCAACGATACGCGCTACAGGTCTTACACATTTCAGGCTCTGGCGCTTTTGGCCCTGATCGTGTCCTTTTCATACCTTGGAAGCAATCTGGCGCAAAACCTGCGCGATGCCGGCCTGAATATTTCTTACGAATTCCTTAGGAATCCGGCGGGCTATGATATCAACCAGCAGCCGATCCCCTATAACAGCCAGGACACGCATCTGCGTGCATCTATCGTTGGCGCGCTGAATACGCTGATTGTCGCGTTTCTGGCCTGTGTAACGGCCACTGTGCTGGGCGTGATCGCCGGTGTTCTGCGTCTTTCCAACAACTGGATCGTCGCCAAACTGATGAGTGTTTACGTCGAGATTTTCCGGAACATTCCGGTTCTGATCTGGCTGATCATCATCTTTACGATCACGGCCAACATCTTTCCCAACATCTCGGATTACCGCGGGGACGATCCTGAACGGTCGCTGCTATTGGGCAGCATGGCCTTTACCAACCAGGGCGTGTTTGTTCCGGCCCTGATATTCGAAGCCGGCGGCTGGGCGGTGTTCGGGGTGTTTATCGCCTCGATCTTTGGCGTTTTCATGGTACGCCGCCACGCACGACTGAAACTGTTCAACGAAGGCAAGGTGGTTCCGGTTCTATGGCCGTCCATCGCCATCCTGATCGTGCCCACCGTCATCGCCTATTACGCGCTGGGGCGTCCGATCGCACTCGACATGCCGGTGATGGGCCGGTTCCGGTTCGAAGGCGGGTTGCAGCTGCGCACATCGTTCATCGCGCTGTGGTTCGCGCTGGCGATCTACACAGGTGCCTTTATCGCGGAAAACGTTCGCGCCGGTATTCTTGCCGTCAGCAAGGGCCAGACCGAAGCTGCGGCTGCGCTGGGCTTGCGCCCGCGCCGGATCATGAACCTTGTGATCCTGCCGCAGGCGCTGCGGGTGATCATCCCGCCGCTGATTTCGCAATATCTCAACATCACCAAGAACTCGTCCCTCGCGATTGCCGTGGGGTACATGGATCTGACCGGTACACTGGGCGGCATCACGCTGAACCAGACAGGCCGCGCGATCGAATGCGTGCTGTTGCTGATGTTGTTCTATCTCACGTTCTCACTGTCGATTGCGGCGATCATGAACGTCTACAACAACAAAATGAAACTGAAGGAGCGGTGAAATGAGTGAAACACATGCACATACCGTCGCCTTCGTACGCGAAACTCAACTGCCCCAGATGGATCCCCCTCCGGGTGAAACCGGGGCTGTAAAATGGGTGCGTGAAAACCTGTTTTCAGGCTGGTTCAACACGATCATGACGGTCATATCGCTTTATGTGATCTACCGTCTGGCCGCGGGTATCTTTCCGTGGATCGTGAACGGCGTCTGGACGGCAGACAGCATCCGCGAATGCCGCACGATGATCGGGGATACCGGCGGCGGCTGTTTCGCCGTGATCAAGGAGCGCTGGCAGCAGATGCTGTTCGGATTCCAGTATCCAAGCGATCAGTACTGGCGTCCGACGGTGGCCTTCATTCTGTTGTTCGTTGCCGTGGCTCCGGTGCTGTTCATGCATCTGCCGCGAAAACTGCTGATCTTTACCGGCATCTATCCGTTTCTGGCCTTCTGGCTGATCTGGGGCGGCTCGATCCTTGTGCCGATTCTTGCGGCTGTGGGCCTGATCGTGGGTTACTTCGCCTTCAAGCGCTTCGAGCGTATCGGTTTTATGGCCGGGCTTGGCCTGGGTCTGGTGGCCACGGTAATCACGTGGTGGGTTGGTGGCTTTGTGACCGGCGCAATGTCGGGGTTTGTGGCACTTGAACCTGTGGCCAGCCGGGATATGGGGGGCTTCATGCTCAACATGATCCTGGGCACGATCTGTGTGTCGCTGTCCTTGCCCATCGGGATCATGCTGGCGCTGGGGCGGCAATCGCATCTGCCGATTGTGAAATGGATCTGCGTTGTCTTCATCGAATTCGTGCGCGGTGTGCCGTTGATCACCCTGCTGTTCGTGGCAAACGTGGTTCTGGCCTATTTCTTTCCGCCCGGCACGGCGCTTGATCTGATCCTGCGTGTGATCATCATGATCACCATGTTCTCGTCGGCCTATATCGCAGAGGTGATCCGGGGCGCGCTGGCGGCCCTGCCACGCGGCCAGTACGAGGCGGCGGACAGTCTGGGGCTGGATTACGCGCAATCCATGCGGCTGATCATTCTGCCGCAGGCGCTGAAAATCTCGATCCCGGGCATCGTGAACGTGGCGGTTGGTCTGTTCAAGGACACCACGCTTGTGTCCGTGATTTCGATGTTCGACCTTGTCGGCATGATCCGCGGGCCCATCCTGTCATCAACAGACTGGGCGGGCGTCTACTGGGAACTCTGGGCCTTTGCGGCCGGGCTGTTCTTTGTCGTCTGCTACGGCATCTCGCAATACTCTCAATGGTTGGAGCGCAAGCTTCAGACCGGCCACCGATAAGGAAGGGCTGATAAAATGGCTGAACAAGCACAAGAAATGAAAATCTCGAACGAAGTCGCCATTTCGATTGAGAAAATGAACAAATGGTACGGCACCTTCCACGTGCTGCGCGATATCGATCTGACAGTGTATCAAGGCGAACGGATCGTGATTGCGGGCCCGTCGGGGTCGGGCAAATCCACGCTGATCCGCTGCATCAATGCGCTTGAGGAACACCAGCAGGGTTCCATCACGGTGGACGGCACGTTGCTGTCCTCCGATCTCAAGAACGTCGACAAGATCAGGTCCGAGGTCGGAATGTGTTTCCAGCATTTCAACCTGTTTCCGCATCTGTCGATCCTTGAAAACTGCACGCTGGCCCCGATCTGGGTGCGCAAAACGCCCAAGAAGGAAGCCGAAGAAATCGCGATGCACTTCCTTGAAAAGGTCAAGATCCCCGATCAGGCCAACAAATACCCCGGCCAGTTGTCGGGCGGACAGCAGCAGCGGGTGGCGATTGCACGGTCGCTGTGCATGCGCCCGCGCATCATGTTGTTTGACGAACCGACATCGGCGCTGGACCCCGAAATGATCAAAGAGGTTCTGGACACGATGGTCGAGCTTGCCGAAGAAGGCATGACGATGCTGTGTGTGACCCACGAAATGGGCTTTGCCCGTCAGGTGGCGAACCGCGTGATCTTCATGGACGAAGGCCAGATTGTCGAACAGAACGAACCGGAAGAGTTCTTTAACAACCCGAAATCCCCCAGAACCAAGCTGTTCCTCAGCCAGATTCTGGGCCACTGACGGGCGGATCGGGACCAAAAGACGATTAAAGGCGGGCCAGTGCCCGCCTTTTTTACTTTCAGACGCCGGGCAATTCGCGCGGGATCACGAAATCCTGCACCGTGCCCTGCCCGATCCTGACATCGCGCCAGTTGTCCACGTTAAATTGGATAACGGTGGTCGCGCCGGTCGGGTAATCCAGAAATCGCGGATGCGCAGGTGATGCGTTGACCAGACGTTCGACAAAGTCGGCAATGCCGGGGTTGTGCCCCAGCATCAGCACGCATTTGCCATCGGCCCCCTGCAGCACATCCAGCATTCGTTCGGCACCGGCATGGTACAGCGCACGGGTGTATTCGGGCGTGACGGACAGGTTCAGCCCCTCGAACGTTTCCTGCGTGCGCGTCGCCGTTGAACTGATCACGCAATCGGGCAGGTATCCTTTGGTGCGCAGCCAGTCGCCCAGAGCGCGGGCCGAGGCGATACCGCGTTTGTTCAACGGGCGGTCATGATCGGACAGCATGAAATCATCCCAACTGGATTTCGCGTGGCGCATCAGGATCAGGGTGCGGGTCATGGGGCGATAAACCTTTGCATGTGATAGGCCGATTGTGCCGGCAGGCGGCCAAAGCTGCGCGATACGGGGCAGGCGCGGCGCGCGGCGCACCCGCTGGTCATGCAGGCGACGCTGTCTTCGGTTGTGATATGGCTTTTGCAGCGCGCCACGTCATATTCCCTGCCCGACAAGGCGCTGACCGGACAGGCCGACAGACAGGGTTGATCCGTGCAGGTCAGGCAGAGCGCATCAGGCGGCGTGGGCAGATCGATATGCACAGGCAACGCCAGCGCACCACGGATTGACACGAACAATCCGGCGCGGTCATGCACCAGAAACAGAATGGGCGACGGGTGCAATCGGCCAGTGCGGGTGGCCCATTCGAAAAACGGCAGATGCGGCGGCCCGCCAAACGGGTACAGCGCCGTGCCTTGTATTTCATCTGCCCAGCCGCCGATCACGCGCGCCGACCAGCGATCAACCGGGTCGGGCAGCCCGTCGCGGCCTTCGGGTTCCGATTGCAGGTGCGGCCAGAACGCAGGTTCGTTCGGCCCCAGCAGCAGCAGCGTCTTGCAGTTTGACAGATCCGGATCATCCGCATCGGGATGAAACCCGCCCAAAATGGTCAGCTGGCGCGCCAGTGCCGCCTGTTCCAGATCGTCATAGGTCATTTGCGCTGGAACGGCAGGCGCAAGGACCAGCCCAGCCGGCTGGGCCGGTCATCCTGCCATTCCAGACCAATCTGCATCTGTGTGTGCCCTGCGGCAGGTTGCGCCAGATAAGTGCCGAACAGCCGATCCCACACTGACAGGGCAAAGCCGTAATTTGTGTCATGTTCGGCGCGATGCACCGAATGATGCACCCGGTGCATATCCGGCGTCACCAGAACCTTGCGCAATATCGCGTCCAGCCATAGGGGCAGGCGGATATTGGCATGGTTGAACATTGCCGTTCCGTTCAGAAGAATTTCAAACAGGATCACCGCCAGCGCGGCGGGCCCCAGCAGATAGACCAGCCCGATTTTCAGCACCATAGACAGCGCGATTTCCACCGGATGAAAGCGGATCGCGGTGGTCACATCAATATCGACATCGGCGTGATGCACGCGGTGAAGCCGCCACAACAGCGGCACCTTGTGGGTGATCAGATGCTGCAACCAGATCGCGAAATCAAAGATCAGAACGGCCAGCACCACCTCGAACCAGACGGGCCAGCCGACGATGTTGAAAAGGCCCCAGCCTTGCGCGCTTGCATCCAGCGCCGCGCCCACCGCGAGCAGCGGCAGGCCAAAGGCCAGCGCGCGCAGGGTCAGTGTGTTCAGGATGGTGATGCCCCAGTTCGTGATCCAGCGGGTGCGGCGCGGCTGGCGGCGGTCGCGCCGCGGGGCCAGCGCCTCAAGCGTGGCAAACAGGGCAAACAGCCCCAGAAATATCCCCAGACGTATGGCGGCTTCGTGTTCCATGAAATGAACCTAACCACCGGGGGCGCGCAGGCAAGGGGCGCGGTCACACATTCGCGTTGGCCCGGGCCTAACCGGCACGGATGATGCTGCCTGCACCGTGTTCCGTAAACAGTTCCAGCAGGCAGGCATTGGGCGCGCGTCCGTCCAGAATAACGGCGGCGCGCACGCCCCCGTTCAATGCATCCAGTGCGGTTTCCGTTTTCGGGATCATGCCACCGACGATGGTGCCGGCTTTGGTCATCTCGTGGATTTGCGTCGCGGTTAGTTCCGTCACGACTTCGCCGCTGTCATCCTTGACGCCCGATACATCCGTCAGCAGCAACAACCGATCTGCCTTAAGCGCGGCGGCAATGGCACCGGCGGCGGTATCGCCGTTGATGTTATAGGTTTTTCCATCCACGCCCACGCCCAGCGGCGCAATAACGGGGATGTATTCCCGTTCACCCAGATCGCGCAGCACGCGCGGGTTGATAGTATCGGGCGTGCCAACAAAGCCCAGATCGGGGTGGGTGGGTGTGCAGGTGATCAATCCGGCATCCTTGCCCGACAGGCCGATCGCGCGCCCGCCCTGTGCGTTGATGGCCTGCACGATCCGTTTGTTGACCAGACCGCTTAGCACCATTTCGACCACATCCATCGTCGCGGCATCGGTCACCCGTTTGCCATGCACGAAATCGGATTTGATGTTCAGCTTGTCCAGCATCGCATTGATCATCGGGCCGCCGCCATGCACCACCACCGGATTGACCCCCACCTGCCGCATCAGCACGACATCGCGGGCGAATTCATCCATCGCTTCGTCGCTACCCATGGCGTGACCGCCCAGCTTGATCACAATGGTCGCGTCAGCGTAGCGCTGCAAATAGGGCAGCGCCTGATTAAGGGTGCGGGCAGTGGCGATCCAGTCACGGTTCATGTCTTGTTTCTTCATCTTTTGACCCATTTGCACAGGGGGTAGCGAAAACAACCGCAACTTACCACTAAAGCGTGGCGATGATATTGCGCAATGTGGCGATCCCGTCGCCCTTTTCGGATGAGGTCAGCACGATCTCGGGAAAGGCGGCCGGATGTTTGGCAAGCGCGGCGCGAACCTGATCCAGAACCTTGTCCAGATCGCGGGCCTTGACCTTGTCGGCCTTGGTCAGCACGCACTGGAATGTGACGGCCGCGCCGTCCAGAAGGGCCAGAATTTCCTGATCGACCGATTTGATCCCGTGGCGCGCGTCAATCAGCACAAAGGCGCGGCGCAGCGTCTGACGGCCCGACAAGAACTGTTTCAGCAGCCGCTGCCATTTTTCGATCACCGGCAGCGGCGCATTGGCATAGCCGTATCCCGGCAGGTCGACCAGATAGTGGCTATCGGCCAGCGTGAAAAAGTTGATTTCCTGCGTTCGTCCGGGTGTATTTGAAGCCCGCGCCAGCCCCTTGCGGCCCGTCAACGCATTGATCAGCGTTGATTTCCCCACATTCGAACGCCCGGCGAAACACACCTCGGTCCGGTCGGCGGGGGGCAGGCCCGACATGGCAACCACGCCTTTCAGGAAATCGGTCTGGCCCGCAAACAGGATGCGGCCCAGTTCGGCCTCGGCGGCATCGGGCGTTTCGGCGATGGGAAAGGGCAGGGTCATATCGTTCCTTTCACCGGATCACCGACAGACAAGGCGCCACCCTCCACAACCTCGGCGTAGACGCCGAAATCCTGATGGTTCCAACCGGTTTTCAGCGTGCCCAGCGTGTCGGCATCGCGCAGGCCGGTTCTGGGATTGGCGGCGGTGTGCATGCAGCGTTCGATGCGTTCCTTGACCTGAAACACAACATCGCCGATTCGCACGGTTTTTCCGATCCAGTCGAATTCTTCCCACGGGGCCAGACCGTCAAACCAGATATTGCCGCGCCAGCGCTCGATCTCCAGCGGGCGGCCCAGTTTCTGGCTGACCGCGCGGTGCGAACTCATGTTCATGATCGAAACCGAAGGGAAATCGGAATCCGTCATGCCGCGATCGGTGGCTTTGACCACGGCATTGTGCTGTGCACGGTTTTGCGGTGCCAGGGGGCGCACCCAGTCCAGAAACCGTTTGGCATCTTCCGGGTCATCGGGGCAAAACCGCAATTCGCCCAATGTGTCATGGCGCAGCGTCACCGATTGTTGTGCCGCGTCGTACTGCGCCCACAATCCGGCCAGAGCAGGCGCGCGTGTGCCGATCATGAAATTCTGGCAAGGTGCCCAGTCGCCGCCGGCATAGGCGCTGTTGTCATGGGTGACGGCCCACACGCGATCCCCCGGCATGGTTCTACCCGCGCTTAAAATCACCGTCTCCAGCGCTTCGCGCCCGTGGCTTTTGACCGGATGACGCCAGAGAGAGGTGACAGCGCCGGTCATTTCGCGTCTGGTTTCGGCTTTTTCTTAAAGCTGCCTTTGATGTTGCCGAACACATCGGGTTTGTACCCTTGCGAGCGCATGATCAGGTACTGCTGGGTAAATGTGATCGTGTTGTTCGCGATCCAGTAAACCACCAGACCGCTGGCAAAGCCGCCCAGCATGAACATGAACACCCAAGGCATCCACGCAAAAATCATCTGCTGTGTCGGGTCTGTGGGGGCGGGGTTCAGCTTTTGCTGCAACCACATGGAAATGCCCAGCAACAGCGGCAGGATCCCGATAAAGATCAGCGCCATGATCGTGCCCGGCTCTGGTGCAGCGACAGGCAGCAGGCCGAACAGGTTGAACAGGCTGGTCGGGTCGGGGGCAGACAGATCCTGAAACGGGCCAAAGAATGGCGCATGACGCAATTCGATGGTGACAAAGATCACCTTGTAGAGCGAAAAGAAGATCGGAATTTGCAGCAGGATCGGCAAACAGCCCGAGGCGGGGTTTACCTTTTCCTTCTTGTACATTTCCATCATGCCCTGTTGCAGCTTCTGCTTGTCGTCGCCTGCCGCTTCCTTCAGCTTTTCCATCTGGGGCTGAAGCTCTTTCATCTTGGCCATGGACACGTAGGATTTATAGGCCAGCGGGAACAGCAGCGCCTTGATGATCAGCGTCAGGCCGATGATCGACCAGCCCATATTGCCGATCAGCTTGTTCAATTCGTGCAGCAGCCAGAAGATCGGCTTGGTCAGGAAAAAGAACCAGCCCCAGTCGATGCTGTCGATAAAGCCGGCAACCCCGGCATTCTGGTATTCGCGGATGGTTTCCCATTCCTTGGCGCCGGCGAACAGTTGCGATGACACCTCAACACTTTGGCCGGGGGCAACGGTTTGTGTCGGTTTCACGATCTCGGTCTGGTAGATATCTGTTTTGGCGACATATTTCGCCGTCAGACGGAACGCAGCGCTTTGATCGGGGATCAGGGTCGTCATCCAGAAGTGATCGGTAAACCCGATCCAGCCTTCGGTTACGCCGTCAATCCGCTCTGCCGGTGTGCCTTCACGCTCGTCGACCGCGAAATCGGGCATATCGGAATAGTCGATTTCGGCCAGTTCGCCGTCGGCCATCGAAACCACGCCTTCGTGCAGAATAAAGAAGTTTTTAAGGCCGTCAGGTTCGCCATGGCGCGCCAGAATGCCGTAGGGGGCCATGCTGGCGGGGGCATCGCCGGTGTTTTCCACGGCCTGCGTGATCTTGAACATATAGTCGGCATCCACCGCGATGGTGCGGCGAAAAATCAGGCCTTTGCCGTTGTCCCAGACCAGCGTGACGGGGGTGTCGGGCGTCAGCGTGGTACCGCTTTCGATGGCCCATTGCGTATTGGCGCCGGGCACGTCCTCCAGCGTCAGGCCGGCACCGGGGGCCCAGCCGAACAACGCATAATAGGCTTTGTCGCTGCCGACGGGCGACAGCATTGTTACAATCTCGGAATCCGGATCCTGGGTAACGCGGTAATCGGACAGCGACAGATCGTCGATCCGGCCACCCAGCAGGGAAATCGTGCCGCGCACGCGCGGGGTCTGGATCGGAACGCGCGGTGCATCGGCCAGTGCGGCCGCGCGGGTTTCTTCGGCTGTTGCGGCTGTCACAGGGGTGCCGGCAGGGGCCGCTGGTGTATCGGCCACGGGCACGCCGGTATCGGAGACGGCAGCGGGTGTTGTAACGTCTGTCGGCGTGGGTTCGGGCGGCGGGAACAGGATGAACCAGACAAGAATGACGATAAAGCTGAGCGCGGTCGCGACAATGAGGTTCTTGTTCTGATCGTCCATCGGGGACTGCTGCCTTCTGCTGATTGGGGCCAATTACGGGTCAGGCCGGTTCAACAGAGTGCGGCCCCAAAGGTCAAGCAGATTCGGCCGGTTTGAGAGGGCAATTTCGCGTGAAACCGGTGCAAGAGCATCGCAAACATGCCGGTTTTCGCCTGTTTCAGGCCGTGCCGCCGATGCGGGGCGGATCGGTCAGTTTCGCCTCGTGGCGGGTGATCCAGTCCAGTGTCTGGTCAAACGGCATCGGGCGGGCAATACCGAACCCCTGCACATGATCGCAACCCAATTGCGCCAGCAGCGCATGTTCGCCCACCGTTTCCACACCTTCGGCCAGCGTTTCAAGGTTCAGCCGTTCCGCCATTGTCAGGATCGCGCCGATCATGCGTTGTTGTTCCGCGTCGCGGTCGGCCTTGATCACAAAGGACCGGTCAATCTTGATCCGGCTGATGGCAAAGCGCCGCAACGACGAGATTGAGGCGTGTCCCGTTCCGAAATCATCCAGATCGATAGGACAGCCAAGGGCCGCAAGCCCGTTGATATTGCGTGTCACCGTGTCATCGGGCGAGTCTGTGACAACGGTTTCCAGAATTTCCACCGCCAGCCTGTCCGGCGTCAGGTCAAACCGGTCCAGCTCCCATTTTACTTTTTCGACAAGGCGGGGATTGTGCAGTTCGGGGCCGGCAAAATTGACGCCAACCTGCGGCACGCTGACGCCGGCCCCATCCCAAGCCTTAAGCGCTGTCAGCGCGTGATACATCATCACTTCGGCCAGCCGTTCCAGCAACCCCGCCTGTTCCATCACAGGCAGGAATTCCTCTGGTGAAATCAGGCCACGCTCGGGATGGGTCCAGCGGGCCAGCGCTTCGAACCCGGTTACCTTGCCGGTGTCGGTTGAAATCTGCGGCTGATACCACGGTTGAAGCTGGCCGGTTTCAAGCGCCTTGGCTGCATCTTCGCGCAGGGATGATTTCAACGTCTCCCGGCGCTGCATGTCTGCCGAATAGGCCCGGATCGAAGAGGGCCCGTGGCGTTGTGCCTCGGCCAGGGCAGAGGCGGCGGCCTGTACCCAGCCCTTTGCCGTTTTGCCCGCCGCCTTGCTGCGCAGGCAAAACCCGACCGAACAGGACATGTAAAGCGCCGTGCCGTCGACTGAAACCGGTTCTTCCACCGCAGATTGCAACCGTCCTGCCAATTGGATGCACAGTTCCAGATCAAGCTGGCGCACCGGCATCAGGCAGATCGCAAACTGGCTGTCGCCATAGCGCGCGACGCTGTCATTGTCGCGCAGAACGGCGACGATGCGTTCGCCGGTGCGCGCGACTACGTGATCGGCGGCGGCCTGCCCGTGGCGTGTAACTAGGTCGCGATAGTCATCCAGTTCCAGCAAAAAGGCCGCGGAATGGTGCCCCGATTGCGCGGTCACCTCGTGCACCTGAGACACAATGCCGTCAAACCCGTCCCGCAGCAGCAAGCCCGACACGCTGTCGCGCGGCAGGGTCATGCCGCGCTGCACAACGGGGAAAATACCCCCCAGCGCGAACACCAGCGGAATGGCCAGCGCCACGGCCATCAAGGCGAGTTCCCCACCGACCCAGTAGGCCGCAAGCGTTGCCGCCGGCAAAAAGGCCAGCAAGGCTGGTGACAGCAGCACCGATTGCATCCTGTCGCGCAAAGGGGCCGTTTTGGATTTGGAATGCCGGTGCATAAGCGGGCCTTTCGATCGACGGTGAACAACACGTCGCGCAAAATAGGGCCGCAAGGATCAGGGCGGGGTTAACGCCGGCACAGGAACTTGCAGGTCTTTGCCTAAACTTGTTCCGAATTGTCGCCGGCGAGACGGGTCAGCCCGGCAAAATCGAACAGCGCCGGATCCAGCAGATGCGAGGGGCGGGCGTTCATCAGGGCCCGGAACATCACCTGACGCCGCCCCGGGCTGCGGGTTTCCCATTCATCCAGGATCGCCTTAACCTGCTGGCGTTGCAGCCCGTCCTGCGATCCGCACAGATCGCAGGGAATGATCGGATATTGCATCGCGGCGGCGAATTTTTCGCAATCCGCCTCCGCCACATGGGCCAGCGGGCGATAGACGAACAGATCGCCCTCTTCGTTCAGCAGCTTTGGCGGCATCGTCGCCAGACGCCCGCCGTGAAACAGGTTCATGAAAAAAGTTTCAAGAATATCGTCGCGGTGATGGCCCAGAACGACGGCACTGCACCCTTCTTCACGCGCGATCCGGTAAAGATTGCCACGCCGCAGCCTTGAGCACAGTGCGCAGAAGGTACGCCCTTGTGGTATCTTGTCCATCACGATGGAATACGTGTCCTGATATTCGATGCGGTGGGGCACATCCATGCGTTTCAGAAAATCGGGCAGGACGGTGGCGGGAAAGCCGGGCTGGCCCTGATCCAGATTGCAGGCAAGGATATCAACCGGCAACAGCCCGCGCCATTGCAGTTCGTGCAGGACGGCCAGCAGGGTGTAGCTGTCCTTGCCGCCCGACAGGCAGACAAGCCAGCGCGCGCCGCGTTCGATCATGCCATATTGTTCGATCGCCTCGCGGGTGTGGCGCACGATCCGTTTGCGCAACTTCTTGAATTCGGTGCTGCGGGGCGCACCGGCAAACAGAGGGTGGATATCTTGGTTATCGTCCAGCATGGCTTGGCTTTAGTAGAGTTGCGCAGGTCAAACAAGAGCAAGAGATTTTGCGCTTTGGGTAAACCGAAACGCGGCGGGTCGCGTATAACGGAAAAAGGAAACATCACTCATGCGCCGCCTTACCTTTGCCCTTCTTGCCGTGCTTGGCCTTGCCGCCTGCGTCGGAAAACCGTCGCTGAACGATGATACGCTGTCGGATCGCCAGTTGAATCTGGAAGAGTTCTTTGCCGGAGAGACAGTGGCCTATGGCCAGTTTCAGGATGTGTTCGGCACCGTGCGCCGCCGGTTCGAGGTGGATATAACCGGAGACTGGGATGGCAAGACCCTGACCCTGACCGAAGATTTCCTCTATGAGGACGGATCGACGGAACAGCGCGTGTGGTCGCTGGTCAAAACCGGGCCGGACAGCTGGCAGGGCACGGCCCCCGGCGTGATCGGCACCGCAACCGGGCAGGAAAACGGTGACAGTTTCAATTGGCAGTACGAAATCGATCTGCCGGTCCCCGATGGCACATTGCGCGTCACCTTTGACGACTGGATGTGGTTGCTAAGTGACGATCGCCTGTTGAACCGCGCCTATATGAAACGCTTTGGCGTGCCGATTGGCGAAGTGATCATCACCTTTGAAAAACGCCCCTGACACGGATATTGGCAAGGTTTCGCCGGAAGGTAGGTGATACCTTACTTTTCGTCACCTTCGGGATCGGGCACAGTTCACCCATCAGGGCGGGGGTGCCGGATCACAAAGGGGATCAGCAATGGAATTATGTTTTTAGCGCGCGCCGTGTGCGTCAGGGTGCGTTTGATGATGAACCGGGCAGCACGTATTTTCTGGCCGTACCCGACAACGCTGGCGATATCGGACCAGACCAACGGATCGGGGCTGCCGGTGGCAACATGCCTGACAAATGGGCAAACGCCGTCCTTGCCGAAGCGCGATCAGGTGTCAACCCGCGCACCGGCCAGCCCAAGGGCGATATTGTCATCTACATTCACGGGTTCAACACCCCTACGGCCACGATGTTGCAACGCCATAGGCTGATCAAGAAAGGGCTGGGCGATCAGGGGTACAAGGGCAGCGTGGTCAGCTTTGACTGGCCTTCTGCGGCTTCGGCGCTGAACTATTTGGAAGATCGCAGCGATGCAAAAACCAGCGCCCGCCTGTTGGTGGATGCGGGGATTTCCGGATTTGCCGCCCGCCAGACCCAGGACTGCGAGATCAACCTGCATATACTGGCCCATTCGATGGGCAGCTATGTCCTGCGCGAAGCGTTCGACGATGCCGATGACCGGCCTGCCGTTGCGGCCACCAGTTGGTCGGTCAGCCAGATCATGCTGATTTCGGGTGATATCTCAGCATCCTCGATGGGCAGTGACAACCCCAAGACAAGCTCACTTTACCGCCATTGCGTGCGGCTGACCAATTACCACAATCCGTTTGATTCCGTGTTGTCGCTGTCAAACATCAAGCGCGTCGGTGTGTCTCCCCGCGCGGGGCGCATCGGGTTGCCGGATGTGCGCCCGTCCAAGGCGGTGAATGTGGATTGTGGTGCACATTACAACGCCCACAAGGATGCGTTTGATCATCTGAACAACGATGATCACATCTGGTATTTCTACGATCAGACCTTCATGCGCGATGCCTTTGAAACCATCGAAGGCCACGTAGACCGGAACGAGATTACAACCCGGATCGGAACCCACAGCCAACTGATGCTGCGAAAACCGGGCTAGGGGCGGGCGCAGGCGCATACGTTCCGGACCCGCAGCAGATTACCCTTGGGCTGCCCAGATATAGCCCGCATATCCGGCCAGAAACATCGCGCCGATCCAACGCCCGACAACAGCGCGTGTCAGCAACAGACCGGTCAGAACCAGAGACAGCGCCACCATGACGGGCAGATCAAACACCAGAAATCTGTGCGCCACCGGAACGGGTGTGATCAGCGCGGTCACACCCAGTATGCCCAGAACATTAAAGATGTTTGATCCGATCACATTGCCGATCGCGATTTCCGATTGACGCCGGATCGCAGCAATGACCGATGTCGCCAGTTCTGGCAGGGATGTGCCGACAGCCACGATTGTCAGGCCGATAAACGCTTCTGAAACGCCAAGACCGCGTGCGATTGACACGGAACCGTCTACCAGAAACCGCGCGCCCAGCATGACCAAGGCCAGCCCGGCAACAACCCACATCGAAGATACAGGCACCGAAGCTGGGCTGGAGGTTTCTGGCGTTTGCGGCATGTTCACACCGGGATTGCGGTATGCCCATGTAAGATACGTCAGCAACGCTGACACCAGCACAAACCCTGTAAACCGTTCCAGATATCCGGATAAAAAGACAGGGACCAATACCAGAGTGGCCGCGGTCATCACAAATGTGTCCCGTTGCAATGTGGCCCCGGAAACGCGGATTGGCCAGATAAGCGATGTCAGCCCGACGATCAGAAGAATATTGGCGATGTTTGATCCGATAATATTACCAAGCGCGATGTCAGGGACGCCGCGCCATGCAGCATCAACAGAAACCAGCAATTCTGGCGTGGATGTGCCGAACCCGACGATCGTCAACCCGATCAGCAGTGGCGGGATAGAGAGGCTTCGGGCAATTCCGACACTGCCTCGGACCAGCGCTTCGCCACCAAAGAACAGGCCGACCAATCCGGCGACGACGTAGGCGTAATCCAATTGAAAATCCTCTGCGGCAGATGATCTGCCCGCAGTGTAATTAGGTACTGCTCTGGGACCGCAACAGAGCCTGCCAAAGAAAAACTATGCAGGGTGCGATCAGATGTTCAGACCGTCCCGGATACGGGGCATTGAGGCTAGTTGCCGGGCCTGTCGCGCTCCTTGCGCCCGGGGACCGGATCATAGCCATCGCGGCCCCAGGGATGGCAGCGTGCGATGCGGCGCGCCGCCAGCCAGCTGCCCTTGATCGCCCCGTGCTGGTCAAGTGCCTCAAGCGCATAGGCACTGCAGGTGGGCTGATAGCGACAGTTGTGCCCGACCCACGGGGAAAAGATCAGCCGGTAGGCGCGCACGGGCAGGGCGACGATATGTGCCAGCGGGGTCATGTGCCGCGATCCTTGTGGATCTTGTTTAGGGCATTGACCAGATCGGATTTCAGATCGGTGAAATCGCGGGTCGCGGTCACATCGGGGCGCCCGATCAGCACGTAATCCCAGCCGGGTTTGCCATGTTCGGGCAGCAGCGCGCTCGCCACTTCGCGCAGGCGCCGTTTGGCACGGTTGCGCGCGACAGCGTTGCCGACTTTCTTGGAACAGGTGAACCCGACGCGGATACCCTTGTGGGGTTCGTCGGGCTGGCGGCGGCGGGCCTGCACCATCATGCCGGGCGTGCCCTGCCGTCTGGCCCGCGCGGCGCGCAGAAAATCGCTGCGTTGGGAAAGAATTGTCAGACAAACGGAAACCGCCGGGGGCGTATCCCCTGCTGCAGGTGTTCCTGCGTCGGGGGCCTCCGGCGGTGTCATGCCTGAACGGTCGGTGGGCGCTTTATGCGCTCAGCGACTTGCGCCCACGGGCGCGGCGTGCGTTCAAAATCTGGCGGCCCGACTTGGTTGCCATGCGAGCGCGAAACCCGTGACGCCGTTTGCGGACCAGGTTCGAAGGTTGATAGGTGCGTTTCATCGCTCCGTCTCCAATATTCGGTTCCGGGCTCGCGGATTCGGCCCTGGATGTGTATTCGAAGCCCGTCCTTTAAGGGGGTGGAAAGGGTAAGTCAAACCATTGTCGCGCCATTTCGCCGGGTTTTTGCAACAAAAGTCCGCTCGCGCCCCACACCAATTGTTTCAATATCCGAAAGAACCGCTGAAATCATCACGCCAACTGTCACCTGGTATCAAGCGCGCGTGATCGCCCTATCGCCGCGCGCCCCGCAGCGTCATGTAAGGTGCAGATTGTAAGCGCAGCGAAACAAAGGCACTGTGATGACTGATATGGCAGATACACCCGATCCGATCGACAAACCGTCGTTTCTGCGGCACCTGCCGCTGATTACCATTGTGGCGGTTGCGGTGATCGGGGCGTTTACCTTACGCGATTATCTGAGTTTTGAGACGCTACGTGCCAACCGCGAGGCGCTGCTGGCGTACCGTGATGCGCATTTTGCAGCGTTGGCTGGGCTATTTATCCTCGTTTACGTCTTGATCGTTGCTTTTTCCCTGCCCGGCGCGGCAGTGGCATCGGTCACCGGCGGGTTCCTTTTCGGGTTGGGTTTTGGCACGGTCTTCAATGTGGCTGCCGCAACGGTCGGGGCCAGCGCCATCTTTCTGGCGGCGCGCTGGGGATTGGGCGCCGCCCTGACCCGAAAGATCGAGGCATCGGACGGCAAGCTGAAAACGCTGAAAGACGGGCTGCGCGAACATGAGATCAGTGTTCTGTTCCTGTTGCGACTGGTGCCTGCCGTGCCGTTTTTCGTTGCCAACCTGCTGCCGGCGCTGGTGGGGGTGAATTTCCGCAACTTCGTATGGACAACGGCGCTGGGCATCATCCCGGGCGCTCTGGTGTTCACTTGGATCGGCGTCGGCTTGGGCGAGGTGTTTGATCGTGGCGAAAGCCCCGACCTGTCGCTGCTATGGGAGCCGATGATCCTTGGCCCGATCCTTGGGCTGTGCGCGCTGGCCGCGATGCCGATGGTGATCAAGGCGTTGCGCAAAAAGAACGGTGGCCCGCTATGAAGCAGATCAAAACCGATATTCTGGTCATCGGCGCGGGATCGGGCGGGTTGTCTGTTGCCGCTGGTGCGAGCCAGATGGGGGCCGATGTTGTCCTGCTGGAAGGCCACAAGATGGGCGGCGATTGCCTGAATTACGGCTGCGTACCGTCAAAGGCGCTGATCGCCAGCGGCAAGGCCGCATACGGGCAGGCCCATGCCAGCGCATATGGAGTGGCCGATGTGGTGCCACAAGCCGATTATGCCGCCGCCAAGGATCACGTGGCCGATGTGATCGCCACAATCGCGCCTGTCGACAGCCAGGAGCGGTTCGAAGGTTTCGGCGTGCATGTGATCCGTGAATTCGGGCGCTTCATCTCTCCGACAGAAGTGCAGGCCGGTGACACTGTGATCAGCGCCCGCCGGATCGTGATTGCCACCGGATCATCGCCGCTGGTGCCGCCGATCCCCGGATTGGAGGATGTGCCTTATGAAACCAATGAAACCCTGTTCGATCTGCGTGAAAAACCCGACCATCTGTTGATTGTCGGGGGCGGACCGATCGGGATGGAAATGGCGCAGGCGCATATCCGTCTGGGCAGCAAGGTCACGGTGATCGAAGGCGACAAGGCGCTGGGCAAGGATGATCCGGAACTGGCTGCCGTCGTGCTGGACAGTCTGCGCGCCGAAGGTGTCGAGATTGCGGAAAACGCGATGGCCGCACAGGTGCGCAGCACCAAAGGCGCGATCGAGATCGAAGCCAAGGACGGGCGCGTGTTCAAGGGCAGCCATCTGCTGATGGCGGTCGGGCGCAAGGCCAATACCGACCGTCTTGATCTGGAGGTAGCAGGCATCGAAACCACGCGGACGGGCATCAGGGTGGATGACAGCCTGCGCACCACCAACAAGAAGGTCTATGCCATCGGTGACATTGCGGGCGGTCTGCAATTCACCCATGTCGCGGGGTATCACGCCAGCGTGGTGATCCGCTCCATTCTGTTCGGTCTGCCGTCAACGGCGAAAACCGCGCATATTCCGTGGGCCACCTATACTGATCCCGAACTGGCGCAGGTGGGATTGAACGAAGAGCAGGCGCGCGCGCGTCATGGCAACAAGCTGGAAGTGGTGCGCCATGAATACACCCATAACGACCGCGCCATCGCGGAGCGCAAGACCAACGGCCTGATCAAGCTGATGGTGGTCAAGGGCCGCCCCGTGGGTGCCAGCATTGTCGGTTATCAGGCGGGCGAGTTGATCAGCTTTTGGGCGCTGGCGCTGGCCAATGATATGAAAATGCGCCAGATCGCGGCCATGGTTGCGCCCTATCCCACGATTTCCGAAGTGAACAAACGTGTTGCGGGGGCTTACTTTTCCCCCAGACTTTTTGATAATCCTAACGTTAAAAGAGTGGTGCGGCTGGTGCAGAAATGGCTGCCGTGACAGGAATGGTAGGTGCATGTTGAATTCCCTTTCGGGTCGGTTTCTGATCCTGACAACATTGTTTGTGATGCTGGCGGAAATCCTGATCTTCGTGCCGTCTGTTGCACGCTTCCGCGAGGATTACCTGATCAACCGGCTGGAACGGGCGCAGATCGCATCGCTGGCGCTGCTGGCCGATGACATGCTGGAAACCGAACTGGAAGCCGAATTGCTGCGCAACGCCGAAGTGTTCAACGTCGTGCTGCGGCGCGACGAAGCACGCCAGCTTGTGCTGTCATCGCCATTGCCGCACCCGATTGATGCAACCTTTGACATCCGCGATGCCAGCGCGATGGTGCTGATCCGCGATGCAATGCTGCGGTTTTTCAACCCCGCGCCGCAGGTCATACGCGTCATCGGCAGCCCCGTGCGCCAGGCCGGGCTTGAGATCGAAGTGACAATGGACACCGCGCCGCTGCGCGAGGCGATGATTGATTACGGTCTGCGTATTCTGCTGTTATCGGCGGTGATTTCGATCTTTACCGCCGTGCTGTTGTTTCTGGCCGTACGCGCCATTCTGGTGAAACCGATCAAGGGTGTGATCGGCCATATGCAGCGCTATGCAGATGCGCCCGAAGACGCGCGCCGGATCATCAAACCCTCTGCCGGTGTCACCGAACTGCGCGAGGCCGAAGATGCACTTTTGACGCTGCAAACCCAGTTGACGCAAGCCCTGAAACAGAAAGAACGACTGGCGCAACTGGGTGGGGCCGTCGCCAAGGTCAGCCATGATCTGCGCAACATCCTGACCAGTGCGCAATTGTTCACCGACCGCATCGAAAGCAGTCAGGACCCGACAGTGCGGCGGTTGGCACCCAAACTGGTCGGGTCGATCACCCGCGCGGTGCATCTGTGTGAAAGCACGCTGGCCTTTGGCAAGGCGGAAGAACCCGGCCCGACCCTGACCATGGTGCCCCTGATCGAAACCGTCGCAGATGTGATCGACAGCGAACGGCTGGCCATCGGCGATCACGATCTGAGTTTCAGCGAGGATATTCCGCCGCTGATGCAAGTGCGCGCCGATCCTGAGCAACTGTATCGCATCCTGTCCAATCTGGTGCGCAATGCCCGGCAGGCGATTGTGGCTGCTGGCCAGCCGGGCGAGGTGAACGTTTCCGCGCGCGAAGACAGTGATCACTGGTGGATCGACATCACGGATACCGGGCCCGGATTGCCGCCCAAAGCCAAGGAACACCTGTTCACGGCCTTTCAGGGCGGCGCGCGCAAGGGCGGGTCTGGTCTGGGGCTGGCGATTTCAGCCGAGCTTGTCAAAGGCCATGGCGGAACGCTGGACCTGATCCGCACAGGGCCGGACGGCACCGTTTTCTCGATCTGTCTGCCCAAAAGTGACGGCACTGTGTAACGCGCGGTTTTGGGGCTTGCATTCGCCACAGCCAATGTCTAAACCGCGCCCAGTGGACCGATAGCTCAGCTGGATAGAGTACTTGACTACGAATCAAGGGGTCGGGGGTTCGAATCCTCCTCGGTCCGCCACTATATCACCTCAAATATTTGATTAATAACTATTTTTTGAGGCTTAGTGTTTTCTTGTCCCCCAGCGAGTCCCCCACTCAGACATAGACCTTGCCGGAATTTGCGGGAATGCTGTAGTCTCTGCCGATACTCAGCGTCTATCGGTCCCGGGCACTATTTAATGATGAGTTGTTCCTGACCCACGTTTGAGCAGTCGGCTCCTCTTTCCAGCAAGACTTGCACTCGGGCTTTCCGATTCACGTTAAAGGATGGATTGTTGCCTTTCGGCTTTAAGTATTTGAATTTGAGCGTCGTTATTCTAAGGATAAAAAAATGCCAAATTATTCAGCAAATCATATTCTCGTTATATTTGCCATTTCATCGACTGCAGCCTGTAGCAACCCAGATGGTTCAACTGGACGTGTAGGAAGCCCATATTGGTTCAATAGCACGACACCTGAAATGCGGTACGAGTACTTCTCAAAAATTTGCAAGGATTATGGTTTCGAAGCTGGAACCACCGAAATGTCTCAATGTGTTCAACAGGAAACTGTCGCCGCACGCGATAATTCCAATCAAAAGGCTCAAATATCTGGGGCAGCCTATGCAAACACATACTCGGCGGTTACGTCAAACTAACACAGAATCGATCGGTAAATTTTCTCGAACATTCAAGCATATTTAGTTTTCTCTCAGCGAACAGGACAGCTCTTTGGGGGAACGGACCAACGGGTCACCACCGGTTCCCGCAGAGCAGACCTCCATGCAGATTGAAGCGAATGTCGGCTATTGGAGTAAGCGGTCATTGGCGTTGCCTTCAATCCACAAGTTCTGACCTGAACCAGTCTCTCATACTTTTTTGCTTAGAAGCGAAACCAACCGCCGCAATTCCTGCATCTCTTTCGTTCGCATGCCATGCCGATAATTAGGATGCGCTGCACCCGAAGATTGACCACCGCCAGCGCCGTGCATCCGACAGACCGCCCAGCCTCGCACCGCCGGACTTTTGCACGGTAAGCCGCTGCGCTTTGATTTCGCGGTGCATCTAGGAGATGAATGGGCCCTTTGCATGGGGTTACCGTCACTTTTCACCATCAACCCTCCCCCCGGTGCTGACATCGCCCACAATGGCCTGTCCGCCGTCAGCGACATTGACGTGCTGCACTGTGACCGTCTGCTTGCCGCCGTTGCGGTGCTTGCGTAGCGCCTCCATCTGGATGGCATAGGTGCGGGCCAGCTTGGTGTATCCAGTGTAGTGCGCCTGAACCTGGTCCATAGTATCCGCATTCGCCAGCCACCGCCCGGATCGTATCATGGCCACATGGGTCGCGGCCATCTGGACGGCAAGCATGCGTTCCACGACATCCCGGGGCTTGAGTTCCGCGATGGCTCCGAGCATGAAAAAACGTTCGTCATTGCCCGGATGTTCATCACTCGCTTCGGACGACTTTAAAACCTTCAGACAATGCGTCATCAACGCTTCTGCCAACTCCGGATGCTGTGTTCCGAAAATCTTCTGCAATGCGGCGTCTTGGTTCAGGGTGATGTGTTGCCCCTTTTCAAAGGTGCCCGTCAGCTTAACGCCCAATTTGCTGTCAGACTTGGTTTGTAGCTTGCCCATATTGTGACCTGTCCTTGCGCTTTTCTTTTTTGATGGATCGGCAGGCCGAAAAGCGACCCCGAAATCTGCTGATTTACCTGATCTTACAAATGTTCCCATTGATGCTTGTTCATGTTTTGTACTATACCATACGCATGCCATGGCCGTCCACAATACCGCATGATTTACGTGTCCTACTGCAAGCACTGGGCCAGCATCGCGACGCGGCAACCGACGCCGATAGGTGGGGCGCAATCAAGGAATGGTTGGAGAGCCATGCGGTGCCTGCGCCCGACGCGTTGCCGTCAGCGCCGGAGATCCAACGAAGGGGCTAGGTTTTGGACCAGCGGACGGCCCAACAGCCAAATGGCCGCTTCCATCAACACCGGACCTTCGCCGCGTCATGGCGCAATGTCTCAGTTGCGGGACGAAGCCGCCGTTGCGTTTTCCGTCAAATTTCACTTTACTGATACACGCTATAAATTGAGAGGCGGGTGCCTCAGGATGCAAGACAATCAGGCCCAAGCTGACTATTGGAGCTCCGAGAGCGGATTAAAATGGATCGCATTTGAGACCGAGCTCGATCTAGCGTTTAGCGCCGTCGACGAGGCGTTGATTGCATGGTCGGCTCCGCAACCGGGTGAAAGTGTTCTGGACATTGGCTGCGGAACAGGCGCTACGACGAGGACTTTTGCGTCGCATGTCATTCCGGGAGGAAAAATCTGCGCGGTCGATATCTCGCCTCCGTTACTACGGCATGCACAGAGCCAGTCTGACGGGGCAACCGCCGAGACGCGATACTACTTGGCTGACGCACAAACCGACCAAATCCCGGGAGCGCCCTTCGATCTCGTGATTTCAAGATTTGGCTCAATGTTCTTTGCCGATCCGGTATCAGCTTTCGGTAACATTCGACAGCAAATGAGGCCAAATGGACGTTTGGTTCTAGCTGCTTGGGCGAAGGTCAAAGGGAACCCTTGGTTTGAGGTGCCCAAAGACGGGGCTACCGAACAACTTGGGTCGTTGGATCAATCCGATCCCAACGCACCCGGGCCACTTGGATTTCAGAACGCAGATCGTGTCGTAGGAATCTTAAAAGACGCAGGGTTTCAAAATGTGATCGGCGAAACGATCCGGGCGCACTTAACCCATCCTGGCCCAGTTGATCGGGTCGCTGCGTTGGCTTCGAACATCGGTCCGGCCGCGAGAATTTTAAAAAAGTACAACGGAACCGCCCAAGACATCGACGAGATAACCCGCTACGTAATATCTAAGTTTCGAGACTTTGAGGGGGAGAAAGGCATTCGCATTCCAGCCAACCTGAACTTTTTTAGCGCCAGAAACTTGGATTTGTCATAGCCCGCTAGCAAGGTTTTCGCAGTCCGTGTGGGGTTCGCGGTGGTCGTTCGAGGCAGTCGATTTCAAAGACTGCTTTGCAAGACTTCGAAGTCACTACCAACTACCGCTTGATTTGAGAGTTGAATCCTAATCTGCTGGAACAATGTTAGTATTCAAACGGAAGAAATTGGTTGGGTCATAGCGGGCTTTGACTCTACGCAAACGGGCCTCATTTGCGCCCACGGCATCACTGAGGCGCTCATCGTCACCGTCACCCAGCCCATTCATGTAAACGCCGCAGGAGTACGGCGTCATGGCTTCCCAGGTGTCGCGCACCCAGGCGACCGATGGTCCAGGCTCTTCGCCTTCGTGCCAGATTGCCGCGGGAATAAAATCGAACTCAGCATCCCTGTTGGCAAAAGCAGTGTCCTGCGGCCGGACATCCCGGACCGCGCCACCAAACTGCTGCAGGATAATCATCGATCTGTTATCGGGAACGGCTTGGTAGCTAGCGATTAAAGCATCGATGCCATCCTCCGGTAGTTTGTCGATTAGATGAGTTTTCCAATAATATCTCTGACCATAAGGAAACCGCACGTCGGCGTCCGACTGGACGTCGACATAGGGTCTGGTCTCCAATCGTGTCGCGATCGGTGACCCGAAGTTTATCAGTGGCGCCAAGGTGGCCTCGGCCGCGTCTAGCGGAGCGATGTGAACGGAACCCAGATTTACTACGGCAGTTCCGTCATCCATCTTCGCGAAAGCCGCCTGCGATGTGACTTCTCTTGGCGCTGAAGTCGCAAACTCCATGAAATACCTGAGAGCCTCTTTGGCTTTGTCGAGGCGATGCGTGGCGGTCGCGAACAAAACCTCATTTCCGATATCATGCAGGCGGAACCTGAACGATGTCGCGATGCCGAAATTTCCACCACCACCGCGCAAAGCCCAAAACAGATCAGGGTGGTTCTCGAGGCTGGCTGTTACCTGCTCACCTTCGGCCGTCACCAGATCAACGGAGATCAGATTGTCGCAAGCAAGACCGAACTTTCTGGCAAGCCGGCCAACACCGCCGCCAAGGGTCAAGCCGCCAACCCCTGTATGCGTCACAACACCTGCCGTAGTCGCGAGACCATATTTTTGAGTTGCACGGTCGAGATCTCCGAGCGCCGCCCCCCCGCCAACAGCAGCGGTTTTCTTCAAGGGATCTACCTGAACTTGGCAAATGGGTGTCAGATCAATCATTAAACCGTTTTCGGCGACCGATTTGCCCGCGATATTGTGCCCCCCACACCTTACCGAGATCAGAATTTCATGTTGGCGAGCAAATCGAACAATCTCGACGACATCTGCCGCATTCGCGCATCGTGCAATGAGTGCGGGGCGCTTATCAATCGCAGCGTTCCAAACGGTGCGGGCCTGGTCGTAGCCGAGATCGTCTGGCAATAAGAGTTCGCCCTCCAGCCCATCCCTGAGTTCTTTGATGTGAAGTGCACTCAGGTCAATCGTGCCGCCGGTGTATCGTGTTATTTCTGGCATCGGTCTGACTCCTCAGCCTGCATCCTTCTCACTAGCCTACAGGCGGAGAAGTCTCTTAAAATATAACCCTATCATAACTTTGCCAGTTTGTCCGCTCCCCGCTCCTAGCAACCACTCAGTCAAATCCCGCCATAGTTCCGCTCTGCTGACTAAGTCGGCGCTGCTGCCGGGTCTAACATGGAGTCCGCCTTTCTTTCGCGCCAAAGCACGCATTTTCATCCAACAGACCGTAGGTCAGATCAATTGGTGCCACAGTTTGGGGTCCTGATTGGGGGACTGTGATCTTCGGGCAGGCTTGGCAAAACCAGCGCACCCGCCACAAAGGCCTCTCCAGCCAGGTCCGTTATCATTTGGCCCTAATTAACGTGCTCAGATACGCACGCGTTTCCTCGTCCCATGAACTAGGGTCTTCATTATGTGCAATGACGGCGTGAAGTTCCATCAGCTTCCAGACTTCATCTTTTGAACCAGCGGTGACTTCGCCGGTGCAGGTTTCCATGCCCTCGCAATCGCGGCACGCGTATGTGTAGGCTTCGCTCATGACCTCCCTTTCTTGGTTAATTGCATCAAAACTTTTCGAAGGTCGGCAACCCGTCAGCGAGCTTGATCCACGGCTGCTGGTGCGAGACAAAGACGTGCGACTTCGGTTCAGCCACCGATGGGTCATCAAGGGTGGCGGCGGCAAACCAAGCGTCAGAACTCCAATCCTGACCGTCGACCTCACCCTCTGCGGCATAGGTCAGCGTGGTCCCGCAATCACCACAAAAGCCTCGGCACACACCGGGGGTCTTCTCGATCGTTTTGATGGTGCCACTGGTGACTTCGAAGTTCCGCGCAGCCACCTTTGCCCAAGTCACGAACGCGCCGCCAAGCGCCAACTGGCAGGACCGGCAATGACAATGCGCCGACCATTCTGGCCGACCGGTAATCTCGTATCTTACGGTGCGACAATAGCATCCACCTTTTAGCTTTTCCATCTTCCAACCCTCCAAGTCGGACCGCCGCGATAACGGTAATGTTGCTAATTTTTTGACTTCATGCGACTCATTAATATTAACGTAACTTTAGAAAAACTATTATATGGACTGGTCGAAACTCCCGTCGTTGAACAGCCTGCGCGCCTTCGCAGCCGTTGCAGATGCAGGCAGCTATGCAGGTGCCGCAGAAAACCTGAACGTCACGCAGGCCGCTGTGAGCCAGCAGGTCAAAGCGCTGGAAAGCCGGTTGGGCATTGTATTGGTCGACCGGGTCGGCCGCAGCATTGAACTGACGCATTCAGGGGTCCGATTGGCTCGGGACTTGGATGCAGGTTTCGATATTATCAGCCGCGGCGTGGAGCGAATGAATGAAGAAGCTGCACTCCGACCGGTGCAAGTGACGATGCCACCTGCCTTTGCCGTCGAGTGGTTCATGCCGAGGGTCAGTGAATTTCAGCGGGCGAATCCGGAAATCACTCTGATGCTCAATCCGACGTCACAGATCGTTGAACTCCACCCCGGTGGGATTGACGTCGCAATAAGGTATCGTGATCTTCGACGCGCTAAATCGGATGTTGAGGCAGTACTCCGGACAGACATGGTTGTCATCGGTGCGCCCTCACTGGTCGAGGCGCGCGATCTTTCAGACTACAAATCCCTTGCGGAACTGCCATGGCTGCAAGAGCTGGGGACGAACGAGGCGGCAGAATGGTTCACCTTTCATGGCATCTTCCCAAAGCGGCCTTTAGCGATTAACCATATGCCGGGTAATCTTATCATGCCCGCCGTCCGACGCGGCGATGGCATCACCTACACCGCTCGCGCATTTTTTTCCGAGGATATCTCGGCCAGACGCGTAGTCGTACTGGCTTCTGAAACGCTCTTTGGGGTCTACCACATCGAAACATCGCCCGGGCGACAACGTCGCGAAGTGCTGACATTTATCAAGTGGCTCCGTTCGAAGGCCGAAGTGATTACAGCGTCGGCATGAACGCGCTTGAGCCTAACGAGCAAACGACTGCTCCGGGCTCAAAGCGGAAGTTCACAGTTTTTTGGCGAGTGTCTGCTGTGTCGCGTCAAGCCGCCGTTAGCGACTGAAAATTCGAAACTTTTGTTCCGAATGGCTGCTTTTA
This sequence comes from Sulfitobacter sp. TBRI5, assembly GCF_051013555.1. Taxonomy (NCBI): domain Bacteria; kingdom Pseudomonadati; phylum Pseudomonadota; class Alphaproteobacteria; order Rhodobacterales; family Roseobacteraceae; genus Sulfitobacter; species Sulfitobacter sp. TBRI5. The sequence goes on along the minus strand of NZ_CP112884.1, from coordinate 683,692 downwards.
CCGGCACCAGACGTTCGCTGCACTCTGTATTAATGACCGCCTTGCGGACGAACCGGACCGATGCGTCCGCGGCATAGGTGATCGTCCAACTCGCGAACCGACAGCGGTCTCATCACTGCAGCGCAGCTTGGTTTCCCGAAAGCGGACGTTCGCCCCGCGGCAGCTTGATGCCTCAAATGCGGACAGTCCCGACATTCAAACAGGGCAAATGTCCATCCCGCCTGTGCGCTTGACTTGAGCGATCAGCAGAAAACGGCTTCTGTTCATCTATTTGCTGCGGTTGGCTCCAAGTTCGGGCACATACAGATCGATGAGTTGCGTGATGACGTCGATCATCTGTTCATGTGACACAGCGCGGTCGAAGCGTGTGCCGTACAACGCTATACTACCTTCCGATGCGAAGGCGATGAGCTGAACGACCTCCTGCAACTTCCGAACTTCAACGTTCGGGTAAGAACGTTTCAGAAGTTCGGTCACGCCTGCCATGAGTTCGTCATACATGTTGTCGATCGCCGTGCGCGTGCTTTCGTCGTGCAGAGATATGGCCCACAATTCACGGAATACCCTGACGGTTTCCTCTCTGACAGTGTCCGTCAGCAACCATCGAACAAGGCTTCGAACATCCTGGCCAGGCTGGAGTTCCCCTTCTGTCAGAAGTGCTTCAAACTGGCCCGAATAATCAGCCACCATTCGATTGACCACACCCTGCAGCAACTTCTGCTTGCTTGGAAAGTGGTACGCCAGGTTTCCGGGCGAGATGCCGACGGCCGCAGCCACGGAACGGGTCGTGAATTTTGCATAGCCCTGTCGGATCAGGACATCGCGCGCACAGTCCAAAATGCGCTCTGGCGTTGCCTGCAAACTGCCTTTCGATGCCCGTTTGGGAGTGGTCGATTCCTGCTTTCGCACGCTGTTTCGCCTCTTCTTTTTTTCACGTTCACCTTGCCAGAGTCACCGGGAAAGCCAAAACGAGCTTGCCAGAGTTAGAACAATTGGCCTAAATATTTGTTTAGATCACATGACCTAATTCGGCAGCGGGATGCCACCGCAAACCCGACACACGTCGAGCAGGTAAAGGAGAAAACAGATGAATATCAAGCTTCTCAGCGGTAGCGTCGCGCTTGCACTGACCATTGGCGTCGGAGCTGTTCCTTCGGGCGCTTCCGAGAAGCCCAATGTTGTTCTCATGCTGGCCGACAATGTCGGGTATGGCGACATCGGCGCCTACGGCGGCGGGGCGATGCGCGGAATGCCGACGCCAGTGCTCGACCAACTGGCCGCTGAAGGCCTGCAGTTGACGCAGTTTCTCGTCGAACCGGGTTGCACGCCTTCCAGAGCCGCCCTGATGACGGGGCGCTACTCCGTGCGTTCGGGTCTTGGGACGATCATACTCGGGGGCTTGCCAAACACGTTGCAGGAAGAGGAATTCACGCTTGGCGAGATGTTCAAGTCGGTGGGGTACTCGACCGCGATCGTCGGCAAGTGGCATCTTGGCTTTGAGGAGCATAGCTGGCCCACCCGGCAGGGGTTTGATGAATACAGAGTCGGCGTCATAGAGACATCCGAAAGCACGCTTTACCGGCCCAACATGGAGCGCGCGATGATCGATGAAGCGACAATCCTCGAGGCGGTGCCCCACATCTACGAATCGGACGGTCAGGGTAATCTGACACCTGTCCGGGAATACACGCTGGAGTATCGACGCCAGATCGAGAGCGACATCGCAGACGCCGCCGTCAACTACATCGCCCGACAGGCTGCCGCTGAGACTCCATTCTTCCTCTATATTGGCTGGACGCATACGCATTATCCCAGCCTGACCGCGCCAGAGTTTACGGGGAAATCAACCCATCGTTACGGCGATGCGATGATGGAACTCGACCACCGCACGGGCCAGGTGCTTCAGGCCATCGAGGATGCAGGGATCGAGGACAACACCATCGTTCTATGGATGAGCGACAACGGCGCCTCGCCGGATGCGGCCCCTTGGCCCGACAAGGGAGGCAGCAATGGCCCTTTCCGGGGCGAGTTGGGTGATCCTACGGAAGGATCAATCAGGACCGTAGGTATGATCCGTTGGCCTGAGAAGATCAAGCCCGGCAAGACCAACGAAATGGTCGCGATCCACGACATTCTGCCCACACTCGCCTCCATTGTCGGTGCGGATCTGCCTGACGATCGCCCCTATGACGGCGTCGACCAAAGCGCGTTTCTTCTTGGTCAGCAGTACATGTCGAAGCGCGAGCATCTCTTGACCCATGTGAACAACAAGGTCGCCGCACTGCGCTGGCGGCATTTTCGAATATACCCCAAAGCCTACAGAGGGTCCTTTAGCAACCCTTCTCAGGAGGGTTTGCTGGGCGTCCAGGTCGAGAAGAACGGCGGCCCTGATGTCTTCAACATCGAGATGGACCCACGAGAGGAATATTCGATTTCGGGCGACAACGCGTGGGTTGTGGCACAGTGGCTCCGCTTCGTGGCCGAGTACAATGAATCGTTGAGGGAACATCCCAACCCGCCTGGCGTAACGCTCACAGACCCGGACTTCGGCAAATAGATACATTGAACCGCCAGGAATGGAGGACGTGCCCGGATTCTGAGGCGGGTCGAATGGCTGCTTTTCGCTCTGAATTGCCGCAGATGCTTTCAGCCGGTCGCATTGCTACATCTGCGAGCGTAAAATCAAGATTGCTTCCGGATTGGGCTCGATGCAGTCATTCGACTGTTTTTCTCTGATGACCGGTTCGTCGCGTTAAGCAGCCGTTCATGACTGGAAATTTGAAGTTTTGGTTATGAACTTCTTTCATCAGCACCGGGCATTCAGCGAAAAATGGCGAGGGCCCAAACCAGCTCTTCCAAATGCTCACTTTGGCTGGTGTGTGAAAGCAGCCATTGGCACATATTGCGGCATTTTACAGATTGGGCTCAAGGCCGTCATTCGACGCGGAGCGCACCAAGGTCTGCTTTGATACCAGAAATTATGGGGGATTGCATTTTTTCTGGTAGCTTTTCAGCTGTTTAGGTGTGGCATAGCAAAGGAATAGTTAGAGAGCGACCACGTACAAGATTTCCAACAGAAAGAAAGCTGAAGCGCAGGTCTAGTCCCGAATGTCTTCAACGGCGTGTCCAGCGTCTATCAGTGCTCGGTTTATGTCTATCCCATCTAAATGGACAACGCCCAGCCAACGACCGAACGAGTCACTTCTGTCACCGTCGTCGCGACCCTTTATTGTTTTGAGTATAATTGATTTACCATCGATAAGATCGCGCAGAAAAACAGTAGCTGCCTTGCCGGCTACACGGGACTCTCCCCTTTTTTCAGGAGCATCAATACCAACCAGCCTTATGCGCTGATTTTTGAGCATAATGTAAAATCCCAAATCGATATCAACGTCAATCGTATCACCATCCACAACATTTGTGACTTCGGCCGTGTATAGATACGCTGGCTCTGTGGGGCCTTCTTGAGCGCTTGACGATGTGTAACCGAAAGCCAATAAAACTGCGCTTGATACTCCTAGCAACCGTTTATTCATTCTAGTCCCCTAGATGCACCGAAACGTGCCACAGTTCCCTCGGAAGCAGAAACACTTGGTGGCAAATGGGCTAAGGCCAACGCGACAGAACGGACTAGCCCGGCAAAAGATATTGAGAAACGAATAGCTGCATACACAAGCAACACCTCTAAAACTCACGTTTCTGCCCGGTGATCTCGAACGCCAGATCGGGGCCTTCGTCGATTACTACAACAACGAACGATACCATGAGAGTCTGAACAACGTCACACCCGCCGACGTCTACTTCGGGCGCGACAAAGCCATCATCCGAGAAAGGGAGAAGATCAAGAAACTGACAATCCAACAACGCCGCTTGCAACACCAGAAACAGGCAGCATAATCAATCACACAAACGAACCAGAGCCTCCAATGCTCAAGCCGCTCTGATGTCCCATTTTATATGACGACGGACAGTATGTATTTGGTTTTCCGTACTTTCAAAGTATGAGTGCAACCATGAATATCAGAATCATTTCACAACACTTAGCGGTATTTCTTGTACTAATTCTGGCAGGATGTGGCCGTGCTCCGCAACTTATTGGCATAATGAACCCGGAGGTCTCCCTAGACTCCGTCGAAGAACTTACCAAACACAGGATTTTCCTGATGTCGACTCGGGACGCGTCCGATGTATCAGGTGTATTCTACTCGTCCGAGAGGGCACCAGAACTTGGACTTGCCTCGGTTGATGCGACCGTGCCGCCAACCCATATCACTGGGGTGCTGGAACGCCCCAAGAGGTTGCCACCTGATCCGCGCACAGAATTTACCGTCGTCAACCCGACAGTGTATGGCAATGAAGCGGCCTTTATTGCTGAAATCAATCGCGAGCTATCGAAACGTTCCCCTGGCAAGAGAGAGATTCTCATCTTTATCCACGGCTTCAACAACACAACAAGTGATGCGACTCTAAGGCTCGCTCAGTTTGTAGAAGACACGGGCTTTTTAGGTGTGCCCGTGCTTTTCACCTGGGCTTCAGCGGCAAAAGGGAGCGAGTATGTCTATGACCTCAACAGCGCTCTCATCGCGCGTTCGCAAATCGGGAATATGGCCGCGATTCTCAACAAAACAAGAGCTGAGAAAGCCGACATATTTGCGCATTCTATGGGCACATTCCTCGCCATGGAGGGGCTCGTAAAGCAACATGCATCCGGCCGCTTGGGCAAAGGAACCGAGATTGACAATATCATTCTTGCGTCACCTGACATTGATCTGAACTTGTTTGAGACCCAGATTGCCGAACTTCCGCCTTCTATCGTCAAGAAGATGTATCTCTTGGTCTCTAGGGATGACTTCGCGCTACGCTTCTCCCGCCGGATCGCAGGTGGCGTCCAGCGTGTCGGCGCAGCGGACACGGAAGAGTTAGATCGCCTTGGTGTTACCGTCATAGACCTTTCCAGCATAGAAGATTCGAGCTCCGGTAGCCATTCCAAGTTTGCGGGTTCTCCCGAAGTGGTTCAACTAATCGGCGCTGGCATGAACTCGAGCCGCCGTTTCGGCAAAACTGGCAGCAGTACTACATTCGAGGAACTTTTGGCCAACGTGCCGGTTACAGTGGTAAGAAATTAGAGGTGTTGTAGGTTCCGCCAGACGAGTCAGGTTAGCTAGCAGACTTTCTCTGATATCCTCGCCGAAGGAGCAGATTAGGGTGTATTTTCCGGATCGTCATTTACGCGAGGCTTTCTGACAGTGTGTCTGAGCGGAATTGTCTGCCTTTCGCTGCGGTCGCATCGTTGCGCTGTTAGCTGACGAAAAATCCGATTGTTTGGTAATAAACGCGCCTTCGCCTCTATTCCGTAGCGATTGCTTTTTTTATTTCGGCTTAAGCGATGTTCAGCCAGAAACTAATTTTTCCTCGACATGCGCCGAGAAGAACCCGGCGTCATTCCAGTCCACTTTTTGAATGCGCGAATGAAGTGTTGCTTCGACGTGTAGCCAACCTTTTTTGCGATTTCAGCAACCTTGGCTTCGGTGTTAAAAAGGAAATCTTCCGCAACCTGCCTGCGCGTTTCCTCCAGCATTTCTCCGAAGGACCTACCTTCTGCTTTCAACCGTCTTTGCAACGTCCTGCGCTCCAAATGAAGTTGATCTGATATTTCTCCAAGGTCGGTTATGCCGTCTTTCACAAAGTTTTGGAGGGCTAAGGAAAAAGCGTCTGAAAAACTGCTGGGCGGTTTGCTCTCCGCCAGGTTGCGCAAGTCGCTGAACGTGAACGGGTCAGAACCTGAGGAGCCATCCAATGAGCCGGACACAATGTCGGTCAGACAGCCTATCATTTCGACCCCGGTTTCAATGCCTTCAACATCCACACAGAAGAACTGGCTCAGATGCTCAGCGCGCGCACCGTTTGCGGCTGCTATGCGGAGAACCGCGGGTCTCCAGTCCGGCCCTTCAAAACTTCGGATCAGGTTCATCAACAGGGCTGCCACCCCATCGCATTGTTGCCGTGACCCAAGAGCCCTGGGTGTGGGAGGCTGATAACGCAAATCAAATCGGTCGCCTTGAATGCTCAATCTTAAACTTGACCCGTTTTCATGGTACTTGAGTGTGCGTGCGGCCCTTCGCAATGCTTCGGCCGAAGTTGGTGCCGACATGGCATAGCGTCCGAACGATCCAAGTTCTGCGAAAGGTAGTGCGTCACCCAAAATTGCCCCGAGAAGGGGCTGATTGCTTTGACGGGCAACTAATTCCAGCAGCCGGACGTACTCGGCATTGGGCAAGTACGCATCAGCGTCACTCTTCCAGCGGCTGGAAAAACCACCAGCCTGCAAAACCTCCTCAATACTGTCTGTTCCCAAAAGATCTTCCATCAACCCGACAATAGCGGAAACCTCTTCTCCACTAACAAGCGATATTTCGGCATTGCGCATGCGACTGCCTTCTGGCTCAGGTCAGCCAGGATTTGGCCGTATCCAAACATATAGAACATTTTGTCGGGAATTGGCACCTGTGAAGCATAAAATCCACTGGGTGGCGGTCTCCTTATCGAATAAAAAGTTCAGCAAGAAAAAAACCCTCCTCCATAAAATCGCGGTTAGAAACATGAAGTACACAAAATCGATTGCAGCACTTACGCTCCTGGCGTCGACGCTTTCGGCGCCGATCGTCACAGCTCAATCCTCCGATCCGGCGTTCAAGGCAGATGTGCCCGAGAGCATCTTGACGCCGGACGAAGTCGAAACGCGCCTCGGCACCTTGCGTTTCAAAGATGGTGCGCCGGATGCCGAAACGGTCAAGCTGGCCTATGACAATCTTGACTTCATGCGGGGGGTCACCGCGTTTCTGGATGCAATGCCTGCTGCTTCTATCCACAGCATCTGTCGTGGCTATGAAGATGTGGGCATGGGGCCGCAATCTGTCGGCATTTTTGAAAATCTCATGGATGCCCGTTCGGTGTTCCTGACGCCCAATTCGACTACGGTTTACGTATCCAAATGCTACGACTTGGAAGATGGACCGATCGTGGTGGAGGTGCCCGCTGGTGTCCTCGGGCCCATGGATGACGCGTATTTCAGGTTCATTACGGACTTTGGTGTCACCGGGCCGGACGAAGGTGAGGGCGGAAAGTATCTATTCGTGCCTCCCGGCTATGAGGGAGAATTGCCCGAGGACGGATATTTCGTTTTCCATTCACCAAGCTATACAACCATGCAACTCATCCGTGCCTTCGTCGGCGAAGACGGAATCGAGGCAACTGTCCAGCGTGTGAAGGACACCATGCGAGTCTACCCATGGGAGCAGCGGGGCAATCCGCCGAAGACCGAGTTCGTGAACCTCTCCGGTAAGAAAATCAACACCGTTCATGCCAACGATTTCAATTTCTACGAGGAAATCAACGCGGTTATCTAGAAAGAACCGGCAGGTGCACTTCCGCCTGAACTGGTCGGTACCTTGGCCGCGATTGGAATCAAGAAAGGTCAACCGTTCGAGCCAGACGCGCGGATGCGCGAGATCCTCACGGACGCGGTCGCAGTCGGCAATGCCACCGCTCGGTCGATCATTTTCGCGCAACGCGATCCCCGCGGATACTACTTCGAGGACCGGCAGTGGAAAACTAACTTCATCGGTGGCAGCTCTGAATTTTACAATGATGGCGAGCGGATGAAGGATTCCCGGGTTCTCTTCCACTACTACGCGACGGTCATTACTCCAGCGATGGCGAAGCCTGCGGTCGGAACAGGGTCGGTCTATGGCTATGCCGAACGCGATGCGAACGGCGACTATCTGGACGGTGGCAAGACCTACAAAATCACGTTGCCTGCGCCGATCCCGGTGAACAACTTCTGGTCGTTCATGGTCTATGACAACCAGACGCGGTCGATGCTGGAAACCGATCAGAAAAGTGCCGGTATCGACAGCAACAAGCCTGATCTGGTGGCCAATGATGATGGTTCCTACACGGTTTGGTTCGGACCTAAAGCGCCGGAAGGCAAAGAAAGCAACTGGGTGCAGACCATGCCTGGCAAGGGCTGGAACACCCTGATACGCCTCTACGGCCCGCTGGAGCCGTGGTTCGACAAGACATGGAAACCAGGTGACTTCGAACTGGTTGAATAATCAAATGAAATCCCCTGGCGCGTCCGCAATTTTGCGCCGGGGTTCGAACTTCTTAGTGAATGGAAAAGATAATGAAAGCCACTATTCTCAAAACGGCTGCGGGTGTGCTTGTCGGAACTTGCCTGGCGTTTTCAGCGACTGCACAAGAGCTGGTGACTGTCGAAAACTTTGAACGTGCAGAAACTGACCGGACCATGCAAGCCTATGTCGATGCCGACGGGTTCGGGCAGTTCTACCACATCCGCCAACCCACGCCGCTGGACGAGCAGAATGTAGTACGCATGAACCTCGATACACTCTATTCGTTCGGCGTTTTCGACCTGACAAATCCTGTCACGATCACGCTGCCGGATACCGGCGAGCGTTTTATGTCGGCGTTGATCATCAATCAGGACCACTCGATGCTGCCGGTGGAATATTCACCGGTCGAGTTCACCCTGACACAGGAACAAATAGGTACGCGCTATGCGATTATCGCACTTCGAACCTTCATGGACTCCAAGGATCCTGAAGACGTTGCAAAGGCGAATGCGTTCCAGGATCAGGTTGTGGTGAGCCAAGCCGATATCGGCAGGTTTGAAGTGCCCGAATGGGACGAAGCCTCGCTGCTGAAGGTCCGGGGGGCTTTGGCCCTGTTGGCGTCCACAGTGTCTGATACCAGAGGCTTTTTTGGAGACCGGTCCAAGCTCGACCCTCTGGAATTCAAGATGGGCACGGCAGCGGGCTGGGGCGGCAACCCCAAGGAAGGCGCGATCTACTTCACGCATTCGCCGGCGCAAAACGGCGGCGCAACACCCTATAGTCTAACGGTTAAGGATGTGCCTCTCGTCGGAAACGGGTTCTGGTCGATCACGGTCTACGGTGAGGACAACTATCTCAAGCCGAATGATCTGGGCGTGAATGCTCTCAACAACGTCACCGCCGAGCGGAACGAGGATGGCAGCATCACGTTTAACGCGGGTGGCTGTGAGGATGGACGCATCAACTGTATCCCGATTACGAATGGCTGGAACTATGTTGCGCGCACATATCGTCCGGAGGCCGAAATCATCTCCGGTGCGTGGGTGTTCCCCGAGATGGAGCCTACCGAGTAGCAGCTCGAAACGGCGGCCGCTTCTTTAGGGGCTGGCCGCGTGAACTGCATCCCCGTCACACCGGGGTGGAGATCTGCCGTCCGGCTCTACCAACCTCGGGAAGAAATCCTCGACGGCATCTGGACGTTTCAAGAGGTGGAGCCCATCGACGTAAACTGACCTAACTCATCAGTAAGGATAGCGGTATTTGCAAACGGCGGTTCTGTCCTGCGACCTGAATATTCGCCGCTTGTCCCATGCTGCGGGCTGCACCAATGGCCGTTTCTCTCGTCGCGCGACAGCATGACGGTTTTCGCTCTCGCCGCATTTTTTGTGCTGCGCGCGCGCGCGGCATAAAATCACAATGGCCGAGTCGGGCTCAACGCAGTCATCCGAGCGTTTCTGTCAGATGGCTGCTAAGCGCCACTGAACCGCCGTTCGGCACGGAAAATGCGGGCTTTCAACCTCGTATGGCCGCTTAGCGCGATAGCAGACGCTCACCACAATTCCGGCTATGACCGAGTTGCGGGACGAAGCCGCCTGATGCTGGTGCAGCATCTGGGTAGTTTATTAGATGTAAATGCTTGCAAATTGTTTCCACGTGTTTGAAACTTTTCGTTATCTTATCTTGGGAGAACGCAAACATGGGTTTCATTGAAGCAACCAAAACGTGCCTTGCAAAATACTTCGTTTTTTCAGGGCGGGCGGCACGCTCCGAGTATTGGTGGTTTGCTCTGTTCGTCTTTGTCGTCAGCGTTGTTTTCGCAGTGATCGATACTTCGTTGTTCGGTGTTAACCCTGATACCGGTGAAGGCGTGCAAGTCCTGACCCCGATCTTCCAGCTCGCGGTAGCCATACCCATGCTTGCTGCCGGGTGGCGTCGGCTGCATGACACCGGAAGGCCTGGCTGGTATCTGCTTTTGCCCGCGGCATTGAGCATTGTAACGATGATCATGCTTTTCAGCGGCGTTGCTGTTTTTTCAGTTCTTGAACAAGGAGCGGACGACCCTGAAGCGCTGCGTGGTCCAGCAGCCTTGCTTGGCGTCACTGGGTTAATGGTTGTCGCAGTTCTTCAGCTTATACTTTTACTCCTTATGATCTGGTGGCTTAGTAGGCCTTCACAGGAAGTTACGAATGAATATGGTCCGCCTGTAGTATAAACCGATGATGTGGACCAGTCTGGGGGTTCGCTGTGGCATGATGAAACATGGCTTGGTTGCCTGGGAGATTACTTATGAAGAGACATCTAATTGCCACTATGATCCTCATGGTCATGATGTCATCCGCTGCAGCTGCGGACTGGAGTTTCAATGGGCAACCAAATCCCAACGCCTTTATCCAGACCGGCAACATGAGCCTTGAGTTGCAGTGCGACAGGGTCCGGTTCGCTCCCGCCGGATATGAGGATTCTGAAGACATAGCCGCCAAGCAAGGCCTCTCATTCCGTTTTATGGAGAACGGTGCATCTGAGGTTGGCGCGTTCCAAGCGGGATCAGATAATTCGGATATCTCAATCGTGGACAATTATCCTGTCGAGGTTCGGTTCGACGACCAAGCAGATTATGATTTCGTGCTGGACCAGATCGCAAAGAATGCCGTCTTGAACCTATCGATGATTGACCAGGATGTGTCCTATGGCATCTTCACGCTGAAAGGGTCCGGAGCCGCGGTGCGCTCGCTACGCGCGGCCTGTACCTCCGACGCGTCATCGTCGCAGTCCATGGAAGCGCCTGAAGGCATTGTCTATTGCGGCGGCGGTGCTGTGCAGCGAGTTATTGAATACGCCATCGTGGGCCAGCCGGGCGACCAATGGGATGCGATCGTGACCGTCAATGGCGAAACCATCCGCGCGATGACCTCGTACAGCTTCTTCGGAAACTCACAGCCGCCGGCAGGCTTCCAAGTCGCGCTCCTCGGCGAAGACCGGTCCGAATTTCTCGTCTTCAGCGATGGGGGGCGGAACTGGATAGAATTCGGCGATTACACCTACGAACAATGCAACTGACACGTCGAACAAGAAAGGCATACAACGTGAAAAAAGCACATAAACTCGTTCCAGGCTTGCTCCTGGTAACTTTGCTGACGGCTTGCGTAGAAGATACCGGCTCCACAAGCTCAACTCCAAGTCGCGCGAACCAGGATTGTTTGACAGCAGTCGCCCAAGCGACGGGCAATAGTCAAGTTAGGGTTCTGTCGTCCGAGGCGCGCGAGGCCAATATCCGAGTAATCGTCGGCGTTGGACCAGATGCAGCACCTTGGCAGTGTATCACCTACGGAGATGGAACGACCGAAGGCATCATGTCTTTGACAGACGAAGGCTTCCTCTGACGCAGCCGTGGCGCGCCGCCTTCCGGGCATCAATAGCGACAAATGCCATCGCCCTTTTCATCTGGGCGGTTGGCACTTTTGGGATGGTTCGGACACAGGCGCGAGCCCCTCATCGCAGTTGAATGGTTGACGCAGGCTTTATGAATGGAGGATAGAGCAAAAGTGTGGTCAGTCGGCAAAACCAATGTCAAAGCCAGCCGGGCTGTCTTCCTGACAGTCGTCGGCGTGGCGTTCGTCGGCGTCTCGGCGAATGCCCAGGATTGGTCCGCTCTACCCGCGCAGTTACTTGAAAAAGTGGAGGCAGCGCAGCGGGCATGTTCAGATTTGGACAACGGGCAGTTCGCCGTCGAATTCGGAGCCGTGCACAGGGTTGATCTTGATGGTGACCTCTATAGCGACTGGGTGCTGGACGAAGCCGGGTTCGCCTGCTCTTCTGTACCTTCAATGTATTGCGGCACAGGGGGATGTGTCTCTCATTTCCTGATTGGCTATAATATCGGCTCACTTCTCAATCAGGGTTGGGATATGGCACAGATCGGTCCCCACAGGGTTCTCTTGGCGAATGTGCACTATTCGCAGTGCGACGGGATCAGCCCAAGCCCCTGCGTTGTGGCTAGCGTTTGGGACGATGACGAAATGATGTGGCGCAGCACTGTAGCAAAGTGGGAATAGTAATGACTGATAACCTCAAGCCTCTCATTATCACCCTGCTTGCCGTGGTCATGACAACGCTAGTGACGGGTTGTGTCGAGACTGCACCGGATCTTGCAATCAGCGAACCCGATCCCGAGCTTTTATTTGTCCGTGGATACCGTGGCCCAACAGATGAATGCCAACTTGTTGGTGAAAGCGCCTTCACCTCCGAGTTCCTAGATGACGCAGCTGATCTTGTTGCTTGCCCGACTGGAAGCGCGTCTATGTCCAGTTTAATGGCGGAGACAGGAGCGGGAACGCTCACCCAGACGAACAGCTACACGTTTTTCAGCATTCCCTATCGCTGAACCAAACTCTTTTCGACATCAGTAAACGATAGATACAGCCCAATAGAATGATCTGCCCGACAACTTAATTCAGGGCATCCATCGAGAAAAAATAGGTCGCGCAAATACCTTGGGCGGCGACACCTGTCGGCACATCCAGCCCAGTAAACATTGCAATGCCCAAGGTCTCAAATCCGGAGTTTTCCTCATTCCAGGCCGCCATGTATGTCACCGGCTGATCACCACAGAGCATGTTCCCACGTCGCAACGGCCCCGGGTTACCTAAGACCCGAAATACCTGAGCAACTGGCACATCACCGGAAGCACCCCAACCACCAGAATTCTGAGAGTGTAACATTTCGAGATCAATAAACTTGCCGGTCTCGAAAACCATCTTTGTGGTAGACAAGATTACCGGTCCCGTGATCGCCATTGCAGTCTCACTGTAAGGATTGAAAGCCATAGGCTCCTCCAAAAGAGGTTGAGAAGATGCAGGACCTCCCAGGATCCCTATCAAAACCAGTGGTGCTAATAGTGAACGATACATTTGTTTGTCCTTTTCGCGAAGTGGCTGACTTGCGCTGATAACAATTTAAGGCAAAATATCATGAGCGCGAAGGCCATCTAGTATACTGATGCCACACACGCATTAAAGAAGCGCTTTTGATCTTTGGTTGTGATGTTTTGATATCAATCAAAATGAAAACTGAGCAGGTCACCATTTGCCATAGTTTCGCCTTGGTTTTTAGTTGTATACTTGTCTAAAAACATGCTGAGGTTTGAGCATTTGCAACATTATGTCCGACACAAGCTGCAAGCAGCAAATACGATTGTGTGCCTATTAACTGCTACGATCCTGACGATAGTCGGTGTCACAGACGTTCAGGCTCAAACGCAAACTTTTGAATTGCAAGGAGCGGGCGCTTACAATGCAGAAGAAATCCTGAGCTTTGCCGCACAGCTTGAACTGCAAAGAACCGGTGCTGTTACCGCTGCAGGGATCGCGCGCACGATCGAGACAATATACCGTGAAGACGGTTATTTCCTTGCGGAAGCGCGCGTCAGCCGCGACGGGAACACAATTATTGTCGATGAAGGCGAAATTGGCTCTGTTTCCATTGAAGGCGTGGACCAGAGGACGTTCAATCTCATCAACGGTTATTTCCGTCCCGTTGTCGGCAAGCAGGGTGTGACGCTCGCACAGTTCGAGCGCGCCGTGATGCTGACCGAAGATATCCAATCCGTTGCCGCCTCGGCCGAAATTTACTACCCCGATGGACAGGAAACAGCACATGTCCGTGTTGTGGCCGAACAGCAAGACACAAGCTCTGGCTATGTAACGCTGGACAACCCTGCGCGCGAGTTCGGGGATGCGGCAACACTGACCTTTGGTCAGGAATTTGTCAGCTTGTTCACACCCGGTGATCTGTTTCGCTTTGAATTATCTGGCACCGCAGCCTTCGACGGCGACGAGAACGATCTGTATGGCTCCGTCATATATCGCGCGCCCCTTGGTTTCTCGGGCACCTACGGCGAGGTTTATCTGGGCAACGCTGTTGGAGATCGCGATGCTACCGGAACGCTGCGCCAAACGGACCTTGACGGGGATACTGCTATCCTTGCGATCGGTCACCCGGTTATCCGCGACGTGGATACTTACGGGTACGCGCTACTTGAGGCACGCAGATCAAGTTCCGACAGTGATGTTGATGGCGTCAGCACGGACTTTGAAAGCACCGTTAATGTAATTGCCGCGTCGTGGATTTACGGTCGCGCCCTGCAAAACGGTGGAGCATTTGAATATGCCACAAACTTTGCGGTCGGTTCGCGCACAAGCGATGCGGTTGGATTTAGTGATGGTGACAAGGACTTTTGGCACCTGCGCGTAGGTTTCGGATACCAACAACCCGTATCCTGGTTCGGTGAGAACTCCAGTTTTCGCGCCGAATTATGGGGGCAGTATACGAATGATCGTCTTCCAAGCATTGAACAGTTCTACCTTGGTGGAATCGACGATGAGCGTGGATACGCTTTCGCAGAAGTCCAGGGAGATTCCGGTTTCTCCGCAGTTTTGCAAGCTGGAAGAGACTTCTTTCCCCAATCTAAAGTTGTCAGACGGTTTCGACCCTTTGGTTTTGTTGATGTAGGTTACGTGGACAACAATGAACCGTCCGTTGGAGAAATAGACGGAGAATTCCTGTCCTCTGTGGGTGTTGGACTCGATCTTGAGTTTGAAAACAGGTTCTTCGCACAGGCTTATGTCGCCGTACCGATGACATCCGGTTCTGAGACGGACTCGGGTGATCCTGCCTTCTATCTTGCCCTTTCCAAAAGCTGGTGACCTTATGAAACGCTATATATCCGCCGCAATTCTATCCATTGTTGCCGCAATCGTCGCGGCACAGGGTTCAGCCAATGGTAATCACTATGGATGGTGTAACGGTGTAGGCAATCCGCACCGTGGTCCAAGTTGTGGAAGCTCGGGTTCAACGCAACCAAGCCAGACACCTTCAAGCGTGCCAACTGCCAATCAAAAACCTGCAACAGGCCCCACAAATCCGCAAACACCTGGTGGGTTGCCTACCCAGGTCATTGTGGTAACTCCGCAACCGGGGCAAACGATCACCGGGACTGGTCAGGTGCCGCCAATCGTCGGGCAGCCGGGACCTACAATAACAGGCGCTGGGAAGCCGACTATCACGCTGCGTCCTCTGCCACCGCAAATAATCACAGGGACATCGCCCGTAACGACAGTAACCTCACAGCTTGCACCTTCCTTTACCGGATATGGCCTGCCGGTTGTGACAATTCAACCCAACCCTCCGCAGACCTTTGTCGGCTACGGAAAAGTTCCGGCAACGATCATAGTACAGCCCATAGCACAACCCAGTTTTACGGCAACCGGTGCGATCCCCTTTCCGGTACCGCAGCAGATACCACAACAAATACCAACAGCTATTCCGTCAAAAACACCGCAGGGAACACCATACTTGATACCGTCGCTCATACCAAGCAAGACCAACGGAAAAACGCCTTCAATCAGTCCCCCGAAGGCACAGCAGGCCAAACCGATTATGGTACCGCGGCCGAAACCTCGACCGACTGCACAAAAACCTGTTGCAAAAGGGGGGGCAACGTCTCACCAATTGGCGACAACGGCTCCCGCACTCAAAAAACAACATATTACGATAAGCCCCGGCCGACAGGAACAGCACAATTTACCAGAATTTGAAGCATTGGAGGGCGGACAACCGTGGCGCTGTGTTGCCAGTGGCCATGGACAGCGAAAATCGCTCGTTGATCAGCGTGTTTCAGTCTCTGGAGCGTTGCGCCATATCGGTTCAATTGATGTACTGGGCCGAGACTTACCAGCTCTTCACCCGCAGCATGCTGATTGCATCATATCGATCAAACGTCGCGCGAACTGAGATTTTGTCCTAAGCGAGGGATTTCAACCGATCCATTGCTGCACCTGTGAGTGTGGCGAAAAGAGTATTTCCGGATTGGGCTCGATGCAGACCTACGCTGAGTTTTGGTGAGTGTCTGCTGTGTCGCGTCAAGCCGCCGTTAGCGACTGAAAATTCGAAACTTTTGTTCCGAATGGCTGCTTTTACCGGCACCAGACGTTCGCTGCACTCTGTATTAATGACCGCCTTGCGGGACAGAACGGACCTTCGCGTGAGAAAGGGCAATCGACGTTTCATTCAAACTCAAATGGACCAATCGGACGTAAACTCCGTAACAGATTGAAAACCCCTTACGTAAGGGAAGCTTGTTAAAGCGTGACTTATTCACAGCCTTGTGATCTGTGTGTCAAACACTTTTTTTTAGGGATTATGGAAATGGATTTTTTGAAACGCCCGTTGGTGGCTTTTCTTTCGTTGGCGGTACTCGGTGGTTGTGGTTCTACTCCAACAGAGGTCACTCCCCGAACTGGATTCAATCTCATCGGTGCTACCGTTGTGTCACCAAATGAACCGGGATGGCGGACGGTCGTTTCAAACCCGGGGAGCGTTGCACTAGGGAAAGCGGGTAATCTTCAAGGCGAATCCAAAATCTTCAAAGTATCCATAGTTCAAATTGATAGCAGTTTAAGCGACGACAGTTTTTTAGCGGAAGCCAAAAAAGCCAAATCTCCGGCAAAGACTCAGAAGGTCAATTACAAAGGAACACGCTGCCTGAAGTTTGAAGGCAGCCTTCAAAACACGAAAGCCAAAATAGCTGGCTCTGGTCCAGTATATGAAACGAATATTGGCTATACCTGCCGCCATCCTTTGCGCAAAGACGTCGCGATTGATATGGGCTATTCTTCTCGTGCAACCACAACTGGTCTTACCGCAGCGGAACGTAGCCAAACAAAACAGTTTTTCGATAATATTCAGTTCAATGAGAACGGTTTCTGAGGTCTCAGGTAGTCTTCCGACGTCCATCCTTCACAAAGAAAAGAGACCATAAAAATGAAGCTTTTTGCTGCATTATTGTTAGTAGTTTCACTCTCAGCCTGCGCTACATCTGCGATCATGACGCAAGGTTCAGCAAAACCTTATAACATAACTTCGGTTTCTGTTGATGTATCGCAGTTAACATCCAAGCAGTTGATTAGCCTTCCCCCGGCAAAACAGATTAACGCTGATCTAACCAGTTCGCTTCAACGAGAGTTGGCGGCGGGGTCGGACAAAAATGGGCGGTCAGCAATATTCGTTCTTCAGGTCAATGCTTTTACGCTTGGAGACAGTGGACGTGAAACATTGAATCAATATTCAGTTAGCACCATCGGAGGGACTGCCGAAATCCGGGATGCTAAGTCCGGAGAAGTTCTAGTCCCAGGTGGTAATGTATTCAGTGCGACTCCACGCAGCATTGCAGATGCAGCGGTACTCACAGGGGCTATACTGACCCTGAACCCCAACGGGTACAAAACAAGACAGCAGGACTATCAAGACACAATCAACAACTTCGCTGTCACAATCAGACAACGTCTTTTCTAATCGCAACACATTGATGCCAGAAGTTTGCCCCCTAAGGGAAAAGCTGGAGTAGTTGGATGATAAATTTTCGAAATGGAATGTTGCTCTGTGTAATAGTAGTCTTAGCTGGTTGCGAAGACGGCACAATTGGCCAAAGAGGAAGCCCGGCTTGGTATGCGCAATCTACACTGGAACAAAAGCAATTGTACTATAGGGACATGTGTTCTGGGCGTTATGGGTTGAATGACGGCAAGGAAATGAATGCCTGTGTTCAGGATCTTAATACGAGCTTTGCCATCTATAATGGCAAAATCCTTCTGTGCCCTCTAACGAAGGCTCAGGAAAAAAACGGGCGGAGCTGTCAAACTACCATCCCTAGATACGGTCCCGACTTTCTGTTTTAGATAGATCGGCCATGAGTGCACGACCCACCCGTCCGATCTGCATAGAAGACATTAATAGGGGGGTAGTGAATGGCGGCTACCGAACTTTGACGCCGAAAAATCCGTGCGCAGCATTCGGTTCTTTGGGCTCTTCGGTAGCCTTCTCTGCATGTTGCACGAGTGACTGGTTCAGGGGTTGCCGCCTTTCGCTGCAACCCGCCTGGCCAACTGGGTGAACGTCGCGAGTACTGACGTTGACACGTTCAACTGGGACAGCGCCAACGGTTTCGGGATCGCTACAGGCGGTGACCTCCATGTTCTCGATCTGGACGACCACAAGGCTGGGTGTGCCGGGAAAAGTTGGATGACCGAAGCGTATCTCAGGAACCGCAAGTCGAGCCTGCAGGACGTGCATAAGTGGTGGTCCCAACTGGTGCGAAAACGCGACAAGCGGGCGCTGGGGTGTGCCTCAGGTGACAATGGCTACCTTCAAAAGCACAACGTCTTTAATGCCTATGTCGCCTGGTCTGAGAAGGAGCAGCGCGTCGCTCATGTCGCCGGAGGATGCAGCATGGCTCAATTGGGGCAGTCAGCGTAGTCCTTAAGGCCGCTCCGGGCTCAAAGCGGAAGTTCACAGGTTTTTGGCGGGTGTCTGCTGTGTCGCGTCAAGCCGCCGTTAGCGACTGGAAATTCGAAACTTTGGTTACGAATGTCCGCTTACCACAAGAGCGGACGCTACTAAAAAATATGCCTACTTCCGCTGTGCGGACAAAGTGTGAATTCGCTGCTTTTGCTCAGGCAGCCGCTTTTGTGCGCCTAGCGGACCTTTGAAATGGATTGAATACCAGTTGCACAACTCCAATGGTTATGGCCCCGGTCCATCGGGACAATCGGTCCAATCCATCATCGGTCACCATTAACAGCGCCGCCTGAGTGGCTCAGATTAAAGGCAATTGGATGATTGGCCTTTGGTCAATCGGGAAAATGGCCTCGGCCGCAGGTGGACGGTACCTTTGACTCAAGCCCGTATTGCATGCGGATTTCGTCCGCGACCGTCGAGGTCAGGATATTGCGGAAGGTCCGATCATCCGTTGTGGCCGCGTGCTGTGTCGGGTCGATTTTGGTATCGGCATCAACGCCTGCGGCCCCCAACATAAAGTCCGGGTTCTGCACATTGTAGAATACGGTGCCCTCGTCGCGGTCAAGTCAAAGGTTGATTACCATTCCTTGGATGCCCGGAACGGAGCCTGAGGACAGCGTGGTGTGGCCCACGATCATCTCGTCGTTGGCATGACGATGATGGCCATTGGAATTATGCACGCTATTTTCCAACAACCGGGTTAAACCGTCCTCTCCCAGTCCGGCACTGTATCGATCAATCAGATCACTGCGCATAAGAAAAAGGCCCCGCCGGTGCATGCCAGCGGGGTCTTTATTGTGCTTAGTTGGAGCCTGGATTGCTCCGAAGGGTTTCCAGAACGGCGTTCAGGTTGAACGAGCCGGGCTCCTGACGAGGGGGAAACTCCTGATAGGTTGCCAGGTGCTGGGCTACATAGTTTACAGCCGGCAGGACCAAGAACGCCCGGTCAAAGCGCCACATCGCGTAGTTCTCTGACTCTTCATCCGCTTTTTCGAACGGGTCGCCGCGCATGTCCATTAGCTTGGGCAGACGCAGAGTGATCAAAGGTTCTTCCCAGACGGAAAAGCCTTCCTCACGCTGCTCCATGAAGACCATCTTCCAACGGTCATAGCGAAGGTTCGCCAACTCACCGTCATCCGTCCAGTAGAAGAACTCCTTGCGCGGCCCTTCTTCGACTTCACCGCTGAAGTACGGCATCAGGTTATAGCCGTCGATGTGCACCTTGTAGTCACGGCCAATTGCCGAATGACCTTCCAGCAGCTTTTCCTTGATGTTGGGCTCACCCGCAGCCGCCAGCAGCGTTGGCAACATGTCTTCGTGGCTGAACACATCGTTGTAGACCGTGCCAGGTTCAATCACGCCGGGCCATTTGATCATCGTGGGTACGCGATAGCCGCCTTCCCAGTTAGAGTTCTTCTCGTTGCGGAACGGCGTACTGCCGCCATCAGGCCACGTGAACATCTCTGCACCATTATCAGACGAATACATGATGATCGTATTGTCCGCGATGCCCAGATCGTCGAGCTTGTCGAGGACCTGCCCGACGTGGCCGTCATGCTCAACCATACCGTCAGCATAAATCCCAAGGCCGGTCACGCCTTGGGATGCAGGCTTGAGATGCGTGTTGACGTGCATTCGTGTGAATGCGACCCACAAAAAGAACGGACGTTCAGCCGCAACGGCACGTTCCATGAAGTCGACAGCGCCAGCAAGGATTTCCTCGTCCACTGTTTCCATCCGCTTTTTGGTCAGTGGACCTGTGTCTTGCAGTTCACCATCCGAAGAGGATTTGATCACACCACGCGGGCCAAAAGCTTCGCGGAAGGCAGGATCCGTTGGATAGTCAGGATGCTCGGGCTCTTCTTCGGCATTTAGGTGATAGAGGTTGCCAAAGAACTCGTCGAAGCCGTGGTTGGTCGGCAACATACTGTCAAGGTCACCAAGGTGGTTCTTGCCGTATTGTGCGGTCATGTAATCGTGGTTTTTCAACAGACCAGCGATCGTCGGATCCAGCTCTGACATGCCTTCGGGCGCCCCGGGCAAGCCGACTTTAAGCAGACCAGTGCGAAACGGGCTTTGCCCCGTGATGAACGCCGCGCGCCCAGCGGTACAGCTTTGCTGACCATACCAATCAGTGAACATCGCACCTTCATTTGCGATCCGGTCGATGTTTGGCGTCTTATACCCCATCATCCCACGGTTGTAGGCACTGGTATTGTTCCAGCCCACATCATCGCCCCAAATCACCAAAATATTTGGCTTTTCTGTGCCCTGAGCAAAGGCCGGAGCGGCCAATGCCAACGCTGCAACTAGTGCTAATCCGAATCTCATCCTACATCCCTAATATTGTTTTCAATCGTGCGATTTCCGCGGTTGCTTAGCCTGAATTGTCTGAGCCATCTTGATTATAGTGCTTAGTCGGCCGCTGGTCCATCGGTATGGGGGTTTCCGGAGCCGGAAACCCCCAACCCAATGCGCTGTATGGCCGCTTTGTGTTGTAGTGTTTTCGCCAGCACTCAATGATGATCTGTGCTTTTCTCAGTGATTTAAATAGCTCCCGGTTCAAAGGTTTGTGCCGGAAGCGAGCATTGAAGCTTTCAACATAACCGCTTTCCACAGGGTTGTATGGCTCAATAAGTGTCGTCTTAGCGCCCACAGCCTCAATCCAGGCTCGGACAAGGGAATATCTCCCATTGCTGGGTTAGCAAGGTCCCAAAGTCATTCTAGGTCCAATGCGCTTCAATTTGACCAAATCCATTCATCCCCAAAACACCCGACAGCATGCGCCACCAGGCAATTACAAGTCGCACAAACAATGCTCACGAAGGACCTCAAGAATACGACGAAAAACCGTCAAGTCCATGACCGGACGGACACAAAGCGCGCCTTCAAAGGACCGATTCTCAGCAGTTTTCAGAACTTGGTGGGGATCGCAGCATCGGTCAAATTGGGCTCAAGGCAGTCATTCGCCGCGGAACGCACTAATGTCGGTAGAGCGGACAAAGCAGTCATTTCATGTATTCGAATAATGAACCAGAACCTTGAGCCGGTGCTTCACGTAGCCATAGGTGGCTGTCGGGCACGGTTGGTTCCTGAACAAAAAAGTTCTCCCCATCATCCAAGAGCGAAGCGGCTTGATCCTCCGTCTGCACTTAAGTTCACGCTGTTTGCGGGAAACGGAGACTGGTTCGAATCCGTCTGACAGCACCCGCTGCATTATTCCGGCAGGGGCACCTTCAAGACCCGTTCAACCAAGGAGTGGCCACCATTTCCTCTGAATTCAGTCGTCTCACGACCACCTCGGTACTTTGGCCCTTTTCCATCGCCTTCGTCGCCATGTTCATCCCCATCGTCTCCGTGATCATCGCCGGAGGTATGGTCATCCCCAGAGGTATGGTCATCGCCGGAGGCATGGTCCTCTTCGGATCCACCATGTTTGTCTGTTCCGCCTCCACGGCCGCGACCGCCGCCACGACCCCCTCCCCGGTGTTTACCGGATCCGCCGCCTGAAGAATGTGATTGCGCTGCGGCGGGGTTTGACAATGCCACCCCCATCAGGAGGGAACAAGTGCCTCCCATCAAAAACGTCCGACGCTTCAGATTTTCCGTCATTATCATTTTCCTCAAAAAGTTACGCGCCAACCGATTGCTCGGCCGACGCTCAATACCTTATTAACATCCGAATGCTTGTCTTCTCCGCTATGTGGATCCTCGGAGAGGCCGCGCTGCGCACTGGAGCGACCGCTGCTATTCCCACGCCCGCTTCCGGATAAATGACTGGTGTCGGACTCGTCCCTGTGCTGTGCGCGAGCGATACATGTCAGTGATAATGGAAAAATGCCCGCCAAAACCAATCGGCGATCCAACGCTTCGCTTGGCATATCACTCATCCCGTTCTTTCCTAGGTTCGGGGGCAGCATTTATTACCGCCCCCGGATCTCACACTTTGGCTTGCACTTAAGGTCACCTATTACTCGATCGTCCCCGGCAGCTTCTCGTCATGAATCTGCGTATGAATGAGTTCGATCACTTCAAGCGCATCGTCTGCGGCCGCTGCGAAGAGCGTCGCACCGGTGCTGTCGGTCAGTTCACCATTTACCGAGGCAAGGTAATCGTCGATGTAGAGGGAAGCACTAACGGGGTTCCCGTCCTCGTCCAGATAGAAATAGCTATACGGCTCGTCACCATTGGCTGCGTCATCATAATCCCGCTCATAGGTGAAGCCAGAGTAGTCATAGTACTCCAAGTCACCGGTATTAATACCTGAAATATCGTTCACGTTATACAGGAAGTCCAGATCGATAGTTCCGGTTTTGTCCGCAGCACCAGCCAAGGCGCTGGTCGCAAGAAGCAATGAATCGTAGCCATCGAGACTAACATCGCCACTGGTCAAAGCTTCGTAGAGCGCAAGGTTTTCGAGCGGCGAGTCAATCGTGGCGCCGTCCAACACGAGACGCCCGGCTTCATCCGTTTCGATAGTGGTCGCGGCCGCCAGTTTCAACAGTACCTCATCGAGCGAGTGCTGAAGAACTGAATCCGGTGCACGCATGATGTTGGTGCGACCAAAGTCCACCTCGATCGCGCCCGCCGGGATCTCGCCATCAATGATTGGCTCATATGTGACGCAGGCCGTGTCGAGGCAGGCGGCGTAAACGCCCTCATCTACTTCTATTGGGAGCCCAGTTACTGGATCGCGGAGTAGGTAAACCAAGTCGCCGTAGAGATCACCCTTTGTTGTGCCGGGACTCGTATTCCCTTCACCGCGGTGCGGGTTTAATTCCTTACTGCCTCCGGCCCAGTCCGGACGGTCGCTATCGTCATCTTCTTCGATGATGATGATCACCCGCTCGCCTTTCCCGCGAAAAATCTGGGTCTCGATGTTTGTGCCTGAGCCTGGCATATCCTTAAAAATGCTGGACAGACCTTTGCCCCTTCCAGAGATACCGCCGCCATGCTGATCAGCGCTAGCACCACGCCCGCTACCGGCTGAATTTCCGCCCTTCATCTGGTTGCCGGAGCCTTGCTGAGCGAACGCGGTGTCAGACACCAGAGGCGACGTGACAAGTGCGAGCGATGCACAGCCTGCAATGAGACCAGCTTTCACAGAGGCCTTAGTGAATATTTTCGAGATCATTTTCTTACTCCCTTAGCGTCAAGTGACGCGTTAAAAAGAATAGCAAAGAAGTCCCTCTCTTTGCCTTCTCTCCGAAGAGTAGAAAAATCTACACATTCGCGCTTTGATATGTGTCAATTTGAGTGAGATTTTTTCTTGACGCAAAAACGCATGCAAATCATTCGGGCAGCTCGCGTATGTCAACCGTTAGAACTTATAGGCTAGGGCAACCTGAAACCGGCTTTCCTTTGAATCAAAAATGTCAACTCCTGTGCCGTAGTCCACTTCATAGTCGTCATAGTCAGTGTAGTTGTATTCCATCCGCAAATGCGTTCGAGGACCAACAGAATACTCAACACCCAATCCTATCAGAGCACCATCCAGTTTATCGCTTTGGTTTATAGTCGTACCTGAATAGCTGTAATCGGTTTCGAATTTTGCACGGACCAACCCCGTGCGACCATAAATCAGAACAGAATCATTAACGATATAGCCAACACGCAGCAGTCCAGCCACTGAACCAACTTTCTCGGCCGAGTAGATGCGCCCGGTTGGACTGCGTTCTACGTTCCATCCCGCAGAGGATACTTCCAATTCAGCTTCTGCGCCTAGGTACACCGCTCCGTACTGCCAACCATAACCCGCCAGAGCGCCCCCGCTAAACCCTTGTCCTGAACGCGTCGCATTTAGAAAGAAAGAAGGGGCAGCGCTTGTGGGTCTTGGTCCCGAATTGTCGCTTTGCAAGGTACTGTGGCCCAGTGTAGCAGCGGCGTAAAATCCAGAGAAGTCTGTTGGAGCCACATACGGAGCAGGAGTTTCTTGCGCGCCGAATGTGTAGATTACTCCAAAGCGTACGGCACTTTGCAAATTCGCGAAGTTGTCGTCATTTGCTCCCAAAGGTGCGCCAATGTCATAATCAGAGAAAGACCTGATCTGATATTCGATCCGCCCTGACAGGCCGCGCCCCAAGGGTACCTCTGTTCCAAGTCCAAATGAGAAGCCGATTACCCTATCATCAATTGATGTAGAATTACCGCCTCTCTGATATTTGCTTTCAAACTCTGAAGCAAAGACGCCAAAGCGACCATATAGAAAATTGCTGGCAACTGTCTTCAACCCGACGATCCCGCTCACTCCGTACGTATTGCCCGTCTTGACCGAAAAATCACGATCTGCGTCATGAACCCACTCCATGTCGCCAAATTCGATATCTGCCTCGACCCCCAGAACCAACCCGTTCACCGTGGTTCGATATCCACCTAAAAGTCCGGCAACCGGCCCCTGATCGCCGAAATCCGCCGTCAGATTGCCGCCAGCACCCCTTGGACCGTCGACTTTGCTTTGCAAAACGCCATAGCCAAATTGAGTACCGGCATAGAATTCAGAGCTGGTTATTCTCGCCCGATCTTCAGGTCGCGTCTCGAAGTTCGGCTCTAGATCATAACCAAAGGTCAAAAAGAAGCGGTGCTCGTCGAAATCCTCGCCAGCAATATCCGACAAGCGTTGCTGGAATGCGTAATCTGCATCCAGATAAAATCTGGGATCCAGATAATAGCGCAGACCCAAGCCAGCTTCTGCATAAATATCGGTTCGATCAATACCCTTAAAGTCATTCTCGGTCAGAAAGAGATAGCCCGCCAAAGACAGATTCTGCGCCACGCGATACCGCAAACGGGAGCCGGCTGATGTCGAGACATAGCTCGATGCGCCCGTAATAGTGGTTTCTTCCAGGGACCGTTCGATCACGAAGGATATTTGGGTTGTGCGACTGGGTCGCCAGGTCAAATCTACATCAAAATCGGGCACGGTAACCGTGTCAAACCGCGGATCGTCAAAGTTCTGCGTCAGGACCCCGAACGACAGCTCTCCGGCAAGATCGCCCCATTGACCCTTGTAGCCAAGAGCAGCCTGCCCCCCCTTAGAGCTGCGTTGATAGCCCTGACTGTCTGTCTTGTCATCATACTCAACCTGGTCAAAAATTCCTTGCACGAAAACTTCGCCATTTGTGATTTGCGCCACGCCAAGCCTGCCACCAAATTCCAGCTCTTGCCGATCACGGTCACTGCTATTGATGGTTGTACCGCCAGCAGCGGGCGTGTCATCAAAATCCAGATCGCGCGCATTCACCCCCAGACGGAAAGAGTTACCATTTAATTGCCCGCCGATTCCGAAATAACCGCTCGTTTCATGATACTTTGTAGGTTCAAGCCCGTTTACGCTGTCCGGTGAACTACGTTCTTCATGCTCCCGGGCATAGTCCAGCCCTCCGAAAGCGAACAGGCTATCGCCCAACCTGAAACGGCCATCTGCGTATAACCCATAGTCTTCGTAGTTTTCGCTGGAATAAGTGGCGTATCTTCCAATTTCTGCGTCAGCTCCAAAGCTAAGTTCATAGTCCCTGGATAGAAGCGAAAGCTCGATCCAGGGAGCAAAGACCGTGACGAAGTCACTTTTCTTATCGTTAGCGGTCTGAAAAACATTGTCGGTGAATTCTTCCGAAAGCGTTAGGCCTGCATCCACCTTTACACTATTTTCTGCTGCCGGTGTGTCCACGGTTTCTTGCGCCATTGAAGACGAATTGAACGAAGCAACGCTTAGAATAATGTAAATTGGACAAAGAAATATGTTCTGTGAACGCATAACCGTATCAACCCGCTCGATAGCTTTAAGGGAGTTTTGAACTTTTTTGAACTTTAAAGCCAATAAAACCCAAAAAAGTTAAGACTAAATTGTCTGTCGGCAGAAGTTTTTTGGAAAGCCGTGTCTATGAAGTAACTAAAGTTTTGGTTCAGTTAGAGCTCCTGACACCCGGTCTTGGCTGCGTTGCCGCGCGTTGATCAGATCGGTCAGTGCGGTCGGTTTGCTGCACTAGCGAAGGATGCGATTTCAATCTGACCGGTTTGGGCTCAACGCAGTCATCCGAGCGTTTCTGTCAGATGGCTGCTAAGCGCCACTGAACCGCCGTTCGGCACGGAAAATGCGGGCTTTCAACCTCGTATGGCCGCTCAGCGCGATAGCAGACGCTCACCACAATTCCGGCTATGACCGAGTTGCGGACAAAGCGGTCATAGAAAACTCCGCTATGTTGAAACAGATTTTGACCAAGCAGCGATCCGGCTCAATAACAACAGAGAGTATTTGTACAGTAACGCAAACGAGCGAAAATTGACCCGCTGCGATTAAGAGTGCGCGAATTGGTCGATGCTCTCGATCATTTTGGCGAAATCATCTTCTGTTGCGAACAACATATGGTTCGGACTGTTTAATTGGACAAATGACGCGCCGGCTATTTGGGAAGCCAGTAACTTGCCTTCGGAAAGCGGAGCCACAGAGTCCCGGTCACTGTGCAACACCAGTGTAGCCGTCGTTACTTTGGGTAACAAATCGGCTACGTTCATGTCGTCGAACAACGCGCGAAATTGCGCAATGTTTTCTGCCGGTCCACACTGTTTCTGAAATTCGTTGAACCATTGCATCTGTCCCTGCGACGCCTCCGGCATGAACAAAGTCGTCAGGATTTGGCGGGCGGCTGGATTATCGTTGCCCCAACTATGTCGAATGAGGCTGACCAATGCTTCGCTTTCTTCATGTTCGGCGTCATTGCCGCGTTGCCTGCGCCCTCGGGCATAGCCCCCATTCAAAATGAGATGAGATACCCTGTCAGGTTGCCGGAGTGTGTAGGCAATTGCTACGGATGCCCCCTGCGACATACCCAATATCGCAACCTTTTCATACCCATAGGTCTCAACAACGACCTCCATATCATCAACCATGCGCTCGAAACTGATGTCGACGTCCGACCATTGCGACAGACCGTTTCCGCGTTGGTCATATCGTATCACCGCGAACCTGTCTGAAAGGTGCCTGACGTAATCGCCATACGCCGGACTGTCCCAGTCCATGTCCAGATGGGTCATCCAGCTTCCCGCAAACAACAAGGGCAAACCTTGGCCGGAAGCAGCGTGGGCAATCGACGTACCGTCCTTGGATCGGCAGTATTTTACGACCGGTTTCTGAATTGATCGGTTGTTTGTGATCGCTTTTACTTTGTCGCTCGCAGGTGATGTTTCGATTTTGGCCTGGGTCGATACCGGTCCAATCAGTCGGAACCCTCTCCGGCCTACGGTTTCGATGTATTTCGGTCTGGTGGCGCTGTCTTCCAGCGCTTTTCGAATTTCGAAAATATACTCGCGCACCAAATCGGGGCTCACATGCAGGTCTCGCCAAACTTCGCGGAGAATCTCGTCGCGTGACATTACTGTTCCTGCATTGGCGATCAGAAAACTCAGTACATCCGCAGCTTTGGGAGTCAGATTGGACAGGCTCTGGCCTGAAGACAAGCTGCCGTCATCTAAGTCCAAGACCCACTGCTTCATGAATTTCTCCCACGATCGTCATCAAACTCAACGATACTACAACGATGATTGAACGGCATCACGTTCTTTACTCGCTTAGTCTAGGGTCAAAGGGAACAAAAGGAGCGACGCGATGCCACAGTTAACCTCAAACCAGACAATTCGGCTCAGCGAAGAACGGACTATTGTCGTCGAAGTGGCACATTTCCTTGAGCAACTTTCACAGAACTTGGACGGCATAATTAGCAACGCGTTGGTCGAAGAGAACAACGAACTAGCGGAACGTCTGATCTTACCTTTCATGCAGTCGAAAAAGTTAGCAAAAGCTCTAATCGACAGCCAGGAAAATGTTTTTGAAAATTGATTTCTCCCGTTTCGGCTTATGATAAACCTGCGACCGCTCCGGGCTCAAGGCAGTCATTCGCCGCGGAACGCACTAATGTCGGTAGAGCGGACTTTGCCGCCATTCGTTCTTCGTACTTCGCGGACGCAGCATCGCTTCGCGCTTGCGGCATGTCTGTCGGCGCGTTGCAGCTCACGTCGCCAATGCGGTCATTCAATCTGGGCAAACCACGTCAAATCCAAACCGCGCTTTCGCCGCGCGGTGTCAGAACAATCAAGGCGCGGACAAAGCCGCCGTTCATCGTCCGCTCCCAGCCCCTAGACCACTTTGGGTAGCGAGCTTGTTCTCCGCACTGTTCTGTGGGTTAAAGGCGTCATTCAAACACTTTTGCAGTCGGTGCCCCCCAACGGGTCCAAATTGAAACACGTTCAAATCAACCAACGCACCAATACTGGTACGATCAAGCTTGTCAGTAGTGCATTCAATGCCATCGCTATGCCGGCATAGGCTCCTGCCACAGGATTTACCTGAAATGCACGGGCCGTCCCAATTCCGTGAGCTGCGACACCGACTGCAAAACCGCGTGCGCGCCAATCAGAGACCCCGATCAGGTTCATGAGAGGCGTAACCGTCACAGCACCGATAATCCCAGTCAGGATAACCAATACTGCTGTCAGCGCTGGTAGCCCTCCTATAGCTTCTGAGATACCGAGAGCGACGGGCGCGGTTGTGGACTTAGGCGCCAGAGAAAGCAGCACTTCTATCGGGAGACCAAAGGCACGCGCCAGTAAAATGGCCGAGCCCGCCGCAACAACCGAGCCCGTCAGCAAAGCCAATACAATCGGCGCAACTGAGGTCCGAATTGTGTCTCGGTTATCCCAAAGCGGCAAAGCCAATGCGACCGTCGCGGGGCCAAGCAGAAAATGGATGAATTGTGCGCCCTCGAAATAGGTCGTGTAGTCGGTTCGTGTCAGCCAAAGGATTGGTGCAATGAGAAGGACTGACAGAAGTACCGGATTGGCCCAAGGCGGCTGACCAAGTCGCCGCGCTACGCCATCCGCGAGCAAATAGGCGAGGATGGTCGTTGTGAGCCATATAAGGGGCGTTGTCGACAGATAGCTCCACAGGTCCGCGACATCCGTCATGTCGTCCGGCTTTCGATTAAAAACCGAACGCTGATGAACGTTCCAACCGCAGCCAGCATGGAGAGCAGTGTCGAGACAGTCAGGATAAACAGTAAGGTAAGTCCGTTATCGGTAAAAACCTCTAAGTTGCCGATCACACCAACACCTGCAGGCACAAAAAGGAAAGACAAGTTCGCCAGTACGACTGTCGTTGTTGGTCTGAGCTGCTCGGTCAGTGTGGGCCTGAAGCCGAGCAGCAGCACTAAGAATGCGAGCCCCAGCACTGGGCCCGGAATGGGGAAGCTAAGGCCGCGAGCAGTCATTTCTCCAAGCAACTGGCAGCCCAAGAGAAGTCCCAGTGTCTGAAGCATGGTGGTTCTCCCCTGAACTCGCTTTCCTTGTCATTCTGATACCAAATGCTTTGCGACACCAATGGAAACATTCTGTTTAGGGGAGCATATGTGGGGCAAAGCGGCTATCCCAAAACTGGCGCGGTTCAGATAATGGCCCCTCTGGGCTCGATGCAGTCATTCGACTGTTCTTCTCTGATGACCGGTTCGTCGCGTTAAGCAGCCGCTCACAACCGGAAATTCGAAGTTTTGGTTCTAAACGACTGCTTTCAACAGGACCGGACGTTCGCTGCGGTTGCGACGTATGTCTCACATGCGGACGAACCTGCCGTTCGCCGCAGTGCGACCGAACAAGAACAAAAGAATGCTTAAAGTACCTGATGGGGCAGCCAAGACCAAGCTATACTGCCTTTGTTGGCGCTACAAAGATCATCATCGATAGGTCACATTCGCTACATCGACTACCGTATATGGCTATTTTTCGAGGTTTCGTTTCGACTGAGTACCTATTGCCTTGGTCGAGTTATTGTATGTGCTCCGATAAACTAAAGTTGGCACCGGAGCACATTGTTTTTGTCAGTCTTTAATCAGAGATTGCCGCGAGACATTTCGCTAGCGATGTGATCGGCTTGCCGAATGGCAAGCGCCACAATGGTTAGTGTCGGGTTTTCCGCCGCCCCTGTGGTGAACTGCGACCCGTCCGAAATGAACAGGTTTGCGATATCGTGCGTTTGGCCCCATTTATTGACCACGCCGTCACGCGGATTCTCCGACATCCGGTTGGTGCCCAGATTGTGTGTCGAAGGATAAGGGGGAGTTGGGAAGGTGCGCGTGGCCCCCACCGCATCATAGACTGCCATGCCTTGTTTGTAGGCATGATTGCGCATCGCGATATCATTGGGATGATCGTCAAAGTGCACGTTTGCAACTGGCAGGCCGAATTGATCCTTAACGTCCATATTCAGCGTAACACGGTTGGTTTCTTGCGGCATGTCTTCTCCGACAATCCACATGCCAGCCATGTTCTCGTAACTGTCCAGAGCTGTGGTGAACTCGCGTCCCCATCCCCCAGGATCAAGAAATGCCGCCATGAAGGGCAGGCCAAGAGCGAGCGTTTCAAGTTCATAGCCGCCCACAAATCCACGGGATGGATCATGACGCGCCTCGTCCTGAATGATGCCTGCCATTGTGGTACCGCGCCACATCTTCACCGGTTGGTCAAAGACCGCATACACCGAACCGGTCATGTGCCGCATGTAGTTACGACCTACTTGACCAGAGGAGTTTGCCAGACCATCCGGGAACATTGATGACGCTGAGTTTA
This sequence comes from Sulfitobacter sp. TBRI5, assembly GCF_051013555.1. NCBI lineage: Bacteria > Pseudomonadati > Pseudomonadota > Alphaproteobacteria > Rhodobacterales > Roseobacteraceae > Sulfitobacter > Sulfitobacter sp. TBRI5. The sequence goes on along the minus strand of NZ_CP112884.1, from coordinate 652,598 downwards.
ACAGCATGCGCGGCGACTCAAACGAATTGCCAGCCACACAAACAAGGCGGGCCTTTTGCATCTGCAAATTACCTTCTGCGTCAAAGTACTCCACACCAGTGATCTTGCCGCTGTCATCGTGCAAAATGCGTGCAACGTGAGATTTGGAGCGCACCTCAAGATTCCCAGTCGCTTCGCCCTCAGGGATGTCCACGTAGCCTGCCGACCACTTGGCACCCCATTTACATCCTTGGAAGCAAAAGCCGGTCTGCTGGCACATTGAACGTTCACGATTTTCATCCGAATTGATCGCCATGCGGCCGGTGTGGACTTGTTCATAGCCCAGAGCCTTTGCACCCTTTTCGAAGACCTTATAATTATTGTTTCCCGGCAGTCCGGGACGATCGCCCGTGCGGGTCACACCGAGCTTGTCTTCAGCCTTTGTGTACCACTGGTCCATTTCGCCTGGATCAATTGGCCAATCCAAAAGATTTGCCCCCTGAACATCGCCGTATGTGGTCTTTGCTTTCCATTCGTGGTCCTGGAATCGCAAAGACGCACCGGCCCAGTGTTGGGTGGTGCCGCCGACGGATTTTACAATCCAGGCAGGCAGGCCAGAAAAGTCCTTGGCAACGCGCCAATCACCAGACGTGGTCCGTGGGTCCAGCCAGGCCAATTGCCCAAAGCTTTCCCACTCATCATTGATGAAGTCTTGTGGAAGGTGCCGCCCGCCAGCCTCGAGTGCAACAACACTCACGCCTTTTTGCGCCAATTCGTTTGCGAGCACGCCGCCGCCCGCGCCAGTTCCGATTACGACAACAACGCTGTCGTCTGTGAGATCAAATGGTGCCGTCATGGTGCCACTCTCCCTTATAGCCAGTTGATGTCATTGAAGCCGCGGTCGATATAACCGCCCTGAGAGAAGGACTCGCCCTCATATCCAAAGAGCGGCCAGACCGCCTTTTGGTTATAAAGCCCGGTCACTAATCCGCCTCGGACTTGCTGAAAGAACGCGCTGTTTTCCATGCCGCGCAAAACATCGACGCGATCTCGCTCCCATCCCATCGACAGGTAGTCGGCATGTCCTTTGCCCTGTGCCGCTGCGTTCAATGCTGCTATACCAGCTTCGACACCCGGTGCCGCCTCTTCGGTGTCATAGGCTTTGACGGCGACGGCGTAATATTCATCACCCACATGATCATGCGGGTAGATATCACGGGCCATCTGAACCAGCGTTGCCATCGTTTCAGGCTTGAGCGCTGAAGTTTCCATCGCCCATGCACCATCGGCACTTGCAAGATATCCGGCGCCAACAACGAAACTTGCGCCTGCAGCCATCGACCGAGACAGCAATTGCCGCCGTGTCAGTGCCCTGTTGTGATTATTGTTTTCCATTTCACTTTCCTCCCTAATGAATGCGCGTGCTTTTATTGGTAGTGACCTGCACGCTGCAGAACTTCGATCTCGTACCCATCAGGGTCTTGAACGAAGAAAAATTTGGCGATGACATCGCCATCTGGCGCAAACTCAACAACTTTGCGCGGATTAAGATTTTCGGACTCAAAACGCGCATGTTCGGCGTCTAGATCATCAACTGAGAACGCAATGTGCCCATAGCCATCGCCCAGATCGTACGGTTCAGTACGGTCTTTGTTGATCGTCAGTTCTAGTTCGAACGAAGTCTCTTCGTTCCTGAGATAGATGAGTGTGAACGACGAGAAATCGAGGCGATGTGCCACTTTCAACCCGAACGCCCGATTATAAAAGTCTGTTGATCGCGCCTCGTCCAATACGCGGATCATGCTGTGTATGGCTTTTGCCATGCGTGCCTCCCAACTATTTAAGTGGTTCTGGCAGGCTGACATTTTTAAATGCTTGTGGGTAGTAAAGGAATACTACAAAGCTGTATTCAACCTATTCGGCCGCGACCTGTCCGGTGCTCGAACCTTGGTGCATTTCCATATGAAGCAAACAAGTGCATCGTAGAAGTGACGTAAAATTCTCTGTTTCACCATATATCTCAAGCACTTCGGCATGAAGCTTTGAGACGAAGCCAGGCGTTGTATAACCTTGGTTTTCAGCAAGTTCGTCAACAATCGCCCAAAAAGATTTTTCCAAGCGTACACTGGTGCTTTGTCCATTCAACCGCATGCGCCGAGTTTCCCGCTTGTAGCGTTCAGGGTCCTGACCGGCAAATATCTGGCACATAAAATTCTCCCTTTCGTCCTCCCCAGCCAGAGCGAGATAACGAGCCGAACGTAAACACTCATGGAACGCTCTGGCGTTGTCAAAGCTTACGACATGCTGCATTTTTGTAAACCGCTGACAGAACAAATCGTACGGTTGCCAAGTCACCAACCCAACAACAGTCTTTCCCACCCGTTAGGCGACGCAGACAAACATTATATGTTCTAATTAACCGGCTGCCGGAAGATAGGGAATGGCTCCGGCAAGGTCAGTATCGTCGATAACATGGAAGCGGCTAACACTTCCTGCTTGGCGCGCTTCGCCAAAAGGCTTGTATTCTGGATCATTTGCAAATGCATCAAGAGCCTCACGCGATGGGAATTGAATCAACGCAATCAGAGTTGTGTCTAGGCCCTCGCCTTCAATGGTCTGAATGTTACCGCTCCGTGACAGATACTTGCCACCGTGCTTCGCAACAATATCGTGAACCTTTGCGGCATATTCCGGAATCCAAGCGTCATCCGTAACTTTAACATCAGCGATCAGAAATACGGACATATTGCCCTCCTTTTTTGGAATTATTTTTATGAATGGAGCATAGCAGCGAAAACCTCATGTGTCTCCTCACTACAGCTAATGATGATTTTCAACTCTGGCGTACTTTCTGATTTGGATAAAAACAAACCGATTAAACAAAAGCTGCTTGGAGCTGACGGTAGTTATTCGCTGTGGTTGTGAACGACCTTTCCAAACGATTGTCGGCACAGTGCTAAAAGCGGAAGTTCGCAACAAAGCAGCGTTCAGTTGCCGGATTATTGTCCGTTTATACGTATCGTGTCCGCTATCTGACCGAATGTAGGCTGGAATGCCCCGCAGGATGAACAGGTCGGTCAGGGCGTCGATCACCTCGGCCGAGTTCAGCTTGCGCTTCACCCGGATCGCAAGGCACTCCCTGCTGTGTTCGTCCAGAATGTTCAGGGTTCTAAACGCCTTCCCATCATCAGTTCTGTGATGGACGAAGTCATATGACCAGACATGGTCACGATACTCCGGCCGCAGCCGAACACACGAGCCATCGTTCAGCCAGAGTCGCCCTTTCTTCGGTTGTTTCATCGGCACTTTGAGCCCTTCACGTCGCCACAGGCGTTCGACCCGCTTGTCGTTCACCAACCAGCCTGCATCCCTCAGCAATGCGGCAATCCGACGATAGCCATAGCGCCCATACTGGCGGGTCAGCTCGATCATGTCGGCCACCAGGCGCGCCTCATCCGCACGCCCCGCTGGCAACCGTCTCTGAGTAGATCGGTGTTGACCCAGAACCCGGCACACACGTCGCTCGGACAACTGCATTGAGCTGCGGATGTGATCGATACAGGCCCTGCGGCGAGAGGGGCTCAGAAGTTTCCCCGTGCGGCTTCCGACAGGATCAGCTTGTCCAGAGTCAAATCCGAAACCGCTCTGCGCAACCGGTCATTCTCCTTCTGAAGACGTTTGAGTTCCTTCAGTTGGTCGGTTCCCATACCGCCATATTGCTTACGCCAGCGATAGAACGTCTGCTCAGTTATCTGCACCTGACGGATTGCATCGATGCGCGGCATTCCCTGACCGCACAGCACCTCAACCTGCCGCAGCTTCGTGACAATCTCTTCCGGCTTGTGTCGCTTGATTCCCATCTTTGATCCTCCGTTTCCTAACTATAGGGGCGGACCACTTCAAAGGGGGAGGATCAGGCAGTTGCCCGGTGTATTCGATGCTGGGGGTCAACACCTGCGCGTTGAAGGACAAATAATCATCACAAGACGACGATCAAATGCAGGCTGCGGCTGAATACGCCGCAGCCTTGGCATTTGTGGAAAGACCCGGATTGGCTTTACGGCATGTCGGATCTTTCAAGCCAACGACACTAGCGGTTTAGAGCATCAAGTATCGGAGCATCTCTTTCATAGGGATCTTCGCGGAAGTGAACGGTCCCCTGTTCAACCCAAGCCGTCCAGTAGGTAAGCAGCACAGGAATCGGTTTCTCCAGATCTATCCTTGTGGTTTTTCCACTGTCCAGAATGGCATTCATGCGTTGGTTGCTCCAATCCGGCTGGCCCTCCATAAGGAGGTTTGCAAACTCAAACGGATGCTCAAGCCGCACACAGCCAGAGCTGAGATTGCGTTCGTTTAGGTCGAACAGACCCCTTTGGTTGGTGTCGTGCAGGTAAACTGCATACTCGTTGGGAAACATGAACTTCACTCGTCCCAGTGCATTATTTGGCCCGGGTTGCTGAACAAGTGTCACGCCAGGGTTGTCCGACGCCCAGTTGACTGACGCGGCGTTCACAGGCGTGCGGTCGCTGCTCCGCACGACGGTGTAGTTGTTCCGAGCCAAGTACCCTAGGTCCTTTCGGATACGTGACAGTTTGTCCTTTCTAAAAATTGAAGCAGGGACGGTCCACGTAGGATTAAATTCCATATACTGGATGTCGTCGCGGAAGACCGGTGTTTTGCGATATGCTGATCCGGTCACGGAACGTGTGGTCCAGACTGTGTCACCTTTAATGAAATAGGTGCGTGCACCGGCGATGTTGACCAGAACGAAATCGTCAGGGAGGTCCCGCATCAGCCATCGCGCGCGTTCGAGACTGAGCCTGAGTTGATCGACACGTTCGCTTGCTGTCCGGTTCAGAGATTCGAACGATCTCGGCCCGATTACACCGTCGGCTTCAAGCCCATGGCGGGCTTGAAACGCTTTGACGGCCTCAACCAGCGCTTCATCATAGGTGTCTTCGCTACCCGTAGTTGAAGATGTCTGAAATGTGGTTTCCTGTGCCACACCTTCGCGCAAAAGCCTTTCGCGCACAAAGGTCACAGCGGGATCGGTCATTCCGGGTTTCAGAACAGTGCCATCCGGCACGGAGACCCAACCGCCACCGTGCTCAATGTCGCGGTAGGTTTTCAGGGCATCAACCAGTTGCCGGTATTGCGCAACATCAACATTAATGCGCCCCATAAGTGTGCTGAAGCCTTCACCGTCGAGAAATTCGTTTAGTACGGCTGACGGTTCGCTCTGAATAACGGGTTTGGAGAAGTTCCATGAACTGTCGAGCTTTGATGGATCGACTTTGCCGAAAACCATGTGATGGATTAGTTTGATGGCGGCATCGGTGGCGACCAGATCGAAGGCTGCAATGTCGCCAGGTTCACCTGATCTTGCTGCGTCCTGCAATTCGTAGAGCAGTGGCAGGTTGAAGTCTGTGGGGCGAAAACCTTGTTCAACGCCACGGGTCAACTCCGTGAAAAGCTGTTGATCATTGCCTGTGCCGTACCAGGCGGTGGTATGACCGCGCAGTTCGTAAAACCGTGGGATCACGACGGCTGTGTCCAGCCTTGCGTCGCCGAAAAGGTTAGTGTCAATTACGTTGAACGACGATGACAGTCTCTTGATTTCATCCTCAACGGGACCTGCCGCGAGGCTGGCAGGTAGAAACACCAGCACTAATGTCAGTCCGACTGCAAAGTTCACGATAAAGTTCAGAATTCGCAAGGTCGCCTCCTACATTTCGTGCTAATAATCCTTGCTAGCACAATAGGCGGATTGCAAGGCTGAGATTCAGAGTGTCTCCGACTAAGACTAACCTTGAAGCTTGGGCTCGATGCAGTCATTCGCAGTAGACTGCACCAATGTCGGCTGCGCGGGACCTTCCAGCCGTTCGCCGCGACCGCGAAATCTCAAGGTTCGCGAGCGCAGCATTTGGAACTAGTGGCTGATTGTGTTGAAAAACTCGAAAATTCGGCTCCCTCATTTTTCCGCCAATTTCCAATGCTTCATCAAAGTTGACTTTAATTGCCAAGAGCAGGCCATGACATGCCCTCACATCGCCGAACCGGTGTTTTGGCCGACCCCCTAGCCAAAAATCTCGACGGCTTCTCAATGGACAAAATTTTCACTGGTTTTCGGTAAAAATGGAGTTTTTCAACATGGCGTAATCAGAACCAGCGCGCATCGATGCCTGTTATTCTTGATGTTCATATCATTGAAAAGGAGACCGACCGATGGAATATTTTGCTGGTTTGGATGTGTCCATGGAAGAGACGCATATCTGCATTCTTGATCGAGACGGGGCGCTTATCCTGGAAGGAAAAGCATCCTCGACACCGAAGGCGATCACCGCGTTTCTGGCCGCCGGACCCACATGTACCAAAGTTGTTTTTGAGACTGGGCGGATGGCTCCAATGCTCCACCACGGCCTGACGGAGCTTGGTGTCCCGGTTGTTTGCATCGAAAGCCGCCAAGCCTATCAGGCACTGAAGTCCCTAGCTGGGCATAAGGGGAATTCGGTTCTTGCCCTCAAGGCGGTGGAAGAGGTGGCGCGCAGACTGGAATGGTCAGTTTTTTGATTTTCTTCATCAGAATCTGAACAGAATTGCCCAACGGTATTTGAAAGGACGGACATGGAAAAACGCTATTCATGCAGTCGACTGGTTTCGGCTGGTGCCGTGTTGGCGATATGGTTGCCGACTTTCGGGATGTGTGACGATTACGAGGTGCCGGCCGTTCTGTCTGCGTCAGACACTGTGTTGGATCTGCCCTTGAAGACTGACACCTACGAAATTCATCAGGATGTACCCACTGACGGGTTCATGGCCGTGTTCACGATCACTTCGCCCTATGGTGAATTTACTGCTTCGGGTCCCGGTATGCTGGCCTCTCGCCTGAACGAGATCAAAGCGCTCGCAGCTTTGGATATCATGCAGGAAGATGACCGTTTTGCCGAAGCGGCTGAAAGCACGGCAAAAGAAACGGTTTCAAATCTGCGCCAGTTTATCGAAAACCCTAAGGAAACAGTGCAGGGCGTTCCAGATGGTGTCGGCCGATTCTTTGACCGAACAGGGCGCACCTTAAAGACCGGCCTGCAAAAAATAGGGGACGTCAGAGAGGGTCGCTTGCCCGGAGTGGAAGAGAATACCGCGGAAAATCTTCCGGGGGGAACGCCTGCTCAAAACAACCCGGGTGTCAGTTTAACCGAGAGTGTCGCGCGAGCGGGGGGAGACACAGCAATCAATATTCTTGGCTTTGACAAACAACGTCGGCGGCTGGCGAAGGAACTGGCGGTCGATCCCTATTCGACAAACCGCATACTCTCAGAAAAACTTGACGAGGTGACCTGGGCCGCTTTTGCCGGAGGTCTTGGGGTAAATTTTTTGACGAGCCTTGTGCCAGGTGGGTTCGTACTCTCCACTTCCTCGCGCCTTAGCGATTGGGTTTGGGATACTGCGCCGGGTGATCTGCGGGTGGAAATAGAGAACGCGCTTTTGTCCATGGGGGTCGGACAATCGGAAACTGATCAGCTTTTGAGGCATAGCTTTTATACCTTAAGCATGCAGGCCGCGCTCACGGCTTCGATGCAAGCACTTGATGGTGTGGAAGGACGTGCCGATGTGATACCGCTGGTTCTAAGTGTCGCCTCGGAAGGCCAGGCCCGGTTTCTTGTGCAGACGATTGATATGCTCAGTATATACCACACAGAGCGCGAACCATTGTCCGAATTGCAGGTACAGGGAACCATTTTGGGAATGTCTCAGGCAGGGCAGCCGGTGATCGCGGCCCCGGTCGATTATCTGAGCTGGACACCATTGCTGGATCGTTTCGCGTCCAGCTTTGGCGACCAATCGGCAGTTGCACCGCTCGTCTTTGTTGATGGTCAGCTGAGCAAGCGCGCACGGGATGAATTGACTGAACTCGGTTGGAACATTGAGGAGCGGACCCCGCTCGCTTCCAGAGCCTATCCTGTTCAATAATTCTTTGAAAACGTGCAAAGAATTTGGCGCATAATTCAGGCCGATGGGGCAGGGCGGTATTGTCGCGTGTGGTGCAACAGATTACCGGCGTTCGTTTCTGAAATCAGGTCCAGCCGTGTCACAGACCTGATCAGCGATCACTGTTCTTCTTCCGCCGCCGCCTCGCGCGCCTCAAGCCATCGCACAACAGAGGCGCGTTTGGCGTCCATGTGATCAAGAAGCGTGGCAGCCAGCTTTGGGCCATCCCGCGCAGCCAGATATTTCATGATTTTTTCATGCTCTTGCACCGCCGCGTACCAGCGGCCTTCCGTCATGTTTGCCAGATAACGCGCGCGCTGCATGCGCAATGACAGCGCCTGACAAGACGTGGTCAGGGTGCTGTTGCGTGCGGCAGACAGAATGGCACGGTGGATTTTCTGGTTGATATCGAAATAGGCGTCGAGATCCCTTCGTTCATAGCTTTGCATCATCTGGTCGTGCAGCGCCTGCACTTCATCTATTTCGGTGTCTGTGATGTGGTTGCAGGCCAATTCGCCAGATAGGGCTTCAAGCGCGCCCAGAACCGGAAAAACATCTTGAACTTCGTCCAATGTAACCTGAGTAACCCAGGCGCCGCGGTTGGGTTCCAGCCGGACAAGCCCGTCTGAGGCAAGTACCTTCAGGGCTTCCCGGAGCGGGGTGCGCGACACGCCGAACCGGTCGCATAACAGTTTTTCGGGCACCTTGGCGCCCGGTACGAGTTCGGCGTGAATGATCAGCATCTGCAGACGATCGACAAGCTCGTGGTGCAAGGATTTGCGCATGATTTCCTGTGTTTGAATTGCCTGCATCATGTAGTTTCTCGCCTCATTGTTTCAGGGCCATTTCAAGAAGGCGCACAACATGAACAGGCTTGCGCGCGGTCGTATCCGCCACTTGATGCCGACAGGACGTGCCATCGGCAACGATCAATGTGTCTTTGTCCGCGTTTCTGACCGCCGGTGCCAGATCCAATTCCGCCATTTTACGGGAAATTTCATGCGTTTCGATACCGTAGCCAAAGGAACCTGCCATACCACAGCAGCTTGTTTCAACGACATCAACCTGCGTGTCGGGCAGGCGCGACAGTGTTTTTTCAATGCTCGACATCACACCCATCGCCTTTTGGTGGCAGTGACCATGCAGCAATATTCGCGGTGCAGGAGAAACCAGAGGCAACTGAAACGCCGGATCGTCGTCCTGATCAGCGATGTATTCCTCAAGCATGCGCGCCTGTCGGGCCAGCAAAGCAGTCTCCGCACCGGGCAGCATTGCCGGTATCTCGTCGCGCAGGGTCAGCAGGCAGCTTGGCTCAAGCCCGATAATCGGTAGGCCCTGTTCTGCAAAGGGCAGCAACGCATCCACCAGTCGCCGCGCCTCAGTCCTGGCCTCGTCCACCAGACCGGCAGACAGGAATGTGCGGCCGCAACACAAGGGCCGTTCCCCCTTGGGGGCCGCAGCGATCTGGACCGGAACCTTGGCCGCCCCAAGCACATTCAGTGTGGCGCGCAGGTTTTCCGGTTCAAAATATCTGTTGAAACAATCGGCAAACAAAACCGCCTTGGGGGCCGCGTTCTGTTCCGCTTCGGTGTCTTTGAAGGGCCGCGCGTTCCATTTTGGCAGATCACGTGACGCGGTAAACCCGCTAAGCCGTTCGGTCAGTTTGGCCAGCCCGGGTACGGTGTTGCGCAGGTTGGCGATAAGCGGCAGTCGCGCCGCCCATGGCGCGTAGCGTGGCAGATAGGCAACCAGCCGGTCGTGCAACCTTAGCCCATGTTTTCTGGCGCTGGCGGCCTGCACCTCGATCTTCATCGCAGCCATGTCGACGCCGGTCGGGCATTCGCGCTTGCAGCCCTTGCAGGACACGCACAGCTTCATCGTATCGGCCATTTCATCAGATGTCAGCGCGTCGGGCCCCAACTGCCCCGATATCGCCAGCCGCAACGTATTGGCGCGTCCGCGTGTTAGGTCTTTTTCCTCGCGTGTCACCCGAAACGACGGGCACATCGTGCCGCCCTTGAGCTTGCGGCAGGCGCCGTTGTTGTTGCACATCTCGACAGCGCCCTGAAATCCGCCGCCGCTGCCTGTCCAGGCGGACCAGTCCAGTTCGGTTCGGAATTCGGGAACAGTATAGTCCTGACTGTAGCGAAACAGGCGCCGGTCATCCATTTTCGGCGCGTCCACGATCTTGCCGGGATTGAACAGCCCGTCAGGGTCAAACCGTTTTTTCACCTCACGGAAATTGGCCACCATGCGGGCGCCAAACATCTTTTCGTGAAATTCCGACCGCACCAGACCATCGCCATGCTCCCCCGAGTGAGACCCTTTGTACTTCGCAACCAGATCAAAGCATTCTTCGGCGATCGCGCGCATCTTGCGCACGTCCTGATCCAGCTTGAGGTTCAGTACCGGCCGCACGTGCAGACAGCCGACAGAAGCGTGCGCGTACCACGTGCCGCGTGTGCCATGCTTTTCGAATATCTCTGTCAAGCCAGCCGTATAGGCCGCAAGATCGGGTAATTCGACAGCACAGTCTTCAACGAAAGACACCGGTTTCCCGTCTGCCTTCATCGACATCATGATATTCAAACCCGAACTGCGCAAATCCGCGATACGGGCCTGCATCGCGGGGTCTGGCACAGCGGTCACGCCACCCCAATTCTTGCCGCGCCCCGTCCATGAATACCCCAGATCGCCCATCATCTCTTCAAGCTGCTTCAGCTTTTGGGGATGCAGGTTGGGATCATCCTCGGCAAACTCGACCAGCAAAAGCGCGTCCGGTTTGCCGGTTACGAATTCCTCGATTGTCTGGCGGAACATCGGAATATCGCGGGCCAGCTTGATCATAGTGGCATCGACCAGTTCAACGCCCTGCGGCTTCAGCGTGACCAGATGCTGCGCGGCATCCATCGCCTGATGGAATGTCGGGAAATGGCAAACGCCCAGAACTTTCTGAGACACCAGTGGCCAAAGCTTCAGTTCGATCGCGGTGGAATAGGCCAGTGTCCCTTCTGAACCGACCAGCAGATGCGCAAGATTGTTTGGCGTGTCTTTGGGGACCAGTGCATCAATGTTGTATCCGCCGACGCGGCGCATGACCTTTGGGAATCGGGCGCCAATTTCGGCGGCTTCGCGCGCGCCCAGTTCCAGCAGGTCGTCTCTCAACGCGGCCAAAGCCGGAGAGGGGGCGTTGTCCAGAGGTCCGAAATGGTGCTTGGTTCCGTCCGCCAGAAACGCATCGATCGACAGGACATTGTCACGCATCATGCCGTAACGCAGCGATTTTCCCCCGCACGAATTGTTACCGGTCATTCCGCCGATGGTCGCGCGCGACGCGGTTGAAACATCGACCGGAAACCACAGACCGTGCGGTTTCAGGGCGCGGTTCAGATCATCAAGCACGATGCCGGGGCGCACAACGCAACGCTGTCCTTCCACGTCCAGCTCGAGAATATCATTGAAGTGCTGTGTGTTATCCAGAACAAGCGCTTCGTTGACCGTCTGGCCGCATTGCGATGTGCCGCCGCCGCGCGCCAAGACCGGCACGCCCTGTTCGCCAGCAATGTCGATGGCTGCGCGGATATCATCCTCTGATCTTGGGGACAAAACCCCAAGCGGCATCATCTGATAAAGCGATGCATCCGTCGCATACCGACCCCGCGAAAACCTGTCGAACATAAGATCACCCTGAACGCGTTTCTTCAGAGCGTCGGAGAGCTGGGACATATTTTTTCCAGTATGACTAGGGCGGCGTGCGGGATAATTTTCATTGACTTAATTATGAATTCAAAATTACGTTGATTCAATAAAAAAGCAAATCGCATTGCACAGACAGATGCGCTGGCCCAATGCCCAAACGCCAAAATGAGATCGATTGTCATGAGAAAAGCTGGCCGACACTTTCTGCAAATTCCCGGACCAAGTGCTGTGCCCGACCGCATTCTAAGCGCAATAGGCCAACAGACCATTGACCATCGCGGGCCCGACTTTGCCAACGTTGGCAAGCGTGCGCTGGACGGGCTGAAAACGATTTTCAAAACCAAAGAGCACGTTTTTATCTATCCCGCATCCGGTACGGGCGCGTGGGAGGCGGCGCTGGTCAACACGTTGTCACCGGGTGACAGGGTTTTGATGTTCGAGACAGGCCATTTTGCGACGCTGTGGAAAAAGCTGGCCGAAAAGCTGGGCTTGCAGGCTGAATTCATTCAAGGAGACTGGCGCGGTGGCGCCGACCCCGAAAAAATCGAAGCCTATCTTGCCGAGGACAAGGAGCATCAGATCAAAGCGGTATGTGTCGTGCACAACGAAACATCGACCGGATCGGTTTCACCCATCGCAGCAGTACGCAAGGCCATCGACAACGCGGGCCATCCCGCGCTTTTCATGGTTGATACGATCTCGGGCCTTGCTTCGCTTGATTACCAGCACGATGAATGGGGCGTCGATGTTACCGTTTCAGGGTCGCAAAAGGGGCTGATGCTGCCGCCGGGCCTATCGTTCAACGCCGCAAGCGCAAAGGCGATGGCGGCCAATAAATCGGCGACATTGCAACGGTCATACTGGGACTGGGCTGAAATGGTTGGCCCCAACAAGACCGGGTATTTCCCCTACACGCCTGCGACAAACCTGCTTTATGGGCTGAACGAAGCTGTCGATATGCTGCATGAAGAAGGGCTTGAAAACGTGTTCGCGCGCCATGCGCGACATGGCGCTGCGGCCCGCGCCGCCGTGCGCACCTGGGGCCTTGAGGTTCTGTGTGCCACGCAAGGTCAGGAAAGCGGCGTGCTGACGGCGGTAAAAGTACCCGATGGCCACAGCGCTGACGCCTTCCGCGCCACCACTCTGGAACATTATGATATATCTCTGGGCAACGGTCTGTCCAAAGTGGCGGACAAGGTCTTTCGGATCGGCCATTTGGGTGACTTCAACGATCTGATGCTGGTTGCGACCCTGGCAGGTGTCGAGATGGGATTGAAACAGGCGAACGTCCCGCATTCCGAGGGTGGAGTGCAGGCGGCAATGAAAATGCTCAAGTAGCGCGAACGCTCCCGGCAAGAGGGGCCAGGACAAAAATGAACACATCAAATGACAATCTTTGGGAGGAGACTACTATGAAAGTAATCGCAAAAATTCTTGCTGCAACCACCGCCATTGGTATGGCCACAGGTGCATATGCGGCTGAAATGACAATGAAATTCGGCCATGTCGGCGCACCGGGTTCACTGTTTGAGGCGTCGGTTGATAACTTTGCCGCCTGCGTGAACAGCGCAATGCCCGACAAGGTCGAAGTGCAGACCTTTGGTTCGTCACAGTTGGGCAAGGACAAGGAGTTGCTGCAAAAGCTCAAGCTGGGGCAGGTCGATTTCGCGCTGCCTTCGTCAGTGATGTCATCGGTTGACGATTCATTCGGTATCTTCGAGATGCCTTATATCATCACCGATCGTGACCACATGCGCCGGGTTCAGGGCGCGATGATGGACACATTCCAGAATGCCGCACAGGCAAATGGCTATCACATCGTCGGACTTGCTGAAAACGGCTTTCGTCATATCACCAACAACGTGCGGCCGATCAATCTGCCCGCCGATCTGGCCGGGATCAAACTGCGCACGCCCAATGGTGTCTGGCGCCTGAAAATGTTCCAGGAATACGGGGCAAACCCCACGCCCATGGCCTTTTCCGATGTGTTTACCGCGCTGCAAACCGGCGTGATTGACGGACAGGAAAACCCCTATGCGCAGATCGCTTCGGCCAAGTTTCAGGAAGTGCAAAAGTATCTGTCGATCACCGGGCACGTCTACACGCCAGCCTATATCCTGACGTCGAAAAGCAAATTCGACGGTCTGCCAGCAGACATTCAGGCGGGTCTGACCGAATGTGCCAACAAAACCCAGGACTTCACCTACGAAAAAGCAGCCGAGCTGGAAGCCAGCCTGCTGAAGGTGATCGAAGACGCCGGAGTTGAGGTCAACACTGCCGACAAGGCCGCGTTCATCGAAGCGTCCAAACCGATCTACAAACAGTTCGCCGACGAAGTGGAAGGCGGGCAAGAGATGATAGATACGGTCCTTGGGCTTGGTAACGCGGGTTAATCATTCGGGGCGGCGGGATATCCCGCCGCCCTGTTTTCCAAGAATTACGTGTTTCATCCGGGCGCAACCAGTGCCCGCTCTGGATCTCTGATATCCAACAGGTCAGCCAGTCATGCAAAATGAAGACTATTCCACGCTGTCACGCATCAATCGTGTGTTCAGTACGGTTCTTGAGTGGATCACGATCAGCCTGATGATCCTGCTAACGCTGGTGGTTACCATGGCGGTGCTTGCCCGGCTGATGGGGCAAAGCTTTTCATGGTATGACGAAGTGGCCGCAATCATGCTGGCGTGGATTACCTATTACGGGTCGGCGCTGGCCGCATTGCACCGCCGCCACATCGGCTTTGATACGGTGCTGCTGGCGTTACCGGTCAGGGTTCGGATTGTCGCCTTGCTGGTCGGAGAGGCCATCGTTCTTCTGTTTTTCTTTCTTATGGCGCGCGCAGGGCTTCAGGTGCTCGACGTGCTGGCCGGGGATACGCTTATCTCGCTGACCTGGATGCCAATTCAGGTCACACAATCGGTCATTCCGATCGGCGCGGTCCTGTTCATGATCTGCCAGATGCTCAGCCTGCCGATGTATCTGAAACTGACGGCTGCCGGTGTCTCGCTTGAACATGCCGAGATCGAGGAAGAAGTCGAAACCGAACTTGAAAAGAACAAGGATCGCCACTGATGCTTATGGCCGGTATTTTCATAGCGATGCTGATCATGATCTGCATCAACATCCCCATTGCGGTGGCTTTGGCCATGTGTGGTGTTCTTGGGTTGCTTCTGACCGAAGGGTCCGGCAGCCTGGTGACCATCGCGCTGGATATGTATGACGGATCCACCAAGTTTTCGCTGATCGCGATCCCGATGTTCGTGCTTGCGGGCGCGATCATGAACGCGGGCGGCATCACCGACAAGCTGATCAATTTCGTATCTGCCATTATCGGGTTCATCCGTGGCGGCCTTGCGATGGTAAACATCGGCGTATCGCTGTTTTTTGCCGAAATCTCGGGGTCGGCTGTGGCGGACGTGGCGGCAATGGGGTCTATCCTGATCCCGCAGATGAAGAAACGTGGCTACAGTAAGGAATTTTCGGCGGCGGTTACCTCTTCCTCGGCATCTCTGGCGATCATTATTCCGCCTTCTATCCCGATGATCCTTTATGCAGCGTCCGCGAACACGTCGGTAGAGCAGTTGTTCGTGGCAGGCATTGTGCCGGGCCTTTTGGGCGCCGCCGGGTTGATGGTGGTCGCTTACCTCTTTGCCAAACGATATAATTTCCCGACCGAGGACGCGTTCAACTTTGCGCGCCTTCGCGTAACATTCGTTGAGGCGCTGCCCGCCTTTACCCTGCCAGTTATCATTCTGGGTGGTATCTTTGGTGGTTACGTCACCGCGACCGAGGCCGCGGGTCTGGCCGTCCTCGCCTCGTTGGTTGTGTCGGCATGGTACGGCAATCTTGATGTCAAACACCTGCGTCGCGCGATGCTGGACGGTGGTATCCAAACCGCTGTTGTGATGCTGCTTGTCGCGGCATCGGTGTTGATGGGTGGTTTTCTGACCCGCGCGCAGATCCCCCAGCAACTGGCCGAAGGCATTTTGTCGATCACAACCCAGCAATGGGCGATCCTGCTGATCCTGAACTTCTTCTTCCTGATCGTGGGTTTTTTCCTGCACTCTGCTGCGGCCATTATTCTGGTGATCCCGATCGTCATTCCGCTGATCACTGCGGCCGGGATCGATCCGGTACATTTTGGTCTGGTGGTCACGCTTAACCTTGCAATCGGGCAGCAAACCCCGCCCGTGGCTTCGGTTCTGATCACTGCCTGTTCGGTGGCGCGGGCAAATATCTGGGAAGTGTCCAAGGTCAACATCTGGTTTGTCGGGGTGCTTTTGCTGGTGCTGATGTTGTGCACTTACGTACCTGCCGTTCCGATGTTCCTTGTGGAGTATTTCTATCGATGACCGACATCACAAATGAACTGCGTGACGGTATCCTGTGGATTACCTTTGATCGGCCACAGGCACGCAATGCGCTGACCTTTGGCATGTACGAACGGCTGGCCCAACTGTGCCGTGACATGCCGACAGATGGGTCTGTACGTGCGGTCGTGATCTCGGGTGCGGGCGGCAAGGCCTTTGCCGCAGGGACGGACATGACCCAGTTTCGCGCCTTTGAAACACCGCAGGATGCGCTGGATTATGAACACCAGATCGACGCTGTGCTTGACGCTGTCGAACGGTGCCCGGTGCCGACGATTGCAGCGGTAAACGGCGCCTGTACAGGGGGCGGCGGTTCGATCGCGGCGGCCTGCGATATCCGGATTGCGTCTGCCAGCCTCAAGTTCGGCTTTCCAATCGCGCGTACATTGGGAAACTGCCTGGCTGCGGGCAATCTTGCGCGGTTGTCCGAACTGATCGGCGCGGGGCGGGTACGAGAGATCATTTTTACTGCGCGGCTGATCGAAGCTGACGAGGCGCTTTCTATCGGGCTGATCAGTGAAGTTTTGCCTGACGAAGAGGCGTTGATGGCGCGTGCCGCTGTGCTTGCGGAACGCGTGGGTTCGATGGCACCGCTGACACTGCGCGCCACCAAGGAAGCGCTGCGGCGCAACCGCATGGCATCCGAGGTGGAAGATTCCGACCTGATTATCTCCTGCTACATGAGTGATGATTTCCGCATCGGGATGGAAGCATTTCTGGGCAAGACCAAGCCGGTTTGGACAGGCAAATGAGCACACGATCTGGCCCGCTTAGCGGTATGCGCGTTATCGAGCTTGCCCATATCATGGCAGGCCCTGTTTGCGGTCTGATGCTGGCGGATATGGGCGCCGACGTTATCAAGGTGGAAAAACCAACCGGCGATGACAGCCGGCGGTTTACCCCGCCCCAGATCGGCGGTGAAGCTGCGGCCTATATGATGATGAACCGCAACAAGCGGGGCATCTCTCTGAACCTCAAGGATCCGCAGGCTGTTGATATCCTGCGCAAACTTCTGGCCACGGCCGATGTCGTGATCGAGAATTACCGTAAAGGAACGATGGAAAAGCTGGGCCTGTCCTACGAGGATCTGTCAGCGGTCAACCCACGTCTGATTTATTGCGAAATATCGGGCTTTGGGCGCACAGGCCCCTATGCCGAACGTGGCGGTTTTGATCTGATTGCGCAGGGCATGTCAGGCCTGATGTCCATCACTGGCGAAGGGCCGGGCCGCCCGCCGGTCAAGGTTGCCGCGCCGATTTCGGATATCAATGCCGGTATTCTGGGGGCGATGGGTGTTTCGGCGGCATATGCGAACATGTTGCAAACCGGTTTGGGCCAAAAGATCGACACCTCTTTGTTCGAGGCGGCGATCACCCAGACCTATTGGCAGTCTGCCATCGCATTTGCCACCGGTGAAAAACCTGAACCGCTTGGATCGGCGCATCCGCTGAACGCGCCCTATCAGGCGTTTCAGACAAGCGACGGTTGGATCAATGTCGGCGCTGCGAACCAAAGCAACTGGCTTCGGTTTCTGGATGTGATCAACGCCCCTGAACTGGATAATGACCCCAGGTTTTCATCGAATGCCCAGCGCATTCAGAACCTGCCTGCATTGGTCGAAATTCTGAATCGATATCTGGGTCAGGACACGACCGAAAACTGGCTTCGCCGAATGGAAGAGGCACATCTCCCTGCCGGGCCGGTCAATGACATCCTTCAGATGCATGCAGACCCGCAGGCGCGCGCGCGCGATATGATTGTTGAACTGGATCACCCGACAGCCGGCAAGGTTGAAACGATTGGCCATCCTGTAAAATTCAGCCGCACCCCTGCGCAGGTTAACCATGCCGCCCCGCTGCTTGGTCAGCACACGCGGGAAGTGCTTGCCGAAATGGGGTATGAAAACGCGCAGATCGAAGCGCTGCTTCGCTCGCAGGCCGTAATTGCCGCGTAAATACCCCCCAGAAACGGGAGAGAACAGATGACCATTACCCTGGATCAGGCCCAGTCCATCATCAGTGATTGCCTTGAATGGCGCAAGAAGAACGGGCTAAAGCCGCTTACCGTGGCGGTGTTGGACAGAGGTGGCTATCTTGTGGCGCTCGCGCGTGAGGACACAACCAGCAACCTGCGGCCGGAAATTGCGCAAGGCAAGGCCCGCGGGGCCGTATCGATGGGATTGGGGTCGCGGGCCTTGTTCGAGCGCGCAAAGGTTGAACCGTTTTTTATTCAGGCGATGAATGCCTTGTCGGAAGGATCGCTTGTGCCGGTCGCCGGGGGCGTTTTGATCAAACAGGATGGCATCATCCTTGGTGCAGTCGGCATCACCGGCGATAACTCGGACAATGACGAAGCGTGCGCAATTGCAGCGATCGAAAAAGCCGGTTTTGTTGCTGATGGCGGCTGAAGCCTGTCGTTGCAGAGTCACGCGGCCAAACCTTTCCGAAACGGGTTCGAAATGATCCGACACCGCCAACGGCTAGGACAGATCTATCGTCAAACCATCCTTCAGATAGGGCAGCCTTTTCTGGGCGGCAGCCACGCGCGACTTGTCTATATCGCCGTAAATGATGGTCGCAGATGCGCCGGCGCGTGCTACTTCGATACCATCCGGGGCGGCGATGACACTCGCGCCCAGAAATTCACTGCCGTTTTCCACACCCCCGCTGTTGGCATAGGCAAGGTAGACACCGTTTTCGTAGGCCCGCGTCGGGATCATTGTATGGGCCACCCATGACCAATCCGACCCAAGCGCTGTCGGCACCAGAACAAGATCGGCGCCAAGCTGGGCAACATGGCGCACCGTTTCCGGAAACTCGGCATCATAACAGATCAGCGTCGCGATTTTCAGCTTGTGGTATTCAAACAGATGACACCCGCGTCCGGGCGTGAAATACGCCTTTTCGAAACCGGGTGGCAGCACCAGTTTGCGTTGGTGGCACAACACGGTGCGATCCGCAGAAACGCACAGAGCCGCGTTGTATAGAGCATCTTCCGAACGTTCCGCAAAACCATAATGGATCGCAACACCCGCTTCGTGCGCCATGTCGGCAATGGCGGCAAAGGTCGGTCCATCCGCGATCTCGGCGCGGGTTCTGATCGCATCCCCGATGTTGTATCCGCAGGCAAACAGTTCCGGCAGCAGCAACAGGTCGGCGCCCGAATTCGCAATATCGGGCAGAATTGAACGCAACCAGTCCAACCTGTCTGTCGGAGAGTTCAGGTCAGCCGGGGCTTGGGCTACGGCCAGACGAAACACGGGCTGCACACTCAGCATTCTGTCACAAGCAACTGTCGGGGATAGTCGGTCAGGTATTCACAGCCGTCTTCTGTCACCACGATGCTGTCACCGATCCGTCCGGCCGTCACCCCGTCAATCGAAATTCCGCCATCCACCGCAAAGGTCATTCCGGGTTGCAGAACTGTGGTATCTCCGGCCTTGAGTTCGGGGGCCTCAAGATAGGCGATGCCGATAGACCGGCCAGTGCGGTACCCTGTCTGGTATCCGCGTTCGGCATAAACCGCGTTGGCCGCTGCCGCCACGTCCCGGGCCGCAACACCCGGTCGTATCGTGGCAATGGCGGCTTGCTGCGCATCTATTGCGGCCTGCTGTACTTGTGCCGCTTCGTCCGTCACGTCGACGATGTGGAACATCCGGTCAAATCCTAGCTTGTATTGCTTGAACTGCGCCATGTTGCAGAAACAGAAATAGACCGGATCATAGCGTTCATATGTTTTGACCGATGCGCGCCGATGGACCATAGACGCGTCCCTGCCGCTTTGCAGGATTTGCAGATTATGGATCATCGGAGAGACGAACCGTTCCCAGCCTTTCGCAGACAGGAAACCCGCCGCGCGCCGGGTGCCTGCTTCAATAACCGCCAGAGCACTTTCGTATTCGCGCGCCCCGATTGCGAGCGATCCGTGCGCCGCAGCCATCATCGCGGCGGCAACCTCTCCTGCCTGTTTCATCACAGAGATTTCCAGTGGTGATTTAATCATCCGCTGCGCGCCCAGAACCGGCCCGATATCCTTGAGCACAGCAGAAGGATAGCGTTCGTCGACATAGTTGCGCACGATTGCCGGAATGTCCGATCGCTCGATCCAGATTTCACGCGGGGTTTCGGGCAAGACCTCGGACAAGGCGCGACTCCAGCTTCGATGACCTGCGTCCTCCCAGGTGCGCACGTCATCGACCCAGGTCATTTCTGCAACCATTTCACTTTCCATAAGTGGCGTGATCACAGTGGGAAGGTCATCGGCGGGAACAACCAGCATGGTCGGGCGGCCGAATTCAATGCCCAGATAACCCCAGAACCCTGCAAGATAGGCTATGGAACTTTCAGAGGTGAAGACCGCATGGGAAATGCCCAGTTCTTGCATCCGGTCTTGCAACACCTTGGTTCGCGCAATCGCTTCGTCCAACATATCCGGTCATACCCTCGCTTCGCCCATTGCGATCTGACCGCCAGTCTAACCGGCTTCGCACCGGCTGATATAGAATTACCGACGATCCGTGTCGCATATTGCGAGCCGGCTCGCGCTTTCCGAAACCTGTGACAGTGGACAATCAATGCTCCGTCTTGCGGGAAAAGGCCAAGGTGTCGCGAACACTTGTAAGCGGCTGTGGGATTGATCGCTGTGGTGTAGCGCTGCGAAAACTGCACACCGTCCCATTCGCGCAGGGATGAAAGTAGCATTTCTTAACGTGCGTTAATGCCCGCATCTGCCGTATGCGAAAAGTTTCGTGCTTGAAGACACTGATGCGAAAAGGAGGGTTTCATGGATCGCCTGAGTATCATTTTGACCCTGTTGGCGGCGTTTGTCCTGATGGGCGGGTCGGTGATCACAGTGTTGGTCATCGGTCTTTATACTTGGCAGTCGGTCTTGGGCGCAGCGCTCGCGCGGCTACTGCTCGCGTGGCCTGCCGCCTACTTGATGTCACGCCCGATCAAGCGAAAGACACCGCACTGGAGGCTGCAAAGCAGCAAACCAGGTGCGCCAAATGCAAACCGAACTGATTATCAAGAAACCCAAGCCGCAAACCGGTGAAAGAGAACGCTGAATATCACGGATCGCACTACTGGCCGCGAATAGCGGCAAACGGATGGATTGGCGGCGCGGGTCTGTCCGACGGGCAAAGAGAAAAGGACCATTATGGAGCAGACAGGAACCGAAACCGAAACGGATGCAACATCTATACCGCCCGCCCACTCAAAGGATGATACCTCAGAGCAGCAAGGCGCCCCCAACGGAGAGGATCGTGCCGGGCTGGATGCGGAGCCGCCGGAATTCGAGCGTTCTGCTCCGTTCGAGACCCCGGACCGCTACAGCACGAAAAGCATAGACAGGGCAACCGACGCGCATCTGGCAAGGTTCACGCTGGGCGTGTCGCCCTATGGGCTGGCGTCAACATTCTTCACCTGGGGTGTCCACCTGATGGGCGCGCCAGGCAAGCAGGCGCAACTGATCGAAAAAGCGGTACGCAAAGCGGCCCGGTTGGCTGTCTATGCCGGAACTGCCGCGCGCAATCCCGGCTGTGATCCCTGTATCGAACCGCTGGCCCACGATAAACGCTTCAAGGATGAAAGCTGGCAGCGCTGGCCCTATAACCTGATCTACCAGAATTTCCTGCTGACCCAGCAGTGGTGGTACAACGCCGCCCGCGATATCGACGGGGTGTCGGACCGCGAGGAACAGGTTGTATCATTCGTCACGCGACAGATGCTTGATCTGATGTCCCCGTCAAACTTTATCGCAACAAACCCTGAAGTCGCGGCAGAGACTGTGCGCCAGGGCGGTGCCAATCTGCTGCATGGCTGGCAGAATTTTGTAGAGGATTGGGAACGCGCCGTTTCCGGCAAGCTGCCGGTCGGGACGGAAAACTATCTGCCGGGCAGGGATGTGGCGGTGACGCCCGGCAAGGTGGTATTTCGCAATCGCCTGCTGGAACTGATCCAATACGCACCCGCGACGAAAAAGGTAAAAGCCGAACCGCTCCTGATCATCCCGGCCTGGATCATGAAATATTATATTCTTGATCTCAGCCCCGAAAACTCCTTGGTGCGCTATCTTGTAGAGCAGGGATATACGGTTTTCATCGCCTCCTGGCGCAACCCCACGGCGGAAGACCGCGATATGGGGATGGCCGATTACCTGAAGGCCGTCGATGATGCGATGGATGCAGTCAGGGCAATCGTGCCTGACCAGAAAATACACGCGCTGGGCTATTGTCTGGGCGGAACCCTGATGTCGGCAAAGGCCGCGCAGATGGCCCGTGACGGCGATGACCGGCTTGCGACGTTCACCTCACTCGCCACGCAGACGGATTTTGAAGAACCCGATGAACTGCAACTGTTCATCAGCGAAAGCGAGGTATCGTTTCTGGAAAACATGATGTGGGATCAGGGTTATCTGGATACCAAGCAGATGGCGGGGGCCTTCCAGCTGTTGCGCTCGGTCGATCTTATCTGGTCGCGCTACGTGCACGAATACCTGATGGGCCGTCGGCAGGAGATGTTCGATCTGATGGCGTGGAACGCCGATGCCACCCGTATGCCTTACAAGATGCACAGCGAATATCTGCGCCATATTTTCATGAACAACGAACTGGCCGAGGGGCAATACCAGATCGGGGGTAGTCCCGTTGCGATCAGCGATATCGACATACCGCTGTTTTGCGTTTCCACAACTTCGGATCATGTTGCGCCCTGGCGGTCTGTGTACAAACTGCACCTTCTGGCAGACACCGATATTACCTTTGTGCTGACAAGCGGCGGGCATAACGCGGGCATCATCAGTGAACCGGGGCATGCGGGGCGTAATTACCGTATTTCGACAACCGGCAGGGATGACCCGTATCAGGCGCCTGATGCATGGGAGGCGGCGGCAGAGGAACAGCAAGGATCCTGGTGGCCCGAACTTGTCGGATGGTTGGACAAACATTCCACCGGCGAGACAGAGCCGCCCCGTCTGGGTGCACGTTCGGGCCGTTTCAAGGCCAATGATGACGCACCGGGTTCCTATGTCTTTCAGAAGTGACGCGAAACGCCTTTTTAGGCGGCAACGCCGGGTGCGCGCTGTATTGGCTGATCCATCAACGAAGCCAAAATAAGGTTTTGAAGGAAGGTGAAATTCATGCCTCTTGAAGAAGACGAAGCCAAGGCCTTGCACGAGTTGGAACAGAAAGATGAGAAGGCCCACAGGCACCGGCCTGATCGGTTTTCGCGTCTGGAAGATATGGCCAGAACCCTTGAAAATGTGCCCGTTGCGGTTGTGTGGCCAGTCGATGCGCCCAGCCTTCAAGGCGCACTGGAAAGCTGGCGGGCAGACCTGATCGCGCCGGTACTTGTGGGCCCCGAAGATCGGATCAAAGCCGTCGCGGACAAGGAAGGCATGTCGCTTGGCGCGCTTGAAATTGTTTCGGCTTCGAGTCCGGAGGAGGCTGCGCAAAAGGCGGTGGAAATGGCAGTTTCCGGCAAAGTGCGCGGCCTGATGAAAGGCGCGTTGCACACCAAGGCGTTGATGCACGCCATTGTCACGGAAAAAGCCATGCGCACAGACCGCAGGATGAGCCATGTGTTCGCTATGGATGTGCCGGATTTTGACCGGTTGCTGTTTATTTCGGACGCTGCATTGAACGTACGCCCCGATCTGAAATGTCTGCGCGATATCGTGTGCAACGCCATCACCCTGACCCACGCGCTTGGGATCAATCGGCCAAAGGTGGCGCTTTTGTCTGCGACGGAAAACATCGATGAAGAAATCGAGTCCACGATACTGGCCGCAGCGATCTGCAAGATGGCGGATCGCGGAACGATCACGGGGGCAGACATTGACGGGCCGTTGGCGATGGATCTGGCCGTGTCGCCGCGCGCCGTAGCCATCAAGGGCATCAGATCAAAGGTTGCCGGACATGCTGATGTGCTGATTGTGCCGGACCTGGTGTCGGGTAATATTCTGGCCAAGAATCTGGATTACCTGGCCGAGGCCGAAGCGGCAGGGATCGTGATGGGGGCTGCTGTGCCGATTGCACTGACAAGCCGGGCCGATACCACAGCCGAACGGCGCGCATCGGCGGCGTTGCTTTGCATTGTCGCCGCCGCCAATCAAACAGGCCCATCGCAAGCGGCCGGATCAAACCACCAGTGAAGCTTAATCAATCGTCCGGGCCTGCCGCCTCGTAGCCGGCAATCACATCCATCAGTTCGCGGGTGATGCTTTCTTGCCGCTTTTGACGGAACGCGCCCGTAAGGTCTTCGCGCCGCTCTTCGATGTTTCGTTCGGCGTTTTGCATGGTGGCAAGACGCGTGGCGTGTTCACTGACCAGCGCTTCTGCCAGGGCGCGGTACAGCACCAGAAAAAGCCGTTCACGGATCAACCAGGACAGCAACGCATCCCGCTCCATACTGAACACAGGAAGTCCGCGCACGGGCCAAGTGGTTTTCGCCGCGTTTTCAAGGCCTTCCTCTGGTATCGGAAGAAGCTGGCGCATCAACGGCTGCGCAGTGTTGGCCCCTCGCCGCCGGTTGTGGGCAACCCTCACACGTGACACGCCATGCTGTGTGATCCATCGGTCAATCGTGATGATCACGGACTGAACGACGCTGTTGAAACCGTCGATTGAACCCGGCACCGTGAACAGGGTGTCTGCCGCATACCCCGCCGCATCAAGCCGCGCCGCCGCCCGCACACCCAGAACGCCCAGCATCGGTTCTGTGCCGGATAAATGGTTTGCGGCAAAGCGGCTGACGACTTCGTTGTAGCGCCCGCAAAGCCCTCGGTCCGAACCGATCACGATCAGGGCCTCGCGGTCTGTATCTCTGGTGCGATTGCGGTGCGGCGCAATACTCAGGGCGCGCGTTTCCTCAAGAACAGCCGCAAACCCCAGATCTATCGTGCGCTCATAATCGGCCAAAGCGTCTTCTGCGCGCTCGTACTGCCGGATGCTGACCGCTGAAAGCGACTTCATCGTCCGCACGATCGACTGGATGTCTTTCGTGGTGTTCAGCGCGTCAGACAGGCTTTCAAGCGTTTCCATCTGCGGTCTCGTTCTTCTTGGGGTCCAACGCCTTGCGCATGGTTTCGATCAACGCGTCACGGTCGTCCTGGCTGAAATCCTCGCCATCTTCCATCTTTTCGCACAGATCCGGATGGGCCTTTCGGATTGCATCCTGCACGGTCTTTTCCGCGTCCGGAATGTCATCCACGGGGATTGCGTCAAACAAGCCTTCCGTTGCGGCCAGCAGCACGGCGATCTGTTCGGGCACCGCCAGATGCTGATGTTCGCGTTGCTTCAGCACTTCGCGCACCTGCTTGCCGCGGGTCAGCTTGTCCTGCGTTTCATCGTCCAACTGGGTGCCAAAGCGCGCGAAACTTTCCAGTTCCTCGAACTGCGCATACATCAGCCGCAGGTTCCCCGCGACAGCGCGGAAGGCGGGCAATTGCACCTTGCCACCCACCCGGCTGACCGATGTCCCGATGTCGATGGCCGGCAGTTGCCCTTTTTCGAACAGGTCAGGCGAAAGATAAACCTGACCATCGGTGATCGAGATAAGGTTGGTCGGAATATAGGCCGATATGTTCTGGGCCTGCGTTTCCACCACTGGAAGGGCTGTCAGCGAACCGCCTCCATGTTCATCGCGCAGGTGCGTCGCGCGTTCAAGCAACCGGGAATGAATGTAAAAGATGTCACCGGGATAAGCCTCGCGGCCCGGCGGGCGGCGCAACAGCAGCGACAATTCGCGATAGGCGCGCGCATGGCGTGTCAGATCATCATAGACGATCAGAACATCGCGCCCCTGCGCCATGAAGTATTCGGCCATTGTTGTCGCGGCATAGGGCGCCACAAATTGCAGGCCCGGCGCATCATCCCCGCCCGCGACAACGACGATTGTACGGTCCATCGCATCGCCCTTGCGCAGATCCGCGATCACGCGGGCCACGGCCGAGGCGCGCTGACCGATGGCGCAGTAAATCGACACGACGCCCGTGTCGTGCTGATTGAGGATCGCATCGACAGCAACAGCCGTCTTTCCGGTTTGCCGGTCGCCCAGGATCAGTTCGCGTTGTCCGCGTCCGATGGGAATGGCCGCATCGATGGCCTTGATCCCGGTCTGAAGCGGCACGACGACAGGAGCACGATGCATGATCGGCGGGGCAGGGCGTTCGACCGGCAGGCGGTCTTTGGTATCAATCGGCCCTTTTGCGTCAATCGGCTGGCCCAATCCATCCACGACACGCCCCAACAGTTCTGCGCCTACAGGTACGTCCACAACGCGGCCTGTCCGGCGCAGCGCGTTGCCGGGGCGCAGCCTGTCGGTATCGCCCAGCACGATGACGCCGATGCGGTCTTGGCGCAGGTTTGATGCAATGCCCACAATGCCATGGGGAAAGGACACCAGTTCATTAGCGTAGAGGTCGGTAAACCCGGCAATCTGGGCGACGCCGTTCCCCACAGACAGGACATGCGCGATTTCGGCCATTTCCAAACGGGTTTCAACTTGCTCGCGTGCCCGCTCCAGCGGATCGAACAGCGTTTCGGATAAGGTATCCAGCAATCCCATGGTTATTTGCCCGATTTGTCTGTTGCATGGCGCTGCGCGGGACCGGCGCTGTCTATTACCTCATCCAGTACGCCCTCAAGCCGTTTGAGGTAGCGGGCGGCCGACCATTCCAATGTCTGTTCGCCGATGATCAGCCGGACACCCATCACAAGATCTTCGTTTCGTTCGTAATGGACGTCGATATCGGTGTTCAGCGCCTTGTGTAAGGCGCGGGAGATCTGTCTGCGCGCACCCGGTTTCAGCGCAACGCTGCTTTCGATGCGGGCTGCATCGTCCGAACGCGCCGCCGCATCGGCAAGTTTTTCGCGTTTTTCCTCTTCCATGTCTTCCAGACGCGCCACGAACCCGCTGGCAATCTCTGTCGTCAGATCGGATCGGGCGTATTCCTGCACCATGTGCCCGGTGATGGCGATCACCTGTTGGCCGGCGCGGCGGCGCAGCGTCTTGGCAAAGCTTTCGCGCTCTTCCTCAAGATGGCTGCGCCAGGTTTCGCGGCGGCCTTCCATGTCCTCTCGCAGGTCGGCTTCCAGACGTTTGCGAAGCGCCTGAGCCTCTTGTCTGGCATCTTCCAGTATCTGGTCTTTTTCGCTGTCCAGTTCCGCCTGCCTGGCGCGCAGCGTTTCGGCCTCCTCCTCTGCCGCCTGTCTGGCATCCTTGGCCTCGGCCAGCCGGTCTTCGATTTCCTTTTCCCGCCGCGTCATGGCCTGTGTGATGGGCTTGTAAAGAAACCGCTGCAACAGCCACACCAGAACAAGAAAGTTGGCGATCTGCGCAGCTACGGTGATCCAGTCGATCTGCACGGTCTTATCCCCCGGCGGCCTGTTGCACCATGTCCGTGAACGGGTTGGCAAAAATCAGGATCATCGAAACGACAAAGCAATAGATGGCAGTCGATTCAATCATCGCCAGACTGACGAAAAGTGTCCGGGTGATCGTGTCGGACGCATCGGGCTGTTGCGCCAGTGCCTGAAGCGCTTGTGCCGCTGCCCGCCCTTCGGCGAACGCGGGACCAATGGACCCGATGGCGATGGTCAGACCTGCGGTCACGATCGAAACGGCGGCGATCAGCGTTGAGGGATCCATGTTCAGTCTCCTTTTCCAGTCTGGGAGGTGTCGTTTTGAGTGTCGTCATCTGCTGAAACCGCGCGGCCCGACCTGCTGGCAGAGGCGATGTAGACCATCGCCAGAATGGCAAAGATGTAGGCCTGAATCAGACCGGTCAGCAGCCCGAGAAGCTGCATGACCACAGGGAAAAAGAACGGCGCGACACTGATCAGGATGCCCACGATCACTGTCCCGCTCATCACATTCCCGTAAAGCCGCACCGCCAGGGCTATCGTGCGGGAAACCTCGCTGACGAGATTGAACGGTAGCATGAACGGGCTGGGCTGTACGTAGGTCTTGAGATACGCCCGCAATCCGCGCCGCGAGATTGTGAACAGCGGCACCGCAATCAGAACGCAAATGGCAAGTGCGGCGGTGGTTGAAAGTGAACCAGTGGGCGGCTGGTATCCGGGCACGATGCTAAGAATGTTGGCGGTGGCGATGAACAGAAAAAGCGTACCGACAAAGGGCAGGTAGCGCCCCGGATTTTCAGCGCCGATTTCGTCAATCTGGTCGCGGATCGAGCTCACGATGACTTCTAGCATGAGCTGCCAGCGCGATACGGTTTCTTTGACGCTGAGGCGCGCGGTAATCGCCCGCGACCCGACAACCAAAAGCGCCATGACAACCCAGGTGAATGCAACGGTCGCGTTCAGTTTCCATCCGTTCCATTCGTACAATATCCAGCTGTCGGGGCTTATTTCCATGGGATTGCTCCGGCAATTGGATTGGCCGCGCGCGCCAGAACAAACCGAACGGCCGTGAAGCCTGCAAGCGCGGCAAGGATGCCCATCAAAGGAACGTCGAAGCTTAAGGCCATCGCAATTGCACCGATGACAAGCGCCGCGCGGACAATGCCAAGTGCGACGAAGATCAGCGCGCTTTGCCGATGCGTAAGCGCGTGTACCGCAAGCCGCAGAAGGCCAAGATATATGCCCCCAATCACAGCCCCGGCCAGAACAGATGCCAGTATGGTGCCAATATCACCTGTCATTTCGTCCCTCCCGTTGTACCCAGTACCAGGCATTCAGACTGCCGAGCGCCGCACCGGCCAGAAGCAGTGCCAGTGTCCAGGAGGTTTCGCCCGGCCAGCGCCTGTCGATCCAGAGGCCGAGGGCGATGCCGGCGATCACCGGTACGGCCACGGACCAGCCGACAAGGCCGAACATACCAAATCCGTACCACGCACTTTGCTTGCGGTGCTTGCGGGCCTTTGCCATGCGCCTTGCCTTGTACGAGATGATTTCAGTCTCGTTGGGTTCTTCCTTTGTCATCGGTCCACCTTTTCCAGATCGCGAAACCGGCGGATCATGGTCGCTTCCAGCCGCGTAAGCGCCGAGCGGGCTTCGCGCTCGTCTTCCTCTTGCTGGCGGAATTCGG
The DNA here is from genome assembly GCF_051013555.1 of Sulfitobacter sp. TBRI5. NCBI lineage: Bacteria > Pseudomonadati > Pseudomonadota > Alphaproteobacteria > Rhodobacterales > Roseobacteraceae > Sulfitobacter > Sulfitobacter sp. TBRI5. The sequence continues at coordinate 623,512 of NZ_CP112884.1, read as the reverse complement.
TTTCAACGCGCTCTCGCAGACGGGCCAGATCGGTTCCTTCGATGGCACCGCGGACCGCAACGTTCACGTCTTCACCGCATTTCACCAATGTGCCGGAATTGATTGCGACGAAACGGTCGATGCCACCTTCTTCGGGTTCAAAGACCAGAACGCCGGGGACCAGTTGCGTCACAAAGCCGATATGATGGGGCCGTATTCCGAAGAACCCGTCAGGCGCCTCGGCCACCAGACGAGTGACCTTGCGATCCACGCAAACCTCTTTTGGCGTGATCACCCTAAGCCGCATCTTCGCTCTCCGGCGTATCAAGGTCGTCAACCGAACCGATCATGTAGAAATCGCCTTCGTCCCGGTTTTCGAACTCACCGGCCAGAATGCGTTCACAGCTATCAAGTGTCTGCTGAAGCGAGACGAACCTGCCGGCATTGCCGGTCATCGCTTCGGCCGAAAAGAAAGGCTGGCTTAGAAAACGTTCGATCTGGCGCGCCTGACGGACGGTGGCGCGGTCTTTCTGCGAAAGCTCTTCCAGACCCAGCATCGCTATGATGTCTTTGAGGTCTTCATATTCGGCCAGCGTGTTGCGCACGCCGCGGGCCACACGGTAGTGCTGTTCGCTGACAGTGCCGGGGGTCAGCATCTTTGAAAAGGATTGCAGCGGGTCAATGGCCGGATAAAGCCCTTCTGATGCCTTTTTGCGCGACAGCACGATCGAGGCAGACAGATGCGAGAAGGTGTGCGTTGCCGCAGGATCGGTGAAATCATCGGCCGGTACATAAACCGCCTGAATCGAGGTCATGGCGCCGCGGTCGGTCGAGCAGATACGCTCTTCCAGATCGGCAAGTTCGGTGCCAAGCGTCGGCTGATAACCCACACGGCTGGGAATACGGCCCAACAATCCCGAAACCTCTGATCCGGCCTGCACAAAGCGGAAAATGTTGTCGATCAGAACCAGCACATTGCGCCGCAAATCATCGCGAAAATATTCCGCCATCGTCAATGCGGCGTGCCCCACGCGGAACCGGACACCGGGGCTTTCGTTCATTTGGCCGAACACCATCACGGTGTTTTCCAGAACACCTGCCTCGCCCATCTCGCGGTATAGCTCTTCGGCTTCACGGCATCGTTCGCCGATCCCGCAAAACAGGCTTACTCCGTCATATTCCGCCACCATGTTGTGGATCATTTCGGTGATCAGAACCGTCTTGCCGACACCGGCACCGCCGAAAAGCCCGGCCTTGCCGCCACGTTCCAAGGGGCTGAGCAGATCAATGGCCTTGATCCCGGTTTCAAAGATAGCACCTTCGACGCGGCGTTCCGACAGCGGGACCGGATCGTGCAGGATCGGCCGGCGATGCACATCTCTTAAAGGGTCCTTGCCGTCTATCGTGTCGCCGAACACATTGAACATCCGGCCCAGAACCGCATCGCCAACCGGCACGTCAATGGGGCGTCCGGTATCGCGTACAGCAAGGCCCAGACGCAGGTCTGGCGACGGGTTCAGAACCAGACCCCGCGCGATTTCGGCTGTCGGCAGGCTGGCGACCTCGATCGAGATTTCCGGATCGGTCAGCGTGACAAGACGTGTGGCGATCGACGGCAACCCGGCTTCAAAGCGCACGTCTGCAATACCGCCTTCGATTGCAACGATATGGCCAATATTGGGTTCGGACGATGCCATGCTGATCCTTGATCCGGGTTATTGCGGATCAGAATAGTGGCGCCAGTCATAAGGGCATTGATCGAAGTTAACTGCCGCCCAAAGTGACCTGCCGAGTGAAGGATTAACGCAGATTAATGCGGCAGCAGGGCCAGAGGCAAACACTTGGCCGGACGCAAAGGCCAGTTGTCCGGCCGCCGAAAGGAAACAAGATGAGCGATACTGTCACTGAAGAGGCAGACCAAGACCCGGATCTGCAATCCTGGTTTCCCACCGCCTATACCATATTGTTCTTGTTGATCATTTTCGTGGCCGCCCTGACATGGATTATACCTGCTGGCCAGTATAACCGGGAAATGAACGAAGAGGTTGGCCGCGAGGTTGCAGTGCCCGGCACATACCAGACAGTCGAGGCCAATCCACAAGGCCCGATTGATGTGTTGCTGGCCCCGATTGGCGGTTTTTATGATCCCGACAGTTACGCCGCCAATGCCATCGACGTGGCCCTTTTCGTGTTGCTTCTGGGCGGGTTTCTGGGGGTCGTGAACGCCACGGGGTCTATCAACACCGGCATCCGTTCGGCGATGCGCGCGATGGAGGGGCGCGAGATCTGGATGGTGCCCATCCTGATGACGCTTTTTGCGGCAGGCGGCACGACCTATGGCATGGCCGAAGAAACGCTGGCCTTTTATGCCATCCTGCTGCCGGTGGTGCTGCGGGCCGGGTTTGACGCGGTGACGGGCGTTGCCATTATTCTGATCGGTGCCGGTATCGGCGTTCTGGGCTCGACCATAAACCCGTTTGCCACGATCATTGCATCGGATGCAGCGTCGATCCCCTTTACCGAAGGCATCATATTGCGGTTCGTAATACTTATAGGCGGGCTGGCGATCTGCGTAGCCTATGTGATGCGCTATGCCAGTCGCGTAAAAGAAGATCGCGACCGGTCCGTTGTGTCCCATCAATGGCAGGCGCACGAGCAGCATTTCCTGAAAGACAGCGGTGAAGAAAATACCGACGATACGCTGAGCGGTACTCAGAAAATCATCCTTTTGGTCTTTACCGCAACATTTGTGGCGATGATCTGGGGCGTTTCCTCGCAGGGCTGGTGGATGGCACGCATGGGCGCGTTGTTTCTGGGGGCGGCCATCGGGATTGGGCTGATCGGCCGGTTGGGTGAAAAACGTCTGACAGGCGCATTTGTCGATGGCGCGCGCGATCTTCTGGGGGTGGCGCTGGTTATCGGGCTTGCCCGCGGCATTGTCGTGGTCATGGAACAGGGCCTGATCGCGGATACGATCCTAAATGCATCGGCCCAGACGCTGGGCGATCTGCCAGGCATCGCCTTCATCTCGACAATGTTCGGGATCGAGGTCGGCATGAGTTTCTTTGTGCCATCCTCGTCTGGCCTGGCCGTGCTGTAGATGCCGATCCTTGCGCCGCTGGCTGATTTTGCCGGCGTCGGGCGCGATCTGGTGGTCACTGCGTATCAGTCCGCCAACGGCCTTGTGAACCTGATCAACCCGACCTTTGCGGTTGTGATCGGCGGGCTAAGCATCGGGCGTGTGGGCTATGACCGTTGGATCGTTTTTATCTGGCCACTGTTGGTCATACTGACAGTTTTCATCATGGGCACGCTTGCCATCGGGGCATGGTTCGGCACAACGGGCGTGGCCTGAGGGACGATGTCCCCGGCATCCATATCGAATCTGGCACGTTGCACCAGATCAACGCCGTAGAACCTGCCTTAAGGACCGCGCGCCCCATATTTTTGTACATCCAGCCAAGGAGCATTTTTTGAATGACCAATCTGAACGAACCCGTTGTTCGCCATTCCCCGTCCACCGGCAAGGGCAGCCCCGATGTCTGGGGCATCTACGAACCCGACACCGGATCGATCCAGTATATCTGTGCGTGTCCAACGACAAAGGCCGCAGCACTGATTGATGTGGTCTGGAACTTTGATCCGGTTTCCTTTGCGACCGACACAGGCAGTATGGATCAGGTCGTTGCCCTGGCCGAGGAAAACGGGCTGAACATCAGCTGTATTCTTGATACCCATCCCCATGCCGACCACCTGATGGCCTCAAATCATCTGAAGAAACGCCTGAATGTTCCCAATGCGATCGGCGCCAAGGTGCGCGAAATCGCCGATCTGTGGCGCAAGATCTACAACATGCCCGATGCGTTCGATCCGCAGGGTGATTTCGACCGTCTGTTTGAGGATGGCGAGACGTTCGCGGTGGGTGAGCTTGACCTGCGCGTGATGCTGTCGCCGGGTCACACGCTTGGTTCGGTAACCTATATCTGCGGCGACGCGGCTTTTGTGCACGACACTCTTATGATGCCCGACTCTGGCACCAGTCGCTGCGATTTTCCCGGCGGATCGGCAGACGAGCTTTGGACCACGATCCAGACGATCCTGAATTTGCCTGAAAAAACGCGCCTGTTCGTGGGTCATGACTACGGTGCCGAAGGCCGGGATGAACCTGCATGGGAAGCAAGTGTGGCCGACCACAAGGCGCACAACAAGCATGTGAAAGACGGCACCAGTAAATCGGAGTATATCAAGGCCCGAGAAACGCGTGATGCCAAGCTGGCGCTGCCGGAAAGAATGCTGGCGGCCCTGCAGATCAACCTTCGGGCTGGTCAGTTGCCAGACGCGGAAAGCGACGGGCATTCGTATCTGAAGATACCTGTCGACAAATTCTGATGGACTTGAGTTTAGGACTGTATTGGAGCCGGCCGGGACCGCAAGTGCGGAAAATATCGTTAGTGACGGGTCTGGGTCAATTGAAGGATCATGCGCCCGCCTTGACCTCGACGCTCCGGCTGGGTTGCCGAGCTTCTAGGGCGCCTATGTGCGCTCGATCACCGGCACAGCTGATTTCACCTACGTTGCCGCCGTCTCAACTCTCGTCGAAAGGGTCGCTCATTGCATCAACTCTTGTTGATTTTGCACTCAACAGGTGTACCGGATTGACAATATCTAGTGCTGGTCAAGCACCGCTTCGATCTGCTTGACCGGCATATTCGTGAGGTCCTTGTCGATTTCCGCAACCAGTTTGTTCTGCAATTTGTCGCCATACGCATTGCGAAGCCCGCCAAGCGTTTTCGGGTCTGCGACTACAACCAGTTTCCGGAACCGGTCCTGCGCGGCCCAAGACACAAGCTTTGTCCCCAACTCTGCGCACAGGCGCTGCTTTTCAACCTCGTGCCAATCTGTTTCTTGCAGGGCGCTCAGCCCATGGCCATCATCGGGCATCCGTCCCGGTCTGTCAGATGCAAGCTCGCGTGCAGCCGGATTATCAATGTCTTCCTTGGCGATGACGCGCAGATCCAGGAATTGCGTGTCGCCGTTATTTCGCAGTACCAAGTATTTTGCGCCATCGGCGACAATGATCCAGGCGTCGTGTTCAAGTTTCATTCTTCGTGTCCTTTCAGGTGTTTTTTTAAGTCGTCTTGTCTGCGGGCGCATCAACCGGAGTGTCGTGGCAGCGGGTGCTTTCAAGCGCCTCCTGCTCAACCTGGCATTCGGCCAGAGCGGCGCGTATGGCTCGGCGCAGAACTTCTTCGTGTGTCGGATGGTAAAAGGGCATGCGCAAAAGATCCTGAAGCTGCGCCCGGTTGCATATGGCAAAGGCCAGAAGGTGGCCAAGATGTTCTGCCGCGGGCGCGATCATGGCGGCCCCGCGCAGGCGGGCTGTTGCCTTTTCTGCGTAAATGCGCACCACGCCGCCGCTGTCACGCGCCAAACGCGCCCGTCCAGCAGAAGAAAAACTGGCCGAGCCCATGGCGATACTGTCACCTTCTTCTTGCAGGGTTTCGAACGTTTCGCCCGCCGAGGAAATCTGTGGATCACTGAACACGATCCGCAACGGTACGCGGCGGCTGAAAGTGGCGTCTTTCATGCGTGCGGCGTAAAAACCCGCGACCCGCCCCTCGTCTGCGGCTTCGTGCAGCAGCGCGGGGCCGCCCGAGACATCGCCGGCGAAATACACCGATGTGCCCGGCACGTTAAGCTGTCCGGGCGGTAAATCAGGGTGCCCGGCATCCGAAAGCATCACGCCAGCGCAATCAAGTTTCAGGGTGTCCGTGTTGGGTTTGCGCCCGATCGCCACCAGAACGCGATCAACCGAGATTTCTCCGTCTTCCCATGACACGGTGACCGAACCGTCAGAGGCCAGACTGAGGTCGGCGTTGGCCTGCACGATCTGCATTTCACGGCCAATCGATTCCTCAAGATGTTCCTGCAGGAGAGGATCGCTGATCCCGCCCTGCATCGGGGACGGATCAAAGCCGGTGACGTGCACCCCAAGCCGGGCCAGCGCCTGACCGAGTTCCAGCCCGACCGGGCCAAGGCCGATCACAGCGATACGGGCAGGAAGGTCAGGCATGTCGAAAAAGGTTTCGGTTGTCAGCAGCCGGTCGCCAAGTGCATCGCGCCATTTTTCCGGAACGACGGGGCGCGTTCCGGTGGCGATCACCGTCGCACGTGGCCGAAATACCGCATCGCCCGCCCGAAGCGTGCCGTCTGCCGTGAACGCGGCGGTTTCTTTCACCAGATGCGTGGCTTGCCAGCTTTCCATCCCGTCGACAACGCCGCCTGCCAGATCGTCACGCAACTCTCGGGTTTGGGCCAGAACGGCGGACCCGATCGCCTGCACGTCTTTCGCGCCGTCAAGGCCAAGCGCCCCAAAGGCTTCACGACGATGATAATCGTGTGCGGATTGCAGAAACGCCTTGGATGGCATGCAGCCCGTGCGCGCGCAGGTTGTGCCCAAGGGACCGGGATCGAAAACGCGGTAACTGTCCGTCACTTTCGCCACTTCCGAACGGGCCGACAGCCCGGCCGTGCCGGCCCCGATGATCGCAACGTATATGTCTTTTGTCGTCATTGTGCGGGTCTTGCCTTCGGATCGTGTTTCATCGGGCTGATCTTGCGCACGGTGCTGGCTTGCGGTCCGATTTCGCTTTCTTCTGTCTGCACCACCAGTTCAACGGTATCGCGCGGCTGAAGGTTCCGAAAACTTCCATCGACCACGCTGTTCTTGTGGAAGTAGACAAGCCGTTGGTCGGTTGCGATGATCTGGCCATAGCCAGCGTCGTGGTGCACTTCGACCACCCGACCCTGAAGCGGTCCGTCATGTACCTTGACGTCGCCGCTTGCCTTGTCCTTCCACCGTTTGATTTTCCGCGTCATTGCGGCAAACGCATCGCGCAAGGCGACGGGCATATGTTCATGTGCAGGCGCATCGTTCTGATTGTAGCGTACGACAAGTTCGTCACCGGGAACGCGCACTTCGATCGTCACCTCATACAAACCGCCTTTTTGCTGGCTGTTGTGCGGTGCGCGAATGAACACATGGCAACTTGTTATTCCGTTATAGAAGGTTTCGAGATGCCGGACCTTTTCAGCGACAAGAGCCTTGATGTCGTCAGAAGGCTCGATGTTGTGAAAGGCCAGTTCAAGCGGTGTTTCCATGATATTTCCTTTCGTATTCAACGGCTTTTGCGGAGCCGCAGAAGCGGGCCCAGATCAAGCCAGACAAGCGCTATGCCAAGCGGGAACATCCAGAAGCCGACAATGGGCAGAAATCCGACGACCCCAAGTGCCACGCAGATCACCCCCAGAATCGTACGCAGCCCCGGCGGGATGCGGCGGCGTGCGCAGCTTTGAAAATAGCGCAGTCGCGCGCGGTTGCGCCGGCCAAGGATATCCCGCGACTGGATCACTGGAGCAGACCGCGCGCCTCCGGCAGCACCTTGCGCGTTTCTTTTTCACATTGAACTTTCATGAGTTCCTTCCGCGTTTTGGGCGTTCATTTCCTTGATGTACACAGATTTGATATTGCGCTCGCTTTGCGCAGCTTGCGCGACCGCAGCGCGTGCGGCGGCGTCAAACCCTTCATCGGATTCGGCAAGAACTTCGATAACCTTGAGCATTGACATCGGGTCTCTCCTTTCGTGTTTCAGGGATGCAATTTAAGCATCCGCAGGTTGCCAGCGTGATCTACAATCATCTGGGCCGCATTGACGGGTGTTAATCGAACCTGAGACTATGAAGTTTGCCGCGCAGGATGGTCGCGCCGAACGCGCCATGCCATTAAAGGTAACAAAAATTCAGCGCTCGCGGCCTACCCGATCCGAAGGCTCGCCCAGCCAGACCCATACCTGTCCAAAAAGCAGCGGCACAAAGCTTGCCGCAGCCGCCAGGGCAAGTCCGGTGATCCCAGGGGTCGGCAAACCCAGAAGGCCGGCCAGCGGCGGAAACCAAAGCGCGAGGCCGATCAACCCCAGACACAGCACGATTGCACCCCAGACGTATCCGTTGCGCGTGACCTCGTTTCGAAAAAGGTTTGAATCGGTATCGCGCACATTGAACACGTTCCAAAGCTGCGCCAGTGCAAGTGTCAGAAAGGCCACTGTCACCGCCGGGCCGGTTTCAACACCCAGCCAGAACAGCGCGACAGCGAAAGCGCCAAGCGTTGCGATGGTGATTGACGCGCCAAGAACGCCGATCAGAACCCAACGTGGTCGATCTATGATGGCCTCTGCCGGGTTGCGCGGGGGTTTTGTCATCACGTTTTCATCACCCTTGCCCAGCCCCAGCGCAAAGGCGGGAAAGATGTCGGTAACAAGATTGAGAAACAGGATTTGCAGGGGCAAAAGCGGCGCGGGCAACCCCGCACCCACGGCCAGCCCCACGACCAGAACCTCGCTGACATTGCATGACATCAGGTACACAACAAATTTGCGAATGTTGTCAAAGATCACCCGGCCCTGCCGCATGGCCGCAATGATGGTTGCAAAGGCATCGTCTTGCAGAACCATATGCGCAGCTTCCTGCGCAACCTGTGTGCCGCGCTTGCCCATCGCGATGCCTATATCGGCCTTTTTCAAAGCCGGGGCATCGTTCACACCGTCACCTGTCATGGCAACGACGTGTCCTGCCTTCTGAAACACCGACACAAGGGTTAGTTTCGTTTCGGGTGAGACGCGGGCAAACACATCTGCCTCCAGAATGCGGGTGCGATCACTGTCGCTGAGTGTTTCCGCATCCAGACCGGACAGTTCGCCACTTTCGATCACGGTCATGTCGCTGTCGCCAAGGCTGGCCTCGTGCGCGATGGTCTTGGCTGTGTCCGCGTGATCACCGGTCAGCATGATCACCCGCACACCGGCCGCGCGGCAGGCCTCTATCGCGGCGGGAACGTCCTCGCGCACGGGATCAAGAAAACCCACCAGTCCAACCAGAGTCAGGTTTTCGTAAGGCTTTCCGTCCGCCGCCGCATCTTCTTTCATCGCAAGAGCCAGAAGGCGCAGACCGTCCTGTGCCGCTGTGGCATTGCGCTTTGTCCATTCCCCGCGCTTCTCTTCGGTTATGTCCTGCGGGCCGCCATTCCACATCACGCGGGTACAGGCTTTGATCACTGCCTCGGGCGCGCCTTTGACGGCAAACAGAAACCCGCTTTTGGCCTGGTGCACCGTCGCCATCATCTTGGTGTCCGGATCAAAGGCGTGTTCCCTGACCTCGGGCATATCGTCAAGAAGTGTCTGTTGGGACGTACCCAGGTCATTGGCGGCCGCCAACAGCGCGATTTCCATTGGATCGCCAGAGCGACCATCCTCTGTGCCGTCTCCAAGTTCGGCATTATTGCACAACGCCCCGATCCGTAATGCCCAGCCCATCGGGCTTTCAGCTTCGGGCTGTTGGGTTGCATCTTCGACATCCACATCGTCTTTGGCCAGAAGGTACCGGACAACCGTCATGCGATTTTCGGTCAAAGTGCCGGTCTTGTCGGTCAGGATCACCGTTGTTGCCCCCAGCGTTTCGACCGAAGACAACCGGGTGATCAGTGCATTGCGCCGGCTCATCCGCCACATGCCGCGCGCAAGGCTTAGCGTTGCCACAACCGGCAGTCCCTCGGGCACGGCGGCCACCGCGAGCGCGACACCGGTTTGCACCATAACGGTGACTTCGTGCCCGCGCAGGACACCAGCCCCGATGGTCAGCGCAGCAAGGGCCAGTGTCAGCCAGACCAGACGATGGCCAAGTTTGTCGAGACGCCGTTCCAGCGGCGCAACCTCGCCCTCAGCGCTTTGTGCCAGATCACTGATCCGGCCAAGTTCGGTCTCCATGCCGGTTGCGGTTACAATTCCTTCACCGGAGCCTTGTGTGATTGCCGTGCCCTTGTATGCCATGCCAAAGCGATCACCCAAGGCGGTGTCCTTGTCCGCAGGGTCCGTGTTTTTCGCCACCGGGGCGGATTCGCCCGTAAGCACGGATTCATCCGCTTGCAGGTTCGATGCCTCGCTCAGTCGCAGATCAGCGGTGACGACGTCACCCGCCTCAACAATCACCACATCCCCGGGCACCAGTCCGTGCGCGTCAATCATGCGCACCTTGCCATCGCGCCGCACGCGTGTGCGCACCTCGGCAATGCGCATCAGTGCTTCCATGGAGCGGGCGGCCTTGAGTTCGGTGAAAAAACCGATGGCCGAATTGAGGATCAGCACAAAGGCGATGGCGACGCCTTCGGCGATATCCCCCAGAACAAAGGACATCGCAGCCGCCGCTGTCAGAAGCCAGACAATGATACTGCTGAACTGATGCAACAGGATTGTCAGCGCGCTTTTCCGCTTCTGGCGACGCAGGCGGTTCGGTCCGTGCGCCGCAAGCCGCTTCTTTGCCTCGTTGTCGCTTAATCCTGTCTTTGGATCAGAGCCCAGAGACCCGGCAAGAGCCTGAACAGACATGCAGTAAGCGGCATCGCTGGAACCCTTGCGCACCATAATTCTCCATTTGCCAAGGTGCGCCCAGCGGCACCGTGTGACGCGATAGTGCCCTTGCGCGCGCGCTCGTGTCTTAACGCAGATTAAACAATTGCGCCGGATTACACACCGGGCCTAACGGGTTTCGGGGTCGCCCTTGGCATCAGCCAGCCGTTCCTCTGCCTGCAGGCTGAGCCGCTGGAACACACCCAGCCCCACCACGATGATGACCGACATGGCCAGCAAGAAGATCGGATAAAGCAGAAGTTCAGGTTTGGAATTGCCCAGTTCAAACACCAGAACGATACCTTCGATGGCCACCACCAACGCAATGATCACCATGAATTTTGTAACCGCTTCGCGCGCTTCTGACGGGTTGCGCAATTCGCGGCTGTGCAGCACTTCTTCTTCCATCACGTATTTCGCCACGTCCAGAATTGCGACGGAAATTACAAGGGAACTGACCGCTTCAAGCAACGCACTTTCGGCGTTGTTGTGGTGTCGGAAGGCATCGTAGACCCGAATAAGAGAGACAGTGATCAACCCCACGGAAATAGACACCATCGCAAGCGCGGCGGCGGCATAGACCACGGCAGCCAGCCGGATAAATCCGGTTTCGGCCCGAGCCATCAGCCCCGAGTTTTCAATTTCATATTCCACTAATGGGATGTACCGGCTGCTTCAGCCAGCAGGTTAGGCTTGGCCTATACTGCAAAAAGGAGAAGTAGCATGGCGAAGAATGATTTTGATGAGCTGATGTCAGTTGGCGTTGATATCGGCAAAGACGTATTTCACTTGGTTGGCTTTGACAAAGAAGGTCGGCTTGTTTTGCGCAAGAAGATCAAACGCATGGCGTTGGTTGCGACGTTTGAGGAGCTGCCGCAATGTATTGTCGGGATGGAAGCTTGCCTGAGCGCGCACTTTGTCAGCCGAACGCTGAGCAAGATGGGGTTCGAGCCCCGGATCATTCCCGCGATTTATGTGAAGCCTTTCAACAAGGGCCAGAAGAACGACTACAATGACGCTGAAGCTATTGCAGAAGCCGCTTTGCGTCCCAATCTCAAGACGGTATCGGAGAAGACGCAGGAGCAGCTTGATCTCCAGGCGCTGCATCGCGTTCGGTCACGGCTTGTGTCACGTCGGACAGCAGCAATGAATCAGATCCGGGCCTTTCTGATCGAACAGGGGATCACTGTCCGACGTAGTGTCGCGGCTCTGCGCGCCTCGCTCGAAGCCATTCTTAGCAATCGCGGCGACGAGATGTCCTTGCGGATGCGGAGATTGATCCTGGGGCTCCAACAGGATTGGATATGGCTGGATAAACGGATCGATATGACCACATCTGAAATCAAAGAGGTCAGCGAGACCGAGGAAAGCTGCCAACGTCTGATGACCATTCCGGGCATCGGGCCAATCATCTCAACGGCTGTGGTTGCAGCTGTCGGGACCGGCGAGGCTTATGATCGGGGGCGAGATTTTGCGGCTTGGCTGGGGCTCGTTCCGCGACAACACAGCACCGGCGGGCGCACCATCCTGGGTCGTATCACAAAACGAGGCAGCCGGTATCTCCGCATGCTGTTTGTGCAGGCCGCGCAGGTCATCATGATGCGACCGAAGAACTGGCATAAGTTTAGTTTTGGCGCATGGTTGGAAGCCGCCGCGACGCGCATGCAGCACAACAAGCTCGGCGTGGCGCTTGCCAATAAGCTAGCGCGGATCGCATGGAGTGTTCTTAACTCAGGCAAGGACTTCGATTGGATGGAAAAAGAATTGGCGACTGCGATCTGATCACAGCCGCAAACGACGTTCGTAAACCTCAAATGCATGGAACGGAATAAAAACGCACTCAAAGTCTGAGAGCCCGAATGGTCATAATCGACCTGTCCGCTAATGAGACAAAGGCGCGTGCGTACTCCCAACAGGGCCACGGCAAGCAACACAAGCCGATCCAAAGGCCGGATACATATCAGCGACTTCCAGAAGACATGCAATTGAACACTTGCGAACAGCAGCCGGTACATACATTTGGGCTCTGGCCGGGGCAATCCCTTGTCTGTTGTCATGTCGGCTCCTGATCCAAGGGCGCGCTTTTCAGCCATTGGCAAGCATCGGCTTCCTGATCCGCCGGAAAGAATTGCATGTCGGCCTTTGTAAAAAGAGCCGATAAGGTCTTTCCCCGGTTCTAAACGCTTTTTTACCAATAACGGCGATACGCCCGAAATGGTTCCGGTGTTTCAGAAAAACCTCTGGCTCACGCCACAAGAAACTGATGTTCCAGCCTGAAAGTCTTCCGTACGGATCAGGGCAGGGTCAAAGATCACGAATGCGAATTCAACCGCCGCTGGCCGCATCGCTGGTGTTTTTCGCGATATAGGTCGGCTCTCCCATACGGTCGAGCAGGCCAAGCTGGCGGTCAAGCCAATCCATGTGGCCTTCTTCGTCGATCACAATGGCTTCAAACAGCATCCTTGTGCCAATGTCCCTGTCATCGTCCGCTGCCTTGGCGGCAGATGTATAGAATTCGATGGCGCCTTTTTCTTCTTCAAGGTCAGCACTGAACATCTGTTCAAGCGAGTCTGAACGTTTCGGCGTTTTGGTCGCTTCCAGAACCGGATCGCCACCCAGAAACAGGATGCGTTCGATAAAGCGGCCGGCATGGCCAAGCTCTTCGGTCATCTCGGTTCGCATCTGGTTTGCCAACACGTCAAGACCCCAGTCGTCAAGCACATGAGCGTGCAGCAGATACTGTTGGATTGCCGTCAGTTCCATGCCCAGGGCTTTTTGCAGATTACCAATGCTGTTCTTCGTGTTTTTCATAATTTTTCTCATTCGTTCGTGTTGCTGTTTGCATCGTCGACGGCGGCGCTCCATGCCCTGTTCAGTTCGTCCCATGCGCGGCCAAGCCCGCTGATCAATTCGTCCCATGCCGCATCGGTGCCTTGGGTCATGGCACCGTACATCTCGCCCAACTGGTTGCGGCGGGCGCGCAACTCTTGCAGCGCTGCGGATGTTCTGTCTTGCGCGGCCTCGGACATGTCGGCCCAGTTTTCGCGGGCGCGGTTTTCAAGCACTTCGATTTCGGCGTCGATGCGATCAAGCGAATTGCCGATAGCGTCCAACGCTTCATCCCGTTGCTGCGACGAATAGCTTGCGATTGCTCCGTACACATCAGACAGTTCGGCCTGCACATCGCCGATCGTGATCGGTTCGTTTGACTGGGCCCATGTCGAGCCGTGTGCCACCAGCCCCATGGCCAGAACGGCAGCGGCAATTGTCTGTTTTCCAACAGTCATTTCAGTGCCTCCCTGATCAACTGAACCGATCCGAAGCGCTGCGAACAGCCTTGCCCAGATCATCCCAGGCAGCCTCGACACCGGCTTTGAAGTCTTCCCACGCCTTGCCCTGCGCCTCGCCAAGTTCGTCCAGCTTTTTCTCGGCATCCTTTTGCTTTTCGCGAAGGTCGTCGACTTGCTTTTGATAGGTCAGCTTTGTGTCTGCGCTGGCCTCTTTTGCCTTGGCCTGAAGCTTGTCGATTTCGGCGCGCCACTGGTCAAGCCGCGCCTGAAGCTTGTCTGCATATGCGTCTTTGTCATCCATTTGGTCGTCTCCTTGCTCCTTTGGGTTTCATTAATTTACGGGATGGAGCGTCATCACACTGGCGTCGCGTGTTTCGCTTCGGACCCGCGTGCCACCTTGTTTGCGATCTTTTAAGGCGCTTCGTTTTTGGCTTCGGTTTCGGCGGCCGACACATGGCATGCGCAGCGCGTGCACAATTCGGCCCATTCCTGAAAATCCTGCACAATGCGTTCCATGGAATAGCGCTGCCAGTCCGATACGATCTTGAGCGCGTCTGACGGGTTTGATGCCCCGTTTGCAATGTTATCGACCGCTTTCAATGCGGTGTTTGTCGCTGTGTGCCGCCGCTCGAACCAGCGTTCGGCAAAGCTCTCGGCCTCTTCAAGCATTTTGGCCTGTGCCTGCCAGTACTGTTTGCCCCACGGGCGCAGCGCGGGACTGAGCATAACCGCCGCTTGCGTCTGCTTCATTACATCAGCAAGTGCGGAATCAACTGACCTGACCATGTCGGGCCTCCGTTCATGGGTACATCTTAACTGCCCGCATGGTGAAATTCCGATCGCTGCACCGCATTAACATCGATCAATCCTGATTGCGGTGGCAACGCGTGGTTGCCCGCCTGGGCATGCAGGATCAAAAAGACACCGACGCCGGTGTGTCAGATTTGGTCGCAAAAATGGTCACTGATCTGGCTTTGATAGGATAAGAAGGCATTCAAAACGTCAGCGGCAACGCGCTTTTGCCCCTGTGGGAGCAAGGCGCAATGAAAGTTTCGAGTGAATGAAAAGACTTAGCCTAGATGCGACCGATATTCGCATACTCAGCGCGGTTCAGCGAAACGGACAGTTGAGCAAGACCAAGCTGGCTGAGATTTGCAACATTTCTCCCACCCCGTGCTGGGCCCGTTTGGACAGGCTGAAGGCTGCAGGCTATATCAAAGGATACAATGCGGAAATCGCGCTGGACCGAATTTCCGATTTTACGCAGGTGATCGTGACTGTTTCGCTGACTCATCACCGCAAGGCCGATTTCGACCGGTTCGAGGCTTTCATCAAAAATCTGGATGAGGTTACGGACTGCATCGCCACTGGCGGAGGCATGGACTATGTCATGGATGTCGTCTGCCCAAGTCTGGCATCCTTCCAGACTTTGATGGAGTCGTTTCTCGCAGCAGATCTGGGTATCGACCGGTATATGACTTACATCGCGACTCGTCGGGTGAAATCGACCCAACCGAACCTTGCGAAACTTGCCGCCACGAACGAGAAATAGCGCCGTCGGTCCGAACGGACCGTCTGGTGGCTGAAAAACAGTCTGTTTGGTCCGATATCTTGAGTTTATTGGCCTGCTTTTACACCCCCACCTGCACTAAATCACCATCAGGTCTACGTAGATTTTGACCGACAGAAGCGCTGGCAAAACGGGAGGACGTTACAATGCAAGCAGATGATTTTGGTTTTGGTACTCAGATCCGCAAATCCCCTTACTTTGACGCAACGGTCCGCTGGGGCGCTCAAGGGTTTTCGGTCTACAACCACATGTATATACCGCGCGATTTCGGCGATCCGGAGATGAATTTCTGGACTCTCGTGAACGATGCGATCCTGTGTGATGTGGCCGTCGAGCGTCAGGTAGAAATCACCGGGCCGGATGCGGCGAAATTTACCCAGATGCTGACATGTCGCGATCTGTCCAAGATGTCCGTAGGGCAGTGCAAATACATCCTGATCACGAATGCGGATGGCGGAATTCTGAACGATCCGATCTTGCTGCGTCTGGCTGAAAACCATTTTTGGATTTCGCTTGCGGACAGCGATATCTTGTTGTGGGCGCAAGGCGTTGCTGTGAATTCTGGTCTTGATGTCACGATCCGAGAGCCCGACGTGTCTCCGCTGCAATTGCAGGGCCCAAAATCAGGTGAGATCATGCAGGCGCTGTTCGGCAGTGATATCGCTGATTTGCGCTATTACTGGCTGCGCGAGGTCGAGCTTGACGGTATTCCTCTGATCGTCTCGCGTACCGGATGGTCAAGCGAACTGGGCTATGAGATTTACCTTCGCGACGGTTCCAAAGGCGATCTTTTGTGGGAAACCATTATGGCGGCGGGCATGCCCTTTGGGTTGAAACCCGGCCATACGTCTTCGATCCGCCGGATCGAAGGCGGCATGTTATCCTACCACGCGGATGCAGACATGAACACGAACCCCTATGAACTGGGTCTGGATCGGCTTGTGAATTTGGACATGGAAGCAGAATTCATAGGCAAATCGGCGCTGCGGCGTATCAAGGAACAAGGTGTCAGCCGCAATCAGGTCGGTCTGATTATTGACGGTGAGCCGCTCAAGGGTCCGAACACGACGTTCTGGGCGATAAATCTTGGTGGTGATGCAATCGGCAAGGTTACATCGGCTGTCTATTCCCCAAGGCTGGAGCGGAACATCGCTTTGGCAATGGTATCGGCAGAGCACGCCAATATCGGGATGGACGTCGAGGTTGTGACCAATTCCGGCCCTGTCCGCGCAACCATTGTCGAACGTCCTTTTTACGACCCCAAGAAACAGATCGCGGCCGCGTAGCGCGCTGTTGCAAAACGCGTCTGGCTAGATTGCGGCGTTCAGGGACGAGTTCGCAAGGGCGGCGATAAACACGGAAAAAAGCTCTCCTTGCGAGCTGATACGCAGCTTGGCATAGATGTTCCTTCTGTGGATTCTGACGGTCCCCGAGGAAATGCCAAGCAACTTTCCAAGGGCGTCTGCCGAGTGTCCTCGAAGAGTAAGCTCAACGACCTCGCGTTCGCGCGGGGTCAGCACACCCTCGCCGATTTCACGAAATGCCCGTTCGATGTTCATGTCTGCAAGCGGGACGGGTTCCAGCATTTCGGTCGCTGTGTCGCGCCAATGCCTGCGGCAGGCGGCGTCCACTACAGGCCAGACAGATTTCAGGGTCTTCATTTCGGTTTTACTGAACTTGCGGTCTTTGCGCATCAATGACAGGACGGTTGTCAGGTTTTCATGAACATTGACGAGAAAACCGATTTCTTCGGCAAGGCCGGTTCGCGCATAATAGCTGCGAAAATATTCACCCTGATAGAATCTGTCCGGGGCAATTTCGCTAAGACGCCAAAGGCCGGGTTCAACATCTCCGGTCGCCGCCAGATAAAACGGATCAAGCAGATATGGTCCCTCCTGGTAATCATCTACATGCATCACGCGGCGTTTCGGTGAAAAATCATCAAAAAGAGCCAGAGGCCGAGCATTGCCGACGTAGCCAAAGATCACGGTAAAGTCGAATTCGACAATGCTGTTCAGTGCCTGAGACAGGACAGCCGGCAGCGCATCGCTTTCCAGGCTGTCGATAATGCGTGCGGCTTGCGTATTCCATTTGGTCAAAATGCCGGACCCTCGCTCCCATTTCGTGATATGTATAACAAAAAGAATATTTACATAAAGAGTATATTTTCTTCAAATTAGATCATGAGTGAGATATGTTATAAATGACAAAAGCTGCTGAAATCATCCAAACCGATGGATACGCCGGAAAATCGCCCGAACCGCTTTCCGGTCCGGTGGCCGAACTTCGAAACGTGTCAAAAAGCTATGGCGATGTTCAGGCTGTCCGCCAGTTCGACCTTAGCATTTCACCGGGCGAATTCCTTTCCTTTCTGGGGCCGTCCGGATGTGGCAAAACCACGGCTCTGCGTATGCTTGCCGGGTTCGAATCCCCGACTGCCGGAACCGTTTTGATAGATGGGAAAGATGTGTCAGGGCTGGCGGCCTATCAACGCCCGGTCAACATGGTCTTTCAAAGCTATGCGTTGTTTCCGCACCTCACGGTTGGCCAGAACATTGCTTATGGCCTGAAACAACAGCGGCCCAAACTGGCGTCCGCCTTAATACAGGAAAAAGTGCAGCGTGCGCTGGACACCGTACGCCTGTCGGATTTCAAAGACCGGCGTATCTGGGAAATGTCCGGCGGGCAGCAACAGCGCGTCGCCCTCGCGCGTGCGATCGTCAACGAGCCGAAGCTGCTATTGCTTGATGAACCTCTTGCCGCGCTGGACCGGAAACTTCGGAAAGAGATGCAGATCGAGCTTCAGGATTTGCAACGCCAGTTGGGTATCACTTTCGTCCTTGTCACCCATGATCAGGAAGAGGCGCTGTCGCTTAGTGACCGCATTTGCGTGATGCGCGCGGGAGAGATCGTGCAGATCGGGACGCCCCGCGAGTTGTATGATCGCCCCCAAAGCAGATATGTGGCCGATTTCGTCGGAACATCGAACTTCTTCGACGGCAAGATTGCGTCGGTCACAGGCCAAACAGGGCAAGTATCCCTGGCTGACGGGCGCAGCTATGATGCGGTCAGCACAGGGGCTTTCGCCAAAGGCGAAGCAGCCTGTGTCAGCATCCGCCCCGAACAGATCCTGATGAGCAACGTCGAAGCGCCCGGAACGCTTCAAGTTACGATCCAGAACCGGATTTTTCTGGGTGAACATACAGAATACCTTGTCCGGCACGCCAAGCTTGGCAGCATCGCCGTTATGGCACCGCGCCAATCCCACAGCAGTTTGGACACGTTACAGAAAGGCGATAGCGCATGGGTCCACTGGTCCCCTGATGCCGCTTTGATCCTGAAGAATGACTAAGACCAAGAATCCAATCAACAAGGAGAACTGAACAATGTCAGAAGATACCTCAATCTCGAAAAAGAAGTTCATGGAAGAACTGCGCCGCTACCAGAAAGGCTCGGTCACGCGGCGGCATTTCCTTGGCGTTACAGGTCTGGGCGCTGCGTCTGCAGTGATCGGAACGGCGCTGCCGGGCCTTCGGGCAAACCCGGCCTATGCGGCTGGCGATATTGGTGATCGTGTCGTATTGGCCACTTGGCCAAACTACCACGATCAGGCGAATTTCGACATGTTCACCGAACAGACCGGTGCGTTCATGCAAGTGAACGTCTTTGGTTCGAACGAAGAAATGCTTGCGAAGCTTCAGGCTGGCGGCAGCGGTTGGGATGTATTTGTTCCAACGAATTACACGATCACGACCTATGTCGAAGAAGAATTGATCGAACCTCTCGATGTGTCCAAGTTGCCCAATTACGATGCCAGCGCATTTGATCCCCGTTTTTCCGATGCGGGTACCGTAGACGGTGTTCTTTATGCTGTTCCAAAGAACTGGGGCACAACCGGATTTGCGCTGAATACCAGCCACACCGGTGGCAATGGAATGGACAGCTGGAAGGACTTTTTTGACCGGACCATGGATGATTTCTCGGGCCGGACAATGGTGCATGACTATCAGCTGACCACGATCGGGGCCGCCCTGAATTACCATGGTTATTCGTTCAACTCGGTTGATGAAAGTGAACTGGCAGACGCGGAAAAACTGCTGATAGCAGTCAAACCGCATCTTTTTGCAATATCTTCCGATTATCAGCCTGCAATGCGTTCAGGCGATGCCTGGATGACGATTTGCTGGACAGGTGATGGTAAGCAACTGAATACCGACATCCCCGAAATCCAGTATATCCTGGGCAAAGAGGGCGGCGAATTGTGGAGCGATTATTACGCAATTCCCAAAGGCGCGCCCCATACGGAGGCCGCCTATGCGCTGATCAACTTCATGCTGGATCCCGAAGTCAACGCGCGTGAAGTGCTGGCACACGGGTATCCGGTCGCGGACAGTCGCACCAATGAACTGTTGCCCGAGGAGATTCTGAACGATCCGATCCTCTATCCGGCAGCAGAGTTGTTGAATGCTCTTGAATTTGGTGCCGCTGCCACCCTGACCGATCCCAATCGTGCCGAACTGATGGCGCGGTTCAAATCGGCCTGATCCAGAACAAGAAAGCGGCAGCTTATGACCCAGCGCGCAAGAAATTGGTTGTTGGTCGCCCCGGCGGGCGCCTGGCTGCTGGTAATGCTGGTGCTGCCGCTTTCTGTCGTATTTGTTTTCAGCTTCGGTGAACGCGCGCCTTCGGGCGGATATGTACCGGCGTTTACCTTTGAACAATATGCCAACTTGCCAGCGCGGTTCACGGCGTTCAAAAACACGCTGATGCTGGCGCCACTGGGCACACTGGCGGCGCTGCTGATAGCATATCCCTTGGCCTATCAGCTTGCGGTGCGTACCAGCGATAAATGGAAAACACTGCTGCTGGTACTGGTTATCGTACCGTTCTGGACGTCAATCCTGATCCGCAGCTACGCGTGGATTTTTATCCTTGGCGGGCGTGGTATTCCTGCACTGCTGGATATCGTCGGTCTGGAAGGCATCCGCCTTATCAATACGCCATTCGCGGTTTTGGTGGGGATCATCTATGGTTACCTGCCGCTGATGGTCTTTCCAATCTACGTCAGCCTTGACAGGTTGGACAAACGCCTGCTCGAGGCATCCTCGGATCTTGGTGCACCTCCGCTTAGGACATTCCTTTCGGTGACACTTCCGATGTCCCTATCGGGTATCGCCACTGGGTGCATGCTCGTGTTCATCCTGCTGATGGGAGAGTTTCTGATCCCGGCACTGCTGGGGGGCGGCAAGGTGTTTTTCGTCGGCAACGCGCTGGTTGACCTGTTCCTGCAATCGCGCAACTGGGCTTATGGATCTGCGGTCGCCGTGATGCTGATCGTGATCATGCTAGTGACGGTCACCCTTTATATGCGTCTGATTTCGCGGCTGAATGTTCAGCGCGACGATGCTCCGCTGATGTGAGGCGACATGCGCATATACGCTATCTGTGTTTACATCTTTCTTTATACGCCCATCGCAATCATCGCGTTGTTCAGTTTCAGCGCGGGGCGCAGTGCCAGCCAGCTAGAGGGCCTGTCTGTCCAGTGGTACGGACGTGCGTTGAACAATCCTTTTGTCATGGATGCACTTGGAAACAGCCTGTTCGTCGCCTTCGTCTCGGCCACGCTGGCCAGCATACTGGGTACATTGGCTGCGGTGGGATTGCAGGGTATTCGCGGCCCTGCACGGGCCTTCTTTGATGCGCTTATCTATATAGCTGTGATGATCCCGGGTATTGTGATCGGTATCGCGACCCTGATCGCTTTGGTGACTGTCTTTGGTGTCGTGAACCCGTGGCTGGCGGCGGTGTGGCCCACCACTGCATCGGCGCCAACGCTTTCGATGGGAATGGGCTCTTTGATCGCGGCGCACACGATGTTTACCCTGGCGCTTGTGGTGATCATTGTGCGTGCCAGACTGGCCGGGTTGGAAGGGGCGCTGAACGAGGCGTCGGCGGATCTTTACGCGACGCCCTTTGGAACGTTCCGCCAGATTACACTGCCGCTGATTGCGCCGGCCATCCTTGCTGGTTTTCTGCTCAGTTTCACCTTCAGTTTTGACGATTTCATCATTGCCTTTTTCGTAGCCGGATCGGAAACGACACTACCGATCTATATCTTTTCGTCCATTCGGCGCGGCATCACCCCGGAAGTGAATGCCATCGGGACCATGGTAATGCTTGTCTCGCTGATCATGCTTGTGATCGCGCAGCTTATTCTGCAGCGCGGGGCAAAAAGATGACCTTTTCTGTTTCGAAAGGAATTCGGTTTGCTGCTTGAGAACAAGGTTGCTTTTGTCACCGGTGCTGGATCCGGCATCGGTGCGGCCGGGGCGCAGGCGATGGCCCGCGAAGGAGCATATGTATTTGTAACGGACTGCAACGCATCCTCTGCGCAGTCATTGGTGAAAACCATAATCGCGGCAGGGTATGCCGCCGAAGCGATCCATCTGGATGTGACCGACGATCAGGCCCTGATCGCGTCTATCGAAAATGCAGCCCGATCCAAAGGCCGTCTGGATATTTTGCATTCCCATGCCGGCCTTCAGGTTGAAGGCAAACTTGAGCAAGTGGCGGTTGCCGACATGGATGCATCTTGGGCGCTGAACGTGAGGGCGCATTTTGTCGCGGCGCAAGCCGCTATTGCCCCCATGCGCGCGCAGGGAGGCGGAAGCATTATCATCACCTCGTCAAATTCCGGAGTACAGTACGACCGTGAAATGATCGCCTATGCCACCACCAAACATGCGGTGTTGGCGATGACACGCCAGATGGCGGCCGATTACGCCAAGGAAAACATTCGTTTCAATTCGCTGTGCCCCGGATTTATCGATACGCCGTTCAATCGCGGGTTTGAAATCCAGATGGGCGGGCGCGACAAGCTGGAAGATTATGTACACGCAACCATACCGATGGGCCGTTTTGGCACCGTGGAAGAGATCGCAGCCGGTATCGTTTTTCTGGCGTCGGACAATTCCTCGTTCATGACGGGGCACGCATTGGTCATTGACGGCGGCGAAAGTATTTGAACGGGCGCTGACCTGACCAAAGACGGCATATTTTACTTGTCCGTCTCAGCGTATCTGTTAATAGGTATTTTAAATACCCATTGAGACCAGAGGATATCTGATGCGTCTGACAACATTTACCGACTATGGTTTGCGCATGCTGATGCGAATGGCCAGTGCACCGGAGCGCGCGTTTTCCACCGCCGAGCTGGCAGAGGAATTCGGGCTGTCACGCAACCATCTGAGCAAGATCATGCAGCGTCTGGCCCGTGCGGAAATCGTCAGGACAAGACGCGGCGGCGGTGGCGGGGCCGTGCTGGCGCAACCGGCGGATCAATTGCGCTTGGGCACCATTGTTGCAGTGCTGGAAAAAGACCAGCCGATCGTCGAATGTTTCGGGTCCGCGCACAGTGATTGCACGATCAGCAGGCGATGCCGATTGAAGGTGCGTCTGCGTGCAGCCGAGCAGGCGTTTCTTGCCGATCTCGATCGTTCCACACTTGCCGATATTACACTTGCCGACAGTTTAACACCGGCCTGAACCCTGACAAAAACGGAAGGATAAACCATGTCTGAATGGCTCCCGACTTTGATCACACAAACCCCGCAAGCAGGTTATGAACTGGCGATCAAGCTTTCGCGTGTTACGGTCAAGCTGACGCAGCCGGACGCGGAAACGCGAGAGCGCCTGCGGCCTGAATATGCCGAAGATTCGGATGCCCTGATCGCGGCAAGCCATGTTGTCGCCACCCATTTCGCGACCGTGGCGGCAGCCAACAACTACTGGAAAGATATGCCGTGACAAATGTTGATGTTGGCAGTGACGGGTTCATTGTGGATGCGGGTCTGGTGGCCAAAGCGTTCGCTCTTTCCGAAGCTGATGTTCAGAAACTGATGAAATCCGGTGGCATGATGTCGCGGTGCGAAAAGGGCGTTGATGAAGACGAAGGGCGCTGGAGGTTGACGTTCTTTCATCAAGACCGGGCGTTGCGGCTTACCCTGGACGGAAGCGGGCAAATACTCAGCCAATCGACGTTCAATGCGCCGCGTCGCAATGCAGGGACGAAATAGACTATGGATTTGCAGCGGGATCAGATTGCTGCCTTTGCGTGTCCCCAAGACCGCCAACCCGGACGTTCCGAATGCCGGCCGGAGTTGATCCGTCAGTGCGGTTTTGTTCGGCGACTGGCGTGGCAGGTTTTGGGTGGCGCAGCACTTGGGCTTGCTGTTTTGGGCGTGGTTCTTCCGGTGTTGCCTACAACGCCATTTGCAATTCTTGCTGCATTTGCGTTTTCGCGAAGCGTGCCGTCCCTGCAAATGCGGCTGGAAAACAGTCGCGCCTTTGGGCCGGCCATCGCTGACTGGAAAGCGCGAGGCGCCATTGCGCCGCGCTATAAACGCATCGCCATGGCCATGATGTGTTTCGCCTTTGGCTTGTCTGTCGCGATGACTGTCCCGATCAGCATTCTTGCTGTGCAGGCGGTTTGCCTGATCGCAGCGGCGATATTTATTCTAAGCCGCCCCAACTAGACTGTCGGCAAATTGGGCCTGTGCAAGGTTTCCTACGACCGCACGGCCTGGGGCAAACCAGAAAATCAATCGACTTCGACCTGACAAAAATCAAGGCTCGTCCGGATTCGCGGCTGTAGATTGTGATCATCTTTTGATCGATCAAGGCTCTCTCCCGCTCATGTCCCTGAAATCTGGCTTCCACTACGCATTGAACCGGCGCGCCCGGTTCGGCAGCCGTTATGGGGCTGCTGCCGGGATATTCCTGTTGCTGGTGCAACTGTTTTCACCGCTGGTCGCGCAAGCGTCGAACGGTGGCGTCTGGATGACGATTTGCAGCGAGTTTGGCGCAGTCGAGGTGCTGGTCGAAACCGATGCCAGCCAAGACAGAAACGTGCCGGACTGCCCGGATTGCCCGGTTTGCGCCTTGTGTGCGTTGAGTCAGGCTGTTGCGCCAGAGCAGAAAAGCGAATTTGGCCCGTTTGGTGCGATGGCATTGCAGCTGACGCCCAAAACGCCCGACCCCGTTGTAAGAAACACTGCGCAATTCTGGCCCGATAGCCGCGGGCCCCCTATGGGCAAAGCAGAAGCAGCCTATCAACCAAGTTGCGCGCCCATGGTGTCGTCAACCCAAGAAGTGGGAGCGGCAACATGACAGCCATGCGTGCCACAAGAGGCTGGTTTACAGCCCTGATAATCATCATTTTGGCATTTTTTGCCGCGACCCTGCCAGCCCAAGCAGAAACACTGGCCAGCTTCCTTCCAAAACTTGATCCCGCCCAGATGCATCCGGAGGCCGACGCCTTTGGCCCGGTGCGTGATGATATCGCCGTGGCACCGGTCCTCAAGGGTGGCGAAACCGTCGCCTGGGCCTTTTTGACATCCGATTTTGTCGGCACGACTGGGTATTCGGGCAAGCCGATCCATGTGGTTGCGGCAATTGATGCAGACGCGGTTCTGACGGGCGTAGAACTGGTCAAGCACTCTGAACCTATCGTGCTGATCGGTATTCCCAATTCGAAGATAACGGCGCTGACCGAAGGTTACAAAGGTCTTGATCTCAAGGCCGAAGCCGCATCGGGTGGTGATGCGCATGATCTGGATATCATCTCTGGTGCGACAGTGACGATCATGATCATCGACGACAGTCTTGTGCGCGCCGGGATCAAGGTTGCGCGGGCGTTGGCGCTGGGCGGGCTTGCACCGCATCAGGCCGAAGGACCACGGCGCGAACTGGATATGGCGCAGGATGAGACTTACGACTGGGCCACCCTGTCCGGTGACGGATCGGTGCGCCGCCTGACGCTGGACGTTGGGCAGGTGAACGCTGCGTTTGAGGCAACGGGCGATGCCCGTGCCATCAAACGCCCGGAACCGGGCGATGCGGACGAAACCTTTATCGACATGCATCTGGCGCTTGTTTCGGTGCCGTCGATCGGCCGGTCGCTGCTGGGAGACGCCGAATACAACAACCTGAAAAACTGGCTAGAAGACGGCGAACACGCCATTCTGGTGCTTGGTCGCGGCTCTTATTCGTTCAAAGGCTCTGGGTATGTCCGGGGCGGCATTTTCGACCGGATTCAGATGATCCAGGGCGATAATTCGGTTCGTTTCTTTGACAAACAACAAAGACGTCTGGGCAGTCTGGCGGCGCCGGATGCACCCAGTTTTACAGAACTTGATATCTTCAAAATCCCTGCCGACGCGGAATTCGATCCGACCGAACCGTTTCGCCTGCAACTTTTGGTGCAGCGTGCCATCGGCGCGGTTGAAAAGACGTTTCTGACATTTGATCTGGGCTATACCCTGCCCAAGAAATATCTGTCGCCGCTGCCCGCGACCGCCGCACCGCTGGTCGAAGATGCCAGCGCCGAAGCAGCGGCCAAGGCGGCGCTGTGGCAACGCATCTGGCGCGACCGGATTGTCGAAATCGTGATCCTTGGCGTGATGCTATTAACGCTGACGGGTATCTTTTTCTTCCAGTTTCAGGCGACCGCCAACCCGCGCGTGTTCTATTGGGTGCGGATCGGATTTCTGACGATGAGCCTGTTTTTCATCGGCTGGTATGCCAATGCGCAATTGTCGGTCGTCAACCTGATGGCGCTGGCCGGATCTCTGCGCAGCGGTTTCACATGGGATGCCTTCCTGCTTGATCCGCTGGTTTTCATCCAGTGGTTCGCTATCGCCGCGGCCCTGCTGTTCTGGGGCCGGGGGGCCTATTGCGGCTGGTTGTGCCCGTTTGGTGCGCTGCAGGAACTTACCAACCAGATCGCGCGCGCGCTGAAACTGCCCCAATGGGAAGTGCCCTGGGGTCTGCACGAACGTCTGTGGCCAATCAAGTACATGATATTCCTGGGCCTCTTTGGTGTGTCGCTGGCATCGATCCCGCTGGCAGAACAGCTGGCCGAAGTGGAGCCCTTCAAAACGGCGATCATTCTGAAATTCGTGCGCGACTGGCCGTTTGTCGTGTTCGCCGTCAGCCTTCTGGTCATCGGCCTGTTCGTGGAACGGTTTTACTGCCGCTACCTTTGCCCGCTGGGCGGTGCGCTTGCGATCCCCGCACGGATGCGGATGTTTGATTGGCTGCGCCGCTACAAGGAATGCGGCAGCCCGTGCCAGACCTGTGCCAACGAATGCCCGGTTCAGGCAATCCACCCCACCGGCGAAATCAACCCCAACGAATGCGTCAACTGTCTGCACTGCCAGGTGCTTTACCAGTCTGATGCCAAATGCCCGGTGGTGATCCGGCAACTGAAACGACGCGCCGCTGTCGGAAAGGTCAGCGACGATATTCTGAAAAAAGGCCCGCCCCAAAAGCTGGCTGAAACCTAAACTTCAAAGGAGGACTACATAATGTCAAAATCTTTCAAGGAACTTGCCCTGACACGGCGCGCCATGCTGGGCGCGACCGCAACGGGCGCAATGCTGGCCGGAACCGGCATCGGCGGCAGCCTGATGAACAGTGCGGGCACCGCGGCGCAGGCATCGGGCAAGATCAACCTCGAACCCGGCGAGCTGGACGAGTATTACGGCTTCTGGTCATCCGGCCAGACCGGCGAACTGCGCATTCTGGGCTTTCCGTCCATGCGCGAACTGATGCGGGTGCCGGTGTTCAACCGCTGCTCGGCCACCGGTTGGGGCCAGACCAACGAAAGCCTGAAGGTGCTGACCGAGGGCCTGCTGCCCGAAACCAAGGAATTCCTCGCTGCGAATGGCAAAGTTACCTATGACAACGGCGACTTGCACCATCCGCACATGTCCTTCACCGACGGTACCTATGACGGGCGCTATCTGTTCATGAACGACAAGGCCAACACGCGCGTTGCCCGTGTGCGCTGTGACGTGATGAAATGCGACAAGATCATCGAAATTCCGAACGCGCATGACATTCACGGCATGCGCCCGCAGAAATATCCGCGCACCGGTTATGTTTTTGCCAATGGCGAACACGAAGCGCCGCTGGTCAACGACGGCAAAGTGCTGGACGATCCGTCGCAATACGTGAACATCTTCACCGCCATCGACGGTGACGAAATGACCATTTCGTGGCAGGTGATCGTGTCGGGGAACCTTGACAACACAGATTGCGACTATCAGGGCAAATACGCCTTTTCGACCAGCTACAACTCGGAAATGGGTATGAATCTGGCCGAAATGACATCTAACGAGATGGATCATGTGGTCGTGTTCAACATCAAGGCAATCGAGGAAGGCGTGGCCAATGGCGATGTGCAGGTTCTGAACGGCGTGCCTGTGATTGACGGGCGCAAGGGCCAGAACAAGAACTACACACGCTACATCCCGATCCCGAACAGTCCGCACGGCTGTAACACCGCGCCTGACGGCAAGCACGTCATGATCAACGGCAAGCTGTCACCGACAGTTTCGGTGATCGACGTGACCAAGGTTGATGCCCTGTTCGAAAGCGATGCCGACCCCAGATCGTGCATCGTCGCAGAGCCACAGCTGGGTCTTGGGCCGCTTCACACCGCGTTCGATGGCAAGGGCAACGCCTTTACCACGCTGTTTCTGGACAGCCAGATCGTCAAGTGGAACATCGACAAGGCGTTGCGCGCCTATGCTGGCGAAGATGTCGATCCGATCGAACAGAAGGTCGATGTGCATTACCAGCCCGGTCACAACTCTACCTCGATGGGCGAAACCAAAGAGGCCGATGGCAAGTGGCTGATTTCGATGAACAAGTTCTCGAAAGACAGGTTCCTGAACACAGGGCCGCTGAAACCCGAAAATGAACAGGTGATCGACCTGTCCGAAAGCGAGTTGCGGGTTGTCCATGACGGGCCAACCTTTGCGGAACCACATGACAGTATCATCGTGCGGGCGGACATCGTGAATCCTGTCGATGTATGGGATCGTGCCGATCCGATGTGGGAAGATGCCCGCAAACAGGCCGAAGCCGATGGCGTCGATCTGGATTGGGGACATGAAGAGATCATTCGCGACGGCAACAAGGTCCGGGTCTATATGTCCTCGGTCGCACCGGAATTCTCGATGGAGAAATTCACCGTGCAGGAAGGCGATGAAGTCACAATCTATGTCACCAACATGGACGATGTTGACGATGTCACCCACGGGTTCTGTCTGGCCAACTTTGGCGTCGCAATGGAAGTCGGGCCGCAGGCGACAGCATCGGTGACCTTCACCGCCGCAAGACCGGGTGTGCACTGGTATTATTGCCAGTGGTTCTGCCACGCGCTGCACATGGAAATGCGCGGCCGCATGTTCGTCGAACCGCGGGCAAGCTGAATCATGCGCTGGCCCCTGACTTTTGCATTGGTTCTGACTGCTTTGCCGCTTTGGGCGGCCGAGTGGGATGTACCGGCGCGCACGGGGGCCATCGCTGAAACTCTGACCCGGGCCGCACCGGGCGACACTTTGCTCTTGCGGCCCGGCACCTATTTCGAAACCGTTGTGCTGGACAAACCCGTCACGCTTGACGGGCGGGGCCACGCCACGCTGGACGGCGGCGGACACGGCAGCGTTGTCACCGTGACGGTGCCCGATGTGGTGGTACAGGGTCTGACCATCGTGGGGTCCGGATCTGACCACGAAACCATCGATTCCGGTGTGCAGCTTACAGCTGGTGCAACCGGCGCCATTATCCGCAACAACGTTTTGCTGGGCAATCTTTACGGCGTCGACATCCATGGCGCGCGCGATGCCCGGGTCGCCGACAACCGAATAGAAGGCCGACAGGATCGTCGCATGAACGACCGTGGCAACGGCATCTATGTCTGGAACGCACCGGGCGCAGTGGTTGACGGCAACGACGTACGCTGGGGGCGGGATGGTATTTTTGTCAATTCATCCAAGCGCAACATTTTCACCGGCAACCGCTTTCGCGATCTGCGTTTTGCCGTGCATTACATGTATGCGAACCAATCCGAAGTGTCCGGAAACGTGTCGATCGGCAACGATCTGGGCTATGCGGTGATGTTTTCCAAGCGTGTCAAGGTGACCAATAACCTGTCACTGAACGACCGCGAACATGGCATCATGATGAATTACACCAACAATTCGGAAATCACCGGTAACGTCGTTCGAAACGGAAAAAACCGCTGTGCGTTTCTGTACAATTCCAACAAGAACACCTTTTCCGGCAACTGGTTTGAACGCTGTGATATCGGCATTCATTTCACCGCCGGATCTGCTGACAATGAAATCACTGGCAATGCCTTTGTCGGCAACCGGACGCAGGTGAAATATGTCAGCACCAAATGGGACGAATGGTCAAAAGACGGGGAGGGCAATTTCTGGAGCGATTTTGCCGCCTATGATCTGGATGGTGACGGTGTCGCTGATACCGCCTATCGTCCGAATGACAGTATGGATCACGTTTTGTGGACGCAGCCCGCTGCCAAGTTGTTGCTTGGCTCGCCCGCAGTCCAGTTGGTCAGATGGTCACAGGCCGCATTTCCGGCCCTGCTGCCCGGCGGGGTGATCGACAGTTTCCCAAAAATGAACGCTGACATGCCGGCGGTAAATGAACAGGTGCCCAATGAAGGATGAAACGCTGATAATCCGGTCAGTCTGTAAAACGCGCGGAAAGATGCAGGTGCTGAACGACATTGATCTGCGTGTTGGCGCGGGTGAACGTGTGGCTTTGCTGGGGCACAACGGCGCTGGCAAATCAACTCTGATCAAGCTGATCCTTGGCCTGACATCTCTGGACAGCGGCGAAATTTCGATCAACGGGGCCCGCCCCGGAAGCAGCGCGGGTCGCGCCGCTGTCGCCTTTCTGCCCGAGTCTGTGAATTTCCATCCGACGCTGACAGGCCGAGAGCAACTGACTTTGTTCGCGCGCCTGACAGGCGGCCCCAAGCCCGATATCGAAGCGCTGTTGCAGCGGGTCGGGCTGGCCGGCGCCACCGACAACCGCATCGGGACCTATTCCAAGGGCATGCGGCAGCGTCTGGGTCTGGCCCAGGTTCTGCTTGGCACACCCAAAGTCGCATTGCTGGACGAACCGACCAGCGGGCTTGACCCGATTTCGCGTCAGGACCTTTATGCCATTATCGATGAACTGGCGGCGCAAGGCACCGCTGTCCTGATCGCCAGCCACGCCCTGACCGAGGTCGAGGCTCAGACGGACCGCATTGCGATTCTGCGTCAGGGCGTCAAGGTTGCGGATGACACGCTGGCCAACCTGTCGCGTGTGGCAGGCCTGCCAACGCGGCTGCGCATTCTGGCGCGGGACGGGCAGGCGGACCAGATCGCACATGCGACTGGGGGCACGCGGATCAACGGCGCATCGGTCGAGCTTTACTGTCAGGCGGACCGCAAGATGGAAGAACTGCGCCGGATCGCGGCGATGGGCGACACGGTGGCCGATATAGAAATGATCCCGCCGCGCCTTGAAGACTTGTACCGCCACTATGCAAAAGGGGAAAACACATGATCCCAAGGGTTTTTGCCATTGCCAGCGCCGAAATGCTGATCCTGCGGCGCAACTGGTGGCTGGTGCTGGCCACCGCGATTATGGTTCTTTTCGCTTTGGCGCTGACCTTTGCCGGGTCCGCGCCGACGGGTACGCTTGGCGTCGATATGCTGACGGTATCTGTATCGTCGATGACCACGCTGGCCGTATACCTTGCGCCGCTTCTGGCGCTGATGATCGCATTTGACACGATCGCCGGAGAGCGTGACCGCGGCACACTGGGTTTGCTGCTGGCCTATCCGGCCGGGCGGCGCGAGATTTTGATCGGCAAGTTTCTGGCGCATCTGGCTGCCCTCGGGATTGCGACCTGCATTGGCTTGGGCAGCGCGGGTGTTGTTGCTGCACTGGCGGGCGGAGCTGGAAGCGAAAGTGTGCTGGCCCTGTTCCGTCTGGTCGTGACGGCCACGCTGTTGGGAGCGGTGTTTGTCCTGCTTGGGTACGCGCTGTCGTCACTGGCGAAATCGCCCGCTGCCGCTGCCGGTCTGGCTGCCGGGCTTTGGCTGGTGTTTGTGGTTCTGTTTGATCTGGGCCTGTTGGGCGCGGTGGTTCTGGATGACGGTGGCGTCTTTACCCAGAAGATTTTTCCATGGGTTATGGTCGCAAATCCGGCAGATGCGTTCCGGGTCTGGAATGTAGCTGCCTCTGACGGTGTGGCGCTTGCAAGTGGTATGGCCGGAGCGGCGCAGATGCTACCGGTCTGGGCCGCCCCCCTGTCGCTGTTAAGCTGGCCGCTTCTGGGGTTCGGATTGGCCTGCGCTGCCTTCAGACGGGTCGAGCCATGAAACACCTGATCCTGATCCCGATACTCGCATTTGCCGCCTGCAAGGAAGAGACAATCGCCATTCCTGATCCGGTTCCACTGACCCAGGAAGCGCTGAGTTATTTCTGCCAGATGAATATTTCCGAACATGGCGGGCCAAAAGGACAGATCCATCTGGCCGGAATGGAGCAGCCGATTTTCTTTGCTCAGGTGCGCGATCTAATCGCCTATGTCAAAAGCCCGGAGAGGGACGCCCCGATCAAGGTGGTTTATGTCAGCGATATGGGCGTGGCACCATCCTGGGACCAGCCCGGTATCGGCAACTGGATCGTGGCTGACACCGCGGTTTTTGTGGTCGGTGCGGGGGTTGCAGGTGGGATGGGCGCGCCGGAAATCGTGCCGTTCGCCGATGCGACTGCGGCCGAGGCGTTCATTGCCACCTACGGAGGCGAGGCGGTGACTTTCGGATTAATACCAGACGACGCGGCCCTTGGGCCGGTCGACCTTGAACAGCCACTGGAGACACCCGCATGACCCAGACACTGTCCCGCCGCCGGTTTCTGACCATTTCCGCGGCCTGCACATTGTGTGCCACGCAAGTTCGGGCCACAGAAGTTGTTCGCTGGCAGGGCCGCGCCCTTGGCGCTGGCGCCTCGATGCAGTTAAGCGGGCTGTCCCAGCATCAGGCGCACCCGGTAATCCGCGTGGTCGAGCAGGAATTGAACCGGCTGGAAAACATCTTCAGCCTGTATCGTGACGAATCCGAAATCGTCAGGCTCAACATCAGCGGGCAACTTGCTGCGCCCTCGGCCGATTTGTTGCATGTGCTCAGCCTGTCCGGGTCGATGAATGCGGCAACCCTGGGTGCATTTGATCCCACCGTTCAGCCGGTCTGGCGTGCCTTGGCCACGGGCGATGATCCTGCATCGGCACGATCTGCGGTTGGATGGCAGCATGTTAGATTCGATGCCGGCATGGTGCGCTTCACGCGTGCGGACATGGCGCTGACCCTGAACGGGATTGCCCAAGGCTATATCACTGACCGGATTGCGGCATTGCTGCGTGATCGCGGGCTGGACAATGTGCTGATCGACATGGGTGAAATCGCCGCGATAGGCTCAAGACCCGATGGCCGTGACTGGCGGGCGGGGGTCAGCCAGCCTGACGGCAGGATTGTGCACCATGTGGCGCTGCGCGATCGCGCAATTGCAACTTCGGCCCCCGATGGAACGATTTTCCCAACGGCGGTTAACGCAGCTCACATCATTGATCCGACAGCAACATCGAACGGTGCGCAACACAAGCTTGTTTCGGTCAGCGCCCCGTCTGCCGCTGTGGCAGACGGGCTGTCGACAGCCTGTTGCCTGCTGGATGCAGGTGCCGCGCGCGCTGCGGTAGCGGCCTTTTGCGGCGCTGAAATCGAAGTCATGCTATAACAGACAAACGGTTTGCCGGAACATATCGGGAAGGCGGGTCGCTTTTCCCCGCACCAATTGGCATGGAACCCAAGGGACAGACTGCGCGTTGTCACAGGGATGTGCCGGACAAAAGCAAAGCGAACTACCCTGCATCACATGCGGCGTGTTTCACCTTCTGGTCCGATGCAACAAAGCCATTCGGCAAAAAAGGAGAAGAAAATGGTGGAAATCACTGGAGTTGGCGGACTGATTGTTCTGGTTCTGGACATCTGGGCCATAATATCAATCGTCGGATCGGGCGCATCGACGGGCAAGAAGGTGCTTTGGACCTTGCTGGTGCTTATTCTGCCGATCCTCGGGTTCATTATCTGGCTGTTCGCGGGTCCGCGTTCTACGCCGGGTCGCGCCTGACGTGCCAAGCGGATGGACCGCATTGATCTGATCAATGCGGTCTTTTTGCGCGCCGCTGGTCCGCGGATAATCCGGCATTCAGGCCAAATACAAATGCTTCGGCCAAAGTCGGCAGGTCCGCTGCACGTTTTGCGTTTTCGGTGCTGTGCGATGTGGCTGTTGACGCAGGTGCCTGTTCGGATGAAGACAGGACAATGCCAATGCAAACCAATCCGACGCCTACATAGGCGCTGCCGATAACTGTCGCCGCGAACAAGGGCGACTGCATTTGCGCCAGAAGCATCCACGCTGCAGAGGTCAGAAATCCTGCGCCCACGATGATAAGGGCCGTTGCGCCTGCCCCTAACGCGGCGCGCCGGGCCGCATGGGCCGAGCGCGCCTTGAGATGATCAATAACTCCGGTCATGTCTTTACCGGCGCTGGGACATGAGGCCAAAAAGAAAGCCCAGCCCTGCTGCCATTCCAAGCGCGACAGCCGGTTTCCTGTGAACGAACTCACCGGCCTGCGCACCCAGATGTTCTGCCTGTGCGTTCAGATCCGCGATATGTTCCGAACCCTTGGCCTTGGCGTCGGCCACACGTTCCTTGGCGGCGGCGCTCAGATCATTGCCTTGCGCCTTTGCCATATCACCCAGCGATTGCGTGATCGAGGCGATGTCGGCTTTCAGAGTTTCAAGCTGTGCCCCCAGATCTTCGGCTGTCGGGGCCGAAGCAGAACCATTTGATTTCTTTTGCGTGCTGGCCATGATGATCTCCTTTTCATTTTCAACTGTCATTTCTCACAGCCAACGCAGACGGGACAATAAAGTTCCGCCGGTTGCCCAACCATTCTTTTTGCCGTTCTGCGGAACTTCGCGGTGCATCGCACGTTGATAGGGCAGTGAGCGCCAGAGAGGCGCATATTATATGAAAGGAACCAAGACATGCTTTATTGGGCCGTAGTTTTCTTTGTCGTTGCCCTGATCGCCGCCGTTTTCGGATTTGGCGGTATCGCGACAGCCTCAGCCGGGATCGCACAGATCCTGTTCTTCATCTTTCTGGCGTTGTTCGTCATTGCCATGGTCGCCCGTGCGCTGCGCGGCAACACCCCGCGCTAGAACAACACCACTTTCCCTAATTACTGTCCTTTGGCCCAGCCGGAGGCAAACCAGAGTTTAACCAAAAAGGAGTTTCATCATGGCAGATGCCCTCACGGTCGTTCCCGAAGAAAACGAAGTCGGCACAGGTGTCAGGGATACCGCACCGGTGGCCGCAGCGTTGTCGGATACAGTAATCGACACCTATCGGCTGATCTTCAAGACCCACGCCTATCACTGGAACGTGGAAGGTGCGCTATTCTATTCGATCCACAAGCTGACGGAAGAACAGTACGAAGAGATGTTCGGTGCCGTTGATGTGATGGCCGAGCGTATCCGCGCTCTAGGCAAGCTGACGCCAATGTCCTTCGCGACACTTGCCCATGACAGTGTGATTGACGATCTGGATCAGACACCATCCGCACGCGAAATGGTCGAAGATCTGGCCAAGGATCACGCGCGCCTGGCACACCGGATGCATGCCGCCATCAAGATCGCGGAAAAAGAACATGACGACGTGACGGCGGATCTTCTGACAGCGCGGTCGGCGTTTCACGAAAAGGCCGCCTGGATGCTGCGCGCCATCGCCGCGGAATAAGAGCTTGATCGGGGCCGGATCCCGTCCCTTTTTCCCGGCCCCTTCTACCTGACCCTGCCGTATCCTTCGGCAGGGTCTTTTTTTTGTCAGCCCGCCTTCAGCGTTTCGGTTGACGAAAAGAACAGCGCCTGCCCGACCGCCGAGCGCACCTGATCTTCGGAATAGGGCTTTGCGATCACAAAGGCGGGTTCCGGGCGCTCACCGGTCAGCAACCGTTCGGGAAACGCGGTGATGAAGATCACCGGAATCTGGCCGATCTGTTCAAGCAGATCGTTGACCGCATCAATCCCGGACGAGTTGTCCGCCAGCTGGATATCGGCAAGGATCAGATCGGGCGCCTCGGCAAGCCCAAGCTTCAGCGCACCTTTCTGGGTGCGCCCGATGCCGGTCACGTGATGGCCCATTGAGGTGACGATGTCGTGGATGTCCATTGCGATAATGGCCTCGTCCTCGATCACCAGAACCTTGCCGGCGACGCTTGCGTCAATCTCGCGGCGGGCAAGATCAATAAGGTATTCCACCTGATCCTGCGATATCTGCATGATCTGCGCGATGTCGGGAACGCTGAACTGTTCAACGCTGTTCAGCAGCAGCGCCTGCCGCGTGTCAGGCGCCAGCACACCGATATGGCTGTGCACCGCCTGTTCCAGCCCCTGTTCCGGCGCATCGGCGGGCGCGCCGGCACTATTCCAGACAAGATGGAAGGCGCGAAACAGGGCGACGCGTGCGGGTAAACCGGTTTCGAACACGGATCGGTCGTGCAGGATCGCCTCAAGCGTGGCGGCTGCGTAGGCATCGCCGGTGGTTTGTGTGCCGGTTAATGCGCGCGCGTAGCGCCTGAGATAAGGAAGATGTGCCGCAATCTGTGCTGTCACATCGTTCTCTGGTTCCGTGGTTTTCATTAACCCTCCAAATTTTTCATGACTTCGCGGGAACCAACGCGCAAGTTGGGCGTTAGGTTCCATGTAACTTCAAAAAAGGTAGCACGTGTATTCATGACCGGGCCAACAGATAAAGACGGCGGCGCCGACAAAAAAAGCGCCGGGCAAAAGGATCAGATCGGCGAGAACCTCAAGCGCGTCTATGATGATATCATAGATGAAGAGGTTCCCGAAAGGTTCAAGATTTTGTTGCGCCAGTTGAAAGAGCAAGGCGGTGACAAATGAACGTTGCGCTGTCTGAAGACGATCCCGCCCGGCTTGATCCGCGCGACGAGATCGCCATACACCTCAAATCGATGCGGGCCTTTGCCCTGTCCCTGACCCGCGATGTGTCCCGCGCCGACGATCTGGTTCAGGATACCGTCGTCAAGGCGTGGACCAATATCGACAAGTTCCAGCCCGGCACGAACATGCGCGCCTGGCTGTTCACGATCCTGCGCAACACGTTTTATTCCGAACGCCGCAAGGCCAAACGCGAAGTCGCCGATATTGACGGTGTGCTGACGGACCAGATCGCGGAAAAACCGGCCCATGACGGGCGTCTGGCCATGGCCGATTTCCGCAAGGTGTTCGAACAACTGCCCGATGAACAGCGCGAGGCTCTGATGTTGGTCGGGGCACAGGGATTTTCCTATATCGATGCGGCACAGATGTGCGGGGTGGCCGTGGGCACCATCAAAAGCCGGGTCAACCGCGGCCGTAAAACCCTGGCAGAGTTGCTGAAGCTAAACGATGACGATGCGCTGGAACTGACCGATCAGGCTACAATCGGCGTCATCGCAAGCAACCCAAGATCCGGATGAGCGAGGATCACAGCCAAGGGCAGGCGACGCCCCTGAACGCCTTGGCGGGTGCCGCGCCGGAAGAGGCCAGCGGCCCCGCCCGATCGCTATCGGTGCGTGTCGCGATCCTTTTGACGTTGGCGTTGTTGCCGCTTGGTTTGCTGGCAGTTGCACAAACGCAAAAGGCGATCACCGCCGCCCGTCAGACCTATCAGGCCAGTTTGCAGGCGCAGACCTCGGATATCGTCAGACCGGAACGTGAAATGATCATTGCCGCCTTTGGTGCGGCCAACGGGCTGGCCGATGCGGTCGCGGTTCTTGATCCGGCTGCAACAGATTGTGTTGCGCTGATGCAGCGTGCGGCCCGTAGCACGCCGCACACCCTGTTCGTCGGCTTTACCAATTCAGACGGACTTTCGGTGTGCAACAATTTCGACAAGCGCTATGATTTTTCCGATAACCCGTCCTCGAAAGAGCTGTTTGAAAACCCGCAGGAACGGGTGTCTTTCAATCCGTCAGGCGAAGTGACGGGTGTTCCCGTGATCATTGTCATTCAGCCTGTCTATGGAAAGGAACAGGATTTTCTGGGGTTCGTATCATTGTCTTTTTCCGGACAGCCGATGGTGCGGGAACGCAACAGGATCGATATCGCGCGGGAAGCGACCGTTGTGACCTTCAATGCCGAAGGAACGATACTGACCTCGGATGTTCCCAAAGAGGAGGTTTCGCAACTGTTGCCCGTGGACCGGTCCCTGGCTGAACTGGTCGGCCTGCCAAGACAGGCCTTCACCGCCCCGACAGTTCAGGGAACCAAACGCGATTTTGCCCTTGTCCCGATTATCCCGGGAGAGGCCTATGCGCTGGGTGTCTGGAAACCTGAGACGCCACTGGTGCAAAGCGTCAAATACGAGTCTGCAACGATCATGTTCCCGATCCTGATGTGGATCACCAGCCTGTTGGTCGGGTTGATGGCGATCCAGCGTCAGGTGATCCGCCCGTTGCGCAGGCTTGGGCGCAGCATGCATGATTTCGCCGACAAGCGGATTGCGTTTCGAGGTGACGCACTGAACGATTCACCGGCCGAGATTCAGCAGATCGCACACACCTTCCATAGCGTTGCATTCAAGCTTTTGCATGACGAAGCCGATCTGGAAAACCGGGTTTTTGAACGCGAAGTGCTGCTGAAGGAAGTGCATCATCGGGTCAAGAACAACCTGCAACTGATATCTTCGATCCTGAACCTGCAGTCACGCCAGGCCACATCGAAAGAGGCGCGGGATGCGCTGCGCACGGTGCAAGACAGATTGTCAAGCCTCGCCACCGTGCACCGGGCACTCTATCAGACAACCGAACTGTCGAATGTGCGGATTGATGTGCTTCTGGAAAGCCTGTTTTCCCAGTTGCTTGCGATCGGGTCCGAAACAATGCGCGGGATCAAACTGACCACTGATATGGATCCGGTGACGCTGGTGCCCGATCAGGCCAGCCCGTTGGCGATGCTTGCAACCGAAGCATTCACAAACGCGCTGAAATACTCAGGGAAAAACCGCGACGGAGAATTGTTTATCAATGTTCGCCTGAAACAAACCGACACGGCGGACGGGGCTGACATTATCCTTGAACTTGCCAATTCCGTTTCCGAGGAAGTCACGGATCAGGGTGCTGTCCGTCTGGGGCGCAAATTGATCCGGACGTTTTCCCAGCAATTGGGGGGCACGGCGGAACAATCACTGGAAAACGGGCGTTACGTGTTCGTTGTGACGTTTCCGTTCGAGGCATTCCAGCCCGAGGATGAAAACGCCTGATTTCCGATCGAACTGTCGGGTCATCGGACTGGTCCAAGATTTTGTTTCATGTCAGGTTGGCTTATGAATTCCTCAGATATCTCTTTGAAAGCGCCGGTTACGCATGTGCGTCTTCTGATCACCGCCGAGGAAGCCTATCCGGCGATGGAGCAGGCGTTTCTTGAAGCACGCGAGGAAATCTGGGCCGGCTACCGCATCTTTGATCTTTCCACGCGGTTGCGCAGCAAGGCGGCGCAACGCATCGGAACAGACTGGTTTGATCTGATGGTGCATGTGCTGAAACGCGGCGTGGCGGTGCACATGGTTCTGTCGGATTTTGATCCGGTTGTCGGGCATGACCTGCATTGTACCTCGTGGCGGTCGCGGCGGGCTTTTGTTGCCGCCGCCGAAGTGGCGGGGCCACGTGCACGTTTGCGCGTCATCAATGCGCTTCACACGGCCCGCGCCGGGCTGTTGCCCAAAGCGCTGTTGTGGCCGGGCATGTACAAAAAGTTGCGTGAACATGCCGATAGGCTGAACGCAATGGACGAAGATTCAAGAGAACGGGTGCTGGAATGCAGCCCCGGTCTGCGCGTTTTGCTGAGGCGGAAGAACGATGACGTATTGTCCGCACGCCCCTGGCCCCCTTGTGAGATCGTGCCCGCAACCCACCACCAGAAAATGGCAGTGTTCGATCGCAAGACCTTGTGCATCGGCGGGCTTGATCTGGATGAACGGCGCTATGATGATTTGTATCATCAAAGGCAGCGTGATGAAACATGGCACGATGTGCAGATGATGTGCGAAGGGGCGGTTGTCAAAGACGCCCAGAAGCATCTGGAGGATTTTCTGTACATGGGAGTCGGCGCGAAAGCCGCGCCATCCAACAGCCGTTTTCTGACCACGCTGTCGGTGCCGCGCAAAATGAATTTTCCGTATTTGTCGCCGCATCCCGTGGCAACAGGGCTGGCGCAAACGCACCATCGTCTGGCCCGAGAGGCCCGCAACCTGATCTATCTTGAAACCCAGTACTTTCGGGATCAAAAGTTTGCAAAAACGCTGGCACGGGCCGCTCGTTTGCGCCCCGAACTGTCGCTGATCCTGATCCTGCCCGCGGCCCCTGACGATGTGGCCTTTGAAGGTTCGACGTCGACGGATGCACGTTATGGCGAAAACCTACAGGCAAAATGTCTTGCCACGCTCAAGGCGGGGTTCGGGGATCGTGTGGTGATCTGTTCGCCCGTGCGCCCGCATACATCGTCCACCGGGGATCGGGATGAACTGTGCGGATCGCCGATCATCTACGTGCATGCAAAAGTGTCTGTTTTCGATGAAGACGCGGCGATCATATCTTCGGCCAACCTGAACGGACGCAGCTTTTACTGGGATACCGAAGCCGGCGTACTGATCGAGGATACCGCGACCGTCCGGGCGATAAGGCAACGTGTGTTCGGCCACTGGCTGGGGCAAGACGCTGGGCCGGAATTCTATGATCCGCTAAGGGCGGTGGTCGCGTGGCGCAATTTGGTGGAACAGAATGCAACCTGCGCGCCGGACAAACGCACCGGCTTTCTGGTGCCCCATGATACGCAACCCGCCGAACAGTTCGGTCGCGCGATGCCGGGTTTGACCGAAGACATCGTCTGATCCCGATCGCGCCCCTAGCATTGGTCTGGTGTTTCGCTTTGGCGGGAACCACGCAAGCGGGTTGTGCGTTGATCTTTCAGAGTTATCCAAATGAAAGGAGATCAGTCATGAACCGCGATCAAATAGAAGGAACGTGGAAGCAGATTAAAGGTGCAGTCAAAACCCAGTGGGGTGAACTGACGGACGATGATCTGCAGCAGGTTGATGGCAACCGCGACAAGCTGGTTGGCAAAATTCAGGAACGCTATGGCAAGACCCGCGAACAGGCGGAACG
The DNA here is from genome assembly GCF_051013555.1 of Sulfitobacter sp. TBRI5. NCBI lineage: Bacteria > Pseudomonadati > Pseudomonadota > Alphaproteobacteria > Rhodobacterales > Roseobacteraceae > Sulfitobacter > Sulfitobacter sp. TBRI5. The sequence goes on along the minus strand of NZ_CP112884.1, from coordinate 583,054 downwards.
TGAAGTCGATAGCTGGTCCATGACGGAAAGCTGAAGCCATGCCTGATACATATCGCACAGAAAACGAACCGAAATCAGAATTGTTCGATCAGCTGTCGCATGTGCGTGCCGGAATGCTTGGGATAGAAGGGTCGGGCGCGCATATGCGCCCGATGACCCATTTTGCCGACGCGGGCAAAGCTGTCTTGTGGTTTATCACGTCGCGTAAAACTGATCTTGCAGCCCAGGTGGGGCAGGGCGCAACAGCGCATTACTGCCTTGTGGGCGAAGACACAGGATATTTTGCGTGTCTGCGCGGAGCCATCCGGCAAAGCGACAATTCCGAAATGCTGGACGAGTTGTGGAACGCGGTTGCGGCCGCGTGGTTCACAGGGCGCGATGATCCGGATCTGTTGTTGCTGGAAATGTCGCTGCGTGATGCCGAAGTCTGGAGCGCGACCGACAGCCGCTTTCAGTTCGGGCTTGAAATAGCCCGTGCCAATCTGGACAAGGACGCAAAGCCCGATATCGGCGCACATACTGTCGTCCGGTTCTGAAAACACTTCTTTTGCAGATTGCCACCCGGCTTGGGATTTGACCCCGAGCCGGGTGTTTTTTTTATCTGCAGGAAACCAGACGCGAAAAAGGGGGCACGGATATCGGCGCACCCTGTTGTTTGTCTTTGATGCAAACGTGTCGCCACGTCCCTAAAATTCAGCTTTCACCTTTCCAGGTGCGCATATCGTCCAGCTGATCTTCTGTCATATCGACATAGGCACGCAATGTGTCCTCTGCCTCGATGCGGCGCAGGTCGACCTGATCCACACTCAGCGCAACGGGTTTTTCACCGATGCCAAGGAAACCGCCGATGTCGATAATGACCGCATCGATTTTACCATTTTCGGCCAGTGTCAGCTCGCTGACTTCGCCGACCCATTCGTCATTCTTGCCGTATACGGCTGCACCCAGCAGGTCTTCAGTCGTTACGTCGGCAAAGGCGACGGTTGCCGGTTCGGGACGGTTCAGAACCATGTTTTCGGTGCCTCGCATCTCGCCTGCGTTTTCGGCAAGTTCATCGTCAAAGCGGGCGGTTTTCTGGAACATGGCTTCGCCACCATTGTAGACTATAAAAAGCTCTCCGGTGTCGTCTGCATCAGGGGCAAACCACACGTTCTTGATATCGATCCTACGCTCGGTTTCGCCAACACCCAGGAATCCGCTGGCATCCACGATCAGCGCTACGACTTGACCATCTTTTGACAGGACAACGTCGCGGATTTCGCCGGCCATGGTCCAGTTATCCGGTACTTCGGTCAGTGAGGTGCCGGCTGCGTTTGCAGCATCATCCGAGCCGGGCAGATAGATGCGGTGACCAAGCAGGTTGGATGCCTTGATCGTCATGTGGCCCTGGGATTGCATGATGTCGGATTTCGACAGGTCGTTTACCGATTGCTCGGCCGCAACAGGGCCAGAGGCCATCGCGACAAGGGCTGTGGTTATTAAAAGGCGTTTCATTGTGTACTCCTTTCGTGAATTTCCTTTTCAGGCAGGGCGCATCCCTGCTTGATAAATCAACACAGAGCGGGGGTGAAGGTTTCTGGATTCGGGAAAAAAAGCGGGAGGCCGGCATTGCCTGTTTCGCGTTGCCAGGATCATAAGAAACGAAAAAGGCGGGGTGTTGAACCCCGCCTTAGTACCCACCCATTTCAGCACTCGTTACTTGACCATGTCGGTTGGAAATTCGAAAAAAGTATCCTGGAAAACCGCGTCAGCCAGTCGCCAGGGATCAGCTTTCCGCTTCTTCCTGAAGTGTCTCGCCCGCATTCTCGATGTCACGCCCGATCCCTTGTGCAGTTTCACAGGCTGACAGGGCCAGCGTGGCGAAAATGATAAATGAAAAGCGTCGCATGTTATTGTCCTTTTTCTGTTTGTTTCCATTCTATCAATCAACGCATGTGCGATTGCATTGTTCCGGACAATCAACACAAACGAACACAGCCGGCGGGTTTCCCCACCGGCTGCTCACGTGCGCTGTGTTTTTCTGCGCTGTGACGGATGGTTGGTTACATCAGGGAAACCTGAGCCGTGTTATTGCTGCCGTCCACAACCGAGGATGCGGCTTTCAAAAACAGCTCTTCCTTGTCCGTTTCCAGAACAACCCGACCGTTGGCCATGTAGACTGAATCGCCTTGTGCCGTGATCACCAGTTTCTCGGCGCGGATTTTGGAATCTTCGACCAGATCAACCCGGAGTTCCGGATGTCCTTGCGCGTTATAGCTGACATCTTCAATCGTACCGATCTTTCACGGCACATTTGCGATCAGATTCAAACACGCAGAACCCAAGCCCGAAGGCAAAAACGAACGGCAAACTTTCAAAGCGCGAGGTCGCAATACTGGCCCGATTGCTGGACGGTTTTTCCAACAAGGAAATCGCAAACGCGCTGGGCATCGCAGACACGACAGTCAAGGTGCACGTGCGATCAATCTTTCAGAAAACGGGCGCCAAGAACAGAACACAGGCCGCAATCTGGGCCAGTGAGAACCTGACACAACACTGACGCGGTGGTTCTGTTGGCAACCCAGATAAAAGGGGGCCTGTGGTTCAAAGCAGGGCATTTCGAATAATTGCCCCGATCACCGATGTTTTACGGATTTGTATCCGAAACCACGCGACCCTCTTCCAATGTGATGATCCTGTCCGCCATTTCCAGAATGCGTGGATCATGTGTGACCATGACGGTCGTCATCCCGCGGCTTTGCCCCATCGCCTTGAGCATTCTGACAACGTTATGACCGGAGTCTTTATCGAGTGCGGCGGTCGGCTCGTCCGCCAGAACGATTTCAGGGTTTGAGACCAATGCGCGGGCCACGGCCACGCGCTGCTTTTGACCACCCGAGAGATTGGCCGGCAAATAAGTACGCCGGTCGGCAAGCCCGAGAATATCCAGCATATGGGCGGCTGCAGCGCGCTGCTTCACGGTATTTCCCTTGCCGTGCACCTCTAGCCCCATCAGGACGTTTTGGGTCGCGGTCAGGCTTTCATGCAGGTTGTGGGCCTGAAAGATAAACCCCAGCCTTCTGCGCAGCGCGACCAGGCTGGTTTCCGATGCCCCGTTCAATTCCTGCCCCAAAACGACTACGCTGCCTTCCTGAACCTCGCGCAGCGCGCCGATCAGCGTCAACAGCGTGGTTTTGCCCGATCCGGACGGGCCCATCAAAATGGTCAGGCCGCCGCGGACAATGGTCAGGCTGATATCGAAAATCGCCTGTTTGCGCGCCTCGCCCGCGCCAAAATAATGGTTCAGGTTGCGAACCCGTATCGGTGCCTGTTCCATCAAAACAGATCAGCCGGATCAGCGTTGGCCAATCGCCGCGTTGCGATGGCCCCCGACAGCGTGCAAGCGGCCAGTGTGCCCACAAACACAAGAATGGCCCGCGGGGCATCCATCGCAACCGGCAGTCCCGTAACAGCGACCAGCCCGGCATAAAGCGCCATTGAAACGATCAGTCCGGGAATGAACCCGAAAATGGCCAGCACAACGGCTTCTTCAAAGACGATGCCCAGAAAGAATGGCTGCCCATAGCCCATTGCTTTGAAAGTGGCGTATTCGCGCAGGTGGTCGGCAACATCGGTTGAAAGCACCTGATAGACAATGACCAGGCCAACAAGGATTCCCATGAACACACCAAACCCGAAAATGATGCCGGTCGGGCGCTCGGTTGACATAAAGGCCAGATCCGCGGCCTGAGCCTCTTCCATAGTCTGAATTCTGACACTTGCTGTCGGTAGAAGTGCGCGCAACCGCTGAGCGACCGTATCTACTGCGATGCCATCGTCAACTTTGATCAGAATGTGATTGGGCGCCCCGCTGCTGCGCGTGGAAAAGAACCGCAGGAACGTCTGGTCGGACATCACCAGCATGCCGTCGGCCAGAAAACCTCCCCCGACATGCATCGCTCCGATCGCTGTCAGGGTTGCGCCTTTGGCTTCAAACGAAACTGTGCCACCTGTGCGCAGATTTTCTATGACCGCGTCCGGCATGCCGCGGGTGCCTTCGTCCAGCAGGGCGGTGTTTTCGATCGTCAGACGATCCAGCGCACCTGAAACTTCCGCAGAATAAAACCCCGGTTTCACCGTATCGACACCAAACGCCAGCAGCGACACGGATGAGCTATCCTCCAGAGTAAAGGGCAGGTTGCCGATAAAAAGTGGTGTGGCGTCTGCCACGCCTGCCACGCCAAGCGCCTGAAACATTCGTACCCGTGCCACAGGTTCGCTGTCTGTCAGGGTGTTGCCCTCCTGCGAGGACAGGATGATATCGGTGTCCAGCAATCCGTAAGGCGCGATCGTGGAGCCATTCAGTGCGCCCATGATGCCCAGTTGCATGAACACCAGCAGATTGGCGAATGCGACGCCCGACACGGCAGCCAGAAGGCGCCCCCTGTTGTGGGACAGTTGCAGCCAGCCGATGGGCAGCCGCCCGAACAGCAGTGTCAGAAGCTTGCTCATTCCGAACGGCCTGCGTCGATCCGTACAATGGCTTCCAGGTTGGTAAAGGATCGGGCCAGTTCCGATGATCCGGCATCCAGAACGATGATGACGTCCACAACCCGAGCGTCGGTATTGCTGGCCGGCTCGTCTGAGGTAATCGTCTGCCGCCCGATCTCTAGCCCGATCGCCGAAACGACGCCGGTCAGGTCCCGTGCCAGTGCCTCGGCCGAAACCGTGACAGGATCGCCGATGGTCACGCGACCGATCATGGTCTGATAGACTTCGGCCTCGACTGTCATCTGCGATGTGTCGCCAAGGTCGATGATCCCGTCGTCCGGAGGGCGCTCACCCGGTCGGGCGTGAATGTCCAGAACCGTACCGGCTTCCGGCGCGCGCACATTGGCGCGCTCCAGATCTTGTATCGCGCGGTCCAGATCGGCACGGGCGGCCTCAAGATTGGCTTCGGCTACGGCAATATCCGCCTGAGCGGTTTCCGAACCGGTTGAGAACCGTGACAGTGTTGCAAAGGCGCGCTCTACATCGCGCTCGGCCTCGGTAGTGGCGGCAACGATTCTGTCGAATTCCGCCCGTGTCGTGACGCCACGCTCGAACAGGGATGTCACGCGCGCCAATTCGGCCTGGGCGGCCTTGGCCGTGGCCTGGGCGCGCTCAAGAGAGGCCTGAGCTTCGGCCTGACTTGCCTGAGTCGATGCTTTGGTTTGGGCCAGCGTTGCCTCGCGCACACGCAGGTTTGCGCGCGCCGAGGCCACCGCACTTTGCAACTGCGGCAGGTTGTCCAGAACGGCCAGAACATCTCCCGCCTCGACCTTGTCACCGATCGCGACGCGGACCTCGGCGATGCGGGCGTCACCAGCACCTGATGGGGTCGCCACGCTGATGACATCGCCGAAGGGGATGATGCGGCCCAAAGCCACGACATCACCTTCACTGACGACTGCGATCTGTTCCTGTGCAGTCACTTTCTGAATGGCAATAGCGATGGGCGTGTCGGTTCCGGCGCCGGGTTGCAGACCAGTCGCATTAAAGAATGCCCGCAGGCCCGGCGGCTGGAAATACATCCCGATGACGGCGCCGGTAAACAGTGTCAGCATGAACAGGGGAATCAAAAGCAGCCGCATGCGGCCGCTTGACCTGGGCGCCTGGGAAGGGGCGGGCTTGGCAATCCCGTTGTCCGACAACGGCAAGGATTGCGATTGTTCGTCGTTAGGTGCAGGCATCTTTTCTGTTCTTCTTGTAAAGATATAAGACTTCAGAACAGCGTCTTTTTAGTGGATCAATTTCGCAATGGCCACTGACGCCGATCATCTGTTTCATCTGGATGTATTGGGCTTTTCGTCGTGTCGAGAATTATGCTTGGTCCTGTTCCGCGCGGTTTCGTACCACATAAGGACATCCGGTGAATTGGGTTGGATCAAAACGAACCGGCGCGCGGTGGGCTGGATAATCTTGCCGCTCTGATCAGTGGTAAAATGACACCCCTTCAAGAGACTGCTGTTCCTGTCCCGTGACCATACCGTTGCCGGTCATGATGATGGCGATAGATTCGGCATCTGCCGGTTTTATCGGACCGGACTCAATCGCGCGGCAGGGGCGAAGACGCGGAAACAACACTTGCGAACGTCTCGCCGGCAAGTCTTCTGTCTCCTTGAGATAAGTGGCAATAAAGATTTTTAAATCAGTGACTTGCGGTTTGTCGGCCAGCAAGAGTCTGCAGTTCTGATGTTCGTACCTCAACAATTCCTTGACTTGATGTACGTAGCTCATCTAGCGTTTTGACAGGGCGACTGGAGATGTGCCCGGTTAGGGAGGAACTTATGAAGAATCTGAACGCAGCCGCCGTCGGCGCGGCGCTGATGTGTTCTGTGAGCGTGCCCACGATGGCTGCCGCAGAAGATTTGACACTGTGCTGGGCCGCATGGGATCCGGCCAACGCGTTGGTTGAACTCAGCAAGGAATTCGAGGCGCAATCCGGTCACAGCATGAACTTTGAGTTCATTCCCTGGCCCAACTTCGCCGACCGGATGCTGAACGAACTCAACTCTGGCGGCAAGCTTTGTGATCTGCTGATCGGCGACAGCCAGTGGATCGGCGGCGGGGCCGAGAACGGCCACTACGTCAAGCTGAACGACTTTTTCGATGCAGAAGGCATCAGCATGGACGACTTCGCGCCTGCGACTGTCTATGCCTATTCCACGTGGCCCAAGGGCACACCGAACTACTACGCGCTGCCCGCCATGGGCGACGCAAACGGCTGGTTCTATCGAAAGGACTGGTTCGCCCGCGAGGATATTCAGGCGGCCTACAAAGAGGCCACTGGCCAGGATCTGCGCGAGCCGGAATCCCAAAAGGAAATGCTGCAAATCGCACAATTCTTTCAGGGCCGCGAAATTGACGGCAAGACCGTCTACGGCGCCGCGATCTTCACCGAACGCGGGTCCGAAGGGATTACCATGGGCGTGACATCCGCGCTGTATCCGTGGGGCTTCAAATACGAAAACACCCCCGGTTCCTACGATATGGAAGGCGCTGTAAACTCGCCCGAAGCGGTCGAAGCGTTGGAGTTCTATAAAGAATTCTACGAAACTGCTACACCGCCGGGCTACACGAACTCGTATATGGGTGAAAGCCTGGATGCGTTCAAATCCGGTCAGGTCGCGATGGCGATGAACTGGTTTGCATTCTTCCCTGGTCTTTATGCCGATCCCAATACCGGCGGCGACAAGATCGACTTTTTCGTGAACCCGCCGCAAAATCAGGAAGGTTCGACACTGGGCGGGCAGGGGATTTCCGTGGTGGCCTATTCTGACAAACAGGATGCGGCGCTGGAATACATCAAGTGGTTTGCGAACCCCGATGTTCAGGCGAAATGGTGGGAACTGGGCGGGTATTCTGCGCATAATTCGGTGCTGAACGACCCCGGTTTTGTCGATAGCCAGCCGTTCGCGGGCGACTTTTTGACAGCGATGGGCGCCGTACAGGACTTTTGGCAGGAACCGGCATATGCCGAACTGCTTCTGGCGATGCAAAAGCGGGTCCATGACTATGTCGTGGCCGATCAGGGTACCGCACAGGAAGCGCTTGATATGCTGATCGAAGACTGGACCGAAGTCTTTGAAGACGAAGGCAAGCTCTAAAACCAATACCGTGGGGCGGGACGCGCCCGCCCCACACCAAACTGCATACGATCGTGCGGGTGCCATCCCGCCGGTCGACAGGATTGCTTTACCCGATGACAGACAGCCCCCTCACCAAAGCTGCGACAGCAACGCCCCCGCGCGTGGCCCGCAAGATCCGCGGCCTGTCTGACCGGGCCATTGCCTGGATATTCGTGGCCCCCACGATTTTCCTGTTGCTGGCCATCAACATATTTCCATTGATCTGGACGATCCAGCTTAGCTTTACCAACTACAAGGCGAACCGCCTGACGCGCGAGCCGGAGTTCATCGGACTGCGCAATTATGAACGGATCCTGAACGATTCAGACATCTGGCTGAACATGCAGGCGACGGCGCATTTTCTGTTCTGGACGATCTTTTTCCAGGTGCTGATCGGTTTCACACTGGCATGGCTGATCAACAAGAAATTCAAGGGCAATGATCTTTGGACGACGATCATCGTTTTGCCGATGATGCTGTCGCCTGCCGTGGTCGGGAATTTCTGGAAATTTCTGTATCAACCTCAAATCGGGCTTTTCAACTACATCGTAGCGTTTTTCACCGGCAAGGAACCGTCCAGCTTTGAAATGCTGGGGTCTGTTCAACTTGCCCCGTGGTCCATCGTGATCGTGGATACATGGATGTGGACGCCGTTTGTGATGCTGATCTGTCTTGCCGGTCTGCGATCCATCCCAGATTACATCTACGAGGCCGCCGAAGTTGATCGGGCGTCGAAACTGCGGCAGTTTTTTACCATCACAATCCCCATGGTGCTGCCGTTCCTGATGTTGGCGGTCCTGTTCAGAGGCATCGAAAATTTCAAGATGTTCGATCTGGTTGTGCAACTGACTGGCGGCGGACCCGGTTCAACAACGGAACTGACGTCGATCAACCTCAAACGCGAGGCATTCGAGAAATGGCGAACGGGCTATGCCTCGGCCTATGCAATCATTCTGTTTGTTACGGTGTTCGGACTGGCCAGTATCTACGTCAAGGCACTGAACAAGGTGAAGGAGCGGTGATGCACTGGTTAATCTTCACATCCACGGCGGCCCGCAGCGATCAGGTGGCTTCCACTTTGTCCCGCTCAGGAACTCGGAGCGTGTCATGAGCAGCTTTTCCGTCACCGAACCGTCAAAACGCTCCAAATGGATGGCCGGGTCACTTGTGATCATCTATGCGCTGGTCACAATGTTGCCGCTGGCCTGGATCATGTTGACCGGGTTCAAATCACCCGCTGACGCGATCAGTTATCCCCCCAAAATGGTGTTTGAACCTACGCTGGAAGGGTATGTAAACCTGTTCACCACCCGGACACGGCAAACGCAGGACTTTCTGGCCAACAACCCCCCGGAAAACTGGGCAGACGAAATCGTGCGCCAGTACGACATGGTGATCGTCGGACCCTCGAAATTCGGAGAGCGGTTCATGAACTCGGTCATCATCGGGTTCGGATCGACGTTTCTTTCGGTTTTTCTGGGTACGCTGGCGGCCTATGCGTTCAGCCGGTTCAAAATTCCGCTGGCTGATGATCTGCTGTTCTTCATCCTGAGTACGCGCATGATGCCTCCCATCGCGGTCGCGATCCCGATTTTCCTGATGTATCGAAATATCGGCCTGTCAGACACGCATCTGGGTATGATCCTGCTTTATACAGCAGTGAACATCTCGCTTGCGGTCTGGTTGCTGAAGGGGTTCATCGATGAAATTCCGCGCGAGTATGAAGAGGCCGCGCTGATCGATGGGTACACACGGTTTCAGGCCTTTTACAAAGTCGTCCTGCCACAAGCCGCCACCGGCATCGCGTCAACGGCGATTTTCTGTCTGATTTTTGCGTGGAACGAATATGCGTTTGCGGTTTTGCTGACCTCGGCCACTGCGCAGACCGCGCCGCCCTTTATCCCGACGATTATCGGCGTTGGCGGGCTTGACTGGCCGGCGGTCGCCGCAGGGGCCACAATTTTCCTGCTGCCGGTGATGATCTTTACCATCCTGTTGCGCAAACATTTGCTGCGCGGGATCACATTCGGGGCGGTGCGCAAATGATCCTGTCCGCCCCACTTCCCTACGCGGTTTATGCCATAGCCCTGAATGCCACGCACGTCGCACGCTTGCGCAAGCCTACCCGCCATACAGGAGCATCAATATGACGTGGTTCATCAACGGACTTTTGCGGTTCCGCCGGGGACCGTGGGAAATGCTGGCGACCATCATCATCAGCCTTGGGGTCTTTATGCTGATGCAACCCTTCGTCATGTGGGCGTTCACCTATTCATTCATCACAACGCTTGTCGGCACGGTGATGTTCATCATCGTTTCGCATTTTCCGGAGTAATCCCTTGGCTCAGATCGTCATCAAAAACGTGCGCAAGGAATTCGGCGATTTCGTTGCGGTCAAGGAAAGCTCCTTCACGATCGAAGATGGTGAGTTTTTCATGCTGCTTGGCCCGTCGGGCTGTGGCAAGACCACCACGCTGCGTATGATTGCCGGGCTGGAACTGCCGACTTCGGGCGAGATTTTTCTGGACGGAGAAGAGATCGGCCAGCGCCCGCCATCGCAACGTGACATCGCATTCGTGTTCCAGATGTTTGCGCTTTATCCGCATCTGAACGTATACAAGAACCTAAGCTATCCTTTGGTCAGTCAGGGCATGCCACGCGCACAAGTGCGTGCCAAGGTTGACGAGGTCGCGGGAATTCTGGGCATCCGCGACATTCTAAAAAAACCGGTTGGCGGTCTGTCGGGCGGGGATCGCCAGCGTGTGGCGCTGGGGCGTGCGATTGTGCGGGAACCCAAAGCGTTCATGATGGATGAACCATTGGGCGCACTGGATGCCGAGTTTCGTGAACACATGGCCGAAGAGTTGCGTGCGCTGCATGACCGGATGGGGGCAACAACTGTATACGTGACCCATGATCAGCTGGAAGCAATGCAGATGGGCGACAAGATTGTCGTGATGAACGATGCGGTTGTCGAACAATTCGGCACGCCGCAGGAAATCTACGACAAACCGACCACCAGGTTCGTTGCCGATTTCATCGGCTCTCCGTCTATGAACTTTCTGGAATTTTCGGGTTCCTATGGCATTGGTGCAACCTCGGTCGCTTTGGATGGCGAAGAAATGGGCGTGCCGGCATTACGCGAACCGGCCCAAGGCGATCTGACATTCGGCGTGCGCCCAGAACACATCCGGTTGTCCAACGAAGGCGGCTACCGCGCCAAGGTGATTGCAACCGAATATCTGGGCACGACGCAGATCGTCACTCTGACCACGCGCAACGGCGATATCAAGGCGCGCATCGGATCAGAGCAGCCTGCGACCGTGGGCGAAACTGTCGGGTTAAGCTTTCTGGATCACACGATTACGCTTTTTGATCGCGCTTCCGGTCGGGCCCTGCGCTCTGCCCTGAACGAAGGGGTGCTGGCCAATGGCTGAAGTCGAACTGGAAAATGTCTCGAAGTCCTTTGGTTCGACCAAAGCTGTCACCGACATGAACCTGACAGTGCCGGATGGATCTTTTGTTGTGTTGCTGGGGCCGACCGGGGCGGGAAAAACAACCACCTTGCGCCTGATCGCAGGGCTGGAAAAATGCGACGCGGGCAACATCCGCATCGGCGGGCGCCGCGTGAATTCCGAAACGCCCGCACAGCGCGATGTGGCGATGGTGTTTCAGCAATATTCACTTTATCCGCATCTGACAGTGCGCGAAAATCTGGCGTTCCCATTGCGGTCCCCGATCCTGAAGACACCCGAAGCCGAAATAACCCGCAAAGTGCAGGAAGTGGCCGAAGTGCTGCACATCCCTCACAAGCTGGACAACAAGGCGACTGAACTGTCGGGGGGCGAAATGCAGCGCGTTTCGATCGGGCGCGCACTGGTGCGCGACCCTGCGATATACCTGATGGACGAGCCGCTGAGTTCACTGGATGCCAAATTGCGGGCCGATCTGCGGATCGAATTGAAACGCATTCATGCCGAGCTTGCCTCGACCCTTCTGTATGTCACCCACGATCAGATCGAAGCGATGACAATGGCCACCCATGTGGGCGTATTGAACGAAGGTCTTCTGGTTCAGTTCGGAACCCCCCGCGAGATTTACGAGAACCCCAACACAGCCTATGTGGCCGCCCGTCTGGGCCAGCCCCGGATCAATTTGTTGCCGGTGGGGTTGTTTGGGGAAAAGGCCCCGCCGGGCGCGCATCAGGTCGGATTGCGCCCCGAAAACATCCGCCACGGTGACGGGCGCGACGCCACCGTTGTGCGGGTCGAGCATCTGGGCGATCAGACCCGCCTGCACCTGAAGCTGAATGATCACGATGTGACCACGCTGACAGATCCGCATTCGACACTGGCGCCGGGCGAAACCATTCAGATTGCGCCCCAGAATCCGCTTTTCTTTGACGCCCGGGGCGCGCGCATAACCTGAGAAAGGATATCATATGCCACAGTTTGTGAACGCAAAGGATGATCTGGTCAAAGAAGCCATTGACGGTGTTCTTGCCTGTTCGGGCGGCACGCTGGCACGGCTGGATGGATATCCCCATATCAAAGTGGTTTTCCGGTCGGATTGGGATCGTTCGCGCGTCGCTCTGATTTCAGGCGGCGGATCGGGCCATGAACCTGCTCACGCGGGGTTTGTTGGCCCCGGCATGCTGACCGCTGCGATTTGTGGCGAAGTGTTCGCATCGCCGTCTGTCGATGCTGTTCTGGCTGGTATTCTGGCGGTCACGGGTGCGTCGGGATGTTTGCTGATCGTCAAGAATTACACCGGGGACCGGTTGAACTTTGGTCTGGCGATGGAGCGTGCGCGCGCCCTTGGACGCACGGTTGAAATGGTGGTTGTGGATGATGACATCGCACTGCCTGATCTGCCACAGCCGCGGGGCGTGGCAGGTACGCTGTTTGTTCACAAGATTGCCGGCGCGCTGGCCGAGCAGGGCAAGCCGCTGGAAGAGGTCACCGCCGCCGCGCGCCGGGTCATCGCAAACGTCGCTTCGATCGGCAAAAGCCTTGATACCTGCACCGTCCCCGGATCGCCCAAGGAAAGCCGGATACCTGCGGGCAAAGCCGAACTGGGGCTTGGCATCCATGGCGAACCGGGCGTGCAGCAAGTCGATTTTTCGGGGGCCGAGGACGCAATGGGGATCGTGCTGGACAAGCTGCGCCCGCACGTGACGGGCGGGCCATGTGTGGCGCTTCTGAACAACCTTGGGTCGACCACACCGCTGGAAATGTCTGTCCTGTCGCATGCACTGGCCCAGTCGGGATTGGCAAGCCATGTGATTGGCCCCGCACCGATGATGACGTCTTTGGATATGCACGGGTTTTCGATTTCTGTTTTGCCGGTGAACGATGCCGAGATGGCAGCGCTGGCCGCGCCTGTGCCGATGGCGGCATGGCCCGGCATTCACGAACTGGGTCTGGTTCAGGTCGTGCCATTGCCCGACAGCCTGACGCCGATTGAACCGATCCCGTCGGTCAATGACCGGACGCGGGCCACGATAGAATATGTGGCCGATCTGCTGATGGCTGCCGAGGCAAGATTGAACGAATTGGACGCGAAATCGGGGGATGGCGACACTGGCAGCACGCTGGCCACGGCCGCGCGCGCCCTTAAGGGCAGTCTGGACAGGATGCCGCTGGCCGATCTGACGCAGCTTTTCCCGGCGCTGGGCAACGAGTTGAGCCAGACAATGGGCGGCTCTTCGGGGGTGATCCTGGCAATCTATTTCAACGCCGCGGGGGATGCATGTGCCAATGGTGCCCCGGTTGAACGCGCCTTGCGCGAAGGGCTGCAAAGGGTCAGCGATGTGGGCGGTGCGCGGGTTGGCGACAGAACCATGATTGATGCGCTGTCGCCTGCACTGGATGCCTTGCGCGACGGTCTGGCCAGTGCGGCCCTGGCGGCGCGCGCCGGTGCGGATGCCACAGCGGGTATACATCGGGCCAAGGCAGGACGGGCGGCTTATGTGCCGTCCGAAAACCTGAAAGGTCACAACGACCCCGGCGCCGAAGCCGTTGCGCTGGTTTTCGAAGGGCTGGCCAGTTCCCTGAAGGAGTGAACCTGTTTGATTGATCAGGATATCAGATCGTTGAAGAAACCGACGGTGAACGACATTGCCCGCGTGGCAGGCGTGTCGCTTGCCACGGTCGACCGTGTGCTGAACATGCGCCCCGGCGTGCGGTCTGTCACGATTGAAAAGGTCAATTCGGCCATCGCACAACTGGGATATGTGCGCGATACCGCTGCCGCCAATCTGGCACGTCAGCGGTTTTACCGGCTGCTGTTCATCCTGCCCGAAACCGGCAATGAATTTGTCGTGGCGCTGGAACAGGCGATTGCCGAACAATCCGCCAAACTGCACCACTTGCGCACGACCCTTGAAACACTGTCGGTTCCGCCGTTTGATCCGCAGGCCATTGTTGATGCTCTGGACGGTCTTGATCCCGGGCACACGGACGGTGTGGCTGTTTTTGGTCCCGAAACGCCTTCGGTGCGCGATGCGGTCAGACGCGCCCGCGCCCGAGGCATCGCGGTTGTGGCTTTCGTGTCGGATTTGCCAACGTCGGACCGGCACCATTTTGTCGGCATCGACAACATCGCCGCCGGGCGCACCGCCGCCAGCCTGATGGGGCGTTTCGTGCGCGGGCCGGGGCGTATTCTGGTCATCACCGGTTCACGTCTGGCCCGCGACCATCTTGAGCGGCGCACAGGATTTGACGCCTTGATGAGCGAAGAATTCCCCGATCTTGAAGTCGTCGCCTCGATCGAGGGGCGCGATGATCCCGAACTGATCCTGAAAATGCTGCCCGGCGTTTTTGAGGCCTATCCCGATATCTGCGGTATCTATTCGTCGGCGGCGGGCAATCCCGGTTTGATCCGGTTTCTTGAATCCAGCGGCCCCAAGGACAATCTGGTGGTGATTGCGCACGAATTGACGCCCGCCTCGCGTTCGGCGCTGGCAAGCGGTGTGTTCGACGCGATCATTTCGCAGGACACCGGGCATCTGGTGCGTTCGGCTGTGCGGTTGCTGAAAGCAACGGCTGATCAGGCGCCGTTCGACCAGACACAGGAACGCATACGCATCGACATTTATCTGCGGGAAAACATGCCCGCGGCAAAATTCTGAGAACGGGAGGATCAGATTATGAAAACCATCAAGGGACCGGCGCTGTTTCTGGCGCAGTTTGCGGGCGACGACGCCCCGTTCAATAGCTGGGATTCCATTACAAAATGGGCGGCAGACTGCGGGTACAAAGGTGTTCAGGTGCCCAGTTGGGATGCGCGACTGATTGATTTGGCAAAGGCTGCGGACAGCAAGACGTATTGTGACGAGTTCAAAGGTCAGGCCGCAGCCAACGGGGTCGAGGTGACCGAATTGTCAACGCACCTTCAGGGCCAGCTTGTGGCGGTACATCCGGCCTATGACACAGCTTTCGACGGATTTGCCGATCCGTCGGTTCACGGCAATCCGAAGGCGCGACAGGCTTGGGCCGTAGATCAGGTGATGAAAGCGATCACGGCATCCAGGAATATGGGCATCGGCGCGCACGTTACCTTTTCCGGCGCGCTTGCGTGGCCTTATGTCTATCCATGGCCGCAACGCCCTGCCGGATTGATCGAAACCGCCTTTGACGAACTGGCTGCGCGCTGGCGGCCCATTCTGGATCATGCCGAAGAAAGCGGCGTCGACATCTGTTATGAAATCCACCCCGGAGAAGATCTTCACGACGGCGCAACATTCGAGATGTTTCTGGAGCGGGTCGACAATCATGCACGCTGCAACATGCTCTATGATCCCAGCCACTATGTGCTGCAATGCATGGATTATCTGGACAATATCGACATCTACAAAGACCGGATCAAAATGTTCCACGTCAAGGATGCCGAATTCAATCCAACGGGACGCCAGGGGGTTTATTCGGGATATCAGCCCTGGGTCGACAGGGCAGGGCGGTTCCGGTCGCTGGGCGATGGGCAGGTCGATTTTGCGGCGATCTTTTCCAAAATGGCGGCCAATGATTTTGATGGCTGGGCTGTGGTCGAATGGGAATGTTGCCTCAAGCACCCCGAAGATGGCGCGCGGGAAGGGGCACAGTTTGTGTCTGACCATATTATTCGTGTTACCGAACGCGCCTTTGACGATTTCGCCGATGGTGGCACGGATGACGCCGCAAACCGGAAAATGCTGGGGATCGGGTGATGCTGGCCGGGTTCAACCTGCTGTTATGGGGCACCCATCTGACGGACGACCTGATGCCGAAATGTCAGGCCGTGCGCGATGCAGGCTATGACGGTGTCGAAATTCCGATTTTCGAAGGGTCCGCCCCGGATTATCGCGCAATTGGTCAGCGCCTGTCCGATATGGGTTTGCGCCGCACTGCGGTTGCGGTCGTTCAATCCGAAACGGCCAATCCGATCAGTGATCAGGCCGATCATCGCGAGGCCGGTATCGATTTTCTGAAATGGATGGTCGATTGCGCGGCAGAAGCGGGTGTTGAAACACTGTGCGGCCCCTTCTTTCAGCCGCTGGCGGTTTTTTCGGGAACCGGGGCCACCCGCGCGGAATGGGACAGATTGGTCACCGCTCACAAGGCAATAGCCGATCATGCGGCGGGTACAGGTGTGGCACTGGCGGTTGAGCCGCTGAACCGGTTTGAATGCTACGCGCTTAACACTCTGGACCAGTCGGCAAGGCTGGTCGAACAGGTGGGTGCGGAGCACTATGGCTGCCTTTTTGATACGTTCCACGCCAACATCGAAGAACGTGACGTTGGCGCGGCGATCCGCGCGGCGGGGCCTGCGATCAATCATGTGCATGTGTCGGAAAATGATCGCGGAGCGCCTGGCGCAGGCCACGTGAATTTCGCCGAAGCTTTCGCGGCGCTGAAATCCACCGGCTATGATGGTTGGCTGGTGGTCGAGGCATTTGGTCATGCCTTGCCGGATCTGGCCGCGGCAACGCGGGTTTGGCGCCCGCTTTTCAAGGATGAACAGGATGTGCTGTCGGGCGGCATCCGGACGATACGCGACGGCTGGGCCGCCGCTTGAAAGGAGAACGAGATGGGTGACAGGATCAGACTGGGCATGGTCGGTGGCGGCAATGATGCCTTTATTGGCGCCGTCCACCGGATTGCCGCGCGGATTGATGACAAATACGAACTGGTGGCAGGCGCGCTGAGTTCAACCCCCGAAAAATCCCGCGCCAGCGGCGAGGCGCTGGGCGTGCCGCGCATTTACGATGATTTCAAGCAGATGGCGATCCGCGAGGCGAGGCGCAAGGACGGGATCGAGGCGGTCAGCATCGTCACGCCGAACCACGTACATTTCGCAGCCGCGCGCGAGTTTCTGAAACGCGGCATTCACGTCATATGTGACAAGCCGCTGACATCTACCCTGAGCGACGCCAAGAAGCTGGTCAAAGCGGCAGAAGCCTCTGATGCCCTTTTTGTGCTGACCCATAATTACACCGGTTATCCCATGGTCCGGCAAGCACGCGAGATGGTCGCCAATGGCGATCTGGGTGCGATCCGCTTGGTGCAGGTGGAATACCCGCAGGACTGGCTAAGCGTCGAACAGGATTTCAAGCAGGCCAACTGGCGCACCGATCCCAACCAGTCTGGTGCGGGCGGTTCGACCGGCGATATCGGGACGCACGCGTTCAACCTGGCGTGTTTTGTGACCGGATTGGAGGTCGACAGCCTGAGCGCCGATCTTCAGGCATTCGTTCCCGGACGTCTGGTAGATGACAATGCGCATGTGATGCTGCGGTTTGCCGGCGGTGCGCGCGGAATGCTGTGGTCCAGCCAGGTTGCCCCGGGCAATGAAAATGCGCTGCGCATCCGCGTATACGGCGAAAAGGGCGGGCTGGAATGGGCACAGGAAGACCCCAATTATTTGTGGTTCACGCCTTTTGGCGAACCTAAACGCCTGATCACCAGAAATGGCGCCGGCGCCGGTGAAACCGCCGCCCGTGTCAGTCGCGTACCACCGGGCCATCCCGAAGGCTATCTGGAAGGGTTTGCCAACATCTATTCCGAAGCAGCCGAGGCAATCATTGCTGCGCGAAGCGGCAAAGCCCCTTCCGGCGCGGTTCTCTATCCGACTGTCATGGACGGGTTGAAGGGTGTTCAGTTTGTATCGGCTTGCGTCAAGTCATCGGCCCGCGATGCGGCCTGGGTCAAGCTGGATCACTGATGTTTCTGGGGCTTGATCTGGGCACGTCGGGTGTCAAGGCGCTGTTGATTGGCGATGATCAGGAAGTGATTGCGGATGCCACGGCCTCTTTGGCCGTTTCGCGTCCACATTCCGGCTGGTCCGAACAGGACCCGGCGGATTGGCTTGATGCCACGAAAGCCGCGCTGACGGCACTGGGCGCGACGCGTGATTTGTCAGCGGTCAGAGGCGTCGGATTGTCGGGCCAGATGCACGGGGCGACCATGTTGGACGCTGCGGACCAGCCGTTGCGACCGTGCATTCTGTGGAACGACACCCGCGCCCATGCCGAGGCTGCCAACCTGGATGCAGACCCGAAATTCCGTGCACTGACAGGCAATATCGTGTTTCCGGGCTTTACTGCGCCCAAGCTGTTGTGGTGCCAGCGGCACGAGCCTGACATTTTCAACCAGATTGCCAAAGTCCTGCTGCCAAAGGATTATCTGCGGCTTTGGCTGACCGGTGCCTATGTGTCGGAAATGTCCGATGCTGCGGGCACCGGCTGGCTCGACACAAAAAAACGCGATTGGGATGATGAATTGTTGGCCGCCACCGGATTGACCTGTGATCACATGCCGGCGCTGATTGAAGGGTCCGACGTGTCGGGCGATCTGCGACCTGAAATCGCAAAACGGTTCGGTCTGAAACCGGGTATCCCCGTCGCGGGTGGCGCGGGTGACAATGCCGCTTCGGCCATTGGTGTCGGTGTGGTGCGCGCAGGCGAGGCATTCGTTTCGCTGGGAACGTCCGGTGTTCTTTTTGCGGCCAATGATGGTTACGCGCCCGACCCGGATACAGCGCTGCACACATTCTGCCATGCCTTGCCGGGGCGCTGGCACCAGATGGGGGTGATCCTTGCCGCCACGGACGCGCTGGCGTGGTATGCCCGTCTGGTGGGTGGGACGGCTTCACAGTTGACGGACGGTTTGGGGCCGTTGCGCGCCCCCGGCCGGCCCATATTCCTGCCCTATCTGGGGGGCGAACGGACACCGCATAACAATGCGCATATTCGCGGCGCGTTTCTGGGCCTGGAACACGCCACAGACCGTGACGCCGCCACCCGCGCCGTGCTGGAAGGGGTCGCCTTTGCGTTTCGGGATTGTCATGCAGCTATGGATGCCACCGGAACCCGGATTTCGCGTCTAACAGCCGTGGGCGGTGGGGCCGCATCGCAGTATTGGTTACAGGCCATTGCAACGGTTCTGAATTTACCGATCGACGTTCCGGTAAAAGGCGATTTCGGGGCTGCGTTTGGCGCGGCACGTCTTGCCATGATGGCCGCCGGACAGGGCGGCATCGAACTGGCGCACCCGCCCGAAATCAAACAAACAATCGAACCCGAACGCGCATTGTCGGACGCATTCAGCGAAACCTACGACCGTTACAAGAAAACCTATCGCGCCCTGAAGGAGCTGCCATGACTGATTTTTTCCAAGGCATTCCCGCTATTACCTTTGAGGGTGAGGAAGGCACCAGCGACTTTGCCTATCGTCACTACAACGCCGATGAAATGATTCTGGGCAAGCGGATGGAGGATCATCTGCGCTTTGCCGTCGCCTGGTGGCACAGCTTTGCCTGGCCCGGGGGCGATCCGTTCGGTGGCGCGACATTCGAACGCCCTTGGTTCGGTGAAACCATGGATTTGGCGCGCATGAAGGCAGACGCCGCGTTCGAGTTGTTCGCAATTCTGGGTCAGCCCTTTTTTTGTTTTCACGATGCAGACATTCGCCCGGAAGGCGCCGATTTTGCGGAAGCCACCCGCAATCTGGAAGAGATTGTCGATTACATCGGGCAAAAAATGGAAGCTGGTGGCCCAAAACTGCTTTGGGGAACGGCAAATCTGTTCACACATCGCCGGTTCATGGCCGGCGCAGCGACCAATCCGGATCCGGATGTCTTTGCCTATTCAGCGGCAACGGTGAAAACCTGCATGGATGCCACGCTGAAACTTGGGGGCGAGAATTACGTGCTGTGGGGCGGGCGCGAAGGCTATGAGACCCTGTTGAACACCGACCTCAGACGCGAACGCGATAATGCCGGGCGCTTTTTGCAGATGGTCGTCGAATACAAGCACAAGATCGGCTTCAATGGGGCCATTCTGGTCGAACCGAAACCGCAGGAACCTTCAAAACATCAGTACGATTATGATGTGGCGACCGTGTATGGCTTTCTCAGGGAATTCGGGCTTGAGAATGAGGTGAAGATGAACATCGAACAGGGTCACGCTATTCTGGCTGGGCATTCGTTCGAACATGAACTGGCGATGGCCGCGTCGATGGGTATTCTTGGTTCGATCGATATGAACCGGAATGATTATCAATCGGGCTGGGACACCGACCAGTTTCCCAACAACGTACCCGAAATCGCACTGGCCTATTATGAAATTCTGAAAGCCGGCGGGTTTTCAAGCGGCGGCACCAATTTCGATGCCAAGCTGCGGCGGCAATCGCTGGATCCGGCCGATCTGGTTTTGGCCCATGTCGGTGCGATGGATGTCTGCGCGCGTGGTTTGAAGGCAGCGGCACGGATGCTGGAAGACGGCGGTTTGGAAGACGCGCGACAAGAGCGCTATAGCGGATGGGATACTGCAGCCGCTAAACAGCATCTGACAAACGGTCTGGATGGATGTTTTGACTACGTGATCCAGAATAGCCTGTCGCCCGAACCCCGATCCGGCCGGCAGGAAAGACTTGAGAACCTGATCAACAGGTTTGTTTGAACGTTTATATCCGGCGGGCTCGGACCCTGTAGAAAAAGGACCAAAACGCCATGCAAGGCACGATTTGTGGTCTGTTCCACTACCCCGTCAAAGGGTTGAGCGCGCAACCGCTGGATATGGTTGATCTGGTTGCCGGTCAGGGGTTCCCCTTTGACCGGGTGTTCGGGTTTGCGCGACCCGATAGCGGTTTTGATCCCGAAAACCCCAAACCGCTGCCGAAAACCAAATTCGTGGTTCTTGCGCGCGATGCCGCATTGGCCACACTGATGACCCATTTTGATCCGCAAACGGG
The DNA here is from genome assembly GCF_051013555.1 of Sulfitobacter sp. TBRI5. Taxonomy (NCBI): domain Bacteria; kingdom Pseudomonadati; phylum Pseudomonadota; class Alphaproteobacteria; order Rhodobacterales; family Roseobacteraceae; genus Sulfitobacter; species Sulfitobacter sp. TBRI5. Next base: position 562,176 of record NZ_CP112884.1, on the reverse strand, counting down.
TTGTCTGAAAATCCTGAAGCAGGGCAAGACCTATCAGTTCGATCTGGCAAAGCCCGAAGGGCGTATGGATGCTGCGGCTTTGCTGACCGAACATCTGGCGTTTCCAGCGGATATGCAGCCAACGCTTTATTCGGCAGACCCGCACAGGTTTACAGACGTTTCCGTGGTGTCGCCCGCAATGATGAACGCGGTTTCGCTGATCAATCTGGACAGTGTCGCCGCGTTTTCAGAAACGCTCGGATACCACATCAGCCCGGCCCGGTTTCGTGGCAACATCCATTTCTCCGGATTGCCCCCGTTTTCGGAACTGGATCTGACCGACCGAATTCTGGAAATCGGTGATGTCCGTCTGAAGGTGGTTATGCGCACGAAACGCTGCCCGGCAACCGAAGTCGATCCTGTGACCGGTGCGCGCGACCATGATGTGCCGTCGCTCTTGAGGGCGCATTACGGCCATTCTGATATGGGTGTTTACGCCGAAGTGCAAAGGGCAGGGCGCATCCGCCCCGGCGATGCTTTGCGCCTGTTGTGAAAGGGTGAAGTTTGTTGTTCAGGTTGAAAGCCTCTGCAATGACTTTGGTCCCGACAGTCAGGCCCGTCTGTCATGCCGGGTTTAAAGCGGCGGCTTTAGAAAAGGATAATTCATGTGGAACCTGTTGGCGGATGTTGGCGGCACACATATGCGGATCGCGGCGGCGTCGCGTGCCGGTGATATCCTTGATCAGAAATCTTTTCCGTCCAAGGGTGGTGCCGGATTTCTGAGCGCTTGCGAGGCAATGATCGCTGAACGAAAAAGCACACCAGCGGCCGCGGTCGTAGCTGCCGCCGGAGTGGTCACGAACGGTGCTGTGCGGCTTACCAATTCAGAACAGTCCTTTTCCGAGTCCGATTTGGCCCGTGTCTGCGCAACAGCAGACGTCACCATACTGAATGATTTTGAAGCGGCCGCTTGGTCTCTGGTGAGCGTGACCGACGCGGATACAACCTGCTTGCAGGGGCCGGTAGATATCCCGGCCGGACCGCGTGTGATCATCGGGCCGGGCACGGGTCTGGGTGTCGGGGCGTTGATCCGGGCGCATGATCGGCCACATGTCATTGCCGGTGAAGGCGGCCATATAAGCCTGTCGCCCCGCTCTGCTGACGATCTTAACTATTTCGAACACCTGGTTCGGCTTTGGCCAGACGTGCGCATGGGGCAAGGCATAGCCGTCGAGGCAGAAGCGGTTTTATCCGGCACCGGGCTTCCGGTTCTTTATCGTGCAATTGCTGCGGTGCATAAAACATCAGACGAAATACGCAACGCCAAACAAATCTTCGATGCCGCCCGCGCCGGAACGGACGAAGCCGCGCAGATCGCCGTTGATCTTTTTCGCAGATATCTTGGTGCGATGGCAGGTGATCTGGGGCTGGTCTACGGGGCCAGCGGCGGCGTTTTTGTAACGGGCGGGCTTGCGATCTCCAACCCATGGATATTCGATCAGGCCTTTCTGGATGCGTTCAACGCGGGTGGCCGCCACAGTCACTGGCGCAAGCAACTGCCGCTCTATCTTTACCGAAACTCTGATTTTGGCCTGATTGGCGTGCGCAACTACTTGCAAATATCCACATACCCCATGTAGGTATATTGCATGGGTTTGATCCGGCTTCTTCTTGTTGTCATGGTCGCGCTGTCCGCTTCGGTCTCCGGGGCGATGGACGCGTGGCATGCAGTTGTCATGGAGCATGGCCACGCGGCTATGGACGGAGAGACGGACGATCAGCCGGTCTGTTGTTCGGAAAGCACCGAACGCTCTCAGACCTGCCATGCCCTTCCCGCATTGCTTCCCGGTGCGGACCAGCACGAAGCTGCCCTCGCGTCCTGCAAGGATGTCACCATGGCTACAAGCCTGCTAATGACGGGCATTGAGCCGTCCGGCCCTCTCGATCCTCCCCGCGCTGTGTGATGCGTGCCGCGTCACTGTTGTCGCGGTCTCTTCATTGCAACCACACCTGAACGGGCTTCGCCCGTGGATATACCTGTCGAGAGGAACAGACATGAAATCGATTAAGACACTACTCGCCTTCACCCCTGCCGCTGCGCTTGTGCTCGGCCTCGCCTCCTTTGGCGCGGTCGGGATGGCACATGCGGACAGCCATGCTGGCAAGATGGATCACGGCACGATGCACGTTACCAAAAGCTCGACCTGCGGCTGTTGCGGTGCCTGGGTCGCGCTTGCCCGTGAGGAAGGCTACGACATCGAGGTCACCGACACCCGCGATGTCACCACCGTAAAGCTCGAAAACGATGTGCCCGGCACGATGTGGTCCTGCCATACAGCGGTTATCGACGGTTACGTGGTCGAAGGCCATGTGCCCTTCGCGGCGCTGGCCAAGCTGCTTGAAGAGCGCCCCTATATTTCCGGGATCGCTGTGCCCGGCATGCCCTTCGGCTCACCGGGCATGGGGGATGATCCGACCGCGCGCTATGACGTGCTGGCCTTCGGCGGCGACGCCGGTGAGGGCGCGGTCTTTTATCAGGCCGGTCAGTGAACCGGACCATCACACTCCTTCTGGGGGCAGGGGTTCTTGCGAGCGCCGCTGCCCTCGCGTTCGGATGGGGAACCTCGGCACCGGCTGGGGTGACACTTGCGCCGTCGGACCCAAACATTGTGGCGCTTGGAGAGACGGTTTACGCCTCGAACTGCGCGTCCTGCCACGGCGTGAACCTCGAAGGTCAACCAAACTGGCGCGCACCCGGACCGGACGAGCGGCTACCAGCGCCGCCGCATGACGCAACCGGACATACCTGGCACCATGACGGGGACACGCTGTTCCGTCTGACGAAATACGGCACCGCCGCGCTGATCGGCGACCCCAGCTATGAAAACAACATGCCCATCTACGATGGCATTCTGACGGATGATGAGATCATTGCCGTTCTGAGCTATATCAAATCCAACTGGCCGCAGGATAACCGCGACCATCATGACGCATTGGAGAACATGCAATGACGCGTATCATTCTGGCCCTTGCGGTCGCGCTTGCGACGGCAACGGTCGCGCTGGCCCATTCCAAGACCGAAGCGACAACCCCGGCGGATGGCGCGACTGTCCAAACTGTCCAGGCGATCGAGATGCGGTTCGATGACCCGATGCGCGTTACTGCCATCACCCTGACCGGCCCGGACGGCGAGATGGACATCACCCGAGAAACCGGCCTTGATCCGGTGACGGAGTTCCGCGCCCTGCCAGTGGGCGCCATGCCTACCGGGGCCTACACTGTGGAATGGCGCGCGTTGGCGGCAGATGGCCACCCGATGCAGGGCAGCTTTGACTTCACGGTCGCGGACTGAACTGTGGAGGGTCTGGCTCCGATAGACGGTTTGGCGCTTCTGGCGATCATCGCGAAGGCCGCCGGATATGCGGCGGCGCTGGTCGCAATGGGTGGGCCGCTCTTCGTCGCGACCTTCCGATCCGCGCCCGAGGATGTGTTGCGCCTTGCCCGGATGCTCGCGGCGACCGCAGCGCTGGTCGGTCTCGCTTTACTGGTCCTGCGCTTCGGCATCCGGTCGGCACGCATATCGGGGATGGGCCTGCACGGTGCTGTAGATCCCATAATGCTCGGCCTTGTCTGGGACAGCCCGCTTGGCACAGGGGCGATCTGGCGCGGCGCGGGGGCCGTTCTGATCCTTGGTGTTATGATCCGGGGGGCATTTGGGCTGGTTGCAAGCCTGACGGGCGCGCTACTTGTCGCGGGGTCCTTTGCTATGGTGGGCCATTCGCTAGGCGATCCACGCAGTATGCTGGCAGCCCTCTTGGTCATGCATTTGCTGGCCCTGGCCTTCTGGGTCGGCGCCTTGGCCCCGTTGCACCGGGCAGCCGGCCAGTCAGGCAGCGCCGCGCTACTTCATCGCTTCGGCATTGTTGCCAGCGGGACGGTCGCCACGCTGATCCTCGCCGGGCTGGTCTTTGCATGGCTGATGATCGGTTCACTCGGCGGGCTGTTTGCAACGGCCTATGGCTGGACGCTCATCGCAAAGCTCGTTGTCGTCACCGGCCTTCTGGGGCTGGGCGCAAATAACAAGCTCCGGCTCGTCCCTGCGCTCGCGTCCGGCGAACCTGCAGCCTCCGGCAGGCTGCGCCGCTCGATCCGGGTGGAAGCCATTGCGGTCGCCCTGATCCTGTTGGCAACCGCGACACTCACCTCGATCACCACACCCCCGGTGAACCTGTGACTGCAGAATCGCCCGTGTCACGTCCCAGATGGCGCGAATTGGCCTTCGCAACTCTCGACCGGTCAGCCGGTTCACGCCGATATGACTTGCATTTTGGTCGGGAACGCTGGATGACCTCCGCATGAGATGGATGAACGATACGTTCGGGATCGGGTCGGTTTTTCGACCGGTGGGGCTTTTGCTCCTGATCGCGATGTTCGTTTTTCAGCTCGCAGCGCCGCCTGTCTCCGCGGCGGCGTCGATGGCTGATCGTCATGCACAGCATCCGGACATGGCTGATGCGGCAGTCAATTGTCCGACACATTCCGCTCAATCGGGTGCGTATGCCCACGGCGGAACGAACGTTGATGGCAGTCATGAAAATTTTGCGCACTGCATGCCATCAATGTGCTGCTTTCACGACACCGTCTCTACATCCAATTTGGTTGCAGTCGGCATGCTTCTGCCCGGCGCTCAAATAATTGATCGCGGCAAAACGTCGTCCTCCAACGCTGGTTCGACTCAAAAACGTCCCCCAAGACACGTCTGATTGATTTCCGAACCGCGGTCGCATCCTGCGACTGCGTGACTGCTATTAATTAGAAACAGTTCCGTTGTCGGAACTGGGGTCGAGGCAACAATGCGTGGACGATATTCAGCCCTTAGCATTCTGGCGCTAGCCGCCGGGGTCGCTGGTGGCATCTATCTGGAAAGACTGTACTTCAATCCATCGGAGATGGCCGGATCGACAGGGCCAGAAATCCTTTATTGGGTTGCTCCGATGGATGCCAATTTTAGGCAGCCGGGTCCCGGCAAGTCCCCAATGGGAATGGATCTGGTGCCGGTCTTCGCAGGCGAGGAACCCTCGGGCGATCCATCCGAAGTGACGCTGTCGGCGGCGGAAATCAACGCGATCGGTGTCCGCACCGCGATTGCGCAGACTGCCGAGATTTCGCAACGGATCGAGACGGTCGGTTTTGTCGGCTATGATGAGCACCTCACAAGCCATGTGCACACCCGCGTTGATGGCTGGATCGAAGCACTGAACGTGCGGGCGGTTGGTGATCCGGTACGCAAGGGTGACGTTCTGTTCGAGATGTTTTCGCCCCTTATCGGATCGTCGAGCGCGGAACTGGTGCGTGCGATTGAGGCCGGCGATCCGCGGATCGTCGAGGCTGCTCGCGGCAAGTTACGAAGCCACGGTATGTCGGACGATCAGATCGCCCGGATCGAGGCAGAAGGTGTGCCTGTACGCAACATCGAGGTTTTGGCCCCGCAGGACGGAGTCGTAATTTCGCTTGAAGCCGCTGACGGGATGTTTTTGCAACCCGGCGTCCGTGCAGTTTCGCTGACAGATCTCAGTGCCGTCTGGCTGATCGTCGATGTCTTTGAGCGTGACATCGCGCGGATGACAGACGACATGCGCGCAGTCGCCCGTTTTGAACATTTGCACGGGCGCACCTTCGAGGGTGTGATCGATTACATCTATCCAGAACTTGATGCCGAGACGCGCACACTGCCAGTGCGCCTGCGCTTTGATAATTCCGAAGGAATGTTGCGCCCCAACATGTTCGGCAATGTCAGCTTGATCCCCAACGAGACACGGATGGCTTTGACCGTCCCGACCGAGGCGATCATTCGTACGGGCGCTGCCGAACGCGTCATTCTGAAAACCGGGGAAGGCACGTTCAAGCCCCGCCTGATCACAACTGGTCTGCGCGACAATTTCGGCGGAGGCGGCCGTACGGAAGTCGTACAGGGCCTGGCACCCGGTGAGGAAGTTGTAGCCTCCGCTCAGTTTTTGATCGATAGCGAGAGTTCTTTGAGCGCCGGTCTGATGCGCATGGCGCCTACAGATGAAGCTCCTGCACGCGGGACTGGCGAGTTGATTGCGCTCGACATCGAAAATCGTAGCGCCACGATCAAGCATGCAGCGTTGGACGCACTTGACTGGCCTGCGATGACATCGCAATTCCCGCTGCGTGCGGACGTTCCGCTGGGACGGTTGGAACCGGGTCTGCAGGTGGCGTTCCGCGCGGCCCGTGGTGCAGACGGGCTCCTCAGCCTGATTGAACTGGGCAGCGACGATGGCATTGCCGCGACAGGCACAGGCACGGTGATGGCTGTCACTTTGGACGGCAAACTGACGCTATCTCATGATCCGATCCCGGAACTGGGGTGGCCTTCAATGCAGATGGACATGCCAGTCGCAGGGTTCGACGTGGCAGAGGTGCCGCTCGATCAGCCCGTCGAGTTTGATTTGTCCAAAGGGGAGGATGGATTGTTCACCATCGTTGCCGTGCGCGGCGACGGGATGATGATCAGAAACGAGATGAGCACGCCCGAACCGATGGAAGTGGCAACAGAAGATGCTGTGACCTCGCCGATTGTCGTGTCCGGGACCATCGAGACCGTCGATCAAGAGAACCGCATGGCCACGATCGCGCACGGACCGATTGTGGAGATCGGGATGCCCGGCATGACCATGGGATTCGCCTTGGACGAGACACTGGATCCTGCGGCGTTGATCACGGGGCAGGAGATGACGCTGACCTTCACCCGCCCGGATGGCATGACGATGATCCTTGTGTCAGCCAAACCTATTACTCCGCCGATGGAAGTGTCAGGCACCATCAATGCCATCGATGCAGCGGCGGGTATGGCAAACATCACCCACGGCCCGATGATGGAGATCGGAATGCCAGGGATGACGATGGATTTCGTCATTGATCCGTCAGTTGATGTGTCGCGCTTGCCGGAGGGAGACGAGGTCACGCTTCTGCTCAAGCGCAACGCCGATTTCTCATTGACGCTGGTCGGCGTGGCTGCGGCTCCAGAGGTGATCCAATGATCCCGGCCATCATTCGCGCCTCGATCGCAAACCGCGTGATCATTCTGGCTCTCGCAGTGATGATCGCCGTTGCAGGTATCTGGGCGATCCGGGAAACCCCCGTAGACGCCATTCCGGACCTGTCGGATGTACAGGTGATCGTCAAAACACCCTATCCGGGGCAAGCGCCACAAGTGGTCGAGGACCAGATCACCTATCCGATTGCCACCGCGATGCTGGCTGTGCCGGGGGCCAGCGACGTGCGCGGGTTTTCGTTCTTCGGCGACAGCTATGTCTACGTCGTCTTCGAGGACGGAACGGATCTTTACTGGGCGCGCACCCGGGTGCTGGAATACCTTGGCCAGATTGCCGCCGACCTGCCTGAAGGCGTTTCACCGCAGCTTGGGCCGGATGCGACTGGCGTGGGGTGGATCTACCAATATGCGCTCATCGACCGCACCGGCGGCCATGATCTGGCCGAATTGCGCACGCTGCAGGATTGGTTCCTGAAATACGAACTACAAACCGTCGATGGCGTGTCCGAAGTGGCCACCATTGGGGGCATGGTCAAGCAGTATCAGGTCGTGGTCGATCCCAACAAGCTGCGCGCCTATGACGTGACACTTGCCCAGATCCGGGGCGCCATTCAGGCCGCGAACCGCGAGACGGGCGGTAGTGTGATTGAGATGGGCGAGGCCGAGTTCATGGTCCGCTCCACGGGATACGTCGATGAACTGGCCGATTTGGCCAAGGCACCGCTGATGGTGAATGCTCGCGGCGCGGCGATCACGCTGGCCGATGTAGCCGACATTCGGCTTGGTCCTGAAATGCGGCGCGGCGTTGGTGAGTTCGGTGGTGAGGGAGACGCAGTGGGTGGCGTGGTGATCTTGCGCTGGGGCGGCAATGCGCTGGCAACGATCAAGGCAGTGGAGGCGCGCATAGAGGAATTGCGAGTGAGCCTGCCCGAAGGGGTTGAGATCGTTACCACTTACAACCGTGCGGGCGTGATCGAGCGTGCGATTGAAAACCTGCAAAAGAAACTGACTGAGGAATTCATCGTTGTCGTTCTGGTCTGTGCCGCCTTTCTTTTACACATCCGGTCGTCGCTGGTGATCCTGCTGTCGCTCCCGCTTGGCATCTTTGCGGCCTTTATCATCATGAAGCTGCAAGGGGTGAACGCCAATATCATGTCGTTAGGCGGCATCGCTATTGCCATTGGAGCAATGGTGGACGCCGCGATCGTCATGATCGAGGCGATGCATAGGCGGATCGAAAAAGAGAAACTGACGAACGAAAACCGTTGGTGCATCGTCAGTGAATGCGCCTCGGAGGTCGGGCCCGCACTATTCTATTCTCTTGCGATCATCACCGTCAGTTTCCTGCCCGTGTTCGTGCTTGAAAGCCAGGAAGGGCGGCTATTCAAGCCGCTCGCCTTCACCAAGACCTATGCGATGGCCTCCGCCGCGATCCTGTCGATCACGCTGGTGCCGGTGTTGATGGGTTACTTCGTGCGCGGGCGCATTCTGCCTGAACGAAAGAACCCGCTGAACCGGATCGTGATCTGGATCTACCGCCCGTTTCTGGACGCCGCCGTAGCATGGCCATGGGCCACGACGCTACTGGCCGGGGCGCTGGTCGCCTCTATGATGTGGCCGCTTCAGCGGATCGGAACCGAATTCATGCCCGAGTTGAACGAGGGCGATTTTCTCTATATGCCATCGCTCTATCCCGGTGTGTCTATCGGCAAGGCGCGCGAGGTCTTGCAACAGACCGACCGCCTGATCGCGACTGTGCCTGAGGTCTTGACCGTACATGGCAAACTGGGCCGCGCGGACACAGCCACCGATCCAGCTCCGCTCACGATGATCGAAACGACCATTCAATTGAAGCCCGAGGCCGAGTGGCGTCCCGGCATGACAATGGAAATGATCCGCAACGAGCTGGACCGCGTGGTGCAGATCCCGGGTGTGACCAACGTCTGGATTCAACCGATCAAGAACCGCATCGACATGTTGGCCACAGGCATCAAGACGCCGGTCGGCGTCAAGATATCCGGAGCAGACCTTAGCGTGATCGAACAGATCGGGATCGAGGTGGAGCGCGTGGTGGCGGACATTAAAGGCACCGCCTCTGCCTATGCCGAGCGCCCCATCGGAGGGCGGTTTATCGAGATCAACGTCGATCGCGATGCCGCTGCACGATACATGATGTCGGTGCGCGATATTCAGGATGTTGTGCAGACGGCGATTGGCGGCATGCAGGTGTCGGAATCCGTAGAGGGGCTGGAGCGTTTCCCGATCAACCTGCGCTACCCGCAGGAATGGCGCAACAGCCCCGAAAGGCTGCGCGATCTGCCGGTTGTGACGCCCTCGGGTGCACATATCCCGCTGGGGTCTCTTGCCGAGATCAAGGTCGTCGATGGGCCCGGCATGATCCGATCCGAAAATGCCCGCCGCACCGGTTTTGTCTTCATCGACATCACTGGGCGCGATCTTGGGGGATACGTGCAAGAGGCGCGTCAAGTTGTGGCTGATCAAGTCTCCTTGCCGCCGGGGTATTCGATCACCTGGTCAGGGCAATACGAATACATCGAGCGTATGCAGGAACGGCTCAAGCTCGTGGCTCCGGCGACCTTGCTGATTATCACTTTGATGCTGTTTATGGCCTTCAATCGGGTGATTGAGGTGGGAATCATTCTCGCGGCCTTGCCGGTCGCTCTGGCGGGCGGAGTCTGGTTCCTGTGGTATCTCAGCTTCGATATCTCGGTGGCGGTGCTTGTGGGCTTCATCGCTCTGGCGGGCGTGGCGGTCGAAACGGCCATCGTGATGCTGCTGTATCTCAATCTGGCATGGGAAAAACGAAAGAAAGAAGCCGCGACTGAGCGGCGTGAAATGACCCCACTGGATGTGGAAGAGGTGGTTTTCGAAGGCGCGCTCCTGCGCGTGCGCCCCAAAGTCATGACAGTCGCAACCATCTTCGCAGCACTCATTCCGATCATGTATGGTACCGGAACCGGGTCCGAGATCATGCAGCGGATCGCGGCTCCGATGATCGGTGGCATGGCGACCGCGACCCTTCTGACGCTCTTTGTCATTCCGTCGATCTTCGTGATCTGGAAAAGGCTGGCCCTGAAACGGGTCAACAGAGAATTGCTGCAACCAGTCCAAGAACCCGTAGCACCTGTACCGGCAGAATAGGACCTGCCAATCAACTCAACCTGAAAGGATGACCCATGAAAACTCTCTCTCTTGCCCTCTCTGTTCTTGTTCTGAGCGCGCCACTGGCGTTTGCGCAAATGAACCACTCGGACATGGACCATTCGAACATGCCGATGAGTGACGAAATGATGGAAGGTGCTGTGCATACCAAGGCGGTGGTGAATTCCATCAGCGAAGGCACTGCCAATGTCAGTCACGAACCCATTCCTGAAATCGGCTGGCCTGCCATGACGATGGATCTGGCGATGATGCCCGGCGCGGAAATGATGGGCGATATCGCAGTCGGAGATTCCGTCACGTTGATGCTGATCAAGGGCGACGACGGCATGTATGCAATTGGCGCGATGATGCCTGAATAAAGCGCGTCGGCTGGTCGGGAGACTCTGTCCCTGGTCAGCTTGACGGCTTGGACATGCCGATGCTCGCCACGCCGCTTTCTCCTTTCGATGAGGATGGGACTGTGCGTGATGTGACGCGCAAAGACAACATGCAGCCTGTCAGTTGGGTGTTGTCGGGCGGCAGGCACTGCTTTGGGATTGGGTTTGCGACATGTTCGCCGGATCGGTAATCGCCACCCCTTCGCCCGGATGGCGGGCCTGGTTCTGTCTTGGCATCAACGTGGCGCCTGCGGTTGTGCTCGCCGCGATGCTGTGGGACGGGCAGGTAGTCAATTGAAAAAACCTACCGCGAAGCCTTCTGCAATAGTCCGATCAACTCGTTGAACTTGGCGCGCTGTTCCTCCGGATCGCCGCTTTCGATCGCGGTCTCAACACTGTGCTCCGCGTGGTGTTCGAGGATCAGCTTCTCGACGCCCAGCAAGGCCGACCGGATCGCGGCCGTCTGCGCCAGGATGTCCATGCAGTAGCGGTCGCTTTCAACCATTTTCGCTACGCCGCGAACCTGTCCCTCAAGCCGTGACAGGCGGTCCAGCGTCTTTTCCTTGTTGGCCTTCATGCGGCGGCGCCCCTTTTTTTGGAACCTTTGGCTGATATTTCTGTTGTATACCCCATATGGGTATATTCAAGGAGCAGACAATGGCACGTCGGAACGATACTACAACAGTTTCCGAAAGCTCGCATCACGATAGCGGTTCCGGCAAAGGAAGTGGTTACGGCCGGTTCTTCGCAATGATCGGCACTTCGACCGTGGTGATGTATTGTCTGATGTACCTGAACACCTATGCCCTTGATCATGTTTTCTTTTCGCAAACGCGGATGTGGATGGCGCTCTACATGGGCGGAATGATGGCAGTTATCATGCTCGCCTTTATGCTTGGCATGTATTCCAACCGGTCTGCCAATATCGCGACCTTCGCCGGCGCGGCCATCGCCTTTGCCGCCGGTGTCTACCTAGTGCGGTCGCAGGACACGGTGGGCGATGTGGCCTGGATGAAGGCGATGATCCCGCACCATTCCATCGCGATCCTGACCAGCGAACGGGTGAACATTTCCGACCCGCGCGTCCGTGAACTGGCCGATGCAATCATTGAAGCACAGCGCAGCGAGATCGAGGAAATGAAAATCTACATCGCGGACATGGAAGCCAACGGGGACGCACCCGCAGGCACGACCCGCACCGAGCCCTGAAACAAAGGAAACACATCATGCCGAAAGACCCGCGCGACGTCGCCGACATCACATCCGACCCTGCCAGCGCTGCAACAGGAAAAACGGCCGTTCTCTACCGCATGGCTCTGCCAGACCACCTGTGCCCCTCCGGACAAAAGGCACGCTGGCTGCTCAAATCCAAAGGCTACGATGTCGATGACCGCTTGTTCCGCGAGCGGCCCGAGGTCGATGCCTTCATGGCTAAATATGATGTTCCCACTACGCCCCAGATCTGGATAGATGGTGAACGCATCGGCGGCTACAGCGATCTGCGCGAGCGGCTGACCGATTACGACCCGAAAGCGACTACCTATAAACCCGTTATCTATCTTTTCGCCGTTGCCGCTGCTACCGCGCTCGCGCTCTCCATCGGTTTTCTCGGCGCGATTACCTGGCAGACGCTGGGATGGTTCATCTCGGTGTCGATGATCCTGCTCGGCATGCAAAAGCTCCGCGACATCGAGGGCTTTACGACAATGTTCCTAAACTACGACCTGCTTGCGCGCAGGTGGGTGCCTTACGCCTATATTTACCCTTGGATCGAGACCGGGGCAGGCATTCTGATGACTGGAATGCTGCTGACCGCGCTGGCCGCACCTGCGGCCCTCTTCGTCGCAACGGTCGGCGCGATCAGCGTGTATAAGGCCGTCTACATCGACAAACGGGAGCTGAAATGTGCCTGCGTAGGCGGAAATTCAAACGTGCCCCTTGGTTTTGTCAGCTTGACCGAAAACCTGATGATGATGGGAATGGCCATCGTTATGTTGGTGATGATCGCGACTTGAAGCCGGTTCGATGTCGAAGCGTCATTGCATGAGTAGCAAGCCAGGCGATCGCAATTCCAGCTTTCAGCACAAGACGACGTTCAAGTGGCAATAGCGTAGTTCTGGTCCGTCCCGCTTGTTGATTTTCGATCCTCTTTGCGGCGGAAAGGTGGTTCGGGATTAATGGCTCGTCGCCGTTTTTGAACGACCGCTCTGGCGCGATTGGCTGCATCGCAGCAATGAGCGTTGTGCACCCGCGAGGCGATGCTGCGTCAGCACTATCCGCATGAGCAAAAGGCCGGAGAGTCCGCATGTGAGACATACGTCGCAACCGCAGCGAACGTCCGGTCCTGGTGAAAGCAGTCGTTTAGAACCAAAACTTCGAATTTCCGGTTGTGAACGGCTGCTTAACGCGACGAACCGGTCATCAGAGAAGAACAGTCGAATGACTGCATCGAGCCCATTTTGACTGATGCTGCGATGATGCCGAAGGTCTGCTTCATTAGTTGGTCAAGTCAATGGCGCATGCTAGCGTGAATATGTTCAGTCGAGAGGATTAATGCGATGAAAACAGGACAGCACGAATGGATTGTCTTTCACCGAGTACGGTTTTCGGAACCGATTGATGGAAACAACAATCCTTTTCCGGGCCCGAAGCTTGCGGAATCTTGGAGGTTTTATCCCGCCTCGCCAGTCAACTCCGATGGCATGCGAACAAACATATCAGAAGAATGGGGCGGGTTTGGTATCTACTCTTCTCATCGCGATGCAGAGGAGGTTTTTGAAAGTCCGGAAGATCATCTTTCGTTTCTTGGTGACACTGTCGAAGCCTACCATGCGTTGGTCGTGCCGTATTCACATCGGGGCAAGGTCAATTGGCGAGGCACGGTAAAGGAAGACTCCTCCTTCATTACAGCGCCTGCCGATCCCGGTGGTGTTTTGGCGGTCTTCACATCAGCCGGATATGACAACCCCGGGCCAGATGACCTCCCTCGCATTGCGAATTTCTTGCGCGAAGTCGACAATGTGCAGGAGTATTACGGAACGCTTCCCGACAATATCCGCAGAGCGGTATTCAGCGGAGCCGGTGTTGATGCTCATGACGGCATAACGGTTTCGATCTGGCGAAGCGATGCGGCAATGATGCAAGCAGCATATAAGCCCGGTCATCACCGTGACCAGATGGACTATCAACATGAAAAGGGGCATTTTGATCGGAGTTCGTTTACTCGTGCTCGGATCGTTTCCAGCAAAGGAGCCTGGGATGGTGGCGATCCTGTTCTGGAAATAGGTTAAGGCGGTCTGCTTAACTGTTAGCACCACTGAATCGTCTAATGTTTTAGGGATGGTGCCACGGCTTTCATCAGCCATCGGTGCTGATCAGGCAACGTAAGAATTGGAGCCAACACTTCTGGGCGGTCCGGCAACTTGTTAGCGCGCAAGATAGTTTCTTGCTGTGCGACTTCGTCACCTGTGGCGAAAAAGATTTCTGAAAGAAACAGATGATAGATTCTTGACGTTGGGTATTGTTCGATGGCCTGCTTAATCCAAGAAATTGCCGCGCAGTAATCCCCGTCAAAGAATTCAGCAGCGGCGCGCAGATAGCATACATATGGTTCATCCGGATCAGGTGAATGAAACTCAAAGAAACTGGAGGTTTCAGCCCGAACTTCGTTCCATTCCCCTTCAGCAAGCGCGATTTCGGCTCTGCATATTTTGAGAAGACCGTAGTTGGGATTAAGCTTGGCGACCCTTGCCGCTGCCTGCTTTGCTGTTTCCGTGTCGGCGAATAAATGCAGCTGGACTTCGCAACGAACTTTACACGCGAAGTCGCTTTGCGAGTTCAATGCTACAGCAGCATCGGCACAAGTAGAAATTTCCTCAACAAGCACTGGGTCAAATTCCCGATAGCGCATCCGCAGAAGCCACGTCTTTGCATAAGCCCACATAGCAAGGCTCATTGAATTATCCGGAGAAAGCCTTAGTGACCGATTGAGAAGTCTGACAGAATTTTTGTAGCCCTCTTCTGTAAATGCATAAAACTCGTGAGCTGCGCGTGCTCTAAGTTCGGACGCGCTCAGGGCATTCTCCGGCAGTTTCGCGATGCGTTCCCCATCTCGTGCATTGATAATACTTCTCAGTGAGCTGTTCGCACGGCTTGCAGCCGAATCTACCAAATCAAAAAGGTCGTCCGTCGGAGTCTGGTAGTTATCCGACCACAGAACTTTTCCAGTTTGGTTCAAAACAAGTGAAAGACTTATCTTTGCTGTTGTCTTGCTCAGTCGCAGGCGGCCGTGCAAAGTATAGGTCGGATCTTTACCTTCTTGTCTCCCTAGCGAAGTAACTCGTACTCCGGTTCTGCGGGAAAGGCCGTCAACAAGTTGATCGCGCAAATCCACGGCAGCGTCCTGAGTCTGCGAATTGCCTGCATTAAACGCTATATCGTTCACTATAATTGTCGGAATATCATACCCATCATCGGAACGATGAATGTTGGGACGCCACTGAAATGCGATTATCTCTCGCGAAATATTCTTGAGTTGGAAATTTCCTGACTGTGTGAACGTTTCCGCAAGAGATGTATCCAATTGCCGGTGCAAGTCTTCAGATATCATGACGCCGCCAGGTGGTGCTTCGGTCTGCAATCGTGCCGTGATGTTGATCCCGTTTCCGTAGAGGTCAGCATCATCTTCCACAATCTCTCCGAGATGTAACGCGATCCTTAATTTTATCAATTGGTGGGCGGAAAGAGTTAGTTGCACGGTTTGAGCAGCTTCAATGGCGTCAGTAATCGCCGGAAAAACGATTATCCAACCGTCTCCCAAACGCTTAAGCACTTCGCCATTTCGTCGAAGCACTTCTGGTTCCAACCACTTGTTACGAAGTTCGCGTATCAGTTCAATCGCCGCACCTTGATTTGTGTCCATGGCAACAGAATAGTCTACCATATCAGCCATCAAGATGACGGCGAGACGACGCTTCATGAGGTTACTCCTTACATTCAGCGACGACTACAATCGCACTATATCATTGCATTCTCAACCCAACCCAAAAATCGAGAAGTACTCTGGTCCTGATCGAGTGGCGGCTCCGTCCCGCGTTGCAGTTGCAGTCATTAATGGACGACATAGCGAACGGCAGTTCAGAGCCAAAGTACAAGATTCTGCGGCTGGTTCAAACGGCGGCCAAGCGCAGATTGCAGGCTTTTCAGAGTCTGGCTGATCTTTTTTTAAAGCGTACATTTGAGACAAGTGCGGCGAGAGGCTGGTCATTGCCTGGTGAGCGTGTGACCCGAACAACAATCAAGTCCACTGAGACTGCTCGCTGACCAGATCCCAACCGCTAGCGCCTTTTACTTGCCATCTTGGGTTGCGCCTGCGACTGTGCGGGCTCTAGGGAGTTTCCATAAATGATTAATATTCTGGCAAAATCTTCGATTGTGCCGCTCGCCTTCTGTCTGTTGGCATCTTGTTCAACGCCTTCAAGCAACGACGGTCAGCAACGTGTTTTAACTGTGGTCAACAAAGGCTCAGTGCCGATAATCTCTTTCTATGCAGGAAGGCCCGGAACAACACCCGGGAGCAGACAACCAACCTTCGAACTCGTGTCAAGGAACGCTGAGGGCATGGTCGACTGGCTTCCTTTGGGGCTGAACCTAAAGCCTGGAGCAGAACAGAAGTTTAACATTGATGATGGCAAGGGGACATGTGTCTTTGAAGTCTATGTTCAGTTCCTGGATGGCGCATCGCGGAAGAACGAAGGAGACGTCTGCAAATTTAACCGTGAAAAAAGAAACGGGTGGGAGGTTTCTAACTAACACCTATCGGTCGTAGAGTTTCATGTTGGGCTTATCCGCTACTTGCCAGTTCACGGCCTGAACGACTTAGTTCCGCCATGGCAGGATC
Organism: Sulfitobacter sp. TBRI5; assembly: GCF_051013555.1. Lineage (NCBI taxonomy): Bacteria > Pseudomonadati > Pseudomonadota > Alphaproteobacteria > Rhodobacterales > Roseobacteraceae > Sulfitobacter > Sulfitobacter sp. TBRI5. Next base: position 545,660 of record NZ_CP112884.1, on the reverse strand, counting down.
GAGACAGCAGGGGGGGGTCGGCACTAAAATTGGCTGCCATGCTGTGCCAATGGCAGTCTGTCAGGCCCGGCATCAGCGTACGCCCGCCGCCGTCGATGACCGTGCCGCCCGCGATGGCCAACGGTTCTGTTGACACGGCGGTGATCAGGTTGGGCTGTTCGGTCTTGCAATTGTTTTACTGTTCTTGGGAATGTTCCTGTGGCTTTCCGTTCGGATGGAACCATGGTTATCCTGCTTGCGAACCCGTTGCCGCCACTTGGCTACTCTAAACCAATTACACCGGTTTCGGTCCTATCGTCCAACGGCCGTTTGGTCCGCGCCTTAAGGCTTCAGAAACCAGTTGAATTCATTAGTGCCAAAGTTCTCTGAAGTGTTTATTGCCAGTTTGCAGCCATGCGAGTCGATCATCACAGCGAGGTCTCTTATGCTTTCCCTTACGGTCAATTTGCTCCGCCTACTCAGCGCCGTTGGCAGATCCTGGAAAAACCCTACATTTCGTGCGGGATTCGTACTTGCCATGCTCATCCTGCTATCAGGCACCGTCTTTTACCGCACAGTCGAAGGATGGTCATGGATCGACGCCCTCTATTTCAGCGTAACTACTATTTCTACTGTGGGTCTGGGGGACCTGTCGCCGCAGACGGACTTTGGAAAACTGTTTACGGTGGTTTACATCTTTGTAGGCGTTGGCGTGTTCGTGGCGCTTTTTTCGCAATTCGCCCGTGCCATGCTCCATCTGGAGGACAGCGGCAAAACGCCAGAGAAACCTGACTGAATCCAAGCAAGATGCTCACTCCATCTTTGGTCAAAGATTAAAGTGTTGCAGCGACCCGTTTGCGTGTCGATGGTTGTTAGAGACGCGCACATCGCCAAAGCTCTGATTTGGTCGAGCCCCCAGCCAAAATCTTCAACCGGCGCTCTATGGCAAAGTTTTTCACCATTTCTTACAGAAAACAGAGTTTTTCAACACAATCAGCCCGAAGCGAAAGTTCATTATGGCGCTCAAGTACTCAGTTCCGCGCTGTAACTACGCGCACAGGCAGGTCTCCGATGACTTCTTCCAAAGCTGTTTGTCTTCGTGAACCATAAGATGGAGCATTGTTGAGTGCGCGCCCGATCAACTGGACGACTTCTGGGGATCCCGCGAATTTTGAATGACTGCCGGTCCTTGAGTCCTGAACTTTCGACAGGTCGATCGCGTTGACGCCAAGAGTGCTTAGTTCTTCGGCATCCGCAGCCCCCACGCGCGGGACACCACCGGCGATTTGGCGCGCAGCACGTAACGCAGAGTCATCCTTGGACAAAAGGACAAAGAATCTGTCGAATGTCGTATTGATTTGTCCCATCTGAGACCGAAACAAGTCGATATCTATGTCGGGTGATGCAAGCACTACGTTCTGCAGTCGACCCGTTCTGTTGAACTGATTCTTCTGCGCCACATCAACGATCGCTTCCATCGTCAGAAAACTTCCCATGGAATGGGCGAAGATGTGATACTTAGTAGCAATGCTCTTGCTGAGGAGTTCGGACGCGTCGATCAAAAGAGGCCGTGCAACAAGAGCACTGTTGAGGTCGTAAACGTATCTGGAGGTGCGACCTGCGGACGCCCAGGTGAAGAGTACCGGAACTCCTTCAAAGCCACTGTCTTCTACAAATTGTCCCACCTGCAAAATGGCGTCGCTGGTGGTCATGTTGTACCCATGGACGAACAATAGCACTTCCCGCTGAGCCGGAGCGCGAACTCGTAGCTCCTTATTTAGCGATGAGAGAAAAAGGCTCTTTGATGAGTATCTTGCGGGATCGATGACTGCGAATTCAGTTCGTGGATCAGGTGGAAGAGTTTTTGGTCGCTCCAAAGCACCGGTAACATGGGTCGGAGGTACAGATACTTCCACTGAGGCTAGTCCCAACTCATCCGCTCGTAGCTCGGAAAAAAGAGCTCCAACGACCTCCGTGTCTTCGCGCGTTGTGACAATAAAGACCTTATGTTTGGTAGCTTCGGCAACCGATCTTATAGGGATTTCGGGATTATCGATGCCCACAAGTTCTGGAGCGCGAGAGCATGCGACGATGCACACAAGCAGCAGAGGTAGCGATAGTTTTATAAGTGACACAAAACGCTCCGGATTTGATGCGCCCTAATCAAGCTTCATTAATCTCAAATGGATTTTAGGGCCACTGGAAACTTCGGCTTCATCCGCTGAGCTACAATTGGCTCAGACTGCGGCGAATGACCTTTCAGCCCAAAGCGTATGTCAGGTCGTCAAACTAAGTTTCCGGGATTTGTCTCAAATACACAGATGCGGAAGTCTAAAGATCGAGCTGCATGAAAAGCAAATAGGGCTGCAGTTCAGGGTCGCTTTCGCCTTCTGGGTAGCATTCGATCTGGTCGAAACCCAAGTTGCGATACAATCCCTGTGCGGCGGTGTCATAGAAGCCTGTATCCAGCAGAACGTGCGCTGCGCCCAAGTTTCTCGCGTGGGACAGAATACTCTCCATGAGCTTTCGCCCGAGGCCTAACCCACGGGCCGCAGGTTTCACGTACAATCGTTTGATTTCGCACGCGTCCGGTCGGATCATTTTTAGAAATACGCACCCTTGCAAATTGTCGCTGCCATCAATCGAGATGTGAAGTCCTCCGGTAGGAGGAAGGTATTCGTCGATGTGATCAAAGGTATCTGCAACCAACTCATCGACGTTGAGATCAAGCCCTGAGATTGCACGCAACTCCGAGATTTCATGGCTCAGATATTCACGAACCAAATCCCGAAGCTGCGCCTCGCTCTCTAGCTTGTCGATTGAGCGAATTTCCATGGCGATGGTCTTCCAACTAATTCGGACAAACTCAGACTATCCTAAATCTCAATGTCGGGTAAGTCCGCATGTGAGACATACGTCGCAGCCGCAGCGAACGTATGGTGCCGGTGAAAGCAGTCGTTCAGAATCAAAACTCTGAATTTGCAGTCTTGAACGGCCGCTTAACGCGACGAACCGGTCATCAGAGATAAACAGTCGAATGACGGCAGTGAGCCCTGAAGTGCCTAATGCTGCGCAGTGTACGAATGTCTGCAAATAGCGCGATAGTCGGCGTTCAGCAGAGATTTTTTCATTTGATTGATGACGAGATGAACTTGTTTGTATTTCATATTTGAAGATCGAGAGGCAACCTACACGGCATGCGTGCAACATGTAATCGGCATACGCCAAGATTAGTCGGTTGTTGGGTGATGTCGCGGGGTTGGTCAAAATGAGGCGCATTGGAACCAGCAAGAATGTCGGGTGTCCCTAGGTCTGCAACGGAACTTGACCGTCAGTTCCGCAATGCAGAGGTCAAGTTTTCGTCGTGTTTGAAGTTTGCTCGAGATAGGTCAGACATAATCAATGTGATGAAGATCAGTGCGGAGCCAACCCATCCGTTGGCGCTAGGGGTGCCTTTCTTTCTGCTCCGGTCTCTGGAGCATGCGGGGCTTTTCAGTGACAGAATGCAGAGGTCAAGAGCGCCTATCCCGGATCAGCATCGCCCCCTGACGGGCAAACTCATCGACGAGAATATCTAGATCCGCGCGCGTGGTGCGGTGATTGTTGATTGCAGCGCGCAGGCAGTGACGAGTTCGCACCGTCGTGTCCGAAATAGCCGCGACACCGGACTCCTGCATTCGCATCATGATTTCGGTGTTCAACATCTTAAGTGCCGCCTCGTCCAACCCACTTGGGTCATACCGAAAGCAGACGATGTTGATTTTTGTTGGAAAGCAAATGCTTAGATTGGTAGTTGCCTCGATCCGCTCTGTCAGATATCGAGCGTGGCCGAGATCCTGTTCAATAAGGCGACCGAACTTGGCGACCCCATGTTCCTCCAGCGCCATCCATACCTTAAGTGCTCGAAACCCGCGTGACGTCTGGAGGCCGAAGTCGTGCAACCAAGCCCCTGACGCAATGCCGCGTGGTGCATTTTCTAGATATTCCGGTGTAACCGTAAAGCTGCCGAAATGCGCGTCGGCATCCCGCACCAGAGCGCAGCCCACCTCGAAGGGCGCATGCAGCCACTTGTGCGGATCAAGGGCGATGGAGTCTGCCCGCGCGATCCCGCGTACGAGCGCCTTGCCTTTGGGCGCGATGGTCAGCAGCGCGCCAATGCAGCCGTCCACATGCAGCCACAGGCCCTCTTCGGCACAGAGGTCGGCGATGGCTTCCAGATCGTCGATGGCACCGGTATTGACCGTGCCAGCCGTCGCTATCACGCACGCGGGCTGGAACCCCGCCGCCCTGTCCGCGATGATCGCATCGCGCAGGGCCGCAATGTCCATCCGGCAAGCACCGTCGGAAGGCACGCGGCGCAACGCTTGGTTGCCCAGTCCCATCGCTTCCACCGCGATCTGGTGGCACGAATGGATCTGGTCAGAGCCGTAGAACCGCATCGGGGCCTTGAGCGCCCCCACGCCCAACTCGCGCATGTCGATGCCGGACATCTGGTTACGCGCCACGGTCAATCCAATGAGGTTTGCCATCGACCCGCCAGAAACGAGCGTACCACTCGCCGACGCCGGGTAGCCCATCATCTCTTTCATCCAGTTGACGACCTGTTTGTCGATCTCGGCAGCGGCATGGTCACCACCCCCAAGGTTCGAGCCAAGGATTGCGGCGAGGAAATCACCCAATGCGCCAGTGAAATTGCTTGCCCCCATGTACCACATCCAGAAGCGCGGATGGATATTGCCCATCGGATAAGGCAACATGTTGGTGACAAGGTCCTGATAAACGTCCGCCAGTGGTCTGCCCTTTTGCGGCATAGCACAACGGAACCGGGCGCGGACCTCGGGCGGCATGTCCTGCCATAATGGGCGGTCGCGCAGGTCACGCGTATAGTCAACCGCATCCCCAACAATACGCAGGGCAAGACCCCTGAGCGTTTCCCAATCGGCAGGGTCGAGGGTTTCCTCTCGGGGGTTGTTCACTTCTTTCACAATTGTCCCCTTGGTCCAATTGCCCGAACTTAATGGCCGTCAGCCATGACTGTCAGGACGCTTTGGGATCGGGTCGCACGACGACGGTTGCCGCAATTGGCAAGAAGTCGTCGCCTGGCATTCCGACCCGCCGGGCGTGTTCGCGGATCGCGTCGCCGTCGACCGCTTCGTAGATACAGCAGGTGCCCAGTCGCCCGTCAGCTTCGTTGACGACATAGGACCGGATCCAGCGCACCTTGTCGGACATTTCCTCGTCGCCGATCTTGCCCGAGATTGCGGCGGTCTTTTCAAGTTCTGCGGTGTCGGCCCAGGCGCTGCTGCGCCGGATCATGTAAAGTTGCATCACGTTTCTCCTTCTTAGGGTGTGCTTGGATTGCAGATCAATTCATCGGATCCTGTGCCTCGATTGGGGCCATGACGTGCCACAGCGGCGTGTCGCCCCACATAATGTAGGGGCCACCCGCGTAGGGGTCATTCGACAGATTTGCCACCATTTCCTTGGTGGGAAACAACAGCATTAGGTGCGGGCCTTCCTCGATCCACATGCCGCCATCGTTCTGATCCGTGGCCATGGGATTATCGTTGTTGACCATCGCATCTCCAGCCAGCATGTAAGACACCCCGACAACGTCAGTGGAGAAATCTCCACCGGTCGATACGGCATCCATCCAAGCCATCCAAACGGCGTCGTTGCACATCGGGTGCGTGTCATCAGGGATCAGTGGAACGCCAGGAAAACAGACCCAGCCGTTTGTGCCTTCCTGTAACAGTGTCCCGTCGAGGTCCCGGAAAGTGGCTTGTTCGGAAATGTTGGTCGGCGCGGCTGTCATGGCCCGCGCAATTTTGTCTGCAGTCGTTTCTGCCTGTACGGCGGGTGCCATAACGGAGGCGACTGCGGCCAAGAGCGCGCTTTTCATGGAAAATTGGTTCATTCGAAACATGGTAAGTACTCCTTTTTGCGATACGATTGAAAAAGATGTCATTGCGCTGCCAACTGATAACCGGGCGTCGAACGCGATAGCGCATTCTCCTCATCTGTCATGTCCTCGGGGATCGCGTCGAACAGCGGTGTCGTGATGTAGCGTTCGCCCGTGTCGGGCAGCATGCACAGGATCACGGTGCCCGGCGCCGCCCGTTCAGCGATTTGCATGGCTACGGCGAAGGTTGATCCGCCAGAGATGCCGGTCAGGATGCCTTCGCGCTGCGCAAGTTTCTGCGCCCATGCGACGCCGTCGGGACCGGCCACGGGGATCAATTCGTCATAAAGCTTGTCGTCCACCGCTTCTTGCAAGACATGAGGAATGAAGTCTGGAGTCCATCCCTGAATTGGGTGTGGCTCAAATGCCGGATGGCTTGCCGCTGGTGAGTTGTCGGAATTTCGCGCCTGCGCTTGGCCACTGCCCAAAAGCTGTGCATTGGCAGGTTCAGACAGAACGATTTTTGTCTCTGGCCGTTCGCAGCGCAGAACGCGCCCCACGCCCGTCAGGGTGCCGCCTGTACCATATCCGCTGACCCAATAGTCCAACCGCTGGCCGTCAAAATCGGCAATGATCTCGCGAGCGGTCGTGTTTTCGTGGATGCGGGCATTTGCCCCGGTTTCGAATTGGCGGGCGAGGAACCAGCCGTTCGCATCAGCAAGTTCGACAGCCTTGCGATACATGCCGAAGCCCTTCTCGCCGCGCGGGGTCAGCACGACCTTCGCACCCATCATCCGCATCAGCTTGCGGCGCTCAACCGAAAAGCTGTCGGCCATAGTCACCACCAGCGGATAGCCCTTTGCCGCGCAAACCATAGCCAACCCGATACCGGTATTTCCCGACGTTGCCTCGACCACAGTCTGGCCCGGTTTCAGGCTTCCGTCCTTCTCGGCCTCTTCAATGATACTCAGAGCCAGGCGGTCCTTGATTGATCCCGCCGGGTTAAAGGCCTCTGCCTTGACGTAGAGGTCGACCCAGTTTGGCGCGAGCGAATTTATGCGGATCACAGGTGTATCACCGATGGTTTCTAAGACTGACGCGTAGAGCCTGCCGCGCCCTTGCGTTGTCCGGTTGGTCATTGAATCCATTGTCTTCTCCGTTCTGCTTTTATCGATTGCGGTGATGCCGCCTGGCGCAATTCAGTTCATTTCGCGCTTCGACAGCTGCCGACCTGCGCAAGTGGATCATTTGATCCTGAGGCAATCTTTTTGGCCAAGCTTGACGGATATCTGAAGAATTCCTGTAGAAAGCGCCAATTTTGCTGTATGACTAGCCATGACTTGGACATTTGGAGATTTCAAAATTGATCCTGAGCGATTTGAGCTCAGCTTGTCAGGACAGCCGGTAGCGCTTGAACCGCAGGTGCTGTCGTTGGTGATCCACCTTGTCCGGCACCGCGATCGGCTGGTGACAAAGGACGAGATTGTTGCCGCTATTTGGCAAGGCCGGGCGGTCTCGGACGCAAGTATTTCCAGCCGTATCCGCTCGGCTCGTCAGGCCCTAGGTGACAGCGGTGAAAACCAGGCTGTGATCCGCACCGTGCATGGTCGTGGGTTCCGCTTCGTCGCCGATGTCATCGTCACGCGGCCCGCAACTGTGGCATCCGATGTCCCAGCCCCCCATACGCCGGTTCATCCGGGCGGGCGTCCCTCAATCGCGGTGCTGCCATTCAAGCCGCTCGGCATGTTACCGGAACTTGCTATCTTGGGCGATGCGATCCCGCACGAGATTATCGATGCGCTGTCGCGGCTGCGTTGGCTGGCGGTTATTGCTCGCGGGTCGTCCTTCCGCTTCCGGCAGGACAACGCGGATATGGATCTGGTGTCAACCGCGCTTACGGCACGCTATGTCCTGTCAGGCATCATCGAAAATGCGAACCAAAACGTTACAGTTACTCTGGAACTGACGGACACCAGCTCCCGCGAGATTGTCTGGGCCGACCGGCTGGTGGCGCCCGTCGATGAAATCGGCGACCTGAGGGCGCGTATCGTGGCGCATCTCGTTGCTGCGCTCGAGACGTACATTCCCTTGAACGAGGCGCGACTGGCGGGGCTGCGTGATCTTGAAAGCCTGGATGCCTGGGCCAGCTATCATGTGGGCCTCGGTCATCTCTACCGCTTCACAGCCGCCGATACGGCGCTTGCGCAGTCCTGTTTCGAACGGGCAGTCAAAGCGGATCCGCAATTTGCCCGCGCGCACGCCGGCCTGTCCTTCACCAGCTTTCTTGACGCTTTCTTGCGCCTGATCCCTGATACGTCGTCGGCGGCCCGCAACGCGCGGCTCCACGCGGAGCGTAGTTTGGAACTGGACGCCCTTGACCCGTTCGCGAACTTCACGATGGGCCGCTCCTTCTGGCTGACGGACGAGCCAGAAGTCGCTGCAGACTGGCTGTCGCGGGCAACGACGCTCAATCCCAACTATGCACAAGGCTTCTACGCCGCGGCGTTTACAGCGATGCTGACGGGCAATGCGCCAGTGACGTTCGCAGCTCTGGACACCTCGTTGGAACTAAGTCCGCTTGATCCACTGCTCTACGGCATCCACGGCGTCCGCGCGCAAATGCTGATACAGAAGGAAGACCATCAGGCCGCGGCTCATTGGGCCGACCGCGCGGCCACTACGCCCGGTGCGCACTACCTGATCGCCATGATCGCACTTTCTGCGAACAGCTTGGCTGGCCGTCATGACCAGGCGGCCCGATGGCGACAGAAGGTCCGCCAACTGAAACCCGACGCGACTGCTGAAGACTATTTTTCGGCCTTCCCGACGCGCGATACAGCATCACGTACGCTTGTCGCAGCCGAATTGAGCCGACAAGGTTTCTGAATGCCGCCATCATCCTGCGATCTACTTCCAAGTAATTGATATTACTGAAAACTATTGCCGCCCTCAGCCAAAGCGCAAGCCTTCCCAAGTCCGTTTCTGACCGCCATCGCGGTCGTTAGTGCACCACGCAGAATCAAGGCTGTTACTTCCCGCATTGTCCAATTCATGTGCAATCCTTAGTGAAGGTCTCCAAAGGGGAGCAAAGCTGCCCTGTGTGCACTTTTGGCGAATGGGCGCTATGTCCGCAAGGCGGTCATAAATACAGAGTGCAGCGAACGTCTGGTGCCGGTGAAAGCAGCCATTCGGAACCAAAGTTTCGAATTTCCAGTCGCCAACGGCGGCTTGACGCGACACAGCAGACACTCGCCAAAAACCTGTGAACTTCCGCTTTGAGCCCATTCCGGAAGTGCTCCTGCTATGATACTCGCAGATGCAGCAAGCATGGTCTGAGATTGCGCCCCGGCGCTCAATTGAGATCTTTGTCTTGCCAATACTTCGTGCCAGACGCATTGGCGTTAACGCGCCACCCCGTTTTGCTCAGCACAAAAAACGACCGCCCATCTGTGAATTTGACTTCAGTCGTCGTGCGTTCGTCTCCCTGCATCGCACCCGCATCTGTGGATGCATCATATCCATTTTCCACAAAGCGTTGGAAATCGACTGGGGTCTCGAACATGATGACCGGCGACAATCGATTGGAGCAGAGAGTGTTGTTCGTCGATTTCGTAGCTCCCGTCTGTTCACCGTCGTGTGCACGTCTGATGTTCCACCGCCGCACAGCAGCATCCGCATTTCGGCCATTTGTGGAGAGCGCAGCAATTCGCTGGCTTGATTTTCAGTCAGCGGACATTGCTGCCCGGCGCGTTGCCGACCCAGTTCCCAATTGGGGCCAGGTCCGCATACTTGAAGTTCATCAAAGCGAGCAAGCGAGTATCCTATTCAGGCAACTTGCCGCCTTCATAAAGCTATTTCACAGCGTCGGCATCGGGGCAAATCTGGCTGCCCACGTCACGTAGATGCTGCGAAATTTCGTCCGTCATGCCATCGGCCTTGGCCTTTCCGACTTCGCCCTGCCGTATCATCGCGCCAGATTTGAGGATCGAAACCTTGCCGGCGGTGTGCGCTTCAAACTTGCTCTCATTCTGCTTCATCCACGGGAAAGACGTGTATTCAAGAATCTCTTCCCACTGCGCGTCGGTTGGCTCTTCGCCCAGAAACTCCGCGATTTTCCGGACCGACCCTTCATGATCTTTCTTCATATCTGCATAATGGAGGAACATAACGTTCGGTTCGTTACGCAGTGGCCACCACGCAGCCAGAAAGCCGAACACGGCCCCTTGCATGCCATTCGCGTCTATGACGTCCGAATAAAAGGAAGGGAAGTCCGGGCGGCACAATGCCTCGCGGGGCATGCCCCATAGGCCGAACCATTCATCCGAATGCTTGTCGAGGAATGGCCTGAAAGACACAAACGCCTCTTCCGGGTTGCGAAATATCACGACATATTTTACGTCGTTGCCGGAGCCAGCTTCCTGAAATGGCACGGCTGGAGGCGGCGAATGCGTCTTGAAAGCACGGCGTGCATCGGCGGGCATCGCGGCCACTCGGTCAATAACATCCCGATGCGAGTGTTCGGGGGAGCCCAGGAATTCGATCCACGGAACTTCCTCGTAAATATCGCGAAAATCCGAACGCCCGCCGCTCACGATCTGGTGCACGATATTCATCGTCCACGTCGTGCCGCTTTTCAGGGGCACCGAAACGACGATATCCCCATCGCGCCATGCGATCCCTTGCTGAATTTCAGGCTGGATCCAAGGAGGGCCTGCCGGGGGGGCCTCGCTATCAGTGACCTCGGTCATCTTGTCAGTCTCCTGTTGCTATTGGCCCTTAAGAAAAGGCCGTTTGAATATTGGTTCTCTAGTCCGCTCCTAGCCCCGCAGGTAGAGGTTAACTGCTGTGCCGCACCTGTAAGCCGTTTGAACGACCGTTCTACGGAAATACCTTCCGGACAAATGTTCAATTTGACCACTGCAAGAGTATCCAGTTCAAATCACGTTCCACAAAACATAGACCGCCATGAAAATCACTATTAAGGAGCCAATCGAATAGAATGTCGCACGAACCTCGTGGGTCTGTTTTGTGAAATATGCGACTGCATGTGCCAATCGCGCGAGTGCGAAGCCAAACATTAAAACCTGTGCGGCCAACAAAGTCGGATCAACCGCAACAAAAATCAAACCAATGGCCAGGAATGCTGGGATATTTTCTAGATCATTGCGATGCATGCGTCGCGATCGATCAACATAATCATTGACCTCAAGTTGGTCGGGTCTTGGCGACTTGTTGATTAGACCTTTCTGTAAATCCTCGGGGCTTACCAAACCAGAGTCGCTTTTCAACATCCGGTAGACGGTCATCCAGCCTTGCAGCATTATTTTCAGAACCATAAGTGCCGCAACAAGCGCGTAAGTTTCAAAGACCGGGTTATCGAGCGTCAACAAGTTCATTGCACTTTCCTTTGTTTGGACTGGAATCTCCGAGATGTGGAGATTTTACCGACATCAACGAACAGTTTGATGGGAAGGCGACGACCTTCAAAATAGCATGAATTCCAACAGGAGTCCTTTTTCTCTTACTTCGCAAAGCTACCGCTATAAAGCATCACTGCGAGACGGATATTCGGACCCATCCAACTTTTCACGCGCGTTTGTAAAAGCCGTCGGAAAAACGCCATCCAAGTATCGCACGCTGCATCGCAATATGAAGATCGAATAGCGACAGTCGAACCACAATTCATTGACCTGAAGCGACAACCGCGTCAGTTCTTTCTGCCCCAGTAATTGTTAGGCATTCTGAGGCAAACGTTTCAGTCACCAGTGCTATCATTCCGCTCGTTTGCAGTGAATCAACGAACGTCTGCCTTGCGGAAAGGTGATGCAAAAATGGAAGGAATTGAGTAATGACTGTTTTGTCCCGCAAGGCGGTCATTAATGCAGAGTGCGGCGAACGTCTGGTGCTACCGAAAGCAGCCATCCAAAGCCAATGTGAAAAGAATCAAATACAAACGCTGCCAACTACAATCTAAGTGACTAGGATATAACCTCCGGAGACGCTGTGTCAGGATAGCGATTCAGGCGATATGTTCATACTAAGGGCCCCGCGTCACGTCAGGCGGGCTGTCACTGTCAAAGAGGTGCGGCATGGTTGATGACCGCGACATCGTTCTGACGTTGAAAGAATTGGACGACATGTTGGCGGACCCAAGACTGTCCCCGGCACAGCTGGCGAAGCTGATGGACATGCGGATGGAACTTGAAGATCTGGTCGAAGATGTAGACCCGCGCCTACTGGCGATGGCATCGGGTGCAATGTCATGACCGGTCAATACGGACAAACGGTACATGCGCAGGTGTTGCCACCTCACGGGGTCACGGATGCTGAGCTGGAAAGGCGTTTGGCCGTTGCGGGTGTAGCGACGGCTCCCATTCAAAATGAGGAGTTAAATCTTCCATCAACTGCCGTAGACCAAGACACCTGCAAGCACGGTTTCGCCTTAAACGGTCACCCCAAGACATGGACGGGAAAGATCGTGTCGCTGGAAGAATGGCAGCGCTTATCGGTTTGGGAAAAGCATGGGCCTGACGGACGGCGCTGGAGCGGGAAGACGAAAAAGTGGGAAGCACCCGAATGATCGATTCCGCCATCATCATCGCGTGGTAACTGTTATGTGGTTTCAGGTAAAAAGCTTTCTTTACCCATGAAATTTTACACTTCGGGTTGGTTGCCAATTCGTGTGTAGGGCCCCCGAACTTACATTCAGACACGTTGCGGTATTACGGCGCGCCAATATATGCAACGCTGACGAGGCTAACTGTCTTATTGGTGGCCGACATGGATGCAACAAACAATTCGGACATACCACAGATCGTTTCGGTCTGCCCCCACGATTCCAAACCCAGCCAAAACTGAACCTTCTATACCGTCGGGTGCCAATCAGTGCTACGATTCCAACCCAAGACAAGGTTGCAGATGTCGAAAACCGAACGAGACGCAGTCCCACTCAAACGATCGATCGGCCTGATGGGGCTTGTCCTGTATGGTCTTGGGGTTACGATCGGGGCAGGGATCTATGTTCTTGTGGGCGAGACGATCGTGCGGGCCGGACCATACGCCCCTGCTTCCTTTTTGCTCTCAGCCTTTGTCATGGGATTTACCGCAGCGTCATTCGCTGAATTATCAGGGCGTGTGCCGCAAGCAGCGGGGGAGGCAGTCTACGTCGAGAAATCGTTTGGTATTGCCTGGATGACCATTGCCGTTGGTCTTGCTGTACTGATAGAGGCGATGATTGCGGCTGCTGCCATCTCTGTCGGGTCAGCAGGCTATATCGCTGAACTCATCCCCTTACGCAGCGAAGTGTTGGTAGCTTTTGTCGTCCTGTCGATGGCAATGATCGCAGCTTGGGGTATTCGCGAGTCCATCGCGATCGCGGGAGCAATGACGCTTGTAGAGGTCGCCGGACTGCTTATCATTATCGTCCTCGGACTGGTCAACGACCCCGGCAGCATCGCCGAATTGCCGCGATCGCTGACTCCGCCTGTTGGGGACTGGCCAGCCGTGTCTGGTGTGCTGGCGGCCAGCATGCTTGCCTTCTTTGCCTTCATCGGGTTCGACGACGTCGTCAATCTTGTGGAAGAGGCTAAGAACCCCAAAAAAATCATGCCCTGGGCTATAGGAATTACGTTGGCCGTGGTCACGTTGCTCTATGTTTTGGTATCCTTCGTGGCCGCGAAAAGCGTATCGGTCGAAGAAATGGCCAAAACATCTGCCCCGATCAGCCTGCTTTTTGAACGCCTTACCGGATTACCCCCGCTCACGATCACATTGATCGCGATCATTGCCACGATGAACGGTGTGGTCATTATCCTTATCATGGCTGCCCGCGTCACCTACGGGATGGCAAAGGCGGGGAGATTGCCCGCTTGGATCGGGACCGTGTCGCCGCGCACGCAAACACCGGTTCGCGCAACCGTGATCATTGCCGCGGTCGTTCTGGTTATGGCGATCTTCACGCCGCTGGACGTCCTGGCAGAAACATCTTCGGAGGTGCTTTTGACAGTCTTCGCGGTGATCAATCTGTCACTGGTCTGGTTCAAGATCAAAGGCGTGGCGGCACCCGAAGGTGCTTTTACGGTTCATATCGTATTTCCGATTGCGGGCGCAGTATTCTGCTTCGCCCTGGTGGTGGGCGCGTCACTTGCCGGGGGTTGACGGCTAACACCGGATCACGTGGATCATGGACCGCTGAACAGACTGCCGATATTGTCCTTATTCGCCGCAGACTGCACCGATGTCGGCTCGGCGGACAAAACCGCCATCGGGCGAATGCCGAAAGGTAAGCAAATTTAATCAGCGTCTCTGTAGCTATCCACACATGCCGTTCGCTGCAGAGCCGTGCGGTCCGTGATTCCGGCCGTGCATCGTGCAGAATTTTCAACATGGCCAAAGACGGCCAAACGGGAAGAAGCGGTCGATAGCCGTAAGTCTATTTAGCGGACCTCTCATTACAAGCGATCACTAAAGCAATCTGCCTCGGTTGCTCTCACTGACCAATACTTGCTGTTGTCCGATCAAAGATCACATACCGCAAGCCTTCAACGGGTCCGTTGCTGGTATTCGATTGCCAGCGCCAGGAACCGATCAGCCAGTCGGGCAGAGCCATCACAACCCGGATCGTGTGATCAAGGGGAGTGCCTTGCTGTGACATGGTTTGAAAAGTTCCAACAAAACGCGGCATGTCAGAAATCTTGCAATTCACCACAATCTCCAAATCGTTGCTGGAAATGTAGAAGGCAGCGCCTGTGCTGCCAGCAGGTGCTGCATCCCAATACCAATCCGGCTGCAAGGCATCGGTTTCCTCCAGCCGGAATTCAGGAATTGGCGGTACCATTTTGACCATGTATTCCCGCAACGGACCGGGATAGATCGTGCCGGGGCCAGAGGTTTCGCCTTCGGGGAACATTACGTTTCCGGCAATTGTCATCTGCAAGGGTCCTGCCGTGATATGATAATCACCGTGAAGCATATCGGGGATGACCATGGCGTGGCACGTATTGTCAGTGGCGCTCGGCTGTGTCTGGGCGTGGCTCCCGGGAGCGACGAGAAATGCAACCGCAAATAACAGGGTTGAATAAAGCTTCATGAAAATGCTCCGCAACTGGGTTTTTTGGAACCTAGCACGGAACTGCCAATCCCAGAAGACACTTAGGTCATTTCTCGGTCTGACCCAGGTCACTGTATCAGGTGGCAGTACGACCCGAGACATCGATACAATCGCCCCGATCTGGTCCGCTTTGGGCGGCGGTTTCAACGGGTCGACGCAACACTTTAATCTTTGACCAAAGATGGAGTGAGCATAATGAAGTATCGTTGCCGGATATTTTTCACAGATAAACAGAAGTCAGAGATATGGGATCGATGGCAACGCGGCGAGTCGATGAGTTCGATCGGACGTTTGTTTGAACGCGAGTCATCGTCGATCTATCCGCTGCTTGCGCGCACTGGCGGCATTCGCCCGCCGGACCGTGTGAGGTCTCGGCTCGCTCTGACGCTTTCCGACCGCGAAGAGATATCCAGAGGCTTGCGAGCGCAGGTCTCGCTGCGTTCAATTGCTCAAACATTGAAGCGACCGGCATCCACAATCAGTCGCGAGGTCAGGCGCAATGGCGGCGCCAAACTTTATCGAGCAGCGGTGTCTGATGCAGCTGCTTGGGACCGCGCCCATCGCCCAAAGCTCTGCAAGTTGGCGGGCAATGACTATCTGTGCCGCGCAATATCGGCCAAGCTGACGCGCAAATGGTCTCCACAACAAATCGCAGGCTGGTTGATGCGTGAACATCCCGATGAAGACAACAAGCGGGTCTCCCATGAGACGATCTACCGAAGCCTTTTTATCCAGACAAGAGGCGTACTTAAGAAAGAATTATTGGCGCATCTGCGGGCGACACGATCCATACGCCGATCCCGCCATGCCACCTTGAAGCGCAGCGGCCTGGGTAAGTTCAACGACGCAATATCGATCCGTGACAGACCTGCGGACGTTGAGGATCGAGCAGTGCCGGGCCATTGGGAAGGAGACTTGATTGCAGGGTCTGGCAACAGCTTCATCGCGACATTGGTCGAACGTCACACCCGCTTTGTGATGCTGGCCAAGGTGAGCAACAAGGACAGCCACAGTGTCATTCAGGCATTGATCAAACAGTCTCGCAAGTTGCCAAAAGAGCTGTACCGCTCGCTGACCTGGGACCGCGGAACGGAGATGGCTGGACACAAGGCCTTCACCCTGGCCACGGATATTGACGTCTTTCTGTGCGAGCCACATTCGCCATGGCAACGCGGCACAAACGAAAATACCAACCGTCTGCTGCGACAGTACTTCCCAAAGGGCACAGATTTGTCGATACATAGTCAGGCGAAGCTCAGCGCCGTCGCCAGACAACTCAACGAACGACCTCGAAAGACGCTCAACTACGAAACACCAGCCGAGCGTTTCAATGCATGTGTTGCGTCGACCCGTTGAAACCGCCGCTCGATGCAGTCATTCGACTGTTTTTCTCTGACGACCGGTTCGTCGCGTTAAGCAGCCGTTCATGACTGGAAATTTGAAGTTTTGTTTATGAACGACCGCTTACCACAAGAGCGGACACTTACGAAAAATTGGTCTACTTCCGCTCTGCGGGACCTTGCAGCCGTTCGCTGCACACGCGAAATCGTTCAGAGGCCAGCGCTCGCGTTACCCGGTCAAGAACTCCGCGAGCGTGTAATTGTAGTTCTCCCAGCATGCGCTGCCGTGCAAGGGAACGTGGTTGGCGGTCTCAAGCACCACCAGTTCGGCCCTCGGAATGCCCGCCGCTAGCTTCTGCGCCTGCGACAAAGGATGCACGGCATCGTCGCGTGCATGCAGGATCAACACCGGGCAGCGCACTTGGTCTAGCAGAGGCGCGACTGTCGCATCGTTGATCACGTCCCGGTCGCGCAGCATAGTCTCGGGCGGGCAAGCGGCTTGCATCTCGCGCAGGACCTCGCGCGCTTCTTCAGCCGGCCCTTCGGGAAAGTAAGACATCGCGAAGGCACTCGCGAAGGCGCTTTCGGGGCGCGCCCAGCCCTCGGCGATCATGCTCTTCAACGCGTCGGGCGACGCATCCGCGCTGCGACGCGACCGCCCATCGACATATCCACCCACGATCGCCAAACGCGTAAGCCGCTCGGGATAGAGCGCCGCGAAGTTGAGCGCTGCAAGGCATCCGCCTGAAAATGACACCGCAGCGAAGCGGTCGAAGCCCGCCGCGTCCGACACCGCGGCCGCATCACGCGCCTCGGTCTCAAAGTCGATTTCTCGCTGGACCCGTTCTGATTGGCCGCTCCCCACATTGTCGAAGCGCAGATATCGGGTGTGGAGTGCCATCGACGAGATGCAAGAGCGATGGAGCCCGTATGCCCATTCCATTTCCAGGTCGGTGGTTTGCAGTGGACCGAACCGCAGAACGGGCGGCCCCTCGCCGCTGATAGCATAAGCGACTGCACAGCCATCTTCGTTCTTGCAATAGCGGATGCGCTGAGCCGTGGCGGCGGGAGCCTGAGCGGGGACCGAAGGCCTAGCATCCGCCTCCCTCGACACTTTGGCCACCAACATCAATCCCCGCCGCGCCACGGTGCGGATTACCGCCTGTGCCTTGCCATTGTCGCCCACAGCCTTGCGCGCTGCCGCGATGCAAGCGGAAATCGCAGACTCGGACACGATCCGCCCGCCCCAAATCTCTTCCACCATTCGGTCGCGCGTCACCAGGTCTCCAGCATTGCGCAGCAGAAGATGGATCAGGTCGAATACCTTGGGTTCCACGGCCACCGCGCTACCACCACGAGTTAGCGTCAGACGGGCGTCATCCAGCGTGCAATCGGCGAAATGGTGCTCCATGTCCCGCAACTTACACCGATTTTTCCGTCGTGACCCAAAAAATTCAGCCGGCCCCAAGGTTTCCAAAGGCAATCCTAAGGTTTTCCAAGCCTCCCCCTCAAGCAGAGGCGCACGGGATCGGGCACCTTTGGGTCATCAACCAAGGAGACACGCCATGATGACCCCCATGCAGACTGACTTAATTAAGTACAGCACTCCCGCCGCCCCGACCTCGCATGAGCGTCAGGCGCTGCGTGCCCGCCGTCAGGCCCGTCGCGCCACGTTCCTCGCCTTCATCGAAAAGGTCTTCACCCGTAGCGGGCATGGTGACCTGAATATGCGCCGCTGTAGGAAAACATTTCTTTATTGATTGGAATACCCATGCCGCGCAGTTCGTGGACAGTATACTATTGATAGGTCGTGACGGCGGTGGTGCCAGCGAGACAACACCCAAGTTCACTGCTCATGCCCACTGGACTGCCGCGCGTAAAGGCCCCGCTTTCTTTGCGTATTCAGACAATTACCTGATCGACACAGATCACGGGATCATCATGGATGTGGACGCCAGCCGGTCGATCCGGCAGGCAGAGGTCGGCGCGATGCGCAAAATGATTGATCGCACCGAAGACCGCTTTGGCCTAAAGCCTGATTGGGGGGCGGCGGATACGGCTTATGGCTCATCTGACAATCTCGCTTGGCTAACGCTCAAACGGAAAATCCTTCCGTTTATCCCTGTCTTTGATCATTCAAAGCGCAAGGACGGCACCTGGTCGCGATCCGACTTCACTTGGGACGAAGACAGTGATCGATACATTTGCCCGGAAGGAAAAGAGCTGCGTCATACTCGGCGAAATTACTCTGACCCCAAAAGGCACAAAGCCAAGGCCGGCCTAAAGCCGCCGCTGGCCGATGTGTTGAATGCTGCACATCAGTGTTACCATACCGGCTGTTCATGCACTGCGCAGCAATCCTGGCTAGGCAAGACCGTGCACAGCAATCCGCGCCAATGTCGCATATGCGTGATCAAAACTTCGCCCGACAAGTTAACTTGTTTATAGAGACTTCTTTGATTGGAATTAGATGACGTCCATATCGCCCCCTTCCTCAAATGCGGATACCCACAAGCACGGTGTGCTTTTCGTCTTTGCGGCTGGGGTTCTGTGGTCAACGGTCGGTCTTGGTATTCGCTTGATCGACGATGCCGTCGTGTGGCAGATTCTGCTGTATCGGTCGATCAGCATGTCGCTGTTTCTTTATGTGCTTATTCGAATACGGTCGGGCGAAAGCCCCTTTGTTCAAATCCGCCGCATTGGTTCCCCGGTTGTTATCGCAGGACTTTCATTGGTTGCAGCCTATAGCGGTGGGATCTACTCAATTCAGAACACTTCGGTCGCGAATGCGATGCTGCTTTTTGCAACAGCACCTTTTATGGCTGCGGTTCTGGGATGGATTGTTCTGCGTGAACGCGTGCGCTTTGCAACCTGGATTGCGATTGTTGTTGCCATTGGCGGGATCGCGATCATGGTTGCAGACAAGTCCGGCAGCGTCGCTCTTAAGGGCAGTCTTGCGGCCCTTGGATCAGCGTTCGGTTTCGCCGTCTTCACTGTGGCGTTACGTTGGGGTCGAACAGGCGAGATGCTACCGGCGGTCTTCCTTTCGGGTCTCTTCGCAATCGCTATCACCTTGGTGATCTGTCTCGGGCTCGGGCTTCCGCTCGTTCTGAGCTCAAATGACAGCTTCATTTCGATGGGAATGGGGGTTTTCCAAGCCGGTGCCGGTCTGATCCTATACACGTTGGGCTCGCGTAGCCTCCCCGCGGCAGAGCTTGCCTTGCTATCTCTGGCCGAAGTCCTGCTCGGTCCACTTTGGGTCTGGCTCTTTCTGGGCGAAACGGCGAGCGTGAATACTTTGATTGGCGGCGTGGTTCTGCTTGCGGCCATCGCTGGGAATGCGGTGTCAGGTAAGCGACGAAAGCCTCCGCCCATCACCGCACCATAGCGACAACAGCAAGGGCGCCCATTGCAGCCATCTGGAATTACGTTCGCAAAGGTCCGCTTCCGACATCTAATATTCTCAAGCCTTGCCAAAGCGGTCCAGAACGTTTTCGGTGATCTTCTCAACTTGGCAGTCACCTCGCGTCAGACCCACGATCCATTCACATGTTGCAGCGGTGAAAATCTCGCCTTTTCCGCGCTTCCAGGACACGATCATGCCGTTGAAGAGTGGCCCGCCATCAGGACGTGAGAAAATTGCACATTTCGTTTCCTACAGGGTTCTTTCAGAAAGAATACTCTGATCATTATAGCTACGGGCTGTAACCGGGCCTGTGCAAGCTTGAAAGGCTCGATCGGGATGAAGGCCAACGCGCCGCGCGCTTGGACCGCCGCCGGATGTAGTTGACCTAAGTCAAAGTAACATGCGCGTGGGTGTATAGCCTGATCAAAGGGAGATAATCATGACTTGGCCGATAATACCCAAGGACGATGCAACGCGCGCTGCCGCAAATCTGACAGATGCGGTCCGCGCCGGGTTTGGCTGGGACGACGCGCGCGACATGCTGGACGGATTGCCGGGTGGCGGGCTCAACATCACGCATGAGGCGCTTGATCGTCATGTCGCTTCGGGCCATGGCGATCAGGTCGCGATCCGATGGATCAGCAAGGACGGTGGGCGGCGCGATTTCAGCTATGCAGCACTAGTCGGTGAGGCCGCGCGCTTTGCCAATGTGTTGGCTGGACATGGGCTGAAACCCGGCGCGCGGGTCTATTCGCTGATGGGGCGGGTGCCGGAGCTGTATTCCGCGGCCCTTGGCACCCTAAAGGCCGGCATGACAT
Source organism: Sulfitobacter sp. TBRI5 (assembly GCF_051013555.1). Lineage (NCBI taxonomy): Bacteria > Pseudomonadati > Pseudomonadota > Alphaproteobacteria > Rhodobacterales > Roseobacteraceae > Sulfitobacter > Sulfitobacter sp. TBRI5. The sequence goes on along the minus strand of NZ_CP112884.1, from coordinate 525,106 downwards.
TCACCCCACTTTTTGCCGCATTTGGACCAGAGCCGATCAGATCCCGGATGGAGATCGGCGAAGGCAACGTTCTTGTTACCACCGAGACTTTGTATCGCAAGAAGGTCGCGAGCTGGCGAAAGGAGCTTGGCTCGTTGAAGCTTGTACTGATCCTGAGTGATAATGTCGTGCCCGAGGACTGCGTCGCCTTGCGCCCTGCGATGGATGCCGCCGCCGACACGTTCGTAACGGCGAAAACCACTTCGAATGATATGGCGCTGATCCATTTCACCTCTGGCACCACTGGCAAGCCCAAGGGTGCCGTCCACGTGCACGGTGCGGTCATCGCCCATGCGGCTACGGGGCGCTTTGCGCTGGATCTGAGACCCGGCGATATCTACTGGTGCACGGCTGATCCTGGCTGGGTCACGGGCACTTCGTATGGCATTATTGCGCCGCTGGTGAACCGGGTGACGATGATCGTCGACGAAGCGGAATTCGACCTGGACCGTTGGTACGGCATCCTTCAGGCTGAGAGCGTGCAGGTCTGGTACACCGCACCCACCGCGATCCGCATGCTGATGCGGGCGGGAAAGGACGCCGCAAAGCCCTATGATTTCCGCAAGCTGCGGTTTCTCGCCAGTGTCGGAGAGCCCTTGAACCCCGAAGGCGTGGTCTGGGGGCAAGAGGTGTTAGGCCAGCCGTTCCACGACAATTGGTGGCAGACCGAAACCGGTGGCATCATGATCGCCAATACTGCCGGAATGGACATTCGTCCCGGCTCGATGGGCAAGCCCTTGCCCGGCATTGAGGCTGGAATAGTCAATGTCGAAGACGGCGCCGTGCATGCGTGCAAGCCGGGCGAAATTGGCGAACTGGCGCTGCGCCCCGGCTGGCCGTCGATGATGCGCGCTTATCTCAACGAACAGGCTCGTTATGATAAATGTTTTGTTGGCGGCTGGTATCTGTCGGGCGACCTCGCCATGCGGGACAAGGACGGGTATTTCTGGTTTGTCGGCCGCGCGAATGACCTGATCAAATCCTCTGGTCATCTGGTCGGCCCTTTCGAGGTCGAAAGCGCGCTGATTGAACATCACGCCGTCGCCGAGGCCGCCGTGATCGGCATTCCGGACGAGACCGCAGGCGAAATCGTCAAGGCCTATGTCGCGCTGAACCCTAGATTTGAGCCGTCCGAGGCGCTGGAACGCGAGATCCGGGGCTTTGCGCGCAAACGGCTTGGCGCCGCGGTGGCCCCACGTGAAATTGTGTTTCGCAACCAACTGCCCAAGACGCGATCGGGCAAGATAATGCGCCGTCTTCTCAAGGCGCGCGAACTTGGCCTACCCGAAGGGGATATTTCCACATTGGAGGCGGACGAGAAATGACATCCCAGACAAAACCGCACCTGAACCGCGCTCACGTGCAGGACCTGCTGCGCGGAATGATGCGTATCCGTCGGTTCGAGGACAAATGCGCCGAGCTTTACACGCGCGAAAAGATCCGCGGCTTTCTGCATCTGTACGATGGCGAAGAAGCGGTGGCGATGGGCGTGATCCCGGTGCTTGAGCCAGATGACCGCATCGTCGCCACCTACCGCGAGCACGGGCATGCCTTGGCGCGCGGCGTAGCGATGGGCCCCATTTTGGCGGAGATGTATGGCAAGGCTAACGGATGTTCGGGCGGGCGCGGCGGGTCAATGCATCTGTTCGACGCGAGCACCAATTTCTATGGGGGCAACGCGATTGTCGGCGGTGGCCTGCCGCTTGCGGCGGGTCTGGGCCTGGCGGACCGGATGCGGGGCGAAAAGAACGTCACGGCCTGTTTCTTTGGCGAAGGTGCTGTGGCCGAGGGCGAGTTCCACGAGGCGTTGAACCTGGCCGAGCTTTGGGATCTGCCGGTGCTTTGGATCTGCGAAAACAACGGCTATGCAATGGGGTCCGCCTTGGCGCGCACAGAATCGCAGACCGACATTCATGCAAAGGCCACAGCCTATGGCATCGAAAGCGAAGTGGTCGATGGCATGGATGTGGTCGCCGTCGAAGCCGCCGCGCGCCGTGTGGTCGCGAACATCCGGGAAACCGGCCGCCCGTATCTGCTGGAGGCGCGCACTTACCGCTTTCGTCCACATTCGATGTTCGATGCGCAGTTGTATCGCGATAAAGCTGAAATCGCCGAGTGGCGCGAAAAGGGCCCGATTGTGCGGTTTCAGGGCTGGTTGCTGGAAAACGGCCTGATCCACGAGGCCGATATCGCCAAGATGACCACCGAGATCGACGCTGAGATCGCCGAGGCGGTGGCCTTTGCAGAAGCCGGTGTGTGGGAGCCGGTCGAGACCCTGACCAAACATGTAATGTCCGTTGAGCCCGCGTCTCCGCAAGTCGCAGCCGAACCTGCGGGTGAAAGGATCGAGACCACCTATCGCGAGGCCGTCAAACAGGCGATCCGTGGAGCGATGACAGGGGATGAGCGCGTTTTTCTTATGGGCGAGGACGTTGGTGCCTATGGCGGCTGTTATGCGGTGTCCAAGGGGTTGATGGCGGAGTTCGGAGAAGACCGTATCCGCGACACCCCTCTGTCGGAATCTGGCTTTACCGGTGCGGGCATTGGGGCTGCGGCAGCGGGTATGCGGCCGATTGTCGAACTGATGACCGTGAATTTCTCTATGCTGGCGCTGGATCAGATCCTGAACACGGCCGCTACGATCCGGCACATGTCGGGTGGACAGTTCGGCTGCCCACTGGTGATCCGCATGGCGACCGGTGCCGGCAAGCAACTGGCCGCGCAGCATTCGCATTCGCTGGAAGGCTGGTACGCGCATATCCCGGGACTTAAGGTTCTGGCGCCCGCGACGCTGGAGGATGCGCGGGGCATGTTGCTGACAGCGCTTGAAGATCCTGACCCGGTTCTGATCTTTGAAAATGTCATGCTGTACAACATGTCCGGGCAGATCGCCGCAAACGCGGGCTCTGTCGACATCGATAAGGCCGCGATCCGAAGGCCAGGCAAGGATGTGTCGCTGATCACCTATGGCGGATCTCTGTTCAAGACACTGGAGGCGGCAGAGGAACTGGCCAAAGAGGGGATCAAGGCCGAGGTGATAGACCTGCGCACCTTGCGCCCGCTTGATACTGAAACCATCCTCGCCTCGGTTGCGCGCACGCGCCGCGCAGTGGTCGTGGATGAGGGGTGGCGTACCGGTTCGCTGGCTGCCGAGGTATCGGCGCAGATCACCGAAGGGGCTTTCTGGCGGCTGGATGCACCGGTTGGGCGGGTCTGTTCGGCCGAAGTGCCGATCCCCTACGCCGCACATCTGGAACAGGCGGCGATTCCCCAGGTTGCCGGTATCGTCGCCGCCGCGCGCGCGGCGATGGTCAAGGGGTGATCCGATGGCCGTGTTCGCCATGCCCTCGTTGGGTGCAGACATGGAAGCGGGCACTTTGGTGGAGTGGATGATCAAGCCGGGGGACATCGTTACCCGCGGCGATGTGGTCGCGGTCGTCGAAACCCAGAAGGGTGCAATTGAAATCGAGTGCTTTGAGGAGGGCACTGTCGAAACGCTTGACGCAGAGATCGGGGCCACGCTTGCCGTCGGCACCGCATTGGCCACGATCCGCGCGCCCTGCGAAGATGGTGCAACCGCAGTCAGACCCGCAGTTGATCCCGAGGCGCCCGCCAAACCGGAGGCGGCAGCATCATCGCCTACCCAGCCTGAGAAATCTACCGAAGTCCCCTTAGCGGTGGTCCCTGCGTCATTGCCTATGCCCTCATCGCCACCCGTTATACCCCAGGCTGGTGAAGCGCCAACTGCCTCTCCCGCCGCGCGGGTACGTGCCGCCGAGCGTGGGATCGACCTTGCGGCGCTTTTAGGAACAGGCCCCGGCGGCGCGGTTATTCTGGCGGATGTCGAAGCCGTTGAACCTACCCCGATCAGGGAGGGGCCAGCAAAAACCAGCGCCAAGCCGGGGCTCGATATGGCCGCAATGCGCACTGCGATTGCCAATGCCATGGCCCGCTCCAAACGCGAGATCCCACATTACTACCTAACCCAGACTATTGATCTGCAAGCCGCCACTGACTGGCTTGCCATGACCAATGCGACGCGCCCATCTGATACACGCCTGTTGATGGTCGCACTGTTCATCAAGGCCGCGGCCCTTGCGGTCGCGCAGGTTCCGCAGATCAACGGCCACTTTGATGGCGAGGGGTTTCATCCGGCGCGGGCCGTTCATGCGGGTGTGGCGGTGGCGCTGCGCGGTGGCGGACTTGTGGCACCTGCATTGCACGATGCCGAAACCCTGCCGCTTAACAATCTGATGGCACAGATGCGCGACCTGGTTTTACGGGCCCGCAGCGGGCGGTTGCGCTCTTCGGAAATGACCGATGCTACGATCACCATTTCGGCGATGGGCGACACCGGCGCCGATGCGATGGCGGGCGTGATCTACCCGCCGCAGGTCGCTATCGTCGGCTTTGGCGCACCGGTGGCCCGGCCATGGATCATTGGTGACAAGATCACCCCGCGTATGACCGTTACCGTTACGCTGTCCGCCGACCACCGAGTCAGCGACGGACGTCGCGGTGCCAAGTTTCTGGCCGCGCTCGACGCCGCACTTCAGACTCCGGAGGCCCTATGACCGAAGCCGACATCCGCACAGCCTTTCTGGAAGAGCTTACCCAAATCGCCCCGGACATCGATCCGGACGAGGTTGGCGAAGAGGATCACCTGCAAGATGATCTGGAACTCGACTCGATGGATTTCTTAAACCTTGTTACAGCGCTTCACCAACGGCTCGATATCGATATACCTGAGATCGACTATCCGAAGATCGCAAATCTGGCGCTCGCGGTTGTATACCTGAAAGGGCGGATCGGTTGTCCGACTAGGGCCTGACGCGATCTTGTGGCAGAATGGCGCAAGATCTTGATTGCCCACTCTGCCGACATTCACCCCTCAAAAATGCTGAGCGGTCCACCCCGTGCCCGACGACACGAACACGCGAAGGATCGAGGCCGTATTCTTTTAGCAATAACCTGCGAACGAGGTCGGACGGGGCAACGATCAGCATTGCGTGAACGCAGACGTGGCATCCTCTCTAACTTGAAAAGCTGAATGGGCAAGCCGCAGCTTGGCTAAGAGTTCGTGACGCAGGTGAATTTTGTACATTGGCTTGACGGCATGTCTCCCGCAGTCAGATGAACGTGTTGTCTTCCTTGATGAAACATCCGTCAAAACCAACCTGACGCGAACACGGGGGCGGTCCCTGCGCGGCACCCGGCTGACAGCATCTGCGCCGTTTGGATCGTGGGGTACCCAGACCCTGATTGCCGGGCTGGGGGCCTCCGATCTGGTCGCGCCTTGGGTGATCAGGGGCGCGATGGACGGCCCCGCATTTGCAGCCTACATCCGCGACGTGCTGATCCCCGAGATCGAACCTGGCACCGCCGTGATCCTCGATAACTTTGCCACCCACCGGAACAAAGAGGCAGAGGCGGCCCTGCGCGCCCACGGCTGCTGGTTCCTCTTCTTGCCACCGTACAGTCCGGACCTGAACCCGATTGAAATGGCATTCTCAAAACTGAAAGCCCATCTGCGCCGTATCGGAGCGCGATCCTTTACCAGTCTGTTCGACGCCCTCAGCGAAATCTGCAACCTCTACACGCCACAAGAATGCTGGAACTACTTTTGCGAGGCAGGATACGCTTCTACGTAAACTGAAAACGCTTTAAACCGTGCCGTCGCTCTTGCTGAATGGCGCCAGGTTTGTTCGGCATAAATTCCGGTATTAGGGGGTATACTGAGACTGGTTCGAATCCGTCTGACACCACACAGCGGTCACATACACCGCGCAAACAGGCCGGACAAATGACCGCAACCAGAAACGATCAACAGCAGCTCAACTTAAGCCTTGCAAAAACGGAGCCGTCCACAAATGACACTACCTTCGATTTTCTCAAATTCCTTGAAGAAACCGCCCGACTTAGGCGACCACTGTATTATTGATGTTGACCTCGACATCTGAGTCCACACCCAAGGTCGCCAAAGCTGAAGCCCCGCCAATGCTGAACGAATAGATCGCAAGCTCTGTACCTGAGCCGTCCACAACTGTGGATGCCCCTTTGGTGACCGTATAGATGCCCTGACCGTCCAGAACCAACGTATCGTGCTCATCGCCGGTGATGGTTCGCGCGCTTCTTAGAGCGTCGTCCAAAAGGGTTTCCAGCGCGGTATCTGACGTCTCGGATAGATCAACGATTTCGTCGAAACTGAGAGTCAGAGTATCTTCAACACCATTTTCCATGTCAATCACTTCAATGCCGTTAATGGCGCGTTCAGCAATCAAATTGCTGATTTCACCCAAAACGTCGATTTTCAGCGTATCGCGTCCCTCGCCGCCATCGACGAAATCACCAATCTCGGATGCAGAGGATTGAATAATCACGTCATCTCCGCTCCCTGCGCGGATCACGTCGGTTCCAGGGCCACCCGAAAGCGTGTCGTTACCTGCGTATCCAAGGATCACATCCCCGCCCGCGCCACCTGAAATCGAGTCTTGCGCATCGCTGCCAAGCAAAAGATCACTTCCCGCCGATCCTGAGATTATCGCGACCTCGGCACTCTTGGCAAAAACCTTGGATGCAAAGAGCTGTATCTCAACCGTCGAAGCATCGCCATCAAGGTCAAACCCAGCCAACGCTGATACGCGATTTTCATCACCAAGCAGATCGGCAAAACCTTCCAACTCGGCTAGCGAAAGCTCTGTCGCCAAACCATTCTCCAAGATAGCAGGCGAAGTCTCATCCGCAATCTCACCAAGGTCTGTGCCGTCCACGATTAATGATACCGACAAATCAACCAAATTGGCACCAAACAAAGGAGTGGCGGAAAAGGCTGTTTCCAAGTCTTGTGGACCGTTTAGAATAACTGCGTCCGGATCCAGTTGCTTAAGTGTTCCGAGGTTAACGCTTCCCCCTAAGCCGAATGCTTGAATGTCCACCTCGTAGGCTTTGTTTGTTATACGGTCGACATCATTCGTCCACTGGTTACCACCCGTCTGTACGCCATTGGTCAGAAAGTAAATTACGTTGGTTTCTTCAGCCAGATTTACATCATCTAGTGCGTTACGGTTGTCCAGAATGTCCTCTGCCACAGTGAGAGCCGCAGCGAAGTCCGACTGGTTCGCTGCATCCGGGTAGGTAATATTTGTCAAAGCATTGATGAGGTCCGGGTTGATGGCTTCTTCACCTGCGCCGGGGAAATCCGAATTGATCAGATCGAACGTGCCGATTTCCACCGCATTGGTATCGAGTCCACCTATGTTCTCTGCGTATAGGACCAGCGACACCGATACGACGTTTGCAGCAGCTTGAAAGTCGCCCGCGAGGTTTTCCAGAGCAGCCGCCGTCGAATTCAATTGCAGCTGAAAATCCGCACTGGAGATACTGCCCGAGCCATCCAGTACGATAATCAAATTTACGCCGCCAGTTGTTACTTCGGACGTTTCCGCAGAAATCGTGCCACTTGGCAGGATATTCAGCGATACTGTCTGTCCGTCGCCAGAACCGTCTCCGGATTGCACCGCTATGACCACGTTCGCAGTTCGTACTTCTCCCGACAAATCAGTCACGGAGTATTCAAAACTATCCAGTCCCAAATATCCGGCGTCAGGAGTATAGGTGAAGCTTTCCGTGCCGACTAGGGACAGCGTGCCATTTGCCGGCCCGGAACCAACGACGGCAAACGCCAGCACGTCATTCGCATCTTGGTCCGACGCTGAAAGTACGCCTGAAAACGAGCCGTCCTTCTGAACGTCAACGTTTTTGTCTTCCGGAACAGGGGCGTCATTTTCGCCGGTAATGCTGAAAGAGAGCGTCTGAGTGGCTTCTGAGCCGGCCTCGTCGGTGGCTGAAACAGAATACGACCAAGAAATCGTTTCGCCTTCACCCAGGAAGTCAAGATCAAGGTCAGAGGTAGAATAGTCCCAAGTTGTCTCGCCTGGTACTGCTTGGCCGATAGCTGACAAAGAAAAGCCGCTGAGCAACGCCGTACGAATGGCAGGCGACAGTTGCCCAGCCGACCAAACAGGATCACCATCCGCCGCAAATGTTACGTCTATGATGTCGTCAGCATCTGGATCGCTGAAAAAAATCGATCCGCTGTCCGTTAAGAACTGCCGAGTGGCATCAGCTGCTTCAACGAACCCGGCAGACGTTTCTACTGCTATATTTGGTCCGTCGTTTGCTCCGGTCACCGTGATGGTGACGGTCGCACTGTCCGTCAGACCTTGGTCATCTGCCATCGTGTAGGATACCGTGACCGTGGAGATATCTCCGGTGTCCAGCTCGTCAAAGTCTGAGCCGGGATCAAAGACCAACTTGTTGTTCTCGATCCGCACCGAACCACCGGTCGTGGTTCCCGCCAGTCCGGTCACGCCGGCAATCGACACCGTTTTCAGCGTGAAGTTCGAGGCATCATCCGCACCGTCAATATCCGTGTCATTGGCCAGAACATCTATGGTCAGAACCTGGTTCTCGGCGCCGCTGCCACTATCGACCACCGCAAGCGGTCCATCGTTTGCTCCGGTCACCGTGATGGTGACGGCCGCACTGTCCGTCAGACCTTGGTCATCTGCCATCGTGTAGGATACCGTGACCGTGGAGATATCTCCGGTGTCCAGCTCGTCAAAGTCTGAGCCGGGATCAAAGACCAACTTGTTGTTCTCGATCCGCACCGAACCACCGGTCGTGGTTCCCGCCAGTCCGGTCACGCCGGCAATCGACACCGTTTTCAGCGTGAAGTTCGAGGCATCATCCGCACCGTCAATATCCGTGTCATTGGCCAGAACATCTATGGTCTGCACAGCACCTTCGATGCCGCCGCTTGTGTCGGCACTGGCCACAGGCAAGTCATTCGTGCCGGTCACCGTGATGGTGACGGCCGCACTGTCCGTCAGACCTTGGTCATCTGCCATCGTGTAGGATACCGTGACCGTGGAGATATCTCCGGTGTCCAGCTCGTCAAAGTCTGAGCCGGGATCAAAGACCAACTTGTTGTTCTCGATCCGCACCGAACCACCGGTCGTGGTTCCCGCCAGTCCGGTCACGCCGGCAATCGACACCGTTTTCAGCGTGAAGTTCGAGGCATCATCCGCACCGTCAATATCCGTGTCATTGGCCAGAACATCTATGGTCAGAACCTGGTTCTCGGCGCCGCTGCCACTATCGACCACCGCAAGCGGTCCATCGTTTGCTCCGGTCACCGTGATGGTGACGGCCGCACTGTCCGTCAGACCTTGGTCATCTGCCATCGTGTAGGATACCGTGACCGTGGAGATATCTCCGGTGTCCAGCTCGTCAAAGTCTGAGCCGGGATCAAAGACCAACTTGTTGTTCTCGATCCGCACCGAACCACCGGTCGTGGTTCCCGCCAGTCCGGTCACGCCGGCAATCGACACCGTTTTCAGCGTGAAGTTCGAGGCATCATCCGCACCGTCAATATCCGTGTCATTGGCCAGAACATCTATGGTCAGAACCTGGTTCTCGGCGCCGCTGCCACTATCGACCACCGCAAGCGGTCCATCGTTTGCTCCGGTCACCGTGATGGTGACGGCCGCACTGTCCGTCAGACCTTGGTCATCTGCCATCGTGTAGGATACCGTGACCGTGGAGATATCTCCGGTGTCCAGCTCGTCAAAGTCTGAGCCGGGATCAAAGACCAACTTGTTGTTCTCGATCCGCACCGAACCACCGGTCGTGGTTCCCGCCAGTCCGGTCACGCCGGCAATCGACACCGTTTTCAGCGTGAAGTTCGAGGCATCATCCGCACCGTCAATATCCGTGTCATTGGCCAGAACATCTATGGTCAGAACCTGGTTCTCGGCGCCGCTGCCACTATCGACCACCGCAAGCGGTCCATCGTTTGCTCCGGTCACCGTGATGGTGACGGCCGCACTGTCCGTCAGACCTTGGTCATCTGCCATCGTGTAGGATACCGTGACCGTGGAGATATCTCCGGTGTCCAGCTCGTCAAAGTCTGAGCCGGGATCAAAGACCAACTTGTTGTTCTCGATCCGCACCGAACCACCGGTCGTGGTTCCCGCCAGTCCGGTCACGCCGGCAATCGACACCGTTTTCAGCGTGAAGTTCGAGGCATCATCCGCACCGTCAATATCCGTGTCATTGGCCAGAACATCTATGGTCTGCACAGCACCTTCGATGCCGCCGCTTGTGTCGGCACTGGCCACAGGCAAGTCATTCGTGCCGGTCACCGTGATGGTGACGGCCGCACTGTCCGTCAGACCTTGGTCATCTGCCATCGTGTAGGATACCGTGACCGTGGAGATATCTCCGGTGTCCAGCTCGTCAAAGTCTGAGCCGGGATCAAAGACCAACTTGTTGTTCTCGATCCGCACCGAACCACCGGTCGTGGTTCCCGCCAGTCCGGTCACGCCGGCAATCGACACCGTTTTCAGCGTGAAGTTCGAGGCATCATCCGCACCGTCAATATCCGTGTCATTGGCCAGAACATCTATGGTCAGAACCTGGTTCTCGGCGCCGCTGCCACTATCGACCACCGCAAGCGGTCCATCGTTTGCTCCGGTCACCGTGATGGTGACGGCCGCACTGTCCGTCAGACCTTGGTCATCTGCCATCGTGTAGGATACCGTGACCGTGGAGATATCTCCGGTGTCCAGCTCGTCAAAGTCTGAGCCGGGATCAAAGACCAACTTGTTGTTCTCGATCCGCACCGAACCACCGGTCGTGGTTCCCGCCAGTCCGGTCACGCCGGCAATCGACACCGTTTTCAGCGTGAAGTTCGAGGCATCATCCGCACCGTCAATATCCGTGTCATTGGCCAGAACATCTATGGTCTGCACAGCACCTTCGATGCCGCCGCTTGTGTCGGCACTGGCCACAGGCAAGTCATTCGTGCCGGTCACCGTGATGGTGACGGCCGCACTGTCCGTCAGACCTTGGTCATCTGCCATCGTGTAGGATACCGTGACCGTGGAGATATCTCCGGTGTCCAGCTCGTCAAAGTCTGAGCCGGGATCAAAGACCAACTTGTTGTTCTCGATCCGCACCGAACCACCGGTCGTGGTTCCCGCCAGTCCGGTCACGCCGGCAATCGACACCGTTTTCAGCGTGAAGTTCGAGGCATCATCCGCACCGTCAATATCCGTGTCATTGGCCAGAACATCTATGGTCAGAACCTGGTTCTCGGCGCCGCTGCCACTATCGACCACCGCAAGCGGTCCATCGTTTGCTCCGGTCACCGTGATGGTGACGGCCGCACTGTCCGTCAGACCTTGGTCATCTGCCATCGTGTAGGATACCGTGACCGTGGAGATATCTCCGGTGTCCAGCTCGTCAAAGTCTGAGCCGGGATCAAAGACCAACTTGTTGTTCTCGATCCGCACCGAACCACCGGTCGTGGTTCCCGCCAGTCCGGTCACGCCGGCAATCGACACCGTTTTCAGCGTGAAGTTCGAGGCATCATCCGCACCGTCAATATCCGTGTCATTGGCCAGAACATCTATGGTCAGAACCTGGTTCTCGGCGCCGCTGCCACTATCGACCACCGCAAGCGGTCCATCGTTTGCTCCGGTCACCGTGATGGTGACGGCCGCACTGTCCGTCAGACCTTGGTCATCTGCCATCGTGTAGGATACCGTGACCGTGGAGATATCTCCGGTGTCCAGCTCGTCAAAGTCTGAGCCGGGATCAAAGACCAACTTGTTGTTCTCGATCCGCACCGAACCACCGGTCGTGGTTCCCGCCAGTCCGGTCACGCCGGCAATCGACACCGTTTTCAGCGTGAAGTTCGAGGCATCATCCGCACCGTCAATATCCGTGTCATTGGCCAGAACATCTATGGTCAGAACCTGGTTCTCGGCGCCGCTGCCACTATCGACCACCGCAAGCGGTCCATCGTTTGCTCCGGTCACCGTGATGGTGACGGCCGCACTGTCCGTCAGACCTTGGTCATCTGCCATCGTGTAGGATACCGTGACCGTGGAGATATCTCCGGTGTCCAGCTCGTCAAAGTCTGAGCCGGGATCAAAGACCAACTTGTTGTTCTCGATCCGCACCGAACCACCGGTCGTGGTTCCCGCCAGTCCGGTCACGCCGGCAATCGACACCGTTTTCAGCGTGAAGTTCGAGGCATCATCCGCACCGTCAATATCCGTGTCATTGGCCAGAACATCTATGGTCTGCACAGCACCTTCGATGCCGCCGCTTGTGTCGGCACTGGCCACAGGCAAGTCATTCGTGCCGGTCACCGTGATGGTGACGGCCGCACTGTCCGTCAGACCTTGGTCATCTGCCATCGTGTAGGATACCGTGACCGTGGAGATATCTCCGGTGTCCAGCTCGTCAAAGTCTGAGCCGGGATCAAAGACCAACTTGTTGTTCTCGATCCGCACCGAACCACCGGTCGTGGTTCCCGCCAGTCCGGTCACGCCGGCAATCGACACCGTTTTCAGCGTGAAGTTCGAGGCATCATCCGCACCGTCAATATCCGTGTCATTGGCCAGAACATCGACCAATAACGGCTGACCTTGCGCGGCTTCGCCAGCGTCCTCCACAGCTATAGGTGCATCGTTTTCGGCCTCGATAAAAACCGTAATCGTCGCCTGCGCAGAATCGCCGGATGGATCAGTCACGATCACGTCGAAACTGTCCGTTCCCGTGAAGTTTGAGTCTGCACGATAGGAATAAGCGCCATTCCTTTGCAGTGCTACCTCGCCATTGGCCGGAGGGGAAGCGATCGAAAAGCTCAGCTCATCGTTTTCAATATCTGAGGCCGCAATCACCCCGACAATAGCCTGATCTTCGGGCACAGAAATGGACTGGTCGGCGATCACTGGCGGATCGTTGATCGGCAACACATTGACGATCACAACGCCGTCAACACTGGCACCAATTTGATCTGTGCCTATTACCGTGAAAGTGTCCTGTCCGTTGAAATTAGGGTTCGGCACAAACACAAAACTGCCGTCATTGTTGACCGAGACCGTCCCGTTGTTGGGCTCGCTGGAGACCACAAAACTCAGTTGCTGAAAGTTCCCCCCCTCAACATTGACATTGCCCGTGATCGGCGTGTCCTCGCTGGCGTCTTCGAAACCGGTTACGATTACAACCGGAAGCTCTTCAATCTCGATTAGCCGGTTAAAGCCTTCATCGTACTGAAGATCATCGCCTTCTTCAATTTGGATATCTTGAATCTCATCAACGCCTTGAGGCTCGTCGATGGAGTCGACTTCAAGGTTCGTTCCCCCGGATTCCGCACCGGATCCACCAATCGACCGCCCGCCTGTATCGCCAAGGGTAACGAAAGTGTCGCCGGCTTCAACCCTGTCAAAAGCGGATCTGTAAGCTGCATAAGCTTCAGCGATGAGCAGTGAGTCGTCCGCGTCTTCCTGAAGGCTGCGGAATACCTCGTAACTCTGACCGTCGAGTTGAAAAACCCATTTTGAGTTTGCGTCAGTGATTGTGGCGATGAGGTTACCATCGAGATCGAACACCTCCACTTCGCCGATGTCGCCGTCAGGGTCACGGGTGAGGGTGATTTCGCTCGTTACCTCTCCGTCCGCCGCACCCACTTCAACGACGACCGTTGTCCCCCTGATGCCCATGGTTGAGGACGGTGTTCCAACCTCCATCCCGCCGGTCTTTGCGACCTGACCGGCAATGAACACGAAACCACCTTGAATCAGGCTAAAGCTACCAGAGTTTTCCGAGCCGTCAGGATCAAAAATCAGCTCGTCAATCAACATCCGAGATGACGCTGCCAGAGTGAAGATTGTACCATCCACGAACGTGACGGATACTTGCCCATCGTCGCTAGTCTGGATTACGTCTTTCTGGAAAATTTTGGTTTCAACTTCGAGAACTTCTACCGTGCCATCCGTGCGCTGGACACTCGAGTCGCCCAAAACCGTTTCGACCTGACCGATCGCGGCACTGGCGTTTCGCCCAAACCCATCGCCCACCTGCGCATAAACCCCAGGCGCAATGGGGCCTGCTAGAAGCTCGACGGTTTCTCCACGCAAGCGGGCGCCATTAGCGTCCTGAATCTCCGGTACAGTTGGCGAAAGAAAATAGTCTGGTAAGTGCAACGTGTCGTGCCCTTCCAGACGGATATAAAGATCGGAGCCTTGGCGCTCAAAATCGCCTTGAAACAAGGCTGCACTGTCGGGCACCATAAACTCGCCAGTATCGTTGACCTCAAGAGTAAAGACTTTCTCGGTTGGGTCATTCTGATGTACAATTTTCAGGGTCACAGGAGTATCCCTTTTAAAAATATATTGACCTCAGTGTACTTTTTGCATGACGCTATGTATGTGACCAATATTACATTTAGACAAATTAAAGCCACAAAAATGCCATATTAATGCCATATTTCCTCCTTCGCGGAAAATTTAGGGCGACTCATTTTCTTTTTGGAGTGGTTTGGCCTCAATACGATCACCCAGCCTCAGGAGAGATTCGCAAAATTATTGGCCTCAGTACCACCTTTGATTCGCAAGCAGTGGCACAGTTTTACAGTGTCGGCAGTCCGCTATATGAACGTACTTGTCAATGAAGCGCTGGTTCTCGAAGTGGTTTGGGTGGGTACGGGTTGTTGCTTTTATCGGCCTGATCTGCGGGATAATTATTCGCATCGGCGACCCGCATCTGCTGGCCGCCCTACGCAATACAACTTTCGATTTTTATCATCAAAGCAAACCGCGTGATTATACCCCCCTGCCGGTCGCTATTCTGGATATCGACGATCGAAGCATAGAAGAACTGGGCCAATGGCCGTGGCCCCGTACCCTTATCGCAGAATTGGTTGATAAAGCTACAGCAGATGGCGTCATTGCGATTGCCTTCGATATTGTCTTTGCCGAGCCTGACCGGCTTTCGCCTGCCCAAATTGTTGACGATAACCCGGCATTGCCCGCAGCACTAGCGCAAGAAATGCTACGTTTACCGGATAACGATGCCATTTTAGCGAAGTCTTTTTCGCGGTCGCGTGTGATCCTGGGTCAAACCAGTATACGCTCTTTCGCGGGCAGCCGCGCGGAAAAGAGGGAACTTGCGGATGTGCAATTTGCGCTGATTGGCCCTGATCCGAAACCTTATCTGCTTCGCTTTCCCGATATCGTCCAAAATTTGCCCGCGTTGGAAGCTGTGGCCGCCGGACGCGGCATGTTCAACGCTCGCCCCGACGCAGACGGCGTCTATCGCCGTGTCCCGCTGGTAATGACTGTTCAGGATGAAATCCGCTTGGGGCTGACGCCAGAGCTTTTGCGTGTGGCGACCGGTAGCGAACCTTTCGCGGTTCGCACAAATGAAGCGGGTTTGGAAGGTGTGGTGCTCGCAAGGCAGCTTGTGCCGACCGCCCATGACGGAACGGTCTGGCCTTACCTAACCCCAACACTGCAACAGCGTTATGTATCCGCGTCGGACCTTATCAGTGGCCGCATGCCGCAAGGACGCCTTGCCAACCATATGGTGCTCGTAGGCACATCCGCCATCGGTCTAGAAGACTTTCGAGCCACACCTCTCGGCGTTGCCATGGCTGGAGTGGAAATTCACGCTCAAGTACTTGAAAATATTATGGAAAAATCCATGCTTATCCGGCCAAATTACACTATTGCGATCGAGTTGGTCACAACGGTCGCTCTATGTGCATTGGTCATCATATTTGCGCCGCTTTTTGGAGCCCGCGCTTTGATTTTTTCCTCCGCGCTACTGCTTACAGCTTTTATCGGCGCGTCTTACTATCTCTTCTACGAACACCGTATATTACTCGATCCGTCCTTTCCTGCGGTATCGACAATGGCCTCGATCATCCTCATCTCGACTGTCAATTATTTACGTGAGGAGCGTCAGAAACGGGAAATTCGCGGCGCTTTTGGGCAATATGTGTCTCGTGATCTGGTAGAGCAACTGACCCAAAACCAGGAGAAGCTGACGTTGGGGGGCGAGTCGCGCCAGTTGACCTTGCTCTTCAGCGATGTGCGCGGTTTCACTGCCATCGCGGAAGAGTATCGCGAAGATCCCGAAGGCCTAACGCGGTTGATGAACCAGTTTCTTAATATCCTGTCGAATGCGATAATGTATCATAAAGGAACAATCGACAAATTCATGGGCGATGCGGTAATGGCGTTCTGGAACGCACCGCTGGACAATGAAGACCATGTTCGCTCGGCCTGTCGCGCAGCGCTTAGGATGATAGACGACATCAAAAGCTATAACACGGATCGGATGCAGGGCGTTAAAAAATCAAACAAGAAATTGGCCGACAAAGAAAAAGCACAGCGTGCCGTCCAAACCATTCACAGTCTGAATATCGGTATTGGCATTAACACCGGCCAGTGTGTTGTGGGCAACATGGGTAGCGACACACGCTTTGACTACACCGCTCTGGGCGATCCGGTGAATGTGGCATCGCGACTGGAAGGGCAGTCGAGGTACTATGGAACGCCGATCCTCCTTGGACAAAAGACGGCTTATGAAATACGGGGTGAATTTGCACTGTTGGAACTGGATATGATCCGCGTTGTCGGCAAGGAAGTTCCCGAAAACATATTCGCGCTTTTGGGCGACGAAACTCTCTTTGCAACCCCTGAATACAAAGCCCTTGTCGACAGCAACGCGGCAATGCTTGGCGCCTACCGAGCGCAAGATTGGGACCTGATGGAAACCACACTCGAAAATGTCAAAACTGACTTGGAAGCGATGGGACTGAAATTAGATAAATATATTGAGCTTTATGCAACCCGTCTTGCCAATCTGAGCGCAAACCCTCCAGTTCCGGACTGGGACGGCGTCTTTGCTTCAACCAAGAAATAGTCATCGTTCGCGCAGCGCCTCGGATTGGGCGCGAAGGATCGGTTTTACCAGATAGGACAAGACCGTCTTTTCGCCCGTCTGAATATCAACCGACGCAATCATACCCGGGGTAATTGGCAACGGATTATCTTCCGTGCCGAGGTAGGATTTGTCAGTGCGCACCACGACGCGGAAAAACTCGACGCCTTCGGTGGATGCAATCGTATCTGCGCCGATACGAATGACCTTGCCCTCCAATGCGCCGTAAATCAGATAGTCATAGGCAGAGATCTTCACCGAGGCCGTCTCTCCAGTGCTGACAAATGCGATATCGCGGGGCCCCAGATCTGCTTCTATCAGCAAGCTGTCATCAACGGGTACTATTTCGATCAGTGATGCCCCCGGTTGCACGACCGCGCCGATTGTCTTGGCGTTGATTGTATTCACGGTGCCGCGAACGGGCGCGCGCAATTGGGCGCGCGTCACACGGTCGGTGGCGCTGCGTAACGCCTCTTGCACAACCGCCAGCTCGACTTGCAATTTTGCAAGCCTCTGGCGCGCGGTTAAAACATAAGAAGACCGTGCTGCTTCAATCTGGTTTTCGGCTTCGGAAATTGCACCGAGCATACGCAGCTCGGTGGCTTCGCTAACCGCGATATCGCCGGTTAGTTCCGCCATGCGCGATTGTAGGCGCAAAACCTCAATCTGCGGCACTAGCTTACGGTCGAACATATCCTGAGTAAGCGCTATTTCGGCCGACAGCGGTTCCATGATTGTGCGCGTCCGAGTACGTTGCGCTCGTATTTCGTTCAACTCGCTGCGGCGCTGCTCTAACTGCGACGAGAGCACTTTCATTTCCTGACTGAGCTGGTCACGGCGCGACAGGAACACCTGAAGTTCCGCCGCCGTCGCTAGGGGGTTTCGCACCCTCAACCCATGCGGGTAGGTAATCTCCGATGCGAACTGCGCTTCTGCTTCAAGACGCGCGACCTCGGCTTCAATGGCCGACTCGCGCTCCAACAATTCGCCCCGTTCGGCGTCAAAGCGGGTGTCATCTATTTGCATCAGTACATCGCCAGCGTCGACGATATCGCCTTCTGCAACATTCACAGCGCGAACGATACCCCCTTCGAGGCTTTGCACAGTCTGGACCTGCTGTGATGGGATCACGCGGCCTACAGCGCGCGCAGTCTCTTCGATTTTATAGGTGGCAGCCCAAGCGATAAAGGCTGCAAGCCCGATGGCAATAACCCACAATAGCTTCCAAGAGCCATCATCCTTGACTGCAGCTTCCGCTGTGGACACGTTGTTGGCAAATTCGTCTTCGATGCGGTTGCCAAACATGCCTAAGACCTCTTTCCCTGCGCCGTGCCCATCGAGCGCAATTTGTCGAGCACCTCGTCACTGCGCCCGTCCAGAACCACCCGGCCCTGATCCATGACGATCAGTCGGCCCGCCATGGCAGCCAGCGACTGTCGGTGGGTGCAGATCATCATACCGGTGCCCGCGCGATTCAGTTCGCCCAACCGTTGGATGATCTGGCCCTGCATACGCTGATCCATTGCATTCGTCGGTTCGTCCAGAAAAAGCATCTTGGGGTAGCGTAGTAGCAAGCGTGCCAAAGCCACACCCTGTCGTTGTCCACCCGACAAACGGCGCCCCTGCTCTCCGATGAACAAATCCAACCCCTCAGGCACGGCTGCTAGAAACTCATCCATCGCCGCGTAATAGAACGCGCGCTTTATCTCTTCGTCGCTGGCGCGTGCATTACCCAAGGTCAAGTTTTCACGTAGCGTGCCGGTAAAAAGATCCGGCGCTTGCGGTAAATACCCCACGCCACGCCGAAGCTCTGCTGGATCGTATTGGTCCAGAGCCACACCATCAATCAAAACAGTACCGCTATCGGCCCGGATCAGGCCCGACAGAACTTTACCTGTCGTCGTTTTGCCCGAGCCCACACGACCCAGCAGGGCGACGCACTCTCCAGCCCCCACCGAAAAGGTCAGATCGTTCAATGCAGAGACCTGTACTTCAGGGTAGCTGAACCGTACGTTTTTTAATGCAACTGCGCCCTTTGTGATCTGCGCATCCGACGTGACCACAGCCTCCTGTTCTAACGGCAAGCCCATGAAACTGTTCAAAGCCGAAAGTGCTTTGAACGCGTACTGCGCACGGAATATCGTCTGTGCGATCGTTCCCAAGGGTGCAAGTACACGCCCCGCGAGTATATTTGCGGCAATCAGACCACCAATCGTGATCTTCCCGTCGGAGACAAGAAACACCCCCCAAACAATGATCAAGACACTTACCACCTGTTGGATCATCATTGTGCCGTTTGATGCAATGCTCGACCAGAATTTCGTTCGCCCGTTGACCTGACTGGACGCTGCAACGGCATTTTCCCATTCGCGCTGCATCAATGGTTCGGCATTGAGCGTCTTGATCGTCTCAACCCCAGAAAGCGCCTCGATCAATACGGTATGGCGTTTCATGGCCATCTGCTGCGCGCGACCCGCCGCACGGCCAATCGGGATTTGCGCGAGGATGGCCAGAACAATCACCACCGGAACCGCACACAGCGGCACCAGTGCAATCGGGCCCACGATGAAATAGAGTGCCGCGATAAATATTCCGATGAACATCAGATCTACGACCGCCACAAAGGTGGCCGACGCGAAAAAATCACGTACGACTTCAAAGTCGCGAAGTGTGCTCGCAATCCCTGCCGCTCCGCCCGGGCGCCCCAATAGACGCGCATGCATCGCATGGTTGAACAAAGATGCTGCCACTTTCAAGTCAACTCGGCGGCTCACATTCTCTAAGATATTGCCACGGATCGTGCGCAGCATCAGGTCAAGCGCGAGCGCGATGCCAACTCCTATGGCCAGGGTCCACAAGGTGACGTAGGCCAAATTCGGGATCACCTTGTCGTAGACGTTCATCACAAACAAAGGCAGCGCCAGCGACATCAAGTTCAACAGCAAAGCGGCGACAGTAATCTGCGCCCAGTTTTGCCAGTTCGCCCCTACAGGTGCCCAAAACCAGTGGCCTTTGCGAGGCGCGAGGCGGACCGCTTCGGGCGACAACATGGTGTGCGCACGGTCCTCATCAGGGGTGACAAGGAGTATTTCAGGTAGGGTCAGCCGACGCAGCGCGCTAAATGTCATATCCTGTTCCAGCCCGGCGGCTGCAGGATCAACCACTGTCGCGCGTTTTTCTTTTGCGCTGATCCGCGTAACAATTAACACACCGCCCTTTTTGCGCAGCATGAGCGCGGGCAAGACCACGCTGTCCAGTTTTGCGATGTCTTTTAGAAACGCACGTGATTTCAGCCCGATCGCCGCAAATGCACGCGCTAGACCTGACAGGCTGGCCATATCCGTGTCGCGTGGTATGCGCGCGGCAACCGTATGCGGAGTAAGGGGGCGATCGAACACCTTGGCCATCCAAGCGACGGCCTCAAGGCCCAACATGTCTTCTGCTACATTGTTGGTTTGTCCAGCCGCCCCCGGAGACACTGCCGCTGTGGCCGCGTCATCGTCAAGGGTCATTGCAATGGCTCTGTCGACAACGGTTCAATCGAGACATCAAAGATGCTTAAAGGATTGTCTTTTGTGAGGTTCTGAAAGTTCGGAGCAAAGGCAAGATCGCTCTTTGCCAGGCCAAAATGCGATGCGAGCTTGCTTTGTGTCGCTAAGGCGCGATGCGTACTGAACGCGAGCCCCGCCTGCGCGCCCACCGTTTCGAACTCTACGATGAATCGCGCTCGCTCGACCTCAAGAAGATCGAGCAAGGTACGTTTTGCCGCCTCGAACTCTTCCCCATAAACCTCAACGATCAGCAGATTGATACGCAACTGTTCTTCTAGTTGTCGCGTGCGCTCAAGATTGGTCTGATATGTGTTCCAAGTGCGCGCGGCAAGCTCGGTGACTTCTCGCACGGCTATGGCCTGTTCCGACATCGCACGGCTTGTCTGTTCCGCCAACGCGCTCCGCTCGGCCCGGCGTCCGCCTTGATAAAGCGTCCAGCTCAGCCCCAGACCGATTGATTCGTCATTGCGGGTACCCGTTACACCATTGCGATTTTTATCACGCGAGACGCCCGCGAAGACCGACAACCGTGGTAACCGGTCAGCCAGAATCGCTTCACCCATAAATCGGTTCTGATCGATTTGCGTGCGGGTATACTGAACGCGATAGCTGTTGGTAACCGAAGCTTGCGTAAGCTCTTGCAACGACTTTGGCACAGGCGCGTGGGGCACGGTCATTCTGCCAGACGGTGCACGCCCGACAACCCTCTCGTAACGCGCATTTGCATCTCGCAAGGCACGTTCCACTTCTAGAAGGGCCAAACGCGCGGACCTGATTCGGTCATCAATGGTCAGCTCGTCACTGTAAGGAAGCCGCCCCCCTTGCACCAGATCACGGACGCGCCGCCCTATTTCCTCGTGTTTGACTACGTTGCGCTTTGCAACTTCTCGCAAAATACGATGCCGGTAGACGTCAATATAGGCTTCGGTAGCGTTTAAAGCCAAAGTCTCGGACGCGTCGAGAAGGCGAAAAATGCTGCCATCGACCCGTGCACTATTTGCATAGACTAGATTGGAGCGCCTAAAGCCGTCGAACAAAACAATCTCGGCCCTGACGCCAAGTTGATTGCGGTTTTTACCTATATTATTATCCGCAGTCGATAGGTTTGAAGGATCATCTACCCTTTGCCAACCAGTCTCGGCAAAGACGGTCACAGTAGGTTCAAACTCGCGGCGAAGTTCAAGCAATTCGTAAGCCGCCCCGCGCATGTCGGCTTCAGTGGCTTTCACAGCAGGGTTCGTCGTCACCGCAAAGCGGACAGCGTCCCGTAGGCTTTCGGCGACTGCGCCGGACGTGCAAAGCGCCATAGCGAGAAAGGTAAAAAAAGATTTCAAGATCGAAGCCAAGTTACTCTCCAGCAGTCTTTACACCGCTCTAATAGACAGCGCGGTATTACGTTAACCAAGATGCATCAAAAAGCAACATGTCTGCGGCGAAGTCGGCTTGGGAGTGAACAGCTCCTAGGCGTTCAGTTTTGGCCTCTGGTGGATCGGGTTCAGGATGAATCCGTCTGGCTCTGCAGTCCAGATTTTACAGATGTATTGTTAAGGCGTGAGGTCACTGAGTGTATTAAATCAGCGAGCGTAATTGTAGGCATGGAGGAAGTCGGCCGGGTGCGAGCAAAGCTGGCTGTGGCTATAGTAGTGATAGCGCTTCACGGTTGCGTCTTTGATATTGCGGTTTATGCGTTGACCTGGTCGTTAGTCCAAGGATGTTTGGGCTTTGCTAAGCGATGCTCGATGCCATTCACGGCACAAATCATGTCGTATCGTATTAGCTGGAAATAGATGGTGGTTCTATTCCGCGACGGCTCGGTGAATTGGATGCTGTTGTCAGTCAAGGCGGTTTGGATACGGTAGGGCACCGCTTCAAGCAGATGCCCCGGAAACTCCTAGCTTGCTACGCGGCATTGGCTTTATATTACGAATGAAGGTCGTCCTATGCCGGATGCACGCGTCGGGACGTCAAGTAGACCTTGGTGCAAGGTGCGGCGCCTGCTGCTCTGAGCACCGTATCTGGCATTTCAGTTCAAAATAAGTACTATTGGCTTTTTTACCAAAAAGTGAGATGATTATGTTCAATCCTACCGCCGTGGTTGCCGCACAATTTGGAAATCATCTAGCTGAGACTTACCTTCAGTATTTCTCTGGGCGGAGAGCCGAGTACGCAACATTTATAAGCGGTAGCGCTCGAATGTTGCTTGAGCGTTTGGGCAACTCGGACGCGCTTTATCATAATGCAGAACATACGATGATGGTGACACTCGTCGGTCAGCAAATCATTCGTGGTCAGTTGGTTACCCGTGCCGTCCAACCGGAAGATTGGCTCCACTTCATCGTAGCGCTTTTGGTTCATGACATTGGATACTCCCGCGACATCTGTGAAGGTGACACGGATACAGAGGTCGTTGTAAACGCGGCGGGGGACAAGATTAGTCCGCCGCGCGGTGCTTCGGATGCTTTTCTCGCCCCATATCACGTCGATCGAGGGAAAATTTATGCCCGTCAGCGTTTTGCAGGATCCAGCCTCATTGATGAAGAGAGGATAGCCGAGGCTATTGAGTACACAAGGTTTCCTGTTCCCGATGATCTGGCCTATGCGGATACAACGAACGAGCCCGCTCTTGTGCGCGCTGCCGACCTAATCGGCCAGATCGCGGACCCGTTTTACCATCGAAAGATTGGCGGGTTATACAGCGAGTTTGTCGAAACCGGGTTCGCGGAAAAACTCGGATATGAAACGCCAATGGATTTGATGGAACAGTTCCCGAAATTCTTTTGGCATCAAGTGCAACCCTTGATCGGTCCAGCGCTCATGCATCTTGAGCAGACGATGGAAGGCAAGCAGTGGGTGGCACAGCTTTACAATCATGTTTTTCAGGTGTCTCACCGCGCAAGTTGCCTTGGACCATTTCCAGGTGCAATGGATGTGGTAAAACCTAACCAAACCGTTCCATAAAAAAACGATAAATCAGACTAAAGCGGTTCCAGATATTGTTGAATCAAAGGGGGTTCACATCGAGCGTGTTTTCTGTTTCATCCTTTTCAGGAGGATCAGTTCATGGCTATTCGCTTACAATCATAAAGAAGCCATTGTCTGTTTCGAAAAGGCGCTTGAGGCCGATCCTGTCTGCGCTTTAGCTCATTGGGGGATAGCCTATGCCATTGACCGGCCCCATTTGAGTGGTCCAGTTTGAATGTTAGTGCATGATTGGTCTGGTTGCCATCGGGACGATGGTTTCCGGAGCCGGTGGGCGGTAGCCCAAAGCACTATGTGGTCGTTTGGTGTTGTAGTGTTTCCTCCATTGTTCGATCAGGATTTGTGCTTCGCGAGGCGAGTAGAAGACCTCACCATTCAACAGCTCATCCCGGAGCCTTGCGTTGAAGCTTTCGCAATATCCGTTCTCCCAGGGCGACCCCGGCTCGATGTAGGCGGTCTTGGCGCCGACGGCTGCAATCCAGTCTCGGACGGCCTGAGCAATGAACTCGGGGCCGTTATCTGACCGAATGTAGGCTGGAATGCCCCGCAGGATGAACAGGTCGGTCTACCCGCATCGAATTTGATGAGCTGAACCGTTACATCGACGCTAAAATCAAGGCAGCTGGGTAAAGAAAAACCCCCAACCGCATGGGACGGTCAGGGGCGAAATTTTCATTTCTCTGCAGCTATGAAAATACCGCATTCAGACTGTCCGCACAACCTAAAAGGAACGCGGGCTATGAGCAGTAACAACACAGATACCATTATCAAAATGCCATCGGCGCCTACATCAAAGAAGCGCCAGGAACGCCGCATTCGCTGGAAATACGGTCTGACTGAAGCGCAGGCGCGCGTCATTGCTGGTCTGTATTATGGGGAGGTGAAGTAATGAACGTCCAGACCAGACCCAAAAACAGAAATGCGATGTCGCGCTACGCTAAGCGCGCGCACAAAGCAGTGGCCCGCGCTATTGGGTACGCCCTGACCCTTGGGGATGCATCTTCTTGGGACAAGCTGACCAGTCTTTTGATCTTGCGTCTGTCTGACGCGGAACGCGCGGCACTTGCCTATAGTTCTTTGCGTTCTCTCAGCGCCGAACACGCCGCTCTTGTTGTGGAGGCTGCGATATGACCGACGGTGATTTTGATAAATGGGTCGATAGCGGCTGCCCGGCCGACGCGGCGCAATTGGACACTTTGCTGCCCGGTCTGGCAAATCTTGATCCTATTACGTACGACCAACAACGCGAGAGTATCGCCAAACAACACAATATTCGCGTCTCGACGCTGGATACCGAGGTACAGAAGTTGCGGCAGCGCAATGTTGTCGGTGATGACGGCGCTGCGGCCTTCGAAGAGGTCGAGTTTTGGGGTGAGACTGTTGATGGTGCCGCGTTGCTTGGTAATCTGGTGGAAACGGTGGAACGTTTTTGTATCCTTCCAGAATACGCGGCACCCTTGATGGCATCCTGGATTGTCCACGCCTGGGCGCATGATGCCGCTGATATAAGCCCGGTGTTAGCCTTCACTTCCCCTGAAAAGCGCTGCGGCAAGTCAACGGCGATGGCCGTCGTCCATGCGTTGACGCCAAGGGCTGAGATTGCTGCCAACCTTTCTTCCGCCGTCATGTTCCGCCTGATCGCGAAGCACAAGCCAACCCTGCTGATTGATGAAGCGGACACGTTTCTAGAAGCCCGCGAAGAAATGCGCGGGATGATAAACGGGGGGCACAACAAGCAACTGGCCTTTGTCTGGCGCTGCGAGGGCGACGACTTCGAGCCGAAGAAGTTTGATGTCTGGTCGCCCAGACGTTCGCTGCGGTTGCGACGTATGTCTCACATGCGGGACAAAGCAGCCTGATGCGACCGCAGCGCAGATCGTGGCGTCGACACACGATCCAGAAACACAGGCTCTGCGGCAGCGCAGCACGAATTCCCCATACCAGCCATTCAAAGCATGCCAAATCTCCAAAATCCAATCCGACTGGTCGCCGCGCCCATACGAGACGGCGGGCTTTGAGACAGGCGATGCGTCAGAATGTCCGCCTGTGGTGGCATACAGGCAGTAGTTCCAGATACGGGCAGCCAAGGAATTGGTACTGTCGCCAGACGGACCGCCTATCGTTTTGATGATGAGTGCTTGTGCCGTCATACGGTAGCAGGCTGGTGCGCAACGCTGCACGCACCTCGCGTGTCTTTAGCTACAACCAATGGAGCGGAGATCACTCAATTAACTCAAAGTCGTTCAGAACCCACGTTTTTTCAATGTAGCCTTCAAGCGGGCCGTAGAAGCGGAAAACCGTGAAGAACCCCTTGGATGGGTCGGTCTTGATCCAGTTCGCCTCGAATCCCTCAGGTGCCGATTGACCGAAATACAGATCCACCGAGCCGTCCGCGTTGACCACCGGATCTGTCGGGCTGCCAACCGTGATTTGGCCGTCCGACGCCAACAATCCACGGGTGGCTGGATCATAGGCTGTTACGGCCCAGAACCGTTTGACCGGCGTATTTGCCGGGACGTTCAGCCGGTATGACTTGCTCCCATCAAGAAACCCGCCATACGCATCCCTGAAGGACGTAAGATAGGCCGTGCCCACACCTGGGGTGGTCGATAGCAGATTGGGCGACACCACAATCGCCTGATAGTGCCACAGCGTGCGAGCATCGATGTCATTGGCGCCGCTGTCCCGGGTGAATTCGGTATTGCGCACGAACATCTTTTCCCACTGCCGGTCCGGCCAGTAGCGGATATCAGGCTCGCGCGATGCGTAGACGATGGCTCGCGACATAGCCGTGCCCTGCTTGGCCCCCTGATCGAGGATTGCGGCCATGCGCGCATCCGGGGCGAAGGGTTTTCCCTTTTCGATGCCCAGAGTGGCCAGACGACCGAGCTGCTCGGGGTCAAACAGTTCGGACGGCTCGTGCTGAATGATCTCGTTGAGCATCTCGAAGACCGTTCCGTCCTCTGGAGGAAGCGGGTTCATGCCCACCTCGCTTGCGTTGACATAACGCGCCTCGCGCGGGCCGGTCTCCAGCGGGTAGACCTTGAAATTCTGCTCGAACCACTCCACCGCCTTATCGCCAGTTCCAACATCGACGAAAGCACGCATCATGGTCCAGACCCGGTAGCCCGGAGAGCGCATTACGAAGTACCCGTCGGGTATATCGCCCGTGTAACCGGGGGGGAGGAACAGGTATTTCCCGCCTTCGCCCTTATCCGGGCCGGTGGCGCCAAAATCGGTCAGGTAATTGAACACCGCGTCATTGGCGGTGCCAAACATGCCGGCCGGGATCTCGACGACCATTGGGCCGTCGATCTTCAGATCAAGCGATGCCACCGCATAAATCGTGCTGTTGTTGCCGGTCAAATAGGGTTGGTTGGAGTTCATGTAGTCCGCCATCACGCCAATGTCCGACGAGGTTTCGAACTTGAGATCACGGGCCTGGGACTTCACGATCGCATAGAGCGATAGCGCCGGGTAGAAATCCATGTAAGCTTGCGTGGCGCGTTGCAGGTCCAGTTCATCATACAACGCCTGCGCAGACTCTTTGGTCGGGAATCCGCCGCCGACGAACTCCAGCGCGCCAAAATTCGTGTCGAGGCTCATCGGAGCCGACCGGAAATCGCTGCTGGTCTGTGGCGTTCCCGGATTGGTGAACAAATCGCCAACAGGCTGGGCCTCCTGAGCCAAGGCGCTGGTGGCCAGGCAAGTCGAAACAAGAAGGGCGGCTGTCAAAGTTCTATGCATTGCTTTCTCCATTTATACTATTTGGCAAACTGAAAGTTGACGCCAGCAAATACGCCCCACTCCATTTGTCCATCTCCATCGGACGCCACTGAATATTGAGGCTCAATGAAGTAATTGATGGTGACATTTGGCTTCGTGACCACACGCCCTGCACCAAATCCGATCGGGATGTTGTAGTTGTCAGTCTCAAAGTCGTAGGTCCAGATCGCTGTTGATCTCAGGTACCAGCCGTTGCCCAACTGCTTGATCAGCAATGGTTGAAATGCGCCTGAATTAACATCAGCGCGGTCGCTGTCGCCCGCAAAACTGCCCTGCCACGTCAACAGGTACCCCCACTGAAATCCAGGTGTTGCCGTATTGAACAAAACGTTGGCCAGACCTGCCGACCATTTCCCAGACCCTGTCGCATCCTCGGTTGCGGTCGGAGCCGTGACTTGTGGCCCGATACCGAAACTAAGGTTGGGGTTACCGGTATCCATCAGATAAGCCGCAAAAACGTTAAAGTCTCCAAGGCCGTTGGTTTTTCCGCCATTGAAGGGATCGGGAAAATCGTTGATGGGCAAAGTAGCACGTACAAGCCAATCTCCTCCAAAGGCGGAAACAGGTAGAGCGCCTCGCAGAAAGAATGAATTGGCAGTTGAATCTGTTCCAGTCAAAGAGCCGTTGTACTGGTTTTGCAAATTGAACGTCTTGAACGCCGCGAGAGGATTGTTGGCCTGCGCTAGAGATGCAGCGTCTGTTCCCTGCGCCGCTCCGGGCAAAGCAGTTGAAGCAAGCAACAGGGCTGC
This sequence comes from Sulfitobacter sp. TBRI5, assembly GCF_051013555.1. Taxonomy (NCBI): domain Bacteria; kingdom Pseudomonadati; phylum Pseudomonadota; class Alphaproteobacteria; order Rhodobacterales; family Roseobacteraceae; genus Sulfitobacter; species Sulfitobacter sp. TBRI5. Next base: position 497,199 of record NZ_CP112884.1, on the reverse strand, counting down.
CAGGTACGCGGCGGTGTATATTTTTCGTGTTTTCGGCATAGTCTGCGTCCTTTCTTGGTCGATCCGGCGCCATAACGGCCCAGACATCTGAGAATCATTCCAGCACAACGCGACATTGCCTTTTGGTTATCCCGCGCCAATCTGGGGTCGCTCGCCCCATACCGGGGCGCCGTCATGACGGGTTGCTCGTCAGAACTGAAAGCTCAACCCGGCCATGAGCCCCTTCTGTTCAACATCGTATGTGAAGTCGCCGCTCCTGCGGTCGACCATCAGCAAGCGGTATCCAAGTACTCCCGAGGTCATGGGTGTGAACTTGTATCCAACACCACCAAAGATATCCGCCATAATTTCGGAACCCACTCCGAAGCCACCTGCATAGGCCCAACCGGTCAGGTATGTCCTGTCGGCAATGTCCATCCGTCCGCGCAAACCAATGACCGGATCAACCCAGCTGTCATTTCCGTTGGCAGAGGCAGTGGGCAGATCGCCTGCGGCCAGGTCCAAAGAAGTGTCGACGCTCCAGTACCGGGCACCGGCGCTGGCCCACAGTTCTCCGGTCGGAGCCTCCACCATCTTGTATTCCCCCAGAACCGAGAAGATCTTGTTCTTCGCTCTGACGGTCGCGTTGTTGAAAAGCGGTTGCAGATCTGAGGTGGAGTTCTTCAGGCTAATGTACTGCAGGTCTGCTGTGACACCCCACCTTCCCTTCTGCGCATTGCCAACAATCATTCCCGCGAAAGACAGGTTATCGAGGATGTCGCTAAAACTGGCATCGACGTCGACAGGAGGCAGGCCAGGAATCGTCGCAGCGGTACCGGACAGGCTCGCCCCCCAGAGATATGGCGCCACCGTGAATTTCCAGCTATCCCGTTCTGGAGCGTCCTGCGCGATTGCCACCGCGGTAAATTGCCCCAAGGCGAAGACGGAAGCGCATAGTCTGAAGCAAAAGCTGGTTTTCCCGAGTTCGATTTCAGTTGCTTTCATAACGCTCTCCTGATGTGTTTTCGCATTGGTTCGATCGACATGCTCACCTGATCACGAGACTGAAGGGAAATCCCCCGACAGCCGCCATTGAGGCTTGAAGAATTGTGTGAAGCCGGGGCGTGTCAGCGCCCCGGCAATAGGCAAAACCTTACCCGCCCTTCAGGCCTTCCGCATGGGCACGGGCTCCGACGGCTTCCATCGCAATGGCCTGCGCCTCTTCGGAAACAAGCTGGGCGTAGGCAATCGCAACAGCGGCATCCGCCTCTGCGTTCTCTGCGTTCCTCTCGGCCTTCGCCAGATCGCGTTCCGCTTTCCAGGCGTCCCATTTCGCTTTCTGCTCGGCCTTGTGGTTTTCATAGTTCGACTGGATGCCGGACCACCACGCATTCATGCTGCTGTCGACCTCGGCAACGGCGCTGTTCCAGTCCTGCTCGGCCTTTGCGTATTCCGCACTCCACTTTGCTTTGAGCGCGTCGCGTTTGGCCTGTTCCTCACGCGTATATTCATCAACGCGTGTTTCGACATTTTTCGCCTTCTCGGCGAGTGCGGCAAGTCCTTCAGAGAGTTTCATTTCTCTTCTCCTTTTTAGAAATTGAATGATGGTCGAATTATCCCAATCGCCGGGGGTTCGTTTTGGTCCGTTCACGACAAGTAGGCAGGATTTCAGCCTGCCGGGCTGAGCCGCCAACACAGCGCTGGCGGTCTCAACCACTGTGGCCCTATTCGCTGACCTCTTCGACTTCGCCGGGTTGCCATTCGCCATCGTACCAAGCCTGTTCGGGGCCATAGATGCGCCACAGCATGTTCCAGCCTTTGCCAGGAATGGTCTGAATCCAGTTGTCCGCACCGTCCGGACGTTCCGGACCGAAATAGACATCCCAGGAGCCATCGTCATTCTGCACGACCGCCTTATCGATGCTGGTGACAGCGGGGTAAGGGCTGTCGACCTGAAGCATGGACCGGGTCATGTTGTCATAGACCGTGATGTCCCAAAACCGGCGGGCCGGAACATTTGGCGGCACGTGCACGCGATAAGTTTTTGCGCCGTCAAGCGGATCGCCTTCGGCATCGCGCAGACCGATCACATATTGCGACCCGGCGCCGATCGGGGGTTTCACCATCGCCGGTGTGATACCCGTGGCATAGAAGTGGAACCGCACACGCGAGTTGATCAGGCTGATGCTGTCATTCAGGAATTCGTAACTGCCACCGGCAAAGCCTCTTTCCCAGCTTTTGCTGTCCGGCCAGATGATGCGGTTATCGTCACGATTGGCCCAAATGATCGAGCGCTGCGCGGCGGTGCCGACCGCTGCAGCTTCGGCAAGAATTTTCTGCATACGCTCATCGGGCGCAAAGGGTTTGCCTTTTTCGATGCCGATGGCCCGCAGCAAGCCGAGCATTTCCGCGCTCTGCGCCGCATTCGGCTCTTCCTGAACAATCTCGTTCACTTCTTCAAAGAAGGTCGCATCCTGTGCGTGCAGGGTGTTGAGTTCTTTCAGGGCCACATCAACCCAATTCACCTCTTTGGGATCCTCTCCCATGGGGTACAGACGGAAATGGGATTTCATGTTGTCGACAACCGGGTCGGCTTCGAAATCCGTCATGAACCCCCGGACCGCCAGCCAATGACCATAGGTCTCGGAACGGCGCACGATATAACCTTCGGGCAACTCACCCTCATATCCCGGGGGCACCAGCAGGTACTTGCCGCCTTTTCCCTTGTCGGGTCCGGCATTGCCGAAGTCAGTCAGATAATGAAACCAGGCATTGTCGATGATGCCCAGAACGTCCGGCGGCGTTTCCATGATCATCGGCCCGTCTTTCAGGTCGATCCACATGAAGCCGTAAATCACCGTGGTGTTGCCGGTCAGCAAGAGGCCCTTGGAATCAAGTCGACCATGCCAGTACATCATGGTTTCATTGTCAGGGCCAAATTGGCGAAGGCCCTTACGGAACCCGGCCAGCGACGCGGCCGGTGTGGTCATGATCATCGCCTCGACCGCGCGGCTGAAGTCCAGATGATCCCACAGCGCTTGTGACGTGGCCGGGGTTGGAACACCGTCCACGAATTCCAGCGTCCCGATTCGCGTCTCCGTGCGATCGGGTGTGACGACGTTTGCGGGGATATCGGTTGTATTCTTGTATGTGGGGCTTTCAGCCAGCGCCGGGCTGAATGCGAAAGCAAGGGCACTTGCGCCGTACATAAGGGTCTTGATGGATTGTTGTCTCATGGTGATCTCCTCAGTTGTGAAAGCCGACACCCCTGCGATCAGGCAGGGATCGATTCTTTCTTCAGACTAGGCTTCCCTCCAAGCCGTTTTGGTCCGATCACGCCACCTGAACACTTAATCGTGCCTTTCAAAGCGGAAAGCTTATCGTGAACATCAAGCCGTCGCCTTCGACCCTGTTCTTGACATTGAATTCCTTGTAGCCCCGCAGGTTGGCAAAGACTTCTTTGCCGCCTGCTTCAAAGATCCAGCCGATTTGCGGGCCGATCCCAAAGGTGCGTCCCTTGAAATCACCAAGGATGGCAGGCTGTCCGCTATCAGCCGTCAGCTGCTGATAGGCAAATCCGACAAGTCCCACATACATCTGCTCGGTCACAAATTTGGATGCGCCCAGATCGATGTGGAAATCGATGCCGTTCTTGTAGTTTGTGTCAGAATTTTTAAAGTTGTATGTCAAACCAGCAGTGGCTGAAAACTCCCACCCCGTATCGGGGTTGAGAAAGGTATATGCACCACCAATATCGATCGCAGCGTGCCCCAGCCCAAGGTTTGATAAACGGTTGGGGTCATAACTGCCAACCGGAATGCTGCCGGCGACATAGGCCATATAGTTATGCACACCACGGTTCCAGAACAGTTGAGCGGTGGGATACAGATCGCTCATTCCCGTCACTTCATCTGACGCGGCCGCACTGCCCCCCCCAACTGAAATATCCGCTGACACCTTGCTGCGGGCAGGAATGAACGCCAGCGAAAAACTGGGACGCCCGCCAAGAATAGTCGTGTCTGGTGTATAAGCCGGAACGATAAACTGACCGAAATAGCTGGCGTCGACGCCAAGTTTCAGGTCGTTGCCAAATCCCAGAGGTTCACTGACACTCGCATTTGCAGAATACCAATAGGAAACCATCGCCAGAGACGCACCTGGCTCGGGCGCAACGGCGGCAAAACTGCCATATTGTCCCGGAAGCCAAAAACTCGTGCCGCCTTCATCGGCCCGAATGGATGATCCACTCAAGGCATTGAGCAGCAGTACACCTGCCACGATGATCCATCGCGGCCAGTGAAGGTCAGAGTTCAAATGAAACATCATTCTCTCCTGAAAGCCGGGCAGCGATTGCAGTTCGAAACCTTAGGTAGAACCCGCTGATGCGGATCACCTGGCGGGTGTCTGCTTGTCGGATCAGATCAATCGAGTGTGATCCGTCCAGTTTTGCAGATTGGGCGGTTCTGCCTAGTCCAATTTCAAACATGGCTTAATTCCCTTGTAATGTCCGGGGCTGGTCCAGTGACCAGCCCCGAAGCAATCCCTTATTCAACCAGTTCAATCTCGCCGGGTTGCCAGCTGCCATCCAGCCAGGGTTCAAGCGGGCCGTACATCCGCAGGGCGATGAACCACCCCTTGCCGGGCACCGATTGCAGCCAGTTGCTTTCCTTGCCTTCGGGTGGCGTCGGTCCGAAATAGACATCAATCGATCCGTCAGCGTTCTTCTGCATACCCTCGGTATAACTATCAAGCGTCGGGAACTGCTGGTCGGTCTGCAATTGCGAGCGGGTCTGGGTGTCGTACATCGTGACCGCCCAGAAATCCTTAACCGGCACATCTGCAGGCATCGTCAGCTTGTAAGTCTTGGCGCCATCCAGCGGGCGTTTTTCGCTGTCCAGCATTGCCATGGTATAGTCCGACCCCTTGCCGGCAGACCGGATCGCCATGGCGGGCGACACTACGATGTATCCGTAGTGGAAAGTCGTCCTCCCATCAAGGTTGCGGCCCGCGCCCCGCATAAAGGTCGTGTCGCGGTCAGGGAATGCCAGCACCCAGGCGCTGTCTTCCCCGAACACTTTCACGCCAGGGTCGCGCGGGAAATAGGTATAGTTGCGCGCAATGCCATCGCCAATTTTTGCCGCATCCTCCAGGATCGCCTGCATCCGGTCGTCGGGGGCAAAGTCTTTACCCTTTTCAATCCCGATTGCCGCGAGCTGGCCGGTTCGTTCAACACCCAGAAACCCTTCGGGTTCCTGTTGGATCACGTCGTTTAGCCCAGAGTAGAAACTGACATCGGTGGCAACAACCGTGCTTACCTCAGCGCCCGAGACATTCACGAACTCCATCGCAGGCGGTGTGTCGGCCTGCGACAGTGGATAGACCTTCAGGTTGTCGCGGATGTTTTTCGAGGCCGCTTCGACCCCGTCCGTCAAATACCCGCGCATGAAATTCCAGACACCGTAGGTCTTGGATTGGACAACGAAGTAGCCCTCTGGCACGTCGCCGTCATACCCCGGCGGGAGAACAAGGAAATTGCCGCCCTTGCCTTTGTCCGGGCCGGCCGCGCCAAGGTCGGTAATATACTGAAAAGCCATGTCGTCCAGCACGCCCAGCATGCCCGGTGGAAGCTCAATCACCGTCGGCCCGTCCCGTTCGAGGTCGAAAAAACCCATGGCGTACATCGTCGACGTGTTCCCCGTCAGAACCTGCGACTTGGAATCCATGAGCGTATCAAAAATGCAGATCTGGTGCGCAGCGTCGGCACAACCTGCCGCGCTCTGACCTTCGCGCAGCGCATAGGCCGACATGGTCGGCATCGCGTTCAGCATCACCTCGACTGCGCGGGACCGGTCGAGATAGTCATAAAGCGTATCGACAGTTGCGCCGTCGGGGACCCCATCGCGATAGGTCAGCGTCCCGAGCGAACTGTCCACGCTGTCCGGCGTCGTGATCGAAGCGGGCAGGTCGGTGGTCATCTTCATTTGCGGGGCGTCGGCAAGTGCCGAAACGCCACTCAGCGCAAGCAGGCCTGCGCTCAATATTGCCGATACGTGTTTACCTGGTTTCATTTCTCTCTCCTTTGCATCTGCAGAGCTGAACAATTCAGGGCAGCGATAAATCCACTCCAAGTATGGTCGTTCCGCTTCGGGCGTTTTGGTCCGATCGCGCCACTTGAAAGGACGCGCTCTGTCGTGCAGCGCCGTGATTGCAAACCACGCTTCTTAATCGAAGAAGGACCGTGAATGGAACGGTATGCGGCCTGTGAAGATGCGCCAAATGCAAACAGGCCAGGGTGACCCCGGCCCGCTGATACTAATCTTTTGGTCGAATCTATTCGACCATCACCACATCATTTGGCACCCAGGTCTTGTCGTTAAAGGCCTTGAGGGGACCGTAGTAGCGTATGTAAACAAAGAAGCCTTGGTCGGGGAGCGTCCTGACCCAGTTCTGATCTGCAACTCCATCCGGCTTTTCATTGGAAAAGAAGATATCGATCGAGCCGTCATCATTCGTCACCGGGGCCGGCGTTTGCTGGCTGCTGATGCTCGGATAGGGCTGGCTTTGGAGTTCGCTGCGGGTCCAGGGATCGTACAGTGTTACCGCCCAGAATAGGGCAACAGGCACTTCGGGCTTCACGTTCAACTTGTAGGTGTTGTTACCATCAAGGAACTGTTCCTCGCTATCCTTGTAGGTCGTCTGATAGCGCGATCCCGTCCCTTCCGGCATCTGCATTGCCATAGCGGGCGTGATCCCGTCAGCGGTAAAATGGAACGTCGTCCGCGCCTCGAGATTGAAGTAGCCCTCCAGATCGAAAGTCGAACTGTCGCCGATAAACGGGCTCTCCCAGGTCAGACCCGGGTAGACGACGGCCTCCGGCTGACGACTATCGAACGAGATCACACGGGACATCGCCACGCCTTCTTGTGCCGCTTGCTCGAGGATCTTCTGCATGCGGGAATCGGGGTTAAATGGCTCATCCTGTTTAATGCCAATCGATGCCAGCCTGCCCAGAAGTTCTTTACCGAAAGCTTCGGCGGGTTCGTAGCTGATGATCTCATGCATCCACTCAAACGCCGAGGCGTCCTCGGGCACGAGTGAATTCCATACAACATTGCTGGCGTTTACGATCTTGGTCGGGCGCGGGCCGGTCGCGAGCGGATAGATCGCGGCATTGTCGCGATAGTACGCAAGGGCCTTTTCACCATATCCGACCGTGGCCGCGTTCGCCCGCATGAAAGAGAAATTCATGTAGGTCTTTGACCGCACGACGAAATACCCGTCGGGCACCTCTCCGTCATACCCCGGAGGCAGAATCAGGTACTTGCCGCCCTGGCCCTTGTCCATGCCTGTCGGACCAAGGTCGGCGTTGAACAGGAAATTATGATCGTCCACAGGCCCCATGACACCCGGCGGGACTTCAAACACCGTCGGGCCGTCTGCTTTCAGATCGAAAACGGCGAAGGCATAGAGGCTTTCCGTGTTCCCGGTCAGCACCAGGGCGCTCGAATCCAGCCGGTCCGCCGTTACGCTGATCTGCGAGCTGTCCTCCATATCCAGGTCCCGGACCCAGCCTTTCATCAGACCGTGCGCGGACAACGCCGGGTACATATCCATATAAAGCTGGGTCGCACGCTGAAGATCGATTTCGTCATAGACCTTCTGAGTGGTTTCCTCCGTCGGATATCCACCCGGGAATTCAAGCGTCCCGTACCGGGTTTCGATGGTTTCGGGTGCCGACTTGAATTCGCCGGGGGCATAATTCGGTTCGGACCCGGCCATGTCGAAAAAGCCTTGCGATTGCTGGGCCATAGCCGTGCTTGACAGCATTGCGGCAAGCAGTCCGGCGGCAGTCGATTTGAGCAACAGAGATTTTTTCATTTTCTTCTCCTGGAAGGTTGATGCAGGACGACGCGTGATCTCGTCGTATTCTGCAAACATGGTATGTCGTTGCCGACGCGCGCTTTGGTCCGATCGCGCCAAAAGAAAGGGCCGGAACATGTGCTCCGGCCCCGGCTCGTTTGTTTACTCGACCAGTTCGATCTCGCCCGGCACCCAGGTCTTGTCCAACCACGGCTCAAGCGGGCCGTACATGCGCAGGATGATGAACCAGCTCTTTTCAGGAATGGTCTGGATCCAGTTGTTCTCCTGACCATCGGGGGCCTCGGGAGCAAAGTAGATGTCCCAGGATCCGTCAGCGTTCTGCTGCATGTTCTCATTGTAGCTGTCGAGCGCCGGGAACGTCTGATCGGTTTGCAGCATGGACCGCGTCTGCGGATCATAGACTGTCACTGACCAGAAATCCTTGACCGGAACATTCGGCGGCAGGGTCAGCTTGTAGGTCTTGCCACCGTCGAGGATCTCTCCGCCCTTCGCCATTCCGGCGATGCCGTAGTCCGACCCCTTGCCGGGCGCGGTGACGGCCATCGCGGGCGTCACGACCACGGCGTTGTAGTGCATCCACAGCCGGGAATCGTACCGGCGTGCGCCATCGACCAGGAAGGTCGAATCCTTGTTGGCAAAGGCCATGACCCACTCGCTGTCCGGCCCATAGATCCGCTGGTCGCTGTCTTTCGGGACGACCGTGTTGGCACGGGCATAAGCGTTGCCGATGGCGACCGCGTCAGTCAGGATCGCCTTCATGCGCGCGTCGGGTGCAAAGGGCTCGCCCTTGGTGATCCCAAGTGCCGCCAGCAGCCCGCGCGTTTCGGGATCGTGTGCCCCGATGGGTTCTTCCTGAACAAGCTGGTTCAACATCTCCCAGTAGCTGTAGTCGTTCGGGAGAACGGCATTGTAGTCTCCGCGCCCCGACATGGAGATGAACTCCGGCTCCGGCGGGTTATCCGCCATCGACAGCGGATAGATTTTCAGATTGTCCCTCACGCCCTGAGCCGCCTTGTCGACACCGTCGCTGATATAGGCGCGCATGAAGATCCAGTTACCGAAGGTCGAGGGGCGGACCACGAAAAAACCGTCCGGGACCTCGCCGTCATATCCCGGTGGAAGAATGAGGTACTTGCCCCCCTTGCCCTGATCGGGTCCGGCGATGCCAAGGTCGGTGACATAGCGGAACCACATGTCATCGACGACGCCCAGCATGCCCGGCGGCAGCTCGATCACGGTCGGCCCGTCATTGGCGAGATCGGTGTAGGTCCAGGTGTAAATCGTCGAGCTGTTGCCAGTCAGGAACAGCGACTTTGAGTCCGCCAGCTTGTCCCAGATCAGGATCTGATTGACCTTGGTCGCGCCGATATCGCGTTGGCCCTGTCGCATGGCGTACTGCGACACACCCGGCACGGTCGAAACATAGGCCTGCACGGCTCGCGCGCGATCCATGTAGTCATAGACCGTGTCGATCGTTTCTTTGTTCGGCACGCCGTCGAAAAAGTTGAGAGTTCCGATCGAGGTGTCCACGACATCCGGTGTCGTGATTTCCGGCGGGATATCTGTGGTCATTTTCATTCTGGGTGCTTCAGCCATCGCGGTTGTGACCGCCAGGCAAACCCACATTGCCGTTGTCAGAATTAATCGCATGTCGTGTCTCCCTTGAGATCATAAGAATGAGAAAGTTTCCCGACCCATACGAGGCTTCTGAGCCTGGAACCCTAATCACGCGCCAATTGAAAACCGGCGCGCAAATTCGTTTTGGCAGCAGCATTTTCAAAAATGCTCCGCGTTAGATTGCTAACTGCTGATAAGATTACTTCGGGGAGTAACGCAGTTTTGGTCCGATCGCGCCAAATCAGGCGACGTGTTCCCGACCGATCACCTTACGACGGTATCTCCCAGGGCTGATCCCGGCGACGCGACGAAAACTGCGTCCAAAATTGGATTGGTTTTCATAACCAAGCGTCATTGCCACGTCGATTAACGGAGCATCTGATTCCGCCAGAAGTTCGGCTGCCATTTCGAAACGTGTGGTCTCGATCAGGTCCGAAAAGCTGGTTCCCGCTTGCTGGAGTTTGCGTTGCAGCGACCTTGGACGCACGTCCAGAATCTCGGCGAACATGATCATTTTTGGGGTCCCGCCACGAAGGTAAGGGCGGATCAGACGTTTCAGATTTTCTAACCCGTCCAACGTCTCGTGGATGTTCGGCTCCGGCACTTGTGCTGCCGCGCTGGTCAGTTTGCTGGCCGCAAGAACCGAGGAAGGCATGATAATCGACGTGTGGGCCGATTGCGTGAGGAAACGTGTATTCGGATTCGCGTTGCGCGCGTCATCGCAGACGCTGAAATCAGACTTGAATCTGATCTCGTCCGGAGACCAGTTTTCGCCGGTGATACTGCGAACAGCCTCAATCAAAACCGTGACCTGAGTCCATTCCGAGATTGGGTCGCTCGGTATTTCGGGCGACTTGCTGTCACAATAGACTTCGGCACTGCCATTGAAACCGATAAGGCCAACACGCGTATCAGAGTCTTCAAGGGCGATCAGGTTGGACAGGCAGTCGAGACGTGCCTTGACGGTCGGAAGGGCCTGAAGCGCCACCAGCAGTTCGGCACTGAAGTCCGACGCCGAAAACCTCTTAACCCAATGCCAGCCCAGATCATCTATACCTTCACGGCGTGCGCTTCTGTCGAGGTACTCCATGGCAAGGAAAATGCTGATCAAATCGTCAGGCTTTTCCTCGACCATTGTCGGCAAGTGCGCCCGTTCCAACTCGCGGTCGACCGGGGCACCAATATCGCGCAGGACGTCAAGGAACGGAATCAGATACGCCGCTCTGCATGTTGAAACCTTGTCCATCTTTCCCCCCACCGGCCACTCCATTGCGGAGTGAGCCGGTCTGTTCATCAGAAACCCTTAGCGACCGAACGAGGGCCATTTTGGTCATCTCGCGCCAAACTCATTTTTGCGTGTTGTGGCGTACGCAGACCAAAACAGGCCTAAAGCACGATCTATCATGGCGTGGCAGTCTAACACCGTAGAGAGAACCCGCTTTGATCCAGCGCAAACCAGCCAAAGTCGTCGTGATGGTCGAACAGGCCGTTCGACATGCGCCTAAAAATGCGGATCCACGCATTGCAGAGGTTGCAGGTGCTATGGGCTTGAGCGCTCGATCTCTCCAGCGTCACCTTGCCAAGCAGGGGACGTCGTTTTCCAGACTAATCGAACGTACCCGACGCCAGCATGCGCTGGAGCTGCTTGTCCAAGACGACCTGAACATTTCAGAAATCGCACAGGCCCTTGGATATACAGACCCAAGCAATTTCTGTCGCGCATTCCATAAATGGACAGGCCAATCGCCCAAACGGTGCCAGAGCAAGATGCTGGAGAAGGCCTTGCCAGGGAGACCCAAAAGCTGAACCTGACTTAGCAAGGCGATCGGCGTCTGGCCGCATAACGGCACACAATCTGCCGGTTCGCCAATTTCTAACACTCATCGGAACGAAGTAGCGCGCTGAAAAGAGTTGCACAAAACTCAAAAATTTTGGCGCGACATGACCAAAACCATAGAAGGAGTTCCTTCATATCTTAATCTGAGCGGTCGACTCCGCCGCTTGGGGGCTTGGACACCAATCACCTTCAAAGCGATCGATGGACCAAGAAATGAGCCAGATGGCCTGAGGGATAAGACATGGCATTTTCAAGATTTCTGCTGGTGGTTTTGGTCGCGCTGTCCTGCACATCTCAGGTCACAGCACAGGAGGCGAACCAGGGAACCATAGCCAACGAGCTTGAGTCGATGCTGGAGAAGATCGACACCCCCGAAATCACGCCAATACGCACAGAAAGCCCGCGCAGTACTTTGCAGTCACTATACAACTTGCGCGATGACCTGGAAACCTCTCTGGGCGCATACTGGCAGCAGCAGAACACCGCGAACGAGATACAGATTGTATTTGTGATCGGGCAAATCAGAGCCCTGATCGATCTGGCTCAGGTGCCATCGGCCTCTCGCCGCGAAACCGGAACGCAAACGGCTTTGTACCTTCTGGATATTCTTGGGCGGGTCGAAGCCATCGACGCAGCAGTTCTTCCTGGGCCTGACGACCTTGATGATCAATCCACCACCGGGTTTCGTTTGCCCGGCACCCCCCTGCGCATCATTGAAATAGTCGAAGGTGACCGCGCCGGGGAGTACCTGTTTTCAGCGGACACGGTCCATAGCGCGCCTCGGTTTTTTGCTGGCTTGAAAACGCTTCCGCTTCGGTCATCTCTGGCCATAACATCATGGGATGATACGAGCCGCCAACTTTCCGGTCCATGGATCCCGATCGCAGGAATCTCGAAACTGCCAAATTTCATGAGGCGCTCTATTCTCGACACTCCAGTCTGGAAGATTCTAATCGTCCTCTTGTTGTCTGTAGCAGCAGGCGTTGTCCTGCGCGTCTGGCATCGATTGCTGGTTGAGTGGCTGACAGACGACCCGGTCAAAATTGTCCGTCTCAGGATCCTGAGCCCGATTGGCATAATGATTGGACTGCTCTGGCTTCAACACGTGTTTTCGTTTCAGATCAACACCACAGGAAGGTTCTTCGATCTGACTGAATCCTGCCTTGTCGTGGTGTTCTACATCGCTGCCACAGGGGCCTTCTGGACCATGTCCAGAGCCTTCTTCGAAACCGTCATAGTGGACCCGAGGCGCACCAATCGAAGTCTCGATGACAGTTTTATCCGGTTGGTGGGGCAGATCATCGGCTTTATCGGCGGCGTCCTGATCCTGGGGTACGGGGCCCATGAATTGGGCGTGCCTGTTCTCAGCATGATTGCAGGCTTCGGGATCGGCGGCATCGCCGTAGCTCTTGCGGTCAGGCCGACGCTGGAGAACCTGATCGGCGGGTTCATCCTGTTCATCGATAAACCGGTCCGGGTCGGCGACTACTGCACGTTCGGCGATCAGAGCGGAACCGTCGAAAATATTGGCGTGCGCTCGACCCAGCTCCGTTCGACCGACCGCACACAGATTTCCATTCCAAATGCGCAATTCGCCGACATGCAGATCGTCAACTGGGCCAAATGCGACACGATGTTGATCAACGAAATTCTAGGCCTGCGCTTCGAAACGGATGCAGAGCAAATGCGCTATGTTCTCGCAAAAATCCGCGAAATGCTGCACTCACATCCGCGGATCGAGCTGGAAACGATCCGAGTCCGATTCATCGGCTTCGGGGACTCGTCTAAAAATGTCGATCTGCGCATCTATGCCAAGACAAGGGAGTGGAACGATTTCTACTCCATCAGAGAGGACGTGCTCCTGCGGATCGATGATATTGTGGAAGCGTCTGGCACAGGCTTCGCGTTCCCGTCCCAGACGCTATACTGGAGCAGGGATCCCGGCCTCGATACCGAACGCACGGAACAAGCGCATCAGGAAGTCGCGACCTGGCGCAGGCGGAGGGAACTTCCATTTCCACGCTTTTCCAGCACAGCGCTTGAACGCCTTTCGGGCAAATTGAAATACCCGCCACTAGGTTCACCGGATTATTTCGCAACCGATGAGGAACTGGCGGAAGGTGGCGAAACGCTGTCAACGGATGAGCCACAAGACCCGGTTTCGGAAAGAAAGCCAGAAGAGAAATCCGGTGATTGAAACTGCGGATACGTCGGCCCCGGGAAACGCGCCGGTATTGTCAGGACATAGGGGTCATGAAACTCGCTGCGGTCGAAACCAATGACCGCTTTCTTGGCTGCGGCGCAGAGTGCCTTTCTGCTGAACTGCAGCGAATTTTTTTGCTGCATGAGCGAATGCCACGATTTCAACCCGGCCGCATTGGGCTCGATGCAGTCATTCGACTGTTTTTCTCTGGCGACCGGTTCGTCGCGTTAAGCAGCCGTTCACAACCGGAAATTCGAATTTTGGCTCTCAATGACCGCTTTCACCAGCAGCGGGCGTTCGCTGCAGTCACAACGAATGTCTCAGTCGCGGACGAAGTTGCCGTTCGCCGCCGCGCAGCATCAGAATGCTAATTAGACGTCTGCTGCACGGCCGGAGTTCGGAATAGCCCGATGCTGCTGGTCAAAGTTTGCGTACTGGTCTTAAGACTACGACCACACCACTTAAACCATACGAGCCGCGATAATGGACCGCCTCAAATGAGCACGCGTCGTCCTGTTGATGGCCTGGAACGATTACAGGCGCAGGTGGTAGTACCTCTGGTTTATCGAGCGTGGTCAGTGCTTGATAAATTGCCGCACCGATCTTGGCGTGTGTTCTGCCGCAGTGCGTTTGAATGTGTCCACTAACCGAGATTTTAAGCTGTGAGTTCTTAGAAAGAAACTCGTCGGCTTTTGTGTTCATCTCAACTACGCGTCCCTGGTTATCCAAAACGATGATGGGAAGCGCCATGCAGCCAACTGCCATGGAAAAAACCTTGGTCGCTCCTTCGTCAATATTTAAACGCTTTAAGATTGAAACTGAGCGTTTCAGATGAGGTAAGACGATATCTATGACTACTTTTTCTTTATCAGAAAAATGATTACTGCCAGTGCAACGGGATAAACCGATCCAACCGTTGCAATCCCTTTGGCTCTCCAGAACTGCGCCGATCGAGTGCTCTAGTCCTTGTGGCTTTACCCACTCATTGAAATAAGCACTTTTTTCCAGTTTCTCGGAGAATATTTCGTCTGTATGAGATTTGTTCGGAGTTAGCTTTTCTATTTCTTCAAACCACGGGTTTTTTCCAAGATATTCTGTGTCGTAGTTTTCCAGAAAAGTTGGATCGAAGCCCAAAGATCCCAATGTTTGGCATGAACCATCGGCGGTATTTTCTAGCACAATGTCTGCGGCATCAGCACAAATCTTTTGAGAAAGTGTTTCAATAAAGACTTGGTATCCCTCGACCTCATTTATTGACGTGTAACATAACTCAACAAGGTCGCTATTGTCGTTCTTCGTCATTTTCCGTCCCCGTGCATCGAGGATTTTATCAAGGGATCGTCAGTTCACCAGTTTTTTTTTGGTGACTTCAATGAATGAGAGAGCAATCGTTTCGGATTGAAACCAAAGCAGCATAGAAAGGCGGACGGCCACATAAAAGCGCTTTGCTCGACATCGAGGATTACGGTACGATACCGCATGGTTTGTTTTCCGCATCTCGAAAGCTTGCTTCCAGAGCTTCACGCTTATGCGCGCGCGATCTGTCAACGTCAGGAAAACGCAGAAGACTTAGTGCAAGACGCGATTGAACGAGCCGTGAGATCGGAAAACCGCCCCACAATACGGAGTGAACTGCGCCCGTGGATGTTCCGGGTCATTCGAAACCTTAGGTACGACGAACTTCGAAAGCGACGTGTGCGCAGGGAATATCTTGCCGCTGAGAAACGTCTATTAGATGTGACTGACGGCCAGTCTGATACCGCCAGAAATGTTCTGGTCAGATTGGCCTACGAAAAGCTGAAACCGGAGGCTCGTGAAGTGTTATTTCTTGTGGACATTTTGGGGCTGAAGTATGCGGAGGCGGCAACGGTTATGGACGTTCCGGCAGGCACGATCATGAGCAGGATTAGTCGGGCTCGCAGGGCACTTTTAGCAATTGTGGACGATACGGCTTTTCCGGCAAAACGGGCAGTTCGAAAGAGATGACACATTTAAGCGACGAAGACTGGGAATACCTTAGCGCGTATCATGACGGTGAAATGTCGCCGGGTGATGCTCGTAAGTTCAAGGCGCGTCTGGCAAGTGAAGCCGACCTTGCATCAACGCTTTTGCGTGTACGCGAGGCAAGTAACAGCCTTTCCACTTTGCGCCCTGTGCCTATTGATGATGCTCGAGACCGATCCCCAGTTACTTCTATTGGATCGCGCTTAGCTTGGCTGGCTGGAGGTGCCCTTGCCGCCTCCGTGGTTTTTGCGGTAGCGATAAGTACTGTGAGCAGCGACCGGAATACGTTGCTAGATATTCACAAAGCGTACCTTAAAGAAAACTTTACTGTGATCGGCAGCGATCTGCGCGCTGTTTCGACAACCGCGGCATCCGGAATGCCTGATCTAACTGGTGGAAATCTACGGGCAGTTGCACTGTCATCATTCCAAGCGGGCACAGTAGCTCATTATTCTGGGCGGAATGGCTGTCGGTTATCCTATTTCAGGGGTCTTGAACCGCTGGACTTGCCGACCGCCGCCGGATCTCAGACATACGGTTGGAGCACCGACGACGGCTTGCATCATGCGATATTGGCAACCGGAATGGATGCGCAAAAGTTCAGTGCTATCTCCGCATATCTGCAAAAAGAGACCCGGCAACAGTCACTGGACAGGGTCTACGCAACAATGCAGAATGCGACAGAGACTGCCACACCCTGTACGGGCTGACACTCACCGATAGGCCCCGCACACAGAAGATCAGTTATTTATGGCCGCGGAAAATTAGGCCGATCTTCATTATAGTGGGTTGCAAGGTAATCAATGATTTCCGTACGGTCGGGCTCAGGTATTTCCGACATACCCTGTTCTTCGACCATCCATTCCAGCAACTCGTCCCAATGCGCGCGGGACAGTCCCTGTTGTGCGATGATCATTTCCGAGTGACAGGCTGTGCATGCATAATAGGTCGTTTCAACACCAGAAGCATCGAACAAACTGCCGAATTCATACACTTCTTCCTGTGGCTCTTCCTTCGCGGACGTCTCTGTTGTTTTGAATTCCTGGGGATCGTCTGAGTTGCTGTTCAGGAACGCAATGACATCGGCGCGGTCCTCCTCCGACTTCAGACCCGGAAAGCTCATTCGTGTCCCCTTCACAGCTTTCCGTGGGTTCTTAAGGTATGCACTTAGCCGGTCGGGGGACCATTCGCCGCCAAAACCTTGAATGGCATCGGAATAACGAAAACCCTCAACCGACGCTACAGGTTGTCCAACGATCCCATAGAGATTGGGCCCAACACGGTTTTTACCACCTTTTTCAACGGTATGGCAGCTTGTGCATTTTTTGAAGACACGCTCTCCGGCGCTCGCGTCGGCTGTACCCAGTGCTGCCGTTATATCTGCCGTGACAGGCCCGGCAAGAAATGCCGCGGCGCACGCGGTTACGACGCTTCGCAAGTGTGCGAATGACATGAAACGCTCCTGTAATTAGAAATTTATAGGGCGACCTGCGTCAGGCCGCCCTAAAGTAAAATCAGCTGACGCGGACGCCGACCCTGTGCATTGTATTGTTCAGATACCCTTTGGCATTCCAGTCGATTGCGAAGGGTTGCATAATGCCATCACTGTCAGTCGCCCGGGCCCAGACCTCATAGTAGCCCGCCTGTGGAAAAGTGACGGTGGCCCGCCAATTCTGCCAGGCACCGTCGTTGACAGGCGCGTCAAGGTCTGCATCCATCCAGGTCTTGCCAAAGTCCTTGGAAATCTCGACCTTATCTATCGAGCGGTCACCTGCCCATGCATGACCACGCACCTCGGTTTCTGAACCGCTCAGGTCAGTTCCGTTCGCGGGGAAAGTCACGAGCGATTTGACAGGCATTCGCTGGATGATCTCCCAGTCCTCCTTGGGGATCTCTTGCCCCGGTTCGACGGGATAGGCCGGAACCTTGTAGGATGTGCCGGTCATTTTGGCTCCATCGTGAACCTGATCGCGCAGTTCTATCCGGCTGAGCCACTTCTGCGAGCACGACCCTGGCCAGCCGGGAACAACAAGACGCAGAGGAGCGCCATTCATCGGATGCAGAGCTTCGCCATTCATCTCAAATGCGATGAGGATATTGTCAGTTAGTGCCTTTTCAATCGGCAGCCCGCGTGAAAGCGGCCGCTTTTCTGGGTCGCCAGAAAGGTGAACGTCAGCGCCGTAGTGCGCGGTATAGATAACGTTGGACTGAACACCTGCCTTCTCAAGCACGTC
The DNA here is from genome assembly GCF_051013555.1 of Sulfitobacter sp. TBRI5. Lineage (NCBI taxonomy): Bacteria > Pseudomonadati > Pseudomonadota > Alphaproteobacteria > Rhodobacterales > Roseobacteraceae > Sulfitobacter > Sulfitobacter sp. TBRI5. The sequence goes on along the minus strand of NZ_CP112884.1, from coordinate 479,444 downwards.
TTTCAGCCTTACACCAGTCCATTCAGAACAAGCAATCGCACCGTAGGTCCATTGATTTCCCTTTGCGGGCGGGTTGAAGAAGGCCCGGCCATTGCCGCCGCACTCAAGGGCGAGAGCCATGGTCACTACCTCAAACTGATCGCTCAAATCAGCAATAGACAGTTCAAGCGGTGCATCCACAAATCCGTCAACGGTCAGCGTCCAGGTCGCCGCGTCCATGCTGTCTGGCAATAATCCGTTGTTGCGAATAAAATGCCGGTCCGTTGGTGTAATCGCATCATCGAGAAGTTCCGGCGGCGTTTCCGCATTCACGGGACGGTCGTTCAAGAGGGTCAACCCATCCTTGCCTACAAGGACGTTGTCCTGAGCTGACGCTGCAGGTACGAAACCAAAAGGCAAGTTTTGGTGGAATGGGATTGATGTACCTACAATTGCAGCAATAGACGCAACGCTGGTCCTGGTTAAAAAACTACGGCGGTTCGGATCAATTTCTTCGTGCTGATCCACATTCCCATCCATATTCCCTTTTTTGTCAGTATCTAATGCCATCAATTCCTCCCTAGGCTGCTGCTTCCGGGCTCAATTCTAATAAACCCAGTACATAAAGGACGTTTTCAGGGGCCAATTTATTCCAGAGCCAGTTGCGTCTTCTCTAAGAAAATAGTCCTTTCTTTAAGGCATGCTGGAATTTGCCTATTAATGATCGCTTGATACCAATATTAATCGTGGATACGCCGCTGTGACGCGACGGTGGCCGCGTTAAAGCGAACAATATTATTTAAAGCGTCATTGGCCCTGAATACGTCGAGAGCCCCATTACCGAATGTCCGCGCCAGTGCCGGGCTCTGGGATGGCAGCAGTGCGCTGACATTTTTCCTATTGTTTTGGTTGACCGAACTGGTTCAGTTGCTATCCTCCGAAGCACTTGAGTGAAAAGGAGAACCGCAATGACGATCAAGGCCTTGGCCGCAGCGGTGGCCTTGAGCATCCTGCCCGCAATGGGAATTGCTTCTGAATGCAACGGGGGTAAGCAAAAGCAAGCTTCCATGACATGTGCCGAAGGTAGTGTTTACGACCCAGTAACCGATGGCTGCGTTCCGACAACAGGGTAACCCGTTTGTTTAACAAAAATTTCAAAGGTGCTTCTGATGGGGCGCCTTTTTTTTTGGAGTGCCTCACTATTTCGCATGGTAGAGGAACAGGGAAGACAGTTAGCAGGAATTTTCCAAAGGACGGCTTCGGGCTCGATGCAGTCATTCACAGAGTTTTTGTGAGTGTCTGCTGTCACGCGTTTGGCTGCCGTTCGCGGCTGGAACATCGAAGATTTTTCTCCTTATGACCGCTTTCACCAGCAGCGGACGTTCGTTGAAGTCCCGGCTACGACCGAGTTGCGGACAAAGTTGCCGTTCGCTAAGCGTGCGAATTCCGTTTGTCGGTATTTCCTACCCAGATATCCTACCGCCTATGGTTGTGAAACCAAACACCGGAAACTTGCACCGAGCCGAACAGTGCCATCGGACTGCAGAAACGGTGCGAAAGCAGCGGCATAGGCAGACGTCACGGCCTCTTCGCCTGAATGTTCCATTGCCTTTACCGCAACACCAGCAGAGCACATGCCTCTTACTGCAGTGTCCAGATCTGGGTAAATCCATAAGCCATCGACATCAAACACATCGGTCGGCCTCAATCCGGCACTAGAGGCAAATTCCCTCAGTTTGCTTTCATCAGACAAGGCAAAAGGGCCGGGTGCGCCAGGTGGCGGCGATGGCAGAAGCGGTTTTAGGACTGCCACCAACGAAGCGGCGTCCATGCCTTCGGGGTTGCCCCAGGTCACAATAGCCACAGTTCCGCCAGGTTTAGTCACCCGTCGGGCTTCCCCCAACGCCAGCGCAGGGTTTCCAGCGTACTGAAATGAATTGAATCCGGTAACCACGTCGAAACTGTCATCTTCAAACGGAATATTTTCCAGATCGCCAAGTTGAAAATCGGCCTGTTGTACTCGCTCCTTTGCGATCATCAACAAGGCTTCGGCGGCATCAATGCCGGACACATCGGCACCAAGATCTGCCGCCAAACCGGCGGCCATTCCAGAGCCGCAGCCCACGTCCAGATAGCGCGTTGTATTGCCGACTTCTGCACGTTTTAGGACTTCGTGATAAACCGGGAGGCAGGACTGTTCCTGAATATCTGCCCAGTCGCGTGCGCGAGCGCCCCAAAGTTGCCCGTTCACCTTCGCCGTTGTGGGTTTGCGTTCGATGTTCATATTCAACCTCTGTCAGTTTGTGTGCTTATGAGAATATTGTTCAAGGGATCCTCCTTACCGTTGATGAGAGAGCTTTGGTGACAAGTGCGACAGCGATCTAGTCCGAAATCTGAACCGATAGGTACAGAAACTGCACTTGTGGAGCTTGAGACCCCCGGTGATACTGATGTTGGGAGCAATAAATGAAAAAAACTTTGTATGGGCAGTCTTGCCCAATCGCCCTTTCTCTTGAAATCTTAGGCGGGCGCTGGACCTTGCTGATCATCCGTGAATTGCTGTCTGGATCGAGGCGGTTCAATGACATCCATCGTGGCGTCCCGATAATGTCGCGCTCGTTACTTTCGGAACGTTTGAAAAGCCTTGAAGCCGCAAAATTGATTGAGCGGTCACACTCTGCACGTACAGGTCATGCTGAGTACATTCTGTCCGAGGCCGGACGGGCCTTGCTGCCGGTCATCTCTTCTGTCGGAAAGTGGGGGCAAGAATGGGTGAACAAGTCGGTCGTTATGGATGAGGTTGACGGCGGCTATCTGATGTGGAGTATTCGAAACTCCGCCTCATGGATCGAGGGCATGGGTCCACGGATGGTCACTCGTTTTGAATTTAAGGATGAGGTTGAAAAGAAACGGTTACATTGGCTCGTCATCGAAGAGAACGATATCGATCTTTGCTATGTTAATCCCGGCCTCGAAGTGGATACTTGGATCGAAACAGATCTTCGCTCACTGGTCGAAGTCTGGATGGGCTGGCGACCGCTGAAGGACGCCTTGTCTGCAGGTGACATTGCTATCTACGGTTCACCAAACCTCACTCAAGACCCTCTGCGTTGGATTGGGCAAAGCCCGGTGGCAGGCATTTCGCAGCGCCCAAGCGAAGAGCAGGTATCGGTGATGATTGAAAAAGTCAGGGCATAATCTAGGGGCCGAAGTTAGTGCCAAACCTAATTGGAGTAGTGCCGAGGATTTGCGTGAGCCGTTCCCAGTAGATCAATCACACCGGGAATAACTGAAGTACAAACAACATCGCCTTGGCCGGTCACTATGGGCTCGGACCGGTCATTCGCCGAAATTTGGTGACTGTCTGCAGTGCAGCGCAAAGCAGTCCTTCAGGCATTGTAAGACAATGCCCCTTGATGGGCTTCGTGCGACACGCAAACAATATTCAGCCGAAGAGAAGATCAGGATCGTGTTGGATGGGTTACAATCCGTTTTTGTCCCGCAAAGCAGTCGTGCGCTGCAGTCTGAGTCAAGGCCTGCCAAGAAGATTTAATCATGGGAAGTTTCGTGGGGGAGCATGCGAGCTCAAATCGAATTACTTCGGAAAAATCGTCATACATGCTACGCAAGCACGCTGCCCCCACACCACTTTAAATTGTGGCAAAACTATGTCTATCCCGTTTTAGGAAACAATCTGTTTTCAAAGCGCGACTTATAGTGCTGTTTTTTTTCATGTGCTTCGGGGTAAAAGTGGAATCTAGAACGGCTCAAGGTAACAATACTGGCACTACCGGTTTTCGACACCTCACCGCCGAACAGCATTCGGCGCAAGCGCCCGTAGTAAAGTCGACTTAGAGTCCTTATTAGACCGGAAGTTGTCAATGAAACCGCTGCTCTGGTTTCAGATATCGGCACTACTCAAGCTTAAATGGATTACTTTTTTGAACATGCAACAGGGTAGAAAATCGCCAAATAGCCTTTTCCCCTCGCCACAGCAAGTTGGCGCCCCAGTTTTTCTCTGGTGGCTGGTCGGAGTAATGGCGGTGATCGAGATTGTGCTCAGCGCTGCTGACACCGGTGCGATTGGATCGCCTGAATGGCGATGGATCGTGTTTTCTTACGGTGCATTCTGGAGGCCGATTTTCTCCGGAGAGATTGCGCCGATTTTCTCCGGCCAAGATTTCACGATGTTTGTTTCTCATGCGTTCCTGCATGGAAACTTTTTGCACTTTGCCATGAACTGCGCCGTCCTGCTTGCAATTGGAAAAGTTGTTGCCAATCGCATCGGCACCGGAAAGACGATCATGGCTTTTCTCTTATCAGCCGTCGGGGGGGTGCAGCATTTGGCCTAATTTCAACAGGCAACGGTCCCATGATCGGGGCTTCGGGGGCTGTGTTCGGGTTGATCGGGATTTGGCAGGCTTGGGATTTCAGCTTGCGACGACGACGCAATCTTCCGTTGGGGCCTGTTGTAAAATCCGTGTTTGCACTGGTTTTAGCAAACATCCTACTGTTTGTTGTTCTAAGTAGTGGATTGGCATGGGAAGCGCATCTTGGAGGGTGGCTGGTCGGCGTTGGATCTGCTGCGAGCTTCGCGCGTGTTTGACTAAGATTAATCGCGCCCGCGCATATTGCTAAAATCGATCTCCAGAACCCTGAGGCGGCATTTTCTCAGATGCAGCGGGCAGACATGCCGCAGTGCGGTCGCGTGAGCGGACTGGCGAGCGGCGCATACTGAACGAGCTAATCCGTGAAGCGTCGCGAATGTAATAGACGCAGGCCGTTCAAGAGGCGCAACCCGCAGCCGAGACGAAGCCTGCCTGCGTTTTATGGCCATTCCCGGCGTAGGACCAATTGCAGCACTGACCTTTCGGGCTGCTGTCGATGATCCATCGCGCTTTACCAGCTCGCGTACTGTGGCTGCACATTTTGGGCTTACGCCGCGGCGATACCAGTCTGGCGAAAAGGATAATCCGGGACGCATCTCAAAAGCTGGCGACCCTGATGTTCGAGCAACACTCTACAGCGCCGCAAACGCGATGATGATGCGATCCATCGATGGATCAGAGATCAAGAGCTGGGGCCTGCGACTGATGCGTCGGAAAGGTCGTCGCCGTGCCGTCGTCGCCGTGGCACGAAAGTTAGCTGTCATCATGCACAGAATGTGGGCAGATGGCACCGAGTTCCGCCATGAACCATTGAAGGGAGCAGCATGATCTGACCAAACCCTTTCAACGATCACAGGCGGGATCGTCCCTCACCGGACGAGGTCTGTGGATGATGCCGCAAATTCACACTGCGCAAATTGAAGCGCGAGACAAAGCGGGGCGCTCCACGTCCAATCCGACACATGCATGCAGCGGACCAACCGAACCGGTCCATCAATGACTGCGAAGAGAAGTGTGACCCGGATGAGAGACAACGATCCCAAAGCACGGAATCGAAACGATGAAATGAACTTGACCCAAACGCCCGATTAGAGAAGTGAATTCGCTGCACCTGCATAATCTTGGCTTTCTAAAGCGCTTTCATTGATGGTGAGGGTGTAAATGGGCGTCTCGCTGGCGCAGTGAATGGTATGTGTGAAGTCATCGACGAACAGAAGGATGCCGTCGTGATCGACAATGTCGGTCATCGTATTTTCCTTATCTAACTTAAGGGCATTGCGGGGTATTTTTTGCGGGGTATCTCATTGACCATCGCGACGACGTCGCCACGGAGGAGATATTCATACTTCAAGCGCGCCCTCGGTTCAGCTTTACGGGTGGCAGAAGGATTTGGTGCAGGTTTTGCCGGCGGTGGCAGTCTTCTCAAATATTGATCACCCTCTCACGCTCCAACGCCTGAAAGCAAATCGCTCGTGCTCTTCGGAACGTGCGTTGGATGTCAAAGAGTCTCGTCTTCGGGTTTTGGGCGCGAGCTTCGGTCGTTTTTGCTAAGGTGGGGGGTAATTGGTTCTCGCCATCAGCCCCGATCTCTCTCTAGACCTATAAACGGCTCCGTGCGCCAATGACAGTTTCGACCGTAGGCAGACATTGGTGGAAAACGGAGCTATGACCGGGATGCGGACGAAGCTGCTGTTCACGAGATTAGGAGGAGCTGAAACTCCGGCCCAATGCGGACCTTCGAGCACACCACAGCGAACGGCGGCTTTGAGCTTTTAGGATTAGCCCTTGAGCGTTAATTCTGTACCAGCTTATAGCATGCGAGCATCTTATCATTAGCAAATCGCTGAACAGCTCGGCTCCGACTCTCCGGCAGGTTGTACTGTGGTCGATCATAGGCCGCGATCACAAACAGTATGGCCGTTTCCTTAACAGATGTATCGAGTGTTTCTGCTCGCCGCATCATCTCAGATATCAGAATGCCCTTCTGGCGCTCTTCCATGATTGTGGTGGCCAAATTCCCGAACGAGTTACATATCTCGTTGTTAGCAGTCGCCGAAAGTGGGGTAAGCAACGCAATGAGCAGCATCTTAGAAAACAGTCGCATTTTGTCTGGCCCTTAATATGTCTAGGGTTTCAAACCATTCGATTGGGGCGCATTTAGGGCAATAGCAAGAAGCGTGTTTTTGGACCAGCAACTGAGTAGTAGTGCGATATGCGCAAATCCATTGCCTCGCCTCGGCTACATCGCATCCTAGCAGTCCGCGGAAGTTGGCGCAGCGAATGACCGTTTCCCACCCTTAATTCCGAGATGTGCGAGGTGCAGCATCGGTCACAATGGGCTCAAGGCAGTCTTTCGCCGAAGCTTTGTGAGTGTCTGCTGTCACGCGTTTAGCTGCAGTTCGCGGCTGGAAGATCGAAGATTTTGCTCCTTATTACCGCTTTCACCAGCAGCGGACGTTCGCTGCAGTCACAACGAATGTCTCAGTTGCGGACTATCCAGACTTATGTAAGTGCAGCAAACCTGAGCTAGAAACCAAAGAAATCTTCTTCGGCGTCTTCTGTCTCGTCCTCGTCTTTTGGGATGCTTTCATAATCAAAATTGACCAAGGGTAGTCCCGGAATAATTTCAGGCAGCTCCAGACCAGCCATCTCATTCGCAACTTCTTGCGCAGGCGGGATTACCTCAAACGGTCCTCTTGGTGCGTCTCCTGACTTGCCAGCATCTTCGGGCATGCTGGGCAAATCCACATCCGGCGGAACCACCGCATTTTCACTGGCATTGGTTTCCCCCGGAACAAAATCAGGAACTGCAGGCAGCTCCAGACCAGCCATCTCATTCGCAACTTCTTGCGCAGGCGGGATTACCTCAAACGGTCCTCTTGGTGCGTCTCCTGACTTGCCAGCATCTTCGGGCATGCTGGGCAAATCCACATCCGGCGGAACCACCGCATTTTCACTGGCATTGGTTTCCCCCGGAACAAAATCAGGAACTGCAGGCAGCTCCAGACCAGCCATCTCATTCGCAACTTCTTGCGCAGGCGGGATTACCTCAAACGGTCCTCTTGGTGCGTCTCCTGACTTGCCAGCATCTTCGGGCATGCTGGGCAAATCCACATCCGGCGGAACCACCGCATTTTCACTGGCATTGGTTTCCCCCGGAACAAAATCAGGAACTGCAGGCAGCTCCAGACCAGCCATCTCATTCGCAACTTCTTGCGCAGGCGGGATTACCTCAAACGGTCCTCTCGGTGCGTCTCCTGACTTGCCAGCATCTTCGGGAAGTTCCCTCGCCTTAAGAACTGCCAGTATGCTTTCGACCTTATTATCGAAAGCGGGATCGCCAAAAAGATTAGAAAAGCTAAACTTTGCCATTAGGTTGCCTCAGTATTTGTTTGCTCAATTTTTTTATTCTGCATTATTTAATGAACAAATGGGTCAAAAGCGAGGCAAAAAGATTGAATCTTGTACCTGAAATCTGATGCGCTTCAATTTCGGCGGCAGCATGCCCATGCTGTATGAGCGAAGATCGCGATTTCAATATGTCCGCTCAGGGCTCGATGCAGTCATTGGGCAATTCTGATCAAATGACCGGTTCGTCGCGTTAAGCAGCCGTTGACAACCGGAAATTCGAAGTTTTCTTTTGAATGACCGCTTTCATCAGCAGCGGACGTTCGCTGCGCCTTTCAAGAATGTCTCAGTTGCGGGACAAAACAGCCGCTTACCGAAGCGCATGCCGAGAGTGGAGCGCACCTCAAGCAACTTCTTTCTGCCGACCACCGCTATGTCTTCACGCTGATACAGAAGTTCGGAACCAAGGACGGAGCAGCTTATCCTAAGCTCTCAGATCGGCAGGACATCATCGTCATCCCCGACGAGGCGCACCGCACGCAGTATGATACGCTCGCCCTCAACTTGCGGAATGCCCTCCCGAATGCGGCCTTCCTCGGTTTCACCGGCACGCCGCTCATGGCGGGAGAAGAGCGCACGCGAGAAGTCTTTGGCGACTACATCTCAATCTACAACTTCGCTCAATCGATCTCAGACGGGGCAACAGTCCCACTCTACTATGAGAACCGCATCCCTGAGTTACAGCTGACCAACGAGGCTCTGGGCGATGATCTGGAGGAGGTGCTCGAGAATGCAGACCTAGATGAGGCGCAGGCCGTCAAAGTAGAACGCTAGTTTGCCCGAGAGTATCACCTCATCACCCGTGACGACCGACTTGACGCCATTGCTGCTGCCCGCCACTTGTAACTATTATGAGACTGGATAATCGAACAAGGCCTGTTTGAAGAGGAAGACCTGATCATACCCTCCGTCGGCATGGGACAGCTGGATGTCTGGCAGGCCAACTACGCTCCGACGACTGAGGCCGTTGTGTTTCTTGAAGATCACGGTTTGGGACCGGAGAAGGTCGGCACTACCGGAAAGGGTTTGTCGTTCTACGAATGGGATGATGATCCCGAGGTCTTCGGGCCCGCCGTTCTTGTGGATGATCTCTTCGCCGCAAGTCTGCTACAGGCAAGGTTCATCGAAAAAGGGATCCCTGTCGAAATCCTCAGGCAGGAGCGTGGGTGGATAAACTTCCTTCGAGGTCACCGGTTTTGGATGTCGCCGATCTCAAGGTTGAACTATTTCGAGAACCTTGATCGGAAGAGACGCGGTCCTCTGCGTTCAAAGAGCTGATCAGTCAAATCGACGCTAGGGCATTTGTCGGGATATAATTACGCAGCTGCTCGAAAACCGACTTGTGAGATAGCCGTGTCGGGAAGACAACACCGTGCAAAACCATTTCGCCTCGCTTAAGCAACCTTATCCTGCCAAGACCTAAACTTGGACCTGGAACATCAGAGCTGCGAACCGAACGGTATCAGTGCATAAATCCCTGCTACAAAATGATCCCAAAACGAGCCGGTAGGTTCGTAGTAATAGACGATTTGCGCACCACCATCGTCCGTTTCCGTCCAAGAAATCCGATCGTCTTCCTCTAGGCGAATAGAATAGGTTTCTGTCAGCAATACACCGCCTAGCTTTGCTGACCAGCTTTCAGTGAATTGCTCAGAGTCGATAAGGATACCCATCTCAGTATTGATGTTTACCGACCGTGGATCCCAGTTAAAGGAACCGACGAACATATACCGACCATCGATCGTAAACGCTTTGGCATGTAAACCAGATTGGGATTGCCCCCAATTGACGCCGCGTTGATTTTCGCTGTCTGCGTCCGGCCTCAGTTCATATAGTTCAACACCGCCCTTTAATAGACTTCGGCGCGTCTTTGCGTAATGCGCATAGACCGGTTTTACATCATTTGACGCTAGTGAATTGGTAACGACACGTACTTCAACACCTCGATTCTCGAGCTCTCGCAGCCACTCAGTACCTCGCCTGCGTGGCACAAAATACGCCGAAATGATCTCAACCTTTGAACTCGCCTGAGCAAAATAAGGAACGAGCTGCGATGCTAGAATTTCATCTGTGTTGTCTTCGCCTGCCGCTTTCGAGGGCGGGTCCGAGTACATTTTAGCTGGGACCCAATCGAGCTTCAGCGTCGATGCGGTGAAATTCTGCTCCCGTGCCGCACGAACAACGTTTGCATATTTGGTTTCACGTGCATCACCTATGATTTGATTTAGCCGAGCGCGCGTTTCCTTCAGGCTAAAGCCTTCCGGCTCGCCAATGACGGCGCGCGCAGGCACGGCAAATTTGCTGTTCCAATACAGGTCAAAATTCTCCGAAACTTCACCGACTACGGGCCCGGCCAGCAGCAAATCCAAATCCGAATAGTTCATTTCCTTTTTCGCGAGGAAATATTCATCACCAATGTTACGGCCACCTACAATCGACATAGCATTATCGGCTGTCATCGACTTATTGTGCATTCGACGATTGATCCTTCTGAAATCGGTAAGACCTGCCGCAACCAAGCTTTGGTCTCGCCAAAACGGGTTAAACAACCTGATTTCAATATTTTCATGGGAATCAAGTGCTGCGGTTGCTGCGTCATAGCCTGCAGTGTCCATGTCATCGAGCAAGAGGCGAACTCGAACACCGCGGTCGGCGGCTTGGAGCAGGCTCCACGCATAAACCTGTCCTGTTAAATCATTATGCAAAAGGTAATACTGAGCATCGATCGTTTTATCGGCGGCTTCTGCCAGCGCGATACGGGCTGCCAAAGCTTCCTCGCCATTTCCGATGACTTTTACACCAGAGCGCCCATCGCGGGGATCACCCAGATTTCGCGTTGCTTGACTGAGCCTCGTACCGGTCGGCTGCTCAGGCGCAAAGGAGGGAGTTTGTTCAAAGGTTCTGTTACCAGTCGCACAACCAGCCAGAAGGATCATCGACAGTCCTGCTGCCACCAGCACAAATCTCATACCGCCAGATATCTCAATATGTTCATTGAAAAACTCTTTTCATCCATTCGTTGGCACTGAAGCTTCTCGTTTCTCGCATCGCTGGGCGCAGTTAAGCAAATGATGCCGAGGAAACCAATGCTAATCGCGCGGTATGACGATAATTAACTCCAATGATTTGGACATAGAAAGAACGGCGTTCTGATGTCTGCTCCGGGCTCGCAGCGGACCTTCTCTGCGCGATGCGCGAATGGCGGGACTGGGAATTCCGGACCTTCGCTGCGGGTCGGACGAATGGGTAAGACGCGGGACTTTCCCGTCATTCGGTTTTGTTACATCGCGGACGCAGCACCGCTTCGCGTTTTGCGGCATGCCTGTCGCCGCGTTGCAGCTCACGTCGCCATTGCGGCCGTTTAACTTGGCTATTTGACATTAAATCCAAACCCCACTTTCGCTGCGCAGCGTCAGAACCATCGAGACGCGAACAATGCGGCAATTAGTCAGACGCTATTGAGCCTTGGGAGGCGAGGTATGCGTCTAGCTCACTGACGAAACGGTCTGATCTGTCTGTGATCCATTCGACGAATAGTGCCCGCAAATCAGATTTCGCCCGGGATCGCGCCCATCGGAGACGATAGGCGTACTTTGAAGGCTATTGAGAACCTTGCCAACTAACTTTGAGGCTAGGAGGCCGACATGGGGACAAGCAATTACAGCGACGAGTTTAAGCGGGACGCGGTGCAGCAGATCACGGTGCGGGGGTACCCGGTTCGCGAGGTTTCACGGCGTTTTGGGGGTAAGCACGCATTCGCTCTACAAATGGACGAAGCCTACGAATGGCTCTGCTTCTCACTGAAATCTATGCTCACGTTTACCTGCTCAGCCAAGTTGGGTATCAGCCCCTAGTCAAAGCATGTGCGCCGGAAAGAAAGGCATTCTTCAAATAGACAGGAAGTTTATCTGGATATGCCTCGACTTCTTTCTTGGCGAAGTGAGCAAGGGCCACCGGACTGACAAACCTCGTATCACAACCTTCAACGAGTTGGATTAGAGTTTCGATTTTGAAGGATACGGCTCCACCGGCCATTCTGCCTTTTTTGGCACGGGTTTTGATCACAAAGGTGTCAATTTCGTTTTCGCGGGCAAAGTCGTGAAGAGCTGCTAGGAATGAACGTAGATCGGCCTCAGATGTGTCATCCTCGAGCTCTATTCGGGTGGTCTTTGGTCGACGCATCTCCACGTTACCGTCATCATTTAGGTGGACGACGGCAAGCCGAACCTCTTTTGCCGAAATCTCGCATCCACATACTACCATGTACTTTTCCTCAATGTGCTAAACTCACATTACCAGTCTTTTCTGATCTGATAACCCGATTACCCGGTGCTGCTTGTTTCAGGTTTGGGCTAACGGAATTGTGCCCAGCGAATGAGTCGTAAAGGTAGTGATTTGTAGTAGCAGTGCCAAAACTCACAAATTCGCCATATCCAACGGTTTCTGATCCGGGTTCAGGCGTACCATGGAAAGGTTTAAGGCTGCCGCAACACTCACCCAAACCAGATAGGGCATGAACGCAAGCCCAGCCCATGTGTCCAATTGCCAATGGGTTAGTGTCGCCCCCAGAACCGCGCACCACAAGCAGGCCATGATAGGGATCGAGGCACGTAGATGGCGCAGCCCAAAGAATACTGGCGTCCAAAGCGCGTTGAGCACGATCTGAATGGCCCAGAATGCCATCGCATATGCGTTGCCCTCCAGACCGGCCACGCGAGCGCCAGCGAATGCGATCAGCAAATAGATGGACGTCCAAGCCACCGGAAACAACCAGTTTGGTGGTACCCAAGAAGGCTTGTTTAAACCTTTATACCAGGACCCTGTTGGGAACAGCGCTCCAGTTGCCCCAGCGCAAATTGATGCGGCAAGAAAAAGGAAGAACAAAAGGAAATCCATGGAAGGCCCCCGTTAGGTAATCCCGTAAAACTAGGCTATCGGGCGGACGCTGCCAATCGCTGTGTCGGACTCAGGCCCTGCCATGTCTTGGAATAAGCATAACTGTGCCCATTTCTTAGAAGCCATTTCTTTTCCGTTGAGGCTACGCGCTGATTAGTGAGACATGCGGACTTCAGGCGGACACAAAACTACCGAGACTACGATCTCTTCCGTTTGCGTCTTTCAAGTTTTTGTTTTTATTGATTTTTATGGTGCCCCCACACGGACTCGAACCGCGGACCTACTGATTACAAATCAGTTGCTCTACCAGCTGAGCTATAGGGGCAAACCGAGAAAACACTGTCGCTTTCGTGGTTTTTTTGCAAGCTTTGAAAGCCCTGTCATTTGATTGCGGTGCAATTGGATCACAGAATCCCGACGCTTGCGGAGCTTCTATTATGCGAGGAAATGAGAGGATGCAAGACCGATTGATGCGATTGAAACAAGCGCGTTGAAATTGCCGTTTTGAGTGGCTGGATCATGCGGTTCAGGCGGGCACTGCTGGCGCTGTCACAGCGTATCGGACTTTGATGTATTGGGGTTTTCACGGTTCAGGCAAAGCGGGTTGCCAAATTTTGATCGGCCCGCGCCGGTTTGAAGTTTTCGGGGGCCACGGGCTTGACCTTCCTGTAACTGGAACCCCTATCTAGAGGCCAGATTATGTTCGGAGTCCCGTTGTGGAACAGCAGAAGTCACTGGTATTCGGCCTGAACGGCCTTAGTTGCGCCTCATGTGTCGGGCGCGCTGAAAAGGCATTGCAGGCTGTAAAGGGCGTACAGAACGTTCACGTGAACCTTGCGGCGCAAACGGCCTGCACGGATGTTGATGAAACGTTCAGTGCAGATCAGGCCGCGTCTGCGCTTGAAAGTGCCGGATACCCGGCCGATGTGGAAACATACCGGTTTGCCGTTGAAAACATGTCGTGCGCGTCTTGTGTCGGGCGGGTGGAACGGGCGTTGGCGGCAATGCCGGGTGTGGTTTCTGCATCAGTCAATCTGGCGCAGGAACAGGCAATCGTTCAGGTGTTGGGCACATCGGTGCCCGCCGGGGCCATTGCGCAGGCTGCAACCGCCGCAGGGTATCCTGCCACATTGATAGATGCGCCGGGCACTGACCGTTCGCTGACCGACCGGAAGGCTGAAGAAACCGCCAACCTTAAGCGAATGACGGTTATCGCGGCAGTTCTGACTCTGCCGGTTTTTGTTCTTGAGATGGGCAGCCATGCGGTGCCCGCCATTCACCACTGGGTGATGTCCGTACTGGGAATGAACACAAGCTGGACCATTCAGTTTGTGTTGACGTCAATCGTTCTGGCGTGGCCGGGCCGGCATTTTTACCTCAACGGCTTTCCGGCGCTGTTCAAAGGCGCGCCCGATATGAATTCCCTTGTGGCTTTGGGGTCGTCCGCAGCATGGGGGTTTTCCACAGTGGCCCTGGTTGCGCCGTGGTTGCTGCCGGATGGAACGCGGGTTGTCTATTTCGAAGCGGCTGCCGTGATCGTGACACTTATTCTGTTGGGCCGCTATCTTGAGGCGCGCGCAAAAGGCCGCACCGGTCAGGCGATCCGCAGGCTGGTGGGCCTGCGCGCCAAAACCGCGCAAGTCGAAAGGGACGGTCGCCTGATCGAACTGTCTGTTGATGATATCGTTGTCGGCGATCTTGTTCAGGTGCGGCCGGGTGAAAAAATCGCAATCGACGGGGTCGTGACCCAGGGCGGTTCTTATGTCGATGAAAGCATGATCACCGGCGAACCGGTGCCGGTTGAAAAATCGGTCGATTCCGAGGTGGTCGGCGGAACGGTGAACGGAACCGGGGCGCTGATGTTTCGCGCTACCAAGGTCGGCAGCGATACAATGCTGGCCCAGATCATTCGCATGGTCGAGGAAGCGCAGGGCGCCAGGCTTCCGATACAGGATCTTGTGAACCGGATTACGCTGTGGTTTGTGCCTGCGGTCATGGGTGTTGCCATGTTTACCTTTCTGACTTGGGTGCTGGTTGGCCCCGATCCCGCGCTCAGCTTTGCATTGGTGGCGGCGGTGGCGGTTCTGATCATCGCCTGCCCCTGTGCAATGGGTCTGGCAACGCCCACATCCATCATGGTCGGCACCGGACGGGCTGCGGAACTGGGCGTTCTGTTCCGGCAGGGTGACGCGCTGCAAGCACTGAATGACGTGAAAACCATTGCGCTGGACAAGACCGGAACGCTCACAGAGGGGCGACCGGAGCTTACAGATATTGCGTTGATGGAGGGTTTCGGCGAAGCCGAAGTGCTCGCCGTTGTCGCCTCGGTCGAGGAGAAATCGGAACACCCGATTGCGGCCGCCATCGTGCGACGTGCGCGAATAGACGGTGTCTCTCTGGTCGCGGTGGAAGACTTCACCTCGCTCACCGGCTATGGCATCAGTGCGACAGCAGATGGAAAACGGGTTCTGGTCGGCGCGGACCGGTTGATGAAGCGCGAAGGGGTATCCCTTGATGCGGCGCGCGGCATTGGCGCACGGTTTGGAGAAGACGGGAAAACGCCGCTATATGCCGCGATTGACGGGCGCCTTGCAGCTGTTATTGCCGTGTCCGATCCGATCAAATCCGGGACCGCAGACGCCATCGCTGCCCTGCATGATCTGGGCCTGAACGTGGCGATGATCACCGGTGACAATCGCGCCACGGCCCATGCTATCGCAGGCCGTCTGGGCATCGACACGGTGATTGCCGAAGTGCTGCCAGAGGGCAAGGTTGAGGCAATTGAGCAGTTGAAAGACCGGCAGGGTAAAATTGCCTTTGTCGGCGATGGCATCAACGATGCCCCCGCTCTGGCAACCGCCAATGTCGGCATCGCCATCGGAACTGGAACCGACGTCGCGATTGAAGCCGCCGATGTCGTGCTGATGTCAGGCAACCTGCAAGGTGTCGTGAACGCCCTGCATGTCAGCCAGCGCACCATGCGCAACATCCGTCAGAACCTGTTCTGGGCATTCGGGTACAACGCCTTGCTGATCCCGGTTGCTGCGGGTGTCTTTTATCCCGTGTTCGGGCTGATGCTGTCGCCGGCGCTGGCGGCGGGCGCAATGGCCCTGTCCAGCGTGTTCGTGGTGACAAACGCCCTGCGCCTGCGCTGGATCGCGCCTGCCTTGGACGAGACCCGATCCAAAGATGGTCCGACAGGCTCTGTTGTCGCAGCCGCCGCCGAATAGGAGGAAGCCGATGAATATCGGAGACGTATCAAAACGCGCCGGTCTGCCTGCCAAAACGATCCGGTATTACGAGGAAATCGGGCTGATTTCGCCGCTGCGAGACGCAAATGGCTACCGCAGCTTTCGCGAACGCGACATGCACAAACTTGCCTTTCTGGGCCGTGCCCGCGCCCTTGGGTTTACAATAGAAGACTGCCGTACATTGCTGGCACTCTGGGACGATCAAAGCAGGGCAAGCGCGGACGTGCGTGCGATTGCCAAGGAACATCTTGCCCAGATCGAAGCCAAGATCGCCGATTTGCAGACGATCCGGGATACGCTGTCACATCTGGTGCGTGAATGTGCGGGCGACCAACGGCCCGATTGCCCGATTCTGGAGACGCTGGAAAAGCTCCCGACGCGGTAGAGGGGGCGTTTGCCGTTCGCCAGATGCCTCTGGCGTGACCGCCCCATTGCCACAGTCCCGAATGTGCTGGTGAAAAAGCGCAGAAAAACCTAACTTACGCAGGGCAAAACAGGCTGGCGCAATGGCAAAACGGAAATTTGGCGGGGGGATGCCGGATCTACGCGATCTGGAACTGCTTGTGGCCCTGTCACGACACAAGAATTTTTCGCGTGCGGCGGCGGATTGCGGCATCTCTCAACCTGCGTTTTCCACGCGCATCCGCAAAATGGAAGACCGGTTCGCGCTGCCTCTTGTTCGCCGCGGGAACACGTTTGTCGGGTTTACGCGCGAAGGTCAGGTTGTTCTGAAATGGGCCCGCAAACTGCTGGATGACGTGGAAGGGTTGCGCCAGGACATTGATGCGCTGAACAACAATCTGTTTGGCAAACTGACGCTGGGTGTGATCCCGACTGCGATGCCTTTTGCCGCGCATGTCTCCTCGCAGTTGCGCCGCCTTCATCCCGATCTGTCAATCGAAATTCATTCGCTGTCCACCCGCCAGATCGAAATCCGGCTGAACGATTTTTCGCTGGATGCCGGTATCATGTATTTTGAGGATGCCGACCCCGAAACAACCGTGAAACTTTATGAAGAACGCTATGTGCTGATCGCGCCTGCATCGCTGGTTCCCGCGGGAAAGACCCAAGTCTCATGGTCTGAAGTGGCAGAGCTTCCTTTGTGTCTGCTCACTCCGGATATGCGCAACCGGCAACTGATCGATGCTATTTTTGCGCAGGTCTCTGCCGTTCCGACAGTGGTGATGCAGGCAACAGGCTTTACCGCCGTCATGGCACAGGTGGCCAGCGGGAACGCCGCAACGATCGCGCCGACGGCCGTTGCGGAAACGTTCCTTGCCCTTGAATCAACTGCACAGTTCGATCTGGTTGATCCGGTCGTGACCCATACAGTGGGCCTGTCGATCAAGGAACAAACGCCGGAATTGCCGATGGTGCGGGCTTTGCGTGTTGCCGTGCGCAATGCATTATAATGAAATCAAATCACGTATTCTTGAAAATGTATTGGAAACTATCGCGCTGACCTGAGATATGGTCCCGTCAAGGGAGATCAGCGCATGACACTACACGAATCCAAACCGGGCATCTGGAAATCGGGTAAGGGCAAGGGGCGTCACACGCCCAAGGGCCGCCAACTGGACGATCAGGCATGGGAAGACGTGCGCGCGCTGTTGGGCGATGCGCCGCGTCGCCGCGACCTGCTGATCGAATATCTGCACCTTGTTCAGGACAAATACGGTTGTTTGAACGTTGCGCATCTGCGGGCGCTGGCCGAGGAAATGCGCATTTCGATGGCCGAGATTTATGAGGTCGCGACGTTCTACGCGCATTTCGATGTCGTGAAGGAAGGCGAAACCCCGCCACCGGCGTTGACCATCCGGGTCTGCGACAGCCTGAGTTGCGAACTGGCGGGTGCGCAGGCACTGAAATCCGCGCTGGAGGACGGGCTGGACCCGACCGAAGTGCGCGTGCTGCGCGCGCCGTGCATGGGGCGGTGTGATACCGCGCCTGTATTGGAACTGGGGCATGCCCATATCGATCACGCCACGCCGGAAAAGGTGCAGGCCGCCATCGCCGCGCATGATACACACGCACATATCCCGGACTACGAAACATTTGCCGACTATGCAGCGGCGGGTGGTTATGAAACGATGAAATCCCTGCGCGCGGGCGGCAACTGGGAAGCGGTGCAGGAACAGATACTGGCCTCGGGCCTGCGCGGACTGGGCGGCGCGGGTTTTCCTTCGGGCAAGAAATGGGGTTTTGTGCGCGCCAATGCCGGGCCGCGCTATCTGGCCGTTAACGGAGACGAGGGCGAACCGGGTACGTTCAAGGACCGCTACTATCTGGAACGCACACCGCATCTGTTTCTGGAAGGCATGCTGATTGCCGCCTGGGCCGTCGAGGCGGATACTGCGTTTATCTACATGCGCGATGAATATCCGGCGGTACTGCATATTCTGGCGCAGGAAATTCAGGCGCTGGAACAGGCTGGCATCGTTGAACCGGGCTATATTGATCTGCGCCGTGGGGCCGGGGCCTATATATGCGGCGAAGAAAGCGCGATGATCGAAAGCATCGAAGGCAAGCGCGGATTGCCGCGACATCGCCCGCCTTTCGTCGCTCAGGTGGGTGTGTTCAACCGCCCGACGCTGGTGCATAACGTGGAAACCCTGCACTGGGTCGCGCGCATCTGCCGCGAAGGACCCGAGGTACTGTCGGCAACCGAACTGAACGGACGCAAAGGTTTGCGCAGCTATTCGGTATCGGGCCGCGTGAAAAATCCGGGCGTGTACCTTTTGCCTGCCGGATCGACGATTATGGACGTGATCGCGGCCAGCGGCGGCATGCTCGACGGGCACAGTTTCAAGGCCTACCAGCCCGGTGGCCCGTCTTCGGGTTTGCTGCCGGCATCGATCAATGATGTGCCGCTGGATTTCGACACCTTGCAGCCTTTGGGCAGTTTCATCGGATCGGCGGCGGTTGTGGTTCTGTCCGATCACGACAGCGCCAAAGCTGCCGCACTGAACATGCTGCGGTTTTTCGAAGATGAAAGCTGTGGGCAATGCACGCCCTGCCGCGTGGGATGCGAAAAAGCGGTGAAGCTGATGCAGGCCGACACCTGGGATCAGCCGCTTCTGGAAGAATTATGTGTTGCCATGGGCGATGCCTCGATCTGCGGGCTGGGGCAGGCGGCGCCCAACCCGATCCGTATGACCATCAAACACTTCCCCGAGGAGGTCTGAGCCATGTCCGACACAATCCGTTTCACACTGGACGGCCAACAGGTCGAAGCCAAGCCCGGCCTGACAATCTGGGAGGTGGCCAATGGCCGGGGTCTGGTCATCCCGCACCTGTGCCACAAACCCGCGCCCGGTTATCGCCCTGACGGCAACTGCCGCGCCTGCATGGTCGAGATCGAAGGCGAACGCGTGCTGGCGGCATCCTGCATTCGCGAACCCGCAGAAGGCATGGTTGTGACCACCAATTCCGCCCGCGCGGAAAATGCGCGCAAGATGGTGGTGGAAATGCTGCTGGCCGACCAGCCGCCGCGCGAACAGGCACATGACCGGTCCTCGCATCTGTGGGATATGGCCGAACTGAACGGCGTGTCCGAAAGCCGCTTGCCCGCGCTGGAGCAAGAGCGCATTCCGCTGCTGGACAATTCGCATGTGGCGATGTCGGTCAATCTGGATGCCTGCATCCAGTGCGGATTGTGCGTGCGCGCCTGCCGCGAAGTGCAGGTAAACGATGTGATCGGCATGGCGGGGCGCGGCCACGATTCCTATCCGACATTCGATTTTGCCGATCCCATGGGGGATAGCACCTGTGTGGCCTGCGGCGAATGTGTGCAAGCCTGTCCGACAGGCGCATTGCTGCCCGCGACCGTTGTGGATGAACACCAGCACGGCGACAGTGCGGATTACGACAGCGAAGTCGAAAGCGTCTGCCCGTTCTGCGGCGTCGGCTGTCAGGTGTCACTCAAGGTGAAGGACGGCAAGATCAAATTCGTCGAAGGCATCAACGGCCCCGCGAACGAAGGCCGCCTGTGCGTCAAGGGGCGGTTCGGATTTGATTACATCCACCACGATCACCGCCTGACCAAACCGCTGATCCGCCGTGAGGACGCACCGGCCAAAGGGTTGAATGTTGATCCGGCCAACTGGCAGACGCATTTCCGCGAGGCAACATGGGACGAAGCGCTGGGTTTTGCTGCGGATGGTCTGAAAAAGCTGAAGGCCGAACATGGCGGCAAATCGGTTGCCGGGTTCGGCAGCGCCAAATGCACCAACGAAGAGGCATACCTGTTCCAGAAACTGATCCGGCAGGGTTTTGGCCACAACAATGTCGATCACTGCACGCGCTTGTGTCATGCGTCTTCGGTGGCGGCGTTGATGGAAAATGTCGGATCAGGTGCAGTGACCGCCACGTTCAACGAGATTGAAAACGCCGATGTGGCGATCGTCATCGGGGCGAATCCGGTTGAAAACCACCCCGTTGCCGCAACCTATTTCAAACAGTTTACCAAACGCGGCGGCAAGCTGATCGTGATGGACCCGCGCGGCGTCGGCCTGCGCCGGTTTGCCAGCCATATGCTGCAATTCCGCCCCGGCGCGGATGTGTCGATGCTGAACGCGATCATGCACGTGATCGTCGAAGAAAAGCTTTACGACGAACAGTATATTCAGGCCTATACCGAAAACTGGGAGGCCGAAAAGGAACACCTGAAAGGCTTTACCCCTGAAAAGATGTCGGAAATCTGCGGTATCGCGCCCGAAGTCTTGCGCGATGTGGCCCGCACCTTTGCCGGTGCCAAAGCGGGCATGATCTTTTGGGGAATGGGCATTTCCCAGCACATTCACGGCACTGACAATTCGCGCTGTCTGATATCGCTGGCGCTGATGACGGGGCAGGTGGGCCGCCCCGGAACCGGATTGCACCCTTTGCGCGGGCAGAACAACGTGCAAGGCGCTTCGGATGCAGGTTTGATCCCGATGTTCCTGCCCGATTACCAGCCGGTCACGGATGACGGCGTGCGGTCGGCCTTTTTGCAAGTCTGGGGAACCGAGGATTTTTCCAGCGAAAAAGGCCTGACCGTGACCGAGATCATGGATGACGTGCATGCCGGAAACACGCATGGCATGTATATTCTGGGCGAAAACCCGGCCATGTCGGACCCCGATGTGGAACATGCGCGTGATGCGCTCGCCAAGCTCAGCCATCTTGTCGTGCAGGATGTTTTTATTACCGAAACCGCGAATTATGCGGACGTGATCCTGCCCGCCAGCGCCTTTGCCGAAAAATCAGGCACCGTGACCAACACCAACCGGCAGGTCCAGATGGGCCGCCCCGCAGTGCCGCCCCCCGGCGATGCGCGCGAAGACTGGTGGATCGAGGTGGAACTGGCCAAACGGCTGGGCCTGCCGTGGGATTACGCTGGCCCCGATCAGGTGTTCGCCGAAATGAAGCTGAACATGAAGTCGCTGAACAACATCACATGGGATCGTCTGAGCGGTGAAAATGCCGTAACCTATCCATCGCTTTCGCCGACCGATCCGGGGCAGGCGATTGTGTTTGGTGACGGGTTCCCGCGTGCTGGTGGCCGAGCGAAATTTACCCCGGCTTCCGTCATTCCGCCCGACGAGGCACCGGATGCAGAATATCCGATGATCCTGACAACGGGTCGCCAGTTGGAACACTGGCACACCGGATCGATGACACGCCGCTCCAAGGTGCTGGACGCGGTTGAACCCGAGGCGAACTGCTCGCTGAACCCCAAGACCCTGCGCCGTCTGGGCGTGGAACCGGGCGGGATGTTGCGGTTGTCGACGCGGCGCGGGTCGATCCAGATCATGGCGCGCGCAGACCGCGCCATTGCCGAGGATATGGTGTTTTTACCCTTTGCCTATGTCGAGGCGGCGGCCAATATCCTGACGAACCCGGCGGTGGACCCCTACGGCAAAATTCCGGAGTTCAAGTTTTCCGCGGTCAGGGTCGAAGCGGCGGACACTCAGGTCGCTGCCGAGTGACAAGTGGCGGGCAGGGCAACCCTGAACAGGTTGCGCTGCCCCGTTTCAACGGCAGCGATCACGCTACGGCGTCTTCAAAGCGCTGGTATTGGCCGCGCCTGATCCGCGTGCTTAAGGCGCTTTGGCATCCAGTTGCGCCAGATCGGGTCGGGGCAGGGTAGCCAGCAGTGCGGCCGTGATGCGACGACATTCAGCGCCGCGCCATCCTGCCGGGAAAACATCATCGGGCAGATCAGGCGCCCGCAGGATAATGCGCCGCCAGGAATGAACGACCAGAACGCGCAAAACCGAAATCTTAAGAGCGTTCAGCTCTACCGCGGTGTCCAGCGCCTGTCGCAGATCGCCAAGCGCGGCTTCGGTTCGCACAGAGGCCGCAACCAGATGTTCGCTGCACACCCGGTTTCGCAGCCAGTCCGGTAACGGCCTGTCCTGCGGCACTGGCAGGATCAGGTTGTCGCGCGCGACTGTACGATCCACCGTCAGTCCAAGGGCCGGCGTGATCCACAACACCTGCTGTGCGCCCGTTTTGTCTGTGGTGGCGTCAGGGGGCGGATCGCCGGTTTCCGATACCACCAGATAGCAAGACGATTGCGCGGTTGTTGAACCATAAATGCGCGGGCTGGCCTCGACGCTTCGCGCGCGCCCCTGATCGGTCAGGCCATAATCACTGTGCCGTCCGACGCGACGGCTGGTGATCCAGCCGTCCTTGCGAAGCCGGTGCAGAGCCACGCGTGTCGCTTCGGGTTTGATCCCGATTTCGGTCATGATGCTGTTCAGGGTCGGGCCACTGATCCACTGGCCGGGGTCCTGTGCCAGATCGCCGAACACGGTGATCAAAACCGACCAGACCCTGTGGGTCTGGCCGGCGGTCAGGATCTGGACAAGCGGGGCGAAATACGCGGACATAGGCAGGCTATACCGCGCCGGGCGCCGCAGGCCAAGCGTGCCCTAGTGACGGGCGTTCATTGTCAAAAGGTCGTATTCCGCAACCGGATCGTCATCCTGATTTGTCAGGGTCACGTGCCAGCGCACCTCGCCATAGTCTTCGTTGCGCGGGGTTTTCTGTTTCACGCTCAGACGCACCTTGATGGCATCCCCGGCTTCTACCGGTTTCATTAACCGCAAGTTGTCCAATCCGGTATTGGCCAGCACCGGCCCTTCATCGGGCATGACAAACAGACCGGCGGCAAAGGACAACAGCAGATATCCGTGGGCAACGCGCCCGGGAAAGAACGGATTTCGTTTGGCGGCATCCTCGTCCATGTGCGCATAAAACGTATCACCCGTAAAACGGGCGAAATGCTCGATATCCTCCAGCGTCACGGTGCGGGCGCTGGTGTGGATCGTTTCGCCGATCTCCAGTTCATGAAATGTGCGCGTGAAGGGATGGGCGGGCGCTTTTGCTTCGGCTGCGCCGGGCACCCATGTTCCGGTGATCCCGGTCAGAATGTCGGGACTGCCCTGAATGGCGGTGCGTTGCATATAGTGCATGACACCGCGTACGCCGCCCAGTTCCTCACCACCGCCGGCGCGGCCCGGCCCGCCATGCACCATGTGGGGCAGCGGCGATCCGTGTCCGGTGCTTTCGCCCATGCTGTCGCGGTTGTTGAAGTAGATCCGTCCGTGAAGCGCTCCGGCCCCTGTGGCCACTGCACGGGCCATATCCGGATCGCGGGTGATGACTGACAGAACAAGGCTGCCACCGCCGCGATTGGCCAGCGTGATCGCATGGTCCGTATCGCGATAGCCCATGATCGTTGAAACGGGGCCGAATGCTTCCGTGTCATGGACATGCCGCGCGATGTCGGGATCATCACAGTGAAACAGCATTGGTGGTACAAATGCGCCTTTGGTTGCATCCGCGCCTTGAACGGCAACGGCGTCGGGGTCGCCGAACACGCGTGTGGCCTCCTGGCCGATCAGGGCGGCCTGTTGCAGCACATCGCGTTTCTGAGCATTCGACACCAGTGCGCCCATCTGCGTGCTGTCCAGTGCCGGATCGCCGATCACGGTTCCCGCCAGCCTGTCCGAAAGCGCCGCAATCACCGCGTCAACGTGATCCTGCGGGGCCATGATCCGGCGGATCGCGGTACATTTCTGCCCCGCCTTGGTGGTGATTTCGCGATGCGTTTCTTTAATGAACAGATCGAATTCAGGCGTGCCGGGCGCGGCATCCGGCCCCAGGATCGACGCGTTCAGACTGTCCTGCTCAGCGACAAAACGGATGCTGTTTTGTAACAGATGCGGTTTGCTGCGCAATTTCAGCGCCGTGGCGGCCGAACCGGTGAACCCGACTACATCCTGACAGGTCAGATGATCCAGCATGTCACCCAGCCCGCCTGCGACCAGTTGCAAAGCGCCTTCGGGCAGAATGCCGATGTCGAGCATGATCCGCACCGCGCGTTCGGTCACATAACATGTGGCCGTGGCCGGTTTCACAATGGAGGGAACGCCCGCCAGCAGGGCAGGCGCCAGTTTTTCCAGCATGCCCCAGACCGGAAAGTTGAACGCGTTGATCTGGATCGCGACACCTTGCAGCGGCGTGCAGATATGTTGCCCCAGAAAGCTGCCCTGCCGCGAAAGCTGTTCGACCGGTCCGTCAAGATACACCTGCGCATCGGGCATTTCGCGCCGCCCTTTTGACGCAAAGACAAGCATCGTGCCGATGCCGCCATCCACGTCGATTTTGTGATCGGCCAGTGTGGCGCCAGTGGCATAGGACAGGTCATATAGCGCCTGCTTGTGCTGGCCCAGATGCAGGGCCAGTGCCTTGATCATGCGAGCGCGGTCGTGAAATGTTAGCGCGCGCAAGGCGGGTCCACCTTTGGTGCGCGCATAATCCAGCATACCTGCCACATCCAGCGCGTCATTGCCCGCAAGGGCCATCGGTGCGCCCGTCACCGCGTTTTCGATCGTGCGGGCATGGGCATCTGGTGCGCGCCAGTGTCCGGCGGCAAAGCTCTGAACCTCAAGCAGTGACATGGTCTGTTCCTTCGTGGCCCGGTTTAAGGTTCTTTTATTGACCAACCAGTCGGTTTATGCAAGTTTCAAATCAACCACAGAGACAAGGGTGCAGGGATGATCAAGCGTATGAAGGGGCCTGTTTTTTCAGCAGGATGTCACCAATGACCCCGCAGGCCCGCGCCCGTAAATCGGCCGATGCCATGTGGGCAGACGATGCCGCCTCGAAATGGATGGGGATGCGGATCGTTGCAGTTGGTGAAGGTGCCGCGACGCTGGAAATGGATGTTCAGCCACACCATTGTAACGGGCACGGCAATTGCCACGGTGGTGTGACGTTTTCACTGGCCGACAGTGCTTTTGCCTTTGCCTGCAACAGTCGCAATCAGGCCACCGTTGCCCTGCACAATGCCATCACCTATCTGGCCCCCGCCCATATGGGCGACGTACTGACCGCCACAGCGCACGAGGTTTCCCTGATCGGGCGCAACGGTATTTACGATGTGCGTGTCACCAATCAGGACGGCAAGGCGATTGCCGAATTCCGCGGCCAGTCGCGCGCCATCCGCGGCCAGTTGTTTGACGAAGAACCGACATCCGAGGACATGACATGAAAGACCTGACGCCAAATCGCGATGATCTGGAGCCGATTGAAATTGCCAGCCGTGACAAGATCACGGCCCTGCAGCTGGAACGTCTGAAATGGTCGCTGCGCCACGCCTATGACAACGTCGCGATGTATCGCGAACGGTTTGACGATGCCGGTGTACATCCTGATGACCTGAAAGACCTGTCCGACCTTGCAAAGTTCCCGTTCACCACAAAATCCGATCTTCGTGATCATTATCCGTTCGGGATGTTCGCGGTGCCGCGCGACCAGATCGTGCGGGTTCATGCCTCGTCCGGGACAACGGGCAAACCAACGGTCGTGGGCTATACCGCCAACGATATTTCCAACTGGGCCGATCTGGTCGCGCGCTGTCTGCGTGCCTCTGGCGTGCGGCGGGGCGACATGGTGCACAACGCTTATGGCTATGGCCTGTTCACTGGCGGGTTGGGTGCGCATTACGGGATCGAACGGCTGGGCGCGATGGTGATCCCGGTGTCGGGCGGGCAAACCGCACGTCAGGTAACGCTGATCGATGATTTCAAACCGCAGGCGATCATGGTCACGCCATCCTATATGCTCAATATCCTTGAGGAGTTTCATCGCCAGGGTCTCAACCCGCGCGAAAGCTCGCTGCAAACCGCGATCTTCGGTGCCGAACCATGGACCAATGCCATGCGGCTTGAGATCGAACAGGCGTTCGATATGCACGCTGTCGATATTTATGGTCTGTCCGAAATCATGGGGCCGGGCGTGGCCAACGAATGCGTGGAAACCAAGGACGGTCTGCACATCTGGGAAGATCATTTCTATCCCGAAGTGATCAACCCCGACACCGGACAGCCGGTTCAGGACGGGGAAGAAGGCGAACTGGTGTTTACCACGCTGACCAAGGAAGGCTTGCCGATGATCCGCTATCGGACCCGCGATCTGACGCGGCTGATGCCCGGCACCGCGCGCAGCATGCGGCGGATGGAAAAGATCACAGGGCGCAGCGATGACATGATCATCCTGCGCGGCGTCAATCTGTTTCCCACGCAGATCGAAGAACAGGTGCTGGCCACAGGCGGGGTGGCCGCGCATTTCCAGATCGAGCTTTACCGCGCGGGCCATATGGATGCGCTGCGCGTCAATGTCGAAGCCGCGACAGGTGCCACGGACGAGGCCAGCCGCGCCGCCGCCGAACGGATGCTGACCAAACGGATCAAGGATATCGTTGGTATCAGTTGCGAGGTTCTGGTGCGCGACCCCGGAGCGGTGGCCCGATCCGAAGGCAAGGCCAAACGCGTCGTCGACAACCGGCCAAAGGACTGACGGTTTGGCCCGTACCATTGCCAAGGATTATGACGCCAAGCGCGGCCACATCCTGAAAACCGCCGCCCGCGTGTTCGCCAAGGAAGGTGTGGCGCGAGCATCAATGAACCATGTCGCGCGCGAATGTGGAATATCCAAGGCCAATATCTACCACTATTACAGCAGCAAGGATGCGTTGCTGTTCGATATTCTGGACAGCTATCTTTCTGCCTTGCGCGACCGGATTTGCAACCTGCCGCTGAGCGGGCTGCCTGCACGTGAAAAACTGCACCGGATCGTGGAACAAACCCTGCTGGCCTATGACGGCATGGACCACGAACACAAGATCCAGACCGAAGGCCTGCCGCTGTTGCCCCAGGAACAGCAATCCGTTTTGCGCGGATACCAGCGTGATATGGTGCGCCAGCTTGGCGATGTGCTGGCCGAAATCGAACCGGATGTGTTCAGGAACGACCCGGTAAAACTGCGGGCTACGACAATGTCGGTGTTCGGGATGCTGAACTGGTTTTACATGTGGAACCCGCGCGCCGATTCACAGGCCCGACAGGACTATGCGCGCCTTGTCACCACCCTTGCCTGTGATGGTCTGCGCGGGCTTTGAACCATTAGTGATCGTAATCCACGACGATCTTGTCGGTCAGCGGGTAGGACTGGCAGGACAGGATAAAGCCTTGCGCCACCTCATAATCTTCCAGCGCGTGATTGGCGATCATCTCGACCTCGCCCTCGATCAGTTTGCAGCGGCAGGTGGAACATACGCCTGCCTTGCAGGCAAACGGTGCATCCATTGCATGTTCCAGCGCTGCCTCTAACACGGACTGATCCCGATCCATCGTGAATGTGCGGGCGGTGCCATCCATGATCACGCTGGCCTGTGTCGCCTTGGCGGCAGCGGCCCCTTGAGCGGCGGCTTTGCGTTTCAGGCGGCCGGGTTGTCCGCTTTTGAACAATTCGAATTTGATCTGATCATCGCGCAGACCATGGCTGCGCAGGCTGTCGGAAATGGCGTGCATCATGGGTTCGGGCCCGCAGATAAAGGCGGTGTCGACACTGGCGATATCGATCCAGTGTTCGAACAACGCGGCGCATTTTTCCCGGTCCACGCGCCCGGTGAACAGATCAATTTCCTGTGCATCGGATTCCAGAATATGGATCAGGGTCAACCGCCCCATATAACGGTTTTTCAGATCCTCAAGCTCTTCACGGAACATGATCGTGTTGACGCCGCGATTTGCGTAGACCAGCGTGAATGTGCTGTTGGGCTCGCGCGCAAGTACGGTTTTAAGGATCGACAGAACCGGTGTGATGCCGGACCCGCCCGCGAATCCCAGATAGTTTTTGCCCTGTGACGGATCAAGCGGGGTAAAGAAATTGCCCATAGGTGACATCGCCTGCACGACATCACCGGGTTTCAGGTTTTCGTTCGCCCAGGTGGAAAACGCACCGCCATCAACCTTTTTGATCCCGACCTGCAAAAGGCCATCATCCAGCCCCGCGCAAATCGAATAGGATCGGCGTACCTCGGTACCATCGAAATCGTAGCGAAACGTCAGGTACTGGCCTTGGGTGAATTCGAAATCGCCACCGTTGACAGGCTTCAGCGTCACGACAACCGCATCGCGGATCGTTTTGTGAACATCAGTGACAGTCAGATCATGAAAGCGGGCCATGGGGCGCACTCCTTACAGGCATTTGAAATAGTCGAACGGTTCAAGGCAGGTCAGGCAACGCCAGTGCGCCTTGCACGGGGTGGAACCGAATTGGCTGACCCGCTCAATGTCGCGACTGCTGCAATGCGGGCATTTTTCTGGTCCGCCGGCCTTTTGCGGCGGCGCAATGCCAAAACGCTCCAGCTTGACGCGGCCCTTTTCGGTCAGCCAGTCGGTTGTCCAGGCGGGTGAAATCTGGGTTTTGATGCGGATATCCGCAACGCCGTGATCGCGCAGCGCGGTTTCGATATCCAGCGCGATGATCCGCGTTGCGGGACAGCCTGAATAGGTGGGCGTGACCGCCACCTCAAGCGTGTCTCCCTGCCAAGCCACACCGCGCACGATACCCAGATCAACCACCGAAATCACTGGAATTTCCGGGTCGGGCACCTGATCAAGCCAGTCCCATATGTCGGCCACCGCCGGTTTCATCCTACCACGTAGCCCCGGGATAGGCGCGTTGCAGCCATTGCATCTGCGTCAGGATATGGCCCAGATGTTCGGAATGCTGCACACCGGATTTGCCACCCTTGTGGGCAAAGCCCGTGTCGGGAATTTTCAATGTCGCCTGTTCCATCACATGCGCCACATCGGCATCGAAACGCGCGCGCAGGCTGGCAGGGTCGGGCGCGATGCCCGCCTTGGCCATTTCACGGTCCACCGCATCAGGGGTAAACATTTCACCCACATAGGGCCACAAGAGGTCCAGCGCGGCTTGCATGCGGGCATGGCTTTCGTCCGTTCCGTCGCCAAGGCCGATCACCGTGTCCGTGGACCGTTCCAGATGATAGGCCACTTCTTTCACCGATTTCTGCGCGATCTGGGACACGCGCGCGTCGCTGGACGTTTCCAGCCCTTTCAGCATCGCCAGATGCCAGGCATCAAACAGGTATTGGCGCATCATGGTCTGCCCGAAATCTCCGTTGGGTTGTTCCACGATCAGCAGATTGCGAAAATCCCAGGCATCGCGCAGCATTGCCAGATCGTCGGCACTCTGCCCGTGGCCTTCGACTTCGGCGGCAAGACCCAGCCACATCTGGGTCTGTCCGATCAGATCCAGCGCGATATTGGCCAGCGCGATATCTTCTTCCAGAATCGGCGCATGGCCGCACCATTCGCTGACACGGTGGCCAAGAACCAGCGTGTTGTCGCCCATACGGCACAGGAATTGAAACAGCGCGTCGTCCATCACATTGCACCCACGTCATCGGGAATGTCGAAAAACGTCGGGTGGCGGTACACCTTGCTTTGCGACGGTTCATAAAGCGGCCCCTTGTCAGACGGGGACGAGGCCGCAATATGGCGTGCTTCGACCGCCCAGATGCTGACGCCTTCGTTTCGGCGGGTATAGACATCGCGGGCATTCTTGATCGCCATTTCGGCATCCGGCGCGTGCAGGCTGCCCACGTGGCGGTGGCTCATTCCGTGCTGACCACGGATAAAGATTTCCCAAAGCGGCCATTCGTGGCGGGTAGGGGTATTGGTGTCTGCGGTCATTCTGCTGCTACCTTTCCTGCGGCCCGTTTGCGGGCATGGGCCAACAGCCCGTCGCGCACCCAGGCACCATTATCCCAGGCGGCGTTGCGCGCGTTCAGACGTTCGGCATTGCACGGGCCGTTCCCCTGGATCACATCAAAGAATTCGGCCCAATCGGGTTCGGAATAATCGTACCCGCCCTTTTCGTCGTTCCATTTCAGATCCGGGTCGGGAATGGTCAGGCCCAGATATTCGGCCTGCGGCACGGTCTGATCGACAAATTTCTGGCGCAGTTCATCATTGGTGTTGATCTTGATTTTCCAAGCCATGCTTTGCGCCGAATGCACGCTGTCCTTGTCGGACGGGCCGAACATCATCAATGACGGGTACCACATCCGGTTCACCGCATCCTGCGCCATGCGTTTCTGCGCAGATGTACCGGCGGCCATCTTCATCATGATGTCATAGCCCTGACGCTGGTGAAACGACTCCTCCTTGCAGATGCGGATCATCGCGCGTGAATAGGGGCCATAGGATGTACGTTGCAGCGGCACCTGGTTCATGATCGCCGCACCATCCACCAGCCAGCCAACCGCGCCCATATCGGCCCATGTGAGCGTCGGATAGTTGAAGATTGAACTGTATTTCATCTTGCCCGACAAAAGATCGCGGGTCAGTTCATCGCGGCTGACCCCCAGCGTTTCAGCGGCGCAATAAAGATACAGGCCATGCCCTGCCTCGTCCTGTACCTTGGCCAGCAGGATGGCCTTGCGTTCAAGCGTCGGGGCGCGGGTGATCCAGTTGCCTTCGGGCAGTTGCCCGACGATTTCGGAATGGGCGTGTTGGCCGATCTGGCGGATCAGCGTCTTGCGATACCCGTCAGGCATCCAGTCTTTCGGTTCGATTTTCTCGCCCGCGTTGATCCGGTCCTGAAAGGCACGTTCCTGCGGTGTCATGTCCGCGCGGTCCTTGACGCCTGCGCCGGTTGACTGAACCATCTGTGCATACATCTGCTGTTCCTTCCCCTTACGTCCGTTCCAGTATCAGCGCAGCGCCCTGGCCCACGCCCACGCACATTGTACATAGCGCATAGCGCCCGCCGGTGCGCTGCAATTGCCGCGCTGCCGTCAACACCAGCCGCGCCCCCGACATGCCAAGCGGATGCCCGATCGCAATGGCACCGCCGTTCGGATTGACGTGCGGCGCATCATCGTCCACCCCCAGCGCGCGCAATGTCGCGAGCCCTTGCGCGGCAAATGCCTCGTTCAATTCTATCACATCCATCTGGTCGATGCGCAGCCCTGTGCGCGCCAGCAGCTTTTGTGTCGCAGGCACCGGCCCGATACCCATGACGCGCGGCGCGACCCCGGCGGATGACATGCCGACAATGCGCGCAATCGGTGTCAGCCCCTGTGCCTTTGCCGCCTGTTCTGAAGCAATCAGCAGTGCAGCAGCCCCATCGTTGACGCCACTGGCATTGCCCGCGGTCACACTCAGTTCCGGCCCGTTGATGCCTTTCAGCCGCGCCAGTGCCGCGCCATCGGTGTCAGGACGCGGATGTTCATCGGTGTCAAACACCAACGGGTCACCTTTGCGCTGCGGAATGTGGACCGGTACGATTTCATCTGCAAATAGTCCGGCGGCATGTGCGGCGGCCCACCGCGCTTGCGAGCGCGCGGCAAACGCATCCTGATCCGCACGGCTGATGCCATAGTCTGCAGCAACGTTGTCCGCCGTTTCCGGCATGGAATCGATACCGTATCGGGCCTTCATCTTCGGGTTCACGAACCGCCATCCGATGGTGGTGTCATAAACCGCGTTGGATCGTGTAAAGGCGCTGGTGGCCTTGGGCATGACAAAGGGCGCGCGGCTCATGCTTTCGACGCCACCGGCAATGGCCAGATCGTAATCACCCGCCTTGATCGCGCGCGCGGCAAAGCCCACCGCATCCATGCCGCTGGCGCACAGCCGGTTGATTGTCGTGCCCGGAACATCTTCCGGCAATCCGGCCAGCAATGCAGCCATACGCGCCACATTGCGATTGTCTTCGCCCGCCTGATTGGCCGAGCCAAAGATCACATCATCCACCTGTGCCCACGCAACTTGCGGATTGCGTTCCATCAGGGCGGTGATGGGCAGCGCGGCTAGATCATCGGTGCGCACACTGGACAGCGCCCCGCCATAGCGGCCGATCAGCGTGCGCACCCCGTCACAGATAAATGCGTCCATTCGGCAAAAGCCTCCATTCTTCGACCGCATGGTCGGTGTATTGATAAAACCGATTCCCATCAAGAATAAAGTTACAGAAAATTGGAAATCGAAAGTATTCTGTAACGTCTTGACAGAAGGTCCGGATCAATCGGCGACCCGCTGCGTCACACGCACCCCGTCGGTCAGGCCCGACGTCGGAAACAGGATCACGGTATCGCCGTCTTCCAGCCCGTCCAAAACCTGCGCCTCGATCCCGTTATTGCGCCCGAGAGAGATGATCCGGCGCTGCGCCTTGCCGTCAATCACGCGGAATACGGCCCAATCCTGGCCAACACGAAACAGCGCGCTGGAGGGCACGATCAGGGTGTCGGGATCCTGCCACACAACAATGCGGGTTTCGACACGAAAGCCGTGACCCAATCCAGCACGGGTATCGGATGGTTCGGTAAACTCGATCAAGGCGCTGACGCGCTGTTCTTCAACCCCGAGGGCAGAAAACTTGGTGACACCAAACGGATCGACGCGGGTAACCCTGCCTTGCAATGCGCGCGGGCCTCCCCAGTCTTCAATCAGCACCGGATCCCCGACGGACACCTGAACCGCATCTGTCGACAGAAGGTCGACGATCACTTCCAGATCGCCGGTAATGTCGCCGATTTCCATGATCGGCGTTCCCGCAGACAGCGTGATTTCGCTTTGCTGCATGATTTGCAGGATACGGCCCGTGATCGGAGCATAAACCGGTATATCGTCGCCCCCGTTTTCACCGGCAATGGCGTCGGCCAGCCCGCGATCATCAAAGCGGATCAGTTGCGCGCGGGCATTGTCCACCTGTGCGCGCCGCATCGCGATCGCGGCTTCGGCGGTATCCACGTTCGCCTGTGCCACGCGTGCCACCTGGCGTGCCCGGTCCAGCGCGGCATCGGATGCGATATCACGCTCGGCCAGACGTTCGGTGCGCGCCAGTTCACTGTTGGCCAGTTCAAGATTGGCTATGGCGGCATTCAGATCGGCCTGTGCCACACGCTGGGCGGCTTCGGCGGCCTCGACTGCGGCGCGTGCCTGTTCGCGGGTGCGGATATCCAGCGCTGCGGGGTTGGTTGGCCGCATGTGGGCCACCACCGTTTCCCCCTTGATCACCGGGTCGCCGGGATCAACGCTGACCCGCAGCAACCGGCCTGCCACGGGGGTGGACACGACATAGCCGTCGCTGACGCGGGTGCGCCCCTCTTCGTCGATGGTCAGTTGCATGGCACCGCGTTTGACCTGCCCCAGATCAACCATCGTTGCGCGCGGCCAGAAGGCGGCGGCCAAACCGGCCCCGATCAGCACAGCGGCAAGGGTTGTAAAGATCAGACGCGATCGTTTGCGGGCTTTGGCCATGTCACATCATTCCCTTGTTTTCAAAGCCGACACAAGATCGGCCCTGTCGATATCGCGCTTCACCAACCAGCCCGACAGCAGGGCGGCTGACACCACTACAAGGGCTGCAGCCCCGTGGCTGGACGGGCTGAACACAGCCGGTATCTGGTAGTTTTCGTTGGAAAACCCCCATGACATCAGCATGGCGACGACATGGCCCAGCACCACCCCCAACGGCAATGCTGCCAACACGACAGCGCCAAGTTCGCCCAACAGGACAAACGCCGCCTCGCCACGGCTGAAACCAATCACGCGCAGACTGGAGAGATCGCGTTCCCGTTCGGCATGCGCGATGCGGGCGGCATTATAGACAACGCCAAAGGCAATCACGAACGCGATGGCGGCCATTACAAACCGGGTGGCACCCGCACCTTCGTTCATCATGTCCTGCAAGGCCTGTTCGGAATCATCAGACCGGCTGACGCCGGCAACCGTGGGCATACCGCGCAAGGCCGCGTACACTGCGTCGGCTTGCGCGGGGTCCACAGCCAGAAACGCACCCGACACGCGCAGGGGTTCACCCAATGCACGGTTCAGGGCATGCCTGTCCATGTGGGCGGTGGCCCCAAGTAAGGTTTCCGAGAGTGCCACAACCGGCAGGGACAACAGCGGCTGGCGGCCTTCGCGCACATCGATTTCCAGCAAGTCTCCGGGGCGGACCTGCAACAGATCGGCCAGTGTCGTTGATAACACGATGCCGCTGTCGGGCAGGCTGACCTGTGTCAGGTCCGCGTTCATCGCCCGCACCAGATGTGCATCGGGATCCAGCCCGCTGAGAGCGCCGCGATAATCATAGACTCCGTTGCGCAGCACAACCGGCACTATCCGCGCCGGTTCCACACGTGTCACGCCGCGCAGGCGGCGCAAGTCCGAAATGCTGTCCTGCGAAACGGCGTGGGTAAACACCAGCGTCAGATCAGACCGGTCCATCACGCTGAACGACAGATCGATCGTGCGGTCAAATCCCTGAAACAACGTAAGCATCGCACCATTCAGCGCCATGCCGCAGGCAATCCCCACCGTTGCGCCCGCCATGCGCATTGGATGGCGGGTCAACCGGCGCAGCACCATGCGGCTGGGCTGGTCCAGAATGCGCGCCAGCCATGGCGCATAGCGTCCCGCGCGGCTGTAATCGGCAGGGGCTGGGGGCCGCATGGCGGTGGCGGGTGTCAGCGCAAAGACGCGGCGCAAGACGATCAAACCGCCGGCCGAAGCCGTCAGAACGCTGACGCTGACACCGATCACGAAAGAAACCGGATCCTGCCGGAACAGCAGAAACGGAAACTTGAAGAAATCAAGGTACATGTTGGCCTGCAGCCGCGCCAGAAGGATACCCAGAAGGCAGCCGACCAGCGCCCCGCCTGCCGCAATCACGATGACGAATTTCAGGTAATGCCACACCACTTCGCCATCGGAATAGCCAAAGGCCTTCATCAGGCCAATCTCTTCGCGTTCGGCCTGAATCATCCGCGAAATCACGATATACAGGAGAAAGGCCGACACCCCGAGGAAAATGGGCGGAATGGCGCGGCTGAGTGTTTTCAATTGCGTTATTTCATCATTCAGGAACCGGTTGGACATATGATCATCCAGCCCGTAGGCCCCGCGCCCGCCATAGGGCGCAAGAATACGATCTGCAGCAGCGATCACGGCGGCCTCGCGGGCGTTCCGGGTCAGACTGATCAGCGCTTCGTTAAAGGCGCCCTTCATGTCATAGGCCGCCGACAGGGCAGAACTGCTCATCCAGATGACGCCATAACGGGCGTCATCCGCCATCAGTTCGCCCGGCGATGTGACGTAAACAAATTCCGGCCCCAGTGCGAGTCCGGTGATGCGAAAGCTGTGGCGTGCGCCGTTCATCGTGGCGGTAATCTGATCGCCGGGGCCCAGACCGTTGGCACGCGCGAACGTATCCAGCAGCAGTATCTCATCGCCACGGGCGGCGTTGATCATTCGTCCATCGGTCAGATGTACGGCGTTCAGACGCGGCGTGCCGATATCGGGCAGCGACACGGCCCGCGCCTGCATCGGCAAGGCCTGTCCGGGAATATCGATCAGGGCATCGCCGCTGACACGTCCTTCGGCGGCCGCAACGCCCGGTATCTGCGCCAGACGGTCTGTAAGATGGGATGGCGCGCGCGTGACCGGGGCGTAAACCTCGGCCATACGGAACCGGTCGTAATAGGCCTGGCGCGTATCACCCAAAGTGGCGACAAGCCCGCTCATCATCACTTGCAGGGCGACGCCCATGCCGATCACCAGTCCGATAGCTATCGCCTGTCCCTTCATCCGCCACAGATCGCGCAGCAGCTTGTGATCAAGCGCGCCTACCATGCGATTTCGTCCGGGCTCTGCTTGGTCTTGTTCTTGACGATCTCGCGGATATTGCCATCGGCGAAATGGATGACGCGATCCGCCATCGCGGCCTGACTGGCGGCATGGGTTACGATCATGACAGTCGCACCCAGCGTTTCGTTGACGGATTTCAGAACCTTAAGAACCGTGCGTCCTGTGGTGCTGTCCAGCGCGCCGGTGGGTTCATCGCAGAACAGAACATCGGGCTGTTTGGCCACGGCACGGGCGATGGCCACGCGCTGTTGTTCGCCCCCCGACATCTGCGAGGGAAAATGATCCATCCTGCCACCCAGACCCACCATGTGCAGCGCCTCGGCCGGGTCCATCGGGTCGCGGGCAATCTCGGTCACCAGTTCAACGTTTTCATAGGCGGTAAGGGACGGCATCAGATTATAAAACTGGAACACAAACCCCACGTGATCGCGCCGGTAGCGGGTCAACTCCCGGTCTTGCATATCGGTCAGCATCTGATCGCGGAATTGCGCGGTGCCGTCCGTGGCGCTATCCAGACCGCCCAGAATGTTCAGCAAGGTTGATTTCCCGCTGCCCGAGGGGCCCAGCAGGACGACAATCTCGCCCTGAGGAATTTCAACATCAACGCCGCGTAGCGCATGTACCGCCGAACGGCCCTCGCCATAGACCTTGGTCAGGTTTTTCGTTGTAAAGGCGGGCAAGGTCATAATCGGCAGGTCCGGTCGGGAACGGGCAGGATAAAAACCGCTCTAGCAAGAGTAAAGGGCGCGCGTGTTGATCAGCGTCAAAGTCGCCTTTGCCACTGCGAGGGGGCGATGGGGGCCGGCAGTGCAGATAGCGATTGCAAATGGCATCCGGGATGTGGATTCTGCGCAAGGAACCAGCAGAACGGAACGCCAGCATGCCAACCGCCACAGACCGCCCTTTCAACCAGCCGCTTGGCGGCAATGATATGCCCCGCTTTGCCGGTGATGCCACGATGATGCGCCTGCCCCGTCAGGACAGTGCTGCGGGGCTTGATGCCTGTTTTGTAGGGGTGCCGATGGATATCGGCACATCGAACCGTGCAGGCACCCGCCATGGTCCGCGCGCCATCCGCGCCGAAAGCTGCATGTTGCGCCCGTTCAACATGGCCACCGGTGCGGCCCCGTTTGCTGAAATGCAGGTGGCCGATATAGGTGATGTGGCGATCAACACATTCGATCTGAAAAAGACGGCTGACATCATCACGGCGGCCTATGACGATATCCTGTCGCATGGCGCTGTGCCGTTGACATTGGGGGGCGATCATACGCTGACCTATCCGGTGCTGCGCGCCATTGCCGGGAAACACGGGCCTGTTGCTCTGATCCATGTGGATGCCCATGCCGACACCAATGACGAGATGTTCGGCGAAAAGATCGCCCACGGCACGCCGTTCCGCCGCGCGGTCGAAGACGGGTTGCTGGTGAATGACAAGGTATTCCAGATCGGGCTGCGCGGCACCGGCTATGCGCCCGATGACTTCGACTGGGGCCGCAAGCAGGGCTTTACCGTGGTTCCGGCAGAAGACTGCTGGCACAAGTCGTTGACACCTCTGATGGCTGATATCTGCGCCAGAATTGGCGATACGCCGACCTATCTGACCTATGATATCGACAGCCTTGATCCCGCTTTTGCACCCGGAACCGGAACTGTTGAAATTGGCGGGCTGACCACCATTCAGGCGCTGGAAATCGTGCGCGGCTGCGCGGGGCTGAGCCTTGTCGGAGGTGATCTGGTCGAGGTGTCGCCACCCTATGATACCAGCGGCAACACGGCGCTGATCGGCGCCAACCTTCTTTACGAAATGCTGTGTGTTCTGCCGCGCTGATGCCGCGCGGTCACAACCCCAGATACCCGATAGCGGCAAAGGCCAGCACGACACCGCCCCATTGGCCCGGTGCCATCCGTTCGCCCAATACCATCCGCGCCAGCAATATGGTGAGGATCCCGAACGCAGACGCGCCGACAGCGGCAAACTCAGGATGATCCAGCGGTGCCGCGATCATCACGGCCCCAAGGGCCAGCGCGTCCAGCGCCCCCATCAGCAGCAATAGCGGCATATGCCGGATGATGCCGCGCATCGGGTCGATCGTGCGCAGCGCCAGGGGCACGATCACGGCGATCGCGGCCAGCCGCGCAATGGCCAGAACCGGTAATTCGCCGGTGATGCGCGTGGCATATTGCCCGACCGCAAAGGTCAGGGCGAACCCCGTTGCGCCCAGAACGGCCCATGCCAGCGCCACGGCGCGTGATCCGCCCGATCTGCTGTCACGCCCCAGAACCGCGACAACGGTAATCCCTGCGATAACAACAACGGCCGCCGCCCAGTCCGTGGCCTTGACCGGATCACCTTCGATACCGGCCAGCGCCAGTGACAGCACCGGATAGGCCCCGATCACCGGCGCGACCAGACCGACGGGGCCGATCTGGAACGCCTTGTAAAGACCAACACTGGCGAACGCGAAGGCCAGCCCGGTAAACAAAGAGGCCACCAAGGCAGTGCCTGACATGTCCTGCCACGCGCCAACCCACGCTGCCACCGGCAGCACCAGCAGCGCGCCGGTCAAAAGCACAACTGCCAGCGCTGGCAGGATACCCGCCCGCTGGCTGACATAGCGCAGGCACAGATCATGAATGGCCCACGCCAGCGCGGCACACAGACCAAGCGATAGCGCGCTCACGCGGAAACCTTGTAGGCTTTGTGACCCATAAGCGCCCTATACGGATGGTTTTGGTGCGAACCGGATCACCAGACAGACCGCATTGCGGTTAGTAACGCATGGTGCATGGACCCTGCCGAAGATCGCGGCCCGATGACGGACAGATGCGTGCCTGCGTCTCGGCAGATCACAAAGCACCCCAGATGCTCAATAACGGTGCGTGTTGCCGTGCCTGTGGCCATGGCAGCCACGTTGACGTTGCACAGCCGTTCGAACACAGCGACGACACCGTCGCCCAGCATGTCAAAGCGACACCAGCCATCTGTTTGTTCGCTCACACTTGCTGTTGTGCCAACAGCCGATTTCACCTGTGCGGCGATGTCTTCATTCTGAGCAAACGGGGCTTCGATCATCCATTGGTCCGGCCCCGTCCAGAACGCTGTCAGGTCTTTTCCAACGCACACGCCCCCTACATCAGGCGCTTTTGCCCCCAGCAGCTTTTTCAGGGCTGTCTTGCATTTGCTTTCCTGCCCCAAACGCGCGGCAACGGATGCGAACACCCAATCGGGCTGTTCGCTTAGCGTGATGGGACCAACGTGATCGACACGCGCGACGCTGCCCCCCAGGGCGGTGATTGCTGTCAGATCATGCACGAAGCCTCTCCCCCTCTGGATCGATGAAATGCGCGCTGACCACTTCCAGATCGACGTTCAGGCCGGTCAGCGGGCTGACCGCCTTGATCACCTCACCCTTGCGCGCGCCGCCGTTTTTCAGAAAGCCAAGGCCAATCGAGCATCCCAGATGCGGCGAATAGGCGGCAGAGGTGATGTAGCCCTGATCATTGGCTGCGTTCACATCGTGTCCTTTGGTCATCAGGTGGGACCCCGCCAGAACACGGTGCGACTTGTCGACCGGTTGCAGGCCGACCAGAACCAGCGCATCCGGGGCGTTCAGCCCTTCTCGCTCGGAAAGGACCGACCCGATACTGTCCTTCGCCTTGGACACCATACGACCCATGCCCAGATTCAGCGCGGTGGTCGTGCCATTCAGCTCGTTGCCGGTCACATGGCCCTTTTCGATGCGCATGACGCCCAAGGCTTCGGTTCCGTAGGGGACCACATCGAATTCTTCGCCCGCCGCCATCAATCTGCGGATCATGGCATCGCCATAGCGTGTCGGCACCGCAATTTCGTAGGCCAGTTCACCCGAGAACGATATCCGGAAAAGCCGTGCGCGCAAACCACCGCAAACGGTGATTTCACCACAGGCCATGAACGGGAACGCATCGTTTGACAGATCAAACTTCGGGTCGACGATCTTTTGCAGCAGTTTGCGCGCATTCGGGCCTGCCACGGCATATTGTGCCCATGCTTCGGTCGTGGAAATCAACTGTACGTCCATGTCGGGAAACAGGCACTGGCGCACGAATTCCATGTGACGGTACACACCCACCGCGTTGGCCGTGGTGGTGGTGACAACGAAATGATCCTCGGCCAGTCGCGCCGCGGTGCCGTCATCCATCGCAATCCCGTCTTCGCGCAGCATCAGCCCATAGCGCGTCTTGCCGACGGCCAGTTTGGCAAAACCGTTGCAATAGACGGTGTTCAGAAATGCGGCCGCATCGCTGCCCTGCACATCGATCTTGCCCAGCGTAGTCACATCGCAGATGCCAACGCTTTTGCGGGTCGCCAGCACTTCGCGATCGACGCTTTGGCGCCATTCGGTTTCGCCGGCTTTGGGGTACCATTGCGCGCGCAACCACATCCCGACTTCGACAAAGACAGCACCCTGTTCCTGCGCCCAAACGTGGCTGGGCGTTTTACGAAGGGGGCGAAAATCGGTGCCGACCGACCGGCCCCCCAGCACGCCCATCGACACAGGCGTGTAGGGCGGGCGGAAAATCGTTGTACCGGTCTGTGGTATCGTCTGGCCAGTCAGTTCGGCCATGATCGCAAGACCGCCCATATTCGATGTCTTGCCCTGATCCGTGGCCATGCCAAGCGTCGTGTAACGCTTAAGATGTTCGACCGAACGATAGTTTTCCTGATGCGCCAGTTTCACGTCCTTGACGGTTACGTCGTTCTGCTGATCCAGCCATGCGCGCCCCTTGCCTTCGGTCACATGCCAGAACGGTGACAGCGAAAAAGGCGCATCCTCGGCCTTGGGCGCGGGCAGGGCGCGGGCCTTGATCCCGATATCGCGCAGGGCCGCAGCGGCTGCCTTTGATCCGGTGCCAAGTGCGGCATGGGTGCTGAATTCGCCCAGTGCGGCCCCGGCGCAACTTAGCCCGGCGGGGCCATCTGCACCCGGTACAAAGGCGGCGATATCTTCGCGCCACTGGGGGCGACCGCGCTGGTGACAGGTCAGTCCGACATTCGGGTTCCACCCGCCCGACACACCCAGTGCGCCACACTCGATAAGGCGTGTCTGGCCCGACGCCAGACGTATTTCGACGAAACGCAGGCCCAGACGGCCCTTGGTGTCGATGACCTGCGCACCGGCCAGCAATTCGCAATCGGCGATCCGGGGCGCGTCTGTGCGGGTGTCGATCACTGCTGCAACGGTGACGCCCTTGGCGATCAGATCAACGGCGGTGCGGTGCCCGTCATCGTTGTTGGTAAACGCGGCAACCTTGTGTGCGGGTGTTGCGGCCCAGCGGTTGGCATAGGCACGCATCGCCCCCGCCAGCATGATGCCGGGGCGGTCGTTGTTTTCAAACGCAATGGGTCGTTCGATCGCACCGGCGCACAGCAGTGCCCGTTTCGACGTGATGCGCCAGAAGATCTGGCGCGGCTTGCCGGGGGCGGGGGTGGGCAGATGATCGCTAACCCGTTCGACCGCGCCATAAACGCCGTGATCAAAGGCCCCGATCACCGTGGTGCGCGCCATCAGGCGCACATTTGGCATATCGGCAAGTTCCGCTGCGCTGGCTGCGGCCCATTGCGCGCCTGATTGCCCGCCAATATCCAGCGTTTCAGCGTTCAACCGCCCGCCAAAGGCAAAATCTTCGTCCGCCAGAATAACCCGCGCCCCGGCACGCCCCGCCGTCAGCGCAGCAGACAATCCGGCCGGCCCGGCCCCGATGATCAGAAGATCACAATGCAAAAACCCCTTGTCGTAACTGTCGGGGTCTGGCTCCAGCGCCGCGGTCCCCAGACCTGCGGCGCGGCGAATGATCGGTTCGTACAGTTTTTCCCAGAACGCGGCTGGCCACATGAAGGTTTTGTAATAAAAGCCCGCAGTCAGAAAATTGCTGAACCGGTCGTTGATCGCCATTGCATCGAATGTCAGCGACGGCCAGCGGTTCTGGCTGTTGGCCACCAGCCCGTCGAACAGTTCTGCGGTGGTGGCGCGCGTGTTGGGTTCCTGGCGCGCGCCGCTGCGCAGTTCGACCAGCGCGTTGGGTTCTTCTGATCCCGCACTCAGCACGCCGCGCGGGCGGTGATATTTGAATGATCGGCCCATCAGGCGCACATCGTTGGCCAAAAGCGCCGAAGCCAGCGTATCGCCGGCGTATCCCTGATAGGATTTACCATCAAAGGTAAATGTCATCGGTTCGGACCGGTCGATCTGACCGCCGGCAAGCCTGTTCAACTGGGTCATGCGCTGCGCCCCCGTGTGCGGGCAACTTCGCGGGCCAACTCTACTTTGGTAATCTCGTGGGTCAGGGTGTTGCGCGTTACGACCAGCCAGCTTCTGTCGCCCTGTTCGTGGAACCACAATTCGCGGTGTTCACCGGCGGGGTTGTCGCGCAGGTAAAGGTATTCGTAAAACGTGCGGGCCGCATCAGGCGCCTGCCAGTCGGGCCGGTCGATCAGTGACGCATCCCCCAGATAGGTGAATTCCTGCGCGTCACGCGGGCCAAGAAGCGGGTGATTGATAATCATGTGCTTTGTCCCTCAGTGCAGATTGGGCTGCGCGCCCATGCTTTTTTCATCAATCATGCGGCCCTTTTCGAACCGGTCAAACCGATAGGCCGTGGCCACGGGGTGGGGTTCATCGCGGGCCAGAAGATGCGCAAAGCACCAGCCTGACGCGGGCGTGGCCTTGAACCCGCCGTAACACCAGCCGCCATTGAAATAGAGACCGCCGATATGAGTGCGGTCAATGATGGGCGATCCGTCCATCGACATATC
Source organism: Sulfitobacter sp. TBRI5 (assembly GCF_051013555.1). Taxonomy (NCBI): domain Bacteria; kingdom Pseudomonadati; phylum Pseudomonadota; class Alphaproteobacteria; order Rhodobacterales; family Roseobacteraceae; genus Sulfitobacter; species Sulfitobacter sp. TBRI5. The sequence continues at coordinate 436,705 of NZ_CP112884.1, read as the reverse complement.
CATGATCCCGCCCCACATCCGCAGCAATCGCACGCGGCCCAGCATCGGAAACAGCGCCATGCCGCTTTCGACCACGTCTTCGACCACCGGCAGGTTGCCGCGCTGGGCGTAGGAATTGTAGCCGTCGATATCGCCGCCAAACACCAGCCCGCCCTTGTCGGACTGGCTGCAATAGAAATGGCCCGCGCCAAAGGTCACGACCCCCGGCATCACCGGTTTCAATCCTTCGGATACAAAGGCCTGCAACACGTGGCTTTCGATGGGCAGACGCATCCCTGCCTTGGCCATCAGCCGCCCCGATGATCCGGCAACGGCGCAGCCCACTTTGGATGCGCCGATAAAGCCGCGGCTGGTCTCGACACCTTTGCAGATACCGTTTTCGATCCGGAATCCGGTGACTTCGCAATTCTGTATGATGTCCACGCCGCGCGCGTCGGCGCCGCGCGCATAGCCCCACGCGACCGCATCATGGCGAACCGTGCCGCCGCGATGCTGCGCCAACCCGCCCTTGATGGGAAAGCGCGCATTGTCGAAATTCATGAAAGGATAGCGCGCGCGGATCTGGGCCACGCTCAGCAATTCCGCATCCGCCCCGTTCAGCATCATCGCGTTGCCGCGCCGGATGAACGCATCGCGCTGCGCATCGGTGTGGATCAGGTTCAGAATGCCGCGCTGGCTGATCATGGCGTTGAAATTGAAATCCTGTTCCAGCCCTTCCCACAGCTTGAGCGAGAATTCGTAGAACGGCTCGTTTCCATCCAGCAGATAGTTGGACCGGATGATGGTGGTGTTGCGCCCGACATTGCCGCCACCGATCCAGCCTTTTTCAAGCACCGCGATGCGCTTGCCGCCGAACTGTTTGGCCAGATAATAGGCCGTCGCCAGACCGTGCCCGCCGCCGCCGATGATCACGATATCATAATCGGCCTGTGGCGCAGGATCGCGCCACGCGGGCGTCCAGCCTTTGTGGCCGGTCAGCGCCTCTTTGATCACCTTGAAGCCGGAATATCGCATGCGGGGCCTCCTTTGGGCAGCACTGTTGCAACAGACCAGCATCAAAGCCCTGCCGGAAACGGACACGGATCATAAGAATAGCGACAAAAAACGGACTTTCCGCAAAAATCCTCGTGCGTTTCAATATCTGGCGGCGTCAGCCCTTGTCCAGAATGCCGGCCGCGCCCCGCGCAAGGATCAGTTCTTCGTCTGTTGGCAGCATCAGAACCGGAAAGCGACTGTCTTGTGTCGTCAGAACCGGGCCGCCTGCGGCATTGGCATCCCTGTCCAGCGCGATGCCCATCCAAGCCAGCGCATCAACCAGACGGGCGCGCAGGGCGGGAATGTATTTGCCCATGCCACCGGTCAGCACGATCGCATCCACCCCGCCCAATGTGGCCTGCAAGGCCCCGACGTTTCGGGTGAAGTGATAGGTAAAATAGTCAATGGCTTCAGCGGCATGGAGATCGTCGCTGGCCAGCAGATCGTTCATTTCGCCGCTGATGTCGGACACGCCCATCAGGCCGGATTCTTCATACAGCATATCGCGCACTTCGGACGCGCTGTACCCGCGATCCATGATCAGATGCAGCACCACGCCGGGGTCAATCGTGCCGCAGCGCTGACCCATCGGCATGCCGTCCAGCGCCGTCAGGCCCATGGTGGTGGCAATGCTTTGCCCGTCTTTCAGCGCACACAGGCTGACCCCGTGGCCCAGATGCGCGACAATCACGCGCCCGCGAGCCAGATCGGGATAATCGCGTTCCAGCCGGTGGGCGATGTAATCATAGGACAGGCCGTGAAACCCGTAACGCAGAATGCCCGCATCCCCCAGCGCGCGGGGCAGCGCGAACAGTTGCGCCAGACGCGGTTGGGTGCGGTGAAATGCGGTATCGAAACACGCGATCTGCGGCACATCGGGGTAATGGTCGCGCATCCGGCGGATCGGGCGCAGATTGTGGGGCTGGTGGCTGGGCGCCAGCGGTTCCAGCGCCTTGAGATGTGTCATCACATCATCGTCGATGCGCACCGGATGGGCGTAATCTGCGCCGCCATGCACGATCCGGTGCGCAAAAGCGCGGATCGTGTAGGTGCCCGCGATCCCGTCCAGCCGCTCAATCATGTGGCCCAACGCCTCGGGGTGGGCGCGCTCGGGGCTTTGCGGCTCGGGCAGGGTGGTTTCGTCCTGCGTGCCGGCCTGCATATCACGCCGCGTCAGCACCATACGGTCGGGGATACCGCGAATGCCGAAGGTGCCGACCGGTTCGGGATCAGCGCCGGTCAGGCGAAAAACGCCACAGCGCAGGCTGGAGGAACCTGCGTTGAAGGTGATGACGACATCCTGAGTCATGAAATGCCTTATCAGTGAAAGCCTGCGAAATGCGCCGCAAGGTCCGGCGCGCATTGCGACACCCTAGCGCGCGGCGCGCGGCGTGCTTTAATCTGTGTCAAGGCGGGGGGCGCTCCCAAAAAAGAAAGGGCGGTCCGAAGACCGCCCAACGTTACAAGACTAAATCAAGTATCGCCAGCAAGAGAGACATAGTTCCGACTATGTCGGAATACGTCACTCGCCCTTTCAGCCTTTTTAAGTATCTCATTGGATTTTGTCCTTAGAGATGCTCAAGGCCTTGAGCGTTAAAACTCGCTCAGTATTTATATACCGCCCCAATTCCGGCGGTTTGGCATGCTCCTATAGCTACTTGGAGCTTCCGTTCGACGGTCACCCGCTCAGATTATTCACAGCTCCACCGTGAGTTCTGTCGGACCGCCTTAGCCGCTTCCTGCTAAGGAATTGACATAGCACCGCTAAGCGCTTGCACCTTCTGCGTAGGAGTTGCAGTTATCCTTAACAAAGGGCCACGACCCGCCGCACGCCCAATGATGGACTCCGCTACCATCACAACATATAGTGGAAAAAACGACTGAACACAATACATGTTCTTTACTTGGGCCTTTCTTCGATCACTTGGGCTACCGCGAGAACCCAGCGTTCAAATTTGGATTGGCTGTAGCTGTTCTTCCCTATATTTATGACCTTGTAAACCAACTGACAGTTGTTGAGTTCATATCCTAAGCCGGGGCGAATTTGATTGAGGGACGGTTGCCACGGAAATGAATTCTGTCTGTAATACTCCGCCCTTTTTCATTCAATTCCAGGATGTCTGTAAATTTCAATGTTGAAAGTTCACACCTCCCGGATGCACGGTTCCAGATTTGAAGAAAATCGTTCTTTGAAAGATACCCTCGGTTCAAGCGCTTCGCTCGTTTCACAGCAGAACTGTAAGCACTTCGCCCCGAGGCTGGTATATCTTTGAACTGATTGGCAGTTTCAAACAATGAAATCGTCCCCAACCCAACCGAGTGCGCACGCAGGTGCTATGCACCCGCTGCCGCGCACCCGTCCGAAAATCGCTTTGCGATTTATCGAACGAATTTCTTGTGCTTCAACCGCTTCGGCTCCAGTGCATCGGCCCCCAGCCGGCGTTTCTTGTCTTCCTCGTAATCCTCGAAATTGCCTTCGAACCATTCCACGTGGGCATCGCCCTCGAACGCGAGGATATGCGTGCAGATCCGGTCCAGAAAGAACCGGTCGTGGGAAATCACCACGGCGCAGCCGGCGAAATCGACCAGCGCGTCTTCCAGTGCGCGCAGGGTTTCGACGTCAAGATCGTTGGTCGGTTCATCCAGCAGCAGCACGTTGCCGCCTTCTTTCAGCAGGCGCGCCATGTGGACACGGTTGCGTTCCCCGCCTGACAGCAGGCCAACCTTTTTCTGCTGGTCGCCGCCCTTGAAGTTGAAGGACGAACAATAGGCGCGCGAATTGACCTGCGCATCTCCCAGTTCGATAATCTCGGCACCGCCGGTGATCGCCTGCCACACGGTATCATCGGCCTGCAGATCATCGCGCGACTGATCGACATAAGACAGATCAACCGTATCGCCGTATTCGATGGTGCCTGCATCGGGCTTTTCCTGCCCGGTCAGCATCTTGAACAGGGTCGATTTACCCGCACCGTTGGGGCCGATCACCCCGACGATGCCACCGGGGGGCAGCGAAAAATCAAGCCCTTCGATCAACTGCTTGTCGCCCATGTGCTTGGACAGGCCGTTCACCTCGATCACCTTGCTGCCCAGACGCGGGCCGTTGGGGATGACGATCTGTGCGCGGCTCAGTTTTTCGCGTTCGGACTGTTCGGCCAGATCGTTATAGGCGTTGATCCGGGCCTTGGATTTGGCCTGCCGCGCCTTGGCGCCCTGCCGCATCCATTCCAGTTCGCGTTCCAGCGTTTTCTGTTTTGATTTGTCCTCGCGCGCTTCCTGCGCCAGACGCTTGGCCTTTTGTTCCAGCCATGCCGAATAATTGCCCTCGTAGGGGATGCCGCGGCCGCGATCAAGTTCAAGGATCCAGCCGGTGATGTCATCCAGAAAATAACGGTCGTGGGTGACGATCAGGATGGTGCCCTTGTAATCGATCAGGTGCTGTTGCAACCAGGCGATGGTTTCCGCATCCAGATGGTTGGTCGGCTCATCCAGCAGCAGCATGTCGGGCGCTTCAAGCAGCAGCTTGCACAGTGCGACACGGCGTTTTTCACCGCCTGACAGGGTGGCAATCTCGGCCTCGTCCGGCGGGCAGCGCAGCGCCTCCATGCTGACATCGATCTGGCTGTCCAGATCCCACAGGTTCTCGGCGTCGATCTTGTCCTGCAACTCGGCCATCTCGTCGGCGGTTTCATCGGAATAGTTCATCGCCAGTTCGTTGTAGCGATCCAGAATGGCCTTTTTGTCGGCCACGCCCAGCATCACATTGCCGCGCACATCAAGGGTTTCGTCCAGTTTCGGTTCCTGTGGCAGATAGCCGACATGCGCGCCCTTGGCGGCCCACGCCTCGCCCTGAAAATCCTTGTCCAGACCGGCCATGATCCGCATCAGGGTCGATTTGCCCGATCCGTTGACGCCGACAACGCCGATTTTCACGCCCGGCAAAAAGCTGAGATGGATGTTTTCAAAGCATTTCTTGCCACCGGGATAGGTTTTGGACACCCCTTCCATGTGATAGACGTATTGATAGGCGGCCATGTGCATGCTCCTTGGACAGATCGTGTTCAGATGGCTAGATAGCGATGCAAGGCACAAGGGGCAATGCGGGCAATGAACAGCCTGACAGATTTGATCCTGTGGCACAGGCCAAAGCGGCGGTTTGACCGACAGCGGCCATTGCGCGACAGGCGGGCGCGCGCTGAAAACGATTGACCGATTGTTTTTTTTGCATAATTTGTGGGCAGATATGACCGTAAATGCCGCCTTTTTGGGTGGAGTCTGGCAGCAGCATCTGCGCCACATGTGCCTGTATTTTCGGAAAATATACTGAGTTTCGGAAGATATGAGGTATTTTAGACTGAATTTTCGTCAAAAAACAGTCGAATGATCTTCGCTGTGCCCACATATCGGGCGATAAGACTTTTACCAAACTGTTACACTGCAACACGGGTTGTCTGAACGCTGACAGCCTGTCGTTCCGGTTGTGGGCGTGTTGCCGATCCGGACGCAATCAAGCGGGGGCCAATAAATCCCGCAAAAAAACAGGAGAGGGACTTCTCATGTCAAAAACAACACTCGTGGTCGGGCTTGATGGCTCGCCCGCAGGGGAAAAGGCGCTGGCGTTTGCCAAACGACAGGCCAAGCGGATGGGCGATTGCACGATAGCGCTGTGCTACGTGATCGAATGGTCGCCGTTTACCTTCCAGACACCAGAGGAAAACGAACAACGTCACAAGCGCCGCGAAGAGGAATTGAAGCTGGCGCATGATCGCGTGCTGGATCCTGCCCTGGCGTCCGCAAAACAGGACGGCCATACCGCGACCGGAGTCGTGCGCCACGGCGATGCCGCCGAAATACTGGACGATCTCGCCAAGGAACTGGGTGCGGAACAGATCATCGTGGGCCGTGTCGGCGCGCGGGGTCTGAAAGACCGCATGTTCGGCAGTGTCAGCGGGCGTCTTGTCGCAAGTGCGGCAGTTCCCGTCACGATTATCCCCTGAGAGGATTTCACATGAAATATTCAATTCCAACGCTTGCCACTGCGGCAGCCCTGTTTCCCGGGGTGACGCTGGCACAGGACGCCATAAGTTTCGATGCGCGCGTGAACGAAATTTTCGCAAATTCGACAGGCTGGTTCGTCAATCTGATCTTCGCGCCACTTCCGGGCACGGCCTTTCCCTGGATCGTGCTGTGGCTGGTCGTGGGTGCAACAGTGTTCACCATCTATTTCGGGTTTATCCAGCTGCGCGCGTTTTCCCATGCGATAAGCCTGGTAAAGGGCGATTATTCAGATCCCAACGACGCGGGTGAGGTCAGCCACTTTCAGGCTCTGGCAACGGCGTTGTCCGGCACGGTCGGTCTGGGTAACATCGCCGGTGTTGCTGTGGCTGTCGGTATCGGCGGGCCGGGGGCCACGTTCTGGATGATCCTTGCGGGCCTTATGGGTATGGCCTCGAAATTCACCGAATGTACGCTGGGTGTGAAATACCGGAATGAATATCCCGACGGCACAGTGTCCGGCGGACCAATGTACTATATGACCAAAGGGTTCGACGAACGGGGGTATCGCGGTGGCAAGATCATGGCCGTGCTTTTCGCGATCTTTTGTATCGGCGGGGCATTTGGCGGTGGCAACATGTTCCAGGCCAATCAGGCGCATGCGCAGATCTCGGGCATCGTCGGCGACTATCCGGGATGGATCACCGGTATCATTTTTGCCCTTGTCGTGTTCGCCGTCATCGTTGGCGGGATCAAATCCATCGCGCGTGTCACCGAAAAAGTCGTTCCCTTCATGGGGCTGCTTTATGTGGGCACGGCACTTGTGATCCTGTTGATGAACTATGACATGATCGGCTGGGCATTTGGCCAGATCTTTGCCGGTGCATTTACCGGACTTGGTGTCGCGGGCGGTTTTGTCGGTGCTTTGATCCAAGGCTTTAAACGGGCGGCGTTCTCGAACGAAGCGGGTGTCGGCTCTGCAGCCATCGCCCACTCGGCCGTTCGGACAAAAGAGCCGATTACCGAAGGTGTCGTTTCCTTGTTGGAACCGTTCATCGATACGGTGGTGATCTGTACAATGACAGCGCTGGTGATCACGATTTCCGGGGTTCAGATGATTGATCCGGAAACCGGCCTGTTCATTCTGGGCGAAGACGGCAAGATCATGACAGAAGGTGGTGTTCAGGGCGTGCAGCTGACCTCGGCAGCGTTTGCAAGCGGGCTAAGCTGGTTCCCCTATGTTCTGGCCATCGCGGTTGTGCTCTTTGCCTTCTCGACCATGATTTCCTGGTCTTATTACGGGTTGAAGGCGTGGACCTATCTGTTCGGAGAGGGCAAGACAAATGAACTGATCTTCAAGTTGCTGTTCTGCTTCTTTGTGGTGGTAGGCGCGGCAGCCCAGCTGGGCGCTGTCATCGACTTCTCGGATGCGATGATCTTTGCCATGGCGGTTGTGAACATCACGGCGCTTTACCTGCTGATGCCGATCGTCAAGCGCGAGATGAGCAGCTATTTCGATCGCCTGAAAACCGGAGAGATCAAACGCCACAAGGCCTAGGCCAAAGCGTTTTGATTGACAATTGATGCAAGGCATCCTTCAACGGCCCCTGACACAGTGTCGGGGGCCGTTTTGAATTCGGAGTTTCCAAAAGCAGCGCGCGGCCAGAGTGTTGGCCTGTTGGGCGGGTCGTTTGATCCGCCGCATCACGGTCATGTCCACATCACAACCGAAGCGTTGAAACGCTTTGGACTGGATCGGGTATGGTGGCTGGTGACGCCGGGAAATCCACTTAAACCGCAGGGGCCGGCACCACTCTCGCAACGGATGCAGCAGGCGCGCGCGATGATGCAGCATCCCCGTGTGACAGTTACCGATATAGAGGCACGGCTGGGAACGCGGTACACGGCACAAACACTGGCAACGTTGCGCAGACACTATCCCGGGGTGAATTTTGTCTGGCTCATGGGCGCTGACAATCTGGCGCAGTTTCACAAATGGCAGGACTGGCGAAAAATCATGATGTCGGTCCCGGTCGGCGTACTGGCCCGCCCCGGTGACCGGATTTCGGCGCGGATGTCGCCCGCCGCCCGCCTTTTTGCGCCCTATCGCATTTCGGGGCGTGCATCGCATCTTCTGGCACGGTCCGCACCGCCGGCGTTGTGTTTTGTCAACGTTCCTATGGTCGATATGTCCTCAAGCGCACTGCGGGCGGCGCAACGCTGATCAGCGGCGCAACAGCGCCGATGTGATCCCGGACCCGATGACCAGAACCAGACCGGCCCATGTCAGCGTATCGGGCAGGTCCGAAAACACGGCCCAGCCCAGTGCGGTCGCCGCCAGCAACTGAAAATAGACCAGCGGCGCCAGTTGCGTTGCCGGTGCCAAGCGATAGGCAAACAGCAACAATAGATTGCCGAGCATGGAAAAAAGACCACTCGCGAGGGTCAGTGACGCGACCGGCATTCCAAGCTGCGGGAATTGCAGCAGGCCCAGCGGGGCTAGAAGCGTTGCACTGATCGCCAGTTGCGTAAACACCAGTGATACAGGTGCTGCCAGCCCCGACAACCAACGCGATGTGGTCAGAAACGCGCCGTAGCACAGGCCCGCAAGAACCGCGAACGCCAGACCGCCGGAACCGCCAAACCCGGGGCGCACCACCAGTAGAACACCGGCAAAGCCCAAAAGGATCAAAGCGGTCCGCTGCCACGTGACCGGTTCCCGCAGGAAAATCACCGACAGAACATAGCTGAAGATCGGGCCGATGAAGAAGGCGGCAAACACATCCGCAATCGGTTCGGATCGCAAGGCAAACTGGATCGACGTGATGCCAACCGTCAGAAACATGGCCCGCATCCAGATGCGCCAGTTCGCAAACAGGGCCCATGTGGCCGTTGGCGCAAAGGGCAGGATGGCCAGTGCCCCGATCAGGAACCGTGACCATGCCACAAAAAACGGTGAAGCCCCGTACTGGCCGATCAACAGCTTGGCCGCTGTATCCCCTGCCGGAATAAGTGACATTGCCACAAACATGATAAAAACGGCCTGACCCATGGCGCGGGGCTATCACGGGATTTGCGCGATCAAAAGTGATCATATGCGTCTTGTCTGTTCAACCGGCCTGCGGTTTATTGCGGCTATGAAAAACACGTTTACCCGAAGGGTCTTTTTGGGCGGTTTGGCGTCCGGTGTGGCAACGGCGGTCTGGGCCGAAGCGCCTGCGGTTTCGTTGCGCCCACAATTGCGCGGCGCCGGGTTTCACAAACGCACCGCACCGGCGGCCAAGGCATTGCTGGACGCATCGGGCGTGCGCGGCGAGGTTGGATTTCTGGTGGCGGATGCCGACAGCGGATTGCGGCTGGAAGGGCACAACGCCGCAACAGGCATACCTCCCGCCAGCGTGGCCAAGGCGATCACAGCACTTTACGCGCTGGATGTTCTTGGGCCGGAACACCGGTTCCAAACCCGGCTTATGACGGCTGGCAAGATCGAAAACGGTATTTTGCAGGGCGATCTGGTGCTGGCAGGCGGCGCCGATCCGACGCTGGATACCAACGCGCTGGCGGAAATGGCGCAGGGCCTGAAAGACAGCGGCGTGCGCGAGGTGCGCGGTGATTTTCTGGTCTATGATGGCGCATTGCCTTTTGTCAGCAGCATTGACCCCGACCAGCCGGATCACGTGGGCTACAGCCCGGCCGTTTCTGGCATTGCGCTGAATTTCAACAGGGTTCATTTCGAATGGCGGCGCGGGTCGAACGGTTACGGCGTGACGATGGATGCCCGGTCCGACAAATACCGGCCCGATGTCACCGTGGCGCGGATGCAGGTCGCCGACAGATCAACCCCGATTTATACCTACGCCACGACAGGTGTGCAGGATCAGTGGACCGTTGCCAAAGGTGCCTTGGGCAAGAGCGGCGCGCGATGGTTGCCGGTGCGCAAGCCGGCGCTTTACGCGGGCGATGTGTTTCGCACGCTGGCGCGGGCGCACGGTGTGCAGTTGAAGGCGGCCGTCACGGTGCAGGACGCACCGGCAGGCCGTGTTCTTGTTACCCATTCCAGCGAACCGCTGACAGATATACTACGCGATATGCTGAAATATTCGACAAATCTGACGGCGGAGATGGTCGGCATGGCCACATCGGCGGTGCGCGCGGGGCAGATCACGTCGCTGCGGGCGTCGGCGCGGGAAATGAACCTGTGGGCGCAATCTTCCATGGGGCTGACCGACATAGATCTTGTAGATCATTCGGGCCTTGGCGGCGCATCCAGCATCTCCGCTGCCGATATGGTGCAGGCGCTGGCCCATCCCAAATCCCGGCAGGGATTGCGCCCCCTACTGAAAACGATCGGAATGCGCGACAGCAAGGGACGGATCGACAAAAACCATCCCATCAAGGTCAGCGCGAAAACCGGCACCCTGAATTTTGTTTCCGGATTGGCGGGCTACATGACGGCGCAGGACGGCACCGAACTGGTGTTTGCGATCTTTGCTGCCGATGAACAGACCCGCAACAAGATCAAGCGCGCAGATCGCGAACGCCCCGAAGGCGCACGCCCCTGGAACCGTCGCGCAAAGACGTTGCAGCAAAACCTGATCGAGCGTTGGGGGCTGGTCTACGGATCGTAACGTTCAAAGCCGCAGAATGCGCGCTGTCCCTGCCTGCATTTCGCCCTGTGCGCGGTCAAAGCGAAGATATGCGATCCCGGCGCCATCTGATTGGGTGAACAGCGTTCCAACGGGTTTGCCGCCTGCCATGATTTCGGTGCCGACCGGAACCGGTGCACTTACACTGACACGGGCCAGCCCCTTGCGCAGTTCGGTTTTGTGTTTCATGCGCGCCGTCACTTCCTGACCGACGTAACAGCCCTTTTTGAAATCCACGCCGTGCAGCGCTTCAAAACCGGCCTCGAGAATAAAGGTGTCCGGCCCCAGCTCGATACCGGTTTCGGGGATGCAATGCGCCACGCGGATGGCATCCCAATCTGTGCCATCATCTGATTCCTCTTCGGTCGAATAGCGGCGCCAGCCCAGATCAGGGTGACGCGGGTCTGCAAGGGCGCCGGTTGGGGCAGGCCCGGTGCCGCGTTGCGCATTCAGGCCGGTTTTTTCGATTTCGACCTTGGCGCGCAAGCGGTACATGTTCAGCCGTTTTTCCAGCATGTCGCCCAGGGACGCCGCAACATCGACCAGAACGGTATCGCCCTGCCGGGTCACGAAAAAGTCGGCCAGATATTTGCCTTGCGGCGTCAGAATCGCGGTATAGACAAGCCGGTCGTCGATGTCTGACACATCGTTGGTGGTCAGCCCCTGAAGAAAGTGATCGGTGTCGAGCCCTGTCAGGGCAAGGATGTGGCGCGTCGGCATTCGTGGCTTTCCTTTGATATCGCCGAACACATATAGGGTGCATTGTGGCCAAGAACAAAGGATCAGACAGGTGCGCGCCCCGATTTCTGTGATCATTCTGACACTGGATGTCGAAGATGTGCTTCCCGCGTGTCTGGCTGGCCTGATGGAAGGCGTGCAGGCTGGATTGATCCGCGAATTGATCGTGTCCGATGGCGGATCAAAAGATGCGACCTGTGCGCTGGCGCGCTCGGCCGGGGCCGAAGTGATCACAGGGGCAGCATCGCGCGGTGCGCAATTGCGCCGGGGCTGCGCGCAGGCGCAGGGCGACTGGTTGATGGTGTTACACGCCGATACGGTTTTGCAGGCCGGGTGGAGCGATGTGGCGCAGGCGCATCTGGCCAGCGAACAGGCGGGTTATTTCAAGCTGCGCTTTGATGTACGCGGCCCGATGGCGGCGTGGGTGGCGGCATGGGCAAATCTGCGGTCGCGTTTGTTTGATCTGCCCTACGGGGATCAGGGGTTGTTGATACCCCGCGCGATGTATGATGCCGCGGGCGGGTACCCCGACCAGCCGCTGATGGAAGACGTTGCGCTGGCGCGGGCCTTGTCCGGTCGAATGCAGATGCTGGCGGCAGTGGCCGTTACCAGTGCGGCCCGGTATCAGGCCCAAGGCTGGCTGCGGCGTGGCGCGCGCAATTTATGGACGCTGCTGCGCTATCGCCTTGGCGCAGACCCCGCAAAACTGGCCGCAGCCTATCGCCGTTAGGTTCAGGCGAACAACTGCCGCAGCTTTCCAATCCAGTTTTCCTGCGCTTTCGGCGTTTCGGTACTTTTTACCGTCAGAGTCGTGGCTCCGGGGTGTTCGCTGACGGTTTTCCCATCTTTGTATTGCAGGCGGTAAAGATCGGCATAGATGCCCCCGCGCGACAGCAGTTCTTGGTGGGTTCCCGCATCCACGACGTGCCCGCGATCCATCACGATGATCTTGTCCGCGTTGATCACGGTACTAAGCCGGTGGGCGATCACCAAAGTGGTCCGCCCGTCCGACAACCGGTCAAGCGCGGCTTGAACCACCGCTTCCGATTGGGCATCCAGCGCGCTGGTTGCTTCGTCCAGCAGCAGTATCGGCGTATCGCGCAACAGGGCGCGGGCGATCACGACACGCTGTCGTTGTCCGCCCGAAAGTGCAGACCCGCGCGGGCCCACATGGGTGTCCAGACCATTGGGCAGTTTGTCCAGGAAATCGGACACATGAGCGGCATCAAGCACTTTCTTCAGATGCGCGTCGCTGACATCGGTGCGCCCCAGCAAGATGTTTTCGCGCAAACTGTCGTCAAATAGCAGCGCCTCTTGGCTGACGACGGAAAACAGACTGCGCAAGTCCTGCATTTTCATCGATTTGACAGAGACACCACCGATCAGCACATCGCCGTTTTGTGGATCGACCAGCCGTGTCAGCAGATTGAAAATGGTCGACTTGCCGGCACCTGATGCCCCGACAAGGGCGGTTGTCTTGCCGGCTTCGGCTGTCATCGACAGGCTGTGCAGCACCTGTGTGTCGCCATAGGACAAATCAGCTTTGGTTATTTTGATGCCCGGTGTGCCGGTGGGGGCGGCCACCGGACGGGCCGGTGATTTCAGGCGCAGCGGTGAATCGATCAGTTCCTTTATCCGTTCGATCGCGGCCGCCGCAACCTGCCAAAGCCCGCTGATGGCCCCCAGACGGCGGATCGGATCAAAGGCAAGGCCCATGGCCGTGAAAAAGGTCATGAACTGGCCCACGGTCTTTTCGCCGGAAATAATTTCGGAACCGCCAAAGACCATCACGGCCAGAAACCCGACGCCGGCCATGATATCCACCATGCCGGGAATTGCGGCGCTGCCAAAGGCGGCGCGCACTTCGGTATCGATAAAACGCCCTGTCAGATCACGGTACTTCCGCGTCTGATAGGCTTCCAATGCGTTCAGTTTGATCGGCACGATACCGTGAAACACCTCGTCCAGACGTGTGGACAGGGTTGCGCCCAGATCACGGGCCTGTCGCGCCTGCGCGCGTACATATTTTTGGGCCAAAGCGGCAGGCGCGATCAGCAGGGGCGTGCCGATACAGGCCATGATGGCCCATTTCCAGTCAACGCTGATGGCAACCCCCATCAGAACGATCAGTGCCACCACATCCCGCCCGGCCCCTGTAATGATGGCGCGCCACACATCGTTAACGGCGTTCACGTCTGACTGCACCCGTTGGATCAGGTAACCGGGCGGGTGTGTCTGGTGAAAGGCGCCATCCTGTTTCATCATGTGGTTCAACAGATCAACCCGGATATCCGCCGCGGTCAGTTGTGCAACGCGGGTCAGCAGGACCTTTTGCACCAGACCGGCGATCGCACGGATCGAAAAAATCACTAGAATGGCAACTCCGACCCACCACAACGCGCCGGAATTTCCACCAATAAAGACCTGATCGAACATTGGTTGCAGCATGTAGCTGATGGCCCCGAGGGTGGAGCCTTCCAGAAACATGAACACGACGGCAACCAACAAAATCGGCCAGTGTTTGCGCAGATAATCGCGCCAGATCCAGCCCAACAGGTGCTTGGACGAATAGGACGGATCGCTCATCTTGGGAACGCCTTTCTGCGCCGGTCGAAAGACGCCTGGATTTCATCAGGATCATAGGCGGTTTCGACCCAGTCTTCAAAGGGGATCGGATTTGCCGCATTTGCGGCCTCGTACCGATCCAGAATGTGATCCAGAACACCGGTCCTGGTCCATTTGAAGTGAATAAAGCGAAGACCGAACTGTTTGCGGGCCTCGGCCACGCTGGCCCCGCAGAATACAAGCAGATAGATCGCAGCCGCCAGAGACGACCTGTCTGCGCCGGATTTGCAGTGCATCAGATAGGGTTTGGGTGTGTCGCGGAAAATCCGGATCAGCGACAAAATGCTTTCTCGGCTTGGCGCGCTGCGGGCGGTCATTTCATTGTCGATCAGGGTCAGGCCCAGATCGCGGCAGGCTTCGGCCTCGAACGCGTAATGCGGCGTATGCGATGCTCCGCGCAGATTGATGATGGTTTTAATTCCGCGCGCCGCATATTTCTCCAGCCGCCGCCGGTCCGGATGGTTGGCCCGAAATACGCCCGGCGCGACAGTGGCGAAATTCGACCAGAGCAGGCGCAGACTGGCGTGATCGTGAAGCTGGAAATGCAGCAGAGCCCGCCGCCGGTTGGCCGGAACGGTCAAATCCTCCATCGCGGACTGGCGCAGCTGGTGCTTGGCCTTGGTCAGATGGGCACGGGCCCTGCTGATCATACCCGCTCCGTCTTTGTCTGGACCTGCGTTTTTCATTCGCGTGCTTCTAATGCGGGGGATGTGCCTGCGCAAGACAAAGCGGGATGTTGACGCCGCGTAGTGCTGCGCTAAGCTGGCGCAAAACACCAAGGATTTCACACACATGGCCAAGACACCCAACCTGTCGCACGGGCGTGACTATCTTGCCATTCCGGGCCCTTCCGTGATTCCGGATGCCGTATTGCGGGCCATGCATCGATCTTCGCCCAATATTTACGAGGGCGAATTGATCGATCTGACAGCGACTCTGATCCCTGATCTGAAGGCTGTCGCGCGCACGGATCATTCGGTTGCGATCTATATCGGCAACGGTCACGCCGCCTGGGAGGCCGCACTGGTCAACACATTGCAAGAAGGTGACAAGGTGCTGGTGCCGTCCTCGGGGCAGTTTGCGCACAGTTGGGCCAACATGGCCGCCGCCCTTGGTATAGACTGCGAGATACTGGAATTCGGCAAGCAATCGCCGTTTGACATTGACCGTATAAGCGAAGTTCTGGCGCAAGACACCGCGCACAAGATCAAGGCGGTGCTGGCGGTGCATGTGGATACATCCACCGGTATCCGAAACGATCCCGCAGCCATCAGGGCCGCACTGGATGCGCTGGATCATCCTGCCTTGCTGATGGCGGATTGCATCGCATCGTTGGGCTGTGACCTGTTCGAAATGGATGACTGGGGCGTCGATATAATGGTTGCGGCCTGCCAGAAAGGGCTGATGACACCGGCGGGTTTGGGGTTTGTGTTTTTCAATGACAGGGCCAAAAGGGCACGCGCCAGTCTGAAACGCGTCAGCAATTACTGGGATTGGACCCCGCGCGCCGATCCGGAATTCTATTATCAGTATTTTGGTGGCACGGCCCCCACACACCATCTTTATGGTCTGCGCGCCGCGCTGGACATGATCGGCAACGAGGGGCTGGAAAACGTGTGGGACCGCCACGCGATTCTGGCGCACGCGGTTTGGGCCGCCTTTGATGCATGGGGGCGCGAGGGATCGCTTAGAATGAATGCGGCCGATCCGGCGTATCGCAGCCATGCGGTCACGGCCCTCCGGATTGACCCGCCTTACGGAACGAAGCTGCGCGCCTGGGCACAAAAAGAAATCGGGCTGACGCTGGGCATGGGCCTGGGAATGGCGCCATCGGGTGATCGGGCATGGCACGGATTTTTCCGGCTGGGCCATATGGGGCACGTGAACGGCCACATGATTCTGGGTGCGCTGGGCGGTATTCAGGCAGGTCTGCGGGCCTTGAAAATTCCCCACGGAAGCGGCGCACTGGATGCTGCGGCAGATGTTATCGCCGGTCAGCGCGGGCCGTAATACTGCGCTCTGGCCAGTTTCAGATCAAGCCGTGTGATCAGGTGGTTCAGCGCGGCAGCCAGAACCAGAACCACCGGCAGGCCGTAAATGGCCCAAAGCGCGCCGAATATCCATAACAGGTTGATCAATCCCATGATCAGGCAGGTGGATTTGTAATCTGCCACCGGTTTGCTGTGGTTTTCATGCATTGTCATCTCACTCGTCAGTTTGTCACACCAATTCGTCATACGGATCCAACCCTACCGGATGGAGCGTGAACATACCGTAAACATCTAATCGCTCCGGGCATGGTCAAGCGCCTTGGGCAAGGCGGCGGCAAATAGGTCAATATCTGCCTTTTGTCCGCAACTGATGCGGATGCATCTGTTTTGTGGTTCGGCAAAAGGCATACGCACAAAGATGTCCTGTGCGATCAGACCGTCAAGCACGGCCTTGGCAAAAATCCCGTCGGCACCGCAATCGATCGTGACGAAATTGGTGGCGGAAGTTAGTGTTTTCAGACCGTTATCGGCGGCAATCTTGCCAATGCGCGCACGTGCTGTTTCAATTTCGGATGTCACCTGCGCCAGCCATGCCTGATCCGCCAGGGCGGCCAGCGCACCGGCCTGAGATATCCTGTTCATGCCGAAATGGTTTCTGATCTTGTCAAATGAACGGATCAGATCAGGCGCGCCAATCGCATAGCCAACCCGTGCACCGGCCATGCCGTAGCCTTTTGAAAACGTGCGCATCGTGATGACGCGGGGATCATGAGGATCAACCTGCGCCGCAACACCGGCGGGGGCACATTCCACATAGGCCTCGTCCAGCACCAGAATGCATCCCTGCGGCAGGCTGTCGAGAGCGGCACGGATATCCGCGCCGCTGTACCATGTGCCCATCGGATTATCGGGATTGGCAAAATAGATCAGTTTCGCATCGACATCATGCGCGCGGGCAATCAGGGCGGCCAGATCTTCGTGATCGTCGCGATAGGGCACCTTGTGCAGCACACCGCCAAACCCCGCGACGTGATAATTGAAGGTGGGATAGGCCCCGTCAGACGTAACCACACAATCGCCCGGTTCGATCATCAGGCGGGCCAGATAGCCCAGCAGGCCGTCAATGCCTTCGCCGACAACGATATTATCCATGCGCGTGCCGTGAAATGCTGCCAGTGCCGCGCGCAAGTCATAGCTTTCCGGATCGCCGTACATCCACACATCGGGTACGGCCTCCTGCATTGCCTTTATGGCCAGTGGCGATGGGCCAAAGACACATTCATTGGCCCCCAGACGGGCGGCAAACGGTGTCTTGCGCGCACGTTCCTGAGTTTCCGGCCCGACAAAGGGAACCGATGCCGGCAGCGATTGGGCAAGTCTGGTATAGCGGGTATGGCTCATGCGCCAGATTAAGCGCAGCGCGCGCACAGGTTCAAGCGGTAGCTGCGCACCAGACCCGGCATTTATTGCCCCAACGTCTGACTGGATTTTATCGCGGCAATCGGCTGTGATGCCGCGACCCATTGAAGGATGATGAAAATGAGCCGTGTTGCTGTCACCTATTCTGATCATATCGCCCATGTGCGCCTGTCGCGCGCGGACAAGCGAAACGCGATGGACATTGAAATGATGGAAGCCATCGTCGCGGCAGGGCAGGAGGTTGCAGCCTCGGATGCGCGCGCGGTTGTACTGTCGGGCGACGGGGCCGCGTTTTGCGCCGGTCTGGATATCAGCAGCTTTGCGGCCATGGCGCAGATGGATATGGATGCAACCGTCATGGCGCGCACCCATGGCGACACAAACCTGTTTCAGGAAGTGGCAATGATCTGGCGCAAGGTGCCGGTGCCGGTGATCGCCGCACTGCATGGTGCCGTTTATGGCGCAGGGTTCCAGCTGGCGCTGGGCGCGGATATCCGGATTGCGGCACCGGCTACATCCCTTGCCGTGATGGAAATGAAATGGGGCCTGATCCCTGATATGGGGGGGATGGTGCTGCTGCCCCGGCTGACGCGCAGCGATGTGATCCGCAAGCTGACCTATACCGCCGCGCCGGTAAGCGCCGAACAGGCGCTGGCCTGGGGGCTGGTGACGGAAATCGCCGATGATCCGGTGCAGGCGGCGCAGGATCTGGCGGCCGAGATTGCGGGCAAAAGCCCGTCTGCCATCCGCACGGCCAAGGCGCTGATCACATCCGGTGAAACACTGGATGATGCAGCCCTGTTGCTGGAAGAAAGCCGCGTGCAGATCAACCTGATCGGCAAACCGGATCAGATGGAAGTGATCGCCGCCCAGATGCAAGGGCGAGCGCCGGTTTTTAAATAGGCATACTGGACGGCATCAGCGTGCCTCCGGCAGGAGTATTTCCGGACAAATGAAGGGTCAGCCCAGCTCTTCCAGACGGGCAAGCGCCTCTTTCAATGTGGCGTCTTCCTCTTCCCTTGCGGCCAGATTGGCGCGGGTTTCCTCGACCACCTCGGGCGGGGCAGAGGCGGCGAATTTCGGGTTGTTCAGACGCCCGCGCAATCCGCCCAGTTCCTTGCCAAGCTTATCCAGCGTCTTTTGCAGCCGCGCCTTTTCTTCGTTGATGTCGATGATATCGGCCAGAGGCAGGCCAAAGCTGCCGCCTTCGGCCGCGATTGTCACGCAGCCCTTGGGAAAGCTGTCGACTTTGGTCAGGCTGTCGACGCGGGCAAGCCGTTTGATCAGGATTTCGTTTTGCGCCCAAGCTGTCTGTCCGTTCGCGTCCAGATCGCTGAACAGCATCGGAACCTTGAGCCCCGCAGGCACATGCATCTGCGCGCGCGCCGACCGGATGCTTTCGATCAGGCCGATGACCCAGTTCATCTCGTGATCTGCGGCCCGATCGACCAGATCGGCGGTCGTGTAGGCCGGCCAGTCGGCGTGGATCAGCATCTTGTCGCGCTCGCCCGAGACACCCCAGAGTTTTTCGGTGATGAACGGCATGATCGGGTGCAGCAGGATCAGGCACTGGTCCAGCACCCATTTCATGGTTTCCTGCGTTTCGGCCTTGGCCGCGTCATCGTCCTGCAACAACGGCTTGGAAAATTCGACATACCAGTCGCAGACCTTGCCCCAGACAAAAACGTAAAGTGCGCTGGCGGCATCGTTGAAACGATAGGTCTCGAGCGCGGCGTCCACCTCCTGGCGGACTTTTGCGACCTCGCCCATGATCCATTTGTTCAGCGTGTGCTGCGGTTGGGGCAGGGTGGTGGCGGGCGCGCCAAACACTTCGTTCATTTCGGCAAAGCGCATGGCGTTCCACAGCTTGGTGCCAAAATTGCGATAGCCCGCGATCCGTTGCGTATCCAGTTTGAGAGCACCGCCAAGGCTGGCCATGGCTGCATTGGTAAAACGCAGCGCATCGGCGCCGTATTCGTCGATCAGGTCCAGCGGATCAACCACGTTGCCGGTGGATTTGGACATCTTCTTGCCCTTGGCGTCGCGGACAAGGCCGTGCAGATAAACGGTTTTGAACGGCACTTGGTTCACGACTGAAAGCTGCATCATCATCATCCGCGCCACCCAGAAGAACAGGATGTCGGTGC
The DNA here is from genome assembly GCF_051013555.1 of Sulfitobacter sp. TBRI5. Classification (NCBI taxonomy): domain Bacteria; kingdom Pseudomonadati; phylum Pseudomonadota; class Alphaproteobacteria; order Rhodobacterales; family Roseobacteraceae; genus Sulfitobacter; species Sulfitobacter sp. TBRI5. Next base: position 417,109 of record NZ_CP112884.1, on the reverse strand, counting down.
CGGTGATCAGATCAGAGGTCGGAAAGTATTTCCTGAGCTCTGGCGTGTCTTCGGGCCAGCCCAGCGTACCGATGGGCCAGAGGCCGGAGGAGAACCACGTATCGAGGACGTCGGGGTCGCGGGTAAGTTTCACACCGTCCCCGGCCATCGCCTTCGCTTCGGCCCCGGTTGGTGCGCAATACTGGTTGCCGTCCGCATCAAACCACACCGGAATCTGGTGCCCCCACCACAGCTGGCGGGAAATGCACCAGGGTTCGATATTGTCGAGCCAGTGGAAATAGACCTTTTCTTCCCGCTCGGGCAGGATTTTGGTGTCGCCGTTGCGCACCGCGTCCAGCGCGGGGCCGACGATCTTGTCTGTGTCCACAAACCACTGATCGGTCAGCAGCGGTTCGATCACCACCTTGGAGCGGTCGCCAAACGGCTGCATGATCGGTTTGCTTTCGACGTAGGGCATCATGCCGCCATCAAAACAGACCTCGCCCTCGTCATTGGGTGGGGCAGGCACCATCACGGCCAGACCTTCGGCCGTGATATCGGCGACGACACGCTTGCGCGCCTCGAACCGGTCAAGGCCGCGGTATTCGTCGGGCACAAGGTTCATTGCGGCGATCATCGCCTCGTCAAAGCCCTTTTCGCCATTGGCAATGGCCTGCGCCACAGCAGCTTCCTCGGCATAGGGTTTGCCATCGCTGCGCATGTGGGCGCGGGTATCCATCAGGTTGTACATCGGGATGTTCCCGCGCTTTGCCACCTGATAATCGTTGAAATCATGCGCGCCGGTGATCTTGACCGCGCCGGAACCGAAATCAGGGTCCGGATACTCATCGGTGATGATCGGGATCAGGCGGCGGTGTTCCTTGGGACCGACGGGAATTTCGCACAGTTTGCCCACGATCGGGGCATAGCGTTCATCCGACGGATGCACCGCAACAGCCCCGTCACCCAGCATGGTTTCAGGGCGTGTCGTCGCGATCGAGATATAGTCGCGTGTCTCGCGTAGGGTGACGTTACCGTCTTCGTCCTTTTCCACGTATTCATAGGTTGCGCCATTGGCCAGCGGGTATTTGAAATGCCACATATGGCCCGCAACTTCGATGTTTTCGACCTCGAGATCGGAAATCGCGGTTTCGAACTTCGGGTCCCAGTTGACCAGACGCTTGCCGCGATAGATCAGGCCCTTGTTGTACATATCCACGAAAACCTTGATCACGGCGTCGTGGAAATTGCCGTCTTCGCCATCGGGCGCGCTGTCGGCGCCGGACATTGTAAATGCCTCGCGCGACCAGTCACAGGAGGCACCAAGACGTTTGAGCTGCCCGATGATTGTCCCGCGCGAGGCGATTTTTTGCTGCCACACGCGGCGCACGAATGCGTCGCGGCCCATTTCTGCGCGCGTTGGTTCCCCGTTGGCGGCCATATCGCGTTCGGTGACCATCTGGGTGGCGATGCCAGCATGATCCGTTCCCGGCTGCCACAGCGTGTCGAACCCGCGCATCCGGTGCCAGCGCACAAGGATATCCTGCAAGGTGTTGTTGAACGCATGGCCCATGTGCAGGCTGCCGGTCACGTTGGGCGGCGGGATCATGATGCAATAGGCGGATGCGCCCGGCTTGGCGTTGGCCCCGGCCTTGAAGCATCCGGCGGCTTCCCATGCCTGATACAGCCGGTCTTCGGCCTGCGCCGCATCAAAGGTTTTTTCCATCGCCATGATCATGATCCTTGTTCGTGTGGAGGATCATCTAGCGAAGGACGGCGCGAAGGAAAAGGTGTGGCGCGGGGTCGGACCGCCGGAATGTCCGTATTTTTGGCAAAAAGAAAGCACGCGCAACGGTTCTTTAACCCTGACCGGGTCTAATGGGTCCGCGGTACAGGCTGCCGAGCCGATGACCGTGCAAGAAGAAGGCAAGTCGCCCCTCCCAACGGATTAAGCACCACATATGCCTGTGGACGGCCCACGGGAGGGCGCACTGGCCGCTTCTATTTGCCAACAATACGAGTATCCGCGCCCGCCATGTGCGGCGTCAGGTCAAATGGCGCGCGCGGGCCCCGCGTTCGATGGCCGCAGCGTGCAGGCGGTCGATGTTCAACTCGTAGCGAATTTCTTCCAGCAGACGCAATTCGGGTTCGGCCAGCGTTCCGTCTGCGGCGGCGACATCGCAGGCCAGCGCATATGCGGTTTCAAACAGGCGTTCGGGCAGGCTTTCGCGGATCAGGCCGAACAGAGCATCCAGCCCGTCCTCTTGTTCGAACAGGTCGAAAACGATCTGCGCAATCGTGTTCATGCGGTCTACATCATAGCTGGCAAAGACCGGCAGCATATTCACCGCAGACTGGATCTTGACCAGTTCGGCGGTGCGAATGTCCTCATCCGAGGCAGAAACCGCGATCATCAGGGCGACAAGGCTGTCTTGTGCGCTTAGCGCGTGGGGTATTTCATTGGGCAAGGGGGCCGTCCTTTGGCAAAGCTGTGTTGCAGCGCAGAATATTGACGCGCACCCGAATGGGCAATAGGTAGCGTCGGACCTGTGCGCATTGGGCGCCGGGGCAATTCCGGAGATGGGTATGTCAGAGCTTCGTCAAGCTGCACTTCAGTCCAAAGCGTGGCCGTTTGAAGAAGCGCGCAAACTGGTCAAACGCTATGCCAAAACCCCGCCAGAGAAAGGTTTTGTGCTGTTCGAGACCGGTTATGGCCCGTCCGGATTGCCCCATATCGGCACATTCGGAGAGGTCGCGCGCACCACGATGGTGCGCCGCGCCTTTGAAGTGATCAGTGATATTCCGACGAAACTGATCTGTTTTTCCGATGATCTGGACGGGATGCGCAAAATTCCGGGCAATGTGCCGAACCCTGAAATGCTGGCACCGCACACGCAAAAACCACTGACTTCGGTGCCTGATCCGTTCGGTGAATTCGAAAGCTTTGGCCATCACAACAACGCCATGTTGCGCCGGTTCCTGGATACGTTCGGGTTTGAATACGATTTCATCAGCGCGACCGAATTCTACCGGTCGGGCCAGTTTGACGAGGTGCTGTTGCGTGCGGCGCAGCGCTATGACGATATCATGGCCGTGATGCTGAAATCCCTGCGCGAAGAGCGCCAGCAGACTTATTCGATTTTCCTGCCGATCCACCCCGAGACGGGCCGCGTGATGTATGTGCCACTGACATCGGTGGATGCAGATGCGGGAACGATCACGTTCAACGACGAGGATGGAAGCGAGATGACCCTGCCGGTGACAGGCGGGCACGTCAAGTTGCAATGGAAGCCGGATTTCGGTGCGCGCTGGGCGGCGCTGGGTGTGGATTTCGAGATGTATGGCAAGGACCATTCCACAAATACGCCGATCTATGACAGCATCTGCGAAATTCTGGGGGTCAAGGCGCCGGAACATTTCACATATGAGCTGTTCCTAGATGAAAACGGCCAGAAAATCTCGAAAACCTCGGGAAATGGCGTGTCGATCGACGAATGGCTGACCTATGCGTCCACCGAAAGCCTGTCCTATTTCATGTATCAGAAACCCAAGACAGCCAAAAGGATGCATTTCGATGTGATCCCCAAGGCCATGGATGAATATCACCAGCAATTGCGGGCCTATCCGACGCAAGACGTGAAGGCGCAGCTGAACAATCCTGTCTGGCACATCCACGGCGGCGATGTGCCTGAATCGCACATGGTGGTGCCTTATTCCATGTTGCTGAACCTTGCCGCGGTTGCGAATGCGGACAACAAGGATCAGCTTTGGGGGTTCATCCAGCGCTACGCACCCGAGGCCGCGCCTGAAACCCATGCCGATCTGGACGCGGCGGCAGGCTATGCGGTGCGTTATTACAATGATTTCGTGAAACCGGCCAAAACCTACCGGATGCCCAGTGATCTGGAGCGCGAAGCACTGGAGGATTTGCGCGACCAGTTGAAAACCTGGGAAGGCGGGCTGGATGCCGAGGCGTTGCAATCACTGGTGTTTGCCTGCGGGCGCGAACGGTTTGATCCGCTGCGCGACTGGTTTACCGCGCTTTACGAAGTGTTACTGGGCGCCAGTCAGGGGCCACGCTTTGGCGGATTTATCGCGCTTTACGGCGTGGACGAAACCATTGCGCTGATTGATGACGCCCTGGCCGGAAAATTGACCTAAGGGCAAACGCGCCTATCCTTTTGTTCACAGACAGGAGGGTTTGAAAATGCGTTCGTTGATTTTGGCACTGGCTTTGATCCTTGGGACGGGGGCCAGCGCGTCCGCCCAAAGCAGCGAGATCGAGGCCACGATTTCCAACCAGATAACCGCGTTCAAGGCGGATGATTTTGCGCAGGCGTTCACCTTTGCCAGCCCGACGATCCAGCAATTGTTCCAGACCCCCGAAAATTTCGGGCGCATGGTCAGCCAGGGCTATCCGATGGTGTGGCGCCCGGCCGATGTAAGGTATTTGGAACTGCGCGAAATTTCGGGCGAGCTGTGGCAAAAGGTTATGATCACAGATGCGGATGGCGCGGTACATGTGCTGGATTACCGGATGCAGAAATCTGAATCTGGCTGGAAGATCAACGGGGTGCAGATACTGGCGCAACCCGAAGCCAATGTCTGATCCGCACCGCATGTGCCCACCGTGACGGTGCTGTGAACGCTTCTTAACAACCTGTCGATACTTCCCTTTTCGTGCGCCGGGATCGCCCGGATTAGAACGAAGGAAAGGGATTTTGATGAACAAGGCTATCACCGACGGGATATTGCTGATGCCGCCTGCCTTTGCAGGCGGGCTTGATACATGGTCAAGCGGGGATGGCACGCCAGGGTCAAACACTTATGACGCGTCGGGCAACGCCGCGTTTGTGCCAGCCGACCAAGACTTTGGCGGGTGTCTGGAACTTCTGAAAAGCGATGCGGTACAAAAGCTGCGCTATAGCGGCGAAACGCCCCTTTTGCCGGGGTGCTATCTGCAAATCAAGGCGCGCGTCAAAGCGATAAGCGGGGCGTTTCCTTCTGTGCGCATAGCAGCGTGGGCCGGTGGTGCCGGCGGCGCCCATGTGCCAGCCGTCGTTCAGACCGCGCCTACCGTGGCGCTAAACACATATGGCAAGATTGTGGAAGTGTCGGCGATCGTCGGTTCCGGTGCGCGCACTGGCGTTGACATGGTGTGGGGCACACAGCCGATCTATGGGCATTTCGGGCTGGACCTGACCGGTGCAAATGGAGGTGTCGTGCGGATTGACGATATCGAAATCACCGATGTCACGTCGGTGTTCCTGCGCGATATGCTGGGGCTGGTCGATGTGCGCGATCATGGCGCGGTGGGTGACGGGATCACCGATGACAGCGCCGCGTTTGAAGCTGCGGATGCCGCCGCCAACGGGCGTGCCGTTCTGGTATCGAAAGGAACGTATTTTCTGGGGGACAGCGTTACATTTGAATCCTCGGTCCGGTTTCAGGGTACGGTCAGCATGGCGGCGGACAAGCTGTTTGTTCTGACGCGGAATTTCGATCTGCCAACCTATATCGATGCGTTCGGTGATGAGGAACTGGCCTTTCGCAAGGCGTTTCAGGCGCTGCTGAACAATGCGGATCATGAATCGCTTGATCTGGGCGGGCGCAAGATCAATGTGACGGCACCGATCGACATGAAGGCGGCGGTTCCCAACCGCACCAGCTATGCCACGCGCCGGGTGATCCGGAACGGCCAGTTCGAGGCCGCGCCCGGTGCTTCGTGGGATACGGAAACGGTTACGTCGCAAGCGACCTATACGCCAGCAGATCCGCGTGTCTTGACCGGGGTCGTCGATGTGGCGAACGTGCCTGTGGGTGCCTTGGTCGATGGATTTGGCGTCGGGCGTGAAGTCTACGTGCTGGACAAGAACGTCGCGACACAAGAGGTGACGTTGAACGCGCCCCTGTATGATGCGGCGGGAACGCAGGTATTTACATTCAAGCGCTTCAAGTACTTGCTGGATTTCAGCGGCTTCAGCCAGCTGAGCAAATTCAGCCTGTCCGATATAGAGTTCCAGTGCAACAACCGGTGCAGCGCGGTGATGCTGGCCCCGAGCGGTCTGATCTTTCAGGTACGAGACTGCTTTTTCTCGCGCCCCAAGGACCGCGGGATCACATCAATCGGCGGTGGCTGTCAGGGAATGAAGATCGACCGCTGCCAGTTCCGGTCATCCGAGGATGCGCTTGATGTGGCCGACCGGATAACCATCGCACTGAAAACAATGCCAACGACATCAAGCTGCGCGATTGCCGGGCCACGAAATTCCGGCATTTCGCGGTCGTTGCAGGCAGCAATTCCCTGATCCTTGGCAATCACTTCTTTCAGGGTGACAGCGTGCCCAACGGGGTGCGCACCGCCGGCCTTGTGATTGCGAACTCCCATTGCAGCAGTATCGTTTCGGGAAACTACATCGATAACTGCTTTATCGAATGGACCAACGAACAGGACGCGGCGCCGGAATTCAATTCAGCGTTTTCGTTCAGTGCGCTGAGTATTTCCGACAATATATTCCTCTCTGGCGATGTCGCGCCATGGTTCAGCTATATCGTGGTGAAACCGCACGGCATCGGCCATTTTTTAAGTGGTGTGACAATTACCGGCAACAGGTTCCGCACGATCAACGGCACGATCGACCGGGCCGAACGGGTTGATACCAGCTTTGCCGATCTGGATTACACGCGCATGAAGAACATCACGTTCAGCGCAAATTCGTTTCATTCGGTTTCGCGTCAGGTTTCCAACCCTTTGCGGATCAAACATGCGCAGATCACCGAGGCACAGACATGGGTGATTGATCCGGACGGGCAACTGCCCTTCGGGGCGTGGGCGCGGACGGTGGATGCTGTTGTGGCAGATGGCAAAATCCGCAATGCGGCCGGGGAACAGCAGTTTGCAATGCCCTACACAACGGTGCAAAACGGCGCAAATTCCGATCAGGTGCATCTGCTATGGCCGCAGGCGGTGCGCGGGGATGCGACGGTTACGGTGCGCATCGATAATTGAATGGTCCGGGGTGGGCTGTAACGTCCGCCCCGTTCAGAATTCGTGCCAGAACCCGATGCGCAGGCCCAGCGTGTCGGTCTGTGCGCTGCGCGCTTCGATCCCCAGTTTCACGAAACGGTCGGCCCGAAATTCCCACAGCAGCGACGGGGTAATCGCAACCACAGAGGTATTGTCGGGCCAGTGGGTTGTTTCGATCTGAACAAGGGTCAGCAACCGCGCCGACAAAGGCAGGCCCAGTGTGGCATCCAGTTTGGCGGACAGATCGCCCTGCGTCGTCCCGATTTCGACCGAACTGTCCAGCCCGAACCAGCCATATCCAACAGGGCGCGTAATGCCGTGCCCGAATGACAGGCCCAGTCTGACAACCGGGTCCCATTCGCCGTTCACCCGCCGTGCGCCCGCCCCCGCTTCATAGGCCAGACGCACCGGTTTCGTCTGCGGCCCGATCGGGCGGCGCAAAAAGCCGATGGCATGACCATACGAATCCGCCGTGACATTCACATCAGCCCCGAATGTCAGTGTCTTGCTCAGCCCGTGTTCGCCGTAGACTGCGCCTTCGCCCTGCGCCGTCAGCCCGTCCCGTGTCAGCCGCGTTGTACTGGACGCGGCAAGAAACGTGCGCCCCTGATCCTGCAACCAGGCACCGGCATGTGCAGGCGTAAAATAAACGCACAGCAGGCAACCCCATATGCAAATCAAGATGCGATCCATCGAACCCTCCAAGCGCACCCTGCTTAAGCAGGGTTAATGAAAGGTTTACGCGAATGGCGTGCGCACTGGCCTGTTGCAAACCTGACATGCATCAATGCAACTTGTCTCAAAGCATGTCAGAGTGGAAAAAACTCAGGAGGGAAAACCCATGTATCACAACATTCTTGTACCGATTGCCTTTGATCACGAGCGTGACAAATCCGCGCCGCTGAAGCTGGCCAAGCTTTTGTCGTCGCCCGATGCAAAAGTGACATTGCTGCATGTCATCGAACATGTGCCGTCCTACGCATTGTCCTATCTGACCGAAGATTTTCTGAAAGGCACCCGCGATGCGCTGGATGCAGAGATGGAAAAACTGGCATCGCAAGTACCCGGCGCCGTGGGCCGGGTGGTAGAAGGCCATTCCGGCCGCACCATTCTGGACTTTGCCGAAAAAGACGGTTCCGACCTGATCATCATCGCCTCGCACCGGCCCGAAATGCAGGATTACCTGCTGGGCAGCACTGCCGCACGCGTTGTGCGCCATGCCCAATGCGCGGTGCATGTGGTCAGATAGAACCGGACGGCAAGAAAATGCGTTCGGGATTGATATTTATCAATCGGCGCAAGGACGTGCATGGAAATTATATGCACCTGCGTGGACGTTCGGATCGTGACCTGTTGTGAGCCGGGGAACAACGATGTGCATGCAGACGTACCTGGTACGGTTTACCCCGGTCCGAAAGGGCCGGGGTATTTCATCGGCTATGTGAATAATGGCTGATCCGGCCCGTCAGCGGGCAACGATAACATAGGTTTTGCGCACATGTTCGTGCACGATCCATTTGCCGGTCCAGCCCAGTGGCAGGATCAGCAGCCCGCCGGCACCAACACTTTGCTGCGCGCCGCCATTGTCGCCTATCACGGTCACGGAACCAGACAGGATGTGACAATATTCGGCCGATGCGGTGCGGTCGGCGGTAAACTCGCCCGGCGTACATTCCCACACGCCGATATTGGTTTTCCCGTCTGCCGAGGCCCACAGGTTCGCCGCCGCTTCGGTCTGGCCCGGCGTCAGCGTTGTGGGTTTGGGTTCGAACGCGCCGACATCCACGGATGCCAGATCGCCAAAAGCGGATAAATCAATCATACGGGGCCTCTTGCTGTTGGGTCGATGGGATTGCTGCGCAACCGGTCAGGTTACCCTAGACCAACCCCGCAACAGTGCAATCGCGGAATATGCGCACTTCGGGTGCGGCCCCCTTTAGCGGAAAACGCGTGGTCTGATCGCCGATCAGGGCGGTGGCCTCATCGTTGAATTCCAGCCCGTTCAGAACATTGCCAAAGCCGCGATCCGTGACTGTCAGAGATGTGTTCGCATCGGCCATGACATGCCTGTCGGTGGTGCTCGTCAATCCGCGCGGCCCGTCAAAGCGCAGCGCTAACACCGGTGCATCGGGCCACGGGGCAGGGCGGCGCAACGTGATCGAATAGGCCGGCCCCGCCGGATCATAGGTCAGCCGCACATCGCCCTGCGCTTCGCTGTGGGTCAGAACGCAAAGCCGACCGTCCGTCGTGGCCTGCCACGCATGGGCGGGCATCGCCGCGAGGAACAGAAGGGTTAGAATGAGGCGCATGGGACGGAGTTAGGTCAGAAGGGGAAGGAGTAAAGTTGGGGGAACAAAACAATCGCTCCTGACCAATTACCTCTTCCCCCGTCGTTTCACGCCACCCCGCATGCCGCCGCGGCCCATGGTGCTGCGACCTCGGGTGCCCACTGCGGCCTCGCCCGCGGCTTCGATGGCGGACTGGCGCGCCAGGGGATCGTCAGCAATTGCCAGATCGACCGCTTCCAGCCGCTTCACCTCGTCGCGCAGGCGCGCGGCCTCTTCGAATTCAAGGTTTTCGGCGGCCTTGCGCATGTCGGTGCGCAGCCCGTCCAGTACGGCCTGAAGATTGCCGCCCGCCAGCGGGTTTTCAATCCTGGCGGTGACGCGGTTCATGTCGACATCGCCCTTGTAAAGGCCCTTCATCACGTCCTCGACGTTTTTCTTGATCGTGGTCGGCGTGATGCCGTGTTCTTCGTTATAGGCAATCTGCTTGGCGCGGCGGCGGTCGGTTTCAGCCAGCGCGCGTTCCATGCTGCCGGTGATGCGATCGGCATACATGATCACCCGCCCTTCGGCGTTGCGCGCGGCGCGCCCGATGGTCTGGATCAGCGATGTTTCAGAGCGCAGGAAGCCCTCCTTGTCCGCGTCCAGAATGGCGACCAGCCCGCATTCGGGGATATCCAGCCCCTCGCGCAGCAGGTTGATACCCACCAGCACGTCAAACGCCCCAAGACGCAGATCGCGCAGAATCTCGATCCGTTCGATCGTGTCGATATCGCTGTGCATGTACCTCACCCGAATGCCCTGTTCGTGCATATATTCGGTCAGGTCTTCGGCCATGCGTTTGGTCAGGGTGGTGACAAGCGTGCGATACCCGTCGGCGGCCACCTTTCGCACCTCCTCCAGCAGATCATCGACCTGCATGTCGACAGGGCGGATTTCGACCTGCGGGTCAAGCAGGCCGGTGGGGCGGATCACCTGTTCGGTGAACACACCACCGGTCTGTTCGATTTCCCATTTGGCGGGGGTGGCCGACACGAACACCGATTGCGGGCGCATCGCATCCCATTCCTCGAATTTCAGCGGACGGTTGTCCATGCAGGACGGCAGACGGAACCCGTGTTCGGCCAGCGTGAACTTGCGCCGGTAATCGCCTTTGTACATGCCGCCGATCTGGGGCACGGACACATGGGATTCATCTGCGAACACAATCGCGTTGTCGGGGATGAATTCAAACAGGGTTGGGGGCGGCTCGCCCGGCGCGCGCCCGGTCAGGTAGCGCGAATAGTTTTCGATCCCGTTGCACACGCCGGTCGCTTCCAGCATTTCCAGATCGAAATTCGTGCGCTGTTCCAGCCGCTGCGCCTCAAGCAGCTTGCCGTCGTTCACCAACTGGTCCAGCCGGGTTTTCAACTCTGCCTTGATATTGACAATGGCCTGCTGCATCGTCGGTTTCGGCGTGACGTAATGCGAATTGGCATAAACGCGGATCTGGTCGAACGTATCGGTTTTTTCGCCGGTCAGCGGGTCGAATTCCGTGATGCTTTCCAACTCGTCGCCAAAGAACGACAGCCGCCAGGCGCGGTCTTCCAGGTGGGCGGGGAAAATCTCCAGCGCATCGCCGCGCACCCGAAACGATCCGCGCTGGAACGCAGCATCGTTGCGCTTGTACTGTTGCGCCACCAGATCGGCGATCACCTGCCGCTGGTTATAGGCGCCGCCCACCTTCAGATCCTGCGTCATCGCGCCATAGGTTTCGACCGACCCGATGCCATAGATGCACGACACCGACGCCACGATGATCACATCATCGCGTTCCAGCAGGGCGCGGGTGGCCGAGTGGCGCATCCGGTCGATCTGTTCGTTGATCTGGCTTTCCTTCTCGATATAGGTGTCAGACCGCGCCACATAGGCTTCGGGCTGGTAATAATCATAAAAGCTGACAAAATATTCGACCGCGTTGTCGGGAAAGAAGCTTTTGAATTCACCGTATAGCTGGGCCGCCAGCGTCTTGTTCGGGGCCAGTATGATCGCGGGGCGCTGGGTTTCTTCGATCACCTTGGCCATGGTAAAGGTCTTGCCTGTACCAGTGGCCCCCAACAGCACCTGATCACGCTCGCCGTTTTTAACGCCCTGGGTCAGTTCGGCGATGGCAGTGGGCTGGTCGCCCGCGGCGGAAAACTCTGTCTGCATGCGCAAGGGAATGCCGCCCTCAAGCTTGGCGCGGGTGCGCACATCGGGGGCAGGGGCATGCATCATCGGCAGGGCGGTTTCAGGTTGGGACGTGGACATGGGGCGCTCCGGTTCAGAACCACTAAGGTTGTGGTGTTTCGCCCAAGGTTCAAGCCCCAAATACACGTCCCTGCCCACAGAATGTAGCGGCAATGCCGGGGCAGGGCGCATCGGCAAATGCCGATTGCACACCATGCGCGGCAAAACGGACCTTGCCCAGCCCCCACAAATTGCCCATATGTAAGGCACGCAAAAAACGGAGTTTGCGATGCGCGCACGTATCTTTCAGCCCGCCCGGACGGCCATGTCATCGGGCACTGCGAAAACCAAAGGCTGGGTGCTTGAATTTGCACCTGCATCCGCGCGCGAAGTCGACCCGTTGATGGGCTGGACATCGTCCTCGGACACTCAAAGCCAGGTGCGGCTGAATTTCCCCACGAAAGAGGCTGCGCTGGAATATGCCCGCGAACATGGCATCGACGCGCAGGTGTTCGAACCCAAAAAACGCAAACCCAACATCCGCCCCGGCGGTTACGGCGAGAATTTTGCAACCGGTCGGCGTGGCGCGTGGACCCATTAGCCCCTTGGGGCTTGATCGCCGGGTGGCTTTGTCGCAGTAAGGGGCCAACGGTCCCATAGCTCAACTGGATAGAGCATCTGCCTTCTAAGCAGAGGGTTTCAGGTTCGAGTCCTGATGGGATCGCCACACCATTCCTTCAAATCCGCATCAGCCGCAGAACCGCGATTTTACGCCCCCTTCACCCGCGTATTGTCGGGATCATATGGGCCCGGCGCGATCACGGTGGCGCGATAGCGTTCGCCCAGAATATCAATGTCGACCGTACTGCCGAGACCGGCCAGATCGGGCAGCAGGAACGCAAGGGCAAGGTTCTTGCCCACGCGGTGCCCCCAATCACCCGAGGTGACGGTGCCCACAACCCTGTCGCCCTGCATCACTGATGCGCCGCCATGGGCGGGGGCGGTGTTGCAGGTAACCTCCAGCGTGACCAGTTTGCGCGACGGGCCGTTTGCGGCGCGTTCGGCCAGTGCGGCAGCGCCGATGTAATCGGTTTTCTTTGTGGATACGAACCGGTCCAGCCCTGTTTCATAGGGATCAAATTCGGTCAGGATATCGGATTTCCAGTGCAGGTAGCCTTTTTCCAGCCGCATCGATTCGACCGCGCGTGATCCGAACAGGCGCAGCCCGTGCGTCTTGCCCGCCGCGCGCAGCGCCAGGTAGGCCGCGTAAAGCTGCGCATTGGGCACATGGATTTCATAGGCCAGTTCGCCGGAAAAGCTGACCGACATGACAATCGCCGGAGCAATCCCGACAAACGCCTCGCGCACACTCAGCCATGGAAACGCCGCCGCCGACCAGTCGCCGCGCGATGCGGCAGACAGCACGTCACGCGCCTTGGGGCCGGCCAGCACCAGAATCGTGTGGTCATTGGTCAGCGATCTGATCTGCACGTCTTCATCATCGCGCAGATGCATCTGCAACCAGTCCATATCGTGGTATTCCGCCGCTGCCGCCGATCCGTACCAGATGCGGCCATCCGGCAGATTGGCGATCGTTGCCTCGGCCTTGAGCATGCCATTGTGGTTCAGCAGATACCCCAGCCCCACTTTGCCCCGCGCCCGGGTGACCCGCCCGCAGATCATCCTATCCAGAAAATCATGCGCACCCGAACCGGTCATCTCGTAGCGGTTGAACCCGCTGATTTCGGTCAGGCCCACCGCGTTCTGCACCGCCGCGACTTCGGATGCGATCACGTCGAACGCTTCGTTGAACCGAAAGCAGTGGGTTTCGTGAAAATCGGGTGTCGGCTTGATGTATTCAACCCGCTCCCATCCGTTCACAACGCCGAATGCGGCTCCTTCGGCGGCCAGAACCGGCGTCAGTGGCGTGGTTTTCATCGGGCGGCCCGCAGGGCGGTGTTCATGCGGGAAATGAAAGCGGAATTCGTTCTGGTAATCCTCGATCGCCTTCAGGGCCGTCAGTTCCACATTGGCATGGCCGGTGAAACGGCGCGGGTCGGTGACCCAGGTGTCGTAACACGCCTCGCCATGTACGATCTGTTGCGCCAGCAGCCAGCCATGCCCGCCGCCTTCGCCCAATCCGGCGCGCAGGCCGATGATGCAGAACGCATTGCGTTTGCCGGGGATCGGGCCAACCAGCGGCGCGCCGTCGATCGTGTAGGTGATCGGGCCATTCACCACCGTATGAATGCCGGTTTCCATCAATGCGGGCATTCGCGCAAACGCACCTTCCAGAACATCCGTCACACGATCCAGATCATCGGGGCACAGGGCGTTGACGAAATTCGGATCGATCCCGTCCATGCCCCATGTCTTGCAGTTCTGTTCATAAAACCCGACCAGCAGACCGTTCTTTTCCTGACGGCAGTAATAATCGCTGATCGGACAGCGCAGCAGCGGCATCCGGTGCCCCGCGTTTTCGATGGCTGCAATCGGTTCGGTCAGGAAATACTGGTGTTCCATCGACATCACCGGGTGGTGCACACCCATCATCGCGCCCACCTCGTTCACGCGGTAGCCGCAGGCGTTAACCACGATTTCGGCCCGCACATCGCCTTTTTCGGTGTGCACGGTCCAGGAATGATCCTTGTGCTGCGTCAGGCCGGTCACAGGCGTGTTGCGGTGCACTTCGGCCCCTGCGTTGCGCGCGCGCCGCGCCAGCGCCTGGCACAGTTGCGCCGGATCAATGTCGCCATCCAGCGGATCCCACAGGCCACCCAGCAGGTTATCGGTTGAAATCAGTGGATGGCGACGGGCGCATTCATCTGCATCAATCACTTCGAATTCCACGCCCATGCCGCGCGCCATGGATGCGAAATGGCGATAGCCTTCCATCTGTTCGGGTGTGTTGGCCAGACGGATACCACCATCGGCATGGTGATAGTTGATCGGATATTCCGGATCTTCCGCCAGTTCCTTGTAAAGGTTGATCGAATGGGTTTTCAGACCCACCATCGTCTGGTTCATCCCGAAATTGGTCACCTGCGCCGCCGAATGCCATGTGGTCCCGCTGGTCAATTCATTGCGTTCCAGCAGCATCACATCGCTCCATCCTTCCTGTGTCAGGTGATAAAGTGTTGAACAGCCTGCGATGCCACCGCCTATCACGACGACGCGAACCTGGGATTTCATGATGCCTCCGAAAAAAATGTCGGGTTCAATTCGCTGTCAAATGCACCCTTGGTCAAGCTTCGGCGCATACCTTCGAAAAAATCGGAACTGATATTCGATAAATCTGCGGGCGCATGTGCGGGCTTGCGCCGCTGCTCCGCCCCGCCTTTTCTTTGATCCGAGCAGGGAGACAGCGCAATGGGCAACAGGACAGGATCGCAGCGCACGGGCGGGCGCGCGCAGCGTTTGGAAAAACGCGCGGCCAAACCGGTGTTCGATCCATGCCCGCCGGGGCAGGTTGGCGGGCAGTACAGGCCTTTGTCTGACCAAGATGTGCAGGCCATATACGACACTGCTTTGAAATTGCTGGCCGAACTGGGCATGGGCGAGGTGCCGACGCGCCTTTACGACGATCTGACGGCAGCGGGCGCGCAGGTGTTGCCGAATGGCAGGCTGGGCTTTCCCCGCACCCTTGTCGAAGACGCCATTGCGGCGGCTGCCAAGAAATTCGTACTGCACGGGCGGGACGACACGCGATCCATCGAGGTGGGCGGCGACCGGGTGCATTTCGGCACCGGCGGGGCGGCGGTGCAAACGCTGGATCTGGAAACGCGGCTTTACCGCCCGTCGACATTGCAGGACTTGCATGATTTCACACGGTTGCAGGACACGCTTGAAAACGTCAGCTGGTTCACACGGTGCTGTGTTGCCACCGATGTGCCCGACAATTTCAAGCTGGATGTGAACACCGCCTTTTCCCTGATCTGCAACACGACCAAACCAACGGCAACTTCCTTTACCCTTGCCGAGTACGTCGCGCCAATCGTGCAGATGCTGGATATCGCCGCAGGCGGGGAGGGCGCGTTTTCAAAACGCCCCTTTATCAAGGCCCATATCAGCCCTGTCATTTCACCGATGCGCTATGGCGAAGACGCGGTGGATGTCGTTTATGAATGCATTGCGCACAATATCCCCATGTCCTGCATCACCGCCGCACAGTCGGGCGCGACAGCCCCGGCGACGCTGGCCGGGTTTCTTGCGCAATCGCTGGCGGAAACATTGGCCTCGCTGGTCATGGTCCATGCGATCCGGCCGGGGTTTCCGATGATCTTTTCCAACTGGCCGCTGGTGATTGATCTGCGCACCGGTGCTTTTGCGGGCGGGGGCGGTGAAATCGCCGTGCTCAACGCGGCTTCGGCGCAGGTATCGAACTGGCTTGGCCTGCCATCCGGTGTTGCCGCGTCCATGACAGATTCCAAGGCAATCGATGCGCAATACGGTGCGGAAAAGGCGCTGACGGCATTGGCTGCCGGATTGGGTGGCGGCAACCTGATCTATGAAAGCTCGGGCATGACCGCATCGCTGTTGGGGGCCAGTTTCGAAGCATTTGTTCTGGACAATGAAATGTTGTCGTCAGTGTACCGTGCCCTGCGCGGGATCGAAGTGAACGAAGAGACGCTGGGATACGGCGCAATTGTGCAATCGGTTCTGGGCGATGGGCATTTTCTGGGCTCGTCCCACACATTCAACGCGATGGAGCGGGATTATTTCTATCCCAAACTGGCCGATCGCGATGCGCCGATCACCTGGGCAGAAAAGGGCGCTCCGGACATCTGGCAAAGGGCGCGCGACGCGGCGCGTGGGATTTTGGCCAGCCACCACCCCGATTATCTGTCCCAGGGGCAAATCCGTGCGATCAAGGACCGCTTTCCAATCCTGCCCGTGAAACGCTAGGCGGCCTGATCGCTGTGGCGCAACCGGTCCTCAAGCCACGGATAGCGCCGCAGGCAGGGATCAAGGATATGAGTCTGCATCAACCGGCGCAGCAATGTGGCAATCACAAGCGCGGTTTCGGCATTGTGTTCAGGTTCTGCGAACAATGAAATCGTGCGCGCGAACGCGGCGAGGGGCAGCGGGGTCACGTTCACGTCGTCCAGAAACCTTTGGGTTCGCATCAACACGACAGGTGTGGTGATGGTCCATCCCTGAGCGTGGGCGATCAGCCCCATGATCGACTGGTTGCTGTCAAATTCATGGCGGTTGGCCAGCGCGATGCCATTGCGTTTCAGATGCGCTTCGATCTGCATGCCGATCTGGTGTTGCAGATTATAGCGCAGGAACGGCACACCGGCGGCATCCCCAAGATAGGTGTCATTATCTGCCGCCAGCGACTTTGGTGTGACCATGACAAACGGATCGCGCAGCAGATCATGCGCCACGTGGCGCTGATCGGTGCCCTGATTGCGTGCGGCAATGGCAAGGTTCAGGCCGCGGGACTCGACCAGACTGATCGCTTCGTGGCTGGGATGTGTGCGCAGCGTCAGCTTCAGCCGCGGCAGGTTCTGCGCCAGTTTGATCACCAGATCGGGCACAATATTACCTTCGAAATCTTCGATAACACCAATGCGCAACTGCCGCGCCTGATAAAGGCCCCCAATCGCGGTTTCCGACTGGGCCAGCCGGATATGGCGCAGCCCTTCCTCGATGCGCGCAGAAAAATTCTGCCCCGCAGGCGTAAGAACCATTGGCCGGTGCGCACGGTCGATCAGACGTACGCCCAGTTCATCCTCAAGCCGGTTCAGGTGATGCGAAACAGACGAGATCGACAGCCCCATCGTTTGCGCCGTCTTTTGCAACGACAAGCTGCGCGACAACACCTCGAACATTTCAAGCGCCTGAAGAGACAGTTTGGAATAAGACATGGCGTGACAACTATACTGGCGGGGCGAAAAAGAACGCGTCGGAATTCGCCCGCTCTTTTCGAATTATTGTAAACTATGGGCCGACCCGACTTGCGCTGTCAAAGCAATTCAACATAGTTGTGCAACCTTGAGCTTTGGGTGTTTCCACGACAGAGTTCAAACACCATTCGTGATAAATGAGGCCGAAGTGATCCAGCTTTACTCCGCGATCTGGCGCGTCAGCGGCAAACGTCAGATAGTCCTGATCCTGCTGTCCCTCGCCATCGCCGCATTGGCGGCTGTTCCTCTTAGTTATCAAAAGGATATCATCAACGGGCTGACAGGGAATGATCTGCAAAACAGTGATCTGATCCGTCTGTGCCTTGGCATGATGGGAATGATCACGCTTAGTCTGGGGCTGAAGGCGCTGATGGGATACCGCGCCAGTATTCTGGGTGAAGATGTCACGCGGCTGCTGCGAAACCGGATTTACGAAGGTGCGGTGGAGGCCAAGGCAACATTCACCGAAAGCAAACGTGGCGGCACGCTGGCCACGATGATTTCGGCCGAGGCCGAAGAATTGGGCAAATTCACCGGCAGCGCATTTTCCGAACCTGTGGTTCAGTTCGGTACATTGATCAGCGTTGTCGGCTTTATCGCATCAACCCAGCCTTTTCTGGGGGCGATCGCCCTGTGCATGATCGCGCCACAGGTTGTTCTGGTTCTGGGGACGCAAAAACAGGTGAACCGTTTGGTGGGCGAACGGGTTCATGTGTTGCGCCGTGCCACGGACGAGTCGCTTGCCGAAGGGCTGGAACGTGTCAATCAATCCGTGGTGGATGATTTTGATGCGATTTTTGAAACCCGGCGCAGCATTTTCATCTGGAAACTGTCGACCAAATTCCTGCTAAGCGCGATCAACGGCGCCGGAACCGTGGCAGTGTTGGCGCTCGGCGGATTGCTGGTTCTGGACGGGCGCACGGATGTGGGCACCGTCGTGGCGGCGACCATCGGTCTGGACCGGTTGCGCGGCCCCACCAGTTTCCTGATTGCCTTTTACCGGCAGGTCAGCTCGACACGCGTAAAGTTTGATTTGCTGCGCGAGGTTGCGGGCCCGCAAAACGCCAAAAACAACTGATCGGCACTTGTCGGCGGTCTGCCTGTGCAGGTCGCTTTTGCAGCTTGATTTCAAAATTCAAATGGACACTATTGTCCAATGCTTGCGGAAACGGAATCACGCAAGGTTGAACGCATAGGGAGTCTGCCATGAAATCGCATTACCGTGTTGTCGTGATCGGGGGCGGCGTTGTTGGCGCGTCGGTGTTGTATCACCTTGCCAAAATGGGCTGGAGCGATGTGTGCCTGATTGAACGTTCGGTTCTGACAGCCGGGTCAAGCTGGCATGCGGCTGGCGGCATCCATGCACTGAATGCGGACCCGAATATCGCGCAGCTTCAAGCTTACACGATCGATCTGCTAAGCGAGATTGAAAAGGAAAGCGGCCAGAACATCGGCCTGCACATGACGGGCGGTCTGACCATGGCGGGCACGCCGGATCGGTGGGAATGGCTGCAATCGGCCTATCGTACGTTCCAGTCTATCGGGATCGACGATTGCCGCCTTGTCAGCGTGGAAGAAGCGGTTGAACTGAACCCGATCATGTCAGGCGATGGCTTGCTGGGCGGCATGTGGGCGGATCGAGAAGGCTATATCGATACCACAGGCACGGTGCACGCCTATGCCGGCGCGGCCAAGAAACGCGGCGCGACGGTGATCGAACACAACCGCGTTCTGGAACTGAACCAGACGCTGAACGGCTGGGAGGTCGTGACTGAAAAAGGCACGATCAATTGTGAACACGTGGTCAACGCAGCCGGACTTTGGGCCAAACAGGTGGGCCGGATGGCCGGTGTTGAACTGCCGGTTTCGCCGCTGAACCATCACTACCTGATTTCCGACACGATCCCGCAACTGGAAGAGATCGATTTCGAAGTGCCGATGACCGTGGATCTTGAGGGGTTTACCTATCTGCGACAGGATCAAAAAGGTGTCCTGTTGGGCATATACGAGGTGAACCACCAGCACTGGATGATGGATGGCGCCCCGTGGGAATACGGGTTCGAATTGCAGCAGGAAGACCCCGACCGCATCGAACACGAACTGGAACTGGGCTTTAACCGCTATCCCTGCCTGCAAGAGGTTGGCGTTAAAACGTGGGTCAACGGCGCGTTTACCTTCAGCCCCGATGGTAACCCGCTGGTCGGGCCGGTGCCGGGCAAGCGCGGCTACTGGACCGCCTGCGCCGTGATGGCCGGGTTCCTGCAGGGCGGGGGCGTGGGCAAATCGCTGGCCGAATGGATCATAACCGGTGAACCCGAAGCAGACGTTTACGGCATGGACGTTGCGCGCTACGGGACGTTTGCGGAAAACAAGCAATACATCAAGGAAACCACCGGCCAGTTTTACACCCGCCGCTTCGTGATGACCTATCCCAACGAACAACTGCCGGCGGGCCGCCCGCTGAAAACGTCGGGTGCGCATGACGCGATGACGGCGGCGGGCTGCCAGTGGGGTGTCAGCTGGGATCTAGAGGTGCCGCTTTACTTTGCCGAACCGGGGTTCCGCGAGACACCGTCACTCAAACGTTCGAACGCGTTTAGGATCGTCGCGGATGAATGTCGTGCGGTACGCGAAGATGTCGGATTGCTCGATATCTCGGGCTTTTCCCGGTTCGAGGTGTCCGGCCCCAACGCCGAACCCTGGCTGAACCGGATCATGGCCAGCCGCCTGCCCGCACCGGGGCGCGCACGTCTGGCCCCGATGCTGGGCGAAAACGGCCGCCTAAAGGGCGATCTGACGGTATTCAACTGGGGCGATGGAACTTGGTGGATCATGGGCAGCTATTATCTGCGCGCCTGGCACATGCGCTGGTTCAACGATCATATGGATGATGGCGTTCATCTGCGTGATCTGGGCGAAGACACCGCCGGATTTTCCCTGTCAGGGCCGAAATCGGCCGCGGTGATCGAAAAGCTGACGGATGGCCCCATCGGTGAACTGCCGTTCATGGGCTGCGGAGCCTTTGATATCGGCCTGATCCGCGCCAAGGTTGGCCGCCTGTCCGTCACGGGCGAACTGGGGTATGAAATCCATTGCCGCGCGGGCGATCACGCGACGCTGCGGCAGGCATTGCTCAAGGCGGGGGCAGACCAGAATATCCGTGAATACGGGTTCAACGCCTTGCTTAGCCTGCGGATCGAAAAAAGCTTTGGCATCTGGTCGGCGGAATTCACTCAGGCCTACACGCCGGGCATGACCGGAATGGATCGCTGGATCGACTGGGACAAGGGCGATTTCGTCGGGCGCAAAGCGGCGATGGCGGAGCGCGACGGAAACGGGCCGGCGCAGGTACAGGTCACGCTGGAGATCGACGCCGATGGTGCGGACGCCAGCGGCTATGAACCGATCTGGGCCGACGGCGCGCAGATCGGGTTCGTTACCTCGGGCGGATATGGCCACACCATCGGAAAATCGCTGGCCATGGCGCTGGTCGATACGGCACATGCGGCTGTCGGAACCGACCTGTCGGTGCACGTTGTCGGGGTGGAACGCGCCGCGCGGGTGATTGCACCATCTCCTTATGATCCAACCGGAAAGGCCATGCGCGCATGACACAGTTAGACAGCCCGGAGCGCGACGCAACCACGGGGCGGCGAAGGTCGCGCAGATCGCGCAACGATGCCCCGCCCGTCACGCGCAAAACGGATTACCGCAATCTGCGCAATCCGTTTCCAATGATGTCGCTGTTCAGCGAGGACCGGATCGAGGCGATCCACGAGGCATCGCTGACCCTGCTGGAAACGCTGGGCATCAAGGTGCTGCTGCCCGAGGCGCGCGCGCTTTACCGCGCCGCAGGGGCCAAGGTGGATGACAGCGCGGAAATGGTGTTCATCGGGCGCGAAATTATCACCGCCGCTCTGGCCACCGCGCCGAAATCCTTTCCGGTGATGGCCGCCGTGCGCGACCGCGATATCGTGATGGAACTGGGCAACCTGATTTTCCAGCCCGGTGCAGGCGCGCCGCACGCTACCGATCTGGAACGCGGGCGCCGCCCCGGATCGGAACGTGATTTCCGGGAACTGATCCGCCTGACCCAGCATTTTGACGTGCTGCACATGGTGCCGCCGCTGGTCGAACCGCAGGATGTACCCATGCATCTGCGCCACTACGCAACTCTCGACGCGCAGCTGAGCCTGACAGACAAGGTACCGTTCGTGTTTGCCCGTGGCACGCCGCAAGTGCGCGAAAGCTTTGAAATGCTGCGTGATTTTCGCGGCCTTACAGATGCGGAATTTCACGCCAATTCGCATTGCTATACCATCATCAACACCAATTCTCCGCGCCAGATCGACATTCCGATGGCGCAGGGCCTGATCGATTTCGCCAAGGCCGGGCAGGTTTCAATCGTAACGCCGTTCACCCTGATGGGGGCGATGGCCCCGATCACTGTGGCGGGCGCGATGACCCTGTCCCACGCCGAAGCGATGGCGGCGATTGCGCTGACCCAGCTTGCCAATCCCGGCGCGCCTGTCTGCTATGGCACGTTCACATCGAACGTCGATATGAGATCGGGTGCGCCGGCCTTTGGCACGCCGGAACATTTCAAGGCCAGCATTGTCGCCGGGCAACTGGCGCGCAAGCTGGGGCTGCCGTGGCGCTGCGCCAGTGGCAGCGCGGCCAATATCAACGATGCACAGGCGGCCAATGAAACGCAGTTTGGCGTGTGGGGCTGCCTGTTGGCGGGCGCAACGGTCGTGATCCATTCGGCAGGCTGGCTGGAAGGCGGCCTGACGGTATCCTATGAAAAGCTGATCACCGATGTGGAAGTGTTGCAGATGGTTGCCGAAATCTGCGCCAATACGTCAGCCGATGACGCGGATATTGCCATGGACGCGCTGGCCGAAGTGCAACCGGGCGGGCATTTCTTTGGCTGCGCCCATACGATGGAACGCTACCAGACCGAATTTTACGAACCGCTGATCGGCGATCTGTCAAATTTCGGCACCTGGACAGAGCGTGGCGCGCTGGATGCCAACACCCGCGCCACAGCAATGTGGCAGCGTATTCTGGCCGAAGATACAGGGCCTGCCATTGACGGCGCTGCCCATGAACGGCTGCTGGCCGATATCGCCGCGCGCACCGCCGCTGGCGGCGCCCCGCCAGAAAGCTGACGCAATGGCGAAATCAAAGGTCACACCGCTGCTGCACCGCGACGACCCCGACAAGGAACCCCTTGTCGGGAACATCAAGGTCACGAAACAGGACTGGCTGAACGTGGCCAAGGATGTGCTGATTTCCGACGGGGTCGAACACGTCAAGGTTCTGGCGCTGGGCGACCGGCTGGGCGTGTCGCGCTCAAGTTTCTACTGGTATTTCAAAAGTCGCCAGGACCTGCTCGATGCGCTTTTGCTGGATTGGGAAAACACCAATACCGCCGCATTGGTCGCCAAGGCCAGCCAACCTGCCGAAACGATCACAGGCGCGGTGTGCAACGTCTTTGAATGTGTCATTGATCCCGATCTGTTCAATACCGCGCTGGATTTCGCGGTGCGGGCCTGGGCGCGCAGTTCGGGCAAGGTGCGCCGCGTTCTGGATCGTTCGAACGCCGCACGCCTGCAGGCGCTGACCGATATGTTCCTGCGTTACGGCTATGATCCGCTCGAGGCGGAAACCCGCGCGCGTATCCTGTATTTCACCCAGATCGGCTATGACGATGCCGATTTGCAGGAATCCATGGAAGAACGAAACCGTATGGTGCCGATGTATCTGCTGGGGTTTACCGGCCAGCAGGCCCGCCCCGAAGAGATTGCCGCAACCCATGCCCGCGCCCGCGCGATTGCCGAAAAGCGCGGCGGCTGAGGGTTTATGACCGTTTCGGTCTGATCACTGCCGTGGCTTCGATTTCAAGCAGCGCCTCGTCTTCGATCAATCCGGCCACCACCAGCATCGACATGGCCGGAAAATGCCGCCCCAGCACGCGGCGATAAACCTCTCCGACCTCGCGCTGTTTGGCCAGATATTCCTGTTTGTCGATGATGAACCACGTCAGGCGGGTGATGTCTGCAACCGTGCCGCCCGATGCTTCGACAATATCCACGATATTACGCAGGGCCTGTTCCATCTGTCCGATGAAATCATGGGTTTCAAAAACCTGTTCGGCAGTCCAGCCGATCTGCCCGCCGACATACAGCGTCCCGTCCTCGGTCAGCATGGCATTGGCATAGCCTTTGGCCGGGGCCCACCCTTCTGGCTGAATGGTTTTGTGGGTCATGTGGTGTCTCCTAGATAGGGGGCCAGTGCCGTGCGCAGCGCGGGTGGCCACGGGTCGGGCCGTCCGTCCCGATCGACTTTGACAAGGGTGGATGTGGTTTCAAATCGTATGTCGCCATTACAGGACGCCTGCATTTTCAGGCCCAGACTGCTGGTGCCAAGCCGCACAATCCGCAATTCGATGATCAGTTCATCACCGTGACGGCTGGGCGCGGGAAAGGTGGTTTCAATTGTCACCGTCGGCGTTGCGCCCGTGCGGTGCAGGTCTTCGAACGGGGCGTTCAGCGCGTCGCTGAAAAACGCTTCGACACAATCGTTCATCATCTCGAAATAGCGCGGATAGAATACGATGCCCGCCGGATCGCAATGTTTGAACAGCACTTTTTGCGCAAAGGCAAAGACGTGGCCCGTCATGGCGCGTCTTTCCGCAGCTGAAAGCGTTGGATCTTGCCGGTCTGGGTCTTGGGCAACGCATCGGTAAACACGATGCTGCGCGGGTACTTATAGGGTGCGATCACCGCCTTGACGTGATCCTGCAAGGCTTTGATCAGGTCCGCATCGCCTCTGTGCCCTTCGGCCAGAACCACATGCGCCTGCACAATCGATCCGCGTGCGGCATCCGGCGCGCCGATCACCGCGCATTCGGCTACCGCCGCATGGGCCAGCAATGCGGCCTCGACCTCGGGACCGGCGATGTTGTATCCGCTGGACACGATCATATCGTCATTGCGCGCCACGAAATGCAGCGCGCCCCTTTCGTCGCGCACGAAACTGTCGCCGGTAATGTTCCACCCGTCCTGCACGTAATCGCGCTGGCGCGCATCATCGAGGTAACGGCACCCAGTCGGCCCGCGCACGGCCAGCCGCCCCGCCGTGCCATCGGGCAGGGTTTCACCGTCCGGCCCGATGATCTTGACCTCGTAACCCGTGACCGGTTTGCCGGTGCAGGCAGGTGCATGATCGTCAAACCGGTTGGAAATGAAGATATGCAGCAGTTCCGTGGCGCCGATCCCGTCCAGCATCGGTTTGCCCGTCTTTTCGATCCAGTCATGGTAAACCGGCGCAGGCAATGTTTCCCCCGCAGACACGGCGGCGCGCAGCGACGACAGATCGGCGCCCTTGTCCATCGCGGCCAGCATGAACCGGTACGCTGTGGGCGCGGTGAAACATACGGTGGCTTTGTATTTTTCAATGATTTCAATCATGTTCGGGGGCGATGCGGTTTCCAGCAGGGTCGCCGCCGCCCCGAACCGCAACGGAAACACCGCCAGTCCGCCCAGACCGAAGGTAAAGGCCAAAGGCGGCGATCCGATGAACACATCCTCGGGGGTAACGTTCAGCACCTCTTTGGCATACCCGTCTGCTATGATCAGCAGGTCACGATGGAAATGCATCGTGGCCTTGGGCGATCCGGTGGTGCCGGATGTGAAGCCCAGCAAAGCCACATCATCGCGCCCGGTGTCCACGGCATCGAATTTCACCGGCTTTTCCAGCGCCAGCCGGTCCAGTTCGGCATCATGGTTCGATGTGCCGTCAAAGCCTGCGACAGTTTTCAGCGTCTTGCTGGCCTTGGCACAAATCGCCATTTCATCCATCAGCCGCGTATCGCACAGCGCATGGGTGATCCGGGCCTTGTCCACGATCGCGCCCAATTCGCCCGCGCGCAGCATCGGCATGGTGTTCACCACCACCGCCCCCGCCTTGGTCGCGGCCAGCCAGCAGGCCACCATCGCCGGATTGTTGGCCGACCGGATCAGCACCCGGTTGCCCGGCTTGATGCCCAGATTGTCCACCAGCGCGTGGGCCAGGCGGTTGGTCCAGTCCGACAGTTCCTTATAGGTGCGCCGCCGCCCGTTCCCGATCAGCGCTGTATTGTCGCCAAACCCGCGGTCCACCATTCTGTCGGTCAGTTCGACCCCGACATTCAGACGCTCCGGGTATGCAAACCCGTCCAACAGAAAATCGGGCCATTCCGTCTCGGGCGGCAGGTTGTCGCGCGCAAACGTGTCGGTATGGGCAGATGGTCCAAGCATGTCAGTCCCCCTGATAAGCATCCAGCGTCTGGCGCGCGATTATCACTTTTTGCACATCGCTGGCGCCCTCGTATATCCGCAAGGCCCTGATATCGCGGTATAACCGTTCAACGATCTGCCCCGATTTCACGCCGTCGCCGCCATGTAGCTGCACCGCCGTGTCGATCACCTTTTGCGCCTGTTCGGTCGAAAACAGCTTGGCCATCGCGGCCTCGCGGCTGATACGGGGTGCGCCACTGTCCTTGGCCCAGGCCGCGCGGTAAATCAGCAAAGCACTGGCATCCACGTCCAGCGCCATATCGGCAATATGGCCCTGCACCATTTGCAGATCAAACAGCGGTGCGCCCTGCACATGGCGCTGTGTGACCCTCGCCAACGCCTCGTCCAGCGCGCGGCGCGCAAAGCCCAGTGCCGCCGCCGCGACGGTGGGGCGGAACACGTCCAGCACCGACATCGCAATACGAAATCCCGCGCCACGCGTCCCGATCAGCGCGCTGGCCGGAATGCGGCAATCGGCAAAGCGCAGATGCGCCAGCGGATGCGGCGCAATCGTATCCAGCCGTGCCACCACTTCAAGGCCGGGCGTGTCGGCGGGCACCACAAAGGCCGATAATCCGCGCGCGCCCTCAGCCTCTCCGGTGCGGGCAAACACGGTATAGACATCGGCAATGCCGCCATTGGAAATCCACGTCTTTTCGCCGTTCATCACAAAATCGCCGCCATCCTCCCTAGCGGTCATCGTGCTGTTGGCCACATCCGATCCGGATTGCGGCTCGGTCAGGGCAAACCCCGACAGCGCCTTGCCCGCGCGCGTGTGCGGCAACCACGCAGCCTTCTGCTCGGGCGTGCCGAACAGGGAAATCGCGCCGGTGCCCAGCCCCTGCATCGCAAAGGCAAAATCGGCCAGCCCGTCATGACGCGCCAGCGTTTCGCGGATCAGACACAGGCGGCGCACATCCAGCGCGCCCCCGCCCCCCGCCTCAGGATCAATCGCGGAATGCTGCAACCACCCGCCATCCCCCAGCGCACCAACCAGCGCGCGACAGGTGGCATCTGCATCGCTGTGATCGATGTTCGTGACAGCACCCGATGCCCACTGATCCAGCTCAACCGTCAGCGTCCGGTGATGCGCCTCGAAAAACGGCCAGTTCAGGAAACTCCGGTCTGCCATCTACGCGCCCCTGCTTCTTCTGTTGGAAAATATCCCCGCCGGAGGCTCCGCCGCCGGCCCGCAATGCCCGCATTCGTGGTTGCGCCCGGCCATCTCAATCCCCCTCGAACACAGGTTTTTCCTTGGCCACGAACGCATTATAGGCGCGCTCGAAATCGGCCGTCTGCATACAGATCGCCTGCGCCTGCGCCTCGGCCTCGATGGCCTGTTCGATGGACATCGACCATTCCTGTGCCAGCATCGTCTTGGTCATCATATGCCCGAAATTCGGCCCCGAAGCGATGCGCGCCGCCATGTCCTGTGCGGCAGCGTCCAAAGCGTCTGCCGCCACAACCGCATTGAAAAACCCCCAGCGCTCGCCCTCTTCGGCGCTCATGCTGCGCCCGGTATACAAAAGTTCCGCCGCACGGCCCTGTCCGATGATCCGTGGCAGGATCGCGCAGGCCCCCATATCGCATCCCGCCAGCCCGACGCGGGTAAACAGAAACGCGGTTTTTGCTGCGGGTGTGGCGATGCGCAGATCGGATGCCATCGCAATGATCGCACCTGCGCCCACGCACACGCCATCCACGGCGGCAATCACCGGTTTGCCGCAATTCACGATGGCCTTGACCAGATCGCCGGTCATGCGGGTAAAGGCCAGCAATTCCTTCATGCTCATCCGGGTCAACGGGCCGATAATGTCATGCACATCGCCGCCCGAACTGAAATTGCCCCCGTTCGATGCAAAGACAACCGCATTCACATCGTCGGCATAGACCAGATCGCGAAACCAGTCGCGCAATTCCGCGTAGCTGTCAAAGGTCAGCGGGTTCTTCCGGTCGGGCCGGTCCAGCGATACGGTCGCGATGCCGTTTTCGATCCAGCACAGAAAGTGTTTTGTGTCGCTGCGTGCGCTCATGGTTCGCCCTCTCCCAACGTCTCTGACAGCGCGTCCAGTCGGGCCCCGATGCGGGCAGCGTCCTCGGCGCTGAACTCGGCCAGCATCGCGTCTATCCATCTTTCATGGGCTGCGGCCTGCGCGGCGAAATCCTCGCGCCCCTTTTGCGTCAGCCGCACCAGCCATGCGCGCCGGTCGCCTTCTACCGGCACCCGAATCACCAGCCCGTCTTGCACCAGACGGTCGACAATGCCGGTGACATTTCCGTTGGACACCCGCAAGACGCCTGAAAGTTGGCTCATCTTCAATCCGGACTCGAACCGTGACAGCGCCGCCAGCACGTCAAAGCGGGGCAGGGTGGATGAAAACTCCGACCGCAGGTTTTCACGCAATTGCGCCTCGACCTGACGGGTTGTTTTCAGCAGACGCAGCCACAGACGCAGACGGTCTTTCGAAGCGGGGCCGGGGTTGGTCAGTCGTGCACGGTCGGGTTTCATACCTCACCTCCTGAAACAGACAGCGCATGGCCATTCACCATTGATGCCTCTGGCGAGGCCAGAAACCGCACCGCTGCCACAACCTCGTCCGGTGTGATCATCCGGCGTACCGGATTGCCCGCAACCACTTTGGCCGTTGCCGCTGCGCGATCAATATCGAAACGTGCCATCAACCCGCTCACAGCAGCCTCGGCCATGTCGGTTTCGACATAGCCTGGGCACACCGCGTTGCAGGTGATGCCCTTGCCCGCCACTTCGATGGCAAGCGACCGGACAAGGCCCAGCACACCGTGTTTCGCCGCAGCATAGGCGCCGATATTGGCGGCCCCTTTCAGGCTGGCAATGGACCCGATGGCAATCAGGCGGCCGCCGTCCTGCATCTGCGCCAGTGCACCGCGAAAGGTCAGGAACGTGCCGGTCAGATTGACGTTTATCGTTTCAGTCCAGTGTTTTAGGCTGGTTTCGGCCAGTTTGGCGGCCTTGCCTGCCCCGGCATTGGCAATCACCACATCAAAACGTGTGTCAAACAGCGCGGTCACGTCATTCTCGTTCGTAACATCCGCAGTGATGCAGGTCATGCCGCGCCCGTCATCGGTTTCCTGCAATGCTGCCATGCGCCGCCCGGTGATCGTGACGTGATCGCCCGCTTTTGCAAAATCGCGCGCAATGGCGCGCCCGATGCCCGATCCGCCCCCTGTAATCAATACCTGTCTCATACCTTGTCCACCGTTTCGGCCTGCCGGTCGGCCAGTCGCCACGCCTGATCGCGCCCCGCCTCGTAGGGCAAGGGCCAGTGTTCGCGCCGGTCGCCGATGTCGGTTGCGGCGTGTAGCGTCCAGTAGGGATCGGCCAGATGCGGGCGGGCCAGACACACCAGATCGGCGCGCCCCGCCATCAGGATCGAATTCACGTGATCCGGTTCGTAAATATTGCCCACCGCCATGGTTCTGATCCCGGTTTCATTGCGGATACGATCTGAAAACGGCGTCTGGAACATGCGCCCGTAAACCGGTTGCGCCCCGGTCGAGGTCTGGCCAGCAGAGACGTCGATGATATCGGCGCCCGCCGCTTCGAACATCTGCGCGATTTGCACCGCGTCTTCGGGGGTGATCCCATCTTCGCCCGCCCAGTCGTTGGCCGAAATCCGTACCGACATCGGTTTGGCATCCGGCCAGACGGCGCGCATGGCCGCGAAGACTTCAATCGGATATCGCATCCGGTTCTTTAGCGATCCGCCATATTCATCTTTCCGGACGTTGGACAGCGGCGAAATGAAGGACGAAATCAGGTATCCGTGCGCCGCGTGCAATTCGATCATGTCAAACCCGGCGCGCTCTGCCATCTGTGCGGCCGCAACAAACTGGTCGCGCACCATGTCCATGTCTTCGCGGCTCATGGCGCGTGGCGTTGCGTTGTCATCCGACCAAGCAATGGGCGAGGCTGAAATCAGATCCCAGTTGCCTGCCTCCAGCGGTTTATCCATCCCGTCCCAGCCAACGCAGGTTGATCCCTTGCGCCCCGAATGGCCGATCTGGCAGCAGGTCTTGGCCTGCGTCTCTGAATGTACAAAACTGTTCAGCCGTGCCCAGGCGGCTTCGTGCTCGGGGGCATATAATCCGGGGCACCCCGGCGTGATCCGGCCGGTATCTGACACGCAAGTCATTTCGGTATACAGCAATCCGGCCCCGCCCTTGGCGCGTTCACCGTAATGGATCAGGTGCCAGTCTGTCGGGCAGCCATCCACCGCCTTGTACTGCGCCATTGGCGATACGACGATGCGGTTTTTCAGCTGCATGTCACGCAGCCGGAACGGTGCGAACATTGGTGCGCGTGCAGGTGTTGCGGGGGCGGCCCCCGCCTGTTCCTGAAACCAGGCCTCGGCACTGGCCAGCCACGCAGGATCGCGTTCGCGCAGGTTTTCATGGCTGATCCGCTGGGATCGCGTCAGCAGGGAATAATTCAGCTGCACCGGATCAAGATGCAAGTAACGTTCGACATCTTCGAACCATTCGACCGAATTGCGCGCCGCCGATTGCAGACGCAACACTTCCAGCCTGCGCTCGTCCTCGTAACGGGCGAACGCATCCTGCAAGGTTGGGCTGGTGGTCAGGTAATCGGCCAGCGCAATCGCGCTTTCCAGCGCCAGCTTGGTGCCGGATCCGATGGAAAAATGCGCCGTGGCAGACGCATCCCCCAGCAGTACGATGTTGTCGTGGCTCCATTTTTCGCACAAAACGCGGGGGAACTTGATCCAGGCCGATCCGCGTATATGGTTGGCGTTGGTCATCAGCGCGTGACCGCCCAGATGATCCTTGAAAATGTTTTCGCACACCGCGATGCTTTGTGCCTGCGACATATCGGCAAAGCCGTAGGCGTCAAACGTGGCCTGGCTGCATTCCACGATGAAAGTCGCCGTGTCGTCGTCAAACTGGTAGGCATGGGCCCACACCCAGCCCTTGTCGGTGTCTTCAAAGATAAAGGTGAACGCGTCGTCGAATTTCTGGTGTGTGCCCAGCCAGACGAACTGGCAGGTGCGCATGTCGATATCGGGTTTGAACGTATCCGCAAAATCCATTCGCGTACGTGAATTCAACCCATCGGCCGCGACCACGACATCATAGTCGGCGGCGTAATCGCCCGCCGCCTCGATCTGGGTTTCAAACCGCAAATCCACCCCAAGATCACGGGCCCGCTGTTGCAGGATCAGCAACAGACGTTTGCGCCCGATGCCGCAGAATCCGTGACCGGTGGACAACATTTTCTGCCCCTGGTGATGCACGGCGATATCATCCCAATAGGCAAAATGATCGCGAATGACTTCGGCGCTTTCAGGATCGTTTTGCGCAAGGTTATCAAGGGTTTCATCCGAAAGGACAACGCCCCAGCCGAACGTGTCATCAGGTTTGTTCCGCTCGAACACAACCACTTCGGTGTCCGGTTTGCGCAGCTTGATCGAAATCGCAAAGTAAAGACCCGCCGGACCGCCGCCAAGAACCGCAATTCGCATCTGATCTCCTGCATCTGTTGGATCGGGACACAGCTGTCCGACAGGCAAAAGGATAGGCCGACAGCGGTATTTCTTCAAGTTGAAATATTTTATGCTTGAAGGAATGGTGCAATGCAGTGCGCACAAAGGTTTACGTGTCAAAACACCCCGCAGGGCAGGGCGTTATGCGCATCAGGTTGTCTGTGAAGGGGAAGGTGTGCCGTACACCCGAATTTAGGGCAAAAGGAATGGGCTGTCCCGTTTCACTGGAACGGCCCTGTTTTTCAGCTTTTGCGACGGCGGCGCAACGCTCCAAAGCCCAGCAATCCGGTACCCAGCAGTGCCAGACCCGCAGGCACCGGAACGGCAGTTATCTGGATATCGATTTGCGCGACGATATCGTCAAAATCGGAATCGCCTGTGCCATCGCCGAAATAGGCCGTGACGGAAAACCCGTCAGAGGTTTCAGCGATCTGCCCAAAGCCCAGCTTGTATGTGCTGATATCTGAAACGCCACCATTGATGATCGCAAGCGTCGGCCCGTCCGAAGTACCGAACTGACGGTTCGAGGCAAAGCCGAAATCCAGCAGCCCGCTTGATGTCATCGACGCAAGGGTCGTCAAGCCGGTTGAGGTTTCGGGAATATTCGAACCTTCGACCACGAGATAGTTGAAAAAGCCTGATTCCTGACCCAGTACGGTGTAACTGATCGTCGCCCGCTCACCCGACGCCAGCGTCAGGTTCAGACCGCCGCTTAACGTGTTGCCGGCCACGGTTGAATAGGCTGTCAGGGGCGTATCCAGTGTGACGTCCGGCGACGGATTGAAGCCGGAAACGGTTTCGATCACTTCGGGGCTGCCGGTGAACCCAAGAGTTGCCGCACCCGCAAAAGGTGCAACCAGAATAGCCGGCACTGCCAGCAGCAACGTTTTCATCTTATTCATGTATTCAGCCCTTAACCCCAATCGCAATCCAGCACACTTTGCACGTATTCTGCGTTCTCTGTTTCCAATATAGCGTCACAGTTTCCAATATAGCGTCACAAACCAATATTCCACAAGTTTTCGCGATAATTCCGCACGTTACCTTTTGATTGGTTGCAAGAATGGTGATTTTTTAATCGTTCGACCCTTATTGTTTCCAATTTTGCGACAATTAAAGGTAGCAACGTTGGGTTGTGTCCGGAAAGCGCAGATTGGAAAAAGTCGGGGCAACTGTTGATTGTATTGCGATGCAGGAGCTATCTGCGCGGCGGACGATTTGCGTTTGATCAATCGGGTGTTGGCGTTTTCTGGCATGCTGGTCGCACATCGTGAACCAGCACACCACTGTCCGGGGCGGAAACGGCAGATTCGGAGAGCCGGGTCCGTTGCAAAAACATTAAAGGACGTGATGGCCGCCGTAGCCCGCATGCTTTTGCGCCAGATCAATGCGGATATCCAAGGTCGCAGAGAAAGTGACAACATCATTCCAACCCAAGCCGATCCATCATGCCTTTTTCCCTGACCCGCTATCTGCCAATCCTTGACTGGGGGCGCAGCTATAACCGTATCACGCTGGCCAAAGATCTGATTGCCGCCGTGATCGTGACGATCATGCTGATCCCGCAATCTCTGGCCTATGCGCTGCTGGCCGGTCTGCCACCCGAAGCCGGGCTTTACGCCTCAATCGCTCCGATACTGCTTTATGCCGTCTTTGGCACCAGCAAGGCATTGGCAGTGGGGCCGGTTGCGGTTGTGTCGCTGATGACTGCTGCGGCCTTGGGCAATATCGTGGAACAGGGCACGATGGGGTACGCGGCCGCCGCGCTAAGCCTTGCGGCCCTGTCAGGTCTGATCCTGCTGGCCATGGGCATTTTCCGCCTCGGTTTTGTGGCCAATTTTCTGTCCCATCCCGTCATTTCCGGATTTATCACAGCCTCTGGCCTGATCATCGCGGCCAGCCAGATCAAGCATATTCTGGGCGTCGATGCGCAAGGCCACACTCTGGTCGCACTTGTTGCGTCACTGATCGAACATCTGCCAGAAACAAACGGGAAGACAGCGATCATCGGCATCACCGCGACCGTGGTCTTGCTTGTTATTCGCAACGGGTTGAAACCGGCGCTGATCGGGCTTGGGTTGGGCAAAACCCTTGCAGATATTGCAACCAAGGCCGGCCCGGTTTTCGTTGTGGTGCTGACAACGCTTGCCGTCTGGCTTTTCGGCTTGCACGATCAGGGTGTGCGGATTGTCGGGGACGTTCCCCAAAGCCTGCCGCCCTTGACAATGCCCGCACTGGCGCCCGATCTTCTACGCCAGCTTTTGTTGCCTGCCTTTCTGATTTCGATCATCGGTTTTGTTGAATCGATTTCGGTCGCCCAGACCCTGGCCGCCAAGAAGCGCCAGCGCATTGACCCCGATCAGGAACTGATCGGGCTGGGGGCCGCCAACATCGGGGCCTCATTAACAGGTGGATTTCCGGTAACGGGCGGGTTTTCTCGGTCGGTTGTGAATTTCGACGCCGGTGCCGAAACTCCCGCCGCCGGGGCGTTTACCGCAATCGGGCTGGCCATCGCCGCCGTCGCGCTGACGCCGCTGATCTATTTCCTGCCTCAGGCGACGCTGGCAGCCACGATCATCGTCGCTGTGCTAAGCCTTGTCGATTTCAGCATCCTGCGCCGCAGCTGGGCCTATTCCAAAGCGGACTTTTCCGCCGTTTTGGCAACCATCCTTGTCACCCTTGGCATCGGTGTCGAAGCAGGCGTGTCTGCGGGCGTCGGCCTGTCGATCCTGCTGCATCTCTACAAATCCTCGCGCCCGCACATCGCCGAGGTCGGGCTGGTGCCCGGCACAGAGCATTTTCGCAACATCCTGCGCCACAAGGTGAAAACCGATCCCAGCGTGCTGGCGCTGCGCGTGGATGAAAGCCTGTTTTTCGCCAATGCACGGTTTCTGGAAGACCGCATCCAGACTCGCGTGGCGGGCGATGCGAAGATAAAGCACGTGATCCTGCAATGCACTGCCATCAACGAAATCGACCTGAGCGCCCTTGAATCGCTTGAGGCCATAAACACAAGGTTGCGCGAAATGGGCGTGCTGCTGCACTTGTCAGAGGTCAAAGGCCCGGTGATGGACCGGCTGCAACGCTCCCGGTTTCTGGATCATCTGTCCGGACAGGTGTTCCTGACCCAGTTCGAGGCCGCCCAAACCGCCAGTTCGCTTTCATGAGGCGCCGTTACTGTCGCTGCGATACGGTTGGTGGTTGACCAAAACTGGATCAGACTAACGGGGTTTTTGGAAAATGGTGCCCGGGGGCGGATTTGAACCACCGACACGAGGATTTTCAGTCCACTGCTCTACCCCTGAGCTACCCGGGCACGGGAGAAGGAAACACCTTCGGGTGGACGCGTTCTAGGCCGTGCGGGGTGGGGTGTCCAGCCTCTTTTTTCGCCCTGGTTCAATGGGGTTTCGTTGCGGCCTTTTCTGTTTCCTCGATCGCCTTTTCAATGTCTTCGGGATCGCGCGACGGGATCGCATAGGCGCCGTTGAACCATTGGGCCAGATCGCGGTCGGCGCAGCGGCGCGAACAGAAAGGGCGGTATTTGGTTTCGGTGACCTTGCCGCAGATCGGGCAACTCATGTCAGCACCTCTTTCGTCGGGATGCGGGCGCGTTTGCGTTGCAGCTCGTAATGGCCCAGCGGCGTCCAGCCCACCAGCGTTGTATCCACCTGATCGCTGCGGAACGCGGCGCGCAGGCTGGTTTCAAAGGCGCGCCGGTCTTTCTTCGGCATCGGCGCCAGATCCAGAACGATCTGTCCGCCCAAGCCCCGCAGGCGCAACTGGCGCGGCAGTGCCCTGGCGGCGGCCATGTTGGCCTTGATCCCCGCAGCCAGGGAGGTATCCGGCCCGGTGTTCACATCCACGGCCACCAGCGCGCGGGTGGGTTCGATAAACAGTGCCCCGCCACCGGCAAGCGGAACGCGCGGGGACGCCAGCGTATCAATCTGCTCCAGCACGCTGTTTTGCGCGAAACAGCCCTTGTCCTGCACCACCTGCGCCGGGTCCGCCCAGTCGCGCCAGGCCAGCGTGTGCGGGCTGTCACCTTCGGCCAGCTTTTCTGCCGGCCCGACCGTATCGGCCATCACTGCGCGGGCCAGTGCGGCCATCGTTTCAATGTCGGATGCGATATCATCACTGTCCGCATCCGCACAGGACGACCGCAGGATCAGGCCCATGTCAGAGCCGTCGATGACGCCATGGGCGATTTCCAGCAGCGCATCGCGCAGATCGTCATCGCGGATCGACCTGCTGATATTGATGCCCGGCGCATCCGGGGTGATGATCACATAGCGGCTTTTGAACAGGATTTTCTGGGTCACGGGAATGGCCTTGCCGTCTTCGGCATATCCTGTGACCTGCACCAGAATGGGCTGGCCCGGCGACAGGCCCTTGACCTGCCGCAAGAACGCCGACCCGTCAGGGGTTTTCAGAAACATGCCGCCCTGTCCCTTGATCGGGCGGTCGGCAAGCGCGCGGTATATGGTGCCCGGACGCGGGGCGGTTTCGCTGTCGACCAGCAGATCGTCCAGTTGCCCGTCAATCATCAGCACGGCAGCTTCGACTGCGCCGATATGGTCCAGCAGGATCATGCGTCCCTTCATGTGTCTGCTCCGTAAACTGGTACGCCTGCGGCCTGCAACAGCCCGGCGGTTTCACATAATGGCAGCCCGACAATGCCGGTGAATGATCCCGATATCCAAGGGATCAGCGCACCCGCCGGCCCCTGAATGCCGTAGCCGCCCGCCTTGCGCTGCCAGTCGTTGCTGGCGATATAGGCGTTCAGTTCCGCATCTGACAGATGTTTCATCTTTACGGTTGAAACTACATCGCGTTCCCAGACCCGATCGCCCTTGCGCACGGCCACCGCCGTGATCACGCGGTGGCGCCGCCCGGACAGGGCCAGCAGAAACTGCGCGGCTTGCCCTGCATCCGCGGGCTTGCCCAGGATCCGGCGGCCCAAAGCGACGGTGGTGTCGGCACACAGCACAACCTCATCGGCACCGGCCTTGACCGCCATGACCTTTTCGCGCGCCATGCGCACGCAATAGGGGCGGGGCAGCTCGCCGCGGTGGGGGTCTTCGTTGATGTCGGGCGCGCGGATGGCATCAGGCACAACGCCGATCTGCGCCAGCAATTCCTTGCGGCGCGGGCTGCCTGATCCCAGAATAAACTTCATATGGTACCCCGTCCGCATCCTGTCGGAAAACCGCGCCCCGCATTTCGGGATGCGGGCACAGGGTTATTTGAAGCGGTAGTTGATCCGCCCCTTGGTCAGATCATAAGGTGTCATTTCCACCTGCACCTTGTCGCCAGCCAGAACGCGGATGCGGTTCTTGCGCATCTTGCCTGCCGTGTGTGCGATGATTTCATGGCCATTCTCAAGCTCGACCCGAAATGTCGCATTTGGCAGGAGTTCCTTCACGACACCGGGGAATTCAAGAATATCTTCCTTGGCCATGTTGTCTCCATCGTTGTTTTGCCCACGAAGGTGTGGAACGCGCTTTAAATGAGGCCATTTCCCCTTTTGTTCAAGGCCCAATCGCGCTTGGGGCGTATTTGTGACCTTTGCGCCCCTTGTGCAGAGTGGCGGCGGCGGTGCTCGCGCCACTTTCTGGCTGACGCGGCGCGCGAAGCGCAATAAAGTTGCACCCGACACGGAAGGGCACAAAGAAAGAACGCCACTATGAAACTGTTACGCTTTGAACAGGATGGCCGGTTGCGGCCGGGATTGCTGGATGACGTCGGAAAAATCAGGGATCTGTCATCGCATGTCCGCGATATCGAAGGGACCATGTTGTCGGACGCCGATCTGGCGCGGTTGCGCGCGCTTGATACCGATGCTTTGCCGGTGATTGAGGGCAACCCCCGCATCGGTCCTTGTGT
The DNA here is from genome assembly GCF_051013555.1 of Sulfitobacter sp. TBRI5. Taxonomy (NCBI): domain Bacteria; kingdom Pseudomonadati; phylum Pseudomonadota; class Alphaproteobacteria; order Rhodobacterales; family Roseobacteraceae; genus Sulfitobacter; species Sulfitobacter sp. TBRI5. The sequence goes on along the minus strand of NZ_CP112884.1, from coordinate 379,936 downwards.
CGGAAATGTTGGCAAGTTCATGTGTATTGGTTTGAACTATTCCGATCACGCAGCCGAGTCTGGCATGGATATTCCGCAACACCCCATCCTGTTTCTCAAGGCGAATTCGGCCATATCGGGCCCGAACGATGAAATCCTGCTGCCGCGCGGCTCTACCGCCACCGACTGGGAGGCGGAACTGGGTGTCGTCATCGGCACGCGCGCCAAATACGTCAGCGAAGAAGCGGCGCTGGATTATGTGGCGGGCTATTGCGTTTGCAACGATTTGTCCGAACGCGATTTCCAGATGAAGCTGACAGGACAATGGACCAAGGGCAAATCCTGCGACACGTTCGGGCCAATCGGTCCGTGGCTGGTAACGCGCGATCAGGTGCCTGATCCGCAAAACCTTGGGATCACGCTGGATGTGAACGGCACGCGGATGCAGGACGGGCGCACATCCACGATGGTTTTTACGGTGGCGCAGATCATCGCGCATCTGTCCACGCTGATGACGTTGCATCCCGGTGATGTCATATCTACCGGCACGCCGCCGGGTGTGGGCATGGGGATGAAACCGGCGCCGGTCTATCTGAAAGACGGCGATATCGTCGTTACGGAAATTGAGGGGCTGGGGCGGCAGCGCCAGTTGGTGCAGGCCGACATGTGACCCGGGCGCCTAGACGCAGAACAACCGATAAAGCAGGTTGATCAGTTCCTTGGTGTTGCCGTCTGACAGGCTGTAATGGATGGATTTGCCATCGCGCCGTGTTGATACAAGACCTTCGTCGCGCAGGCGCGCCAGCATCTTGCTGACAGCCGCCTGGCGCATGTCCAGCAACTCTTCCAGCTTGCCAACTGTCTTTTCGCCATCGGCCAGATGACACAAGATCATCAACCGCCCTTCATGCGCCAGTGTTTTGAGAAATGCCGCCGCATTGCCCGCATTTGCCGCCATGTCCGGCGGGGGAAGAATAGTTTTCGACACGTGTTTTTCTGGTCCTGTGAGCTACCGAATAGTTGCTCTTAGCATGACTTTGCGCGCTTGCGAAGTCACTCGGACGTTGCGGGCGCGCCACCCAGAAAAGCGTTGCCATTTTGATAGTCACAGGGCGCATCCTGCATTTGCAGGTGCAAACCGTCGCCGTTGAACGGATGCGCGCGGGCCAGTTCCTCGTCTACGTCGATGCCCAGACCGGGGGCGGTGGGGGCGGTGATATACCCGTCATCCACCGTGATGCCATTGTGGATCAGGGCCGCGTGAAACGGGGTTTCGATGGTTTCCGCCATCAGGATATTCGGGATCGACACGGCCAGATGCACATTTGCGGCCCATTCCACCGGTCCGGCATAAAGATGCGGCGCCATCTGCGCGTTATAGGCTTCGGCCATGGCAGCGACCTTTTTCATTTCCCAGATGCCCCCGGCGCGGCCCAGTGCGGGTTGCAGGATCGTGGCGGCACCGCTGCGCAGCACTGGCGCGAATTCCGCCTTGGTGGTCAGGCGTTCGCCTGTGGAAATCGGGATGCGGACCGCCGCCGCAACCTTGGCCATTTCTGCAATGTTGTCGGGCGGAATAGGTTCTTCGAACCACAGCGGGCTATAGGGTTCCAGCGCCTGACCCAGCCGGATCGCGCCTGCGGTGCTGAATTGTCCGTGGGTGCCAAACAACAGGTCGGCCTTGTCGCCCACCGCCTCGCGGATGGCCTTGCAGAAGGCCACTGACAGGCTGATATCGGACAGCGCCGGCATATGCCCGCCGCGCATCGTGTAAGGGCCGGCAGGGTCGAATTTAACGGCTGTATACCCCTTGGCCACCGCCGCCGCGGCGCTTTCTGCAGCCATGTCGGGGCTGGTCCAGAACGCGTTGATATCGTGATGGGGCAGGGGGTAAAGATAGGTATAGGCGCGCACGCGGTCGTTCATCTTGCCGCCCAGCAGCGCATAAACAGGCCGGTCGCGATCCTTGCCCAGAATGTCCCAGCAGGCAATCTCCAGCCCGGAAAACGCACCCATGACCGTCAGATCGGGCCGCTGCGTAAATCCCGACGAATAGACGCGGCGAAACATCAGTTCGATATCTTCCGGGTTCTGGCCCTGCATGTGGCGTTCAAACACATCAGTGATGACGCCGCGCATGGCCTCGGGCCCGACAGAGGTGGCGTAACATTCGCCCCAACCGGTGATGCCGGTATCTGTCACCAGCTTGACCAGTATCCAGTACCGTCCGCCCCAGCCCGGCGCGGGCGGTGCAGTCACAATGATATCAAGATCGGCAAGTTTCATGTAAAGTCTTTCGTTGAGCAAGGGGGCGCATGACCGACCAAATCACGCTTTTGCATCTGGGTCCAGAGGATGCGCATGTTCTGGAGAACGTGCGCCCCGAAACCTTTGACGGCCCCGTTGATCCTGTGCAGGCGCGGGCGTTTCTGACCGATCCGATGCACGAAATTGTTGTGGCCCTTTCAGCGGGGCAGGTGATCGGGATGGCCACAGGATTGGTTGTTCTGCACCCCGACAAACAGCCGTCTTTTTTCGTGAACGAGGTGGGCGTGCACGATGATTTTCAGCGGCGCGGTCTGGGTGCGCGATTATGCACCGCCCTGTTAGATATTGCCCGCGCCCGTGGCTGCCATGACATCTGGGTTGTCACCGAAGCCGACAATGCCCCAGCCCGCGCACTTTATTCCGCGCTGGGCGGGCGGCAAACAACCGGTCTTGTGATGTATGAATGGGGGCCGCGTAAACCGGGCGGCAATCCCTAGAACAGGATCACATTGCGCCGCGCCGCACCTGATTTGGTATCGGCAATCGCATCGTTGATCTGCTCAAGCGACCAGCGCCCCGAAATCAGTTCGTCCAGCTTCAGCCGCCCCTGCTGGTACAAATCGACCATCCACGGAATATCGCGCTGGATCACCACATCGCCCATTTTCGATCCAACCATGCCTTGCCCGATCGCGGCCAGCACCACCGGTTCGTAACTGGATGTATCGCCGGAATGGGGCATGCCCACCATGATCACCCGCCCGCCCGCAGCCAGATAGCGCGGCGCGCTGTCATAGGCGGGGATCGCGCCCACGGTCACGATCACCGCATCCGCGCCACGCCCCATCGCGCGGGTTGCGGCGCGCCACGGTTTTTCGGCGCTGGCCAGCACACCGTCGGTCGCACCGAATTCGCGCGCCACAGCCAGTTTTTCATCGCTCATGTCCACGGCGACGATACGCCGCGCGCCGGCGATCCGCGCGCCCTGAATGGCATTCAGCCCGACACCGCCACACCCGATCACCACCACATCCTGCCCGGCGCGCAGTTTTGCGGCATTCACCACGGCCCCGACACCGGTGATCACGCCGCACGAAATCAGGCTGGCGGCGTCCATCGGCATGGTGGCCGGGATTTTCACGATCTGGCTCTGGTCTACCACCACCTTTTGCGCAAAGGCGCCGCTGGCCATCGCCTGATGCAGTCTGCCCCCGCTGGCGGTTTTGATCGGGCCGCTGTCACCGTCATAGGGCGTTTCGCACAAGGTCGGCATTCCGCTGGCGCAGGTCCGGCAGCATCCGCAGGCACGGATCAGGGTCACGACCACGGGATCACCCACTGCCACCGTGCCGACACCATCCCCGATCGCAGACACACGCCCCGCTGCCTCGTGGCCGTAAACTGCGGGCAGCGATCCGCCCCATGCGCCCTCGGCAAAGGAAATATCAGAATGGCAGATCGCCACAGCTTCCAGCGTCACCTCGACCTCGCCCAGAACGGGGGCGCGCAACTGGATATCCTCGATCACAAGGGGGTCACCAAAGGCGTGGCAGACGGCGGCTTTGATCGTTTGCATGGTTCAAACTCCGGTTTTCGGGCGTTAAATCATGCGTCCAGCGTGACGGTTTGCGGGACGCATCGCAAGCCGCAATTGCCGTGCTCAGCCCTGCGGCGGCGGATTGCGGACAAACACCGCCAGCCCGATCAGGATCAGCAGGATCGACACCAGAAACGGTGCGCCGGGCAGATAGAGCGCGGCCCCGTCATGGGTGAAGGCGGCGAATACCGAAGTCATCATCAGCGGCGACACGATCATCGCCAGCGCATAGATCGACGTCAGGATGCCCTGCAATTCGCCCTGCTGATCATCCCCCACCATTTTCGACATGATCGCCTGTAATGCGGGCGTGATCACCGCCCCGAGCGCCGCCAGCGGTGTCAGCACCAGCGCAAGCGCACCGCTGGTCACAAAGGCCAGCGCGGCAAAGGCAAACACATCGAATACATGGCCGTAAACCACTGTGTTGCGCTCGCCCAACCAGCGCAGCACAAACCGGATCAGCACCCCCTGCACAAATGCCATGGTGATCCCGAACAGCGCCAGCGACAGGCCGATGGTACCCGGCCCCCAGCCAAACCGTTCCTGCGTGAAAAACGACCAGATCGACGGATAGACATGGAACGCCACCTGATAGAGGAAATACATCATCAGCAAGGGGCGTATGCCCGGCAGTTTGCCCAAATGGCGCAACGCCCCCAGCGGGTTGGCGCGCCGCCAGTGAAACGGACGACGGATGCGGTCGGTCACGGTTTCACGCAGCACGAAATATCCGAACACCGCATTCAGCGCCGACAGCGCGGCGGCCGCATAAAACGGCGCGCGGGTACCGTACCCGCCCAGCAAGCCGCCGATCAGCGGGCCCAGCACGAACCCGATGCCAAAAGCCGCGCCGATCAGGCCGAAATTGGCCGCCTTATCCTTGGGTGCGGAAATATCGGCAACATAGGCCGATGCCGTGCCGCTGGTGGCTGTGGCGATGCCGCCCACGAGCCGTCCGATCAGCAGCAGTGCCATGCTGCCCGCCACCGCCATCACCAGATAATCCACCGTCATCACCACAAGCGAGATCAACAGCACGGGGCGCCGCCCGAACCGGTCCGACAGGTTGCCGATCAGCGGTCCGAACAGGAATTGCATGATCGCGAACACCGTTGACAGGATGCCGCCCCATAGTGCCGCATTGGCCAGCGAACCGCCCTGCACCTCGACAATCAGGTCGGGCATCACCGGCATGATCAGGCCGATCCCCATTGCATCCAGCATCACGGTGATCAGGATGAAAATCAGGGCAGGGCGGTGGATGGTCACGGGTTCATCATCCCCGCCGCGCCGGATCACGCATCTTGCGTCAGCGCACCGACACGCGCGGCAAAGGCCAGTGCATCATCGGGGGCTGTGCCAAGTTGCCGTTCGGGATCAAACACCGTTTCGTCCAGATCGGGAAACGCGGCCAGCGCCACGGTCTTAAGGTCGCTTCCCTCGGCCATCACCTTCTGGCACAGCTCTTTCGTGGTCGCCTGCGCCTGTGGCCGTGGCATGGCACCAGCCAGCGCAAAGGACAGCGCTTCGGCAAAAATCAGCCCCGCACCACTGTCCAGATTGGCCCGCATCCGCGCCATATCGGGGTGCATCCCGCCTGTCAGCGCAACAGCATGGCGCAGCGCTGACGTGCCGCCCAGTACCAGTTGGGGCAGGGCGGCCCATTCGGTCATCCATGCGGCCCCGTCGCGCTGGAACCGGTGCGTGCCCGCGCCGTGCAACAGCGCATTCGCCGCGTTGATCTGTGCGTGCAGCGACACCATTGCCGATGCGGCAACCGGGTTCTGTTTCTGCGGCATGGTGGAGGACGCGCCCGCGCCGTCCAGCACCAGTTCGCCGGTCTCGCTTTGAACCATGGCAATCACGTCTTCCGCCATCTTGCCCAGTGCCACGGCCACCCGCGTGATCCAGCCGCTGATCGCCAGAACCGGCGCGCGGTGGGTGTGCCAACTGCACGCCGGATCGGCCAGACCCAGCGCTGCCGCCAGATCGGCGCGCTGCTGCGCGGCGCTGGCCCCCAATGCCGATGCCGTGCCCGCCGCGCCCGACAGCGACACCACCAGCGCGCTGTCGCGCAGCGCCGGCAAACCGTCCAGCAAATCTGCCAGCGGTGCGCCCCAGGATGCGGCAACTGCGCCAAAACTTGTCGGCGTGGCATGCTGGCCCCAGGTGCGCGCGGCCATTACCGTGTGCGCATGATCCTGCGCCAATCCCGCCAGCGCACCCAGCACCGCGCGGATATCCCGTTCCAGCAACACCAGAACCTGCCGCAGCCGCAGCATCAGCGCGGTGTCCATGATATCCTGCGATGTGGCCCCCCAATGCACGTATTGCGCATGTTCCGGCGCCTTCATTTCACTTCGAAACGCAGCCACCAGTGCCGGAACGGGCACGCCGTTCCGCGCTGTCTCCTGCGCCAGTGCCGCCGGATCAATCTGCACCTCCAGGCTGGCGCGGTGGATGGCGGCGGCGCTGATTTCGGGGATCACGCCTGCCTGCCCCTGCACCTTGGCCAGCGCGCCCTCGACCAGCAGCATCGCACGGATCGCGGCGCTGTCGGAAAACAGGCGTTTCACCTCGCCCGTGGGGAAAAGCCCGCCGTAAAGCGGGCTGTCGAATAGTGATCCTGTCATGATGTGCCTTTCGCGATCCGGTCCAACATTGCGGCCAGACCGGACGGGTCTGCAAAAAACGGCGAATGGCCGGTCGCCATTTCGTAAACATCGCTGTCGGTCCAGCCTTGGGTCATGGTGATCTGGTATTCCGGCGGAATTGTCTGGTCCTGCGTGCAGCGGATATAAGATTTGGGTACTGATGCACAGCGCGCGCCCAGTGTGATCGGGGTTTCCTGTGGCAATACGGCTTGCGGGCCAAGATGGGCCTTGGCGTAGGCCACGACATCCGGTGTGCAGTCGTGATAGAAAACCTGTTCCACCTGATCGGGATCAATCGTGAAACTTTGGCGGTCCTGCGACATCACGATGGCCCCCAACAACGGCTGGCGCGGCGCCGCGCGGCGCATTTGCGCCAGCGACAGTCCGGACACCGGGGCATAGGCACACACAAACACCAGCCGCGCCATCGCGTCGGGCGCATGTTCGGCCGCGGCCGCAATAGGATATCCGGCCATCGAATGGCCGACGACAATGGTGTCAGCCGTGCAGGCGGCAAGGATGGCATCGCGGTAGCTGTCCAGCGTGACATCGCCAATCGGTGTCTTGTTCGCCCCGTGCGATGGCAGATCGATCGCATCGGCGTGGTGCCCCAACGCGCCCAGTGCCGGGATCACATCGCGCCAGCACCAAGCGCCATGGCAGGAACCGTGAACCAGCAGGAACCGTGCCATTATCCGACCTTTGTTTCGGCAAACACCTGTTTGGCCAGTTTGATGGCGTGGTTGGCCTTGGGCACCCCGGCATAGATCGCGACATGCTGGAACGCTTCCATCACATCGCGTTCGCTGGCGCCGGTATTGGCACAGGCGCGTACATGCATCGGAATTTCATCGAAATTGCCGGTCGCCGCCAGCAGGGCCAGCGTCAGCATCGAACGTTCGCGCAACGTTATCGCATCAGAGGCCCAGACCGTGCCCCACGCGCCTTCGGTGATCAGGGTTTGAAACGGCACATCCGCGTCGGTCTTGGCGGCCTCGGCGCGGTCTACATGGGCATCGCCCAACACCTGCCGGCGCACTTTCATTCCTTTTTCAAACCGTTCAGACATGCCCGACCTTTCGCAGGAAATCTGTCAGAACCTGTGCGTATTCAACAGGTTGTTCCACACACGGTAAATGCCCCGCGCGCCGGATAAGATGAAAATCCGATCCGGGGATCAGATCGACTGTCTCGCGCACCAGATCGGGCGGGGTCGATCCGTCTTCGGAACCGGCAATGCCCAGCGTCGGCAGCCGCAGGCTGGCTGTCGTGGTATAGAAATCGGTGCCTGAAATTGCGGCCGAACATCCCATATACCCCTGATCCGGTTGCCGCACGAGCATGTTGCGCCACAGCTCAAGCTCGGGGGTCTTGCGGAATTCGGTTGAAAACCACCGCTCCATCACCGCATCCGCCAGCGCCTCGATCCCGCCTGTGCGCACGGCGGCGATCCGGTCGTCCCACATCGGCGGATTGCCGATTTTCGCGGCCGTATTCGACAGGACCATCGCGCGGATCAGATCCAGCCGTTTCACAGCCAGACCCTGCGCAATCATACCACCGATGCTGAGCCCGACAAAAACGCAGTTGGTGACCTGCAGATGATCCAGCAACTGTTCGGCATCCCGGATCAGCGCGCCCATCGCATAGGGGGCATCAGGGCAGGTCGACAACCCGTGCCCGCGCTTGTCATAGCGGATGATGCGCAAACCGGAGGGCAGCAATGGCAGGATCGGATCCCACAATCGCATATCGGTGCCCAGAGAATTGGCAAACACGACAGGCGCGCCATCCGGGTCGCCGTCAACGCGGTAATGCAGGCGGATATCGTCCAGTTCCAGTATGTGCATGCTGTGGCCCTCACTCTTGTTTCATGCGCATGTGCGCGACGATCTGCCCGTGATCCGATGCCAGCTTGTTATAGGGGGCTTCGGCGTGGCTGCCATCGGTCAGATGATCGTTCAGAACGCTGAAATATTCCATTTCGCCGATGGATTTGTCAAAATCGGGCAGGAAATGGCGTGACATGTAAATCTGGTCGATGCTTTCATAGACCCCGCCAAAGGCTGACGTGTAGACCATATCGCGCAGGGATTTGCGCACAAACAGCTTTTCCGCGGAATGCAGTTTAACCGCCTCGACCGCTTCGGTGATCTGTTCGTTTTCTTCCTTGCTGTAGCGGTCATTGGCGGCAATCGCATCATGGCGCAGCATCCATGCGTAATTGCGGAACGGGCGTTCACCGCTGATGATCTCGGAACTGACGGCATGTTCGCCATCGTTGAAATCACCCGTCACCATCACCGGATGGCCGGCCTGCAATTCTGTCAGAATGGCGGCGCGCAAGACCCAGGCTTCGGCCATGCGGCGCAAGCCCGCGCGCATCGCCCCCATGGCCCGCCCGATCGGGTCATATTGGGTCAGGTCCGCTTCGGGCGCATATTCGGCCCCCGCCGGCGTGATGAATTCGCCCAGCTTTGACTTCAGGTGACAGTTGAAAACCGTAATCACGCGCGACCCGACAGCGATCCGTACCTTCAGGATCGGTCGCGACAGGCGGGTGATCTGATAATGCCCCGCATCACCGCCCCCCAGTTCCTGCAACGGGATGACCAAAGGTGCCGGCAAATGCTGGATCACTTCGGGCGCATCCACAAACCCAAGGCGCGAAATCACCGCCAGACCGGGGCGCCGCTGGCCCGGTTCACCATCATTCACGTTGGGCGCAAAGGCAAAGGCGGCATCGGTATAGGGCGTGTAGGCCAGTTTTCGAAAGATCGCCTTTTTGCGATAACCTTTGGACCTGTCCGGGATCGTGGCCTCGTTGCCTTCGCTGCCCAACCGGTCGGCCTCGTCTATCACATCGCGCAGCGCCTCTTCCTCGAACACTTCCTGAAGACAGACAATGTCGGCGTTCATCTTCAACACCTGTTCCGCCATCCAGTCTTTTTTCCACGCGTATTCCTCGGGCGTGTAGGATTGGAACTTGTAATACTCCCGGTCCGGCCCGATCAGGTTCTTCACGTTGAAACTGGCAATGGTGAACCGGGTCATTTGATCACTCTCCGAACCGGGCAAGTGCGGATTGATACACATCCCCATCCACATTGCCGCCCGATGCCGTGACGATCACGGCGTCGCCTTCGCTTTGGTCAGGGTGAAACAGCGCCGCGGCCAGTGCCACAGCACCACCGGGTTCCACCACGATCTTGAGCCGCGAAAACGCCAGTGCCACGGCGTGCAACGCCTCATCTTCGCTGACCACAACGCCCGCCCCGCACAGGCGCTGCATGATCGGAAAGGTCAGTTGCCCGGGTGCGGGCGTGATGATTGCATCGCACAACGAACCCGATGTGCGGTTGTTGCGCACGATCCCGCCCGAAGCCAGCGAACGGGCCACATCGTCAAATCCTTCGGGTTCCACCGGACGGGGGCGCAGGCCGGGTGCGACGGCTTCAAGCGCAAGGGCGATGCCCGACAGAAACCCGCCACCGCCGCAGCACACCAGCACGTCAGCGTTTTCAACGCCTTCTGCGCGCGCCTGTTCGGCGATTTCCAGCCCGGTCGTGCCCTGACCGGCGATCACCAGTGGCTCGTCAAACGGTTTGATCAGGGTCAGGCCGCGTTCTTGCGCCAGCGCGCCGCCGATTTCGTCGCGGTCTTCGGTTTCGCGATCATAGAGAACCACTTCGCCGCCCAGTGCGCGGGTATTTTCGATTTTCATCTTCGGGGCGTCTTCGGGCATGACGATCACCGCGCTGGTACCATGCGCGCGCGCTGCCAATGCCACGCCTTGGGCATGGTTGCCGCTGGAAAACGCGATCACACCCCGGCTGCGGGTTTCGGGATCCATTGCCGACAGGGCCGACCATGCGCCGCGAAACTTGAAACTGCCGGTATGTTGCAGGCATTCGGCCTTTACGAACACGCGCCGCCCCGCGATGTCGTCCAGAAAGGGCGATGACAACAGCGGCGTGCGCCGCACATGCCCGTCAAGCCGCTGTGCGGCAGCGTTGATCATGTCGATGTTCATGCCAGCTCTCCCAGCCAAGTGCGCAGGGCCAATACGGCCTCGGGTTCGTCAAGAAACGGAATATGGGCGCGATCAGGCACCTCGGCGACGATCATGTCTGGGCGGCGGCGCACCATTTCCGCCAGCGTGTCCACCGACAGCAAATCGGAATTCGCGCCGCGGATGCAGCACAGCGGCTTGCCATCCAGCGCATCAAACAAAGGCCACAGATCGGGGGCCGGCGTGGCGCCTGCCGCCTCGACAGCGTCGCGCAGGTGCGGATCGTAATTGATCTTCAATCCCTCTGGGATGGCAACATAAAGCTTTTGCACCTCTTCCAGCCAGCGCTCGGGCGGGACATTGGCAAAGCCTTTCATATAGGCCGGGCGCTCTGCCGCGGCTTCGGCGTGGGTTTTCCATTTCGGATTGCGCCCCAGATAGCCCATGATGTTGGTCAGTCCGGCGGGGTCCAGTTCCGGCCCGATATCGTTCAGCGCGACGCCGCTGATCCGGTCGTGCGCCCCGGCGGCCAGACCCATTGCGATCAGCCCGCCGCGCGAAGTGCCCAATATGGCCGCCTTCTCAAGCCCCAGATGATCCATCAGGGCCAGAACATCGCCCGCTTCGGTGGGGATGGTGTAGGTTGTCCAGTCCTTGGCCCAGACAGATTTGCCGCGCCCGCGATAATCCAGCTTGATCAGGCGGGCATCGTGCAGATGCGGTGTGACATAATCAAAATCGGATGCATTGCGGGTCAGCCCTGACAGGCACAGAATTGCGGGGCCGTGGCCCTCATCGGTATAATGCAGCGTCAAACCGTCTGCTGTCTGAAACGTCGCCATCACACACCCGCCAGTTCAGGAATGCGCACCAGATCCTGAAGCATGTGTTTGGGCCGCCATGGCAGGCGATCCACCGGATCGCCGGCGCGATTGACCCACGCGGTTTCAAACCCGTATCCGCTGGCCCCTGCGGCATCCCATCCGTTCGAGGATACGAACAGAACCTGGTCCTTGTCACAGCCGAACCGCTGCCCGACCAGATCATAGACCGCTTCCGCCGGTTTGAAGATACCGACCGTTTCAACCGAAAGGACATCATCCAGAAGATCGCCGATCTGCGCCGACGCGACCGCCCCCTGCAACATGTCGGGCGATCCGTTCGACAGGATCGCGGTGTTCAGCCCCGCCTGTTTCAGCGCCGACAACATGGCGGGCACCTCGGGATAGGCCTGCAATTCCCAGTAAAGCGCCAGCAGGCGTTCGCGCAGGGCGGCATTGCCCGCCAGCCCTGTTGCATCCAACGCCCAGTCCAGCCCGTCCTGCGTGACAGTCCAGAAATCGGTATGCGCGCCGGTGATTGCGCGCAACCATGTGTATTGCAACTGCTTGAGCCGCCATGCCTCGGCCAGTGCGGGCCAGCGTTCGGCCAGATCGCCCGCACCCGGTTCGCCTGCCGCCACGCGGGCGGCGGCGGCCACGTCGAACAGCGTGCCGTAAGCGTCGAAAATACAGGTGGTGATGGGCATTCTGATCCTCCGGGTTCGGGTGCAAACTGACACGGGCAGGGCAGGGGGAAAAGGGGCTATTCACACGCGACCCCGTCCGGCCGCACCGGCGCGTGTTTGCATCCCGCGGCATGGCTTGTTACGCTGATTGTATCAACGCCGCGCCTTTGCGCCGCACAACCGAAAAAATCAAACCAGATTGGACGAAATTCATGACCGAAGTCAAAGCGGGTGACACCGTACAAATCCACTATACCGGAACCCTGCTGGACGGCAGCGTGTTTGACAGCAGCCAGGGCCGCGACCCTCTGGAATTCAAGGTCGGGTCCGGCATGATCATTCCGGGGCTTGATACTGCATTGCCCGGCATGACCGTAGGCGACAAAAAGTCTGTCAACGTGTCCTGCGACGAGGCTTATGGCCCCGTCAAACCCGAAATGCAGCAGGGTGTGCCGCGTTCCGGCATCCCCGCCGATATCCCGCTTGAGGTGGGCACGACATTGCAGATGCAAACCCCCGACGGGCAGGCGATGCCGGTTGTCGTGGTCAACGTCACCGAAGACGAAGTGACGCTGGATGCCAACCATCCGCTGGCGGGCAAGGACCTGACATTCGACATCGAACTGGTCGCCATCGCGTAACCTGCAAGAACATTTCCCCCGCCAACCGCAACCCTGCGGCGGGCGGGGGTGCCGTGTGCTTTTGTCATGCCGTGGCGATGAAAAGCCGGGGTGCCGGAACAGGTGCCAAACAGGCTTGCGCTTGTTCAGGTGCCCGACAAACAGGCTTGATGAATGACGGGCCATAGACCACACTCAAACCCCTGACAAAAGTGGATGCGCGTTGGCGATGTTTGGGGGGCCGTGTGAGCAATATCAGGATCGAATGGTGCAAGGCTCTGCCGCCAAAGGACGAACTTGACGTTATCCTGTCGCAATATTACGACCTTATCGTCGTAAGAATGCAGGCCATGGGCTTAGAACTGGATCCTGCCGCCCCAAAAAGCGCGCTGGCGGAATTCTGGGAGAATTCGGACGATTATTTACCGCCGCAAGGCTGTCTGGTCGTTGCGCGCAACGATGCCAATGAAATAATCGGATGCGGCATGCTCAAACGTCTGGATCAGGACACCGGCGAATTGAAACGGGTATTTGTGACGCAGGCCGCGCGCGGAACCGGAACCGGCAGAGCATTGATCGAAGCGCGCGAAACAGCGGCGCGCAGCATGGGATTGAAACGGCTGATCGCAGATACACTTACGCCCAATGTCGAAATGCGAAACCTCTATCCAAAGCTCGGGTTTGTCGAACTGGACACGCCGATTGAAACGACGACATACAAGGATCAACCGATGCTGCGCCCGCATCTGCACTATTTTTCAAAGGATCTGTGAAGCCTTTTGTTTCCTGTCTGAAAGTGCACCTCGGGTGATGGTCATGATCGGATTTGCTCTTGTCTTCGGTGGAACCTAGCCGCTAGGCTTGCACCGCGCGAGGTGCCGACAGGTGGCGAAAGTGACGCAAACCGGAGTGACATTGATGAGAATTCTGGCCGTGGCGGCAGGGCTGACACTGCTCTATTTTTCGGCCTGTTCACCAACCGAGCGGACCTTTGAACAGACGCCTTCCTTTGCACTGGAATCCCCGACAAATTCGGGCCTCACACGGGCTGTGCAGGGCTTGGGCGATCCTGGCGATGGTCGCTCTGGCATCCGCCTGATCGGCAACGGAGAAGAAGCGCTGGCCGCGCGTCTGGCGCTGGCGGCGGCGGCCGAACTGACCATCGATGCGCAATATTACCTGTTGCACAATGATCAGACCGGACAGGTCTTTGCGTGGAGCCTGCTGGATGCTGCGGACCGCGGCGTGCGGGTCCGGCTTTTGCTGGATGATATGGACACCAAGGGTTACGACGCCACAACAGCTGCGCTTGAATCCCACGAGAATATCGAAATTCGCCTGTTCAACCCGTTCTGGCGCGATCAAAGCCGGATCGCGGCGGGGCTGACCGATTTCAGACGCATCAACCGCCGGATGCACAACAAATCAATGACCGCCGACAACGCCATGTCGATTGTCGGTGGGCGCAATGTGGGCGATGAGTATTTTCTGGCCAAGCGAGAAATGAACTATTCAGATCTTGATCTGCTGGTGGCGGGGCCGGTTGTAAATGACATTTCGACCAACTTTGATGCCTACTGGAACAGCGCCTTTGCCGTGCCGGCCAGCGCGGTCGTCGGAACCGATGGCGGCGTCAGTCTGGAGGGCGCGCGCGACCGGCTAAACCAGATCATGGGCGACGCCCGCGAGACGAAATATGCCGATGTCGTCAACGCTGCGACCGAACAAAGCTTTACACCCTCGACACTCGAACTTTTCTGGGTGCCCGCGAAACTCTATTCCGATCCACCGTCCAAGGCGGCGGGCGAGGACGACAGCGGTGAAATCCTTGCCTCGCAACTTATTCCCTATTTCGTCAACGCCCAATCCAAGGTCGAGATCATTTCCGCCTATTTCGTGCCCCGCAAACGCGGCACCGAATGGCTGCGAGAGCTTGAGGGCCGCGGCGTTGACGTGTCCGTCGTTACCAATTCGCTGGCGTCCAACGATGTGAAACCGGTCTATGCGCACTATGCCCGCGACAGGCGCAGGCTTCTGGAAGGCGGCGTTGCCCTTTACGAGGTGAAACCCGATGCGGACCGCGAAAAACACCGTGGCGTCAACTGGGGTGAATCCCGATCAGGGCTGCACGCAAAGGCGTTTACCATTGATTACCGATATCTGTTTGTCGGATCGTTCAACTGGGATCCGCGCTCGGTCAATATCAACACCGAAATGGGCATCCTGATCGAGTCGCCGTCCTTTACAAAACGGGCATCGAATGCGTTGCGCGATGTTTTGAAAGACGAAACCTACGCCGTGACGCTGGACGAAGATGATCGGGTGTCTTGGACGGAAACAACACCGGACGGAACGCAGAGAATCTATTACCGCGAACCTACCGGATCATCCTGGGATGCGTTCATGTCCGGGGTTTATGGCCTGCTTCCCATCGGATCGCAGCTTTGACATCTGCGGCGGGTCGGGCGCGTCGTGAACCAGACGTGACGGCAGTGTCATCGTTCCGAATTGCCTGGCCCGTCTGGCGGCGATCGCCAGTCTAGGGATACCGGTTTACCTTGACGCTGCTGGTCGGCAGTTGAGTGACCACAGGTTTGGATTTCGGTTCCGGCGCGCGATCATCCATCAGGTCATCGGGATTTTGTGGGCCGGTCATGCCAGCCACCACTTCCAACCCGCGTTCCAGTTGTTTGGCGATGTCGGGATCGGACCACAAGGATGCTGAAATCAGCAGGCCCAGAACGGGGATCAGCAGGCGCCCGGCCCAGCGGGCGCGGCGTGCTCTGACCTGATGCCGTTTCTGGCGCCGGTCCGGTTCGGTCGGTGTCTGCGTCATGGCAGGGAAACTAACGCAGGCCCGTGTCAGAAATGGGGCGAATCTGCGCTGAAACTTCGCGTCCTTGCGCGTTACAGATAATCCGGTTGCGGCATGCCAAGGATGTGAAAGCCGCCATCGACGCGCACAATCTCGCCCGTGGTGCAGGCGCCTGCATCCGAGGCCAGATAGACGGCTGTTCCGCCCACCGCCTCAAGCGTGGCGTTGGCGCGCAGGGGCGCGTTCTGATCGGTGTGTTTATAGGTCTTGCGCGCGCCGCCAATGGCCGCACCGGCCAGCGTTTTCATCGGGCCGGGCGATATCGCGTTCACGCGGATGCCTTCGGGGCCCAGATCGTTGGCCAGATAGCGGGTGGCCGATTCCAGCGCGGCCTTGGCCACACCCATCACGTTGTAATTTGGCACAACGCGGTTCGATCCCTGATACGTCAGCGTCAGCAGCGTGCCGCCCTGGTCTTTCATAAGAGGATAGGCACGGCGGGCGATTTCAATGAACGAATAGGCGCTGATATCCATCGAATTCTTGAAATTGGCGCGGCTGGTGTTCAGAAACCGGCCCGTCAGTTCGGATTTGTCAGAAAACGCGATCGCGTGCACAACAAAATCGATCGTCGGCCAGCGCGATCCCAGCGCGTCAAACGCCGCATCAAGGGACGCATCGTCGGTAACATCCACATCGACCATGAAATCCGATCCGACACTGGCCGCCAAAGGTTCCAGCCGCTTGCCAAAGGCTTCGCCCTGATAGGTAAAGGCCAGCTCTGCCCCGGCCTCGTGCATGGCCTTGGCAATGCCCCAGGCGATCGACCTTTCATTGGCAACGCCCATGATCAGGCCGCGTTTACCCTCAAGAAGCTTTGTCATGTGCGTGTTCTACCCTTTGAATTTCGACAGGATCATCGACCCGTTGGTGCCGCCAAAGCCAAAGCTGTTGGTCATGACACTGTCCAGTCCGGCATTGTCGACCCGTTTGGTCGCAATTTCGGCTGGGTCCAGTGCCGGGTCCAGCGTTTCCACGTTGATGGATTGGGTGATGAAATCCTGATCCAGCATCAAAAGACAGAATATCGCCTCAAGCGCGCCGGCCGCCCCCTGGGCGTGGCCTGTCATTGACTTGGTCGAACTGATCGGAGGCGTGCTGCCCTGGCCGAACACACGGCGCACGGCCTCGACCTCGCCGACATCGCCGACGGGTGTCGATGTGCCATGGGCATTGATGTAATCCACACGACGTCCTTCAGGCAGGGTGGACAGGGCGATGCGCATCGCGCGTTCGCCGCCTTCACCGGATGGGGCCACCATATCGTGGCCGTCCGATGTGGCCCCGTATCCGGTCACCTCGGCGTAAATCTTGGCGCCGCGCGCCACTGCATGATCAAGGTCTTCCAGTACGACAATGCCGCCACCGCCCGAAATCACGAAGCCGTCGCGGTTTGCATCAAAGGCGCGCGATGCCGTTTCCGGCGCGTCATTGTATTTGCTGCTCATCGCGCCCATCGCGTCGAACAGACAGGACAGGGTCCAGTCCAGCTCTTCTCCGCCACCGGCAAACATCACGTCCTGCTTGCCCATCATGATCTGTTCGGCGGCGTTGCCGATACAATGCAGCGATGTCGAACAGGCGGATGTGATCGAATAGTTGATGCCCTTGATGTGGAAGGCCGTGGCCAGATTGGCCGAAATCGTCGACGACATGCATTTGGGCACTGCAAAGGGGCCGATCCGCTTGGTCGCGCCCGAACTCAGCACCGTCTGGTGCGCGGCGAACATGGCGCTGGTCGATGGCCCGCCCGATCCGGCCACCAGACCGGTGCGCGGGTTGACGATATCGTCCTCGCTCAGACCCGCATCGGCAATTGCCTCGCTCATCGCGATATGCGCATAGGCCGCACCCGGCCCCATGAACCGCAATGTCCGTTTGTCGATATGTTCGGCCGGATCAATCTTGAGCGTACCGGCGATCTGGCTGCGAAACCCGTGTTCCGCCATGGTCGGGCTGGCTTCGATTCCGCTTTTTCCGGCTTTCAGCGAAGCCAGAACTTCGGATGCATTATTTCCGACAGAGGAAACAATCCCCAATCCGGTGACAACAACGCGGCGCATTGGCGACTCTCCCTTTTTGGTCCTTGGCCTTACGATGTGGCCAGACCAACCTTCATATCTTTAACCACATAAATCTCTTCGCCGTCGGCAACAACCCGTCCATCGGCCACGCCCATTTTCAAACGGCGGTCGATCACGCGGGTGAAATCGACGTAATAGGTCAGCATCTTGCGGTCGGGCTTGACCATGCCAGTCAGCTTTACTTCACCCACACCCAGCGCCATGCCGCGCCCCTGCCAGCCGCGCCAGCCCAGATTGAACCCGGTCAGCTGCCACAGCCCGTCCAGCCCCAGACAGCCCGGCATGATCGGATTGCCCGGAAAATGGCAGGCGAAGAACCACAGGTCGGGGTGAATATCGAATTCGGCGACCACGTGGCCTTTGCCATGCGCGCCACCATCGGCACTGATGTCGGTGATCCGGTCCATCATCAGCATCGGGGGTTCGGGCAATTGCGCGTTTCCGGGGCCAAACAGCTCTCCGCGGGCGCATTTCAGCAGGTCGTCTTTGTCAAACTGGGTTGGATAGTCTGCCATACCGGCGCTTCTCCTGTGTTCTGGCTGCTCTTGTTGCCCCGTCTAGCATCGCGTGAAAGGGTCCCGCAAGGGTGCGGCAAAAGATGTAATATTCAGGATTAGAACGCGTGCTGCGACTTATTTTCAATTGAAATTTGTCCGTTTCGCCCTTTATATAAGGAAAGTTGCAAAAACGAGGCTTTCAATGAGCACGGACCTGACATCCAGCGCCCACACACGCGGCACGGAATGGCTAAGCGGCGCAGGGCTGCGCCCGACGCGCCAGCGTGTGACGCTGGCGGCGCTTCTTGTGGGCGACGGCCAAAACCGCCACGTCACCGCGGAAAGCCTGTTTGCCCTGTCCAAGGATCATGGTGAATCCGTATCGCTGGCAACGGTCTACAACACATTGCGCGCCTTCTGCGATGCGGGCCTGATGCAGGAAGTTACCGTTGACGGATCAAAAAGCTATTTTGACACCAACGTGCATGACCACCCGCATTTCTACTGGGAAGACGAAGGCCGGCTGAGCGATGCGCCCGCCGACCAGCTGGTTATCTCGCGCGTGCCCGATGCCCCCGCCGGTGCTGAAATCGCATCGGTCGACGTTGTGATCCGGCTGCGAAAGCGCTGAAGCGTTCGCCGGATGGAAAAAGCGCGGCTCAGGTCCAGCGCTTTGCAGTACATGATGCAGTAGACGACACCGAGGCTTGAAGCGCGCGGTCAACTCCCGGCATAGAGCTCTTGCCGGGACGATGGCGGCATTCGATACGTTGGCCGGGGAGCGGTTGATCGCTGCACAATGCACCAAGGTCCGGAGTGCGGAAAAAACGGTCATTGTTGTTCATCCATTAAGCGATCAAATCGATCTGAAGGAGTCCATCAAAATGTTCCGGATCCAACGGTGGAAGGCATAATGCAATCTGACTCGCCCATCGATTGAACCGGATCACCCGGATCACATTCCTGACCTGAGATTGGGTATTTACCATCGTTTTCGCATCCCGCCAAAACCAAAACCAAGCAGAACGCTGTTGTTAAACACACGGGCTTCATATTCGTGTCCTTTCGATGAAATCAGGCCCGTCGACTTTATCCGTACCAACCGCATCTAAATTGATTTCAATCAAATAACGGCCCCGGACCATCGCCGGATTCTGGAAGAGTACTTTTCTGCTCCTGATCTGAGCCCGTTTCGACATTCTCAACAATGACACGCAGTGCTCAGGACTGTCTGTGTTTCAGTGCTTAATGCGTCAAATTTTGGTCATATTCTGGAGAACGGCTTGTGATACAAATTTGCCGTGTCTTTGCGACATTACTACCTTGATATTCAGTATTTTCCAAAGAGGTTGCCATGACCAATCAACTTTCCAAATCACTCATCAGCGCGTTGATCGTTGCGGCAATGAGCTCAACACCAGTTGTAACCAGCGTCGTAGCGCTGGCCGTTTCGGCAGACACAGCACATGCAAAAAACGGCAACGGCGGCGGCAATGGTGGGAATGGCGCATCCAATGGCAATGAAGGTGCATCCAGTAGCGCCTCTGGAGGACGCGGCAATTCGAAATCCCGCGCAGATAAAGGCAAGAGCAAGAGCGCTGATAGGGGAAAAGGACGCTCAAGGGGAACGGGGTTGGGTTTGGCAGGCTTGTCAGGTTCATCATTATCTGACGCAATCAGCTCGGTGTTTTCCGGAAACAAGGGAAAACGCAGTAAAGAGGCAAAGCAGGCCCGTTCGACTGTTTCGAAAAACCAGCACGGTAAAGTCGCAAGCAACCTAAAAGGCCTGAACGCTGCCCATGCCAGTCAAACAGCACGATTGAATGCCAGCCCAAATAGCCGGGTCGGCAAGATCGCAGGTTATCAGGAAGCGACGATAGGCGTGATCGGACTGACGGACCAGATTGCGGCCCTGAACGAACAGGTCGACGACACAGTGGCTACAACTGCGGAATTTGTTGCCGAGAATATTTCCGAGGATAGCTCGGTTTCACCCGAGGACATAGCGGAAGCAATTGATGCACTTGATCCTGCGGCGGATGATTATCAATCCGATGTGGACGCGATCGCGGCCGCACTGAGTGGGTTGGATCCAAACGACCCGGAAAACCAGCAGTCTTTGACTGAGATTGCGGAAAGCATTGATGATACGGTGACAGCACAGGACGCGCAGGCAGAACTGGCTGAAAACATCGCCGAGCTTGAAGGTGATCTGGATGATTCGAAAGCAAATCAGATTTCGGCATTGTCAGAGGCTTATGCTCCACAGGACGTCGACGACCTAACGGAAGATGCCCTCTCAGAACTGCATGGTCTGCTGGGACTTGATGAGGCTTCAATCCCAGAGTTGTCCACAGAATGAAGTAAGTTCGGTAAACTTCGGCAGAACATGAGCCGCTGTTCAAACGCAGCGATACCGGCCGCGCTTGCGAATGACTTCTACGCTAAAGGAGTTGCAATTGGCTCAGTGCAATCATTCGCTGGATTTTGTTGGGCGTCTGCTGAGTACCGGTGAGCGGTCGATCGAATTAGATTATGTGAAATTTCCGACCCGAACGGCCGCTTTCTTCAGAACCTGACGTTTGAATGTTCTGAATTCTTGGAAGCGTGTATGTACAAAGCTTTCCGCAAGTTGGATCGGGCGGAAATCCTCGCAATTCAAAGCTTTGCTCAAAGGCGCATTTCGCCTGTCAAAATCCGTTTACGAACGGAAAGGGCGCAACTACCGGGCCTGCGTGTTGCGATGAATGAACCGAAAGCCCTGGCAACAGGTGTGCGGCGTGCTTTCGGCTGGCAACGGTTTCTAGAACAGAATTTCTAGAGACTTTGCGATGAGAATTATCGCGGTCGAAACGACAGCGACATACGTCAGTATGAACGGGAAATCTAGAAACGGATTCGCCCGGAACGGTACGGATAAATCAATTGCTTCGTGCGTCGCTTCTGCCGCAGCTTGGGACAGTGACATGTGGCAAAAAGCAACGCACGTAGCAAGAAAAGTCATACTCAAAGGCCCTATAAACAAGGATACTGGTTACAAACACAAACAACACTGGATGGTATGGAGAACAACAAACCCATTCAGCACGCTTTAGTTGTAGAGGATTGGCAGAAAGTGTCAATTAGTAGACCCTAAGGTGTAATTTTGTACACTAACGTTGTGAGATGGCACCTTAAGCCACTGTCATCGCTTGATAAAACAGAGATTCAAGAGCGGTAGTTACTTTACCAAAATGACCCAGAAACAGTCTTATTCCTAACAAGAACCTATTCAATACTGAGCTGGTTAGTAACGAGTTCGTTGGGTTTCCAGATGAATGAACTGCATAAGGAAGGGCACGATGACCCCTTCGTCATTTGTAAAAAGTACATCCCGAGTTTTTGGGAACGCTCAGCAGAGATCGCCGAAGTGTGCGTTATTGCGCTGCTTGTCTGCGCTTCGGTTTATCATCTTATACTGAGCTAACGCGCAGTCCGGCTTTCGTCAGCAAGGCGAAGGCCGGATGCGACGCTGGTTCTGTGGACCTTTTGGGCAGTGGGGAAAAGGTCGCACCAATTCCCCCTTGCATATCAAAAGGCCACTACTACTTTAAATTGTGGTAGCGGCGTTTGTCGCGCACGAGTTTTCTTGGGTTGGGGTCAGTGTTCTGGTTTACCCCACCGTATGTCCGGCCACTGAATTTGGCGAACGTTGCTACCACCCCATCAAAAAAGAGAAAGCTTTTGCTGCGGTATGCTTCTGCGCACCTCTATCGCGTCTTTGGGAAAAGACGACCCGTCGCGAACTTTGAAAATGAATGAAGCGCGACGGACCGTTTTTCCTTGCTGGGGGGACATCAGCACTCAAAGCGGTAGCGATACAAAGGCGCCTAAATGATAGTAATGCACCGTTTTTAGTTTTGCCCGTCAGGTGGACTGGGTGGACTTATGCCTGCGGCGCCAATGGGTGGCCAGGTATTCGTAGCTCTGAGCCAACAAAAAGGAACTGCGTCAACGGTAGCTTCGGCCCAAGTCAGACACTGAAGAGAATTGCTGAGATGACCGAGTTGCGGGACAACCCGGGCCAATGCGGATTTGGCACAATCGGTTGCGTAGGTAATGGTGACACACGTTACCGAGCGAATACCTCAGTAATTATTGAACAAAGAACTACAGTCAATTCAGCAAGGCATCCACCAGTCCAACAAAAGCGATAACCCGCCCGGTGTCCGGGCTGATGCGGAAAACTTCTCGCCCAATCAGATAGTAAAGATCACCTTCGCGCAGCCCATAGCGCTTGGCATCCCGTATGATACGATAATCTCCGTAAATCCGGTCACCAACATCATAGCGGGGGCGATAATCTGGATAGCGCTTCTTTGCCTGCCCGGGTGGAATACATGGTGGGTTCTTCTTGGCCAGACCAGGTGGACAATTTGCGATGATACCCGGGCCAGAATTCTTTGCGCCTTTCCCTTTGCCATTTCCGGCCAAAGCCGGAGTTGCAACGAGAAACATCGCCACCAACGCTGCGGAAAAGCAAGATTTTACCATCATTTCCGATGCTCCTTTTGCTCCGCATCCTAGCTGAGTTGCTAGAACAGGTCTAATCTCTGTGCATTTTTCCGCTGATTTTTGGGGTGCGTCTGATGGTCTAGGTCATTTGCATTGCTGCAAATGCGAGCGTCAGCGGGGAAGTATGACCGCTAATGGGATGTACCGGCTGCTTCACCCAGCAGGTTAGGCTTGGCCTATACTGCAAAAAGGAGAAGTAGCATGGCGAAGAATGATTTTGATGAGCTGATGTCAGTTGGCGTTGATATCGGCAAAGACGTATTTCACTTGGTTGGCTTTGACAAAGAAGGTCGGCTTGTTTTGCGCAAGAAGATCAAACGCATGGCGTTGGTTGCGACGTTTGAGGAGCTGCCGCAATGTATTGTCGGGATGGAAGCTTGCCTGAGCGCGCACTTTGTCAGCCGAACGCTGAGCAAGATGGGGTTCGAGCCCCGGATCATTCCCGCGA
Organism: Sulfitobacter sp. TBRI5; assembly: GCF_051013555.1. NCBI lineage: Bacteria > Pseudomonadati > Pseudomonadota > Alphaproteobacteria > Rhodobacterales > Roseobacteraceae > Sulfitobacter > Sulfitobacter sp. TBRI5. The sequence continues at coordinate 356,838 of NZ_CP112884.1, read as the reverse complement.
TTTATGTGAAGCCTTTCAACAAGGGCCAGAAGAACGACTACAATGACGCTGAAGCTATTGCAGAAGCCGCTTTGCGTCCCAATCTCAAGACGGTATCGGAGAAGACGCAGGAGCAGCTTGATCTCCAGGCGCTGCATCGCGTTCGGTCACGGCTTGTGTCACGTCGGACAGCAGCAATGAATCAGATCCGGGCCTTTCTGATCGAACAGGGGATCACTGTCCGACGTAGTGTCGCGGCTCTGCGCGCCTCGCTCGAAGCCATTCTTAGCAATCGCGGCGACGAGATGTCCTTGCGGATGCGGAGATTGATCCTGGGGCTCCAACAGGATTGGATATGGCTGGATAAACGGATCGATATGACCACATCTGAAATCAAAGAGGTCAGCGAGACCGAGGAAAGCTGCCAACGTCTGATGACCATTCCGGGCATCGGGCCAATCATCTCAACGGCTGTGGTTGCAGCTGTCGGGACCGGCGAGGCTTATGATCGGGGGCGAGATTTTGCGGCTTGGCTGGGGCTCGTTCCGCGACAACACAGCACCGGCGGGCGCACCATCCTGGGTCGTATCACAAAACGAGGCAGCCGGTATCTCCGCATGCTGTTTGTGCAGGCCGCGCAGGTCATCATGATGCGACCGAAGAACTGGCATAAGTTTAGTTTTGGCGCATGGTTGGAAGCCGCCGCGACGCGCATGCAGCACAACAAGCTCGGCGTGGCGCTTGCCAATAAGCTAGCGCGGATCGCATGGAGTGTTCTTAACTCAGGCAAGGACTTCGATTGGATGGAAAAAGAATTGGCGACTGCGATCTGATCACAGCCGCAAACGACGTTCGTAAACCTCAAATGCATGGAACAGAATAAAAACGCACTCAAAGTCTGAGAGCCCGAATGGTCATAATCGACCTGTCCGCTAATGAGACAAAGGCGCGTGCGTACTCCCAACAGGGCCACGGCAAGCAACACAAGCCGATCCAAAGGCCGGATACATATCAGCGACTTCCAGAAGACATGCAATTGAACACTTGCGAACAGCAGCCGGTACATACATCGGGCTCTATCCGGTCATTCGTGCCGGGTACAGCATCCGGTAATTTGGGTTCATTGCGGACATTCGTTCGCCGCGCAGCATCGTGCAAAAATGGGCTCAGACCTGCCGTTCGCTGCATCATCTACGAAGGTCGGCTCTGGGCCGAATGCTGTAGCTCCATCACACCCACACACAAAACCACCCCCGCAATTCCTTGCAGGGGCGGCTTTCTTGCAGTCAGACTTGGGCTGGTGCCCTAGACCTCTTTCAGAAGCGCCTCGACCAGATCGGTTTTTTCCCAGCTGAACCCGCCATCGGCGTCCGGTTCGCGCCCGAAATGGCCATAGGCCGCGGTGCGCTGATAGATCGGTTTGTTCAGTTGCAGATGCTCGCGGATACCGCGGGGCGTCAGGTTCATCACCCGATCAATGGCCTTTTCGATGGCTGCCGGGGGCACATCGCTGGTGCCGAAGGTTTCGCAATAGATCGACAGCGGTTTGCTGACCCCGATCGCATAGCTCAGCTGGATGGTGCAGCGGTCTGCCAGTCCGGCGGCGACCACGTTCTTGGCCAGATAACGCGCGGCATAGGCGGCCGAACGGTCCACCTTGGTCGGGTCCTTGCCGGAAAACGCACCCCCGCCATGCGGGGCCGCGCCGCCATAGGTATCCACGATGATCTTGCGCCCTGTCAGGCCCGCATCGCCATCCGGCCCGCCGATCACGAAAGTGCCGGTGGGGTTCACCCACCACTCCGTTTCGGGCGTGATCCAGCCCTCTGGCAGAACCTCGCGAATGTAGGGTTCGACAATGTCGCGGATATCATCGCTGGTTTGCCCAGCGTCGGCGTGCTGTGTCGACAGAACGATAGAGGATACGCCAACCGGCTTGCCGTTCTTGTAGCGCACGGACAGCTGGCTTTTGGCATCGGGGCGCAGCGTGGGTTCGGTGCCGTCCTTGCGGACCTCGGCCAGACGGCGCAGGATCGCATGCGCATAATGAATGGGCGCCGGCATCAGCATGTCTGTTTCGTTGGTGGCAAATCCGAACATGATGCCCTGATCGCCCGCGCCTTCGTCCTTGTTGTCGGCGGCGTTCACGCCCTGGGCGATATGGGCCGATTGTTCGTGCAGCAGGTTGGTGATCTCGCAGGTGGCGTGGTGAAACTTGTCCTGCTCGTATCCGATATCCTTGATACAGGCGCGCGCGATGTCTTCGATGCGGCCCATATAGTCGTGCAGTTTTTCCTGATCCGACAGGCCCACTTCGCCGCCGATGATCACGCGATTGGTGGTGGCAAAGGTTTCGGCGGCCACCCGCGCTTCGGGTTCTTCGCTTAGAAACGCATCAAGAACCGCGTCGGAAATGCGATCGCACACTTTATCGGGGTGTCCTTCGGAAACGGATTCCGAAGTGAAAATATAGTTCTGCCGTGACATGAAAATGCTCCATTGGTTTTACCCCGCCACGTCAGGAAGCCGTTGTGGCAGGCGCTGCAAGATGCAGTACGCGGTGCGCACCACAGGGTCAATTGCTAAAGTTTTGAGCGTGCGCTCAAATTGACAGCGGCCAGCGCAAAGAGGCCTGCAAGCAACACAAGCAGCACAGGCAGGTCGCCGGTTTTGCTGTACCACGTCGCAGCCCGAGCAGGTGGCAACGGGGCATCGATAAACCCGGATGTATCCAGCGCCAGATGCCGCAGCACATGCCCCTGTGCGTCAATGATCGCCGACACGCCGGTATTGGCCGCCCGCACCATAGGTACCCCCTGTTCGATGGCCCGCATCCGCGCCTGTGCCAGATGCTGGTAGGGGCCGGAAAACGTACCGAACCACGCATCATTGGTGGCCTGCAGCAGAAAATCGGGGCGTGTCGGGGCGCGGTTCACATCCTGCGGGAAAATCGCCTCGTAACAGATCAGGGCCAGCGCGCGCCCCGCCTTGCCCAGATCCAGCAAGGCCGGGCCGGGCCCGGCGCTGAACCCGTCGCCGTCTTCGGCAGCAAGGCCGCGCAACCCGAACTGGCCCAGAACGGACCCGAACGGGATGTATTCGCCAAAGGGCACAAGGTGGTGTTTGTCATAGATGCCGGTCAGCGTGCCGTTTCCATCCAGAACAACCATGGAATTGAACAGCCGTGCGTCGTTCTGGCGCTGGATGCCCATCACAACGGTGCTGCCCTGCGCGGCATCGGTAATCACATCGAACGCGCCGTTGGCATATTCCAGCAGCGTTGGCACTGCCGTTTCCGGCCACACGATCAGATCGGGGCGCTGTCCGGTCTGACCCGGTGCGCGGGTAAACGCGACCTGCCGGTCAAAGAACAACGGGATCATATCCGGGTTCCATTTGTCGCGCTGGGCGGCGTTGGGCTGGATCAACCTGATGATCGGGGCATCGCTGCCCGCCACTGGCGCGGTATCCGGCCACAACAGCGCACCCGCCCCCAGACACAGTGCCGGCACGAAAGATATTGCGCGCCGGACCGCGCCGCCCGTCACGCTCAAAGGCATCCAGACCGCCAGCAGCGCCAGCAGAACGAGCCCGTGTGGCCCGATCACGCTGATCCACTGGATCGCCTGTGTCGACACCCAGATTTGCGACAGCACCGCCCAGGGAAACCCGGTCAACACATAGCTGCGCGCCAGCTCCGCCAGCCCAAGGCACAGCGCCAGCGCCACACCCTGCGTCCAGCGGGCAGGGGGCGGCGCCAGCCAGTGCGCCAGCGCAAACGCAGCACCCCAGAACAGCGCCAGCCCCGTTGCCATGAACACCAGCGCAAAGGGCGCCATCCACAAATGCCGCGCGGCATCCACCGCAAACGGTTCCACGATCCAGTGCAGCGCAACGGCAAAATACCCGGTACCAAACGCCCATCCGATCAGCGAAGACCGGCGCAGCGTGGCGGCAGCGGAAAACAGGACGTATCCGGCGATCAGCCCGAAAACGGCAACGGGCCACAGATCAAACGGGGCCAGCCCCAGTGCCGTCCCCGCGCCCGCAGTCACACCATAGGCATATGCGCGGCTGGGGCTGGCATCTGGCAGGGTCGTGCGGATCTGTCTGGCCCGCCGCAGCAGGTTCATGCCGCGGCCAGGCCCGGCACCCGAACGCGCAACCGCTTGATCCGGCGCGGGTCTGCATCGATCACTTCGAATTCCGGCCCGTCGGGATGTACCACAACCTCTCCGCGTGCGGGCACGCGGCTGGACAGCATGAACACCAGACCGCCCAGCGTGTCGATTTCTTCTTCGTCGACGCGGTCGTGATCTGTCAGGGACAGGCCGATTTCGGCCTCGAATTCATCCAGCGGCGTCTTGGCCAAGGCGACATAACAGCCGGGCTTTTCCTTGACCCAGTATTCGCCCTCGACCGTATCGTGTTCGTCCTCGATTTCACCGATCACCTGTTCGATCAGGTCTTCGATGGTGACAAGCCCGTCCACGCCGCCATATTCGTCGATCACCAGCGCCATATGCCGCCGTTCGGTCTGCATTTTCGTCAGCAGCACACCAATGCTCATCGACGGGGGCACGAACATCAAAGGTCGCACCATCTTTTTCAGCGAAAAGCGCCCGCCGCTGCCGTTGAAGCCATGGGTCAGCGCGAAATCCTTGAGGTGGGCCATGCCGATGGGCGTATCCAGCGTGCCGTGATAGACGGGCAGGCGGGTCAGGCCGCTGTCGCGGAACACCGCAACAAGTTCGTCCTTGGTGATCGTGTCGGGCACCGCCACGATATCCGCTGTCGGAATCGCCACGTCTTCGACGCGCAGGCGTCGCAGATTGATCATGCCATGTGATGCGGGGCGCGGCGCCTCTGTCGGGGCGTCGGGGGTGGCTTCGTCCATTTCGGACGGGCTGAGCGCCTCAATCACTCTTCGGAAGAAACCGGGCCTGTCTGTAACCAGCGTATCGCCCTGATCTGTCTCGTTTAACTCGTCTTGCTCTGTCGGCTGCGCGCTGCGCGCTGCGTTAGAGGAACCGTCAATATCGCCCATCAATCCAATCCAGAATGGGGCCGTGCGGCCCCGTTATCGTCCCTATATGGGTCATCCAACCCCATGCTGCCAAGTATATCCGTCTCAAGATCTTCCATCAAAGTGGCATCTTGGTCACGCACGTGGTCATACCCCAACAAATGTAACACAGCGTGAACGATCAGATGTGTGGTGTGATTCACAAGCGGCAGACCGGCTTTGTCCGCTTCGGATTGGCAAGTTTCAAAGGCAATTGCAATATCCCCCAATTCGATGGGCATATCTGCGCCTGTCGGGAAAAACGCAGTCTTGCAAGGGGGATGTGGCGGGTCGCCTGCCTTTTTCGGCGCCAGATCCTCGCTTGGCCAGCTTAAAACATTGGTGGGCACGGGTTTGCCGCGAAAATCGGCATTCAGATCGGCGATACGCGTATCGCTGCAACCCAGCAGGCTGATTTCAAAGCGCGCGGGATCATGGCCCAGAAAAGCCAGTGTTACGCAGGTGGCACGTTCGGCCACGTCTTCAAGATTGATGGTTTGCCATCTTTTGTCTTCGATCTGGCACAGGACGCTGTCAGGCACTGTCTTTCTCGTAGGCCTCGATAATGGCGGCCACCAGCGGATGGCGCACAACGTCCTTGGAGGTGAAGTAATTAAAGCTGATCTTGGGGATGCTGTTCAGCAACCGTTCGGCATCGGCAAGGCCGCTGGGCACTCCGCGTGGCAGATCGATCTGGGTGCGGTCGCCCGTGATCACCATGCGGCTGCCTTCGCCAAGGCGGGTCAGGAACATTTTCATCTGCATCGTCGTGGCGTTCTGCGCCTCGTCCAGCACAACAAAGGCGTTGGACAATGTACGCCCCCGCATGAACGCAAGCGGCGCAATCTCGATCAGTTTTTCCTCGGTCATTTTGGCCAGTTGCTTGGCGGGCAGAAAATCGTTCAGCGCGTCATAAAGCGGCTGCATGTAGGGATCGACCTTTTCCTTCATGTCGCCGGGCAGAAAGCCAAGCCGTTCGCCCGCTTCAACAGCGGGGCGCGACAGGATGATCTTGTCGACCTGACCATTCAGAAACATGTTCACGCCCACGGCGACGGCCAGATAGGTCTTGCCGGTACCGGCCGGGCCGATACCAAAGGCCAGTTCGTTTTCAAACAGTGCCTGAACATAGGCTTTCTGTGCATCGGTGCGCGGTTCGACCAGCCGCTTGCGGGTCTTGATTTCAACCTTACCGCCCTTGAACATTTCAAGTTGGGTGGACAGGCTTGCGCCGTCCTCTTCGCTGCCCATGCGGAATTCGCGATCGATATCGCCGGCTTCCACCGCGCGCCCCGCCTCAAGCCGTGCATAAAGCGATTGCAGGATGTCGGTGGCTTGTTTCTGTGCTTCGGGGGCACCGATAACTGCGATCTGGTTGCCCCGTCGCAACAACTGCACCGCCAGTTTCTGTTCTATATCCGCAAGGTTGCGATCAAATTCGCCACACAGATCAATCAGCAAACGGTTATCGGGAAATTCCACCAGCACTTCGGGCGCGGGATCGGAAGGGGGCGGGGGAGTCTGGGCACTGATTGCCAAACGCATATCCTTAGCTAAACAACCTGTGGGGATGGTGCCAATATCCGAACCCAAGCGCAAGCGGCTGGATCAATAATATCATAAAAGAGTCACAAAAACTGCCGCATCGCGCATAAACAAACAGGCCCGCCGTGTTCAGGGCGGGCCGGTGCACTTTTGCGAATGGTCTGGCGTCAGATCGGGTCTTCGACCGTGGTGCCGCGTTTGAACGGCCCCACCGCATACCCCGGAGGCGCGATGCCCGAACAGACAGGTTTTCCGTCAGGTTGCAACCGTTGCGACAGGTAGCCTTCAAAGCCATCGTCAATGATCCAGTGATCGCAGCCGTTGGGATCGACCCAAATGCCAGCCGTCAGGCCAGTCAGCGATTTTTTGTCCAGACCGCCATCGACCGTCTTGTCGGCGTTGCTGGACAATTCACACGCCGACATGGCGCAAACGGCCCCGAGGGCACACAATATCTTCAGAACAGACATCTCAGCCCCCCTTGTAGCGTAAACACAGGATTTCGACGCGGCGGTTTTGCGCGCGCCCTTCTGCCGTGGCATTCGAAGCCTTGGGCTGCCGTTCACCGTAGCCACGGATTTCCGCCACTCTGACCCCGGCCGATCGCGCGACCCTGGCAACCGCATTGGCGCGGTTTTGCGACAGGCGCATGTTATAGCTGTCCGATGCGCGGCTGTCGGTGTGGCCGACGATGATAAAGGATTCAGCGGTGGCGCTGGTGAAGAATTCACGCAGACGCTGCTGGCCCGCGGCGTTGATCGAATAACGGTCGGTGGCAAAGAACTGATCGGTGTTCATCACGCCGCAGACTTTGCCCCGATGACAGACAGGCCGCCCGTCGCGGGTGACATGGGGCGACATGTAGCCTTCGATCCCGTCATCCATGACCCAGTGTTCGCATCCGTCCGGATCGACCCAGATGGTCGGGACATAACGTTCGCCCTTGATTGTCCGAGGTTCACCGGAACTTACGGCGTCCGATTGCGCCGATGCCATCTGCGGAAAAAATACCGCGCTGGCAAATACAATCGCGGACGCTGATAATGACGCCCGCATTGCGCGGATAAAAGTACACACCACAACACTATCCTTTAACTATTCCCCAAAAAGACACGCGTTCCACATTGCAGACGCTCTGCCTTTCCCTCACGTCAAAAAGTCTAGGAACAAAATATCGCTCTGTGAAGCCGCTTTGACTACATATTGTGTCTAAATCGGCCACATTGGGCTAGGGATCGGGTAAATTGGATAGTTTTCGCGAACTCAGGATCGCGTCAGGATAGAACACGCAGTGTTTTCGAAATACCTTAGATTGATTCCCCCGCCAGCGAATTCGTGGTGCTGGACACGATTCTGGCCCGTACCAGATCGCCCGCCTGCGCATTCGATCCGGTCACATGCACCGCGTGCAGATATTCCGATTTGCCCACCATCTGTCCCGGCCAGCGCCCCGGCTTTTCGATCAGCACGGTTACATCGCGCCCGACCATCGCGTCCTGAATGGCGCGCTGGTCGCGGGTGATGATCGTCTGAAGACGCTGCAACCGCTCGGCCCTGACGTCTTCGGGCACCTGCGGGCGTTCCATCGCCGGCGTGCCGGGGCGGGTCGAATACTTGAACGAAAATGCATAGCCATAGCGCACCGCCTCGACCAGATCGAGCGTTGCCTGAAAATCGTCATCGGTTTCTTCGGGAAAGCCGGTGATGAAATCCCCCGACAGCACGATATCGGGGCGCGCGGCGCGAATGCGTTCGATCAGGCGCAGATATTGTTCGGCGGTATGGCCGCGGTTCATCCGTTTCAGAATAGGGTCTGATCCCGACTGCACCGGCAGATGCAGATAGGGCATCAGCTTGGCGCAGGTGCCGTGCGCCTCGATCAGATCATCGCTCATGTCATTGGGGTGGGACGTCGTGAACCGGATGCGTTCCAGCCCGTCGATCTTGTCCAGCGCCCAGATCAGTTGGGCAAGGGTCTGTTCCGATCCGTCCGGACCGGCGCCGTGATAGGCGTTTACGTTCTGGCCCAGCAGCGTGATTTCGCGCACGCCGCGTTCGACCAGATCCTGCGCCTCGCGCAGGATGCGGTCCACCGGGCGGCTGATTTCGGCACCGCGTGTATAGGGCACGACGCAGAAGGCACAAAACTTGTCACAGCCTTCCTGCACGGTCAGAAACGCGGTTGGACCGCGCGCTGCCTTGGGGCGCGATTTCAGCTTTTCGAATTTGTCCTCTTCAGGAAAATCCGTATCCAGCGCCTTGATGCCTTCGCGGGTCTTGGCCTCCATCTCGGGCAGGCGGTGATAGGATTGCGGCCCCACCACCAGATCGACAGCAGGCTGACGGCGCATGATCTCGGCGCCTTCGGCCTGCGCCACGCACCCGGCCACACCGATTTTTAGGTCCGGATTGGTGGCCTTGTGCACCTTCAGTCGTCCCAGTTCGGAATACACCTTTTCCGCCGCCTTTTCGCGGATATGGCAGGTGTTCAGCAGGATCATGTCCGCCTCGTCCGCCTTGTCCGTCGTGACATAGCCCTGACCGCCCAGGGCTTCGGCCATGCGTTCACTGTCATAGACGTTCATCTGGCAACCATAGGTCTTGATAAACAGCTTTTTGGGCGCGGACATGGTATAAAACTTTCTGCGGATGTGATGCGCCGCCTGACTAGACCAAGCAGGGGTGGCTTGCAATGCAAACGGAATTAACGGATTTTGCAGAAAACCGGTAGATGCAGGCCCCATGAGATATTCTTCGATCAGCGATTTTCTGAATGTCGGCAAGGCCGCGCTGGCCAAGGGGCCGGTTGCCATGGTGCTGGTCGAAGACGATGTCGAGGTGGACACAACCTTGCGTCACCATCTGCAATCGGGCTTCCATCAGGTTCTGGCGCTGATGCCGCCCAGCTTTGCGCTGCCCGATGATCTGGCCGGTGTGGTGCACCGGATCGATTACGATATGTCGCGGCAAGGCGCGATGGAAACGGCGGTGAACCAGATTATCGCGGCTGCACCGGGCACCTGGCTTTATTACTGCTTCAACGCCGAATACCTGTTTTTCCCGTTTTGCGAGTCCCGCACTGTCGGCGAAATGCTGTCCTTTCATACGGAAGAGCGGCGCGATGCCATGCTGAGCTATGTGATCGATCTTTACGCCTCTGACCTGAACGCCAATCCGAACGCGGTATCGCTGGAACAGGCGTGTCTGGACAAATCGGGCTATTACGCGCTGGCGCGCACCGATCCGGCCAATCACGATCACCCCAAGGAACGGCAGCTTGATTTTTTCGGCGGGTTGCGCTGGCGCTATGAAGAACATGTGCCGCAACTGCGGCGCAAGATTGATCGCGTGGCCCTGTTTCGTGCCAAGCCGGGGCTGAAACTGCGCGATGATCACACGTTCAACGACGAAGAATACAACACCTATGCCTGTCCGTGGCACAATAACCTGACATCGGCGATCTGTTCGTTCCGCACCGCCAAGGCGCTGAAACGCAACCCCGGCAGCACGTTCGAGATTGAAACCTTTACCTGGCACAATTCGACACCGTTTGAATGGCATTCGCGGCAATTGCTGGATCTGGGGCTGATGGAGCCGGGCCAGTGGTTCTGATCGCGATGGGAATACGGCGATGACGCAGACCGACAAACCGGACAGTATCGCGGGTTGGAACCATGTGCCCGACGTTCCGATCGCCGTGTCGCCGTTTTTCAGCTGGCCCCCCGATCCGCGCAGAATGGCAGGCTGGGTTGCGGCGCGCTGGCTGTCGCTGGCCGAAAACAGCCTTCTTGTCGGGCTGGCCCTGATCTGCTGGACATGGTTGCAACCGTCCTTGGCCGAAATGGAAACCCTGGCCCTGGGATGGATCGCGCAGATCTGGCTGCGCAACACCATCCTGATGCTGTTGGTGGCCGGCGGGCTGCATCTTTACTTTTTCCACCACAGGAAACAGGGCGACCGGTTGAAGTACGATCCGCGTGATCTGGCTACAAAAGGCAAACAGTTCAGCTTTGGCGGGCAGGTGCGTGACAACATGTTCTGGTCGCTGACCAGCGGCGTCGGGTTCTGGACAGCGTATGAGGTTCTGATGTTCCACGCGATGGCGAACGGGTGGGCGCCGGTTCTGCTGTGGTCTGACAATCCGGTCTGGTTCGTCGCCCTGTTTTTTCTGACCCCGATCTGGATATCGTTCCATTTCTACTGGATTCACCGCGCGCTGCACTGGGGGCCGCTTTACCGGCTGGTGCATGCGCTGCATCACCGCAACGTCAATGTCGGCCCTTGGTCGGGCCTGTCGATGCATCCGGTGGAACATATCGCCTTTTTCAGTTCGGTCCTGATCCATTTCATTGTGCCGGCCCATCCGCTGCACATCCTGTTTCACATGCAGCATCAGGCGCTGACGGCGGCAACATCGCACACCGGCTTTGAAAATCTGCTGGTCAAGGATCGCAAGCGTCTGGCGCTGGGCACGTTCCACCACCAGATGCATCATCGTTACTTCGAGGTGAATTACGGCAATCTGGAAATGCCATGGGACAAGTGGTTCGGCTCGTTTCACGATGGTACCGGCGTGGCCCATGAAAAGATGAAAACACGGCGCAAACGGCTGGGGCGCTGATCGGGGCGCTTGCGCTTGCGCGGTCAGCGGATAAGTTTAGCGCAAACATGAACGACAAGGGCGCACGGCACATGGCACAGGCGGATATCGGGGTTTACGGCCTTGGCACCATGGGCAGCGCGCTGGCGCTGAACCTTGCGGATCATGGGTTTCGCGTGGCCGTGACCAACCGCGAAACCGACTGGATCGCCGATTTTGTCAGCGAAGCCGGCCCGCTGGCACAGCATCTGGTGCCCGCGGCAACGCTGGAACAGTTCGTGGCCGCGCTGAAAACCCCGCGCACCATCCTGTTCATGATCCCGTCCGGCGCACCGATGGATGCGATGATTGCCGCTGTCACGCCGCTGCTGTCAGACGGGGACACGATCATTGATGGTGGCAACGCCGATTTCAACGCGACGCGGGCCCGCGATGCCGCCTTGCAGGGCAGTGGCATCCACTTTGTCGGCATGGGCGTATCTGGCGGGGAAGAAGGCGCACGCCACGGTCCGTCGATGATGGTGGGGGGCAGCGATCACAGCTGGGTGCAGCTCAAACCCATGGCCGAGGCGATTGCCGCCAAATACAAGGGCGACCCTTGCGTGGCCCATGTTGGCCCCGATGGCGCGGGGCATTTCGTGAAAACCGTGCACAACGGTATCGAATATGCCGACATGCAGATGATCGCCGAACTTTACGGCCTGTTGCGGGATGGGGCAGGGCGCAATGCGCCGCAAATCGGCGAGGTGTTCGCGCGCTGGAACGCAGGACCGCTGCAATCCTATCTGATGAATATTTCGGCCCGTGTTCTGCAATCGGTCGATCCCGAAACCGGGCACCCGATGGTGGATGTGATTCTGGACAAGGCCGGGCAAAAAGGCACTGGCCGCTGGACCGTGATCGAGGCGCTGAAACTGGGCCAGTCGGCCAGCGCGATTGAGGCGGCGATTGCCGCGCGCGGCTGGTCATCGGAAAAAGACGCGCGTCAGGCGGGCGAAACCGTGTTGGCTGCTGATGCGCAACCTGCGGCCGTTCCGCAGGACGCAGATCTTGAAAATGCGATGCTGGCCGGGCGTATTCTGGCCCATGCGCAGGGGTTTCGCCTGCTTCAGGCGGCATCGGATGAGTTTGGCTGGTCGCTTGATCTGGCGCGGATCGCAGAAATCTGGCGGGCGGGCTGTATCATCCGCTCGGCGCTGCTGGATGATTTTGCCGCTGCCCTGCGCAGCGACATGCCGTTCGGGCACATGATTCTGGCGCCCCGCATGGTTGACATGCTGGCTGCGTCCATCGGCCCGCTGCGCCGCGTGGTGGCACAGGCCGCGCTTGCGGGCGTGCCGGTTCCGGCCCTCTCCGGTGCGCTTTCGTGGTACGACACCATGCGGCACGGTCGCGGCAGCACCAACATGATACAGGCGCAGCGCGATTTCTTTGGCGCACACGGCTTTGAACGGTTGGACAAGGACGGAAAACATCACGGGATGTGGATGCGCGACTGATCCGGCGCAACCGGCTTTGCCCCCCGTTGCTCCTGTCTGCAACTGTCGCTAAACCCGCGCTCATGACATATCCAGATCGCCCGCACCGCAATTTCTATGGCCGCCTGAAAGGGCAGGCCCTGCGCGACAGCCAGAAAACCTATCTGGATCAGGATCTGGCGCGCCTGTCGCCCGGCCCGGTGGGATGGGATGAAAACCCCAAACGCCTGCCGCTTGAGCTGAACGCCCGTTTCAACGGCAAACCGGTCTGGCTGGAAATCGGCTTTGGCGGTGGGGAACACATGGTGCATCAGGCCAGCCGGAACCCCGATGTCGGGATCATCGGGTGCGAGCCCTATATCAACGGCGTGGCCATGCTTTTGGGCAAGATCCGCAAGGCCGGCGTTGAAAACCTGAACGTGTTTCCCGGTGATGTGCGCGATATGTTCGATGTGCTGCCCGATGCATCGATCGAGCGTGCGTTCCTTCTTTATCCTGATCCCTGGCCGAAAACGCGCCACCATCGCCGCCGGTTTGTCACCCCCGAACATCTGGGACCGCTGGCGCGGGTGATGAAACCGGGAGCGCTGTTTCGTGTGGCCACCGACATCGAGGATTACGTGCGCCAGACGCTGGAAGAGGTGCCAGCCGCCGGGTTCGAGCGCGTAAAGGCCGATATTCACACGCCCTGGCCCGACTGGATTTCAACGCGCTATGAACAAAAGGCGCTGCGCGAAGGCCGGCCGCCGCATTATCTGACGTTCCGCCGTAGCTAGGGCCGGCCACCGGACGTTCTGCGCTGGACCCGTCCGGCCCGATTGGCTAAGCCTGCCCAAATACCACTTCGCAGGAAAGACCGTACCCCATGTCCAGCCATGCCACGCCGATCCCGATGACCTCTGCCGCCTGCGGTCCGCTGACGGGTGTGGCCGATGTGCCGGGCGACAAATCCATTTCCCATCGGTCGCTGATCCTTGGGGCGATGGCGGTGGGCGAAACCCGGATTTCCGGCCTGCTTGAAGGCGAAGATGTGCTGGATACCGCCGCCGCGATGCGCGCCTTCGGGGCCGAAGTGACCGATCTGGGCCATGGCAACTGGTCGGTGCATGGCGTTGGCGTGGGTGGGTTTGCCGAGCCGGACTGGGTGATTGACTGCGGTAATTCTGGCACCAGCGTGCGCCTGATCATGGGTGCGATGGCAACGTGCCCGATCACCGCAACCTTTTCCGGCGATGCCAGTCTGAACAAACGCCCCATGGCGCGTGTGACCGATCCGATTGCCCTGTTCGGTGCGGTGTCTGTCGGGCGTTCGGGCGGGCGGTTGCCGATGACGATTGTCGGCGCGGCCAATCCTGTGCCGGTGCGCTATACCGTGCCGATGCCGTCGGCGCAGGTGAAGTCGGCGGTGCTGCTGGCGGGGCTGAATGCGCCGGGCCAGACCGTCGTGATCGAAAAAGAAGCCACGCGCGATCACACCGAACGTATGCTGGCAGGTTTCGGCGCCGAGATCACAACCGAAGTCACCGAAGAAGGCCGCGTGATCACCCTGACCGGGCAACCCGAACTGCAACCGCAAACCATTACCGTACCGCGTGATCCGTCCAGCGCGGCGTTTCCGGTCTGTGCAGCACTGATCGTGCCGGGGTCGGACGTTCTGATCCCCAATATCGGTCTGAACCCGACGCGCGCGGGCCTGTTCATCACCCTGCGCGACATGGGCGCCGATCTGACCTATGAAAACGAACGCCTTGAAGGCGGCGAACCCGTCGCCGACCTGCGCGCGCGCTATTCGCCGGATATGAAAGGCATCGCCGTGCCGCCCGAACGCGCGGCCAGCATGATCGACGAATACCCGATCCTGTCTGTCGTGGCGGCCTTTGCGCAGGGCGACACCGAAATGCGCGGCGTCAAGGAATTGCGGGTCAAGGAAAGCGACCGGATCGATGCCATGGCCACCGGCCTGCGCGCCTGCGGCGTCACCGTTGAAGACGGACCCGATTGGTGGGTGGTGACCGGCGGCAAAACCGTTGAGGGCGGCGCGCGTTGTGCCAGCCATCTGGATCACCGGATTGCCATGTCGTTCATGGTGCTGGGCATGGCCACAGAGCAACCCGTGCAACTGGATGACGGATCGCCGATTGCCACGTCCTTTCCGATATTCGAACCACTTATGGCCCGGTTGGGCGCGCAGATCACGCGCGATCCGGGATGAGCTTTACCGTCGCCATCGACGGCCCTGCCGCTGCCGGCAAGGGCACGATTTCCAAGGCAGTCGCCGCGCATTTCCGCTTTGCCCATCTGGATACCGGTCTGTTGTACCGTGCAGTCGGGGCCAAAACGCTGGACGGGGCCGACCCGGTCGAGGCGGCGCGCAACCTTGATCCGGTCGATCTGGAAAATGCCCGCCTGCGCACCCCCGATGTGGCACAGGCCGCCAGCCGTGTCGCGGTGTTGCCCGATGTGCGCGCCGCGCTGACCGATTTCCAGCGCAGTTTCGCCCGCCGTCCGGGTGGTGCGGTACTGGACGGGCGCGACATCGGCACGGTCATCTGCCCTGAGGCCGAGGTGAAACTGTTTGTCACTGCCAGCGCCGAAGTGCGCGCGCGCCGCCGTTATGACGAACTGCTGGCCAAGGGCCACGAGGTGACGCTGGAGGCTGTTCTGGCCGATGTGCAAAGCCGCGATGCGCGCGACAGCGACCGCGCCACAGCCCCCCTGATCCCTGCTGATGGGGCAGTTGTTCTTGATACGTCCGAGCTGAGCATTGACGAAGCTGTCGCCACTGCGATTGCAGCCGTGCAGGCGACCAGAGCGATTTAGAACCGCATCAACATACGCCCTACACTTTGCGATGACACATCGTGGATCGCACCGTTCATTGAAACCACGACAAAGGAAAAAGTGAAAAAGCCGCGCGCCCGGCTGGTTCCCGAACGCGCGACCATTGTTTCAGACGGGTTACTGCATACCCTTGCTCATGAAATCTTCGACGATATTGGACATATTGAACGAAGTTCCGCCCTGCACCGGCGGGTACTCGGCCAGCGTTTGCAGGCGCTGGCCCATCAACACGCCCATCGGCTGGATCAACCACGATACTTTTTGCATCAGATGCCCGTAGGCGTCTGTGGTGTCATAGCTTTCGAACAGATCCTGACGGATGTTAAAGACCAGGGGCACCGTGCGCGGCACGACGTTGGCATAATAGTCTTCCTTGGTCGAGAAATGGAACTTCCACGGCCCCATTCGCACCGCTGTCATGATGCTTTCATAATAGTGAAAGATATGCGTGCGGTTTGTGTTGTCCTGTTCGCCCTTCCAGTACGCAAGGTTGTTGATACCGTCGATGAACTGGTCGTCCTCTTGCAGCACTTTTGCGGCCACGTCCTCGATACCGGCAGCAGCGGCCAGTGTCGTGAACATGTCCTGATGCGCCTGCATCCCGTTCAGTGTTGTCCGTTCGGGCAAAATACCGGGCCAGCGGATCATCGAAGGCACGCGCACGCCGCCTTCATAGGTTGTCATCTTTTCGCCGCGGAACGGGGTTGTGGCCCCGTGTGGCCAGGATGAATGTTCCGGCCCGTTATCGGTGGAATACCAGACGATTGTGTTGTCGCTCAGTCCGCGTTCGTCAAGCCAGTCAAGCACCAGACCGATATCATGGTCGTGTTGCAACATGCCTGATCCATGCATGTCGGCCTCGGATGTGAACTCTTCCGCGGCATAGCGCCATTCTTCGTTCAGACGGGTGTAAAGATGCATCCGGCTGGTGTTGAGCCAGACAAAAAACGGCTCGTTCGCCTCTTGTGCGTTGGCCATGAATTGCTTGGCCAACGGAATAACCTCGGCTTCGTCAAACATTTTCATCCGCTCTTGCGTCAGCGGGCCGGTATCTTCGATGGTCTGGTTGCCGACCACGCCGAAACGGGGGTGCTCGGTTTCGTCAAACGTGTCGGTTGCAAAGCTGTGGATCACGCCGCGCGTTCCGAACCGTTCTTCATATGCCTCAAGCGAACCGGCAAATTGTTCCCCGAAGCGCTGATAGTCGCGCTGTTCGGATTCTTCCTGCGTGTTCAGGTGATAAAGGTTGCCAAAAAACTCATCAAACCCGTGTAGAGTGGGCAGATGTTCGTTGCGGTCCCCCAGATGGTTCTTGCCGAAATGGCCGGTCCGATAGCCGATATCCTTCAGTTCTTCGGACAAAGTAGGCGACGCCGCCTGAAGCCCAAGCGGCGATCCCGGCTGCCCCACTGTCGTCATGCCGGACCGGATCGGATACTGGCCCGTGATGAACGCCGCGCGTCCTGCTGTGCAACTGGGCTGGGCATAGTGATCGGTAAACCGGATGCCTTCATTGGCGATCCGGTCGATATTGGGGGTGGTATAACCCATCGTTCCGGCCCCGTAGGCAGACAGGTTCTGCCAGCCGATATCATCCCCCCAGATCACCAGGATATTGGGGCGCGACGTATCCTGTGCCGACGCAAACACGGCACAGAACATGGTGATGCAACATGCAGAAATTGTAACAGATTTATAAAAAATTTTGGCATACCCTCCTGTTTTGAAAATATAATATTGGGATGATAGATTGATCCTGCCTGCTTTCAAGTCAGGATTGTATGAAATTATTGTGGCGCAACCATGCGTCTGGCTAACCGGTGGCTTTGGGTCGTGCGTTCAGCGCCAGTATCTTGGTTTTGAGATCCTGCGCGATGCCCATTTCGATCGCTTCAGCCAGTTCCGGCGCGACGACGCGCATTTTGCGGATTTCATATGTCGGGATCATCCAGTAGCGCGACGGCGCGGCAACCACCGCCGTGGCGGACGCGTTGCTGTTGTCCAGCAGGGACATTTCGCCGATGAAGTTGCCCGGACCACAGGTGCCGACCTTGTGACCATCGCACATGATATCAACCTGTCCGGACAGCAGGTACACCAGAAAGCGCACCGGCCGGTTCTGCCGGGTCAGTTCGGTGCCCGCTGTGCCATCGGCCCAGAACCCCATGTTCAGGATCGCGCGCGCAAAATGCGGGTCCAGCCGCGACAGGCGTGCATTGACCAGCGCCTGTTCGTCCGCGTTGAATCTTGTGCGTCGGTTCTTGTTCCAGATCAGGGCGATCTGCACCACGTTGACCGTAACCAGCAGCGTTTCCCAGAATACGCCGATCGGATCCTTGAGCCAGATCGTATCATAGGTGATGGCCACGAGGGCCGAGGCGATCACCAGTATGCGCAACCGGGTGATATCGCGCATCAGCATCGATGCGACCAGCAACAGATAAGACGTGTGCCCGACAAGCCCGCCCGTCGAAAACGCCGATTCCAGTGTAAGTTCCATTCAGGCGTCTCCGTTTGAACTGTGCAAAACGCTACAGCGCAAAGCGGTTTCGATCCAGCCGCTTAGGCGATGCGGGCAAAATGCCTCACCAAAGTGTGGTTTGGGATTGAACCGTCGGCAGGCTAGGGTGAATTGCGAAACCACGGCGAAAGGATAGATCATGCGCACCCTTATTCTGGCGCTGCTGTTTGCGGGGGGCGTTGCGCGCCTTGCGCAGGCGCAAGAGGACGCCCCGACCACGGAACCACCGATGACGCTGGACCGTATGGCGCAGATCGTGATGGCGCTTGATCCCGAAGCAAAACAGATGGGGCCCGCGTTCGAGTTGTCGATAGACGATGTGCCGATCCTGATCATCACCGATCCGCGCGCCGACCGGATGCGCGCGATGGTGCCGATCCGTCTGGCCGAAGATATTGATGCGGCGGAATGGCAGCGCCTTATGCAGGCCAATTTCGACAGCGCGCTGGATGCGCGATATGCCGTGGCGCAGGGGCGTTTGTGGGCGGTTTTCATCCACCCGTTGTCGCCGCTGGAGCGGGATCAGTTCATTTCGGGCATCGGCCAGACGGTGAATGTCGCCCAGACCTATGGATCGCTTTACACCGGCGGGGCGATGCAGTTCGGGGGCGGCGATTCCGTTCCGTTACAGCGCCAGCTGATCGACCGGTTGTTGGAAAAGGGCGAAGAAATCTAGGGCACGCCTGGGCCGCTATTGGCCCGGATCGATCCCTTCGACACTGACAAGCCGGGCGGAACTGCACGCATCACGGATTGATTTGAGACCCTGATAGGTTGCGCTGTTGTAGAAACTCTCGAAATGCGCGACCGAAGGGAATTCAAGCAGCACGATCCGGCGCGGCTCCCAATCGCCCTCATAAACCTTGTGCGCCCCGCCGCGTGACAGATATTTCGCACCTGCCGCTTCAAGCGCGGGTTTCACGCCAAGCATAAAGCTTTGATATTGCTCGGCATCGTGGATTTCGACGTCAAAAATCGCATAGGCTGCCATGGCGTGTCTTTCCGGCTTGGTCGGGTTGAACTGAGTCGGCACCAGAGTGCGGGTTTCGAAATCACTCTGGCGTGGTGCTGGTCTTCAGGAACGCGATCAGGTCGGCGCGGTCGGCGGCGGATGTGATGCGTTGCAGCGGCATTTTCGATCCGGGAATATAATCATCGGGGCCGTGATCGAACAGCAGATCAATGGTGGTTTCGGACCAGATGATATCCGAGGTTTTCAGCGTGTCCGAATAGGAATACCCGTCGATCGTACCGGCGGGGCGCCCGAACACCTGATACAGTGTCGGCCCGGCGCGGCGTTCGCTGTCGGGGCCCAGCGTGTGGCAGATCGAACATTTGCGCTGGAACTGGCGTTCGCCATTGCTCATTTCTTCGGGCGGGGTCTGATAGCTGCGTTGCCCGGCGGCCATCTGGTTGGCCTTGACCATATTGTTCACCGGCCAGCTGTACATCGCATTGTCCAGCCCGCCCGCGTGGATGTTCTGCCCGTCCGGTGAAAATGCCAGCGCCCAGACCGGCCCGCTGGTCGAGGCCTGGAAATCATCCGCGACCCGCCAGTTTTCCGTATCGACCATCATGATATAGCCCTGACCATCGCCCACCGCGATCCGCGCGGTTCCGGCGTGCTGGGCCAGTGCCAGTATCGGGCGGTGACCCAGCGTGAAATCGCCCAGAACTTCTCCGTCTGGCAGGGACAGCACGCGGGTGCCGCCATCAACTGCGCCATAGGCGATCCAGTTGTCATCAGGGGCCAGTTCGATCGCATTGATGCCGAACCCGTGTTCCACCAGCAGCCGTTCCACCGCGCCTGTCGCCGTGTTCCACACCCGCAACGTGCCATCGCCGGACGCGGTAATCAGCTGTGTGCCGTCGCCTGAAAACACGACATCGTTCACGATATTGCCGTGGCCGCGCATTTCCACCGGTGGCGCATCGCCCTTTAGCGGCCAGACCCGCGCGGTTCTGTCCCAGCTGGCCGAGGCCACGTATTTACCATCCGGTGACACCGCCAGTTGCAGGATCTTCGCTGCATGCCGCCCCAAGAGCCGCGAGGTGCCTGCCGCGCTGTCCCACAGGCGAATGGAATAATCATCCCCCGCCGAAACCACCCTGCCATCGCCCAGATAGACAACCGCATTCACCGCCGCATCATGCCCGTCCAGCCATGTCGGCGCCCCGTTGCGCCACAGCCCGACGGTGTTGTCAAAACTGGCCGTCAGGATCGTACCGTCACCGGCCGCCGCGATGCCCTTGATCGGGCCGCCATGGCCCTTGAGGGTATAGAATTCCTGCGCCCCGGCGTGCCCCGAAGCGGCGAATAGAAACAATGCCGCGCCACATATGGCGCGCCAGCCCGGTAACGCAGGCCGGAACCGTGCCTGCGGCGGGATATTTGCATCTGCTTTGGTCACATTACCATCAAGTGGACTGCCCGAACCTGAACCTGCGTAACAACGCCAGTAACGCCAGATATTACATCAAGTTCCGGCTTCGGTCTATCGGTTGCAAACACAGACGGCGCGGCCCTGCCTGTCGCGGCGCTGCGCTGGTGTATTCACCCGCCGATCCTTGTGCCGGCGCAACCTGGCCAACATGGCCGAACCCCCTTGCCAACAAGGCAAAGCTGACCTATACCCCGCCTCGTCTAAGCGGCGGTCCAGATCGCAGACATATATGAGCAGGGTCGGGGGAATACGCCGGCCCTTCGTTTATTTGGACCAAAGCCCGTGACCAACTGAAACCCAAAGACCGGCGGAGACAACCGTTCGGCCCGTATAAACGCTAGATTAGGAAACCAGAGACCACATGGCTCAATCAACATCTATGGACGAATTCGAAGCCCTTTTGAACGAAAGCTTCGAAATGGACACACCCGAAGAAGGGTCTGTCGTTAAAGGCAAGGTCATCGCGATCGAAGCGGGACAAGCCATCATCGACGTCGGCTACAAAATGGAAGGCCGCGTTGAACTTAAAGAATTCGCAAATCCCGGGGAAGCTCCTGAAATCGCCGTTGGCGACGAAGTAGAAGTGTACCTGCGTCAGGTCGAGAACGCGCGCGGCGAAGCCGTTATTTCGCGTGAAATGGCCCGCCGCGAAGAAGCCTGGGACCGTCTGGAAAAAGCCTACGAAAAAGAAGAGCGTGTCGAAGGCGCGATCTTTGGTCGTGTCAAAGGCGGCTTTACAGTCGATCTGGGCGGGGCGGTTGCGTTCCTTCCCGGTTCGCAGGTCGATGTGCGCCCGGTGCGCGATGCCGGCCCGCTGATGGGTCTGAAGCAGCCGTTCCAGGTTCTGAAAATGGACCGCCGCCGTGGCAACATCGTTGTGTCGCGTCGTGCCATCCTTGAAGAATCCCGTGCCGAACAGCGCGCCGAAGTCATCGGCAACCTGACCGAAGGCCAGGAAGTCGACGGTGTGGTCAAGAACATCACCGAATACGGTGCGTTCGTTGATCTGGGCGGTGTTGACGGCCTGCTGCACGTTACCGACATGGCATGGCGCCGTGTGAACCACCCGTCGGAAATTCTGACAATCGGTGAAACGATCAAGGTGCAGGTCATCAAGATCAACAAGGAAACCCACCGGATTTCCCTTGGTATGAAGCAGTTGCAGGAAGATCCTTGGGATCTGGTGGCTGGCAAGTACCCGCTGGGATCGACCCACACAGGCCGCGTGACCAACATCACCGACTACGGTGCGTTTGTTGAGCTGGAACCCGGTGTCGAAGGTCTGGTGCACGTTTCGGAAATGTCGTGGACCAAGAAAAACGTACATCCCGGCAAGATCGTTTCGACCAGCCAGGAAGTCGAAGTCATGGTTCTGGAAATCGACAGCGCCAAGCGCCGCGTTTCCCTGGGTCTGAAACAGACACAGCGCAACCCGTGGGAAGTGTTTGCAGAAACCCACCCCGAGGGCACCGAAGTCGAAGGCGAAGTCAAGAACATCACCGAATTCGGTCTGTTCATCGGTCTCGAAGGCGACATCGACGGCATGGTTCACCTGTCCGACCTGAGCTGGGACGAGCGCGGCGAAGACGCGATCCAGTCCTATCACAAGGGCGACATGGTGCAGGCGGTCGTGTCCGAAGTGGATGTGGAAAAAGAACGCATTTCACTGTCGGTCAAAGCCTTGGGCGGTGACAAGTTCGCAGAAGCGGTGGGCGGCGTGAAACGCGGATCGATCGTGACCGTGACAGTAACGTCGATCGAAGATGGCGGCATCGAAGTGGAATATGAAGGCATGAAATCCTTCATCCGCCGCTCTGACCTGTCGCGTGATCGTGCCGAACAGCGCCCCGAGCGGTTCAGCGTGGGTGACAAGGTTGATGTGCGCATCACCAATGTCGACGCGAAAACCCGCCGTCTGGGCGTGTCGATTAAGGCGCGCGAGATTGCAGAGGAAAAAGAAGCTGTCCAGCAATACGGCAGCTCGGATTCCGGCGCATCGCTGGGCGACATTCTGGGCGCGGCCCTGAAGGGCGACGAATAAGACCTGACGCCATTCCGGCGTTGAGTGATACGGCCCCGCACATCGCGTGCGGGGCCGTTTTTTATCGCGAATCGTTTTGGTCAAAAACGGTGGCGCCGCAACGCGGCATTCAACAATCGGTGCCCAACTTGGCGCTTTGATGCCTTCACATGGTAGAATGTGACCGGATTTCACGCGTATAAGGCATTATTTTTGCTACATTATCGTGCTTATTGTTTCCGCGGCGCAGGTTTGTTCCTATAGTTTGAAAGAACTCGGAACGAAAAAAAGAAACCACACCTCGGGGGGACCAACCGATGATCCGGTCGGAACTGATTCAAAAAATTGCAGACGACAACCCGCACTTGTACCAACGGGATGTCGAACGAATTGTGAACACGATCTTTGACGAGATCACCAATGCAATGGCACGGGGCGATCGTGTCGAACTGCGCGGTTTCGGCGCGTTCTCTGTCAAGAAACGCGATGCGCGCGTCGGGCGCAATCCGCGCACTGGCGAAACAGTGCAGGTCGAGGAAAAACACGTGCCGTTCTTCAAGACCGGAAAACTGCTGCGTGACCGTCTGAACGGAAAGTAAAACAGGTAATGCGCTATATCCGCTATGCGTTTCTGGCCACTCTGGCCATTGTTCTTGTCTGCCTTGCGCTGGCCAATCGTACGCACGTCACGGTCAGCACGATGCCCGAAGGCCTGCCCGATCCGCTGGGATTGCGCCACAGTGTCGATCTGCCGCTGTTTGTCATCATTTTCGGCGGCATCGTGGCGGGGCTGATCATCGGATTTGTCTGGGAATGGATGCGCGAATACAAACACCGCGCCGAAGCGACACGCAAATCACGCGAGGTGCGCAAGCTGGAGCGTGAAGTGACCAAGTTGAAAGGCGAGAAGCACGAGGGTAAAGACGAGGTGCTTGCCCTGCTGGAAGACGCACGCTGACCCGCAACCGATCAAAGGCCACCTGACAGATGACATCCCGGATCCGCGTAAAATTGTGCGGCCTGACACTGCCGTCGGATATTGCCGTGGCGGCCAAATCGGGCGCGGCCTATATCGGGTTCAACTTTTTCCCCAAATCGCCGCGCTATGTCGATTTTCAAAAGGCGGCAGACCTTGCGGCCGCTGTGCCCGCTGGCATCTGCAAGGTTGCGCTGACGGTCAACGCGGACAATGCGATGCTGGATGCGCTGACGACGGCTGTACCTGTCGATATGTTGCAACTTCATGGCAGCGAAACGCCCGAGCGTGTGGCCGAGATCAAGGCGCGTTACGGTTTGCCGGTGATGAAGGTGATCGGCGTGGCCGATGCCGGTGATCTGGAGGCGCTGGATGTCTACAACCGTGTGGCCGATCAGATCATGGTGGATGCCAAGCCGCCAAAGATGGCCGAATTGCCGGGCGGCAACGGTCTGGCCTTTGACTGGCGCCTGATTGCCGGGCGCCGCTGGCCGGTGCCGTGGATGCTGGCCGGTGGTCTGACCGCTCAGAACGTCGCCGAAGCGATCCGGATGACAGGCGCTGTTCAGGTCGATGTTGCCTCGGGCATCGAAAGCGCGCCGGGGATCAAGGATCCTGCGAAAATCGTGGCGTTTCTGGACGCCGCGCACGCGGCATGAGCGTGGTGTTCAGGTTGGCCGGGGTGGCGGATGTGCCCGCGGTCGTGGCCCTGTTGCGCGATGACATGCTGGGGCAGGCGCGCGAAGGGCTGGACATGGACGACTACATTGCCGCCTTTCACCAGATGCAATCCGAAGGCCACAATCATCTGATTGTGGGCGAAAGTGATGGCCGGATCGTAGTGACCTATCAGCTGACATTCATTCGCGGCCTGTCCCTGCGCGCCGCGCGCCGCGCCCAGATCGAAAGCGTCCGGGTGGCGAGCGACATGCGCGGCCAACAGATCGGTGAGGCGCTGATTGGCGATGCCGAAAACCGCGCGCGTGCCGCCGGATGCAGCCTGATGCAATTGACAATGAACGCGTCGCGCACCGATAGTGCGCGCTTCTACCAACGCGTTGGGTTTACCCCTTCGCATATCGGGTATAAACGCGACCTGACGTGATCTGCGGAGGCCAAAATGGCAAATGATCTTTTCAATTCTTTCATGACGGGGCCGGATGAAAACGGCCGCTTTGGCGACTTTGGCGGGCGCTTTGTGTCCGAAACGCTGATGCCCCTGATCCTGAGCCTTGAGGAAGAATACGAAAAGGCCAAGACAGACGAAAGTTTCTGGGCGGAAATGAACGATCTGTGGACCCATTATGTGGGTCGCCCCAGCCCGCTTTATTTTGCCGAACGGCTGACCGATCATCTGGGCGGCGCCAAAATCTATATGAAGCGCGACGAGTTGAACCACACAGGCGCGCACAAGATCAACAACGTGCTGGGCCAGATCATTCTGGCGCGGCGCATGGGCAAGACCCGGATCATCGCGGAAACCGGTGCCGGCCAGCACGGCGTGGCCACCGCAACCGTCTGTGCGAAATTCGGGCTGAAATGCATCGTTTACATGGGCGCGCATGATGTCGAACGTCAGGCCCCCAACGTGTTCCGGATGAAACTGCTCGGGGCCGAGGTTGTGCCCGTCACATCGGGGCGCGGCACCCTCAAGGATGCGATGAACGATGCGCTGCGCGACTGGGTGACCAATGTGCGCGATACGTTTTATTGCATCGGCACGGTGGCCGGCCCGCATCCCTATCCCGCGATGGTGCGCGATTTCCAAAGCATCATCGGCAAGGAAGTGCGCGACCAGATGACAGCCGCCGAAGGCCGCTTTCCCGACACGCTGATCGCCGCGATTGGCGGCGGATCAAACGCGATGGGCCTGTTCTATCCGTTTCTGGATGACAAGGAGGTCGGCATTATCGGGGTCGAGGCCGGCGGCAAGGGCGTCAACGCCAAGATGGAACATTGCGCCTCCTTGACCGGTGGCCGCCCCGGCGTGCTGCACGGCAACCGCACCTATCTGTTGCAGGATGATGACGGGCAGATATTGGAAGGCTTCAGCATTTCCGCGGGTCTGGATTACCCCGGCATCGGGCCGGAACACGCCTGGCTGCACGATATCGGACGCGCGCAATATGTGTCGATCACCGATGTCGAGGCGCTCGCGGCGTTCCAGCTGTGCTGCACCATGGAAGGCATCATTCCCGCGCTGGAACCCAGCCACGCACTGGCCCACGTGATGAAGATCGCCCCCGACCTGCCCAGGGACCACCTGATCTGCATGAACATGTGCGGCCGCGGCGACAAGGATATCTTTACGGTCGCCCGTGCGCTGGGGTTTGAAATGGGCGAGTTTGCTTAGGGGGGTGTGAAACACGCCGGGTTTTGCGTCTGTCTAAGGTACGGTTGGACGCCCACCGTGAACAAGGGCTTTGAGGCGATGCTGTTGAGGCAGCGTACCGTACCGCGGGCTTGTCAGCCAACCACCCTCGGTTGACTGACGGACAGTCGCAAACGTAGAAAACGCTACTCCTTCAATTCGATCATGATCACATGCGTGGGCGTGGCACCGACGTTTTCGCCGACATGGGTCTGCGAATTTGAGAATAGCACATCACCTGCGGCGAATTCCCGGATCATCGTCTTCCCGTCTGGAAGCGTGATCAGACGCTTAAACGGACTAACCGCGTAGAGCACGAAATCGGGGTGATCGTGTTCTTTTGTTATGTCGCCAGGCGCATCCAGGTACTCGAGGACACGAACCCGTTCATTTTCAAACCGGACACTGTATTTGTCGGCATCGGTTTGGATTGGATCGGCGGCATGGGCGACCGACGCACACAAAAGCAGGGCCGGAACTGAAACGATCTTTGTCATTGCGATGTTCCCTTGTTTGAGCGAGCAACTAAAATCCTGTGCCGTTGGTACAGAATTCTTTGATGCTCGCATTGGATTGAAACTGACCGGTCGACCGGTCTGAGAAGAACATACCGTATCGCTATGCGATCTGTGATATGCTATTTTGCGCAATGGTGCTGCAGTATCGCGGTACCGGCGCGCTCTTGGCACACCCATCATGTACGATTGGAACGACCTGAAACACCTGCTTGCTGTTGCGCGGCACGGCAGCACATTGGCTGCCGCGCGTTCACTTGGAGTCAACCAGTCAACCGTACAGCGACGCATTGCGGAGCTCGAACGCAAACTCGGTTGCGCGTTAGTCGAGCGCCATCAGAGTGGCTACCGCTTGACTCAACTGGGAGAACATCTGCAACCTTTCGCGGAAAGTGTCGCGTCAGCGGCGTCGGCATTCGAACACCACGCCAAATTAGAGGACACTTCAAAATCGGGCTTGCTGCGGCTGACCTGTCCTGAGCCGATCGCCGCCCGGCTAACCAACAGCGGGTTCACCAACCGTTTTCACACCGCGCATACAGACATACATATCGAGTTCGTCCTGAGCGACAGGTATGTCGATCTGTCGACGGGTGAGGCCGATGTAGCACTGAGGTCCGGCGATACCGAAGATGGCGTTCTGGTGGGGCGGAAAATTGCGGACTCGATCTGGGGTATCTATGCCAGTCGAACCTACGTTGCACGCGTGCGGGTGCCGCAGTCTATTGAAGATTTGGCGGCCCATCCGCTGATCGGATTCGACGAGAAGATGCAGAAACACCGTTTGTCCATCTGGCTTTCCCGGGTGGCACCCGATGCGCAATACGCAGCGCGCAGCAGCAGTGTTCTGGGTCTGGTTTCAGCCGCGAAATCCGGTGTCGGCATTGCCCCTCTGCCGGTTGCTTTAGGAGATGCCGAACCCGATTTGATACGTGTCATCAATCTCGTGCCGGAACTGACAAGGGCATGGCGCATTCTGTGTCATCCTAACGTTCGGCAAACCCGGCGCGTGGTATTATTTTTTGATTTCGTCCACGCTGAAATAGACAACCTTAAACCGGTATTGACCGGTTGACGAGTCGATGCTGAGTTTTGCCGACGTGGCAACTTGGAATTTGAAGCGTTAACTGGCCACGGCGCTGAAAAACCTCTCCGCATTGCAGATACTCCCGCAGGAATGGCGATGGCTCTGCGCGCAGCGATGTAGCTACGGGCGGCACCCTGACAGGGGCAGGTTGACGGCGCGTGAGCGGACCGTGCGCTTAGCCCGCGCTGTACTGGCGCAACACCTCAAGCGGAACAATCGCCAGCGCGCGTTTGTGGGTCGCCGCCAGATTGACCTGCGGCGCGCAGCCTTCGTCATGTGCCTGAAGAAAGCGGCTGGCGCACAGGCACCACGCATCGCCGTCTTTCAGACCGGCAAAGCCGAATTCGGGGCGCGGTGTGCTTAAATCGTTGCCGACATATTTTGAAAAGGCCAGAAATTCCACCGTCATGATGGCGCACACGGTGTGCGAGCCCTGATCGGCGGCGCAGGTGTTGCAGTGGCCATCGCGGAAGAAACCGGTCATCGGGTCGGTGCCGCAGATCAGAAGCGGGCCGCCCAGTACGTTTATGCTGTCGTCCTTTTCCATGTCGTCCCCCCTAAAGGCTGTTTGCGATGGTGCGGAACATGGCGACATTGGCGTCATTCACACCGTCATCGCGAAAATTCCGGTCGGCCCCCGTGGTCGCGATCACCACGCCGCTGTTCTGGTTGACATAGACGTACTGGCCGTAAATTCCACGCCCCATGAATTCACCCATAGGCGCGCCCTTGGGCACCCACCACTGATAGCCATAGCCGATTGCGTCGGCTTTCGTCGGGGCGCTGGGCGCGGTTGACGCGGCAACCCAGTCGGCCGGAACGATCTGTTGCCCGTTATAGCGGCCGTTTTGCAGAAACATCTGGCCAAAGCGCGCATAATCCCGCGTGGTCAGGTTCAGGCCGCCCAGCACAAAGGCCGTGCCCGCGCCATCGGTGATGTAAAGCGGCGACTGTTCCAGCCCCAAGGGTGCAATCACCTTTTCCGACAGCAGATCGGGAATGGTGCGCCCGGTTGCCCCCCGGATCACCATGCCGATCACATGGGTATCAATCGAGACATACTGCCATTGCTGGCCGGGCGCGACAAAGGTCTCCGTCAGGTCGGCGGCAAAATCATCCATCCGCCCGCCAAGGGCCAGAACCCGCCCCATGCGGTTGATGTCGGAATTGAAGTCCAGATAATCCTCGTCAAAAGTGACGCCGCTGGCCATCTGCAACACATCCCGGATGGTCGCGCCGTCATAGGCACCACCTTTCAGCATCGGCGCGTATTGCGTCACCGGATCGTCAAGCGACGCGATCGCGCCTTCGTCCAGCAGAATGCCGAACAGGGCCGACACAAAGCTTTTGGCGACGGACCAGGATATGCGACGGTCATCCGCCGTTGTACCCAGATAATATTCTTCGAACACGATCTGCCCGTCTTTCAAAACCAGTAGCGATGTGACGGCGCGGTCTTGCACCCAGCCGGTTACTGCATCGGGCAGGGTGGTTTCCGGGCCGTAGGGCAGATCGGTTGTTGCGCCGCTGCCGCGCGGCACCTCGACCGTCAGGAACGCGCTGTCCATCGTGCTGAAATTGGCCACGATCCTGTCCGCGCTGAACAGCGAATTCACCGCCATCAGGCGGGTGATTTCGTCTTTTTTCCAGACCCCGATAACAATCGCCGCCACAAGCAGCGAAAGCAGGATCCGGCCCAGCCATTTTCCGAATGTGCGCATCTGGTGTACTTTTCTCCAGTCGGTTTTCATGCACCAGAACATGGCGCGCCGGGCGGTGCAATCCCGTGTGCAGGCGCTAGGCCCCGGTGACGCGCCAATTGACCCAACGTCCGTGAAAATCCGCGCGCCCCAAAGCCAGCGTCACATCGCCGGGCCACAGACGCAAGGTAAGTGCGGCGCCGCCCGCACCGGCATCACCATCGTTTTCATAGGCCAGCCAGGCCAGCGGGGCGCGCGCGGTCACCTTCGCGCCGGCCGCTTCGATCAGAGCGCGCCCGCGTTCTGCGGCATCGGGCGGAAAATACTGCCACGCGATGGTGTGATAGATCAGGTGCAGGTGATCCGGCGGGGCCGTGTTCAGGCGCGTTTCCAGCCAGTCGATGGCATCTCCGCGATCCACGGTGGCGTTCTGAACCGCAATGGCGGCGCGGGTCAGGCGGGCGCGGTGGGGTTGATCAGGCCACAGATAGGCCATCAGCCGCAGGGCCTGATCGGGATCGTGCGCGTTGATCGGGTTCAGATCAACGCCGCGCCGCTCTGCCACATGCAGTGCGGCAGGTACGGGCATGTCACCCTGCCAGTCCGGGGTCAGCGTCAGCGGCGCATCCGGTGGCCCCAGATGCCCGCGTGCGGTGGTCAGCCCGTAGTGATCCCACATCAGGTTCAACCCGGCGCTTGCGCCCAGTTCGGATGTGACAAACGGCAAATCATGGCGTGCCGCCAGCCAGTGACCTGCGGCAATCAAAGGGGCGCTGCGGCGCACTTCGTTGGTTTGGGGGGCGCTTTTGATCCAGTCGAGCAGGAAAGGTTCATGATCGTGCAGGGTGGCCAGAACCTGCGCACCCAGAACATCGTCGGCAACCCGCTGCTGTGGATAGACCGCCGCAAGTGCGCTGGACCGGTTGGTCAGCACCAGCGCGTGCAACCCGCCGGCAATGCGCAGTGGCAGGGACGCGCCGTTGGGGCCAGGATCACCCGGCCAGCGGGAACATAACTGCCCCAGTTCGGTATCTTCCGGCCAATCCCGAGCCAGCAGGCGCAACACCCGCCCCATAAAGCCGGAGCCCAGATTTTCACACGAGGCCGCCTGACTGAGAAACGCGGCACGCAGGCTCATCGAAACCGATCGACCAGCCGTTGCAGGGCAGAGCGGGGTTCGGATGTATCCGCATCTGGTTCGGGCGTGGTTTTCGCAGGCGTCGCCTTTGCGTCGGGTGCGCTGTCCCCCTTGCCCGATGTGCTGGAGCGGGGCGGATTGACCCGCAAGGCCACGGCATTCATGAATTTGCCGCTGTCGCCTGCGGCAAGATGGGCCGCACCGTCCGACAGGCCGCGCAACACATCCTCAAGCCAGTCCTGATCTGCCTTGGCAAAATCATGCAGGACATAGCCGGGCACCCGGTCTTTGTGGCCGGGATGGCCGACGCCAAGCCGTACGCGTTGATAGGTGTCGCCGATATGCGCGTGCATGGACCGCAATCCGTTGTGCCCCGCATGGCCACCGCCGGATTTGACCCGCACCTTGCCCGGTGCCAGATCGATTTCGTCGTGCAGCACAATCACATCCTGCGGGTCCAGTTTGTAAAACCGCATTGCTTTGCCCACCGACTGGCCGGAATTGTTCATGAAGGTTTCAGGCTTTAGCAAAACCACCTTGTCGCTGCCAAAACGGCCCTCGCTGATAACGCCCTGAAATTTCGATTTCCAAGGGCCAAAGCCGTGATCTTCGGCAATCCGGTCCAGCGCCATGAACCCGATGTTATGCCGGTTGCCCGCATATTTTAGGCCGGGGTTGCCCAATCCGACGATAAGTTTCATAGCCCGCGCCTGCCTGTCTCCGGTTTGACCCTGTCATGCCCGTAAATGGCGGGATTTTCCAGTGGTCAAACAAAAAACGGAGCCCAGAGGCTCCGTTTTCATCTGTCATGTCTGTCGTCAGATCATTCGTCGGACTGTTGTGTCGCCTCGACTTCGTCTGCAGCGACTTCTTCGGCTTCGTCCTCGTCTTCGTTGTCAGACGCGCGCAGGCCGGATGGTGCTGCGATGTTTGCGATCACAAAGTCGCGGTCGATTGTCGGCTTTGCACCGGCGGGCAGCGTGATCGAC
Source organism: Sulfitobacter sp. TBRI5 (assembly GCF_051013555.1). Classification (NCBI taxonomy): domain Bacteria; kingdom Pseudomonadati; phylum Pseudomonadota; class Alphaproteobacteria; order Rhodobacterales; family Roseobacteraceae; genus Sulfitobacter; species Sulfitobacter sp. TBRI5. The sequence goes on along the minus strand of NZ_CP112884.1, from coordinate 325,569 downwards.
GAAATCGTGATCGTGTCGCCCACATCCAGACCGGTCAGGTCTGCGGTCAGGCTTTCGGGGATGTCGCCCGCGGTCACCTTGAGTTCAACCTCGGGGCGCACAACCGTCAGAACGCCACCGCGTTTCAGGCCGGGGCACTGGTCTTCGTTTTCAAAGTTCACGTGAATGAACAGATTGATCTGGGTCGTGCGCTTCAGGCGCATCAGGTCCAGATGCGTCGGCAGGTCTTTTACAACATCACGCTGGACGTTGCGGCAGATCACGCGCACATCATCGTGGCCGTCCATTTTCAGGTTGAACAGCGTCGACAGAAAACGCCCCTGCTTCAGCTTTTTCAGCAGGGCGTTAAAAGGAACGTTGATTGCAACGGGGTCTGCGCCACCGCCATAAACAACTCCGGGAACCATCCCGTCGCGACGAGCCTGACGAGCGGCGCCCTTGCCTGTCCCCGTACGTTCCAGGACTTCAAGATCAGGGATCTCTCCAGCCATGTTAATCTCCAATTTGATAAGGGCGGGACTCCTCCAAGGCTGTAGCCCCGCGTGAAAGCGCGCGTATAGACGGGATTTGCGGTGTTGAAAAGAGGCCGCAGCGCTCTTTTTGCTTGGCTTTGGTTCAGGGCGCGTGGCAGGTGTGGCGCCATGTCAATCAGAACCGATATCAGGATCAGCCGCGCGCCTTTGCTGGGCTTTATCGCAATCGGTCTGGTCTGGGCCGGTATATCGGCGCAAATCCCTGATCTAAAAGCACAAATCAAGGCAAGTGATGCGGATCTGGGCCTGATTTCCCTTGTTGCCAGTCTGGGCGCGCTGAGCGCGATGTGGCTGGCGCCGCTGTTTGACCGGGTGTTCAGGGCGGCATCGCTTCAGGTATGTACGGCGGCGATGGCTGTGGCTTTGTTGTTGCCGGGATATGCGCAGGGCATCTGGTTTTTCACGTTCGGGCTGATGATGGTTTCGGCGGGAACGGGAATCGCCGATGTGTTGATGAATGCGCGGATTTCGGAAACCGAAAGCGCCGCGCGCCGGTCCCTGATGAACCTGAACCATGCGATTTTTTCGTTCGCTTACGCGGGGGCCGCGATTTTGACCGGGTTTGCACGCGAGGCGGGGCTGGGCCCGGTGACGATTTTTTCGATCATCTGCGGCGCGATCCTGCTGATGTGCCTGTGGATGCGCGCGCCGCACAAAATCACGCCGCAGGATACAGTGCTGGACATGCACCCGGCGCCGCGCGGCATTGTCTGGATCGGCGGGCTGGTGGTGTTGGCGGCGCTGATGGCCGAACAGGCCACCGAAGGCTGGTCTGCGCTGCATCTGGAACGCACATTGGGGGCAGGGGCCGCCGAAGGGTCGTTCGGTCCGGCCGTTCTGGGCCTGACCATGGGGTTCGGGCGGCTGTTTGGCCATGTGCTAGCGGCGCGGGTACGCGATACGGTGATGATCACTGTGGCCTGCCTGATCTCTGCCGCAGGTCTGGCGCTGGCGGCGTTTGCGCCCAATATTCTGGTGGCCTATTTCGGGTTCGGGATCATGGGCCTTGGCATTTCCGTGGTCATGCCGCTGGCGCTGGCGCTGGTGGGGCGTGTGGTGCCGCCCGATGCGCGGGTGCATGCGCTGTCGCGCACATCGCTGATCGGATATGGTGCCTATTTCATCGGGCCAGCCATGATCGGCTTTGCATCCGAGGCGTTCAGCCTGTCGGTTGCGTTCCTGCTGGTGTCGGTCTGGCTGGTTCTGGTCGCGGCGTTTCTGGTTCCGCTTCTGGCGCGGCGGGTCGCAGTGCGCGGGTAGCTATCCCTCTACCCTGCTGACCAGATGGCCCCCTGCCTGCATGACCTGATCATAAAGCGCGAATTCCCGCGCGCGCGCCTTGCGCAACTGCGCCTCGATATCAGGATCAAGCGGGGCATGTGCGTCGGGTGATACGTTTTTCTGTTTCAGAACAATCTCTTTGCCGAACCGGTCTGACAGAAAACTGCGAAACAACGGCTGGTGATCATAGGCGAACAGGTGATGCACCAGAAGATCACCCTCTTTGTTCAGATTGCCCGATGTCAGCATATTATACTGGCTGCCGATGCCGGCAAAGGCGGGGGGATTTTTGGAAATCACTGCCAGCACAAAATCATTGAAACTGCATCCGTTCGTGCTGCGTGCCGTGCCGGCGCGGCGCGGACCGTTGCGGTATCTGTACCAGCTGCGGATCTGATCGACAGGGTCGCGGATCACCGCCACGCGGTCTGGCACCAGATCGAAAGTGTCGCGCAGAAACGGGGCGATCCTGGTGTGAAACCGCTGGGCCGTCATGTGTTTGCGCTGCTTGGTAAATACGATATCGGCGCGCGGTTTCAGCGCCATTTCCACAGCCGTCGTGCCGGTTTTGGGCACGGCAAGAAACGCCAGCGACTGATCGGAGAAAACCAACATGCCCCTGTTCTAGCCTGCCTGCGCTAGTCTTGCCAACGGCCTTCGAAATCCCGCGGAATAAGAAGATCCTTGCGGCTGAGGTTCTTGACGTCGCGGTGCCCGACCAGCGCCATTGTGAGATCCAGTTCCCTGTGGATCACATTCAGCGCGGCTGTCACCCCTTCCTGTCCCATCGCGCCCAGACCGTAGACAAAGGCGCGCCCGATATAGGTACCCTTGGCCCCCATCGCCAACGCCTTTAACACGTCCTGACCAGAGCGGATGCCGCTATCAAGATGCACCTCGACGCTGTCGCCCACCGCATCAAGGATCGCAGGCAGCATCCGGATCGAGCTGAGCGCACCATCAAGCTGACGGCCGCCATGGTTTGACACGATGATCGCGTCAGCCCCGACCTTGGCAGCCATTTTGGCGTCTTCGGCGTCCAGAATACCCTTGAGGATCACCTTGCCGTCCCACATCGAAATCAGTTCTTCGATCCGCTTCCAGTCAAGCGAATGATCAAAGGCTTCGGCTGTCCACGATGACAGCGAGCCGGGATCGGTGACGCCGGCAGCGTGGCCGACGATGTTGCCAAAGAACCGCCGTTTGGTGCCCAGCATGCCCAGGCCCCAACGCACCTTTGTCATCATGTTGGCGATGGATTTGACCGTCAGCTTGGGTGGGGCGGACAGGCCGTTTTTCAGATCCTTGTGGCGCTGGCCCATGATTTGCAGATCAACGGTAATGACCAGCGCGGAACATCCCGCATCCTTGGCGCGCGCGATCAGGCGGCGCATGAAATCATCGTCTTTCAGTGTATAGACCTGAAACCAGAACGGTTTGGTGGTGTTTTCGGCGACATCCTCGATCGAGCAGATCGACATGGTGGACAGGGTAAAGGGCACACCGAACTCTTCGGCGGCGCGGGCGGCCTTGATCTCCCCATCGGCCGATTGCATGCCGGTCAGTCCGACAGGGGCCAGCGCCACGGGCATTGCAACGTCCTGTCCGATCATCTGGCTGGCGGTAGTGCGCCCTGTCATGTCCACCGCGATCCGCTGGCGCAGGCGCAACTGATCGAAATCGGAACTGTTTTCGCGAAAGGTCTGCTCTGTCCAGCTGCCCGATTCCGCATAGTCGTAAAACATGCGGGGCGCGCGGCGCGCATACAGTTTCTTGAGATCGTCAATTGTGGTGATGACTGGCATTGAGAGCGGCCTTTTCCAAAGATTGGTAAATCTTCATTACCAATCGCCCGAATTTTTGGCAACGCGACAAATGCACTTGAAGGTAGTGCGAAGTCGTACTATATAGTGCGATATCGTATTAAATAGAGTGCTTGATCATGATCCTGTCCCGTCGAAAAACACTGGCCCTTATCGGAGGTGGATCCCTGCTGGCCGCAACCGGCGCCGCCGGTTTCGCAATCACCCGAACCCCAAAGGATGCGGTTGCGCCATGGGCCGCCGCCGGGCAGTACACCGATCCGCGCAAACGCGCGTTAAGCTATGCCATTCTGGCGCCGAACCCGCATAACATGCAGCCCTGGATCGTGGATCTGGACACACCGGATCAGGCAACCCTTTATGTCGATACGGACAGGTTGTTACCCCACACCGATCCGTTCAGCCGCCAGATTGTCATCGGGCTGGGCTGTTTTCTGGAACTGCTGGCGCTTTCGGCGGCGCAAGACGGATACCGCGTGCATTTCGATCTGTTCCCCGAAGGAACAGAGGCCGACAGCCTTGATCGCCGCCCGGTTGCCATCGCCCGTTTTGTGCCTGACACGTCGCTGGCGGAACCGGACCTGTTTGCCCAGATACTGCACCGCCGGTCTGTGAAAGAACCCTATGACACCGCGCGCCCGGTATCAGACGAAGTGCTGGCGACACTGCGCAAGTCGGTTCGCGCAACGACGGGTGTAGAAACCACAAACGACACCGCGCGGGTTGCGCAATTGCGCGATCTGACGGCCAACGCCTTCCTGAAAGAGTTCGAAACGCCCTCGGCCTACCGGGAAAGCGTCGATCTGTTCCGGATCGGCCACCGCGAAGTGAATGCAAACCCGGACGGTCTGGATTTTTCCGGTCCGATGTTCGAAGCGCTGCATCTGACCGGCCTGTTCACCCGCGAAGGATCACTGGACCGCGCGGGGTATTCCTATACGTCTGCGGTTCAAATGGTGCAGGATGTGGCGCGCACGGGCATGGCCTATATCTGGCAGGTAACGGCGACAAACACGCGCAATGATCAGATTGCCGCCGGTCGCGACTGGGTGCGCCTGAACCTTGCCGCCACAGCGATGGGGCTGGATGTTCAACCGATAAGCCAGGCCCTTCAGGAATACCCCGAAATGGCTGCTTGGTATGATGCGGTGCATTTGCAACTGGCGCCGGATGGCGGCACTGTGCAAATGTTGGGCAGACTGGGCTACGGGCCAAGTGTCGGGCACAGCCCGCGCTGGCCGCTGGAGGCAAAGATACGCAATGGATGAACAGGATGCCGGCGCCTATTTTGCGCTGTTCAATGAAATCGGCATTATCGAACAGATCAGCCGAACCTTTCTTGAGGCGCGTCTGCCGGATGGGTTGCTGGCCTCGCATTTCGGAGTGGTCAACCACCTGATACGGGTTGCGGACGGCCAGACGCCGCTGGTTCTGGCCAATGCGTTTCAGGTACCCAAGACGACGATGACACATACGCTGGCGGGTCTGGAAAAACATGGGTTGGTCGAAATGCGCCCCAATCCCGATGACAAACGATCAAAGCAGGTCTGGCTGACGCCGAAAGGGCGCAGTTTTCGCGATGAAACGATCAAACGGATGGTGCCGCTGTTTCAGGAACTGGCGCAGGACATTCCGCCCGACAGAATTGCGGCCCTTTTGCCACTGTTGCAAGAGGTGCGCACCAGCATAGATGCCTTGCGCGACCGTGTATCCTAGGCCCGGTGCGCCCCGTCCGACAGGGTTTTGACAAAGGCCAGAACCTGTTGTGGTGTTTCACCCGCCCCGATTTTTGCAACTATCGCCGACCCTACAACCGCCCCGTCCGCCACGGACGCGATCGCCTGTGATTTTTCGGGCGTGTTGATGCCGAACCCGACAATGACCGGCAGATCTGTGGCCGATTTGATCCGCGCCACTTCCGGCCCGACATCGGTGGCCGATGCCTCGGCTGCGCCGGTGATACCGGTTATCGACACGTAATAGACAAAACCGGATGTGTTTTGCAGCACGCGGGGCAGGCGTTTATCATCGGTTGTTGGGGTGGCCAGACGGATAAAGTTCAACCCCGCCTTTTGTGCCGGAATGCACAGTTCCGCATCTTCTTCGGGGGGCAGATCGACAATGATCAGACCGTCAATGCCGGCGGCTTTGGCGTCTTTCAGAAAGGTTTCGACACCGCGACTGTAGATCGGGTTGTAATAGCCCATCAGCACAATCGGGGTTGTATCGTCCTGTTCGCGAAACGCCGCCGCCATATCCAGCGTCTTCTGCAATGTCATGCCGCCTTCCAGCGCGCGCTGACCGGCCAACTGGATGGTAGGCCCGTCTGCCATCGGATCGGTAAAGGGCAACCCCAGTTCGATAACATCCACCCCTGCGGCGGGCAGGCCGCGCACCACCTCAAGCGATGTGTCGTAATCGGGATCGCCCGCCATCACATAGGCGACAAACGCCTTTTTTCCGGCAGCAGCAAGTTCGGCGAATTTGGCATCTATACGGGTCATGATCAGGCCTTTTGAAACAGTCGTTTTGCAATGCACAAAGACTGCGGGAAAATCAATGCTCGGGCGCGAAAACTCTTGCAAAGAGTTTTGACGCAGCGTTTGGAAAAAATCCCGCGGCGCGGCGTGGCTTGCGCCCGTCGGGTCTGCGCACTAGAAGCGGCCAACTGCTATCAAGGAGAGCGTAATGGGCTTTAAAATGGGGATCGTCGGGCTGCCGAATGTCGGCAAATCCACGCTGTTTAACGCGCTGACCCGCACCGCGGCGGCGCAGGCGGCGAATTTTCCGTTCTGTACGATCGAACCCAATGTCGGTGAAGTGGGTGTGCCCGATGATCGGCTGGACAAACTGGCCGTGATTGCGAAATCCAAACAGATCATCCCAACGCGCATGACATTCGTCGATATTGCCGGTCTGGTCAAAGGCGCATCCAAGGGCGAGGGGCTGGGCAACCAGTTTCTGGCCAACATCCGCGAAGTGGATGCCATTGCCCATGTACTGCGCTGTTTTGAAGACGGCGATGTAACCCATGTGGAAGGGCGTGTTGATCCGGTATCGGACGCGGAAACCATCGAAACCGAACTGATGCTGGCCGATATCGAAAGCATCGAAAAGCGGCTTCAGGGGCTGGTGCGCAAGGTTCGGGGTGGCGACAAAGAGGCCGTGGCGCAGGAGCGTCTTTTGAAAATGGCGCTGGAGGCGCTGGAAAACGGACACCCCGCGCGCACGGTGTCCGTGGATGCCGAAGACGCCAAGGCATGGAAAATGCTACAGCTTCTGACGGCCAAGCCGGTACTATATGTCTGCAACGTGGGCGAAGCGGATGCGGCAGAGGGCAACGCGCATTCCGCCGCCGTTGCCGAGATGGCGGCAGCGCAGGGCAACGCCCACGTGATTATCTCGGCCCAGATCGAGGAAGAAATCAGCCAGCTTGATCCCGAAGAGGCCGAGATGTTTCTGACGGAAATGGGTTTGAAAGAGGCCGGGCTGGATCGGTTGATCCGCGCTGGCTATGACCTGTTGCATCTGGAAACCTATTTTACCGTTGGCCCGAAAGAGGCCCGCGCCTGGACCATCAGACAGGGCACTTCCGCGCCACAGGCCGCCGGTGTGATCCACGGCGATTTCGAACGCGGATTTATCCGCGCCGAAACCATCGGCTATGACGATTTTGTCGCGCTGGGGGGCGAACAGGCCGCCAAGGAAGCGGGCAAGATGCGCGCCGAGGGCAAGACCTATATCGTCAAGGACGGTGACGTCCTGCATTTCCTGTTCAACACCTGATCGGGGTGTTTTTATTGCGGAAGCGGGCGTTTAGCGCCGCCCGCTTTCACATTCAAAGGTTGGTGGCTGCCCGGGGCCGCCACGGCACCATTTCATCAATTGGTCGTTCTGTTCCACGCTTGCCCACAGGGGCGGGATGACCGTGTTGATCGGGTCTGCTGTCGCTGAGGTCTGCGCCAGACTGCCGGTTGTAATCAGGATCAAGCCAAGTATCCGGTTTTGAATGCCCATGTTCAAATGCTCCTTTTGCCACGTCCAAGTTTCTATGGACCGGCGCAAAGCGCAAAACACATCCGTTCACTCCTGTGTTGAAAACCGTGAGCGAATGCCGGTGGCACCGCACCTGGCCGTTCCCGAAAGCGCGTCCACAGTCGCGATAAAATCCAACGATTACCCGCCGCGTCATGTGCGGCGGGTCAGTGTATTTGCCCTCACAAACCCGAATTGAAAGCCGGTACCTTTTTCGCCTTGTTTCTCGCAGGCGCGCCCGATAAACGGGTCAGCGGAGACGTGGCCGAGTGGTCGAAGGCGCTCCCCTGCTAAGGGAGTAGGCCCGGAAGGGTCTCGAGGGTTCGAATCCCTTCGTCTCCGCCACCCACCTAAGTACATGAAAATAAACACTTTTATTGCGATTTTATCGCCTATTTTCCGGCGGTTTGCACGGAGTTTTTCTGTATGGAGACGGTTCCGGGAGACGGATGAGGCGCGAATGTGGCTTGCGTCTCTGTCGGGTGCAATTCGCGGTGCGCTTTTGAGGTGAGATTTCCCTGCCAGCAGGGAATTTGCAGGGAATTTTTTCAAATTTTGCCCAATCGGGCGCGTCCAGATCTTCAATACGCAAGTGTTTTCATGTGCTTATAAGGTAATTCCCTGGAACCCGAGCAGGGAATTTGCAGGGAATTTGATTGTCGTAAGCGGCGCTTCATTTCTGAAGCCATCAACCGGGCTGACTTACACCTCAAACATCCGCTCCTGCATCATCCAGTCAAGCGGGATGCGCTGGCGCAAAATATGGTCCGTTGTGATGTTCGGCGGTAGGGTTCCATCGCGAATGGCGACCTGGATCCTGGGCGACAGAAAGGCCAGCTGGCCGCGTTTGCGGATGAAGGCGCCTGTGCAGTTCGTCTCGGCGGCGATGCTCTTCAAAGGTGTCCCATTTTTTAGAGCCTGCGCCCAGTGATGCGCCTCCCTCAGCGCCTGCGTCAGGATGGCATCGGGCGTGGGCCGGCTTTCTCCGATAACCAGCCTGGCTTCGACCCCGCGGCGGCGCAGTTGAAGCGGTGCCTGAATATCGCAAAGATCTGTGGCAAGGTCACGCTCCGCGACCCCGAGACTGGTTGCCACAACTTTCTTGTCGAGGGTCAGGCGGATCTCTTGAGGGGCGACGGTTCCTGATGCGAGGATTGTGCGCAGCAGGTCCGGGTCCTGTTTGCGCAGTCGCTGCACCAGATATTTGGCCGCTTGTTGCACCTCGCCGTCACCGCGCAGATCGGGTATTGCTCACGCAGCATTTCCCTGCAGTTGCATCAAGATTTATTGCTACGATGCAGCCAGCGTCGTAAAAGCCGCCATTCAAAGTTACCATCCTCGGTGGATTTCAACCCGAGCTTTCGCCGTCTCATGGTCGAATTCACAGTTAGCAAGAAAAGTGCCATTTCGCTACGCGCGCGGCAGTGGCCAGTTTTAGCAAGTATTCCCGCATTTGGCCGCATGTCTCGCACATAGCGTTTATGGTATCTTGCCATGATTTTGAGCCTATGAATCCATAGTATTTAAATTTTCGCTGCTTCGGCGGATCAGCCTGACAAATGGAATCGGCCTACTTCTAAAGTTTCGCCAAACGAAACATCGCTGCTGTACTGCGTGGCGATGATCTTCCCTCAAATAGTCGCTGCTATTTCTACGGTACCGCCAGGGTTGCCTTTCACTTCAGTGCTTCCTTCCCGACGCCGCCTGATGATCGACGCCACCTCGATTTCTCCGAACCCCCTCAGCGTTTCGGTTCTTTGACGATTGAAATCAAAACTGTCCTGCAACTCCTGCGAAGCGTTCTGGCAGACGGTGATCTCCATCGGCGCTGAATGGGCCTGCAAGCGTGCTGCGAGATTCACTGCTGGCCCAAAGACGTCATAGATGTACTTCTGAACACCAACGACGGACCCCACGACTTTTCCCGAAGCAACACCGATACGTGCCCGCCACTGATGCTCGTGGGTTGTATTGCGTCGCTCAAGGTAGCGGACCATCTTCGAGGCACATTTTGCGGCGGCTACTGCATGCTCTGGGGTCGCGTGTGGCAACCCTGTGATCGCAAGATAGCAATCACCAATCGTCTTGATCCGCTCGCAGCCGTAAAGTTCACCAATCCGGTCAAATGCTGTAAAGATATCGTTCAACTCAGCCACGGTGACATTGGGGTCGGCAGAAACGGACATCTCTGTGAAACCCACAAAGTCGAGCATCAGCACGCTGACCGGATCAAAGAGGCGCGGCGCGACTGATCCAAACGACATGTACTCCTCATATACTGACCGGGGCATGATATTCAGCAACAGCTTTTCGACCCGCACCTTTTCGCGTTCCAGATCGCGTGTCCGACGTTCCACAATCGCGGCGTAGCTGTCGATCATGGCCTCACTTTCATGTAGCCGAGAAACGTTCTGGCCTTCGAGAACCAAAACTTCCTTGCCATCGAGAGCGATTTTGCGGGCTTTCATCTCGATGATCAAACTGCGCCGTTTTACTTTGGCCTTCACTTCGATGCTCGTCCCATTGATCATCCCCGCCAACTCATCGGATGTCATGTCCGGCAGAGTTTCATGCAATATTGCCTCGACGCGCACATCGGCAAACCACGTCGAAAACAGGTCGTTGCAAAACAGAACGCTCCCGGTATCTGCCTCCGCTACACAGACGCCCATTGCCATCGAATCCAGCAAACCGGTGCAATTTGTATTGATCAACATATCAAGCCCTCACGCGACAAGTATTCTGCGGCGCGCCTCTATGGCAGCGATGACAGTATTCTGGTCATCCTGTGCAAAATGCGCATCGGCAAGCGTTTCATTTAGCAGCAAAACTGCCTCGTCGAATTCCACGTGGCTCAGGCGCATATGTTTGTGCGCGCTGGCAAGACGCGCATCAGAGAAATGCGCAGGACCTCCGAGCACCATCGTGAAGAACTTTGTCTGGTGATCGATCAGCTTGACCATATCCGTGTCTTCAAAGAAATGGCCGATCACATCGCTGTCGAGCACGCGATCATAGTAATCCATGATCACGTGACGCAGGATCCTGATGCCGCCATATTTGTCAAAGATCGACAAATTGCGGGATGGTTGGGCAATCGCATTCATGATGAACCGCTCCTGTTCAGATTGTTGACGGTGGTCGTGACTGTGACGTTCTGCGGATCGCGCAGGGCGAGAAACCAAGGGCTGCATTCAAGGACGTTCGCGACCAAAGCCTCAATGACCAAATCGGGTGCGCCTGATCGCACATCAAGGCTGATCCGCGTTTCACGAGGTGCAGCGCGGTTGTCACCCAGCCCAAAGATGGCAAGGTCGTCCGATACCGTCTCAAGACGCAGATCAACGCTTTGGATTTCGATCCCTTCGCGGGCTGCCGCCATTTTGACGCCAATGGCGATGCAGCCAGCGATACCCGCCTTGGCGATAAAACCGGGTCCGGGTCCGCGTGCAGCACCGCCCATTGCTGGTCCCAGATCCATCACTGTCCTGAATTTACCTTGCTGGACAGCGCAGGTCAGACCGTCTCCGACATGGGCTGTCAGTGCGTTTGTGGTAACCGCCACCGCCGGATTTGCACTCAGGCGGTCGATCACTTTGTTCTGGGCAATGCGGATCTCCGAATCCGTAGCTTGAGGTATCGCCTTGGAGGGGGTTTGAATGTTCATCTTGTTGGTCCTTTCTGGTTAAGCCACCATTTGGTGACTACGTCGGGCAATCTGGTCCGACAGGATGATCGCGTCGTCCCCGACACCGTCAATCAGCGCGGATTTACGTTTGCGCAGGAAGGGCTGGCCAAGGACATAAAGCCCGTCGGCGACGCGGCCCTCATCGTGCAAAAGCTGCCCTTTGCGGTCGAAAACAGGCATCTTTAGCCAGCTAAAATCGGGCCGAAACCCGGTTGCCCAGACAACCGTGCGAATTGCTCCACTGGTCAAATCAAGGCTCAGGTCGGGTCGCTGAGGCAGAGCGGTTGCGCAGATGTGTTCAGGAGGAGACAAACCCGCAACACCTGTTTCTTGCGCAAAGGCATCAAAGCTGCGCAGCAAACGCCGCATCTTGAGGTCCGAAAGGGCGCAGGCGTTGGCCAACCCGCCAGAGAACAGGGCGACGCCGTCCCTGACAGCAGCCAACCTGCCCGTAATTGTGCACCCAAGACCCTGCAGGTGGTTGAAATCCATCAACGGAATGTTCGCATCCCCGACAAGTTGCAGGGATGGCACACTGCGGGCGCGGGTAATGTTGTCGACATCGCCTATGCCTTGATCCTGCACGCCGCTGCGGTCCATCCACCATTGGATGTCGCGCCCGCGGTAGTTGCGTGGCATGCGAATGTGATGGCCCGCAGAAATCGTCACGGCATGCCCCGCTTGGGCCAGTTCCGACGCAATCTGCACGCCACTGGCGGATGCTCCTACGACCAGAACACCACCTTTGCGCAGTTGCCGCGGCGCGCGGTAGGCCAGCAGGGTAACTTGGGCAAGACCGACAGGCAGCGCAGCCGCCATCTTGGGGGTTGACGCAACAGCGCAGGCACCATTTGCCATGACGACATTCCGGCACAGCCAGTCGCCACGGTTCGTTGACACGCGGTAGCCTTGGCCCTCGGCAATGACCGACAAAACCCGCGTGCGGCTTTCAATCGGCATTGTACCCTGTGCGGCGTAGCCCCTGAGATAGGAAACCACATCAGTCATCGACATGAATCCGTCAGGATCATCGCCCTCGTAGGCATAGCCCGGAAGGCGACTTTGCCAGTTCGGGGTCAGCAGGCGCAGACTGTCCCAGCGTTCGGTCGCCCATGAATTAGCGACCTCGCCACGCTCGATAACAACATGCGCAACACCGCGCTGGCTCAGGCAATGGCTCATCGCGAGGCCGGCCTGACCGGCACCGATGACAAGAGTATCTATGTGTCGCATCTAAAAATCCTCACGGTATCTCAAGAAATCCAAGTGGGACCCCGAATGTCTTTCACGCGGGGCCCTACAGGTCAGGCAACGCTGACAGTGACGTTGGTGGGGTTCGTCAGGATGTCGAACAGTGCAGAGCGTTTTTGTGATTGTGCGACCAACGCACTGACGTCCTCCGCGCTGGCATCTGCATCAACCTCGAACGAGACGCGCACGTCCGAGAAGCCGTTGCGAATATCACCGTCCATGCCAAGTATGCCTCGCACATCGACGTCGCCTTCGACAATGGCCCGCACTGAATGCAGCTGGATGCCGCGATGCTGCGCGACGGAGGCCACGCTGCCGGTCAGGCAGCTTGCCAGAGCGCTCAGCACGATCTCTGTTGGCGTTGCAGCGCGATCTGCAGCCGCAAACACCTCAGGATGATCGGATTCGATGGTGAACATCTGCTTGCGCGTCTGCTCTTCACCGAGCCCGAAGTATCCGTTGATCGTATTGCTACTGTAGGTGCCTTCGATCCAGTCGCAGGTGCTGCGGAAAGTGAAGGCTGCAGCCTCAGGCGTTTGGGTAAATGCGCCGCGCGCGCCGATCAAGGCTTCGGTGTTCACGCCGTTGTTGGCGGTTACTTCTTGTACTTGTGTCATTGGTAGTCCCTTTCAGGGTGTTTGTTAAAGTTATTGGTCGTAGCGTTGGGTTGCTCGGATCAGGCGGGATTGCGTGCGGTAATCAGCCAGGAAGAGCTGTCCATCCACAGGCCATCGGCTGTTGTTTCGGCATGGGAAAACATCTCTGCCAATGCGGCTTCGATTTCTTCGCGTTTCTCTTCGCCAAGGTCGCCGGCTTCGCGGAAGGTCTCTCCGGCGGGGCCGAGGGCAAGTTGAAACGCAATCGCTTCTTGAACGTTGCGCCCCACCATCACTTTCGCGTCGATGCGCTTGAATCGAATGTCGGTAAAGCCAGCCGCTTCCATCTTGGCGCGCGTATTGCGTTCATCAGACATTGAGAATGGGCCGGGGCCACAGGTCAGCGCATCTTCGCCCGGTTTTGGCAAAAACTGCTGCACAATATCTTTGGCTGCGTTCAACCACGGATTATATTTGCGATCACGCCAGACAATATGCGCCATCTTGCCACCGGGCTTCAGCGCAACCCGCATGGCACGCAAGCCAGCGACGGGATTGGCAAAGAACATAGTGCCAAAGCGGGCGAACACAAAATCATATGGTGCGCCATCCACGCCGCGTTCAACATCGCCTACGGCAAACCGTACGTTCTCTGCCCAGTTCTTTTCGGCGTGGTCCCAAGCTTGGGTAATGAAGGCCTCGCAGCAATCCACGCCCATTACGGAACCCGTTGACCCAACGCGGTTGCCCAAAGCAATAGCGGTGTCCCCAAATCCACAGCCAACATCAAGGATGCGATCCCCGGGCGCGATTTGAAGGGTTGGCAAGATTGCGGCGCTGTGACGCGACAGACCGTCCACTAGAATGTGCCGGTACATGGTAAATTTCGGTGCAAGCACCTCGTTCCAGAACGTCACCAATGGTGAGGTTTCTGGTGTGGCTGGGAAATTTGTTTGCTGGTTCATGGTCATCTCCAAAGGGTTGTTGCTATGGAGAAGTGCTAACTCGGAGCGGATCCGCAAACTTGGGGGAGGCCTGAGTATCTTGTGGTGAATCTCTGGGTTTTTCTGAATTTCCGCCCATGATGACGGATTTCAAAGGAAAAGCGCGATCTTCATTTCCTTGGCGAAATTAGGAAACGGGCGTATTGTCGTGCCAAATGGGAGCCGACATGAACTACGCATTTGATGAATTTGAACTGGACGCAGAGCGTGCTGAACTCAGATGTGCAGGACAACCCGTGCGCATTGAACCCCAAGTATTCGATCTTCTTAAACTCCTTGTCAGTGTCAACAATCGTCTGGTGAGCAAGGATGAAATTTTTGCGGAACTCTGGGGAGATCGGATTGTTTCGGATGCGGCATTGTCCGGTTGTGTTCGCGATGCGCGAAAGGCGATTGGTGATGATGGGTCCACGCAGAAGTTCATCAAGACCGTCCAACGGCGGGGATTGCGGTTTGTTGGCGAAGTAGAAGCAAGCAACTCGGTTACATCAGCAACCCTTCCGGATGAAGCTGTTTCCAACGCAGCCGAGCAAACCGATGCTTTCGCCAGACCGGCAGTTGCAGTTCTTAAATTCGAAGATATTTCAGGTGAGGGTCAGTCCAGCCAACTTGAAACTGCCATCACAGACGAATTAGTCGCAGCCTTGTCTGCATGGAGATATTTTCCAGTGATCTCTCGACAGTCGACGGCGCGTGTAAATGCACCCGAAATGAGTGCGCAAGAGATTGGAACACTTCTGAGCGCAAGGTATTTGGTTCACGGCACTTTCAGACGCGCCGGTAATCGATTGAAAATTCAGGTTGCTCTGACGGATACCGACTTAAACACACAGATATGGAGTGACAGTCTGGCCTGTGACATAGACGAACTTTTTGACGTCGAAGAGGAAATAGCAGGCCAGATTGCCTCCAGTGTGTCCCCCGAACTGGAACGAGCTGAGGCCCGCCGCCTCCTTCGCAAACCACCGGGGGATATGACCGTTTGGGAGCTAACGATGCGCGCGGCATCGTTGCTCAGCAACGGGAAGCGCAGTGACTTCGTGGAGGCTGATCGATTGGCGCGCGATGCGGCTGAACGCGCGCCGCATTGGGTGTTGCCTTATACATTGATCGCCACCGCCCAGTTTCAAATGGCGATGGCCAGTTTTTCTTCGTCAGATAGCGCCTCAGCCTTTGCACCCACGCTTGAAGCTGCACGGCGGGCGCTGGATATTGATCGCAGTGCCTGGATTGCCCACGCGCTGACGGCGGTAGGCGAGCTTTGGACCAACAAAAACCATGAAATGGCGTTGTTGCATGTGGAGCGTGCGATCGAACTTAACCCGAGTGCAGGAATGAACTATCATTTCGGCGGTTGTATTACAGGGTTTTCGGGAAATCCGCAGAAGGCACGCTCCTACCAAGAGCGCCTGTTTAGAGTTGATCCAACCTACCCATACCGCGCTGTCATTGAAGCCGACCTTGGACTTTGGCATATGCTTGACAAGCAATTTGACAAGGCAAACGAACGTCTGAGACTTTCGCAATCGTGCGACCCATACTACGGTCGTGCACTGCAAAGGCAGGTTGCGTTATCCGGATTGACGGGCGATCGCGATGAAGCCCTGCAAGCTGCCAGAAAGCTGTCAGAGATGGGCTTGCCATTGGACTACAACGCAATTGCAAGTTCCTATCCATTCCTCAAAGAAGAACACAGCGAGCTTTTCTTGGACGGTTTGCGCCGGTCAGGCGTCAATCTGTAAACTCGGGCCTTCTACGTTTAGACCGTCGCTCCACGCTTACTTTCCTAGCATAGAAATTAGAGAAACTATGGTCCAAGCACATCAGGCTGGTTTAACCGCTGTCTCGATTGTTCAACTAAACTGCAGCGAACGATCAGTTTGTGGAATGCTCAGATTGAAGCGGCTGAACGACCAGTTCGATGAACCGTGCTGCGCTGCCAATTGACCGATGCTTCAGGAGTGAAGGTTTTCCACTTCAACACTAACTGCACCTGCACAAGTCCGCATTGTCACGCAGTCTGCCAGTTCGCCGAACTGGTCTTGCCGCGCCTTGCATGAATGGCCGGTTTTCCCACCGCGTGGCAGCACAGTTGATTTTGCACTTGCGGCATGATCTGTGCTGCGAGCGGGCGCAGCGAGAAAATCGAATTCACAGAATGGGCTCTGAGCGGTCGTTGCCCGTGTTTTTTTTGAACGTCGGCTTTGAGTGAAAGCTGTCATTCATTGGGGTCTCCGCCCATCTAAGTATTCAGATATCGGTAGACGGACGACCGTGCGATGCCCAACTGCTTGGCAATAGCAGATGGTGACATGCCATTGGACTTCATTGCGGCAACCTGTTCCCCATCGATGGTCGGTGGTCGACCTTTGAACGGGCTATCAGTGCCTTTTGCCAGCGCCGCATCTATGCCTTCACGTTGGCGTTCTGCACGTATTGAGGCTTCGAATTCCCCAAAGGCACCAAGGATCGTAAAGAACAGTTTTCCAGCAGCGTTCGTCGTGTCGACTGGTTGCTCCAGTACTTTTAAATTCACGCCTTTGTCTTCGAGGGTCTGGGCGATCTGCAATAAATCACGGGTAGAACGTGCCAGTCTGTCAAGGCGCGTGCAGACAACGGTATCACCCTTGCGGATTCCACGGGCAAGCATGTCTTCCAAAGCTGCCCGTCCTTCACGTTTCCTGCCTGACACTTTTTCCATGTACAGATGTTCTGGTTTCACACCAGCGTTCGTCAGGGAGGCTTCTTGTACGTCCAAAGATTGGGATCGGGAAGAAACCCGCGCATATCCAATAAGTTCACTCATATCAAACTCCATATGTCCTATTTAAATGTCCGATAACAGTATAATGTCCTATAAGTGATTCGTGAACTCTAATCGGAGGTTTTCAGTGTCATTTTTGGGGTCCTTAGAGGCTATACCCAAACGGGACAATGCTTCTGGAAACAATGCATCAAGTAAAGCGAACTTTTCAAAAGCCGCTAGAATTGGTGACGGGGCATCGAATGCTATGCGCGGTGCAGTAACCGCAAATCAATCTTGTATCGACTCTAGGTAATAAACCACTGACAGAACTCGACCGGCTGCTTGCTGTTCGGCTTCTACCATTGAAGCCCCTTCAGCTTTCAACGCGTCGGCTATGAAGTATCTGCCCCAAACTGGCATACCGGCACCGCCATGTGCAGGTATCGCCACGCCACCTACAATGACTTTATAGGTTCGAACAATTGGGAAGCTGCCTTCGGAGCGTTCAGAAATCTTTGTCAGGTCAGGAGGACTTTCCGGTAACAAGTCTCCGAGTTGCCCGCCGCCTTTGCCATCGTCTCCATGACAAATTGTACAGTGCTCATCATAAATTGATTTTCCCAGCACAATCGCTGCGTCTTCTGCTTGGGCAGCGGAAGCTGAAAGAAAAACTGCCGCAATTGCCAAATTCTTCTTTAGCTGCATAACCTAACTACTCCTTAGTTTGGTTTCGGGTATCTTGCATTTTCATCCAAGTTACTCAGCGTCTGATCCGTCCACTCTTGTGAACTTATGCCATGACACCATTGCGTGAACCCCATCACTTTACAAGAATTGAGCTAAAAATGTTGTGTTCGCAGCCTCTCAAGTCGAACGAATTTCAAACTCAACCGTGCCACCGCTCTGGCTGAGTGGCGCGGTCTTTGCATGGCATAGGGGGCAGCGTCACTGTCCATTCGGAGACTGGTTCGCATTTGTCTGACAGCACCTTACTTTTCATTGGTTCACATCCTTTGCAAATCCGTAGCTCACGTCGCTTTCCAACGACCAGATGTGTCCGCAGCCACCTTGATCCTTGATGCAGAAAGCAATCCATTCGATGATGTGCATGTGGCTTTCGGCTCGCTTGAACCCGCAAACGGGACAGATCACCAGATGAGGACATGGAACTGTCGCGTTCGGATAGTTGGGATGGGAATACTGTGCCATGGAAGTCTCCTTTTGTTGCCATTGGCCGCATCGCCCGTTGTGGGCTACCACCTTGCTGGAGAAGCAGGTTGGTGTTGAGGACAGTCCCAACTCTTGATGCAAGGAAAAGTTTAACGCGGGGCAGAAGGGAAAGCCAGACGGACTTTCGCCTACGCGCTGAGCCGGTGCAGCTATTTAGTGACCTAGCACGGTTTGATGTCGCTCCTTTGATAAACTTTAGGAATTTCGGCTGCCTTCGTGTCGCGGTGCTTGGTGATGTCCACGCAAATAAGGAAGGTGTGACGGAGATACAAAGCTCCGGGCGGCAAGAGGCCGACAAGGCCGTTTAATCTGACAATGCCTCCCCTGCCGTTATCCTGAGTTCACCACGTGCGTCGAGTTACAGTGACAATGCCTCTAGGGCGCTGTGAGAACAAATTTATTGAGCGGGGCAGGGCGGTGGTCTATCAGTCCTGCACCCACCTAGAAAACACCTATTGCGTTTCGATTTTAAGATACAGTGACGACGTCATTCGGGCTTGGCGAGGGTGGCTCTTGCCGCTACCGCAAGACGACGGATGCCTTCAGCAAGTTTATCTGGGTCGTTCAGCGTGAAATTAATGCGAATGGAACGGCGGTTTTGGCCCTCAGGGTCGAAGACGCTGCTCGGGGTAACGCAGACACCCTGGAACAAGGCCTCACGCAGGAGATGGTCGGTGTTCATACTGGCATCCCGCGCTGTCGCCCAGACGAACATGCCGCCGGAGGGAACCTGCCAGTCGAACAGCTCGTCCAGATGCGCGTCCATAGCAGCACAGAGCGCATCGCGCCGTGCGCGATAAAGCGACAGGATATCAGGTAGAACACGGTCGGTCAGACCGCTGGCGAAGCTGTCGTGCGCAATTCGCTGGGACAGGCCCGAAGTTGACATATCCGACCCCTGCTTCGCCGTGACCAGCGTTGTGATCATATCTGGCGCGGCGACGACCCAGCCGATGCGGAAGCCAGGTGCGAGTTCCTTCGACAGCGTGCCCATGTAGATCACCGGCCCTTCATAGATGCACTCGTCTCTCTGTGCCGAAAGTGTAAGCATCCGCGGCAGCGGAGCACTGTCATAATAAAGTGTGCCGTAGGGGTCGTCCTCGACCAGCCATGTTCCCGTGACGTGAGCCGCCTCCACCAGCGCCTGCCGCTCCGCCAGACTGACCAACCGCCCCGAGGGGTTCGAAAAATTAGGGACTGTGTAGGCGAACTGCACGCCGGTAAGCGCTGTGACAGGATCGAAGTCATTCGCTTCCAGCCGCATCGGTCGATAAATTGGCTGGCGCGGGCGCCAGGCGTCCAATGCGCCAAGATAGGTGGGGCTCTGCGCTGCTATCAGGCCGCCCAGTTCGAGCAGAACCTTTCCGACCAGATCCAGCGCCTGCATTCCGCCAGTTGTAATCAGGACGTTTTCACGGGCCAGTCTCATACCGGGTACGGAGAAGCGTTGCGCGATCAGGTCACGCAGGACGGGAAGACCCTCGATCGGGGCGTAGGCCAGCGCCTCGTGAGGATGCTGAGCGACAGCTGCAGCCGCGAGAGCCGACAGGTCCGTGACAGGCCAAGTCGACGGGTCGGGCAGCCCACCCGCCATGTTGATCATACCTGAGATCTGACCCGCCGAAAGGAAAGTCTGCGTTATGTCATTCGTGTCTGAAAGCCAGTTGGCAAACGCGGGGCGCGGCATGATGCATCCTCCGATCGGGTAAACGTCGACACCGCCGACTGCGACGGTGTGATTCAGGCGGCGGGTCGTCCTCTCGAGAGGTGGAAAGCGACATAAGGGATGAGATCTTTAGACCGTTACCGACTACCGTAAACTGTCTCGGTTCAATCCATGGCTGTCAATCTGTTGGAATTTTCGGTTCCCAAGATCTTCCCGCAGCCTGTTGATCGGACAAGGTCGACCACATCCCATATTGCTCGGCGCTTTTTGCTCGCGCCCGATCACGCCTTGAATACGTCATCCACCTCAACCTGAAGCCCTGTTACCAGCCCGTTGGTCTGCATCGCCATGCCAATTACGGACAGCAACTCGCTTTGCATCTCGGGCGTCATACCCTTGGCCTTGGCCGCCGCCGAATGAGAATGAATGCAATAGCTGCACCCGTTCGCCGTGGACACCGCGATATAGAGCAATTCCTTCACCAGCGGGTCCAAAGCACCAGGCGCCATAACGTCTTTGAGCCGGTCCCAAGTAGCACGCAACGTGATCGGGTCATGGGCCAGCGCGCGCCAGAAATTGTTGATGTAGTCATTGCCGCGTGTGGCACGGATATCGTCGAAGACGGCCAGCGCCGACGCGCTGACCTCCTCATCCGACAAAAGCGGAACGGTGCCCACGCGTTAGACCATTGCAAAGATGCGCGCTGGACCACCTGAGCCGCCAGCGTGTTTCGGTGCCCCTATGATCAATGTTGCCCCGGCCGCCGGAACCGCATCGAGGCCTGCAAGGCATTCGATCCCGAACCGGCCTGACGGCAGCCACGCGTAATGAGTCGCAAAATCTGCGGACATGCCGTGATCCAGTGACAACGTATCCACAGCAATTGACCGCGCGCCGGTCTGCTCCATCAGCATCTCCACTGCTTCGACGTGAAAACCTGGATAATGTTGTGCCGTCCCGTCGAAATTGCGGAACCCGTCGCCGCCAACCTTGCTGGCCCAACCGGAATGCATCGCCACGCAGGCTCCATCAGGGATATCACCATTGGCCGCGATCCATGCGCTCAGATCGTCCGGCGTGACCTGTGCGTCGGCATCTTCCGCTGCGCGCGTTGCGATGTCGACGACACAGAGCGGCGCCACCAGGTCACTGATCGGAATCTCGTCGACAGAAGTGCCATCAGCGCTGAAGTGCAACGGCGCGTCGATATGGGTGCCGGTATGTTCATTGATGCTCAGGTTATAAAGGTTGAACCCGTTGTCCGCGAAGTTGAATACCTGTTCTGTGGAAAATCCCGGCTCGCCGAAATACGTCGGAAAAGTTCCCGACAACGTGTGGGTCATGTCGACCACACCGCCATGACCAGCCGCCAGCGCCGGCTTGGTTACAAAGCTGCCGGCAGCGGCTGCGCCCACTGCGGCCGCCGCTGTGCCCTTGAAGAAGTTTCGGCGTGAAAGCATCTTCTCTTTTACGCTGTTCATCACACAGATATCGCACATTGTTCTGATCCTCCGATACGCCGACATGCCCTAAGTGACCTGCCGTTTGACAGCAAGATCATCAGTTTCTTCCGCCTAATCAAACGACATTCCTCAGTAGAACGCCGTAACTCTCATTTTGACGCAAACCTGCACACCGATCAAGCATCATGCGCACGCAGGGCATTGTCAGAGGAAACCGGCTTGAAGCGGGCAGGGTGGTTCCGGAGCATGCGAAGTTCGTAGAAACTCGCCGCTATTCATGCGTCCGTCTACAACCAATTCAATCAGGAGCGCCACCTCTACTCCCGCGAAAACTTCAAGCTCAACCGCGACGACGCTCTCGCCGAGTGGCGAGGACTCGGCGCGGCATAAGGGACAGCCTCACTGTCCTTGTCGAGACGGGTTCGAATTGGTCTGACAGCACCGCCACCCACCCCTATCTCTGTCAGCGCAGTCCTTCTTTCCCTGTTTTTCCCCGTTTTATCGGGCGCTTGGGTTGCGCCATCTGCCAGAGAGACTACCGCAATCTCCCGAGCTGGCGCGATTTCCGTGTACTGTCTCCGGAGGCACCATCTGGCGCTTCGGTTAGCGTCAAATTTCCCTGCTAACAGGGAATTAACAGGGAAATCCTTTGGGTTTCGGCCCTATTGGCGATTTTACACCATGAATCTGTGCGCGTTATCAATGCGTTGCGCAAGAATTCCCTGCGCAGAATAACAGGGAATTTTTTCGCGACTATCAGGGAAATTCATTCCGGGAACAGGGAGCGTCACGCCCAGATCAGGGATGCCGCGCGCCGTCCTCGAACCCATACAGTTTGGCCTGGGCATCCCAGTCCAGTGGCACTGGTTTTCGAACGATCCGTTCGAGGGACAGGTTTATCGGTTGTCGCCCTTCGAGGATCGCCCCTTGGATCTCGGGGGACAAGAACGCTAGTTGCGATCGGGTGCGAATGTAGGATTCTGCATGACCCGTCGCCGCGGCGATCTCACCAAGGGGCCTGCCGTTGCGCAAGTCGGCTGCCCAGACATGCGCACGGGAAAGAGCGCGAAGCAGCGTGCGATCTGGTTGGGGCTCACTGTCGCCGACGATAATCTTTCCTTCGACACCGCGTCGGCGCAGTTCAAAGGGCGCCTCGATCGTCCAAACCGCACGGTCAATCTCATTGGGCTGCATTTCCAACGCCTCGGCCAGACCATCCGTATTCAGCCGCAGGACAATGCTGTTCTTCGTGATCTGCCCGTAGTCCAAGATCTTCTGCAGAAATTCCGGCGCGCCCTCTGAGAGCTGATTGGCTAGTCGTCGCGCCTTCGCCTGAATGGCATCGTCGCGCTGCAGATCGGGGGTTGCGCAAATCTGGTGGCGGCGGGCGACCTCGACGATGTGCTCTGCAATGGCGTTTGCCACAGCCCGCTCTAGTGCAGTCGCGGGCAATCGCCAGCCTCGCAGATCCGTCCCGCCGGAGATCAACCGGTTCGAGACGTAGTATCGGATCTGCCGTCCATGACGCTGGGTGTGCGTCGGGGTAAGCCGGTCTCCGGTTTCATCGCGGAGTTTTCCGGTGAGCGGCGCGATAGGCCTGGCACCGAGTTGCCTGGCAGCAGACTTTCGACCCCTTGGCCGTGCACTGGCAGCCGACAGCTTTTCCTGTACCCGTTCCCAAATCGCCTCGCTTACGATCGGCTCATGCTGCCCATCCCATACCTGGGTCTTGTGGCGGATCTTGCCGATGTAGATCGGGTTCCGCAGTAATGCGTAGATCTGGCCGCGCGAGAACGGATTGCCGCCTTGCACCCGCCCGGATTTGAAGCGGTGCAACTTGGAGCGCAGGCCCAGATCATTGGCCCGGCGCATGACCGCGTTCAGGCAGACGAGGTCATCGTAGAGAGCGAAGATCGTCCGCACTGTTTCAGAGTCTTCGGCGTTGACGATGAGACCGCGGGTCCTCGGATCAGGATGCGGATCGTACCCAAGCGGAGGCACGCCGCCCATCCAGAGACCCTTCTTCTTGGAGGCCGCGATCTTGTCCCGGATACGCTCTGCCGTGACCTCTCGCTCGAACTGCGCGAAGGACAAGAGCACATTCAGGGTCAGCCGCCCCATCGACGAGGCCGTGTTGAAGGCCTGGGTGACCGAGACGAAGGAACAGCCTGCGGTATCGAGGCGCTCGACCAGCTTGGCGAAGTCGGCAAGCGAGCGGGTCAGGCGGTCGATTTTGTAGACTACGACCATCTGGACGTAGCCCGCGTCGATATCGGCGAGAAGGCGCTGTAGGCCGGGTCGGTCCAATGTTCCGCCGGAGATGCCGCCGTCATCGTAGCGGGTCTTGCCCGCAACCCAGCCCTCGTGCCGCTGGCTGGCGATATATGCGGCACAGGCCTCAGCCTGCGCGTCGAGCGAATTGAAGTCCTGGTCGAGCCCCTCGTCGGAGGATTTGCGGGTGTACCGGACCGGGCGGCGTTGCGGAGTTCGGGCAGCCCTGATCGGACAGTGTTCATGCGGCAGACAGCTCATCACTTTGGGACAAAGACAGACAAGCGGGTTGTGCCGCAAATTCACTAAGACCGGGCTAACGCCGCTGATTTCGACAGGGTTCAACCTGTCCGGTCATTCTAAATCCTTAGTCGCGTCGCTTTCTGACATCGCGGCGATTTCGCCCAGCGTTACCGGTTTCAGAGGCGGGCGGATTCTGTAATATCCGGTCTTGTCCTGTGATGTGCCAAGAGTGTCTGACAGTATCTGCGTTACCGACAGACCGCAGTATCGCCCCTGGCAGGGCCCCATTCCCGGCCGCCCGAACGCCTTGGTCTGGTTCGGACCCAGACAGCCAAGCGCTGCCATGCGCCGGATGGCGCCTGCGGTCACTTCCTCGCATCGGCAAATAATCGTGTCATCTGCCGGCAAAACGGCCCCCGCATAAGGGGGATAGGCCGCATCAAGAAAAGGCCGCGCCCTGCGTTCGTTTGCGTTGTTCCTGTTCAGCGGGAGCGCTGCCGCATCGCGTTCGGCTGTTGTGATCCTGCCGAGATCGCAGGCAATTTCCAGCGCTGCAATCTGGCCCGCGAGGGCCGCAACCTTTGCGCCGCCGATAGCCGCCCCATCGCCGGCGATGAAAACACTGGGAACGGCGGTGCGCCCCCAGCGATCGCAATCGGACACAAAGCAGTTTTGTGATGCGTTCCAATGATGCGGGATGTCGATGGATCTGGCGGCCTGCGTGTTGGGAATAACGCCATGATGCATCAGCACCGTTTCGCATTCGATCCTGTGATCTGTGTTGCCGGCGTGAAAGGTGACGGCGCGCGCCTTTGTGTCGCCGTCAATCGCTATTGCCGTGGCGCAGACATGGCGGGGGATACCGGCGCGCCGCAGTTGCCAAAGCATCCCAAGACCTTTGAGAAGATAGCGCCAGCCGCGCAGGGCGCCGCCCAGATGGCGCAGCGATTTCGCAAAATCCTGCCGGGATTGCGTTTCGACCAGCGCCAGAGGCGGTGCGCCCGCGCGCAGCATCTGGGTCGCGACAAGATAAAGAAGAGGACCGGACCCGACCAGAACGGCACGTCTGCTCACAATCCCGGATTGCTTGAGCAGTATTTGCGCCGCACCTGCCGTCATCACCCCCGGAAGCGTCCAGCCGGGCACCGGCATTGATCGTTCAAGCGCGCCTGTTGCCAGCAGAATGCGCTTGCCGTCTGCGAGGGCCGCGGCTCCGTCGCGGGAAAAGGATACCCGCGATCCATCTTCGATTTGCCAGACGACGGACCCGCGCAGGTGGGTGATGTTGTCGTGCGCCAGACCACGGGTCAAAGCCAGGCCATCGGTGAAATCGCGCCCCAGAATATCCCCGCGCGCGGAACTGGCGCGTTCTACATCGCGGTATATCTGCCCGCCCGGTGCGGGCTGTTCATCCAGAACAAGCACGCTGAGCCCGGCATCGCCAGCCTGTCGGGCTGCCGCCATACCTGCGGGCCCCGCGCCAATGACAATAAGGTCCGCTTTATACATCATGTCCCCCGTTGGCGGCGGGCATGGTGATTTCCATGTTCTCGCTGACCTGCATCATGCAGGCTTGGCGGGTTGTACCGTCAATTTCGACAAGACAATCGTAACATGCGCCCATCATGCAGAACGGGCCGCGCGGTGCGCCCGATACGGGCGAATGACGAAATGGCATGACACCCGCAACCAGCAGGGCACCGGCCAGATTGTCGCCGCGTGGCAGAATCAGGGTTTCCCCTTCGAAACGGACAGGCACATGATCCTGTGACGGGGTGATTTCAAGAAACGGCAAATCGGTCTTCACTGAACACCTCCAGATTTGGCGCGGCCTCTGACGCTTCAAGCCAGTCGGGCAGGAACCTGGCATGCGCGGCAGCCAGCGTGATCCCGCTGTGGCAGGTGACAAGATAGGCCCCCGGCATCGTGGGGCTTTCCTGATAGATGGGCAGTCCGTCAGGCGACAGGATGCGAAGGGCACCCCAACTGCGCACAAGCTGCGCCTTGGCCAATGCGGGAAAGGCAGCGACCGCCTCTGCGGCCAGACCGGAAAGGCCGGGCTGTGTGACGTGATCATCAAGGCCGACCTCTTCGTTGGTGGCACCGATCTGGATGCCGCCCTCGTCCACCTGCCGCGCGATAAGGGACGGGCGGTTGATCAGCTTGGGCAGTTTTTCGGTGATCAGAACCTGCCCGCGCTGCGGCCGGATCGGGGCTTTGAACCCCATCATCGGGCCAAGGGTGATCGCGCCCAGACCTGCAGATAAAACCACCTTGCGCGACCGGATATCCGAACCGTCGCTGCAGCGGATGCAGAACAGATCGGTCTTTTCCACATCTGTCACGGTCTTGCCGTTCAGGATCACACCGCCCAGCCGGCGCACATCGTCGGCCAGCGCGCGCAGCAGTTTCAGCGGATTCGCGTGACCGTCCTGATGGTGCAGGATCGCCCCTGCAACGCGTGGGCCGATTGCCGGTTCTTCGCGGCGCAGGGCATTGTGCCCCAGCACTTCGAAAGGATAGTTGCCGCCCAGGTTTTCTTTCAGAACGTTGTATTGCGCGACCGTCGCCTCAAGGCTTTCTTCCGAGAAGTGCAAATCATAGCCGCCATTTTGCGCGAGCCCGACGTCACGTCCGGTTACATCGCCCAACTCATTTGCAAAATCGGCCCATGCGGCGGCAGATTCCTGTGACCATTGCGCATAGCGCGGCTGGTTCATGCCCTTGGACTGTACCCAGACTAGCCCGAAATTTCCCCGGCTGGCGCGAAACGATCCGTCATCGCCATCCAGCACCGTCACCCGCAGCCCGCGTTTCAGCAGGCCCCAGGCCGTTGAAAGGCCAACGATCCCGCCGCCGATGATAGCATAATCCGAGGTCATGGGGGGTGTCTTTCACTTGCGTTTCGGGGTGGCAATAGCGCGCCACCCCGAAACTCTGTTTTAATTGCTGGCGGCGGCCACTTGATCCAGGATCGCCTGACCCCAATCGGCACCGACATCTTCCAGCACGGCAGGCCAGACTTCGGCACGTACCTTGGCTGACATGGCCGCCAGATCTGCATCCGAAAGCGCTGCAACTGTTGCGCCCAGTTCATCGACCAGACGCTGCTCGTTGCGGCCCTGATCGGCTTCGGCGACGGTCCATCGGGTTGCCTCGAACGCAGCCGCCTGTTCAGCCAGGGCGGCCTGATCGTCTTCGGAAAGGGCTGCAAGGCTTTCGTTCGAGATGATCATATACCAGACTTCGAAATGCGTATTGGCCGGAATGTATGTTTTGGTCACATCGCGGAACGAGGCATAATACCCTTCCGCGCCCGATCCGATCACACCGTCGACCACACCTGTCTGCACGGCAGTGAACGCTTCGGAAAACGGAATCGGCGACGGGATGTACCCCAGCGCTTCGCCGGTAAGCTGGAAGGATTTGATGCCCGGCACACGGACCTTGATGCCGTTTGGCGCTGTGCTGGCCGCATCCGGATTTGCCACGTTCAGCGCAATGCCACCAAAATAAACAGGGTATGCGGCCAGCATGGTGATGTCCTGTTCGGCATAAAGGCCGGTCATTACATCGCGTACGACGCCGCCGGGGCCATAGACCGCGCGCGCCTGAGCCCATGTCTCAGCCATGTAGGGAAAGGACGAGATTTGCATCCGGCGATCCGCGGCAGCGGCAGCGGGTTGTGTCGCCATATCAAGCGCGCCAACGCTGATCCGTTCTTGCACGGTCGTGTAATCCCCCAGCGCCGACGCCGGGAACAGCTGGATTTCGACACCGCTGCCCGTGGCTTCGGATACGGATGCCGCAAAGGCGCGCAACTCGACGTCGATGGTGGCGTCTTGCGGGCGCACATGGCTCATCTTCAGGGTTTCAGCGATCGCGGGCGATGCCGCCATCAGGGCGGCAAGTGCGGTGGCCAGGATTTGGGTTTTCATGATTTCCTCCTTTGATTGGGTTTCTTTGGCTGAAAATGCCGGGCTTAGTACCCGAACAAGCGCGGCAAATAGAGAGACAGGTCAGGCCAGAACGATGTGAGAAACACGACAGGCACATAGCCGGTCACGATCAGGAACATTGCAGGTGGGATGACCTTGGTAACTTTGACCTTGCCGATCCGTGCACCCAGATACAGGATCGATGCATAGGGCGGCGTGACGCCACCCATCGCGGTATTGACGCCCATGATGGCGGCAAACTGCACAGGGCTGACGCCAATCGCTGTCATCAGGGGCAAGAGCAGGGGGGCAATCAGAATGATGGCTGTCACATCGTTGACGACCATGCCCACCAGAAACAGCAGAATGTTGATGAAAATCAGAAGCAGAACCTTGTTTTCCGTGATCGCAAAGATGCTGGATACGATCTGCTGCGGGATGCTTTCATAAACGAACATCTGGCTCAGGATCATCGAAAACAGGATCATGAACATGATTGCGCCGACGGCGGTCGCCGCTTCTTTACCGGCTGCGAAAAAGTTGGAAAGGCGCAAGCCCTTGTAAACCAGAAAGCCCACCGGAACCGAATAGATCACTGCGACCGCCGCCGCCTCGGTGGGGGTCATGATCCCGCCGTAGATGCCGCCAAGGATGATCACCGGCATCAAAAGCGCGGGAAAGGCGTGAAAGCCGCGTTTGGCGACTTCTGTCGAAAGTTCGCTGAATGTGGGTTTGTCGTCCAGAATCAGGTTGAATTTCCGGCTCATCCACAGGTTCACGACCGAAAAACTGAACATGATCAGCAGCCCCGGACCAAGAGTGGCCAGAAAGCAGGCCAGAATAGACGTGTCCGTTACCCAGCCATAGACGATCATGGTGACCGATGGCGGGATCAGCAACCCGAGGATCGAGGAATTGGCGATCAGCGCGGTTGCGTATTCACGCGGATAGCCGCGTTTTTCCATTTCCGGGATCAGGATCGGGCCGATCGCGGCAATGCCGGTCAGGCCAGACCCTGAAATCGCGCCGATCACGGCACAGCTGACAGCCGCCACAACGCCCAGACCGCCACGCACATGGCCGACAAAGGCATTCACGAACCGCAGCAACGACGCCGCGATCCCGCTTTCCGACATGATCGTTCCGGCCAGCACAAACAGCGGGATGGCAAGCAGGATGGGGTTGCCCAGTTGCTGCACGCCCCAAAGCATCATCCCCTTCATGGTGACGTCGCCGATGAAATACATCACCATCAGGGCCGCCCCGAAACAGTAGGGCAAAGGAACGCCAAGGGTCAGCGTGATGACCAGAACGGCGATGGCAAGAAGCGCGATCTCGATCATGCGGCTGTTCCGTTTTTCAGGCTTAGGATGTGGCGGGAAAGGTGCCAGGCCGTGTAGGCCATCATCAGCGCCACGCCCACCAGAAGTGCGACATCCGAATAAAAGGTAGGGATGTAAAGCGTCGGGCTTTCACGCCAGACACGCCACGCGTAGCGGGTGTAATCCCAGGCCCAGCTAAGGATCCAGAGGCCGACGATCAGGCTGATGATTTCGCCAATGATCGCGAGGATAGTGTGCGCCCGAGGGGATGTTATGAAAATCTCGAGCACGTTGGCGCGGATATGGGTGTTTTCGCGCGATGCGTTGATGGCGCCGAAAAAATAAAGCCAGATCGTGGGATAAAGCATTGTCTCTTCCAGACCCATGACAGGGATCTGAAGCACATAACGGGTGATCACCTGCACAAATTGTCCAAGTGCAACAAAGCAGATCAGCCCGGTCAGCAATACAGACATGAAACGATCCATGATCCCCCCCTCGCATCAAAGTTCGGGATCAGCATCGTTCCAGGCTGGCCATAAATTCAAATCTATAATATTACTATAGCCATAAACTGGATTTATATCATGCTGGCAAACCTGACCATACGGCAACTTCAGACGTTCCGCGAAGTGATGCGCAGCGGTTCAATTTCAGAAGCAAGCCGTACGCTGTTTCGCACGCAACCTGCGGTCAGCACGATGATCCTGAACATCGAAAAAGAGCTGGGTTTCCGGCTGTTTGTGCGCGAACACGGGCGTCTTACGCCATCGCCCGAGGCGCATTATTTTCTGGAAGAGGCCGAAGAAGTGCTGGACCGGCTGGACCGGACGGCGCGCATAATGTCCGAGTTTGGCAACCGGGATCGCGGCAGCCTTCGGATCGCCTGTCATCCCGCATCATCCGGTTTTTTCATGCCCAAGGTTCTGGCTGCGTTCCTTAAGGACAGGCCCGAGGTCAAGGCAGATCTGACGATGCGCAATTCGCAGGCGGTCGAGGATCTGATCGCGTCGCAGGAATTTGACATCGGCTTGGCCGAGACACCAAAGCAACGCGGTTCGATCAGGTTCGAATCCTTTGATTCCGAGTGTGTGATCGCGCTTTCTGATCAGGATCCGCTTGCCGGCAAGGATGTTCTGACCCCGACCGATCTGGAAAACTACCCGATGGCCACGCTGTTCGCGGAACACCCTCTGACCCGATCCACCCAAAGCGCTTTCGTTCGCGATAACGCCACACTGAACACACGGTTTGTCCTGCGGACCCTGCTGCCTGCGCTGCAACTTGTCGGATCGGGTCTGTGCGCCGCGGTGGTTGACCGGATAACTGCCGTCACCAGCCCCGCGCCGGGCATCACCTACAAGGCTTTCACCCCAGCGATCACCAGCAGTATCTCGCTTCTTACTCCTGCACATCGGCCCGCATCGGTGCTTGCCAACGCATTCGAGGATTTTCTGCGCAAAGAGTTGGTGCACGTTGACAAAGCGCCACTGGCCCGGATGCGCGATGCTTAGGCGCCATTCCAGGCCACCTGAACCCGGCGCAGGCGGCACTGTTAGGCCGCAATCCCATGGCTGCCCTGCCGAATTCGATCGCTGTTTGTGAAAAAGCGGAAAAGCGCCGGGATCAATCTTTTGACGCATCGCGCCCGCGATTTAGGTTTCACCTAAGGCGAACTGTTCGGTTTTTCCCAGCCGGTTAAACCCCAGATTGTCCGTTTTGGTTTTTGTAGTTAGATTTTGAAACAACTTTCTCACTCTTCTGACGCCGGGGATTTATTCTGATGCTTCGATTTATGGCCATTGTCACCGTTTTCACCTTCAGCATGATTGCCTCTCTGGCCGCTGCGTCGCAATTGCCGAACCCTGCGGCGGTTTATTGTATCGAACAGGGCGGAACCTATTCCACCGAGGAGGGCACCGACGGGCAGCGCGGGCTTTGCACCCTTGCAGACGGAAGCGTGGTTGATGCGTGGGAGTATTTCCGCCAGCAGCACGCCCAGAACCAGACAGGCGGCAGCACGCAACTGGCAAACCCCGCCGCGACATATTGCGTTGCGCAGGGTGGAACCTATGCCATCGAACGCGAGGCGGATGGCGACCGTGGCTATTGCACCCTTGCGGACGGGCGCGTGATCGATGCATGGGAGTATTTCCGCCAGCAGCACAGTGCGGCCCCGCAGCAAGATACCGGCCTCGTGGTGGCCGACCGTATCTGGACGGGTGGTCCGATCCTGACCATGGTCGATGACGCGATGCGCGCCGAGGCACTGGCCGAAAAGGATGGTCTTATTCTGGGCGTCGGAACCGCAGATGATATCATGGCGTTCAAAGGGCCCGAGACACAAATGATCGATCTGGCTGGTCGCACGATGATCCCCGGATTTGTCGACGCCCATGGCCATGTCTTCATGATCGGTATTCAGGCGTTGTCGGCCAATCTGCTACCGGCACCTGATGGTTCGGTCAACGACATCCCCACATTGCAGCAGGTGCTGCGCGACTTTGCCGAGGCCCAGCCCGAGCGTGTCGGGGCGGCGGGCCTGATCCTGGGCTTTGGCTATGACGATGCCCAGCTAGCCGAACAGCGGCACCCGACCCGTGACGAACTGGATGCCGTTTCGACGGAAATCCCGGTTTATGCGGTGCATCAGTCGGGCCATCTGGGGGTTGCGAATTCCAAGGCGCTGGAACTGGCGGGGATCACAGCCGATACGCCGGATCCTGCGGGCGGGGTGATCCGGCGGCGCGATGGCAGTACGGAGCCCAGCGGTGTTCTGGAAGAAAACGCAGCGAATATGGTGATCGGCGGGCTGCTTGGCGGCCTTGACGAAAATGCCAACCGCGCGATTTTCCGCGCCGGAACGGAACTGATTGCAAGCTTTGGCTATACCACCGCGCAAGAGGGGCGATCTATCCCCGCCGTTGTGCGGCTAATGCAGGCCGTTGCCACCGAAGAAGGTCTTGATATCGATGTAGTGACCTATCCCGACGTGCTGGTGAACCGCGATTTCATTGTGGAAAACCAGTCGCGCGACTATAAGGACAGGTTCCGCGTGGGGGGCGCCAAACTGACCATCGACGGATCGCCTCAGGGCTTTACCGCCTTGCGGGACCGCCCCTATTTCAAACCGCCCGAAGGGCTGCGCTCGGATTACAAGGGCTACAGCGCGGCAACGGGCGATCAGGTATTTGACGCGATCGACTGGGCCTTTGCCAACGATGTGCAAATTCTGACCCATGCCAATGGCGAAGGTGCGTCAGACATCCTGATTGGCGCGATCGAAACTGCAACCCAGACGCACGGGCAGGCCGACCGCCGCCCGGTTCTGATCCATGGCCAGTTTCTGCGCGAGGATCAGGTAGATGCCTACAACCGTCTGGATGTGTTCCCGTCGTTGTTTCCGATGCACACCTTTTACTGGGGCGACTGGCACCGCGACCGCACGGTTGGTCCTGCGGCTGCCGATAACATTTCGCCCACCGGATGGGTGCGTGATCGCGGTATGATGTTTTCAAGCCATCACGATGCGCCGGTGGCGTTTCCCGATTCAATGCGGATTCTGGATGCCACCGTGACACGCCGGTCGCGCTCGAACGATATTATTGGCCCGGCGCAGCGGGTTGATGTTCTGACGGGTTTGAAATCGCTGACGATCTGGCCCGCCTACCAGCATTTCGAAGAAGATCGCAAAGGCTCCCTTGCAGCTGGCAAGCTGGCCGATCTGGTCATCCTGTCGGATGACCCCACCGCCATCGACCCCGAAACGATTGACGGCATAACCGTGCTGGAAACGATCAAGGAAGGCGAAACGATCTATCAGGCGGAAACGCGTGAAGGCCGCATGCACTATCGCCCGCGCCAGGACGGCAGCGATCCTTACGCCGATTTCCTGCGGGTCTTTGCCGTTTCGCACGAAATGCAGGGATCACCGCATTCCTTCAGCCAGATGCGTCCGTCAGTTTTGGCCCGTGCGCCACATTCGGGGGCTTGCGTGGCACGCACATTGGGCAACATAATTGCCGCTTCCATCGTCGCGTCCGACAGCATCGCGAACGAACCTGCGTTGAGATAAGCCAAAGAATGCGCCTAATCGGCAGACAGACTGCGAACACCCTGCGCATGTAAATGCGTATCGCGGGTACGCTGCTGCGCCTTTGTAAGATCTGAACAGCAACCATTTGAACCGGACGGACGTGCTTTCAGGCCTGATTTGACCGTTGTGTTACTGTAGACATCACAGGTACCACTCCGTTTGCCTGTACTGGCAGATGCCGGGGCCAACGCGAACCACCCCAAAGGTCTGATATGCTATCTGTTCTTGCCGACCGTACCTACCGCCACCTGTTTCTGGCGCAGATCGTCGCGCTGCTGGGTACCGGGCTTGCCACTGTCGCACTTGGGCTCTTGGCCTATGATCTTTCGGGCGACCGGGCCGGTCTGGTTCTGGGGACGGTCTTTACAATCAAGATGGTCGCTTATGTTGGTATCGCGCCCGTCGCCGGGGCTTTTGCAAACCGCTGGCCGCGCCGCTCCATGCTTGTCAGCCTTGATCTGGTTCGCGCAGTTGTCGCGCTTTGCCTGCCGTTTGTTACGCAGGTGTGGCAGGTCTATGTGCTGATATTTGTGCTGCAATCCGCCTCTGCCGCCTTCACGCCCACATTTCAGGCGACGATCCCCGATATCCTGCTGCAAGAAGACCGCTATACCCGCGCCTTGTCCCTGTCGCGACTTGCCTATGATCTTGAAAACATCATCAGTCCGACGCTGGCGGCGATCGTGCTGGTTTTTGTCAGCTATCAGGCGTTGTTTTTCGGAACGGTGATCGGGTTTGTCGGTTCGGCCCTGCTGGTGGTTTCGGTGCTTCTGCCGAGCCCGCAGGAAACAACGCGGCGCGGCATTTATGACCGCACAACGCGGGGCATGCGCATCTATCTGGCCACGCCGCGGCTGCGCGGTTTGCTGTCGCTGAACCTTGCCGCAGCGGCGGCGGGCGCGATGGTGCTGGTCAATACCGTTGTGCTGGTACGCTCTGATCTGGGTTTTGACGACACTCGGGTTGCCATTGCACTTGCCGCATTTGGCAGTGGCTCCATGCTTGCCGCCCTTGTGTTGCCAAGGCTGCTGGATCATCGACCGGACCGGCCGGTGATGATCGGCGGTGCCGCCGTGCTGGTTGTCATCCTGCTGGGTCTGGCCTTGATGACGGTGATCAATGGCGTTGGCTGGACTGTGCTGTTGGCGGGATGGTTGGTGATCGGGGTGGGGTATTCAACCATCCTCACGCCGTCGGGACGACTGCTTAAACGCTCGGCCCATCCCGAGGACAGGCCCGCAGTCTATGCTGCCCAGTTCGCGTTGTCGCATGCCTGCTGGCTCGTGACCTATCCGCTGGCCGGTTGGCTGATGACCGTTGCCGGGGCCGCCACCGCCTTTGTCACGCTTGCCGTTCTGGCGGCGATCGGTCTGGCCGGGGCGTTGGTGTTCTGGCCAAAGCGCGAAGCTGAGGTTCTGCAGCACACCCACGAAAATCTGGCGGACGATCATCCGCATGTGCGGCATGGCCGATCGCACGCGCATCCCTACATCATTGATGATCATCACCCGCACTGGCCACCTGTGACCAAAGCCGGATATCCCAACACTGGGGATGAATAGGCGCCCATTTGCTGTTCGGGTGACAGCGATGCCCGGAACGACAGCCGACCATCGGTTGAGCCGTTAGCAATACCCTTCGACGCCGTGCCATTGATCAGGCGAATACCGGTCGCCATGCGCCCATCCGGCCGGAAGAACCTGCTCGATCATGGTCATGATATCTTCTGTCATCGGGAATGAACTGCCCGCGACACAGTCTTTCAGGTGATCTGCGCTGCGCGTTCCCGGAATGGGAACAAGGTGATCACCGCGAGCCAGACACCACGCGATTGCCAGCGCGATCGGGCTTGTATCAAGATCGCGGGCCAGTGCCTTGAACCCTTCGATTTTTTTGACGTTGTAGCTGAAATTGGGTTCGGTGAAACGTGGTGTTCCGGTTCTGAAATGACCCTTTTCAAAGGTCGCCGGGTCAGGCGGAACTGGCGCAAACATGCCCCGCCCCAGCGGCGAGAACGGGACAAATGCAACGCCAAGTTCCTTGCATGCCCTTATCATCCCGAGGTCGGGCTGACGCGTCCAAAGGGAATATTCGCTTTGCACGGCATCCACAGGACCGACAGCAACAGCCCTTTGCAGGGTCGCTGGTGAAATCTCGGAAAAACCGATCCCGCCGATCTTGCCTTCTGTCTTGAACCGCAGAAGCGTTTGCATCAGGTCTTCGATTTGCACGTTCTGGTCACGACGGTGAATGTAGAAAAGATCGACATGCTCCAGCCCCAGTCGCGACAATGACAGTTCAAGCTCGGTGCGCAGGTAATCCGCAGTATTGTCGAACCCGCGTTTGCCCGTCTCGGGATCGCGCCGGATCCCGGCCTTGGTCGCGATGGTGAAACGACCGCTGTCGCCCTTCAGGAACGACCCGATGATCGTTTCGGAAACGCCCATCCCGTAGACGTTGGCCGTGTCCAGAAAATCAACCCCAAGGTCCAGCGCCGCCGAAAGGGTGTTGTGCGCTTCGCCTTGCGTGGTCGGGCCGTAAGAGCCACCAAAGCTCCAGCATCCCAAACCGACTTCTGATACTTTTTTCCCGTCCTGGCGAATTTGTCGTGACTTCATGGTGATCCTCGAAAAGTATTGAATAACGTGCTGGCTGTCCGTCCGGCAGCCTTTGACCGCCGCGTGACAGAGTCAACAGATACTGACGTGTTTGTTGAATAGTGTTACGGTCTTTATGCGCATCAGATGTGAGGATTTCTGCATCTTGTGGGTGCATCCGGACGAAAGGGGATGAAACAGTGAACGAAGAAGACGCAAAAATCGAAGGTCGCCTTCACGGAGAACAGATCGAACCGCAGACGCCTGACAGCATGCTGATGCGGCTTGTCTACATGTTGCTGATCGCCGTGATGATCTCGTTCGCGCAAACGGTTCTGGGCCTCGCGACAATTGTTCAGTTTGTCATCATGCTGGTCAGCAACAGGGAACCGAATGCGCGGCTTGCAGAGTTCGGGACCGACCTTGGCATCTGGATTGCAAAAGCGGCACGATATCAAACGGCGGCAAGTCAGGTTAAGCCCTGGCCCTGGACCGAACTGGACTGACGCGATGTGCTGCCATTCTGGTGGCACGTGGTTTCGCCAGACAGATCTTACTGACATCCCCGCGCCGGCGGTGGGGCAGCCTGTGCATCCGCGCAATTGGGGCCAGC
Organism: Sulfitobacter sp. TBRI5; assembly: GCF_051013555.1. Classification (NCBI taxonomy): domain Bacteria; kingdom Pseudomonadati; phylum Pseudomonadota; class Alphaproteobacteria; order Rhodobacterales; family Roseobacteraceae; genus Sulfitobacter; species Sulfitobacter sp. TBRI5. The sequence goes on along the minus strand of NZ_CP112884.1, from coordinate 289,173 downwards.
AAAGCTTGATCAGCCCCCGGTGATCGTAACCACAGATTTGAACTGCTGATCCCGGCTGTGTTGCGCCCGCCAGGCGGGGCAGGGTGCGTCGTGTCAGGCGAGGTTGGCAGAAGATTTTTCTCGCAGATCGGAACCTTTCATGGGGCTGATGTCTTTATCCTTCATATCTGAGCTGTTCTGCCCGGTTTTCTGTGCAGAAAAATGCGCATTAGAAGGAGCAAAGCGCGATTGCGACCTGTTAACATATTGGACAACAACACAAATCGACCAGCGCCAAAGGGCATATGGTCGCGCTTGTCGCTGACGCGCATTGAAGACTTGCAAGATGCCGTTTTTGGTTCCGGCCTCGAACCGGTCCAGATGACCAATTCGCCCGTTACCGGCTCGCTGGCGTTTGCCCAATATCGCGGCATGACATTTACAAGCGGTCATTTGAATGGAGACGTGGCGCTGAGCGGCCCGCTTTTGGACAAGCTGATCACCGTGGGCGTCGCATATGACGTTGCGCCCGGATCCTGGCACTGGATGAAACCGGTCGAAGCCGGAAATGTGGGTGTCTGGCACCCTGGTGATGAACATGACGCACGGTATCGTCCCGGGTCCGCTTATGCGGCCATAACGCTAAGTCCGGAACAGATTGAAACCGAGGCCGAAAGATACGGCATGATCCTGTGCCAGAAATCCTTGGGCGGCACCGGTATTTAAAGCAGACGAATGAACATTAAGCACATGAACCGGCTGCGCCGCCGATGAAGAACAACTCCTGGACGATGACGGCCGATATCACGACGCAAGGCAGCGGGACCGAAGGCGTGGTTGTCGGCTTTGGCGGTGTCGCGGCGGGGCTTGTGCTTTACCTTGATGCAGGTGTCCCTGTCTTCGATTACAATTATTTTGAAGAGCACACTGTCTTGCGCGGAACCGAGCCCCTGTCTGAAGGCGATAGCAAGATCACCGTGAAGTTCGATTATCTGGGCGAAGACGGTGCTTTGGGTGCGGGCGCTGACCTGACGCTTGTCGTCAACGATAAAGAGGTCGCGACAGGCAGCCTGGACGCCACAGTGCCTGCCCGCTTTGGCATCGACACCTTCGGGATCGGAGAGGACAGCGGCCAGCCTGTCACCCACGAGTACGAGGCCCCGTTGCCGTTTACCGGAACCATAGGGCAGGTTGTGGTCGAAATCAGGTAGTCGCAAGCAAACTCGCGGGTCGCAGCGCACATCATCTGGTTGCGACCCGTTTTCAAAATGGCCGTTGGTAAAAAACGAAGGCTTGTTCGATTTTTCTAACAGCTTCTCGGGCTCAAGTTTCCGCTCTGTGGCATCTCGCCCCAAAAATTTCGAGCCATTCTGAAACACGGCAGGCCCTGGCTGCGAACACTGGCGAAATCCTGAGCCGTTCGAACAGCACTGTTTACAAATTGCCCGAGTCTTGGTCATCCTCTGAGGCATGGAATTCCTGACCGTCAATCATAGCAGTTTCCTGATCGCGATGTCCTGCATCGTCGCGCTGGTTGCCGGGTTCACCGGTCTTTCGCTGACCCGCGATTTGTCGGAAAAACCGATGTTTCAGAAAAAAGCTGCAATAGCACTTGCCGCCATTGCGTTGGGCGGCGGCATCTGGGCTATGCATTTTGTGGCCATGTTGGGTCTGAAACTTCCAATTCTGTTTTATTATGATGCGGCCATTACTCTGGTGTCGGCTCTGTCAGCCATACTTCTCGTCGGGGCGGCCCTGATCCTTTTGCATTTTGCTCGGCGCACACCGCTTATCATTTCGCTTGCGGGCGCCATTGTCGGGATCGGCATTCTTGTCATGCACTATATCGGCATGGCCGGTCTGGAACTGTGCCGTGCCGTCTACACGACGTCTGGTGTCGTCTTTTCTTCGGTTGTGGCCATCGGGCTGTGCGTGCTTGCCTTTTGGATCGCTTACGGAAAACGCACGAAACGCAATATTGTGCTGGGGACGATTTGTTTCGCGGCTGCGGTATGCTCGGTGCATTTTCTGGCGATTTCACAGACCAATTTCGTGCAGGAACCCAATGTTGCGGAATTCGGCCCCGCCATGAGCAATGAAACCCTTGCGCTTGGGGTGATTTTCTTCAGTTTCGTGATCTTCGGGGCGTGTCTTTGGGTAAGTGTGACGTATCTGGTCGCGCCCGGATCAGAAGCCAAGCGCCCGGAACCCCAACCAGAACGTCAATTGAATGCGGAATTGCAAATCCCCTGCGAAGCGGATGGCCACAAGATCTTTGTCAGGGCAAAGGACGTGATGTTTGTGCGGGCCGATGGCCATTATACACAGATCTATACCGAAAACGAACGGTTGTTCTGTGTTTGGCCGATCACCGTGGCTTTCAAACGCCTTTTGCCTCTTGGATTCTTGCAAACCCATCGCAGCTACATGGTCAATCCTGCCCGTGTCTCGCGATTTGAACGGACCAAAGACAAGGGGCGGTGTTTGTTTGACCGAGGTGATCTGCCGCCCGCCCCGGTGAGCCGATCGAAACTGAAGATGGTTCAGGATGTGCTTGCGTCGCATGGCGGCGCAATTGGTGCATGAGGGGCCGCATTTCGTGCAAATTATCGGTGTTTCATTGATTTTCTAGTGCCGTGACAGGCACGGACATGCACGCTTTCCCAAAGGAAGTTCTGCTTTGGGAGGAGCGATTATGATTCCAGCCTCATTCGAATATTATCGTCCGAAAGACATGGCCGGTGTGCTGGCTGTTCTGGAAGAGCACGGCGATGATGCGCGTGTCATGGCGGGCGGGCACAGCCTGATCCCGATGATGAAACTGCGCATGGCCGACGTGCCGCATTTGATTGATCTGCAAGACGTGGGCGGCATGTCCGACATCGAAATCGGAGATGGCAGCATTCGCATCGGTGCAATGGTCACACAGGCCGAAATCATTGACCATGCCGGCCTGGCAGATGTGGCACCGATCCTGCGCGAAGCAGCCCTGCAAATCGCTGACCCCCAGGTTCGCTACATGGGCACTGTTGGTGGCAACGTCGCGAATGGCGATCCGGGCAACGATATGCCGGGGCTGATGCAATGCCTTGACGCGGTGTTCACCGTGATCGGGCCGGATGGCGAACGTGATATTCCCGCGCGGGAGTTTTATGAAGCCGCCTACATGACCGCACGTGAGGACGAAGAGGTGCTGACCGCTGTCACCATCCCAGCGCCAAAGGGCGGTTACGCGTACGAGAAACAAAAACGCAAGATTGGCGACTATGCCACTGCCGCCGCCGCCGTGCAGATCGTCAAGGATGGCGACAACTGCACGAGTGCCGCGATCGCGATGACGAACCTTAGCGACACGCCGATTTTTTCCGAAGATGCCGGTAACGCGCTTGTCGGGACGTCGGTTGACAAGGCCGCGCTGGACGCTGCCGTTGCTGCGATGCTGGGCGATATCGACCCGACCGAGGACAACCGCGGCCCCGTTGCATTCAAGAACCATGTGGCTGGCGTCATCCTGCGCCGCGCCATCGAGCGCGCCTGGTCGCGGGCGTAAGAGGAACACTTAATGTCAAAGAAAATGCACATCAAACTGAACGTGAACGGCAAGGACGAGGAATTTTTGGCGGAACCCCGCGAATTGCTGATCTATACGCTGCGCGAGCGGCTGAACATCACCGGGCCGCATATCGGATGCGAAACGTCCCATTGCGGGGCCTGCACCGTCACGATCAACGGCAAATCTGTGAAATCCTGCACCATGTTCGTGGCACAGGCCGATGGCGCCAAGGTGACAACAATTGAAGGGATCGGCGGGCCTGATAACCTGCATCCGCTGCAAGAGGCGTTCAAGGAACACCATGGCTTGCAGTGCGGCTATTGCACGCCCGGTATGATCACCCGCGCGACCAAGCTGTTGGAGGAAATCCCCAACCCGACCGAAGAAGAAATCCGCTTTGGCATGGCCGGCAATATTTGTCGCTGCACGGGCTATCAGAACATTGTGAAATCCATTCAGGCCGCTGCGGTTGAAATGAATGCAGCCAAGGAGGCCGCAGAATGAAGGACGAAATCACCCGCGACGAACGCGTCGATAACCTCAAGGGCTTGGGCTGTTCGCGCAAGCGTGTTGAAGATGCCCGCTTTACCCAGGGCAAGGGGAACTATGTCGACGATATCAAACTGGACGGCATGCTGTTTGGCGACTTTGTCCGCTCTCCCTATGCGCATGCGCGGGTCAAGAATATCGACACCGCCGCTGCGCTGGAAGTGCCCGGCGTGCTGGCCGTTCTGACGGCCGCCGATCTTGAACCGCTGGGGCTGCATTGGATGCCAACTCTGGCCGGTGACAAACAAATGGTGCTGGCCGATGGCAAGGTGCTGTTTCAGGGTCAGGAAGTGGCCTTTGTGGTTGCCGAAGACCGCTATGCCGCCGCCGATGGCATTGAGGCTGTCGAGGTCGATTACGAAGAACTGCCTGTCATCGTGAATCCGTTCGAAGCGCTGCAATCGGATGTGGTGCTGCGTGAGGATCTGGTTGGCGAAGACGGCTCCATCCCGGATGGTGCACACGGGCCGCGCAAGCACCCCAACCATATTTTCACATGGGATGCAGGCGACAAAGGTCCGACCGAAGAGGTGATCGCCAATGCCGAGGTCGTGGCAAGCGAAAGCATGTATTACCACCGCACCCACCCCTGTCCGCTGGAAACCTGCGGCTGCGTTGCGTCCATGGACAAAGTGAATGGCAAACTGACGCTTTGGGGCACGTTTCAGGCCCCGCATGCGATCCGGACCGTGGTTTCGCTGATCTCGGGCATTGAGGAACACAACATTCGCGTAATTTCGCCCGATATCGGCGGCGGATTTGGCAACAAGGTCGGCGCTTATCCGGGCTATGTCTGTTCTGTTGTTGCGTCCATCGTGACAGGCAAGCCCGTGAAGTGGATTGAAGACCGGATGGACAACCTGATGACCACGGCCTTTGCGCGTGATTATCATATGACCGGCAAGATATCGGCCACCAAGGAAGGCAAGATTACCGGCCTGCAATGCCATGTAACGGCGGACCACGGCGGCTTTGATGCCTGTGCCGACCCGACCAAGTTTCCGGCGGGATTCATGAATATCTGCACGGGATCATATGACATCCCGACAGCCTATCTTGAAGTCGATGGCGTCTACACCAACAAGGCGCCGGGCGGGGTCAGCTATCGTTGTTCGTTCCGGGTGACCGAGGCTGTGTACTTTATCGAGCGAATGATCGAAGTGCTTGCGATCGAGTTGAATATGGACGCGGCAGAACTGCGGCGGATCAACTTTATCAAGAAGGAACAGTTTCCGTATAAAGCGGCGCTTGGCTGGGAATATGACAGCGGCGACTATCACACGGCCTGGGACAAGGCGCTGAAAGCCGTGGATTATGACGGGCTGCGGGCCGAACAGGCGCAGCGGGTCGAGGATTTCAAGGCGGGCAAGACGCGCAAGCTGATGGGGATTGGTCTGTCGTTCTTCACCGAGATCGTGGGCGCCGGGCCAGTGAAGAATTGCGATATCCTCGGGCTTGGCATGTTTGACAGCTGTGAAATCCGCATCCACCCGACAGGGTCGGCGATTGCGCGGCTTGGCACCATCTCTCAGGGGCAGGGGCACGCGACAACGTTTGCGCAAATCCTTGCATCCGAGATTGGGCTCCCGGCAGACAGCATCACCATTGAGGAAGGCGATACTGACACGGCCCCCTATGGCCTTGGCACATACGGGTCGCGTTCCACACCTGTTGCGGGGGCTGCGACAGCCATGGCGGGGCGCAAAATTCGCGCCAAGGCGCAGATGATCGCGGCCTACCTGCTTGAGGTTCACGACAATGACGTGGAATTCGATGTCGATCGTTTTGTTGTGAAAGGCGCGCCTGAAAAGTTCAAGACGATGAAGGAAATCGCCTTTGCCGCCTACAATCAGGCCATTCCGGGGCTCGAGCCGGGGCTTGAGGCGGTCAGCTATTATGACCCGCCCAACATGACCTATCCGTTCGGCGCCTATGTCTGTGTCATGGACATTGACGTGGACACCGGTGTGCCGGAAATCCGCCGCTTTTACGCGCTGGATGATTGCGGCACACGGATCAACCCGATGATCATCGAAGGGCAGGTACATGGCGGTCTGACCGAAGCGCTTGCTGTCGCACTGGGACAAGAGATTGCCTATGATGACATGGGCAACGTCAAGACGGGTACGTTGATGGATTTTTTCCTGCCGACGGCGTGGGAAGTCCCCAATTACGAAACCGACTTTACCGTCACACCCAGTCCGCACCACCCGATTGGGGCCAAAGGCGTAGGCGAAAGCCCGCATGTGGGCGGCGTGCCCTGTTTTTCAAACGCGGTGCAAGATGCATTCCGCCCGTTTGGCAACCGGCACACGAACATGCCGCATGACCACTGGCGGATCTGGCGCACAGCCAATGAGCTTGGTCTGCACGATTGATCCTGAAGACAGGGCGGGGATTTCCCCGCCCTGCGGAGCTTGCCCATGACCTGGAATGATCTGAAATCAGCCCTTGCGGGTGAAGGCTATGTCGCCTCGGACGATCTGGCGGTAGCACTTCAGCTTGCGATGTCCCTTGGCCGTCCGTTGTTGCTTGAGGGTGCGGCTGGCGTGGGCAAAACTGAGATTGCGCGCACGTTGTCCGCCGTCAAGAACACCCGGTTGATCCGGCTGCAATGTTATGAGGGCCTTGATGCTGCGCAGGCCATTTATGAATGGAATTACCAACGTCAGCTGTTGTCCATCCGCGCTGCGGCGGAAGGGGGCGAAACGGGTAAAGCTGTCGAAGATCGCATTTTTTCAAGGGATTTTCTGCTGGAGCGCCCGCTTTTGGCGGCCATTACCCAGGACACACCACCGGTGTTGCTGATCGATGAAATCGACCGCGCCGATGAAGAGTTCGAGGCATATCTACTGGAAATACTTTCCGACTATCAGGTCTCGATACCCGAACTTGGCACGATCAGAGCCGCGACACGACCAATCGTGATCCTGACATCCAACGGCACCCGCGATCTGTCAGACGCACTGCGCCGCCGCTGCCTTTATACCTACGTGGAATACCCGGACCGGACGACCGAACTGGCGATCCTCAAGGCGCGCTGCCCGGATGTTGAAACGCGGCTGGCCGGTCAGATTGTCGGCTTTGTCCAGAAGCTGCGCGAGGAAGAGTTGGAAAAGACCCCGGGCGTGGCAGAGATGCTGGATTTCGCCGCTGCCTTGATGGGTCTTGGTATCGCAGATCTGACCGACGATCCGGCCGTTTTGCAATCAACGCTGACGACGTTGCTGAAAACCCAAAGCGATCAGGCACAGATCACGCCTGTGGTCGCGGGGCGCATCGCAGGTAAAGCCGCATGAGCCGTGTCACGAAATTTGCCGGACGTGACCCCGGGCCTTCCGCGCGCGTTGCTGGGTTCATCCGGCACTTGCGCGACAACGGGCTGCGCCTGGGGGTGGCAGAGGCCGATCTGGCCATGGCCGCCCTGTGCGAAGTCGATGCGGCCCGGCCCGATGAAAGCCGCCGCGCCCTGCGTGCCGTCTGCACAGGTTGCAAGGAAGAAACCGAACGGTTTGACGATCTGTTCGACAGCTACTGGATGGACATGGGGCGTGTCAGGCAGAAGGTCGTTCCCACGCCGTCCTCTACGATAAGTGATGATGTTCATTCCTCACGCGATGCCAAGGGCGAAGATGCCGGCGCATCCGGTATGTCCACCGCCCCTGATGATCAGGGCGGGGAGGCAGACAGTGACGGAACCGGAAAACTGATCGCCACGCAACAACGCAACCTGAACCGGCGTGACCTGCGTGATCTTGTCCGCCCGGAAGAAATTGCCGAAGCCGAAGACGTCGCGCGCCGCATCGGCGCCGCTTTGCGCGACACGCGCTCGCGCCGTCGCATTGCCGCGCGCAAAGGCGACCGGCTGCATTTCCGCAAGATCATACGCCACAGTCTGGCCACCGGAGGAGAGCCACTGCGCCTGCTTCGGAAAAAGCGCCCCGACAGGACGCGCAAGATCGTAGCACTTTGCGATGTCTCCGGTTCGATGTCTGTTTATGCGCAGGTCTTTCTGGCGTTCCTTGCCGGTTTGATGCGTGCGGATACGACCGCGGATGCCTATCTTTTTCACACCCGACTGGTGCGGATCACCGAGGCCCTGCGTGACAAAGACGCGATGCGCGCAATCGGACGGATGTCATTGATGGCAGATGGGTTCGGCGGTGGATCGAAAATCGGGCCATCGCTGATGCGATTTGCCGACACTTACGCCAAACGCTTTGTCGATGGACGCAGCGTCGTGCTGATCCTTTCGGATGGGTATGATACCGAAGCCCCCCAGATGATCGCCGCCGCACTGGAAAAGCTGCGCAAACGGGGCTGCAAGGTGATCTGGCTGAACCCGCTGAAAGGCTGGGCCGATTACGCACCAGTGGCCGAAGGCATGGCGGCAGCCCTCCCTTATCTGGATGTCTTCAAGGCGGCCAACACGCTGGGTGATCTGGCCGCGCTGGAACAGGAGCTGGCACAGCTATGACCCCGGCTGAAATCCTTTCGACCTATCTGGCCGAGGCCGCGCAGGCGCTGCGGGACAGGGACGAACCTTTTGCCTTTGCCACCATCGTGCGCACTGCGGGCTCTACCGCCGCCAAACCGGGGGCCAAGGCGTTGCTGAGCGCGGATGGAACAATTCTGCAAGGCTGGCTGGGGGGCGGCTGCACACGGGGCGCGGTGAAACGCGCCGCCCTGCGGGCCTTGCAAGACGGAACGCCGCAGCTTGTGTCGGTCGCCCCCGAAGATTTGCTGGCAGAAAAAGGCGTGTCCGCAGGTGATGAAGTGGATGGCACGCAATTTGCCCGCAACGGTTGTCCGTCGCGCGGCACGGTCGATATATTCATCGAACCTTGCATGCCATCACCGCAACTTGTTGTCATGGGCACATCGCCGGTGGCACAGGCGCTGGGCACGCTTGCTCCACAGTTCCACTGGTCGGTGTCGCCGACACCGGGGCAGAACAAACAGCACCAGCGATGCTTTGTCGTTGTCGCCACGCAGGGGCAGGGTGATCTTGACGCCCTCAAGGCCGCGCTGAGCGCGCAACCGTCCTATGTGGCCTTTGTGGGAAGCCGCAGAAAATACGCCGCCCTTGCTGAAAAACTGGCCGCCGCCGGATTTGAACAATCTGCTATCGACCGCGTTCAGGCCCCGGCAGGTCTTGATCTGGGTGCGGTCACGCCAGAAGAAATTGCGCTGTCCATATTGGCGCAACTTGTTCAGAACCGGCGCGCGACGGTGAAACAGACCGATGCCTGATGTCACCGCTATCATACTGGCCGCAGGGCTTTCACGCCGGATGGGAGAGCGGAACAAACTGCTTTTGCCCATTGGCGATGTACCGATGATCCGACATGTGGTTGATGTCTACAGCGGGGCAACGGATGGACGGGTGCTGGTGGTAACAGGCCATCAGGCGAGCGAGGTCGAGGCCGCACTGGCGGGCAGTGACGCCAGAACCGTTTTCAACGTCAACTACGCCCAGGGTCAGCCGACGTCGGTCGCCTGCGGGCTGCGCGCGGCAACAGACGGCGATACCCTCTTGATCGGCTTGGGGGATCAGCCGCTTTTAACGTCTGATGACATCAAATCGTTGCTGGCGGCGCATGCAGCGGCAGATATTTCACGCATCTCTATTCCGGTTGTCGAACAGCAACGCGGAAACCCGATCGTGGTGCCCGCAAACCTGCGCGCGCGTCTTCTTGCGGATCCCAGATCACCGGGATGCAAGAAATTCACCCGCACCCTTCCTGAACATGTCCAGTTTCACGCCTCGGCCTCGGCCGGCTTTTACGCGGATGTGGACACACCCGAGACCTATGCCGCTCTCAAAGCTGGCAGACTGGAGGAAACCTTATGACTGCAGTTCGAAAATTCGCCATGCGTTTGCGCCGCCATTTCGCGCCGACACCCGAACAGGCAGACATCCTCGCCAACATCAAATTTCCCTGTTGCTAAAAGGACATCCCATGGAACTGGCAGACGAAATCATCATCAACGCACCAAAAGAACAGGTCTATGCAGCGCTGAACGACCCAGAGGTTCTGAAACAATGCATTCCGGGCTGTGAAGAGTTGATCAAGCACTCGGACACTGAACTTGAGGCAAAAGTCGTGCTTAAGGTCGGGCCGGTGAAAGCCAAGTTCACCGGTGACGTGCAACTTGACACTGCAGGCGCGCCGGATGCATTTTCGCTGACCGGGCAGGGCAATGGCGGCGCTGCCGGGCACGCCAAGGGGGGCGCGGATGTAACGCTGACAGCCGACGGGCCAAACACGACGATCCTGCGGTACCAGGCAAAGGCCGACATTGGTGGCAAACTGGCCCAGCTGGGCAGCAGGCTGATCCAAAGCACCGCAAAGAAACTTGCGGCCAAGTTCTTCAAGTCTTTCGCCGATGTGGTCAACGAAGAAGAAACCGCCTAGCGATCACACCTGCAAAAGGCACGCGGCAGACAGCATTTCAGTAAGGGTCGGGCATGCACATGCATCCCGTCCCTTTGTGTATAAAGAGCGAAACCGCGCCTTTATCCAAAGAGTGCTTTTCCAAGTAAGGAACTGACGCTCACGGTTATGACCAGCGCAATCAAATCCAGCGGTGCACCGGCACGCAGCATGTTTGCCCGTGTTACCGCCGGATTGGCAAAAACAATGGCATTGGGTGGCGTGGCCACGGGAAGCATGAAGCCGACAGAGGCGGCGAGTGCGATCGGGATCAGGAAAGCGATCGGGTCAACGCCGAAATTGGTCGCCACAACTCCGGCGATGGGCAGGAAGATTGCCGCCATCGCAGTGTTGCTTGCAAGCTCTCCCAGATACACAATGAACCCCGCAATTACGAGAAGGACAGCAAACTCGGGCCAGTGAGAGATCGCCTGCACGCTGCCACCGAGCAATTCTGCCAAACCGGAACTTTGAAGGATATCGGCAAGCGCCAGCCCGCCGCCAAACAGAATGAGCACATCCCAGCGCAACAACGCCGCAGTGTCCCAATCAAGCAAGCGTTTGCCTTTCCCGTCAGGAACAATAAACAGCGCAATCGCCGCAATCATTGCAATGCCTGCATCCGTAATTGCGATTTCGGGAAAGAGCCTGATGATCAAGGGACGCGACAGCCACGCGGCAGCTGTCAGGCTGGCAACAACCGCAACCCGGCGCTCTGCCGAATTGGCAGGGGTGTCCTGCGGATGATGGGACAAGACCAGTTCCCGGGCCTCCAATCCCGGGGTGACCCATGCGAGAAACAGCCAGGTCACCACCAACAGGATCAGCGCAACGGGAACCCCGACCATCGCCCATTGGGCAAAGCCGATGTCGACAGCATATGTCGTGCTGACATAGGATGCGAAAATTGCGTTTGGCGGCGTTCCAATCAGTGAGCCCATGCCGCCTATCGTCGCCGAGAATGCAACGCCGAGCATCAAGGCAGTGCCGAAGGACGGTTGATCGTCTTGTGAGGTAACAATAGCGGCAGCGATCGGCGCAACGACCATTGCCGATGCCGTGTTGCTGATCCAAAGGCTGAGAAATGCCGTGCAGAGCATCAGCGCCCCAAGAACACGGTGCGGGCTGGTTCCGGCGTGTCTTAACAGCGACCCTGCCAGTCGCCTGTGCAATCCGGATTTTTCAATCGCCTTTGCGATCAGAAATCCACCCAGAAACAGAACAACCAGCGGATCAGAATAGGATCGAGCCGTATCATCCAGATCGGTGAGGCCCATGATCGGAGCGACCGCCAGTGGCAACAGCGCAGTCGCTGCCAGTGGAAGTGCCTCTGTAAGCCACCAGAGAGCCATGGTTACAGCAAGACCCGATGCGTGCCAGGACAGGTCTGACATGCCCGCCGGTGCGGGAAAGGCAACCGGAGCAAGAAGCACGGCAAGTCCGGCGCCGATAGTTAAAGGTTTCAGTTGCATCGCTTTAGCCTAACAGCAACTCGGTTGGGCACACATGCGGCAAAAGGAATTTTTCTATGTGAGACGCCTCTGGGATCGAAAGCCGCCATGTCTGGCAATTCTGAAACCAGACAAAAGGCAATCAAGGGGCTTGAGTGACGCGCGGATAGCGGCGAAGGTTCCACCAAACATGGCAACCCGGAGGAACACTCATGGAATTTGGAAGCCTTTTCGCGATGCTTTTCATCGGCGCTCTTGCCGGCTGGCTATCAGGAAAAATCATGGAAGGCCGCGGCTTTGGTTTGCTGGGAAACATAATTGTCGGGATCGTCGGCGCGTTTGTCGCGGGCCTGATTTTTCCGGCTCTTGGGTTTTCCGTCGGAGGCGGGATTGTTGCATCAATTCTGCACGCTACGATTGGTGCAGTGATACTGCTGTTTCTGATTGGCCTGGTGAAGCGCGCGTAGTCAATTCGCGTTTTGCGTGTGATCGCTGACGCATTTGATCAGGATCAACGCATTTTCCGGTGATCGTTCTAGCCTTGGATCAACTTTGTTGAAAGCAGGTCAGACGTGAAGCAATTCTTTCTTTTTATCCCGTTTCTTATCTTTGGTTCTTCGCTGGAGGCCGCAGATGCGGGCGAGGTTCTGTATTTGGAAAACTGCGTGTCCTGCCATGGCGTTTCAGGACAAGGCGACGGCCCCAACGCAAGCGAACTGGGCACACCACCTGCAGATCTGACAAAAATTGCCGCGCGTCGCGATGGGGTTTGGCCCATGCTTGAAATCATGGCGATTATTGACGGCTATTCCCGAAACACGCTCCCGCGCGAAGATATGCCGGTTTTCGAGAATTTTCTGGATAACGAGATGGTCGAGTTCGATACCGGAAACGGAGTGACGACCTTGGTGCCGGGCAAGCTGATCGAAATAGTGAACTATCTGGAAACGCTGCAAAATCCCGCACCGACCCGATATGTGCCCTGATCATTTCAGCGGCGTATTGCAGTGTGCCTGCGGCGCGGCGGGTTCGGAAAATCACCCCTCTGCCGGTGGCACGGCGCGCTGATAAAGATGCCATGTGGTGTGGCCAAGGATCGGCAGGGTAAAGATCAGGCCCAGAAACGCTGGAACCAGCGATGCCACCATGGTGACAGAGATAATCGCCGCCCAGATCAGCATGACCACCGGGTTTTCCCTGACGACGCGAATAGACGTTAACATTGCGGAAACAAAATCGGTTTCCCGATCCAGCAGCATGGGCATGGCAATGACGGTCACCGAAAACAGGACAGCCGACAGAAATGCGCCCACACAGGTGCCGATCGCAAGAAAGGTCCAGCCCTCCGGTGTGGTGAACACGATGTTCAGGAACCCGTCAAAATCCGAAAAAGAGGCATCCTGCAGGATGATCGCCAGCCACAGACGGGCCTGATACATCCATACCCAGAAAACGAACAGGGTGACAAAGGCCATCCAGCCCATTTCGCGTTTGCGTTGATTGGCCATCACGGTCAGGATTTCGGACCAGCCGAAACTCTCGCCCTTTTGCAAACGCCGGGACATTTCATAAAGCCCGGCGGCGGCGAAGGGGGCAACCAGCGGAAAGCCCACAACGGCGGGAATGATCATCCAGATCTTGCCCAACCAGATCAGACACCAGACAAGCAGAATTCCGAAAACCGCATAGAACAGACCGAAAAAGCCGCTCATGACAGGGCGCGCCAGAAAGTCGGAAAACCCGGCTTTCAGCGATGCGGTGATATCACCCGCTGTCACCTTGTTGACTTTGGGCATGGCTCGCTGCTGCGGCGTCGGGTTGTGCGGCGGTTCGGACCCTGCGGTTTTGGATGTCATGACACATTCCTCTCAAGGAATGGCGCGCCTGTTTGACAAAAAGCCCAGCGGCGAAACGGACATTCCTCCTGCGCACAGGAGTTTGCATCAGCTGAGGCATAAGGGCAAGGTGGGAGTATGACCGGTAAACCAGCGCCGCGGAGTTCGGACGGATGCCGCGGGGCAGATGCGAAATTGCATGCCGAGTTCGAAAGCAGCCATTCACGAACGCGTCAAAAAGCGCTGCTATAGTTGATAGGGCTTCCAAGCTTGTTGCGTGACCAGATTTGGTGCAAAATTTATGACCAAGAGCTTGAAGATAGAACGAATAATGGACCCAAGAAGGCAAGGAACGGGGTCATGCACAACACGATAGAAAAATTGCTGCTCACGACAGTCATCTCCAGTGTACCTGTCTTAGCAATGGCGCACGACCCTATTGCATTTGAAGCCACCGGTGGCGAGATTGTGCACGGGAACACCTATGGACCGGCGGTTACATACGAAAATATTGTCATCTGCGGAGCACAGGTTTTTCATGGATGCCGTGAGGAATTGGTCTCGGCTGACGTGCTGATTACCGACAAAAAGATCGCGGCGATTGCGCCTGATCTCGGCGCGCCAGAAGGTGCATTCGAGATTAGGGCTGACGGTTATACCATGATCCCGGGCCTGATCGATGCGCATTGGCACGGCGTTTATGCCGAAGCGACCATTCCCCAAATCCTGACAACTGGTGAAGGCTACTGGAACCTCGTCGCGGCACGTGTACAAGAGAACGCGCTGTATCGCGGTTTTACAACTGTGTGCGAGGCAGCCGGGCCAATGTTTGACATCGCCCGCGCAACCGATAAGGGCCTGATCGTCGGCCCGCGGATATTCCCATCCGGCCCGGCGATCTCGCAAACATCCGGGCACATGGATTTCCGGTTTACCTATGACGTGCCCGCAACACCCGACAATCCGCACAGCCTCGAAAGAAACAACGGTTTCTATATTGCTGACGGCGTACCTGAAGTGACCAAACGTGTACGCGAAAATCTGATGCAGGGCGCCACGCAAATCAAATTGATGGCTGGCGGTGGTGTCACATCGTCATATGACCCGATCCATACGATCCAGTTCAGCAAAGCGGAATTGGAAGCGGCTGTGGAAGCGGCGGAAAACTGGGGAAAGTATGTGCTTACCCACGCGATCAATAACGAAGCTGTTATCCACTCTCTCGACGCAGGGGTGAAGAGTATCGAACACGGCCATATGGCCACGCGCGAAACGCTTGAGCGTATGCGGGATGAGGGCGTATGGCTCAGTATGCAGCCGTTTCTGGACGACGAGGATGCGCCAACATTGAACATTGTGCAGAGTGCCAAATACAAGTTCGTGACCGACGGTACAGATTTTGTTTACCGTACGGCCAAGGCACTTGGCGTTAAAATCGCCTTTGGTACCGACACGTTGTTCAGCCCCGACCTTGCAAAGCGGCAAGGCGCTCAATTAGCCAAATTGCAAAAGTGGTTCACGCCTTTTGAGACGCTGAAGATGGCGACCTGCGACAACGCCGAGTTGCTCAAACTGTCGGGTCCGCTGACGCCTTATCCTGATGGACCTTTGGGCGTGATTGAAGAAGGCGCATATGCGGATCTGATCCTCGTGGATGGCAATCCGCTGGAAGATATTGATCTTGTGGGCAACCCCGAAGGCAATTTCGACCTGATCATGAAAGACGGCGTGATCTATAAAAACGTATTACAAAACTAGGTTTCTGTTTTCAGTCCATAGGGTGCTGCTTCGATCATGTCGCATAACTCCGCGAGCAAGGGGTCGTCTAGCGAGACTGCTGCATCGGCGTGTATTCGAAGCCGCCGTGGCTTCTTGAAGTAGATGACAGACAGTCAGGCAAAAACCCTGTCATAGAGTGCTGCCAGCCAAATAATCCCTGCAAGCACAGATGCCATTACAACTGCAAGAGATCCCAAGTCTATTGCAATGCGGGATAATTCGTGGCGCTCCGGACCGATCCTGTCAACGACCGCTTCCACAGCCGTGTTCAGTACTTCAACGATCAAGATCAGAAGAACCACTCCGCATAGAATGGCTGCGTTGAAAACTGTTTCTCCCAACCAATACGCAAATGGCACGCTCGCAATCAACGCCGCAGCCTCGATGCGAAACGCTTCCTCGGTTTTCCAAACATCTCTCAACCCGTTCAGAGAGTTAAACCAGGCGGCTTTGAGATGGGGAAACCCCGTCAATCGCACTTTTTCCATTTCCTTTGGCCATTTCCTGTTTATCTATTTGCACCTGTCGCGCCGTATTCCGTGTTCAACTGGAAACCCGGGGCAGCGCCATCGACGTGTAAAGGCATCCAAAGCCTGTGCACTAAGCGTACGAGCCTCGCTGCCTTGGAACTTCGCGTGTTTGGATGGTCCGGACTGAGTGTTCGGGATTGTTGATCCTGCCGGGACGGTCGCATCGGCGGCCATTTCATCAGCTCCAAAGTTCCGTTGCAGCGTTCGACGACCGCCGTGTGATGTCCGCCTGCTCGCGGGCACCGGTCCAGGAACCGCAATTTGCAAAAACATGCGCACCGCGTGAGGATACCGCAGCCACATGGCTGTGACCGCAGACAATGCCGTCCACGCCGCCCCGCACAGCCTCACGCAACGCGGTATCGGTAAAGCTCCAGATCAGCGACTTGGCGTTGGTTGCAATTGCCTTGCCCAGCGACCACCGCGAGCCATTGCCGTTTCCGTCGAGATCTGATGGTTTCGATCTTGCCCAGGAAATTTTGTCCAACCGAGACCATAAACCGTCAGCGCGCTTGGATGCGCCTCTCAACAGAGGACCATCAAACTGATCTCCATGCATTACAATCAGGCGGCGTCCGTCATTGGTGCGGTGGATCACCCGTTTATCCAGACGGATTCCAAACTGTCTCAACAGGATCGGACGATAATGACAAGCTGCCGGTTGTCGCAGTTTTTCATCGTGGTTTGGCGGCCGGGGATCCGGGAACATATCGAGATCGAACTTGATGCTCTCTTTGCCATGCTAAAGAAAAACGATGCCTACTTTTTGCCAGCGCGTTTCCCGGACACAGGCTTAGAACGCAATCACAAAGCATTCTTCGAAAGAGTGGTCGCCACAAACGGCAAGTGCTTCGAAAATTGAGTGGTTTGCGGAAAGACAGTTCAGCCTTGAGAATAGAATTATCTCTCCTGTGCTAATCAAATAGTCGCACAGGTGTTGGGGGCTAATGCGAAATTACATGCTGAGATCGAAAGCAGCCATGCAAACCAAACTCGGAGAACGGCTGGTTCGAGCCCAGAGAGGCCTTTGGAAATCGCTTGCCCAGATGCACATCGCAATACAGAAATGTGTATCGCAAGCCAATTTCAATAATTTCAAGAAACGGAAGCCCAGAGCGACCCAAAGGTTCGACCTGCGTCACCGAATGAGACGTTTACAAGCAATATGCTTTCATTTCTTCAAGAACCTGTGCAATACTTGGGACAAATTACCCGGAAGGAAAAATAGATATGTCTCGCTTAGGCTTTCTCACTTATTCGACCGCACTCGCATTGTTCGTTAGCGGCGTTGCTGTGTCACAAGAATATCAGGCAAATGAAGATCAACTCGCCGATGTTTTTCCTATAGATACTCCCTACTCACCCTATGTGGATCGTAATTTCCCTGAACGGCCATTGTGGGGTGACAACCATTTACACACTGGTCTTTCAATGGATGCAGGAGGTTTCGGGAACCGTCTGGGGCTGCGTGAAGCGTATCGCGTTGCACGTGGTGAACAGGTTACAGCATCTTCCGGTCAGGATATCAGACTTAGCAGGCCTTTGGATTGGCTTGCCATTACCGATCACTCCGACGGCATGGGAATGATAACAGACATTCTTGCAAAGTCCCCAATTGTCACACAGTACGAACAAGGTGCGCGGTGGGCGGAAGGCTTCGGAGCCGGCGGTCAGGATGCCGTTAATGCGACCCTTGATCTGATTACAACATTTTCTCAGGGTGAAATGGACCCGGAAATGTTTGCGAATTACTCACCGGGCGCGCGTCGGTATGCCACGATTTGGGATGATGTCATAAACGCTGCTGAAGAGTTCAACGACCCGGGCACTTTTACAGCTTTCATCGGTTTCGAATGGACCTCACTTGAAGCGGGTGCCAACTTGCACCGCAATGTCATTTTCCGCGATGGTCCCGATCGTGCAAGGCAGGTTGTACCCTACACAACACTAGCGCCGGTTGGCAGCAATGATCCTCTGGATCTGTACAAATATCTTGAGGACTACGAAGCTAGGACAAATGGCGCAACAATGGCCTTTGCGCACAATGGCAATCTTTCGAATGGGATAATGTTCCCGATGGACGCGCAGTTCACTGGCAAGGCAATAGACCAGTTTTACGTCGAACAGCGGGCCAAATGGGAACGCATGTATGAGGTCACGCAAATCAAAGGTGACGGAGAAACCCATCCGTACCTGTCACCAGATGATGAGTTTGCGGATTACGGGACTTGGGACGTTGGCAACCTTGATCTGAGCGAAGCCAAAACCGACGATATGCTCGCAGGTGAGTATGCCCGCGAAGCTTTGAAGAATGGTATGTTGCTTGAAGAGAAATTCGGTACCAACCCATATAAGTTCGGCATGGCAGGTGCGACGGACTCTCATACATCCTTACCCGCAATTGAGGAGAACAATTTCTTCGGAAAGCACACTGGATATGAGCCTTCTGCTGAACGCTTAACGCATCCATTTATGAGCAACGAAAATGGCGAGCTTTTCAGTTGGCAACAGGTTGCGTCCGGTTTGACGGCCGTCTGGGCACAGGAAAACACTCGTGCATCGCTCTTTGATGCAATGGACCGCAAGGAGGTCTACGGCACAACCGGGCCACGTATGGCAGTGCGGTTCTTTGGCGGCTACGATTTCACTGAAACTGATCTCATCCGCCGTGAGATCTCTGAAGTCGGTTACACCAAAGGTGTTCCGATGGGGTCCGATTTGACTGCCCCGCCGGAAGACGGTGCAGCCCCGACTTTCCTGCTGGCTGCCTTACGCGATCCTATCGGCGCTAATCTTGACCGCATTCAGATCATCAAGGGTTGGATCGATGCGGATGGTAACACGCAGGAAAAAGTGTACGATGTTGTCTGGTCTGGCGATCGCGTCATAGGCGACAACGGTAAGCTGCCAGCCGTCGGCAGCACGGTCGACCCTGCAACGGCAACATGGTCAAATACAATCGGAGCGTCGGAGCTCGTCACTGTTTGGGCCGACCCGGATTTCGATGCGAATGAACGGGCGTTTTACTATGCGCGCGTTCTCGAAATCCCGACGCCACCGTGGTATCTCTATGACGTTGTGAGATACGGGCTTGAGGCTCCAGAAGGGGCACCTTTGGAACAACAGGAACGGGCTTACACATCTCCCATCTGGTACACGCCGAAACCTTGAATGGACCACAAAACAGGAGCTGACAGTAATGTCGGCTCCGTGCGCTAAGCAGCCATCGGGGCAGTCTGCGGCGAATGACCGGTCCGAGCAACTGAGACATTCGTTGTTCCCGCAGCGAACGTCCGGTCCTGTTGAAAGCCGACGTTCGGACTGAAATCTCGAAAGTTTGAGTTTACGATAGCGACTTTGGGCCGGAAGTACCCTTGCACTAGTCCACAGGGACAGCCATTCAATTCGTTCCACTTGACGCCAGTATAGGTATGAAATAGTGGATGAATCCACTGGGCGGGCGTTGTGTAGTGGTAAGACCTTAGCCTTCCAAGCAGGTGTCCTACGTATCACTCTGTTGCTTATTGCCGTTAACCATATCATTTTATTGACTTCTGTATCGCATACTGCATGCTGTTGATACCTATAGTATGATACTGTTTCCGACAAAAAGCCGACAAAATGCCAAAGCTGACAGAAACCTACGCAAAGAAGCTTTCGTTCTCGCCCGAGGGGACGCAGAAGTACTGGGACACCGAGATAAAGGGGCTTGTGCTCTTTGTGGGGAAAAGGTCGAAGACCTGGTATTTTCAGAAAGACGTTGGAGGCCAGACCAAGCGTGTACTGATTGGTCGCCACCCAGTGATCTCCTCGCAGGCGGCCCGCCAGACCGCTATGGAACTTGCACTGGAAATGGGGCGTGGGGCAGGGAAGGCGGCCCAGATTGGCGCACCAACACTACAGACCGCGACGGAAGCCTATTTGGCCCGCCCAAAGCTAAGGTCAGATCAATACAAGCACGGTGTTCGAGCCTACATGGAAAACCAGCTCAAGGACTGGCTGAGACTGCCTCTGGACGAGATAACAAAGTCCATGGTTGTGCGGCGCCACCAGCAACTGGCTGACAACCCATCAACGGCGAACCATGCCCTGCGATATTTCAGGTCGATTTATAACCATGCACGGCGCACGCATGACCTGCCAGAGTGTCCGACTATGGCAATCGAATGGTATGAAGAGCAACCCGACGGTCGGACGATCGAGGATTTGTCAGAGTGGCGGCGCACCATTGATGGATTGCGCAATCCGATCCACACGGTGTTCTATGAGTTGTTGCTGTTCACGGGCCTGCGGAAAGGCGAGGCACTGAACCTTGAATGGAAAAACGTCTATGAGGATCGCATCCATCTTCCAATGACCAAGAATGGCCGCAGTTTCGATTTGCCGATCCTGCAAACACACCATGATATACTGGCACCGCTCAAACCGCTGAGCCGCAAGTGGGTGTTCCCTTCGCCGAAATCTGCGACCGGATACATCACTGGTCCACAGCGCATGAAGTGGAGCGCCCACGCGCATCGGCGGACTTTTGCAACTGTGGCGATGGAGGCGGGCGTGCTTGAAGAAGTGGTGGGACGGCTTCTAAATCACACGCCTTTGTCCATTACAGGTCAACGCTACACTCTGCCTTCACTGGATGCTCTGAGGCCGGCGATGGAGACGGTTTGCGCCGAACTGAAAGAGCGGCAGCAGTCCAGAGTTCAACCAGGCAGTCGCGCGTGAATCTCGATCGGGGCAATTAAGCCTGACTCTATGTTCTGAACCATATGACGAACTTTCAGCGCAGTATCATCGCCCATGATGAGATGCAGCCCCAGCGGCGGAGGACCGTCGGCATTGGCTTGCGCAGCAGCCAGATCAGCAAAGAACTGTTTGGCAAACGCCGTTCTGTCGATGCGCTCTCCGATTTCGAACCCAACGGACTTTAAAGCCGCCTCGTAGGTCTCAGGCGGTGCCAGCGCGCTTTGGTCGTCGGAAGATGCCCAAGGCGCAGGGTAGTCCATTTGCCCGCTGCCCACCTGCATCACATCGTAGATGGCGAAGATGCCGCCGGGTTTGAGAACTCGTGCCGCTTCTCGTGCGATCCCGGCTTTGTCGGCGATATTCATGCCCACATGGATCATATAGGCAGCGTCCATCGTGTCCTCTTCGAGCGGCAATTCGAGCACGCTGCCTTCAACAAGCTCGATCTGGTCTGCCAATCCAGTCCATTCGGTCAACGCACGCCCGGCCTCAACAAATTCGGGCGTCAGGTCGATGCCAGTCACATGAGCACCTGTCGTCGCGGCGACGAAGCGGGCAGGGCCTCCCAATCCGCAGCCAAGGTCCAGTACACAGCTTCCTTGTGAAAGCTGCAGCGACTTCACGAACGGTTCTGTCGCGCGTCGGCCACCAATGTGAAACTCGTCCACTGGCGCCAGGGCGCCATGAGCGATCGGCGGTGTCAGGTCCAGGGCAGTGCAGCCATCGGAGATACGTTTTAGCAGGTGTCCGGAATGGTAGTGCTGAGCCACATCTTGCAAATTGGTCATCGGAAAACCTCCTTTGTTGAATGCAAGCAGGATAGATCAGATGACTCTGCATGTCAGCTTTGCCGAATTTTTAGCATAACTATCGAAGGGGTTCTGATGAGCTGCAGAATTTCTTATGGGACTGACAATTCAAAAGCGGGCGCTCATGCAAAACGCAGCGAATGACTGCCCTGAGCCCGGAGCTGCCATTGGTTGAACCGTTGTATTTTCTGACCCAGTACAACTTTTACCGAAGAGTAGATGGCATGCTGGAGTTTAAGGTGCCGTTGCAATAATCTGCATCTCGGGAGATCAAATGGAAAAGCGCCGTCTCACAGTTATTCTGGCCATTGATGCTGTAGGGTATTCCCGCTTGATGGAGATTGCTGAGACGAGAACGCTTTCAACTCTCAAGTCCCATCGCGCCGAGCTAATCGATCCCAAGGCTTCTCAGTACGGTGGGCAAACCATCAAACTGATGGGCGACGGTGCCTTGATGGAGTTTGCAAGCGCTGTGGATGCAGTTCGGTTTGCGGTCGAGGTGCAGCTTGCGATGGCAAAAAGAAATTCTGCTCTTCCCGATGACGAAAGGATCGATTTCCGTATCGGGATCAATGTCGGTGATATAATTGACGATCGAGGTGACATACACGGAGACGGAGTAAATATCGCGGCAAGGATCGAAGGGCTCGCCAAAGCGGGCGGGATTGCTATGCACCGGAACGTGCATAGCCAGCTGCGCGGAAAATTGGACCTTGATTTCGAAGATCAGCGGGACGTTTCGGTAAAAAATATCCAACAACCGGTTCCAGTGTTCGACGTATCGCTTAATGAAAAGGCCGAAGCGCTGGCTACACCGGTGTTCAAGCACGACGAAAGCCAACGCCGGCAAGTTACGCGATTTACTGCTTTGGCAGTGGGCTTGTGCGCAGTGATTGTCTGCGTGGCGTTGGTTTGGTGGCAATTTAGTAGACCAGATTTCGCCCCGGTTGGGTCAGCGGAAATGGACATTCCACTTCCGACCAAACCATCCATTGCCGTGCTGGCGTTCAACGACTTGAGCCAAGGGGACGACAAGGATTACCTCAGCGATGCCATCAGTGAAGAAATCATCAGCAAGCTGTCGCGGTTTCCCGAGTTTTTCGTCATTGCCCGGAATTCCAGCTTCTACTACCGGGACAAGTCCGCAGACGTACGTGATATCGCCGGCGAGCTAGGCGTGCGATACGTACTGGAAGGCAGTCAGCAAAAGTCAGGTGACCGGATCCGGGTGATTGCCACTCTCATTGACGCAACTGTCGGGTACGCCATTTGGACGGAAACCTATGATCGGGAAATGGACGATATCTTCGCACTACAAGATGACATTGCACGCACCATTGTTGCAACGCTCGAGCAGAACATCGACATCGCTGAATACGATCGCCTGCTGCACCGACCGACAAAAAGCCAGGGTGCGTATGAGCTTGTATATTTGAGCCGGGCTGAACGGTTTAAGTTCACACCTGAGGGCAACGAAAACGCTAAGCAACTTGCGGAAAAAGCGCTCGAACTCGACCCAGATTACGCGATTGCCTATTTCAGCCTCGCTTGGGTACATATTAACTGCGATCGGTGGGGATGGTGCGCCGACCGGAAACAAGAGGAAGCGCTTGGCCTTGCATTGGAAGCTGCCCGAGAAGCTGTTGGGCTTGATCCAGACAGCTCCCTTGCGCATTGGGTTTTGGCACATGCATATATGCAAGCCAACTCGCTAGATCAGTCCGAAAAAGAGTACAATCGGGCTATCGAGCTTAACCCTAATTCGGCAGGAGTGTTAGCGGGCTCGGTAGAAACGCTAGTCTACCTCGGACGGGTCAATGAAGCGGTCGACAGGCTGACAACCGCCATGCGCCTCAATCCACATCACCCCGATTGGTATCTCTGGACCCTGGCCTGGGCCCGATACTTTGCAGGTCAGTATGAAGCTGGGCTCGAAGCTATAGATCAAATGACAAACATGCCCAATCTGGCGCGTCGCACCCAAGCGGCCTTGTACGTGCGAACTGGTCAAACGGAAAAAGCAAGGACATCCATTAGCGAGCTGCTTAAAAACCAACCTGACTACACCATCAAGGATCAGCTCAATAGCCTTGAGGGAAAGTTCAGGGATCACAACATCGCCGAACGCTTCATTGATGACCTGCGCACAGCCGGGCTGCCGGAAGGATAGTCAGAAACGTTCACGGCTTTCTTATGACGCGCACTAATGGGAGAAATGTGTCGCAAAAGTAGCTACCGTTAGCCGCTTCCAGAACTAAGGTCGGGTTGGGGCCGAAATCACCATTTGAACCAATCCGAGCAAAGGGCTGCAAAATCCGCAGTGCGGTCATTAGTAGACGATGTAGCGACCGGCCGCTCTGAGCCCATTCCTACGCGCTTGCTGCATCGCCGCGAAAGGCCGGTTCAGACCCAATGGACGGAACTTGGGCCCCGCACGATCCGCCTCGGTTCTCACTTTGGGAATGAGTTGTTCAACCAGGCGTGTACCAGATGGGTGACGTGTAGGCGCGTTCTTGCGTTTCCGTGGGCGCCTCTTCGGGCAGTTCTGCGCCCATTCGGAAGGCATCATAAACTGTCCAGCGCGGGGTCGGTATCTCTATAACCCGTGCGTAGTAGAAAGCCGACTGGGAAGGATCAAAGTCGGGATCGGTCCATACTGTACCCATCTCAGCCTGCCCGATCGAGTTTGTCCACGTCGCGCGCTCAACATCCACTGTCGAGCCAATTGCAGGTAGCTTGCCGTTGGCGTCGGGCTGTCTGTCACCGGCCCATACCACGTCATAGACTTGCTCTTGGGTTGCCCCATCGGAATCCAACCATCCTTTTACAATCTGAATGCGGTCCAAGTTTGCCCCAAGCGGGTCTTTGAGCGCATATACCATGAAGTTAGGTGCCTCGACGCCCTCGGGGCGCGCTGGGAGATCGCCGCCCATTGGCGCACCCTTGGCGTATCCCGGCGTCGCTGGCGTCCGCGATGTCAGGTCATCAATGGAATAATCCCAGCCGCCGAAGAACCTTACTCCCATACGTGATCCCGTAGTTGCGTAGACCTCCTTGCGTTCCATCGCGTCGAAGATTGCTTCGCGGGTGTTTTCAGTTGCCCAGACCGCCGCAAGACCTGAGGCCACCATCTCCCAACTGATAAGCTGCACATCGTCAAATTGGGCAACAACATGTTTTGGTCGCTGTGGGCTCGGCTCTGCACCAGAATGCTTACCGAAAAAATTGTCCTCCTGAGCGGTGGCGAGGGACGTATGGCTGTCGGTCGAGCCGACCATACCGAACTTGTAAGGATTGGTGCCCAGTGATGTTTCAAGCATCAGCCCAGTTTTTAGCGCCTCGCGGGCATATTCACCGGCCAACATGTCCTCGGTCTTTGCCTCGGACAAATTCAAGTTACCTGTGTCCCAAGTCTCGTAGTCGGCAAACTCATCGTTTGGGCTCAGGAAGGGGTGGGCCTCACCATCACCCTTGATTTGCGTGGCCTCATAGACAGGCTCCCAGAGCGCACGCGTCGCTGCGTAATCTGCATCCAGTTCACGACCATCAAATTGTGCAACCTCAGGGAACATGATGCCGTTGGACAGGTTGCCGTTGTGAGCAATGGCCAGAACGTCTCCGCGTGTGACCTCCTCATAATTCGCCATCCAGTTCCAAAGATCGCGCGGATTGATCGAACCGTTTGGCGCTTCAGTCGTGAACGGGTCCATCATTCCAGCTTTGTCGCCCCCGTCACGATACATCACCACGCGGTGCATGTTGGCGCCCTGTATGAGCGAAGTCCATTCGTATCCTATGAAGCTAGAGAATTGACCCGGTTCGTAAGCTTCTTCCGCTGCTTTGATTTGACGTTGCCAGACCGAGCGGAATAGTTTGGAGCCAGCCTCGACGGCTAGTGCTGGAGAAAGTACTTCGCCGCGCGAATAGGCATCGACCAGTTCTAGCGCCGCAGTGACACCCTCGTCGCCACCATTGGCGACCATGGTCGCAATACGGTTACCTTCGGGATCGGACATGATGCTGGGGTCTTGGTCGAAGATCATGTCGAACAAGCCCATGTTGTCCGAGTGGTCAGCGACAACTAGCCAGTCAAGTGGTCGGGACAGTCGCGCCATGAAACCCGTAGTGGACTGCACTTCCTCCCCCTTGGCGAAGCGGTATGCAGCGCGCGCGTCCAGCCGGTTGCCAAAGGCGCCTGCGTCAAATGATGTCGAGGTATGCAGGTGTGTATCGCCCCACAGCGGGCGGTCTGGAATGCCGCGCTGAGCGTAAGGGGAATAGGATTTTCCAGGATATGCTTTCTTGAGACTTTCAGCCTCCGGCGTTGGTTCGAAAGCAAGTGCCGTCGACCCCATTAAACACACAACTGTGGTTAGTGACAAAAACCGCTTCATACTTTTTTTCCCCATGCTTTTTCCCGATGTTTCAACTTATCTGTGCTCCCAAAAAAAATTGGAGCCAACCATCACGATTCACCCGCCGCTTGTGTGAGTATCATGGATCATCACTTAAGACTGTCATCTGCAGTCATTTGGAGGAAGAATTGGTGAAGAACGACAGTTATGTGGTGCCGATTCAATCGATCGCGAACCTTGAATCTTCGCAGTTGCGGCGAACGGCTGGAAGGTCCGCAACTCGGTCATAGACGAATTTTTGACGAGCGTCTGCTATCTCCGGAACCGGTCATTGACAGCAGAAAGTTCGGTTTTTCGCGACCGAACGACCGCTGAGCAGCGCTTAGCCGTCATCTGAGATAAACAATCGGATGACTGAGTCGAGCCCTTCTCAGACCTTGATCGCGTACGCAGCATTCGAAAAGATGGGTAGAGACACTCGACTGCGTTCGATGGAATAGCAAAATGGTGTTTTAAAGTTGTCAGACCACTTCGCTCAATGGAGAAACAAATGTGTCGATCGATCCTGATGCAGCTAATGGCAATGGGGATATTGGGCGGCCCCGCATCATCCCAACCGCTTTTGGAAGAATCCGAGGCCTTCAATCCCTACAGCGAGACGGCGATGGCAATTACCGGCCCAGTGATTTTGTCCACCAAACGAATGGTTTTCGAGACCGGCAGGTTTCTTGATCTCGAAGTTATTGACCCTCGGGCTGCTGGCAATTGGGGCGCGTCCGGCGATGTGCCTGTTGCTCAGGTATTCCGTGTATCAGGGGATGTCGGACCCTTGCGGCAGGGAAACACGCTTTGTGGAGACCAGCCAATAACCTATATGGCAGCCTGGGACGAGGAAGGCTCCGGTTTTAGCTATCTAGGCATCGCAATGTTCACCGGGATAGACGCGCCCACAAGCATTGCCGACCAGACTATGTGCGCGACCTATTTCTTCTCGATGAATGTTGCGGACTAGTTCAGAAGTTGTTCTAGCATATTCGACTGAGCAGGCCATTCATTGCCTGGCGCAAGCATGTGGTTCAGCGGTAAGGAATGCTGAAGAACGAGAAGCTGTTGGTCTGGGTGATTACAGGCGCTTCCGTTTCCGCCATTAGGCTCGCCATCGCTGCGCTGCCCGTCGGGCAGGCCACAAGATCGGCAGCATCGTCGAGGAAATCGACCGTGAACGCCGTTTCGCCGACAAGCTGGCACTCGTCTGCAACGCTTCGGTATCCGCGGACAAAGTTCAGTTCCGGGTCAGGTTCGCTGATCGCGACTTCGGGAGCAGTTTCGACGCATCCCGATGCGGCCAGCACCAGAGCGCAGATGCCGATTGCAGTCATACACCTTTCGAGGCGTTGTTTCATTGGTTCTACTCCCACTCTGCCCCCGTGCTCCGCCAGATTTTCTCATCCACATCCCAAACACTAGCAACAACGCAGGGTGTTGGATTGATCCCGTCACATTGCGAGCCATGCACATCTGCCAAAAGCACCCGGAATGGACCGATGTTGGCCATGTCCCAACCCTGATTGAGAAGCGAGAACATATGATCCCCGATCAGGAAGTGAGACATGCAATCGCCTGTGCCGCAATAGAGCGACACAGCGGTGGAGCAGGCGAACCCGGACTCGTCCAGAATCCAGTCCCGTTGGATGTCACCATCGAGATCAATACGGTGAACGGCTCCTAATTCGAGGGCGAACTGTCCGTTCTCGAATTCTGAACATGCCTGCCGTGCGACCTCGACTTTTTCCAGCAACTGAAAAGGCAGTTCGGACAAATCTTGCGCGTTTGCCGAAGCAGTACAAAGAGCTGCAAACATCGCATAAAGAGCGACCGTCCATCGTCGAACAGCAATTCCTTTGCCCGTTCCGGCTAGCTGGTGTCCCATCTCTGTCTCTCCAGCCTTCCCATGTGTTTCAATTGCATTGCTCGTAGTTGTAATCGCCGAATTCGATCCAGTTCCGCCCCCCGTCGCTGAAGACAAGGAACTCTGACCGATCTTCGCCCAATAGAGCGAGCTGGAAGCCCGCTGGTGGTTGGGAGTTTCCGAAGAAGCTGTATGAAGTCATCGCGCGTACGGTCTCACCATTGACGGTCACGATGGCATCCCACTGGTCACCTGGTTGACCCACCATCGCGTATTCGATGACCCTCTGAACGGCACCACCTCCACAATAGACAATACCTTCGGGCGCCTCCAAGGTTTGAGAGACAGATGCACCGGAATTGCAGGCCGCTCGTAGCGATTTGATAGCTGCGGATGATCCTTTGAGTGTGAAGATACCGTACGTGATATCCTGCTCGACCATCGAAAG
The DNA here is from genome assembly GCF_051013555.1 of Sulfitobacter sp. TBRI5. Classification (NCBI taxonomy): domain Bacteria; kingdom Pseudomonadati; phylum Pseudomonadota; class Alphaproteobacteria; order Rhodobacterales; family Roseobacteraceae; genus Sulfitobacter; species Sulfitobacter sp. TBRI5. The sequence goes on along the minus strand of NZ_CP112884.1, from coordinate 260,796 downwards.
GTTCAGTACTGCGTTTTGCGCGATCTGATCCAAAACGAAATTATAGTCGCTTTGCTCGAAGAAACGGATTTCGACAGGATAGTTGTCGGCGATCGAGATATCCGCATTCGCCGATCCCGTCTGGAATGCGCCAACCTCGGTCGAGCCATCCTTCATGAAGCGGAATGACAGGCCTTGCTTGGCAACAATATCCTTTGCGTCTTCATAACCCGCCGGCGCGAAACGGACCAGGTCGCATTGCAGCTCCAGCGTCATGTTGTCAGTCTGGATGAAGGCGTTGGCATTGGGCGGTCCGCTAAAATTCCACTCAGCCGTAGCGGGGGATGACATCAATATTGAGAGGACCGTGCCGGTGATCAGATGTCTCTTCATAGGTAACCTTCTTAGTAGTTTACTAGTGTTGCGTTAGGGCGCTGAAAAATCCCTGACTACGGCCCACCATCGTCTTACGCCGCAGGTGGGCCGTAGTCATTCGCACCTTCCTGTGACGGTCGGCTTAGCCACCAGATCATCAGTACTGAGAGTATGAGCTGAAGTACCCCAACAACCATCAAGCCGGTTGCGCCTAGAAGGGCTGCTGGGCCTCTCAACGCATCAGGGTCGTCCGCACCTTGTTCGAGAACTGAGAACGCGGCGACGCCGCTGAAAAGCATAAACATGGTTGCGATGCTGAGCGCTGCGGGCAAAAGCAGGTACCAGCCTGGTCTTCCAGTGTCGTGCAAACGACGCCATCCAGCAGCAAGCATAGGTATAACAACTGCAAGTTGGAAAATTGGTGTGATGACTTGGTTACTCTCTCCAGTTTCAGGGTTCATGCCGAATAGAGAGGCGTCGATAATTGCCAAGACAATGCTGACGATGACGACAAACAACACAAACCACCAGTACTCGGACCGCAACGCGCGCCCCGAGAAAACGAAGTATTTTGCAAGGCATGTCTTTATTGCGTCAACGAAACCCATGTTTGCGTTCTCCCTGAATACGTTGCCAGGTACTTTCTGACACGAGGAGACATCTTGCAAGCTTTGGTCAACCTACTCAGATGCTGCACCTGAAACGGGCTGCTTCGTCCAGCATGGCGGACCTAGCTATTTGTTTCAGTTAGGTCCGCTATCCAACCCGAAGCGGTTGTAGTACAATGACAAACGGCTAGCCTGTTCGTATTTCGCGAATGACGCCGCTTCTTTTTTCGGTGGTGTCGCCAGCGAAACGACCCTGCATATGTCGGGTCTTTATTGCTTGCGGGGATTGCCGCAAGCTCCAAAGTGAATGAGGTCGGATTGCACAATTCGCATCAGTAAAGAGGGAGAAACATTTGAAGACACTTTGTTCTGGCTTAGCAACCATTGCCGGTCTCTTCTTCGCTCACGCCGCCGAAGCGCAGACGGTGCTTGCAGTTCAACGCGGGGAGACAATAGTTCAGACGTATTGCTCACAGTGTCATGCCGTTGGAAAGACCGGCTCCAGCCCTTTGTCTGCCGCTCCCCCGTTAAGAGACCTCCATAAGCGTTATCCTGTCGAACATCTTGAAGAAGCGTTCGCTGAAGGCATTTACACCGGACACCCGGAGATGCCGCGGTTCGAATTTGAGCCGGATCAAATCGATGACTTGATCGCATACCTAAAGTCTTTGGAATAGCGTTATCGTCAGGCAAGCTAGGTTTCTAAAATAAGGAGAACTTAGATGGTAACAATTCGAGCAATGATCTTTACACTCGCGGCAGCGGGCGCCGCCTCAGCACAAGAAATAAATGTTGAGGACGGCAAAACCCTTTTCCTTAACTCTTGCTGGCAGTGCCATGGACTGGATGCGAAAGGGTTTGGTCCGATGGCCGAGATGCTCGCGATCGAAACACCTGATCTGACTGAGCTTTCGAAACGAAATGGTGGTGTGTTTCCAACAGAGGCTGTGGCCATGCAAATTGACGGCCGATCTCCTGTGCTGGCCCACGGTGGAGAAATGCCGATCTTCGGACAATCACTCGAGTCCGACAAAAACGTGGCACTGCGCATGAACAGTGGTCAACAAATGATGGCCGGTTTGCCGTTGGCAAATGTGATCGTTTATCTGGAGTCCCTCCAGACAGAATAGTTTGGCAATTGACAGTGCGAAAGACTGAACGTCCTTTGCGGTCGTCAGGTGACAATCCATTTCTTCGCATCTTCGAGGTCTTCAACATCAAACACCATGACTTCTGTTGGCATCAGGCTGCCAAACAGTTTCGTACTTTTTCTTATCCAGTCGATGTCGGTTACCAGTGCCAACTTGGAGAATGTCGTCAGGTGCGAAAACCCGAACCGCACGTCGTCCCACATGGCGCCCGCGGAGTATCCGTCAAAATACTGATCAAGTACGCATAACAGTTTGAGCTTGTCGTGGTTTTTCGCTGCCCCTTCAATCAAGGGCACGAGGCTGTCCGTATAGTCTTTCGATGTAATCAAACCGGAAAAGCGCAGCGCGATGACGTCGCCTGGAAAACCTTCCATCGCGGTGATCGCACCGGGATGATCTTCTTCCATTGCGGCCCAGTTCAGCGCATCGTCCAAAGCGTCGGTTTTGAAACGCCTTATCTTTGCACCGGTGAACACGTCAGCCAAAGGATGCGCAAGGGAAAGCAGGACACTTTCCGTGACAAAGGCGACCTTTGGTACGATTTTCTGACGCTCATGAATAAACGAAATATGGGACTTCAGCGCATCGAAGCTTTCCCACATCGGGGCGCTTTCAGTCACAACAACGAGGCTCGGCACGCGATCACGCTCGTTGATATAGCTGTTCATCTTTCCAACGAGACCCTCGATGTCATCCTTGGATATTTTGCCTTCCGGTGAAATGACGAAAAGGTTTTCTTTTTCTTTGATCTCGATTTTCATCTGGGCCAACTCCTTTTTAAAAATACTCCCAATGGTCGTGGGCTAACTTGATTTGCGGCCTGTAACGACAAACTGCGGTGACACGACCAGGTAGCGTTCATTTGTCAGTGCCTCTTCGACCTTGGTAACAACTTCATCAATTGCAGTCTGTTCAAGGGTTCCGCTCTTCGCTGCGTATTTTGCCATATTGCGCACCATTCCAAGAAGCCGGCCGCTGGTATCAACGTTGGCAATCACAGATACCCGCAAGTCTTGGAAACCCGCATCCGAAAAATTAGCGAAAAGCTTTCTGCCCATGTCAGCGTTGCGACAGGCGTGCGCAGCAGCTTTGACGAAACTGCGCCACAGGTCATGCTCCACGGGTTCCGCAACCATCATGTACCAATCCCCGTCGATGGCATGCGCAAGACCGCCGGAATGCAGCACCCGATGAAATTCTCGCAATGTCGCAACCGGGTCATCGACATACATAATTGCGTTGCGCGCAGTGACCCGGTCCAGCGCGTTATCGGAAAAGGGCAGTGCCACACCATCGTTTTGATGGGTGGTCAATCGATCCGAGACACCTGCCTGCACCGCATTTTCGTTGGCGATCTCCAAGAAGCCCGCGTTGATGTCGATGGCATGGACATGCCCTGATGGGCCAATGCGCTTGGCGAGTTCCACTGCGACTTTGCCCGGGCCGCATCCGAAATCTGCAACTATCTGTCCTTCATACACGTCGGCTGCAGCATACAGGGCTTCAGCCGCGTCATCCCAGCTGAACCCGCCCTTGTAGGCCGCCATGCGATCGGGTTCGATGTCGCGCCAGTGTGCTTTGTAGAATGGCTCATCAGTCATGCTGCGACTCTGCGTCGTCGTGTTTAAACACAACTATCACAAATGGCGGACCGGGTCTGCGATGTCTTGAGCGGCTTTGCATCTTCCTAAGGGCAAATGTCACTGCTCATTTTTTTGAGCTGCATGATTGTGTTACACTGAAAGCCTGCAAATAAAGCTTGAGGGAGGAGGCCCATGAAGATCGCAACAGTAGCAACGGGCGGAATTGGCGGGTTCCTGGCTGTCAAACTGGGGCTGCGGGGGCATCAGGTCGCCACGATTGCGCGCGGAGCGCATCTCGAGGCTATTGCTCAAAATGGTCTAATCCTTGATGCGCCAAGTGGCAAATTCACTGTGCATCCCTGGATCGCGACGGATGATCCGAAAAATGTCGGCGAAGTCGATGCGGTCATTTTCGGGGTGAAGGGAGATGACCTAGAAGCAGCGGCTCAGGCGTGCTTGCCGCTTCTCGGAACAGAAACGGTTGTCGTGCCTTTTCTCAACGGGGTCGAGGCGGCCGATCGCCTAAGCAAGATCATCCCGCACCAAAATGTTGCCAATGGTATGGCCCAGGTCTCAACAACAATCTCTTCACCCGGTGTGATCACTCAAACGGGTGAGTTCAACCAATTCGTTTTTGCAGAACGGGACAGTCAACCGTCGGAGCGGATCGCGGCACTTCAGGAAGCGTTGACAGACGCAGGTGTGTCTGCTCCAGCGACCGACGATATTGAACACGATCTCTGGTCCAAATTTGCACTGTTTTCTGCGGTCTCCGGCGTAACGGCCGCAGGGCGCTGCACAATCGCCGATATTACGAGCACGCCTGAACTGGGCGCACTGTTTCGAAACGTGATGGGCGAAACGGCTGCTTTGGGTCGAGCCCGTGGCGTTGCGCTCGGTGACGACATAGAGACCAAGACCTGGGAGCGGGCGCAGACGCTTCCGCCTAACATGCGTGCCTCAACGGCAATCGATTTGGAAAATGGCAGACCGCTGGAGATCGAATGGGTGTCTGGTGCCGTGGCTCGACTGTCGGAGAAAGCAGGTTTGGACGTACCCATAAACAAAGTTATTTATGCGCTTTTGTTGCCCCACAAAGCGGGCAGTAAGAGACACTGACTTTCCCAGTTCACAAACCCAAAATGACATGCGCGTATTTGTGGCTATAGACCTTCCGGATGAAATCCGCGGTGAACTTGAAAGACTTCAGGAGTATCTGCCAGTCGGTCGGGCGGTGCCGTCGGACAATCTGCACCTGACATTGAGCTTTCTGGGTGATCAATCCGAAGTGGCATGCGAAGACGCGCATGAGGCTTTGTCTGATGTGCACGCAAAGCCGTTCGACTTGCGGCTCTCCGGGCTGGGCACCTTTGGGAAAAAAGCCCCGCAGGTGATTTATGCAGACGTTGAGCGATGCGAAGAATTGATCGAACTGGAGCGTAAAATCACGCGGAAACTGCGGAGTGCAGGTGTGCAGTTCCAAAAGCGCCGGTTTCGGCCACACGTCACAATCGCGCGTTTGTCCAAGATGTTTTCGACCGATGGCTTGGCTCAAGTTCAGAGTTTTCTCGCGACGCAAGCCGAGTTTCGAGGGTCACAGTTTCAGGTTCGAGAGTTTCACTTCTACTGCTCTACTTTGACGCCGGATCAGGCGCGCCACGAAGTTCTAGCAACCTACGACCTATCAAAACCTGAGATCGATCTGTTCTAGCGGCGTTTTTGTCATGCCATGCAAGGGCCAGGTGACTGTTGCTGCGAAGGTTTCCTTATGTAAAAACGATAAAACAGTATTGGGGATAACGCCCGCTGCTGGTGAACGCAGTCATTCAGAGCCTAGGGAGTTTTGTGGCAAGTGAACTTAAGTGCTTCGCCGGTATCCGGACGGTTTATAGATACCCGAAGTGCGTCGTTTTTTTTGATCGAGCCTCTCAGGAGGCCGGCCTTTACAGCCCATTCCTCCGCGCTACGAAATCAGCAAGATGGGGTACATAGTCCTCGGGTCCGTTGCCACCCGCGGCGAGCGCCATAGAAAAACTATTCTTTGCCGCATTGCCCGTTGGATTGGCGACTCCAGCGGCATCGGCCATACTCTCCAAGTAAGTGAGGTCCTTTAGCGCGTTGGTCAACGTGAACTTATGTGCTTCACGATTGCCCTCCAACGCATATCCCATAAAGGTTTGATAAAAGCCGCAATCCATTCGGCTACCGCGGATCACGCTGTCGAAGGTCTCGACAGAAATTCCAACTTTTTGTCCTAGTGCAAGCGCCTCGGAATAAAGTGCTGCATAGCCGAGTGACAGGAAGTTATTTAGAAGCTTCATACGATGACCATCACCTGGTTTGCCGATATGAACCAGAGTGCTGGCCCAAGCTTCGATCACTGGCATTACGCGCTCGAACGCCGCATCATCTGCCCCAACCATAGCCGACAATGTGCCTTCTTCAGCCTGAACCGGCGTGCCGCCCAAGGGAGCATCCACCAGATGTATGCCGCGCTCAGACAGATTTTGGGATAGCCGCGCAGTCGAAACCGGATCAGATGTCGAACAATCGACAATAATGGCGCCATCGGTCAATCCCACCGACAGTTTCTCAACCACCGCTTCGACCTGAGGCGAGCCGGGCAGGCAAAGAAAGACGATGTTGGAGGCTTCGGCAAGCGCTTGTACCGTTTCTACTTCGCTTGCGCCGCGCGATACCAGATCTTCGATCGGCTCGCGATTGCGATGCGCAAGCACTGTCAGGGAATAATCCTTAGCCAGGATATTTTTGGCCATGCCGTGACCCATATACCCTAAGCCGATGAAACCAATCGTTTCTCGCATTTCACTCTCCCCTATCTGTTGACCAGAAACCCAAACTGCCGTTACCGACAGAATGCACAGTATTATCAGACTTAATAAAATGTATAAATCGGGAACAATAGACATGCCCACTAACTTCGCAACTTATCCAAGCCTTGTAGAAAAAAACAGTATTCGTCAGCGGCGGCGCCTCAGGGATAGGGGCGGAGATCGTGACTGCATTTGCTGCACAGGGTTGCCGGGTCGGTTTTCTCGATCTCGATGGTGAAAAAAGCGCAACGCTCGCCACTAAAACACCAGGGGAAATTGCCTACGAGATTTGCGATTTGAGAGACGTTGACGCTTTGCGTGCCGCTTTCGAACTCTTGGCTTCACGACTTGGGCCAGCCTCGGTACTGGTCAACAACGCGGCGCGCGACGACCGGCACAACTGGACTGATGTGACCGCCGAATACTGGGACGAACGGATGCATACCAATCTGCGTCACATGTTCTTTGCAATCCAGTCCGTGGCGCCAGGTATGATCGAAGCAGGCGGTGGTTCGATCATCAACATGGGGTCGAATTCCTGGTGGGAGGCAGGCGGCGGGTTCTCCTCCTACGCCACTGCTAAGGCGGCGGTACATGGGTTGACCCGCACCATGGCCCGCGATCTGGGAGAACATCGCATACGGGTTAATACGGTAGTGCCCGGATGGATCATGACGGAAAGGCAAAAAGAACTGTGGGCGACGCCGGCGGCTTTGGAAAAACATCGTGCGCGGCAATGCCTGCCCGACCTGATTGATCCGGTTTATGTGGCACGCATGGTCGTGTTTCTGGCCTCTGACGACGCCGCCATGTGCACAGCGAACAATTATATGGTCGAGGCTGGATCAATCTGAGGCCGTTACAGGAACATGGCGCTCGAGCTTCGCTTGCGAAGGTCCGGTCGTGTTTGCCCCCGCGCCGAATGTGAATTTCGGATGCGGTGGTCTACAGGTTCTCGTTTAGCGGGACGGTACAGGCGCCTCTTGGTCAATCAGGCCTTTTGATTTTAACGTCGCCCAAAACTCCGTTGGAATTGGTGCTTTGAACCAGTCAATGATTTGCTCCAGTTCGCCCTTATCGCGTGGACCCGGTATCACACAACTGACGATATCATTCATCAGTGGGAACTGCAGCGCCGCGGCCGCCAGAGGAACAGAAAACGCGTCGGCGACGGCACCGAGCGCACGCGCCTTTTCTATGATTTCAGCGGGTGCCTTTGCGTAGTTCCACATGTCCCGACCCGCCAAAATGCCCGAATTGAAAGGGCCTCCGCAGATGATTGATGTCCCTACGGTACGACAGGCTGGGAAAAGCGTGTCGAGTGGCGTCTGCTCGAGCAATGTGTAACGTCCGGCCAATAGAAAAACGTCCCAGTTCCCTATATTTAAGGCATCCATGCAGGCTTCGTTCTCGTTCACACCCAGTCCAATTGCCTTGACGTCGCCTGCATTGCGCAACTCATCCATTGCGCGATAACCGCCTTGTTCCAAGTCTCGAAAGTGGCGCGCGTTTTCCTCTCCATGCTGAAAAGCGCCGATGTCGTGAGCAAAAAGGATATCAATCCTGTCGAGCCCGAGGCGCTGAAGATTGTCTTCGTAGGCGCGCATGATGCCATCATATCCGTAGTCATAAACAACATGGAACGGCAACGGATCAATCATGCCATAATCCATCGGGTTTGCGACCGCGCCAGGGTGGAGAAGTCTTCCGACTTTGTCAGAAAGTACATATTCCATGCCGCGCAGCATATCTCCCATGACACGCTCGGATCTTCCAAACCCATACCAAGGAGCGGTATCAAAATAGCCGATTCCAGCGTCTTTTGCAGCCTGTATCAAATCCGCGGCCTGCGCGTAATCAAGATCAACAAAATTACCTCCGAGTGGCGCGCCACCTAGTCCAAGCGTATCAATCGTAAGCCCTGTCTGACCTACCTGTCGTTTTTCCATTCTTGGCAACTCCCTGTTTAGTACCATTTGAAGCAGATATTTGACTATGCCACCAGTCGCCGCTTCGTTCTTCAGAGAAGTGGCTCACTCAAAGCGCTACGAACGGCGCTCAGCGAGAGCATTCCTCAAAGCGCGAAGGAAATAGATCAGAGGTCTAGGCTTGGAAATAGCCGCACTTGATCAGGATCAACGCGTTTGTTTCGCCATGGCTCTACCCTTGGTTAGGTTGTTGAAAGTAGGTCAAACGTGAAGCAACTAATGTTTCTTGTCCCATTTATTGCTCTGGGCTCTTCGCTGCACGCCGCCAGCACGGGGGAATCCCTATTTCAGGAAAACTGCATCTCCTGTCACGGCATCGCAGGGCAAGGTGATGGTCCAATTGCGAAGCAACTGAATACAGCTCCGACAGACCTGACCAAGATTTCTGCACGTCGTGACGGCGTGTGGCCGATGCTTGAGATGATGTCGATTATCGATGGCTATTCCCGAAACACAGTTCCGCGTGAAGAGATGCCGGTCTTCGAGAATTTTCTGGATAACGAGATGGTTGAATTCGACACAGGAAATGGTGAAGTCGTCCTTGCCCCAAGCAAGCTGATCGAAATTGTGGAATATCTAGAAACTCTACAGAATCCCGCGCCGACGCGCTATGTGCCCTGAGCGTCATATTTAACGTGTGCAACACGAACTTGCTTGCTCTCGAAACGACTTCAATGAAAGTCGTGACAAACAAAAGAGCTATTTTGTCCACGGCCCGCGCAATTGAAAATAGCGTCTACTGTTAAAAAGGTTAAATCCCTTCTTAGGCCTCTTGGTGCCGCTCTTCTAACGCTTGGCGGATGATCTGAAAGGATGACGACAGAAACAGACTTGCCATAATCGCCGCGACAATGAGATCTGGCCAACCCGAAGCAGTGGCCCAGACGCCCAAGGCCGCGATCATAACGGCAACATTACCAATCGCGTCATTTCGCGAACAAAGCCAGACCGAGCGCACGTTGGCGTCACCGTCCTTGTAGCTGACGAGAAGAAACACACTCGCCAGATTGGTAGCCAAGGCCAGCGCAGCGACGACGCCCATGATCTCAGCTTCTGGAACGCCTACGAAGAAGACTCGATAAACGGTTGATCCAAACACCCATGCTCCCATCAAAAAGAGGCTGATGCCCTTGGCCAAGGCTGCAGCCGTGCGAGCCCGGATCGACGCGCCGATGACAGCCAATGAAATGCCGTATGTCAGCGCGTCTCCGAAGAAATCCAGTGCGTCGGCTTGAAGCGCTTGCGACTTAGCCAGATGACCGGCCGTCATCTCGACCACAAACATCGATGCGTTCAACGCGATGACAATCCACAGCCGCCGTTTGTATTCGTCTGAAACGCCATCAAATTTATCATTATCTCCGCAACAGCCGGACATTGAATTTCCTCTTAGAAAGGGCGCCAGTTGAGCAACGGTAGTATGTCCTTGCGCCTAGGATTGCTCGCCGTCAAATTGTTCCCATGCATCAAGTGCTTGAGCCGCATACATCAAAGAAGGTCCACCTCCCATGTAGATTGTGACCGCCAGCATTTCTTCGAATTCCTGGCGTGAAGCACCCAGCTTTATCAAAGTTTTTGTATGAAATCCGATACAGCCGTCACATCTCAAGGCGATCGCAATGCCCATGGCAATGAGTTCTTTGGTTTTCTCTTCAAGGGCGCCAGCGGAACACGCGCCTTGCGCCATTTGTGAGAAACCTGTCATTGTTTCAGGGACTTCCTTGCGCAAAACAGCGATTTGTTTGGATATCCCGTTTGTCAGATCTGGATACGATGTAAGGCTCATTGTGCGTCCTCCAATTGTTTACCTAATGCTGGATGGCCTGACAGATTTGGCGTGTTTGTCCATGATTTCGGTCAAAGCACGAACTTTTCCCCGCGAATTTAGTGCGGTTGATCAGGTACGATGGGATTTGTGAGGTTCAAAATTGGCGGTATGAATTGGTTAGCTCAACCAGATGGGGGTATATATGGCATTTAAGTTGGCGTGTCTGGCATGCGGACAGGGTAATCGGGTTGCGGATGACAAGCTGGGCGCGGGCCCAAAGTGCGGCACTTGTGGTGCGAAACTTGTCAAAGGTGAACCCACAGAGATTTCTCTAGACACCTTGAAAAAAGCCCAGGCGCTCGACGAATTGCCGCTTGTCGTTGATCTTTGGGCAGCATGGTGCGGGCCGTGCCGGATGATGGCGCCGGAATTCGCAAAAGCGGCGAAAACTCTGGAGGGCAAAGCCCGGTTTGCCAAACTGGATACAGAAGCTTACCCACAAGCCAGCCAACGCTACGGGGTTCGTGGCATTCCGCTGTTGATCGCCTTCAGCGAAGGTCGCGAAACAAAACGACATTCTGGCGCGATTTCAGCCCCGCAAATCGTATCTTGGCTGTCCAATGCCGCAGGTGCTTAGACTTGTCCGAAAAAGGCAAAAACGATTATGAGGTTAAGCTGTTTGGTCATCCAATCGTGCCTCGGGGGCGTTTTTTTGCACTGATGCAATACCGTTATCGCGCGCCGCTTTACTGCTGTAGACTTCTGAGGTGCCGATGACCTGGCCATTGGATGCTTTGAGATTGAACATCGGCTTTCCGGATGTGGTGTCTTTTCGCTCAAAGCGGTCATCGATGGTCGCGTTTTTACGGACAGAGTCGACCCCATTCAGTGCGCTCGCTTTTTGCTTGTAGCCTTCGCTCGCCAAGATGATCTCGCCATTGCCAGCCTTCAGGCGAAAGCGATACTCTCCTGCCTTATCTTCGAAAAGTTCAAATTTACCAGCCATTTTTGTCTCCAGATATCCAACTTCATTAAGCGTTAATGTGTGTTGAAATTGCGTGTCATGGCAAGTCGCGGATGACAACCTTGGAAAACCTGCTCATTTACGGGCAGAAAGGGTAAGTTGACTTGAATGCCAGCTTATAAACAAAGGAGTAGCGTACATGAGTATCCTTTTTGAACACCTCGCGCTTGGTAAGTTGCAACTGAAAAACCGGATCGTCATCGCGCCGATGTGCGAGTACTCCGCGATCGATGGCAATGCACAAGATTGGCACATGATCCACCTCGGGAGCTTGGCTCTGTCCGGTGCTGGTCTTTTGATCCTTGAAGCAACAGCGGTATCACCCGAAGGGCGTATTTCGCCGGGTGATCTTGGCCTGTATTGCGACAACAATGAGCAGGCTCTTGGACGGGTTCTGGAGGCGATCCGCAAATACTCAAACATTCCTTTGGCGATTCAGCTCGGTCATGCAGGGCGTAAAGGATCGAGCCATGTCCCTTGGGATGGCGGTGCGCAGATTATGCCCGACGCACCGGGAGGTTGGAAAACATTAGCGCCCTCAGCAATGCCGCACGCAGAGGGAGAGGACGTTCCGAGGCAACTTGATGAAGGCGAACTGCTAAAGATCAAAAATGATTTTGTGCTGGCGGCGCAGCGTGCGGAGCGATTGGGCCTTGAGGGCATAGAGATTCACATGGCGCATGGTTATTTGCTGCACCAATTCCTGTCACCGCTCTCCAATATCCGCACTGACGCATTTGGTGGAAACCTTGAAAACCGCATGCGTTTCCCGATCGAGATCTTTGATGCGGTCAAATCCGCAGTTTCAGAAGACATGCCTGTCTGGGTGCGTGTATCTGCCACGGACTGGGTGCCGGGTGGATGGGATGTGGAGAGTACTGTGGCGCTCTCCAGGATATTGAAGGGACGTGGTTGTGCAGCGATCCATGTGAGCTCCGGAGGAGTTTCCCCAAAACAGGAAATCAAACTTGCACCGGGTTATCAGGTCTCCTTTGCGCAACGCCTCAAAACTGAAATTGGCCTCCCGACAATTGCCGTAGGCCTGATAACTGAAGCCGCTCAAGCTGAAGAGATACTGCAAAAGGGTCAGGCGGATGCTATCGCTCTGGCGCGAGGCATGCTCTACAATCCGCGATGGCCTTGGCATGCAGCGGCTGAACTTGGTGCGCAAGTCAACGTGCCTGAGCAATATTGGCGATGCCAGCCAAATGAATTCCGAAATCTGTTCAGGGGCATGAAAATTGGACATCGATGACTGGCCTGAAGAGTTGAAGTTGCCGCCAATTTCCACTCGGGATTTACCCTCGTACAATTGGCAAGCGCCATTTGTACGAAAGCATTGCGCAGGAGGGCGCCGATGAACGAAGTGTTATCTCCCCCCTTAACGTCGCATACCAATTGTTTGTCTTAGACACCTACACTTGCGAAGCAAAATATGTGAGCACTCTCGTTGTTGAATTGCTTTGCGATCATTTCAAATCCAAGCCCCTTGCCGGGAAACAGGTTGCGCGTTGACCCTTCGCCTCCTGCCATCGCCCGACCGACCGTCTGGTTTTATATCCGGGCAATCCGTCCACGCCGCCTACATCGTGGCCTTCAGCCACCAAGGTCTTTTGCATCGCCGCGATGTCAGAGCGGTACACGCTCTTCGCTCACACGACGCGCAGCCACACACCGGAAAGCCCCCGCTACCGTATCCACATCCTTCTGTCGTCAGCCTGCCACCGGGACCAGTACAATGCCCTGTCGCGGATCGTGGCCGAGAAGCTGGACCCTGATCTCAAGTGGACAGATAGGTTACCCGAAATTGTCGTTGCGACCATGTTTGAAACCAGATTGGCATTTTCAAAGCCTTCTGCTGCTTAGCGGAACAACATGAGGACATCCCGATCTCGATCCTGCGGTGGATTGGTGATCGCAGGTGACGGTGCTATCAACATTCACAGCTTGGATAGGACTGCCATGTCAATTCTTCAGATCGCATCACTCCTTATCGTGCTGGCAGGAGCCTTCGGAGCAATAAACTATCTGTTCCTGAAGCTGCCATCAGCGATCGGAATCCTTGTTGTGGCGCTGGTCGCTTCTTTCGCAGTCATTGCCACGGATGCGCTCTTTCCAATTCTGACAGTTGAGGAGCAAATCCGCGCTCAGGTGCTCGAACTCGAGTTCTCAGAGGCGCTGTTGGAAGGCATGCTGGGCCTCCTGCTGTTTGCTGGTGCTTTGCACGTCAAACTGTCCGATTTGCGCAAGGCTTGGCTGGTCATTTTTCTGATGGCGACGATCGGCGTGGGGGTTTCAACGGCTATTGTTGGTTTTGGCTTTAGCTGGATCACAGGGATGCCTTTAATGGTCGCACTGGTCTTTGGTGCACTGATCTCGCCGACCGATCCGGTTGCGGTGCTTGGTGTGCTTAGGGAAGCCGATCTGCCGAAGTCGCTTGAAACCAAAATTGCCGGGGAAAGCCTCTTTAACGATGGGGTCGGCTATGTCGTCTTCCTCGTGCTTGTTGGATTTGCCTTTCCGACTGGGGGCGGCCATGGGTCCAGCCTTACCGATGCCGGGGTATTGTTTCTTCAAGAAGCGTTGGGCGGGGCGATCCTTGGATTGGTCCTCGGCTGGCTGACCTTTAGGGTCATGCGACGGATCGATGATTATTCGTTGGAAGTGCTGATCACCCTCGGCCTTGCCTTTGGAGGCTATGAGTTGGCTGTGTGGCTTCATGTCTCTGCACCGATCATGGCAGTCTGCGCGGGGCTTCTCATTGGCGACATTGGGTCCAAACATGGCATGTCTGAAGAAACCCGACAGTACGTTGAAGCCTTCTGGAAGTTGGTAGATGAAATCCTGAACGCTGTATTGTTCCTTATGATTGGATTTGAGGTCTTCGCGATTGCGTTTGAAATGGACCTCCTCATCGCGGGATTCATGGCCATTGGGCTTGCACTCGTCGCGCGGCTTGCCGCAGTTGCCGTCCCGGTGCTGATCCTGAAGCCCTTTCGTACCTTCAGTAGGGGCGTTATCCCGATTATGACGTGGGGTGGGCTTAAGGGCGGCATTTCCGTCGCACTGGCGTTGTCTTTGCCGGACAGCGAGTGGAAGCCACTCATCCTGACCGTCACTTACATCGTGGTGATCTTCTCAATCATTGTGCAGGGACTTACCGTAACACGCCTTGCAGAACGGGTCGGGCGGGCGCCAGAGTTGCCCGGAAACTGACGAATGTTTATGAAATGTGGTTTTCGCGGTGCTCGTTGGTTGTGTTACCAACCAGGAGCGAAAAATAACTTGGTTTGCAACGTTCAGATATTTGAGGAATTGAAGCGATGATTCATACAGGCGGCGACTTCATTTTTCTTTCAGACGAAGTGCTGGAGAAACTGAACATCTCTCCGACAGAAGTCGCCGACGCAATTGAGGCGGCTCTGGTAGCAAAGGCAGAGGGTCGCCTTCATACCTCGCCTAAAACCGCTATCCTGCCAGGCCGTGCACGCTACATGATGTCGACGCTGGCGGTTGGAGATGATGGTTTCATCGTCGTCAAGCAGGTCAGTCTTTGCCCTGAAAATCCGGAACGCAACCTTCCGGCCATTAATGGTGCGATCATGGTGCTGGACGCTGAAACGGGTCTGCTGCGGGCCGTTGTTGGCGCGAACTGGATTACCGCGGTACGTACAGCGGCCTTATCGGCTGTAGCAGCCCGTCGTCTCGCAGATCCAGCTTCAGGGACACTGGCGTTCGTTGGGGCTGGCGTGCAGGCTCATTCGCACCTTGCCGCTTTTGCCGAGTTGTTCCCTTTAAAGCGTATTTGTGTCTCGGGGCGCGGGCAGGCGAATATCGAAAAGCTTTGTCAGAAAGCCAGGGGTATGGGACTGCATGCCGAGGCCAGCGCCAGCCCGCAGGCCGCTTTGCGCGATGCAGATGTTGTCGTGACATCGATCAATCTGGACTTTTCCATCAAGCCATTTCTGGATGCGCGATGGCTGAAGAAGAACGCTTTTGCCGCAATAACCGACGCCTGCATTCCTTGGATCCCGGAAGGGATGGAAGCTTTCACCACTGTGGTTGTCGATGATCTCACGCAGGAATCCGAAAGCGAGAATCCGATGCTGCCTTACGAGCAAATAACCGATGATTTGACAGGATTGGTTGCTGGCAAGGTTTCTGAACAAAGCTTCGGAACGCCGTCAGCATTTGCCTTTCGAGGGATAGCCCTAGGAGACTACGCGGCCGCGGTTTTAGCGGTACAACGGGCAGAATCCGCAGGGGTCGGACAACGCATCACGCCGTGAAGTGAGAGATTTTGGAGAAAAAATGAGCAAGAATGACGATAAAATAGAAGGCCGCTTGCATGGGGAGCAGTTCGAGCCTGAGCAGCCTGACAATATGCTCTTACGGCTTGTTTACATGCTGATTATTGCCGTCATGATCTCGCTTGCGCAAACGGTGCTTGGCGTTGCAACGATCATTCAATTTGTAATTATGCTGGTGAACAACCAGCAGCCAAACGAACGCCTGACGGACTTTGGTACGGATCTAGGAATTTGGGTGGCAAAGGCGGCAAGGTACCAAACAGCTGCAAGCAATGTGAAGCCTTGGCCGTGGACCGAACTGGACTGATTTATTCACTAGTCTGGTAAGAGAATGAGACGCCATGTTTGCTTTCTACGATTTTGAAACCACCGGAACCTCGCCTGCGTTTGACCAGCCGATCCAGTTTGCAGCAATTCTGACTGATGATGATTTCGATCAGATTGAACGGGTGAACATCCGATGCAGGTTGTCGCCGCACATTCTACCAGCGCCCTGGGCGATGGCAGTGACCGGTGTGACACCAGAGGAATTGGAAGACCCCGGCTTGCCTTCCTGGTTTGACTTCTCACACCAGATTAGCGCGCTGATTAAACGGTGGGCGCCAGCGACCTGGACCGGGTACAACAGCATCGCCTTTGATGAAGAGTTCCTCCGGCAGTCATTTTACCAAAACCTGCACCCAAACATTTACCAGACCCAGTTCAATCACAATGACCGGCTGGACCTGATGAAGGTGATCTATGCCGTCTGGGATAGGGCCCAAAGTGCGCTCGAATGGCCGCTAGATGACAATGGACGGATTAGCTTCAAGCTGGATCGCCTTGCCCCGGCGAACGGGTTTACGGCGCACAACGCGCATGACGCACTTGGTGATGTCGAAGCCACCATCTACGTGACGACCCTCATTCGCGATCGTGCTCCCGCGGTCTGGGCCAGGTGTCTCCGGAACAGGGACAAGCATGCAGTCGCTGACACTCTGCAAAGCGGGCACCCAGTGCAGCTGGTCGAGCGGTTTGGGGCAGCGCCGCCGCGGCCTTTTGTTGGCGTTTACGCAGGGACAAACACGCAAAATAAAAACGCGATGGGATTCCTGGATCTGGATGCCACCAATGTGTCTGAGATCGTTGACGCGGATGATGACGCATTGAGGAACGCCGTTTCTAGCACTCCGAAGCTGATACGTTCTGTTTCCATCAACAAGGCGCCTAATGTCTTTCCAATTACAAACCCGGAGGTTGAGCATATCGCAGCCGCCAAATTGGTTGCCGCGCGCCCGGATTTTCTTGAACGCGTGGGTCAGGCGCTCGCGGACCGATTTGCCGATCGGGAAGAACCGGTGGATGTCGAAAAACAGATTTACGGCGGCTTCTACAGCGCGGCTGACAAACACATTCTCCTAGAGTTTGAACATGTCGGCTGGCGTCACCGTAGTGAACTGTTCGCGAAACTTGAAGATCACCGGCTCCGCCAGCTTGGTCAGCGATTGATATATTGGAATGCGCCTGCGCTCGTGTCTGAGCACTACGCCGCGGCAGCACAGGAGGCGATCCGGGACCGCTGGCTCAGCAATGATCCTGATGTGTTTTGGATGACTAAAGCAGAGGTGGAAAAGCAGCTTAGCGAAATTTCCGCTTCAAAAATCATGACCCAGGTAGAGTTGGATAGGCTCAACCAGTATTATTCTGACAAGATTTCTTCATTGGGTTGAGACGCAATAATGTGGACCATTAGGCAACACTTCCCCGCATTTTAAACGGAAATTGTTAAATTACATCACGTTAGCTTTGAAATCTCGCGCAGGTTGTGAGTTACTATCCTTTGGGGGCGGCACAACGGGACAGAAACGTGGAAGACGGCGGACGCCCAGAAGCTTCAAGCGCGGAGGCACTCATCAAAAGATGCGTGTCTGTTGATCTTGAGGTGGATCCGAAGACGAATAGGATCCAAAGCTTTGCGGGCGTGCGCAGCGGCTTTGATCGTGCATTTGTGTACACTCGTGGCGACCTTAGTCAGGCTCTGGACTCGTTGGACGCGTTTGCCGAGACCGCTGAGTTTGTTCTTGCACACAACCTGATCGCCTTCGACGCCAAGCAGCTCGAGGCCGCAAAGCCTGATCTCCAGCTTCTCAAAAAGCCGATGATCGACACGCTTTGGCTCAACCCTCTTGCCTTCCCTCGGAACCCATATGCGGGTCGCGACCGCAGCATTCGGTGGGTAGGATGAGGGTCCGCAAAGGGCCGTCAACGGCCCAAATCTCAAATCGGCGGGGCTGCGCGCTCGGTGATCAGAGCCTTCGCGGTGACCCTTTCACGGTGTATCATGTAGAGGCCCGCGCCAATGATAATAACAATCCCAATCAAGCTGAGGACGTTGGGGAAATCGCCAAAGACCAAATACCCAAAGAAGGTTGCGACCGGTAATTCAAAATACTGAAGTGGGGCCAAGGTAGCAGATGGTGCAAGCGACAAAGCGTAAGTCATCATCATGTGGCTTAAGGTTGCGAAAAAGCCGACACCCAATAGCCATAGCCAGACGATACCGGACGGCCAAACCGGATCAAGCAAGGGAGAACCACCACCTTGCGCGAGCACCATAACCGGCAGGCAAAACAGACTTGCTATCAAGCCAGTATAGAATTGCAATGTCACGGGATGAGCCTTGCGAGATAACCCACGGGTCACGAGGATATAGAATGCGAAGGCAACCGCGGTGCCAACCGGAAACAAGGCCACAGCACCAAATGCTGCAAAGCTGGGTTGGATCACGAATAGGACGCCTACAAACCCTACCAAGGCCGCTGCAACACGACGCGGACCGACGTCTTCACCCAGATAGAATTTACCCGCCAGCAGCACGATAAATGGCGCAACGAAAACAATGGCGAGTGCATCGGCAAGTGGCATGATGCGGATAGCGGCAATGAAACAGAAAGTCGCGACGAGCAGGAACGCCGCACGGGAAAACACCGCGAGCCACAGCCCGCGTGGCAAACGCAAGGAGAGGTTTAGCATCCAAATGAAGGGTGCCATCAGTATGCACTGAACGACGAACCGCACTGTTGTGATTTGCCCGACAGGAATGCTGGCTGAAGCAAGTTTGGCGGCCACATCGAGCAAGGGCGCAGTCAAGCAAAACCCAAGCATCAGCGCCACGCCCGGAAGGACGCGGTCTGTTGCAGATCGGGAAGGTGCGAGTGTGCTCATCGCGATACATAAGTACATGAATGAACTCCCGTCTATACTCCGTGCGCCGCCGAATGTCGGATTTCATGGCTGAACAGCCTTTGGTCCAAAACCAGATTTTATATTCCAATTGGAATGAGGACTGCGAAATTCCGCGTTGTGTGGATCTCATCGGGTCAAGATTGTGCTGTCGTAGCGAATGTTTGCTGTTCGGGCGGTACCGCAGTCAATCGCAGTTGGCCGGCTTTTCGCCGAGAGACGCATTTATCTAGGACACTTGATGCACTCTTCGAGTTGTTGCACTTGACGCTTACACAGCTATGAAATACTACCTAAATCCGTTGAGCGGGCGTTGTGTAGTGGTAAGACCTTAGCCTTCCAAGCTAATGACGCGGGTTCGATTCCCGCCGCCCGCTCCAGAAATCCATTTCCTACAAAATACCTGCAAAGTTTTGTGATCGTTTCCGACAAGCTACCTACAAAATTATATTTTTTCTGATTTGAACGTTTGTCTTCCAAGCTAATGACGCGGGTTCGATTCCCGCCGCCCGCTCCAGGCTTTCTCAAGGCATACTTTACCGAGAACCAGACACGGGGATCAACTGCTTTTCAGTGCGAAAACGTGGTTGCGAATTGCATCTTTCGGGTGCCGGTTTTGGCCGTGATGCCGGAACAGCGGCTTTGATCGATCTTCGATTGTGGCAACTGGCCGCTTGACCCGACCTGTGTTGCCCGCCAATAGGAATGCGCAAAAGCATGAGGATGCAAATGGCAACCCAACAGGCCCCAATACGCGCCACCCGTTCGGCCAAGGAAGACCGGGAGAAATCCAAGAAAGTCGGGGCGCTGGCTGCGTTGTGGCCCTTTGTTGCGCCTTATCGGGTTCTGATGGTCATGGCCGGTCTTGCCCTGATGCTGACGGCGATGGTGTCTTTGACACTGCCTTTGGCGGTGCGTCGGGTGGTGGACAATTTCAATACAAAAGACGGCGCATTGCTGGATCTGTATTTTGTCGCGGCCATCGTGATTGCCGGGCTTTTGGCAGTTGGCACCGGCTTGCGCTATGCGTTGGTCACGCGTCTGGGGGAACGCGTGGTCGTGGATATCCGCAAGGCCGTGTTTGATCGCGTCATCGGCATGAGCCCCGCGTTTTACGAAAAGATCATGACCGGAGAAGTGCTGAGCCGTATCACCACCGATACGACATTGATCCAGTCTGTCATCGGGTCTTCCATTTCGATTGCGCTGCGCAACGTCCTGATCTTTCTGGGTGGTCTGGCGCTAATGTTGCTGACCTCCGCCAAGCTGACCATGCTGGTGTTGTTGATCGTGCCGGCAGTGGTGGTGCCGATCCTTGTTCTGGGGCGCCGTCTTCGGGTGCTCAGCCGCGAAAACCAGGACTGGATTGCCGCATCAAGCGGCAACGCGTCCGAAGCGCTGACAGCGGTTCAGACGGTGCAGGCCTTTACCCACGAAGACGTCAGCCGCCGCGAATTTTCGGACGTGACCGAAAAAAGCTTTGATGCGGCCCGACGCCGTATCTGGGTGCGGGCGGTGATGACCGTTATCGTGATCTTTCTGGTGTTCACGGGCGTTGTCGGGGTTCTGTGGATCGGCGCGATAGACGTGCGCAACGATGCGATGAGTGCGGGTGCGCTGGTGCAATTCGTGATCTATTCGGTGATGGTGGCTGGCGCGGTCGCGGCCCTGTCCGAAATCTGGGGCGAATTGCAGCGCGCTGCGGGCGCGACCGAGCGGTTGATTGAACTGCTTCAGACGGTTGATGCGGTTCAGGACCCGGAAACACCTGCCACGCTGGCCCGGCCGGTGCGCGGTGAAATCGTTTTTGATAATGTAACCTTCCGCTATCCCGCGCGGCCCGCGATTGCGGCGCTGGATGATGTCAGCCTGACAATTGCGCCCGGTGAAACCGTGGCCTTTGTCGGGCCGTCCGGCGCGGGCAAAACCACCATTATCCAGATGATCCTGCGCTTTTACGATCCCGACTCGGGTGAGGTGCGTCTTGACGGTGTGCCGCTTCACACCATGGCGCGCGATGTCTTTCGCCAGTCGATCGCCACGGTGCCGCAGGATCCCGTGATTTTTGCCGCCTCGGCGCGGGATAACATTCGGTTCGGGCGTCCGGGGGCCAGTGACGCGGATGTCGAACGCGCGGCCAGGGCCGCCGCCGCGCACGAATTCATCAGCGCCCTTCCGGATGGCTATGACAGCTATGTCGGAGAGCGTGGCGTGATGCTGTCGGGCGGGCAGAAGCAACGGGTTGCGATTGCACGGGCGATTTTGCGCGACGCGCCTGTGCTGCTGCTGGACGAGGCCACCAGCGCGCTGGACGCCGAAAGCGAACGCGCAGTGCAGCACGCTGTTGATGCACTCAGCCAGGGGCGTACCACGCTGATTGTGGCACACCGGCTGGCCACGGTGAAAAAAGCCGACCGGATCGTGGTGCTGGAAGAAGGCCGTATTGTCGCGATGGGCGCGCATGATGAACTGGTCGCGGATGGCGGGCTTTATGCGCGACTGGCGCGGTTGCAGTTCACCGATGGGGTCGCTGCCGAATAACTCCGCCCGCGACAATGTCAGGGCGATGATGATCAGCCAGTTATCCGGCGCGCGCGGTTGTGCCGCTCAACCCCTGTGCTAGCCTGCGGCAAAGAACAAAGGAAACAGGGTATGCGAAGAAAAGCTGTAGTTACAGGCGCCGCCGGTGGATTGGGGCAGGCCATTTCCGCGCGGCTGGTCGCGGACGGGTTTCATGTGACGGGGTTGGACAAGGATGCCGCCGGTCTTGCGCAGGTCGCGGCGGATCTGGGGGCCAGTTTCCAGCCGCTCACGCTTGATCTGACCGACGCTGCGGCCATTGCCGACGCTTTTGCAGAAATCGGCGGGATCGATGCGCTGGTGAACAATGCCGGCACCTGCTTCATGTCGGATTTCCCCGACATTCCAGCGGCTGAGTTTGATGCGCAGATGGCAATCAATTTTTCATCCGCGTTCCACTGTTGCCAGCAGGCAATTAAGGCGATGCAGGGGCGCACAGGCGTGCGCAAGATCGTCAATATTTCGTCCAACGGGGCGTATAATTTCGATGTGTTCGATCCGCCCCATTACCGCGCCAGCAAGGCGGCGATGGACACGCTGACCAAGGACCTGGCGCGCCGTTACGCCAGTGACAGGATCGCGGTCAATTCCATCGCGCCCGCAATGACGCAAACGCCGCTGTTCGGCGTCCTGTCGCAAGAGGTTCTGGACAAGGCGATTGCAGCGATGCCGCATGGCCGCGCAATGCAGCCCAGCGAAATCGCCGACTGGGTCGGATTTCTGATTTCACCGATGGGCGACATCTGCTCGGGGAATGTGATTATTCTTAATCAGGGACGCGATGTGCGTTAGGTATAGGCCTCGGGCGCTTTTTTCAGACTTGGCCATTGTTCGGGGGAATGTCCGAAAATGATCATGGCGCCGCGATCCACAGCCAGGTCCATCAAACGTGCGCCGTGGTGTCTGGCCAGACTTTCGTTCCACGACCCGGCAAATTTTTCGTCGATTTCTTCGGCGCGTGATATGGCATCCGATGTCAGCAGCACAGCACCTGTATCTGGCAGATTGATCAGCATGGCCAGTTGCCCCGGTGCATGGCCCGGCACGTGCAGAACCTGAAACCCGGGGCCTATCCTGCTGTCATCCGTGATCAGGTGATAGGTGCGGTCCGGCCAGTCGATCGGGCGCACATCCCCCCAGTAAAGCGGCTTTTCAAGGTCGCGCTCGGCCTCAGACATCAGAATGGGGACATCGGGAAAATCATGCAGCCCGCCGACATGATCGATATGGGTGTGGGTTTGGATCATCAGGCTGATCTGATCCGGGCTGACACCGGCGCGCGCCAGTTGCGCTCTGGGCAGATTGTCCGGGCCACATTCCAGAACCTCGCCGAAACTGCCCAAACCGTCTTCAGCGGTCGCGGCGGCCGCATCCTGCGCGTATTTGGCCGGAAAACCGGTGTCGATCAGCACGTATTCATCTTCGCTGGTGCGGATCAGAAAGCCGCAGATGCCGATCACGCGGCCATTGGCATGTACCTTGAACAACCCGTAATCAAGAACATGCAATGAAACCGGGTGTCCCCGCAGTAAATTGGCGTTAGTCATGGACACATCCTTTTGCGGCATTCCAAGGTGCAGTAACAATGAAAGTCAAGATACACACACTGTTCCAGTACCTGCTGGAAACCACAACCGGTGATCCCGAAGCCATTGTGGGGCTGTCGCTTTCGCGTTCGCCACGTCTGGGCGATTTTCTGGATGATCTGGATCCCGACCTGTCGCTGGACTGGAACCAGAAATCGTTTCGCGGCCTGCCGGCTTTGCGCGAACGGGTGTTGGGGCAGGCGGGTCTTGCCGCTGATCTAACCCCCGATGATGTCCTGATCACCGCAGGCACGGCCGAGGCGAATTATCTTGCATTCATGCAATTGGTGCAGCCCGGCGACGAGGTGGTCGTGGAACAACCCGGATGGCCACAGGCCGAGGTGTTGGCCAAGGCGGTTGGTGCGCGGATCGTGCCGGTTGTGCGGCGCGAAGAAGACGGCTGGCAATTGCCGCTGGACAGGCTGGAACAGGCGGTGAGTGCGAAAACCCGGCTGATTTTCCTGACCAACCCCAACAACCCGACGGGCCAGTTGATGGACGCCCCGACGCTGGACCAGATTGTGCGCATCGCCGACCGTGTCGGCGCGTGGCTGCTGGTGGACGAAGTCTATGCCGGTCTGGAATGGCAGGGCGCGCGGGCGCCGTCTGTTGCGGGGCTTTATCCGCGTGGCATCACCACAGGCAGCGTATCCAAGGCGCTGGGCCTTCAGGGGTTGCGCACAGGGTGGCTGATCTGTCCTGATCCTGATCTGGTGATGGACGCGATTATCCTGCGCGAAAACAGCAGCGAGATCATGAACGTTCTGGGCGAACATATCGCGGAGATTGCGTTGCGCCCAGATCGTTACGATGCCGCGATTGCCACCGCGCGCCGCGAGGGGTGTGAAAATCTGGCGCGGGTAAATGTATTCGTCGCGCAACAACCGCGGCTCAGCTGGCACCCGCCCGAAGCGGGGTTGATCGGGCTGGCCCGTTTTACCGATGGAACGGATTGTGATGCCTTTGCCAAATCGTTGCTGGACGCGCCCTACCGCACCTTTCTGTTGCCCGGCAGCAGCTATGGTTTGCCCCATCATATCCGCCTGGGCGTCGGCGGCGGTGCCGAGGTGAACCTTGATCTGGGTCTGGAACGTTTGGCCCAACTGCTTGCGGCAGAATTGTAACGTGGCGTCCAAGCCTCGTGTAACGCTTGCTTTGGGGGGCAAACGCAATCATTTTAACGCGAAGTGAACAAAACAGCCTGAAATCGGGCATCTGGGAGGATTACATATGGCATTTGCAGGGTTTGCAGATCGCGACGCGCTTGAAAACGAAATGCCATGGGAAAAGCGGGACGTCGCAGTCACGCTTTACGGCATGCTAAGCGGGACAGCACAGAAGTTTCCTGACAACAATGCTGTCAGTTATCAAATTCTGTCCGGCCCCACGGACAAGGCCGAAACCCTGACATGGCGCGACCTGCACACCAAGGTGACGCAGGCGGCCAACATGTTCCGCGCGATGGGTATCGGGCCGAACGACGTGATCGCCTATATCCTGCCCAATTGCCACGAAACCACGATCACGCTGCTGGGCGGTGCGACAGCCGGCATCGTCAACCCGATCAACCCGTTGCTGGAACCCGAACAGATTTCGGCGATCCTGCGTGAAACCAAGGCCAAGGTCGTGGTCACGCTGAAACCGTTTCCCAAAACCGATGTGGCGCAGAAAACCCGCGAGGCGGTCGAACACGCGCCCAATGTCAAAACGGTACTGGAAGTCGATCTGAACCGGTACCTGACCCCGCCCAAAAGCTGGATCGTGCCGCTGATCCGGCCCAAGCATCAGGGGAACACCCACGCAGATTACAAGAACTTTCTGGCGGAACTCTCCAAACACAACACGACGCTGGATTTCGAAGATGTGCAACAGGACAGGGTGGCCTGCTATTTTCACACCGGTGGCACCACCGGCATGCCCAAAGTGGCGCAGCACAAGTATTCCGGCCTGATCTATAACGGCTGGCTTGGCCATACGCTGCTGTTTTCCGAACAGGATAACATCATGTGCCCGCTGCCGTTGTTCCACGTTTTTGCCTGCCACGTCATCCTGATGGCAGCGGTGTCCAGCGGTGCGCACGTGGTATTCCCGACACCCCAGGGCTATCGCGGCGAAGGCGTGTTCGATAACTTCTGGAAACTTGTCGAACGCTGGAAAATCACTTTTATCATCACGGTGCCCACCGCGATTTCCGCCAAAATGCAGCGCCCGGTGAATGCGGATGTCAGCACGGTTAAAACCGCGTTTTCCGGATCGGCGCCTTTGCCGCTGGAACTGTTCCGCCGCTTCGAAGAAGCGACCGGCGTCACCATCGTCGAAGGCTATGGCCTGACCGAAGCAACCTGTCTTGTGTCTTGCAATCCGACCGATGGATTGAAGAAAGTCGGATCGATCGGGATCCCGCTGCCCTACACGGACGTGAAGATCATCAAAGGCACGCCCAACGGGCTGCTTGAGGCCGATGTCGATGAAATCGGCGAGATCTGCATTTCCAACCCCGGAGTTTTTGCAGGACATACATATACCGAGGCGGAAAAGAACATTGATCTGTTTTACGGTGACAAATATCTGCGCACAGGCGATCTGGGGCGGGTGGACGAAGACGGTTATCTTTGGATAACCGGGCGCGCCAAGGATCTGATCATTCGCGGCGGCCACAACATTGATCCGGCCGAGATCGAAGAGGCCCTGTTGGGCCATTCTGCGGTCGCCTTTGCCGGTGCCATCGGACAACCAGATGCCCATTCCGGCGAATTGCCTTGTGCCTTTGTCGAACTGGTTGGCGGCGCCAGCGTGACCCCGGAAGAGTTGATGCAGCATTGCAAAGTGCATGTTCACGAACGCGCGGCACAGCCAAAACACATCACCATTCTGGATGAATTGCCCAAAACCGCCGTTGGCAAGGTGTTCAAGCCGGACCTGCGCAAGAACGCGATCACCCGTATCTACAACGAAGCGTTGGAAAAGGCCGGTGTTTCGGCGCGTGTCGTGTCAGTCATTGACGACAAGAAACGCGGACTGGTTGCACAGATCGACAAATCCGCCAGCGCGGAAGAAGCCGAGATTAACACCGTTCTGGGGGCATTTACGCGACCCTGGGAATGGGCAGCCTGATCCACGCAAAGGGCGGGCGGTTATGCGCCCGCCACCGATTGTGTTATTTCAGAAACGGTTTGGCCTTCATGGTGTCGGGCACAGGTGCGCCCAGCCGCCGAAGAATCGTGGGGGCCAGCTGCAACTGATCGATAACAGTACTTTTGTTTGGCCCTTCGGCATCGCCAAAATAGTAAAGAGCCGATTCCTGCTGTAGCGCGGATCGCCCGCCATGGTGGCCACGTTCGTCCTGACCATGATCGGCGGTCACGATCACTTCATATCCTGCATCACGCCATTTCGGAATGAACGGCGCCAGCATTTCATCCATCATAAAACACGCATGATCCATTTCATCGCATTCGTGATGAAACCGGTGCCCCATGGAATCCAGCGTGCAGGTGTGCAGCATGCCATAGGTCAGATCAAACCGCTGGCACAGATTGGTCAGGCTGGCAAAAAGGTCCAGATCGCAGGGGGTCATCTGGTTGTCATGGCCATAGCCCGTCATGGTGTGGAACCGCCCGTGATTGATGGTTGCACTGTCCGGTTCGTCATATTCCACGTCGCGCACGTGATCGAACGGGTGGCGGTTGAAGAACTCGGACCAGAACGAATGTGCGACAGCGCCGGTTGTGCCGCCAGCGGCGCGCACCTGACTGAAAATATCGGGCTGTTTCAGGCGGAACACGTTGCCATTGCCTGTACACCCATGCACTTGCGGGGATACGCCGGTGTGGATCGACGCATAGCAACTGGCCGATGTGGATGGTAAAACGGCGCGATGCGTCCACACGCGGGCATCGCCGCTGTCGACCCAGCCTTCCAGATTGCCAAACAGACGCCGCCAGTTGCGATAGGGCACTCCGTCGATGATGATCAGCAATAGTTTTGTGGTCATGGCGCTCTCCGGTCTGGTGTTGCGCCGGACCCTGCCGCATCTTTACAAGCTTGCCAATGTAAAAAGGCGGGCGGGATCGCCCGCCCTGTAACCCCTAGTTTCCCGCGCTTTCCATCTTGCGATGTTCGATCACTTCTTCCAGCCAGCCCAGTTTCATTTCGGGGACCGATGTGAGCAAAAGATCAGTGTAATCGTCAAACGGCGGTGACAGCACCTTGGATTTGGTTCCGTAGCGCTGCACATGCCCTTGATACATCACGGCAATCGAATCCGCGATGGCGCGGACAGTGGCCAGATCATGGGTGATGAACAGATAGGCCACATCTTCGATCTTTTGCAGGTTCAGCAGCAATTTCAGAATGCCGTCCGCCACCAGCGGATCCAGCGCCGATGTCACCTCGTCACAGATGATCAGTTTGGGTTTGGCCGCCAGCGCGCGCGCGATGCACACCCGTTGCTTTTGCCCGCCGGACAATTCTGCGGGATAGCGATCCTGAAATCCTTGCCCCAGTTCAATTTCGTCCAGCAATTCCTGTATGCGCTTCTGCTTTTCCGCGCCTTTCAGCCCAAAGTAGAACTCCAGCGGACGCCCGATGATCGTTCCGACCGTCTGGCGCGGGTTCATCGCCGTGTCCGCCATCTGATAGATCATCTGCAATTCGCGCAGGTCTTCCTTGGTGCGACTGCGCAGATCAGGGCTTAGCGTTCGGCCGGAAAACTCAATGGTGCCTTCGCGGGGCGGCAGCAGGCCGGTGATCACACGGGCAAGGGTGGATTTGCCCGATCCGCTTTCGCCGACAACGGCCAGGGTCTGGCCGGGATCAAGATCAACCGTGACGTTGTGCAGAACATCAAAGGGCGTTCCGCGATAGCGCGCGGTGATCCCGGTCACGCTCAACACCGGATCGCCACTGGGTTTCTTTTCCTCGTGTTCGATCGAACGCACCGATACCAGCGCTTTGGTATAGTCTTCTTTCGGCGCGTTGATGATCTGGTCGGTGGTGCCGTATTCCACCATATCGCCCATTTGCAGCACCATGATATGGTCGCTGACCTGCGCCACGACGGCCAGATCGTGGGTGATGTACAGCGCGGCAACGCCGGTGTCCTTGATCGCCTCTTTGATGGCTTTCAGAACGTCGATCTGGGTGGTCACATCCAGCGCGGTGGTGGGTTCGTCAAACACCACCAGATCGGGTTCGGGGCACAGCGCCAGCGCTGTCATGCAGCGCTGCAACTGCCCGCCGGAAACCTGATGCGGATAGCGGTTGCCGATGTGTTCGGGATCCGGCAGACCCAGCTTGCGAAACAGTTCGACAGCGCGTTCCTCGGCTTCTTTCTTGCCGAACTTGCCCTGACTGATCGCGGCCTCTGTGACCTGTTCCATGATCTGCTTGGCCGGATTGAACGACGCGGCGGCAGATTGCGAAACATAGGTCACTTCCGACCCGCGCAGTTTGCGCACATCGCGAATGCCGGATTTCAGGATATCGCGCCCGTTCACGAACACTTCGCCACCGGTGATTTCCACACCACCCCGCCCATAGGCCATCGTGGCCAGACCGATGGTGGATTTGCCGGCACCGGATTCGCCGATTAGCCCCAGAACCTTGCCCGCTTCCAGATCGAAATCGACGCCATGCACGATTTCGATGTCACGCGGTTTTTCCCCTGGGGGAAAGATCGTGGCGCCGATTTTCAGGCCTCGGACTTTTACGAGTGGCTCGGTCATCCGCGGCCCCCTTTCAGGCTGGTGGTCCGGTTCAGAATCCAGTCGGCCACAAGGTTGACCGAGATGGCCAGCGTGGCAATCGCAACCGCAGGATAAAGCGCCGCGCCAATGCCAAAGTTGATCCCTTCCTTGTTCTCTTTCACGATACCGCCCCAATCGGCCGCAGGGGGTTGCACCCCGATGCCCAAGAACGACAGTGTCGAGATGAACAGTACCATAAAGATGAACCGCAGCCCCATTTCCGCCACCAGCGGTGACAGGGCATTGGGCAGGATTTCACGAAAGATGATCCACATCAGTTTTTCGCCACGCAGGCGCGCGGCCTCGACATAATCCATAACGGTGATATCCACGGCGACAGCGCGCGCCAGCCGGAACACCCGAGTGGAATCCAGAAGCCCCATGATCAGGATCAGTACCAGCAAGGTGGTGTCGATGACCGACAGCACCACAAGGGCAAAGATCAGCGACGGAATGGACATGATCAGATCGACAAAGCGCGACAGCACCTGATCGATCCAGCCGCCGTTCACCGCCGCGATAAAGCCCAGTACCGATCCTGTGACAAAGCTAAGGATAGTGGCCATCGTGGCGATCCAGATGGTTGTGCGCCCGCCATAGATCATACGGCTTAGCAGATCGCGGCCGATCTGGTCGGTGCCCAGCAAATGTTCGGCCGAAGACGGCTCCCAGACATCGCCGACAACTTCGGCAAGGCCATAGGGCGCGATCAGCGGCGCGAAAATCGCCATGAGGAAGTAAAGACCGGTGAAAAACAGACCGATGATAGCGGCAAGAGGTATATTCTTCATTTCGGATGCCTCAGACGTGGATTGGCAAGGATCGAAACGATATCGGCAATCATGTTCAGCCCGATATAGACCGCGGCAAAGATCAACCCGCCGGCCTGCACAACAGGCACGTCGCGTTTGGAAACGTGATCCACCAGATACTGCCCCATGCCTGGATAGGCGAACACCACCTCGACCACGACAACGCCGACAACCAGATAGGCAAGGTTGATCATCACCACGTTGACAATGGGGGCGACAGCATTGGGAAACGCATGGCGGCGGATCACTTCAAAGGCCGACAGACCTTTGAGTTCGGCGGTTTCGATATAGGCCGACTGCATCACGTTCAGGATGGCGGCGCGGGTCATGCGCATCATGTGTGCCAGCACCACCAGCGTCAGCGTGGCAATGGGCAGGGAAATGGCATGAAGTTTTTCAAGCAGGCCCATACTGTCCGATATCAGCGCGACAGACGGCGCCCAGCCCAGTTTCACGCCGATAAAAAAGGCTAGGATATAGCCGATCATGAATTCGGGTATGGAAATGGATGTCAGCGTAATGCTGGAAATCAACTTGTCTGGCCAGCGGTCCTTGTAGCGGACCGCGATCAGGCCCAGCAAAATCGCCAGTGGCACCGCGATAATGGCGGCCCAGAATGCCAGAAACAATGTCTTGCTCAGCCGTTCACCCATGGCGGTGGCGATATCAAGACCATTGGTCAGGGCCGTTCCCAGATCGCCCTGCAACACCCCGCCCAGCCAAGCAAAATAACGGGTCAATGGCGGGTCGTTCAGGCCCAGTTCTTCGCGCAGGTTGGCAAGGCTCTCAGGGGTTGCCGACTGACCAAGGATTTGTTGCGCCACATCGCCGGGTAGAATGGTTGTTCCGGCAAATATCAGAACCGATGCGGCAAGTAATAGGAGGACGCTCAGCGCAAGGCGCTGAGCTACCAGTTTCAAGATGGGATGCATCTATCGAAGCCCTTATGCTTTCCAGGTCTTCTTGCACCCGTACCAGTTCATCATCGGGCCGTTGGGATCGGGTTCCCAGCCCTGAACGTCGTTGGACACCGCGTCGATGAAGTCGTTGAACATCGGCAGGATCAAACCGCCTTCTTCGTTCATCATGCGGCCCATTTTGGAATAGATTTCCTTGCGCTTGGCCTTGTCCAACTCGGCGCGTGCGGAAAGCAGCATCTCGTCGAACTCGGGCCGTTTCCAGCGCGTGTCATTCCAGTCTGCGGTCGACAGATAGGCCGTCGTGTACATCTGGTCCTGTACAGGGCGTCCGCCCCAGTAAGACGCACAGAACGGTTGCACGTTCCACACTTCGGACCAGTACCCATCATTGGGTTCGCGCTTGATTTCCAGCGGAATTCCTGCGGCTTGTGCAGATTGCTGGAACAACGCCGCGGCATCCACAGCGCCCGGAAACGCGCCATCTGCGGTGCGCAGGATGATCGGCGATCCGTCATGGCCCGATTTCTTGTAGTGCTCGGCCGCTTTCGCCAGATCGAATGCACGCTGCGGAATGGTTTCATCAAACAGCGGATAGGCTGCGTTGATCGGCATATCGTTCCCGATGCCGCCATAGCCCTGCAGGATCTTGTCGACCAGTTCCTGACGGTTGATCGCGTGTTTCAATGCAAGGCGCAGTTCGTTTTCATCAAACGGGGCCGTGTCGACATGCATGATGAACACATAGTGGCCGCGGCCGGAAACGTTGCGCACCGCCAGATTGGGCGCGCGATCCAGCAGTTTGGCAATCTTTGGTTCTACACGGTTGATCGCATCCACCTGACCCGATTGCAGCGCCGCGGTGCGGGCCGTTGCATCGTTCAGAACGATCACTTCGGCGGCTTCATAGTGCGCAACCGCATCGCCACCCCAATAATTCGGATTGCGCGAGAATGTCATGCGCACGCCGGGCTCGTCGGTTTCCAGATTGTAGGGGCCAGTACCAATTGCCGCTGTCGGATCGTCAAATCCGCCATCGGGCTGGATTTTCAGGTGATAGTCGGCCATCAGGTATGGCATGTCGGCGTTGCCGACACCCAGTGTCAGTTCGAACACATCGCCGTCAACGCGCATGGATTCGATGCCCTGTACGATACCCAGCGCACCGGATTTGGAATCTTCGTTTGTATGGCGCTCCATCGTGCGCATGACGTCTTCGGCGGTAACGGATTTCCCGTTCGAGAATTCGATGCCCTGACGCACCTTGAAGCGCCACGTTTTAGCGTCCGCGGATCCTTCAAAGCTTTCGGCGACCAGATTTTCGATTTCGCCATCCGGTCCAACCTCGACCAGAGTCTCGCCCCAGTGGTTGCCGCCGGCGATTGGCACATCGGATGCCCAAAGTGCCGGATCCTGGCTGTTGGTGGATTCGCCGCCCTGCACACCGATGCGGAATGTTCCGCCTTTGACAGGTCCGGCCGCTTTGACGGCATTTGCAAACATGGTGCTTGCTGCAACGGCGCTTACACCCATTGCGGCTGCTTTGCCCATAAATTCACGGCGTGACATGAGGCACTTTACGGTGCGCGTGGATAGATACTTTAGTTCGTCGTTCATGGAGTACTCCCGGTTGATAGGTCCGCCGTTTTTGGCGGTTTTTATTGAGTGATGAATCAAGTTTGCCGATTTTGTCGCATCCCGCAAGGTTTATTGGCAGGTTTCGATACAGCCTAAACTACATTTGATCGCGTGGAATCTGGTCTTCGATATCGCGTTCATAGATTTTTTCGTTGCCCTCAAAGGCAATCAGACGCGCGGTAAGGTAAAAATTCGATTCATCAGACCACATTTCAGAATAGGTTTCGGTGCGCAATTTTATGTCGCCGCGCTCCATTTCATCGCTCCAGTGCAGGCTGGCGCGGGCCGAAAGCGGATCACCGGGGTGAATCGTCCAGCGTTCGCGCGCGATCGATCCGGCGATCATGCCATGCTCGGCATCTTCGACCTTGCCAAAGTCATCTTCTACCACAAGATGCACTTCTCCGGTCTGGTGATCGATTTCGCTGCGCCGGATGTGGCTTTCATCGCGCAGGGTCCGGTATTGCCACGGGGCATCCGCATCTGCAGGGGGAAACCCCCATTCATCCTTGTCACCGGACGGGCGCAACGGCAGATCGATGTGCCCCTTGGACAGCGTTAAGGTGGCGGTTTGCGGCGATGGCCAGATCAGCGGCCAATAGGCCGACGACACCGCCACGCGGATGCGATGCCCGGCCGGCACGCGATAGGCGATATGATCCAGATCGAGTGCGATGGTGTAGGGCGTGCCCGGTTTCAACGCGGTCGGTTGTGCATGGCTTTCGCGATGGCTCAGGTTCAGCACACCATAGGTGATGCGGGTGCTGGCCCCGTCAGGATGGATGTGGTTCAGGCGGACCGCGATCTGTGCCTGCGGCCTGTCCGCATTTAACGTCAGGTGAACGCGCGGCGCACCGACAATGTCCTGATCCGCGCCAAGCGGGGCGGAGGTGAAACACGCCGACAGCGCATCGTCCGCGCGTTGATCCCCAGGCAGTTCGGGCCCCAGCCAGATCGCACAGTATTCCCCCGCCGATCCGCCGCAATGATGCGGTGAGGCCACAACGGCATTCAATGGGCCTTCGCTTTGGGACAGCCCGGTATCCGTCAGGTGATAGGCAGCCGTATTCAGATGCGATGTTGCACCCTTGTCTTCTGCAATCCAGTGTCCGGGGCGATGATCATACCATGTTTTCGGGCGCACCCCGTCCATCAGATAGGCGCGGTAATCAGGATCGTTCTGCACGTCGGTGTCGATGCCCTTAAGCCATTTATCCCACCAGCGCAGCGCCTCTTGCAGGAAGCCGATGCGCGGTTCGGGAACGGCGAAATGCGGATATTTGTGTACCCACGGCCCGACAATGCCCTTGATCGGCGCAGTCATGTTTTCGACCAGCAACGGCACCGTGTTCTTGTAACTGTCGCCCCAGCCGCCAATGGCCAGCGTCGCCGCCTTGATCGCGCTGAAATCCTCGCACACGGACCCGTGCTGCCAATAGGCATCGCGCCGTTGGTGGCGCAGCCAGACCGATGGCAGAAACGGTTCGTTTTCCAGCCGCTCCAGCCACATCTCGCGCCAGGCATCACCCACCAGCGCCGGATCGGGCGCGCGGCTGGAATAGGACCACATCGTTGCCCCCCAGCCCAGATTTTCATTCAACAGACAGCCGCCCTTGTAATGGATGTCGTCCGCGTAACGATCTGCCGTGGAACATAGCGTGATGATCGCCTTCAGCGGATCGGGGGCCAGCGCGCCGATCTGCAATCCGTTAAAGCCGCCCCAGCTGATCCCCATGATCCCGACGCTGCCGCTGCACCAGTCCTGCGCAGCCAGCCAGTTGATTACTTCGACACCATCGGCCAGTTCCTGCGGGGAATATTCATCTTCCATCAGGCCCTGGCTGTCACCGTTGCCGCGAATATCCACGCGGATGCAGGCATAACCGCGCCGCGCGAAATAGGGATGCGTCAGGGCATCCCGCGCGCAGGTACCATCGCGCTTGCGATAGGGCAGGTATTCCAGAATGGCAGGCACCGGATGGTCACCGGCATCCACAGGCCGCCAGACGCGGGCGGACAGGCGCGTGCCGTCAGACAGGGTAATACCAAGATCTGGCAGCTCTTCGATGTCGCGCAGCGCGTTCGGGGCGGGGGCAGGGGGTGTTCTGGTCATCCGCAGACGGTTGTGTGCCGTACAGATTCTGTCAAGCCCGCAACGCGACCAGCAGGTCCATCACGTTGGTGCCTGTCGGGCCGGTGCGCACCAGTGCGCCGCGCCGGTCCAGCCAGGTTCCGCTGTCGGCGCGTTCCAGCGCCTCATCCGCGCCCGGCCCCCATGTCGCGCCGTCGATAACTGCGCCGGCTGCATCGGTCGGGCCATCAGTTCCGTCAGTTCCGCCCACTAGGATCGTCAGCCCCTCGATCCCCTGAATCTCGCGTGCCAGCAACAGGGCCAGCGCCTGATTGCGCCCGCCTTGCCCTGCGGGGTCGGGCAGCACAACCGTCGGTTCGCCGCCGAAAACGGATATCCCTTTGGCAGATGCGATCAGGCGCGGGGCCAGCGCTGCTGCGATATCGTTGACATCGCCATATAGTATTTCGCTGTTTTCCACGCTCGGCAGGCCCAGTGCCGCAGCCTTATGCATCGCGGCATCGCGCGCAACACGGTTGCTGGCCACAACGGTCATGTCTGCGGCAAAGGGCGCGCCTTGCGGAACTGCCCCGATACCGGACCCGATCACCCCAATATCATCGCCCTGCACATCCGAAATGGCCAGAACCGTCACGGACCGTCCCGAAAACCCGGCCAACAATTGCCCGCCCTTGATCTGCGACAGCGTCTTGCGCCGCTGGTTCATCGCATGAATATCAAGGCCGGCGGCCAGCATTTCGCGGTTCGCGCGTGCCAGATCGTCAAGGTCCAATCCGTCGCGCGGCAATTCGGCCAGGGCTGATGCACCACCCGACACCAGAACCATAAGATGGCTGTCCGGGGCCATGGCGCCGACCGTATCTTTCAGCGCCTGGCCGCCCAGTATCGAATTCCGGTCCGGCACCGGATGTCCCGCTTCGATCAGGGTGACGTGATCCGGCAGGTCCGCTGCGTGTCCGTATTTCGTGACCACCAACGTTGGACAGCCGGTTTGGAAATGATCAATGGCCGCGCGCGCCATGGCACCTGCGGCCTTGCCCACGGCGATGATCTGGTCGGGCGCAGGCGCCGGGCAGGTGCGCAAAGCTGCCGCCACCGCCTGTTCGCCCCCCACCGCATCGACGCCGGCCTGCCAGACAGCCCGGACAGTGGCGCGCGCGCCATGGGGTTTCATAGGTGTTTCAGGCCCGTCATTTGCGCCGCTTCCCGAATGTGCCACCTAAACCTCCAACCACAACGTGACCGGCCCGTCATTGGTTAACGTGACGGCCATGTCCGCACCGAACGCGCCAGTGGCGACAGGTATGCCCAACTCCGCCATCTGATCACTGAATTTTTCATAGAGCGCCTGTCCCGTTTCAGGCGGTGCCGCGGACGAAAATCCGGGCCGGTTGCCGCGGGAAGTGTCCGCGGCCAGTGTGAACTGGCTGACGATCAATGCCGACCCGCCCACGTCCGACAGGGATTTGTTCATCTTTCCGGCATCATCGCGAAAAATCCGCAACTTGCTGATTTTCAAGGCAAGCCTGGCGCCGCTTTCTTCGGTATCGCCCTGCATGGCACAGACCAGCACCAGAAGCCCGTGTTTGATCTGGCCGATGATGGTGCCATCAACCTCTAAGCGGGCTTGGCTGACCCTTTGTATCAATGCTCGCACAAAACATCCTTTCGGGTTGCGGTTCGGGCGGATGGCACGGGCTTGATCATCCGTGCCAGCGCACGATGTCGGTGACATCCGCGCGCTCCGTGCGGAATGTGTTGGCGGGATGCCCGCTGTCCGGATAGCCGAACGAAATCGCGCACAGCACAAGCCGGTCATCGGCAATATCAAAATAATCATGCAGAAACCCGCCAAACGCAGCAACGGCGGCCTGCGGAATTGTGGCGATGCCCAGCGATTGCGCCGCCAGTGTGAACGCAGTGACAAAGCCGCCGCAATCCATGGCGCCATAAGCACCCAGTTCGGACGGGCTGTGCAGGATCGCCACATGTGGCGCATCGAACAGGGCGTAATTCTGCATCATTTGCCGCGCCGTTCCCGCCCTGTCCGATTTTTCGACCCCGACCGCATCATAAAGCTGATAGCCGCAGGCACGCCGGCGATCCTTGTACCGGCCCGAATATTGCGTTGGCCAATCCAGATCCGGTGCGGGCGGGTTATGCTCTGCGTGCGCGTAAAGTGCGGCGCGGAACCTGTCGGTTTCTGCGCCGCGGGTGATTTCCAGTTGCCAGGGTTGCGCATTGCACCATGACGGAACATGGCGCGCAGCCTCAACAATGCGGGAAATGTCCGCGCCGTCCACGGGATCGGGCAAAAACGCCCGGCAGGACCAGCGGGCCTGCAAGACCGACAGCAGCGTTTCATAAGGATCGGGCATTTCACGTTTCCTGGCAATAAAGTCGTGCCACTCTGTCCTGCCACACGCGGGCTTGCAAGCCGGTCCCGAACGCCGATTTGCGCCTGATCAAAATCAACACATGCGACTCGCGATATGCTTGGCCCGCAATCAGGAAAAGGAGAACAGTTCATGGTTGAGAAAACGGAACATGCCGGTTTGTGGCCCTCGCTTTACGATCCCTTCCGCGCGCTGGGATCGCGGGTGGCAGACTGGCTTAGCCCGGCCGCCGAAGCATCGGCAGGGGATGCCGCCTATACCATCAATATGGAATTGCCCGGCGTTGATGAAAAAGACGTGGACCTGAGCGTTGAAGACGGAGTTGTCACCGTGCGCGGCGAAAAAAAGACCAGCACGGAAAAAAGTGGCGACACATGGTTTTTCAGTGAACGCCAATACGGTGCCTTCCGGCGCTCGTTCCGGCTTCCGGCGGATGCCGATGAAAAGGCGGTGACGGCAGAAATGAAAGACGGTGTTCTGACGATCACGGCAAAAAAATCGGTGGCCGGCGATGCACCAAAGGCCAAACGCATTGAAATTTCGCGCGGGTAAAACCCAAATCGGGCGGCGGGCGGTGATCCGTCTGCCGCCATTTCTTACTGGTTTTGCGCCATCAGATAACCGATCGCACCCGCCACAACTGCGCCGACAACCACCGCAAATGCGATCTTGATCGCCGAATAGGGCCGTTCGCCCTGCACCCGTCCGGTGCGCCCGTTCACGACAAACCTGTAGGTCTTGCCACGGTACTTGTAAGCGGCAAGCCAGACCGGCAGCAGAATATGCTTGAACGTGACATCGCGCACTGCGGTTTCGATGGCGTGGATGCGCTGTCGATCGCCGCCGATATCGAATTTGACATCGCGCGCGATGATCGCGTCCATATAGGTGCGCGCCTGCTCAAAGCCGTCGGCCAGTTCAACGGAATAGGCCTCGGCGCGAAACCCGGCCAGAAATTCAGGGCGATAAGGTTCCAGCGCGCTGAGATCCCAGGGTTCCAGCGCGTCGGTAAAGGTTTTCGGCAGGCTGGTTGAGGCCAGCACTAGAACGTCGTCGAAAAACCGCGCAACCCGGCCCGATTTGGGCCGCCAGCGCACTTTGGCCACCTGTTGTTGCACGCGGCGGCCATCGCGCACGACCGTACGCGTCACATAATAGACGGTCCCCTGTTCCCCGCGATAAGAGGATCGGGTATCGGCATCAAACGTCCAGTAGGGCACGTAAATACCCTGCATCCGCCGCCCCTTGCGCGCGTATTGCTGCAATCCGCCCGGCGCGAACCACAGCCGCCCCAGCCAGTCTGTCATGGATTTGCGCGCGATGGTTTCGTCAAACCCGAACGGCAGCACACCGCGCGGTTTGATATGCCGGTTCAGCCCGGTGCCGCTGACCACCGGCGTGGCGCAGAACGGGCATTCCGTTGCGTGTTCATCTTCGCGGAATTCGACCTGTGCGGCGCAGTTCGGGCATTGGCTGACGCGGGTTTCCTCGATCTCGACATCGGGCAGGTTCTGATCAAGTGCGGCGCGAAAATCCAGTTCGCGAATGGCCGGTGCAATTGCGCCGGATTGCGCGATGGTACGCGTATCACCGCAGAAATCACAGATCAGCGTGTCTGTGCCCGGCGCATACCGGTAATCCGCGCCGCAGTTTTCGCAAGGAAACCTGTGGGACGCTTCGCTGGGTTGGGCGCTGCTGTCGCGGGGGTCAGGCATGATGCAGACGTTCGGATTTCCGTATTTTCAGCAAAAAGAACCGGTCAGATCTGTGGTGGCGGCGGCGGCAGGATAGTGAACAACTGGGCCAGTTCGCGCACGTCTTCCGCCCGCATCCAGCCGTCCTGCCCCGCGGTCCACACAAGGCTGTCGCGGGTCAGCGTGCCGTCCGTTGCCATGCGCCCCATCGACGCCTTGGAAAAGGGGCCTTTTGTCTGGCCGTTCTCGGCAATGTGCCAGACATGTTCCGCGGGCGGCGGGGGCGGGGCCGCAACCGGGCCCCAGGGGCCGGTTTGCTGCGCCATCTGCGCGCCCATCGCCATGCCCATTCCCGCGCCCAGCCCGGCAGAAAGACCATCCCCGCCGCCCGGTGTCTTGGCGGCATTGGTCATGGCTTCGGCGGCCGAATACTGGGTGAAACGGCCCAGATCACTCGCCAGCCCCATCGAGGTCCGCTTGTCCAGCGCGTCTTCGACAGCTGGCGGCAACGAGATGTTTTCAATGTAAAGCTCCGGGATCGACAGGCCGTATGCGGCGACGGGTGGCGCAATTTCGGCCGCGACCAGTTTGCCCAGATCGGCGGTGTTGGCGGCCATATCAAGCACCGGAATGCCCGAGGACGCGATCACCCGCGAAAACTCCTGAACGATGATGTTGCGGATCTGAAAGCTGATTTCATCCATAGTGAATTCGCCGTCGGTGCCGACGATTTCAACCAGAAAACGGGCCGGATCGGTGACCCGCACAGAATAGGTGCCAAAGGCGCGCAGGCGCACGGGGCCGAATTCGGGATCGCGGCACATGATCGGATTCTTGGTGCCCCATTTCAGATTGTTGAACCGTGTCGTGCTCACGAAATAGATTTCGGATTTGAACGGGGATTTGAAGCCGTGATCCCAGTGGTTCAGCGTGGTCAGGATCGGCATGTTGTTGGTTTCAAGCATATAAAGCCCGGGCGTGAACACATCCGCCAGCTGGCCTTCGTGCACGAACACGGCCGCCTGACCTTCGCGCACCGTCAGCTTGGCCCCGTATTTGATTTCGTGGCCTTCGCGTTCGAAACGCCACACCATCGTATC
The DNA here is from genome assembly GCF_051013555.1 of Sulfitobacter sp. TBRI5. Taxonomy (NCBI): domain Bacteria; kingdom Pseudomonadati; phylum Pseudomonadota; class Alphaproteobacteria; order Rhodobacterales; family Roseobacteraceae; genus Sulfitobacter; species Sulfitobacter sp. TBRI5. The sequence goes on along the minus strand of NZ_CP112884.1, from coordinate 221,392 downwards.
GCGGGTGTCGTCGACCCAGTGGATAACGTCGATGAATTCTCCGGTCAGAAAGTCGAAAATGCCCATGGCGTGCGGTCCTCTTTATGTGTCTGTGTTCGTCGCGGTTTCGTGTCAGTTATCACCCAGCAATTCGCCCGCGATCACGCGGACAACAGGCGCGGCCTCCTTTGCGCTCATGCCCTGGCTCAGGCGGGGATCATATAGCATTTTCAGCAGCAATTCGTCCTGGCTTGTCAGCAGGGCGAATTCGTCGTCATCATTGAAGATCGATGGCCGTGCCTGCGGGCTGTCATTGGCCAGCCCCAGCCCCTGGGCCAGTTCCTCGTGGATGCACGAGCGGCGCAGCAGATCGGGGTGTTCATCGCGCACCAGCGCGATGGCCGTGGTATAATTCTGGTCATTGCCGCTTTCGGAAAAGGCGGCGACCAGACAATGGATCGAACGCGGGATGTCGCGGAAGATGTCCACCGACTCCTCGGATATTCCGGGCACGATATCTCGGATCTGGTCCAGCGCATCGGGCCTGTCGTCTTCGTTCAGAAAGAACACGAAAAAATTGGCGTTGTTTGACGAATAGAAAATCGGATGGCCGGTGATCCGTGCCAGCCGCGCGGCATAGTTCTGCACTTCGGCCACATCGCGGTCCTGGCGGTCTTTTGAAACGGATTTGCCAAAAACGGCCTGCATAAGCACCGGCCCGCCCCAACGGCGCAGCGCACTTTGCGCGCCGCCCCCGCGGCTAAGGCCGGCCCCGCGCACATATTCGTCATAAAACGCGATACGCTCGAAATTCCGGGCCAGATCGTCCGCGCTGAACGGCGTGTCCGGCCCTCCGCCATCCTGGCGCAACAATCCGCGCACCAGCATGTCGTTCTGCACACGGGCATAATACCGCGTCAACGCAAGGCTTTCGTCCGACGGACCGCGCGCCACGCCGGTATCGGTGGGGGCCGACGGGCGCGGCGGGGGCGCCGTTGGTGCCGGCAATTGTGCAAGATCACAAGACGACATCGCCACCAGCGCCACCATGATGGCGCCGGTTCGCAAAACCCGCGAAAATCCGGGAATTCTTGCGCTCACATCCACTGGCCGTTTAACCCGGTACCGCAGTTCCGGCGGTATCACCCAAACCGTCGCGCCGCGCCTTGGCCGAGGCCAGAGTGTCGCGCAACTCGGCTTCCATTTTTTGCAGTTCGATTTCGGCGGCCGCGCGTCTGGCCTTGCCTTCGTCGGCAATCGCAAGGCTTTCATTGATCGTGCCCACCAGATCCGCATTGGCCTTTTTCACAGCCTCGATATCGAAAACGCCGCGTTCCATTTCCTGCCGGATGATCTTGTTGCTGTCGCGCAGGTTCTTGGCATTGGCGGTCAGCAATTCATTGGTCAGATCATTTGCGTCGCGTACGGCTGTGGCCGCTTCGGCGCTGCGCTGGATTGTAACGGCCTGCGCCAGTTGCGTTTCCCAAAGCGGCACAGTGTTGACCAGAGTGGAGTTGATTTTCGTGACCAGCGACTTGTCGTTTTCCTGAACAAGCCGGATTGATGGCAGCGATTGCATCGTCACCTGCCGGGTCAGTTTCAGATCATGAACGCGCCGTTCCAGATCGTCGCGCGCCGATCGCAGATCGCGCAATTCCTGCGCGGCCATCACCTGATCGGCCTCGGGTGTCTTTTCCACCTCGGATGCCTTGAGCGGGATCAGCGTGCCATCCAGTTCTTCCAGTTTTTCGGTTCCGGCGGCAATGTACAGCGCCAGTTCGTCGTAAAACTGAAGGGTCTTATCATAAAGGATATCCAGCGATTTGATATCCTTCAGCAGCTTGTGTTCGTGCCCCAGAAGATCGTCGGTGACCCTGTCGATCTGGCCCTGTACCTCTTCGAATTTCGCGGTGAACTTTGCAAAAGGGGCAGCGCGGCCCAGCAGTTTTTCCCACCAGGACCGGTCGCGGCGCACATCCAGTTCGCTGACCGAAAAGCCCCGGATCGTCGTGACGATATCGCGCAGGCTGTCGCCAGCAGGGCCGACATCCTTGTTGCGTACGTCCGCCAGCATGGATTGGCTGATTTCCTGCAATTCTGCCTGTGCGCCTGATCCGAAGGACACGATCGAATTGGTGTCTTCCATATCGATTTCGTCCATCCGTTTGCGGATTTCGGCGCTGACCGGTGCATCGGCTTTGGCCAGCGGAACGATTTCCTGACTGGGCTCGGGCAGGACAACGGCGGTCACTTCCTCGACAAGCTCGGCGGCGCTTTGGGCCTTTTGACGGACGGTATCGGACATGGGACACTTCCTTTGGTAAAACGGCGGGCGCTATTTCACGCGCACGCCTTCGCGTTTCAGACGATCCCGAAGGACCTCGATTTCAACAGTCATGTCGCTGCGGTCGTCCAGCAGCGATTTTCGGGTGCGGGCGGCAAAATTCTGATCCAGATCATCCAGCAGGGCAACATAATCCGCGCGCGCCTTGGGATCGCGGGTGCGACTGTAGACATCGGCAAACTTGATGGTCGCATCGCGCGCACCCTGAAGATACACCACCAAGTATTTGCGCGCTGCGGTCAGATCACGGGGGTCTTCCTCGACCGTGCGGATCAGATCGCGTGCGGTTTTCTGAAACGTTTCGACGCGCGCCTCGATCTTGCGGTCGCCTGCGCGCACAATCGCATCGGACATGGCGCGCAGATGTTTTTCGGCTTCGTCGACAACGCGTGCGACGCGGTCCTGCTGAAAGGTGTCGACCCCTTCCATGCCCTTGTTCTTAAGGGGATCGAACCCGAAACTGACGGAATGAAGAACCAGTGCGGCGATGCCATAAAGAAACGGTGCAATCAGACTGGGATCGGGCAGGCTGTGTTCGCCCTTGTAAGCGGCCAGCGTGACGCCGATCCCGGTAAGGACGCTTGCCGCCATCTTGCGCGGAAATGCAGGGCGGCGTGCCACTTTGCGGGCGTCATAGGCCGCCTGCGCGCGCAGGCCTTCGCGCAACAGCCACGCGGCCAGCGTCAGCACCGCAGCCGCGATCAGAGCGATTGATAATCCGATTGCGCCGTCATTCAGTGACAGAAAAACCAGCAACACGCCCGGTAGAAACAACAGGTTCGAGCGCGCGCCCGCCGGATCGACCCTTGCGCCATCAAACTGGCTGCGTGGCAACGGCTGGTCTGGTTCTGCAGCGTCGGGGCTGTACTTGCCACCAAACCGTTTAGCCATGGATCACAACCCCCCGAGCCAGCCGGTGGAAACGCCAAAAAGCAGCACAAGCAGTGCTGCATATGTGATTTTGCGGATGCCAGCCCCTGACATGTTGCGCCTCATCTGATCTGCAAAGATAGAAGTAAGCCAAGCGGCCCGCGCTTTCTAGGGGGAAGTACCGGTATAGATTGGCAAAAGCGGGATAACGCGCGCAATGGTGTTGGATTATGCCATTCAAACGGGCGTTTTGTGGCCCGGCTGGTCTTATCGCGTCTTGCGCGGTCTGTTTTTTTGCGGTGCACCGGTTCGGGTGCTTGCCCCTTCCGTTTCGGGTTTACCGGTGGCGCGCCTAGTGGAACTGTGACGCACGGCCTTCGGTTTTTTCTGCGCATTGCCGCTGTCATCCGCGTGATCCAGCCCCAACTGGTCGCGCACCACACGGCGGCGCAGTTCTTCCACGGCACCGGGTTTCAGTTGGCCCAACTGGAACGGACCATAAGATATGCGGATCAACCGGTTCACGCTTAATCCGACATCTTCCATAGCGCGCCGGATTTCGCGGTTCTTGCCTTCGCGCAGTCCGACAGTCAGCCATGCGTTCGCGCCTTGCTGGCGGTCGATCGTGACAGTCATCGGCAGAAACCTGTCCCCGTCCACATTCAAACCCTTGCGCAGCGGTTCCAGCGTGTCATCGGTTGGCCGCCCGTTGACCCGCACGCGATATTTGCGCAGCCAGCCGGTGCTGGGCAGTTCCAGTTGCCGTTTGACCGCGCCGTCATTGGTCAGCAACAGCAACCCTTCTGAATTGAGATCAAGCCGCCCGACGCTCATCACGCGGGGCAGGTCTTCGGGCAGATCATCATAAATCGTGGGGCGGCCCTGTTCGTCACGCGTGGTTGTGACCAGACCTGCAGGTTTGTGATAAAGCCAAAGGCGCGCCGGTTCAGGGGCATTCAGTGGTTTGCCATCAACGGTGATTTTGTCCGATTCCGTTACGTTCAGGGCGGCACGGTCAATTTTGGTGCCATTCACGCTGACACGACCTGCTTCGATCATACGCTCTGCTTCGCGACGCGAAGCAACGCCGGCGCGGGCCAGTACCTTGGCAATCCGGTCGCCCGGCGGGGAAGAGGAAGATTGTGTCATGAAACGGGCTTATCCGATCTGCCCCACTTGCGAAAGCGCCCATTGCGGGCCAGACAGGGGAATGGTGTTCAAATCACATATGGCGCTGGCCCTGAAGGAAGCACGTGCGGCCGCAGCGCGGGGCGAAGTGCCGGTGGGCGCGGTGATTGTCGATCCGCACGGGCAGGTTGTTGCCAGCGCAGGCAACCGAACACGCGAACTGAACGATCCGACGGCGCATGCCGAAATTCTGGTGCTGCGTGCGGCGTGCAAGGCGGCGGCCTCTGAACGGCTGGTCGGGCATGATCTGTATGTCACGCTGGAACCCTGCGCCATGTGCGCGGCCGCCATCAGCGTCGCCCGCATCGCGCGTCTGTATTACGGCGCCGCTGATCCAAAATCTGGGGGTTTGGCGCATGGTGCGCGGGTGTTTTCGCATGTGCAATGCCACCACGTGCCCGATGTTTACGACGGCATCGCTGCACCGGAATCGGAACAATTGCTGAAAGAGTTTTTCGCAAGGAAGCGGAACGGGTGATTAGCGGGCACCAGCCCTAGATCAGGAATTCCACGCTTTTGGAACACGCGATCACAACGATCGAAAACGCCGCAGTAGCGATCAGCACAGCCGGAACATCAATGAAAGGTGTTGGGCGATAGGGCACCGACAGGTCAATGTCGGCGTACGTCGCAAATGACGCTGGCTTGGACAAGGCTTTGCGACAAATGGCGAAGTACGCGGCTAACAAAGTCATACTCGAAGGCTTTCAAAACAAGAACGGGTTACAGACACAAACAACACGCGGGGAACTGGTAAACAAAATATCCAACGAGCATGGGTTATTTATAAAGGGTGGGTGAAAAGTGTCAATTAGTAGACTTAAAGGTGTACGTTTTTACACTAAGGTTGGACAATTTTGCTATAAATATTTGATATTAAATGATTAAAAAGAACTTTACCAAGATGTACCTGCCCTTCGAAAAAACCCAGAAACAGTCTTATTCCGACCAAGAACCTATTCAATACTGGGGATGTTAGTAACGAGTGAGTTGGATTTTCAAATGAATGAACTGCATCGAGACGGAGAGTATGATCCCTTTGCAATCCGCAAGAAGCATACCATGACCACGCGAGAGCGTTTTGGCGAAATTGCCGAAGCAACTGTAATTGCACTGGTCGTCTGCGCACTGGTGTATCACCTTTTCCTGGGGTGATACACCGCGCCGTCCGTTTGTGGGCCGGCGCACCTGAAACCAGATACCTGTGCCGGTTGGATCCGTTTGCTTTTTCTTACAGCGCGATGGGTTGCATCACCTGCGGCTTGATCACGTCGACGTCAGGCAAGCCGTCGATCAGGACCTGCGCGGACTGTTCCAGCAAGGGAAAGGTCCGATAGTGGCAGGGGATGACGGTTTTAAAGTTGAAATACCGTTTGGCCGCATAGGCGGCCCGTTTCATATCCATCGTAAAATGCCCTCCGGCACACAAGATGCCGATATCGGGGGCGTGAATGTCAGCCATCCATTCCATATCCGCCATGATATCCGTATCGCCGGTGACATAGATCGTGTGGCCCTCTGCCGAAATCATATAGCCCGCTTCGGATCCGGCATAGACCGGCCCTGCATCACTGCCGACTGACGAAGAATGAACCGCGTTGACCATCGTTACGGCCACATCGCCCAGTTGCACGGTGCCGCCTTTGTTGAAGCCAACGGTCTCAACCCCCTCTGACGCTTCCCAATGGCTCATCAGATCGTAAATCCCGGCAATCGGAATGCCCTTTTCGCGCGCGATGACCAGACAATCACCGGTGTGATCGCCGTGGCCATGCGTCAGCAAGATATGGGTGGCATCTTGGGTTGCGGCACCGGCGTCATGGCCTTCAAACATCGGGTTTCCGGTCATCCACGGATCAATCAGCAGAATCTGGTTGCCGATTTCCATTCGAAAGCTGCTGTGTCCAAGCCATGTGATTTTCATCGTTTCCTCCTGCGGGGTTGGTGCGAACCTGACAGAACAATGAAAAATGGAATACCATCGGGATGCAAGCCGCTTGTTCGCCCATTGGGGCGCGTGGACAGGCCGGATTGGCTTGCAGCGCGCCGGACAGGGCGGTAAACGGCGCTGAACCGACACAACACAGGGGCGTTCCATGTCCATCGACGAAAACACCGCCGCGCGCGTGGCGAAACTGGCCCGGATCAAAGTCGAGCCCGAGGCGTTGCCGGCACTGGCTTCGGAATTCAACACCATCCTCGGCTTTATCGAGCAACTGAACGAGGTTGATGTCGACGGGATAGAACCGATGGTGTCGGTCACGCCCATGCACGCCCCCCTGCGCGAGGACAAGGTGACAGACGGCAACCAGCAATCCGCGGTTCTGTCCAATGCGCCGGATGCGCGCGAAGGCTTTTTTGCTGTTCCCAAGGTGGTTGAATGATGTCTGATCTGAACAAAATGGGTCTGGCGGCCGCGCGCGATGCGCTGCGCGCCAAAGAGGTCACGTCGGTCGAACTGACGCAAAGCTGTCTTGATGCAATCGATGCCGCTGACGCGCTGAACGCCTTTGTCCACAAAACGCCCGATCTGGCGCTTGAACGTGCCCGCGCCGCCGATGCGCGACTGGCCGCAGGCGATGCACCGGACATGTGTGGTCTGCCCGTTGGGATCAAGGATCTGTTCTGCACCAAGGGCGTACCGTCGCAGGCGGGCAGCCGGATCTTGCAGGGCTTTTTGCCGGAATACGAATCCACTGTCAGCCAGAACCTTGCCGATGCGGGCGCGGTGATGCTGGGCAAGCTGAACATGGACGAATTCGCCATGGGATCGTCGAACGAAACCAGCACCTATGGCAACGCGGTCAGCCCGTGGCGGCGCGGCAATGATGACGCGGCGCTGACACCGGGCGGATCATCGGGCGGGTCTGCGGCGGCTGTCGCGGCCGATCTGTGCCTGGCGGCCACCGGCACCGACACCGGCGGTTCCATCCGCCAGCCGGCAGCCTTTACCGGAACGGTCGGTATCAAGCCGACCTACGGGCGCTGTTCGCGCTGGGGGATTGTGGCCTTTGCATCCTCGCTGGATCAGGCGGGCCCGATGACCAAATCGGTGCGCGATGCGGCCATCATGCTGGGCACCATGTGCGGCCACGACCCCAAAGACAGCACATCTGCCAACCTGCCGGTCCCGGATTTCGAAGCCGCGCTGACGGGCGATATCAGGGGCAAGAAAATCGGTATTCCGAAAGAATACCGGATGGATGGAATGCCCGAAGAAATTGAAACTCTCTGGGCCGAAGGCATCGCAATGATGCGCGATGCAGGGGCCGAGATCGTCGATATCACGCTGCCGCACACCAAATACGCCTTGCCCGCCTATTACGTGATCGCGCCCGCCGAAGCGTCCAGCAATCTGGCGCGCTATGACGGGGTGCGCTATGGCCACCGCGCGACGCTGGCACAGGGCGACGGCATCACCGAAATGTATGAAAAAACCCGCGCCGAAGGCTTTGGCCCCGAGGTGCAGCGCCGCGTCATGATCGGCACCTATGTGCTGTCGGCGGGGTTTTACGATGCCTATTACAACCGCGCCCGCCGCGTCCGCGCCTTGATCAAGCGCGATTTTGAAAACGTGTTTGCCGACGGGATCGACAGCATCCTGACACCGGCCACCCCGTCTGCGGCGTTTGGTCTGGGGGAAATGGTGGATGCCGATCCGGTCCAGATGTATCTGAACGACGTGTTTACCGTGACGGTCAACCTTGCCGGATTGCCGGGCATTGCGGTGCCAACGGGGCTGAACGCCCAAGGGTTGCCGCTGGGCCTGCAACTGATCGGGCGCCCCTGGGAAGAGGCTGATCTGCTCAATTCCGCGTATGCGCTGGAACAGGCGGCAGGCTTTGTGGCCAAACCTTCGAAATGGTGGTAAATCGGGCGTCAATCAGGTGAAAACGGGTATCAGCGGGGCAGTCGGAATGCGTTCAATTCTTGCGGTGATCGTCGCAGCCACAGTGGCTGCGTGCTCTCCTCCTGTGCCCGATAGCGGCCCGGCCTCGCGCGAGGAACAGCGCGCCCGTGATGCGGCGCTGGCCAACCCCGGCCTGCCATCGCCTTATGCAATTTCCGAAGAATCCATCGCGCCGACCCCACTTGCCAGCGCGCAAACCTCGCCCAATGCGGATATTGCCGCGGAAACCACCGCCGCCCTTGCCGCGACATCGGCCAATTCCGGTGTGCCTCCGCTTGAGGCAAGCCCGTCCAATCCGCCCCCCGCGATCCTGAGCAATCCGGGCATTTCCAGCGAAAACGATTTTGCAGCCGTCAGCGCCGAGCAGACGATTGAAAGCGATGCCGAGCGTCTGGCGCAGAACCGCGCGCAATACGAGGTGATCCAGCCGACCGAACTGCCATCGCGCAGCGCCAGCACCCAGCCCAATGTGGTGGCCTATGCGCTGCAAACCTCGAACCCCAAAGGCACGCGCGTCTATAACCGTGCCGGAGCGTCGCAATCCAAATTCCAGCGCAACTGCGCCAAATACGCCTCGCCCGATCTGGCGCAGGTCGATTTCCTGAATGCGGGCGGCCCGCAGCGCGACCGCAAGGGGCTGGACCCGGATGGCGATGGCTATGCCTGTGGATGGGATCCAGCGCCGTTTCGTGCAGCGGTTGGCAACTGATCCGCGCGCCCGGCACGATATGGCGCCCGTCGCCCAATTTCGGGCCGCGCCGCGACGGTTTGCAGCCTGACCTGATCGTTCTGCATTATACGGCGATGAACAGCGCGCAGGCCGCGCTGGACCGGCTGTGTAACCCCGATTGCGAAGTCTCGGCGCATTATCTGATCGGCGCGGATGGCAGCATCACCCAGATGGTCGAAGAATCCATGCGCGCCTGGCATGCCGGGGCCGGAGAATGGCAGGGGCGGGGGGACGTCAATTCGCGCTCCTTCGGGATCGAACTGGACAATGACGGGGCAACGCCCTTTGCCGCTGCGCAGATGGACGCGCTTGAACACTTGCTGCCCGTGCTTATGAAACGCTGGGCCATTCCGGCAGCCGGCGTTATCGGTCATTCGGATATGGCCCCGGGCCGCAAGGCAGACCCCGGCCCGAAATTCGACTGGCAGCGTCTGGCCCGTCAGGGGCTGGCCGCACAAGCGGGCATGCAGACCAGCGCGCCGGATGCAGAACAGTTTCGCAAGGCAGCGCAGCGGATCGGCTATACGTCCGATATCGCCGATGATCTGTTGCTTGAAACCGTCCGCTTGCGCTTTCGTCCGGGCGCGTCGGGGCCGCTGTGTTCAGACGACATGCGTGTTGTGTCAGTTGGAAACGCTTGACACGCGGTTGATTTATCGCCGCGCCGCACCAGTTTTCCGGTCAGTCAGAAACTCACAAGCCGGACGTATGAGATGAAAACTATAACAGGAGCAGTCATAGGCGCGCTGTTGGCCACACCGGTGGTTGCGGACGTGATCGTGCGCTTTGACGAAGGCGCGCCGACCGACAGATTCACATTTATGTCGACAGATCACTGCCTGAACGGCCCCATTGGGCTGACGGTCGATTTGTCCGGTTCGCTTGCGGGGTTGATTTTTGATGTCACCCCGGCAGGGGCCGGAGTCGACGTGTTCCAGCCTTTCGTTCTGGTCGCCGGACAAGACCTTGTGTCGTCCCTGCCCGAGGTGCGCGATGGCGACACCGTCCTGAACATCGGGTTAAAGAACATGATCGCGAACCAGCCCGTGGCGTTCACCATAGACGTGGACGACACAACCGGCGGACGCGAAATTACGGTCAGTGATGCGGAAATCAGCGGTGCCACTGTGACGCTGACACGCGATGGTATGGATTTTGCGGCGGTTTTTTCGGATCAGGCGACGGCCCTGATCGAAACACCGGCCTGCACTTCGTGATCGCCATGCACAGACCGGGGATTGACCGGACGCCCGCCACTGCCTAAGTGCGGTTCTGCGCGGAGGGCTGGATGGCCGCGGGCGGGGCAACCCGTCCGAGGAAAGTCCGGACTCCCTAAAGCAACGGTGCCGGGTAACACCCGGGCGGGGCAACCCGACGGACAGCGCCGCAGAAATGAAACCGCCTTTCCCCGGAAAGGTAAGGATGAAACGGTGGGGTAAGAGCCCACCGCACCGCTGGCAACAGGGGTGGCACGGCAAGCCCCACCGGGAGCAATGCCAAATAGGACCCTTGCGCGGGCTGGTCGGGCAACCGATACCGCCGCAGGCCGCTTTAGCCGGAAGGGTCGGGTTGGCAGCTAGAGGTGCCGTGGCAACACGGCATCAAGAGGAATGGTCATCCATCCGCGTTCGCGCGGGGGACAGAATCCGGCTTACAGGCTCTCCGCGCGTTTTTTTAAGGGGTTTGTGCGGTTATGCGCGCAGCCCATCACGTTTCAGGGTTGACTCGGACCCGCGCCTGCGTAAAACGCGGGCTTCATACGAATTTACCCGGTGGCAATGCCCCGGCGCAGGAGTGTTATCATGGCGAAGCCAACCACAATCAAAATCCGCCTGAATTCGACTGCGGGCACAGGCCATTTTTATGTGACCAAGAAAAACGCACGCACCATGACTGAAAAGATGGTTGTGCGCAAATATGACCCCGTGGTCCGCAAGCATGTCGAATACAAAGAAGGCAAAATCAAATAAGCCTTTCCGAAACCGGACAGTGTAGACAAGGCCATGCAGACATCCTGCGTGGCCTTTTTGTTTGTGCCTTGCGATTGTTTGGTGCGGTTTTGGCAGCCCCGACAGCCCCGTCAGCAGGGCCGCACCCTTATTGCGCGTTGATGATCGACGTTCTGTCCCAGGATTGCGCCGCATCTGAATAAATCGATTTATCCGGAGTGTATCTTGCCGGATCATCCAGCGAAGAGGCATGGACATAAATCCGGCCGCTTGCGCGTTCACTACGCCGGGTAAGCTGGGATCCGCACCTGGGGCAGAACCCGGTATAAGTCGACTGACCGGAACCACCACGCATTTCATAGGTTCTGTACTCTTCACTGACTGAAAACGAACCCAGATCAAGCTGCATCATCTCGGCATGTCCCGAACCTGTCAGCTGCTGGCAATCACGACAATGGCAGCGGAACATGGGCGCATCCGCTTGAACGCCCTCGTAGCGGACCAAACCGCATTTGCATCCACCGGTTACGCGTTCCGTCATTCCGCAATCTCCGTTTTCCGGAACCTAACACGGAACATCCGAAATGTCAGCTTGGCCTGCCGCGCAGCCGTGGCGGTATCACACGGCAAATGGCAGGCCATGGGCTGATTGCAGATTTTTTGCCTGTGATGTGCTACACTGGTTTATGAGGCAGTCATTCGGCAAGAGCCCAAGGAAAAGGGGCTTTGGCATGATCATGCGCATTTTTCAGGTTGTAACGAAACCTGGTAAAGAAAAAGAGTTCAGCTCTTTCTTTCACAACACGGCCATTCCTTTGATGCGCCAAACAGACGGGATTGTGCAGGTGCTGCCAGGTGCTCCGCATTCTGCCACACCAAGGGAATTCAGCTTCGTGATGGTGTGGAAAGATCTCGCGTCACTCAAAGCTTTCGTCGGCGAAGATTACCAAAATGCCCATGTAGATCCTGCGGAAGCTGAACTGGTCGAATCCAGATCAATCAAACATTACAATCTCGTGGAGTGAATCGAATGATACATAAAGAGCATTCGGGAAGCTGTGGTTGTGGGAAAGTGGCCTACAAAATGACAAGCAATCCGATGATTGTGCATTGCTGTCACTGTAAGGAATGCCAAAAGCAAACCGGGGCAGCATATGTATTGAACGCGATCATCGAAGCTGACCGCGTGATCTGCGAGGGCGCTACGACCGAACACACCCTCCCCACGCCAAGTGGCAAAGGGCAGGTCATTACCAGATGTGCAAGCTGCGGAACCGCTGTCTTCAGCAGCTATTTGGTCAGACTGGGCAAGTTGACGTATGTCCGTGTCGGCACTTTGGACGACCCGTCTAGGTGTCCACCGGATGTTCAAATCTTCACGTCGAGCAAACAGCCTTGGGTTCCATTGCACCCGGACATTCCCAGCTTTGATGAATTTTACAAGTTTGAGGACGTTTGGTCTGGATCGTCTCTCAAGCGGTGGAACAAAATCTTCGGTGGTTGAATTCGAAACCGGTCTTTGCTTCGCCCAGCACCCCCGTCCTCTGCGCAAATGGCAGCTTATGACGGGTCAGAGTCCACTGTACCGGATGCCGCAAGCCGCACCAAAGTCAGCAATGTCCGGTATCAATCGTCGCGTCCGGGTTCATCGGGATTATCGCAGAACAGTGCGATCTTGTTTCCATGCGGGTCGCGAAGATAGCCAACGTAAAAGTGCGGGCCGTACGAAGCACGGAAATCAGGCTGGCCTTCGTCAACTCCACCAGCGGCAAGTGCTGCGGCGTGAAGCTCACGCACTTTGACTTGGCCGGGTACTTCAAATGCCACCATAGACCCATTCCCGGATGAAGCAGGGGCACCGTTGAAGGGGGCTTTTACATAGAAATCGGGTGAAGTCGGCTTTTGACCCGGTTGTGCCGGTGGAATGTAACTCAAATCTCCTTGGTATTCTTCAAGGCTATAGCCGAGGGCGGGCAGGAAGGCAGAATAAAAGCGTTCCGCACTTGCCAAGTCATCTGCGCCAACGGTGACATAGGCAATCATAAAGCACATTCCTTCATTCAAGAGTTGGGCCAGTGCTCGGGAAATAGGTTAAGATTGCGCCTTTGTCATCCGTTCGCAAAACTGCCCTCTGCGAATATGACAGCCGGTGACCGGTCAGGAATCGGGACCCTTGTCAGGGGGGCGCTGATCAAAGTTGATTTTGGGGGCAATGGCCCCTTTCAGAAGGGCGACAATTGCGCCGGTCAAAGCGCCGATCTTCAATCCGGATTGCGCCGAAATCCCCAGAAAATAGCTTGCAATCAAACCCAAGACAGCACCGATGCAGACGCCGATTGCAAGCGACTTCAAGTCATTGATGAACTTTTCAAGGAAGCCTCGCTTGAGTATTGGCAATGCCTCCTCTGACTTGTCGTTTCGATCTTTCAATTGGCAATCTCCCGGTGAATGGCCGTTGGGTTCAAGAAACCTTGAAATAATGGCGTTTCCGAGGCGAAAAACGTTTCTGACACTGGTCCCCAAGGTCAGGGACTTCGACCGAAACCCGGAAGCCGCAAATGCCCGGCGCAGGATGTGTGGTGTTACAGAACGAAAAAGGGCCAGCGTTTCGGCTGGCCCTTGTCGTGTCGGATATCAGGTGACGTTATTCGCGGTTGCCGAACAACTGCAGCAGCATCATGAACATGTTGATAAAGTTCAGATACAGGCTCAGCGCGCCCATGATGGCGGCCTTGCCCAGCCATTCAGAATCGCCATGTGCGGCGTGGGCCACATATTCGGTTTTGATACGCTGCGTGTCATAGGCCGTAAGACCGGCAAAGATCAGAACACCGATGGCGGAAATCGCATACATCATCGGGCCCGACTGCAGGAACAGGTTCACGATCGACGCGATGATCAGACCGATCACGCCCATGATCAGGAATGTACCCCAACCGGAAAGGTCTTTCTTTGTGGTGTAGCCATACAGCGACAGGCCGGCAAAGGCGATCGACGTGATCAGAAAAATCTGCGCGATCGAATATCCGGTGAATACCAGAAAGATCGAGCTGATCGAAACGCCCATAACGGCAGCAAACGCGTAGAACGTGGTTTGCGCAGTCGCTGCGGACATTTTGTTGATCATTGCGCTAAGCCCAAAAACAAAGGCCAGCGGAGCGAACATCACAACCCATTTGAGCGGCGACAGGTACAGGGCGGCGCCCAGCGATGTCAGGTATTTGTCAGGGCCGATCTGTGCGGCGGCGGCGCTTGGGTCGGCGGTGACGGCCAGACCGGAAATCGCCCATGCCGCAGCGAAGGTGATCAGCATGCCTACGGACATCGTGCCGTAGACCTTGTTCATATGCGCGCGTAGACCCGCATCAATATCAGCGGCGACGGAACCGGCCGCTGTCCGGATTGTGTTCAGTTCAGCCATTTGGAACCTCCAAGTAAGACACATCAGCGGTGCCGGACACACTCCGACCGCATTGCTTGTCAGATATTGGGGGTCTGCACCGGCTTTTCAAGCGTTTTCGGGGCCAAACCTGCGCAAAATTGTCAGAAAAGACCCACAACCGTTGCGAGAATGGTGCATGACGGGGGATTTCCCCCGTCATGGGCCGAAATGGCAGATGATTCAGGCGCACCAGTTTTGTGGCGCGTCCCAGATCGGACGACGGGCTTCGGCCTGCGCCTGCTTGCGGCTGATGCCGATGTCGTTCAGGGCATCGATGTCCAGATCGCGCAGAACCTGACGCTGCCGCCATGTGTCGTACATACGGCGCAGGAAAGTCGCGCCAGACGCGCTGGAAGAGCGGGCAAATCCGGTGGGGCGGTGCAGAGCGTGTGAAAAGGTCATTTCCACTGTCCTTTCATTCATTCGGAATATTTCATCGGGGTTTCATCAAATTACTTGATCTATATGGCAAGCCGTGCTTCATTTTAAAAACGAATGTTTGTGACGACATTGATCAAGGATTGTGATGATGCGAAATCTGGATGTAACGACTCTGCGGTCTTTCGTGGCTGTGGCAGATACTGGCGGTGTTACGCGGGCTGCGGGGTTCCTGCATCTGACGCAATCTGCCGTGTCGATGCAGCTCAAGCGATTGGAAGACATGCTGGGGCTGGACCTGCTGGACAGATCGGGGCGCACCGTGGCGCTGACCGCATCGGGGGAACAGTTGCTGACCTATGCACGCCGCATGGTTTCCCTGAATGACGAGGTGATCACCCGCCTTACCGATCAGGCGTTCGAAGGCGCAATTACAATCGGCGTGCCGCAGGATATCGTCTATCCGGCCATTCCCCGCGTGCTGCAACAGTTCAATGTCGCGTTTCCGCGTGTGCGCGTGCAACTGGTCACCACGTTTACCCGCAGCCTGAAAGAAGAATTCGCCAAGGGTGAGCTTGACCTGATCCTGACCACCGAAAACGATGCAGTGGCCGAGGCAGAAACCATTGCCGAACGCCCCTTGCGCTGGATCGGCGCGCCGGGCGGGTCTGCATGGCGCCAGCGCCCGTTGCGCATCGCGTTCTGCCGGTACTGCACATTCCGCCCGCGGGTGATCGAGGCACTGGACGGGGCGGGTATCAACTGGGAAATGGCGGTCGATACGGAATCCGATCGCACCATCGAAGCAACAGTGACGGCCGATCTTGCCGTGCATTCCGTGATCGAAGGCACCGAACCCGGCCACCTCACGCAGATCGACCATGGCGGCGTGCTGCCGGACCTGCCTGTGCAAAAGATCAACCTTTACGGCGCGGATGAACGCAAGGGCGAAGTCATCAATGCGATGGCCGGCCTGTTGCGCCGCGCCTTTGCAAACAGCGAACCAAACGCAAAGCTGCGCGCAGTCTAGTCAGGTGCCGGTACAGGATCAGATGGTGATCACGACCTTGCCGGTCGATTTTCGCTTGCGAAAAAGCTCCATCCCGTCGGCCACCTGCGTCAGCGGCAGGGTGTGGCTGATATGCGGTTTGATCCTGCCCTGGCTGTGCCACGCCAGCAACTCGTTCAGAGACTCGATAATAACCTGCGGTTTGAACGACATGTAGCCGCCCCAGTAGAATCCCAGAACCGATATGTTTTTGACCAGCAGGTGATTGGCCGGAATTTTGGGAACGCCGCCGCTGGCGAACCCGATGGTCAGAATGCGCGCTTCCGGTTTGCACGCGCGGAATGCGGCATCAAACAGATCGCCGCCCACAGGATCATAGACCACATCCGCACCGCCAAGGGCCTTCACCTCGGCGCGCAGATCGGCGCTGCTGGTATCAATCAGGTGATCCGCCCCGGCTGCCTGCGCAATGGCAAGCTTGTCCGCGCCCCGCGCGCAGGCAATCACGGTGGCTCCCATCTGCTTGCCGATTTCAACCGCAGTCAGACCAACGCCGCCGGCCGCGCCCAGCACCAGAAGGGTTTCGCCCGGTTGCAGACGGGCGCGATACCCGAGGGCAACATGACTGGTGCCATAGGCGATCTGAAACGCCGCCGCTGTCTCAAAATCCATCGTGTCGGGCAGGGGCAACAGGCGCGATACATCGTAACACCCGTGTTCGGCCAACCCGCCCTGACCGCCAAAAACCGCCACCCGGTCGCCGATATGTGCGCCTTTGGTGTCTGGCCCCAACGCCGAAACAACGCCGGAAACCTCCATGCCCAAAGTGAACGGGGCAGGGGGCGTGTCCTGATACGTACCGCTTTGCATCAGCAGATCGGCAAAGTTCAGCCCACAGGCTTTTATGTCGATACGCACCTGTCCCGCCGCCGGTTCAGGGACCGCAATATCGGTCAGTTGCGGGCGATCTCCAATGGCGTTGATCGTGTAGGCGCGCATGGTTGAGTCCTTGATTTTTAGTGGTTTTCGGTGAATTTGGCGACGGATTGCCCTGTTTGAACAGGTCGTTTCTGCAAAAAGTTGCAGTGGTTAACAATGGCTAAACCAGTTGATTCGCACCATTATTCAGCCTCAGATTGAGTGTTTGCGCCATGCGTTCTCCTATATCGTGTGTCAAACATCTTGATATGAATTTTAAACAACGTAGAATAGAACCATGATGTGCGTAGGTGGGACGCCGTTTGTATTAAGTGTTCGTGGTTGGGACGACGAAACTCACACGCGTGAGGCCATCGCTTGTCAAGAAGTAGTGAGTAAATGAAAAGGGAGTAAATCAATGACACATCCAGTAGACGTTCACGTCGGAAAACGGGTGCGCCATCGCCGGTGGTTGGTGGGAATGACACAGCAACAACTTGCTGAACAGGTTGGGATCAAATTTCAGCAAATCCAGAAATACGAAACCGGGGCCAATCGCGTCAGCGCGTCGCGGCTTTGGGATATTGCCGATGCACTGGACGTACCGGTCAGTTTCTTTTTTGAAGGGCTGGATGCGGAACATACGGCCGCTGTCGAGGGACTGGGTTCTATGCCCGCAGACCTGATGGGTGACAAGGAAGCCCTGGATCTGGTGCGGTCGTATTACGCGATCCCCGAGAACCAGCGCCGCCGCCTGTTTGAACTGGCACGTGTTCTGAGTGACGTGGCCTGAGCACGCCGCCTTTCGGTACAATCAATCAAAATGATCCGCCCTTGCAATAATGCAGGGGCGGTGTCAGATCGTGCGCATGACGCATTGTGATAGCGAATTGCTGGACGTGGCTCTGGAACTGGCCGATGCCGCGCGCGCCGCGATCCTTCCGCATTTCCGGCGTCATGACCTGCAATCGGACAACAAAGACAGTGCAGGGTTCGATCCTGTCACCATTGCCGATCGCGAAAGCGAACAGGCGATGTGCGCCGTTCTGGCCCGCCTGCGACCGCAAGATGCCATTCTGGGCGAAGAATTCGGCGCGACGGCGGGCACCTCTGGTCTGACCTGGGTGCTTGATCCGATTGACGGCACACGTGGTTTCATCAGCGGTACGCCGACATGGGGCGTTCTGATCGCCGTGTCTGATGACAACGGCCCGCGTTTGGGTGTGATCGACCAGCCCTATATCCGCGAACGGTTTGTCGGTGGCGCGGGGCAGGCCTTTGTCGATGGTCCGGGCGGCCGTCACCCGATTTCCACACGCCCTTTTCGCCCTTTGAACAAGGCGACACTGTTCACCACCTTTCCCGAAGTCGGTTCCCGCCCCGAGCGCGACGGGTTCGAAGCTGTGGCGAGACAGGCCAATCTGGTGCGCTATGGCATGGATTGTTATGCCTACGCCCTGTTGGCCGCCGGCCAGATCGATCTGGTGATCGAGGCGGGTTTGAACGCCTATGATGTACAGGGGCCGATCGGTGTTATTCTTGCCGCCGGTGGCACGGTCACAGACTGGCAGGGCAAACCGGCGCATCATGGCGGGCGCATTCTGGCTGCGGCAAATCCGGAAATTCACCGGCAGGCACTGGATATTCTGTCGGCGTTCTAGACCGGGTTGAGCGTTCGGGAACGATCGGCTAGCATTTGCCCGCATCAAGTCCTTACGCCCGTCTTCTGTTGATGCAGCTTCACACTTCAAACCGAAGCGGGCCATACGAAGTGTGAAGGATTTTTTTTATGACCGACATCACCATCATCAATGCACAGTCCATTGTGACAATGGACGACACGCGCCGCGAATTGGCCGGATGCGATATCCGGATCAGCAACGGGGTGATCACCGAAATTGGACCAAACTTGCCGCGCAGTGGCACGGTTGTGAACGCCGAATACTGTGTCGTGACCCCTGGCTTGGTCAACACGCACCACCATTTGTACCAGACCCTGACGCGTGCAGTTCCCGGTGGTCAGGATGCGCTGTTGTTCGGCTGGCTGCAAACGCTCTATCCGATCTGGGCGCGGTTCGGGCCCGATGAAATGCGCGTGTCGGCGCAGGTCGGGCTGGCTGAACTGGCGCTCAGCGGCTGCACGCTCAGCTCCGATCACCTGTATCTTTATCCCAACGGCGCCCGCCTTGAGGATACGATAGACGCCGCGCGCAGCGTCGGGCTGCGGTTTCACCCGACCCGCGGCGCGATGAGCATCGGGGTCAGCGCGGGTGGTCTGCCCCCCGATGATCTGGTCGAGGCCGAAGCTGCTATTCTGAACGATTGCATCCGCGTGATCGATGCCTTTCACGACCCCGCCGAAGGGTCGATGTGCCGCGTCGGCATTGCCCCCTGTTCCCCGTTTTCCGTCAGCCGTGAATTGATGCGTGATGCCGCGCTGCTGGCGCGGGACAAGGGCGTGATGCTGCACACACATCTGGCCGAAAATGACGAAGATATTGCCTACAGCCTTGAGAAATTCGGCTGCCGCCCGGGCCAGTACGCACAGGATCTGGGCTGGACAGGGGATGACGTCTGGCACGCGCATTGCGTCAAGCTGGACATATCCGAGATTGATCTGTTCGCGCGCACCCGTACCGGCGTGGCCCATTGCCCCTGTTCCAACTGCCGCCTTGGGTCGGGTATCGCGCCGGTGCGCGCCATGCGTGATGCCGGTGTAACGGTGGGTCTGGGGGTAGACGGATCGGCCAGTAACGATGCCGGTAATCTGGTGTCTGAGGCGCGCCTTTCGATGTTGTTGCAGCGGGTCGCCAATGGGGCCGACGCGATGAGCGCGCGTGAGGCGCTGGAGATTGCAACACGCGGCGGTGCCGACGTGCTGGGCCGACCCGACTGCGGGCGCATCGCCGTAGGCAAGCGTGCGGATATTGCCATCTGGGATGTGTCGGGCATTGAAAGCGCGGGAAGTTGGGATCCGGCAGCGCTTTTGCTGGCGGGGCCGACACGCGTCAAACATTTGCTGGTGGACGGGCGCGCGGTTGTGACGGACGGGCAGATTGCGACGCTTGATCTGCCAGCACTGATCGCCGAACAAAACATGCTGTCAATGCAATTGATGGAGTGATGGATGAAGCTTGCGATTATCGCGGTGATGACCGTGCTATGGGCCGTGTCGGGGGCTGCGAACCCACAGGCACTGGACGCACTGAATACGTATCGCACCGATAACGGGCGCGCGCCGGTGGTCTCTTCGCAGGAATTGGAACGCGTGGCACGCGCGCACGGCATGGATATGGAAAGCAAAGGCTTCTTTTCCCACACCGGCAGCAACGGGTCCGGTCTGGGAGATCGTCTGCGCGCGGGCGGGTACAGCTATTGTTTTGCTGCCGAAAACATCGCCAAGGGGCAGACATCACTGGGCGCGGTAATGAACAGTTGGGCCAAATCCAAGGGGCATCGCAAAAACATGCTGCACCGCAAGGCAACCGAATTCGGCCTGTTTCGCGCGCAAGACAACATCTGGGTGATGGTTCTGGCCACGCCGGGGTGTTGACGGGGTCAGGCGATCTGTGCGCGTTTGCCACCGATCCAGACATCGGCAATTGATCTGTCATCGCCCATCATGATGGTCGGGAAAAGCGCCTCCCACAGGTCGTCGGCGCGGGCTGCGCGCTGGGCGATGGCGGGTGTGGCGTGCAGATCAAGTACGATGATATCCGCCTCGTTCCCGGCGACAAGGTTGCCGATCTGATGATCCATATGCAGCGCCGCAGCTGATCCGGCGGTGGCCAGCCAGATCAGTTGGCCTGCATGCAGCGGTGTGCCGCGCAACTGGCCGATTTCATAGGCGGCCGCCATGGTGCGCAACATCGAAAACGATGATCCGCCGCCGGTGTCCGTGGCCAGCCCGACACGCTGGCCGCCCGCCTTCAGCCCTGCCATATCGAACAGGCCCGATCCGATGAACGTGTTCGACGTCGGACAATGCACCAGCGCGCCACCTACCTCGCGCAGGCGGTCCTTTTCGCGCTGTTCCAGATGGATCGCATGCCCGTAGAGTCCCTTGCCCCCCAGCAAGCCATGGGCTTCATAGGTGTCCAGATAATCACGGGCCTGCGGATAAAGCTCTTTCACCCAGGCGATTTCATCCACCTGTTCGCTCAGGTGGGTTTGCATCAGGCAATCGGGATGTTCGGCCCACAGCGCGCCAACCGCATCCATCTGTTCGGGCGTGGATGTCGGCGAAAACCGCGGCGTGATCGCATAGGATAAACGCCCCATCCCATGCCATTTTTCCAGCAATGCCTTGCTGTCGTCATAAGCTGATTGTGGCGTATCGCGCAGCCCGTCCGGCGCGTTGCGATCCATACAGGTCTTGCCCGTAATCACCCGCTGTCCGCGCCGCAAAGCCTCTTCAAAAAACGCATCCACGCTGGTGGGATGGATCGTGCCGAAACTGCACATTGTCGTGGTGCCGTACGATGTGGTGATATCCAGATAGCGTGCCGCAATCTCGGCGGCATAATCCGCATCCGCAAACCGCATTTCTTCGGGAAAGGTATAGCTGTTCAGCCAGTCGATCAGGCGTTTGCCCCAACTGGCGATCATGGCCGTCTGGGGATAGTGCACATGCGCATCCACAAATCCTGCCAAAATCAGTTTGTCACCGTAATCGGTAACCGGCACTTGCGGGTTTTGTGCGCGCAGGGTTTCGCCATCGCCGACCTGCTCGATTTGCCCGTCGCGCAGCAAAACGCCGCCATCGGTGTTGATGCGCGCGGCTTGCGCAACCGGAACCGCAAAGGGATCGGCATCAAAGCTCAGGGTTTGCCCCAGCAAAAGTGCGGTTGTGGTCATCTGCGTCTGCCTTTCTGTGCCACGCCAGCCTTCAAGGGAATTTGCGCAACGTGACAAGGGTGCCATTGTAAGTCCAGCACGCCTTATCCTATTGTGCGGCTACACCGTCAAACAAAGAATTGCGGGGCGCGCGAATGTCGGACGAGATCCAAAACCCGGAAGCCGAGCGCGACGAAGCCGCGTATTCGTTGGGGCGCAAGGATGTTGCTGCGATTCTCTATGCCGTGGACATAGACGACCGCGAAACGCTGACCCGGTTGATGGAGCCGCTGCACGCCGCCGACATCGCCGACCTTCTGGAACAGATCAACTCTTATGACCGGGCGCGCCTGATCCGGCTTTATGACCGCGAATTCGACGGCGAAATTCTGACCGAGCTTGATGAAAGCATCCGCGAGGAAGTGATTGCGGTTCTTAACCCGCAGATTCTGGCGGACGCGGTGCGCGAGCTGGAAAGCGACGATGTTGTCGATCTGGTCGAAGATCTGGACGAGCCTCAGCAAGAAGCGATTCTGGGCGCGCTGGACGATGCCGACAGGGTCGCGGTGCAGCAGGCCCTGTCTTATCCGGAATATTCTGCCGGTCGTTTGATGCAGCGCGAAGTTGTCATGGCGCCCGAACATTGGACTGTTGGCGAAGCTATTGATTACATTCGCAGTTCTGAACATCTGCCGGAACAATTCTACCACATTGTATTGGTTGATCCACGCATGCATCCGGTAGGCAATGTCACGCTGGGCCGTCTGATGGGATCGGCCCGCAAAGTCAAATTGCGTGACATCATGGAAGACGTTTTCCAGATCATTCCGGTGGATCAGGACGAGGGCGATGTGGCCTATGCGTTCAACCAGTACCACCTGATTTCTGCCCCCGTGATTGATGAAAACGGCCGCCTTGTCGGGGTGATCACCATTGATGACGCGATGGCCGTGCTGGATGAGGAACACGAAGAAGACATTCTGCGTCTGGCCGGTGTCGGCGAAAGTTCGTTGTCTGACAGTATTTTCGAAACCACCCGCCAGCGTCTGCCGTGGCTTGTTGTCAATCTGGGCACCGCCATTCTGGCATCGATCGTGATTGCGCAGTTCGAAGGCACGTTGCAAAGCCTTGTGGCGCTGGCGATCCTGATGCCGATCGTGGCGTCGATGGGGGGCAATGCGGGCACGCAATCGCTGACGGTTGCGGTGCGCGCCATTGCCACCCGCGATTTGACCGGCTCCAACATCTGGCGCGTGATCCGGCGCGAAGCGGCGGTGGGCCTGATCAACGGATTGGTGTTTGCGGTGATGATGGGGGTTGTCAGCCTGATCTGGTTCGGTTCGCCTGCTTTGGGGATGGTGATTGCGCTGGCCATGATCATCAATCTTCTGGTGGCGGGGCTGGCCGGTATTGCGATACCGGTTGTCATGGAACGTGTCGGCATCGATCCGGCACTTGCCTCGGGGACCTTTGTCACAACGGTGACGGATGTGGTCGGCTTTGTGGCCTTTCTGGGTATGGCTTCGATGGTGCTGTTATGACCGATCTTTCCGTGATCAAGGCGGCGGCGCGCAAAGCCGCTTTTGCCCGCCGTCAAGTGGCGTTTGACGCCGCATATCCCGGTGCCGCAGGGCATTTAAGCCAGGTTCTGGCAGGTTATCGCGGGGTGCCGCTGGCCGGATACATGGCCATGCGCACCGAAATCGATCCAACCCCCGCCATGGAAGAGGCTGCAGCCCACGGGCCGGTGTGCGTACCGGTGATCATGGGGGCCGGTAAGCGCCTGAAATTCAGCCGCTGGACACCCGATATCGCCCTGCGCGACGGCCCCTTTGGCGCCAATGTGCCCGCCGTTGATGATTTTATCGAACCCGAAATTCTGATCGTGCCGCTGGTTGCCTTTGACCGCAAAGGCGGGCGGTTGGGCTATGGCGGCGGGTTTTACGATCGCACCTTGCAAGCCTTGCGCGCCAGTCGCCCGACGCTGGCCATCGGATTTGCCTTTGCCGCACAAGAGGCTGACGCATTACCGCTGGAACCCACCGATCAACCGCTGGACCTGATCGTAACGGAACGCGGCGTGATCACGCCCTGAACCGCAGTTATAGGCGACCGGTTTCCAACTTCCGGATGATTCAGATTGCAGCGCGCCCGGCCCATATCGGGGCCGTGGCGCAAATGCGTTGCACCATGTTTGAACCCATCCCGAAAGGAAACCCAATGACCTCCCGGATTTTCAAGACCATTGCACTGTCTGCCGCTCTTGCCCTTGGTGCGGGCGCAGTTTCTGCCTCGGGCCAAGGTGTTGTTCTGACACCCGAAACCGAAGCGAAAATTCGCGCAAATCTGACCGAACAAGGCTACGAAGTGGCCAAGATCAAGATCGAAGATGGCATGTACGAAGCCTATGCTCGCAAGGACGGCAAGAAATACGAGGTATTCCTGAATGCCGAGTTGGACATCGTCAAAACCGAAATGGACGATTGATCACGCCCGAAAAAAGCGCGCCGAAGCACGTTCGGCGCGCCAAACCTCTTTTGAACAAGGAACAGTCCATGACCCGTATTCGCGTCTGGGATCCGCTGGTGCGCGTGTTTCACTGGTCGCTGGCGGCCCTGTTTATAGCCAACGCTCTGTTTGTCGATGATGACGGAAAGCTGCATATCTGGATCGGATATGCGATTGTTGCATGGGTGGCGATCCGGCTGGTTTGGGGCTTTGTCGGTACACGATACGCCAGGTTTTCAAGTTTCCCGCCCAGTTCAGGCGCTGCCGTCGCGCAGCTGACCGATATCGCAACGGGTCGCAAACGCCAGCATCTGGGCCACACGCCGCTTGGGGCATTGATGATATACAACCTGTTGCTGGCTTTGCTGGTGATCGGCCTGTCGGGTCATCTGATGACCACCGATATGTTCTGGGGTCTGGAATGGCCCGAAGAATTGCACGAAGCTTCGGTTGCATGGGCTGAGGTTTCGGTTGTCCTGCACATCGCCGCGGTGATATTCGAAAGCCGCAGATTGGGCATCAACCTTCCCCGTTCGATGGTGACGGGGTACAAGGAATTGCCAACGGAATAGGCAGGTCTGGTTTTGACGCTGAATGCGCCTTTGAAAATTCCCTACGCGCTGCTGGCTCTGGTCGCGGTCCAAATTCTGTGCGCGGCCTTTTTTACCATCGATATCATCGAGGATTACCGCACCTATGCGCATCAGGGCGCATCGATGACGCATCTTTACATCGAAGCTGTCGCAACGGCTTCGCTGGTCGCTGCGATCGTGTTCGAAATGCGGTTTGTTCTGCATCTGTTGCGCCGAAAAGCCCATCTTGAGCGCAGCGTATCTGCCGCATCAATGGCCATGTACGATGTGGTCGAGGCGCATTTTGATCTCTGGGGGCTGACCCCTTCAGAGCGCGATGTGGCCACCTTTCTGGTCAAGGGCTTCGGCATATCGGAAATTGCGCAGTTGCGCGGAAGTGCCGAAGGCACGATCAAGTCGCACCTGAACGCGATTTACCGCAAGTCGGGCGCAGGCAACCGGGGCGAATTGCTGAGCCAGATCATCGACTCGGTCATGGGCGATGCAAAGGCCCCCGCCTGAACCGCTGTTAGAGGATGCAGCTTTCTATTGCTCTTGTCAGTCCCCCGCCCTAGGACGGGCGACATGAGATGTTTGTTTCTGGGTGACGTTATGGGCCGCGCCGGGCGCGCGGCAGTGTCGGAGCATTTGCCCCGCATACGGGATGAATGGCGGCTGGATTTCGTCGTGGTGAACGGTGAAAATGCCAGCAACGGCATGGGGCTAAGTGCCGATCATGCGCGGGTGCTGTTGGCGGCGGGGGCCGATTGCATCACTTTGGGCGATCATGCGTTCGATCAAAAGGACATGCTGCAGTTCATCGAAACCGAACCGCGCATCCTGCGCCCGCTGAATTTTGCCAAATCCGCACCGGGCAAGGGGTTCCGCCTGTTCACCGCGCGGGGCGGGCGCAAGGTTCTGGTGCTGCAGGTGCTGGGGCAGGTGTTCATGAAACGCCCGTTTGACGATCCGTTTTCCGCTGTCGAGCCGGTGCTGAAATCGCACCCGCTGGGCGGTATGGCCAGCGCCGTGATCGTCGATATGCATTGCGAGGCGACATCTGAAAAGATGGCGATGGGGCATTACTGCGATGGACGCGCAAGCCTGGTGGTCGGCACCCATACCCATGTGCCCACGGCCGATGCCCAGATTCTGAACGGCGGAACAGCCTATCAGACCGATGCCGGCATGTGCGGCGATTACAATTCGGTGATCGGCATGGACAAGGGCGAACCGATGCGCCGTTTTATCACCGGTATGCCCAAGGCACGGTTTACCCCCGCCGCGGGCGAGGCAACGCTTTCGGGGGTTTTTGTCGACAGCGACGATAAAACCGGCCTTGCGCGCGAGGTGCAGATGGTCCGGATTGGCGGACGGTTGCAACAGGCCGCCCCATGACAACGCACATGCGGCTGTTTTTCATCGCCATTCTGGTTCTTCTTGGGGTGGGATGGGGCGCAACCATCCCGATGATGAAACTGGCGGTCAGCACGGGCCACCAGCATTTCGGCCTTATTTTCTGGCAATTGGTGATCGGGGCGACCCTGATGGCGGGCCTGTCACGTTTGCGCGGGCGCGGATTGCCATTGGGGCGGGCGCAGATCAAAACCTATCTGGTGATTGCGCTGATCGGGACGGTCATTCCGAATTCAGCCAGCTATCAGGCCATCGCGCATCTGCCCGCCGGTGTCATGTCGATCCTGTTGTCCCTGATCCCGATGCTGGCCTTTCCCATGGCCCTTGCCCTTGGACAGGACCAGTTCAACACCCGCCGTTTTTGCGGGCTGCTGTTCGGGCTTGCCGGTGTGATGGTGCTGATCCTGCCCGAAGCGTCGCTGCCGGACCGCAGCGCGATCTGGTGGGTTATGATCGCTGTGGCAAGCAGCATCTGCTACGCGTTCGAAGGCAATTACGTCGCCCGGTGGGGCACCGCAGGGCTGGACCCGATCGAAGTGCTGTTTGGTGCATCCGTTGTGGGCGCGCTGATCGCGCTTCCTCTGGCATTGGGCAGCGGGCAGTGGATCAATCCGTTTATCCCCTACGGTGTCGCAGAATGGGCGCTGATCGGATCATCGCTGATCCATGTGCTTGTCTATGCCGGCTATGTCTGGCTGGTGGGCAAGGCCGGTCCCGTTTTTGCGGTGCAGGTCAGTTATCTGGTGACGGGTTTTGGTGTGATCTGGTCTTTGATCGTGCTGAACGAAAGCTATTCACCCTATATCTGGATGGCGCTTGCGCTGATGTTTGCGGGCCTTTTTCTGGTTCAGCCACGGCCCAAAGCAATCCTTGCTCCGGCCAAGCCGATGGGCGACAATGCGCTGTAAAGTGATGACGGACTTTTGAAAAAAGACGTTCCGGAGCAACGGGTTATCGATGCAGATTTTTGAACTTTCGCAAACCGCGAGTGCCATTGTTGCGCTATGTGTCGTCGGCATCATGTTTTTGTTGTTCCTGCGCGAGGCCCTGCCAACCGAGGTGGTGGCAATCGCCGGTGTCGCGCTGATGCTTGCATTGGGTGTTTTGCCCTATGATGCGGCCCTGACCGTTCTGTCAAACCCCGCGCCATGGACGATCGCGGCGATGTTCATCATCATGGGCGCGCTTGTTCGGACCGGCGCGCTGGACGCCTTTACATCGGTCGCCGACCGGACTGCCAAATCAAATCCGACGATGGCGATTGTGATGCTGATGGCATTTGTCGTTCTGTCTTCGGCCGTGGTGTCGAACACGCCTGTGGTCGTGGTGATGATACCGGTCTTCATCCAGTTGGCACGTACCCTGGGCATCAATGCATCAAAACTGCTGATCCCGTTAAGCTATGCGGCCATTCTGGGCGGCACGCTGACGCTGATCGGAACCTCGACAAACCTGCTGGTGGACGGGGTTGCACGCGCGCAGGGGTTAAAGCCTTTCACCATTTTCGAAGTGACACCCCTGGGATTTGCACTGGTGATCTGGGGCATGATCTATTTGCGGTTCATTGCGCCCATGCTGCTGCCCGACCGGGACAGTATCGGCAACCTGCTGTCTGATAAATCACAGATGAAGTTCTTTACCGAAGCGGTCATTCCGCCCGACAGCAACCTGATCGGGCGCGAGGTGCTGGGCGTGCAATTGTTCAAACGCGAAGGCGTG
Source organism: Sulfitobacter sp. TBRI5 (assembly GCF_051013555.1). Lineage (NCBI taxonomy): Bacteria > Pseudomonadati > Pseudomonadota > Alphaproteobacteria > Rhodobacterales > Roseobacteraceae > Sulfitobacter > Sulfitobacter sp. TBRI5. Next base: position 193,624 of record NZ_CP112884.1, on the reverse strand, counting down.
CGCCTGATCGACGTGATCCGGGGCGACGTTTCGCTGCGCCGCAATCTAAAGGACGTCACGCTGGAGGTGGGTGACCGTGTCGTCTTGCGCACGCAGATGACCGAATTGTTAAGCCTACAACGAGACAAATCCCTGAAGCGGGTCGATCAGGTTTCGGCGGTCGAAACCGCCACGGTCGAGGTGTTGCTGACGCCGGCCTGCAAGATGGCAGGGCGCAGTCTGGGATCCATGCGGTTGCGGCGGCGCTATGGTGTCTATCCACTGGCCGTGCACGGACGCAACCAGCGCTTTGGCCGCCAGCTGGATGATATCGTGGTCAAGGTCGGCGATACGCTTTTACTGGAAGGCGCGCCCGAAGATATCGCCCGCCTTGCTGCCGATATGGAACTGGCGGATGTCTCGCACCCCTCTGCGCGCGCATTCCGGCGCAGTCATGCGCCGATTGTCATCGCGTCGCTGTTCGGCATCGTCATTCTGGCGGCGTTCGGTGTGGCGCCGATTTTCTTCCTGTCCATTCTGGCGGTTGCGGTGGTGCTTGTCACCGGCTGTATCGACGCGGAAGAAGCGTTTTCTTTTGTTGAAGGGCGGCTTTTGGCGCTGATTTTTGCGATGCTTGCCATCGGGGCGTCGCTGGATGCATCCGGTGCCGTCGCCCTGATCGTCGACGTGATTGCGCCGGGGCTTGGCCTGTTGCCGCCCTTCCTGATTGTCTGGGCGATCTACCTGCTGACATCGGTGCTGACCGAATTGGTGTCCAACAACGCGGTCGCGGTGGTTGTTACCCCCATCGCCATCGGGTTGGCCAGCGCCATGGGTATTGATCCGCGCCCGCTGGTCGTAGCTGTCATGATCGCGGCCAGCGCGTCTTTTGCCACGCCGATCGGCTATCAGACCAACACGCTGGTCTATGGCCCGGGCGGCTACCGCTTTACGGATTTCATGAAGGTCGGTATCCCGCTGAACCTGAGCATCGGAATATTGGCATCCGTGCTTATTCCGTTCATCTGGCCGTTCTGACACAGCACAGGCCGGGCAAAAGTATTTTTGAAAAGATGAAGCGGGAACGTGGGGACCATGCGCGCCCCGGCCACCTGTCAGAGCGGCCAGAACACCAGTATCGCGGGGATGGATACGGTTACGACGATTACCTCGAGCGGCAGGCCGATCCGCCAGTAATCGCCGAAATGATAACCGCCGGGACCAAGGATCAGCGTGTTGTTCTTGTGGCCGATGGGGGTCAGGAAGGCGGAGGAGGCGGCAATGGCAACAGCCATCAGGAACGGATCGGGGGAAACGTTCAGGGAATGGGCCATCTGGATACCGACCGGCGCGGCAACGATCGTGGTGGCCGTATTGTTCAGCACATCCGACAATGTCATCGTGACCACCATCAGCACTGTCAGGATCATCCAGGCGGGCATGCCCAGGGTCAGATCGACAATCGCGCCGGCGATCAGTTCGGTACCGCCGGCGTTTTCCAGTGCAGCGCCCAGCGGGATCATTGACCCCAGCAGCACCACAACCGGCCATTCGATATGGGTATATAGTTCGGACAGCGGGACAATTCTGGCCAGCACATAGGCGATGACCACCAGCCCAAGCGCAATCGGCAGATAGATCAGGCCAAAGCTGGCGGCGGCGACGGCGGCGGCGAAGATGCCGATGGCCAGCCACACCTTGCTGTTTTCGGTGACGGCCAGACCACGATCTGCCAGCGGCAGGCATCCCAGCCAGTCGGTCACATCGCTTGCCGTGTCGCGCGGGGTCAGCAACAACAGGATATCGCCCGGCTTGATCACTGTTTTGCGCATTTCATTGGTGATGCGCGTGCCTTCACGCGAAATGCCCATAAGCACGGTGCGCTGGCGCCAGGACAATCCGATGGACTGCGCGGTCTTGCCCGCGATGCGCGCGCTTTCGGTCACGACGACCTCGACAATATCAAGCCCTTCGGCATCTGCGTTCAGCTGTTCCGAGCGTTTGGCATCGGCAAAGGCGAGGTTGAGCGCGGTGCGGAATTCATCCAGCGCATCCGGCGTTGCCTCGAGCACAAGGGAATCGCCGGCCTTGAGCACGGTATTGCGCGCCGTGCCGTAGCGCCGTTTACCATCACGGATCAGCCCGAGAATCGCCACATCGCTGCTATGGGCGACGTCTTCCAGTTCAGCCAGGCGCTGGCCAATGATCTTTGCCTCGTCCGGCACCACCAGTTCGGCGATATATTGTGCCAGATCGGCGGTTGATGCGCCGGCGTCTTCGCGGGCGGGGATCAGGCGCCAGCCGATCAGGGCAACAAAGATCAGCCCGGCGATGGCGGCAATCCCGCCCACGGGCGCAAAATCGAACATTTTGAACGGCGCGCCCAGCGCATCCTGACGAATGGCGGCAATGATGATGTTGGGCGGTGTGCCGATCAGAGTGACCATACCCCCCAGAATGGTCGCGAAACTAAGCGGCATCAGGGACAATCCGGGGCTGCGCCCCGCCTTGCGCGCGGTTTGAACATCGACCGGCATCAACAGCGCAAGGGCCGCCACATTGTTCATGAACGCCGACAACACGCCGCCGATACCGCCCATGATCGCGATATGGCTGCCCAGCGCGCGGCTGCTGTCAACCATGGTCCGGGTGATCAGAAACACCGCGCCCGAGCGCACAAGCCCCGCGGACACCACCAGGACAAGCGCCACAATGATGGTTGCGGGATGGCCAAAGCCCGAAAACGCATCGTTTACCGGCACAACCCCCAGAACCACACCCAGCATCAGCGCGGAAAACGCCACCAGATCATAGCGGAAGCGGCCCCATAGCAGCATGGCGAAAACGGCGATGAAGAGGGAAAACAGGATTATCTGATCAAGGGTCATGGGATTCAATTACCGCAAACGCGCCGTCCATGTAACCAGCAATAACAGAGAGCTATGCGGTTTTGTGCTGCCCGTGACGCGTGCAGGGGGATTGCCTCTCAGGCAGGCTCTGATTATGACACCGACACCCGCGCTGACACAGCAGAACACATCGGAGAGTACCATGGCCGGCCATTCCAAATGGGCAAACATCCAACACCGCAAGAACCGTCAGGATTCAGTTCGTTCCAAACTGTTTTCCAAGCTGAGCAAGGAAATCACCGTTGCGGCCAAAATGGGCGATCCCGATCCCGACAACAATCCGCGTTTGCGCATGGCGATCAAGGAGGGCAAAAGCCAGTCTTTGCCCAAGGACGTGATCGATCGCGCAATCAAGAAATCGCAGGCCGGTGAAGGCGATGATTATGAAGAAATCCGCTATGAAGGCTATGGCCCCAATGGCGTGGCGGTGATTGTCGAGGCGATGACAGACAACCGCAACCGCACCGCCAGCACCGTGCGCTCGACCTTTACCAAATGCGGCGGCAATCTGGGGGAAACCGGCAGCGTCGGGTTCATGTTCGACCGCAAGGGCGAAATCACCTATCCGGCCAGTGTGGGCGATGCCGATACCGTTCTGATGGCCGCGATCGAGGCCGGGGCCGAAGATGTGGAAAGCACCGAAGAGGGGCATGTGATCTGGTGCGAGGACACATCGCTGAACGAAGTGTCGACCGCGCTTGAGGCGGCACTGGGGGAAAGTGACTCGACCAAGCTGGTCTGGCGCCCCACAACCACCACCGAAATGGATCTGGACGGGATGCAAAAGCTGATGCGTCTGATCGATGCGCTGGAAGATGATGATGACGTCCAGCGCGTGACCACGAATTTCGAAGCCTCTGACGAGGTGATGGAACAGCTGTGATGCCGGTGCTGTTTTAATCCAGCACGGTCAGTATTTCGTCCAGCGGTTTCTTTATCTTGGCCACGCCGGGCACGGTTGCATCGGCTGCGGGATGGCCGACCGCGATGATCATCGTCGGTTTTTCAGAAGCAGGCCGCCCCAGCGCGCCGTTCAGGAACTTCATCGGGTTGGGTGTGTGCGTCAGACTGCACAATCCGGCATGGTGCAGCGCGGCCAGCAGAAACCCTGTCGCGATGTTCACACTTTCGGGCACATAGTAGTTTTTGTAGCGGGTGCCATCGTCAAATTCGCCCCAGCGCTGGGCAAAGACGATAATCAGCCACGGTGCGATGGTCAGATGCGGTTTGTCGGCTGTCGTGCCGATCGGCTCCAGTGCCTTGATCCATTCATCGCCCCCACCGCCTTCGTAAAAGCGGCGTTCTTCGTCTTCGGCTTCGGCGCGGATACGTTGCTTCATTGCCGGATTTGAAACGGCGACGAAGTGCCAGGGCTGGTGGTTGGCGCCGGACGGGGCCGAACCGGCGGTTCGGATACAGCTTTCGATCACGTCGCGCGCGACCGGGCGGTCGGAATAGTCGCGCACCGAATGGCGTTGGCGCATTTTGTCATAAAACGCCTGTGCCGCCGCGCGCATTTGCGCATCTGTCATCTCTGCACGGTCGGGCAGGGGGTGGGGCGCATAGGTCAGGGTGTCCTTGGCGAACATGTCGATGTCTCCTGTCGGTCGGGCACAGTGTGGCGGGGTGGCGAAGAAGGTGCAAGACGGCTTAGGGCTGGATCAGGGCAACCCGCGCCGCCTGCTTGATCGCAGCGCTGAGCGGGGCCAGTGCCGGGGCCATGATCCGGCTGACCTGCCAGTAAAGCGGCGTATCAAGCGGCAGATCGGGGGCCAGCGCAACCAGCGCGCCGCTTGCAATGTGGTGGCGTACCAGTGGTTCGGGGTTCATACCCCAGCCCAGACCCGCCAAAGCCCCGTCGACAAACGCGTGGGTAGACGGCAGCACATGTTTGGGCGGGTTGATCTTGCGCCCGGTCAGGGTTTTGATCCAGCGATGCTGCAACTGGTCCTTCTGGTCAAAGGTCATCATCGGGGCGCACGAAAACGCATCGGCTGTCAGGCCCTTGGTGAACCGCTGCGCTGCAAAGGTCGGGTTGGCCGTTGCAATATAGCGCAATGATCCCAAGGGGATACTGTCATGTCCGGTGACGGGGGCGGCGCGCGATGTGATCGCGGCATTCACGTCGCCCCGCCTTAACCAGTCCGCACTGTGATCCTGATCATCGATCACCAGATCGAACCCCAGATCGGGAACGGCGGCGAGCGCGGGGATCACCCATGTGCCCAGTGAATCTGCGGGCAGGGCAAAGCGCACGGTTGTCAGCCTGTCATTATGTTGCGGCGACAGATCACGCGCCAGCTGCGCTTCCAGCAGAGAAACATCTTCGGCATGTTTGGCCAGACGGCGGCCCAGCGGCGTCGCCTGTGCGGGCGGCCCGCGTTGCACCAGCGTGGCCCCCATCCGGTCTTCCAGCGCTTTCAGCCGTTGCGATACCGCAGAGGGCGTGACGCGCAGGTCGGCCGCCGCCTGATCAAAGCTGCCTGATCGCAGAATGGCACAAAGCGCGGCCAAATGGTTGGGATCGAACTGCATTAGAAACTCTAATCATACGTAAATGTCTTTAATTTGATTAATGGGGAAGCAGAACATAGTCAAACCCGGACCCCAAGAGGACCCGTTTCAAAATGTATGATACTTTTCTGCCCGGCTTTGCGCTGAGCCTGTCGTTGATTTTGGCCATTGGCGCGCAAAACGCCTTTGTGCTGCGTCAGGGGCTGCATCGCGCGCATGTGTTCTGGGTGTGCCTGACCTGCGCGGTGTCGGATGCGTTGTTGATCACGGCGGGCGTGGCGGGATTTGGCCTGCTGGCCCAAAAACTGCCGTGGTTCGAACCGTTGATGCGCTATGGCGGGGCAGCGTTTCTGATCTGGTACGGGGCGATGAATTTCCGGGCGGCCTGGCGGGGTGGGGTAGTTCTGGACAGCAAAGGCCGCGACGGACAATCCCTGCGCAAAGCCCTGCTGACGCTTCTTGCGCTGACATGGCTGAACCCGCATGTCTATCTGGACACTGTTGTCCTGCTTGGCTCGATCTCGGCACAATATGACAACCGACTGGCGTTTGGGGCCGGGGCAGTGACTGCCAGTTTCACGTTTTTCTTTGCACTTGGCTACGGCGCGCGCCTGTTGGCGCCGCTTTTTGCCAGACCGCGCACGTGGCAGGCGCTGGACGTGATCATCGGCCTGACCATGTGGGCCATTGCGGCCAAATTAATCTTGATGTGACATCTTGCAGTCGGTCCGTGAATGGGTGTTCATGCAGCCATGACACCACCCGCGCTTTCCCGGCCTGCACTGGGCGTATTCTGGATGCTCGTGACCGGCCTGTGTTTTGTGGCGGTCACGGCCCTGGTCAAGGTTCTGGGGCCACGTATACCCGCCCCCGAAGCGGCGTTTTTACGTTATCTGCTGGGGCTTGTGTTTCTTGTTCCGATGATCCGGCCGCTGTTGCGGGCGCGGGTCAGCCGCCGCCAGTGGACATTGTTCGGCGCGCGGGGCGCAGTGCATTCCATCGGCGTGATGCTGTGGTTCTTCGGCATGACCCAGATCCCGCTGGCCGAGGTGACGGCGATGAACTACCTATCGCCGGTTTACGTGACCATCGGCGCGGCCCTGTTTCTGGGCGAAAAACTGGCTTTGCGGCGCATTCTGGCGGTCGCGGCGGCGCTGTTGGGCGCGCTGATCATCCTGCGCCCCGGTTTCCGAGAAGTGAACATGGGCCACCTGGCGATGCTGTTTGCCGCCGTTGTGTTTGCGGCGTCCTACCTGCTGGCCAAAATCCTGACCGATGAATTGTCGCCCGTGGTTGTGGTTGCGATGCTGTCGGTCTGGGTGACAATCGGGCTGGCGCCATTCGCGGCGGCCGTTTGGGTCACACCGACACTGGGTGAGATCGCGCTGTTGTTTGCTGTCGCCTGTTTTGCCACGGCGGGGCACTACACGATGACACTGGCATTTCAGGCCGCGCCGATGACGGTGACACAGCCTGTTACGTTCCTGCAACTGGTCTGGGCGGTGACGCTGGGCGCGGTCGTGTTTGGTGAGCCCGCAGATGGATGGGTGGTGCTGGGCGGGTGCATCATCATGGGATCGATCAGCTTCCTGACATGGCGCGAAGCCATGCTTAAACGCCGCGTCGTCGCGCCGCCCGCACCTGCAACCAAGGTGTGAACCAAACCGACCGCGCGGCGTTTATCCGCGCGGATCCAGCAGTTTGGCCAGAATACCGTCCTTGGTGATCTGACCCAGTGTGCGGCCGGTTTCATCCTTTACCGCAATCGGCGCGGCGACCGAATTGATCTGTGCCATCACATCGCGAATATCGGCATCCGGCGCCACGGTTTGCTTGGCGGCGTCGGTCGCCGGTTCCATCACGTCGCGCGCGCACAGCACACCCAGAGGGTTCATGTGGGCCACGAAATCGGCCACATATTCGGTGGCCGGAGCTGAAAAAATCTCTTGCGGGGTGCCGCATTGCACGATGCGCCCGCCTTCCATGATGGCGATGCGGTTGCCAATCTTGAACGCTTCGTCCAGATCGTGGCTGACAAAAATGATCGTGCGCTTTAGTGCGCGCTGCAAATCCAGCAATTCGTCCTGCAACCGGGTCCGTATCAGCGGGTCCAGCGCGGAAAACGGTTCGTCCATCAGCAGGATTGGTGCATCGGTGACAAAGGCGCGCGCGAGGCCGACGCGCTGTTGCATCCCGCCCGACAATTCCCCGACCTTGCGATCGGCCCAGTCCGAAAGCCCGACCAGTTCAAGCTGCTGATCGGTTTTCTGGCGGCGTTCGGATTTGTCCATCCCGCCCAGTTCCAGACCCAGGCCGACATTTTCGCGCACCGTGCGCCATGGCAGCAACCCGAATTGCTGAAACACCATCGCCACGGAATTCAGCCGGATTTTGCGCAAAGTGTCCGCGTCTGCGTTGGTCACATCGACCAGCCCGTTTTCGCCGCGCACCTGCACCTGCCCGCGCACCACCGGGTTCAACCCGTTCACAGCGCGCAACAGCGTGGATTTGCCCGATCCCGAAAGGCCCATCAGCACCAGAATCTCGCCTTCTTCCACGGTCAGCGAACAATTGTGCACCCCCAGAACCTGACCTGTCTCGCTTTGAATCTCGCCACGTTCCTGCCCGGCATCCATCAGCGGCAGGGCGGTTTGCGGTTTGTCACCAAAGACGATGCAAACCTCCTGAAAATCGACGGCAACGGTCATTATTTCTGCTCCATGCGCAGCATCCGGTCCAGCATGATGGCCACAACCACAATGATGAACCCGCTTTCAAATCCAAGGGCCGTATTGACCTGATTGAGGGCGCGCACAACGGGCACGCCCAGCCCGTCCGCCCCGACCAGCGCGGCGATCACCACCATCGACAGGGACAGCATGATGGTTTGTGTCAGGCCGGTCATGATCTGTGGCAACGCATAAGGCAGTTCGACCTTCCACAAGGTCTGGCGCGGGGTGGCCCCGAACGCCTGCGCCGCCTCAAGCAGAGGCTGGGGTGTCGATGTCACCCCCAGATGGGTCAGCCGGATCGGTGCGGGCAGCACAAAGATCACCGTTGCGATCAGGCCCGGCACCATGCCGATGCCGAAAAACACAATCGCGGGGATCAGGTAAACAAAGGTTGGCAACGTCTGCATCAGGTCAAGGATCGGGCGCATCACCTGATACAGTTTGGGCCGGTGGGCGGCAGCAATGCCGATGGGCACACCCACACCCATACACACGACACAGGCCGACAAGACCAGCGTCAGGCTTTCGGTGGTTTCTTCGAAATAGCCCTGATTCAGGATGAACAGGAACCCCAGCGCGATCAGTACGGTCGGCTTCCAGCTGCGCTGCAACAGATAGGTCAGCGCGGCAAAGGCTGCGACGACAATCAGCGGATGCGGCGTTTGCAACACCCACAAAATGCCGTCAATCAACGCTTCCATCGCTTCGGACAGGCCGTCAAAGAACCATGCGCCGTGGGTTTGCAGCCAGTCGAACAGGCCAGCTGCCCACTTGCCAATCGGTATTTTCTGGTCAGTCAGCCATTCCATAGCGGGCCTTCATCGGTTTGGGGTGGGTGCGCGGGGCGCGCAGGTGGCAAAAACGAAGCGGCCCGCAGAATGTGCGGGCCGCCTGGAGGTTCTAGGATTTGCCCAGAACTGGTTTCACAGCGGCAAGACCGTCGCTGCCATCCTTGTGGGTTACGCCGGCCAGCCAGCCGTCCAGCACGCCCATGTTGTTTTCGATCCATGTGGCGGCGGCTTCTTCAGGGTTCATGCCGTCATCCAAGATCATCGCCATGATCTCGTTTTCCATCGCCAGCGTGAATTCCAGGTTGGTCAGCAATTTACCAACATTCGGGCAGGCATCGACATAGCCTGCAGTAGTGTTCGTATAAACGGTGGCGCCGCCCAGATTGGGGCCAAAGAAATCATCGCCGCCGGTCAGATAGGACATTTCGAAATTGGCGTTCATCGGGTGCGGTTCCCAGCCCAGAAACACAACCGGTTCATCCTTGCGGTCGGCCCGCGCGACCTGCGCCAGCATCCCCTGTTCTGAACTTTCGACAACTTCGAAACCGGACAGTCCAAAGGCATCGCCATCAATCATCGACTGGATCAGGCGGTTGCCGTCATTGCCCGCCTCGATGCCGTAGATCTTGCCTTCCAGCGCGTCCGACTGGCTGGCAATATCGGAAAAATCCGCGATGCCCAGATCGGCGGCAGCCTTGTTCACGGCCAGCGTGTATTTCGCGCCTTCCAGATTGGCGCGGACGGTATCAACGGTGCCGGCCTCGCGGTAGGGCGCGATATCGGCTTCCATCGTCGGCATCCAGTTGCCCAGAAACACATCAATGTCGCCTGCGGCCAAAGACGTGTATGTCACCGGCACGCTCAGCACTTTGATGTCAGTTTCATAACCCAGCGCATCCAGTACAACGCTGGTCGCGGCTGTGGTGGCGGTGATGTCGGTCCATCCGACATCGGCAAAGGTGACAGTGTCGCAATCGGCAAGTGCCGGCGTGGCAGCCAGAAGGGCCAGCACGGATAAGGTGGATTTGATGGTCATGGTGTTCTCCCGTTTGGTATTTATTTCATGCAGTGTAGTTTTTTATTGATTGACGCGTCAATTATATTTCCGTTAGCGTTCACCAGTCTTTTCGCACAGAACGGAGTCGTGAATGCCCAAGCTTGGGATGGAGCCTATCAGGCGTGACGCGCTGGTCAAAGCGACGATTGCAGAAATTGGCACGCTTGGAACACTGGATGTGACGGTGAACCAGATCGCCAAACGCGCCGGTATGTCCAGCGGGCTGGCCCATCATTATTTCGGCAGCAAGGACCAGATGCTGCTGGCCGCCATGCGCCATATCCTGAACCTTTACGGGGCCGAAGTGCGTGGCGCGATGAGCATGGCAAACAGCCCTTCGGAACGTATCGAGGCGATTGTGCGCGCCTCGTTCTCATCCAGCAATTTTCGCCCCGATATTGTCGCCGCATGGCTGAATTTCTATGTCCACGCCCACAAATCAAAAGAGGTGCGCCGCCTGCTGGGCATTTACCAGCGCCGGTTGCATTCCAACCTGATGGCCAGTTTGCGCAAGATGGTCGATGATCCCGAACCTGTCGCCGAAACCATCGGGGCGATGATCGATGGCGTTTATATCCGTCAGGCATTGCGCCAGCGCCCGATGCGCGCCGAAGACGCAATCAACCTGATCCTCGAAACTGTCCGCCAATGCTTGAAAGAACAGAAATGAGCGCGCCCAACATCCTGATTTTTATGGTTGACCAGTTGAACGGCACGCTGTTTCCCGACGGACCTGCCGATTGGCTTCATGCGCCGAACCTGAAAAAGCTGGCCGCCCGGTCCACAAGGTTTGCAAACACATATACCGCATCGCCACTTTGCGCACCGGGGCGGGCATCTTTCATGTCGGGGCAATTGCCATCCGCCACGCGCGTCTACGACAACGCCGCCGAATTCGCATCCAGTATCCCGACCTACGCGCACCATCTGCGCCGTGCGGGATATCAGACCTGCCTGTCAGGCAAGATGCATTTTGTCGGCCCTGACCAATTGCACGGCTTTGAAGAACGCCTGACCACCGATATCTACCCCGCCGATTTCGGCTGGACGCCTGATTACCGCAAACCGGGTGAACGTATAGAATGGTGGTATCACAACATGGGCTCTGTCACGGGTGCGGGCGTGGCCGAAATATCAAACCAGATGGAATATGACGACGAGGTCGCCTACAACGCCACGCGCAAGGTGTACGATCTGGCGCGCGGACACGATGATCGGCCATGGTGCCTGACGGTCAGCTTTACCCATCCGCATGACCCTTATGTCGCGCGCCGGAAGTACTGGGACATGTACGCCGATTGCGATCATCTGCTGCCCGAAATTGGCACGATGCCCTATGAAAAACAGGACAGCCATTCAAAACGCATTTTCGATGCCAATGACTGGCGCAGCTTTGACATTACGGCAGATGATATCCAGCGCGCGCGGCGCGCCTATTTCGCGAATATCAGCTATCTGGACGACAAGATCGGCGAGGTGATGGAAGCGCTGGAAACGACCGGACAAGAGGCGATCATCCTGTTTGTGTCAGATCACGGCGATATGCTGGGCGAGCGCGGATTGTGGTTCAAAATGTCGTTCTTCGAAGGGTCGTCGCGTGTTCCGCTGATGATCTGCGCGCCTGGTGTGATGAAACACGAACTGGTGGAAACGCCTGTCTCGACAATCGACGTGTGCCCGACCCTGTGTGATCTGGCAGGGGTCAGCATGGACGAGGTGATGCCATGGACAACCGGCGAAAGCCTTGTTCATCTGGGGCAGGGCGGGCAGCGCACCAGCCCTGTGGCGATGGAATACGCCGCCGAAGGATCCTACGCGCCGCTGGTGTCCCTGCGCTATGGAAAGTGGAAATACAACCGCTGTACGCTGGATCCCGACCAGCTGTTCGATCTGGATGCTGATCCGCATGAACTGACCAATCTGGCAGATCACCCCGACCATCAGGGCACAGTGCAAAGCCTGCGCGCCAAGGCCGACGCCAGATGGGATCTGGACCGGTTCGACAGCGAAGTCCGCGAAAGCCAGGCCCGCCGCTGGGTTGTATACGAAGCGTTGCGCCAGGGCGGGTATTATCCATGGGATTACCAACCGCTGCAAAAAGCATCGGAACGCTACATGCGCAACCACATGGATCTGAACGTGGTCGAGGAAAACCAGCGTTTTCCGCGCGGCGACTGATCGGATAGCAGCAGCGCCATGTTCCAGATATTCCTCAAACAACGATCCCGCATTGCGCACCGGAACGCGCGCCTGCGGGGCAGGGCAAACCAATGACACAGACCCCGGAACTGACCGTCTATGGGCGCGCCAATTCATCAAATGTGCAAGCCGTGATGTGGGGCCTGACCGAACTGGGCCTGTCCGCACAACGGCTGGATTACGGCCATGTGCACGGCGGCACCGGTACGCCCGAATTTCGCGCCATGTCGCCGCACGGGCGTGTGCCTGTCCTGCGCGACGGGGGTGTCGTGATCTGGGAAAGCTGTGCGATCCTGCGTTATCTGGCGTCGCGCTATGGCGATGGCGGTGCGTTCTGGCCTGCTGATCCGGCGGCGCGCGCGCAGGTCGATATGTGGGCCGAATGGTCCAAACTGTCCCTTGCATTGGGCTTTACCACGCCGATTTTCTGGCCCCGCGTCCGGTTTTCTGCCAACGACCGGGACGAGGCCGCACTGTCACAGGCCATTGTCGCGTTCGAAACTGAACTGGACAAGCTGGAGGATGTGTTTGTGACGCGCGATTTCGTTGCGGGGGATCAGTTCAGCCTTGCCGATGTGATCGCAGGCCATCTGATGCATCGCTATTATGACATTGATATTCCACGCAAACCCCTTGCGCGTGTCGCGGATTGGTATGCACGTTTGTCCGCGCGTCCGGCCTATCGCGAACATGTCATGATCAGCTACAGCGCGCTGGCCCATCCGGAGGCCGGATGATGGAGGCCGATTTTGTCATCGTCGGCGCCGGCAGCGCGGGATGTGCCATAGCCTATCGGCTGACCAAGGCAGGGGCTTCGGTTCTGGTGATCGAACACGGCGGTACCGATGCCGGTCCGTTCATCCAGATGCCTGCCGCCCTGTCCTATCCGATGAACATGAAGCGCTATGACTGGGGCTACAAATCCGAACCCGAGCCGCATCTGGGCGGGCGCCGCCTGGCCTGTCCGCGTGGCAAGGTGATCGGGGGGTCATCTTCGATCAACGGGATGGTCTATGTGCGCGGCCATGCAATGGATTTCGATCACTGGGCCGAAGCGGGCGCCGATGGCTGGGCCTATGCCGATGTGCTGCCCTATTACAAGCGGATGGAACACTGGCACGATGGCGGCCATGGCGGGGATACCGAATGGCGCGGCAAGGATGGCCCGCTGCACGTCACCCGCGGCCCGCGACAGAACCCGCTATACGAGGCCTTTGTCAAAAGTGGCCAGCAAGCGGGATACGAGGTGACCGGTGATTACAACGGGGAAAAGCAGGAAGGCTTTGGCCCGATGGAGCAGACTGTCTGGAACGGCCGGCGCTGGTCAGCGGCCAATGCCTATCTGCGTCCGGCGTTGAAGCATCCCAATTGCGATCTTGTGCGCGCCCTCGCGCGGCGTGTCGTGATCACTGACGGCAAGGCCACCGGTGTTGAAATCGAACGAGGCGGGCGCGTTGAAGTGATCCATGCCCGCCGTGAGGTGATTTTGGCCGCATCCTCGATCAATTCGCCCAAACTTCTGATGTTGTCGGGGATCGGGGCGGGCGCACATCTGGCCGAACACGGCATCGACGTTGTCGCCGACCGCCCCGGTGTCGGCGCCAACCTTCAGGACCATCTGGAACTTTATCTGCAAATGGCGGCCAGCCAGCCGATTACGCTCTATAAGCACTGGAACCTGATCAGCAAGGGTGTGATCGGCGCGCAATGGCTGTTCACCAAAACCGGTCTTGGTGCATCCAACCAGTTTGAAAGCGCGGCGTTCATCCGCAGCCGTGCGGGCGTGCCCTATCCGGACATTCAGTATCACTTCCTGCCGATGGCGGTGCGCTATGACGGGCAGGCGGCAGCAGAGGGGCACGGATTTCAGGCCCATACCGGCCCGATGCGGTCCGCGTCACGCGGGGCTGTCACGTTGCGCTCTGCCGATCCAAAAGACGATCCGCGCATTCTGTTCAACTACATGTCCGATCCGCAGGACTGGGAAGATTTTCGCACCTGTATCCGCCTGACCCGTGAAATTTTCGCCCAAGAGGCATTCAAACCCTTCGTCAAACACGAAATCCAGCCCGGCGCGGCGTTGCAATCAGATGATGAACTGAACGGGTTCATCCGTGAACACGTCGAAAGCGCCTATCACCCCTGTGGCACCTGCCGGATGGGGCGTGCCTCTGACAAAAACGCGGTGGTCAACCCGCAGGGCCAGGTAATCGGGGTGGACGGGTTGCGTGTGGCCGATAGCAGCATTTTCCCGCGCATCACCAATGGCAACCTGAATGCGCCGTCGATCATGGTGGGGGAAAAGATATCGGATCACATACTGGGGCTTGATCCGTTGCCGCGCGCCAATGACCGGCCTTGGATTCATCCCGATTGGAAAACATCGCAACGATAGGGCGTATCTGGCCTGCTTTTGGCTAAAAAAAAACGAGGCGGAAAATTATGGAGTTTCCCGCCTCGCCTTGAATCTGGTCCTATCAATCGGCTGTCAGTGCAGATCGACCTTGAAGCCCATGTTTTCGGCGTTGCTGTAGGAACAGCCTTTGCAAATGTCGAACTGTTTCAGATAGCCCTTTTTGCGCGCGGCTGCCGCTTCGTCTGAACGGTAGGCCGCGACAAAGCCGCCTTCGCCGACATTGGGCAATTCGATGACGCGGTCGTAATCGATACAGCACAGGCCCAGATCGCCGTTCCAGAACACCACCGACTGATAAAGCGGTACGGTGCAAAGCGAGCGGGCAACTTCGGTCGGGTGACGCAGCAATTCCTTGCTCTTGGGCAGAAAGTGGCTGAATTCGCGCTTCTGTTCTTCGCTTGTGTAGGATCCGATGCTGAAGGTCTTGAACCGGATGCGGTCAAATCCTGCCTCGCGCGCCCAGACTTCGATGTCTTTCATCTGGGTTTCGGAATAGCCGGTCAGCAACGTCTGCAATACGCATTTGGGGTGCTTGGTGCCCAACCGTTTGCGCGTGTTCAGGAACATTTCGATGTTGGCTTTGACCTCGTCGAAATCGGAATTGACGCGATAGGCTTCCTGCGCCTCTTTCGAAAATCCGTCCATGCACAGGTTTACCCGGTCCAGCCCGGCTAGGATCAGACGTTCCGACATTTCTTCGGTCAGTTTGGTGCAGTTCGTGCTGAGATAGGTTTCGTGTCCGTTTTCGTGGGCATAGGCCACAAATTCCGGCAGATCCTTGTTCATTGTCGGTTCGCCGGAAAAGCTGAAATACATGGCGGGCTTTTTGGCTTCGTTCTTAAAATCGTCCACAATGCCCTTGAACACGTCCAGCTTCATCATGCCGCGTTTGCGGGTCATGGCGAATGTAACGGGGCAGACAGGGCAGCGCAGATTGCAGCTGTTGGTGGCGTCGATGATGATGATTGTCGGCAGCCGTTTGAAATAGGACAGCGGCAGCATTTGCGCAAAGAACTGGGTGGCCCGCGTTTTCATTGACGGTTTGGAACCGTCAAAGATCGGCGGATTTACACCCGGTGCATCGACCCGCGCGACAGGTTTCGTGATTGTTTTCAGAAAAGACATGGTGGGCCTCGCTAAAGCGACATTTCATTTGTGTATTACCTGCCAGACCCCGCCCTGAATGGCAAGGCGATGGCGCCGCTGCAGGGCTGGAAATTCGCCGGCTACAGGCGAAATGGCAATTTGCAACAGAGTTTCGCCTGACCGTGACTTCGGCTTGTGGCGGCTCCGGGGCTGGCCCATATTAACACAATGTTAAGAATTTGTTTTGCCTTCGTTCTTGCGCTTTCAAGCATATCACTGGCCCCTGCGCTGGCTGATGTCACCGGAAGAGTGCACGTCATTGATGGTGACACATTCGATGTTGGCAAGACGCGGGTGCGCCTTTTCGGGATCGACGCGCCCGAAACGGATCAGGATTGTGCCGATGCGCAGAATGCCAACTGGCCCTGCGGCGAATGGGTCAGCGCCCAGGTGCGCGCGCTTTATCAGGGCAAAAAGGCGGCCTGCCAGCAGATTGATCGCGATCGCTATGGGCGCGTTGTCGCACGCTGTAGCGTGGACGGGGCCGATGTAGGGCGCACATTGGTGTCTGCCGGTCTTGCCTTTGCCTATCGCCGCTATTCGATGGATTATGATCTGGACGAAAAAGGCGCTGCCGTGAATGCGCGTGGCCTGCATGCCAGCCGCGTTCAGTCGCCCGAACAGTTTCGCGCCGCGCGCACAACCGGACGTGTCGCGCCGAATGACGACTGTGTCATCAAAGGCAATATATCGTCCAAAGGCACCCGCATCTATCACGTTCCGGGGCAGGTGGATTACGAAAAAACCGGCATAAACACCGCCAAGGGCGAACGCTGGTTCTGCACCGAGGCTGACGCGCGTAAGGCCGGGTGGCGGGCGGCAAAACGGTGATGCGCGCCACAAATGTCGGGCCGGACTTGATGCGTATCAAAGAACACGGGCATTCCAAAATGCTAGGGTGATGCGCAACACAATAAAACGGAGTATGTTGATGTCTCACACCCCCCACGAATTGCACGAAGAATTCCCTGACAAGGCGGAAGCCATCAGCACCCTGAAACAAACGGATGCACATTTTGCCAAACTCGCGGATGAATACCACGAAGTGAACCGCGCCGTGCACCGGGCCGAGACCAATGTCGAACCAATGGACAATCTGGCCGAGGTCGCATTGCGCAAGCAGCGCGCGGCCTTGAAAGACGAAATTTGGGGTTATCTTTCCAAATCCTGAGTGAAGCAGCGCGGCGTGTTGTTTTTAATTTACCTCGTAAGGCAACACGCCGCGCTCGTTCGGTTTGATCGTTAAACGCCGTTCAAGCGGCGGAACGGACCGTTGATGGCAGGTCTTGCGTTCGCAGATGCGACAGGAAATGCCGATGGGTTCGAATGCGCTGTCCTGTCCCAGATCAAGACTGTCCGCATAAACCAGCGATCGCGCGTGTTTCACCTCGCAGCCCAGGGCAATCGCATAGCGGCGCACGGGCGCTCCGAAAGATCCCCCCGATTTGGACACATCCCGCGCCAGCGAAATATAACGCACGCCATCCGGCGTTTCCGCCAGCTGGCGCAGAAACCGCCCCGGTGTTTCAAAGGCGCGGTGCACATTCCACAACGGACACGCCCCGCCAAATCGGGCAAATTGCAGCCGCGTTGCCGAATGGCGTTTGGTGATCGTGCCGGCTTGATCAACACGCACAAAGAAGAAGGGAATGCCCTTGGCCCCAGGTCGTTGCAGCGTGGACAGGCGGTGCGCCACCTGTTCAACAGACGCCCCGAACCGCGCCGCCAGAACCTCAAGATCGTGGCGGCATTCCTGGGCCGCGGCCAGAAAAAGCCCGTAGGGCATCAGCGATGCGCCCGCATAATAGTTGGCCAGCCCGATCTTTGCGATTGCGCGTGCTTCGTCCGACTGAAAGCGTGCGAAATCCAGCGTTGCTTCCAGCAGTTTGTCCTGGGTCAGCAGCGCCACCTGCAACAGCGCCTGAAACGTCTGGGTTTCCGGCGCGGCACGGGCCGACAGGCGCAAGATACCGACGTCCGGATCGTAGCTGCGCAAAGCCGCCTGTTGCACGAACTCGACCTTCACACCGCCCGCTTTCAGCTGCGCCAATGCAAGGACGCGGATGTCTTGGAATGGTTCCTGTCCGGTGGCAAACCGTTCCGCGGCGCGGTCCACCGCGTCAATGTAATTGTCGCAGTAATGAAAGAAATCGCGCACCTCGTCCCACGGGCTGGCCTGCATCCGCGCATCTTCGCGTCCCAATGCCTCGTCCAGCGATGCAAGCCGTTCGTGGGTTTGCCGGTAGGCGCGGTGCAATTCGATAAAGGCGCGTGCCAGCGCCGGCGCGTTCGAGGCGGTCAGGCGCAGATCGGCCAGCGGCGGCGCGGCTTCGGCAAAGACCGGATCGGCCAGCGCCTCGCGCATGTCGCTGACCAGCCGTTCACTGTCACCGGTGCTGAGTTCGGTCACATCCAGCCCGAATTCCTGCGCCAGCGCCAGAACCACCGTCGTGCTGACAGGGCGGTTGTTGTTTTCCATCTGGTTCAGATAGGGCAGCGACACGCCCAGCTTGGCGGCGAAATCCTTTTGCGTCAGCCCCATACGGGTGCGCATATCGCGCAGTTTCGCGCCTGCATAAAGTTTCTGGGTGGCCATGTCGCACCTTTGCAAATTTGCATCTGCCTGATGCTAACTTTGCAAAGACCTGGCTGCAATCGCTATTGCCGGGGCGCTAAAGGCCCAGTTGTTTTTCGCGGAACACGACATACCGGATGCAGACCACGGACAATGCCGACGTGATGAACATGATCCAGAGCAACGGCAGCGCGCCCGTTTCCGGTGCCAGCATCGCGCCCGCCAATGCGCTAAGCGCGGCACCGCCCCCGATCATGATCGCCCCGCCTAATCCGGATGCCGTACCGGCCAGATGCGGGCGGACCGACAACATTCCGGCGGTGGCGTTGGGGATGCACAAACCGTTGCCCAGCCCCACAAAGGTCATCAACCCGAAAAACACTAATGCGCTTCCCTGTCCGGCAAGGAAAATCAACAGCGACAGGCCAAGGCCAAAGCTGCACAGGCCGCAGCCCCACTGGATCATTGCGTTGATACCGAACCGCGTGGCGAACCGGCCGGTCAGGAAATTGCCGACGAAATATCCGATGGCGGGTGCGCCAAAGTAGATGCCAAGCGTGCTGGGCGACATGCCGAACACTTCGGAACCGACAAAGGGCGCGCCGCCCAGATAGGCAAAGAACGCCCCCGACGACAGGCCCGAGGACAGCGAATAGCCCCAGAACCGCGGAGCGCGCAGAAGTTCGGGATATTCGCGGTATTGCTGGCCCAGCGTACGCCCGCTTTTGGCGGCGGTTTCGCCCAGATCGGCATAGGTCAGCACCAGCGTCAGTGCGCCCATGCCGAACAGCGCCCAGAAACTGGCGCGCCATCCGAACGCTTCGTCCAGCACGCCGCCGATTGCCGGGCTGATCATCGGCACGATGGCCATGCCCATCGTGACATAGCCGATCATCGAAGCGGCGCGATCCTGCGGGTACATATCGCGCACCACGGCACGGCTAAGGACCATGGCAATGGCAACCACGGCCTGACACATGCGGAAGAACAAGAACACCTCGGCGCTGGGCGCATAGAGACAGCCCAGTGTGGCCAGCAGGAACAGGCCCAAGCCCCACAACAGGACAGGGCGCCGCCCGAACTTGTCCGAGATTGGCCCGACGATGATCTGCATCACCGCGTTGACCCCAAGATACACCGCCACCGAAAGCTGCATCAGCCGGTAATCGGTCTGGAAATAGTCGGTCATGTTGGGCAGGCTGGGCAGAAAGATGTTCATCGCCATCGCCGAGATACTGGCAAGCAGGATCAGCGTGGCAATATGCGGAGCGGTGGTGCGGTCCAGAAATCGAACAGCCGGCGCTTGCGCAGTCTGGGGTGACGCATCGGGCATGGCCCAGACCTATGCCCGAGCCGCGGGCTTGTCCAGACGAAATGAACTGATCAGTTCAAAGTGAGCGTATTTGCAAATTTGCATTATGCAGTAACGCTTTGGAAAATGATTTGCAAATTTGCCAAATTGGCCTTTGGCCGCAGCGCAGAAATGTTTAAGGTCACGCAACATTGCAAAAGGGTCCTGCCATGAAAGATATCCTGTCCCAACTTGAAGATCGCCGTGCCACCGCCAGACTGGGCGGCGGGCAAAAGCGGATCGACGCGCAACACGGACGCGGCAAGCTGACCGCGCGGGAACGGATAGATCTGCTGCTGGACGAGGGCAGTTTCGAAGAATTCGATATGTTTGTCACCCACCGCTGTACCGATTTTGGTATGGAAAAACAAAAGCCTGCGGGCGATGGCGTGGTGACGGGCTGGGGTACGGTCAATGGCCGTCTGGTCTATGTGTTCAGCCAGGATTTTACCGTTCTGGGCGGGTCCGTATCGGAAACCCATGCGCGCAAGATCTGCAAGATCATGGATATGGCCGTTGAAAATGGCGCGCCGGTCATCGGCATCAACGACAGCGGCGGCGCGCGCATTCAGGAAGGCGTGGATTCGCTTGCTGGCTACGGCGAGGTGTTTCAACGCAACATCATGGCCAGCGGCGTGGTGCCCCAGATCAGCATGATCATGGGGCCGTGCGCGGGCGGGGCGGTCTATTCGCCCGCGATGACCGATTTCATTCTGATGGTCAAAGACAGCTCTTACATGTTCGTCACCGGCCCCGACGTGGTGAAAACCGTGACCAACGAACAGGTCACTGCCGAAGAACTGGGCGGGGCCAGTACCCACACCAAAAAATCATCCGTCGCCGATGCTGCATTTGAAAACGATGTCGAGGCGCTGGCCGAAGCCCGCCGCCTGATCGACTTCCTGCCCGCCAGCAACCGTGAAAAACCACCCGTGCGGCCGTTTTTCGATGATCCAGACCGGATCGAACCTTCACTGGATACGCTGGTGCCGGAAAATCCCAACAGCCCCTATGACATGAAGGAACTGATCGTCAAACTGGCGGATGAGGGCGATTTTTACGAAATTCAGGAAGAATTCGCGCGCAACATCATTGTTGGCTTCATCCGGCTGGAAGGGCAGACAGTGGGCGTTGTCGCCAACCAGCCAATGGTGCTGGCGGGTTGTCTGGACATTGACAGCAGCCGCAAGGCCGCGCGGTTCGTGCGGTTCTGCGATGCCTTCGAAATCCCGATCCTGACGCTGGTCGACGTGCCCGGTTTCATGCCCGGCACCAGCCAGGAATATGGCGGCGTGATCAAACACGGCGCGAAACTGCTGTTCGCCTATGGCGAGGCGACAGTGCCCAAGGTCACGGTGATCACCCGCAAGGCCTATGGTGGCGCCTATGTGGTGATGTCATCCAAGCATCTGCAGGGCGATTTCAACTATGCATGGCCCACATCCGAAGTTGCGGTGATGGGGGCCAAGGGTGCAACCGAAATCATCCACCGCGCCGATCTGGGCGATCCTGAAAAGCTGGCCAAACACACCGCCGATTACGAGGCGCGGTTTGCCAACCCGTTTGTCGCCGCCGAACGCGGTTTCATCGACGAGGTGATCCAGCCGCGCAGCACCCGCAAACGTGTTGCCCGCGCCTTCGCGTCCTTGCGCAAGAAGCGCAAACAGATGCCGTGGAAGAAGCACGACAATATTCCGTTGTAAGCCTTTGTTGCGCCGCACCTGAAAGAAACTGAAATGACCCAACTCTTCAAAAATCAGGCCTTCACCATCGCCCATGCCGATGATGGCAAGTTTCAGGGCGCGGGGCTGCGGCCGTTCTTTGAATACCGTGATCTGGGCATCAGGGATGCGACCAAGGGCGCTTATGGCGCCCATGTGATCCGCGCCGTCCCGGGCATGGAAAGCCCTGCGGCGTGGCATTCTCATGATCTGGACTTTCAGATGGTCTATGTCACCCAAGGCTGGGTGGTGTTCGAATACGAGGGGCAGGGCGAACATATGCTGCGCGCGGGATCCTGCGTGTTGCAGCCCCCCGGTATCAAACACCGCGAGGTGCGCCATTCAGATGATATGGAGTTGATCGAGATCATATCGCCCGCCGATTTTCACACTCAGGATGAAGCCGCGCCGTGATCGCATCTGCGGCATATGAACAGACGCGCGGCACTGCCCTGCGTCACGCCCCCCCAGCGGGAGGAGCCCGGAAACGGGGTTGGGGGGGCGGTGTTGCCGCGTCCGTTCTTTGGGCGGCCTCGGCCGCACGGGCGCAGCAGGTTCCGTCAGGTCAGGCGGTGGAATTGCAAGAGGTGTTGCTGGACGAAACCGTCGGCGCGCCGGTGTTACGGTTCCGGTTTCTGGCCCCCGCGATCGCGCGCGATGGTGGCACGATCCGCTTTACCGACGCCGAGGCCGATATGGCCCATCTGTGTGAAACCGTGGCTCTGCCTTACATAGCCGAACAGGGGGTACATGTTGGCAGGGTTGTCATCTCGCTTGCCGACCGTGCGGTTGAATTCGGCACGCCCGATCCCGACGCCACCCAGTTTTTCGAGGCATTCACGCTGGAAAACGGCACCTGCATCTGGGAGGGTTTATGATGCAACCACAATATGTTGCGCCGCCTTTTGCAGGTCTGGCCGCTTCTGCGTCTTTGGAGTCACAGGGCGACAGCTTGCTGCGCGCCAGATATCTTTTGACCCGCGCTTACGCTAGATTGACCGGCGGTGCTGCCGTCATGGCAGGCACTGATATGTCGGGTGTTGTGCGGCAAGTTCACGCCGCATCCCCCCGACCCGAACGCAGGAGACGCAGATGTCAAACTACATCAAGCTACTTGCAGCATTCAGCTTTGTTGCTGTTGTTGCAGCCTGTGCGCAAGAGCCGGTCGAGGAACAATACGTTGTCGTCGAACCTGAGCCGATCAGCCAGGAACCGGCCTATACAGGCAAGTACAAGTAAGTATCGGGCAGGGCGGGCGGCAACGCTTGCCCTGATCCAACCCGCACTGGCCCCGACAGGGGCGACAGGGGGTGTTTCATGCTGAAACACCGCGGATTTCCCGGTCGTCTGCCGGGATCGGATTTCCAGTTCACCATCCGGCGGCCCAACCCCAAAGGCGTCACGCCGCTGACCCGGCGCGAACGCTATGCCGACCGCCGCCCGCCTGACCGGCGCGCCGATGCGGCATTCATGGCCGCGCTGTGGGAACATTTCGGCGACCAGCCATTCGAACGCGGCAATCTGGATGCCGGACGCCTGAGCTGGCTGTTCGGACGCGAGGTGGTGCCAGCTGAAGACCCGTTTGATCCTGCTGATTACGAGTCGCTTCTGAAGATCAACGAAGCGGCGGCGCGCGCGGCGTTTCCCGAAGTATTTGACGGAATTTGAGCACTATGTTGCTGAACGTTCATCATAATCGGCAGAATGCAGCCCAAAATTCACAGGTGGGTCCAATCCCATTGGCGTGCAGCGCATTGATTGCCAGTGTCGCAGGTGCAGCGCCTGTTTCCATCCGAACAGCGCGTAAGTTGCATCACTACCGTACCCCTTCCCTTGACGGTCGGCGGCCAGATTTTTCTGTTTCGCCGGCCGCCATTGGGCTGCGCGGGGCCGATTTTGCGCGACACTTGGCGCATTTGCCGCCCTTGGCGCAAAACTCCTTGCCTCTGGGCCAGGTTATGTCATCTGTGGAAAACGAGCAGTCAGGCAAAAAAGGAAAAATCCGATGCCAATCCTCAAATGGACATCCGCAATCGTTGTGTGCGCCGGGCTCGCAGCCTGTGGCGATACGACCGGTGAACAGGCGCTTGTCGGCGCCGGTGCCGGTGTCGGCGCAGCGCTGTTGCTGGACACCAACCCGTTTGCCACAGCGGCAGTCGGTGCCGCCGGTAGCGTCATCTATTGCGATCAAAACCCCGGCAAATGCTAATCCTCTGACCGTTGCGGGCCTCTGCCCGCCGCGTTCGGATCATCCTTGTCACGATCTGACTGCCGCGCACCTTCGGGCACGCGGCCGTTTGGCGTGCGACCACTCCATCACCAAAAGGGACAAAATATGTTCAGTAAGATCCTGATCGCAAATCGGGGCGAAATCGCCTGCCGTGTTATCAAGTCCGCCCGCAAGATGGGCATATCGACCGTTGCGATCTATTCGGACGCTGACAAACAGGCGTTGCACGTTCAGATGGCAGACGAAGCCGTGCACATCGGCCCGCCCCCCGCCAACCAGTCTTATATCGTGATCGACAAGGTGATGGAGGCGATCCGCGCCAGCGGCGCGCAGGCGGTGCATCCGGGATACGGGTTCCTGTCGGAAAACTCCAAATTCGCCGAAGCACTGGCCGCTGAAGGTGTTGCCTTTATCGGCCCGCCTGTCGGCGCCATCGAAAAGATGGGCGACAAGATCACGTCAAAGAAAATCGCCCAAGAGGCCGGGGTCAGCACCGTGCCCGGTTATATGGGGCTGATTTCGGATGCCGACGAGGCAGTGAACATCAGCAACGAAATCGGCTATCCGGTCATGCTCAAGGCGTCTGCCGGTGGCGGCGGCAAGGGCATGCGTATCGCGTGGAATGACTACGAAGCGCGCGAAGGCTTTCAAAGTTCCAAGAACGAGGCGGCAAGTTCGTTCGGGGATGACCGGATTTTTATCGAGAAATTCGTGACCCAGCCGCGCCACATCGAAATTCAGGTGCTGTGTGACAGTCACGGCAACGGCATCTATCTGGGAGAACGCGAATGCAGTATCCAGCGCCGCAACCAAAAAGTTGTCGAAGAAGCCCCCAGCCCGTTTCTGGACGAGGCAACGCGCCGCGCCATGGGCGAACAGGCCGTCGCTTTGGCGCAGGCGGTGGATTACACCAGCGCGGGCACGGTTGAATTCATCGTCGACGGAGACAAGAATTTCTATTTCCTGGAAATGAACACGCGCCTTCAGGTTGAACACCCGGTGACAGAACTGATCACCGGTGTTGATCTGGTAGAACAGATGATCCGTGTCGCCAACGGCGAAAAGCTGAGCATCACACAGGATGATGTCAAACTGAACGGATGGGCGATCGAAAACCGTCTGTATGCCGAAGACCCGTATCGCGGGTTCCTGCCATCCATTGGCCGCCTGTCGCGCTATCGCCCGCCCGCCGAGGTGGCCGAGGCCAGCCATGTCGTGCGCAACGATACCGGTGTCTACGAGGGCGGCGAGATCAGCATGTATTACGACCCCATGATCGCCAAGCTGTGCACATGGGCCCCGACCCGGGAAGATGCGATTGAACGGATGCGGGTGGCACTGGACAGCTTCGAAGTGGAAGGCATCGGCCACAACCTGCCGTTTCTGGCAGCGGTGATGGATCACCCGATCTTTGTGGCAGGTGACATGACCACCGCCTTTATCGAAGAACAGTTCCCCGACGGATTTCAAGGCGTCGAACTGGCCGAGGCCGATTTGCGCAAGATCGCAGCGTCCTGCGCCGCGATGCACCGGGTTGCCGAAATTCGCCGTGCGCGAGTCTCGGGCCGTATGGACAATCACGAGCGCAAGGTCGGACGCGACTGGAACGTCGCCGTGCAGGGCCAAAGCTATGACGTGACCATTGATGCGGACAAGGCTGGCGCAACCGTGGCTTTTGAAGATGGGACATCGCACCGCGTGACCAGCGATTGGACGCCGGGCGATCAGCTTGCGATGCTGACGGTGGATGACGCGCCGCTGGTGCTGAAAGTGGGCAAGGTCAGCGGCGGGTTCCGTATCCGCAGCCGGGGTGCCGATCTGAAAGTGCACGTGCGTACCCCGCGCCAGGCCGAACTGGCCGCCAAAATGCCGGAAAAACTGCCGCCCGATACATCGAAAATGCTGCTGTGCCCGATGCCGGGCCTGATCGTCAAAGTGAACGTGGAAGTGGGCGATGAAGTGCAGGACGGACAGGCGCTGTGCACTGTCGAGGCGATGAAAATGGAAAACATCCTGCGCGCCGAGCGCAAGGGCATCGTATCCAAGATCAACGCCGGTGCTGGCGACAGCCTTGCCGTGGACGATGTTATCATGGAGTTTGAGTGAGATTGAATGCTGCCCGTCGAATGGATAGGCCCGGCCATTATTGCCGCCGTGATTGCGGCGCTGATCAATGTGGCGGGCTGGTTCGTGACCGGGCAGCGCGAAGTCAGGCGCGACCGGCGTCGCCGCCGCGAGAGGTGCGAAGATTTGCAAATCGCCCTGCGCGCGGAAATCCAGCATTATATGGATATTCTGTCAAATCCCGGCTTCGATCTGCGCGATATCTGGGCCGAAGTGGTGGGGCAGATGGAAACCGATGAAAACTATGCCCCGTTTGTGCCGTCCGAATGCAATGACACGGTGTTCAAGACGGTCCTGACCGATATCAGCATCCTGCCCGAACAGGTGATCGGCCCGGTGGTGCGCTATTACAATCAGGTATTCGCGATCGAGGCGATGATAGAAGACCTGCGATCCTACAAGTTTGACGGCATGGATCAGGAACAGCGTATCAAGATGTACACGGATTACATTTCGCTCAAGCTTGAAGCGCTGGATCAGGGCAATCAGGCTATTGAAACGTTAAATGCCAGTATCGGTGCGCCCAATGGCGCAGCCGTCAGTACCCCGGACGCGGTCCGGTCTGGCCAGTTCTAGGAGGCGGTGATTTCGGTGTATTCGACATATCCGGTCACTCCTGACGGTAAGGCGCACCATGCGCCCGTTTCCTGTTTCAATATAGGGCATCGCCGCCTGACATGCAATGAATCCGCCGCCCTACAGGGGCCGCGGTCGCATTATTCTCCGCGGCGCTCCTGCACCTCGCGCTGGCGCACGGGCATCTTGTCAATCACCCGTGTCAGTTCGCGCACTGTATACGGCGCCGGTTTACGCAGCTTGACCCCGCCGTCCTTGCCAACAAGCACCAGTGTAAAGCCGCGCGGGCGAAGCTTTGTACGGATTGCGGATTTTGCCGCAGGGTCTGTGTCGGTCAACACCACGACATCGCGCACTTCCAGCATCTCAAGCTCTTTTTCCAGCAATTCGATCTGTTCGATGAACCGCGGGTCGGCCGGGGTGTCCGCAAACACGACGACGGGCCGCTTTATCCATAAAAATTCGCTCAAATCTGAGCTTTCAGCGGGCCGGATCAAGGGCAGTTCGGCTGGATCAACCGATCCTGTCGCACCGGCTGGCAGTGCGAGAAATCCGGCTAAAACAAGGGCTAACGTGTTTTTCATAATGTCTCCTGCTAAGCGCAATATAGGGGGCAATTTCCGGAATGCGAACACAGATCGTAACGTTGTTGTACAAAACGGCTGTGTTAAGTGCTTTGTCAGAGGTTCAACGCAATGATGGCCGCCATCCCAAGGATCGGGCCGGACTGGGCGGCCCTGTGGCGACAGGCGGGCGCATTCATGGACGTGATATTGCATATCGGGGCGCACCGTACCGGCACGACGACATTTCAGGATTACATGCGTCGCAACCTGATTGAACTGAACGCGATGGGAACAGGGTTCTGGGGGCCAAGGCGCACACGGCGCGGGGTTTTTGCCGGCATCCTGCCAAAACCGGGGGCGGCAACGGGCCGCGATCTTCAAAAACGCGGGATCGGGCGGGTCAAACTGGGCTGCGCGTGGGCCTTTTCGCGGGGCCACACACATCTGGTGATCAGCGACGAAAACATGATCGGGTCGGTATGCGGTAATCTGGACACAAATACCCTTTATCCTGCGGCGGGTGAGCGTTTGGCCCATTTCGCACCTGCGTTTGAAGACCGGAAAACCAGGGTTTTCCTGACCATCCGCGCGCTGGACCGGTATTGGGCATCGTCGCTGGGATACGGGATCACCCGCGGGCGCGGCGTGCCTGATCGGGCAGAACTTGATCGGCTGGTGCAGGGGCGCCGCAGCTGGCGCGACGTGATTACCGATATCGCCTGCGCTATGCCACATGCGGACATTAACGTGGTGCCATTCGAAAACTATGTGGGCCAACCCGATGTGCAACTGGCCCTGATGACAGGGCAGGCCGGTCCGGAAACGCATGCCCGAAACTGGTGCAATGCCACGCCAGCACCGGATGTCTTGCGCCAGATGGTGGCCGAGCGCGGACAGAACGGCGCGGGCCTGACCGGTACGGATCGCTGGTATCCGTTTGATGCCGTACAAACCGCGCATCTGCGAGAAACCTATCTGGACGATCTGTTCTGGCTGCGCACAGGCGCCGACGGATTGGCCAATTTCACCCAGGGAACAGGGGCGAACAAGACGGGGAACACGTCTGCCATCGCCCGAAATGCAAGAGGACACGGACATGACAACGAAAAAAGAGAAATGGGCTGAAGCGGCCAAGGCCGAACTGCGCAACCGCAGCCTGGAAGACCTGACATGGCACACCCTTGAAGGCATCGACGTGCAGCCTGTCTATACGGACGAGGATGTGGCCGACCTGACCCATCTGGGCACCTTGCCGGGGCAGGCGCCGTTTACCCGTGGTGTGAAATCCACCATGTATGCGGGCCGGCCATGGACCATCCGGCAATATGCCGGCTTTTCCACTGCCGAGGAAAGCAACGCCTTTTACCGCAAGGCACTGGCGGCAGGGCAGCAGGGCGTGTCAGTTGCGTTCGATCTGGCCACGCACCGCGGCTATGACAGCGATCATCCCCGCGTGGTCGGTGACGTTGGCAAGGCCGGTGTGGCCATTGACAGCGTCGAGGACATGAAAATCCTGTTTGACGGCATCCCGCTCGACAAGGTTTCGGTGTCGATGACGATGAACGGTGCGGTGATCCCTATACTGGCCAATTTTATCGTCACCGGAGAAGAGCAGGGCCATGACCGTGCGGTTCTGTCCGGCACGATCCAGAACGACATTCTCAAGGAATTCATGGTGCGCAACACCTATGTCTATCCGCCCGAACCGTCGATGCGCATCATCTCGGACATTATCGAATACACCAGCACCGAGATGCCGAAATTCAATTCGATCAGCATCAGCGGCTACCACATGCAAGAGGCGGGCGCGAACCTTGTGCAAGAGCTGGCCTATACGCTGGCCGACGGGCGCGAATATGTCCGCGCCGCGATTGCGCGCGGCATGGATGTCGACAAGTTTGCCGGCCGGCTGTCGTTCTTTTTTGCCATCGGCATGAATTTTTTCATGGAAGCCGCGAAACTGCGCGCCGCGCGCCAGATGTGGTTCGAGATCATGAAGGAATTCGAACCGAAAAACCCGAAATCGTCGATGCTGCGGACCCATTGCCAGACATCCGGCGTGTCCTTGCAGGAACAGGATCCTTATAACAACGTGGTGCGCACCGCCTACGAGGCGATGAGTGCCGTGTTGGGTGGCACCCAAAGCCTGCACACCAACGCGCTGGACGAGGCGATTGCCCTGCCAACCGAATTTTCGGCCCGCATCGCGCGCAATACCCAGTTGATTTTGCAGGAAGAAACCGGCGTCACCAATGTGGTCGATCCGCTGGCCGGTTCCTATTACGTTGAAAAACTGACCGCAGATTTGATGGCCGAGGCGTGGAAGCTGATTGACGAAGTCGAGGAAATGGGCGGCATGACCAAGGCGGTTGCCAGCGGCCTGCCCAAGCTTCGGATCGAAGAATCCGCCGCGCGTCGACAGGCGATGATTGATCGCGGCCAAGAGGTGGTTGTCGGGGTCAATAAATACAAACTGGATAAACAGGATCCGATCGACATTCTGGATATCGACAATGACGCGGTGCGCACGGGCCAGGTGGCGCGGCTTGATAAAATGCGCGCAACGCGGGACGATGCTGCCTGCACCGCTGCCCTGAACGAATTGACCCGCCGCGCCAGCGAAGGCGGAAACCTGTTGGACGCCGCGGTGGATGCCGCCCGCGCCCGCGCATCCGTAGGAGAGATCAGTATGGCAATGGAAAAGGAATTCGGCCGTCACCGCGCCGAAGTCAAAACGCTGGCCGGTGTCTATGGCGCGGCCTATGAAGGCGACGAAGGGTTTGCCGCAATCCAGAAATCGGTCGAGGATTTCGCCGCTGACGAAGGCCGCCGCCCGCGCATGCTGGTCGTGAAAATGGGGCAGGACGGGCATGATCGCGGCGCCAAGGTGATTGCCACCGCCTTTGCCGATATCGGGTTTGACGTGGATGTAGGGCCGCTGTTCCAGACACCGGAAGAGGCCGCGCAGGACGCGGTGGACAACGATGTGCACGTGATTGGCATCAGTTCGCAGGCTGCAGGGCATAAAACGCTGGCGCCGCAGCTGGTTCAGGCCCTCAAGGATGCCGATGCCGAAGATATCATCGTGATCTGCGGCGGTGTCATTCCGCAGCAGGATTACAAGTTTCTCTATGACGCGGGCGTCAAGGCGATCTTTGGCCCCGGCACCAACATCCCCGAGGCGGCGCAGGACATTCTGCGCCTGATCCGCAAGGCGCGCGCCTGATGGGCAAACGCCCGACCATCCTTTCGGGCATGGCGGGCGGTGCCCTGTGGGCGCTGGCCGTGGTCTGGGGCGGGCAGCGACTGGCGGGCGGGGCGTTCATGCCCGCGAACGTCGCGCTGCTGACCGCCTTTTTTGCGCCCGGTCTGGTGATGATGGCGATGATCGCTCGGCTGGCGCAGCGGCGTTTCTTTGATGACAGTATCATCGACGGTCAGGATTTCGCACCGGGTTCTGCGGCATGGATCGATCAGAAGGTTCTGGCCAACACAACCGAACAGGCGGTGCTTGCGCTGGTGATCTGGCCGTTTGTTGCCACCACGCTGGGCGGCTTTGTCGTGCTGGTGATGGGGGTTGCCTTTGCGCTTTCGCGGCTGGTGTTCTGGGTCGGATACCATCTGTCCCCGCCGCTGCGCGGGTTGGGTTTCGCCGCGACGTTCTACACAACAGTTCTTGCGGCACTTTGGTCTGTCGTCGTCTGGGTGGGTTGAGACGCCCGCGCTTTCAACGCGCTTTGCGTCCGGAAACAGTTGAAATATTCTCAAATTCATTTTCCTATGGGGTCTGTTGTGGCCGAACCCGCTGCCATTTCGGGCGACGGCGCTGGGAGAACACAGAATTTGAGCACTGAAACCATCAGGTTGGATCATATTGCCATCGCAGGCCAGACATTGGCCGAGGCAACAGACTGGACGGAATCACGCCTTGGCGTAGCCCTGCAACCCGGCGGAGCGCATGATTTTTTTGGTACCCACAATGAATTGCTGGGTCTGGCCGACGGGCTGTATCTGGAAGTCATCGCAATCGATCCGTCCGCCCTGCCACCCGAACGGACGCGGTGGTTTGATCTGGACCGGTTTCAGGGGCCGCCGCGTCTGACCAACTGGATTTGCCAGGTTGAAGATCTGGATGCAGTTCTGGGCGTGTTACCCCAGGCGGGTGTGCCCGTATCGCTTAGCCGGGGTGATCTGCGGTGGCGCATGGCCGTTCCGAAAGACGGGATTTTGCCCTATGACAACTGCTTTCCGGCGCTGATCGAATGGCAATCGCCGGTGCATCCAAGTGCCCTGCTGACATCGCAGGGCTGCCGGTTGTCGCGCCTGATCGTGTCGCACCCGCAGGTCGAACGGCTTGAGGGTGAACTGGCCCCCTATCTCGACAGGTCCGTCATCGCCTTTGAAAAGGGAACCGCCGGGTTGCACGCCGATATAGAAACGCCGACTGGCACGCGACGCCTGTGATGGCGGTGCGTACGGCCAAAGTGCAGGACGCCGTTGCCATCTGTGACATCTGGAACGATGTCATCCGCGATACGCTTGTCACCTTCACAACCGAAGAAAAACAACCCGAAACCATCGCCGAAAGGATTGCAAACGCGCCCGACCCGTTTTTTGTCGCAACGGACACATCCGGCGCGGTTGTCGGGTTTGCCACTTACGGGCCTTTCCGGTCCGGGCCGGGATACGCGTTTTGCAAGGAACATTCGGTCATGCTGCGCCCAGGCGCGCGCGGTCAGGGCATTGGGTGCGATTTGATGGCTACACTGGAAAAAGCCGCCTGCGTGCACCGGGTTCACAGCCTGATCGCGGGGATCAGCGCACAAAACCCCGGTGCGGTCGCGTTTCACCGCAGTCTTGGCTTTGCTGATGCGGGATGTATCCGTCAGGCGGGGTTCAAACACGGGCAATGGATTGATCTGATCCTGATGCAGAAAATAATCGGCTGACCCCACTGACACTTGTCCCCGCAGCTTGTATCGTCGCGCCATGACGTTATGGACCCGTATTTCAGACGCCCTTGCCGCCCTGACCCAGGGCGAAAGCCTGACGGCTGTCTTTGACAAATTGCGCAGCCCGCCGGAACGCAGCGTGGCCTTTGCGATTGCCGTGATTGCGCTGGGCGCCAAAATGGCAAAGGCCGACGGGCAGGTCACGCGCGCCGAAGTGACCGCTTTTCGCGAAGTGTTCCAGATCGCCGCAGAAGACGAGGCGGGCGCGGCGAAAGTGTTCAATCTGGCGCGTCAGGACGTTGCCGGATTCGAAGATTACGCGACCCGCATCCAGAAAATGTTTGACGGTCAGGAGGGCACGCTCTGCGACCTGATGGAAGGCCTGTTTCACATCGCCATGGCCGATGGGTTCTATCATCCCAACGAGAACCTGTTTCTGAAACGTGTGGCCGAGATTTTCGGTCTGCCCGATGCCAGCTTTCAGGCGTTGCGCGCGCGGTTCGTTCCCGATGCACACCCCGACCCCTACACCGTTCTGGGGGTCAGCGCCGATGCCCCGATAAGCTCTGTTCGCAAGGTCTGGCGCGAACTGGTGCGCAGCAACCACCCCGATGCGATGATCGCGCGGGGGGTTCCGCCCGAGGCGGTGAAGCTGGCGGAAAAACGGATGATTGACATCAACCGCGCATGGGAAGCGATCAAAGAGGCGCACGGCTGATGCGGATTGCCACGTATAACGTGGAATGGTTCGCCAATCTTTTTGACGAAAACAGCAAACTGGTCGCGGATGGCGCATGGTCGGGACGGCGCGATGTTACCCGTGCGCAGCAGGCCGAGGCCCTGGGGATCGTGTTTACCGCCCTGAATGCCGATGCGATCATGATCATCGAAGCCCCCGATCAAAGTCCGAGTCAATCGACAGTCGCGGCGCTGGAAGATTTCGCCGCGGCCTTTGATCTGAGAACAAACCGGGCCGTGATGGGGTTTGCCAACGACACCCAGCAGGAAATTGCCCTGCTCTATGATCCGGAAGTGGTCAGCGCGCGCCATGATCCCCAGGGGGATGAAACCGGTAAAAAGGGCGGTGTTGATGCGCCCCGCTTTGACGGTGTGTTCCGGATTGATCTGGACATTGACGCGCATGAAGACCTTGTTCAGTTTTCCAAGCCGCCTCTGGAACTGGCGATGGAAACCAGAACGGGTGTGACCTTCCGGATGATCGGCGCGCATCTGAAATCAAAGGCACCGCACGGGGCGCGTGGCCGCGATGCGATCATGCGCCTGTCGATTGCGAACCGTCGCAAACAGCTTGCCCAGGCGATCTGGTTGCGGGCACGGGTGCAGGCGCATCTGGATCAGGGAACACCGGTGATTGTGCTGGGCGATCTGAATGACGGCCCCGGTCTGGACGAATACGAAGGATTGTTCGGGCGGTCTTCGGTGGAAATCGTGATGGGTGAAGGCAACGGCAATCCGCTGTTTGATCCGCACGCGCAGCGCGCACTTGGGCAGCGCATTCCGGCACTTCCGACCACATCGCGGTTTTTCATCAAGGACGAGGGCCGCTATCTGCAAGCCTTGCTGGATTACATCATGGTGTCGCAGGATTTGCGCCAGAAAAGGCCGGTCTGGCGGATCTGGCATCCTCTGGATGATCCGGCATGCTGGGCCGTTGAGGAATTGCGCGATGCTTTGCTTATCGCATCAGATCATTTTCCCGTCACACTGGATATTGATCTTTGACCCCTTAAAAACGACGGCGGGATCTCGTATATTGAGGAGCATGAAACAGTTTGCTCCCCTTGTGATGATCATTGCCTTGTCCGGTGTACCCGCCAGCGCGCAGGAACAGGACAGCGAAGGCCTGTCGCTGATGGAACGCGGTGCCCAGATGTTCATGGAAGGCATCCTGCAACAGATGGAACCGACCCTGAAAGATCTGGAAGGGCTGGGCGAAGAGGTGGGACCAGCCTTGCGGGGGTTTGCCGAACAGATGGGGCCTGCCTTGTCTGATCTGCTGGCGCAGGTCGAGGATTGGAGCGCGTATCACCCGCCTGAAATCCTGCCCAACGGCGATATCATACTGCGCAAGAAAACACCGGAAGAAATCGGGCCTGATGCAACGCCCGAACTTGGCCCCGAACTTGGCCCTGACGGATCCATAGATCTTTAAGGATTACGCCGCGGTGCTGACATGCGTTTCAGCGCCCAGTGAGGCCGCCAGTGACAGAAACCGGGCTTCGGCCACTTCACCGTAAAGCGGCACAGCCTCTGGCGTCAGCGTCAGTTCCAGCCGCTTTTTCTTGGGGTACCATCGTAGCTTGCCCATTTGCGCGTCGGGCTCCATCCACAGCATTGCGCCGAACCGCATCGCCTTGCCCAGAATTTCGGCCTGCAACTGCTTCTTTTCATCGATCAGGTTATACAGGTCTTCGAAACGCGTGCCCTCGCGACGGTTGCGATAGCGATGCAGCAAGGCCACGCCCAGAAATACCCTTTCGGAATGTTTCAGCCCGCCCAGATTGGCCCGCGTGGCGTTGTCAAAACACACCTCGGCGCGATAATCGGGATGCGCGCGCCAGCTGACATCATGCAACAGGCAGGCCGCCTTGATCAGTCGTTTCTTGTCAGCCGGTGCCGATTGGAACAGCGGCATGATGAAACTGTGCAAGGCCTTGCCAAACCCCGGCAGCCGCGCATCCTTGGCCTCTGCAAAGCGACACGCTTCTATCAGCGGGTCCCGGTCACGCAGGCGCTGCGGCATTTGTTCGTATAACATGCCTTCGCGGATGCCATAGCTGGACAGCGCAATGTCTTTGGGCCGAAAGGTGCTGATCAACCGTTTCAGCACTTCGGCGGCGATGGGCACCAGCGCCATGCGTGCCGATGATACACCACATTCGCTGCGCAATTGCTCGGGGTCGGATTTTTCGATGTATTTCACCGTCTGCGATACTGATCGCGCTGTCATCCGGTATTCGTGCAGCACGTGCAGGGGATAGCCGCGCCGGTGCATGTCGATCCGCGCGATGGCACGCCATGATCCGCCAACCAGAAACAGGCGGTCGCGCTGCGGCCCCATTTTTTCGCCCAGTTCCTGCATCACCGATTTGATATGCGCGCGCCGCCCGGCCTTGCCGCCCTTGATATCGCACAAAACCAGCGGGCCAAGTCGCGAAGACACCCGCCGCCCGACGCGGCCCTGCGATATTTCGGCCAGTTCCATCGAAGACCCGCCAATGTCACAGACCAGCCCGTAAGAGCCGGGCCAGCCCAGCAATACGCCCTGCGCCGAAAGACGGGCCTCTTCCTCGCCATCTATCACCCAGATGCGCAATCCGGTTTCGCGTTCCACGTCACTGCAAAAGTCGCGCCCGTCACTGGCCTCGCGCACAGCGGCGGTGGCCACAGCGGTCAAGGGCGGAATACCCATGCCATCGGCCAGGGTCTGGAACCGCTTGATCGCGGCCAGCGCCCGCGCACGGCCCTGTGGGCTCAACTGGCCGGTTTCGCTCAGACCTGCGCCAAGGGCGCACATGATCTTTTCGTTGTAAAAATAGACCGGGCTGCGGGCCGCGCCGTCAAATACCACCAGCCGCACCGAGTTCGATCCGATATCAATCACGCCCACCCGCGACAGCGCGCGGGCCGAGGCATCATTGAAAAGCGGACGACCGAAAGGCCCCCAATCGGTGTTGGCGGGTTCGGCTGCCACGTTCATTCAATCCCCCGTTTTCCGGTTCTTCGGCGCGCCTGCAAAATGCGTCACCGACGGGCAAGGGTCAATCACCGTCGCGGCGCAAACCGGCACTAATCGTCAGTATGGGTCAGTTGTGGCACATCGGACGCACCCGCCGAACCCCGCCCTGAAAGCGACGGATTTTCCATGAAAAAGCGATGGCAGTTGAAGGCAAACGTACCTTGCGGCACATCCGGGCGCACAAACGTGCCATCTGGTGACATGACCCAGCTTTGCGCAACATCCGCCAGATTGGCGGCCATGATCTGGCTGACGATCTGCGCCTTGACGGTCGCGTTGTTGATTTCGACAAGGGTTTCGACGCGACGGTTCAGGTTGCGCCCCATCCAGTCGGCCGATGAAATGAACACCCGCGCCTTTTTGCCCGGCAATTCGTGACCGTTGCCAAAACAGACGATGCGCGAATGTTCCAGAAACCGCCCGACGATGGATTTGACGCGAATGTTTTCGCTCAGCCCCTTGACGCCGGGGCGCAGGCCGCAAATGCCGCGGATCACAAGGCTGATCTTCACCCCTGCCTGGCTTGCGGCATAAAGCGCATCGATGACTTCGCTGTCGATCAGCGAATTCATCTTGGCCCAGATCACGGCAGGTTTGCCCGCTTCGGCATGGGCCGCTTCGGCCGCAATCAGATTCAACAGGCGGATTTTCAGGGTCGTGGGAGAAATGGCAAGGTTTTCAAGATGTTCCGGTTCGGCATAGCCCGACAGGTAATTGAACACCTTGGTGGCATCGCGGCCCAGTTCCGGATCGCAGGTGAACAGCGACACATCTGTGTAGATGCGGGCTGTGATCGGGTGGTAGTTTCCCGTTCCGTAATGGGTATAGGTGACCAGCAGATTGCCCTCGCGGCGCACGACCGTGCTGATTTTTGCATGCGTTTTCAGATCAAGAAACCCGTACACGACATGCGCGCCCGCCCGTTCCAGACGGCGAGACTGCCGGATGTTGGCGGCCTCGTCAAAGCGGGCTTTCAATTCGATCAATGCGGTCACGGATTTGCCGTCTTCCGCCGCCTCGCACAGTGCCTCGACGATGGGCGAGTTCTTGGAGGTCCGGTAAAGCGTTTGTTTGATCGCAACAACGTCAGGGTCGCGCGCCGCCTGTTGCAGGAACCGGATCACCATATCGAATGTTTCATACGGGTGATGCAACAGCATGTCTTTCTGTCGCATCGCGGCGAACATGTCGCCATCGTGATCGCTGACACGTTCCGGCACCCGTGGCGTGAACGACGGCCACAGCAGATCGGGGCGCGCATCAATCACCAGTTCGGCCAGATCGGCCACGCCAATCATGCCGTCAATTTCGATCACTTCGTCGGGGCGCACATGCAATTCGCGCATGATGACCTCTTTCAGCTTGGGCGGCGCGCCTGCTGAATGGGTCAGGCGCACCACTTCGCCGCGACGGCGGCGTTTCAGCGCCACTTCGAATTCGCGCACCAGATCTTCGGCCTCGTCCTCGACCTCAAGATCGCTGTCGCGCAGGACGCGAAAACTGAAATGCGCCTTAAGCTTGTAGCCCGGAAACAGGCTGCCCAGATGTAGCAGCAGCAGTTCTTCCAGCGGCAGGAAACGGTGTTCACCTTCTTCACTCGGCAGGGCGATAAACCTGTCGATCTGTCCGGGAATAGGCAAAAGCGCCTGAAGCGGACGTTTGTCGCGCGTGCGTTCCAGTTGCAGGGCAAGCGAATAGCCGGTGTTTGGAATGAACGGAAACGGATGTGCCGGATCAATCGCCAGCGGCGACAGAACGGCAAAGACGCGGTTCAGAAATACGTCTTCCAGATAGGTTTTATCGGCCTCGTTCAGGGTTTCGCGTTCCAGAATGGTGATTCCGTTGGCTTCCATTTCCGTGCGCAGCGACACAAAGGCCGCCTGCTGCGCGCGCAACAGGTTCTGCGCGTCCTCGTTGATCAGCAGCAATTGTTCCGCAGGCGTCAGCCCGTCATCGGACGGCATCGTGTTTCCCGCCTGCGCCAGTTCGCGCAGGCCGGCCACGCGCACCGTATAAAATTCATCCAGATTGCCGGCCGAAATGGACAGGAACCGCAAGCGTTCCAGAAGCGGCACCCGGGGGTTTTCCGCCTCTTCCAAAACGCGCCAGTTAAAGCCCAGCCAACTGAGTTCCCGGTTAAAGAACCGGCCCGGCCCGCCCAGATCAAGATCCGGCAAGTCGACAGCTTCGGGGAACGGTGCCTTGAGAAAATCTGTGTTTGTCATAAAGGCCTTATTACGATGAATTGTTATGTTTTTGTAACAGAGTCAGCCTGTTCCAAGCAATTCCTTGGCAAGGGCGCGATTCAATTTGCGCCGTTGCGCTAAAGACTGACGGTCCAGCATGTCTACCAAATCGCGGGCGCGGGCAAAAGACCGATCCATGCGGGGGATCAGATAGGGGATCAGATCAGCCGGTGGCGTAATCTGGCGATCTGCGAATAGTTTGGCCAGAACCGCCGCCAACAGCGTGTCATCGGGCAGCTGGAGTGCCGCGTTCTGCGTGCCTTGCATGCGGCTTTGCAGATCAGGCAATGTCAGGCCCCAGTGATCCGGTGCGCACACTCCGGTAAGCAACAGCGAATGACCTTCGGCCAGAACCAGATTGTGCAGGTGGAACAGCGCCTCTTGGGCGGCGGCGTCATGGGCAATGTCGGGCACATCCTCGATCGCGACGTGGCCGCGCGACAGGGCGGGGATATCGGCGTCGCCTACATCTTGGGCCTGCACGACATGCGCGCCCGATGCCGCTGCCCACACATGGGTCAGATGCGTTTTGCCCGATCCTGCGGGGCCACACAGAGTCAGCTTGCGGCCCACCCAGTTGGGCCACATATCAATCATCGACACGGCAACCGCATTGGCGGGCGATACGAAGAAATCACCGCGCCCCAGCGCCGGTTTGGCGGGCAGATCAAAGCTGAGCTGTTGTGACGACATTTCAGGTTTTGTCCTGGCCCGACTGTCCCAGATAAAGGCGGCTATGGGTATATTGCCCGACAGCAAATCGCGCGATTACGCCCATCGCAGCGGCGACCGGAACAGCGACAAGCATTCCGACAAAGCCGAACAAGGCCCCGAAAACAGACAACGCCAGCAGCAGCCAGACAGGGTGCAAGCCGACGGAATTTCCCACCAGCTTGGGTGTCAGAATATTCCCTTCCACGACCTGACCGATTACGAAAATACCCGCCACCATCGCAAGCGATATCCAATCCCCCCAGAACTGGAACAATCCCAGCCCGATCGCCAGCGCCCCGCCGATCAACGCGCCCAGATAGGGAATGAACGTGACAAGCCCGGCGACAAAACCCACAACAAGCCCGAATTGCAGGCCCACCAGCATCAGCGCGATAGCGTAGTAGGTTCCAAGGATCAGACACACAGTGCCCATCCCGCGAATGAACGAGGCCAGCGTTTTGTCAATATCGCGGGCCAGTTGGCGGATAACCGGCGCGTGATCCCGTGGCAAAAGCCCGTCGATCCGTTCGATCATGCGATCCCAGTCCAGCAGCATATAGACGGCCACAACCGGCGTCACGACCATCAGGATCACAACGTTGATCACCGACGCCGCCGATGACAGCACCGAATTCAGCAATTCGCCGCCGCGGTCCTGCACGGTTTCCCCGATTGTGACCAGCGATTTGCGGATCGTCGATTCGGAATCCACCAAAGATGGGAACCGTTCGGTCAGAAAGGTCGAAAACTCTCGCACCAGTTGGGGCGCGGTGTTGAACAGCGATACGGATTGTTCCACCAGCGTTGGCACGACCAGCAGGATCAGAATTACAAAAACCAGAACCGCGGCGACGGTAATGATCGCCGTTGCGGCAGCGCGCGACAAACCCATCCGTTCCAGTCTGTCCGCGACGGGATCCAGAAAATACGCGATGGCGCCGCCCAGAACAAACGGCAGCAGCACATCACCGAGAAGCCACATAGCCACGACAAAACCGACCGTAGCAATGCCCCAGTACTTCAGCTGATCTCGGGCTGACAATGTCATTCGATCCTCGGGTTGGTTGAGTGTACACATCGCCGATGCCACTGAAGGTTTCAAGGGGCAAGCACGTTCAGAACAAGCAAAAAGGCCCTGCTGTAACAGCAGGACCTTTCCGGCCGGATCATGAGATTGGGGGGACCAACCAGATGATCACAACATCTGACACTGGCAAAGGGTCAGTGGCAGGCGGGGCGTGTTCCGGGCAGCAGCACCTTGTCTACTACGTGGATCACACCGTTATCGGCCATGATATCTGCGATGATGACTGTCGCGGATTCACCGGTTCCATCAGCAATTGTGACACCGCCCGATCCTTTGGTGATGCACAGGCGTTCGGATGCGAGCACCGGCTTGAAATAGTTCGAACCGTTGGGGATGTCCCCGGCA
The DNA here is from genome assembly GCF_051013555.1 of Sulfitobacter sp. TBRI5. Lineage (NCBI taxonomy): Bacteria > Pseudomonadati > Pseudomonadota > Alphaproteobacteria > Rhodobacterales > Roseobacteraceae > Sulfitobacter > Sulfitobacter sp. TBRI5. The sequence continues at coordinate 153,634 of NZ_CP112884.1, read as the reverse complement.
GTCAGTTTGCGGTCATCGACATGGTACAGCAGCACATTGGTCAGTTGTCCCTTGTTTTCCGGCTTCAGCAGCGTTTCAACCGTGCCTTCTGGAAGGGCGGCGAATGCATCGTTGACGGGAGCATATACTGTAAACGGACCCGGGCCTTTCAGAGTATCGACCAGTCCGGCGGCGGTGACGGCTGCGACCAGCGTGCTAAACCGGTCATCTCCGGCGGCGATGTCAACGATGTCGGCGGCGCTCGCGGCGGTGCCGAATGTGAAGGCAGTCGCGGCGGCAGCGGCGATGGTGCGGAATTTGTTCATTTCTGGGTCCCTTCCCGTGTTTCAATCATGCTGTCTTGCATGTGGTAGGGAATACGGCCTGCATCGCGCCCCGGTTCACAGTGTCACGCCGACGTGATCACTGTTTGCCTAATTCCGGTGTCGTTCTAATTGGCAGGTGTTTCGCGTAAACTGCCTGTAACAGGTGAAACACCTTTGTTCATTGTGATTGCCGGATTGCGGGCCTGCCAGCTTTGGCTTAGACCCCTTGCAACATTCGACTGCCAAAAGGTTTCAAACCCATGCGCCTGACCCGATATTTCTTGCCCGTCTTGCGGGAAAACCCTGCCGATGCCCAGATTGTCAGCCATCGCCTGATGTTGCGGGCCGGCATGATCAAACAGGCCAGCGCGGGCATCTATTCGTGGTTGCCCATGGGCTTCAAGGTGCTGAAAAAGGTGGAAAACATCGTGCACGAAGAACAGATGCGTGCAGGCCATATTCCGATGCTGATGCCAACGCTGCAATCGGCAGATCTGTGGCGCGAAAGCGGGCGGTATGACGATTACGGCGAAGAAATGCTGCGCATCACCGACCGGCACGGGCGCGATATGCTTTATGGCCCCACGAACGAGGAACTGATCACCGATATCTTCCGCAGCCATGTCGGCAGCTACAAGGATCTGCCGCTGACGCTCTATCATATCCAGTGGAAATTCCGCGATGAAATCCGCCCGCGCTTTGGCGTGATGCGGGGCCGCGAATTCTATATGAAGGACGGTTACAATTTCGATGTGGACAAGCCTTCGGCGCTGCATGCTTACAACCGCCATATGGTCAGCTATCTGCGGACCTATGAACGGATGGGCCTGAAGGCGTTGCCGATGCGGGCCGACAGTGGCCCGATTGGCGGGGATGACACGCATGAATTTCTGGTTCTGGCGGACACCGGCGAATCCGAAGTGTTTTATGATGCCGATATCCTGAACCTGAAACTGGGCGACCGAGTGGTGGATTATGACAGCTGGGACGAATGTGCGGCCATCGTGAAAGAATGGACAACACCCTATGCCCGCACCGATGAAACCCATGATGCGGCCCTGTTTGATGCCATCCCCGAAGCGCGGCGCAAGACATCCCGCGGCATCGAGGTGGGGCAGATTTTCTATTTTGGCACCAAATATTCCGAAGCGATGAACGCCACTGTTCAGAACAAGGACGGCGAAAAGGTACCTGTGCATATGGGCAGCCACGGCATCGGCGTCAGCCGCCTGCTGGGCGCGATCATCGAGGCCAGCCATGACGACAAGGGGATCATCTGGCCCGAAGGGGTCACGCCGTTCCATTGCGGGATCGTGAACCTGAAACAGGGCGACGGCGAAGCCGATGCCGCCTGCGAGGCGCTTTATGCGTCTTTGACGGCGCTGGGGCTGGACCCGCTTTATGATGATCGCGATGAACGGGCCGGTGGCAAATTCGCCACGATGGACCTGATCGGTTTGCCCTGGCGCATCACCGTCGGCCCGCGCGGGCTGAAAAACGGTGTGGTTGAACTGACCAGCCGCCGCACTGGCGAAAGCGAAGAACTGCCGCCCGAGGCTGCGGTGCAGAAAATCTACGAGATTTACACGGGCCATCACAAGGCGGATCATGTGGAAATGATGGGGAAACGGTCGTTCCACACCTACATCTGACTCAGATTTTGATCGGACCGGTCTGATCTGCTAGACTGACGCAAAAGGGCACATCGCACGGCAGACGGCGATGGCCCACGCGGCAGGAGCAGACGAAATGATCACGCGCACATTGGTGCTTGCGGGCGGCGTTGCCAGTGCGGCAACGCTGTCGCAGTTTCCCGAATATGCACAGCAATACACCCAGCGTCTGGGCGGTGCGGTTGATGCACTGGGGCAGGTGGTGGCCGATTTTGATGCCTCTGCCGCCGCCGAAGGGCTGACCCGCGAACAGGCACTGGCGCAAATGACCGGCACAGCGTTTGTAGAGCGGCGGCGTGATGACATGCAGCGCAGCTTTGCGCGACATGCGCGCCTGAGCGCCGATCTGGAAGCACTGGCTGCCGCAGGGCCGTTTATGCGCGCCTATCACGGTACGCGCCTGACAGATCCTGATATTGCAAGTGCCGCACTGGTGGCGTTCAAACCGGCGGTGCCGGTCACGGTGGAAGGGGCTGTGTTTGCCTTCGTTGGCTTTGGCCTTGGGGCGGCCGCGATCCGCGCCGTGCTGATGCTGCTGCACCTTCTCCGGCGCAGGCGGCGGCTGATCTGACAGGGCACGGGCCGCCAATATCGCACAAACGTCAGTCACCGCTTGACCCCGCTGTTGCGAACCCCCACTTTCGCGCGCAAACGAGCAGGACAGCGAACTTGGCCAGAACACCCGCCCCCTTTGCCCCTTTTGAATGGATGATCGCGTGGCGCTATCTGCGCGCGCGCCGCGCCGAAGGCGGCGTATCGGTCATGACGTGGATCAGCCTGATCGGCATCACGCTGGCCGTTTTCGCCCTGATCGCCACACTGGCCGTTCGATCAGGTTTTCGCGCCGAATTTGTGGATACGATCCTTGGCTCCAATGCCCATGTGACGGTTTACAAGATCGGTGATGTGCTGCCCAACGGCCAGTTGGACCGCACGATCAAGGATTACAGTGCCTTGGCAGATCGCGTGGCACAGGTGAACGGTGTGACCCGCGTGGCGCCTTTGGTGCGCGGGCAGGTCATGGTCAACCTGCGCGACCGCAACGCCGGGGTTGAGGTCTACGGCATCAGCGCCGCCGATCTGGCCACAATCCCGCGTATTGCGAACCCTGAAACGGCCATCGGCAACATCGCCGATTTTGATCGCGGGGTGGCGATCGGGTCTGGGGTGGCGCGGGAACTGAACGCGCAACTGGGCGACAAGATCAAACTGATCTCACCCAACGGGGTAAAAACCGCCTTTGGCACCAGCCCGCGCATCAACGCCTATGAAGTAACCTATATTTTCAATGCGGGACGCTATGATATCGACCGCACCCGTGTGTATCTGCCCTTTGCCGAAGCACAGGCGTTTTTCAACCGCGAAGGTGTTGCGGACGAACTTGAGGTCATGGTGCGCGATCCTGAAACCGTCGACAGCATGAATTTCGATCTGCTGAAGTCGGCAGGCGAACGGGCCCAGCTTTGGACATGGCGTGATGCATCGGGCGGGTTCCTGCGCGCGCTTGAGGTCGAGGATGATGTGATGTTCATCATCCTGTCGATTCTGGTGCTGATTGCGGCGATGAATATCGTCAGCGGCCTGATCATGCTGGTCAAGAACAAGGGGCGCGACATCGGTATCCTGCGCACGATGGGCCTGACCGAAGGGTCGGTGCTGCGCGTGTTTTTCATATGCGGGGCGTTTACCGGTATCATCGGCACCGCCCTTGGCGTGATCCTTGGATGTTTGTTCGCCATCTATATCGATCCGATTTTTTCCTTCGTGAACTACGCATGGGGCGGCGGAGTCTGGGATCCGGCTGTGCGCGGAATCTACCAACTGCCTGCCGAATTGCATCTCAAAGATGTGCTGTCCGCCGTTACGCTGTCTCTGGGGCTGTCCTTTGTCGTGACGATCTTTCCGGCGCGCCGCGCCGCACGGATGAACCCGGTCGAGGCGCTGCGCTATGAATGACGTCCGCATTCTTGATCTTAAGGGCCTGACCAAGACCTACAATGCGGGCAAGCCGAATGAGGTGGCTGTCCTGCGCGGTGTCGATCTGCATGTGGACAAGGGCGAAGTAGTTGCATTGGTCGCCCCGTCAGGTGCGGGTAAATCCACCCTGCTGCATATCGCGGGTCTGCTGGACACGCCGGATGCAGGGCAGGTGCATATCGGGGGCACCGACATGACCGGATTGTCCGACCGTCAGCGCACCACGGTGCGCCGCACCGATGTGGGGTTCATTTATCAGTTTCACCATCTGCTGCCCGAGTTCTCGGCGCAGGAAAACATCTTGCTGCCCCAACTGGCCGCCGGCGTGCCCAAGACACAGGCACAGAACCGCGCGATCGAATTGCTGCGCACTGTCGGCATCGCCGCGCGGGCAGACCACCGCCCTGCCGCGCTGTCGGGCGGGGAACAACAGCGCGTCGCGTTCTGCCGCGCACTGGCCAATAAACCGCGCCTGTTGCTGGCGGATGAACCGACCGGTAATCTTGATCCGGAAACATCCAATCAGGTGTTTGCCAGCTTGATGGATCTGGTGCGCAATACCGGCCTGTCGGCCCTGATCGCGACCCACAATCTGGAATTGGCCGCGCGGATGGACAGGATTGTGCGGCTGGATGCGGGCCGGTTAAGCGACACGGCAAGCCACGGTTGACCGTAACATCGGGCCGCGCGCACATCTGGGCGCGGACAGGAAGGAAAGACAGGGTATGACAAAGGTTTCGCTGGATCAGATCGAACAGGCAACGCGCGAAGCGCTGATCGCGCACGGGGCTGCCGCGCCGGCTGCGGATGCGGTTGCGGATGCCGTGCGCGAGGCCGAAGGCACCGGCAACAAAATCTGTGGTCTTTATTATCTGCAAAGCTATTGCGAACAGTTGCTTTCGGGCCGTGTGAACGGGCATGCCGCGCCCGATGTCAGCACACCGCGCGCCGGTGCCGTGCGCGTTGATGCCATGCTGGGGTTTGCCCAGCCCGCCTTTGCCGCCGGGCTTGACGCTGCCATCGCTGCGGCGCGCACCAACGGCACCGCATCACTGGCCATCTGTCATGCCCACACCTGCACATCGCTGGGCTATTTTACCGGCCAGATCGCGCGCCGAGGACTGATCGGCATCGGGTTCACCAACGCATCCGCCATTGTTGCACCGCCCGGCGGGCGTACCCGTGTTCTGGGCACCAACCCGATCGCGTTTTCCGTGCCTGACGGACAGGGCGGGGTTGCGATGCAGTTTGACCAGTCCACCACAACCGTCGCGCTGGGCAAGATCACAATGGCCAATGCGGCGGGGGAACGCATTCCCGAAGGCTGGGCCGTGGATGAAAACGGACAACCCACAACCGATCCTGCTGCCGCGCTCAAGGGATCGTTGGTGTCGATGGGCGGCTACAAGGGCTGGGGCTTTGGTCTGATGGCCGAATTGCTGGCAGCGGGCCTGACTGGGGGTGCCCTGTCGCGCGATGTCAAGGCGCTCAAGGCGGCAGACGGTCCGCCGCATGATCTGGGACAGTATTACCTGCTGATTGATCCGTCAGATGCAGATCATTTTTTCACGCACCTGTCCGAGATCAGCGATCTGGTGGCACAGGACAAGGGCGCGCGCCTGCCCGGACAGGGCAAGACCCTGTCTGATCCGGTCGATGTGCCCGATGCGCTATGGGCGCAGACACAAGCGCTGGCCACTTACGCCAGTTGAGTGATCCAGACCCCAAGCGCCATGACCGATATCCCGGCAAGGCGCATCCAGCCCAGCGTTGAAACCTGTGCGCCGAACAATCCGAAGTGATCGATCGCGGCGGCGCTGATCAATTGGCCCAGCAACACGAAAAACACCGCGTTGCCCACTCCGAAACGGGGGGCGACATAGGTGATCGACAGCACGTAGAACGCCACCAGAAGCCCCGCCAGCAACAGGTGTTTGGGGGCAGATGTGATTTTGGACAGCGCCTGTGGCCCTGTGGCCAGCAACACCAGCACGGTGGCCCCGAAGGCAACGGCAAACAACACGGTTGCGGCCGCCGCGGGCGATCCGATCCGCGCACCAAGGGCGGCGTTCAGGGCGGCAAGGATTGGGATGCCGATGCCTGCCACCAGCATGATCACTGCGTATTGCGCCATTCTTCTGTCCCTGTGCTGAGTCTTGATCTGGATCATTGCTGCAAGTGCGCTTTGGTACAAGACTTGGGTGCGGGTCAAAGGGGACATTCCGCACCCTTTCCGGTGCAGCCGTGCCGGAATTTCAGGCCCGAAAGCGGGAGGCGAAAATGCAGTTTACAAAGATATCCGCATTGCTGTGCGGGCTGGTTCTGGCGGCAGGCGGCGCACAGGCTCAGGACATTACCGAAGGTGCCGGCCTTTATCTCAAGCATTGCGCCACCTGCCACGGGATCGAAGCGACAGGGCAGGGCCCGATGGCAGGCGTTCTGGTGATCAAACCCACCGATCTGACGACTTTGAGTAATGAAAACGACGGCGTATTCCCGATGGAGCGGGTGGTCCGGCGGATCGACGGGCGTGACCCGCTGGTCAGCCACGGCAGCCCGATGCCGGTATACGGCGATTTTTTCGAAGGTAACGATACCGCGCTGAAAGCCGCCAACGGCCAGCCGATTTTGACAAGCGGCCCCATTGCGCAACTGGTCGCCTTCCTGCAATCTGTCCAGACACAATAAGCGCCGTTAAGGGCGCGAAACTGGCAGAAGGGAACATGGCATGAAAATCTGGGTAACTGTCGGCGCACTTGCCGTTGTTGCGGCTTGTGCGGCATCGGAAATGCCCGGCCCGTCCGAAGGAGCCGCAATTTTCGCTGAAAACTGCGTATCTTGCCACGGTGTGTCAGCCACCGGAAACGGCCCCTTGGCCAATGGCCTGTCGCCCGCGCCATCGGACCTGACACAGATCGCCGCACGCAATGGCGGCGTGTTTCCACGTGCACAAACCCTGTCGGTGATCGACGGCTATTCCAAAGGCACCCATAAGGATCGCGCGATGCCCGAATTCGGCGCGCAGATGACAGGCGAAGACACCGTGCCAGTGGAAGTGGATGGTATCCTGACGCCGACACCGCGGTCGCTGGCCGCCTTGCTGGCCTATCTGGAAAGCATCCAGGGCTGACCGCGATCAGTCGCAGATACCTTTGATCTGCGCATCCTTCCAGGGCAGCACCACTGCCCGCCCCAGCAGATCATCCTCAAGCGGGGTCACCGGAAAATTTTGCGAAATCATGTCGTGCAGCCGCTGGGTGCGTGGCGCGTCTTTGGCCAGCGCACGGCAGCATATGTATTCTTCGACGATCGAGGCCTGCTGTTCATACCCGAAATCCAGAAACTGCGTATCGGGCGAAATTTCGAACAGATAAGGGTCTTTGCTTTGTGCATGTTCCGATGCGGCCTTTAGCGGATGATACCCGGTCTTGTCGCGGTTCTGCCACTGCCAGACATGGGTCATTTCATGGGCAAAGAACATTGTGGCCATCAGGCTGACCTGATCAGGATAGCCGTTTATGTAATCAGCGAAAAAAATATCCTTGCGGACAAACACGCGGTTGAAAAGAGCCATGGCGCCGGGTTTGACGGTGACAATCTGTTCGTCCTGCGGCGGCAGGATACGTTCGCGGCAGGTTACGCGCGGGCGTGCCGGGCGTTTGAAGGTGACAGAACCCGCCGGTACACCTTCGATCAGTCGCACCCGACTGGTATCAATAGCGCCACCTTTCATGCGGGCGACGAATGCCGCTTCGTTTTCGCTTAGCGGACGTCCGCAAGCGGCCAGCAGGATCAGGATGCAAAGGGCGCGAAAAACCATACCGGCAGATTAGTGCGCAAAGGCGTAAAGGAAAGAGAATTGCACCTTGCCCGCCAGAAATGTCTCAGGGTCGGCAAAGCGGTGTGCCACCACCTCTGTAAATTCACCCTATGTCGCACTGTCAAAAAAGTTGCTGTTTGACGCGGGCGGTTGTGTCTGTGAGAAAAGGCGCGCGAACGGTGGAAATCTCAAAATGCAAAAGCAAGATGGAAAACGGAGCGTGCGGAGCCGCCCAAAGCGGTTTCGTCATGCGTTGCGGAGCGCCTTGATCGCCGTTTGCGCGTTCGGCGCAACGCTTTCGGGTTTGCATTCCGCTAGGGCCGAAGCCTGGATATTCGGCGTTGGGATTAACGATTTTACCGAGCTTGAAACCAAGGACCGCGCGATTGGCAGTGTTGAATACCAAACCGATCCTGTGACCCGGATATGGGGCGCGGATATGTCTTTGGCTGTTGCCGCCACTGTTCATGCCAGCCGCGATGTCTGGGCCGGTGCCGGGCTTGCCGCGCTTTATCCGTTGCGCAACCGCTGGTTTGTCGAGGGCAGCGTAATGCCGGGGATATACTTCCATGAACAACCTTCAACCGATATCGGCAGTCGTTTTGAGATCAGAACCCTGCTGGGCATGGGCCGCCAGATCAATGACAAGACAGCGCTTTCGGTTGCGATCACACATAAATCAAACGTCGGAACCTCGGATGTGAACCCCGGCGTTAATGCATTGCTGGTACGTCTACGGTATGAATTTTAGGCGGGGTTGCCAGGCAGCTGAATTGCCGCGCCCTTAGACATCCAGTTCTTCTACAAAACGCGCGTTTTCCTGAATGTACTGGAACCGCATTTCAGGCTTCTTGCCCATCAGACGTTCCACCAGATCGCCGGTTTCGCCCGGTTCGTCCTCGTCAATCGACACGCGGATCAGTTTACGGGTTTCGGGGTTCATCGTGGTGTCTTTCAGGTCTTTCGCGTCCATTTCGCCCAGGCCTTTGAATCGCGACACGTCAATCTTGCCCTTGCCGCCCAGTCCGGCCTCAAGATGTTTGTTCTTTTCAACCTCGTCCAGGCAATAGACCCGCTTGGCCCCCTGCGTCAGACGGAACAGGGGCGGGCAGGCCAGATAAAGATGCCCCGCATCGATCATCGGACGCATCTGGGTGAAAAAGAAGGTCATCAGCAGCGCGGCGATATGGGCGCCGTCAACATCCGCATCCGTCATGATGATCACCTTGTCATAGCGCAGATCATCAACGTTGAATTTGCTGCCGAGCCCAACACCAAGCGCCTGGGTCAGATCGGAAATCTCCTGATTTGATCCCAGTTTTGATGAAGCCGCGCCCAGCACGTTCAGAATTTTGCCACGCAACGGCAACAGCGCCTGTGTCTTGCGGTCCCGCGCCATTTTGGCTGACCCGCCCGCGCTATCGCCTTCGACGATGAACAGTTCTGTGCCTTCGCGCGAGTTTGACGAACAATCCGTCAGCTTGCCGGGCAGGCGCAGTTTCTTCGTGGCGCTTTTGCGCTGGGTTTCCTTTTCCTGCCGCCGGCGCAACCGTTCTTCGGCGCGCAGCACCAGAAAATCAAGAATTGCGCCCGCCGATTTGGTATCGGCCGCCAGCCAGTTGTCAAAATGGTCACGCACCGAATTTTCGACCAGCCGCTGTGCCTCGACCGTGGCCAGACGGTCTTTGGTCTGGCCGACAAATTCCGGTTCGCGGATAAAACAGCTGACCAGAGCGCAGCCGCCGGTAATCAGATCGTCACGGTTGATCTGCGTTGCCTTGCGGTTGCTGACCAGTTCGCCATAGGCGCGGATGCCTTTCAGGATCGCGGCCCAGAACCCGGCCTCGTGCGTGCCGCCTTCGGGTGTGGGCACGGTGTTGCAATAGGACTGGATGAACCCGTCACGCGATGGCGTCCAGTTGATCGCCCATTCCACCTTGCCGGGGGTGTTGAATTTTTCCTTGAAATCCACCGTGCCGGAAAACGGCTTGTCGGCATAGATCGATGCACTGCCCAGTGTTTCGGTCAGATAATCCGACAGACCACCGGGAAAATGAAACGTCGCTTCAGTCGGCGTTTCGCCATCATCGATCGCGGATTTCCAGCGGATTTCGACACCCGAAAACAGATAGGCCTTGGAACGGATAGATTTGAACAGGCGCGCCGGCTTGAACCGGTGGTGCCCGAAAATATCGGCATCCGCGTGGAACGTTACGGTCGTGCCCCGCCGGTTGGGGGCCGCGCCGATCTTTTGCACCGGTCCCAGCGGGATACCACGCGAAAAGCGTTGTTCGTAAAGATCCTTGTTGCGCGCGACCTGCACCACCATGCTGTCGCTCAGCGCGTTGACCACGGATGCGCCCACACCGTGCAGGCCGCCCGAAGTTTCATAGGCATCACCCGAAAACTTGCCCCCCGCATGCAGCGTGCACAGGATCACCTCAAGCGCGGATTTGTCGGGGAATTTGGGGTGTGGATCAATCGGAATGCCACGCCCGTTGTCGCGGATCATCACCGAATAGTCTTCCAGCAGTTCCACTTCGATCCGGGTGGCGTGTCCGGCCACCGCTTCGTCCATGGAGTTGTCCAGAACTTCGGCCACCAGATGGTGCAGCGCGCGTTCATCGGTGCCGCCGATATACATGCCCGGACGTTTGCGCACCGGTTCCAAACCTTCCAGAACCTCGATCGAAGAGGCGTCATAGTCTTTCTGGTCCGGCTGGCCGGAAAGGAGATCGTTCATACCGCTGCTCAGTTCTTGTTTGTTTGCGCCATTATGGCAGCGCGCGGGGCGATGGGAAAGGGTGAACCTGCACCACACTCGGGTATGCGGGTCGGGAAAAACAGGCAAGGGCGCAGCTTTCCTGCCCCGGAAATTCATGTGAGGGTGAAAGTAATCAAAACCAGAACAGAAAGACGCAAGATGAGCTGGATCGCCACCATTCCGTTTGACGCCGCCACTGGCAAACTCAAAACGCTGTACCAGCGCGTGACTGGCCCCGACAACAATGTCGACAATATCATGATGCTGCATTCTCTGCGCCCCCATACGATGGAGGGGCACATGGCGATCTACAAATATGTGCTGCATCATTCGGGAAATACCATTCCCAAGTGGTTTCTTGAGGTTCTGGGCGTCTGGGTCAGTGCGCTTAACACCTGCAATTACTGTGTGGAACACCATTTTGCGGGGATGAAGCGGCTTTTGGGGGATGATCCGCGCGCTGAAGCCATTCGCGCGGCGATTGAAGCGCGCGATGTGGATGCCGCGCCTTTGGATGACAGCCAGAAGGCGGCAATGCGCTATGCGCAGATGTTAACGCAAGACCCCGCCAACCTGCAAAAGGACGATATCGAAACCCTGCGCGCCGCGGGCTTTGATGATGGCCAGATTCTGGAAATCAATCAGGTTTGCGCCTATTTCGCTTATGCAAATCGCACGGTTCTGGGGCTGGGCTGTTCGACGGATGGCGACGTGATTGGCCTGTCGCCCGGAAATTCGCAAGATCCGGACGACTGGAGCCATGCCTAGGCCGGTTTAAACGGCGCCGGTATATTCGCCGCGCGCCGGATAGTTGTTCTTGATCGCGAAATCGAGCGCGCCAACCAGTTCCGAAAAATGCGGGCGCACGAACGGCATGGTCTGCACCGATCCGTAATAGAGCGTCTGTTCCGGCGTCACCATGAACAGGCCCGGTTCGGCAAACAGCGCCGGTTCTTCGATACCGATCGAAGTTTTGCCCCGCGAGGTCGAGATATAAAGGCCCCATTCACGCGCTTTGGCCAAGGGCAGATCATAGGCAAAGCGCAAGGTATCGGCGCCGATCTTGTCCGCCATCGCGCGGGTGCGTTCCTGCCCGTCGGAACTGATCGCGATTGTTTTTACGCCGCGATCCGCAAAATCGGCGACCCGCTTTTGAAATTCGGTCAGATAGGTGGCGCAGATCGGACAGTGCAGCCCGCGATAGAAACAGATCACGGTGCCCCGTTCCGACCCATCGGTGGTCAGGTCAAATGTGCCATGATCCAGCGTTTCAAGGGTCAGATCGGGGGTTTTCTGGCGGGGCATAAGCATCGTGTGTCCTTTCGGGAATATGGGTTGCTTTACCCTACATATCAGCATTACCATCTGAAAAATGCAAAATACCAAACCGAAACACCTGAATGAGCCGTTTTGACCGTCTGACCACCCTGATGGACCGCTTTAGCCTGAGCGTGCACCCCGCCGCCGTGCGGGACGCGACACTGGTGGTCGTGTCGGGGCCGGATGGTGCGCCGGCAAAGGTGCGGTTCGGGCCGCAGGCCAATCTGGATGATATGCCGGTTCAATCGGTTCTGGTATCGGCCGAGGTGGATTGGGGCGGTGCGGCAAACCCGCTGGTGGCCGCGCTGCCGGAGCTTGTGGAACTGGACGTGACGGGGGACCGGGAAACAACCGGCCTGATCCTGCTGATGCAATCGGAATTGCTGGGCCAACGCTGCGGATCGGGTTCGGTCGTTAACCGCCTGGGCGAGGTGCTGATCGTGCGCCTGTTGCGCGCCCAGATCGAGGCGGGCACCACCCGCACCGGTCTGCTTGCGGGTTTGTCAGACCCGCGGCTTAGCCGCGCCATCGTCGCCATGCACGACACACCGGGCCGCGATTGGCGCAACGAGGATCTGGCGCAGATCGCCGGCCTTTCGCTCAGCCGGTTCGCGGGCATGTTTCTGGAAATGGTGGGTGAAACGCCGGCGGCCTATCTGCGGCGCTGGCGTCTGACACTGGCGCGTCAGGATGTTCTGCGCGGCGACAGGGTGGACAGCATCGCGCGGCGCTATGGCTATCATTCACCCGAAGGGTTCGCGCGCGCGTTCAAGAAACATTACGGAGAAACGCCGGTGTCCGTACGCCCCAGACCTGCGGCCTAATTCCAATCCAGAAGGGCGCGGGCCACTTCGGCGGGTTTCTGATGGTGCAGCCAGTGATCCGCACCTTCGATCCGCACGCGCGTCAGATCGGCGGCAAACTCTTCCAGCCCTTCGGTTGAAACCTCAAGCAGGGCGGTGTCATTGACCCCCCAGATCAGCAGGTGAGGGCAGTGGACCTGCATCGTTTCGGGCGGCAATTGCGGGATGTCAGTCACCGGCACGCCCGGATCGGCCACTTTGAACGGCGCCGCCCGATACCAGTTCAGCATGGCGTTGAACCGCCCGGGGCGCGACCATTCGGTCGCATATTCCGCCTGTTTTTCAGGTGTCAGCCACGCCATGTCCATCGTTTCGTTCAGGAACCCCAACAGGGCTGCGAACCCGTTCGCCGAAAGTACATCTTCGCTCCCGTCCGCGCGCAGCAGGTTCATGTACTGCGAGGCCTGCGACTGCGCGCCACCTGCCGACACTTCACGCCTGAACGGCACAGGATGCACGCCGTTCATGATGATCAGTTTTTCAACCAGATCAGGGCAGAACAGCGCCAACCCGTAGGCCACGGCTGCGCCCCAGTCATGTCCCAGAACCGTGACTGGCCCGCCGCCCAAATGCCCGACAAGTGCCGCCATATCCCCGACCAGTTCGGATACGGCATAGTTTTCCACGCCTTCCGGGGTCCAGCTTTGGCCATAGCCGCGCATATCGGGCGCGACACAGTGATAACGATCCGTCAACAACTGCGCCAGCGTATCCCACGCACCGCCATATTCGGGAAAACCGTGCATCATCAGCAATGTCGGCAGCTCCGGATTGCCCCAGGAACGGATGAAAAACGGGTGGCCGTTCAGGGTCAGTTCCTGAGTATGCATTTTATTGGTCCTTTGCTTTGGTTTCAAACCGCAAGCCGGCGGCGGTGCGCGCGGGAAATCCCGCCCAATAGGTGTGGTCGGCAGTTTCCTTGCCGGCATCATCCAGCGCAAACACGCCATTGGAAGACTGTGGAACCAGATCAAGAAAGCGCGCCCGCGACACATCCTGTTTCAGATGGATATCCAGAAACGCCGTGGTGAAGTGCTGTGCGATATTGTTCATGCGCACAGTGTCCCAGACCGGATCGCTGTAATGTTCGGCCGGGGCAAACTCCAGATTGTCGACCGGCGCCCAGCTTTCAACCGGGGCGGGGATCGGCGCGGCCGCATTGTGGTTGGCGTTTTCGAAGGTCAGTAGATGACGTTCCGTTCCAACCGTTTCGTCAAAAATCTGCCGGATCGCGGCATAGACCGAAACATCATCGACAGACCCTGCAATCAGCAGCAGGGGCTTTTGCAATCCGGCCAGTCCGACATCGTCCCAGATATCGGCATTCATGCCCCACGGGCCAATCGCCACAATGGCCTTGACGCGGGCATCTATCAGCGCCTCGTGGCTTTCGCTGCCTGACAGATGACGTTCAAGCAGGGCGTTCGGTGCGCTCCAGCTTGCTTCGACAGCGGCAGGGGTGACGCCGGCACCACCGTAAACCAGCGCGCCATATCCGCCCATGGAAAACCCGATGACAGCCGTATTACCGGCATCCACAATATCGCCCAGCGGGCCATCAAGACCGGCCATCTTATCGATCACGAACCTCTGGTCCAGCGGGCGATGATAAAGCGTCGATCCGAACGCCCCCTGATCGGAATAGGTGCTGTCTGTGTGTTCAATGGACACCGCGACATAGCCTTTGGACGCAAGGTTTTCGCCCAGATGTGACATCAGAAACCGGTTTCCGGGGTAGCCGTGGCTGATCACGATCAGCGGAAACGCATCGCCGGTATGGGGCGGCGCATCCCGTGCAGCGCGCCCGCTTAGCGTCACTTCGGTTTTGCCGTCGCGCAGGATGGCGCGATAGGTGCCGCCTTGCGGCGTACCCGAATGGGCAGGATACCAGATTTCCACCGTCAGGGGGCGGTCATAACGCGGCATTTCACTGGCTGTCGTGTTTATGATGTCGACCTGATCGGCGTGTACGAACCTGCGGGTTTGAACGCCGACGGTATAATCGCCAAACGCTGCCAGTTCCGGAGCGTCCGAACGCACCATGCTGATCTGGTTTTCCGCCAGTGCGGCCTGTCCCAGCGCTGTGCCAAGCATGGCGGCAACCATGGCAGATTTGGGTGTTTTCGCAGTCACGGCATACTCCTGTCGGGGGCAATTCCCCGGCTTACTGGTAAAGAAGGCACACAGGCCGCTTTGGTGCGCAAGGGTTTTGATCGCTTAGTTTGACAGGGATCAAGGACAGGCCAACGCGGTGGAATTACAATCTGCCCGAGTTCAAAAGCGGGAAATTATTGTATGACAGTCACATCAACGGCCACCAAAACAGCAGAAATCGACACCAAGGCAAAGCCTGAGGCGAAGGAAATTGTGGAACACGCTCCTTCGCCCGATAAAATCCGTCAGGCATTTGAAAGCGGGCGTTACCCTTATACGACACGCATGTCGCGCCGCACATACGAAGCCCGCAAGGCGTTGTTGCAGGCCGAACTTTTGAAGGTGCAGTTATGGGCGCAGGAAACCGGCCAGAAGTTCGTTCTGTTGTTCGAAGGCCGTGATGCCGCAGGCAAGGGCGGGACGATCAAACGGTTTACCGAACACCTGAACCCGCGGGCTGCCCGCGTTGTTGCGCTGAACAAACCCACCGAAGAAGAACGCGGCCAGTGGTATTTCCAGCGCTATATCGAACATCTGCCCACGTCCGGTGAAATGGTGCTATATGATCGCAGCTGGTACAACCGGGCGGGCGTGGAACGCGTGATGGAATTCTGCGAACCCGGCGAATATCTGGAATTCATGCGCCAGACCCCGGATCTGGAACGGATGCTGGTGCGGTCGGGCATCAAACTTTACAAATACTGGTTTTCAGTGACGCAAAGGGAACAAAAGGCACGTTTTGACAGTCGCGCCACCGACCCGTTAAAGCGCTGGAAGCTTAGCCCGATTGACAAGGCGTCGCTGGACAAATGGGATGATTACACTCAGGCCAAGGAAGCCATGTTCTTTTACACGGATACCGCCGATGCGCCGTGGACGATCATCAAATCGAATGACAAGAAACGCGCGCGTCTGGCCTGTATGACCCATTTTCTGGCGTCGCTGGAATATCCGGGCAAAGATTATGATCTTGTCGGACAGCCCGATCCGCTGATCGTGGGGCACGCCAACCATGTTGTGCACAACGCAGACCAGATTCTGGGCACGGCGCAGCATCCGGGTCAGCGCCGCAGGAAAAACGCCGAACCGGCCAAAACACAGACGGCCAAGGCCTAAGCGCCGGTTGGAACACGGCAAAGGCGTTGTGCCGGGCATCGGCAGTTCGCGCGACAGCCTGCGCCCGCAGAATGAATGCGGAAAACCCGCTGTGGATCTGACCGGCCTTGGCGAAAACATGCCTTCGCGCCAGCCAATGGCCCGAAATCACGCTCGCGCCACGTTGTGAGACTGCAAATTACAGATTAGATGTCTTCCATGGAACGCGTTCTGATCTTGTGTGCGATGACGTTGGGGCCTGCTTGTGCGGCCGCGCATCCGCATGTTTTTGTCGATACCGAATTGCGGGTTCAGGTGGATGGCAACGGCATGCTGACCGGCGTTGAACTGGTCTGGGAATATGACGATCTGTATTCCCTGCTTTTGTTCGAAGATATGGGGCTGGACCCGGATGGTGACGGGCGTTTGAACCCCGAGGAAGAGGCCCGCCTTGCCGGTTTCGACATGAACTGGATCGAAGGATATGAAGGTGATTTGTACCTTCGCACCGATCAGGAGAGCATCGTGCTGGGGCCGCCGCAACCGCGCGAAACCACAGTTGTCAATGCGCGGATACGTACCGTGCATTACAGATCGGTCGATCCTGTGCCGGCGGATGCGGTGAAAATACGCGCTTATGATCCCACGTTCTACACCGCCTATGATCTGAAATCTGTGACAGCAAGCGGTGCATGCAGCACACAAATCAAAGAAGCGGATATTGATGCCGCTTTTGCGTTGACCGAAAAACTGATTGGCGAAATGGCCGCGGATGCTGATGAGGATGCCTATCCCGAGGTGGGCGAAGCCTTTGCCAGTACGGTGGTCGTGTCATGCGTAAACTGATCTGGGCGGGTTTGGCCGCACTCTCCGCGCTGGCCATATGGCTTTGGCCGATGGGCGGCATGGCCGATGTGACCCGTTGGGCGGCGGTCGGACAACGGGATGCGCAAAACGCGCTGGCGGGGGCGTTGCGCGCCGTGCGCGCCGGTGATGCGGGGGCGTGGTCTGTTTTGCTGGGCCTGTGTTTTGCCTATGGCTTTTTTCACGCGGCGGGGCCTGGCCACGGCAAGCTGGTGATCGGCGGATATGGCGTTGCACGCCGGGTTTCCGCTCTTCGGCTGGGCGCGCTGGCCATCATGTCGTCGCTGGCGCAGGCGGCAACGGCTGTCATCCTTGTCTATTCCGGCGTCTGGGTTCTGGGCATGGGCCGCGAGGCGCTGACAGGGGCCGCAGAATCCCTGTTTGCGCCGCTCAGCTATGGAGCGATTGCGCTGGTCGGCCTGTGGCTGTTGCTGCGCGGAATGAAACGGTTCCGCGCGGTGCGCCCGACCAGTCACGTTACGCATGCGCACGACAACTGCCACACATGCGGGCACAAACATGCACCCACACCCGAAGATGTGAACCAGATCACCACATGGCGTGATGCGGCCATTCTGATCGGGGCGATCGCGATCCGCCCCTGCACCGGTGCGCTGTTCGTGCTGATCCTGACATGGCAGATGGGCATTGCCGCCGCCGGTATTGCGGGTGCGTTTGCCATGGGGCTGGGAACGGCCAGCGTCACGCTTGCCGTGGCCTTTGCCGCGACTTTCCTGCGTGAAGGCACGCTGGCACAGGTGCAGGGCACAACAGCCCTGCGCGCGATGGCGGTGCTTGAGATGCTGGCGGGTGCTGTTGTTGCAACCCTTGCCGTTCAAATCCTGCTACGTCTGATCTGATCCGGTTGCGGCCTTGCCGGGGCAGGCCAATCGGCCTAAGCGTTGGCCATGACGTCTCTATCCCATCATTCCACACCCAGGATGAGCTATGCCCAGCACACGCGCGCATTAAGCGTGCTTGGCCTGCCGTTGATCGGCGGCCATCTTGCGCAGTTCGCCATCGGGCTGACCGATACCGTGATGCTGGGTTGGTACGGGGCCACGGCCCTAGCGGCGGTGACCTTGGCGGGCAGCGTCTTTTTCACCCTGTTCATTATGGGGGGTGGATTTGCATGGGCCGTCATGCCGATGGTGGCCAGCTTTCACGCGGAGGGCGATGAAACCAGCCTGCGCCGTGCGACCCGCATGGGCATGTGGCTGTCGATGATCTTTGCCGCTTGTGCCCTGCCGGTTTTCTGGTGGTCTTCACCGATCTTGCAGGCGCTGGGGCAAGACCCGGAACTGGCGATGGCTGCGCAGGGGTATTTGCGCATCGCAGGCTGGGGGATCGTGCCGGCCCTGCTGGTGATGGTGATAAAATCCTATCTGGCCGCGCTGGAGCGGACACAGATCGTGCTGTGGATTTCGCTGCTGTCGGCAATTGCAAACGGTCTGGCCAATTATGCGCTGATCTTTGGCAACTGGGGCGCCCCTGAACTGGGTCTTCAGGGGGCTGCAATTGCGTCGGTGATCACGCAGATCATCGGGCTGGTCGGCGTTGTCTGGTATGCCGTGCGCGCCTTGCCCGATCACCACCTGTTCCAGCGCCTGTGGCGGCTTGATCCGGAAATGTTTTCCCGCGTCTTCAATCTGGGATGGCCGATCAGCCTGACCAGCCTTGCCGAAACCGGGCTGTTTGTGGCCAGCGCGCTGATGATGGGGTGGCTGGGTACAATACCGCTGGCGGCGCACGGCATCGCCATCACATTGGCCAGTGGCACCTTTATGGTGCATCTGGGGATCAGCAACGCGGCCACGATCCGTGCGGGCAATGCCTATGGCCGCCGCGATGTGGATCATATGGCCCGCGGCGGGCGCACTGCTATTGTCCTGTCCCTTGGCATGTCGGCGCTGACGGTTCTGGTGTTTCTGGCCATTCCGGAATTCCTGATCGATGGTTTTCTGGACGCGGGCGAACCGGCGCGGGATCAGATACTGGCCATCGGGGTCGGATTGTTGGCAATGGCGGCCCTGTTCCAATTGGTCGATGGCGCACAGGTGATCGCGCTGGGCCTGTTGCGCGGTGTGCAGGACACAAGGGTGCCGATGTTCATTGCGGCCTTCAGCTATTGGGGCATCGGAATGCCAAGCAGCTATGTTCTGGGCTTTGTCGCGGGCATGGGTGCAATCGGCGTCTGGCTGGGTCTCGTGATCGGGCTTGCCGTGGCGGCGGTGCTGCTGATGGTCCGGTTCTGGGGGCCCACAATGCACCGTCTACGCGGCTGAATTCACGAATTGTGGATGATGATTTCCATCACGTCATCATAGGTCAAAACGCGCGCGACCCGTTCGGCAATGCCCAATTTCAGGTCATCCTGCCCGACCGATTTCGGGCATGAAACCGGCGGCACCTCGATATCTTGATCATCGTGCACGCCGGACAACTGGCCCAGTGTTTCGCCCAGATGTGCGTCCTGCCATGACGCGGACACCAGATCCTCAAACCGAAGATGATGTTTGGTGGCCGAAGGTTCCGACGCAAAAAATGTCACCAGCCCAAGATAGCTGTCGATTTCGTTCTCGATCAGCCGGCGCTGTTTCAGGGGCGATAAAGCGGCAAAACGTCGGTGTTCTTGCAGCAGCTTGGATGCAATCGCAGCACCTGGTTGGCGCGTCAGAAAAAGAAATCCCAGCGGCGCATCCACATGCGCGCGGTGGAACATGATCTGGCTTGGACGATGCGATGTGTATCCAATAGGATCCTGATCGGTGATTTCGATCGGGTTCCGGCCCGCTTGCACCGCGCGGGCATGCATCGGCAAATCTTTTTTGCCGCTTTGGGGGCAGCCAATGGTCGGACGACCGGAAAATGTCTCAAGCAGGGTGCGGACAAGATTGCTGCCGCTGCGCGGATAAGAGGCGATGTGCCACGCCGGTTTCCTGAAGTCTGGCTGCACTCTTGCTGTCCTTGTCGCCGCCCCCGGCCAGATACAAAACAAAGCAAAAATGGCCCGGACGCAATGCCTGGATCGCGCGCGGCCGAAGGAAAAGCCGTTTTAAAGCGGGTTTCGGCCGCTCCTGCGCCGCAGATGCCGGCATAGACTAGTCGTCGGCATCCCCTTTCATCAATCGGTCGGCTTTCTTGCGCACCAGAACAGACCGCAGATCATGCATGGCCAGCAAAAGATCGTCTGTGACCGCCTCAAGCTGGTCGGGGCTGGCCTTGGACTGGGCCCATTGCGTTGTCAGGTTCATGTAGTCGACAGCGCGGTGGATATCATCAATGTCGCGATGCGCCAGAACCGCGGCGCGTTTTTCCATCCAGTCCCGGATTATGGCCAGATCTTCATCCGACAGGGTGCGATCCCCGTGCGGCTTCACCTCGCCGTTGCGGATATTGAGCACAGCGATCTGATCCATTTCGATGCGGCGCTGGCGGTTCTCGGTGTCGATACGAAACACGACAGCGCCGTTTTCGCGCACCCTGAAATAATAATCGGGCAACTCGCTTGCCATGATGCGGCCCCTGAACAGGTTGATGGTGGCGAACACCTAGCAGGTGGTCGCCCCTAGTTCCACATCAAGCTGGCCGACGGGTCAAGTTCGGCGTCAGGACAAACCTTTGCAAAAAGTCTGGATGCGGGTGCATGCTTCTTTCAGGGTGTCATCCGACGTGGCATAGCTGATCCGGAAATTCGGTGACAATCCGAATGCCGCACCGAACACCACGGCAACGCCGGCTTCTTCCAGCAATGCGGTGGCAAACGCTTCGTCGGTGTCGATCAGCGTTCCGGCGGCACTGGTCTTGCCGATCAGCCCGGCGATCGATGGATAGACGTAAAATGCCCCTTCCGGGACCGGGCAGGCGACCCCGTCAATTTCGCGCAGCATCGATACGACCAGATCGCGGCGGCGTTTGAAAATCGCGTTGTTGCTGTCGATGAAATCATGCGGGCCGTTCAGCGCCTCGACCGCGGCCCATTGCGAAATGGTGCAGGGGTTGGACGTGCTTTGCGACTGGATCTTGCGCATTGCCGCGATCAGATGTTCCGGCCCCGCTGCATATCCGATACGCCAGCCTGTCATGGCATAGGCCTTGGACACGCCGTTGCAGGTCAGTGTGCGGTCATAAAGGGCGGGTTCGACCTGGGCGGGGGTGCAGAATTCAAACCCGTCATAGGCCAGATGTTCATACATATCATCGGTCATCACCCACACATGGGGATGGCGCAAAAGCACGTCTGTCAGCGCCTTCAATTCCGCACGGCTATACCCGGCACCCGTCGGATTGGACGGGGAATTGAAGATGAACCATTTCGTTTTCGGGGTAATCGCGGCCTCGAGCGCGGCAGGCGACAGCTTGAAATCATCCTCAAGCGTGGCGGCGGCCACGACAGGTTCGCCCCCAGCCAGAAGCACCATATCGGGATAGCTGACCCAGTAGGGCGCGGGAATCACCACCTCGTCCCCCGGATTTAGGGTGGCCATCAGCGCATTATAAAGGATTTGTTTACCGCCTGTGCCCACACTCACCTGCGCGGGAACGTAGTCAAGCCCGTTGTCACGCTTCAATTTGGCGCAGATGGCCTGTTTAAGCTCGATAATTCCGTCAGGCGCTGTATACCGCGTCTTGCCCGCACGGATTGCGGCGATACCGGCCTCCGCGATGTTTTTCGGCGTGTCGAAATCGGGTTCGCCCGCGCCCAGTCCGATCACATCGTGGCCTGCGGCCTTGAGTTCCTGGGCTTTGGTGCTAACGGCGATTGTGGGCGACGGTTTGACACGTGACAGTGTCGCAGACAGGAAATCCATAGGGGCCTCGGTTCGGTTATGACGAACCCATGCTTAGGCGGCGCGTTGATCCCGATCAAGCGCTTAGAGTGATACGACGCAAAGGAGAGCAGAATGAGTGAAATGAACTCGAACTTTTACGGACCGGAATTTGCCACCTTTGGGGATCGTCTGGCCGCCGCGCGCGAAGCCGCAGGTATGGATCAGGCGCAAATGGCGAAACGACTGGGCGTAAAGCAGTCAACCATGCGCGCATGGGAAGATGACATGGCCGAACCGCGCGCCAACCGTCTTTCGATGCTGGCGGGAATTCTGAACGTGTCGATGATGTGGCTGATCAACGGCGAAGGCGAAGGCCTGGACGGACCCGTCGAAACCGACACCATGCCCGAGGACATGCAGGACCTTCTGGTTGAACTGCGCGCGGTAAAATCCGAGATGACAAAATCCGCCGAACGGCTTGGCCGGTTGGAAAAGAAACTGCGCCGTTCCCTTTTGGAAAGCGCCGCGTGATCGAAACGCCCGAACACCGGCTCAAACGCCTGAAAATGCGGTCAATGCGGCGCGGGATCAAGGAAATGGATCTGATCCTGTCCGCATTTGCCGATGCCAACCTTGCCCATATGGACGAGGCGGGGCTGTCGCTTTTTGATGCGCTGCTGAACGAAAACGATCAGGACCTCTATCAATGGGTGACCGGGCAGGTAGCAACACCGGCCCCTTATGCGGCGTTGATGAACGATATCGCGCAAACTCTTCAAACCAGGGACTGATCCGTCAAGCCTGAACAGGCTTAACGGATTGTTGGGTTTTCTTCGTCAGGGTGGTGTTGCACTGCCTTGAGTCGGAGATAGGAATGAGTATGCAACAACAGCTTGGCGTGACCCAGAACAAGGGTTTCATGGCCGGATACCTTGATGCGCTGGCGCTGGTGGAACGGCTTCACCGTCTGCTTCTTGATGTGGTCAAAGATGAATTCGAACGCGTCGGGGTGCTGGAAATAAACGCGGTTCAGGCACTGCTGCTGTTCAATATCGGCGAAAACGAGGTGACGGCGGGCGAGCTGAAAAGCCGTGGTTACTATCAGGGCAGCAATGTCAGCTATAACCTCAAGATGTTTGTGACAAATAGCATTTATGTACACGTTACCAGCCAGATACCCCCAGCCACCCTTGAGTGTTTCGCGGGGTTTCTGAGGGGGCCACGGGGGAGTTGGCGGAAGGCTCACGTATATATACCCTCAGAGATTTTTGGGGCGAAATCCTAATGAGTAACCCGGGGTGCACTTATGGAAAACTCAAGGCTCAGCTATCCGTCTTAATTATGGGAGAGACCCGAGTATCTGTAAGAGTCAAAACCTTGCCTTCTAGGTAGATCAGCAGAAAGTTTCGATGTCCAAGCGTTGCGTTCGGCCCTTTGCTGCCGTTGACCACTGCCGTTCGATGCTGCATCTGCAGCCCACATTGCCGACATTCGCTGCGATCGCAAAATCAGCTCAGGGGCGAATTCACGCAATGCGGACCAAGCTGCCGCAGACGCGACCGGACAGACTGCTTTGCGGACTATCTCTGCAGTTCAATATTGTGCTTCTGAAAGTCTGTCGTGGCGTTTGTATGCGGATAGCTTTGATCCGGCACAGATACTCCGAGGAACTCACAGAGCGGCTCCCATCCTGAGCCCAGTTCATATACGAGAAGACGGTCCGCCGGGATCACTGACTTCACCTCGGCAACATGCGCCTCGAAGTCTTTTATTGCCCGTTCCTCGGTGTCGAAGCGGTCGGCGAGAAAGACATCCACGAACTCCTGGATTTGGCGCATATGTGGCGCCTCCGGCGGCATTTCGGTTTCGCGAAAAACTTTGATCGTTTTCGAGTAGGACGCATACCAGCCCTCCGGATCACGCACCGACAGGATTACCTTCGCGTTCGGGTAGTATTCAGCCGACTCGCGCCAAAGATGGGCGCCAGGCCAGTCGACCTGCGACCGATAGCCGTCGAACAACAGGTCGAGATCCAACGGCGACCCACCACAAAAATAATCATGCCATGGACCCGCTTTCTCCGGATTGTCCCGGATCTCATGCATGTGGTGGCAAGGTCCGAAGCCGAGAACCGCCAATGCTTCACGGAGGGAGTCCGTGCCAGTACGCCCGAAGCCGGCGCCAATAATTTCGAGGGCCATCAGATGAAATCCTTGCTGCGATGTGGAAGCTTTACCCGAACTACAGTGCGGCCCGAAGCAGTCTCTGGCAATACCCTACATGATGTAAGTCGCCCGGTGCCCACCGGTACTGGATATTCACGGCGTCAAGGAAAGGACCGCTCTGGGCTCCGCGCAGTCATCCGACTTTTTTGCTCAGATGCCTATTATTCGGGGTAAAGCTGGAGTTGGCGGTAGCGAAACGGCGATTTCAGGTCCGAATGTCAGCTTCTTCCTGGAGCAGCCATTCGCAAAAATTCGAGCAGCGTCTATTGTGCGGGACAAAGTGTGAATTCGCTGCAAGTGCGAAATTCCAACTGTTTTAGAAAGCCCACTGATATCTCGGGCGGATTCCGGACGTTCGTTGCGCCATGCGTGGAGGTCCGCACTGCGGACTTGGCGACCTTGGCAAAAAGCAGATGAAGCGTAGAAAACCCACAGGTTCTCAGATTTTGTTTGCCCGGATTGGAAAGACTGGTAACCTTCACCATTCAAACAGAAGCCAAGGAGCTCAAAAAGATGCCAGTTTTTAGACTTACCGAATTTACATCACGAGATATGAGCAAGATGGTCGAGTTCGCTGAAACTTTACGCGAAGAAGTGGCAGCTGCTGGCGCGGAATTTATTGATGTTATCTCAGTGGGCGATGGCAAAGGCATTGTTATCGCCAAATATGACACTCAAGCCAAGATGGAGGCTGCAACCGAAATCAACAAAGCCGCATTTGGAAAAATGATTGCGGCGGGAATTGTCGACGCAGAAAGCATCAGCGGGCAATCCGGTGAGATTACTTTCTCTTTCTAAGTTAGTGGCGGATGAAGCCAAAAAATTAGCTCGGCCAATTGCTGAAAATTACTGCAACTTCAAACTAGAAAGGTGGTGCAAATCTCATGCAAGTTAGCGTTCGTGACAACAATGTCGATCAGGCCCTCCGGGTTCTGAAAAAAAAGCTACAGAGGGAAGGCGTTTTCCGTGAAATGAAGCTCAAGCAACATTTCGAGAAGCCGTCCGAGAAAAACGCACGCCAGAAAGCTGAAGCTATCCGCCGTGCCCGTAAGTTGGCACGCAAAAAATTGGAACGCGAAGGATGATGCATTTCATTCCTCGATGCTGAACAAATGTACCCCTGTTGCCCGCTGACAGCAGGGGTTTTGCGTTTCTGTGGGCCATTTTTCAAATCGACGTCCTGAGATATCAAAGTCCGTAAACCGCCCCTTCGCCGCAACGGTCACTAACGGCGGCTGAAGGCGGCGTGGTTGTGCGGGTTACTTCCCTGATGAGTTCCAAATTAGTGGCCACTCAAGACCAAAGAAAACACCGGGAGCATAAATACTTGAATTCTCAGAATAATCGCGTGAACCAACCCCAGCGTATCCACGGCGTGCAGATAGACCCGCTCGACAGAACCAACGTCACCTTCGTGTAGAACGTCATGATGATTACTGTATGCATTCGCCAGACACGTGGACCCGGTCAAAACTTCGTCGACACTGCCAGGATAAACAGGCTCCAGGAAAACCGTTAGGCTGCCCGGTAACAGGCCAATCTGCGGATCAAGAAGACGGTCCTCCTGCCTGATCTGTCCCGAGGGTATAACATCCTGAATATCGACCACCACCATTGGGATTACAGTGAAAGGTTTGGAAAGGCAGGACATTTCGACGTAGCTTCCCACCTTGATAACAGGCGCAGAAATCTGGCCGAAACTGGCTAGGAATCGCTTATTTCTGGAGAACTTTTCAGGGATCAGAATCCCTGCAGGGCGCAAGATCGGATTGACATAGTCTCCCACCTGCAAAGTGAACTGCTCGACTGAACCATCCACACCCGCGTAGATGTAAGTTTTCGCGAGCTCTGCTTCCGCCTGTTCCAGAGACGCTTTTGCAGCCTCCAATTCAGCAGGTATTTGTTCCTTCAAACGCTCTTGAGCGGCTAACCGCGTACTCCTCGCCAATCTGCCCCACTAGCGTTCTTGGCTGAAAGACTTCGACGCGTGTTTTGATCTTGGAGGTTGGTAAGTACTGCCTGCCTGCGTCCCCATCGGTCACAATCGACAAGTCCGGGGTGGCAGTACCCGTTGCAGCGTGATCATTAAGCTCGCTGAGTGCGGCTTCGAGCGGCATTTGTGTGGTAGCGCCTTGAGTCATTCCAGTTCACTTGCCTTTTCTTGTATTGGCCGAGGGCGATATTAAAGCACCCTTGTTTTGATGTCTGAAGCCGAACACGGAGGTTGTGAGATATCGATGCGGTGTGCAGCGCTCATCTTCCTACTGTTGTATTCGCTGGGAAAAACTTCGTGTTTTTGCAATGCATGGCATCACACGTGAGCGCAACACTAGAGTGCGGTTAGCTTGATTTTTCTGGATGGGCGACTAAGACCTCACTCGCTCACAGAAACATCAGCGCCGTATCACCGAGGTAGAGTTTCAATCCGTTCCTCAGTTTCACTTCAAGCATCACTTGCTTACCACGTCTACCATCCTCGCCTTCAACCCGCTCCTGCCGCCTTTCACCGCGTACAACGTCAACCCGCTCAATCACCCTCCGCACGATCTCATTGGCTTCCCATGGCTCCATCTGGGAGAGGTCTGTGGGGGTGTCCTGCAACGCCAGCGCCTGTCCCCTGCGGTGTTCCTTGAGGGCGGCTTGAGCCTCCTCTATGTCCGCCTGTGCCGCCATCATCAATCGTTCTGAGCCATTCCTCTCAGCGAACTCTAGAGAGGTATGAGCGGTCAACAGCGCAGCCTCCGACGCCTCTATCTCTGGCGTAGTGTCAGTCTTGCATGCAGCGACGACATCGGACCAACCCTCAAGGAATGGCCGCTCAATGACCTCCCTCTTAGCGACCCACTTGCGGGTGATGTTGTCCACATACGCAAAGGTGCCATCAGTGCTCTTGCGGCACACTGCACGGTTCCCTCCGGCCTTCTCATGGGACCAGATGACCCCCGTCAGAATGCCATGAGTTTTCCGCTTGGGGGACGTAAGAGCCTTCGCTTCATTCGTCTTTCCCCTGTTCATGTCCTGCAAACGCATCATCACACGCCGCTGCACATCCTCATCCACGATCCTTGGGAAGTACTCATCAATCTGGTCGAAAACCGTCCGGTCATTCTTCGTACCCTTGCCCAACTCAAGTATCCCGAAGGGTGCCTTGGACTTCACCAGCCGATAGATGTTGCCACTCGCAAACTCTTTTCCCCGTGGTGTCTTGATGCCTCTATCCCTGAAACCCTTAGCGATGCTCCACACGGTCTCACCATCAGCATACCGCTGGTACAACTCACGTGTAATCGCAGCCTGATCCTCAACGATCTCGAAGTGTCCATCATCCATGTCGCCAACCAACTTGACCCACGCTGGCACCGCACTGGACCGCTTCCGCTCACCAGCCTTCACCTTGGCTAAGTTCTTCTGCCAGCCATCCTTCACCCGAATGGACTTGATCTCGCTTTCCTCATTGGCTCGCTTGAACGTCAGAATGATCTCAATGCCCGTCATCATGTCGTCATCAAGGTGTTCCTTGGTGTAACGTCGCTCAGGGTTTAGTGTCACAACATCAACACCAGCATCCACGATGCTCTCAAGAAGGTTCCTAGCCCGTCGATACTTATCACGGCTAATACGATCCAAGCTCTCAACGATCAGCACAGCACCCTCAGGCACAGCACCAGTATCCACCGCCTCCTGAAACCTCGCCAGATCACCCACCGAGCTATTGTCGCCACGGTAAGCTGACATCCCAAGGTCTTCAAAGTTCTGATTGCTGAGCCGATAGCCGTTTGCTACCGCCCATTGCTTTGCCTTTTCGGTCTGCCGTTCAAGGCTCGCACCCTGCCGCTGTTTCTCGCTGCTGAACCTGACATAGCTAAACGCTATTGGCCTTGTGTCTCTTTGTGTGTCTTCCTGCGTGGTATCCGTGGGCATATGAAAGCCTCCAAAGCAATCGTCATCTACCCTCGCTATATCCTCTCCTAAGTTACAAACGTCAAGAAACTGGTGGAAATGGACTATATGCACCACCAGCGATGCGAGATCGATCGCAGGTCGGTGCGCGTCAGGCTGACCCGCAAGGGGCGCGACATTCGCGATATTGTCGGGGCATTGTTTGCGCGACATGCGGACGGGCTTGAAACCAAAGGCGTGCTGGGCGTTGATGGAATCGAAGAAATCACGATGTCCCTGAAACGGATGGAACGGTATTGGACGGATCAGATCCGCTACATTTACTAGATCTACGGGGCAGGGGCAGGGCTTACCGGCTGGACAGGGCAAGACCCTGCAATTCGCGCAAAAGCTTGCGCACCATCGCGTCTTCAAAATCCTCGAACCCCAGCGCTGTCTGCACAAACGCATCTGGCCCGACGATCACATAGGCGCGAAAATAGGACGAGATTTCCGCAATATCGACCTGGCGCGCATCGCTGATCTTTGGCGCATCCGCGCCGATCACCAGCGCATTGATCGTGATGCCGCCACGCTGCAATCTGTCCGATACAGCGCGCGGGTGCGGCCCGATATTCGATTTGCCATCGCCCGAAATATCAAGTGTCCGTTTCCAGCAGGTCGATTGCTGGCGCAGCAGATCAGTGCCAAACAGCATCGTCTCGCCAAGTGATGTGCCCGGTGTGGACACGATGCGCTGCGTTAAACGCAACCGTGCGGCAATGCTGTCAATCTGGGCGTCACTTTCGATATATGTCCAGCCCAGTAACATGCGCTGATCCTGCGCGCCGCTCCATTCATAAATCGCCAGCGAAACTGGTGCCGACGGCATCGCCAGCAAAGCGCCGCGCACATCGGGATGCGACAGTGCGCCCGCCAGACCATCCAGTTGCAACCGGTATTCCCGCGCATCCACCGATCCCGAAACATCCAGCGCCAGCGCCAGTGCCTGCCGGCATTGTGCCACCGCCATCTGACCCCAAAACGCCAGAACAAAAGCGGCAAACACGATGCGGCGCATCCCCGTTCACCCCGGAATGTCGGGCGCAGGCGCTGACAGATTGCCAATTGTCCGGGCAGAAACCTCGCGTTCCAGCTTGCGCCGCATGGCGTCCTTGTAATCTTCGAAACTGTGCGCCTGTTCCAGAAACGCCCCCGGACCACGCAGAACCTGATCCTGATAGAACCGGATCACGTCCTGCCCGTCCGACGTATCCGGCGTGGCGATCACCAGACCATTCACGGTGACACCCTCGAACGGGAACGCGCCATAGGCCGTATCGGGCATGAACCCTTCGTTGTTTACGCCATCCCCCGCCATATCCAGCGTGCGAAACAGGCAGGTCGGGCCGCGCCGCAGCAGGCCCGCGCCATATCCCAGCGCATAGCCCATGGCGGTTGGAAATTCGATTTCGCTGCGATCAGACCGCTGGATCGCAAGGGCGATATCCTGCAGCGTTTCAGGGCCTGTCACCATCTGCCAGTCGACCAGCAGCGACTGATTGTACCGTCCGCTCCATTCAAAAACCGCCAGCGCCACCGGCAGGTCCGCGCCAAAAAACGCGGCCTGCACATCGGGCGAGATTAATGCGGCAGCCAGACCGCTGCGCTGCAAACGGTCTTCGGCCTCGTCCACCGATGATGACACATCAATCGCCAGAACAAGCGCCAGCCGACAATCCACAGCCTGCGCCGGCCCGCCCGCCAGCATGGCGCAAACGGCGCCTTTCAAGAGGCGCGGTATTACCAATGGCCGGTGTTTTCCATGCTGGCCCAAGGTTCGACTACCTCAAGCGCATCGCCGTTCTGCAGCAACTCGACCGAGATGTTATCCGGCGAGCGTACAAAGGCCATACGCCCGTCGCGCGGTGGGCGGTTGATGGTTACGCCGTTGTCCATCAGGTGCTGACAGGTTTCAAAAATATTGTCGACTCCGTAGGCCAGATGGCCGAAATGGCGGCTGTCGCTGGGCAAAGCGTCATCGCCATCCCAGTTATACGTCAGCTCAAGCGGGCATTCCTCTTGTCCCGGCGCTGCCATGAACACGTTGGTGAAACGCCCCTGTTCAGAATCCCAGCGCCGTGTTTCCCGCAAACCCAGCAGTTCGTAAAACGCCATCGATGTTTCCAGATCCTTGACGCGGACCATGGTGTGCAAATATTTCAAACCCATAAAAAAACTCCTTCTGTTCGTGTTGAACCTAGCACAGCCCGCGCTGTGATCCAGCGCGATCCACGGTTTCAGAACTTGGAGCGGATACCCATCGACACCGACAGTTCGCGCGTATCAAAGCGGCTGACATTTGACCGGCTTTTGCCTGCCTGGAACCGCATGGTCGGGGCAAACCCGGCATAATCGATCCCGCGAAACAAAAGGGTTACATCTGCCAGCACGGATTCATCCTGTCGCCCGCCGGGGACCGAGATGAACCCGACATTGAACGCATCGTAATCGGAATACCCAAAGGTGATACCGGCACTGACTTCGACCGGGCCAACCGGGTTGGCAAAACTATAGGACGCCCGCAAAGCCGTTGTGTTGAAGTCGTTGTTTATATTGACGGAATTGACATCGCGCAGGGTCAGATCAACGCTGACGGCATCGCCATTTGCAAGCCGCTGGAAATACCTTGCGCCCAGCCCGTAGATGTCTGCATCCTGCGAGGCCGGATCAATCCGCGACCTGCTTTCATAAAGTCCGCTCACGGTAACGCCGCTTTGCGCATTCAACCGCCACCCGCGCAACGCAGTGACCCGTCCGAAATCATAAGATTCCCGCCCCCCCGACCAGAATCGGCCCGCCGCCGCCTCGACCGATCCGAACCCGTCAGAGCCTATCGCAAAATCGTGTCGTAAAGAGGTTTCGGCATAGGTGCTGTCAAAATCGTCATCCGAAGCCATCGGCGCCTGCGATCGCGCGTCATCGGACAATCGCACCTCTTTGATGTACAGCCGCCCGCCCCATGTTGTCGTGCTTCTGCCATCCCCGCGCAGGCGGTATCCGGTTGAAATATCCAGCGTCCCGATCACACCGCTCAGCGCTTGCGCATCCGGGCTTAGGATGCCGGTCGCGGGAACGCCGTCGATGATGTTAAGGCCGGTATCGGCCCCGTTGTTCACGTTGTCGGACGGGCGCAGACCCACCCCGATCTGGAATGACCAGGGGTTCAGCGCGCGCACCTGTGCGTATTCACGGCCGATCTGGCTCTCTATCTCCTCGGTCGGGGCGTGCTGAACGGCGCGCCGCATCCAGATTTGTGTCAGCGTCGGGCGCCCTTCGGCATAGGACAGTTGCGCCGCCAGTTGCGCGGCTTCGAACTTGCGCCCGGGATTTTGGGTATAGCGATAGGCCTGCGATGCCGCCTTGCGGCCCTCGCGCAGGTTTCGTTTCTGCGAATAGGCCACGGCCATCACGAAATGCGCGAAAGCATCGTTCGGGTCGGCCTGCAACAACCCGCCAGCCACTTGCAACGCAATGTCGGGATCACCGGCCTTGAGCGCCTGTTCGGCAACGATACGGGCCTGATCCAGCGACAGGGTGACGGTTTGCGCTGTGTCCTGCGCCGCAAGCGGCGGCGTCAGGGCGACAGTAAAACAAGCGGCAATCAGGTAGACAGCGTTCCGAATGGCCTGAGCAGGTTTACGGACAGGCCGGATCATCGCCAGGCTTGCCACACTGGATCAGGACAAAGACACCGCGTTCGCGTTCGGTGCCGTTGGCGATGCCTGCATCGTCAAAAAACTGGTCCAGAGAAATGACGCCGCCCACGGCCGCCGCGTCTGTGCCACCGAACACGCCGCCGAATGCACCGATGCTGCGGCTCGGATCTCCGTCATATTCGACATTGCCCAGAAACGTGCCATCGGCCGCGATGTTGCCTTCGACCAGTACGATTGTCGGCAGGGCGGTTGCCGTATCAACCAATGTGCGGCCCGACACGTTGCCGTTCACCGAATCGTCGGTGAAATCAACGTTCAGGAAAATCTGACCGGTGGTGCGGGCCGATTGTGCCGGAAGGTCTGACAGCACCGCGCCAACGGGCGGGGGCAAAAGGTTCGGGCCACCGGGTGCTTCAAGGTTGGTCACGCCCGCATAATTACCGGCGTAAGTTACAAGGCCGGATGGCGATGCCACCCCACCGGGGGGATCATAGGCGCCGGTGCGCTGATAAAACGCCCCCGAAAAGAAGCGGTTGAACTGTCCGCCATCGGAGACGGCGCCAGCTTTGACAGAGGTGCCGGGATCGGTGCTTTCCGCGACAAGGGCGGTAAAATGCCGGTTCGCCCAATCTTGCTGGTAGGTGAAGGCCTGATAGTTCCCGATATCAAGCCCGGGCGTACGCACATAAGGGGCGATAAGCGTCCCGGCATCCAGCGACGTCAGTTCAAGCTGCAAAGTGCCGTCTGCGGGATTGTAAATTGCCGATTGCAGGTTGCCGGCCAAAACTTCGGGAATGCCGTTCGTGCTGTCGTCGGGAATTTCACCCGGCGCACCGCTTCCGGGTGGCGGGGTATCAAACGGGTTGCCGTCGCCACAGGCTGCCAGCGCCGCCAAAAGTGCCACACTCATCCAAACGCGCATGATCTGCCCCTAATCCGTTTTTTTACTTTGGGGCAGATTCCATTGGGGCGCTGCAAAAGTCAACGCTGTTGCAGTGTAATAAGAAATCAGCGTGGCCGATAAATTACCATCATATTGCGGTTCACGCAGGGGCAACAGCTATATACAGTAGGGCGCAAATAGATTCTGTAACAGAACCTGCGGATCAGGAGAATGAAGATGTCGCTAAGCCCCGAACAACAGGCCGAGATTGATGCCCAGCGCAGTGCGCCCACGCCAACCCTGCGCACCGTCGCACCGGGAATCGAGGCGCATTTGTACAGCGCAATTCCGGTTCTGGATCACGGGTTTGTCCGTGTAATCGATTACATGGGCGATGATGCCGCGATCTGTCAGGCGGCGCGGGTCAGCTATGGCAAGGGCACCAAATCGGTGCAGAACGATGCCGGACTGATCCGCTATCTGATGCGCCACTGGCACTCCACTCCGTTCGAGATGTGCGAGATCAAGTTGCACGTGAAACTGCCGGTGTTCGTTGCGCGCCAGTGGATCCGCCACCGCACCGCCAACGTGAACGAATATTCCGCGCGCTATTCCATTCTGGATCGCGAGTTTTACATCCCAGCGCCTGAACATATCAACGCGCAGTCGGTGGTGAACAATCAGGGCCGCGGTGCCGTGCTGCAAGGGGAAGAGGCCGCGCGCGTTCTGGAAATCCTCAAGGCGGACAGCACCCGCGCCTATGACAATTACGAGGCGATGATTTCACAGGACGGACAGGACGGGCTGGCGCGCGAATTGGCCCGCATGAACCTGCCCGCCAACATCTACACGCAATGGTACTGGAAGGTCGATCTTCACAACCTGTTCCATTTCCTGCGCCTGCGCGCAGATGCCCACGCGCAATACGAAATCCGTGTCTATGCCGATGCGATCTGCAACGTGGTCGCCGACTGGGTGCCCGCCGCCTACGGTGCCTTCGAAGACTACCGCATGGGCGGCGCACAGCTAAGCGCGACCGCGCTGGACTGTGTAAAGCGGATGCTGAAGGGCGAGACGGTGACGCAGGAAAACTCCGGCATGAGCAAAGGGGAATGGCGGGAGTTTGAGGGGGTTATTGGTGGGTGACGAAAACAACTCCTCCTTGGCTGGTCAGTGGCTTGGCAAAAGCAATGGTGATCCAAGTGCTGAGGTGTTGTTGGATGTCGATGCCGAAGACGGCGCCGCTTCAGGCATAGCTTACTTGTTCCCAGACGGTGATTTAATCCCATCCTCCTTAGCGCGCATTCGAACTGAAGATGGAATCTCAAGTTTTGATCTTGATACAATCGTTACCCATTTCTACTCAAATGATGGAAGAGTGCCAACTTGGGATGAATTGGGCAACAGATTTCCAGATGTCACGTTTCCAGAAAACGTGAACTTATCATTTAATAAATACGACTCACACGAAATGGAAGTGACTTGGAAAACACCCGCTGGCACTTACGGAAAAGCCAAGCTTAGTCGTACCACGGCTAGAAAAGACTCTGAGATTGACCCGATTTTAGAAGTAAAAGATTGGGATAGTTTTCAAAGATTTGTTACATCTGATCCAAAAAAACGCCTGATCTTTCGCGGCCAAGCCCGGCCTTGGCCGTTAACGACCAGTTTCCATCGCTCGAAAAGAAGAGATCTTAAAAGGTATTTGGACCAAGACATTCCAAGATTACATCAAGCTCTCAGCGCACGAACAAAACATCTTTTTGATCGCAAAAATCCGCTGGAAAATGGCGCTTTTCTGAACCTTGCTCAACATCACGGCTATCCGACACCGTTACTCGATTGGACATACTCACCCTTCGTCGCAGCTTACTTTGCCTTTTCTGGGGTTGTTTTCGGAAGTTCGGAAAGGGTAGTGCGCGTTTTTGTTTTCGATCAAGCAGCCTATCGAGCGAGTCTTTTTCAGCATGAAAATTTGACTTTTGTAAAACCGCATTTTTCGATTATTGACACATTGGCTATTGAAAACGAACGTGCCATTCCCCAACAAGGGCTGCTGGCATTAACAAATGTTGAGGATATCGAACGATTTGTAAGGGCTAAGGAAAGTTTTTCTGGTCAGTATCTAAGGGCAATCGATTTGCCCGTTTCAGAAGCAGAGAAAGCTCTAAATGATTTGAGATTAATGGGCATAACCAAGGCGACTCTATTTCCTGGAATTGAGAGCATTTGCGAAGAATTGAGGAACCTGTATTTTTCTTAACGCTCACGACTACAATTGAAATTTGTTGCCCAATCTCCGATTGGGCAGCGCCCGAACCGCCCCCGTTGTGCCGAAGGCGCGCCTGCGGCGTGATGCGGGCGCTTACGCCCACCCCTCGGTTCGGGCGCTGCGCACTATTTAGAACGCAAACCCAATGCGCACACCTCAATTACATCACCGCCACACCGCAGCGCAGCAGTCACACCCCTTGTTCATGAAATCATCCGGCGACACTTCACCTGTGCCCGGCCCCCAGTATCCAGAGGCCGGCCCGATCCTGTCGCCGTTTTGGAAAGGTCAGAGCGGTTTGATATCGCCGGCCATCTGCCGTCCGTCACGCCCGTCTTCCAGCTCGTAGCTGACCTTTTGATTGTCCGCCAGTCCGGTCAGTCCGGACCGCTCCACAGCCGAAATGTGCACAAACACATCCTTGCCGCCATCTTCGGGTTCGATAAATCCGAACCCTTTTGTTGTATTAAACCACTTCACGGTGCCTGTTGGCATCACGTGTCTCCTTCTTCCCTTAACGCCCGCACCATCACCCGATGCAGGCAAACTAAGTGGCGGGCACGCGCCGCACCGCAACCGGCAGGGCGTTACCACATCCACGATCTGAATGATTGCACGGTAATTCTAAAAATCAAGCGAAACGGGATGCAATCGCCCGCCGTGCTGCTATTTTGGGCATCAGATAACGGGGGCGTGATGATACTCTACGGGCTGAAAAACTGCGACACCTGCCGCAAGACATTGAAAGAATTGCCAAATGCCGATTTTGTCGATGTCCGCGCCGATGGCGTGCCCGCCGATGTGATGGCCCGCGCGCATGAGCAATTTGGTGCCGCTTTGCTGAACACGCATTCCACCACATGGCGCGCGCTGGATGAGGATACGCGCCAAACCCCGCCGCTGGCATTGCTGGCCGCCCACCCCGCGCTGATGAAACGCCCGCTGATCGTGGCGGGGGACACGATGTATCTGGGCTGGGGGCCTGATGTGCGCGCCGCCCTTGGGATTGCGTGACCGCGCCCTTATGTAAGGCACCCGAAACAGACACGAGGCCCCGATGCGCAACGCAGCTTTGACCCTTGGCATTATCGCCGGACTGACCGGCATGATCGTCGGGTTTTTCAGTTTCGGCTATGTCGAAGCCATCGAAAAATACGGCGAAATCGAAGGCTTGGCCGAACAGGTCGCCAATGTCGGGCTGGTGCAGGTGGTGGCAATCCTGTCGCCGATGCTGGCGATTGCCGGCGGCGCAATGGCGCGCGCCCGCGCACTGGCGGGCGGGCTGCTGATGGGCCTGTCAGCGGTGGGGATGTACGCGGCTTTCGGCTTTAACGTGTTCACGATGTTCCCCATCGCCTTTGCCAGCCTGGGCGCGGTTCTGGGCATCACCGCCGGTCAGCCTGACGAGCCCAAGGCGCATTTCTAGGCGGCGTCTTTTGGTAACAACGAGCGATCCACCGAAATCGGACCCGCACCTTTGACCACAAGGATCAGCAGCAGCATGATCCAGAACGCCCGCTGGTCCATGATCACGCCATCTGGAAACCGGTCAAACCACGCGCCCAGCGTTTCGGGATGATCAATGCCGCCGTGGCCGTAAAGATCGGTCAGTGATTGCACCACGATGAACCCGATCATGCCAAGCGCCGAAAGCCGTGTCAGCAACCCGATCACGATCAGCGCGGGCAGGATGAATTCGGCCCAGGTGCCGGCCACAACCACCGCCCAGTGAAAGAAACCGAACGCGTCGGTGTCATATCCCACCGCTTCGAAGGCGCGGGGAAAGATTTGCGCATAGGCCCCGGTTGACGGCTGGAACAGGCCCATGAACCCATCGCCCAGCTTGGTCAGGCCCGAGACCCAGAAATACATCAGCAGCGTGGCGGCAAAAACGAACCGGGCCAGCGTGGGCAACAGCCAGTCGGCCCTGTCAAGCCTGCCGAAAATCGCAGTGTGCAAAGAAATAAGCGCGTTCATGGGATGTCCTTTGAAATAATATCTGTCATGGCATTGCCCTGCACCAGCAGCCCAAGTGCCATGCCAAGATCAAAATTCGGGTTTTCCTTCAGGGCGATATCATGCGCCGCCCCGAACGTATGGTCTGATAGCGCGGCAATCCACGCGGCGCCGCCTGGGGGCAGAAGATGGGGCGCGGGATCAAATTCGGGCCGTGTGATCAGAACATCCTGCGCACCTGCCTGCGGTTTCGGTGCGTTTTCTTCTGTGTTGTAGCGCCAGATATCAAATATCGGCCAGTCCGAGCGTACCAGACGCACCGCCGGGGCCAGCCGGATTTGCGCTGCCATCAGGGTTTCGGGCGAGATGGTTTGCAGCATGGCGGGATCAACCGGCTGCGCATCCGCCGCGTGATAAGACGCGCGCAACGCCAGTTCCAGCCGCGCCACATCCTCCAGATACCCCAGATGCGTTACAGGGGCGAACCCTGCCAGAAAATCGGGAAAATCCTGTCCGTACTGCATCATCAGGGGCGATTGCGGCGGATGCGCGCGCAGATAGATCGCGGCGATACCGTCAAAGTTCTCTGGCCCCAGCAATTTCGCGATCACCGGAAATCCTGTGGCCAGCGCTTCGCCCAGCGACACGGCAATATTGTTGCGATAGACGTTATAGCGGCGCCCGGCGGGGCGGTTCCGCCCGTCTGTCAGGCCGTCCGGCACAGGGTGCGCGGCATCCAGCAAGGCGGCGTGAAACGCTGTCTGGTCGGGGATCATGCCGGCAGCTTTTCAAGCGCGGCCTGCGCCCTTGCCGCTTCGGCACGCAACACCGGCCAGTCGGGCACGTCATTGTCCCATTCCACCAGCACGGGGCGCGGGCCTGCGCGGTCCAGCGTATAGTCCAGCAACGCCCATACCGGATCGGCGATCGGTGCGCCGTGGCTGTCGATCAGCAACGGTGCGCCGTGATCATCCATGTCTTCGTCATGCCCGCCCAAATGGATTTCGCCAACCTGATCCAGCGGAAACGCATCGATATAGGCGCGCGCGTCCAGTTCCAGATTGGTGGCCGAAACAAATACGTTGTTCACGTCCAGCAACAACCCGCACCCGGTGCGCGCCGCAAGTTCGCGCAGGAAGTCGGTTTCCGACCATGTCGATGCCTTGAACGCCAGATAGCTTGACGGGTTTTCCAGCAGCATCCGTCGCCCCAGAACGTCCTGCACCTGATCAATGTGGGATGCGACGCGGGCCAGCGTGTCGTTGGTATAGGGCAGGGGCAGCAGATCGTTCAGGAAATGGCTGTCATGGGTGGACCATGCCAGATGTTCGGAAAAGCTGGCCGGATTAAGCCAGCCCACCAGATGTTTGAGCCGGGCAAGATGGTCCTGATCCAAAGGCCCTTCGCCGCCGATGCTAAGCCCGACGCCGTGTACGGACATGGCAAACCGCTCTGAAAGGTGTTTGAGTTGCGCGATCGGACGACCGCCGTCGCCCATGTAATTTTCGGCGTGGACTTCAAGCCAGCGCACATGGCCCGGATCATCCTGAATATCGCTGAAATGCTGCGGCTTGTAGCCGATGCCCGGCGCAGCCGGCAGGCGGTCAAATCGCGATGCGGTGTCCAGCATGTTCAGGCCTTTCTTGCGTGGGGCAAGGCACCAGCTGCCTTACCCCGCTTTTTGTGATTGTACCTGATCTTAGGCCGGCAGGTCACGCTCCAGCGCTTCCAGCGATCCTTTGCGCGGTGTGCCGTCAGCTTGCGCAGGCAATTCCAGTTCGGTGCATGTGCCAGCTTCCACCAGCGACCACGCGTTGCCCTGATAATCGACAACAGATGACCCGGCGCAGGTTGTGCCAGGTCCGGCGGCACAATCGTTTTTGCCTGCCAACGACACGCCAAAGCATTTTTCCTTGGATGCGGCAGACACGGTTGTTGCTGTCGATGCCAGTGCAGTGGCGACGGCGCCTGCGACGGCCAGAGTTTTGAAAGCTGTAGACATTTTGCAGTTCCTTCTGTTGTTGGACTAAGCGAAGTGTTCGCCATTTCTTGTTGTGAAACATTGATATCCGGCCACGGCATCGGTTTCCACTCACGAGGCTGTGTCTCACGTGCGTGTTAAAGTGTGTGAGAAGTCCTGGCACGGCAACGCTTTGAAATATGGTGAAGATTCGCCTGGGTGTTTCAATCCGGCCGGGCCATGCCGACCGGATTGCGCCAAATTCTTGCGAATTGTTACAGCAGATCGGGCGGTGTCGCGGCCGTCTTCAGCGTCTTTGTTACATCCGCCAGCGGCTCGACGCTGGTGTGTTTTTCGCCCAGACGGCGTACTGTTACGGTGCGCTCGGCCACTTCGCGGGCGCCGACAGCCAGAATGACAGGCACTTTGCCAACCGAATGTTCGCGCACTTTGTAATTGATCTTTTCGTTGCGCACATCGGCCTCGGCGCGCACGCCGGCGGCGGTCAGTTGCGCCACAACTTCGTGGACGTAATCATCCGCATCCGAAATGATCGAGGCCACGACAACCTGACGCGGGGCCAGCCAGAACGGCAGCTTGCCCGCATGTTCTTCGATCAGGATACCGATGAAACGTTCGAATGATCCCAGACACGCGCGGTGCAACATGTAAGGGCGGTGCTTGGCACCGTCTTCACCGATATAGGTGGCACCCAGCCGTTCCGGCAGGTTGGGATCGACCTGAAAGGTGCCGCACTGCCACTCACGACCGATCGCGTCAGTCAGTTTGAAGTCCAGTTTCGGTCCGTAAAACGCGCCTTCACCGGGGTCGAGCGTATAGGCGTTTCCGGTAGCCTTGATTGCATTTTCAAGCGCATTTTCAACGTGGTCCCAGCTTTCCTCAGTACCCACGCGTTTTTCCGGCCTTGTTGCAAACATGATCTCGAATTTCTCAAATCCGAGATCCTTGTAAACTGATGACAAAAACGCGATGAACTTGGCGCATTCCGCCTCGATCTGGTCCTCGGTACAGAAAATATGTGCGTCGTCTTGAGTAAACCCGCGCACCCGCATGATTCCATGCAACGCACCAGAAGGCTCGTATCGAGTGCACGACCCAAACTCGGCCAACCGCAAAGGTAAGTCTCTGTAGGATTTCAGGCCCTGATTGAAAATCTGCACATGGCAGGGGCAGTTCATCGGTTTAAGAGCGTTGATGGCTTTCTCGCGCGCGTGCTCTTCGTCGACTTCGACGATGAACATGTGCTCCTGGTACTTGTCCCAATGCCCGGACGCTACCCATAGCTTTCGGTCGACGACTTGAGGCGTGTTGACCTCTTGATAGCCGTCAACGCGCTGCTTGCGCCGCATGTAGTTTTGTAGTTCCGTGTAAACCGTCCAGCCGTTGGGGTGCCAGAAAATCTGCCCCGGTGCTTCTTCCTGCATGTGGAACAGGTCCATCTCGCGGCCAAGCTTGCGATGGTCGCGCTTGGCGGCCTCTTCCAGCATGTGCAGGTGCGCCTTGAGCTGTTCCTTGTTGGTGAACGCGACGCCGTAAATCCGCTGCAACATCGCGCGGTCGCTGTCGCCGCGCCAGTAGGCGCCGGCGATGCTCATCAGTTTGAACGCGTCACCCGGAACCTGACCGGTATGTTGCAGGTGCGGCCCGCGGCACAGATCCTGCCAGTGGCCGTGCCAGTACATGCGCAACGGTTCGTCGCCGGGAATGGCGTCGATCAGTTCGACTTTGTAGGGTTCGTTATTGGCCTTGTAGAACTTGATGGCGCGCTCGCGGTCCCACACTTCCGTGGTGACGGGATCGCGTTTGTTGATGATCTCTTTCATCTTCTTTTCGATCAGGCCCAGATCTTCGGGGGTGAACGGTTCGGACCTGTCGAAATCGTAATACCAGCCGTTTTCAATCACCGGGCCGATTGTGACCTTGGTATCAGGCCAGATTTCCTGCACCGCGCGCGCCATGATGTGCGCCAGATCGTGGCGCACCAGTTCATTGGCCTGCGCCTCGTCCTTCATGGTGTGAATGGCGATACTCGCATCCCTTTCAATCGGCCATGCCAGATCGTAATGCGCGCCATCGACGGTGGCGGAAATGGCTTTTTTCGCCAGAGACGGGGAAATATCGGCAGCCACCTGCAACGCGGTGATACCTGCGTCATAGGACCGTGCATTGCCATCGGGAAGGGTAAGTTGGATTTGGGCCATGTCGGGCCTCCTCGTCGGTTTGGCGCCTACGAGACGCCCGGTTGCGGGTTATGTTCGCGCGCTGTGTGGCGACAGATTGCGGGTAAGTCAACCGGTACGGTTACCGCGCCGGTGTCGGAACCCCGACACGGATCGCCTGTGAATAGCCGGACGTCAGCCCAACCTCCTGCGCGCGTTCGTCAATATGGGATAGCGCGCGCAATTGCTCCATCGGCACCCGCGTGTCCAGCGCGCCCTGATCATAGGCAAAATCGGGCAGGTAGCCGTTAAGCAGCAACCGCCAGTCCAGCGGGATGTTCACGCCGATGGCGCGCACCATGCGAAACACGGTTGTGGTGCAGTTGGTGGTGACAGAGTTGTAGAATTGCGGTGTTGCCGCCAGCAAATTGGCATCGCGTACGTATTCTTCCAACAGGGTGCGCGCCACAAGGGGAGATGTGTTCAACCGGTAAAGCTGCACGTCTTCTCCCCGGATGTTAGAGCGCACGCCCACCACATCGCGTTCTTCGGCGGCGACAAGAACCAGAGTGTTCGCCTTGAAAAAATCCGCCAGCGGGGAAAAACCGCCATCCACTTCGCGCCGCACTTCGACGGACCACGCCAGATAACGCCCGTCCTGAAACCCGAAGCTGACAATGAAATGGGCGATTTCCGGCCCGTCCCAGTGGGACAGAAACAGATCGACGCCTTCCAGTGTCGTCAGATCATAGCTGCGCTGCACCCAGTTTTGCGTCTTGTCGTCTTCGCTGCGCCATTCAAAATCGCGCACATCGTTCAGGGTCAGTATATCTCCGTCGATTTCCCCGGTGACCTGCCGCGCCACGTCCGGGGCCCAATTGCCATCGGCAGGGGGTTCGATCGACTCC
The DNA here is from genome assembly GCF_051013555.1 of Sulfitobacter sp. TBRI5. Classification (NCBI taxonomy): domain Bacteria; kingdom Pseudomonadati; phylum Pseudomonadota; class Alphaproteobacteria; order Rhodobacterales; family Roseobacteraceae; genus Sulfitobacter; species Sulfitobacter sp. TBRI5. Next base: position 112,045 of record NZ_CP112884.1, on the reverse strand, counting down.
CACCAGATGAAGATAAGCGCCATCGCAAAGGCAAACATCGCAAGCGAGCGCGTCGGGCGTTTGCCAAACTGGGCTGCCAGCGTGGTCAGGCCCAGCAGGCCCACACCCCCCGCCGCAATCATGCGGGCCGTTTCTTCCATCGGAAGGCGAAACCACAGGGCAAGGCCCGACCACACGGTCAGCCCCGCCACCAGCAACACAAGGATGCCGACGAAAATGATTTTACCGACAAGTCGCATGGCCTGTCCCCTGTTCTGCCCGATTAGACACCGGCGCGGGTTTTGCCCCTTTTTTACCGGTTTTTGGCTGTCTTGATATACCTCGCCACATTTTCGGCCATATCGCAATGAAGAATTGCGGTCAGGCCGGTCACGTGCATGATGGCGGCAAAAGGAGAAACCGATGCCTGCCACCACATTTCTGGAGACCGATCAGGGCCGCACGCTGGCCTATCATCTGACCCAGGGGCGGGGGCCGTGCATCGTGTTTCTGGGGGGGCTGAAATCGGATATGGAAGGCACCAAGGCGGTCCACCTTGAAGCATGGGCCAGAGCGCAGGGGCGGGCGTTCTTGCGGTTTGATTATTCCGGGCATGGCGAATCCTCGGGCCGGTTCACAGACGGGTGTATCGGCGATTGGGCGCAAGACAGCCTTGCTGCCGTCACCGCCCTGACCACCGGGCCGCTGGTGCTGGTCGGATCGTCCATGGGCGGGTGGCAATCGCTTTTGCTGGCGCGCGCCATCCCCGAAAGGATCGCCGGTCTGGTCACGATCGCCGCCGCGCCGGATTTTACCGAAGACGGGTACTGGGCCGGTTTCAGCGATGCCCAAAAGGCCGCATTGGACAGTGTCGGCCATGTGGAACTGCCCTCTGACTATATGGAGCCCTACATCATCACCAAACGGATGATCGAAGACGGGCGAGACCAGTTGGTGTTGCGCGCACCGCTTGCCCTGCCTTTTCCGGTGCGGTTCCTGCAAGGCACCCAAGACACCGCCGTCAGCACGCAAACCGCCCTGCGCCTGCTGGATCACGCAATTGGCCCCGATATGCGCCTGACGCTGGTGAAGGATGCGGATCACCGGTTTTCTGACGATGTGTGTCTGGATTTGATCGTGTCCGCCGTCAACGATGTGCTGGCGGATTAGCATACTGCGACAAGGAAGACGGACATGGACCAGCGGATTAGCCTGATTACCCTCGGTGTGCGTGACATTGCTGTTTCGCAGGCATTTTACTCCGCCCTTGGATGGGAACAGGCCGATGCAGAAGGCGGCATTGTGGTGTTCGATCTGATCGGTCAGACGCTTGGGCTTTATCCGCTTCAGGCGCTGGCGGATGATATCGGCTTGCCGGTTGATCACTTGGGCCACGGCGCGAAAACACTGGGGTATAATTGCCGTCGCAAGGATGAGGTGGCAGAAGTTCTGTCTGCAGCAGAAAACGCAGGCGCGCGCATCCTGAAAGCCGCATCAGACGTGTTCTGGGGCGGGCACCAAAGATATTTCGCCGATCCCGATGGCCACATCTGGGAGGTTGCGTTCAACCCGTTTTCGCCCTTGTCCGACAAGGGCGCATTCCGCTGGGCGGGGTATCCGGAACAATGAAACCGCCCGCCAGCATGAGAAGCCTTGAAAATTTCGGGCGCACCCGTTTGAGCAAACATTTTTTCATGCGCGATTTCCTTTATTCCGAAATCGGCAATTTCCACAGTATTCCAAACCTGCCGGACAATCCCGATCTGGCGATCAAGGCGGGCAAAATATTGTGCACAGAACTGCTGGACCCGCTGGAAGAAACCTTTGGCCGCATCGCGATCCGTTCGGGGTTTCGCAGTCAGGTGCTGAACCGGTATGGCAACGAAAACAATCTGAACTGTGCGCGCAACGATGCCAATTACGGGCACCACATCTGGGATGTGCTGGACAATGGCGTGATGGGGGCAGGCACATCGCTGGCGATCCCGTGGTTCGCCGACCAGTATGATCAAGGGCGGGACTGGCGCGATCTCGCGTGGTGGATCCATGATCATCTGCCCTATTCGCATATGTATTTTTTTCCGAAACTCGCCGCATTCAACCTAAGCTGGCGCGAGGTGCCGCGCCGCACGATTTCAAGCTATATCGCGCCCAAGGGAAAGCTGCTGGCGGCCGGGGCATCGCCTGATGAGCCGATCGATGAACGCCGCGCGCGCTATGCCGATTTTCCACCGTTTCGCGGCATAGCCTATCCCTGATCCACATTTTTCTGCCGACAGGCTGGCTTGGCCTTGCCTGCGGTCGGCGCATTGGTCAATGTGGCGTCAAGAAGACCCCAAAAATGACGGGCCGCAGGACACAGCATGATTTCCCCAATCCTTTCTAATCGCGGCTGGCCATGACCGAACCTGTCGTTTTTCTGCCCGGAATGATGTGTGACGCCCGTGTGTTCGGCGCGCAAATACTTGATTTGTCGGGGCAGACGCCGGTGATGGTGGCCCCCATCACCAAAGGCGAACGGATCGAGGAGATTGCATCGTCCCTGCTGGATGCCTTGCCCGCCAAATGCGCGCTGGTCGGGTTAAGCATGGGGGGCATCGTCGCGATGGAGCTTTTGCGCCGCGCGCCAGAGCGGGTTTCGCGGATCGCGCTGATATCGACCAGCCCGCTTGATGACACGCCCCAGATATCCGCCGCGCGCGAGCCCCTGATGGTGCGGGCCAAAGCAGGACGGCTTGAGGATGTGATGGCTGAAACACTGCAGCCCGAATACCTTGCCCCCGGTCCCAAACGGGTAGAAGTGTTATCGATTGTAAAAGAGATGTCGCAGGCGCTGGGCCCGGATGTGTTCATACGCCAGTCGCGCGCCCTGCAGCGGCGGCGCGATCAGCAAAGCACGTTACGCAAATGCAAGGTTCCCGCGCTGATCATGTGCGGCGCGCACGACCAGCTTACGCCGGTCAAACGCCACAGTTTCATGGCCGAACTGATCCCGAATGCGCAGTTGCAGATCATGGAACATTCCGGCCATCTGCCGCCGCTGGAACAACCCGACGCGGTCACTCAGGTGTTGCGGGACTGGCTGAAAATGCCGTTTATCCTGCGCTGACTTTCAGGCCGCCGCGTTCTTGTTCGCGGCTTTCTTGGATGGTTTGCCGCTGTTGGCGTCGATGAAATCCAGAACCAGCGGGCGGATGTTGTTGCGCCAGCTTTTGCCTGCGAAAATGCCGTAATGGCCCGCTTCGGGTTCTACATGGCTGGCTTTTTTGCTGTCGGGTAGGCCGGTACACAGATCAAGCGCGGCAATGCACTGGCCGGGAGCGGAAATATCATCCTTGGCCCCTTCGACGGTTTTGACAGCAACCGTCGTGATCTTGCCGATATCCACCTGCTTGCCCGCAACGATAAATTCGTTCTTGGCGATTTCGCGGTCTTTGAAAATCCGTTCAACCGTGGACAGGTAGAATTCGGCCGGCATATCCATCACGGCAAGGTATTCATCATAAAACCGGTTATGGGCGTCGTGATCGGATGCTTCGCCTTTGGCGACCCGTTGAATCTGATCCACAAAGGCCTGCCCGTGGCGTTCGCTGTTCATCGACATGAACGAGGCAAGCTGCAGCAAACCGGGATACACCATGCGGCCCACGCCGGGATACTTGAACCCGACCCGCTGGATCATGGTTTCTTCCAGCTGGCCCATCGTCACGCGGCGGCCGAAATCTGTAACGTCTGTCGGTGTCGCATCGGGATCAATCGGGCCACCGATCAGGGTCAGCGAGCGGGGCTGCGCATCCGGGTCCTGTTCGGCCAGATAGGCGGTGGCGGCCAAGGTCAGCGGGGCGGGCTGGCATACGGCAATCACATGTGTGTCCGGTCCCATTTCGCGCATGAAGTCGACCAGATACAATGTGTAGTCTTCGACATCGAATTTTCCGGCGCTGACGGGAATATCGCGCGCATTGTGCCAGTCGGTGATGTAGACTTCGCAATCGATCAGCAGGCTTTTCACGGTCGAGCGCAGCAGCGTGGCATAGTGGCCCGACATCGGCGCAACCAGCAAAACCTTGCGCGGGCGCGGCTTGCGGCCATTGATGTTGAAATGGATCAGATCGCCGAACGGGCGCGATACGATGGTTTCGACATTAACCAGATGGTCCTTGCCGTCTTCGCCGGTAAAGGTGCGAATGCCCCAGTCCGGTTTCACCGTCATACGCTGGAACGTGCGTTCCGTCACTTCGCCCCACGCGGCGATCATGTTCATCATCGGATTGGGAAACATCGAAAACGCAGGGTAGGATGCCATCGCCAGCGCCGAGGCCCCCATCCACTGGTTGGTGTTCCGGATCGTTTCCATCCAGTCATATGTGACCATGTAGCGCATCAACCATCTCCTTGCTTGATCGCGAACCACGTCCGGATCATACGTCGCTTTGCCCCGCAGCGAATGCGGCGCTATGCTGCACAGCAGCGACGTTAAGGGGGATTCGGCAAGATGACAACACGAGACAATGACGCGGGCAATACGATCGGCACGGAAGGTGGCGAAATTGCAGCAGAAAATCTGGAAAAGCTGACCGAGAACCTGACCAAGGTGGAAGAGCTGTCAAAGCGTTTGATCAACGCAATGTCACAGAAGAAGCCAAGCAATCCCGCCCTAAGCGCGCCGGATCAGGAGCTTTTCAGCAAAGCGGCCACGGCCTACTGGACGCAGGCGATGCACAATCCGGCTAAGTTGCTGGAGCATCAGCTGGAGTTCTGGAGCAAATCGGTCAAACATTATGTCGAAGCGCAACATATCTTGAGCCATGGCAAATTCGAGGCCCCCGCCGATCCCGGCCCGAAAGACCGCCGCTTTTCAAACCCGCTGTGGGACACGCATCCCTATTTCAACTTTATCAAGCAGCAATACCTGATCAATTCCGAAGCTCTGAAGCAGGCCGTTGCACAGGCCGGCGATCTGGATCCGGTTGAACAGCGCCGTTTGACCTATTTCACCCAGCAGATCGTCGATATGATGGCGCCCACCAATTTTCTGGGCACAAACCCCGATGCGCTGGAAAAGGCCATCCAGACCGAAGGCAAATCGCTTGTCGACGGGCTGGAAAACCTTGTTGCCGATCTTGAGGCGAACAATGGCGAACTGGTTGTGCGTCTTGCAGACGAAAAAGCATTTGAACTGGGGCGCAACATTGCCACGGCCGAAGGCAGCGTCATTTACCGTAACCGGATGATGGAACTGATCCAGTATTCGCCCACCACGAAAGAGGTTCACGAAGTTCCGCTGATCATCTTTCCGCCCTGGATCAACAAATTCTATATTCTGGATCTCAAGGCGCAAAACAGCCTGATCCGCTGGATCACCGATCAGGGCTATACCTTGTTTGTAGTCAGCTGGATCAACCCCGACGCGAAATACAAGGATGTCGGGATGGAGCAGTATATCGAAGAGGGATATCTGACCGCCATTCGCGAGGTCAAAGCGATCACCGGTCAAAAACAGGTCAACACGGTCGGCTATTGCATCGCGGGTACTACGCTGGCGCTGACGCTGTCGCTGTTGAAACAGCGCGGTGACAAATCGATCAAGTCGGCAACCTTCTTTACGGCGCTTACCGATTTTTCGGATCAGGGCGAATTTACCCCGTTCCTGCAAGACGATTTCATAGACGGTATCGAGGCCGAGGTAGCCGACAAAGGCATGCTGCCTTCATTCGTGATGGCACGGACCTTCAGTTTCCTGCGCTCGACCGACCTTATTTATACACCCGCGATCAAAAGCTACATGATGGGCGAGGCCCCGCCGGCATTTGATCTTCTGTACTGGAACGGCGACGGTGCGAACCTGCCCGGCAGGATGGCGGTGCAATATCTGCGCGGTCTTTGCCAGAACAACGCACTGGCCGAAGACGGGTTTGAATTGTTCGATACCAAACTGCATCTGAAAGATGTCGATGTGCCGCTGTGTTCCATCGCGTGTGAAACCGATCATATCGCGGCATGGAAGGATTGTTATCGCGGGGTCCAGCAGATGGGATCCAAGAACAAGACCTTTATCATGACCCAGTCGGGCCATATCGCTGGCATCGTCAATCCGCCCACAAAAAACAAATACGGCCACTATACCAATCCTGATCTGGATCTTGATCACGATGCCTGGCTGAAAGGCGCGGATTTCCACGAAGGATCATGGTGGCCCCGGTGGGAAGGGTGGCTGGCGAAACGGTCCGGCAAGATGGTTTCGGCCCGAAAAGTCGGGGATTCGGATCATCCTGTTCTGGCCGCAGCGCCGGGAACCTATGTGGAGATCAAGGCAAGTTCTTGATTTCAATAATATTTTAATATTTATGCTGCGATGCAGCAAAAAATACTTGAAATGCTGCGCCGCAGCAAGTATATCCTTGTCATCAAGACGAAACGGGGCTGGCCCGGACATAGAGACAAAGGATTAAGACAATGGCTAAAGCACAAGACATGACAGCAGTTCTGAAAGACATGATGGGCGCATTCCCGGTCGACACAGCTGCAATGGAAGACGCATTCAAGACAACAGCATCGCTGAACGAAAAACTGTCGGGCGTTGCTCTGAACGCTGCTGAAAAATCCACCGAGATTTCCAGCAAATGGACAAAAGACACTCTGGCCAAACTGGCTGAAATGTCGAAAGTCAAAGCAGAGCCTGCCGATTACGCCAAAGCAATGACCGATTTCGCATCCGCTTCTGCCGAAGTTGCTGCTGAAAACATGGCCGCTTTCGCTGAAATCGCGAAAAAAGTTCAGATGGACACAGTTGAGCTGATGATGGCCGCTGGCAAAGACATCTCGGAAGATGCAACTGCCGCAGTCAAAAAAGCCACAGGCGAAGTGACTGCAGCTGCCAAGAAAGCTGCAACTGCAAAATAAGAACGCTGATCAGCGTTCTTCCTCCCGAGGACGCGATTGCGGGGGCGAACCTTCTGGTTCGCCCTTTCTTTTTTGCAGACTGACTTAAATCAAAGGTCCGCCAGTACGACACGCTCTTTCAATTCCACCGCACCTGTCCTAGGCTATGCCGCAGTGCTGCATTTGGGAAAGGTTGGCGCGTGACACAGACAGATAAACCCCTGCTCATCAAAAGATACGCAAGCCGACGGCTGTATAACACCGAAACCAGCGATTACGTGACGCTGGAAGATATCGCAGGATTCATCCGCGCCGGACGCGAGGTGCAGATCGTGGACCTGAAATCCGGCGACGACCTGACGCGCCAGTACCTGCTGCAAATCATTGCCGAACACGAAAGCCGCGGTGAAAGCGTATTGCCGATTGATGTGCTGACCGATTTAGTGCGCAGCTACATGCTGCCGGGCGGGTCTGTGGTGCCGCAATTTCTGCAAGCGTCATTTGACATGCTGCGCGATGGCCAATCCAAAATGGTTGAAAACATGACCACTCTGAACCCGATGGCGAAAATGCCCGGGTTTGATGCGATGCAGGCACAGCAAAAGGCATTCATCAAGGCCATGACAGGCGGCATGTCTGACAAATGGACCGGCGCTGCCTCTGGCCCCGCACCGGAAGAGGCGGAAGAAACCGAAGACCTCGATGCGATCAAAAAGCAGCTGGCCGAACTTCAGGAAAAGCTGTCGCGCCTGAAGTAACTGACGGCAGGCCTTTCAGGTGCCATAGGCGCGCACCGACCCCAACACTGGCCCCATGGTTTCGGTAATTGCGTTCAGCAGGACGCCGGCAATCGCGTCCAGATCGCCTTGCCGCAATTGAACCGGCAGGCGCACATCACAGGCCCGCATCAACATGGAGCGGGTCTGCGGCAAATCCGGCAGATCCGCGACAAACTGCCAGTTCCAGAATGCGCGCGCGTTGTCTGCCGACAGGCCAAACACCTGCACCTTGACCCCGTTTGCCCCTGCGATCTGCACGAAATGGCGCACTTCGTCATCCGACAAACCCGACAAATTGAACTGGATCGAATCCGGCGCGCGGTTTTCCGGGGGCAGGGCATCAGGCACCTGCATCCACTTTGATGTGTTCAACTGTGCGGCCACGTAATCATGGTTGCGCCGCCCGTCGCGCACACGGCGCGGCAACTCGGCCAGTTGCGGGCGAATGATTGCAGCGCTCAGGTTGTTCAGGCGCAGGTTATAAAGCGGCAATTTGTTCTGCCAGCGCGCAAAGGCCTCCTGCAGAACCGGATGTTTCTGCCAGTTATGTTCGTAAGCACCCGACATGATGATGGCGCGCGCGACAAGATCGGCATCATCCGTGATCAGAATTCCGCCTTCACCGGCGTTGATCATCTTGTAGGATTGAAACGAAAAACACCCGACGCGCCCCAGCGTTCCGATGTTGCGCCCGTTCCATGTGGTGCCCAGCGAATGGGCGGCATCCTCGATCACCGGAACTCCGGCTTTCTCACACAGCGCCAGAATGGCATCCATATCCGACGTGTGCCCGCGCATATGGCTGATGATCACGGCGCTGATGTCATCCCCCAGACGCTGTTCAAAATCGGCCAGGTCAATACGATAATCCGTGCCCACCTCGCACAACACCGGAATGCAATCGGCGTGCAGAACCGAAGACGGCACCGCGGCAAATGTGAACCCGGGGATCAGCACGCGCGCATCCCGCGGCAGACCCAACGCCTTGAGAGACAGGAACAGCGCCGCAGAACACGATGATACCGCCAGCGCAAACCGGCTGCCCATCATTTGCGCAAATTCCGCTTCCAGCAGCGCCACCGGCGCATCGGCATCGGCCGTATAGCGAAAAAGATCGCCCGTTTTCAGCAACCGGTCAATTTCGGCGCGGGCAGTTTCAGGGATCGGTTCGGCGGAATGGGTGTCGGGAAGAGGGGGCATATTCAGCTTTCCTTAATTCTACCTTTCAAAATAATAAAACAATGTAGCGGGCGTGCAAAGCAAAAACTGCCCGTTCGCCTTGCATCGGCGAAACCGGACTGGCCTTGATTTCAGGTAATGTGCGGCTTTGCGCTGACCGGCTCAGAGGCCCATGCGGTCGCGCATGGCATACCATGTCATCGCCAGTACCAGCAGCGGCGAGCGCATCATCGATCCGCCCGGAAAGGACGGTGTCGGAACCTTCGACATGACATCAAATCCGCTGGCCTGCCCCTGAATGGCCAGCGCCATCAGTTGCCCCGCATGGGTGGCCGTGCCAACGCCGTGGCCGGAATAACCCGACGCCGACAGGATATTGGGGGCAACCCGCGCCACGTAGGGCAGGCGCTTCATCGTAATGGCCAGCGTTCCGCCCCATGTATAATCGAATTTCACGTCTTTCAGATGCGGAAACACGATAGACATCGGTTTGCGCACCACCGCGCCGATATCCTGTGGAAAACGGTAGCCATAGGTTTCGCCACCGCCGAACAACAACCGCTTGTCATGGGACAGACGGAAATAATTGACCACAAAGCGGCTGTCGGCCACCGCCACATCCCGCGTCAGAACCTGCGCGGCATCGTCGCCCAGGGGTTCGGTGGCTGCGATGAAATTGTTGATCGGCATCACCCGAGCCGCCACTTTGCGGTTCAGATTTCCCATATATCCGTTACAGGCCAGAACCACGTGATCGGCAACCACGCGGCCCTTGTCGGTGTGTACGATGGGTTTGGTCCCTTCGGTGATGTTATGCACATGGCTCAACTCATGAATGCGAGCACCTGCTTTTGCCGCCGCCTGTGCCAGACCCAGCACAAAATTCAGCGGATGCAGATGCCCCGCCCCCATGTCCAGCGTACCGCCCTTGTAATCGGGCGACGGGCACAGCGCATGGCACGCCGCTTCGTCCAGCGGTTCGATTTCGTCATAGCCGTAATCGCGTTGCAGCTTTTCGGCGTAGCGATGCGCGTGCTCCACATCCGCCGCGCTGGATGCGGTGTGCGCCACACCCGGTTTCAGATGGCAGTCGATCTTGTGCTTTTTCACCAGCGCCTTGACCAGTGCCTTTGCCTCTTCTCCCATGCGCCACAGACTGGCCGCATCATCCTTGCCCACCAGACGTTCCAGACCGTCCTGTTCCATGCGCTGGCCGCTGCCCAGTTGGCCGCCATTGCGCCCGGACGCGCCAAACCCGGCGCGGTGTGCTTCGACAACCACAACGTCCAGACCCGCCTCGACCAGATGAAGCGCCGCCGACAATCCGGTATACCCTGCGCCGACCACACACACATCTGCCCGGGTTTCGCCCCGAAGCGGCGCAAAAGGCGGCAGCGCATTTGCTGTCGCGGCATACCAGCTGTCGGGATATGTCCCTGTTTTGTCATTTGAATACAAAAGGTTCATGCTACAGCTCCGCTCTGGCGCCGGGGGAACAGCGCCTTGCCTTCATTCGTCCGGAAATACTCACCTGCTCCCGCCGCGCGTCTTGCGGCACCGGTGCCGGTTGGATTTTAGACGTTGATCAACAGGTGCTCGCGTTCCCACGGTGAAATCACCTGAAGAAATTCCTGATACTCGGCCCGCTTCACGATCGAGTAGACCCGCGCGAAATCCGGGTGCAGCACATCGTGCAGATCCTTGGCCTCGTCAAACAGATCCAGCGCGTCGCCCAATACGCTTGGGATATCGCCTTCGCCCTCATACGCGTCGCCCTTGTATTGCTTGTCGGGCCATTCTTCGTTGATCAGACCAAGATAGCCGCAGGCCAGCGATGCGGCGATGCCCAGATAGGGATTGCAGTCCATTCCGGCCAGACGGTTTTCAACGCGGCGTGCCTCCGGCCCCGAAAGCGGAATACGAATGCCCGTAGTGCGGTTGTCGCGGCCCCATTCCAGATTGATCGGCGCGGCGTGTTCGCGCACATAGCGCCGATAGCTGTTCACATAAGGCGCCATCACGGCGATGGCCGACGGCATGTGGTTCTGCAATCCAGCGATAAAGTTGAAAAATGCGTCTGTCTCTCCGCCTTGCGGGCCGGAAAACAGGTTCTTGCCGGTTTCAATATCGATGATCGAATGGTGGATGTGCATCGCGCTGCCCGGTTCATCGGCAATCGGTTTGGCCATGAACGTGGCGAAACAATCGTGGCGCAACGCCGCCTCGCGGATCAGGCGTTTGAAATAGAACACCTCGTCCGCCAGTTTGATCGGATCGCCGTGGCGCAGGTTGATCTCAAGCTGGCCAGCGCCACCTTCCTGCGTGATACCGTCAATCTCAAGCCCCTGCGCTTCGGCGAAATCATAGATGTCATCGATCACGGCGCCGAACTCATCGACCGCAGTCATCGAATAAGCCTGACGGGCGGCGGCGGGCCGGCCCGATCTGCCCATCATCGGTTTGATTTCCTGTGCAGGATCAATGTTGCGCGCCACCAGATAGAATTCCATTTCGGGGGCAACGACCGGTTCCCAGCCTTTGGCACGATAAAGATCAACCACACGCTTGAGCACATTGCGCGGCGCGTAAGGCACGCGTTTGTCCTTGCGATCAAAGGCGTCGTGGATCACCTGCAACGTCCAGTCGCCGGTCCATGGTGCCGCCGAAGCCGTGCTCAGGTCCGGTTTCAGGATCATGTCGCGTTCGATAAATCCCTCTTCACCCGCGGCTTCGCCCCAATCGCCCGTAATGGTCTGATAAAAGATGCTGTCGGGCAGGTGAAAATATTTCTGGTAGGCAAATTTGGTGGCCGGCATGGCCTTGCCCCGCGCGATACCGGGCAAGTCCGAGATAATGCATTCCACTTCGTCCAGACGGCGCCCCTCCAGAAAGGTGCGGGCGGCCTCGGGCAGCTTATCGGTCCAGTCGGTCATCTTGTTCTCTCTTTTTTGAAAAACGCGGCCATCTGGGCTGCGATGTCGGCGCTGGCGGTGGGCCTGTCCAACTTGGTGCTTGCTTCGGCCATGATCTCGTCGGGCACGATGCCTTTGCCGCGCCCTTTCATCAGCCCGTCCAGAAATTCAGCCGTGAATTCGGGATGGGGTTGGATCGACCATATCTTATCGCCGTAAACCAGAGCGGCGTTTTCGCAGAAATCCGTGCGCGCAATCACCTCTGCGCCCTCGGGAACCTTGACCACCTGATCCTGATGCCAGGCGTTCAGCGGTACCTTGTGGCCGTCAAAATCATATTCGGTATAGCCGACAGACCAGCCACCGGAATATTTTTCAACCTTGCCACCCAAAGCCTGCGCAATGATCTGGTGCCCGAAACAGACACCGACCAACGGGCGGCCATCCGCATAGATATCGCGCACGAACTCTTCCAGTTTCGGGATCCACGGGTGATCTTCGTAAGCGCCATAGCGCGATCCGCTGATCAGCCAGCCGTCGCAGTCGGTGACGGCATCGGGAAACACGCCATCCACGACGGGATAGGCCTGAAAGTCAAACCCGTACCCCGCCAGTAGGTTGGGATACAGAACATCATAATCACCCAGCTTGTGGATCAGGTCGTCAGGCGTGTGCCCCGCCTGTAGAATGCCGATTTTCATAGGTCACCAATAATTTGATCAAATTCAGAATAGCGGAGCCTTCTTCAGCGGGCAAGAGGGATTAAACGCGCTCCAGCGTCGCCAGCCAGTGCTCTTCGGATGGCAGTTCGGCCATGCGTTTGATTTCCTGCCGTTTGGTCATCACAAGGTTTTCGATCAGTTGTGGATGAAAGATACCGGCAATGATCGGATCGGTTTCAAAAAGACTGACAGCGCTTTCCCAGTCCGACGCAAGCTGCGGCAGACCCGGAACATCATAGGCATTTCCGGTGACCGGGTCAGGGGGTGTCAGTTCGGCCTCGATCCCCTGCATGGCCGCACCCAGAACAACGGCCAGCATCAGATAGGGGTTGATATCGCCGCCCGCGACCCGGTGTTCAATGCGCCGCGCCGATGCGCTGCCGCTTGGGATACGGATCGCAGCCGTGCGGTTTTCATAGGCCCAGGCTGCCGCCGTCGGGGCATGTGCGCCAGGAACCAGACGATCATATGAATTGCTGTGGGGGGCAAAGATCAGGGTCGATGCGGGCATCGCCGCCAGACAACCGGCCACCGCATGGCGCAAGATCTGGCTGCCCTCGGGGCCACCATTGCTGAACACGTTTTGCCCGTCACCATCGACCACGGAAAAATGCACATGCATTCCATTGCCGGCATCTTCGGGATAGGGTTTGGCCATAAAGGTGGCGGAATAGCCATGTTTGCGGGCCATTCCGCGCACCAGTGTCTTGAAAAGCCACGCATCATCCGCGGCGTGCATGGCGTTCTGGTGGTTCAGTGTCACCTCGAATTGGCCCATGCCGGATTCCGAAATCGAGGTCTGCGCAGGAATTTCCATGGCGTCGCAGGCGTTATAGAGATCGGTAAAGAAATCATCGAACGCATCCAGCTGCGCCACGGACAAGATTGCAGAACTGGTGAGCGGGCGGCCCGACACCGGACTGCTGGGCGCCTGCGGTCTGTCGCCGGAATCATCGATCAGGGTGAATTCCATTTCCGTTGCCGCCATGACAGACCAGCCGCGCGCGGTGTATTTGGCGACAATGCGCGCCAGCGCGTTACGCGGATCGCCTTCGAACGGAACGCCGGGGGCTGTTTCCATCGCCATCGGCACCAGCGCGCTGGGGTTGGACAACCATGGCATCGGAACCGCGCCCCGGTCTGTCGGGCGCAGAATGCCGTCGGCATCGCCTGTCGCAAAAACCAGCGGGCTGTCTTCGATGTCGGCCCCCCAAAGATCGACATTCAGCACCGACAGCGGCATGCGCACGACACCGGTGTCCAGTTTGCGAGCGTAACTTGCGGGCACACGTTTGCCCCGCATCTGACCGTTCAGGTCGCTGGCCGCGACACGAAAGGTCGAATAACTTTTCAAATCCATTAAACGACGTCCATTCCCATTTTTTTGCTCAAATACTCACGCATCGCGGTAAATGTCTATGGGGATGCAATCGGCACAGCGCTGCCAGGGCGCGCGATTCAGCGAATGACGTTCACTTTCAGCTTTAGTTTCTGGCGCACATTTGACGGCAGGTGCCGGTTGAGATGCTTGTTCGCCAGTCCGAACAAGCCGACGATGCACAAGGTCAGCAGGATGAAAAAACCGGCCAGAATAGGGTAGGGCACAAACGGGTTGAACGTCTTGTCGGCAAAGTAGCTGGCATAATAAAGCGCATCGCCGCGTTGCTGCCATGCCGGAAATCCGCTGAAGTAGACAAGGGTCGTGGCGTGAAACAGGAAAATCGCCTCGTTCGTGTAGGCAGGCCATGCCAGCCGCAGCATCGTCGGCCAGATGATACGGCGAAACCGCGACCAACCCGACAGCCCATAGGCATCCGCAGCTTCGATATCGCCCTTGGGGATCGAACGCAGCGCGCCGTAAAAGATTTCACCGGTATAGGCGGCGGTGTTCAGGAAAAGCACGATCAGCGCCCCCAGCCAAGCGGCCGTAAACGGATCAAAGATCGGGTTCACGCCTTTCAGGCTGAGAAACAGGAAATACGCAAAGAAGAACTGGATGAACAGCGGCGATCCGCGGAACACGAAGATGAACCATTCCGCAGGTTTGCGCAGCCATTTGTTGCCCGATCCTTTGGCGACGGCCAGCGCCGTGGCCAGGAAAAAGCCGGTCAGCAACGCCAGAACGCCGAAATACACGTTCCAGATCATGCCCGATCCGATCAGGGTCACCTGTTCGCAAATCGTGAAATTGTCACGCGGCAGCAACCGTTCGCCAATACCGATAGAGCGCAGCGCGTAATCCTGAAAGGTTTGCCAGCAACTCATGACGTAGCCGCCTTGCGTTGCGCTTCACCGCCGGCGGTGGCCTGGCCATGGGTCAGTTTCAACATCAGCCGTTCCAGAACAATTTCCGAAACGCGGGTAAAGGCGAGGTAGAACACCAGCAAAAACAGGAAATACCACATCCGCCAATCCCCATGAGGATACGCGGTGAACTTGCTGGTCTTGGTGCCGCCCAGTTCACGGGCCCAATAGACAATATCTTCAATCCCCAGCAGGAACAGCAGCGGCGTTGCCTTGATCAGCACCATCCACAGATTGCTGAGGCCGGGCAGGGCATAGACCCACATTTGCGGCACCAGAACGCGCCAGAATGTCTGGCGGTGCGACATGCCGTAAGCCTCGGCTGTTTCAAGCTGGGCGTGGGGAACGGCACGCATGCCCCCGAACAGGACGTTGGCGGCAAAAGCGCCGAACACGATGGCAAAGGTAATCACCGCCAGCGAAAAGCCGTATGTCTCGTGTACCCATTGCGGTGCGGTGCTCAGCGGCAGTTTCGCGGACTGGCAGACGATGAAATCACTGCCCTGGCGGATCGGCTGATCCCAGTCGGGGCACATGACCTTGTGCCGCAGGAATTCAAAGGCCTGATCCAGCGCAATGACGAAAAACAGGAAAAAGGCGATGTCGGGCACACCGCGCACCAGCGCGATATAGGTTTTCCCGAACCAGCGCAGCGGCGCAATGCGCGACCGTGCGGCCATGGCCCCCAGAAAGCCAAAGCCAAGAGCCACAGGTGCCGTGATGGCCAGCAGCAACAGCACTTTGAAAAAAGCGATGTAAAACGACATGTGCACGCCAGTCGTCAGATAGCAGGACAACCACCTGAAGGTGCCCAGCGTGTCCGGATCGGTGCAATATGAAAACATGTCGGGTGCCAAAACGACAGGCCTGCTAAGCGCGGGCCTGTCTGTTTCCTATCAATAGGTTGCGGTGCCTTCACCGAACCATTTGATCAGCAGTTCGTTCAACGAACCGTCCTCTTTCATCGAGGTGATCGCAGCGTCGAACTTGTCGCGCAGTTCATTGTCGCTTTCGCGCAGGCCCATGCCAACACCACCACCCAGCGGAACATTGGGGCCGACAAACATCAGCTCGCCATTGGATTCTTCAACCAGCGGCGCCAGATAGTCGCGGTCTGCAAAAACGGCATCCGCTTCGCCGTTGCGCACGGCGGCAACGGTTTCTTCGGGTGTTGCGAACTCAACCAGCGTTGCACCGCTTTCCGCGATGTAACCGGCCTGAATGGTCGCGGTTTGTGCGGCAACCACTGCGGACGTTACATCAAGTCCCTCGGCTGCGCCGACATAGGCCGAATCGGTGGGCGGAAAGTAATCTTGCGTAAAGTCGATGACTTCATCGCGTTCGTCCGTGATGCTCATCCCGGCGATGATCGTGTCATAGTTGCCGGACACCAGGTTGGGAATGATCGAATCCCAGTCGTTCTTGACCCACTCGCAGGTCAGACCGGCGCGCTTGCACAACTCGTCGCCCACTTCACGCTCGAACCCGTCAACTTCGCCTGCGTCATTGATGAAGTTATACGGAGGGTAGGCACCTTCTGTGCCCATGCGCACCGTATCTGCCATCGCGAATGTTGCGGACAAGGCGAATGCCGCAGTTCCAAGTATCAGTTTTTTCATTGGTTTTTCTCCCACTTTGATTTTTTTGGTCGTTCTTTTTACGCTGCAACGGTTGCCGAAAGAAACCCTTGCAATCGTTCTGATTTGGGCGCGCCGAACAGTGTGGCGGGTGGCCCTTGTTCTTCGATCAGGCCCTGATGCAGGAACACAACGTGATCCGATACATCGGCGGACAGTTTCATATCATGCGTCACGATCAGCATCGTGCGCCCTTCGTTGGCCAGATCCTTGATCACGCGCACAACTTCCTGTTCCAGTTCCGGATCCAGTGCCGATGTCGGTTCGTCAAACAACAGCGCTTCGGGTTCCATGCACAGGGCGCGGGCGATTGCGGCCCGCTGCTGCTGGCCACCCGACAACTGGGCCGGAAACACATCGCATTTGTCGCCGATGCCGACCTTGTCCAGATATCCGCGTGCCGCGTTTTCCACTTCGCCACGCTCGCGGCCCAGAACGGTACAGGGCGCTTCCATCACGTTTTGCAGCACCGTCATGTGCGACCACAGATTGAACTGCTGGAACACCATGGACAGGTTCGTGCGGATGCGCAGAACCTGTTTGGGGTCCGCAGGTCGGCGGTTGTGGCCATTGCCGCGCCACAACACCGGTTCGCCTTTGAAAAGAATTTCGCCCTGCTGGCTGTCTTCCAGAAGATTGGCACAGCGCAGCAATGTCGACTTGCCAGATCCCGAAGACCCGATCAACGATACCACATCCCCGCGATGCGCAAGGATATCGACACCTTTCAGAACTTCCAGATGGCCATAGCTTTTGTGCAGCCCTTTGATTTCTATCACAGGTGTTGGATCGGTATCGGTGTCGGACAAAGGCAGGCCAATCTTGTTATGCGGCGATTGCAGGGTAATAGGGATGAAAAATCGCGCCAATGCAACGTCCAAAACGGACGATTTGATGCCGAAAGGTGCAAAGTGACCGGAGGGAAGCCCGAAATGCCCGTCAAAAAGGCATCAGGATGCGGCATCAGGCGGGTGGCGGGGGCGGCGTTGCGACGGCCAGATAGGTATCCTGCGGAATAACAACCAGACCTTGCAGGTGCAGGGCCGCGCGGTCGGCCTCTGACAGCATGGCGATCGCCTGTTCCACCGCGGTGCGTATGTGAACCGGATCATTGGCAAGGGACGTGATATAGGGCAGCCCCGGTGTCGGATCCGTACGCTCGACCTCGCGCAGGTGGCTGGCCCATGGTTCACATTCACAGATCAATGCCCATGTCAGCGCATCGATTGCGGCGATATCCGCATTGTTGTCGGCCACAGCCTTTGCCGATGCGATATGTGCGCCGGTTGGAATATAGGCCCCGAAAACCGTGCCGGTTTTGGCGGCGTGGGTCGCAGGCGCGGCCCAGCCCGATTGCGACACTGCTTCGTTATAGGCGAACCGCTGGCCGGAGAAATCGGCCATCGTGTCGCCCGGTGCATCGGCGCGGGCCACCAGCACCGAATTGTAATATCCCGGCGGACAACCCGGCAGGCCGTAATCGGGGGTGCCAACAAGATGCACATGCCCGTGCAGAGCGGTGCGGTAGGGCATGCCGCAGGTCTGCGCAAACACCATGCCCGGATCGCGCCAGATATCCCAGAAATCCCGCGACCGCTCTAACGTGTCGGGACCGGTATTCAGACAAGAACGGATCGTGGCCCAGAACCTGTTATTCGCGGCCTGAAGATGGGGCAGGTCATACATGCCCAACATGGCCGTCATGATGGTGTATCGACCCGCTGGCGCGCCATCGCGCTGTCACGGTCATTGATGCCCAGCAGATTTGCCACCAGGCGCAACAATGCATCTTCATGATCGTCCCGCACGCCATCGGCCAGTACCACCCGCCACATCGCCTCGACCACGGCCAGACGGTCGGGATAGGGCACGGCATCCTTGATGGCGCGGGTAAAACGCACTGTATCCGGTGCTTCGGTTTCCAGCGTTTCTGCGGCGGTACGCAGCGCGACAGTTGCGTCCTGATCCAGCCCGTAGCGCGCTGCAATGATGCGATCTATGTTGGCCACCTCGGCGGGCGCATAGTGCCCGTCCGTGCGTGCCACCCGCACCAGCAAAGCGGTCAGTGCCAACCGTGCATCGTCATCGGGCAGAGTGGCCGGTTCCGGCTGAGTCAGCCGTTTCAAGAATTCTCCGAACATGTCTTGCTTATCCTGTTTCTGCGTCGCGCAGTGCGGTCAGTTTGGCCGCGTCGCTGTCCTGCGCGGTAATACCTAATGTCGTTTCGATCAGGTGCAATGTTTGTTCCTCTGCATCATCGCGTTCCCCGTCGGCCAGAACGACATCCCACAACGCCGCAACAATCTGCAACCGGTCCTGATAAGGCACTTCCTGCCGGATCAGGCGGGCGAACTCGTCGGTGCCGGGGGCGTGTTTTTCCAGTTTTTCGCAGGTAGCGCGCAGCCGCGCGGCCTCGATCGGTTTCAGGGCATAGCTTTGGCCCAGAATGCGATCGATCTGGCCGATCTCGGCAGCGGTATAGACGCCATCGGCCATGGCGACGCGCACCAAGAGCGCCCCCAGCGCCAGACGGGCATCCGGTTCCGGCAATGGGGCCGGTGTGGCGGGCGGGCGGTTGAAAATCCGGTTCAGCATGAAAACAGGTTACCCGATCCAGCCTTGCAGGCAAGAGTTCACCCCGCATCCCGCAGCGGATAATGCAGGGCGCCCATTTGGGGGGGCTGTTCAAACCGCAAATTATCAAGGGCCAGCCCCTGCGGGTCTGCGTTTGTCAGAACAAATCCGGCGATATCGGCCACGCCATCCGAACGCACGAAGCCGAAACCGTGTTCACCGACAGGGCTGATCTGCATATCCTGAATGATACTGCCGTCGCGGCGCAGGAATTGCAGGGTTGCAACACCGTCCTCGCCACCGCGCAATTCAAAGGATAGTGCCGCCTGATCGCGATCAAACAGCACCGAGATCGCGCCTTCGCCCTGGGCATCGCGCTTGGGATATCGTGCGGGGCCGAACCCGTTCAACACATTGGTGCCCGACATTCGGGTGATCGAAAGGGTTTCACCCGGCCCGCCACTGATCGCCACCAGCGGGGCCAGCGGCACGCCGGTGATATGATCAAACATTCCCAGCGCATCGCGCGACTGGCCGGCAAACCGCTCTCCGAACTGAACGCCGGTGGTGACCAGCACGTCATCCACCAGACGGCCCGGTCCGAAACTGCTGGGCATGTCGTCAAATGTCACGATCTGCGTCAGCGCCAAAGAGTCCGGATCGACGAGGCAAATCGCCTGTTCGCACGCCAGCGCCATGCGCGGCAAAACCGCAAGAAAAACACTGAAAAGGCCAAACCGAAAACCTGTCATGGCCTATGTTAGCACGACTTAGCTGTCGTAGCCTTCAATAATAACAAGATCACCGGTCGAAACCGGATCACGCAGGCCTTTGGCAGTTTGATATTCATCTGAATGATAGCATTCCAAAGCCGCATCATAGCTTGGAAACTCGATCACGACTGTGCGCTCCCGGGTTTCGCCTTCCGCTTCGATGCGGGTGCCGCCCCGCACCAGAAAGCGTGCGCCATATTTCGCAAGCGGTATCGCGTTGGCCGCGATATAGGCCTTGTATGCTTCAAAATCATGCACATCGACATGTGCTATCCAATAGCCCTTTGGCATCGTTTCGCTTCGGTCCTTTTCGTTGCGTTTTAAACCAGCCGTGAATTGTCCTTTGCCGCGCGCACGAAATCCTTGAACAGTGGGTGCGGATCGAACGGCTTTGATTTCAGTTCAGGGTGGAATTGCACGCCGATAAACCAGGGATGATCGGGCCATTCCACGATTTCAGGCAGGCGCCCGTCGGGCGACATGCCGGAAAAGCACAATCCCGCCTTTTCCAGTTGCTTGCGATACTGAATGTCCACTTCGTAGCGGTGGCGATGACGTTCATCGATATCCAAGCGACCGTAAATCTCGGCGACGCGCGATCCTTGTTTCAGCACGGCATCATAGGCGCCCAGCCGCATTGTGCCGCCTTTGTCGTCATCGGGCCGCCGGTTTACCTTTTCGTTGCCCTGCACCCATTCTTTCAGGTGGTAGACCACGGGCGTAAACCGTTTCTTGCCGGCTTCGTGGTCGAATTCCTCCGATCCGGCATCGGCCAGATCGGCCAGATTACGCGCCGCTTCGATCACCGCCATCTGCATGCCCAGACAAATGCCCAGATAGGGAATCTGGCGTTCGCGCGCGAATTGCGCCGCCTTTATCTTGCCTTCGGTTCCGCGTTCTCCGAAACCGCCGGGCACCAGAATGGCGTGAAACCCTTCCAGATGGGGCGCGGGGTCTTCGCGTTCGAACAGTTCGCTGTCCACCCATTCGATGTTGACCTTGACGCGGTTGGCCATGCCGCCATGGGTCAGCGCCTCGGCGATGGATTTGTAGGCATCTTCAAGCTGGATGTATTTCCCCACAATGGCAATTTTCACATCGCCCTCAGGGTTGTAAATCCGGTCTGCCACATCTTCCCAGCGGTCCAGATTTGGTTTGGGGGCAGGGGTGATCTGAAAGGCATCCAACACCGCCTGATCCAGCCCTTCGCGGTGATAGGCCAACGGCGCTTCGTAGATCGATTTCAGATCCTGTGCGGCAATAACGCTTTCGGGGCGTACATTGCAGAACAGTGCCAGCTTTTCACGTTCCTTGACCGGGATCGGCCCTTCGGACCGGCAGACCAGAATATCGGGCGCAATCCCGATTGAACGCAGTTCTTTCACACTGTGCTGTGTCGGTTTGGTCTTCAGTTCGCCGCTGGCCTTGATGAAGGGCAGCAGCGTCAGGTGCATGAAAATGCACTGACCACGGGGCTTATCCTGACTGAACTGGCGGATTGCCTCGAAAAACGGCAGGCCTTCGATATCGCCCACGGTGCCGCCAATCTCGCACAGCATGAAATCGACTTCGTCCTCACCGATTTTCAGGAATTCCTTGATCTCGTTGGTGACGTGCGGGATCACCTGAATGGTTTTGCCCAGATAATCGCCGCGCCGTTCCTTTTCCAGCACGGTGGAATAGATGCGCCCGGAACTGACCGAGTCGGTCTGGCGGGCGGCAACACCGGTAAACCGTTCGTAATGGCCCAGATCCAGATCGGTTTCAGCCCCGTCATCGGTGACGAACACCTCGCCATGTTCAAACGGGCTCATAGTGCCGGGATCGACATTCAGGTAGGGATCAAGCTTGCGCAAGCGCACCGAAAAGCCGCGTGCCTGCAACAATGCGCCCAAAGCGGCCGATGCCAGACCTTTGCCAAGCGAGGAGACGACACCGCCGGTAATGAATATGTAACGAGCCATGTGGTGGCGATCCCCCGCGAAATTATGGTGTGAAAACGCCAAAAAGCGTTGCCCGCTGTCGATCAAAAAACCACAGCATCACGGGACTTACGTCATAAAGGATTCGTCACGGATTGGCAAGGCAACCGCAACATCATGTTGCAACGTGTTCCGCTGCGTCAAGGTCTAGTGTTTCAGTCCGCCTTGGGTACCAATGGCGCGTTTTCGTCCGATGTCGGCGGCAACAGATCGGTGCCCAGCGGTGTCGCGGGTGCATCCGCACCTTCTTCGCTGCTAGGAGCGCCCAGTCTGTCGATCACACTGGTGCCTGCGGCCTTTTGCGCGGCGATCACCGTCAGGGTGATCGATGTGCAGATGAACGCAATCGCCAGCAGCCATGTGAGTTTTCCCAGCGCCGTTGCCGCAGCGCGGCCCGACATGGCCCCGCCACCGCCGCCGCTGCCCATACCAAGGCCGCCGCCTTCGGAACGTTGCATCAAAACAACGCCGATCAGGCCAAAAGCCAGAAACAAATGGATGATAAGGACGACGTTTTCCATGCATACCCTGCGTGCGCGACTTGATTGCGGCTATGTAGGCAAGTTTGCCCAGAGGGGCAAGGCCAGTTTCCGACACTTCCCGCTGGACAAGGCGAGGGGAGTGGGATCATTCTGTTTTTATGCCCCATGACCACCACGATCACGACCATCCGCACAGTCTTTTGCCCCCGGAACCAGCGTTGCGTGTGCGCGCGCTGGAAACGATTCTGACCCAGAAAGGGCTGATCGATCCGGCGGCACTGGATGAAATCATCGACACCTATCAAAACCGCATAGGGCCGCAAAACGGCGCGCGTGTGGTCGCCCGCGCCTGGAGCGATCCGGCCTTTCGCGCGCGTCTGCTGGAAGATGCGGATGCCGTGTTGCAGGACATGGATATTTATGGGCGCCAGGGCGAACATATGGTCGTGGTCGAAAATACCGACCAGACCCACAATGTGGTCGTGTGCACCTTGTGCAGTTGTTATCCGTGGCCGGTTCTGGGCATTCCACCCGGTTGGTACAAATCGGATGCATACCGTGCCCGCGTGGTGCGTGAACCGCGCAAGGTTCTGGCCGATTTCGGGATTGAACTGCCCGCTGATACGGCGGTGAGTGTCTGGGATTCAACCGCCGAAGTGCGCTATCTTGTCTTGCCGCAACGCCCCGCAGAAACCAAAGGGCTGGACGTCGACGCGCTGGCGCAATGGGTCACACGCGACAGCATGATCGGCACCGGTTTACCACAGGCTCCGGCATGACCCGCCCGCATGATATGGGAGGGCGGTTCGGCGACGGGCCGGTGGTGCCAGAACCGCAGGGCATTCCCGAATTTGCCGCCGATTGGCATGGCCGCGCCCTGGCGCTGACGCTGGCATCGGGCGCTTTGGGGCAGTGGAACATCGACACCTCGCGCCATGCCCGCGAATCCATCGCGCCCAAGGATTACGCGCGCTTCGGCTATTACGAGAAATGGCTGGCCGGATTGGCCGATCTGTTGGTCGCCAAAGGCATCGTCACACGGCAGGAACTGGAAAACGGACAGGCCGATGGCATGTTGTCCGATCTGGCGGCGCGTTGTCTGAAGCGCGATGCGGTGGCCGCCGTTCTGGCCAAAGGCGGGCCGGCAACCCGCGACAGCGATATCGCGCAACAATTTGAAATAGGACAGAAAGTGCGCACATTGCGCCCCGCGGGCAACCGGTTGGTGGATGGCGGGCACACACGTTTGCCCGCCTATGCTGCAGGCGCAACCGGGCATATCCTGCGCTATCACGGCACGCATGTTTTTCCAGACAGTGCCGCACATGGGCTGGGCGACGCCGCGCAGCCGCTTTATGCCGTTGTGTTTCCCGCGTCCGAACTTTGGGTGTCGCCCGAACATCCGCAGGACGAGGTCGTTCTTGACCTGTGGCAATCGTATCTGGAGTCTGCGTAATGGAAATTCTGGGTAAGGAACCAGTATTTCGGGAACCCTGGCACGCGCAGGTGTTCGCGCTGGCGGTGCATCTGAACGAAACCGGTGTGTTCACCTGGCCCGACTGGGCCGACCGGTTTTCGCAAACCCTCGCGGCGCATGGACTGGATCGCGAACTGGATGGCGGGGATGATTATTTCACCGCATGGCTGGCCGCGCTGGAAAGCCTGCTGGCCGAACGGGATATTGCCCCGCCCGAGGATGTGACCCGTCTGCGTGGCGCATGGGAAACCGCCTATCTGGAAACGCCCCACGGTGCGCCGGTACAACTAAAGGATTA
This sequence comes from Sulfitobacter sp. TBRI5, assembly GCF_051013555.1. Lineage (NCBI taxonomy): Bacteria > Pseudomonadati > Pseudomonadota > Alphaproteobacteria > Rhodobacterales > Roseobacteraceae > Sulfitobacter > Sulfitobacter sp. TBRI5. Next base: position 88,065 of record NZ_CP112884.1, on the reverse strand, counting down.
ATCCGTATGAGAAAGCTCGATACGTCCGCGGCTGAGATGGTCAAGGCTGCACGCGCGCGGATAGAAGAAATCGAAACACCCAATGCCATCGCGATGGTCAATGATCCCGAGGTGGTTTTTGTCGATCTGCGCGATGTGCGCGAACGCCAGAGATCGGGTTTTATTCCCGGCAGTTTTCATTGCCCGCGCGGAATGGCCGAATTTTGGGTTGATCCCGAAAGCCCGTATTACAAGGAAGAATTCGGACAGGACAAGAATTACGTCTTTCACTGTGCATCGGGCTGGCGGTCTGCGCTGACAGTGGCGACGCTGAATGACATGGGGTTCAAGGCCGCCCACTTGAAAGAAGGGTTTTCCACCTGGGAAGAACAGGGCGGGCCGGTTGAACGGCTAGATTAACGCGAAGGCCGCCGGCTTAGACCCGCGGCGTTCAGAAACCGGCGCAGACTGGCCTTGAGATTGGGTTTGCCGATCCGGAATACGCGTTTGGGTTTTCCTGCCAAGCGATTGAATTCATGCACGTCAATGACACGTTCGGCGCAGCCACAGCCTTCGCCAAGACCGACCTTGGCGTAATAGAACTTTTCGAAACTCTGGTCCTTTGCGGGGCCGCGCGACATGGTGTTTCCTTTTTCTTTCGCATCTTAACCTAGCACGACGGGGACAGATTTCACAGGCTTGGGCACCTTTCGATTGCCCGCATTATCCACATGGGCCTGCCTTTACATATTGCCTGAAGAACCGGGGCACATCTGGCGCAAGTATAATCGCACAGTTCCGCCCCCGATCGACCCTGTTTTCTGCATCTTGCCCGTGCCGCAACACGGCAGAGTTGAAATTGAGGTTTCGCCCCGCGCCATGCCCCGATATACGGGCGCGGGTTGTACTGAAATCAAAGGACGGATCATGGCCAACGTTGTCGTTGTCGGAGCCCAGTGGGGCGATGAAGGAAAAGGCAAAATCGTAGACTGGCTGTCCGAACGGGCGGACGTGATCGCGCGGTTTCAGGGCGGGCACAATGCGGGCCACACCCTTGTCGTTGATGGCAAGGTTTACAAGCTGTCGCTGCTGCCCTCTGGCATTGTGCGCGGCGGCAAACTTTCGGTGATTGGCAACGGGGTTGTGCTGGATCCGTGGCATCTGGTGAAGGAAATTGCGCAATTGCGCGATCAGGGCGTGACCATATCGCCCAAAACACTGATGATCGCGGAAAACACGCCGCTGATCCTGCCGATCCACGGTGAACTGGATCGCGCACGCGAATCGCAGAATTCTGTCGCCAAGATCGGCACGACAGGGCGTGGCATCGGCCCCGCCTATGAAGACAAGGTGGGGCGCAGATCGGTACGTGTTGCCGACCTTGCCGATGATGCAACGCTGCAATTACGGGTGGATCGCGCGCTGGTGCATCACGATGCGCTGCGCCGTGGTCTGGGGCTGGAACCGGTTGATCGCGACGCGCTGATCGCGGAACTGCGCGCCGTTGCACCCGTGGTGCTGGAATACGCGGCCCCTGTCTGGAAGGTATTGAACGAAAAGAGAAAAGCGGGAAAACGTATTCTGTTCGAAGGCGCGCAGGGCGCGTTGCTGGACATTGATTTCGGCACCTACCCGTTTGTCACATCGTCCAATGTGATCGCCGGGCAAGCCGCCACCGGCACCGGGATTGGCCCAGGATCGATCGATTTCGTGCTGGGCATTGTCAAAGCCTATACCACCCGCGTCGGCGAAGGCCCGTTTCCTGCCGAACTGGATGATGCGGATGGCCAGCGTCTGGGGGAACGGGGCCACGAATTTGGCACCGTGACAGGGCGCAAGCGCCGCTGCGGCTGGTTTGATGCGGTTCTGGTGCGTCAGACCTGCGCCACATCGGGCGTGAACGGCATCGCATTCACCAAGCTGGACGTTCTGGACGGGTTCGAAACGCTGAAAATCTGTGTCGGTTACGAACTGGACGGTCAGCGCATGGATTACCTGCCCACCGCTGCCGATCATCAGGCGCGCTGCACCCCGATCTATGAAGAAATGCCCGGCTGGTCCGAAAGCACCGAAGGCGCGCGCAGTTGGGCCGACCTGCCTGCCGAAGCAATCAAATACGTGCGCCGCGTCGAAGAACTGATCGGGTGCCCTGTTGCGCTGTTGTCCACCTCACCGGAACGCGAAGATACGATTCTGGTCACTGATCCGTTTGCCGACTGATGGCGCTGTCTTACAAAGCACGCCGTCGCTGGGCGCTGGTGATCCTGCTGGTTGGTCTGCCGATCTATATTGTCGCGGCGGTCACGCTGGTCGGTTTGCTGGAGCGCCCCGGTTTTCTGATCGAATTGCTGATTTATGTCGCGCTGGGGGTCGTCTGGGCATTGCCGTTCAAATTTATCTTCAAGGGCATCGGTCAGGCCGACCCGGACAAGGATGACCGCTAGAGCCTGCCGCCAGAGAACAGACTGCTACAAAAAAACGGGCGGAACCTGATGGTTCCGCCCGTTTGCCCGCCGGTCAAATGACCTGACGTGTTCATCCCACATCTCGCGCGCGATGGGCTTCGGGTTTGAAGCCGATCTTGTCGGATACGATGAACCGGCCACCTTTGATTTTTTCGATCTTGCCCGACCGCAGCAACAACCCGAAGGCGCGCAGACCGTCTTCGCGCGAATAGCCGTCTTTTTCGACCTGACGCACCTTGCCCATCAGCTGGGGGCGCGAAAACTGTTCGCGGCCTTCGACATAGGCGATAAAGGCGGCGGCCGCTTCGATGACTTCGGGCAACCGCGTCGCACCGACGTTTTCGGCAAATTCCACAAAATCATCGGTTTCTTCTTCGACGGTGACGCTGCCGGATTGCAGAACGTTGGTGGCAACGCGGCGGGGGCGCACCGGCCCGCGCGTTTCGCCGTCTTCAACGTCGATGCGCTGTTCTGCAACCAGTTTCAGCGGCGCAGGGCGTGCATCTGTCGATGGGCGTTCTGTCCGCGAACCCGATGTTTCCGGACGGCGCGGTTTTACAACGCTGGCCAGATCATCGCGGTACGCATCTGCGCTGTCTTTGTCCTTGCCGCCTGTTCCAAGGGTTTCTTCTGCCTTGGTGGCGGCCACAGCTGCGCGCAGGTGGGCAAATGCATCGCGACGTTGCGATCCTTCGGGTTCACCCATCTGCTGTTCGGTTTCCGCCATCAGGCGTGAAAGGTCTTCATCAGCATCGGTGTTCTCCGACAGAACCTTGGCACCGGCATGGCCATGATCTTCGTCCTGATCATGCGCCTGCTCTGCAGCAGTGTCCTCGTCCGCGTCGTCATCTTCAACGCTGGCCTCGACTTCGGCCAGTTCGCGCTGCAATTCGGCTTCTTCTTCGTCGGACAGGGTGGTGTCCTGATCGTCTGATGCGTCGGCAACGTCGTTCTCGTCGATTTCTTCCAGATCACCTTCGGCAATGGCGGCTTCCAGATCGGCGCGGTTCACTTTCAGAACACGGGCGCGCAGCGGGCTTTCATCGTCGTCATAATCCTCGTTGTCGTCATAGGCTTCGGTTTCCATGTCGGGGCCGGATGCTTCATCCTGATCCTCGTCATCGTCCATGAACAGATTGCTGTGCGTGTCGGCCGTATCGGCGGCATCATCATCATCCTCGTCGGACAGGTCAGGCTCGGCCACGGTGACAACTTCGGGCGCGCTGACACTGGCGATGACGCTTTCGGTCACGGTGTCGTCCTCGGCCACTTCTTCGGCGTGTTCATCTTCCAGATAGGTATCGTCAGGTGTGGCTTTTTCCGACCGCGACACCACCGCACGGATGCGACGCAGTTTGTCTGCGATGCTGGATGTCTTGACTTCGGGCGCGGGTGCGGGGGCAGGGGTTTCAACAACCTCTGTCACAATGTCTTCTGCCGCGTCTTCTGCGGTCTCGTCATCCAGGCTTTCCAGTGATTCGGAAACAGCGGCGTAATCTTCGGCACCAAAGGCGGTTTCTTCGTCATCAGAGTCTTCGGCGTGGTCTTCCGCAGCTTCGGCTTCCACCCTCTCTTCTTCAACCGCGTCTTCTGTTACGGTCTCTTCTTCCACAACGGTGATTTCTTGTTCCACCATGGTGATCTCTTCTTCCACAACGGTGATTTCTTCCTTCACCGGGGAAGTTTCTTCAACTCCTTCGACAGCCTCGACTTCGGCAACCTCTTCGGTTGTTTCGATCACGGGTTCGGACACGTCCTCATCCGCTGCGACCTCGGCTTCGGCCTGATCCTGCTCTTGCGCGGGTTCCGCTTTCGCAACAGCCTGTTCAGCCGTGGCAGCGGCAACAGGGGCAGCGATGGCGGCCGCTTTGGCAGCGGGCTGTGCATCAGCATCGTCTTTCGCGCGCAGGACGATACCACCGTTTTCACTGTGTGCTTCTACGCGGCGGGTAATTTCGCGCTGGGCAATCCGGGCAAGCATCTCTGCATCGGGTTGGGGCGGCTCGGCGCCGAAATAACGATCATCTGCGGCAAGATCGCGAAAATACTCTGCAATCGCCTTCATCGTGTCGAAAGAATCATCGAATCCTTCCAGCGTGCACGAAAACGTCCCATAAGAGACTGTAAGAATTTTGTTATTGTTTACCATCGGATGCTCGTCCTCTGCCACATTGCAGGATTGTCTATAACAAGGAACCAAAGTCGAAAGCGGCTCGAATCTGTGCCAGTAAAGGTATCATTTCATGGCCAGAATGTGACCTGTTTCCCAAAGGGACCTAAAATTGACATGAATGACGACATTGTCCATTCATTGGAAACAATAACCTTGTTGGGCGGGGGTGTTGTATCCATATCGGACCTGAACGAGGCGCTTTCATGGGCGCCGCGATTGGTGGCGGCGGATGGCGGGGCAGTTTTTGCGCATGAAAACGGTCTGATCCCCGAGGCCGTGATCGGCGATTTTGATTCGCTGCCGGAAACAATTGCCGCCAAACTGCCCGCCGAAACTTTGCACCGGATCGAAGAACAGGACAGTACCGACTTTGAAAAGGCGTTGCGCAGCATCGCCGCGCCGCTTGTTCTTGCCGTTGGTTTCACCGGTGCGCGGATAGATCACCAGCTGGCCGCGTTCCACACGCTGATCCGGTATCCCGCCCGTCCCTGTGTGCTGATTGGCAGCCACGAACTGATCTGCCTCGCACCGCCGGATATGACGCTTGATCTGGCGGCGGGAGATGTGGTGTCGCTGTATCCCATGGGGGCAGTGACGGGCCGGTCGCAGGGGTTGGAATGGCCGATAGACGGGTTGGAGTTTGCACCTGACCGCAAGATCGGCACGTCAAACAGGGCCACGGGGCCGGTGCGGTTGTGCTTTGATCAGCCGGCGATGCTGCTGATCCTGCCGCGCCATGTCATGCCGCAGGTGGTGCGACATTGGCAACAATCGCCCGCGCGGTGGCCCGCTCTCTGATCACGATGTAAAGCCCGGCGGAAATCGTCACCAGAATTCCGAGGGCGGCCAGCCCGTTGGGAAGATCCCGGAACACCAGCCAGCCGATGATCGTGGCAAAGGGAATTTCAAGATACTGCATCGGGGCCAGCGTGGCCGACGGCGCATAGCGCAACGACCATGTCATTAGCAGATGTGCGAACGTGCCCAACAGGCCGATGGCAATCAGCATGCTCCATTCCGTGCTGTTGGGGCGGATCAGTTCCAGCGGTGCAAACCCGCTATCACGCGCCAGCCACAACAGGGGCGCCATGAACACCACGGCCATGACACCGCTGACCGCCTGTAATCCGATCGGGTCGGTTTCCTTGGCGATCTGGCGTGTCACCAGCATGAACAAAGAAAACACAACCGCCACCACCAAAGGCAGCAGCGCGGGCAAACCCACATTGGCAAAGCTGGGCTGGATCACCAGCAAAGTGCCGATAAAGCCGACGATACAGGCATAGATGCGGCGCGGCCCGACCTCTTCGCCCAGAACATATTTGCCCAGCAGCAGCATCAGAAACGGCATGACAAAGGCAATCGCAACCGCATCGGCCAAGGGCAGGTACTGCAAGGCGGAAAACATCGCGCCAATGCCGACGATATGCAACGCAGTGCGCAGCGCCGTCAGCCGTAACAACCGCCCCCGCATTTTCCAGTGCCGCCCGGTCAGCAGGACCAGCGGGATCAGAACGATAGCCTGAACGGCAAAACGCACGAACAGCAAAACGCCAAGCGGCACAGACTGCCCCAGAATTTTTGCCATCGCATCGCCCATCGGGGCCACGATGCAAAACCCCAGCATCAGCCCCACGCCCAGCAAGGGGCGATCAAGCGTTGTCGGTATCTGGCTCACGCGCGTCATTCCGGCACGCTAGGCAGGCCGATCTGGATTGGCAAGTCGCGCTGCCAGTTCCTAACAATTCGGCACGTTCACCGCCAACCCTCCGAGGGATGTTTCCTTGTACTTTTCGCTCATGTCCTGACCGGTCTGGCGCATGGTTTCGATGCAGGCATCCAGCGGTACCAGATGGGTGCCGTCGCCGCGCAGGGCCAGTGACGCGGCAGACACCGCCTTGATCGCGCCCAGACCGTTGCGTTCGATACAGGGCACCTGCACCAACCCGCGCACCGGATCACAGGTCATCCCCAGATGGTGTTCCAGCGCGATTTCAGCGGCGTTTTCCACCTGTTCGGGCGTACCGCCCATGACGGCGCACAATCCGGCCGCAGCCATCGCGCTGGCGCTGCCCACTTCGGCCTGACATCCGGCTTCGGCACCGGAAATCGACGCGTTGTATTTGACCAACCCGCCAATGGCGGCGGCGGTCAGCAGAAAGTCCTCGACATGGGCGTTGGATGCGCCGGGCACGTGATCCAGATAATAGCGCAGCGTGGCCGGTACGACGCCCGCCGCCCCGTTGGTGGGCGCGGTGACAACCTGTCCGCCGGCGGCGTTTTCCTCGTTCACGGCCATGGCGTAAACGCTCATCCAGTCGTTGATAGTGTGGGGTGGTGCCCAGTTCATGCCGCGTTCGGCCAGCAGCGCATCGTGAATGCCCTTGGCGCGCCGTTTCACCATCAACCCGCCCGGCAGAATGCCATCGGTTTCCAGACCCCGCGATATGCAATCATTCATCACCTGCCAGATGCGCGCGGTGCCCTTGGACAGATTGTCGGCGCCGCCGCGCGACACTTCGTTGGCGCGTTTCATGCCCGCTATCGTCTTGCCCGACGCGTGTGCCATCTCAAGCATCTGCGCGGCGGTCTTGAACGGGAAGGGCACCGGTGCGCCTTCGTCGGTATCCTTGCCTGCGGCCAGTTCCGCTTCGGTCATCACAAAGCCGCCGCCGATCGAATAATAGGTTTCGCGCAATGTCACGTCGCCCTGGGCGTCGGTTGCCATCAGCATCATGCCATTGGCATGGCCGGGCAAAGCGTGATCGTAATCAAAGACCAGATCCTGCGCGGGATTGAAATGCAGCGGCGGCAAACCTTCGGGGGTCAGGGTGTGGGTTGCCTTGTTGTCGGCCAGTGTCGCGTCCGCCTTGGATGCGTCATAGGTTTCGGGCACGAACCCCGCCAGACCCAGAATGGTTGCGCGATCCGTTGCATGACCGACGCCGGTAAAGGCCAGCGATCCGTGCAGGGACGCACGCACGCCGTGAAATTCAAACGGTGAGGCGCGCATCAGTTCGAGAAACCGTGCCGCCGCCACCATTGGCCCCATCGTATGGGATGATGACGGGCCGATGCCGACTTTGAACATTTCGAAAACGGACAGAAACATCAGGTGGCCGATCCGTCCTGTGGGGTGGGGTGATGTGGGGCGGTAAACGGGGTCGGGCCCAGACCTTCGGCGGTCTGAACCGCGCGGGCTTCGGGGCGTTTTTCAATTCTGTGCAGCAGGGTCATCAGGTTCTGATAGCGGGGCAGATCAAAATCGTGCCGGACCGCCTGATCGGGATAAAGCGCCACCCAGCGCAGGCAGGCGGCCACGTAGTAATCCAGACCGCTTGGGGTTGCGCCGTTGAACCACGGGTGCCCGGCACCTGCCGCCGCGTTCAATGTCTGGAAATGGCGCGCCACCTCAGAGTTCATCTGCGCGCGCAGGGCATCCTGTACCGCCGGTTCCGAACCCACGTACTGGCTGGGGTAAAACAGCATGCGAAGTGCAGGATGCAAGGTGTTGGACACAAAGAACAACCATTTCAGAAAAGCCGCACGGTCGGGATCATCCGGGGCAGGTTCAAGTGCGCCATGCGTGTCGGCCAGCCACAACAGGATCGCACCGGTTTCGAAAATCGCGCCGTGCGGTGTTTCCAGCGCGGGGATCAGCCCGTTGGGGTTGATCGCCAGATAGTCCGGCGCCTTCTGGCCCTGAACGGACCTGTCGACAAGCACGGTTTGATAGGGCACGGCCAGTGCATGCAGCGCCAGCCGAATGATCAGCGACGCATTGTCGGGGGCATAATACAGGCGGTACATCTGTGTCATGTCAGCGGATATAAGCGAGCGCCGGAATAAATTCTGCTGGAAAGCGACCAATGGCGTGCATTTGCGTACTTTGATGCCTTGCCGGTCCGGCCCGGCATTTTCGAATTCACCGCAACTTTGCGGCAAATCGCCCTCGCCACTGCGGCTCAAGCGGCCTATAAGGCGCCCATGCAATCCGGAGGCTTCCAATGACCCATGAATTGTCGCCCATCGACAAGGCTAAATTTGTCGCTGCCAAGCGCGCAACCGAATATGTAGAAGACGGCATGCGTGTCGGGCTGGGTACGGGCAGTACGGCGGCATGGCTGGTCCGGTGTCTGGGCGAAATGGTGCGCGAAGACGGGCTGAAAATCAAAGGCGTTCCCACATCCACCCGCACCGCCGAACTGGCGCGCGAGGTGGGTATTCAGGTGATATCGCTGGACGAGGCGAAATGGCTGGATCTGACGATTGACGGCACGGATGAATTTGATGGTGATCTGAACCTGATCAAGGGCGGCGGCGGCGCGCTGTTGCAGGAAAAGATCGTGGCCACAGCCAGCGACCGGATGATCGTGATTGCCGATATCGGCAAAGAGGTTGAAACGCTGGGCGCATTTCCCCTGCCGATCGAGGTGATCCCGTTCGGCTGGCAAACCACGCAGGCTTTGGTCGAGGAAACGCTGATTTCCATGGACGTGCTGGGGCGCTCTACCACGATGCGGATGAACGGATCGGTTCCCTTTGTGACCGACGAAGGCAACCACATTCTGGATCTGCATCTGAACCGTATCGGCAATCCGCGCCAGCTTGCTCTGGTGCTGAACCAGATGCCGGGGGTGGTTGAAAACGGGCTTTTCATTGATATCTGCGATACTGTTGTCATCGGGTACGGCGACGGGCGCGTCGAAGTGCGCGACATCAACAAAGGCACAGTCGATCAGGATCGGGTTGATTTCACCGAAAACGACAACCTGTTCACGGATCTGGCAGACTAAGGATTACCACTATGGCGTTTGATTATGATCTGTTCGTTATTGGCGGGGGATCGGGTGGCGTGCGCGCCGCGCGGGTCGCCGCAGGCGACACCGGCGCCAAGGTCGCACTGGCCGAAGACGACCGCTATGGCGGGACATGCGTGATCCGGGGCTGTGTGCCCAAGAAGCTGATGGTGTTCGCGTCGGGCTACGCGCGTCTGGCTGAAGATGCGCATGCCTATGGCTGGGACAACACCATGCCCAGTTTCGAATGGCCGCGTTTTCAGAAACACATGACGGACGAACTGGACCGGCTGGAACAGGTCTATCGCAATCTGCTGGCCGGATCGGGGGTTGAAACCTTTGATGCGCGCGCCACGCTGGTTGATCCGCACACTGTGGCGCTGTCCACCGGTGAAACCAAAACCGCCAAACACATCCTGATCGCGACCGGCGGGCACCCTGTCAAACCCGATATGCCGGGGGCTGAACTTGCAATAACATCAGACGATATTTTCCACCTGCCCGAATTGCCCAAAACGATGCTGGTCATCGGTGGCGGCTATATCGCGTGCGAATTTGCCGGTGTGATGAACGGCATGGGCGTTGAGGTGACGCAATATTATCGCGGCGCGCAAATCCTGCGCGGCTTTGACGACGAGGCGCGCGGCCTGGTCGCGACCGAGATGGTTGATCGCGGTGTCCAGATCAAAACCGGCACCAACGTGCTTGAGATGCGGCGCGAAGGCAAAGGTGTCTGGGTCAAGGCGACCAACGGGGACGAACAGGTATTCGATCAGGTGATGTTCGCCACCGGGCGCGATCCGAATTCGGCCAATATGGGTCTTGAAAACACCGGTGTGAAAACCGGGCGACGGGGCGAAATTCTGGTGGACGACTATTCCCAGACCGACCAGCCTTCGGTTTACGCGATCGGCGATGTGACCAACCGTGTGAACCTGACGCCGGTGGCCATCCGCGAAGGAATGGCCTTTGTTGAAACCGTATTCAAAGGCAACCCGACCAAGGTGGATCACGCATTGATCCCGTCGGCGATCTTTACGCAACCGGAAATGGGCACGGTCGGACTGTCCGAAGAAGCGGCGCGCGAACGCGAACCCGTCGAGATTTATTGCACCAGCTTCCGGCCCATGCAGACCGCCTTTGCCGGGCGCAGTGATCGCGTATTGATGAAACTTGTGGTATCCAAGGCCACGCGGGTGGTATTGGGATGCCATATCGTTGCCCCCGGAGCAGGTGAAATGATCCAGCTGGCGGGTATCGCCGTGAAAATGGGGGCAACCAAGGAAGATTTCGACCGGACCGTTGCAGTCCATCCTACAATGTCCGAAGAACTTGTAACGATGAAAACTCCGATGCGGACAGCTTGAATATTGTAATAAAGATCACAGTTTAGACGAAAGCGTCTTTTGGGCGTGTGAAATTAGGGGAAGTGCAGAACATGGCAGGTAACAACGGCGGCCCATGGGGGGGCGGCGGAAATTCAGGCGGCTCCGGCGGCAACAAGGGCGGCGATGACAATCGCGGCAACAATGGTGGTGGTCGCAGACCCGGCCAGGAAGGCCCGCAGATTCCCGAAATTGATGAGCTGGTGAAAAAAGGCCAGGAACAACTGCGCGTTCTGATGGGCGGCCGCGGCGGCGACAAGGGCCGCGGTGGTGGTACCGGCGGCAGCGGCGGCGGTGGCCCCGCGATTACGCGCGGCACGGTCGGCCTTGCCATTGTGGCAGGTGCGATCCTGTGGGCTATGGCCAGCTTTTATACCGTCAAACCCGAAGAACAATCTGTCGAACTGTTTCTGGGCAAGGAATATGCCATCGGCAATCCGGGTCTGAACTTTGCGCCATGGCCGGTTGTAAGCGCCGAGGTCATCACGGTAAGCTCTGAACGCACCGAAGATATCGGTGTGGGCGCGCGCGGTGATGATGCGGGCCTGATGCTGACGGGCGATGAAAACATCGTTGATATCGATTTTCAGGTTGTCTGGAACATCAACGACCCCGCCGAATACCTGTTCAACCTTGCCAATCCACCGGCAACGATCCGTGCAGTATCTGAATCCGCGATGCGCGAAATTATCGCCCAGTCCGATCTGGCGCCAATCCTGAACCGGGATCGCGGCCTGATTGCGGGGCGCTTGCAGGATCTGATCCAAAGCACGCTCGACAGCTATGACAGCGGTGTGAACATTATCCGCGTCAACTTTGACAAGGCCGATCCGCCGCAAACCGTGATTGACGCGTTCCGCGACGTTCAGGCAGCCGAACAGGAGCGGGATCGCCTGCAAAACGTGGCCGATGCCTATGCCAATCGCCGTTTGGCCGAAGCACGTGGTGAAGCCGCGCAAATTCTGGAAGAAGCCGAAGGCTATCGCGCGCAGGTCGTGAACGAGGCCGAAGGTGAAGCCAGCCGCTTTACCGCCGTTCTGGGCGAATACCGTAAAGCACCCGAAGTGACCCGCAAGCGTTTGTACCTTGAAACAATGGAAAGGGTGCTGGGCGACGTCGACAAGATTATCCTTGACGAAAACGCCACCGGCGCAGGGCAGGGCGTGGTGCCCTACCTGCCGTTGAATGAATTGCGTCGCACCCCGACGACAAATACCGGAGGGAACAACTGATGCGTGCTGCCACTTATCTAATTCCGATCGTCGTGATTGCCGTTGTCGGTGTATTGTCGTCGATCTTTATCGTGGACGAGCGTGAAAAAGCGCTGGTTCTTCAGTTTGGCCGTGTCGTCGCTATCAAGGAAGAACCCGGACTGGCGTTTAAAATCCCACTGATCCAGGAAGTCGTGCGCTATGATGATCGTATTCTGAGCCGCGATATCGACCCGCTGGAAGTAACGCCGCTGGATGACCGGCGTCTGGTTGTCGATGCGTTTGCCCGCTACCGGATTGCCGATGTGAACAAGTTCCGTCAGGCGGTGGGTGTTGGCGGGATCGCCACAGCCGAAAACCGGCTTGATTCGATCCTGCGCGCCAAAACACGGGAAACGCTGGGTTCGGTATCCTCCAACGATATCCTGAGTTCGGATCGTGCCACGCTGATGCTGCGTATCCGCAACGATGCCATCGCAGAAGCGCTGGCGCTGGGCATTGAAATCGTCGACGTGCGTCTGAAACGGACCGATCTGCCCTCGCAGAACCTTGAAGCAACCTTTGAGCGGATGCGCGCAGAACGGGAACGCGAGGCGACAGACGAACGTGCCCGTGGTAACGAAGCGGCCCAAAGGGTGCGCGCCCAGGCGGACCGGACTGTGGTTGAACTTGTTTCTGACGCCCAGCGTCAGGCCGAGATCATTCGCGGTGAAGCAGATGCAAACCGCAACGCCATCTTTGCCGGTGCTTTCGGCGCCGATCCGGAATTCTTTGAATTCTACCGGTCGCTTACGGCCTATACACGGGCCTTGCAGGGCAGCAACTCGACGATGGTGATGTCGCCGGATTCCGAGTTCTTCAACTATCTGAACAGCCCCACAGGCGTTGCGTCGGAATGATCGCGACAACGCTTCTGGCTATCGGGTTGGTACTAACGGTTGAGGGGCTGGCCTATGCGCTGGCCCCTTCGCTTGTGGAACGTATGCTTGAGATGCTGCGCCAGATACCGGAAGCTGCCCGCCGGCAGGTGGGTGGGCTGGCCATCGTGACCGGCCTGATCCTGATCTGGGCGGCGCATCAGTTGGGCGTTTGACTCTGTCCGACGGAAATGGCGCAACGTGCGCGGCCTTTCGCCGGTATGGCGTGCGTCCTCACATTCATTTGACAGATTGTTTCGGCGCTACACCTTTAATGTTGTCCTAACTCGTTCCTAAATGCACGGTAAGGTCAACACCCGGACATCGGGTCGGTCATATGCGGCCACAACCAAGGAGAATTTGAGCATGCAGGCTCGTACTTTCAGACAAAAACAAACACGCACGGATGCCGGGGCAAATGTTGCCGCTGCCAATTTGGTGGTCGCCCGCAGGGTGCTTTGGACTGGCGTTGTCGCGCTTGCGGCGATGCTGCTTTTGGCATTGCCTGCATTTGCAAAGCCCGAAAGCCTGGCGCCCCTGGCTGAAAAAATCAGCCCGTCAGTGGTGAACATCACCACATCCACAGTTGTTGCCGGCCAGACCGGACCACAGGGTATCGTTCCCGATGGCAGCCCATTCGAAGATTTCTTTCGCGACTTTCAGGAACGCAACCGCGATGGTGATCGACCACGCCGGTCCTCGGCGTTGGGCTCCGGCTTTGTGATTTCCGAAGACGGGTATGTGGTGACCAACAACCACGTCATCGAAGGTGCCGATGAAATCCTGATCGAATTCTTTTCGGGTCAGGAACTCAAGGCAACGTTGATCGGGACCGACCCGAACACGGATATTGCGCTTCTCAAGGTCGAAGCCGATGAACCGCTGCCCTTCGTGTCGTTTGGCGACAGCGATCTGGCACGTGTCGGGGATTGGGTTATCGCAATGGGCAACCCGTTGGGGCAGGGTTTTTCTGTTTCCGCGGGCATCGTTTCGGCGCGCAATCGTGCGCTGTCGGGCACCTATGACGATTACATCCAGACCGATGCCGCCATCAACCGCGGCAATTCGGGTGGTCCGCTGTTCAACATGGATGGCGATGTGATCGGTGTGAACACGGCGATCCTGTCGCCCAATGGCGGTTCTATCGGTATCGGCTTTTCCATGGCGTCCAATGTGGTGACGCGCGTTGTGGACCAGCTTAAGGAATTCGGCGAAACCCGCCGTGGCTGGCTGGGTGTGCGTATTCAGGACGTGACCGATGATGTGGCCGAAGCCATGGGTATGGAAAAAGCTTCGGGCGCTCTGGTCACCGATGTGCCGGAAGGCCCCGCGAAAGAGGCCGGAATGCTGGCCGGTGACGTGATCATCAACTTCGACGGCGATGATGTGGCCGACACCCGCGCCCTTGTGCGCCGTGTGGGCAATACCGCAATCGGCAAGGCGGTGCGCGTGGTTGTTTTCCGTGACGGCAAGACACAAACCCTGCTGGTCACGCTGGGCCGCCGTGAAGAAGCCGAATCTGCTGTGCCCGCAGCCATGGATGCGCCCTCCGAAGGTGCAACCGAAACTGAAATGCTGGGCCTCAAACTCAGCACCCTGACAGACGAGTTTCGCGAGCAGCTGGGTCTTGGAGATGATATGGACGGTCTGGTTGTCGTCGATGTCGATCCAGCGTCGGAAGCCTATGAAAAGGGTCTGCGCGCCGGAGATCTGATCACCGAGGCGGGACAGCAGAAGATTTCGGATATCAAGGGTCTGGAAGAACGTGTTGAAGCCACCAAAGAAGCAGGCCGCAAATCGCTTCTGCTGCTGGTGCGTCGTGCCGGTGATCCGCGCTTTGTTGCGCTCAGCCTGGAAGAATGACCCGGTCTTTCGATTGACAATCCGGAAAAAGGCGCCCCCGTGGCGCCTTTTTTCTTGGCCGGCAATCGCGCGCCCTATTCGGCGGGAACAGGCACCGTGACCAGCCCAAGCGCGCGCGCAGATGCAAGCGACAGGTCCGCGCTCAGGATACCATCGGGCTCTTGAAAGGTGCGGATGGCGGATTGCGTCGCGCTGTCCAGTCGCCCGGTGATCGGCCCGTCATAGATGTTGCGCGCCGCCAGCGCGCGCTGGACCGATTCGATGAACTCGGGTGTCATCACATCCTCACACGGTGTTTCAAACCAGGTTTCCTGCCGCTCCTGCACGATTTTCGGGCTTGGCGCATTTCTGTAAATCGCCGGACTGATGACAACGCCATTGCTGTCGACCTGTTCGGGGTTCACCAGAACCGGTGCGATGACAGTTTCGATCACGGCCGGTTCCACGCTTTTGCCCCAGCACGTTCCCGGCGGTGCATCTGGCGGCGCGCTGCCCGCCAGCAGGCCGCTGGTGTCCGGCGTGCGTGCCGCGCTGTCCGGGGCGATATCGCATCCTGCGAAAACGCCCAGCAGCAAAACCGCGTGTCGTGCCGTCCATGCCATTGTCTGAAATCTCGATCCTGTTCCTCGCCCGCAACCTAACCTGTTCGTGACCACCCGGAAAGGGCGATCCGCTTGCGGTGGGATCAGGGGTTCACCAGCCCGTCCAGCATGTCCGAAATATCCTCGATCTGTTCTGCGATAACATGGATCACATCGTTTTCGCGTTGTAACCGCCCCGTCACACGCAACATCCGCCCGGCAATCACCGCACGGCGGAACCGTTCATAAAGCGCGCGCCAGACGATCACGTTCACCACGCCGGTTTCATCCTCCAGCGTGATAAAGATCACGCCGTTTGCGGTGCCGGGACGCTGGCGCAGAATGACCAGCCCGGCCACGGCAACACGCGCCCCGTTTGGCGGATCGCGCAACCGCGACGCCACCAGACAGTGCGGCGGGCGGGGCCATCGGGCCTGTTGCGGGGCAGGCGGAACCCTATGATCTTTCAAAGCGGACATAAGAACAAAAATAGAACAAACGGAATTTGTCGCAAGGGGAATATTGTTCGGTCGCAAAAGGGGGTGGCGCGCCCTATATGGCCCAGATAGACAAGCGCGACACAGTTACGAAAGAAAGACGATCAAATGGCAAAAATCACCTATGTCGAACATGGCGGCACCGAACATGTGGTTGACGTCGCCAACGGCCTGACCGTGATGGAAGGCGCACGCGACAACAACATTCCCGGCATCGAAGCGGATTGCGGCGGGGCCTGTGCCTGTTCCACCTGTCATGTTTACGTCGATGCCGCATGGGTCGAAAAACTGCCCGCAAAGGACGACATGGAAGAAGACATGCTTGATTTCGCTTACGAGCCTGATCCCACCCGTTCGCGTCTGACCTGCCAGATCAAGGTGACCGATGCGCTGGACGGTCTGCGCGTGCAAATGCCGGAAAAACAGATCTGATGCGCCTTGCGGCTGTTCTGGTGTGCCTGCTGGCAGCCGGATGCGCCGCCGCGCAAAATGGCTGGACCACGGCATCGGGGGCAGGGATCACCGCAGCGCGGTATGAACATGATCTGGATGTCTACCCGCACCGGATCATGGGCAATATCCGCGAAAAGGCGGTGCTGGCGGCGCGCGATGCGCAGGGCCGCACCTACCGGATCGATCTGCGCGATCAGGGCGCAAACCATAATGTGTTCGAAGATATCGCACCCCGCGTTGTCGATGCAGACGGTGACGGGCAGAACGACATTGTCGTTGTCGAAAGCGCCCAAACCGAAGGCGCACAACTGGCCATCTACACCCTGCGCAACGGTGCTTTGGTCAAGGCCCACGCAACACCCTATATCGGCACACGCTTTCGTTGGCTTGCCCCCGTCGCAATTGCCGATCTTGACGGCAACGGGGTGATCGACCTCGCCTATGTCGACCGCCCGCATCTGGCCAAAACCCTGCGCGTGTGGACCTTTGCGCCAGGCGGTCTGACCGAAGCGGCAACACTGCGCGGCGTCACCAACCACCGCATCGGCGACGAACAGATTTTTGGCGGTCTGCGCACCTGTGGCGGCGCGCCCGAACTGATCCTTCTGTCTGCCGACTGGTCTGACATTATCGCCGTTACCTTTGCGAACGGTACCCTGACCCGGCAAACCATCGGCCCGAATACAGGCCCCGCTGCCATTGCTGCGGCGCTGGGCTGCGCCTAGCTGCGCCCGTGCGTCACGCTCCAACCTTCATTTGTCCGGAAATACTCAAACAAAACGCATCTACAGCGCGCGCCAGCCGATATCCTTGCGGTAAAATCCGTCCGGCCAGTCAACGGCGTCTACCATTTCATAGGCGCGGTCGCGTGCCTCTTGCAGGCTGGCGCCGCGCGCCGTCACGTTCAGAACGCGTCCGCCGGTTGCGGTGATCTGGCCCTTTACCTGCGCTGTTCCGGCGTGAAAACACATGTGGAAACTGTCTTCGGGCAATGCCTCCAACCCACGGATCACGCTGCCCTTTTCATAGGCGCCGGGATAGCCGTTTGCCGCCATCACAACGGTCAGCGCATGATCATCCGCCCAGTTGACCCGCGCGTCTCCCAACCGGTCCTCGGCGGCGGCGTGCATCAGATCGAAGGCCTGCGCGCCCAGCCGCATCATCAGCACCTGACATTCGGGATCGCCAAACCGGGCGTTGTATTCCACCAGACGCGGTTGGCCGTCCTTGATCATCAGCCCGACATATAAAACGCCCTGATAGGGCATCCCGCGCGCGGCCATCTCGTGCATGCTCGGGCGCACGATCTGTTCCATCGCCAGCGCCTCGATCTCGGGGCTGAGAACCGGGGCGGGGGAATAGGCCCCCATGCCGCCGGTATTGGGGCCGGTGTCGCCGTCGCCCACGCGTTTGTGGTCCTGCGCGGTGCCGATCGACAGGATGTCGGTGCCGTCGCACAGCACGAACAGCGATGCTTCCTCGCCGTCCATGAATTCTTCGATCACCACTTCGGCGCCCGCCCCGCCAAAGGCGCCGCCAAACATTTCGTCCACCGCCGCCAGTGCTTCGGCTTCGGTCATGGCGACGATCACGCCTTTGCCCGCAGCCAGACCATCGGCCTTGACCACGATGGGCGCGCCATGTGCCTTGATATGGGCGCGCGCGGCTGCGGCGTCGGTAAAGTGGCCATAAGCGGCGGTCGGTGCGCCCGCTGCGTCGCAGATTTCCTTGGTGAATGCCTTGGATGCTTCCAGCTGCGCCGCCTTGCCAGAGGGGCCGAAAACCAGAATTCCGGCATCGCGCAACCGGTCGGCGACACCGGCCGCCAGCGGCGCCTCGGGGCCGACAATCACGAAATCAATTGCGTTCTCTTCGGCAAAAACCACAACCGCACCGCCATCCAGTATGTCCAGAGACGCGCAATCCGCAATCTGCGCAATTCCGGCATTTCCCGGCGCCACGATCAGCTTGTCGCATTTGGGGTTTTGCATCACTGCCCAGGCCAGCGCATGTTCCCGCCCGCCGCTTCCAAGGATCAGAATATTCATGCCGGTTCTCCACTTGGCCTTGCCGTGATGGCGTTCTAAGCTGGCATAACACAATGCACAAGGAACCGCCTTGCATGGACCTGATCGACGACCCGTCCGAGGGGCAGAATGCCCCCGAATACAGCGTGACCGAACTGTCCGGCGCAATCAAACGGGTGATCGAGGGTGAGTTCGGCCATGTCCGCATCAGGGGCGAGGTGGGCCGCGTCAGCCTGCCCAGATCGGGGCATATCTATCTGGATCTGAAAGACGACAAATCGGTCATTGCCGGTGTGATCTGGAAAGGCGTCGCCACCCGCCTGCAAACCCAGCCCGAAGAAGGCATGGAAGTGGTTGCGACGGGGCGGGTGACAACCTTTGGCGGCCAGTCGAAATACCAGATCGTGATCGAAGATATAAAACCGGCGGGCATGGGCGCGCTGATGGCGATGCTGGAAAAGCGCAAGCAGCAATTGGCGGGCGAAGGGCTGTTTGATCCCGCGCGCAAACGCGCCTTGCCCTATCTGCCCGAAATCATCGGCGTGATCACGTCGCCCTCGGGCGCGGTGATCCGCGATATTCTGCACCGTCTGCGCGACAGATTTCCGCGCAAGGTGCTGATCTGGCCGGTCGCCGTGCAGGGCGCCAAATGCGCCCCCGAAGTGGTGCGTGCCATTGAAGGCTTCAATGCGTTTTCGCCGGGGGGCGCCTTGCCGCGCCCTGATCTGCTGATCGTGGCGCGTGGCGGCGGCTCGATCGAAGATTTATGGGGCTTCAACGAAGAGGCGGTCGCGCGTGCGGCGGCAGAGTCCGGTATCCCGCTGATCTCTGCGGTGGGGCACGAAACTGATACCACGCTGATTGATTTTGTATCAGACCAGCGCGCGCCGACCCCCACAGCCGCGGCTGAACTGGCGGTGCCAGTGCGCCTTGATTTGCTGTCATGGGTAGGCGAACAGGAATCGCGGATGACCCGCAGTCTGGGCAATATGGTGGCGCAACGCGGCCAGCGGTTGCGCGATCTGGGACGTGCCCTTCCGCGCGCCGATACGTTGCTGGACGGACCCCGCCAAAGGCTGGATGTTCTGGGTGACAGGTTGCCCGCCGCGCTGATCCGCAATGTGCAGGTGCGCCGCGTGCATCTGTCCGAACGCGCAGGCAGTCTGCGCCCCGGAACGGTGCGGCGTGGTGTGGAAAACGAACGCCGCCGCATGGATGCGTTGGGCCGCCGGCTTGCCCCGGCTTTGCTGCGATCTGTCGATGTGCACCGCACCGCGTTTCAGGCCCGTGTGGCCCGCGTGCAGATCCGCGCCCTGACGGCGGATATCATCCGCAAGCGCGAGGCGCTGACCGCCCTGTCGCGCCGGTTTTCCGAAACCGCACAGCGCCAGATCACACAGTTGCATCAACGCCTTGAGGCAACCGACCGCTTGCGCGAAACTCTGGGGTACAAGGCGACATTGTCGCGTGGCTATGCGGTTGTGCGCGATGGTGACACGTTGATCACTACGAAAAAGGCCGCCGCCCGTGCGACCGCGCTTGAGATCGAATTTTCGGATGGTCGGTTTTCGCCGGATACGCCGGCGCGCGCCAAACCTGCGACCAAGCCCGCGAAACCAGACCCGAAAGATCAGGGATCTCTGTTCTAAACGCCGATCTCGGGGCCCAGACACAACATCGGTTCGTCTGATGTTTCGGCCTCATAAAGCTCTAACCCTTCGGGTTCGTTTTCAAACTGGGCAATCAGACCGTTTGCGCCTTGGGTAAACGTCCAGCATTGCGGGTCGGGTCGGTCTTCGTAGACGAAACAGATCCGGCCTGCATCTTCGTACCAGACGCCATCCTTGCATTGCCCATCCAGAAACGACCAGCGCACCCGGCGGTTTTCCAGATATTCCTCTGCGCCATAGGCCGATCCGCCCTGCGCATACATCAGGGTTTTACCGCGCGTATACGTGTCAAACGCATCCGCCGACATCGGCTGCCCTGCCAAAACAGGGCCGCACAGAATCAACAGACACAGACAGGCGCGCAGAATAATCATGCGGCCATCGTGGCAGATCACTTACCGCATGAAAACCGGCAATACCGCCACAGGCAAAGTGTGGCAGGGTTCAGCCACCCTGTGCCGCCGCGTCTTTCAGGGCGTCAAAAAGCAAGGGCAGCGCAAAGAAATCGCGCACATGGCGCGTTTTCAGCGCCTGTATCGGACGCGTCAGCGGATCAAGCCAGCGGTAGCGGTGGCACCATGCCTGCGCGCCGGCCCAGATGGAATTCGTGTCATGCAGTCGATAGGCGCGCATCGCCGCTGTCATCTCGGGGCGCTGTTCTTCTACGGCGGCAAAGGCGCTGTGCAGGAATATGATCAGGTCACGCACCTGATACCTGAAACTGTTATGCGCCGGGCTGTAATATTCCAGATCAAGCAGGGTGATCTGCCCGTTCAGGGCGCTTGATCCAGTAAACGGTGCCGTTATGGGTAAAGTGTGTCACACGTTTAAACGGCTGTGCCAACTGCGCCGATACGGCCTCGGCCAAGCCGGCGGGCGGTGTGATCATTTTCATATCCTCCCCTTCGCACTGGGCCATTGCGGTTTCCGGCCACATGCAAGGTGGTCCTTTGACGGTCATATTTTAGTTTGAAACCCCAAGGCAAGTCGCACGGCCTTCCATCTGGCGCAAATCCCCATTAGGTGAAATCAACCGAGTGGCGGAGGGTGCATGTCGTTTTTCAAAAAACTCAAAGACCGGTTGTTCAAATCGTCGTCCAAGATTGATGAAGGTCTGGACGCCATCATGGAAGATGGCGGCACCGAAGAAGAAATTCCGGAAACGGACGAAAGCCCTGTTGCCATTGCCCCGGAACCGGGAGACCGCATTCCAGATCCAGATCCAGATCCAGATCCAGATCCAGATCCAGATCCAGATCCAGATCCAGATCCAGATCCAGAGCCAGAGCCAGAGCCAGAGCCAGAGCCAGAGCCAGAGCCAGAGCCAGAAGTGGTTGCACCAAAGCCCGCGATGGAGTCCGTTCAACCGGAACCGGAACCGGAACCGGAACCGGAACCGGAACCGGAACCGGAACCGGAACCGGAACCGGAACCGGAACCGGAACCTGAACCTGCCGCGTCGCAGCCGGTCACGCTGGCACGTCCCGAACCGATGGCAACGCGGGAACCCGAACCGGTGGCGGAAAAATCGACCGGCCTTCTGGGCCGTCTGTTCAGGCGTGGTGAAAAGACAACCGTGGTCCGCCGCGTGCTGGACGACGACATGCTGGAACAGCTGGAAGAACTGCTGATTTCGGCGGATATGGGCGTTGATACCGCGTTGCGTGTGACCGCCAACATGGCCGAAGGCCGTTTTGGCAAGAAACTGTCAGCAACCGAGATCAAGGAACTGCTGGCGCGCGAAATCGCCCGAATCATGGAGCCTGTCGCCAAGCCGATGCCGCTCTATCCGCACCGCCCGCAAGTGGTTCTTGTGGTGGGCGTGAACGGATCGGGCAAAACCACAACCATCGGCAAACTGGCCAGCCAGTTCCGTGCTGCCGGCAAGAAAGTGGTGATCGCCGCAGGCGATACCTTCCGTGCGGCTGCGGTGGAACAACTGCAGGTCTGGGGCGAACGGGCCGGTGTGCCGGTCCTGACAGCGCCCGAAGGGTCCGATCCGGCCAGTCTGGCCTTTGACGCGATGACCAAGGCGCAACAGGACGGCGCCGATCTGTTGATGATCGACACGGCGGGGCGGCTGCAAAACCGCGGCGACCTGATGGAAGAACTGGCCAAGATCGTGCGCGTGATCCGCAAGAAAGACCCCAGCGCGCCGCACAACACCTTGCTGGTGCTGGATGCCACGACAGGTCAGAACGCGCTGAACCAGGTCAAGATCTTTCAGGAAGTATCCGATGTGTCGGGGCTGGTGATGACCAAGCTTGACGGCACAGCCAAGGGTGGCGTTCTGGTGGCGCTGGCCGATAAATTCGGCCTGCCCATTCATGCGATCGGTGTTGGCGAACAGATCGACGATCTGGATGCGTTCGACCCCGAAGACTTCGCCGCCGCACTGACCGGGCTCGACAGGTGATCGAGTCCAACGCCCGAACCCGTCAGGCCATTCACGCGTATGGGTGACTGGTTCGTCGCGCTGGAAGGCACCGAGGCCGGCCATCAACTGGCGCTTGGGCTGGCCATTCTTGCGGCTTTTTTGCACGCGGTGTTCGGGGCCTTGCAAAAGGGGCGGCATGATCCGTGGCTGACGCGCGGCGCGATCGATATATCCTATTGCCTGATGGCCGCTCCCTTTGCCCTGTTTGTGGTGCCCTGGCCCGAGCCGCACATGTGGATCATCTTTGCCACCGCTTTTGCAATTCACCTTGTTTACAAGATGTTGCAGGCGCAGGCCTATACCAAGGGGGCCTATACGGTTGTTTATCCGGTGGTGCGCGGCATGGGCCCGCTGTTCACGGTGATCGGGGCCTATTATCTTTTTGGCGAAGTGTTCACCGGCGTGCAGTGGATGGGCATTGCGGTACTGTTATGCGGCATATTCGGGTTGGCCGTCTATAATCTGATGTTTCTGGAAACCGAGAGGGACACGCTGAAACTGGCGTTGTTTCTGGCGGTTCTGACGGGCCTGTTCGTGGCACTTTATACGACCTATGACGCCTATGGCATCCGCGCGACGGCCAACCCCTTTACGTTTCTGGCATGGTTTTTCATGTTTGACGGGATGGTGATGCCGTTCATCGCCTATGCCCGCTGGCGCAACATGCCCAACCCGCCCGCCATCGCCCCGCTGATGGCGCGCGGCGTGTTCGGCGGACTGACCGCTTTTCTGAGTTTCGGATCGATCATGCTGGCCACGCGTCTGGACAAGGTCGGCGAAGCGGCGGTGTTGCGCGAAACATCGACCGTATTTGCCGCCCTGATCGGATGGCTTGTGCTGAAGGAAACCGTCGGACCGCGGCGCATTTTTCTGATGGCGCTTATTGCACTTGGGGCCGTGATCGTTGAGATGGGCGGATAGGAGCATGAAATGAATGACGCAAAACAGATCAACCCTGTTCTCAAGCAGGTGCTGGAGCTTGGCCCGACGCTTGTTTTTTTCGGGATCTACCTGCTGATCCGCGATGAAACCTATCAATGGAACGGCACCGAGTATTCAGGTTTTATCGTTGCGGCGCTGGTGTTCGTGCCGATCCTTCTGGTTTCAATGGGCATTCTGTGGGCGCTGACCGGCCAGCTGAGCCGGATGCAGGTCTTCACCGCCTTTATGGTGATCTTTTTTGGCGGTCTGACCGCGTGGTTCAATGACGAGCGGTTCTTCAAAATGAAAACCACGCTGGTTTACGGTACGTTTTCGGCCCTTTTGGGTATCGGGCTTTTGCGCGGACAATCCTATCTGGCCTATGTGATGGCCGAGGTGATGCCGATGCAGCACGAAGGCTGGATGATCCTGACCAGAAGGTTGTGTCTGGGCTTTGCGGTGCTGGCGGTTGCCAACGAAATCATCTGGCGCACGATGTCGACCGATATGTGGGTCAAGATCGAAACCTTCGGCTTTCCCATCGCGCTGATGGCGTATTTGTGGTGGCAGATCATGGCGCTGCAAGGCTACATGATCGATACCGACAACGACGATCAGGGACAATGACGTGCCTGCGGCGTGACACCTTTTTTGTCACCTTCGGTGAAAGTATTTTTGAAAAGATGAAGGCGGGCGGTGCGCCTGTTTTGGGTCAGGATCAGCCCTTTTTGAATAGAACGTCCTGGGCCGACCGCTGGTCTTTGGAGGCCAGATTGGTGCGCAGTTCGGCGGCCAGAGCGCGGCCGCGTTGTACGGCAGGGCGGGCGGCGACGCTGTCCAGCCATCTGGCAAAATGGGGCTTGTCATCCAGCGTTTGCTGCTGCCCTTCCCAAAGCGAGGCCCAGGGCCAGATGGCCATATCGGCGATGGAATAGTCCGGTCCGGCGACAAATTCGTTCTGTTCCAGCTGTCTGTCCAGCACACCGTAAAGGCGCGCGGTTTCATTGCGATACCGGTCCTTGGCATAGGGCAGATCATTGGGGGGATCCATCGCGGGGGCGTATTTCAGAAAATGGTGCGCTTGCCCCGCCATCGGGCCAACCCCGCCCATCTGCCACATCAGCCATTGTTCGATTGCGACCCGGTCGCGTTCGGTTTGTCCGCCGAACTGGCCGGTCTTTCGCGCCAGATATTGCAGGATCGCGCCGCTTTCAAAGATTGAAACCGGGGCATCATCTGGGCCGGCAGGATCGACGATCGCCGGCATCCTGTTGTTTGGCGCGATTTTCAGAAACTCGGGTTTGAACTGGTCGCCCGCACCGATATTGACCAGATGCAGGGTGTAGGGCAGGCCCATTTCTTCCAGCGCGATCGAGATTTTCCAGCCATTCGGCGTGGGCCAGTAATATAGATCGATCGGATTTTGCATTGGGATGGCCCTTTCATTTCGAGTGTTGCGCCTATGGTGGCGTATTTTGCGCCCGTCGCAAGGGCAGAGACGACAGGAATGCGGTGCATGGCAAAGACAGCGCAAAACCGGCGTGACCGGCCTGCTTCCCGGCTGCGATATCCAGAGAGTGTGACGACCACGCAGTGTTGACGCGGCGCGCGGCGCGCAGTATCGGTTTTATGTGGCGATTTGTTACCGGATTAAGTAATTATTTAACTATCTCAATAACTTGTAAACCCTTTGTATCAGCCTCGTATCACTTAGTTTTAGAAAATATGCTGCTTGACTGTTTCGTGCTTAGTCGCCATGTTCTGTGCATCTCCACACGGAGCGGCTACTGGCGGTGAAAAAGCCTGTTGAGCTGTACTGCGCAGAACCAAGGGGTGGCTCCCTTATCACGATACTGTCGAGGATGTTGCCATGCGTTTGCATGATCACCTCGGCGTAATTTGTGAAGACGAATTCGCCGAACTCACCGAACTTTCAACTTCTACGTTGCGCCGTTGGCGTCACGAGAAGCGCGCGCCCATGCCTGTTCGCTTGGGTAATGCTTGGTTCTACTTCCTTGACGACATTCAAACTGAGCTGATGCGTCTGCGGTCGCAGGCGTCACCTGTCGATACGCGGTCGAGTGCCGCACAAGGAGAAACGACATGACTAAAGACGATAGCAAAACGACAAAATCCGATGCTGCTGCTGCTGCTGCTGAGGGCGTTGCTCTTGCACAGAAACTGAACGAATGGCTGTCAGCCAATCCGGAGTTTCATCTCAAGCGTAGCGGGAAAGAAGCGGTTATCATCACTCACCACGTGAAAGAGTATCGCTAGTTTAAGAAAACGATCCTGTCGTTAACTGATCCATATATCCCATTACCTCTTTGGGACGAGGTTAACGACAGGATCCTCGATACACCGACGCTTGCCAACGAGCTATGCTGACGCCCACCATAGTTCATAAATTAGTTATAACCGGGGATGCTTCGAGACGAGCCCGAGTTCCGCAAAGCGTTGTGGCTTGCAGATTCCAGAAATGCGCTGCCGAGGTTGGAAGGACGGCTTTCGGCCGTGAACTTGTGTTTCCCGATCCTTGTTGAACTCCTTGCTCTTTCTCTCCTGCAGGGTCCTCGACCCTGCAGGGTCGTCCTCAACGTGTCAGAAAGCTGCCGATCCTGTTGCTGCTATGCCGACGCTCCTCGTCACATGCAGCAGGGGATGACCCGGGGGTCGTAGACCGGCTGCGAGTTCGGAATGCCGCCGCCGAAATCCTGTGGGACGGCGTAGAAGGCCTGCGCCCACGCCTCGACGTCCAGCGGCTCGAACAGGCTTTCCCGCGGCTCGTGGCGGATCGGCTGGCCCGGATTGACGTCGCGCAAGACCTCGCCGCCATCGACAACCACCGTGCCGTTCACGATCACGAAGGGAATGCCCGAGGACGGCAGGTTGCCCTGAGCATAGGTCGCGTTGTCGGTGACCGTCTCGGGGTCGAACACCGTGATGTCAGCGACCATCCCCTCCTGCATCCGGCCGCGCTCCTCCATCGCCTGCAGCCCCGTCAGGCCGAGCGGCCGCGCGGAGTTCCAGCTGAGCTGCGCGAGGCTCTGCATCAAAGGGATCCCGTTCTCGCGCCCCAGGCGCAGCGTCAGCGCGCAGGATCCGGCCCCGCGCGGGTGACTGTTGGGCAGATCTTCGAACGGCGTGTCCCAGGTGATGCTGCCGTCGAGGATCGGCATGCCGTCCGACGCGATCGCCACGCCCGGCATTCGCAGCCAGTCGACGATGGCGCTCTCCGGCATCTTGTAGACCAGTACGAGCCGTGCGGGCTCGCGCGCGATCATCTCGGAGCGGCTCTCCGCCGTGTACCACTCACCGGTGAGTGCGTCCTGGATGGTTGTCTCGTATTCGTAGCCGAGCTGGTCGACCCAGACCTCCGGCTCGAGGAAGACGGCGTTGAGCGCCGTCGAGCCCGCAGCGTAAGGATAGAGCTCGCCCCAGACGTTCATGCCCCGCCCCCGCATACCCACGAGCAGCTCGTGCACGAGGTTGTAGCCGGGGTTGTTGAAGTGGCAGGCGATGGCCGGGGCGCCGAGCGCGGCGGCGTTCGCCAGCATCTCCTGGATGCCGTTCGACTCGGTTGTGTCGGTGCCGGGCGTGTAGCGGAAATGGAAACCGCAGGGCCGCCCGTAGCGCGCGGCGACGCGCTGGATCTCGTAGACCTCGCGCGCCGAGGCGCCGTCGCGCATGTAGCCGAGCGTCGAGCCGATGCCGGCGGCCCCCGCGGCGAGGCCGGCGTCGAGCAAGCGCAGGATCTCGTTGCCCTGTTCGAGGTCCGGGCGGGCCAGGGACCAGCCGGTCTTGTCCGAGCCCCGGTGGTTCAACATCTCGGGTGCATCTTCCGTCGTGATGCCGTCGAGAACCTGCGTCCGCGCGAATTCGTGCGCGGTGGCGCAGCCGTAGTTGATCTGGTTGGCACCGGCGCGTGCAGCATACCAGCTGTCCACCAGCGGCCCGTGGGTGCCGATCTCGAGATCCATGACGGTCGTGCGCCCATCGAGCAGCGCGAGCTTGTTGCCCATGGGCCGGGGCCAGTGAAAATGCGTGTCGATGAAGCCGGGTGCGACGACATGGCCGCTCGCGTCGATCTGCCGGCCGCCCTCGAGGGGGTCGGTCGTGATGGCGACGATCCGGCCATCCTTAACGCCGACATTGGCGATCTGATCGAACCCCGTCTCCGGGTCCATCACGCGGCCCCCGCGAAGCACGAGGTCGAACCCCTCCGTCACCTGCGCGACCGCGCTTCCCGCGGCGCTGAGCGTGACCGCCCCCGCCGCCGCCGCCGCGTTGAACTCCCGGCGGGTCATCTCACTGTTGCTCATGTCTTCCATCTCCTATGTTTGCCCTGTCGAAGCGGGCCAAAAATCGATTTCCTCATACCCCTTCACGATGCCAAATGCAGCTGACCGATTTTGCCAGCGTAGGAATTGACCCTCGAATTCCGAATGCGGCGTATCAAAATTCTGCCTATCAATCCGACATTGCGCAAGTGGCCTGCCGTATGACGTGGCAATTGCCGGGAACTACTTGCTGAGCAAGTATTTTTCAACTCGCACGGCGTCTGCGGTCGCACCAGCGTCTGGAATTGGGCGGATTGGGCCGCGTAACCGCGGCCTCCTTACCCATCGACCCTTCGGCAAGGACGAAATGCCTGTCAGGCCAATACGCCGTATCGCAACAGTAAAGTTCGCTTCGTCCCGCACTTCAGACCAACACAGTTTGCGGACACCCCCGGTGACAATGATCCACAATTTTCAGAAGAAATGAACGATTCCTGCCCAACTAAGACGTTCGTGGTTAGTGCAGCGAATGACTGGTTCCCGCCGATGCTTCCGAGTGGCTCCGCAGTTGCAGCGTATAGTGA
Source organism: Sulfitobacter sp. TBRI5 (assembly GCF_051013555.1). NCBI lineage: Bacteria > Pseudomonadati > Pseudomonadota > Alphaproteobacteria > Rhodobacterales > Roseobacteraceae > Sulfitobacter > Sulfitobacter sp. TBRI5. The sequence continues at coordinate 59,823 of NZ_CP112884.1, read as the reverse complement.
GCACGTGCGGCGAACGGCCGAAAGGTCCCGCATAGCGGCCTCTCAACTGCCCGTGCGTTAAGGTCCGCTTTGACCAGCTCGGCTGCTTCTCACCATGTCCGCTTTGGGCTGGAAGCAGTCATCTGGGGGGGAAGTATGCCTCCCGTTACCTAGTTCGTTTTACACGGTCTCCGCGCTCAGCACTGGCAGCCCAGATTAAACGGGCCATACGTATGGCAAATCGTTTGGCACATCGGGGCAGTGCTGGCGATAGTGCGCTGGCGACTTGCGAACCAAGTTTGACTGATGGCTGAGGTGAAATCGACCGTCGCCTAGCCAGCTTGGTAGGTCAACATCGCAGCCGACCTCGTAGAACCCGATGTTGTGGCGATAGCCTCGGCTGATCCATTCTTCAGAAACGATGTTGTAGTAGAGTTTGAGCGCATCGATGTGATCGGCCCACATGCGTGTCGCTGGATGATTGACCCACCCACGCGATCTGCCCTCAAGAGCATTTAGTATCTGTCTGCACTCGACGCGCTGTTTGCCTAGCCGTTTGTAGTCGAGGCATTGTGCCGAAGCTGTGAAGTCGGGGTATGGTAGAAACGTTTGCATGTATTAAAATAAATTCTTGATACATAATCGTAAACCATTGATTGCGAACGATAGATGTTAGCTGATCCCAAGCGACTGTGCCTGCTCATGCACCTGCGCAGCTGACAGATGTGTGTAACGTTTCAGCATGGCCCAATCGCTGTGCGACGTAACAATCGACACCATCGGGATCGTCATGCCGGATGCGATCAGGCGTGAGGCGCAGTAGTGTCGCAAAGAGTGAAACACCAAACCGTTCAGCCCAAGTTCGTGCATGGTAGCCGTAAACTGCTTGCCGACGCTCCTGCCATCGAAATCGAAGATCAGATCGTTTGGTGAACGGCCCTCGCACCGGCTATGCAAGATCGCCAGCGTTTCGTTGGTCAGGATCGGAATGGTTGCATCACGTTTATGAACTGGATGTTTTCGCTGGCGGATCGTCAGCTCACGGCGGTTGTGGTCGAAATCGCCAACAGTCACACGAACGATCTCACCGCGCCTCATGGCTGTGTCAGCAGCTACGCGCACGATTTCGTGCATAGGCACCTTGCCTTTGCGCCAAGTGCTTTTGAAATAGCCAATGATACGCTCAACCTCAGCATCAGTCGGGATGCGATCGCGGGTTCTGGGCTTAGTCTTATGCCCCGACAAACGCAGATGTATGCGAACCTCCGAGAAGATACTGGCAGGAAGGTCCAGACGCTTCGCTACTCTGCCCCATTTGTAGACCCGCCCCAACGTGGAGACGTAGACGCAAGCAGTCGATGCTTCGTTGCCGTCTGCCATACGTCGCTCTGCCCATTCTAGACATTGCACAAAGCCGAAGTCGCTCAGCCGGTAGTGACCGACATCACGGCGACTGACACGCAGAATGGAGCGCGTCGTTCCGTTGCGCATCATGCCAGCAGCTTCAAACGCGTCGATCAGTTCTGCGATAGTCGCCGCTTTGGGTGCGACGTATCCGTGAGCAGCGATTTCGTGTGCCCTGCGCTCAACTGATGCAGCCCATGCTTCAGCCTCACGACGTGATCCGAAGGTTTTACACCTCGTCGTTCCAGACCGCCTGACCAGTGCTCGGTAGCGATTCCCTCTCTTCATTATTGACGCCATTGGCTCTCCTTTGTATCAGTCGCACCGTGTTTGATGCGTGTTGGCTGCGTATCAATCCTGTATCACTTGCGTGTGCAGCGGGTGATGCTTGCAAAGTAGCTGGGCCAAAAACATTAACGATTTGAATAACTTAAGCATAGCACACCCGTGGCGATTTGAATACCGGATTGCGGGCCACGTTAAACAAGCCGCTAAAAGGTCAGGATGAGGGACCCCCTTTCGCTTGACCGCGACGGGGGTTTTTTATTGGGCGCAAGCGCCCGGAGGACGATCAGATGAGCGAGACCTGGAACAGCCGCACCAAAGCCGTACACAGCGGCACAAGACGCAGCCAGTACGGCGAAGTGAGCGAGTCGATATTCCTGACGCAGGGCTTTGTCTATGACAGTGCCGAAGCGGCAGAGGCACGGTTTGTCGAAGCCGGGCGCGAGGAATTCATCTATGCCCGCTATGGCAACCCGACAGTTGCGATGTTCGAAGACCGGATTGCGGCACTGGAAGGCGCCGAGGACGGGTTTGCCACGGCCAGCGGCATGGCGGCTGTCAGCGGCGCGCTGACTGCGATGTTGCGTGCGGGCGATCATGTAGTGGCGGCGCGCGCGCTGTTCGGATCCTGTCTTTATGTGCTGGAAGAGGTGCTGACCCGTTTTGGGGTCGACGTGACGTTTGTCGACGGCACAGACCTTTCGCAATGGCAGAATGCTCTGCGCCATGACACCAAGCTGGTGTTCTTTGAATCGGTATCCAATCCGACGCTGGAAGTGATTGATATTCGCGCTGTTTCGGACATGGCGCACAGGGTCGGCGCGCAGGTGGTTGTCGACAATGTGTTTGCCACCCCGGTGTTTTCGCGCGCCTTCGAACAGGGGGCGGATGTGGTTGTGTATTCGGCCACCAAACATATCGACGGGCAGGGGCGTGCGCTGGGCGGCGTGATCCTTGGGCGGCGCGATTTCATTCGCGGCACTGTTGAACCCTACATGAAGCACACCGGCGGCTCGATGAGCCCTTTTACGGCGTGGATCATGCTGAAAGGCCTTGAAACCATGCATTTGCGGGTAAATGCGCAGGCAGATACGGCTCTGGCAATCGCCAGTGCACTGGACGGGCACAGCGCATTGGCGCGGGTGATTTACCCGGGCCACCCCGCCCATGCGCAGCATGAACTGAGCCAGGCGCAGATGATCAAGGGCGGCACCGTTCTGTCGATTGATCTGGCCGACGGACAAGAGGCGGCGTTCCGGTTCCTGAATGCGCTGAGCCTGTGCACGATTTCCAACAATCTGGGGGATGCGAAAACCATCGTGACGCATCCGGCCACCACGACGCATCAGCGCCTGCCCGAAGATCAGAAACAGGCGCTGGGAATCACCCGCGGGCTGGTGCGGATTTCGGTGGGGATCGAGGATCAGGGCGATCTGATCGCGGATATCACGCAGGCACTGGCGGCGTCCTAGACATCTTCCCAGGGGAAACTGTCCAGCCGTTCGGTGCCGCAGTGGGTGATCAGAACCTGGGTTTCCAGCTTGACGCTTTCGCTATGCGCGTCGGCGATCAGGCTTTCGACACAGATAACCTGACCCGCCTCGAACGTGCCGCTTTGGCTGTCGGCAAAATCGGGATGCAGGGCGATCACCGGCCATTCGTCGGCCATGCCCACACCGTGGGCCGCAAGCGAATAGCGGTAGGGCTGGTAGGCGGGCGGGATTTGCCAGCTTTTGGCGTTGAACTCGGCAAAACTCAGCCCCGGTTCTATCAATGCCAGATTATGTTCGATCTGGTCGCGGGCGGCACTGTAAATGCGTCGCTGCTCATCATTCATCGGGGTGTAGCCGCAGGTCCATGACCGGCTCAGATCGGCGCAGTATCCGTAGGGACCGATCATGTCGGTATCAAAGGCGATCATTTCACCCTTTTGGCAGGGGCGCGACGAACATTCCCGATACCACGGTTTGGTGTTGGGGCCACAGGTCAGCAATTTGGTTTCCAGCCAGTCCCCGCCAGAGCGTGCGTTTTCGAAATGCAGATGCGCCCACAGTTCGGTTTCAGTCGCGCCCGGAACGGAATGGTCGTAAATACGGGCCATTCCGGCCTCGCAGACGCGGATGGTCCAGCGCATCAGTTCGATTTCATCTGCCGATTTGATGGCGCGGGCGATTTCGGTGATCTGGCCTGCATCAATGATCGTGATGCCGCGCGATTGCAGGGCATAAACGCCTTCGGGTTCCATCCGGTCGACGCCAAGACGCAAGTTGCCGCCGCCGTGTTCGCGCAGGGTCTGGGCGATTTCGTCGGCCCAGCGGTTCAGTCGGTCATGTGATTTGTCGCCTGCGGCCATGAACATCCAGGCAATCGAATTGCGCAACTCGTCTATGCCATCCAGCCCGTCGTTCAGGTGTTCACAGCCCTTGAATTCGAACATGATGCCCGGACCACCGGTCAGGATCATCGCGTAGCGCATCGGGTTGTGTGCCGTCCAGACGCCCATGTTGGAACAGTCAACCGCGTACCGGATGTTGACCGGATCGTACAAAAGCAGGCCAGCCACATCATATTCGCCCAGGACCGTGCGCAACCGCGCCAACCGGTAGGCCCGCGCGCGTTCCAGAACATCCTGGGATACCGGGCTTTTCAGCGGGCGATCGGCGCCTTCGCTGTTCAGGTATCCCAGCTTGCGATCATCCTTGAAAGGGGGGTCAACGTTCATGATGCGCGCCCGTAAAAACCGATCCGCTCTTCCTGCGAAAAGGTGACGCCGGGGCGGTCGTAAAACGAAAACACGGCGATCACTCGGGCTGTGTCGCCCTGCACCGGGGTCACGCGGTGGGCCGTGTTCTTGCCGCGAAAGACGTTCAATGTGCCGGGCGTGAGGGTAATGCTTTTGACCATTTCGTCCTGTCCGGTCAGCAATCGCGCGACACCATCATAATTCGGGTCATCATCCGAACGCAGATCGGTTCTGTATTCGAAATCGCCACCCTGTTCGGGCGCTTGCAACAGCAGCGTCGTGGTGAATTCCGAGCGGTCGAAATGCCAGTTCAGCGCTTGCCCTGCGTGATAGGACATCACGTTCACGCGGGCCAACGGATCGCGCATCACGAAAAGCTCTGGCTTGTGCATCGTGGCGGCCAGAAATGCCGCGAATTCGGGCCATTCGTAAAGCCCAAGCAGATACGACGTTGCAATCTGATCCGCACACAGGGTTCTGTTGGATGTTTCACACAGCCGCAGTGCCGGGTGATCCGACGCCAGTCCGGGAATGTCTTTCCTGAAATAGATGTTGTGGGATCGTGTATGACAAAAGGCGTTTTCGGCAAACTGGCCCTGCATCTGCGCCACGGCTTTGTCGGCCGCATCCAGCCGCATCAGACCGGGCAGGTTGAACATGCCTGTTTGTGCCAGTTCGCCGCGGCAGTGCGCGACAAGACGATGCCAGCCGGGGCTGTGCGGCTGATCCAGCGGATAGGTTTCAAGATCGATGATATCGCGCATACCGCACCCTTCCATGCTTTGGGGTTCCACATCTTTGACTGCCGAACGCGTTTTCCACCACTGCAAAAATTCTTGGTATCCCCTAGATTTTCTTTAATACTGCAGTGATGAAACTGCCCCCGCTGAATGCCTTGCGCGCCTTTGAATGCGCCGCCCGATCCAGCAGTTTTGCTGCCGCAGGGCGCGAGTTGGGTGTGACTTCTGCAGCGGTAAGCCAGCAGGTCCGGAATCTGGAAACCTGGCTGAACCGAAAGCTGTTCGAACGGCACAACAACCAGATCCGCCTGACCGATGCAGGGCGCGATTATTACACGAATGCCGCCGCCGCATTATCGGATATCGCGCAGTTCACCCAAGCCCTGACCGAAGGGGGCAAAGGCATACCGCTGGTGATCAGCGCCACTGAAACACTGGCGCAGTTCTGGCTGCCTGCGCAGTTGGAACGGTTTTCAACCTTGTTTCCCGACATTCCGGTCGTTGTCCGGGTCGAACATGATCCGGTTGATATGGAAGGCGACGGAATTGATATTCGCCTGACCTATGGTGGCGAATTGCCGGATTACCAGATTACCCCGCTATTCACCGATGCGCTGGTCCCGGTTGCAGCTGATCCCCGCTTTGATCTGGCGACAGGCCGTCTGATCCATGTTGACTGGGGGGCGGCGATTAGCAGTGTGCCGCGATGGGCGCACTGGATTGCCAATCACGGGCCGGTTCGTGATCGGGGGGCAGGGGTGGACGTTACGGTCGCGTCAGTCGCTTCGGCCATCGCAATGGCCGAAGCGGGTGTTGGCGCTGCTCTTGTGCCGCGCAGCATGGTTTTGGGCCACGTCAACGCTGCCCGGCTGGCCTGTCTGTCCGATGCCGTCATCGAACTGCCACGTCCGTTTGTTATGATTTCGGCACATTACAAGAACAGAAGCCGGCGCATGAAAAGTTTCCAGAAGATGCTGGCCATGTCGGATTCAGATTGATCCGGTCGCAGGGTGCGCGCGTAAACACTTGTGAATGGATTTTAATACATGGAACCATTATGTATGTGGTTCGATGATTTCAAAGGGGTTGTACCGTTGAACCTTCACGCGCCTGATCTGACTGCCTTGCCTGATGCCGACGACGCCCAAGCGGCACTGGATGTATTGCGTCAATGGGCGGCCCAAGCCAGCCCGGCGGATATCGCGCAACTTGACCCGTCGCTTGCGGCCCTGATCCCGGCATCCGGTCTGACGGATTATCCGGCCCTGTCCCGCGAATACCCCGAAGCTTTCACGGTCGATGCAACCTACAAGGCCGGATTGCCCGATCTGCAAAACGGCCCCAGCAGCCTGATCCGCGGCGCGCGCCGCCAAATCCAGCATGTCGGAATTTCGAATTTTCGGTTGCCCATCCGGTTTCACACCCGTGACAATGGCGATCTGACACTTGAAACCTCGGTCACCGGGTCTGTCAGCCTTGACGCGGACAAGAAGGGCATCAACATGTCGCGCATCATGCGCAGCTTTTACAAACAGGCCGAACGCACGTTCAGCTTTGAAGTGATCGAAGCCGCACTTGATGATTACAAAACCGATCTGGACAGCTTTGATGCGCGCATCCAGATGCGGTTTTCCTTTCCGGTCAAAATGGACAGTCTGCGCTCGGGGTTAAGCGGATATCAGTATTACGACATAGCGCTGGAACTGGTTGAGCAGAACGGTGTACGTTCAAAAATCATACATCTGGACTATGTATACTCGTCAACTTGCCCGTGTTCGCTTGAACTATCCGAACATGCGCGCATTACGCGCGGCCAATTGGCGACACCCCATTCGCAACGCTCTGTCGCGCGCATTTCGGTCGAACTGGACAGTGCCGCAAACTGTCTCTGGTTCGAGGATCTGATTGATATGTGCCGTCGCGCGGTGCCCACCGAAACACAGGTGATGGTCAAACGCGAAGACGAACAGGCCTTTGCGGAACTGAACGCCGCCAATCCGATTTTTGTGGAAGACGCGGCGCGTCTGTTCTGTGAACAGCTTCAGGCAGATGTGAGGGTAGGGGATTTCCGTATCATCGCCAGCCATCAGGAAAGCCTGCACAGCCATGATGCGGTCAGCGTTCTGACAGAGGGCGGTATGTTCGCAAGCACGAGCCTTGATCCCAAACTGTTCAGCACGCTGTTCCACGTCGGATAAGATCGCGGACGTTTCCAACGTTGATGCGGCGTGCAGTCCCACCGGGCCCAATCTGGGCAGAACCCGCATGAAAGCCCAGATTGACACTTAATGCCGCAGTGCAGCATTTTTATCTGTCATCAATAGAAAAACTGCGTATGGTTGACCTTGATTTGGTCGATAAAAGGCGGTTTTCGATGGCAAGGCAAGATTTTTCGGTCAGACTCGCGCGACTGCTGCGATGCAGCAAGAACCGGTGTGCTGAATGAAGCACCCTTCACCCGCCGACATCGCAACCTTGTGGGTATCCTATGCAACGCTGATCACCGAAGCGCACAGTGTTGTGGCCTACAGGCTGATGGGTATGGGTGGGGCCTGGTCCGTGCCACGGGGCGAAAACCACGCCATGCTGCGTGAAAAGGGGCCGGCCTTTACCGAAGCAATGGTGGCCAGCACCATGACAGCCATCGAGGGCGGGGCCCCCGACAAAATTATGGCCGCCGCGATCAAACCATTGTCCAAAAAGGCCAGATCCAACCGGAAACGGCTGGCGCGGCGCGGCCCCACAACTCTCAGACTTAGCAAATGAACGACATGATCGGAGATTTGAAATGATCCCTATGACACATCCATTGGCCTTTTCCGCCGCCTGCCTGAAACTGGCAGGCTACACATGGGCCAGCAATCTGAAAGCCTCGCAAATCGTGATGCAGTCAATCAGGAACGCGCCGCTTGTCTGGTTGCCAACAACCCCTGACGCGCCCGCCAGCGCGCCGAAACCTGCGGTTTCTGCCGCCCCCAAACCGCGCAAACCCCAGCGCAAGGCGAAACCGGTGCGCCAGAAACCGTCGCGGGTGGTGGCCACAACACCCAAACCGGACGCCAAGCCTGTCAAAGTCGTCAAAACCGCTGCGGCAAAGCCTGTTAAAGCCAAAATCAAACCAAAACCGGTGGTTGCCAAACCTGTCGCACAGCCTGAGCCTGTTGCAAAAGCTGTGGTTGCGCCGACGCCAACGCCCGTTGCGAAAACCGCTGCGCCTGCACCGGCACAGGTTGAAAAACCGGTTGCAGCGCCCGCGCCTGCACCTGCTGCACAGCCCAAGGTCGCTGCGCCCGCCGCACCAGCGCCAAAATCTGATGCAGCGCCAAAACCCGTGCCCGCCGCGAAGGCCGCCGATGCCCCGGTAAGCCCGGCCAAACCTGCGGTTCCTGCCGCAACGCCTGAACGGAGCACACCATCGAACGCGAAGGCCGCAGTCAAACGGCCCCGCGCCCCGTCCATGCCGCCTGCGTTGCCCGCTGCATTGAACGCGCAATCGGTGGACGCCGGGAAAGACGAAACAAAGGCCAAGATCAGTCTGGCCAAGCCACCCGCCAAGTAAGACGGACGCCCCCGATCACACGTCACGCCCGACCCTCTTGTGGCGTGACGAAGGGCGCCAGGCGGGGCGTTCGTCGAATGGGCTGCTGTCCCTGCTTGACAGTCGGCTGTCCTGCGGCCAACCCTGCGCCTCATGATTGACCTGCGCCCTGTCGGATATGTGATCGGCCTGTTGGTGGCCATGCTGGGCCTGACCATGCTGTTGCCATTGCTGGTCGATCTGGCCGAGGGGCGCGAACATTGGCCCGTTTTCCTTGAAAGTTCCGTTATTACAATGCTTTGCGGCGGGTTGATCGCGCTGGCATGTGCCAACGGCGTGCGCGAAGGCCTGACAATCCAGCAAACCTTTTTGCTGACCACTGGCGTCTGGCTGACCCTGCCTTTGTTCGGCGCGATCCCGTTTGTGTTCGGCGCGACCGAAGCACGGTTTGTAGATGCTTTCTTTGAGGCGATGTCGGGCCTGACCACAACGGGATCAACGGTTTTCTCTGGATTGGAAGACCTGCCCAAGGGATTGTTGTTGTGGCGCGGCATTTTGCAGTGGCTGGGGGGCATCGGTATCATCGTTGTGGCGATGGTGTTCCTGCCGGAACTGCGTGTCGGCGGGATGCAGATTTTCCGCTCGGAAGGCTTTGATACTTTTGGAAAAATTCTGCCAAGGGCGACCGAAATTTCCAGCCGGATTTCGGTGATCTACATCGGCCTGACACTGGCCTGCGCCATTGCCTATATCAGCACCGGCATGAATGCGTTTGATGCCACCGTGCACGCCATGACCACAATCGCGACGGGCGGGTTTTCCAATTACGATGCATCCTTCGCCAGCTTTACCGGAATGACCGAATATGCGGCGGTGGCCTTTATGCTGCTGGCCGCATTGCCGTTTGTGCGGTTCGTGCAGTTGACTGCGGGATCCGCCCAGCCCCTGTTTCATGACAGCCAGATACGCGCATTCTTTGGCACCGCTGTTGTTCTGGTGCTGACCATCGTGTTCTGGAAAATGTTTCAGGCCGGCGAGGTGGGCGAGGAAATGTTTCGCAAGGCGCTGTTCAATACGGTGTCATTGCTGACGGGCACAGGCTATGCCAGCGCGGACTACATGATCTGGGGCGCCTTGCCGATTGCCGTTCTGTTTTTCACCGGGCTGATAGGCGGATGTGCGGGTTCAACGGCCTGTTCGATCAAGATTTTCCGCTATCAGCTGCTGTTCGCGTCGATCCGGGCCCAGCTATACAAGATCAGATCGCCCAACGGCGTGTTCACGCCACGTTATGATGGCAGGCCGGTCAGCGAAGACGTACTTGGCTCGGTGATGTCGTTTTTCATGTTCTTTGTCGTCACGCTGGGCGTGCTGGCTGTCGGGCTGGGGCTGACGGGGCTGGATTTCACGACATCCGTTTCGGGCGCGGCGGCGGCGCTGGCCAATATCGGGCCGGGTCTGGGGGATCAGATCGGCCCCGCCGGCAACTTTGCCGGTCTGAATGACACTGCAAAATGGATGCTAAGCGCGGCAATGCTGATCGGACGATTAGAGCTGCTGGCGGTTTATGCTATTCTTACCGTACAATTCTGGAGATCCTGAAAATGACAAGAAAAACCGCGGATACGGGTATGACACGCCCTTTGGGTGCCCAGATTTCGCATATGCTGAAAGATCGCGGAGTCGATGTGATTTTCGGCATTCCCGGCGTGCATAATCAGGAAATGTATCGCGGCATTCAGGAGGCCGGGATCACCCATGTTCTGGCGCGCCACGAACAGGGCGCAGGTTTCATGGCCGATGGCTATGCCCGCGCCACCGGAACGCCGGGTGTTGCCTATGTGATCACCGGACCGGGTGTGTGCAACATCATAACGCCGATGGGGCAGGCCAACAGCGATTCGGTTCCGGTGCTGGTGATTTCATCCTGTCTGGATGAAACCGCATCGCGTCAGGGACAGTTGCACCAGATGAAGGATCAGGAAATCGCCGCCGGTACGGTGTGCGACTGGTCCCATACCGCGCACAGCCCTGCTGCGGCCTATGGTCTGGTGGATCGTGCTTTCGAAGAATTCGCCACCCAGCGCCCGCGCGCGAAACATATTCAGGTGCCCATTGCCCAGCTCGAGGCCGATGCCGCCCCGGCAGAGCCGCCCAATATGCCCGGTTTGCGCGCCAAGGCCGGCCCGCCCGACATCAGCCCGCTTCTGTCGCTGCTGAACATCGCGCGCCGGCCGCTTTTCGTGTTCGGCGGCGGGGCGTGCAGCAATCTGTGGCGTCAGGTTCTGATACAGACCGGTGCGGCCTGTTTTCAGACCTATGCGGGGCGCGGATTTGCCGGTGCGGGCTATGATCTGGATTTCGGATCAACCCTCGCGCGGCCGGGCAGTGCTGATGTTATTGCCACGGCTGATCTGGTGATTGCTGTCGGCACCGAACTGGCCGAAGTCGATCTGTGGCGCGCCCATCTGGGGCACAGTGCGACCCTGATCCGGGTCGATATCGACCCTGTCAGCCTGTCTGATGATCAGCGCGCATCGGTCAAGCTGCTGGCCGATGCGGCGGATGTGGCCAAGGCCTTGTGGGCAGCAACCGAAAACAACACACCCGATACCAGATGGAGCGTTGCCGAAGTGGCCGAAGCACGGGCGCGCTGGCGTTCGGAAACCGATGCGGAACGCCCCGGTATCGTGCCAATCTGTGATGCGCTGCGTGCAGCCGTGCCGGACGATACGATGATCTATTCGGACATGACCCAGTTTGCCTATGTCGCCAAAGAGGTTTGGCCGATGACACGGCCCAAACACTGGCACCATCCCTATGGTTTCGGCACGCTGGGTTATGCGCTGCCCGCGGGTATCGGCGGGGCCGTGGCCCGGCGCGGCAAACCGACAATGGTGATCATCGGCGATTACGGGTTCCACTATACAATGCAGGAACTGGGTGTCGCGGTGGAACTGGGGCTTAGCCTACCCATCATTCTATGGGACAACGGCAAGCTGAAAGAGATTGAGGACAGTATGGTGCGCGCCCAGATCGCCCCCAATGCCGTCATTGCGCGAAACCCCGATTTTTGCAAGCTGGCCGAAGCGTTCGGCGCCCGCGCCACAACGCCTGCTACGCTTGAGGCATTACAGGCGGATGTGCGTGCAGCGTTCGATGCAGATGGCCCGACCCTGATTTACGTCACACCTGACATGACGCTTTAAGCACGGAATGTACGCTGTATCAGTCCCAGCAACTGACCAGAACGGTCATTCCGCTGGCCCGTTCGCGGATATCCTCGACCGGCAGGGGGTCGGACCGGTCGACGGCATTCACGCTTAATCCCGCGGCATCCAGCACGGTTTTGATCGCCGCACCGTTTACCGCAAAATTCACGTCTTCCGGCAATGTCTGATCAGAGTTGGAGCGCGGCAAAAGCATGCCCAGAAGATGCCCGCCAGTGTCCAGAACGGGGCCACCGGCATCGCCCGGCAACGGGGTCAGCGCAAGACGTTTGATCTGGTCTTCGCCAGCCAGCCCGCGCAGGTCGGACAGGGTGCCAAACGTTACCGTTGGCGCGCCCAGTATGCCTTCGTAGGAATATCCGCCCACGGCAACGTCTGATTGCAGACGTGGCACAGCACCGGCGAACCGCGCAACACCCAACGGGGCCAGCGCTGTTGCGGGCTGCACGACGGCAACGCCCAGTTTGGTGTCCAGCGTCAGTACGTTTGCATCATGTTCATCGTCCAGCGTGATACGGGTGCAGCTTTCCACCGCATCCGCGGTCGTCACAACCGTACCGGCACGATCCACAAAGAAACCGGATCGCGACAGGCGCGGTTTGCGCACCTCAAGGCCGGCGACCAGATCAATGCTTTGCTGAGCATCTGCACCGATGCTTGGGTCCAGAACACCGCCAAGGCGCGCGAAACTTTTCTGCATTTCGCCCAGAACGCGGCGGCGGCGTTCTTCATCACCAGCCGGCCAGACAAGCGTAAAACCCTTGATTTCGCCGTTTTCAAGCCATGCTTCGGTTTGCGAGATCATCATCCCGCTTTCCCCGATCAGGCGGAAACTGTCGCTGTCACGTTCGCGCGGCCCGGTCAGCGGCACGATTTCCAGCGTTTGCATGATGTCATAAAGGCCGAACAAAGTGGCCTGATCGCCAGCCTGACTGATCAGCAGAACCTGCGCATCAAGATCACCGGTTGCCGCGTAATGGGCAAAGGGTGGTTCGTATTTTTCAAAAGCAACTACGCCGGTTGGAATCATGATTTCGATCCCGGCCTGGGTGTCGCGCACCAGTTTCAGGTCCATTCCTTTCAGCACGGCATTGTACTGGTCCAGAAGCGCAGCGCGCTGCGCCGTTGTCAGGATACCCGTCGATTCGAACCCGTTGGCCTGCTGCCACGCGGCCATCGAATTGCGGGTACCGCGCCCGAACGCGCCATCAATCGTCGAATCGTAGAATCCGGCCCATTTCAACGCCACCTGAAGGGCTTCCCGATCCGGGCGCGACAGCTGCGCCTCGCTGCGGCGGGCCTCGGTTGGGGTTTCGTCGGCAGGGTCCGGTGTCGCCTGTATAATGGAAGGCAAATTCGCTTCGGGCTGGGGTAATGACGAAATCACCGGCGGCGCCAGCACGCCACGGTTCAGCAGGTTTTCACCCACCGGCCAGAACTGCTGGCGAAAGCTGGATGAAAACGCGATGAAACTGTCACGCGGGATCGTTCCTTCCGAACGGTACACCCTAAGAACCTGATTTGCGTCTTCACGGGCATAGGGGCCAAGTGCGATGGCATACCACCCGCTGGTCATGGCAAAACCGTTAACATCAGGCAATCTGGCGGCATAGGCGCGCGCGCGGTCCTGTGCCTCGGCAAGGCTGGGCTGCGCTTCGACCTGAACCCAGACAACATCGTTATCCTGTGCAAGTGCGCGATTGAAAGGTGCGCACACCAACAGGAAAACGGCTATGACGACCGGCGTGAAAAAATGCTTGAACAAGTGGACGGCCTCTGACGGGTGAAACTTGGCGTAATAAAGCAGGCTTTTAACCGAATTGCCATGATTTGCACGGCCAAATTACCGCTTCTGTCACAATTGACCCCGCCGGTGTGGCAGCTTAGGTAAGGCGCGCGTATATTCGGGGCCGGACGGGCTGCGATTTGCCGTCAACCAAAGGCCAAAACCGATGAACAGCACACCCAATCCGCCCCGGTCCTTTCAGGAAATTATCCTGCGCTTGCAGTCCTATTGGGCGGCGCGCGGCTGTGCCATGCTGCAACCCTATGACATGGAAGTCGGGGCCGGCACATTTCATCCCGCGACAACACTGCGCAGTCTTGGCACCCGGCCATGGGCGGCCGCTTACGTGCAACCCTCGCGCCGCCCTACAGACGGGCGCTATGGCGAAAACCCCAACAGATTGCAGCACTATTACCAGTATCAGGTGCTGATCAAACCCAGCCCGCCGGATTTGCAGGATCTTTATCTTGGATCACTGGCAGCCATCGGCATCGACATGGGAATGCACGATATCCGCTTTGTCGAAGACGATTGGGAAAGCCCGACACTGGGTGCGTGGGGCCTTGGATGGGAAGTGTGGTGTGACGGCATGGAAGTGTCGCAATTCACGTATTTTCAACAGGTTGGCGGACATGATTGCCACCCCGTTTCCGGCGAACTGACCTATGGTCTTGAACGGTTGGCGATGTATGTTCTGGGCGTGGATCACGTGATGGACATGCCGTTCAATGATCCCGATGCCCCGATCGCGCTGACCTATGGGGATGTGTTCAAACAGACCGAAGAAGAATACGCGCGCTGGAATTTCGATGTGGCCGATACATCCGTCCTGTTGCGCCATTTCGAGGAGGCCGAGGCCGAGTGCCGCGCCATACTGGAGCAGCCCAAAGACGATCCCAAGACCGGAAAGCGCATCATCATGGCGCATCCCGCCTATGATCAGTGCATCAAGGCCAGCCATATTTTCAATCTGCTGGACGCGCGCGGCGTGATCTCTGTCACTGAACGGCAGGCCTATATCGGGCGCGTGCGCGCGCTGGCCAAGGAATGCGCGGATGCGTTTGTGCAAACCGCTGCGGGCGGGCAGGCGGCCTGATGGGCAAGTTTCTGGTGGGTATGCTGGTGCTGATCGCCGCATTGGCGGGCGGTGCGATGTATTATTTGCAGGTTTACGGCTATTATGAAGAGGTGACGCCGGACGGCGTCGGTGATGTGCAAATGGCTCTGGCAGGCACAGAGCAGCCGCAAACCATCCCCTATGACGATTTCCGGGCCATTGATGCGCAATCCAGCCCGATCCGCTATCGTGCCTGTTTCACAACCGGTCTGGATCTGGAAACGGCTGGTGGCCTCTATGTTCCGTTGCAGGATGTAACGCCGCGCAATGCACCGGGTTGGTTTGACTGTTTTGATGCAGCCGCCATCGCGCAGGCTCTGGATGCGGGCACCGCACAGGTCTTTCTGGGCGCCAAGAACATCCGTTACGGTGTGGACCGCGTTGTCGCGATCACCGATGACGGGCGTGGTTATGTCTGGCACGAACTGAATGAATGTGGTGAAAAAGCCTATGACGGCACGGTGATCGGCGAAGAATGCCCGCCGCGCCCGTGAACCCAGTTAGGATGCGTTATGGCCGATCCGGCCCATCAGGCTGAACTGGACGAGATGCGCCGGCGCAACAAACGGCGCGTGAAACGGGTGCGCGCCCAGGGTATGCTGCAGGGCGTTATTTCGATGCTGCGCGCAGGCGATATCGTTTTTGATTGCGGGGCGAATGTGGGTGATGTCACGGTGCAACTGGCGCAGTCCGGCGCGCAGGTGCACGCATTCGAACCCGATCCTGTGGCATTTGCCCGCCTGTCCGAGCGGTTTTCCGACGCCGACAACGTTACTTTGCATAATGTTGCCGTCGGCACGCAGGACGGGGTTGCTCCCCTGATACGTGCTCATGACTTCAAGGATGACCCGGCCGCGAAATCCAGCCGCAGCACAATCGTGGCCGGGGGGCATCTGATGGCGGATCAGGCTGATACGACGACACAGGTGAAAACCGTTGATCTGCCCCGTCTGATCCGCGAAACAGCAGTGGAACACGGCCAGATCGCATTTCTGAAAATGGACATCGAAGGGGCCGAACTGGACATTCTGGAAACGATGGAACAGCACGACCTGTTTGACGCTGTTCGCCTGACTGTCGTAGAGACCCATCAGGGAAAATTTCCGGCCTTGCGCCCGCGTCTGAAAGCCTTGCGCAAACGGTTCGCTGCCAAATATCCCGCCACCAAGGTCAACCTGGAATGGACCTGACCGGAACCGTTGAACAAGAAAGCCGCCCGCAATGCCCGATCTGCTGATTGAACTGTTTTCCGAGGAAATCCCCGCACGTATGCAGGCGCGCGCTGGCGAAGACCTGAAAAAACGCATGACAGACGGTCTGGTCGAGGCCGGTTTGACCTATGCCAGCGCAGCGGCCTTTACCACGCCGCGCCGTCTTGTCCTGACGGTTGAGGACGTATTGGATCACAGCCCGTCGCTGCGCGAAGAGCGCAAAGGCCCGCGCGTTGATGCGCCCGAAAAAGCGATCGAAGGGTTCTTGCGCGGCGCTGGCGTGACGCGCGCCGATCTGGAAGAACGGGATGAGAAAAAGGGCCGCGTGTTCTACGCCGTGATGGAACGGCCCGGCCGCCCCGCACCCGACATTATCGCCGAGGTTCTGGACCATACGATCCGGAACTTTCCATGGCCCAAATCCATGCGATGGGGCACAGGCAGTTTGCGCTGGGTGCGTCCGCTGCAATCGATCCTGTGTATTCTAAGCGCGGAAGACGGCGCGCAGACCGTGCCGCTTGAGGTGGACGGGATCGTGGCGGGCAACATGACGCGGGGCCACCGCTTTATGGCGCCGGATGCGTTTTCTGTAACTAATTTCGATGATTACAGTGCGAAGCTAAAACGCGCATTCGTCGTTCTGGATGCCGCTGAACGCGCCGATCACATCTGGGCCGACGCCACAAATCAGGCCTTTGCCAACGGGTTTGAAGTGGTGGAAGATGCCGCCCTGTTGACCGAGGTGGCGGGCCTTGTCGAATGGCCCGTTGTGTTGATGGGCACGATTGATCCGGCGTTCAAGGATTTGCCGCCCGAGGTGTTGCAAACCTCGATGCGCGAACATCAGAAATTCTTTTCCGTGCGCAACCCTAAAACCGGACGAATCGAACGGTTTGTGACAGTTGCGAATGTGCAAACCCCCGATCATGGCGCGACCATTCTGGCGGGCAACCAGAAGGTTCTTTTTGCCCGTCTGTCCGATGCCAAATTCTTTTGGGAAAACGATCTGCGTATTGCGAAATCTGACATCAGTATCTGGACGCAACCCCTTGAAAATGTGACGTTTCACAATAAACTGGGAACACAGGCCGAACGGGTTCAGCGTATTGCAGCACTGGCGCGCGATATCGCCCCTTTTGTCGGCGCGGATGCGGACGAGGCGGAACAGGCCGCACAACTGGCCAAGGCCGATCTCAGCTCGGAAATGGTCGGAGAATTTCCGGAATTACAAGGGCTTATGGGGCGTTATTACGCCTCTGCCGCGGGGTATTCCGATGCCGTCGCCGCCGCCAGTCAGGAACATTATGCCCCCCAGGGCCCGTCCGATGCGGTACCAACCGCGCCGGTTTCGGTGGCCGTGGCGCTGGCGGACAAACTGGACACCCTGGCAGGGTTCTGGGCGATTGATGAAAAACCCACCGGATCGAAAGATCCGTTCGCATTGCGCCGTGCCGCTCTGGGCGTGATCCGGCTGGTGCTGGAAAACAGCGCCCGCCTGCATTTAGACCGGTTCATCGACGCGGAACTTCTGAAGTTTGAAATTCGTCAGGCCAACGGCACCCCGCCCGCGCTTGATCTGCACACAATGGAAGAAACCCTGAGTGAGATCGCAGAGCATGGCGTATTCGGGGCGGCGTTGCGCACCGTGAAAACACGGTTTGACGATGCCGCCGAAAAGCCGGATTTCAAGGAAGGGTCTTGGATCGACGGGATCGCAAAGCGCCTGCCCGATGTCAGTGAACACCTGCTGTCTTTCCTGCATGACCGGCTCAAGGTTTATCTGCGCGATCAGGGCATCCGTCACGACATTATAGATGCGTGCATCGCGATGCCTGCAAACGATGACCTGACGCTGCTGGTCAAACGCGCCACTGCGCTGAACGACACTGTCAAAACCGAAGATGGCGAAAACCTGATCCAAGGCTTCAAGCGGGCCAACAACATTCTGTTGCAGGCCGAAGAAAACGACGGCGTTGAATATTCTTATGGTCCGGACGTCAAATTTGCCGAGGCAGGCGCGGAAACCGAACTGTTTGCCGCACTGGATGCCGCCGAGGCGAAAATCGCCCCTGCCATGGCGCAGGAGGATTTCACCGCCGCGATGCACGCTATGGCCACCCTGCGTGCGCCGATTGATGCGTTTTTTACCGATGTTCAGGTCAACGTCGACAACCAGACGGTGCGGCGCAACCGGCTGAACCTGTTGCACCGTATCCGCACGGTCTGTTCTTCGGTGGCCGATCTGACACGAATAGAAGGCTAAACAGTCGCATCCCGCGAAACAAAGCCCTACTTGCGCATGGCGGTTCTGTGCCTATGCTGCGCCATCCAACAAAGGTGCCGCAGCGCAGCAACATGCATAGAAACCCGACAACAACCCTGATTTCGGCGGATGCGCCGGTGGCGACCGCAACCCATGGCGGGCGTGCCAAATGCCTGCAACGTCTGGTGCGGCTTGATCTGCCTGTGCCGCGAACGGTCGCGCTGTCCTTTGATGCAGTGCACGGGATTGCATCGGGCGATATGCCGGACATTGCATCGGTCTTGAAGCAATTCGACGCTGGCGATCTGTTATGTGTGCGCCCTTCATCGGAAGATCCCGATTGGGGCGGGCCGGGCGCGGTTCTGAACATCGGAATGAACGACGCGCGCTATACCCAGTTGTGCGACACGCTGGGCCCGAATGCGGCAAGCGCGCTGTATCTGCGGTTTGTTCAATCCTATGCGATCCACGTGGCACGGCTTGACCCTGATATGTTCGACACGGTTGATGGCGATGGCCCCGACGCGCTGACCGAAACGCTGCGCGCCTATGAGGACGAAACCGAAGAACCCTTCCCGCAAGAGCCGGTTGTGCAATTGTCGGGCGTGTTGCGATCCATGGCGCGGGCCTGGGATGGCACATCGGCGCGTCTGCTGCGGCAGGCCAAGGGCGCGCCGGCAGATGCCGGTCTGGGCCTTGTGGTGCAACAGATGGTGTTTGGTGTCGGGCAGGGCGAAAGCGGGTCAGGCGTTCTGCAACTGGTCGATTCCGTCACGGGCCAGCCGCAGATCACCGGGCGCTACCTGTCCCAGTCACAGGGCCGGGATGCGTTGCAGGGTGATGCAGCCGCCCTTTATCTGGAGCAGGATCCGCGCGGCCCATCATTGGAAGAACTGGCACCCAAGGCGTTTGCCGATCTCAAGGCGCATGCCAGCCTGATGCGCACGCAACTGCGCGAGGAAATGCAGGTCGAGTTTGCGTTGCAGGATGGCGTTCTGCACATTCTGGATGGCGTTCGCGTTGCACGGTCGGCCCGGGCGGCGGTGCGCATTGCGGTGTCACTGGTGCATGACGGGATCATTCCCGCGCAAGAGGCGGTGATGCGGATCGAACCGCGCACCCTGACGGAATTGCTGCACCGCCAGATCAACCCCGACGCACCCCGCGACGTGCTGGGCGCCGGTATCGCCGCAAGCCCCGGTGCCGCGACGGGCCGGATCGTGTTTTCGGCGGACGAAGCGCAAGCCAGCGCCGCGCGCGGCGAAGCCTGTGTTCTGGTGCGCCGCGAAACCTCTTCTGAAGATGTGCGCGGGATGCATGCGGCCAGCGCCGTTCTGACGGAACGGGGCGGCATCACCAGCCACGCTGCCGTAATCGGGCGCGGAATCGGGGTGCCTTGCGTCGTTGGCGCGTCTTCGATCCGGTTCCAGACGGCCAAGAAACAGCTGATCGTGCCCGATGGGCGTATCTTGCGCGCCGGCGACATTATTACAGTGGATGGCACCAGCGGACAGATCCTTGCCGGAGAGCCGCCGATGCTGGAAGCGGCGCTGGATGACGCGTTTCAGGACTTGATGGGCTGGGCCGACAAAGAGCGCGACATCGATATTCGCGCCAATGCCGATACGCCCGACGATGCCCAGACGGCCCGTAATTTCAACGCGCAGGGTATCGGCTTGTGCCGGACCGAACACATGTTTTTCGATGAAGACCGTCTGACGGTCATGCGCGAAATGATCTTTGCGGATGAAAGCAATGATCGCCGCGCGGTGCTGGCCCGCCTGCTGCCCATGCAGCGCGAGGATTTTACCCAACTGTTCCGCATCATGCAGGGCCAGCCGGTGTGCATCCGTCTGTTTGATCCGCCCTTGCACGAATTCCTGCCCTCTGACCGGGACGGCCAGCGCGAACTGGCCGAAGCGCTGAATTTGCCGGTGTCCGATGTGATCCGCCGTGTCGAGGCGATGGGCGAATACAACCCGATGCTGGGTTTGCGCGGTGTACGTCTGGGCATCACGGTGCCCGAAATCTACGACATGCAGGCGCGCGCGATTTTCGAGGCCACGATCGAGGCCAGTATCGACGGAGAGCCGGTGGTGCCGGAAATCATGATCCCGCTGGTCAGCGCCAAGCGCGAAGTTGAAATGGTCAAGGCGCGGGTGGATGCCGTGGCCGCATCGGTGCGCACCGAAAAGGGCCGTGATTTTACCTACCGTCTTGGCGTGATGGTCGAAACACCGCGCGCTGCCTTGCGGGCAGGCGATATCGCGCCCTATGTGTCCTTCCTGAGCTACGGGACAAATGACCTGACCCAGATGACATACGGCCTGTCACGCGATGACGCGGGCCGTTTCATGTCGACCTATGTGCAGCAGGGTGTCTTTTCCGAAGACCCGTTCCATGTGTTGGACGTGGATGGGGTTGGCGAATTGCTAAGCATCGGAGCAGAGCGGGCACGCAATGCGAATCCGCACGTGACATTGTCGATTTGTGGCGAACATGGTGGCAATCCCGAATCGATTGCATTTTGCCGTCAGGCAGGGTTTGACTATGTTTCGTGCTCTCCTTTCCGCGTTCCGGTGGCCAGATTGGCCGCTGCTCAGTTGGCGATTTCACACAAAATACAGTGATGAAACCCGTTGCCTTCGGCAAAATATGCGCGTCGGCACAATATTCGGTGGGGCGCGGGTAAGCTGGTAAACAGTGTGTTTCCGCCTATTTTTTGCCCCAAACTGGACGTTATTTCCAAAACTGGTTAGAGACCGCCTTGGTTGCACATCTGGGAGGAGGTGCGCCAACCGCCGTTTGGGGCTGTGGTTTGGGGCTGTCATGTATTTCTACAAGGTTTGGTGCGCGGCAATAGCCGTGATTGGTGTTGGGTTTGTTATGGCGTTTTCTGCGGAAGGCGCGCTGGCATCAGACGCAACATTCCGGACCGCAATGGCACAGGAACGGCAGTCGTTGACGGCAGTGCCGGACACGCGGATCAGGAAACTGGTGTCAGAGCCAAAGCAGCGTCCGGCGACCATCTCGTTCTCGAAATCCTGGTTGGATTCGCAACCCAAGGCCGACGGCGATGCGCAATGGCGCTGCCTGTCCGAAGCGCTGTATTTCGAGGCGCGCGGTGAATCCGTAAGAGGCCAGTTCGCAGTCGCCGAGGTGATCCTGAACCGTGTGGAAAGCAGCCGTTTTCCCGGTACGCTGTGTGGCGTGATCAATCAGGGAACCGGCAAGAAGTATCAGTGCCAGTTCACCTACACCTGTGATGGCAACAAGGAAGTGATCCGCGAGCCGAAAGCTTACGAACGCGTCAGCAAGGTTGCGCGGGCAGTGCTGGATGGCGCCGCACCCGACCTCACGAACGGGGCCACGCATTATCACACCACTGCCGTGCGTCCTAAATGGGCGCGGGTTTACACAAAAACGGCCAATATCGGCGTACACATTTTCTACCGGCACAACTATCGTGCCGCGTCGGTCAGCACGCAGTCCAAACCCTAGGGGGTTCGGGCCGCTGGCCCATCAACGCCTGAACCGTTTTCAAAATTTCCCTGTCCAAGACGCTTTCGGCCGCTGGTATGGCGCGTGCAGGGCTGCTATTCGGTCGCCACGCATTTATGGTGCAGCCCAAACAGATACGAAAAAAGGCCCGTTTCCCATGACTTCCGAAATTCGTCTGGCCTTTGCGCATCCGTCTGAACGATCCGAAGCAACCGCGCCGGATGCGCCGCTTGATAGAATTTCGCTGCGCGACCACATTGTCGAAGTCGAGATCGGCGCGTTTCAGGCGGAACGGGGCACCACCCAGAGGATCTGTTTCAACATCGTAGTCGAAGTGCGCCCGCTGAGCGGACAGATTGATGACGATGTAGACCGTATCCTGTCCTATGATCGTGTGACCGAAGCCATCGCGCACGAACTTGCCGAAGAGCGGTTGAACCTGCTGGAAACGCTGGCTGGCCGTATTGCCGACCGCATCCTGCTGGAACCGCAGGCGATGCGGGCCTTTGTGCGGATTGAAAAGCTGGATCGCGGCCCCGGTGCTTTGGGTGTCGAAATTGTGCGCTCTCGCGTTCAGGATACAGCGCCAGCTCCGGCAGGCCAGACGCTGTCACCCGAACTGGTCTATCTGTCGAATGACGCGATTGCGTCGCCCAATCTGACAAGCTGGGTTGACCAGTTGGAAAATATGGGCCGCCCGCTGATCCTGTGTGTCGGGGCGGCAGACGCCCCCGCCCCGAAAGCGCAACACAAACTGGCGCAACGCCGGATTGATCTGTTTGCGATCGAACAGAACGCGTGGGTTCTGGCGGCGCGTGATGCGCGCTGTGTCGTGGTTTCAACCCGGACCGAACTGGACTGGGCCATGAAGAACGGCCAGATCAGCGTATGGGCGCCCTCCAAGATCGTTCTTGACGCTGTCGATGGCCCATCGGCCCATCCCAGCGATGCAGTTGCGCTGGCCGCGTGGTTTGCGGCGACATTCCACGCGGGTGAAATGCTGGTGATCGGGTCTGACTTGCCCACCGCCCCTGACGTGCCATTGCGCGCGATTCCGGTGGATCAAAAGACGATCTGACGGCGCTTGCCTTTGGGCGCCGCATCGCGCAGGAAAGGGCCATGAAGTCCTATTATCGCCCGATCCCAATGATGGAACCGGCCAGCACCGCGCACGCGGCCCAACTGGCAGGGGGGCTTTGCTTTGCGTCCCATGTTGAATGTCTGTCGCGCGAAACCAAACCCAAGATCATACCGCTGTCAGATGTGCCGGAAAACGCGCGCCAGGCCATGACAGCGCCGCGCGCACCGATTGCCGGCCTGAGTTTGGATAGGCCGCGCCTGATGGGCATCCTGAATGTCACACCTGACAGTTTTTCCGATGACGGAGTGCACGGGGCACCCGATGCGGCGATCCGTTCCGCGCTTGACATGGTGCAGGCGGGGGCCGACATGATCGACATCGGCGGAGAATCGACGCGCCCCGGTGCGGTAACAGTGTCTGTTGCCGATGAAATCGCGCGCACGGCACAGGTTATCGCAGGGGTGCGCGCGCGAACAGAAACGCCAATTTCCATCGATACGCGTAAAGCCGCGGTGGCCAAGGCGGCGCTGGGCGCGGGGGCAAATCTGGTGAACGATGTGTCGGGTTTTACCTTTGATCCGAACCTGGCGAAACTTTGTGCGCAGCGCGCTGTGCCGGTCTGCGTCATGCATGCCCAGGGCGATCCGGCCACGATGCAGGACAACCCGCACTACGACAATGTGTTGTTGGATGTGTATGATTATCTGGAAGAAAGGGTAGATTTTCTTGTGTCTTGCGGTGTCGAAAGGTCTTGTATTCTGGTTGATCCAGGGATCGGCTTCGGCAAGACGCAGGCGCATAATCTGGCCCTTTTGCGCCGCATCAGCCTGTTTCACACGCTGGGTTGTCCAGTTCTGCTGGGCGCGTCGCGCAAACGGTTCATCGGAACCATCGGGCAGGAACCTGTCGCCGCAGCCCGCGCGCCGGGGTCGATTGCGGTGGCCCTTGCGGTACTGGGGCAGGGCGTGCAATTTTTGCGTGTGCATGATGTGGCGATGACGAAACAGGCCGTCAGATTGCACGATGCCATTTGGGATGAGGACCGTCATGAGTAAGCTTTTTGGAACGGACGGTGTGCGCGGCACGGCCAATACCTATCCGATGACGGCAGAAATGGCTCTTAAAATAGGGGCCGCCGTGGGCCGGTACTTCCGCCGCGACAGCAAGGGCGTGCACCGGGTCATCATCGGCAAGGACACCCGCCTGTCGGGCTATATGTTCGAAAGCGCGCTGACTGCCGGGCTGACATCGACGGGCATGAATGTACTGACCCTTGGCCCGGTGCCAACGCCTGCGGTCGGGTTGATGACGCGATCCATGCGCGGTGATCTGGGGGTGATGATTTCGGCCAGCCACAACCCGGCGGAAGACAACGGGATCAAGTTTTTCGGCCCCGACGGATACAAGCTGTCCGATCAGGCCGAAGCCGAGATCGAGGCGCTGGTAAACACAGGCGTCGAACCGGCGCAGGCGGGCAATATCGGGCGTGCAAGACGCATCGATGATGCACGGTTCCGCTATGCCGAGCGGGTCAAATCCACCTTTCCGTCTGATCTGCGGCTGGATGGCGTCAAGGTCGTAATCGATTGCGCCAATGGGGCGGCGTGGCGCGCGGCCCCCGAAATCCTGTGGGAACTGGGTGCCGATGTTGTCCCTCTGGGGGTGGCCCCTGATGGGTTGAACATCAACAAGGATTGCGGCTCGACCCATCCGCAAAGGGCCGCCGAAACAGTTGTTGCCCATGGCGCGGATGTTGGCATTTGCCTGGATGGCGATGCCGACCGCGTGATTATCATAGACGAGTCGGGCAAAATTGCCGACGGCGATCAGATCATGGCGTTGCTGGCGGCGCGCTGGGCCAGCGAAAACCGCCTGAAAGGCGGGGCGCTGGTTGCAACGGTAATGTCGAACCTGGGGCTGGAACGGTTTCTGGCCGGGCATAACATCGGTCTGGAACGCACCGCCGTGGGCGACCGGTACGTTGTCGAACGAATGCGTGAGGGCGGATTTAATCTAGGTGGCGAACAATCGGGCCATATCGTGATGTCCGATTACGCCACAACGGGCGACGGATTGATGGCCGGCCTTCAGTTTTTGGCCGAAATGATCCGTTCGTCCCGACCGGCCAGCGCCTTGCTGCATAGTTTTGACCCAGTGCCGCAATTGTTAAAGAATGTACGGTATTCTGTAGGTCAAGCGCCGTTGGAAGTTGAAAAAGTGAAAGCGGCGATTGCGCAAACCGAGGCGGATTTGCATGGAAAAGGCCGCTTGCTGATCCGGAAATCGGGAACCGAGCCTTTGGTGCGCGTCATGGCGGAATGCGAGGATGCGGATCTTCTGGAACGCGCCGTCGATCGTGTTGTCGATGCGGTTACCGATGCCGTGGCGTCCTAGCGCGGACGCTGTTGATCAATCGCGAAATCGCGCCGTACTGGCTTAACCCGACGCCGCCAAGGATCAGACCCATTGCCAGCAAGAGCGAAGGAGGCAAGGGTTCCGACAGGATCAGTGCACCCAAAATGACCGACCAGACCGGCACCTGATAGCCGGTCAGACTCATGAACACCGGGCCCGCCGTGCGCACCACCAGCACCCGCAACAGGTTCGCCGCCGCAGTCGGGATCAGCCCCAGCACAGCCAGTACAATCAGCGTCTGGCGATCAGGCATCGGTGGCGGCCCTTCGACGGCCCACGCAACCGGAACCACGATGGCCGATCCGATCAGCAACAGCACCGTGGCAAGCCCGATCGGATCAATCGCCGGCAGACGCCGCATCAGAACCGAACTGAAACCGTAGCAGGTGGCGGCCCCCAGACACGCGATCCGCCCCGGTGTTTCAAATGCGGCACCGCTGCTTTCAAAGGCGTTTCCGCCGATCAGAACCACCACGCCGCAAAACCCGATCACGAACCCAAGCGCCTTACGCCATGTCATCCGTTCGCCCGGCACCAGAAAATGCGCCAGTGGCAGAACCATCAATGGGCCGGTTGCCATCGACACACCGGCAAATCCGGACGTAACATATTGCTGCCCCCAACTGAGCAGCATGAATGGCGTTGCCGCACTGAACGCGCCTGCGGCCAGCAAGGTCATCAGATTGGCCCGTGTCGGTCGGGCCTGAAACAGCCGCGCGCCGCGCACGGCCCAGATCAGCCCCATCAGCGCCGCGGCAAAGCCGATCCGGGCAGCCGCCAGCCAGAACGGGGTGATCCCCCGCAGTGCGATTTCGATAACAATAAAGGTGGCGCCCCATGTCAGGCCCAGAGTGGCCACCATCACCCAGCTTTTCAGTGTGATTTCAGGGGGCTGTGTCATGGTGGCCTTTTGCGGATTGAAATGCGTAGGCCATCGGGATGGCGGACACAGAATGCGTTGTTTCGGTGACTTGTGATGCAATGTGTTGAGCGCGACAAGGTATTCTTTGTCTGCTTCCTTGATGCAAAACCAGTCAGACGAGCGCGCGCACCCGCTTGCGACTAAGCAACAGGCCACCAAGGATCAGCGCGAGCGATATCAGCAACTGGGGCGGCAGCACCTCATTCAGCAGCAGTGCGCCAAACAGCACCGACCAGACCGGCACCTGATAGTTGACCATCGATAGAAAACTGGGCCCGGCATCGCGGATCACCTGCACCAGCAGAATCTGTGCCAGCGCCGTTGGCAACAGCCCCAGATAAAGGATCGCCGCCAGCGACAGGGTATCGGGGCGGGCGGGAACGCCTTCTTGCCAAAGTGCGACTGGCACGATCATGACAGCGGCGCACAGCATGGCCGCTGCGGATAGGGACAGCATGTTCGTGGCCGGGCACAGCCGCGTGACAATGGCCCCGATGGCATAACACAGCGCCGCGCCCAGACAGGCGACACGCGCCAGAGCCTCGTAATCGCTGCCGATGCTTTGAAACGCGTCCAGACCGATCAGAACAATTACCCCGGAAAACCCGATCAGAAAACTGATGCCGCGCCGCAATGTCATGTGTTCGCCTGGGACGAAAAAATGCGCCAGAGGCAATACAAACAGCGGCACGACCGCCATGCAGACACCGGCGAACCCGCTGGCCACATAGGTTTGCCCCCAGCTGAGCAGGGTAAAAGGCAGCGCGTTCGAAAACAGCCCCATCGCCGCCGCTGCGGCCCAGATGGCGCGCCCCTGCGGCGCGGACCAGTCCGGCAGGCTGACGCCAAGCGCGCGTATCATGATGTAAAGCGTCAGCGCCCCGATGCTGATACGCGCGGCCGCCACGCTGATCGGCGCGAACCCGTTCAGGGCGACCGACACAAACATAAAGGACGCGCCCCAGATCATGCCAAGCAGAACAAGTTTGGCCCAGTTGCGGGCACCGGGATTGGGCATGGAGGGGCGTGTCCTTGAAAAGAAAGGGGGTGCCCGCGTGTGGCACCCCCCGTGGAGATCAGGGCGGGATGTTTCCCGCGCGCAATCAGTTCTTGGCTTTGTCGACCATCTTGCCGGCGGAAATCCACGGCATCATGCCGCGCAGTGTTTCGCCTGTGGCTTCGATCTGGTGTTCGTCGTTGATCCGGCGCGTGCCTTTGAAGAACGGCTGGCCAACGGCGTTTTCCAGCATGAAATCGCGTACGAACTTGCCGGTCTGGATATCGGTCAGGATCGCCTTCATCCGCGCCTTGGTTTCATCATAGGGCAGGACCCGCGGGCCAGAGACGTATTCGCCGTATTCAGCCGTATTCGAGATCGAATAGTTCATGTTGGCAATGCCGCCTTCGTAGATCAGATCGACGATCAGCTTCACTTCGTGCAGGCATTCGAAATAGGCCATTTCCGGCGCGTAACCGGCCTCGACCAGTGTTTCAAAGCCCATGCGGATCAATTCAACCAGACCGCCGCAAAGCACGGCCTGTTCGCCGAACAGATCGGTTTCGCATTCTTCGCGGAAATTGGTTTCGATGATGCCGGACCGTCCGCCGCCGATGGCCGAGCAGTAGGACAGGCCGATTTCCAGCGCCTTGCCCGACGCGTCCTTGTCGACCGCGACAAGGCAGGGCACGCCGCCGCCTTTGGTGTATTCGCCGCGCACCGTGTGGCCGGGGCCTTTGGGGGCCATCATGATCACGTCGATGCCGTCTTTGGGTTCGATCAGGCCGAAATGCACGTTCAGACCGTGGGCAAAGGCAATCGCGGCACCTTCGCGGATGTTGTCATGCACGTATTTCTTGTAGGTTTCCGCCTGCAATTCATCGGGCATCGTGAACATGATCAGATCGGCCCAGGCCGCGGCTTCTGCAATACCCATTACCTTGAGCCCTTCGCCTTCGGCCTTGGCCGCAGAGGCCGAGCCTTCGCGCAGGGCGACACACAGGTTTTTCGCACCGCTGTCGCGCAGGTTCAGCGCATGGGCGTGCCCCTGGGAGCCGTAGCCCAGAATGGCCACTTTCTTGTCTTTGATCAGGTTGATGTCGCAGTCACGGTCATAATAAACGCGCATGGTATGTCCTTTGGTTCGGAAGGTTCAGATTGAGCGCGACCCTAGCAGCGTTTCACGGGTTGTGAATGTCGGATTTTCGAGTATTTTTGGACAAATGAATATTCTTATTCGGACAAATGGCAATATGCGGTTTTTTCATGCTTGACGACAGTGATCGTCGCCTGTTGCGCCAGTTGCAGGCGGAACCCAGCCTTGCCACGTCCGAACTGGCCGAACGGTGCGGCCTGACGCCGGGCACCTGTGCGCGCCGGTTGGAGCGGTTGCAGGCCAATGGCGTGTTGCAGGGGCAGGGGATCAGGATCAACTGGGCCGCACTGGGCTTTACTGTCGAGGTCAGCCTGCGGATCACGCTGGACAAGACTCAGCCGCGCGCCTTTGACGATTTCATTGCCGCCGCGCGCGAGGTGCCGGAAGTTCTGGAAATCCAGACCTTTCTGGGCAGTGTCGATGCGCGTCTTTCAGTGATCGCGCGGGATATGGCGCATTATCAGCAAATCTATCGCAGCCAGATTCTGACCCTGCCCCATATCGCCGATATCGAGGCGCTGATGCAGATTGCACGGATCAAGGCCGATGACAGGGTGCCGGTATGATCATGCTGGACGATACAGACCGTCAGTTGCTGCGCGCGCTGAGTGCACAGGCCAACCAGAGCGCGGGCGCGTTGGGGCGGATGCTGGGCCTGTCGCAACCGGCCACCTGGCGGCGTATCCGGCGGCTGGAAGAGGGCGGCGTGATCGCGGGGCGTCGCCTGTTTGTGGATGCCGAGGCGCTGGGCTATGGCGTGACGGTGTTTCTGGGGGTGAAACTGGCCACCAAGGGACGTGTCAGCCTGGAAGATTTCGAACGCGCGGCCTGCGCCATACCCGAAGTGCAGACGGTAGAGCATGTGCTGGGTCTTTATGATTACAGGCTGCGGGTCGTGGCGCGTGATATCGCCGATTTTGAACGGGTGCTGCGCCGCCGGATCATGATGTTGCCGGGCGCTGGCGCGGTTGAGGCCAATGTCCTGCTGAGTGAAGAGCGCCGCCCCGGCCCGATTTGACAGGATCGGCGCCCTCTGTTTCGCATAAGCGCGCGCTCGGTTGCGTTAGGGGGCTGTATACCGAAGTAGACTTTGCCAGCGCGCCGGCGACCCGTTAAGCGTGGGCGTAGAACATATCGGGAGAAGACCATGGCTGCTTTGCTTGAACATATCGATCCGGACGGGTTGGAAGAATTTTCGGTTGTTTTCACCGACCGGTCGCTCAATTCGATGTCGGGCGCGTTCCAGCAGGTGATGCGCGACATTTCGGACATGCTGAAACAGGTTTACAATGCGGATGCGGTTGCGGTGATCCCCGGAGGCGGCACGTTCGGCATGGAGGCCGTGGCGCGCCAGTTCGGCAAAGGGGCCAATGTGCTGGTCGTGCGCAACGGTTGGTTTTCCTACCGCTGGAGCCAGATTTTCGAAGCCGGCGATTTCACCGCGCAAACCACGGTATTAAAGGCGCGCCAGACCGGTAACAGCCCGCAGGCGCCTTTTGCGCCGGCACCGATTGCCGAAGTTGTTGCGAAAATTCACGAAATCCAGCCAGATATTGTGTTTGCGCCGCATGTTGAAACCTCGGCCGGTGTGATCCTGCCGGATGATTATATTACAGAAATGGCGGCGGCGGCCCATGCCGTGGGCGCGTTGATGGTTCTGGATTGTATCGCATCGGGCTGTGCCTGGGTGGATATGAAGGCCACCGGTGTGGATGTACTGATCTCTGCCCCGCAAAAGGGCTGGTCGGCCTCGCCCTGCGCGGGGTTGGTAATGCTGTCAGAACGTGCTGTGGCACGGCTGGAGACAACCCAGTCGGACAGTTTCGCCATTGATCTGAAGAAATGGCGCCAGATCATGGCGGCCTATGAAAACGGCGGGCACGCCTATCACGCGACCATGCCGACAGACAGCCTGCGCACCTTTCGCGATACGATGATCGAAACCCGCGACTACGGGTTCGAGAAATTGCGGGATGCGCAATGGGCACTGGGCCATGCGGTGCGTGCCTTGCTGGCGGAAAAAGGCTTTCAGTCGGTCGCTGCAGACGGGTTCGGCGCGCCCGGCGTGGTTGTCAGCTATACCACGGACCCCGAAATCCAGAATGGCAGTAAATTCGCCGCCAAAGGTATGCAGATCGCAGCTGGTGTGCCGCTGCAATGTGATGAACCGGCTGATTTCCGCACCTTTCGCCTTGGCCTGTTCGGTCTGGACAAGCTTTATGATGTGGACGGCACCGTGGCGCGGTTGAAAACCGTGATCGATCAGGTGATCTGACGCGCCCCAAGGCCCATCTGCATCAGCATCTTGCGCACCGGCGCCAGTGCGTAAAGCGCGCTGAGCCCGGCCGCACGGGCATCGCGCAGCGGTTGCGCGCTGATCATCGAGGCGCGGTTTAGCAGGTCGATGCCCTTGACCCGCACCGCTATGTCGTTGTGGCGCGCGCGGTGATAGCTGTCCAGCATCCGGGCATCGCCCAGCCCTTCGGGTCGGGCCAGAGCCAGATCGCGCAGGGTGCGCATATCGTTCAGGCTCATGTTCAGGCCCTGCGCACCGATCGGCGGCACCACATGGGCCGCCTCTGCGATCAGCGCGATCCGTTCGCCGTTCAACCGATCCGCTTTTTGGCTGATGATCGGCCAGATCGTGCGCCGCGAGGCCAGAGTCAGCGGGCCGAAAAGATGGCACGACCGGTCCGACATTGCCTGCTCAAAGGCGGGAATATCCATTTCTGACAAGGCTTTGGCCTTGGGCCCCTGTTCCATCCAGACCACGGCAGAGGACGGCAGACCATCGTAATCGGGCACCGGTACAAGCGTGAAAGGCCCGCCGGTGCGGTGGATTTCGGTGCTGACATTGTTGTGCGGCACGGGGTGCGTGACGGCAAAGGCCAATGCTTTTTGCCCATAGCGGAGCGTGTGCACCGCAATGCCTGCCGCCTCGCGCATGGGAGAGCCACGCCCGTCTGCGGCGATCACCAGTTTGGTGGCGATCCGGCTGCCGTCACTTAATCCGACACGTGCCTCTGTCTGGCGGGTGAACAGGGATGTTGTGGCCGTTCCGGGGCGGAATTCGACATTGGGCAATTCGCCAAGGCGCGCGACCATTTCGCGGCGCAGCAGCCAGTTGGGCAGGTTCCAGCCAAACGGCAGGTCCGACAGATCGGCGGCATTGAAATCGCGGGTCACGCGGGGTTCCGGATCAACCCCGCCGGCATCGACAATGCGCATGATCTGCAACGGGGCGGCATACGGGGCCAGCCGGTTCCACAATCCCGCATCATCCAGCAGATCGCGTGCGGGTTGCAAAAACGCGGTGCTGCGCAGATCGGACCCGGCGGCATCCCGTTCCGTCACGGGGGGGGCGGGATCAACGCACACCACATCAAAGCCTGCGCTGGCAAACACCGCGGCGGCCGTCATACCCGCAATGCCGCCGCCCGAGATCAGAATGTCTGTGGATTGATCTGTCATGTCACGTTCCCTTTGACGCAAGGATAGGTCAGCCACACGGTCCGGGCCAAGCGGCATCCTGCCACGGGTCGGTGTTTACGCCCAGGTGATGACAAGCAAAACCACGAATATCACGGGAACTAGCGCCAGCGCCGGAAGATAAAGGCCCGGAATGCCGAAGATCAGGATCGCCGACAGCCACAGGCTGACAAAGGTGATCAGGGCGTACCAGATGTTGTCCTTGTCGCCGAAAATAAGATCGCGGGCGATCCAGCCCAGAACGGGGATCGCAAGAAAGGCGCGCAGCCAGAACGGCTGGCTGCGGGGGGTGTCTGCAACACTCATGAAAGTCTCCTGTTCGCGTTTATGAACAGGAGGTAAGCGGGGGTTGTTAAATCAAAAGGGACATTACGCCGCATCCTGACCGTTTATGTCAGAAATCCCAGAAATGCGGTCAGATCATCGGTGTGATGGTGGATGTAATCGGCCTTGTGCGGTTCGGGCGCGACGTGAACAGTGCGCATGCCCATTTGATGCGGAGCCGAAAGGTTGCGCACATCGTCTTCGAACATGGCGGCGGTGCGCGGGTCAACGCCATCGCGGTCAAACACGGCCTGAAACGCGGCGCGTTCCGGTTTGGGGCGAAATCCGGCATGTTCCACGCCGTAAACCGCATCAAACAACCCCGACAGGCCGCGCGCGGCCAGCACCCGTTCGGCATAGGGGGCCGATCCGTTGGTATAGACAATGCGACGCCCGGGCAAAGCGGCAATATAGGTGGCCAGATCGGGATCGGGTGTTAGCGCGTGCATTGAAATATCGTGCACATCCGTCAGATAAGGGGCCGGATCGACATCATGTTCGCGCATCAGGCCAGCCAGCGTGGTCCCGTATTTGCGCCAGTACTTTGCCCGCAAGGTGTTGGCCGTCGGGTGATCCACCCCCAGCGCATCCATCACAAAGCGGGTCATCTTCACCTCGATCTGGTCAAACAGGCGCACACTGGGCGGATAAAGTATATTGTCCAGATCGAACACCCAGTGCCGCACATGAGAAAAAGACGCTTTTACCATGTCCGCCACCCTAGGGGGCGCGATTTGCCCCTGCAAGCGCCAAGGCTTGTTGCCTTTATCCTGCGCCGCTATGGTCGCCCCACATGCAGGAGAGCGTAACCGAGATGGCCGAACCCAAAGCCGCCCAGACCGATGCCTACAGCCTAATTCTGGAAGCGATCGATGTCGGGATATTCAAACCGGGCGACCGGCTTGTGGAAAGCGATCTGGCGGACCGGTTCGGTGTGTCGCGCACGCCGATCCGCGAGGCGCTGCAGCGGCTGGAAACGCAATCCCTTCTGGCGCGAGACGGGCGCAGCCTGATCGTGGCGTCGCTGGACCACAACCAGATGGCCGAACTATACGTGGTGCGCCGCGAACTGGAAGGGCTGGCCGCCCGCCTTGCCGCCCGCCATGCCACCGCCGAAGAGGTGCGCGTTCTGCGCGAAATGGTCGAAGAAGATCAGGCGCTGATCAATGATCCAACCGCCTTGGCCCGCGCCAACCGCCGCTTTCATACCCAGATCCATCTGGCTTCGCACAACCGGTATCTGGTGCAACAGCTTGATCTGGTCCACCGCACGATGGCGCTTATGGCGACCACGTCGCTGGCGGCGCAGGGCCGGGGCGAAATTGCGTTGGGCGAACATGGTGCGATCGTGGATGCCATCGCCGCCGGCGACGAAGATGCCGCCTATCAGGCGCTGAAGGAACACATCTCGGTGGCCTTCATGACCCGCCTGAAACAGGACGCGGCCGGGCGCGTCAAGCGGTCCTAGTCACCACCACCGCCGTTCAGCGAATGACCATGCTGGGTTTTGTCCCAGAAGAACGGCTTGCGGATCAGTTCATAGACAGCTTTGTAGGCCGCCAGCGTGGCCATCGGAAAATAAAGCGCAAGGGTCGGGACCCATGCCATCAGATGCCGGTGCGCCCGCCCTCGAACGGCATAGCCCGCAATGATCATGGCGCTGACTTCGCACAGGATAAACAGAACCGCCAAAACCGTGGTTGCGCTGGTTCCCAGCACGGTGGCGACAGGGTGCGACACCCCGAACGGCACAAGCCAGAAAGACCACAGAACCGGTGCCAGCAGGAATTGCGACAAGGCGCAGATGAAGAAAACCTGGAACCCCCAGAATTTGTAGGCGCCGATTTCGGACAACAGAACCCGCGGCTGACGCATGTGCACCGCATAGGTGACCATGAACCCCTTGAGCCAGCGCGACCGCTGGCGGATCCATGGCCAGGGGCGGCAGGTTGCCTCTTCCCGGGTGACAGTCCGGATCAGGTCTGTGCGGTATCCGTAGCGCGCAAGCCGAAAGCCAAGATCGGCATCTTCGGTCACATTATGGGCGTCCCAGCCGCGCAATTTTTCCAACACGTCGCGGCGGAAAAACACGGTGGTCCCGCCCAGCGGAATGATCAGGCCCAATCGCGCAATACCGGGCATGATCACCCGCCACCATGTCGCGTATTCGATGGCGAAACAGCGTGACATCCAGTCGTCGCGCGCGTTGTAGTAATCCAGCACGCCCTGCACACAGGCGACTTCGGGCGGGGCTTCGTCCAGATAGTGCACGACGGTTTCGATTTGATCCGGTGCCGGCGCGTCTTCCGCATCCCAGATCCCAATGATGCTGCCACGGCAGAAATCAAGCGCATAGTTCAGCGCACGGGGTTTGGTGGTTAACGTGCCGGTAGAGGGCACTTCGATCACCCGCATCCACGCCGGCAAAACGGTGTGGGCCAGTGTATCGCGGGTTACATTATCATCGGCTTCCAGAACCAGAACCACGTCCAGCAATGCCTTGGGATAGGTCAGCCGGGACAAGCGGGCAATCAGCGCGTTGGTAATCTCGTGTTCGCGCAACAGCGGCACCATGACCGACACGCATGGCAGTTTCAAGCGCGTGCTGTCGGCCAGTGTTGGGGGTGAATAAGCTGCAGTATGCGGTTTGGTCTGCCGGAGAAAAGTCGCCAGTTTCAGCCCTGTCGACAACAGCAACGTAAAAACGGCAATGCCTGTAATAACGGTCAGCGCATAAAGCGGCGCAAGAAGGGCCAGCGTCAGACAGGCCACGCCAGCCGCCCCGATCCAGTTGCGGCGTGGATGGGTGCGCCAGTTCCACGTGCGACAGCTTTCGGTTTCCTTGACAAGGGTTTCCGCGCGCCGCGCCAGTGCGGGCCCGATGGTGGCCGACAGGCAGGTCGCAATGTCCTGCGGTGCGGCCACCACCGGAAGGATGGCCCCGATCTCAGGCTCCAGCGCCAGACGCAGAGATTTGAGGCTGTCTGGCCGCGAGGTCGCGACGAAAAGAGTGTCACCCAGCCGAAGCCATGGCACGACCTGATGCCTGGCCCAGAATGCGCATGGTCTTAGACCGAACAGGCGGTAGTCCGGTGGATCAAGCGCCAGATCAACCCGGCGGGCATCATGTTGCAGCGCAACGCAATCCAGTATCAGCTTTTCATCCACCAGCCCTTCGGCGGCCAGCACCGCGCCCAGCGGCGCCCCAAGATGCAATTGCTGGTTCAGGGCATGGATCAGCTGGCGATGTGAAATGACCCCCGCATTGACCAGAATTTGCCCCAGAGGAACGCGGGCGCTACGCGCTTTTGTACGGTATGCCAGCGGGCTGTGCCCAAGCCGTAAGCGCAAATCACTCATATCCGTCAACCCTGCCAAAACGCCGTGCGATGGTGCGGGAAAAGCGGTTAAAAAGGTCTTAACAGGCGATCAGGAGCCTTGATTTAAGGGGCTTACACAGTCTCTTGCGCCGCCATTGCCGATGCAAACCGTTCAAACAGGTAAAAACTGTCTTGCGGGCCGGGGCTGGCTTCGGGGTGATACTGCACCGAATAGATCGGGCGGTTGTTCATGCGGATGCCGCAATTGGACCCGTCAAACAGCGATGTATGCGTTTCGATCACATTGTCGGGCAGGGTTTGTGCATCAACGGCAAAGCCGTGATTCATCGACGTGATCTCGACCTTGCCGGTTTCCAGATCTTTTACGGGATGGTTGGCGCCGTGGTGCCCGTGGTTCATTTTGATTGTCTTCGCGCCAAGCGCGAGCGCAAGCATCTGATGGCCCAGACAAATCCCGAATATGGGAATGTCGGATTTTTCCATGACGTCCCGGATCATCGGCACGGCATAGGTGCCCGTTGCCGCCGGATCGCCCGGCCCGTTGGACAGAAACAGACCATCGGGATTATGCGCCAGAACATCGGATGCCGTGGCGGTGGCGGGCAGCACCGTAACGTCACATCCCGCACTGGCCAGACACCGCAGAATGTTGCGTTTGGCACCATAATCGATGGCAACCACTTTGTGTTTGGGTTCGGCCTGACGCGCATATCCGTCGGGCCATGCCCACCGCACTTCATCCCAGCGGTAGGATTGTATACAGGTGACATCCTTGGCCAGATCCATGCCTTCCAATCCGGCGAAACCGCGCGCTGCGGCAACCAGGGCATCAATATCGAACACCCCGTCGGGGTTGTGGGCCAGCGCTACATGCGGCGCACCCTGCTGGCGGATTTCGCGGGTCAGCCTGCGGGTATCGATGCCGCCGACCGCAATGCGCCCGCGCGACGCCAGCCAGTCTGAAAGGCCCTGAACCGCGCGCCAGTTGCTGGGCGTGGTCGGGTGCCATTTCACCACCATGCCCGCCGCAACCGGATCGCTGGTTTCGTCATCTTCGGGGTTCACACCGACATTGCCGATATGGGGAAAGGTGAATGTCACAACCTGTCCGGCATAAGACGGATCGGTCATGATTTCCTGATATCCCGTCATCGCGGTATTGAAACACAGTTCCGCCACGGTCATGCCGGTTGCACCGAACCCGGTGCCGTAAAACAACGTGCCATCCGCAAGGGCTAGGCAGGCGGTTGGTTTCCCGTGTTGGGTCTGGGCCATAACGCGACTCTTTTGCTACAGTTGTGAAATTTCGACGAAACTAATGGCATGTGAACGTCGGGTCAAGCAAAGTGACTAAAACAGTTTTGTTTGAAATCAATATGTTAGATAGATTGACGCGCGGTTGCCCATTCGCGCCCGATTGGGTATGGTCCAAGCCTTGTGCGACCATGGGGATGGGACATGACATGACTTTGCGAACGCAGATTAACGATGCGTTGAAACAAGCGATGAAAGACAAGGCCGCCACGCGCCTGTCGACATTGCGCCTGATCAATGCGGCGATCAAGGACAAGGAAATTGCCTTGCGCAGCGATGGCGGGGACGGTGCCGACGATGGCGCCAGTGATGCGGAAATCCTTGCAATCCTTGGTAAAATGACCAAGCAGCGGATTGAAAGCGCACGCGCCTATGAAGAAGGCGGACGCCTTGATCTGGCCGAACGCGAACGCGCCGAAGTCGAAATCATCGAAGAGTTCCTGCCGCGCCAGTTGAACGCCGAAGAAACCGCCAAAGCCGTCGGCGACGCCATAGAAGAGGTGGGCGCGGAATCGATCCGTGACATGGGCAAGGTGATGGCCGTGTTAAAGACGAAATACACCGGACAGCTGGATTTCGGCAGTGTCGGGCCGATGGTCAAGGACCGGTTGTGCGGCTGAAACGCGCCTAGCCGCGCGTTTGCGCCAGGCCGCGCAGTAAATCATCATAAAGGCTGATGCGTTCTTCCTCTGACAGGAACGCGCCTATTTCCACTTCGCGGCCTTCGCCGCGCAATGTGACGTAATGCGGCACAGGCCCGTCTTTCTTGTGCATTTCGACCTGCGCCCAGTAGATGTTGCAATCCCATTCCTGCGCCGGCCCGCGCGGGTTGTGGCGCACCAGATGAGCCGTTTCACCCGACAGTTTCAGAACCTCAAGGATTTGTGCATTCCGGTGGCTGCGTTCCAGCGCCAGCCAGACACCGCCCACAGCCAGCAGCAGAAACGGCAGAACGCCCCAAAGAACAACCGACCCGATCAGCGGAAACAACGGGATCATGATCAGCACAAATGTGGCGCCGATAAATGCCGCGAACCCTTTGGGCGGCAGGGACTGATGCGGCCATAGCTGCAGTTCACTGGCCGATTTAGGGGCGGGCGGGGTTTTCCATTTATAAGGCATGACACAGCGTGCTTTAAAGAGGCGGGATACGGGGGCCGGTGGTAGGCACCGGCAATCGGGTTTATCCGTTGGTCTTTGGGGTCGGCAGCGTCAGACTTGCCGATTGCGAAGGTGGCACGCATCCGCGCATGTCTGCAAAGGCAGATACAGCGCTATCCGCGGCCGATTGAAAGCCTTTGTCGATCAGGATCGCGGGATCCTGCAAATACGGTTCCAACGTGCCTGAAACCCCGGCAAGCTGGGCTTGCAGGGCGTCTATCCGCGTCTCGATACCTTGGGCGACCGCAGAATTCAACGTGCCGGTCTGGGTGCGGATGGTTTGCAGATCGCCGCGCAAGGCCGCCAGTTCGCCGGTCATGTCGTCGATACTGCTGCGCACCGGTTTCAACACTTCGATATTGCTGGCAAAGCTGGCCGCCATGTTGTTGGCCGTGCTGGTTACGCGCCATGCCATGAACAGGCACAGCAGAATCAGGATCAGGGTCGCGTTGATCATGGCAACGGCGATGTCTTTGATGATTTTCAGCATTTTGGGCCTCAATTCGGGTGCCGAAGGCGTTTCTTATGGGCAGGGCCAATTTGCATGTCGGGCGTTGGGAACGCGGCGCGCACGGCCTGCCGGATTTGTCATGTCAAGATGATAGCATATGCATTCGGCGGGTCCATGCGTTACAAAAGAAAAAGGCCCCAAGCGGTGCAGGGGGCCTTTTCCGTAGTCTGTGTGGCTGGCGCTCAGTGCGCGTGGCCTTTGTCCCAGTCTTCCTGTTTTGGCAGGATTTCGAACGTATGCTCGGGCGGCGGGCTGGGCAGGGTCCATTCCAGCGTATCTGCATATTCGTTCCACGGGTTGTTTTGCGTCACCTTGGCGCCGCGCAGCAGCGTGTAGGCAACAACGCCAAAGAAGAACAGG
Organism: Sulfitobacter sp. TBRI5; assembly: GCF_051013555.1. Lineage (NCBI taxonomy): Bacteria > Pseudomonadati > Pseudomonadota > Alphaproteobacteria > Rhodobacterales > Roseobacteraceae > Sulfitobacter > Sulfitobacter sp. TBRI5. The sequence goes on along the minus strand of NZ_CP112884.1, from coordinate 20,955 downwards.
AAGGACGCAAAGCTGAGGAAGGCGCCGATGCTTGACCACCAGTTCCAGTAGGCGAACGCCTCGGGGTAATCAATGTAACGGCGGGGCATGCCCTGACGGCCCAGAAAGTGCTGGGGGAAGAATGTCAGGTTCGCGCCGATGAACATCGCCCAGAAGTGCAGCTTGCCCGCCCATTCAGGGTACATCCGGCCCGACATTTTGGGCAGATAGAAATAGATGCCCGCAAAGATCGCAAACACCGCGCCAAGGCTCATCACATAGTGGAAATGCGCCACGACATAATAGGTGTCATGATAGTAGCGATCGACAGCTGCCTGGCTGAGAACGATACCGGTCACACCACCGACCGTGAACAGGAAAAGGAAGCCGAACGCCCACAACATAGGTGTCTTGAACTCAATCGAACCGCCCCACATCGTGGCAATCCAACTGAACACCTTAACCCCGGTGGGCACCGCGATCACCATTGTGGCCAGCATGAAGTAGCTTTGCTGGTTCAGCGACATGCCGACCGTGTACATGTGGTGCGCCCACACGACAAAGCCCAACACACCAATCGCGATCAGCGCCCAGACCATCGGCAGATAGCCGAACACCGGCTTGCGGCTGAAGGTTGCGATCACGTGGCTGATGATGCCAAAGCCCGGAAGGATAATGATATACACCTCGGGGTGGCCAAAGAACCACAGGATGTGCTGGTACAGTACCGGATCTCCGCCACCGGCAGGATCAAAGAAGGTAAAGCCAAAGTTACGGTCCATCAGCAACATGGTGATCGCGCCCGCCAGAACCGGCAGGGACAGAAGAATCAGCCACGAGGTGATGAAGATCGACCATGAAAACAGCGGTACCTTGAACAGTGTCATGCCCGGAGCGCGCATGTTCAGGAATGTCGTGATCATGTTGATCGCACCCAGAATGGAGGATGCACCCGACACGTGAACCGCGAAAATCGCAAGGTCCATCGACATGCCGCTTTCGGTGGTGGACAGCGGCGGATAAAGCACCCAGCCAACGCCCGATCCAAGCTGGTCATTACCGCCCGGTGCCAGAACCGAACACACGGCCAGCGTTGTGCCTGCGCAGTACAGCCAGAACGACAGGTTGTTCATCCGCGGGAACGCCATATCCGGCGCGCCGATCTGCAAAGGCATGAAATAGTTGCCAAATCCGCCAAAAAGCGCCGGAATAACAACAAAGAACATCATCAGGATGCCGTGGCCCGTGATCAGAACGTTCCACAAATGCCCGTTTGGCGTACAGGTTTGCGACGCATCCGCAAACATCCGCGCGCCTTCCATGCACATGTACTGAACACCCGGGTCCATAAGCTCCAACCGCATGTAAACGGTGAATGCGACCGAGATAAATCCGACAAAGGCCGAAATGATAAGGTAAAGAATACCGATGTCTTTGTGGTTCGTAGACATGAACCAGCGGGTAAAAAATCCGCGCTGGTCTTCGTGATCATGTCCGTGAATGGCTGCGTCTGCCATGCGGGGTGCCTCCTGGCTGGTATAGTTTTACACACGTGAACGGCAGACATAAATCTGCCGTTCACGTGCAGGATTACGAATGGTTCTAGAACGCCAGACCGATTGCTTCAATGCCCGACTTTGATCTGGCGCAAGATAAATTGACGCGGGTAGTTGAAAATGAAGGGGAATAACCCGATCAGGCGCAGGTGGCGGGAATTGGCGGTGCGCCTGAAAAGCAAAGGCTATCGTGACGTTTGAGAGATAATGGTTTTGCGCACGTCTACTGGATACCTGCGTAAAACTGCGCACAAAGCGCGAAAAATGCCAGCGGAAAGGCAAAACGGCTGATTAGGTCTATGCGGCCGGCAATGGCTGTCCGGTCCTTTGACGCCAGATATCCCGTGCACAGTGATTGCAGCAAAGCCAGAAAGACAAAGACAGTGGCACCTGCGACATACCTGTCCAGCATGGTAAAGTAACCCAGCCGGGGCAGCATGCTGGTTGTGGAAAAAATGAATGCGATCATGGTCAGGACCGAGGTTGCGGACAGCCCGAGTTGCGTTCCGAACTGTTCGGGATTGATCCAGAATACACACCAGGACATGAAGACGATCAGACTGATCGGCAGCATGATCTTCCAGAAATAGTAGCTAAGATAGCGCTCTGCCGAGATTTGCAGCAGATATCCTGACCTGAGCTGATCAACAGCCTCAAAGGTTTCTTCGACCAGCTCTGCCTGTATTCCGGTGATGGCCCAGTCGGATATGTTCAGCAACGGCGACATGCCTGTAAACGCCTCGTCGTTGCGAAACACCACTTTGCCGATGCTCCAATCCAGCGGGTAAATCCGCAACGCAATCGTCTGCTTGTCGAAAGGGAAATCAGTCAGCTTGTGATAGCTAGAGAATGATCCAGAAATCCGCTGCAGATAGGTGATCTTGCCGCCTTCTTCGACACTTACGGTTTCTGGCCAGCGCGAAAACATGCGCCCTGAATTCTTCAGCACCAGATCAGGAAACCAGATGTCATCAATAGACAGTTTGCACCCGTCCCACGCGGCAAGCCTTGGGTCTGTCCAGCGCATACGGATTGCTAGATCAATTGAAATCGTTTGATTGACGTCGTCAATCTCAAGCAGGTCGGCGACCCGCAAACCAAAGGTAATTTCGGTGGCCGGCCCGGACGACCCCGGCCTTATGTCTGTTCGATAGGTGGGCGGCGCACAGGGGTTTTCCGGAACGGTTGTTTGCGCACGCGCGCCCCCAGGTGCCAAAGCCGCGATAGCCACAAAAAATACTGCAAGCACCATCAGAAAGTGACGCATCCCGAAATTCCACCCTTTTCCGGCGTGCGCCCGTCACGCAGCCGGTTTGGCCAGTCTCTACAGAAACAAGGATTTGTAAACAGAACGATTGTTTGCTGCCAGTTTCAGACGCGCCAGAGTGGGGTTGAAGTGTGGCCGGACTGGCTAATCCCCGAAAACGTCCGCGAAACTTGTGCGCAACGCCACATCGACATCGTCCATCGTGACGGGCAAACCCATATCGACAAGGCTTGTGACGCCATAATCCGTGATCCCGCAGGGCACGATGCCGCTGAAATGGTCCAGATCGGGTTCGACATTGATTGAAATGCCGTGAAAGCTGATCCATTTGCGCAGCCGGATGCCAATGGCGGCAATCTTGTCCTCGGCGGGGCTGCCATCGGGCAGGGGTGCCTTTTCCGGGCGGACCACCCAGACACCGACGCGCCCGCACCGGATTTCGCCCCTGACGTTGAATTGCGCCAGCGCCGCAATCACCCACGCCTCAAGCTGCTGCACAAAGGCGCGCACATCATGCCCCCGCGCGCCGACATCCAGCATGACATAAGCCACCCGCTGCCCCGGTCCGTGATAGGTGTACTGTCCGCCACGTTTGGTCGGGTACACGGGAAACCTGTCCGGATCGGTCAGATCGGCGGCTTTTGCGCTGGTGCCTGCCGTGTAAAGCGGCGGATGTTCCAGCAGCCAGATACATTCCGGCGCTGTCCCCTCGGCAATGGCCGCCGCGCGCGCCTCCATCCAGATTTCGGCGTCATGATAGGGAACCAGATCGTCCGAGGTGATCCATTCTATGGGCACGCCATATCCTTTAGTTGCGGGTGCGGCTGGCAGCGGCACGATGGCGCTGTTTTTGCCCAGCCCAACACTGGATGTCCAGATGAACAGGCAGAACGGCAGGCAGAACAGCGTGGCTGTAAACCGCCCATCTTAGGCGAAAATTGTCCGGACCAGCGCTCTGTCACGGATTTTTGCGGGCGAAAACCGATTCTGCTGCTATAATGAGGCCGTTCGTTTTACCTGTATAGGAGGGCACATCGTGTTTTCAAAATCCATTTCCGTATTTGCAATCGCCGCTGCCATGGCCACCGGACCCGCCACCAAAGCGTCTGCGGATGCTGGTGATTTCGTCGCCGGTGCCCTGATCGGCGGCGTGGTCGGCCACGCGCTGACCAAGGAAAACCAGCGCAAGAAGGCAACCACTCAAAGAAGTACAACCCGCACCTACAACACGTTGCCGTCCACGCAGGAAGGGCGCGAAATTCAGGCGTCACTGAACTATTTCGGGTTTGATGCCGGTGCGGTCGACGGTCAGTTGGGCCGCAAATCGCGCAATGCCGTTTCAAACTATCAGGGCTATCTGGGATACCCCGTGACCGGCGTGCTTAGCCCGTTTGAACAGAATCTGCTGATCAGTTCTTACAACCGGGCGCAGGCGGGTGGATACGCGACGACCCAGCAGGCGGCTGCCTTGCCGGATGGCACGCGTGGATTGTTGCGCGTTTACCGTGATGAAATGGCGGGGGGTGGCACTACCAGCGCATCCGCACCGGAACCGGCCGGAACGCTGGCCGCAGTGGCCGAGCCGGAACAGACAGCCCCGTCGCTGCCAAGCTTTATGAACGACGGAGCACCGCAGAAATCCCTGGCCGCGCATTGCAATCAGGTGTCGTTGCTGACGAATACCAACGGCGGTTTCACGACCGAAGCCAAAATGACCGACGCGAATTTTGCCCTGAACGAACAGTTCTGTCTGGCGCGCACATATGCGATCGCCGAAGGGCAGGACCTTGCCGCCAAGGTATCGGGATACACATCGCAGGAAATAACCCAGCAATGTGAAGGCTTTGGCCCGGCCCTTCAGGCGCAGGTTGATGCTCTGTCCTATGAATCTGAGGATACCGTGACCCGTGATGTGGGTGCTTTTGCCAGGTCGACAGGCATGTCGCCGTCACAGTTGAAAGGCACCGCACGCATCTGTCTGGGTGTCGGCTATCGCACAGATAATATGGAGGTCGCGCTGGCGTCCGCGCTGATCCTTTATACGATGGGGGAAAAAGTCTATGGCGAACTGATGGGACACCATCTTGCACAGGGCTATGGCACAACGCAGGATCCCACACTGGCACTGCAATGGTACGAGAAAAGCTGGGATGCACATAATGCCGGCCAGAAAGCTGCCTTTGCGCCGGGTCAGCCTGAACGCAACGCCCTGATCCACAAAGCTGCCATGCAGGTCGGTGGTGCAGGGGATCAGGCTGGTTCGTCTGTCACCCCGACAGCCGCCCTGCCAAGTTTTTCGGTCAGCGATTGATCGCAAAAAACCCAATCACAAGAACGCACAACCCCGGCGCAGTCCAAAGCGTCGGGGTTTTGCGTAAAAAGACACTTCACAATGCGTGCGCGGGGCGATAAACGGCCTTTACCAAGCCTTGGCTGTGCGGTCGTGGCGGAATGGTAGACGCGCAGCGTTGAGGTCGCTGTGGGGTAACACCCGTGGAAGTTCGAGTCTTCTCGACCGCACCAACTTGGGACGCAAAGTCCCCTAAAAATATAGAAAAAACCAAAGTTTTTCGCGCTTTGTCTACCAATTTGTCAACCTATTGACTTGTGTACCAAGCTGGGGGTAAATGCTACATGTTGTGCAAACTCGGCCGTGTTGGCTGGGCATATGGACAAGGGTATATGGCAGACTACGGCGACCAAGTACGCCTAGGGTCTGATATCGGGCAACGGAAAACGGTTATGGATACGGTATAACGGCAGAAACCCGGCTTGGAGGGTGAAGAAGCCAGTCAGACACAACGACCTCCATTATGGGGTTCTGACATGACAAAGAAACTGTTGACCACGGATGAGAAGATCGCCGAAATCGGCGTCTCTCGGCAAACATTATATCGCTGGCGCAAAATGGGCATTGGCCCGAAGTACTTAGAATACGGCGGGTGCATTAGATATTTGCCTGAGCCGTTGCTCGCCGAACATGTTGGCGAGATGCGCGTGGTGAAGCCATGATCACATACACCCGCATCGCACTTGCCGACCCCGAAAGGGGCGGCAAGCACTACTCAATCACGTCGGAAGGCAGGATCGAAAAGAGCAGCATACCCTACATTAATGCGGGGCATGCCTACGTCGAAACGGCCGACGACATGGCCGACTTCACCACAGTGCTAAACGACAAACTGCAACCGGGGCAGGATGTGCTGATCTATGGCGTCCCGGTCAGGGACGTTGCAGAAGAGGGGATTGCGATCCGTGCCGCGAACAAGATGAACGGCACAGACGCGATCCAGCGCAGCAATGAGGACTTCCGCTGGCCCAACGGGGCCACGATCTTCGCGATGGACTACGACCCGCGCGACGGCCATGACGTCCTGACCCGTGACGCCCTGTGGGAACAGCTTTCAGGCACCTTTCCGGCCCTTTCTGGCGTCGATGTCGTTTGGGGCGCGTCCAGTTCGTCGCACATCTTCAACGGCGACGAGGAAGTGGTCGGCCTCAAAGGGCAGCGCCTGTATTTTGCTGCCGCCGATGGCACCGACATAGAACGCGCTGCTACAGTCATGCTCAAGCGCATGTGGCTGGCGGGGCATGGGTACATCATGATCTCGGGCAGTGGGGGGCAGCTTATCCGCGCCACGACCGATCCCTGCATGTATCAGGCCTCGCGTCTGGATTTTGCCGCCGGGGCTGTCTGCAATAACGGTCTGGTGCAGAAGCGGCCAGATGCCTTTCTCATCAACAAAGGGTCGGCGCTGATCGATACGCGGGTCGCCTTCCCGGACCTGACCAGCGAGGAAGAGGTCCGGTACGCGGAACTGATCAAAAAGGCCAAAGCCGACACTGCCAAAGAGGCGCAGGCGATACGGGAGACATGGGCCGATGCCCAGATCAGAAAGGAAGTCATCCACGACAATCCCGACGCCGATGACATCGATGCCCTTTGCGCCCAGAAGGAGAAGCGCAAAAGAGATCTTATCAGGGTCGCAACAGGCGAAAGCGTCCCGTTGGGGCTGGATCACCTCTTATGGCTGTCAGACGGGCGCACAGTGAGCGTCAGGGAGGTTGTGACCAATAGACACCTGTTCAACGAGGTGAAATGCCGCGATCCGCTCGAACCGGACTACCGGGGCGGATCAATCACGGGGATGATCTACGGGGCGGGCCATCGCCTTGTCTCTCACGCGCACGGGCTTAAAAAAATTTACAAGTTGGCCGACGCCCGCGCGGAGCTGATCGAGGCTTCTCTGGAGCGGGTGGCCGAGGCGAAAGGTCCGATCTCGGATGTGGTGGATGAGTACAGCACGGCGGCCTTGCTCAAGGTCCACCTGCAACGTTCGCCTCCATTGGTCGAAAACCTGATCGCGCCGCATCTGACATATCTGGTCGGCGACCCCAAGGCGGGCAAATCTTTTCTGGCCATGCAGATCGCAAACGCCATCAGCAAGGGGGAGACGATCTTCGGATGTGAGGTGCCGGAGAAACGCCGCGCGTTGTATTTTGCCGTGGAGAATGGATACGAGGAAACTGTGGATCGTATCCAGAATATGGGGCTTGATGGGGATGTGGTCTGGCGCTTCAAAGGCAAGAACTTCGAACAGGAACCGGACAGCGTTGAAGAATTGCTGGTGATGCTCACTGATGAAGTTACGAAAGACGCCTCAATCGGGGTCATATTTCTGGACACCCTGCGCTTCATGGCTGGCCCGCCGCCAAAGGTCGATGGCGGGAACGCGCAAGATCGGGACTACGCCCAACTCAAACCGATCCAGTCGTGGTGCCAGAAGGCGGGTGTGGGCGTCGTGGCGCTGGCACACACCAACAAGGCGCAGGACGGGCGAGGGGGACTGCGGACGCAGATCGCCAGCACGGCGGGGTCGAACCTGATTATGGGGACCGCTGAGAGCATCCTGACCCTGTCGCGCCATGTGGATAAGGACACCATGGCAAACCTCAATCATGGGCTGATACAGCGCACGGGACGGTCCTTCAAAGACGATACCGCTCTGGATGTCACCTTCGAGGGCAGCAACACGTCGTTCGTCATGACCAGTGAACACGAGAAGGCGGCGCTGAAGGTGATGCAGAAGGCCCGGACAAACTCATGCCGCCAAGCCATCGTAAAAGAACTGCTGAACGAGAGCGAGGGTGTGCCGCGCGATGAGTTGCGTGAAAGGGTTATGGGTGAACTACGTGTCTCTCGGCAGGCTTTCCATAAAGCTGTGCAGGATATGATTGCGGGAAAAGCCTTAAAAGAAAGGGATGGGAGGGTCTTCCTGTAAGGTTGACGCAAGACGTCCGAAAGGTTGTCGGCTGGGTTGCGCTAAGGTTTCACATCAGTGTGTTACGCTAAGTATATGTAATACAACATTAAACACTGGAAACGCGCCCCTCCGCCGCTTACATTGGCGGGGGCGGAACAATATAGACGCACAGACCACGCCCTCGCGCACGTAGGATTGCTAACAGGGTCGTAACAGGAGATCGTCATGCGGTTCAAGAAAGGCCAATCGGGCAACCCGCGAGGTCGCCCCGTCATGTCACCAGAGGTTCGGGAAGCCCTTCGGGCAGGTGGTGAAGTCGCCGTGCGACGAATGGGTGACCTGCTTGACGATGATGCCGCCTGGGGGCCTGCGGGATGGCTTTCGCCCATGGAACAGATCAAATTATTGGCGGTTGCACACGAACGTGCCTTCGGACGGGCAGTAGCTGTGTCCCTAGATCAGCAAGTTGTGGTGGCTGGAGATCGCGCGTTGGCTTCAGATCAGCATCGCAGGCTTGCTGCGCTCATTCCTAAGCACTAGCGCCAAGGCTCTGGGCCTGCAAAATTGAAAAAACCTCGAATATTGGCATAGCGGTCATTGAGGCATGGTGCAGCGAATGACTGCATCGAGCCCAATATGACTGATGCTGCGTTTTGCACCAATGACCGGTTTGAGTTGGCAGATAATGCGTCCCTCGAATTTCCGGCCCATAGCTGCCATCTGGAGTTACGTGAACAAAGGTCCGCTTTTGAGTTTGAATAGCTTCAAGCGGTGCCAAAGCGGTCCAAAACATTTCGGGTGATTTTCTCAACTTGGCTGTCACGTCTCGTCAGACCCATGATCCATTCGCATGTTCCAGCAGTGAAAATCTCGCCTTTTCCGCGCTTCCAGGACACGATCATGCCGTTGCCCCGTGCGCAGGCGTCCAAGGTTTTGGGTGTAACTTCACCATAAAGGACCGTCGCTTTGAACGCCGCATCGGTGGCGCCGATATAGAGTGTTTCGCCCCATACATCGTGATCAACCTCAATATTGGTGGCAAGGCCCATTGCAAGAATCTGGATGTCGGGTATCGCGCCATCCGTGCAGGTGGGGAAAGGCAAGCCATCTTCAAACTGATAGTCGAGCCCGTCCACCTCATATCCGAAGATGCGCGATGCCGCTCCGAAGACATCGCCATAGCCGATTTGAGCGCCTTCAAACGCCCAGTGTTCGGGGCGGTAAACGGTAAATCCGCCCGCCCCGCGACCAACACAATTGCCCAGACCGGCATAAACCCCGCGCAGGGCATTCACGCCGAAAGTCAGAGCGCCCGGTCTATTGACCGGATCAACTTCCCACGCACCTGTCACCAGATGGGCCTTGTCAGTGCCTGCCAATGTGTCCTGATCAGCGGTATATTTGTAGCAGATCTGACGCCGCCCTTCATCCTCGATCCTGATTTGCCAAAGGAAGTTTCCCGCGAACCGCGCAACATTACCGCCATTTTCGACGTAGCTATCAACAGCGTCGCGCATGGACGCGCTCCAATACTCGTCATGACCGACAAACACCGCACAGGCATATCTAGATAGCAGTGCTGGTTCACTTTCCAGATCATGCAGGGCCACGACATCAAAGTCATAGCCTTCCGCTTCGGACCAACGGGCGAAGTGGCGTTCGTAACTCGCCCAACCGGCGGAGGCATACTTCTTGGAGTACCCATAGGCATAGGCCCATTCCATGTAAGGATAGCGCACCATGTCTCCGGGATGTGGTGGATGGTCTGTCAACGCGCGCGGCGCACCTTCCGGTAGCTTGCAAAAGCCCCGCGTCCAAGGTCGCTGCGTTGACAGGACCGGGGAGAAAGCGTTGCCATTTGGACCGGTAATGCCTTCGTAGTGGTTCGAGCCGCCCCAGCAATTGTAAGCCACCCATGTGCCTGTTGCGCATACAAGAACATAGGATCGCGGCGGGGCATCGGAGGCACTGCGTACCAGTATCAAATGGTGTTCCTCAACCATATCATCGCCGCACCGGGCGCGCAGCGTAAACAGATATCCGCCAGGCTCCCAATCTTGGGGAATGGTAAACGCGTAAGCCTCCGGCCAACCGCAGCCATTCACCGAGCAGTCTTCGGGCGTTGGGTGGTGGTTGCCGGGCAAACCCTTTTCTTCAAGACGCGGCAGGTATTTCAGCCCGTCACGCCCAATTTCAAGGTCCCATTCCAAGGCTGTCGTGGAGACGTGGAGGGCGACGCGTTCGCCCGGAGCATAAGTCATTTTTGGGGTATAGCCCCAGATTTCAAGCACACTGGAATCGCGTGACGGACCGATATAGTAGTTGTCCAGAATATGCCGTGCCCGCGCGCGGGTTCTTGGCGTAATGGCGGGTCCACCACCGCTTTGTGTCATCTTTCTACTCCGGCAAGTATTTTTCCGACCACGCTTCAGAGGCAATACCTTGGGCGATCTTCGTATTAATATCTTCAGAGGTATAGCCCAACCGTTTCAATATCGCGCGCGTCTCTGAGCCATATTTAGGAGCAGGTCCTGGAATGGTGATAGGGGTCCGTGCCGGGCGAACCGCATTGGGCGCGGCCAGATCGACCCAGCGGCCCATCGGGTGTGTATCATGACGCACAGTGCGATAAGTCGCCCCTTTTATGTCAATCTCGCCACTGCTTTCCAGCTGCAAGCCTTCTTCCCGCGTGCCCATCAGCGACCCAAGAGGCACCACACCAACAGACGTTCCCGCAAAGCTTTCGGCCCAATACGCGATCGGTGCCTTTGCAAAGCGTGCAGCCAGTGCTTCAGTCAATCCATCATCGTCCACTTCCACCAAGTCTTTTAATTCAGGCACCCGCGCCAAGGCGCTTTGTCGCTCGGTTGGTGCAGCAAAGAACATCCAACCGTCAGCAGCAGCATAGCAATGGTAATACGGACCCCATCCGCGCGCGTTGCGCCCTGTTGGTTCGTCAAACGGCGCGCGACCGGGATAATCATACATGAACTGTGCCTGAATCATCTCGCCTGCTGCGGCAAGTGTTGCGCGTGCGATGCCGCCCCGCCCAGTGATGCGCAACCTCTCCATCGCAGCACCAAGAGCCACGCAGGCACAATAGCCCGTCAGCACGTCGATGGTGCCGAAATGTGCATGCTCTTCAGGCGTGTCAGGGCCGCCACCAAAGCGCGTCATGACACCCGTAGCTGCCTGCGCCAGATCATCATAGCCCAGATGGTCGGCCTTTGGGCCGCGTCTTGGCCCGCCAAAAGCGTCGAGTTGCACAAGGATCAGTTTTGGATTGATCTTGGCCAGACGCTCTTCGCTCAGGCCAAGGGCCTCGCGCTGCGCGTCTGTACCGTTTATCGTGATGACGTCAGCTTCGGCCACCATTCGCCAAAAGGCATCCTGTCCCTGAGGATCGCGCAGGTTTAACAGAATGCTTTGCTTGCCCCGCTGCGCTTGGAGACCAAAAACAATCGCATTCCAAGGATCGACCGAGGGGGCGACCGGTTGGACAAGAGTGACCTTCGCGCCAAAGCGCGCCAGAGTGGAGCCGATGGTGGGGCCTGCAATAACATTCGTAAGGTCCAGAACCCTCAATCCATCGAGCCAGCCGCCAGTGCCCTGACGTTCTGCTGCTGCGCGCGCAGGCTCAGCGAGAAAAGATTGCAACTCATTGTGGAATTCGTCGACTTCAGGCCCTGCCCGCTTTCGCAGGGCACCACTATCGTCAGCAAGCCATGCAACATTACCCATCTGACGCATGTTGCCATGGCGCGGGTCATCAACGTCAACCACAAGGCCAGAGGCCAATGCATGTGGGTCGGCCAGCCACTCACGAGTGCTGCGCTGCGCGGTTGCGGGGGCTTTCGCCGCCCCAAAGAGCGCCTCCCACTCATACGAAGGTCGAGTCAGGAAGGCCGCCTTCATTGCATCAGAAATCCGTGCCCGGTCCCGGGGACCAACAGGATAGCTGCGCAGTGCCCACTCATCGGGCCAGTCAACCTGATCCACGTAGACGTCAAAGTCAGGCAGGTCTGACAGCAGGTCACCAAGACCCAAAACCTCCAACACTCGGCGCGGATGGGTCACGATCGAGCAGGAGACAATATAGAACCCGCGCCCGTCGGCACAGGTGTAGGTGCGATAGAAAGGGTCAAGAAACTCGGACAATTGCCCATAATCCAGATCGTTCGGCAGGCCCAGACGCGCGCGGCGTTCCAACTCCAACTCTCGGGGGGATTTATAGCGGTCAGGGTAGTCTTCTACCAATTCACTATTATAGGCCAAGCCCTCGAACAGGGCGGAGGCCAATGGCACCTCGATATGGTCTCCCCTAATACGATCACGGGCATTTAGGGCAAAGAGTACAGACATCGCGCCAAATGCAGCACCATAGGCAGACGCGAGCCCCAGAGGCGTGAACGAGGGATTGATCCCCATCAGACGCCGATTCAGCCCCATATCGGTGAACTGGCCTGTGCGGGCGGCAATTACGGCTTCCCAAGCCGCGATGTCGCGTAAATCGGGGTCGGTTGAGGCAAAGCCGGGCATCGACAAGGAGACGATGTTTGGATTGGCAGCCTTCAGTGCATCCGGTCCGAGGCCAAGCCTTGTCATCACGCCAGGGCGGAAATTTTCAATCACCACATCCGAACGGCTGACAAGTTCCAATGCAGTTTGAAGGTCTGCTTCAGATTTCAAATCAAGCGTGAGCGCCCGCTTTCCCCGCGACAGCATGTCGAATGCCGGGTCCTGCCATCGGGGGCCGCCAGGTGGGTCAATCCGGATAACCTCAGCGCCCAGATCAGCAAGCATCATACCGACCAGAGGCCCGGCCAGATAATGTCCGAAGTCAAGCACGCGAATATGGGAAAGAGGGCGGTTTTTCATTTGTTGGATCCGTGTCGCTGGAGGTGTTGGGTGAGACAACAGTAGAAAACCAATTGGCAAACTTGCATACTCAAACTGCCAAACGTAGGTCTTGAACTGCCAATGACACAGCTTAGAGTTTCGATTGTTCTATTCGATGCATTTTCAAATATGGTCTTAGCCTGCCTATTGGAGCCATTACGGGTTGTCCGCGATCAAAATGGTCTCGATCTCAGTTGGACCATCCTGACAGAGGGCGACAGGCCAGTGGACAGTTCCAGCGGCATCACGGTTGCACCTGACATGCTCAAGGCCGAGGCCAAAAGTGCTGATCTGGTCCTGATCATCGGGGGAGATGTGTTTCGTGACCACCACAAGGCCAGCGCAATGCGGAACAGTCTTGATCCGCTGATACGAAATGCCACCGTCATTGCAGCTGACACCGGTACTTGGATATTAGCACGCTGCGGTTATCTTAACGGACGCAAGGCAACGCTACATTGGCAACTTCTTGATGAATTCGCCGAGACCTTCCCAGATGTACAAGTTTCATCTGACAGTTTCGTTCGCGACGGACGCTACTGGACGTGTGGCACTGCCGCAGCAGCACTGGATCTGATGCTTGACTACATCCGTAGCCGTTTTGGACCCGCTGTAGCTATGGATGCAGGTGCTATGTTTCTACACGATAACGCCAGGCGGTACGGTGCCTCCTTTCCTGGACAGTCCTTTTCCTTTTCAGCCTCCTCGACTTTCAAACATGTTTTGCAAATCATGTCTAAAACACTGGAACAGCCGGTTCCGATTGCACAGTTGGCGCAGGCGGCGAATATGCCCGAGCGCTCTTTCCACCGTCTTTTCCTGCGGGAACTGCATATGGCCCCAGGCAAATACTATCTGCTTCTGCGCCTCGCCCGGGCGCGCGAATTATTGCGCCACACCGACCTGACGCGAGGTGAAATCGCACTGCGCTGCGGTTTCACCAGTGCTTCAACGCTAGCGCGTAGCTTTCGTACGCATCACGGGATCAGTTTGCGGGAAATTTGAAGTTGGTCCCGTCTGCGGACGAGGGGCTAAACGATCCAGCAAGCGCTTCTGACGGTGCTTATTAAGATTAGCGGATTAGCCCGAAGCGGACATTGCGCCCTGATGCAGCGAATGTCCGCAATCCGCCCATGCTGATTTTCGCTGCGATTGCGCCTTGGCAAAAGCGGTCATTTGCTTCAGCTGAAGCAAGGTCGGTTTTGTCCGCTCAGCAGTCATTCACACTTGCCGCAGCGAAAGTCCGCTTTGACAGTGTCTGGGTCGGCTTCGTGCCAAGGAGACTATCAATGATCTAGACGATCCGGTGAGCCGCGAGACGTGCGGATCAGTGATGTACGGACTGGCTCCCAACTGCGAGGTTGCGCACTTTGAGCCAAGCCGACTATTTTAATTCGTTCTGAACACCCTTCAGATATGCAATCAGGTGAGCAAGGTTCTGCGTCACCATCATTGTCTGCCCGCTTGGTAGTTTGATAGCTACTGACTGGATGGTTTCCAGATACGGACCGAAAACCGGCATATCGCCGTGGCTGCCAATGTTCATGCGACCATCGATCTGCATGGCAACAGTTTCTGTCGGAAACTCTCCGCCGTTACGTTCGCTAAGTGTCGTAAGTCGCGGCGGTTCGACGGCCAGCATTTCTGCCATTGGGCCAATGCTTTCTGCATCCCTTCCATGACACTCGGCACAAAAGTACAGAAAAAGGTTTTCCCCATTCTGCATTTCGATGTTCTGTGCCGAGGCTGGGCCGGCCAGTATGATGGTCGCTAAGATAAGTCGAAGCCGCACAAGTATACTCCCTTAATAGCATTCACTCTGTGCCGATTTGATTTCAAAAGCAAACCCACACTACGAGCTAGGCGCACAAGAGGAAGGCGGCCTACCGGATGTTCGAGGATGGACTGTCTGTCGTATGAATGGTGCTGGCGGTGCGGTCTGTTGCCTCAATCCCCTAGAATTTTATAGATAGCCCCTCTTGAACACCCTATTTGCCCGGCAATGGCTGACACCTTCATTCCCTCTGATGCCATTTCCCTGATCTTCTTGTGATCCAGACGGACAGGACGACCTTTGTAGACACCCTTGGCTTTAGCTGCTTCAATCCCTGCTTTCTGCCGTTCCTTGAGGTGGTTGAGTTCCATCTCGCCAACCATTCCAAGAACCGTGAGTATCATTTTTCCCATTGGCCCACTGGTGTCTATCTCAGGTTCAAGGACACGTAGTGATGCACCTTTCTGCTCTAACTCATGTACGAGATTGAGCACGTCTCGTGTGCTTCTGCCTAGACGATCAAGCTTGCAGACAACCAACTGGTCACCTTCGGCAATGAAATCCATCAAGTTCGCCAGTTCGTCCCGTCCTTCTCTGGTTTTCCCTGACACCTTTTCAGTTCGAATTACAGAACACCCAGCACCTTTGAGCAACTGTTCTTGCACCTCAGTGCTTTGAGACAAAGACGACACTCTTGCGTAACCATAGACAGCCATAAGGAACACTCCATTTGTTCATTTAGGGTCTTAAACTGTTGAACCATTTATGTCAATAAATCAAATATAACCCTAAGTGACGCACTAAGTGTTCACTCCCGGTGCGTCACGCAAGGTTTACCCATAATGACATACGTTACGAACGGGGATGATCCCTTCGCAAAAGCTTCAATTACACATGATGGGTGCGTTCGCCGAATTTGAACTTGCCCTTATTCGCAAACGACAGGCTGACGGCATTGCAAAAGCTCGACAGAAGGGAGTCTACAAGGGCGGGAAGCGTCGAATTGATCGGGAGCGGGTGACTGCCCTGCGCGATGAAGGCCTTGGGCCAAGTGCGATTTCGGAGCGAATGGGCGTTAGTCGAATGTCCGTCCACCGAAGACTAAACGCACGAGCAAGTGACTAGATCAGGATAGGATTGTTCTAAACTGCAAAATACCCTGAGCCGAGGCCCCCCACCCTCGAGCTTTTGGGTAGGGCCGTGGAAGCGTGGCCTATCTGCGCTGGATTTTTTTTTCGATTTTCAGAATGCAGAACTGTTCTCGTCATGCTTTGAATAGTTGGGTTTGACCTGCATCAACGCCTGATTACACGCTTATCTTTAATCATTTGGTACAAACAAATTTGTAGGCAATTTTTTGAACAAGATATTTAGAGTTTAGTATGTTTGGGATGTTTAAGGAGGTGCGCGCGCTGGCTGACCTGTCGACGCAGCAACTGGTGGATCGCATGATCGCCATCGGTGCTGAACTTGCGCAGAGGAGGAAATGACATGAGGGAAGCCATCGATATTTTGAGCGACGTGCAGTGCGTTATTACCGAGCGCGCGAAGACCCACGGCGACGCGCGCCGTACGCACGAGACGGCGAAGGAATGGCTGATTTTCTGGCCCGAGGTGTATTGGCAGACGTGACGGCCCCTCTACAGGGGGAGGGCAACGCTGACCGCATGGCGCGCGATCTGGGCGCGATGGCGGTGGAAGTGCCGCGGGTCGAGACGATGTCGATGCAAATCCCTGAACTGGCGCACGTCGTGAAAGGGGTTAAGAACGCAGGACGCGCCGTTAAAGATCGTTTGGCACAGCCGGGCCGGTCCCGGCAATGGGGGCTAATTTTGGTAATAAAGGAAAGACAGTTGGAAAACTTACTGACACACCCGGCGTCCCAGCCGTACGAGGGGCACCCGACGCCGTTCCTCCGAAACTTGCTGTGCGAGGTCCGTCTGGAGGTTCTTCGACGGCAGTGGGAGGCGAGCGTTATTCCCAAGGGTACGACACAGCGGGCGGCGGCGGGTCTCATAGAGTCTTACGGGCTTAGGTTCGAGGGGTATTTCAAGGATACACTGCGTCGGCGGCCAGATCGCAAGCACCCCTCACAATCTATCAGTCGGTGGCGGGTGCTGCCTTTGATACGGAATCGGAATGCATCTTTCTGATGCTCCATTCTATGCTATCGCGCATTGTGCTGCCCAGAGCATCATCAAAGGCCTCGGTGATGTCTGCGGCCGCATCGCTTTTAGCGGGAACAATTTTTTCAAAGGAACGCGAAGCGATGATCTGATCGAGATCGGCGTCAATCACCTTGATATTCAAACGCACCTGCACTTCCAAAAGGCTTTCAGGTGGCGCATTCGGCGGCACCCGAGCCTGAAACTCGCGTACATCCGTGACAATCAGATAGTCTGCGCGCAAACCAATGGCCGACCTGCCAACGGCATCGACTTTGCCGGTATTTTCATAGCTCTCGATCAGAAGCGCCTGAATGATCACCGGCGCCAGATCCACCCAGCGCGCGCCCGGCAGGTATTCGACCTGTAACGATGTGGGCATCACCGCAATCCGGTCGGTGCTGACAGCGGCAGTCGCTGTCGGTTCGCCCACGACGATCTGCTGCCTGAGCCGTGGCAGGGAGGCATCGAATGTGCTTTTGGGTGTCAAAAGATACAGGTCGGTGGGCGTTGTTGCTGTCGTCAGGGTGGCCAAACCGGCGCAACCCGTCAGCACACAGGCCACGCTGCAAAAGGCCAAAGCGCGAAAAGCAGATAGGGTCAACGTTTGAACTCCGATCCTTGGGTCCCTAGAATAAAGCGTGCGGGATCACGTTGGGCACGGTCGACAAACCGTTCCATGATGCTCACCAAAAGCCGCGCCTCTTCCATCAGACGCAGAAACTCCGGCAGGCCGACCCGCAAAAAATCAGAAACTTGGCGGCGGTTCTGCGCAAGGATGACTTCAAGCGTGTTGGCAAAACTGGAGGCGGACCGCGACGCTTTCAGCACCTCTTGTGAAATGAGGGTAATGTCACCCGTCGCGTCTTCTATGGTGGTCGTGAAGACTGTCACTGCTTTGCGCGTGTCCGTGAGGATGCCATCCAGGTCTTCACTAATAACCTTGTTGGCCGCAGCAAACGTCTGCTCCGCGCTGCCGAGCGCGGTCGTGGCCGTATCCAAAGTCGTGGTGAGTACCGGCTCCACCCTCGTCAGCACCTCCCCGACCTGTTCCGCTGTTGCAGTACCCTGACGGACGAGATCGCCAAGATCGCCATCAACCAGTGTTCTGACAGAGATGAATGTCTCATCCATTGTGCCCAGTGTCGTTTTCGCCGACGCTATCATTGTGTCGGCATTCTCGAGCGAACTTTTGGCGGTCTGCAGCGTATCCGTCGCCGCCAACAAAGCGGTTTCAGTTGTTTCCGCCAGTTCGTCCAGTCGCCCGACAAAACCGGCAATTTCACGTGACGCCAGGCCCAAGTCGCCCGACAAGGTTTCGAAATTCTCCAGCGCGCGATCCATCCGTCCAGTGGCAGAGGCAAGGTTTTCAAGGATCTGGCTGGTCGCGGTTCGGTTTTTCTCGTTTACGACACTGTTAATGTCTTCAAGCAGCAGCACCGCTTTTTGCAAAAGCACCGGCGCGCCCTCCAGAACGGACTGCAAGGCGCTGGATTCCGAACGGATCACACTGCCCTGTTCTGCCCGCTCCGCCTCAGGTGATCCACCCGACAAGGACACAAAGCTAACGCCAGTCACGCCCTGCGATTGCAAGGTGGCGATAGTATCGGTTTTTACGGGCGTATCTGCGCCCACTTCCAGCCGCACGCGCACCCTTGACGGATCATCGGGATCAAGGTTTAGAGCAACCACCTGACCGACAGGCAACCCGTTGTAACGCACATCGCCCGCATCGCTGAGCCCGGAAACACTGTCGAAAAGCACATCATAATAGGCGTATTGCCGGTCAACTTCGACCTTGGCCAGCCACAGAAGAAAGCCGAAGCTCGCAAGGATGCCCGCAAGCGTAAAAGCACCGATCAGAATAAAACTGGCTTTGGTTTCCATAGATTGGCCGCGCCTCTCAGCGTTTGTCTTGCGCCGCGCGGGCGCGCGGACCGGTAAAATATTCCCTGATCCAGGGATGATCGACGGAACTCATCTCGCTAACCGGCCCCTCGACCAGCACGCGTTTTTCAGCGATCACCGCTACACGGTCGCAGATCGCATACAAACTGTCGAGGTCATGCGTCACCATGAATACGGTCAATCCCAGCGAAGCCTGCAAATCCTTGATCAACTCGTCATAAGCTGAGGCTCCGATCGGATCGAGCCCGGCCGTCGGTTCATCCAGAAAGACGATTTCAGGATCCAATGCCAATGCACGGGCTAGCGCAGCACGTTTACGCATACCCCCGGACAATTCGGACGGAAACTTGCCGCAACTGAGGGGCGGCAATCCAACGAGGCTTATCTTCAGCTCTCCAAGCGATTTCATCAGCCCGTGAGACAGGTTGAGGTGCTCGCGCATCGGCGCCATCACGTTTTGCAACACGGTGAGCGATGAAAACAGGGCACCGTCCTGAAACGCCACACCCCAACGTCGTTCCACCGCGCGGCGATCCTTTTCAGGACCATTGACGACATCCACCCCCAACACCCTGATGTCTCCGGCCGTTGGACGGTTAAGTCCCACTATCGTGCGCAGCAATACGGATTTTCCGGTACCGGACCCGCCGACGACTCCCAGCACCTCGCCCTTCCAGACATCAAGGTCGAGATCCTGATGTACGATCTGCGGGCCGAACTGGGTCCGTAAACCGCGCACGGTGATAACTGCTTCCCGCGCAGCGGGCTTTTCAATGATCGGCTGATTGGTCGCAATGTCCTTCATATGCCGATCTCCGGAAAAAATACGGAAAAACCCGCATCCACGACGATCACCAGAAAGATCGACTGAACGACGGATGCAGTGGTGCGTTGACCCACGCTTTCGGCGGAACCACCCACCTGCATCGCCTGCCAACAGCCAACAATGCTGATCACGAAGGCAAAAAACGGCGCTTTGATCAGACCCACAGCCAGATGCCAGACATCCGTGTTCTCGACAAAACGCGTTACGAACATGCCCGGACTGATTCCCAGTTCGATCCAGGCCATAAGAATGCCACCGAACAGAGCAAAAACATTAGCGATCAGCCCCAGTATGGGTAGCATCAAGATAAGCGCGATCACGCGCGGTAGAACCAGCACTTCAATCGGGTCAAGGCCCAGCGTGCGCATGGCATCGATTTCCTCGTGGACCTTCATTGAACCAATCGAGGCCGTGAATGCCGACCCAGAC
The DNA here is from genome assembly GCF_051013555.1 of Sulfitobacter sp. TBRI5. Lineage (NCBI taxonomy): Bacteria > Pseudomonadati > Pseudomonadota > Alphaproteobacteria > Rhodobacterales > Roseobacteraceae > Sulfitobacter > Sulfitobacter sp. TBRI5. The sequence goes on along the minus strand of NZ_CP112884.1, from coordinate 888 downwards.
CGCCCCGCCACGATTATCGCTGTCAGCAATATGCCCAATTCTCGCAGCACCGAAACCGCGATCAGATCGACAACAAAAACCTCGGCGCCGAACTGGCGCAACTGCACTGCCCCCTGAAACGCCAGCACCACGCCAATCAGAAAACCCATCAGAGCAATGATCGGAACCGCATTCAAACCGACCTCTTGCATCTGGCTGACCAGCGCCGTGGCCCGCAGCCGCCAGGGCCGCAGGACAGTACCCATCAAGCGATGCAACACGAGACCTACGAAGTTCAAAAGGGAAAGCGCAGCCTTGCCAAACTGGGATGTGCTGTGTCCAAGCCGTTCCAACCATGGCAAAAACCCACGTGGAGGCGCTTCTTCGCCTTCTGTATCAGGCAAGGCCCGGGTCACCGTTTCGATCAATTCCCTGCGCGCTTCGGAACAGCCTGCAATCTCAATCGCGACGCCGTCGCGGGCCAAACGCGCCTGAAGTGTCGCGATCATCCATGCGCCGCCCGTGTCCAACGCTTCAAGATCAGACAAATCCACCGTGACCGGCCCAGAGGCCGCAGAAAACTCTGCGAATTGACGTTCGACTGAGGCCAGTGCCGCCGTCACAAGGCGACCCTGCAAATGCAGCACAGTGCCTGCATCGCTGTTCTGGGTGGTCAAAGTTGTTTGGGCCATGACACAGACAGTTGAACGCGAGTTGGCGCGAACCGCAACACTATTGTTTCTGCGATCCGGATTAGGCGGCCTTCAAATGCCTGTCTCTCACGATCTCTTGCAACCTCCGCTTTCCAAAGTCAAAAACCGCATAGTTGGAATATCAATACCCGCCACACTAGGGCCTGTGGACAATCAGGATTCCCATTGGCTTTGATTTGTGATTCATATGTGGACG